>NZ_NESD01000008.1 GCF_003063545.1 Limnohabitans sp. Jir61 | reverse complement strand
CACGTGAACGTTGGCACCATTGGTCACGTTGACCACGGTAAAACAACTTTGACAGCTGCGATCACCACGATCCTGTCTTTGAAGTTCGGCGGCGAAGCTAAGGCTTACGACCAAATTGACGCGGCTCCAGAAGAAAAAGCTCGCGGTATCACGATCAACACAGCTCACGTTGAGTACGAGACTGAGTCTCGCCACTACGCTCACGTGGACTGTCCTGGTCACGCCGACTATGTGAAAAACATGATCACTGGCGCTGCTCAAATGGACGGCGCTATTTTGGTGTGTTCAGCTGCTGACGGCCCAATGCCACAAACTCGCGAGCACATCTTGTTGGCTCGCCAAGTGGGCGTGCCTTACATCATCGTGTTCTTGAACAAGTGCGACATGGTGGACGACGCTGAATTGTTGGAATTGGTCGAAATGGAAGTTCGCGAACTTCTGCAAAAGTACGACTTTCCAGGCGACGACACCCCAATCATTCAAGGTTCAGCCAAGCTGGCCCTCGAAGGCGACAAAGGCCCATTGGGCGAAGAAGCCATTTTGAAGTTGGCTGCTGCTTTGGATAGCTACATCCCAACGCCTGAGCGCGCTGTGGATGGTGCTTTCTTGATGCCAGTGGAAGACGTGTTCTCCATCTCTGGCCGCGGTACTGTGGTGACTGGTCGCGTCGAGCGCGGCATCATCAAAGTCGGCGAAGAAATCGAAATCGTGGGTATCGTTGACACAGTCAAGACAACATGTACTGGCGTGGAAATGTTCCGCAAATTGTTGGACCAAGGCCAAGCTGGCGACAACGTTGGTATCTTGTTGCGCGGTACAAAGCGCGAAGACGTGCAGCGCGGCCAAGTGCTGTGCAAGCCAGGTTCAGTCAAGCCACACACTCACTTCACAGCTGAGATCTATGTGTTGTCTAAAGACGAAGGCGGCCGCCACAC
>NZ_NESD01000007.1 GCF_003063545.1 Limnohabitans sp. Jir61 | reverse complement strand
AATCACCACTCACCCCAACCATGAACTCCAACGATTCCCAATACGAAATCAGGAACTGTGTCTTCGCCTACAAGTGTGAGGCCGACTGGGAGACGTTGGAAGATACAAACAAGGAAAAGATTCGGCTCTGCCATGCCTGTGAAAAGGAAGTTCACTTCTGCGAAGACGACAAAGAACTAACCAGTTCCATACGAGACAACTTCTGTGTGGCATTTGAACGAGTCGAGAAGAACCGTATCGTCAAACTCATGGGGCTAATTCGTCCCGATAGCAGATAGACCACCCAATGTCTAACTCCCACGCACTGGCGTTCGCAAGGTCACCTGCCGTAATCCTCTATCAGGTCGAAAACGACAACATGTGGAGTGACTGGGAAGACTACATCGTCACCACACGAACGAAAAAGGGAGTCTTCACCGTATTGGCACGAAAGTTCAGTGATGAGTATCTGGATGGCAAAACCAAGCGTAAGTGGTTCTTAATTCACTCCGTGGGCGACATCAAAACGCCGAACACCTTCATTGAAGCAGTCAAGCGATGCGAGATGGAGTTGGGTGTAGACGTGTATTGGGATGATGTCATCACGTCACTTGCCAAGCTTGATACCCAGTTCTCCGAGTCAGTGGCAAATCTCGTGAATGGCAGTTAATGAGAGCATCCACAGGTAGGTATTGACGTTCACAACGTCTGCCGTATGGGGTAGGTGGCTCAAATAAGTTCGTATCCACCCTCAGTCATCTAGCCGCACCGTCTGGCACGTTCTTGAACTGTAAAAAGCATCAAGAGGTGCTCTTCCACAGTGGGTCTAACGTCTCCTACGGTCTATCAGATGAACGTATCGGTGGACATATGCCTGTTTATGGGCTGGATGTCATCGAACGTATGGGGCTAGGTGCTGTATATCCACGTCAAGATATGAATCCAACGTCAAGATATCCGCTGGCACCGTTGAAGGCGTCTGGAACAGTCAGGGGATGTATGGGGAGCAGTTCTCTGGGGGAGTGACATTGGGTCACTGTGATTCCACGCTCATCCCACGGTCGTTGTATTTGGGCCTAAAACGTGGAACTTGGCCTAGGCCGAGTGGTAAATACGGTGGTAACCTGCACCTGTTACTCGGATGGAAATGAAAAAAGCCGTTGATTGACAACGGCTTTTTAGAGGTTGCTGGCGGAAACGGAG
>NZ_NESD01000006.1 GCF_003063545.1 Limnohabitans sp. Jir61 | reverse complement strand
GGATTCACGTTTGCAGATGTGGTGAGTGGCGCACATAGCCTGAGCGTGTTGGGTAACACCGCAATCAATGGCGGCAGTGTGACGACCACAGGCAAAGCACAAAGCTATAGCGGCGCAGTCACGTTGGATCAGAACACGACATTAACAGGTGTAGGTGTGAGTTTTGGTTCAACCGTACAGGGCGCGACAAGCCCACGCACACTGACGGTGGACTCAGGTGCAGGCAATGTGATATTCGGAGGTGCGTTAGGTGGCAGCAATGGATTCATCAGCGATGTGACGGTGAACAGCGGTGGCATGACACGCTTCTCTGCACCAGTACAAGTGACAAGCCTGCAAACCAATGCCAATGGCACGGTGGAGATCAACGGTGCAACTGTGACCACGACAGGTACACAGATTTATGGGGAAGTTTTGACCCTGGGTGCAGACACGACATTGACGGCATCTCAAGTGACGTTTGCAGATCTGGTGAGTGGCGCACATAGCCTGAGCGTGTTGGGTAATACCGCAATCAATGGCGGAAGTGTGACGACCACAGGCAAAGCACAAAGCTATAGCGGCGCAGTCACGTTGGGTCAAGACACAACATTGACCGGTTCAACGGTGAGCTTGGGTGGAAATGTCACAAGCAGTAGTGGTTTGAGCGTGGTGGGCAATGCCATCATCAATGCAAGCCAAGTCACGACAACAGGCGCTAATCAAAACTACAGCGGTACTGTGACCTTAGGCGCGGATACGACATTGACGGCGTCTCAAGTGACGTTTGCAGATGTGGTGAGTGGCGCACATAGCCTGAGCGTGTTGGGTAACACCGCAATCAATGGCGGCAGTGTGACGACCACAGGCAAAGCACAAAGCTACAGCGGCGCAGTCACGTTGGGCCAGGCCACCACACTGACCGGTTCAACGGTGACCTTCGGTGGAAATGTCACAAGCAGTAGTGGTTTGAGTGTGGTAGGCAATGCCATCATCAATGCAAGCCAAGTCACGACAACAGGCGCTAATCAAAACTACAGCGGTACTGTGACCTTAGGCGCGGACACGACATTGACGGCATCTCAAGTGACGTTTGCAGATGTGGTGAGTGGCGCACATAGCCTGAGCGTGTTGGGTAACACCGCAATCAATGGCGGCAGTGTGACGACCACAGGCAAAGCACAAAGCTATAGCGGCGCAGTCACCTTGGGTCAGAACACGACATTGACAGGTGTAGGTGTGAGTTTTGGTTCAACCGTACAGGGCACGACAAGCCCACGCACACTGACGGTGGACTCAGGTGAAGGCAATGTGATATTCGGAGGTGCGTTAGGTGGCAGCAATGGATTCATCA
>NZ_NESD01000005.1 GCF_003063545.1 Limnohabitans sp. Jir61 | reverse complement strand
GATTTGCCACTCATGACTGCATGAGAGACACAGTCGTTCAGGCTGATTCTCTTCAAGGACACATCCGCCCAATGCAACCTCATTACGTTCTGCCATCTCGAATAGTTCGTGGGATGGCATGCCGTAGATGATGTCCACGCCTTCTTTGGCTTTACAGCTAGGACAGATGTATTTGCGGGGTGTTGGCATTTTGATGGTTACAGCGTTTGTATGAGTTCGTTAATTGCAGATGCTTTCCACACTTTGCCTAGGTCAGACTCATTGTTAACACGTCCACTGTAGACACCGATGAACCGTTCAGCAGGTTCATTCATGATGGCAAAAGTGCCAACTGCTATTGGTATGGAACCACTCCCGTGGTAGGCCACAACAGGAGAACCTGATTGACCTTCACGTGAACGGCAATCAATTAGTTGAATAGGCATCCCCTCTGCATCGATAGACGGTTCGGAGGCAATAAAGCCAGTTGCCCAGATGGGATAGCCATCAGTTTTCAAACCGAATGGGAAACCAATGACACTGACAGGGTCTGCGGGACAAATAAGAAAGTTATGCCCAACATTTTGAGGGTCATAAACATGTAAGTCCACGTCCTCAAGTGATTGCAATCTCAAGGCCACGAAATCTGCATTTGCACCCAACACTGGGTGTTCAACCCAACACGGAATGTCATCCACAAGCACTTTTTCAACTCGATGCGCCCATTCGCCTAGCTTGCCTTTTTTATTGTGATGAATCACTACCTCATTTGGTATGGATGCATACCTCGAAAGAAGCTTGTCGGTATCTTGGTGTCGTCCAGTAAAGTTGTGCCTTGCCGTAATTAGGACTGGTGCCCCACTTTTTGCGAAAACAACAAAACCCGTTCCGCAGGAGAGATTCTGTCCATCGAATCGCATCTGCAAATACAGGGATTTCAAAGTGGGCTTGGCAATAGTGTTCATATGACCTTTCCTTGAGTCTTTTGATTGACCTGAATCATTTAGATGTCTTGTATAGCGGATGTAGTCCAGCCTTGATAACGCACAACTCCCATAGACCAGAAGGCATCCGCCTTTGACCAGCTTCCCAGAGTTGCCAAGCTCTCAGGGTGACGTGAACCATTTCGGCGGCTTCTTTCTGGGTGTAACCCAAGGATGTCCTGACTGTTTTGATCTTTTGTGGCGTCGGTGAGGTAATCATTGGCACTCCTGTTTGCGAACAATGTTCGCATAAATTTTGATTGAATGTTAAGGTTTAATACATAGCAAAACAGGAAGATTCAATGACTCCAGGTCCGACTTTAATTAAGAAATGCACCTCTTGTGGTGGGCACTTCCAGCAACGCACTATTGCCAGTGGCAATACTCGCAGGGCAAAGTTTTGGACTGATGGAAAGATGGAAGCCCCCATGTTTCCGAATGTGCCTGCTGCTGCTTCGTGCCCACATTGCAATTCTTTTGTCTGGCTGTATGAACTGGAAGAAATCGCCCACCTTGAAGGGAGCACCTTCAATGAAGAGTCGTCAAAGTTGCCTCATTACCAAGAACTGAATGCTGACCAATATTGGGAAGTTCTGGAGTCTGGTCAGTTGGGTGATGAGAAAGAAGTGTATTTGCGATTCACACTGTTTCAACTACTTAACGACGACAGACGGAATGATGAATTAAAGCAATACAGCCCAAAGGAGTTGGAGAACATTTCAGCATTGCTTGGATTGATGAATGAACGCAATGAAAGAGGCGTTCTGATTAAAGCTGAATTGCTTCGTTGTCTTGGTGAATTCAAAGAAGCAATGGCAGTTTTAGAGTTTGATTTTGGTTACGAATATGCGAAACAGGCAGAGTTAATCTACTCACTGGCTTTGCGTGAAGACTCCTACGTGAAGCGAATTCCAGAAGACGATGGAGAGCTTGCTGATGCTTGGAGTTATCGCAAAGAGACGAAAGGTTCAACAGCCTTGCCATATGATTCAAGTGGTCCTCCGCTGTTTCACATCAAGTCAACTGACGTATGGATAAAGATTCATGGAATGCTTCAACACGAATGGGCAATCCTTGAGCCGCACCATGATGGAAACGTAACCGTATATTTCTTCTACGACTGTGGCACAACAATGTTGAGATCGAAGCAATACACCAGCCTTCAACTTAGAAATAGGTATGCGGTAGTTGACTCTCTAGAGTTCAACTCTCTTGAGGATGCAATCAAGGGTCTGGAGCGAAATAGCTTTCGTAGACACGGAGATGGACCTATGGTCGGACTGGGAGAAATGCCCAAGGGGAACTATTACGACGCTCGTTCGTTCGAAGAGAGTTGCTTCTCAGATGGCATTGGATGGGTGAATGGAGAGGATGATGAATAGATTTGATGCTCACGGTCCAGTTGAGCAGACTTCAAGCGGTGCTTACGTTCTGTTCTCTGATGTGGAGGAAATGCGTGACTCATTGATTGAGTTCATTGGAAACTCATTTGATGCCGAAACTGGCAAAGGACTCACCAAGGATGAAACTCTCAAAGCTTTGGGAGTTTTCTTCAGACTGACGCTTGCAGAGTAGTAATGTCCTGTAACGCATGGAAACAGCACTTGAATTTGCGTTTGATGAAGCGAAAGGTAGGCATTGATGCATACAAAATTCAATGAAGAAATTAACGAGCTAGTAGAGATTTTGGAAGACTACGAGAAGTCGGCTCCATCTGCGATTGAGCTTGAGAAGATGACTCAAGCTATCAACGAATTGAACGACCTTCTTCCCACTCTTACAAACGAAGCAGACAAAGTTAGGGTTGGAAACATCAAAAAAACTTACTGTCGAATTGCTCTTGAAAAAATGGGGAAATCAGACAAGAGTGACGACAAGTTACTTGTTCTATACATTCGCCTCTTTATTAATCACCTCAACCCTGAGTTCCTAGAGATGCAAAAAAATCAACCACTACTTTTGAAGGGATGGAACGACTATTTGGACCAATGGCAAGAGATTGCTCAAATGGTCGATAGCTTCGTGAATGTAAGAGGCCTACGAATTGGTGAGAAAAGAGAATTAAGTTGAGATATGAAATACATCCGCAATACCCCTTGGCGAAGTGCCGAAGATAGAAGTGACATTTTGTATAGCCATACCATCATTGATAGCGATGGAGGCAGGCTTGCAAGAGTTATGCAACAACCCACTTCGGTGACAAAGTCCAAAGAGGTCACACGTCAAAAAGAGGCGGCAACAGCAAAACTTCTAGCGGCGGCACCAGAGCTTCATACGAAGTTGCTTGAGTGCGTTAGCTTCTTGGAACAAGAACGCAGAAGGATTGACCGTGCAATCAATGAAATGCATGAATTCTTGGCATCTATTGAGGGTGAATTTGCTGGAGAAGAATTCGAGGTGCCACCGTTAAAAGTGAATCCTGCGGCAATCGAAGGACGACTTGCGTTCCTTGAATCAATGAGAAAGAAGCCTTCATCTGATGAAGAGTGACTCGTGGGAAAATAATCACCATGAGTAGAGATGCAACAGAAACCAAAATCGATGCAACTGGGCTTAGATACAAGAGCAAAGTATCAGGCACTCCATTTGGCACACCCAGCAATGGGAATAGCACAATGAGTTGTATGAAGTGTGGTCAGCATAAACCACGTGCCATGGGCAGTTACAAACGTCTATTGAATAAAAGCCATTTTTTCTGCGGTGATTGCCGCCCCGTCGCAAAGTAGTCTGCGCTCAAGGGTATGGGGTCTCCCCCAGACTGAAGTTAGTGACGGCCGTCCTGTAGCGAACTTCGTTTTCAATGACTTTTATTTCATCCTGAGTCAGTTGCTCACGAATAACAACAGCATCGTGGACATTGGCAAGCAGTGTCTTGCCTAATTTTCTCAACTCATCTCGGACGATATTCATCATGTGTGTTTCGGCATGCTGATACAACCAAGCAATGACTTTCGGTTGACTGCGCCGACCAGATTGAGATTTAAGGATTTTGAGAGAATCGATGTCTGGATACTTGTTTCTGAAAGTTTCGCTGATGTAGTTGTCCAAAACTTGCTGTTCCAACTTAAATCGAACAACTGATGGTGACTTCAGAAACCTCTGCCGTTCATCTGGAAATTTAAAAATATCCATGATTGAAGTTTGCTTCTGAACTCCGTTTGAGCTAGTCCAAGTCGCCTCGACCATCTTTGCACCGAAGCTGAGAGAGGTCATTGTTTCTTTGATTTTTTCTGTTTTTTTATCTTCAGACCAAGTTGATTCCGAATCAAACGTGTCAGCAATCACTTGCTTGTAAAACTCTTTTTTGTAAAACAAATAATGCTCAGTTCCATAGAACTCATCACCCACAGATGCAATGGAATTGATTGAGTTCAAGTAGTCTTGAGCAAATGCATATTTCCAATTGGGGGCGCATGACTTGGCATCGTATTCAAATGATGTGCCGAGCATCGCCTTACGAAGAGTCTTATGAACACTTTGAACACTGTGCCCTTCATAGTAGATTCTTCCGAACTCACTTCGCTTCTTCTTCTGCGGGAGAAGATTGTTGTTGAGTTGGGCAATCCGAAGAATTGAGATTGCTTGCCGTGCGTTCGTTTCCTCTTGAAGAGGGGTCAAATTGTATTGACCAGCAACAATCATTCGAATGTAGTTTTCCAGTGAATGAACATCAATCTCAACAACGTCGTAGTCAATCAACCTTTGCTTCTTGGATAAATTGTTTGCTTCATCAATTATTGGTTGATATAGCGCAATGTCATCAGGTGAAGGTGTATTCAGAAAATGGTTGAACTGTGAAGCTGTCATCTTCCTCAAATTAGCAAGGCAGTTCTGCTCGACTAACTTAACTAATTTGGTGAACTTCACCAAAGAAATTTCCTTGGTGAAATTGTTTGCTTTACGAATATTGGGTTTGTCGTCAATCAAGTTCAACCCATTTATCAAAAGCCATTTGTGAACTCTTATGCCTCCTAATGGCGAAATCTGGCCACCGACATTGTGAAGTGGAGATAGTGCAAGGTCATAACATTTGAATCTCCAAGCCAGAACGGAAAGTCCCCGAGCTACAGACTTGTTTAGTTCGAGCTCAAGTGTTGATACATACTTTGTTAGGTATCCAAGAGCCTTGTCTTTCTTCTTGTCATTTAGCAACAAGCGCATAGTCGAAAGAACAACCCCGTTCACTTGTAGCTTAATCATCAGACGTGTCTTTCTTGGTTACGGTGTGCGGGGACAAGAGCACTCAAAAACCTAACGAACTTATAGAAAAGATATCTTCTCAGGTGAAGATGTATTCCTTGGAAATCTAACGACGAAGTTAAGTTCATATGTTGAGTGAAGCGATACATATGAATCTTAAGTGAAGGCGTTTTTGGTGGAGCGTAGCTCCCCAATTAACTGGTCTACTCATCCTTGGTTACTTGTTCCTGCATACCTATCCCTTGAATCTCTGTTCGGACCTGAGAGTCTGCGTCCTTCTTTTTTTTGACCGTTTTTTTTGAGTCTATGGATAAATATTTACATGCAAGAAAACAATACATTTATCCAACCAGAACCCCCATTTGAAGAGTTACTTTACGACGCAATGAAGAGATTGCACCCATGGCTAACAGTGAGACTGTTTTCGGTCACGTGTCTCGGCCGCAGTGAGGGGTATTGGTCATGCATATTGGCAAGGAAGCTACCTTTAGCCAACACAGCTTTGATAACGTTGAACGATTACCTCGAAACACAAAAAATAATACACGTCAGTGACCCAAAGAGGGTGTCGCAAATGAATGATATTCAGCAGATGATTGCAACGGAAATCGTGCGCAAGTTCAAGTCTAGTAATCAGGCTTCTATTGAGGGATGGGACAAAATTTCTCAAGCTTTAAGAGACGAGGCTTTCGACGAAAAGTATGGGTATATCGATTACCAATACATGCCATTTTCATGGGCAAAGTATTGATTTTTTGAGTCTGTTTTTCATTGGCAAAAGTAGCTCAAAATGGTAAAATTCATCTAAGGAGGTCGCACAAAGATAGCGACTATTTTTTATGATTTACGTAACAGCTACGGCTAAGTTCCAAACTACAAATAACTGCAATTTCGAAAACGAAAACCCACATCAATTTAGACTTAAATTGGATGACTATGTAACTAAGGAAGGATTGTTAAATTTATATTGTGCAATCCTTCATTCACTTCCTTCAGACACTCAGAGCTTTAAGTCCTGTCACTACTCAATTCCTTCGAGTAGCCACATTTTCAACAAATATAAATTCCATTTCGAACTCTACAATTTTGAAGAAGATTCGGTAATCGATGAGTGCCGATTAGAAGTTAAGACAAATGTTGAGTCGAATTTTAAAAATGCTCACCAATGGAAAATTGAGATAAGGTTGCTTAGTAACATTCATGGAGAAGTCAACCATGACTATCCAATAGATAGAGACTTGAATGCTCCATACAACTGGGATGCATTTATACAATCCCTCAAACAACGATGCTGTCTACTCTTCGTCAACACTAACTGGATAGTTTGAAACACATTTTTCTAGACTATGACGGCGTATGCCACCCAGCGCATCATCAGGTAAGCGAACGCTTCAATCGTGCACATCTACTGGATGAATGCCTTCGACCGTTTGCACGTAGTGTGGAAATCGTCGTCTCCAGTTCTTGGAGGTTTAGCTACAGTCCAGTTGAACTCAAGGCATTCCTACCAAAATGTCTTGCGAATCTGGTTGTCAATGTCACAGGTCCAGCCGTGGTTGGACGTCATGCACGTTTTAAAGAAATTCAAGCTTACGTTCGTGCATACGGAATCAAAGATTACAAAATAATCGATGACAGCAAGTTTGAATTTCCAGAAGCAGTTGGTGAAGCACTCATCTTGTGCAATTCTTCGATTGGCATCGACGCAGCACAAATCAAACAGTTGGAGAGTTGGTTGCGTCTGTAGGCCATAAGGCCGATTGGTGAAAATTGATTTGCGGGATACATTCCAGGCCTTTTTTGAACGCCTAGGAACCCCATGAGAGCAGTCATTTACACAGCCAACGCACCACTAACAGACATCATTGACCAGCATAAAGTTCTGAGTCAGTATGCAGAACAACACACAATGAAAATTGTGCGCTCATTCTCAGACACTGATATCTGGAACAAGCCTGCAAAATCTATCTCAGGCCTCATCAGTCTTGTGAAATCCGCAGAAGAACGTGTCATGGAATTGGTGCTTGTGCACGACATGGCACTGTTCGGCACATCAATCTCACATATGCTGAACCTCGTGCAGGTCCTGTCTAAGCATAAGGTGGGCGTCTACTTCTACAAACAATGCATCTCCACACACGGTGAGACTGGGCACGAAACAATGAAAGTGTTGTCGTATCTTGCAGAAGCCGAGACTCAAAAATGTAGTATTCGAATTCGTGCAGGTATGAGACAGGCCGAAGCCAATGGCGTTCGACTGGGACGCCCCTCGTTAATTAACGCATCAACGGAAACGTGCGTGGTCGAACTTAGGGCTCGTGGAATGAGTATTTCAAATATCGCTCGAACGGTGGGCGTGGGTGTTGGCACAACGTATCGCATTCTCCGTGAAGCAGAAGCCTTGGAATGCGCCTAGCGCCTCATCTGAATGGCTTGCACACATCGGTAGTTACCAAATTACGGAAAACATTTGGAATGGGGCTTAAAGCCCAGATTGGCACGATTCAGCCGACAGTCTGGCTCTGAAATCCGCCTTCCACCCCTTGTCTAAATACTTCTGACAACCAAAGAGAGGTCAGAAAGTATGAAAGCAGTCGAAATCGTCAACTACGTCATGGAGCAACGTGCGCTCCGCAAGCAATCTAACAATGTCTCAGTCGGGGACCGAGAGCCAGTCCCCAACCGTCCCCTGAAAAAGCGCAGAAAGCCCATAAACGGCCCCGTTCTTATGACTTTTTCGTGGCCGCACAGAGAAATCCTCATGGGTGACGCAGAAGCTTCCGAAAAGTAGCCTAGGTCGCCTCCCGAACATCTCTCCAGCCAAGGGGGTCGATAGGCCTAAAGTCCCAAGAAATATATGGATAATCCAAATGGGAAGCTTCCCCTCTGGGTGGGGTAACTTCCCATTTTTAAAATAATCCAATAATTCTCAGATTGACGACAAACGGGACATGATTACATCGTTTCATGCCAAGTTCTTCTCGCACGAACTTACTCGCAGACATGCCCCAAATGATGTTGGTCGGCTATCTCAGTCCTTGTTTGATGCAAGTGTTGATCTGAATCCTCACCAGATTGATGCGGCATTGTTCGCATTGAAGTCCCCTTTATCTAAGGGGGTCCTGCTTGCAGACGAGGTGGGTCTTGGTAAGACCATTGAGGCTGGCATCGTTCTTTGTCAGTATTGGTCAGAGAGAAGACGTAGGCTCATGGTCATTTGTCCAGCCTCGCTTCGCAAGCAATGGGCATTGGAGTTAGAAGAGAAGTTCAACCTACCTTCTGTAGTTTTGGATGCCAAAACGTCAAGAGATTTTCTGAAGAAGGGGCTATCACCTCTGAATCAAAAGGCAATCGTTGTTCTGTCATACAACTATGCCAACAAGATTCGTGAGGAACTGAAGTCGATTCAATGGAATTTGGTCGTCATCGACGAAGCCCACAAGCTGAGGAACGCATACAGAGAAAGTAACAAGATTGGTCAAGGTCTAAAGTGGGCTACGGAAGACTCTCGCAAGCTTTTATTGACAGCAACCCCACTTCAGAACTCATTGCTTGAGTTGTATGGCTTGTCAACCATGATTGATGAGCACATCTTTGGTGATGTAAACGCATTCCGAAGTCAATACGTGTCTTCTGGTGGTGACCTAGCTGGTCTAAGGGAGCGACTGGCAGGCTTCTGTCGTCGAACTCTTCGCAATCAAGTTACTGAATACATTCGCTACACCGAGCGGAAAGCCATCACAAGACCATTCAGACCTACAGATGATGAACACAAACTCTATGAGGCCGTGAGTGATTTTCTTTTGAGGGAAAGCAGTTATGCAATACCTCATCGCCAAAGGCACCTAACGGAACTCATCTTGCGGAAGCTCTTAGCTTCGTCGTCATCAGCGGTAGCAGGCACTCTTGAAACAATGAAGGTCCGTCTAGAGCAACTGCGAGACGAAAAAATTCAAGACGATCCTGAATTTGCTGAAGCACTCATCGCTGATGAGGACATGGAAAACGACCTCCTAGATGAAATTCTTGAACTACAAGAGTTCGAAGAAGAGGTGCCAAAGGCTGAGCATATTGACCGTAAAAAACTTAATGATGAAATCAAAGAACTTGAGTTGTTGGGTGATTTCGCTAGAAACATTGGCACTGACACTAAGTCAAGAAGTCTTCTAAGTGCACTCGATATTGGCTTTGAGCAAATGGCTCAGACAGGTGCTCAGAGAAAAGCGTTGGTGTTTACAGAGTCCCGAAGAACACAAAACTACCTCAAGGACTTTCTTGAAAGTAATGGCTACAAAGGACAAGTGGTGCTTTTTAGCGGCACTAACAATAGTCCTGAAGCATCAGCCATCTACGAAGCATGGCTAAAGAACAATCAAAGCGGTGGACGAATCACAGACTCTCGGGATATTGATATCAGAACTGCATTGATTGAATATTTCAGAGACACCGGAACTATTCTCATTGCTACTGAGGCCGCCGCTGAAGGTGTAAACATTCAGTTCTGTTCCTTGGTAATTAACTATGACTTGCCATGGAACCCTCAGAGAGTTGAACAGCGAATTGGTCGTTGCCACCGCTATGGCCAAAAGCATGATGTGGTTGTAATCAACTTTTTGAATGAAAGAAATCAAGCAGACAGGAGAGTTCTTGAACTGCTGACTGAAAAGTTCAATCTCTTCAACGGTGTGTTTGGTGCGTCAGATGAGGTGCTCGGTAGCATTGAATCTGGCGTTGACTTCGAAAAGCGAATACTGACCATCTATCAAGAATGTCGAACACCCGAAGAAATTGAAGTTGCATTTAAAGCACTTCAAAAAGAAATGGATGAGAAGATTCAGGCAAGGATGAGCGACACGAGGCGTCTCTTGCTTGAGAACTTTGATGAAGATGTTCATGAGCGATTGAAAATTCAGCTTTCGGATGCTAAGGCTCAGTTAGATAAATTTAGCAAAAGGTTTTGGACTGTGACCCAGTTCATGCTGGACAAGTCGGCCAAGTTCGATGATTCAGACCTTTCATTTGAATTAATTAAGTCGCCTGCCAATGAAATTCCAAATGGTCACTACCATCTAATTTCTAAGTCTTCACCAAAAGCTGTGGACCGAGAAGAGGCTGACTATGGTTCCTATCTGTATCGGCTTTCACATCCATTGGGTGAGCACGTAATCGATACAGGCAAGAAGTTGGATACACCGCCTGCAAAGGTTGTGTTCAACATCAGCAAGCACCCAACAAGACTTCACATTGTTGAGTCGCTTCGTGGAAAAACTGGTTATTTGACCTTAAAGATGCTGTCAGTTGAGAGCTACGAACGAGAAGAATATTTACTCTTCTCTGGCATTGAGGCTGATGGCACTCCGATGGAGCACGAGGCATGTGAGAAACTGTTCAATTGCATGGCGGAAAGTTGTCAAGCTGTGACCATTTCAGAGTCAATTGTCAGCAGGCTACACGCTGAATCGGAACGGCATGCGAAAGCGACAATCAGTCAATCACTAGAGGAAAACAATAAGCACTTCAATGAGGCACGTGAAAAGCTTGAGAAGTGGGCTGATGATTTGGTGTTGGCGGCTGAAAGAGCATTGAGAGATACCAAAGAACAAATCAAATTGGCACAGAGACAAGCGAGAGTAGCAACTACTCTTGATGAACAGCATGAGATTCAACAGAAGGTTCAAAAATTAGAAAAGTTGCAAAGAAAGCAACGACAAGAAATTTTCCAAGTTGAAGACGAAATTATTGTCAAGCGAGATGGCTTGATTGAGGCGCTTGAAAAGCGTCTGACACAGAAAACAGAAACCCAAACCCTGTTCACAATTGAGTGGGCTGTGGTTTAAACAATCCGAGAAGAGTTGAGATGAGCAAATACGATGATTTGGTTCGCAAGCTGAAAGAGATTTTTCAGATTGACCGACCTGAACTGGACTTCGGCGTCTACCGAATCCTTAATGCTCGTTCCTCCGAGGTGAACGACTATCTTGAACACGGTCTAAAAAACAAAGTTGTCCAGAGTTTGGCTGAGTCAGGAGCCGAAAATTTAGAAGCACTTCAAAAAGAGTTAACTGAGAAGATTTCGCAATACAAATCTGATGGAATGAATCCTGATGACGTGCCAAAGGTTAAGGAACTTAAAAAGAAAATTGCTGACCTAAATTCAGGTGGCGTTGAACATGAAAATGCAATCTTTACCCACCTGTTGACATTTTTCTCTCGTTACTACGACAAAGGTGACTTCATAAGTCAAAGACGCTTCAAGGGTGACACCTATGCAATTCCATACGGCGGTGAAGAAGTGGTGTTGCACTGGGCGAACAAGGAGCAGTATTACACCAAGAGCGGTGAAAACTTTTCTAACTACGGATTCAAACTTGATGATGGACGTTCCGTAAAGTTCAAGCTTGTTGCGGCTGATACAGCTAAAGACAATCGCAAAGACAACGACAAAGACCGACTATTTGTCTTAGTTGATTCTCAGACACGAATTTTAAAAGATGAATTCGGTGAGGAATATGAAATAACTGTTCAACCAATTGATGAGACTGATGGCGAACTAACTATCAACTTCGACTACAAAGCAATGGCCAAAGGCACCAAGCAAGATTCGTTGGTCCTAAAAGCTGTTGATGCACTACTTTCGAATCCAACAATACAGAGTCGTTGGTTGGAATTAGGGAGAAGAGAGCCAACTGAAAAGAATCCTCAGAGAACATTGTTGGAAAAATGCCTGACAAGTTACACGACGAAAAATCAAGCTGATTACTTCATCCATAAAAATCTTGGGCACTTTCTGCGCCGTGAACTCGATTTCTACATCAAAAACGAAGTCGTCAATTTGGATGATATTCAATCAATAGAGAGCATTTCTTCTATCGATAAAACACTTGCTCTAGTGAGAAATCTAAGAGTAATAGCAAGTGATTTGATAACCTTTTTGGCCCAATTGGAAGACTTTCAAAAGAAGCTGTGGCTCAAAAAGAAGTTCGTAGTGAGCACTCAATACTGCATCACATTGGATAGAGTCCCCGAATCTCTTTACCCAATCATTGCAAGTAACGCTTCACAATGGACGCAGTGGAAAGAGCTTGGACTGCTTAGTGAAGTTGATAATGAATTGTTCAACAATGCAAAGCAAGGAACTGCCGAGTATCTTAAAAATCATCAATTTTTGATGGTTGATACGGCTTTGTTTGAGTCCTCGTTTAAATCGTCATTGCTTGCATCTATTCACAATCTTGATGAAGAGCTTGATGGCCTACTAATTCATAGTGATAACTTTCAAGCACTCAACTTACTGCAAGAAAAATACAAAGAACAAATCAAGAGTGTTTACATAGACCCGCCTTACAACACTGATGCATCGGAAATCATCTATAAAAATGGTTTTAAAAATTCATCGTGGGCATCAATGTTGATGGATAGATTGGAGCTATCCAAGAACCTGATGAGAAATGATGGTGTCTTATGTGCAACGATTGATGATTTTGAATTCTTGAGGCTTAGGTATTTGATTGAGTCATGCTTTGGCAAAGATTCGATGCTGGGTGTGGCTGTTATTAAAAACAATCCATCTGGAAGGTCTACAGCTAAGGGCTTCTCAATTGCTCACGAATACGGAATTTTTGTGGGCAAAACAGAGGATGTATCAGTCGGTCGATTGAATCATTCTGAGCAACAAATTTCTCGGTATAAATTTTCTGACGAAGGCGGTGCTTTTGAATGGGTGAACTTTAGAAAGCATGGTGGTGCAAATGCAAATCGGTATGCTCGTAGAAAACTTTTCTATCCGATTTTCATTTCAGAGACGACTGGGGTTAGGTTTCCACAAATGGAGTGGAATTCGACAACGGAAGAATGGAACTTGCTGGAACAACCTATAGGTGATGAGTCGATAACCTACCCAGTCAATCCTGATGGTGAAGAGAAAACATGGAAATGGGGACACGAGTCAGCACGTGCTGCTTTGTCAGAGTTCTCCGTTCGTCTAGACCAAACAGGTAAGCCTGGTGTCTACAAGAAAGCCCGTTTAAATATTGAAGGAACATTACCTCTTACCGTGTGGGATAAGAAAGAATATTCATCTACTGAGTATGGAACAAACTATTTGAAACGGCTATTTGGAGCCTCAGAAATGTTTTCGTTTCCAAAATCTATTCATGCTGTGGAAGACTCGCTAAGGGTGTGTCAAGCAGATTCGGATGCGATTGTTCTTGATTACTTTGGGGGTTCTGGCACAACAGCAGATGCCACGATTGCATTGAATAGGTCTGATTCAGGAAGTCGAAAATTCATCTTGATTGAACAAGGTGACTACTTTGACAAGGTGACGAAGCCAAGAATTCAAAAGGTGGTTTTCTCTCCAGAATGGAAGGATGGAAAACCTTTGAACTCTGAGCTAGGAGTCTCATGTGGTTTCAAGGTTATCAAGCTTGAAAGTTACGAGGACACTCTAAATAATTTAGCCTTAAGTCGCAGCACGACACAAGAGAGCTTACTTAAGTCAATGTCAAAAGAGGCACAGCAAGACTATCTATTGAGGTATTTGCTTGATGTGGAAAGTCGAGGTTCATTGTTGTCGGTAACAGACTTCAAGAATCCGTTCGACTTCAAGCTCAAGTTGTCAATTGATTCGGCGGGTGCTTTCGAAGAGAGGCATGTTGACTTAGTAGAAACATTCAACTATCTCATTGGTTTGAATGTTAAGCACATTGATATGAAGCTGGAGATGGGATTCGCAACAGTCTCGGGCAAATTACCAAATGGTGAAAAAGCACTTATTGTTTGGAGAGATTCCGAACAAGTTGACTACGAGAAACTAAATCGCCTGTGTGAGAAATTGGCAATCAACCCTGCTGATAGCGAATTCGATGTTGTCTATATCAATGGTGACCACAATATTCCAACAGTCTTTTCCAGCACTGAGTCCGAGGGTGGTGTTACCAAAACTTTGAAAATTCGCCAAATTGAGTCTGAGTTTATGACTCGCATGTTCAGCATGGATGCTTAAAGATGGCAAGCTTTCATAAGCAACTCGTTCTTAATCAATGGTGCTTGAGTTTCTTCAAGGGTGGAAGCCTGCAAGGACTTAAGTTTCGACTTGGTGAAGATAGACACGAAGGAATTGATGAAGATGGTCAAACATGCTTCTTCCATGAGCTAACCCACAATCTTTTTGAGGTTGACCTCATCAGTGAGCAAGAACTAAGGCGTTATGACTTAAACATCGTCCATCACTGGAACGTCATCACCGAGCGCAGGAACAAGCTTGAGGGAACAACCCTCAACATGAAGTATTTTCAATACTTGTCATTGTTGTTCACTGAAATTTACTTGGACTGGTATTTCAACAGGCCTCAACAGTTGCTTGATGGCCTTAACGAGCAACTGAAAAAATACAATGCCACCGCTGAAGTTGATAACAGATTTCAGTCGTTTCAAGCGGATGAGCTAAACAAGCTGGCATTTTGGAATGCAACGGGCAGTGGCAAGACTTTGCTTCTACACGTGAACATCCATCAGTATCTTCATTACTTCCAAAAAGGTCGTGACGTCTACCCTGACAAGATTATTCTCCTCACGCCAAATGAAGGTTTGTCTCGTCAGCACTTGGGTGAACTGAATCTTTCTGGATTTGGTTTCAGCCGTTTATTCGACAAAAATCGCAGTGGTGTCTTTAAAGGCACGATTGAAATTATTGACATCAACAAGCTTGGCGATGAAATGGGCGACAAGACTGTCGCAGTCGAAGCATTTGAAGGTAGGAACTTAGTTTTGGTTGACGAAGGTCACCGAGGAACAGGAACTGCCGCTGGTGCGTGGATGTCACGTCGTGAATCATTGGTGCGTGGTGGTTTCGCATTTGAGTATTCGGCGACATTCGGACAAGCAGTTTCCAAGGGGCTCACTGTCGAGAAGGCGGAGCTTGAATTGGCGAAAAAGAAAGCCAAACTGCTTTTCGAAACAACCAATCTCAAAAAATTGGATGACGGTCAGAAGGCTCAACTATCGCTCAACTCAGAAGAAAAGCGACGAGCTAGAACCTTGGCGACCCGTGAGGTTTACGCCAAGAACATTCTGTTTGACTACTCCTACAAGTATTTCTATGAGGATGGTTACGGCAAAGAGTCTCTCATCCTGAACCTCAAAGATGAAGACTACAGTCAAGAAGATGTAGCTCGTCAATATTTCACGGCTTGCTTGCTGAGTTTCTACCAACAGCAATTTTTGTGGGATACCAATCGTGAACGATTAACAGACTTCAACATCGAGAAACCACTTTGGGTCTTTGTTGGCAACACTGTGTCTGGTGAAGATTCGGACATCCTCAATGTGCTCCGCTTCTTTGCAGGATTCTTGAATGAAGAATCTCAGGCCAAGGTTTGGCTCAAGGATTTGATTGGTAACACTGCTCGTCTACTGGATGGCAAGGGTCGTAACATCTTTCATGACCGCTTTACACCACTAATGGAGTTTAGTGTCGATGAGGTTTACAGCGGAATTCTCAAACGATTGTTCAATGCTGATGCCAAACAAAGATTGAAAGTTGTTAACCTAAAAAATAGCAAAGGTGAATTGGTTCTACGTGTTGGAGAGTCAGAGCCATTCGGTCTTATTAACATTGGCGACGATGCTGGCTTCTTCAAGGAAGCTGAAAGTGATGAAAACGCCGAGATTTTTGACGCTGAAGCAGATGACTTCGGGGGTTCAGCCTTTGGAACTCTCAACAACAAAGACAGTCAGCTAAATGTTCTGATTGGCTCTCGCAAGTTCACCGAAGGCTGGAGTAGCTGGAGGGTTTCCACGATGGGCTTGCTCAACATGGGCAAGGGTGAAGGCTCCCAAATCATTCAATTGTTTGGTCGAGGTGTTCGTTTGAAGGGTAAAGATTACTCTCTTAAGCGAAGCACACCAGCGCAAAGACCAAAAGGTGCCAATCTAGAACGATTGGAAACTTTAAACATTTTTGGTGTTAATGCTGGCTACATGGCCGCTTTCAAAGACTATCTCAAAGAAGAAGGCATCACGCCTTCGGACGAAATCATTGAGTTAGATTTTGAGACTCGTCCTAATCTTCCCAAAAATAAACTAAAGACACTCTCACTCAAAGACGGTTACAAAGACAATCAGGTCAATGGTTTTAAGCGCACTCACTACCCTTGGCTGTATGAAACGCCTGAAGAGTTCGTAGGCAAAATCAAAGAAGCACACATCAGCTTAGACCTTTACCCCAAACTGGAGGCTTTGGCTACTCAGGACAAAGCTAATGCCAGCGAAGGCAACATCCGTCACATGGGCAAAATTGCCGCTGAAACGATGGCGCTTTTTGACTTCGACCGAATTTATCTTGCTATTCAGGAATACAAGCTTCTAAAGAGTTGGAGCAATCTACGACTAGCTCGTGAAAAACTGATGGACTTTTGCTTGAGTCGAAATGACTGGTATACCTTGTTCATTCCTAAAGCAGAACTTGAAATTCGACAGTTCTCTGATGTCCAAAAGCAAGAGGACATCTTGATTCGTCTTCTCCAAGACTACACAGACAGGTTCTACAAGTCTCTCAAGACAGCTTATGAAGGTCAGTTCTATGACATCGTAAATGTCAAGGAAGATGACGAAACCTTGCTTAAGGTCTATCAGTTTGAAATTGAAGACACCGCCGAAGGTGAGGCTTACGAGAAGAAACTTAAAGTCTTGCAGGAATTGGTTAATGCAGGAAACCTTGGTGAAGCCAGCAAGTGGAATGCGGGACAAATGGTTGCCATATGCTTTGACAGCCATCTCTACTATCCATTGTTTGCAATTGAAGGTGCAGTGCCTTTAAAGATGCGCCCACTGTCCTTTGATGCACCAAGTGAAGTTCAATTCATACGAGACCTTGAAGCGTTCTATCAATCTGAACTCGGACGGCAAGTAATTGGAAAAAGAAGTCTTTACTTGCTTAGGAACGCAGACACCAAAGCCAAAGGACTGGGTTTTGCTCTGGCTGGCAACTTCTATCCAGACTATCTGCTGTGGCTCGTTGACGATGAAACAGGTGAGCAATGCTTGAACTTCATCGACCCTAAGGGTATTCGTCAGATGAATCTGACGGACCCGAAATTAGGTCTCTACAAAGAAGTGAAAGTTCTAGAGGAAAAGTTGGCAGACCCTAAGTTATCACTTAATGCCTTCATTTTGTCTGGCACTTCATTTGCGGACCTGCTAAATGTCACATGCAAGAAATCAGACCTTGAAGAGAGAAATGTCCTGTTCATGGAAGAAGGTTCATCTGTGTATCTAAAGAAGCTATTTGAGAAGATTT
>NZ_NESD01000004.1 GCF_003063545.1 Limnohabitans sp. Jir61 | reverse complement strand
CTAAAACGTGGAACTTGGCCTAGGCCGAGTGGTAAATACGGTGGTAACCTGCACCTGTTACTCGGATGGAAATGAAAAAAGCCGTTGATTGACAACGGCTTTTTAGAGGTTGCTGGCGGAAACGGAGACTATATTTTCTGTTTGCCTGTGGGTAATCGCGTGGTAAATTAGATGCGTTACTCGCGAACACGTTGAGTTGATTGAGTTTGTAGAGGTATATCGGTCTCTAATGGGTGCTATGCACCTCATTAAGCCCGAATAAATGGTGTAAGGGTGTCTACCCTAAACCGTTGCTTTTAAAGCCTTTTAAAGGTCGACACAGCCTTGTTGAACTAGTCGGCTTGGCAGTCAAGCGTCACCACTTTTGTTTGAGTTGCGCTAAGACAATACGTTTCCCAGTCTGCTAACAGCAATCGTCGGCGTTCTAGTAGCTTGCCTCTTCTGTATGCCGCTTCAACTTTATTGGCTATGGTGTGAGCAAGTGCCATCTCAGCAACCTCTGGGCTGTGCTCAGTTTCTTCAGAAACCCAGTCGCGAAAGGTGCTTCTAAAGCCGTGCACAGTAAGTCCCTTTTTTAATCGCCGGACTTTCATCAGCATCGCCATATTTGAAAGATGCTTTCCATTTTTCGAGAATATGTATTCGCTTTCTGGATCAAGTAACTGTGCTTTTTCAATTAGCTGAATAGCTCTGAATCCAAGTGGTACTTGATGCTCGTTTCGTGCCTTCATACGTTCTGCTGGAATGGTCCAAACATCTCCAGATACCTCTCGCCTTTTGGCGTACAGAACTTCACCCGAGCGTGAAGCATTAAGGATGGTGAACTGAAGGGCTAGTGACGATGTGCATTCGATGTCATGTAGTTTTGCCATCATTAGGGGCAACTCTTTGTAGTTGAGAGCCTCAAAATGATCGTGAGTTCGTCTGATAGCTGGGAGTAAATTTTCAAGGTGACCTCGCCATATTGCCGGATTTGATTTTGTTCTGAGGCCGCTGGTGATTGATGCAGAAATGATGCGCTCTAACCGTCCTCGTAGTCGTATTGCAGTTTCGTGCTTACTGGCCCATATCGGTGAAAGTACATCGAGAACATCTTCTGTTGTGATTTCTTCAAGCGTTAACTCGCCAATTACAGGTATTGCGTAATTTGTTACCGTGCTGACCCATTGCGTTTCATGTGCCCTATTGGTCCATTTCGGCGACATTCGCTCTATATATTCAAGTGCAAATTTAGCAAACTTGATAGTTTTCTTTTCTTTCGATTTTTCGATACGTTTCAATCGTTTTTCGTCAGCAGGATTGATTCCGTTCAAAAGAAACCCCCTGAGTCGCTGGTGTGTGATGCGAACCTCTGAAAGCGAGATATCAGGAAAGTTTCCGAGACTCATGTCAATTCGAGTGCCCTCATGGGAAAATCTGTAAACCCAATATTTTTTTCCATCAGGTCGAACCCATAGGTGTAAGCCTCTGCTGTCGGGGATCGTGTATCGAATAGGTTTGTGTAGATTTTTTAGCGTGCGGATGTCAGTTGATTTCTTCATGGGCAGAGCTTTCAAAAAAAATGAAAATCTGTTACCACACGAAGACGACAACTCAAACAAAAGTGGTGACGCTTGACTGCCAAGCCGACTAGTTCAACAAGGCTGTGTCGACCTTTAAAAGGCTTTAAAAGCAACGGTTTAGGGTAGACACCCTTACACCATTTATTCGGGCTTAATGAGGTGCATAGCACCCATTAGAGACCGATATACATGAGCCAGTTTTATTGTTGGTTTTAGTTTGAGGACCTTAACTGTTCTGATTTTATAGGCATGAATATTTGAACAGCAGTCTGTCAATATGTGTATAGCGAAGGTGTATGAGTCCAAGGTCTCTGAGCTAAATGCAAAAGCTCATGGTTTCGACTGTGCTTGGAATTGTGACGATACAGCCAACCTTTCTGATGCCTTGAGGCAACTTATGGCTAGTTCCATGAAATTCGAATTCATTTGAAATAATTCCTAACTCTTCATTAAATCGCATTTTTGAATTCAATGGTTATGCATGTGTGGGTGTCGACAATGTGCAACGAGCCTGCCTAAGACACTTGACATGACAAATGGATTGTTCAATTCGAAGTCATAGTGGTGGGGCAAAGGTAGCTAATTGAAAAAGGGGGGCATTGTCTAAATTGAAGAAGCTCTCATGGTTGAAAATTGCTTGTGTGTTAGGAAGCACATTCAAAAATTACGCTAAGTGATTGCATTGAATGGACTTTTTTTCACAAATAAACAACAAATAAATTCGATTTATGTGGTTTTTGATGGTTTGTTTGATAGACTTTAGGTAAGGAGTCCATATGTCAAATCAATCTGATTCGCTCGAAAGTGTTGTTATCGGTGACGGCGTCGTCGTCAAAGGTACGTTCACAGTTCCCTCAAAAGCCATCATTAATGGCGTTATCGAAGGTGATTTAACTGCAGAAGAGGTCTTGATCGGTCCAACAGGAAAGATTACAGGGCGTGTTTCTGCCAAAGTGATTGATGTTCGTGGCCAGCTTCACAACACCATCATTTCTGAGAAGAGCCTGATTGTTCGTTCAACTGGCAAGATCGCAGGCAAAGTTCAATACTCAGAAATCGAGATTGAAAAGGGTGGCGAGATCGAGGGTACTCTGAGTCAAGATGCCAATGGTCCTGTGATCCAAGTGGGCGGTAACGCAGCCGCTTAACTCGAGGCCTCTGAGTAATGATTCGCCGACTACTTACTGCTGCTTACTTGCTTCCGGGTGTCGTATCCCGTGGGTGGGCGCGTCAGTACGAGGATGCGAGAATTATTCTTGAGCAAAACGGCGATCTTCATTACCTCAATATCAGTGGTCGCATGCAGCGTATTTTGGTGCGTGGTGGCATCTTGACAACAGGGGCGATGCTGATTGCAATCGCAGTGTTGTTTGCGACCAGCATCAGCTTGATGCTGAGTCGCTCTAAATTAGAGCGCTCCCATGAAGAGGTTTACCGTGCCTTGCTCAGTAGCGCATCAGATGTAGATGGTTCTGAACCTCTATCTATGAATGATGAGCAAATGGTGGCCCTGGCTCAGACCATTCGTGATCGAGATATGAGCATTCGTCGATTTGTGGATACATCAATGGTGGCTGTTTCGCAAGAAAACGTCAGCATGAAATCCCAACTTGAAGCCTCTGGTTTGACTGAAAAGATTGTGAAGATCATTCAGCAGAATGCGGCGAATGGTGGCTTTAGTCTCGAGGATGATGTCAAAAATAATCCGTTGTTGCGTGGCAAAGTCGCAGATGAGTTGTCAACCAATCGCGGCTTGCGTGAAGTGCTGTATGCATTGCCTAGTGTGATGCCAGTGCCTAACTACAGCGTGACATCTGACTTCGGTGTGCGTCGGCACCCCATTTCTGGACAAACCCACTTTCATACAGGCGTCGATTTACAGAGCCAAACAGGAGATGAAAAAGTTCATCCTGTTAAGCCTGGGGTTGTTGTCTTGGCTCAGTTTCACACACAGTATGGCAACACGGTGGTCGTGCGTCATACGAACGGCGTAGAGTCTCTCTATGCTCACATGGCAAATATTGCTGTCAAGCTGGGCGATAAAGTTACTAACGAATCTGTGTTGGGCAACATTGGCAGCACAGGTGCTTCTTCAACTGGAAAACATTTGCATTTGGAAATTTTGATTGGTGGATATCCAGTCAACCCACAAAAAGTTATACGGACGGCACAATATGTTCAACAAATCCAAAATCAACAACATTAATCAGTCTCAGCCTGATACGTCTGCGATAGAAGACGAATTGGTCGCAGAAGAGCAGATTGAAGAGGTTGTATCTCAACCTGCACCCGCTCCTGTAGTCACACCTACAACAACACCGAGAAATAGCATGATGGACATCATTTCACCCGCCGCAACAAAACCCTCCATTTTGAGCGAGGGCTTCTCGTTCCGTGGTGAGATTTCCGCCAAAGGTGCTATTCACGTTGAAGGTGCATTGAATGGGCAAATCCAGGTTGACGAGTTAACGATTGGTGCACGCGGTCAAGTTGAAGGCGTTGTGACATGCAGTAGTTTGCATATCAAGGGTAAGTTCTCTGGTACGGCAACATGTGACGAGTTGATCGTGACATCGTCTGCGACCGTTGATGGCCACGTTGTTTACAAGACTTTGTCTGTTCAAAAGGGTGCGTCTATCAAGGGCGAACTTTTGTTGGTCAAGTAATTCATTAAAAACAGATCAAGCACCGTTTGGATATGAGCCAAGAAGAAATCTACATCAATGGCGAATTATTGCGACTACGTCGTGAAACTCGCGGTTGGGCTCTAAGTGATCTCGCAACGCGTGCTTGTATGTCTGTTAAACAAATCCGTCAACTTGAAGAGGGCGGACTGAATTCTTTCTACAGCCAAGCTGTCAAGTTAACTGCAGCCAAAAAAGTAGGTGCTTTGCTTGGCGTATCTGCTGAAGAGGTTTTCGCGCAAGAGGCAGAGGTTGAGGTTGTGCCTGAGGTTGCCGCCAGCGTTGAATTAGCTCATACCGAAGAGCCTGCTGTTGAAGATGAAGCAGTTGTTGAGGTTGATGCTACGGTTGCCCCTGCTGAAGAAAAAGCAGTTGATTCCTCTCCGACTCATGTGGAGCATGTAGAGTCTTCAACTAGCAAAGTTGAAGTTACTGAGCCGACCAAGCAAAAAACATCATTGTGGGTAATCGCTGGTTTGTTTGCTGCTGCTTTGGCGGTTGCTGCCTATATGCAGCCAAAAGAAGATCCTGTGACAGAGCCTGCACCTCCTCTGCAAGTGATTCCAAGTGAAGCTGATGCAGCGGCAAGTGCAGCAGAAGATAGTGCTTCATCGGCATCAGCCGCTGCCTCTGCAGAGTCAGTCGCACCTGTTGTTCAAAAGACAGCATCTGCCAGCGTTACTAGTGCATCTGCATCTGTTTCTTCTGCCAGTGTGCCCCGCACTACATCGCCTTTGCCTTTTGCGTCAGCTGTTAAAACAGTGACAGTCCCATCTGCTGCAACGACTGCATCAACTGCCAGCGCAGCCAAAGCACCTTGAACGAAAATCACTCACAAAACTAATAAAGCCGCTTTTGAGCGGCTTTTGTTTTGGTTAATTTTTTGCACCTAATGCAAGAGCTTCTTGCCGACTCGTTTGCAATTCAGTGCTGTTTTGTGAACTAAGTATTGGCCAACCACCCATATGTGATTTGCTGAGCTCATACAAGCCTGTTACCCAGGCTGGGCTGTCATTCAAACAAGGAATGTAGTGAAACACTTCACCACCTGCATGCAAATATGCCTCTTGGGCTTCATCAGAAATTTCTTCCAATGTTTCTAAGCAGTCGCTTGTGAAGCCTGGGCAAATCAAATCAACACGTTTCACGCCCTTCTGGGCCAGTGCAATTAAGGTGGGCTCTGTGTAGGGTTCTAACCACTTGGCTTTACCGAAGCGAGACTGGAATGTCACCATGTATTGGGCTTTGGTTAGCCCCAACGCTTCACCTAACAAACGTGCAGTCTTATAGCACTCGCAGTGGTATGGATCACCTAAATGCAATGTGCGCTCAGGTACACCATGAAAACTCATCACCAAGCGCTCAGCTTGTCCGTGTGCGGCCCAATGTGAGCGTACACGCTCAGCCAATGCTTGAATGTAGGCAGGATGATCGTGATAGTGGTTGATGAACCGGAACTCTGGCAGTACGCGGCTACGAAGCCCCCATTGATACACAGCGTCAAAAACACTGGCCGTGGTGGTACCTGAGTATTGTGGGTAAGCCGGCAAAATCAAAATGCGAGTGAAGCCTTCAGCTTTTAATGCATCGAGTTGGCTGGTAATGGATGGATTGCCATAGCGCATGGCATAGCGCACAGTGATGGCCTCACCGTTCGAGTTGAATACTTCTTGCAAAGCCTGTGCTTGCTTGGTTGTCCAGATTTTCAAGGGTGAACCATCTGCAGTCCAGATACTGGCATATTTGGCCGCTGATTTAGCTGGGCGCACCCGCAAGATGATGCCGTGCAGGATCGCCATCCAAACGAGGCGTGGGATTTCTACGACGCGGTGATCACCCAAAAACTCAGCAAGGTAGCGACGCACCGCCGAAGCTGTGGGTTCGTCTGGTGTCCCCAAGTTACAAAGCAACACCGCTGTGAGCTGTGCTTGTCCGTGAGTGAAGGGGGGTTCGGGTTTGAATGTGGGTGTAAACATGATGAGGTATTCTCGCCCAGCATGCTGAACCTTTCCAAAATCCAAGCCATAACCCTAGACCTTGACGACACTTTGTGGCCCGTTTGGCCCACAATTGCCCGTGCAGAGCAGGTTTTGCAAGAGTGGTTGAGTGTCCATGCCCCACAAACTGCGCAGTTGTGTGCCGATGCTGATCTGAAGAAAAGCATTCGAAGCGAGATCAATCAACGTCATGCTGACAAAGCGCATGACCTGAGCTTTTTAAGGCGAGAAAGCATCCGTGAATGTTTGTTTCGCGCAGGTGATGCGCCGCACCTGGCCGAGCCTGCATTTGAGGTGTTTTTTGCCGAACGCCAAAACGTCACGCTTTATGAAGGAGTGCAACAGGCACTCGAGCGTTTATCCATGCGTTATCCGCTCGTGGGACTGTCCAATGGCAACGCAGATGTCTTTCAAACAGCAGCTGGTCCCTACTTTCAAGCATCACTGAGTGCGCGATTGTTTGGTGTCGCTAAGCCTGATGTGCGTATTTTTCATGCGGCGGCAGCTAAACTCAACTTGCCAGTAGAAGCCGTCTTGCACATAGGTGATGACGCCACAACGGATGTCTTAGGTGCGAGAAATGCTGGCATGCAAACTGTGTGGGTGAATACCCAAGGCCATGAATGGCCGTATGGGTCAATTCAACCGTTGACGGTGGCTAGCTTGGTTGAGTTGTGCGACCACCTGTTGCCCTGATTGCACGGCTCCTTCAAGCGTAGAGGGGTAGGGGCCTCGGATGTAGTCCCCACAGGCCCAAAGTCCCTCTGCGACCAGTGCCTCAGGTCTATTGAGCATCGGTGTGCACGCGAGCGTGGCGCGTTTTTCAACCACGGTCTGCAAAATTTCTAAATCCTTGAGCCCTAGCTGATCGCCAACTTGTGCACGCACTTGCTCGGCCACCAGGCCGCGCTCTGTCGTGCATGCGCTGACCACTGCAGCCAATAAGCGCGGTTGATTGGACAGTAGACCTTTGTCAAACACGAACTGTGCAGGCGCCTTTGCTTCACTGTGAAGCGCCATCATGGGTCTTGCTAAGCCTCTGAAATTTGGGTCTTTGCACTGTAAATACACGGTTGCAATCGCTGAGTGAGGCAACTCTGCACATTGGCTTGCCCAGTTTGGCGCAATGTCTGCGGTGAGTCGCGCAGCTTCCCAAGGTGGGCAAGAGAGTAAGGTGGCGTTTTGTGCTGATGCGTTGTGATGAAGCTCCAAGATTTCTTCGGCAGAGAGGCGCGTGCCAAGGTGAATGTGCGCCCCATGTGTGTTCAGCCAGTCCAAACATCCGTCCGGTAGCAAGGCGCCTAAGTCGACGCGAGGCACTAGCAGGTCAGAGCTACCAGCACCGCCCAAGAGGGCATCCTGCAGAACGCGCAAAAACACGTTGGCACTTGCTTCATGTATCGGTGTGTTGAGTGCCGATAGGCAAAGCGGTTCGATGAGTTGCAGCATCACGCGAGGGCTGAGCTGGGATGCGTCGCACAGATGAGCGACCGTCCATGTCGGTTCGCATTCAAACTGTGCACGTTGCCATCTCCATGCCGCTTGAATTAGGCTGGATTTGTCATGCAAGGACCAGCCTTGCGCACGAGCTAAGCCTGCCAGTAGGTTGAGGGGAGTGGGCCAATCCGGCAGATTGAGGCCTTGGCCATCTGCAAATCGCAAATCTAGTGGCAAGCGTTGCAGCAGGCCTTCTGGTTTTAAACCTACCGTGCGCATCAGCGAGAGGGTGTCGCGATAGGCGCCAATGAGCACATGCTGCCCATTGTCCAAAGGTTTGCCGCAAAAGCTTTGTTGCAGGCTACGTGCACGGCCACCTGCCGTGACTGCTGCTTCATGCAACTCGACATGCCAGCCGGCTTGTGTGGCGGCTACGGCAGCAGCCAAACCCGCCCAGCCTGCGCCCACGATGGTCAGTTGCTTCATGTGCTGTCTGGCGTGCTTAGAAGCGACCCAACGCTTGCATCTTCCAAGCAAGCCAGAGTTTGTGCAGGGGGGTGAGTGCCACGCGTTGCTTGAGAACCGGGAACTTTTTGGCTTCGATTTCGCGCAGCAGAGTTCTGTAGATGCTGGCCATCATCAGGCCTGGTTTTTGGTGTTTCCAATCGCCTGCAGGCAGCAGTGCAAAGGCTTCGTCATACAAGGCATGCGCGCGTGCAGCTTGGAACTGCATGAGTGCTTGAAAACGCTCTGAGTCCAATCGGTTCAAAATTTCGTGCGCTTTCACATCAAACTGCTGCAGCTCTGTGACGGGCAAGTAAATGCGTCCACGCAGCGCGTCTTCACCCACATCACGAATGATGTTGGTGAGCTGAAACGCTTGGCCTAATTTGTGAGCGTACGCAGTCGTGGCTGCATCAGTTTGACCAAAAATCTTGGCTGACACTTCGCCCACTACACCTGCGACCAAATGGCAGTAGCGGGTGAGGTTGGGATAGTCGAGGTAGCGGGTCTGGGTCAGGTCCATTTCGCAACCGTCAATCACCGATTGCAAAGAGGATTCTTCAATACCAAACTCTTCCACCAAAGGCATTAGCGCCTGTGTGACCGGGTGGTTGGGCTTGCCCGCAAAAGCTTGGCGCACTTCGTTGTGCCACCAAGCCAGTTTGCTGGCAGCCACACCAGGGTCGCTGACCTCGTCCACCACATCATCTACCTCGCGGCAGAAAGCATAAAACGCGGTGATAGCAGCTCGGCGCTGTGGTGGTAAAAAAAGAAAGGCGTAATAAAAGCTGCTGCCCGAAGCGGAAGCTTTTTGCTGAACGTAGTCTTGGGGTGTCATGTGTGCCTGATTATCGGGCACGCAGAGTGCTATCTAGCGACGAGCTCACATGCGTATGCAACGCCAAAGAATGCGAAGGAAGTCTGGTTTTTTTAAGGTGGGGCGTTCTAGCTGTGTGTGATCTTCGGTTTCAACACGCGCTTGCAGCTTGTCCAAGATTCTTAAACCGCCTTGCACCACTGCGCGCAGCTCCCAGCCCGCACGACCTTTGACTCGGTGTGCCAAGGGCGCGCCTTGCAGCATCAGTTCACGCGCAAAAACCAGTTCTTCTTGCAGTTTGTGGCCTTGCGGCAGATAGTCGCGGCCGCGCTGTAGGTCCTCTGCGCGATCTTGCCAAAAGTTGATCAGCTGCAACGATGTGCAAATGGCGTCACTTTGAGTCAGTGATGCGACGTCGTCCACACCATACAGATGCAGCATCAAACGACCCACAGGGTTGGCCGATCGGCGGCAATAGTCCAGTAATTCTTCGCGGTTGCGATAGCCTTGGCCCACGCTGCTGTAGACCACATCTTGTTCAAAGGCATCGATCAAATCAAACATCGGCTGTGCAGGCAGTTTGTGCTGTTTGATCGCGAGTTTCAGCGGGCCAAATATTCTTGGCCATTTGTCACTGGGTGTTGCGTTGCTTAGGCAGTTGGTGAGATCGGCTCCGTATTCACCCAGCGCATCTAGCCGATGGTGTGCGGGTTCAAAGCCTTCATCCGCCAAATCATCTGCTGTACGCGCAAAGTAGTAAAGCGCTTGAACGGAGGATCGAAGATGTGCTGGGCATAGCCAAGAAGCGACGGGGAAGTTTTCGTAGTGGTCGATGCTTGACATAAGTAACAACATTGTCGTCCCCCTTTGTGTACGCGGGGTAAACGAATTTAAGGTACATTAATAACCATTCGGTCATTAATAATTTTGAAGACTTTATGATTCGCAACATGCAATCCATTTCTCGTTGGTCTTTGGTGCTCATTTGTGTCGCAGTTCTAGTTGCGTGCGGTAAAGCCCCACCTGATCAGGAACCAGTGCGAGCAGTCAAGGTATTAACAGTCGGCGCATCTGCATCCTCATTTGATCTCGAATTTTCCGGCGAGGTCCGGGCGCGCATCGAATCCTCGCTGGGTTTTCGCGTGGCTGGCAAGTTGATTGCACGTCAAGCCGAACTTGGTCAGCGCGTTAAAGCAGGGCAGTTGCTTGCTCAAATTGACCCGCAAGACTATCGCGTGACGGCGGATGCTGCTGCTGCACAGTTGATCGCCGCGGAAAGCAATCGTGATGTTGCTGCAGCCGATTTAAAGCGTTATCGAAATCTGTTCGAACAAGGTTTTATAAGTGCGGCTGAGTTGGAACGCAGACAAGCCAGTGACAAGGCTGCACATGCTCAATGGCGTCAAGCCCAAGCACAAAACACTGTGCAAGGGAATCAATCGAACTACACGCATCTTTTGGCCGATGGTTCAGGTGTCATCACTTCAGTGGATGCTTCTGCAGGTCAAGTGGTTGTGGTAGGTCAGCCAGTGGTTCGCTTAGCGCTAGATGGCCCACGCGATGTGGTGTTCTCCGTGTCAGAAGACAAGTTGTCCTCGTTGAAGACGGGAGTGGTGGTGGACGTGCGTCAATGGACGGATGGCAAAACGTTTGAAGCCAAAGTCCGTGATGTGTCGGCCAGTGCGGACGCCATCACACGCACATTTATTGTGAAGGCGGCTTTGCCCAAAGAAGCAGACCCCGTGTTGGGCTCTACCGTAACGGTGAGTTTGCGAGCGGCAAATCTCAAAGGCGAAACCCCGCGTATTAAGCTGCCTACCAGTGCTTTGCGCACAGAAGCGGGAACTACATCGGTTTGGGTGCTAGACCCTGCCACTATGACCGTCAAAGCGCAGTCGATCCAAGTGACGACAGCAGATGGCAATGATGTCGTTGTCGATTCTGGTCTGCAAAACGGCGACCAAGTGATCGTCTCAGGCGTGCATGTGTTGACGGCTGGTCAGAAGGTATCGATCTTCGGCGCAGCCAAGTGAGGTGAGCATGGAAAAGTTCAACCTCTCCAAATGGGCGATCGATCACCCTGCGCTGACTCGTTATTTGATGGTAGTGCTCATGGTATTGGGCATGGCGTCTTACTTTCAGTTGGGACAAGACGAAGACCCTCCGTTCACCTTTCGCGCCATGGTGGTTCAAACTTATTGGCCGGGGGCTACTGCACTGCAAGTGGCTGAGCAAGTCACGGACAAGCTAGAGCGCACCTTGCAGGAAGTGCCTTACGCCGACAAGATTCGCAGCTACTCCAAGCCAGGTGAGTCGCAAATCATTTTCCAGATCAAAGATAACTCCAAGCCAGCGGATGTGCCCAATGTTTGGTACTCCGTGCGAAAGAAAATTGGAGATATCCGATACACCTTGCCCCAAGGCGTGCAAGGGCCATTTTTTAACGATGATTTTGGTGATGTGTTTGGTGTGATCTATGCCCTTGATGCGCCAGGGTTTACGCCTGCAGAGGTGAAGAAATTTGCAGATGATGTGCGCCAGCAGTTGTTGCGCGTCAAAGATGTGGCCAAAGTTCAGCAGTTTGGTGTCCAAGATGAAAAAATCTTTGTGGAGATTCCACAAAAACGTTTGGTGCAACTTGGGTTGGATCTCAATGCCGTTTTGGGGCAGTTGGGACAAGAAAACGCGGTAGAGAATGCGGGGTCTGTTCAGACCCCTCTTGATGTTCTGCAAATTCGCATTGAAGGCCAGTTTGAAACAGAAGAGCAATTGCGTGCCATGCCCATTCGCGGTACTTCAGGTCAGCAGGTCAAGCTAGGTGACATTGCCAAGGTCCAGCGCGGCTATATCGATCCTGCCGTGGTGAAAGTACACCACCAAGGGAAATCTGTGATTGCGCTTGGCGTCTCCATGGCCAAAGGTGGTGACATCATCGCCTTGGGTAAAGCGCTTGAAGTAGCTACTGCACGTATTGAAAAAATTCTGCCTGTCGGTGTGAAACTCGAGCAAGTGCAGGACCAACCAAAGGCTGTTGCTAAATCCGTGGGTGAATTCGTGCACACGCTGATAGAAGCTGTACTTATTGTTTTAGTGGTGAGCTTTATAGCGTTGGGTTTGCACAAAGGCGGGCGTTACGGCTGGTATGTCGATGTGCGGCCAGGTTTGGTGGTGGCCATTACGATTCCTTTGGTATTGGCCATGACATTTTTGGCCATGAACTATTGGGATATTGGGTTGCACAAAATTTCGCTAGGTTCGCTCATCATCGCTTTGGGATTGTTGGTGGATGACGCCATCATTGCGGTGGAGATGATGGTGCGCAAGATGGAAGAGGGCTACGACCGCGTGCGTGCTGCCACTTTTGCGTATGAAGTGACCGCGATGCCCATGTTGACAGGTACGCTGATTACAGCCGCCGGCTTCTTGCCCATCGGCATGGCCAAGTCCACTGTGGGCGAGTACACATTTGCTATTTTTGCGGTCACAGTCATAGCGCTGGTTTTGAGCTGGTGGGTGTCGGTGTACTTTGTGCCGTACTTAGGCACCTTGCTATTGCAGGTCAAGCCCCATGGCGAACATGGCGGTGAGCATGAACTGTTTGATAGTCCGTTTTACAAGCATTTCCGCACTGCAGTGACTTGGTGTGTGGAATACCGCTGGAAAGCGATTGGCATCACTATGTTGTTGTTTGCCTTGGGCCTCGTGGGAATGGGGCGTGTGCAACAACAGTTCTTCCCAGATTCAGCACGGCCAGAGATTTTGGTTGACCTTTGGTTCCCAGAGGGTACATCGTTCAAAGAGAACGAAGCTGTGACCAAAGCTGTGGAGCAACGGCTACTCAAAGAACAGGGCGTGCAAACGGTTAGCACTTGGATTGGCTCGGGAGCGCCTCGTTTTTATTTGCCCCTCGATCAAGTTTTTCCCCAGTCCAACGTGTCGCAAATCATTGTGGTGCCAGAAGACTTGAAACGTCGTGAGACTTTGCGCTTGGCTTGGCCCACCATGTTGGCTCAAGAGTTTCCAGAAGCGCGCGCGCGCGTCAAGCTTTTGCCCAATGGCCCGCCTGTGCCTTACCCAGTGCAGTTCCGTGTAGTAGGGCCAGACCCCAAAGTCCTGCGTTCGCGCGCTGATGAAGTCAAAGCCGTCATGCGTGCCAACACAGCCACGCGTGGAACCAATGACAACTGGAATGAAAACGTCAAAGCCATCAGCTTAGATGTAGACCAAGCCAAGGCTCGTAACTTGGGTGTGACCAGTCAGTCCATCGCCCAAGCGGTACGCACTTTGCTGGTTGGTTCGACCGTAGAGCAATTCCGCGAAGATAACAAGTTGATTGATATCGTCTTGCGCCAACCTTTGGAAGAGCGCGATGCCATCACCGATTTGGGCAATGCCTATGTGCCCACCAGTTCTGGCCGCATGATCCCTCTGGCGCAAATTGCCAAGTTGAATTTCACTTGGGAGCCTGGTGTGATGTGGCGCGAAGGCCGCGAATATGCCATCACGGTGCAGAGCGACATCGTTGAAGGTTTGCAAGGCGCAACGGTGACCCAGCAGTTGTTGCCAGAGCTCAAACAGCTTGAGGCCAAGTGGGTCAATACCGATGCGCCCAACTACCGTATCGAGGTAGCTGGCGCAGTGGAGGAAAGCTCCAAAGGTTCAAGCTCGATTTCAGCCGGTATGCCAGTGATGCTTTTCATTACCTTCACCTTGCTGATGCTGCAGCTGCAAAGCTTCAGTCGCGCTGTTTTGGTTTTTTTTACCGGCCCACTAGGCTTGGCCGGGGTGGCGGGTGCGTTGATTGCACTCAATCGACCTTTTGGTTTTGTGGCTTTGCTTGGGGTGATTGCCTTGATGGGCATGATTCAGCGCAATTCGGTCATCTTGATTGACCAAATCGAGCAAGACCGTGCCAACGGCGTGCCCGCATGGGAGGCCATTGTGGAGTCAGCCGTGCGACGGTTGCGCCCAATTGTGCTGACCGCAGCAGCGGCTGTGTTAGCCATGATTCCGCTCACACGCAGCGTTTTTTGGGGCCCTATGGCTGTTGCCATCATGGGCGGCCTCATCGTGGCCACGGTCTTGACGCTTCTTGCACTGCCTGCAATGTATGCGGCGTGGTTTAAGGTCGAAAAGCCGTCTAAAATGGCAAGCTGACCGATTTCAAACGGGTGGTCTACCTGACCACCCGTTGTTATTTAGATACCCGCGCGGGTGGCGAAATTGGTAGACGCACCAGGTTTAGGTCCTGACGTCCGCAAGGATGTGCGGGTTCGAGTCCCGCCCCGCGCACCACTTGATTCATAGCAAGCGGCCAAAAAGGCCGCTGCTAAACATGCCAATTTAGGAGAAACCACATGGCCGTGACAGTTGAAACTTTGGAAAAACTCGAACGCAAGATCACTTTGAGCTTGCCAGTGGACGTCATCACCAAAGAAGTTGACCTGCGCTTGAAGCGCGTGGCACGCCAAGTCAAGATTGACGGTTTCCGTCCAGGCAAAGTGCCTATGAACATCGTGGCACAACGCTACGGTTACTCCACCCAGTTCGAAGTGATGAACGACAAAGTGGGCGAAGCCTTCGCTGTGGCCACCAACGAAGCCAAGTTGCGCGTTGCCGGTCAACCCAGCATCACTGAAAAAGAAGGCGCACCAGAAGGCCAAATGCAATTCGACGCCATCTTCGAGGTGTACCCAGAAGTGAAATTTGCCGACATGGGCAGCGTTGAAGTGGAAACCGTATCTGCCGAAGTGACAGACGCTGCCATCGACAAAACCATCGACATCTTGCGCAAACAACGCCGTACTTTCGCCCAACGTGGCTTGGACGGTGCAGCTCAAGACAACGACCGCGTGACCATCGACTTCGAAGGCAAGATCGACGGCGAGCCATTCCAAGGCGGCAAAGCCGAAGACTTCCAGTTCTTGCTCGGCGAAGGCCAAATGCTCAAAGAGTTTGAAGACGCAGTGCGCGGCATGAAGTCTGGCGAAAGCAAGACCTTCCCATTAAGCTTCCCAGCCGATTACCACGGTAAAGAAGTGGCTGGCAAACAGTCTGATTTCTTGGTGACTTTGAAGAAAGTCGAAGCTGCTCACCTGCCAGAAGTGACCGACGAATTGGCCAAGTCTTTGGGCGTGGCTGATGCGACCGTTGCTGGTTTGCGCGCTGACATCAAGAAGAACTTGGAGCGTGAAGTCAAGTTCCGTTTGTTGGGCCGCAACAAGCAAGCTGCGTTGGACGCAGTGGCCACAAAAGCTGAACTCGACTTGCCTAACGCCAGCGTACAAGCTGAGCTCGAGCGCATGGTCGAAGGTGCTCGCGCTGACCTCAAGCAACGCGGCATCAAAGACGCTGACAAAGCGCCAATCCCTGATGACATCTTCCGTCCACAAGCTGAAAAGCGCGTGCGTATGGGCTTGGTGGTGGCTGACTTGGTTCGTGCCAACAACCTGCAAGCAACGGCTGATCAAATTAAAGCGCACATCGAAGAGTTGGCATCTAGCTATGAAAAGCCTGCTGACGTGGTGCGTTGGTACTACGGCGACATGAGCCGTTTAGGCGAAGTTGAAGCCATCGTCATTGAAAACAACGTGACTGACTTCATCTTGTCTAAAGCTAAGGTCAACGCCAAAGCGATTTCATTCGACGAATTGATGGGTCAGCAAGGCTGATTCACCTACAAGGAAACAACATGAGCGCACTGGATACACAAGCTTTGGGCATGGTTCCCATGGTCATTGAGCAGTCGGGCCGCGGTGAGCGGTCTTACGACATCTATTCACGTTTGCTCAAAGAGCGCGTGATCTTCTTGGTGGGCGAAGTCAACGACCAAACTGCCAACTTGGTAGTGGCTCAGTTGTTGTTCCTTGAGAGCGAGAACCCTGACAAGGACATCTCGCTCTACATCAATTCCCCTGGCGGCTCAGTGAGCGCCGGTATGTCGGTGTTTGACACCATGAACTTCATCAAGCCCCACGTCTCTACGCTGTGCATCGGCATGGCCGCCAGCATGGGCGCGTTCTTGTTGGCTGCAGGCGAGAAGGGCAAGCGCTTCTCTTTGCCTAACTCCAAGGTCATGATTCACCAGCCTTTAGGCGGCACACGTGGTCAAGCCACTGAGATTGAAATTCACGCGCGCGAAATCTTGAAAACACGCGAGCAGTTGAACAAGATCTTGGCTGAGCGCACAGGTCAACCGTTGGAAAAAATCCAACGCGACACCGAGCGCGATTACTATCTGAGTGCAGACGAGTCCAAAGAGTATGGTTTGATTGATCAAGTGATTAGCAAGCGCGGTTAAAAGACACATTTCAGCGACACAACAAACACAAGCACTTACATGGCTGACAAAAAAAGCGCTTCAGGCGAAAAAACGCTGTACTGCACCTTTTGCGGTAAGAGCCAGCACGAAGTCAAAAAACTCATCGCAGGCCCATCAGTCTTCATTTGCGACGAGTGCATTGACTTGTGCAACGAAATCATCCGTGATGAGCTGCCGAGCCTAGAAGCTGCCAAAGAGAATGGCAGCGATCTGCCCACTCCTGCGGAAATCAAAGCCAACCTCGACAACTATGTGATTGGTCAAGAACTAGCCAAGCGCACCTTGGCAGTGGCGGTGTACAACCATTACAAGCGTTTAAAGCACAAAGAGTCGTCAAAGAAAGACGACGTTGAGCTGACCAAAAGCAACATCTTGTTGATTGGGCCAACAGGCTCAGGCAAGACCTTGCTGGCGCAAACTTTGGCGCGTATGTTGAATGTGCCTTTCGTCATGGCCGATGCCACCACTTTGACCGAAGCCGGTTATGTGGGCGAGGACGTTGAAAACATCATTCAAAAGCTGTTGCAAACCTGCGATTACGATGTGCAGCGTGCTCAGCGCGGCATCGTTTACATCGACGAGATCGATAAGATTTCACGCAAGTCCGACAACCCCTCTATCACGCGTGATGTGTCGGGTGAGGGCGTGCAGCAAGCCTTGCTGAAGCTGATCGAAGGCACGATGGCGAGCATTCCGCCTCAAGGTGGCCGTAAGCATCCCAACCAAGACTTCTTGCAAATCGACACGACCAATATCTTGTTCATTTGCGGCGGTGCGTTTGCAGGGCTTGAGAAAGTCATCGAGAACCGTACCGAAGCTTCTGGCATTGGTTTTGGCGCCACCGTTAAGAGCAAAGAGGCTCGTAGCCTCACCGAAGTTTTTGGTGAAGTGGAGCCGCAAGACATCATCAAGTTCGGGTTGATTCCTGAATTGGTGGGCCGTATGCCCGTGATCGCTGCCTTGGCTGAGCTGACCGAAGATGCCTTGGTGCAAATCTTGACTGAGCCAAAGAACGCCTTGGTCAAGCAATACAGCAAGCTGCTGGCCATGGAAGGTGCTGAGCTTGAAATTCGCCCAGCCGCATTACGTGCCATCGCCAAAAAAGCTTTGGCGCGTAAAACAGGTGCGCGTGGTTTACGCTCTATCCTTGAACAATCACTCATCGACACCATGTATGAATTACCCAATTCGTCAAATGTCGAGAAAGTGGTGGTCGAAGAGGCCACAATCGATGAGAACAAGCCACCTTTGCTGGTGTACCGAGAAGCTGCCAAGAAGGCTTAAAGATTCATCTCGGGGACGGTGCCTAGCACGCGTCCCTTTTTTACAGGAAGGCTGACCATGTCTGGACAACCCCCGCTGCCCGCTACCCCTCTTGAACTGCCATTGTTGCCTTTGCGTGACGTGGTTGTGTTCCCGCACATGGTCATTCCTTTGTTTGTGGGACGTCCTAAAAGCATTAAGGCACTCGAAGCTGCCATGGCCGCTGAACGCCGCATCATGTTGGTGGCACAAAAAGCCGCTGCCAAAGATGAGCCTGCTGTCACCGACATGTTTGAAGTGGGCTGCGTGTCAACCATTTTGCAAATGCTCAAACTGCCAGATGGCACGGTCAAGGTGTTGGTCGAAGGTCAGCAACGCGCCAAGGTGGACGGCATTGAAGATGGTGAATCACACTTCACCGCACACGTAACCCCCATCGAGGTGTTGCCAGCTGAAACTGGCAGCGAAGTCGAAGCCTTGCGCCGTGCAGTCATGCAACAGTTTGACCAATACGTCAAATTGAACAAAAAGATTCCACCTGAAATCTTGACTTCTATCTCTAGCATTGATGATGCAGGCCGCTTGGCTGACACCATTGCCGCGCACTTGCCTTTGAAGCTCGAGAGCAAGCAAGTGGTACTCGATTTGTCGCCCGTGCGCGAGCGCTTGTCTAACTTGTTTGAGCAAATCGAACGTGAAGTCGAAATTCTCAACGTTGACAAAAAAATCCGTGGGCGCGTTAAGCGCCAGATGGAGAAAAACCAACGTGACTTCTATCTGAACGAGCAGGTCAAAGCCATCCAAAAAGAATTGGGCGAAGGCGAAGAGGGCGCGGACATCGAAGAGATCGAGAAAAAGATCAAAGCTGCTCGCATGCCCCAAGAGGCACGCAAGAAGGCAGAGTCAGAGTTGAAGAAACTCAAGCTCATGTCGCCCATGTCGGCCGAAGCCACTGTGGTGCGTAACTTCCTTGATGTGCTGGTGGGCTTGCCTTGGAATAAGAAAACCAAAATTAAACACGACCTCGGTAATGCCGAAGATGTGTTGAACGAAGACCACTACGGCCTCGACAAAGTCAAAGACCGCATCTTGGAATATCTTGCTGTGCAACAGCGCGTGGACAAGGTTAAAGCGCCCATTCTTTGCTTGGTAGGCCCTCCTGGCGTGGGTAAAACATCGTTGGGTCAATCCATCGCCAAGGCGACGGGACGCAAGTACGTGCGTATGGCCTTAGGCGGTATGCGTGACGAGGCTGAGATTCGCGGTCACCGTCGTACCTACATTGGCGCGATGCCCGGCAAGGTTCTGCAAAGCCTGACCAAGGTCGGCACCCGTAACCCGTTGTTCTTGCTCGACGAAATCGACAAGCTCGGCATGGACTCGCGTGGCGATCCTTCTAGTGCTTTGCTTGAGGTGTTGGACCCCGAACAAAACAACAAGTTCGCAGACCACTATGTGGAAGTCGATTACGACTTGAGCGACGTGATGTTTGTGGCTACGTCCAACTCGATGAACATTCCACCAGCCTTGCTGGACCGTATGGAAGTGATTCGTTTGTCGGGCTACACCGAAGACGAAAAAACACACATTGCCGTGAAGTATTTGCTGCCGAAGCAAATGAAAAACAATGGCGTGAAAGACGAAGAGCTGTCGGTGGACGAAGCGGCGGTGCGCGACATCGTGCGTTACTACACCCGTGAAGCGGGTGTGCGTTCGTTAGAGCGCGAAATGTCCAAGATTTGCCGCAAGGTGGTCAAGGCTTTGCTCCTCAAGCAAATGACACCTCAGGTCAAAGTCACTGCTGACAACTTGCCCGACTTTCTGGGTGTGCGCAAGTACACCTATGGTCGTGCAGAAGCCGAGAACCAAGTGGGTCAAGTTGTTGGCTTGGCATGGACCGAAGTCGGCGGCGATTTGCTGACCATTGAAGCCGCCATCATGATTGGCAAGGGCACCATTACACGTACCGGCTCGCTGGGTGATGTGATGAAAGAGTCTGTGGAAGCAGCCCGAACTGTCGTGCGCAGTCGTGCACGCCGTTTAGGCATTTCAGAAGACTTGCTTGAAAAGCGTGACATTCACATTCACGTGCCTGATGGCGCAACGCCTAAAGACGGCCCAAGCGCAGGTGCAGCTATGACAACCGCATTGGTTTCAGCTCTTACAGGCATTCCTGTGCGTGCAGATGTCGCCATGACAGGTGAGATCACCTTGCGTGGTGAGGTCACTGCGATCGGCGGCTTGAAAGAGAAGCTCTTGGCTGCATTACGCGGTGGAATCAAGACCGTGTTGATTCCAGAAGAAAACGTAAAAGATCTGCAAGAAATTCCAGAAAACGTGAAGAACGGTTTGGAAATCGTGCCGGTGCGTTGGATCGACAAAGTGCTTGAAATTGCACTTGAGAAGATGCCCACGCCACTGCCTGACGAGGTGCCAGCTGCGGCCGCCGCGGCTGCAGCAGACCCAGTGACAAAAGCCGAAGCGATCAAGCATTAAGATTTTTCTAGTGCATGCCAAAACAGGGTGAAAAATGCGCTAGAATATACGTCTTATGCGGGAATAGCTCAGTTGGTAGAGCGCAACCTTGCCAAGGTTGAGGTCGCGAGTTCGAGCCTCGTTTCCCGCTCCAAATTCGATAAGGGAAGCACACCATGCTTCCCTTTTTCGTCAAAGTGAATGGCGCGATAGCAAAGCGGTTATGCACCGGATTGCAAATCCGTTTAGCCCAGTTCGACTCTGGGTCGCGCCTCCAGATTTCCTTCGTGGAATCAACAATTTAGCCCCGTGAGGGGCTTTTTTGTTTGCATTTGCAAATTTGCTGTCAGGGTTGAACTTCAAGATGGGGCACTGATTTCAAAATATCTCGTTTTATGTCACTGCCATTTGTGCAACCAACAGCCGTTGAGCGTCTGATTTACATCTCTAGGGCTAGCGAGCCAATGGGGACGCTCGATTTATTCAATTTATTGAATAATTGCCGCGAGAAAAATGCTCGTTTGGGTATCACTGGCCATCTACTTTATGCAGATGGCATATTCAAGCAATGTATTGAGGGGCCGCCTGCCGCCATTGATGGCCTTTGGCAATCTTTGCTTAAAGACAATAGGCATGAAATTTTGGAAGTGCGTCACAGGGGGGCTGCCGAGTTTAGGCGCTTTGAGGAATGGGCGATGGCGTTTAGCAGTTACCGATATCTGAATGATTTCAATATGCCTGGCTTCTTTCCGTTAGATGCCAACGGCGTCTCTGAAAAGTCTCTACTTTGCTCGTGATAGCGCTGACTCAGGACCCATTTCCTCGTGCATAGAGACGCGTTTAGACAGTTCGTAGGCGAGCAAAGATGCAAGGGTTGCCATCACGGCACAAAGCCAATAGTGCGTGACGTGTCCACTGGGTTCACGCTGTAGTAATAGACCCCCAACCCAAGAAGCGAGTCCCATTGAGAACGACTGCACGGCGCCATTCAGAGAGAGAAACGTACCGCGAAATTTAGGATTAGCTGCTGATGTAAGCAAAGCCATCCCCGGGATCATGCGAGCGTTCATTGCAAAGAATAAGGTAGTCGTGACCGCCAAAACAAATGGCAAAGGGACCGGCTCTAGCAAGGTGACGATGATCATGGGGATGATCGAAAAAAGAACGGCTCTTTGAAATGTCTGTCGTTTACCGATGCGATCGGTTAATCCGCCTACCCAGCGTCCACTGAAGAGGGTAATGACTCCGCCACAGAAGTAAAGCCATGGTATTTCGCTGGACGTCATCACTTGGTTGGTTTGAAGGTAAAGGGTAATGTAGGGAATGATAGTGAAAGCAGCAAACATCATCGTGCCGGATAGGAGCAATGCCATGCGTTGGTTGTGCTCGCCCATCACCTGTCCCATCGCATGTAAGACATGTTTGTCTTTGGCATGTGCCACGTGCGCATCGAGCTTGGGAACGCTGTAACAAGCCAATGTGCCAATTCCGATACACATCACACCGATGCCAAAGAATGCATAGTGCCAACCCCATAAGTTTGCAAATAGCAAGCCTGCAGGTACACCCGCAACTGTTGCCACAGAAAACGAAGTCATCACGATGCCAGTTGCTCGGCCGCGTCGAGCGAACGGGATCACATCGCCGATGATGGTTTGGCTCATGGTTGATAACACGCCACCAAAAAAACCTGATGCGATGCGCGCTACCATCAGCCAGCCATATGTTGGCGCTAAGCCGCAGGCTACCGTCGTGAGTGCAAAAAGTACGTAGAGCGCAAGCAAAAGACGTTTTCTATCGAATCGATCGACAAAGGTCGTTGCAAACAGACCAGACATGCCTGCTGCTACGGTATAAGCAGACACCAACAGCCCAAATTCAGCCAAGCTGATGTTAAATAGCGCGGTGAGCTGAGGCCCCAAGGGCATCATGATCATGAAGTCCACGATGTGAGTGAACTGGATGCCTGATAAGGATAGGAGTAAATACAGTTCTTTGCGCGAAGACAGATGTGTTTGCATGGGCTTAAGTGTCGTTGCGCTTTGTAAAGTTCAGCCACTGTTGGACTGCTAACCCAAGTAAATTGAAAATTAAAACGCTTAAGAAAAAGTTGCGATACCAACGTGTGTTGTTACGTTCTTTTTCTGTTTCTAATGCATCCATCAAACGTGCAGTTAGGTCATGCTCTTGCAAGCCTTCGTCGCAAATTTGGTGGTTGGCACCGTAGGGCGTATTTTCTTTTTGCGCATTGCGCTCGCAGTTGCTCAGAAGCTTGTCTGTGCTGAGGTGAAGACTTTGTTCAAGTTTGAACTGTTCTGTGATCTCAAGTAAATTGGCCTCATGTCGCCAGTTGGCGCTGAGGTAGGCGCAAGGCAAACTGAGTGCAAAAAAAACAACCCCGATTTTTTGAGCGCGCGAGAGTGTCATGCGGTGTAGCCGTCAACCAGCACCAATGCGCCTGTAGAGTTATCTGTGCGATGTTTGATGATGGACTGATAGGCGTCACTTGTGTACCAAGCCTCAGCTGCTTGTCGATCAGGAAATTCAATAGCAACATTGCGATCGCCTTGAGGTCGACCTTCAACTTGGGTGGCATGACCACCGCGAACCAAATATTTGCCCCCGAAGTCTGCGATTGTTTGAGGCACTCGCGCAGCATAGAAAGCATACCCTTCAGGGTTGGTGATGGTAATTTGGCCTATCAAATATGCTTTGGTCATATCGCGTCCGTTTATTTGTAAAACGCTTCGACTTTACCTTTGAGTTTGATAAGCAGGGGTTTGCCTTTGCGATCTAGTGTTTTATTGGCAGGCACTTTGATCCAGCCTTCAGAAACGCAATATTCTTCGACATCAAATCGTTCTTTGTCGTTGAACCGAATGCCGATTTCGTACTCAAAGACGGCAGGCGCATAGTGTGGGCTTCGAGGGTCGATCGACAAGTGGTCGGGCAGGGCAGGGCGTTGTGTTGTTGCATCAGTCATAGCTTGATTTTCCATGATTTGGGTTTGCAAATAAAATGAGGCTACCTTATGCCTAAATATTTACTCGTCCTACTTGTGTCAGCTTACCAGCCCAACCTTTGGGCTGGCTGGGTTTATTTCACGAATAACAACCATGGCTCGAACGATTATTACTACTCGCCGGTCGAAGATAAGGGTAAGGTCAAGGTGTTGCGCACATTCACCCAGTTACCTGTGGATGCCAAAGTGCCGTTTCACACGCCTAAAGCTGTGGTGAAGGTCATGTTGTACAACTACTCGTCAGAGCAGTCGACCTATGAGATCAATTGCCAAGAGCAAAGCATTCAACTGGTCGAGCGGATTTTTTATCGCGACATGGTGGGTAAAGTGCCGTTCATCACCCACAAAGTGAAAGACACATTCATTGAGCAGAGTAATTCAGAGTTTGCAAGGCAGTTCATTAAGACCCCTCTGCATTTTGAGGACATCAGACACTACCGGATGCACGAGGTAGTTTGTAAGTAAAAAAGGGGACCGCTCCCGGCGGTGAATTGGAGTCCACACGCGCCCTAAAACTTCGGGCTGGTAGCGAGAGCGGTCATAAACCTCAGCAACCTTGAACCCTATATATCGGCGCAAGTTGCTGGGGCTTTAGCGATTTAGCCAATCAAATCTACGCGACCATCCAAGCTCATGATGCCAGTGATCACGCTCAACTTAGGATGACGCTTTTGAACTTGACGGCGGAACTCATTCAATGCTTCTGCATGTGATTCAGTTTCGGTTTCTTTATCAGCCACCTTGTCGTCACCAAAAGCCAGTTTGGCTGCACCGCAATCACGGTGAGTAATGCCCACCACGCGTTTGATGTGATGCAAGGACACAGTGATGTCCAAGTTGTCCCAATAAGCTTTGTGCCATGCTGAAAACTTGGGGTGTACTGCACCAATAGGGCCACCAGCAATAACGAATTGACTATAGTTGTCGGTCAGTTTTTCACGACTGATGCCTTGAAGCAGACCCATGTATTGCCAGCTCAGGGTAGTGAAGCGTGGGTCAATGCAGTTGACCAACATGGCTTCGTAGTTGCCACTGGCCGCTTGGGCTTGAAAGGGCATCATGCCCATCAAGCTGCCAGCGACGGTGGCAGCGCCTGCAGTTAGAAAGCCGCGACGTGAGTGATTGCCGGCCAATTGAAGAGGCCCGCAACAGGCGCAAGTAGGTGTGATTTTGCTCACGATGATGTCCTTGTTGTGGTTAAAAAGAAAGTTAGCCATTAGGTATCGACGTTAAAAGTCAAACCTTGAGTGGGTTTGATAATTTTTACAGATTTAGAGTTCTATGAGTAAACGGACAACTGGCACTGATAATGGCGCCCAGAATGTCCGAATTCAAATTTTCCTCGTCAAATTTTAGAGTTCTGAGTCTCATCCCCCCGATGACTCAGCTCAACACGCCTTATCCGTCTACTGCCTATCTCACTGGTTTTCTACGTTCGCAGGGAGTAGATGCCGTACAGGAGGACTTGGCTTTGGCTCTGGTCTTGGCGTTGTTTACGCCAGAAGGTTTGGAGCAAGTTCATGACTGTGCGTTGGCACAGCCCGAGGCTGAACGCACGGCTTGCGTGAACTACTTCTTAGACTATTTTGAGCGTTACCAATCGACCATTGCACCCACCATTGCCTTTTTGCAAGGTCGTGATTCCACGCTGAGTCACCGTATGGCAGGGCGAGGCTTTTTGCCCGAAGGCCCACGTTTTGCCTCGCTAGACGCCTACGAAGATGACGGCAGCGGCGATCCACTGGCTTGGGCATTTGGCGCGTTGGGTCAGCAAGATCGTGCCCGTCACTTGGCCACCTTGTATTTGAACGACTTGGCCGACGTGCTGCGCGATGCGGTGGACAGTCGTTTTGAGTTTGTGCGTTACGCCGAACAATTGGCTGGCAGCCAAGCTACCTTTGAACCCTTGGCTCGAGCGTTGGCTGCAGTCCCCACGTTGGTAGACCGCACTTTGCAGACCTTGACGCTAGATGTGATTGCCAAACACCAACCGCAATTGGTGTTGCTGTCCGTGCCGTTTCCTGGTGCGGTATATGCAGCGTTTCGCATGGCGCAGACTATCAAGGCATATCACCCGCACATTCGCATTGGATTGGGGGGCGGCTTTGTGAATACCGAGTTACGTGAGCTGACCGAGCCGCTCGTATTTGACTATCTGGATTTCATTAGCTTAGACGCAGGCGAGCGCCCTTTGTTGGCTTTGTTAGAGCATCTACAAGGCAAACGCAGCGCACAACGCTTGGTGCGCACTTTTGTACGTAACGATGCTGGCGCGGTGCAATTCATGAACTGGGCTGAGCCCGATGTGTCATTTGAAGACGTGGGCACGCCTACGTGGGACGGCCTACCGCTAGACCGATATTTGTCGCTGCTGGATATGCTCAACCCCATGCATCGTCTTTGGAGCGATGGACGTTGGAACAAGTTGACCGTGGCGCATGGCTGCTACTGGAAAAAGTGCAGCTTTTGTGATGTGAGTCTCGACTACATCTCGCGTTACGAAACCGCATCGGCCACCACGCTGGTGGACCGCATTGAACAAATCGTGGCAGAGACAGGTCAAACGGGTTTTCATTTTGTGGATGAAGCTGCACCACCTAAAGCCCTCAAGGCTTTGGCCGAAGAATTGCTGCGTCGTAGGGTGCACATTTCTTGGTGGGGCAATATCCGCTTTGAAAAAACCTTTACGCCAGAGTTGGCTGAGTTGTTGGCCGAGAGCGGTTGTATTGCCATGTCAGGTGGCTTAGAGGTGGCGTCAGATCGATTATTGAGCTTGATGAAAAAAGGCGTTTCAGTTGAGCAAGTGGCACAAGTCACCAAAGGCTTTTCCGAGGCAGGCATCTTGGTGCATGCCTACCTGATGTACGGCTTTCCCACGCAGACCTTGCAAGACACGGTGGACGCTTTGGAGTACGTGCGCCAACTGTTTGAGAATGGGTGCATTCAAAGCGGCTTCTTCCATCGCTTTGCATGCACTGTGCATTCGCCAGTGGGCAAAAACCCTGCAGCGTATGGTGTACAGGTTGTGCCGTTACCAGAAGTGAGTTTTGCAAAAAACGATATTGCTTTTGTTGACCCAACCGGTACTGATCACGACACGCTAGGTCATGGTTTGAAAAAAGCCATTTACAACTACATGCATGGTGTAGGTTTAGAAAACGATGTGCGCCAGTGGTTTGAATTGCCTAAGGGAAAGTGTCCCAAAACTACGGTGCCGCGTCACAAAATAGCAAAGGCACTTGGGCATTGAAAAATTCTTCGTGTATCGCTCGAAAACCACTGAATTTGCGATTAGAATTATGTCTTCGGAATTAAACACTCCACGCGGGAATAGCTCAGTTGGTAGAGCGCAACCTTGCCAAGGTTGAGGTCGCGAGTTCGAGCCTCGTTTCCCGCTCCAATTTCAAAGAGCCCCTGAAACTCATGTTGCAGGGGCTTTTTTGTATCTCTCAAAACAATGCCAATGACCCACAGCAATTTGGATGCACCTAACTCTGAAGAGTTATTTCGCTTGACCGATAACGGTTCAGGTGGATGGTTGCAAACGGCCAAACGACGCTTGAAGTTTCGTTTGCGTTATTGGTTGTGTGAAAAACAATTACATCGCATTCGTCTTTTTTTTCAAGACCATGGCCTGAGCGAGCTGACGCATAGCGAATTGCCAGTCATGTTGCGACCCATGCGCCCCTATTTATGGGGTAGCTTGAGTCCAGAAGCCAGAACAGACGCCATGTTGGCTCATTTTGAGTGGTTGATGGCACGTCATTCTGCTCAGAGTGTGGTCGAGTTTTACAAGCGCGGTTCCTTTGTTTATTTCACGCAAAGTTATCCAGAGGGCAATATCACCATCGAAATTGAGCCCGGTCGTGGCTTGGGGCGCGAAGGTGAATTTGAGTTGCATCTCAAGTTCAATGGCGCGGCGGTGACGCGCGCTGCATTCAATATCTTGCCTGCGTCTATGGTGGGTATTCAAGAATCGGGTTTTGTGATGGCTATTGGCAACATGCAAGGGCAGCGATTTTTGAATCAAGAAATAAAAATCGTCACGCAAAAAATGGAGCGCACGCGTCCACAAAATATTTTGATGACTGCGCTTCAGGGCTTGTCTACTGGTTGGCAGTTGATAGGTATGGTTGGCGTGTCAGATGTCGCCCACGTTTACTCAGGCTATCGCAGCTTGTCACAGCGTGTTGGTCAAAGCTACAACGCCTTGTGGGAAGAAATGGGCACGACGGGGGCCGTATCTCAGTCACATTGGCGTTTGCCCATTCAATGGGTGGCACGCTCAGAACAAGATGTGCCATCCAATAAACGCTCACAACTGCGTCGCAAAAACGAAATTCGCCAAAAGATTTTTGACGAAGTGGCTCGCAACAGCGCAGGCCTTTGAACGCTGCGCTTTAGGCCTCTTGCTTACTTCTTAGGCAGTGTGCCGCCGCTCTTGACGCATTCGTCCATTGTTTTAAATTCAGTGAATTTTTTGGTGCGTTCGTAGCTGGGGCTGTTTTTGTCATGGCAAATGCCAGAGTCTGACTTTTTAACGATGGGCTCAGCTGCTGCAGGTTGACCAGCTGCGGGGCGACCGCCACTTTTCACGCATTCGTCCATAGATGCAAACGCAGTGAATTTCTTGGTGTTGCCAAAAGAGTTGCTGCTTTTGTCGTGGCATATGCCAGAGTCAGACTTTTTCACTACGGGGTCAGCTGCTTCTTTTTTGTCTGCAGCATGAGCCACGCTAAGGCTCAAGCCAAGCAGGGCAGCCAGCAAGAAATGGTGTGTGGTGCGTTGTGTCATGAACAGATTCCTTAATTGGTTCAATGATTTGATGTTTTAAGCAGAGCTTAAAAATTTCAAACGCCAATATAGACGAAAAAATATCTGAAATCGGTCATGACTTGTCCGAGTGTCAGAGGAGGCTGGCGTAAAATCTGCCAATACAACGACACTGCCCGAGTGGTGAAATTGGTAGACACAAGAGACTTAAAATCTCTCGCTTCCGTAAGGGGCGTGCCGGTTCGATTCCGGCCTCGGGCACCACTGAACAGGCACAAGGAAGGAGTTTCGTCATGGCACGCTACAACGCCGCGTATGAAATCCATGTGCATGGACTGGTTCCGCTGCAGTCCGAAGTCAGCTTAGACCAGTTGCAAGATGCACTGCGCCCCTTGTGGCTTTACGCAGGCGCCGCATCTCTTGAAGACGGTGCGACCAGTTCCTACCCTGAAGAACCTGGCATTCGCTTTAACCCCGAAGAACACACGCTGCAAATGTGCTGGACTGTGCCTGGTGATGACGACTTCCGTCAAAGCTTGGACGAAATGTGTATGAGTTTGAACGAGCTCACAGCCGCTGGTGCGCCTATTGAAGTCACGTTTTACGACAACGACTTTGACGACGAAGATGAGTCACGCGGTCAAGATTCTCGCGATGATTTCATCATGCTCTTTGTTGGCCCAACGCCCGCCGATATCATGCAAGCGCAGCGCGACATGTTGGTCAACGACGTGATTCACCTGATGGAACGCCACTTTGACGGCGCTGAGTTGGGCGGTGTGGTTAACGAGATTGACAAGCTGTTCTCAGAGCGATTTGACAATCTCGTGAACTCGCTTGATTTGGGGCGCCCTCCACGTGGGCCCAACGGGGGTCACGGTGGTAGTGGTCATGGCGGTCGCAAACCGCGTCACCTGCACTGACAAGACAATAAAAAAACCGGCCTCTGCAAAGAGGGCCGGTTTTTTATTGGGCGCTTAAAACGCAGAGCGTTTTAAGCCTTCAAGCTCAGTTGGACTTGATGCCTATGCCTTTGAACTCGCCCGTGGCAATGCGCTTTTCCCACTCGGCTGGGCCGGTGATGTGGGCGCTGGTGCCGCCTGAGTCCACAGCAACCGTCACGGGCATGTCGACCACGTCGAACTCGTAAATGGCTTCCATGCCGAGGTCCGCAAACCCCACCACTTTGGCGTGCTTGATGGCCTTGGATACGAGGTAAGCCGCACCGCCCACTGCCATGAGGTAGGCAGACTTGTGCTTCTTGATCGCTTCAATCGCCGTTGGGCCGCGTTCGGCTTTGCCGACCATGGAAATCAAGCCAGTTTGCGACAGCATCATCTCTGTGAACTTGTCCATGCGGGTAGCGGTGGTGGGGCCTGCTGGGCCCACCGCTTCATCGCCTACTGGGTCAACTGGGCCGACGTAGTAGATGACACGGTTGGTGAAGTCCACCGGCAGCTTCTCGCCTTTGGCCAGCATGTCTTGGATGCGTTTGTGCGCAGCATCACGGCCGGTGAGCATCTTGCCGTTGAGCAAAATAGTTTGACCTGGCTTCCAGCTCGCCACTTCCTCTTTGGTGAGGGTGTTGAGGTCCACACGCTTGCTTTTTTCAGTGTCGGGTGTCCAGTTGACGTTGGGCCACAGGTCGAGTGAGGGGGCTTCCAAGAACACAGGGCCAGAGCCGTCCATCACAAAGTGGGCATGGCGTGTGGCAGCACAGTTGGGGATCATCGCAATTGGCTTACTGGCGGCATGCGTTGGGTACATCTTGATCTTTACGTCGAGGACGGTTGTCAAACCACCCAAGCCTTGTGCGCCAATGCCCAAAGCATTCACCTTGTGATACAGCTCCAAACGCAGTTCTTCGACCTGGCTGAGCTTGTCGCCCTTGCTGGATTTTTCCAGCAACTGGTACATATCGAGGTCATCCATCAAGCTTTCTTTGGCCATGAGCACGGCTTTCTCTGCAGTGCCGCCAATACCGATGCCCAACATGCCAGGAGGGCACCAGCCTGCGCCCATGGTGGGCACAGTTTTAAGCACCCAGTCCACCACGTTGTCGCTGGGGTTGAGCATGTACATCTTGGATTTGTTTTCGCTGCCGCCACCTTTAGCTGCAACGGTGACATCCACTTTGTTGCCGGGCACGATTTGCGTGAAGATCACGGCGGGTGTGTTGTCTTTGGTATTTTTGCGTGCGAACTGTGGGTCATCGACCACCGAGGCGCGCAGCATGTTGTCTGGGTGGTTGTAGCCACGGCGCACGCCTTCGTTGATTGCATCTTCTAAGCTGCCGGAGAAACCTTCCCAGCGCACGTCCATGCCCACCTTCAAGAAAACGTTCACGATGCCGGTGTCTTGGCAAATTGGGCGATGGCCGTAGGCGCTCATCTTGCTGTTGGTCAGAATTTGCGCGATGGCGTCTTTGGCTGCAGGGCTTTGCTCACGTTCGTACGCGCTGGCCAAGTGGCTGATGAAATCGGCAGGGTGGTAGTAGCTGATGAACTGCAGTGCGGCTGCGACCGATTCAATCAGGTCGTTTTGGCGGATCGTGGTCATGGAAATAGTCCTGAAAAAGGCCAGAGGTAAAAACAGCGGCTGAGTTTACTCAAAGCCGCTGTCGCCATGCTTGCATGGGGGGGTGGGCTTATTTGACAGTCAGCACCCAAGCCGCCAGTTTTTTGGCTTCGGCGTCATTCACTTGTGTGTTGGCAGGCATGGGCATGGGGCCCCAAACACCGCCGCCGCCTTTTTGAATTTTGGTGGCCAGTCTGTCAGCCGCAGTTTTGTCGCCAGCGTATTTGGCTGCTACATCTTTGTAGGAGGGGCCGACGATGCGTTTGTCTAGTGCGTGGCAGGCCATGCAGTTTTTCGAGGTCGCTAGCGCGAGGTCTGCCCATGCGGGTGAAGACGCCGAGGCGACAGCGATGGCCGCGAGTGCAAAAAGTGGCTTGTTCATACACATACCTCACGTGTGGAATCGGGAACGATGCCAGTGTAGCGCGCACATTCGGGCGATAATCTCGAAAGATTTTTTTGAAGTTTTTTGACCGGAGTCCTCACATGCCTGCTTACCGTTCCAAGACCTCCACCGCTGGCCGCAATATGGCGGGTGCCCGTTCCTTGTGGCGTGCTACAGGCATGAAGGATGACGACTTCAGCAAACCCATCATTGCCATTGCCAACTCGTTCACGCAATTCGTGCCAGGCCACGTGCATTTGAAAGACTTGGGTCAACTGGTCGCCCGTGAGATCGAAGCTGCAGGCGGCGTGGCCAAGGAGTTCAACACCATTGCCGTGGACGATGGCATTGCCATGGGCCACGACGGCATGCTGTATTCGCTGCCCAGCCGAGACATCATTGCGGACTCGGTGGAATATATGGTCAACGCCCATTGCGCAGACGCTATTGTGTGCATCTCTAACTGCGACAAGATCACCCCCGGCATGCTGATGGCCGCCATGCGCTTGAATATTCCCGTCATCTTTGTGTCGGGTGGCCCTATGGAAGCCGGCAAGGTGCGCTTGGCCAATCCGCAAACGCAAGTCATGGAATTCAAAAAGCTCGACCTGATCGACGCCATGGTCATGGCCGCTGACGATAAGGTGAGCGATGCTGATTTGGCCGAAGTCGAGCGCTCGGCTTGCCCCACCTGCGGTTCATGCTCGGGTATGTTCACCGCCAACTCCATGAACTGTTTGGCCGAAGCTTTGGGCTTGGCCTTGCCAGGTAACGGCACCGTGGTGGCAACGCACGCGGACCGCGAGCAACTGTTCAAGCAAGCTGGTCGCACGATCGTTGAGCTGTGCAAGCGCTATTACGAGCAAGAGGACGCCTCGGTCTTGCCACGTTCGATGGGCTTCAAAGCTTTTGAAAACGCGATTGCGTTGGATATCGCCATGGGCGGCTCAACTAACACCATCCTGCACATCTTGGCGATTGCACAAGAAGCTGAGATCGAATTCACCATGGCCGACATTGATCGCATGTCCAAGATCGTTCCTCAGTTGTGCAAGGTCGCACCCAACACCAACAAGTACCACATCGAAGACGTGCACCGCGCTGGCGGCATCATGGGTATCTTGGGTGAATTAGACCGTGCAGGCAAGCTGCACACAGATGTGGGCACCGTGCTGGGCAAGACTATGAAAGAAGTCTTGGACCAATGGGACATCGCACGCAACCCAAGCGAAGATGTGAAAAAGTTTTACATGGCCGGCCCAGCTGGCATTCCTACGCAAGTGGCATTCAGCCAAAACACTCGCTGGCCTAGCTTGGATACCGACCGTGCAGAGGGCTGTATTCGCTCAGTCGACAACGCATTCAGCCAGCAAGGTGGTTTGGCTGTGTTGACAGGCAACATTGCTTTGGATGGTTGTGTGGTCAAAACCGCAGGCGTGGACGACAGCTTGCTGGTGTTTGAGGGCCCAGCCCACGTAGTCGAGTCACAAGACGAAGCGGTAGAGCACATCTTGAATGACCAAGTCAAAGCCGGTGACATAGTGGTTGTGCGCTATGAAGGTCCCAAGGGCGGCCCAGGCATGCAAGAAATGCTGTACCCCACCAGTTACATCAAGTCCAAGGGCTTGGGCAAGGCATGCGCCTTGTTGACCGATGGTCGTTTTTCTGGCGGTACATCAGGTTTGTCGATTGGTCACTGCTCTCCCGAAGCTGCAGCAGGCGGCACGATTGGTTTGGTCAAGAATGGTGACCGTATTCGCATTGACATCCCCAATCGCAGCATCAATGTGTTGGTGAGCGATGACGAGTTGTCCAAGCGTCGCGTTGAGCAAGACAAGTTGGGCTGGAAGCCTGTGTTGGCGCGTCCACGCAAAATCTCGGCAGCGCTCAAAGCCTATGCCTTGTTGGCCACCTCGGCTGATAAGGGCGCTGTGCGTGATTTGTCGATGCTCGACTAAAGCGTTCAAGCTCGCATGTTGATTCACCCGCAAATTGACCCCGTCGCCATTGCGTTGGGGCCCATAGCCATTCATTGGTACGGCCTGACTTATTTGGCTGCGTTTGCCTTGTTTGTGGGCTTGGGCCATCTGCGTTTGAAGCATGAGCCCTATGCTGCGCAAGTGGTGCTGGGCTCGTGGTCCAAGCAAGACATCGAAGACATTTTGTTTTATGGCGTGATGGGCGTGGTCTTGGGGGGACGCATTGGTTACTGCGTGTTTTACAACCCCAGTTATTACGTCGACCATCCACTTGAAGTGTTTGCTGTGTGGCAAGGTGGCATGAGTTTTCATGGCGGCATGCTGGGTGTGTTCGTTGCCACCGCTGTGTTTGCTTGGCAGCGTCATCGTCCTTGGCTGTGGGTGACCGACTTCATTGCGCCATGTGTGCCTACCGGTTTAGCTGCGGGCCGAATTGGTAACTTCATCAACGGCGAGTTGTGGGGCAGAGCTGCTGACCCTGAGCTACCTTGGGCCATGATCTTTCCGCAAAGTGGTACTTTGATCGGGCGCCATCCTTCGCAGATTTACCAATTTTTGGGCGAGGGCATTTTGTTGTTCATCGTCTTGTGGTTTTATGCCCGCAAGCCTCGTGCGATGGGCGCGGTGTCTGGTGTTTTCATGATCGGCTACGGCAGCTTGCGTTTCATGGCTGAATACTTCCGTGAGCCTGATGCGCACTTGGGCCTGTTGGCGCTGGGCATGAGCATGGGCCAATGGTTGTGTGTGCCTATGGTGTTGGTAGGGCTGGTCTTGTGGCTGCACGCCACGCGTCAAGCGCAGCCTTAAGCGGCTTGCGCTAAATCTGACAGCGACGACAGCAAGTCGCCAAACCGTGCGCCTTGCACCACCACATGTTCACGAAGCGCAAGGGCAGCGGCCTCTGCATCGCCTGAGGTGATGGCGTTGACGATGGCATGGTGTTCTTTATAAGACACGCTCATGCGGTCACGCACGCGTAACTGTAATCTGCGATAGGGCCGCAAGCGGCGGTGTAATTGATTGGCTTGTTCGCGCAAAAAGCTGTTGTGACTGCCTGCATAAATTGCTGCGTGAAAGCGCTCATTGCAATAGAAGTATTGGTCCGAATCTTGGTTGGCTCGGGCGTCCTCGCATGCAAGATGTGAGGCTGTGAGTTCTTGGCGCTCTGCATCGGTCATGCGACGCGCTGCCAGTTGGCCGCACATGGCTTCAAGTTCGGCCATCACCTCAAACATTTCAATCAATCGAGTCGGTCCAATGCTGGTGACGATGGCCCCGCGTCGTGGGCGAATCTCAATCAAACCCTCTGCCGCCAGTTGAATGAGAGCTTCGCGAATGGGGGTGCGAGAGACACCGTACTGCTCAACCAAGGTGGCTTCATCCAACGAACTGCCAGGCGCAAATTCGCCTGTGGCAATTTTTTCCTCAATTTGTTCGCGTAACTTGTCCGAGATTCTCATGGTGTGAATTCTGCCACTTTGATCGGCCTTGGATGCAAAACTATTTATAGGGTATTCACTACAATCAATGTCGAATACAAATGGTAAATTAATAAATACAAAATTCGATGCTCTGAATGTCACAGCATCTAACAGCAGTCCAAGGAGACATCATGAAACGTCGCAGCCTTCTTCAGTCCGTCGGTGGTTTTTCGCTCAGCGCATTGCCTTTTGCCAACGCGTTTGCCCAAAGCAAGACGCTCAAAATTTCCCACCAATTTCCTGGTGGGACGATCAAAGAGGGCGATTTTCGTGATCGTCTCGTGCGCATGTTTTCCGCTGAAGTGGAGAAGCGCACCAAGGGCAATTTGAAGTTTGAGATTTATCCAGGCTCTTCGTTGATGAAGACCAATGCGCAGTTTTCCTCCATGCGCAAAGGTGCTTTAGATATGGCCTTGATTCCGCTTTCCTACGCAGGCGGTGAGATTCCTGAAGTCAACATCGGTCTGATGCCAGGTTTGGTGGTGTCTTATGAGCAGGCTTACAGCTGGAAAAACAAGCCCGTGGGTGCTGAGCTCAACCGCTTGTTGTTGGACAAAGGGATTGTGCTGATTAGCTGGATTTGGCAAGCCGGTGGTGTGGCTTCTCGTAACAAGCCCATCGTGGATCCAGAAGACGCCAAAGGCATGAAAGTGCGAGGTGGCTCACGCGAAGTTGACATGATCTTGAAAGAGGCGGGCGCCGCTGTGGTGACTTTGCCTTCGAACGAGATTTACGCTGCTATGCAAACTGGCGCAATGGATGCGGCGATGACGTCATCGACTTCTTTCATCTCTTTTCACTTGGAAGAAGTGGCCAAGGCTTTGACGACCGGTCGCAAGGGCGCGTACTGGTTCATGTTTGAGCCTTTGATGATGTCCAAAGCCATCTTTGATGCGTTGCCACAAGACCAACGTGACGCCATCATGGCCGTGGGCGCAGAGATGGAAAAGTTTGCCTTGGAAGCAGCTAAGAAAGACGACATTGAAGTGGCAAACGTCTATCAAAAAGCTGGCGCCAAAGTGGTGGACTTGACGCCGGCTTCAATTAAGAAATGGCAAGCCATTGCGCGTGAAACAGCATGGAAAGATTACGCGTCTAAGAATGCAGGTTGTGCCAAGTTGCTGGCCTTGGCGGAGCAAACACTGTGAGCCACGGTTTCGAATTAGATACAGGCGTCCCAGCTGAGATTAAGCGCCCCAAAAACGCAGTCGTCGCAGCGTTGCTTGCTGCTTTAGACGCGCTCAATGTGTTGGTGCTCCGTTTGTCGATGCTGGCGTTGGTCTTGACCTCTTGTGTCCTGACCTATTCCGTGCTCACACGCTACTTGTTCAAGGTGGCGACAGATTGGCAAGACGAAGCGTCCGTGTTCATGTTGGTCGGCGCCACATTCATGTGTACAGCCTATGTGCAGTCACAACGTGGTCACATCGGCATTGAAGCACTTGCTTCCATCTTGCCTGACTCGGTTAACAAAGTGCGTGCCGTGTTGGTGGATGTGGTGTCGACTGCTTTTTGTGTGTTCTTCTCTTGGAAGTCATGGGCTTTGTTCCATGAGGCATGGACTGAAGGTCAAACAACCTCCAGTAGTTTTGCGCCTCCCTTGTGGATTCCATATTCTTTGATGGCCGTGGGCATGAGCTTGTTGGCCATCCAGTTGTTCTTACAGTCAGCGGTTCAGCTCACTGGTGGTGAAGTCCGTGGAGACCAGAAATGAGTGAACTTGCGATTGGTTTGAGCTATGGTGCAGCCACGCTCTTAGTGATGTTCTCAGGCATGCCCATTGCATTTGCATTGGGTACCGTCGCTGTGGCGTTCATGTACTTTTTCATGCCCGCATCGTCGCTGGATACGGTGACGCAAAACGTGTATGAAGAAATGGCATCGATCACTTTGTTGTCGATTCCTTTGTTCATCATGAAGGGCGCAGCCATTGGTAAGTCGCGTGCGGGTCAAGACTTGTACTCTGCTATTCATGCATGGTTGCACAAGGTGCCTGGCGGTTTGGGCATTGCCAACGTGTTTGCATGTGCATTATTTGCTGCAATGGCAGGTTCATCGCCAGCCACTTGTTCTGCGATTGGTTCTGCTGGCATTCCTGAAATGCGCAAGCGCGGTTACTCACCAGGTTTTGCGGCAGGCATCATTGCGGCAGGCGGTACTTTGGGTATTTTGTTGCCGCCTTCCATCGTGATGATTTTGTATGCAGTGGCCGCTGAACAATCGCTCGGCCGTTTGTTCTTAGCTGGCATAGGCCCAGGCTTATTGTTGGTGGTTTTGTTTGCTGGTTATGCCGTGGTGCGTGCACGCAAGGAATACCAAATTGCATTGAAGGTTTACGAAGAAGGCGGCGCTAAGTCGGCTTATTTGGACAAAGAACATTTCACCTTGGCACAAAAAGTAGAAATGTTGCCACGTGTGTTGCCATTCTTGGTGCTCTTAATTGGTGTGATGGTGGCTTTGTATGGCGGCTATGCCACACCGTCTGAAACTGCGGGCTTGGGTGGCTTGTTGGCCTTGGGTTTGGTCGCGGTGGTCTATGGCCTGTGGCGTCCGAAAGACGTGATGCCCATTTTGTCGTCAACGCTCAAAGAGTCGACCATGCTGATGCTCATCATTGGTATGTCTTTGCTATACAGCTACGTCATGAGCCATTTGCACATCAGCCAAAGTGCAGCACACTGGATTGTGGGCATGGAGTTGTCGCGCTGGGTTTTGCTGTCAGTGATTTTGCTGATGGTGGTGGTTTTGGGTTTCTTCTTACCGCCTGTGTCGATCATCTTGATGACGGCTCCCATCATTTTGCCGCCGCTCAAAGCCGCTGGTTTTGACCTGATTTGGTTTGGCGTCGTCATGACCATCGTGATGGAGATGGGTTTGATTCATCCTCCAGTGGGTTTGAACATTTTCGTGATCAAAAACGTAGCACCTGATATTTCATTGAAAGAAGTGATCTGGGGTGTGATGCCTTTCTTGGGGCTCATGTTTGTTGCGGTGTTTTTGCTGTGTTTGTTCCCTGAAATCGCCACGGGCTTACCCAATTTGGTGATGGGTGTGAAGTAAATTTTTGACGAATCAAAAAGGCGCGAGATGAATGCAACCACGTGGCTGAACAGCAAATTGAATTTGCTTCGCAATTCAGCGCCCGCCAGCGAGCCGCCTAAGCCTGAAGACCGCTCTACACGGGAGCGTTTGGATTCATCGATGCGGCAAAAGAAAGAGGCTTTATCGCCGCGCCACTTGCGACGCACCTTACTTTTGTTGCAATCTGTGGTTGACCCTCGCGTGAGCGAAGTGGAGGGTGGGCGGCGCGCCAAAGCGTTGGCCGATTGGTACATCAACGCAGAAGTGGCAGAACGTCAAGATCTTTGGCTGTTGATCAGCGAGCAGTTCGGGCCAGATGCCACTAAGGTACGCGCTGCGCGTGATGATTACGACGCCTCCTTGGGGACAGCAGACGAAGGCTCTGCGGAAATTCGTTTGCGCCGAGCACTGGTGTCACCACGCACACGGTTACTGCAGCGCTTTGCAGCCTATCCGGGTGGCATGCGCTTTTTGGTCGATATGCGTGCTGAGTTGTTACCGCAACTAAAAAACAACAAACGTTTATTGGCCTTGGATGCAGAGCTGGAAAACCTATTCTCTACCTGGTTTGACATTGCGTTTTTGGAGTTGCGCACTATCAGTTGGGATTCGCCTGCTTCGTTGATTGAAAAACTGATCAAGTACGAAGCTGTGCACGACATTCGCAGTTGGGCTGACTTGAAAAACCGTTTGGATAGTGATCGCCGCTGTTATGGTTTCTTTCATCCCAGTTTGCCTAGTGAACCTTTGATTTTTGTTGAGGTTGCGCTGCTTCATGAAATGGCTGACAACATCATGCCGTTGTTGGATGAGAGCGCTGCACCCGAAGATTTGAAAAAAGCAACGGTGGCTATTTTTTACTCGATCAGCAACACGCAAACAGGCTTGCGAGGCGTGAGCTTTGGTGATTCGTTGATCAAACGCGTGGTGGAAACTTTGCGTGAAGAGTTTCCTAAGCTTAAAACTTTTGCCACCTTATCTCCGATTCCTGGATTGCGCCCATGGTTGGCACGCAATGCCGAAACGATGCTGACTAAGTTGAGCGAGAAAGAGTTAGCTGCACTCGGTCGAGAGATCAGTTTTGAACCGCCGACAGCGACACACGTGTTGGCTGCCATTGATCAACCCTTGGTGTTGGGTGCTCTGTCGACCAAGTCACCTTTGCGCTCATTCCTCACGCGATGTGCTGCTCAATATTTAGGTTTGGAAAAACAGGGCGATCAAGTGCTTGACCCTGTTGCCCGTTTCCACTTGGGCAATGGGGCGCGTGTTGAACGCATCAATTGGTTTGCCGATCCTTCACCCAAGGGGCTCAAACAATCACACGGGTTGATGGTGAACTACCTTTACGACCTGAAGCGAATCGATAAAAACCGCCAACTGATGGCTAAAAATATTGCGCCTGTTTCAGGCGATGTTGAAGATCTATTTTTTTCTTGAATCTAAAGAAACCACATGAATCACAATCTTTTTGCAGCATTGCGTGCTGCTTTTCCTAAAAACCTAAACGCCACGGCCATCGAAACCGATGATGGTTTGCACTACAGCTGGTCCGACCTTGAGCGTGCCAGCGCCATGATGGCCAACCTGTTGGACTCACTGCACATTCCCAAAGGCTCACGCGTGGCGGTGCAAGTGGAGAAGTCGGTTGAGGCCGTCATGCTCTACCTCGCCACCTTGCGTGCGGGCTATGTGTTTTTGCCTTTGAACACCGCTTATCAAAGCGCTGAGATTGAATATTTTATTGGCAACGCCGAACCCGCCGTGGTGGTGTGCAGCAGCAAGAACTTTGGCTGGGTCAGCAAGATTGCCTTCAAGGCGGGGACGCAAAACGTGTTCACCTTGGACGACAACCGCACCGGTAGTTTGCTTGAGCGTGCCGCGCATTGCTCTGACAAACACGATGTGGTGCAAAGCAAGGCCGACGATTTGGCCGCCATCTTGTACACCAGCGGCACCACAGGTCGCAGCAAAGGTGCGATGCTGTCACACGGCAACATGCTGAGCAACGCACAGACTTTGAAGAAATACTGGGGCTGGAAGCCAGGCGATGTGTTGATTCATGCATTGCCCATCTTCCATGTGCACGGCTTGTTTGTGGCCATCCACGGCGCCTTGCTCAATGGCAGCAAGATGATTTGGTTGTCCAAATTCGATCCCAAACTCGTCATCGCCAAAATGCCAGAGGCCACCGTGTTCATGGGCGTGCCCACTCTGTACGTGCGGATGTTGGCTGAGCCTACGTTGACGAAAGCGCAAGCCTCGAACATGCGTTTGTTCGTGGCAGGCTCTGCGCCACTGTTGCTGGAAACTTTCAACGAGTGGGAAGACCGCGTAGGCCAGCCTATTCTTGAGCGTTATGGTATGAGTGAAACCGTCATGCTCACCTCCAACCCCTACGCAGCCGATGCCCGCTACCCCGGCCAAACCGAGCGCCGTGGTGGCACAGTGGGCTTCCCGTTGCCGGGCGTTTCCCTGCGCGTGCAAGACGACGAAGGCAAGTCTTTGCCCGTGGGTGAAATTGGCGGCATCCAAGTCAAAGGCCCCAATGTGTTTGGTGGCTACTGGCGCATGCCCGAGAAAACCAAAGAAGAGTTCACGACAGACGGTTATTTCAAAACGGGTGACGTGGGTAAGGTCGACGAGCGCGGCTACGTGGTCATCGTGGGCCGCAGCAAAGACCTGATCATCAGCGGTGGGTACAACGTCTATCCCGCAGAAATTGAGGGCTACATCAACGAGATGCCTGGTGTCGCTGAAAGTGCTTTGATTGGTGTGCCGCACCCCGACTTTGGTGAAGTAGGCGTGGCAGTTGTGATTGCCAAACCTGGTGCCAAGGTCGATGCTGATGCCATCATTGCAGCGCTCAAGTCACAACTGGCGAACTTCAAGATTCCCAAGAAGTGTTTTGTGGTGGCTGAACTGCCACGCAACACCATGGGTAAGGTGCAAAAGAACTTGCTGCGCGATCAGTACAAAGGCTTGTTTTAATTAGCTTAACCACAACTCGGATGCTGATGGGGCTGTGCGGCGGCTGACGATATTCTGGTACCCCAGTGAGGCAGCTGCCGCACAGCCCCGTCAGCATCAGCGATAGAACAAAGAAGTGCAAACAAAGAAGCCACTCCAAAAAAGAGTGGCTTTTTTGTGAGCGAGAGAAAAACTTAGCCAGCCAAAGCCGCCGAGTTCACGCGCTGCGTGATGTGTGCCAAAGCCTCATCCACTTGGTCAATCAAGATCAAGCACAAATCGCCTTTTTGCAAACGCTCCATCGCACGGTCAATCGCCAAAAACTCACCGTGAATTTCGTCGATGTGCGAGGTGCGTTTCGCACCCTCCAGTCCTTGACGTAAGAGCTTTAGTACCTCGCCATCCACACGCCCACGTTGACATGCGTCTTGGTACAACACCACATCGTCAAACGCTTCACCAATGATGCGCGTTTGCTCGCGGATGTCTTCGTCGCGACGGTCACCCGCACCGCTGATCACCACACTGCGGCGTTGGGCGGGCAGGTTGGTCACCGCTTGCACCAGTGCTTTGATGGCGTCTGGGTTGTGGCCGTAGTCGGCAATCACCGTCGCGCCTTTGTAGTCGAACACGTTGAAGCGCCCGGGTACGGCATTGCTGTCGCTCACAAATGTGGCCAAGCCTTTGCATATGGTTTGCCAAGGCACACCCACAGCCCAAGCAGCACCGATGGAGGCCATGGCATTTTCAATTTGGAAGCTGATCGCGCCACCGCGTGTAACGGGGATCTCAGACAAAGGAATGCGCACCGAGTGGTTGCCTTGCATGGCCACAATTTGGTCGTCTTCTACAAACAACACGCGTTTGCCCTGCGCACGGTGCGTGGCAATGACAGGGTGGTGTGAGTCCAAGCCAAAGAAGGTCACTTGGCCTGGACATTTGTTTGCCATGCTGACCACGATGGGGTCGGTCGCGTTGAGCACCGCAATGCCTGACTCGGCAACGTTTTGAACGATCACGCGCTTCAAGACCGCCAAGTCTTCGACGGTGGTGATGTAGTTCAAGCCAAGATGGTCGCCCATGCCAATGTTGGTCACCACGGCCACTTGGCAGCGGTCAAAAGCCAAGCCTTCGCGCAACATGCCGCCGCGCGCAGTTTCTAGCACAGCAGCATCTACGTCGGGGTGTGCCAGTACGTTGCGACCGCTGCGTGGACCACTGCAGTCACCACTGTCGGTTTGGCGGCCATTCACGTACACGCCATCGGTGTTGGTCATGCCCACGCGCAAGCCATTGGCGCGCAGCAGGTGGGAGGTCAAGCGCACGGTGGTGGTTTTACCGTTGGTGCCCGTCACGGCAATCACAGGAATACGACCATCACCACCATCAGGGAACATGGTGGCCATGACGGCCTCACCCACGTCACGGCCTTTGCCAAAAGAGGGGCTTAGGTGCATGCGCAAGCCAGGGGCTGCATTGACTTCGACCACGCCGCCGCCTTGTTCTTCGAGGGGGCGCAGCACAGATTCGCACACCACGTCCACACCGCAAATGTCTAGACCCACCATTTGTGCGGCGGCAATGGCACGCAAGGCAACTTCGGGGTGTACGTCATCGGTCACGTCGGTGGCGGTGCCGCCGGTGGACAGGTTAGCGTTGTTACGCAGAATCACACGCGCGCCTTTGGCAGGCACGGAGTTGGCTTCATAGCCCTGTTCTTTGAGGCGCGCAATCGCGATGTCGTCAAAGCGAATTTTGGTGAGTGAGGTGGCATGGCCTTCGCCACGGCGAGGATCGGCATTGACGATGTCGACCAACTCGCGCACGGTGTTTTTGCCGTTACCAATCACCAGTGGAGGTTCGCGTCGAGCGGCGGCCACCAGCTTGTTACCGACCACCAGCAACCGGTAATCGCTGCCTTGCAAGAAGCGTTCGACCAACACATCGTCGCGGTGTGCAACGGCAGCCAAATAAGCCGCTTTCACGCCTGCTTCGGTGGTGACGTTGACAGAAATGCCTTTGCCTTGGTTGCCATCGCGAGGCTTGACCACCACGGGCAAGCCAATCTCTTGAGCGGCAGCCCATGCGTCATCAGCGCTGATGACTGGGCGACCCAAAGGCACAGGAACACCGGCTGCGTGCAGCAGCTTTTTGGTGAGTTCTTTGTCTTGCGCAATGGATTCGGCAATGGCGCTGGTCGAGTCAATTTCAGCGGCTTGGATGCGGCGTTGCTTGCTACCCCAGCCCAGTTGGACCAAGCTGCCTTCGGTCAAGCGACGGAAAGGAATCCCACGCGCAATGGCGGCGTTGACGATAGAGCCTGTGGATGGGCCTAAGCGAATGTCCTCGTCAAGTTCCTGTAGTTGGTGGATAGCCGCATCCACATCAAAGCTGGTGTTGTTGAAGGCAGCGACGCAAAGTTCATGGGCCAGTTTGATGGCCATGAAGCCCACTTGCTCTTCGGTGTACTCGACCGCCACTTGGAATAAACCGTGGTCTGTGGTGGCCGTGGTGCGGCTGAAGGTGACGGGGCAGCCCGCTTCAATTTGTAAATGCAAAGTGGCAGCTTCGAGCGCGTGCGCCATGCTGAGCTTGACCTTGTGTTGCGTGGGTTGCAAGTTGCCCACGCCAGGAAACAAATTGCGCAAGCGGCTTTCAAATTCAGGCTGCTGGCTCAAGTCGATTTCAGCGTCCTCGCACTTGACCATTGCTTCTACGGCAGTGTGACGGGTCCAGAGGTTAGGGCCGCGCAGGGCGCGGATACGAGAGACTTCCATTAGCCATTCATCCTTGCAACGTCTTTGGCAACGTGTTGGTTTTGTTGTCCGAAATTCTTCAAGCCAGCGCGAATCAGCAGTGGCGCAATGTCCAGTGACCAAGCAGCTGCTACAGCAGCTAGCAACGTGGAGATATGCAAGCCGTCTTTGAGCAGGCGTGCAATCAATTCGAGATCGAGGTGGAACAGTTGTGTTTCTTGATCGCCGCGTGCCAAAGTCACGTGACCGTCTTTGCAGAATACGGCACGACCGCCGGCTTGCAGATGTGCCATCAAGACGGCGTTGTCTTGCGACTTGCCGTAGTACACGACTTCGCCGTCACTCAGTTCGGCCAAGGTCGTGACTGCTTCTTCGTCAGCGTTGAGGACTGCGGCACCTTCTGGCAACACCAAGTCGATTTGTGTGCGGACCACTGTTCGCATTTGCTCAGCGGTTTGTATGTCGTGTTTATCAATCAAGGCTGCGGTGGTGTCGGGCATGTTGGTGACCACGCCGATCAAGCAACGGTCGTAGGCCAAGCCTTCGTCCAAGATGTGGGCTGGGGTGGTCTCAAATACAGCGGCATCGAGCGCGCGGTTGATAAGTAACCGCTCTGAGGCTTCAAAGCCACGCGAGTCTGTTTTGCCCAAATGCTGTTGGTCCATATACAGGCCGTCTTTGCAAGCCAAACCTGTGCGCTTGCCAGACAGGTGCAACAACCAAGCGATGAGCTGAGATAACTCTGTTGTTTGTTGGCTGCCCACGATGCCCACCACGGGGATACGGCCAGATTCATTAGGGCCAAACAAATGTTCGACGATGGCTTTGCCCACCGGGCGGGGCTGGCCCACAGCGGGTTTGACATGCATCAGCAAGCCTGGGCCTGCATTGACTTCAATGATTGCGCCTTTGGTTTCTTCCAACGGGCGAGAGATATCTTGGGTGACGATGTCTATACCAGCAATGTCCAAGCCAATCACGCGTGCGGCGAGGGTGGCCACGGCTGCAACTTCAGGGTGAACCAAGTCGGTCACATCATTGTTTAAGTTGCCGTTGCGTTGAACCACAACAATGCGATCTTTTTCGGGCACGCTGTCGGGCTTCAAACCTTGGCGTTGAATTTCGAGCAACGACATTTCGCCGCGTGGGGTATGCAAACGAATCAAGTCGAGTGGGAAGCCCTCTGCAATGCCGCGACGTGGGTCGGTGTTGATTTGGCTGTCGATCAACTGCTCCACGGTAGAGGTGCCATCACCTGTGATGCAAGCGGTTTCGCCACGGGTGGCAGCCACCACGCGGTCACCGACTACCAAGACGCGGTGTTCATCGCCGCGCACATAGCGCTCAATCAACACTTCGCTGCCTTCTTTTTCAGCAGCGGTCCATGCTGTGCGCACGCCTTCTTCGGTGTTCACGTCCAAAGACACGCCCCAGCCGCGGTTTCCGTCGAGGGGCTTGACCACCACAGGTAAGCCGATGTCTTGCGCTGCTTCCCAGGCTTGATCCGCGGTTTTGACAATTTGTCCTTCTGGCACAGGAATACCGCATTGCGTAAGCAAGCGCTTGGTCAGGTCTTTGTCGCTGGAGATACTTTCAGCAATAGCGCTGGTGCGGTCGGTCTCGGCTGTCCAAATGCGGCGTTGCTTTGAGCCGTAACCCAGTTGCACCAAATTGCCTTCAGTCAGGCGGATGAACGGTGTTTTACGTTCCACCGCTGCATCGACGATGCAAGCAGTGCTGGGGCCTAAGCAGCGCAAGTCGGCAATCTTTTTCAGGCGATCGACGGTAGCGTCAATGTCAAATGGTTTGTTATTGGCCGCGGCCATCACCAGTTCACGGGCTGCCAAAAAGCTTTCGCGACCCAACTCTTCGTGCTCGGTGCGAAACACCACTTTGTAGATGCCACGCTTGCTGATTTCACGGGCTTTGCCAAACTCAGCACGGGCACCAGCCAAGAGCTGCAGCTCGATGGAGACGTGCTCCATGATGTGACCCATCCACGTTCCACCCACCAATCGGGTGAGGAAACCCCCGCGATGGCCTACACCGCAGTGGTGCTCGACCAGGCCAGGCAACCAGCCGTTGATGCGGTCATTGAAACCATCAATTTTGTTAGAGGGGTGGTCTTCCATTTCGCCCAAGTCGATGAGGGCTTCGATGATGGGGCGGTAAGTCCAGATGTTGGGCCCACGCAAGTAGTTCATGCGTAGGATTTGGATGTCTTTGAAGGCCATAAATGAGGGGAGGTATTTAGCGGATGTTTTGGGTGGCTGAAGCAGGGAGGAGAGCCAAGGTCACCACAGCGACCTCCGAGGCTGCGGCGATACAATCATTTGCAAACGTGCTGGGGTTTAACAAAGTCCTGGCTCCTGCTTTTTATTTTTATCGCCGTCCATCGATTTGCATCGATTGAAGCAGCAAAATTCCAATAATGAATTCTTCTTTATCGGCTTCCACCAAAGTTGTTCTGCCTGAGGGCTGGCGAACTTCAGCGATTGCACAACTGTCTGCTCATGAAAACGTTCTAGCCTGGCTAGAGGTTGACCTGAACGCCCAATTGCATTTTTCGCTAGGGCTACTGATTGTGACAGACCAAAGGGTGCTTTTCGGTGCTCAAGAGGCCGGTTCTGCCCCCGTCTGGGACAGCTGGACTTTGGCTGCAGGCATGAAGATGACCCACACCGACCACGCGGGCGTGGGCACCCTGAGTTTGATCGATGCCACACGCCGCATCGCCAGCTGGCGCTTTACCTTGACGCACAACGTGACGGCCATGCGTTTGCAAGAAAAGTTGACGGACCACCTAGAAATTTTGACGCACGGCAAATCATTGGCTGCAGCAGTGCAGGCGCGCTGCCCGCAGTGCAAATTGCAACTTGAGAACGCGGGCGACGACTGCCCCGTCTGTAGCCGCGAGCAACACGCACCGTTATCAACCTGGGGCTTGTTCCGTCTGTGGCGCTTTGCCAAGCCTTACCAATGGCGCTTATTGGCTGGCTTTTTGTTGACATTGGCTTCCACGGCTGCCACCTTGGTGCCGCCTTACCTGACCATGCCGCTGATGGACGATGTACTCATCCCATTTCAAAACGGCAAAGACATTGACCACGATTTGGTCTATTTGTATTTGGGAGGCCTTTTGGGGGCTGCCATGCTGGCTTGGGGTTTGGGTTGGCTCAAAACCTACATCTTGGCCTTGGTGTCTGAGCGCATTGGCGCTGATTTGCGAACCACGGCTTACGAGCACCTGATGCGCTTGTCACTTGAATACTTTGGTGGTCGCCGCACAGGTGACTTGATGAACCGAATTGGCGCGGAGACTGACCGTATTTGCGTGTTCCTGTCACTGCACTTGTTGGACTTTGCTACCGACGTGTTGATGATCGTCATGACGGCATCTATTTTGATCAGTATCGATGCCAAGCTGGCCGCAGCCACTTTACTGCCATTGCCATTCATCGTGTGGTTGATTCACACCGTACGCGACAAATTGCGCACAGGCTTCGAAAAGATTGACCGCGTTTGGTCAGAGCTAACCAATGTGTTGGCCGACACCATTCCTGGCATCCGTGTGGTCAAAGCCTTTGCCCAAGAGACGCGCGAAGCCAACCGTTTCCGTGATGCCAACAAGCACAACTTGGCTGTGAACGACCGCATCAACTTTGTGTGGTCTTTGTTTTCTCCCACGGTCACGCTGATGACCGAGGTGGGTTTGTTGGTGGTTTGGGGCTTTGGTATTTATTTGGTGTCACACAACCAAATTTCGGTGGGTGTGTTGGCCGCGTTTTTAGCTTATATCGGGCGTTTTTACACACGCCTTGATTCGATGAGCCGCATCGTGTCGCACACCCAAAAAGCGGCGGCAGGTGCCAAGCGTATTTTTGAAATCTTGGACCATGTTTCAAGTGTGCCGGAGACGGTCAATCCGCAAAAACTGCCTGTGCCTTTGCAGGGCAATATCGAAATTAAAGATGCTGGTTTCCGCTACGGTAACCGTGCTGTGATTCGCGGCATGAATTTGAGCATACGCCCTGGCGAGATGATTGGCTTGGTGGGACAAAGCGGCTCAGGCAAGAGCACTTTGGTCAACTTGATTTGCCGTTTTTACGACTTGAGCGAAGGCTCCATCAAGCTCGACGGCATCGACATTCGCAACATCGCTTTGTCGGATTTCCGCAGCCACATTGGTATGGTGCTGCAAGAGCCGTTCTTGTTTTTTGGCACGATTGCAGACAACATCGCCTATGGTTTGCCAGATGCGAGCCGCGAAGAAATCGTGGCTGCAGCCCGTGCAGCGCATGCGCACGAATTCATCTTGCGCTTGCCGCAAGGCTACGACTCCTTGGTGGGTGAACGCGGTCAAGGCCTCTCGGGTGGTGAGCGTCAGCGCATCTCCATCGCACGTGCGTTGTTGATCAACCCACGCATCTTGATCTTGGACGAAGCCACTGCATCAGTGGACACCGAGACCGAGCAAGAAATTCAAAAGGCGTTGGACAACTTGGTGCAAGGCCGCACCACGATTGCCATTGCGCACCGTTTGTCGACGCTCAATAAGGCGGATCGTTTGGTGGTGATGGAGCAGGGCGTAGTGGTGGAAGAGGGCGACCACAACACGCTCATGGCACATCAAGGTGCTTACTATCGCCTATATGAAGCTCAGGCAAAAAATGCAGAAGACGCCGTGGCGCGTGCTTTGACGAAGGAGTCTGTATGAGCGCTGAATTTACCTTAGTCTTTGATGCCTATGGCAAATTGGTGGTCACATTGGCCGATGGCACCCAGCACGTGGGTGCGTTGGTGGCCCGTGCGTTCCCAATTGCCACGCCGGATCAGTGCATTTCCATCTTGAGCGCCGAAGGCAAAGAGTTGGCTTGGGTGGAGAGCCTCAACGACTTGCCTGCGAATGAGCGAGATATCGTGGCTCAAGCCCTTCAAGGCCGTGAGTTCATGCCCGAAATTTTGCGTTTGGACGGGGTGAATAGCTTTTCCACGCCCAGTGTGTGGCGTGTGCAAACCAACCGTGGTTCTGCGCAGTTAGTGCTCAAAGGCGAGGAAGATATTCGTCGCCTAAGCGCCACACGCCTCATTGTGGCCGATGCGCATGGCGTGCAGTTTTTGATTCGCGACTTGCCGTCGTTAGACCGTCACACCCGCAAGCTGCTCGACCGATTCTTGTAAATTGATTAGGTTTTTAGCGGCCTTCGCAGGTCGCGAAGAAATCACGATCGCGCTGATATGCAGTGGTTTTTACCGCCATCAAGCCCAGGACCGAATGAAACAAGTTGTCATGTGACATGGCTTTGTCGCGATTGTTTTGCAAGCATTTTGTGCTCACCCGGCTGAGTTGTTCAAAGCCGGGTGACAGCCAAGTGATCATGGGTACTGTCGTTTGCTCAGGCGGCGCCACGCTGTAGGGCAGGCCATGCAAATACATGTTTTTCTCGCCCAATGATTCACCATGGTCTGACACATACAGCATGGCGGGTGTACTGGTTTTTTCTTGGGTCTTGAGCCAGCCAATCACGCGCGACAAGAAGTAGTCAGTGAACACAATTGTGTTGTCGTAGGCATTCACTACTTGCGCGCGGTCACATTGTGAGAGTGAAGTGTCGGTGCACTCTGGTGTGAAGGGCTTGAACTCTGCGGGCGTGCGTTTGAAATAGGCTGGGCCATGGCTGCCCATTTGATGCATGACCACTACCGTGCCACGTGCGCGGCGCTCTGGAGAAAGTTTGGCCAGCTCTACCTCAATGCGTGCGAGCATGACGGTGTCGCGACATTCGTCGCCCTCGCAGTACTCAGGTATTTTCAAGTCAGACGTATTCACATAGGGCACGCGTGCACATTGCCCCTTGCAACCCGATTGGTTGTCCATCCACAGCACTGCATAGCCGGCATGGTTCAGTACATCGAGCAGGTTTTCAAATTCGCTGATGCGTTTGTCAAATGCATTGCGTCCTAAGTGGGAGAACATGCAAGGCAAGGACTCTGCCGTACTGGTGCCGCAAGAGCTGACACGGGTGAAGCTTGTGACGTTTTCTTTGGCAAGTTGTGGGTTGGTGTTGCGCTCGTAACCATTGAGGGAAAAATTATGGCTGCGCGCTGTTTCGCCCAAAACGAAAACCAGCAAAGGTGGACGTGGCGTTGCGGCACCCGCGTGTGGAACGATGTGTGCGTCTTCACCCAGTGGTTGCATCGGCCCGCGAGGTTGCTCGGCTGGAATCACCGTCATATCAAGCACGGCATAGATGCTGTTGAGTGGATTGATCTGGTAGCGCATCTCTGTGTAGTTGCGCATGAGAGAGGAGAAATCTTGGAATACCAGTTGCGTGGTTCCAAACGCCAGCGCAAGCGCCGCTCCAAGCAAGCATATGTTTTGTATCGCTTGTTTGCCTATGCCAGGTTGGGTCATAGGTTGTCGCCATAGCCAGACTATAGGAAGCGCAGCCAGTAGTAAAACGGTGATAAGTAGACGCCAGCTAAGTTGATCTCGTGCTTCTTTATTGTCGGTTTGCAACACGTTGATCAACATGGGCGTGTCGACGACGATGCCGTACATGAGCATGTAATGTGTGGCAAATGCAGCCAGTAGTAACAGAAGAGTAATGGCAGGTTTGAGGGTGAAGCGCCATGCAAATAGCGACAACACTGCCGCCACAATGCATGCAATGACGAGCGCGAATGCTGCGCCAAAAAACAGCCCGTGCCAGCCTGTGAGGTCAGGCAAAGCTATCAAACTTCGCCAAAGTGACAAGTTACCCAGCAGGGCCAGCCAAAGGCTTGCCATGATGATCAAGGTGACGCAAGAGCGAGGTTGGCGGACAGGAGGATCTAAAAACATGATGCGCATTGTCTCGCGCCTTTGAGTCAAATTAAGTGGGCCAAGTGCTGCCGTGCTCGGGCACGATGGCACGCCAGTTCAGGTCGCGTTCGATGCGCTGTCGCAGCGCGTCAGAGGCTTCGGGCTCGCCATGCACCACATAGACCTGATCGGGCTTGTTTTTCATTTGACCTAACCAGCCAATCAACTGCGTGGCATCGGCATGCGCCGATGAGGATTGAAGTTGCACCACCTCGGCATGTACCGCCACATCTTGTCCATGCATACGCAGCAGTGCCCCGCCGCTGGCAATGGTGGCGCCTCGGGTGCCCGGTGCTTGGTATCCCGTGAGGATGACCATGTTGCGGTGGTCTGGCAGGTAATGCGCCAGATGATGCAGCACGCGTCCACCCGTGGCCATGCCGCTCGCTGCCAAGATGACCATCGGTCCGTGGCGTTTGGACAAAGCTTTGGATTCTTCGGTGCTCTCAATCATCGTGGCCACATGTTTCAAGCCTTTGAGCGCGTCTGTATCTAGGCGGTGTGCATCTGGGTGGCGTTGGAACAAATCGGTGGTGTGAACCGCCATTGGGCTGTCCAAAAAGATGGGCAAGCCATGTGGGATTTCGCCACGTTCTTTCATCAAAGCGATGGCATGCAGCAAGGCTTGTGCACGTCCCACTGCAAACACCGGCACTACGGCCACGCCGCCGCGTGCGGCCACACGCTTGAGGGCGGGGGCCAGCTCGGCCATGATGTTTTCGTGAGGATGTTCGCGGTTTCCGTAGGTGGATTCGATCAGCACGGTGTCTGCATCAGGTGGGGGCGCAGGCGGGTTCATGATCATGTCGTCTGGTCGACCCAGATCGCCGCTGAACAAAATACGTCGGCCGGCCACTTCGATCAACACGCTCGCAGCGCCCAAGATGTGGCCTGCTGTGGTGAAGGTAGCTTTCCAGCCGGGAATGGGCGAGAAGGTTTTGGTTTCGCGTTCTGGCTTGAGCAATTGCAAAGACAGCAGCGCATCGTGCTTGCCATACAAAGGCATAGCGGGATCGTGCTTGGTGTAGCCGTGGCGGTTTAAGAAGGCTGCATCTTCTTCTTGGATGTGTCCGCTGTCTGGCAGCAAGATGGCGCACAAATCACAAGTAGCTGGGGTGGCATGAATTTGCCCACGGTAGCCTTGGCGGTAAAGCAATGGCACATAGCCGCTGTGGTCCAAATGTGCATGCGTCAAGATAACCGCATCAATGTCAGTCGGGGTGACTGGCATAGGGTTCCAGTTGCGCAAGCGCAGTTGTTTGTAGCCCTGAAACAAACCGCAATCGACTAGTAATTTCTTGCCGTCGTGCTGAACCAAATATTTAGAACCAGTAACAGTACCGGTTCCGCCCAAGAAGGTGATGTTGACGCTCATGCAATGAGTATCCCCTGTTTTAAGAGGGGAACTTCATGAGTGCTTTAGTTGAAAAAGCGCTTGAGTTTTTCGGCCCATCCACCTTCGGCGGGTGAGTGCTTTGAGCCACCTTTTTTCAGCGATTCATCCAGCTCTTTGAGCAGCTTGCGCTGATGCTCGGTGAGCTTGACTGGCGTTTCCACAGAGATGTGGCAGTACAGGTCGCCAGGGAAACTCGAGCGAATGCCTTTAAGGCCTTTGCCACGCAAGCGGAATTGCTTGTCGTTTTGGGTGCCTTCTGGAATGTCAATGGCCGCCTCGCCTGCGAGCGTAGGCACGCGAATTTCCCCGCCCAATGCGGCGGTAGTGATGCTGATGGGTACCGAGCAGTGCAAGTCGTCGCCATCACGTTCAAAGATGTCGTGCTTCTTGACGCGAATCTCGATGAACAAGTCGCCAGGTGGGCCACCGTTGGTGCCTGGCTCGCCGTTGCCAGTGCTGCGGATGCGCATGCCGTCGTCGATGCCAGCTGGGATTTTGACTTCGAGTGTTTTTTGCTTTTTGATCTTGCCTTGGCCATGGCACATATTGCATGGGTCGGGGATGATCTTGCCTGAGCCTCTGCAATGTGGGCAAGTTTGCTGTACGCTGAAAAAGCCTTGGCGCATTTGCACTTGGCCACTGCCGTGGCAAGTGGTACAGGTCTTGACCGAAGTGCCGGGTTTGGCACCTGTGCCGTCACAGGTTTCACATTCGTCCCAGCCTGGAATTTTGATTTCGGCGTTCTTGCCATTGGCCGCCTCTTCGAGCGTGATTTCCATGGCGTAGCTGAGGTCGTTGCCACGGTATACCTGCCGCCCGCCCGGGCCGCGACGTTGCTGGCCAAAGATATCGCCAAAGATGTCGCCAAAGGCCTCACCAAAACCCGCACCGCCAAACCCGCCAGCACCTGGACCACCGCGCATATTGGGGTCGACACCTGCATGGCCATACTGGTCGTAGGCGGCACGCTTTTCGGGGTCAGACAGCATCTCATAGGCCTCTTTGACCTCTTTGAATTGCGCCTCAGCTTCCTTGGCTTTGTCGCCTTGGTTGCGGTCAGGGTGGTGCTTCATCGCGAGTTTGCGATAAGCCTTTTTGATCTCTTCGTCGCTCGCGCCTTTGGCAAGACCGAGAACTTCATAAAAATCGCGTTTGGACATGGTGTGGACAGTGCCGTGTTTTGTGGGGCTTGATCAAGACTTCGCCGCGTGTTCACCTTTTCAGGCGAAACGCGGCGAGGTCAGCTCAGAAGATGAGAAAAGGGTTTAGCCTTTTTTGACTTCTTTCACTTCAGCGTCGACCACGTTGTCGTCGGCTGGTTTGGCTTCAGGGCCAGCAGCTGCTTGGGCTGCTTGCATGTCCGCGTAGACTTTTTCGCCCAGCTTTTGTGAGGCGGTCATCAAGGCTTCGGTCTTGGCATCGATGGCGGCTTTGTCTTCGCCTTTCAATGCTTCTTCCACTTCTTTGATGGCAGCTTCGATGGCTTCTTTTTCGCCAGCGTCGAGCTTGTCGCCGTGCTCGCCCAAGCTCTTCTTCACGCTGTGAACAGCGGCGTCTGCTTGGTTGCGAGATTGCACGATTTCAAGTTTCTTCTTGTCTTCAGCGGCGTTCAACTCGGCGTCTTTCACCATTTGTTGAATTTCGTCTTCGCTCAAGCCAGAGTTGGCTTTGATTGTGATTTTGTTTTCTTTGCCTGTGGCTTTGTCCTTGGCGCCCACGTGCAAGATGCCGTTGGCGTCAATGTCAAATGACACTTCAATTTGAGGTGTGCCACGTGCTGCGGGGGCAATGCCTTCGAGGTTGAACTCGCCCAAGCTCTTGTTACCAGACGCCATTTCGCGCTCGCCTTGGTAGACCTTGATGGTCACGGCAGGTTGGTTGTCGTCGGCTGTTGAGAAGGTTTGCGCAAACTTGGTTGGGATGGTCGTGTTCTTGGCGATCATCTTGGTCATCACGCCGCCCAGGGTTTCGATACCCAAGGACAGTGGTGTCACGTCGAGCAACAACACGTCAGTGCGGTCACCTGAGAGCACTTGACCTTGAATCGCAGCGCCCACGGCAACGGCTTCGTCAGGGTTCACGTCACGACGTGGCTCTTGACCGAAGAACTCTTTGACCTTTTCTTGCACCTTGGGCATACGGCTCATACCGCCGACCAAGATCACGTCATCGATGTCGCTCACAGACACGCCCGCGTCTTTGATGGCGGTGCGGCAAGGGGCGATGGTGCGCTCGACCAACTCGTCCACCAGTTGCTCTAACTTGGCGCGGTTGAGTTTGATGTTCAAGTGCTTAGGACCAGAAGCGTCAGCTGTGATGTAAGGCAAGTTGATATCAGTCGATGTGGCTGATGACAACTCGATCTTGGCTTTCTCAGCGGCTTCTTTCAGGCGCTGCAAGGCCAACACGTCTTTGGACAAATCAACGCCAGATTCTTTCTTGAACTCAGCAATGATGAAGTCGATGATGCGTTGGTCGAAGTCTTCACCACCCAAGAAGGTGTCGCCGTTGGTGGACAACACTTCAAATTGCTTCTCGCCATCCACGTCAGCGATTTCGATGATGGACACGTCAAACGTACCGCCACCCAAGTCATACACAGCAATCTTGCGATCGCCTTTTTCGGTTTTATCCAAGCCGAAGGCCAATGCAGCTGCAGTGGGTTCGTTGATGATGCGCTTGACGTCCAAACCAGCGATGCGGCCTGCATCTTTGGTTGCTTGACGTTGTGCATCGTTGAAGTAAGCGGGCACCGTGATGACGGCTTCGGTCACTTCTTCGCCGAGGTAGTCTTCGGCAGTTTTCTTCATCTTGCGCAGAATTTCAGCGCTGATTTGAGGAGGGGCTAACTTGTTGCCGCGAACTTCCACCCATGCGTCGCCGTTGTCGGCTTTGGCAATGGTGTAGGGCATCAAGTCGATGTCTTTTTGAACTTCTTTTTCCGCAAACTTGCGACCGATCAAACGCTTAACCGCGTACAAGGTGTTGCGTGGGTTGGTGACCGCTTGGCGCTTAGCAGATGCGCCGACCAAGATTTCGCCGTCTTCTTGATACGCAATGATCGACGGGGTGGTGCGAGCGCCTTCGGCGTTCTCGATCACTTTGGTCGTGTTGCCTTCCATGATGGCCACGCACGAGTTGGTGGTGCCCAAGTCAATACCGATGATTTTTCCCATTTGTAACTCCAGTAACTTTTAAAGATTCAGATAAGGCTTAGTTGTGGATAACTTCGCCAATTTCAAGTGTTTATTTCGGTGCGGCCACAGTGACCAGTGCAGGACGCAACACACGCTCGGCGATCAAATAGCCTTTTTGCAAAACAGTTACCACGGTGTTGGCTTCCTGCTCGGCTGGCACCACGCTAATGGCTTGGTGCTGTGCGGGGTCAAATTTGGCACCGGCCGCAGGGTCGATGGCCACAATCTTGTTGCGCTCCATGGCGCTCTTGAGCTGACGCAGCGTGGCTTCAGCGCCTTCGCGGATTTGCTCAGGCGTGGCGGTTTGCACGGCCAAGCCAGCTTCTAGGCTGTCGAGCACAGGCAGCAAGCTGTCGGCAAAGCTTTCCAGCGCAAATTTGCGTGCTTTAGAAACTTCGTCGTCAGCGCGACGGCGGGCGTTTTGCACTTCGGCTTGACCACGGATGTATTGGTCTTGCAACTCGGTCACTTTGGCTTGCAGGGCTGCAACTTCGGCTTGGGCTGCTGCCAATGGGTCTAGTGCAGCGGCTGGTTCTGCAGTTGAGGTTGCTTCAGCGGCTGGGGCCATGCCCGCCATGTGTGAAGCCAAATGCGCGGCTGCTGTATCTAAGTTTTCTGTAGGTTCTGACATGCTTTGTAGGGCTTGTGTGAAGGAGATTCAGCAAAGCTGAGGCCATCCGACCCTATTTCAAGAGGGGTTTTGTAAAAAATTTGTACTGGGCAAAACAAAGCGGGGCCGCGCCCCGCTTGTGTTCGACAGCTAAAAGCTGCCGTTTAGCCTGTTTATTCGAGGCCGAGCAACTCGACGTCGAACTTCAAGGTTGCGTTTGGTGGAATCACACCGCCCGCGCCACGTGCGCCGTAGCCCAACTCTGGCGGGATGATGAGGGTGCGTTGGCCGCCAATCTTCATGCCTTGGACGCCTTCGTCCCAGCCCTTGATGACCATGCCAGCGCCTAATGGGAAGTCGAACGGGTCATTGCGGTCGCGGCTGGAGTCGAATTTGGCGCCTTGTTCGCCGTCTTTGTAGAGCCAGCCGGTGTAGTGCACGCTCACGTGCTGGCCAGCAGCAGCTTCAGCGCCGTCGCCCACCACGTTGTCGATGTATTGCAGTCCGGAAGGGGTCGTGTTCATGGCAAATCCTTGAATAGGTCTAATAAATACGTAACCCTAGAGTGTACCCAGAGAGGCGACTTTCAATGGGAGCGGTTCTTGATCGCTGACTCAGGACTTTCACGATGGAAGAGAATGGCGTTTTGATTCATTCTGTGGAGTGTCCTATGCAAGCTCGTCGATGCTTTATGTCTAGGTTATTTGCATTAAGCCTTCTGGCGTGTTGTGTGTTGACTGCGCAAGCGCAAGGTTTCCCAACCAAACCTTTACGCATCGTGGTTCCTTTTGGCGCGGGTGGAGTGGCTGACCTGACGGCTCGCACCGTTGCGCAAAAAATGTCTGAAGGCTTAGGCCAATCGGTCGTGATTGATAACCGGCCAGGTGCGGGCGGCATTGTGGCGGCTGAGATGGTGGCCAAGGCTGAGCCCGATGGCTACACGCTCTTGTTAATGTCTAACGCTAACGCCGTGAGTGCTGGCCTTTTCAAAAATTTGCCTTTTGACCCCGTGAAAGATTTCACGCCTGTGTCTTTGATGGGCACCTTTGATTTGGCCATCGTCACCAGCGCCGAGTCGCGCTTTCAAACCCTGCCCGAGTTGCTTAGTTGGGCTAAGGCCAACCCTAGCAAGCTCAATATTGGCAGTATCAACATCGGCAGCACGCAGCATTTGACCGCCGAGTTGTTCAAGTCGGTCGCTGGCTTGGATGCGCAAGTGGTTCCGTTCAATGGCACGCCTGCGGTTATGACAGCTTTGCGTGGTGGTCAAATTGATGTGGCTGTCGAAGTGCTCAGCCCCGTGTTGCCGCAAATCAAAGGCGGTGCATTGCGAGCTTTGGCCGTGACAGGACAAAAACGCAACTCAGCCTTGCCACAAGTGCCGACTGCGAAAGAGGGTGGTTTGCCCAATTTGGTGTCGACCTCGTGGAACGGTTTAGGCGTTCCTGCCAAAACACCGCAAACCGTGGTGGAGCGTTTGAACAAAGAAGTCAACGCTGCTTTGCAAACGCCAGCTGTGCGTCAAAAATTGTTGGAGTTGAATGTGGAGCCTCATCCCAGTACTGTGCCCCAAGCGCAAGAGTGGCTGCAAAACGAAATCAAGCGCTGGGGTGATGTGATTCAACGCGCTGGCATTCAAAAACAATAAACACACCACGTCTAATGATCAACATTCTCACCATCACGGGCCCCATCTTCTTATCGATTGGTTTGGGTTTTGCTGCCACCCGCCGCGGCATGTTCAGCAAATTGGATGGGCAAGTGTTGGGGCGTTTCGTGTTGAACTTTGCGTTGCCTGCGATGTTGTTCAATGCGCTGTCACAACGCAATTTTGCTGAAGTGATGAATCTTGATTACCTCTTGGCCTATGGTCTAGGTTCGTTGTGTGCCTTTGCGATTGGCTTTGGAGCTTGGCGATGGATGAAAAAAAAGTCATTGGCTGAGAGCGCCATGGTGGCCATGGGTGTGTGCTCTTCCAACAGTGGTTACATGGGCTACCCAATTTTGTTGCAGTTCCTCGGCCCCGCTGCAGGTGTTGGGTTTGCATTGACCTTGTTGGTGGAAAACTTATTGACGATCCCTCTTGCGCTAGCTATTGCTGACAGTGGCGAAGGCAAGCACTTGTCGTGGCAGCAGCTGGTGATGCAAAGCTTGATGCGATTGGCCAAGATGCCCTTGATGCAAGCCATGGCGCTGGGCTTTGGTTGCTCGTTGTTGAATTGGCATTTGCCCGAAGTTTTATCAAAAACCATCAATTTGTTTGCAGCTTCCGCTGCGGCCATCGCTTTGTTTGTGAATGGCGGCTCGTTGGTTGGTTTGCGTATTGCTGGCATGTGGCAAAAAGTTCGTTGGGTCGCAGTGGGCAAACTGGTGCTGCATCCTTTGTCTGTAGGTTTGATGTTGCTGGTGGTCGGGCCGATGCCGGCGAGCTTGAAAGTTTCAGCTGTCTTGTTAGCTAGCATGCCCATGCTCGGTATTTATCCATTGCTAGCGCAACGACACGGCCAAGAAGGCTTTTGTGCCGCAGCCCTGTTAGTGACAACTGTGGCATCGTTCTTCAGCATCAGTCTTATTTTGTGGGCTATGGGCGAGTTGCCAGGCTGGCACGTTTAAGCGTGTATGCAAATCAAAGAATCCGAAGTTGAGGTAACTGCCATCCGCGCGCAAGGTGCGGGTGGGCAAAACGTCAATAAGGTGTCTAGCGCCATTCATCTTCGCTTTGATGTCATGGCGTCTTCGTTGCCCGAGGGTGTGAAAGAACGCTTGCTGTGTTTGGCAGATCACCGCATTACCCAAGAGGGCGTGGTAGTTATCAAGTCGCAAGAGCATCGCAGTCAAGACATGAACCGTATCGAAGCATTTGCGCGTTTGCATGATCTAGTGCAAAGCGTGGCTAAGCCACCCAAGAAGCGCAAACCTACCAAGCCCACTTATGCGTCGAAGCTACGCCGTTTAGACAGCAAAAAAAAGACCTCGGCGATTAAGTCGAACCGAGGTCGGGTACTTTAAAAGCGGCGCTTTTTTAGGCTTTGCGCAAGAAGCAAGCTTTGAGCATGTAATTACCCACATCCATTTTGCAATCCACCTCGTGGTCGCCACCGACCAAACGAATGCTCTTGACCTTAGTGCCCATTTTCAGCGTGGTGGATGAGCCTTTGACTTTGAGATCTTTGATGAGCACCACGGCATCTCCGTCCTTGAGCACTGTGCCGTTAGCGTCTTTTACTACGGCTTCGTCTTCGTCATCTGCTGCGGCACTCGCCACCATCGGCCACTCATGCGCGCAATCGGCGCACACATAGTTGTCACCATCTTGATAGGTATTTTCTTGGGCACATTGGGGGCAGGCTGGAATGGTGGACATGGTGTTCGTTTTCTTTGAAAGATGAGCAGTGTAGTTTTGAAGGGTTTCAGCGAACTTGCAGCTTGATGTCGTCGGCCGCCGCCGCCGAGATTTCGCCCACTTCACAGGCTTGTTCGAAACCGTGTTGATGAAACACCGTCAGCACCTCAGCCACAGTTTCTGGTGTGCAGGCCACCAGTAAGCCACCGCTGGTTTGCGGGTCGCTCAGCAGTGCTTGGTCGATGGCGTTCAGTGAGGAAGCCATTTCAATCTCGTTGCCATAGGCTGACCAGTTGCGGCTCGATGCACCTGTGAGAAGGCCTTGCTGGGCGAGCTCGCGTACGCCGTGCAACAAAGGTACTTGGCTCATGTTGAGTTGCACAGTGAGCTGGCATCCGCGAGCCATCTCAAGCGCGTGGCCTGCCAAGCCAAAGCCTGTTACGTCGGTCATGGCGTGCACACCTGTCAAAGCCGACAGTGCTGCGCCTGGTGTGTTGAGCTTGGTAGTGTTGGCAATCATTTGTGCGTAACCCTCGGGGCTAAGCGCATTTTTTTTCAGCGCCGCAGACAACACGCCCACGCCCAGTGGCTTGCCCAAAATCAAACGGTCGCCCACACGTGCATCAGCATTGCGTTTGATGCGTTTGGGGTGCACGAGGCCCAATACCACTAGGCCGTAAATCGGTTCCACTGAGTCAATTGTGTGGCCGCCTGCGATGGGAATGCCTGCCTCCCGGCAAACGCTTTGGCCACCGTCCAAAATTTTGCCAATCGTCTCGGCCGACAGTACGTTGATGGGCATGCCAACCAAAGCCAAGGCCATGATGGGCGTGCCACCCATGGCGTACACATCGCTAATCGCGTTGGTGGCAGCGATACGACCAAAATCAAATGGGTCATCCACAATGGGCATGAAGAAGTCTGTCGTAGCAATCAGCGCTTGCTCGTCGTTAAGCTGGTACACCGCCGCATCATCTGCGGTTTCAATGCCCACCAGCAACTGAGGCGGGATGGGCATGGCACTGGTGCTTTTGAGAATCTCGCTCAGCACGCCCGGCGCAATCTTGCAGCCGCAGCCACCGCCGTGTGAGAGGCTGGTGAGACGAGGTGCTGACGAAGGTGTATTCATAACCAAAGTATCCTTTTGTATGTCAGGATGTTAACGGTTTGTCACTTCATGAAGTTTGTAACGCGGACGTAAAGCGCGCAACTGGCCAATCAGACTGGATAGACTTATCCACTTATCCACTTATACACAGAGTGAAGTGCATACCGTAATGGCTGGGTTAATGAATCAAAGAAATTTTTTGTACTGCCTGCTCGCTTTGATGGCGATAACCTTTGATGCATTCGCGCAGACAAAGTCTGATGGCGCTGAGTTATTGCTGGCTGAGAGTAGTCAATTCCGTCGTACTGGTTCATATGCCGAGGTCGAGGCTGTATGCCAAAACTTGGCAAAAAAATACTCTGAATTTGTGCGTTGCCTGACCATTGGCAACACAGCAGAGGGGCGTCCAATTGTGGCTTTGGCCGTGAGTCGCACGGGCGCATTGACGCCTGTGCAAGCCAAGCGTGCAGGTATTCCCGTGGTGCTCGCCATCGGCGGTACGCACGCGGGAGAAATAGATGGCAAAGATGCAGGTTTGATTTTGATTCGTGACATGCTTAAGAAATCACCTGCTAAGGATCCGCTAAAGCATCAAGTATTTTTGTTTGTGCCTGTTTTCAATGTAGATGGTCATGAGCGACCGAGCCCATTCAATCGTCCCAATCAAAATGGGCCAAGCCTGCAAGGCGAGCGCGTGACGGCGCAGCGCATCAACCTCAACCGTGACTGGATGCTCGGTCAAACCTCAGAGATGAATGCGATGCTGCAGTTCATTTCGCAGTGGGACCCTTTGGTGACATTGGATTTGCATGTGACAGACGGTGTTCGTTTCCGTCACGATGTGTCGTTGTCCATGTCCCCGATGTTTGGCGCAGATGACGTGCTTCAAGAAGTGTCTGACAAATTTTCTGTGGACATGATTGAACGCATTCAAGCCAAGGGCCACCACCCCTTGGATTTCACGCCTGTGCTGTTGGACTTTGAAAATCCACGCGCAGGCATCATGCGCGATGCCGATGCACCGCGTTTCTCGCATGTGTATGCGGTGCTGCGCAATCGAATTGGGGTGTTGGTGGAGGACCATGCATGGGATCCCTACGCACACCGCGTGCAAACCAGCAAAGATGTGTTGTCCGCTGCCCTTGAATTGGTGGCTTCACAAGGCAAGCATTTATTAAAGGTTGCCCAACAGGCCGATGACAACATCGAAAAAATGCACAGTGAAGTGGTTGCACTCGATTGGCAAAATATGTTGGAGTTGGGCTTGGATATACCAACGGGTCAAGCCGAACTGTTGGGGTATGAATACACCACCCATGCAAGCGCGCCAGTGGTAGGTGGTCGGCACATCACGTATCACATTGACCAACCTGTTGTTTGGCATACGCCGGTCTATAGCGACATTCAACCTGTGAATGAAGCCATTGTGAATTTGCCCCTTGGTGGTTACATCATTCCTGTAGGGTGGACTTCGGTGGTGTTGCCCTATTTGCAAAAGCATGGTGTCACTTACCATGTCCTGCAGCAATCAATCAAGGGCTTGGCGGTGGAAGAGCTGCATGTCGATGAAGACAGCATCAGCTTTGAAACACGTACCTTTCAGGGGCGCATTCGTACCAGCTTGACTGGCGATTGGCTCCGTACCCAAATGGATATTGCGCAGGGCTCGATTTATGTGCCGATTCGCCAAGCACGTGCGTTGCTTGCTGCGCATTTGCTTGAACCTGTGTCGCCAGACTCTTTGTCACGCTGGGGTCTGTTTAATACAGCCTATGAGATTACGGATCACATCTCTAATCACCGCCAATTGCAAATTGCGCAATGGATGTTTGGGCAGGATAAGAAAATCCGTGAGGGCTATGGCGCAAGCTTGCACCGTAAGCTGCCTGATTTGAAGAAGGAATACCAGACCCGCATGGACAGGGATGATCGCTTCAGAGAAGATCCAGAGCAGCGTATGGATTTTTGGATTCGTCAAATCCCGTACCACGACCCTACGTTCAACAAATATCCCATTATCCGTACCGACCGTTTGATCGCTGTTCAACCTTGATCGTGCTCGCTAGCAAGGCACAGACGCATCACAACTTATCGAGTTCGACCCAATTGAAAATGTGGATTCTGCATGTGTGCTCGGGCTTCTTCTAAAAGTTCAAGCGTATCTACGTCACAAACAACGCCTTGATCTTCCACTTCTAAAGCTAGATAGGTGTGTGCAGCGACGACTGAACGTGCGCCTTCGTCGCCCCTGAGTTGAACCAATGCATCCTTGAAGGACGCTTGAAAACCAACAGGATGGCCTTTTTTTCCTCGATAGTAGGGGACGACGATTGAATGAGCCGCCAAAGCCTCAGCGACTTTGTGCAAAGTCTGTGGCTGAATCAGTGGCAAGTCTGCAGGCAAGATCAACCAACCCTTTGCGCTGAGCGTTGCCTGGATGCCGCATGCAATGCTGTCAGCCATGCCAGGGTTCGCGAGGTGTTGGATATGTTCGCGTTCAACTGTATGAAAAGGTAAACCACTTGCGTGCACGGCCGCGAGTACATGGTCCCGCACACGTCGGCCGCATAAGTCGGCATTGAGCTTGTCTTCGTGTGCCCCTGAAGCAATAAATCTCTCACCTTTGCCTGCGGCGAGTACGATGACTGTTGGTAAAAGGATCAAGCTTTTTCGCAGGAAGATGCTGTAGATAAAGGCGCTATCGCTGCTGCATTTTTCACTTCAATGATTTGCGCAACGATGGAGACCGCAATTTCAGCAGGTGTTTTCGCGCCAATTGCCAAACCCACAGGGCCATGCAAACGCTCAAGTGCCTCAGCACTGAGGTCAAAGTGTTCCATCAAACGCTGCTTGCGGGTGGCTTGGTTGCGACGCGAGCCTAAGGCACCCACATAAAACGCGTCAGAATTCAAGGCCTCCATCAAGGCCATGTCATCCAGTTTGGAGTCGTGCGTTAGCGCTACGACGGCAGTGTGCGCATCGGGTTTGAGTTCAAGCACCACATCATCGGGCATGCCCATGACTCGGGTCACTCCTTCGAGTCCAAGCGTGGCTGCGTATTCTTCGCGTGGGTCACACACCAGCACTTCAAAGTCCAGCAGCTTGGCCATGTGCGCCACGGCTTGGCTGAGCTGGCCTGCGCCAATCAGCAACAAGCGCCAGCGTGGGCCAAACAAAGTGGTGAGCGTGATGCCATCGAATACCAACGCATCGGTGCGCGCGGCTTCGCGTAGCGTGACCTCGCCGGTGGAGAGCTTGACCGTGCGCGCCACCAATTGGTGTGACGAGGTGCGTTGCAACACCTCTTCAATCCACGCCACATCTTTGACAGGCTCTTGCACCAAACGCAAGGTACCGCCACAGGGCAAGCCAAAGCGTACGGCTTCTTCCTTGCTCACGCCATAAGCCACCATGGAGGGATGCGAGAGCGCGTCGTATTCACCAGCTTTAATGCGGGCAATCAAGTCGTCTTCCACACAACCACCCGACACCGAACCGCTGACCACGCCATCGTCTCGCACCGCGAGCAAAGCCCCGGGTGGGCGTGGGGCGCTGCCCCACGTTTCCACCACCGTGACCAAGGTGACGCGCCGCCCAGCTTGACGCCAAGCCAGCACGTCACCCAACACACGCAGGTCTAAGCTCTCCATGGCAGGCCTTAAGCGACGGCGGTTTGTTTGAGCGCCTCAGCCGTGATGGGCAACCGACGCACACGTTTACCTGTGAGCTTAGCCACAGCGTTAGCAATAGCAGGAGCGACCACCGCTGTGGCTGGCTCGCCGATACCGCCGGGCTTCTCTGTGCTCTTGACCAACACGATGTCAATCTTGGGCGCCTCGTTCATACGCACGGGCTGGAAGTTGTGATAGTTGGTCTCTTGCACACGGCCATTGGTCATGGTGATTTGGTGCTTGAGCGCCGCGCCCATGCCAAAGATGATGCTGGATTGCAACTGGGCTTCCACTGTGTCGGGGTTGACCATATGGCCCAAGTCAGCCGCCACTGTCACGCGATGCACTTGCACCTCGCCGCTGTCGTTCAGGCTCACCTCAGCCACTTGAGCCATGTAGGTGTCGTAGCCTTCCATCAGCGCAATACCCAAGGCACGGCCTTTGGCCAATGGCTTGCCCCAGCCTGCTTTGTCAGCAGCCAACTTGAGCACATTGGCAAAGCGTGGCTTACCGGCGAGCAAGCTCATGCGGTATTCGTAAGGGTCTTTGCCTGCGGCTTTGGCCAACTCGTCCATAAAGCTCTCGTTGGCAAAGGCGTTCATGTTGTGGCTCACGGCACGCCAGTAGCCGACGCGAATCCCGGTGTCATGAATCACCAAGTCGTGTTGGGTGTTGGCAATGTTGTAGCCCGTCACCGCGGCTTCGGCCATGAAAGGATCCATCGTGTCTTTGGGTAAACCAAAAGCGCGTTGCGTCACTGACTGAGAAGCGACTTTGAAGTGCATCGCCACAGGCTTGCCTGATGCATCCAAACCGGCCTTGATTTGGTTCACACCAACTGGACGGTAGAAGTCGTGCGTCATGTCGTCTTCGCGGGTCCACAGCAATTTGACGGGCTTGTTCACAGCCTTGGAGATTTGCGCAGCTTGCACGATGAAGTCGAGCTCCAAACGTCGACCAAAGCCACCGCCCAAGAAGGTGGTTTGCAGTGTGACGTCTTCAGGCTTCAAGCCCAAAGCGCCAGCCACGGCACCTTGTGCGCCTTGTTGGAACTGGGTAGGGCCAATCAGCAAAGCCTTGTTGCCTTGCACATGGGCCGTGAAGTTCATGGGTTCCAGTGGGGCGTGCGCTTGCATCGGAATAACGTATTCAGCTTCCAGCACTTTGGCCGCGCCTTTGAGTGCTGCCGCCACATCACCTTGGGGCTTGGTAATTTCCAACACCTTGCCAGTTTTCAAAGCTTGGCGTGTGCCATCAATCACGCTGGCATCGCTCAAGGCTGCGCCTGCACCCTCGTCCCACTGAATGCTCAGCAGGTCGCGTGCCTTCTTAGCTTGCCACCAGCTGCTGGCCACCACGGCCACGCCGTCGTTGATTTGCACCACGTCAATCACGCCAGCAGAAGCTTTCGCTTTTGCGCCGTCAAAGCTCTTGACCTTGCCGCCAATCACGGGGCATTGAGCCAGCGAGGCGTACACCATGCCTGGCAATTTCACGTCAATGCCAAACTCTGCTGTGCCGTTGACTTTGGCGGGCGTGTCCACGCGCTTGGTGCGCTTGCCAACGATTTTGAAATCTTTAGGGTCTTTGATGGGGGGCTTCTCAGGCACAGGCATGCGTGCTGCAGCTTCGGCCAACTCGCCATAGGTGGACTTTAAGCCCTTAGGACCATAAACCATGCCTTTGTCGGCACGGACCAAATCACGATCCACTGTCCATCGAGCCGCAGCCGCCGTGATCAGCATTTCGCGAACTTGTGCACCCGCCACGCGCAGCTTTAGCCAGCCCTCACGCACAGACGTTGACCCACCTGTGAGTTGCCCGCCCAACAATGCGTTGATGTAGATCTCACCAGGAGGTGCAGCAGCCACTTTGATTTGACTGATGTCCACGTTGAGCTCTTCGGCAATCAACATAGGCATAGAGGTGTAAACACCTTGGCCCATTTCAGAACGAGCAGACAGCAAGGTGATGACGTTGTTGTCGGCAATGTGCACCCAAGCGTTAGGCGTGTGCACTGTACCTGCGGCCATGGCTTCGCCAGGCGTGCCGGGCAGGTTAAAACCGAGCATCAAGCCGCCAGTGACGGCAGCAGATGTTTTGAGGAATGAGCGACGTGATGTTTGTGTGTGTGTCATGGTGTGTCTCCGGCGATTCAAGCTTTGCGCATCATGGCAGCGGCATCTTTGACGGCAGCGCGCACACGGACATAAGTGCCACAGCGGCAGAGGTTGGCGCTCATAGCTTGGTCAATTTCAGCGTCGCTGGGGTTCTTGTTTTTGGCGAGCAATGCAGCAGCGCTCATCAACTGGCCCGATTGACAGTAGCCGCACTGAGGCACATCGTGCTTGATCCACGCCACTTGCAGTGGGTGGCTGTTGTCTTTGGAGAGGCTTTCAACCGTGGCGACCTTCTTGCCAGCGACGCTAGAGAGCGGCGTTTGGCATGATCGCGTCGGTTGTCCATCCACGTGCACCGTGCAAGCGCCGCATAACGCCGCACCGCAACCAAACTTGGTTCCGGTGAGGCCTAACTCATCACGAATCACCCATAACAAAGGCGTGTCTGTTTCGGCGTTGGCCTTGGCGGCTTTGCCGTTGATTGAAAAGTCAACAGTCATCGATGTCTCCAATAAATTGAAATGAAATTTGGCTTTAGCTTACTTGCAGTTTGTGTACTATAAAGGTCGGTGGAATCATCTATGAAAAAATTTGCATAAGTGTCTTTACTAGCACTCGCCTGCTAATTTTTAGAGTGAAAACAATTTAGGCTTTGTTTTTGTCCTCCAAGCCTTGCTTCACGCGTTCAGGTGTCAGTGGAAGTCTGCGAAAGCGAACGCTTGTCGCATCGAATACCGCATTCGCCAATGCGGCGCTGGTTGGCCCTTGAGAGGCCTCGCCTGTGCCCAAGAAGGGCATACCGGTCCGATTGACCAAAACCACATCGACGGGTGGAATCTCTGAGAAGGTGAGGATTGGGTAGCTGCTCCAGTCGGTTGACAAAATTTGCGTGTCGTCGAACTTGACTTCTTCTTTGAGAGACCAACTGAGTGACTGAATTAAGCCGCCTTCAATTTGATTGCTCACGCCATCAGGGTTAACGATATGGCCTGAGTCAGCGGCTGCCACCGCGCGCAAGACCCGGATGCACCGTTGCGAGGGTTGACTTCGACTTCTAAGGCCACTGCACAATACCCCGCGATATTTTTGTAACGGGCAAAACCGATGCCACGTCCGCGGTTTGGTGTTTTTTTCCAGCTGACCCAGCCAAACTTTTCAGCGGCCTTTTGTAAGACATCTCGAGCACGTTCATCTTTTAAATAACGTAAACGGTAGGTGAGTGGGTCTGTGTTGGCAGCGAATGCCAATTCATCCATGAAGGACTCAATGGCAAAGACATTGGCATACGCACCTAAGCCGCGTGTGGAAGATACACGCACCGGCATATCGGTGATGAAATGAGTCAATACCTTGTGTCCTGCAAAGTCATACAAAGCAATGCCGTTGCGGTCAGCGGCGTAATTTGGGGGGCCACCGTTGGTGGGTACGGGCTGTGTGAATGGTTTCTCTAAATAGCGCGCCGACAGCAAATTGCCGGGCTCTCCGCCAGGACGCGTGCCGTGCGGCGTAGACCAAATTTGTAGATCCCAATCCAGCACGTTGCCGTTGGCATCGACGCCAGCTTTGGTTTGAATGACCATGGCTGAACCATATGGTTCCCATTTGTGTTCTTGTTCACGTGTGTATTGCAAGCGCACAGGTTGACCTGGCACTGTCATGGCCAACAGCGCGGCATCAGCTGCTGCGTCATCAGCCATGTTGTGTCCATAGCAGCCGGCACCTTGCATGTGTTGGCATCGTACTTTGCTGGGCTCTAGTCCCAGCATCTTGGCGATGGCGGTGCTTGTTTCAAACACAGACTGACTGTGTGTTTGGATTAGCATGACACCATCAGCTCCCATCGTGGCGATGGCGGCTGACGTGCCGATAGATGCATGCATGTGATAGGGCCGATAGTAAGTTGCTTCAATTGTTTTGGCAGCAGTTTCAGTGCTGGCGCGGGGCTGCACTTTCGTCTCAATGATGCGGTTGGGTTTTGTCTTGCGCAACCAATCAAATATTCCTTCATGCCTAGGGAGTTTTTTTTCAACCTCCCATTTGGTCGATGCATTCAAAGCGTTGGCTGCGGCAAGGGCTTGTTCTTCGCGTTTTGCGATTACCCCAAGAAAACTGCCGTTGCGTACCACCTTGACCACTCCAGGCATTTTTTGTGCAGAAGCCAGATTGACGGCCACAAGCTTGGCTGCATACGTAGGTGGTCGCACCAAGTGACCGTAAAGCATGCCGATTGGTCGATATTCTTGAAGAAATTTGGATTCCCCCAATATCTTGGGTGTCAGGTCAAGACGATGAATGGGTTGACCAATGTATTGGTGTTGGTTGGCAGGTTTGGGTTTGACAGTGCCCGTGGCGTCTCTGTCGAGTGATTCGCCGAGTATCAAGTCCCAATAGGTGATGCTCTGGCCGTTGTTGCTTGAGATCTTGCCGTCTTGAACCGATAAATTGGTCATGGGTTGATTGAGCTTTTCAGTCGCTAGGCCAAGCAATATGGCGCGCACCTCAGCAGATGCAGACTGCACCGCAGTGGCGCAATAAGGCATAGAAAAGGAACCAGCCGTAACCCCTTCGTTAGGCACCAAGGCGGTATCGCCAGAAATAATATGGACCCGTTTGATATCTATATCTAACTCGTCAGCGCAAATTTGCGACACGGCAGTCAATATGCCTTGACCCAATTCAACCTTACCAACCAATAGCGTCACAGTTTGATTGGCGTTGATGCGCAGCCATGCACTGAGCTTGCGGTTGGTTTGCAAATCTCCAGGTAATCGCGGTTTTGAGTCGGTGGCCTGTGAAAACGCGTTGTCGAGTGGAATGGCAAAAGCTAGCGATAGGTAACTACTGGCCTTGAGAAAAGTGCGGCGGTTGGTTGGCATGGATGCAAACATGATCACAACTCCTTCGCGGCACGAAGCACTGCACGAACAATGCGATTGTGTGCGCCGCATCGGCATAAATTGCCATCGAGCGCAGTACGGACCTCCGAATCAGTCGGACTGGGATTGCGATCAAGCAGGGCTTGAGCTTGAATGATCATGCCTGAGGTGCAGTAGCCGCATTGAGCTGCCTGTTCGTCGATGAACGCTTGTTGTAAAAGGCTGGGTTGATCGCCATTTTTCATTCCAACCAGTGTGATGACGTCTCGTCCAGCGACTGCGGAGACGGGCGCCACACATGATTTGACGGGGTTGCCATCGATCAGCACCAAACAAGCGCTGCACTGGGCTTTTCCGCAACCAAACTTGCAGCCATTGATTTGAAAATCGTTCGCTAAGACGTTCAAAAGTGGCGTTGCGTGTGAGACGTTACTTCGGACTGTTTGGCCATTGAGTTTGAACTGAACCATGCGTTGCTCCTGCAAATTGGTGTGATCATCGTATCGGTCGTGGCCAGCGAATGGAGTCACCTGAGCTACAGCTAAACAAAGATAAAGACGTGACACCTAGGTGTCAGTTTTTTCTCGCATTGGCGGGATTTACCCCTAGCTATTCGAGCTTGACTTGGATAAGGTGCAGACTAATTCAACCTAATGGGGAGCGCGATGCGAAAATTTTTAACCGCCATATCATTTGCATTGACCGTTCTTAGTGTGACGGCGCAAGCGCAGCTGACAGAGAGAACCATCGACGAAATCAAAGCCGAGTCGATGGCGCGCGCGCAACGTGGCGCTTATCCTCTTGGTGGTCTTGACCCCAAAGATGTGGCACAAGCATTGAGTTTGATTCATACACGCGACCGTGATGAATGGGCCAAAGGTTGGAGCCAAGTCGCTGAAAATTACATGGCTCAGGGCCGTAAGTCGGCAACGCCTCAAGAGGCAGCCGTTTTTTATAAAAAAGCTTGGCGTCTGTATTACTTTGCCCAGTGGCCTGTGCCGAATAGCAAAGGTAAACAACTTGCCTATGACGATGCAGTCAAAGCGTATCTGAAATACGCAGAGGCTATGAATCCGCCAATGGAGGTGGTAAAGATTCCGTTTGAAGGAAAAACGATCACGGGTTATTTACGCTTTCCTTCAGGCGCATCAGGGCAAAAGTTCCCCATGATTTTGGCAATCAGTGGTTTGGATAGTCGCAAAGAAACCGTGGCGGACAGCTATGAACAAATTCTTTCGCAAGGTGTAGGTTTCCTTGCCGTGGATAGTCCTGGTACGGGGCAGGCGCCTATCAAGGTGAGTGCGAATGCGGAGCGCATGTTTTCCAAAGTGTTGGATTATTTGAATGCACATCCTCGCGTTGACTCAAAACGAATTGTTGTATCGGGTGTGAGCTTTGGTGGTTATTGGGCTGCAAAATTGGCCATCACGGAAAAAGAACGGTTGCTTGGTTCTGTTGCTCAATCTCCACCTGTGGATGAGTTCTTCTCTGAGAAGTTTTTGCGTGAAGGCACAATGGGAAATCGAGAGTATTTGTTTGACTTAGCGCCAGCTTTCATCAATGTGTTTGAAGGCGCCCATACTGTGGATGACTTGGCGCGCTTGATGCCCGCCATGTCGTTGAAAGCTCAAAATTTATTGAGCAAGCCCACAACGCCTATGTTGGTGGTGACGGGCGTGAGAGACACGCAAGTGCCTATTTCAGATATCGAACTTTTGATGCGCTCGGGCGACGTTCCCAAAGAGTCTTGGATCAATCCATTGGGTGGACATTTAGGGCGAGAGCCTAAGGGCTGGACTGATCCGGTGATTTTTTCAAAAGTCATCATTCCCTGGGAATTGAGGTTAATTGCTCAATCACGGTAAATACTTTTCAGTTTTGATTTGGCATACCTAAGTCAAGTTCTCGCAATAGTTGGATGGTTTCTAGCGTCAAGCGATTGATTGGGCGAGCAGCAGGAATTGCCAATATCAATTGGTTCCACATGGCAGGTGGGCCAATGGGTGCAAAGGTGACATTTCGGCTCTTGCTACTGAGATGAAGTGCTCCTTCCGGAAGGATTGAGCATGCCATTGATGTTTCTACGAGTGCGAGAGCTGAATGCACAGCACCAACTTCAGCCACGATATTCAAGTCAATTTTTCTCGGTAGTAAAACAGCATCTACAAGGTTTCGAATTGGATTAGGGCTACTGGGTAGGACCATAGGAAACTCTTTGAGCATCTGAAGACTGACTTGTTTGGGCAGCTTGGTCGCGCTTGGAGCGACCAAAATCAAGCGCTCTCGCAGCAACGTTTCATACTTCAGCAGAGGCGTGGTTGGTGGATCAAACAACAAACCAACATCAATACGTCCATTGATCAGACTATCTCTCAATGACAAGCTCAATCCCTCTACGACAGAAATCAGTGCATTGGGCAGTTTCTTTCGAAAATGCTTGATCAGAGGCACACATAATTCCATGGCTAACCGATGGGGCAGCCCGACCACGACTTTGCCAGTCGGGTCATTTCGCATTTCTTTGATTTGAAATTTAGCTTGTTCGGCTGAATTCAGCATGACTTTGGCGTGCGACAGCAGGGCGGCGCCCGCTTCTGTGATGGAAACGCCGCGCCCTGTGCGTTCTAAAAGACGGTGCCCAAGCTCGGCTTCCAGTAGTGCGATTTGACGACTTAAGCTGGGCTGCGCTAAGTTAAGTGAAATGGCCGCTTTGCTGAAGCTGCCGCGTTCTACCACCGTGACGAAATATTCCAACTGCTTAAGATCCATAGCTAAAAGATATATCTGATATAGAAGCTATGTAGTTTAACTTTATGAGTAAATGCAACACACTTGACTCATACAACTTTTTTCTTGGGAATTCATGACTCGTTTCAATTCAAAAGTCGCCATCGTCACGGGCGCGGGATGTGTCGGATCCGGATGGGGTAATGGTCGTGCAATAGCTGTGCGCTTGGCGCAAGAAGGCGCAAAGGTGTTTGCTGTGGACCGTGACCCCGAGCGCTTAGCAGAGACGCTGGCGCTTGCGGGTGATGACAGTCGTTCGATTCAAGCCTATGCATGTGATGTCACCAACTCGCAGAGTATTCAGGAGATGGTGCAAGCTTGCTTGGATCAGTTTGGCACGATTGACATCCTGATCAACAACGTGGGGGGCTCTGCTGCAGGTGGGCCTGTGGAAATGAGTGAAGACGTTTGGGATTCTCAAATCAATGTAAATTTGAAGAGTGTTTTCTTGACTTGCAAATATGTATTGCCCACCATGATTGCGAAGCAAAGTGGGGCAATTGTCAATGTGGCTTCCACTTCAGGTACGCGATGGACGGGGAGTGCTCAAGTTGCCTATGCTGCGACCAAGGCGGGCGTCATTCAATTGTCTAAAGTCGTGGCTGTGCAACATGCACCCATGGGCATCCGTGTGAACACAGTAGTACCAGGCCAGTTGCACACGCCCATGGTTGAAGTGCGTTTGGCCAAACAGCGGACGGGGGGTGATGTGGATGCATTGCTTGCTTCACGTGTTAAGCGTATTCCCCTTGGTTTTATGGGAGACGGTCGAGATACTGCGAATGCAGTACTTTTCTTGGCAAGTGATGAAGCCCGATTCATCACTGGCACTGAAATCGTGGTGGACGGCGGTATGACCGCGCGGTGTGATTAAATAAATTCAGCGGAGACAAACTATGAAAAAAAGATCACTACTTTTGGCGATTTGTGCCTTGTTCGCAAGCACTTGGGCTCTTGGACAATCATCCAATAAACCTGTGCGAATCATTGTGGCTTTTGCACCGGGTGGCCCCGTGGATGCAATGGCGCGCACGATTTCTGAACCATTGGGGCGGAGCTTAGGTCGTACGGTCATCGTTGAAAACAAGCCCGGAGCCAGCGGGGCTATTGGCGCGAACGAGGTGCTCAAGGCAGAAGCTGACGGCAGCACCTTGTGGCTAACCAGTGTGGGTGCTGCTGCCATCAATCCGGCTTTGTATCCCAAGCTGTCTTACAACATGCAAAAAGACTTTGTTCCAGTTTCATTAGTAGCCAATAACAACGAGGTTTTTGTAGCCAATGTGAATCATGCATCAAAGGATGCTGCTGAGTTCATGGCGGTGGCAAGATCTAAAAAAGACCCAGTGCCGATTGGCTCATCAGGCAAAGGCAGCATTCCGCATCTGGCACTCTTGCAGTTGGAGCAATCGACAGGGGTTGACCTATTGCATGTGCCGTACAACGGAATGGCACCTGCATTGAATGATTTGTTGGGTGGTCAAGTGGCTGGTTTTTTTGCAGATGTGCCAGCGGTGATGGCGCAACTTAAAGGGGGGCGCTTGAAGGCTTTGGGCATGGCATCGGCCAAGCGCCATCCACTCCTGCCGGATGTCAAAACATTTGAAGAACAGGGCTTTAAGTCAGTTGATACCAACAATTGGTACGGACTGTTTGCCTCCGCCAAGACGTCTCCCGAAGTACTGAAAGCTTTGAACAAAGCAGTGCAACAAGCTGTGGCAGATCCAGTGGCCAACGCAAAAATGACGCAGTCGGGGGCTGAGCCTAAATCGTCTTCGCCTGAGGAGTTGGGTGTAATGCTTAAGGTAGATACGGATAAATGGGCGCAGCTCATCAAATCGCGCAACATCACGGGTGACGAATGAGTTCCGATCACATCCGTGTTCCTTTGGTTGTTCAAGGAACTAGGCCTGAACTGAAGGACATCGAAGCCCGCATCCTTCAAGAGCGTGGCCGCATTTCGCTGCTTTACCAAGTGCTACTCAACAGTGCACCCATAGCAAAAGGCTGGGAAAGCATGTTGACGGCCGTGCGCAATCGAACCGCAGTCCCTGCGAATTTACGCGAGTTAATGATTTTGCGTGTAGCAGTGCTTAACAAGGCTAGTTTTGAATTTGAAGCACACATCCCGCACGCTCTAAAGGCAGGCGTTGCACAAGAAAAAATTGATGACATCAAGCAACTTGAGCTTTCAGATCGTTTCAGCCCACAAGAAAAGTTAATTCTCAAGATGACTGATCACATGACGCGTGACATTGAAGTGCCATCGGATGTGATGGCTGAAGTCACTCGCCAATACGATGCAAGTCTTGTGGTGGAGCTTGTCGCTACCGTTGCTGCATACAACATGGTTTCTCGTTTTTTGATAGCACTCAATATTGTTCATTGATTGGATTTCGATGTCTGCGGTTTACTTACTCACTTGTTCTGACGATCAACCTGTACAAATCGATACAGATTTAAATGCAAAACCTCTGACTTGGTGGAAATCCGTTAATGCAGAAGCTTGGCGTTGCTATTTCGAAGGCGTCAAGCCCGTATTCAGTGAGTGCACTGAGCTCAAGTTGTTAAGTCATTTGAATGGTGCAAGCCACCAAGAGCTCGGCGGTTTTCATTACGTCGTTGAAACAGATGTATCCGAAGCAAATGATGAGGAATTTAACGCTTGGTATGACACAGAGCATTTGCCAGGTTTAGCGAAAGTCCCTGGGGCCATCAGCGCCAAGCGATTGATTCGTTTGAGCGGCGGCCCGCGATACATTGCTTGCTATGACTTGGTTTCACCTGCGGTGATGGAGAGTGAAGCATGGCTATCCATTCGCCACACTGCGTGGAGTTCTCGGATTCGCCCTATGTTTTTTAATACAACGCGTACACTTTTTGTTCGGCATGCATAGGCTATTTAATGATTAATAAAATTGCAGATTCGGTGTCGATCGCGCTCAATGGCGTGCAGGATGGATCGACTGTTTTGATCGGTGGATTTGGTACAGCGGGTATTCCTAACGAGCTGATTCAGGGGTTGATCGATCACGGCGCACGTGACCTCACCGTGGTGAACAACAACGCAGGCAATGGCGATACAGGGTTGGCGGCATTGTTGAATACGGGTCGCGTCAGGAAAATTATTTGTAGTTTTCCACGGCAAGCTGATTCGCATGTGTTTGATGCTTTGTATCGCAGCAAAAAGATCGAACTTGAGCTGGTGCCTCAAGGTAACTTGGCCGAGCGTATCCGTGCCGCAGGTGCCGGTGTCGGGGCTTTCTTTACGCCAACGGGTTACGGCACGGAAATGGCATTGAATGCTGACGGCAGTGCAAAAGAAACGCGATTGATTGATGGGAAACATCATGTTTTGGAATACCCCATCCATGGTGATTTGGCACTCATCAAAGCTGAAGCGGGAGACCGTTGGGGCAATTTAATTTATAGAAAAGCAGCGCGTAATTTCGGCCCCATCATGGCCATGGCCGCCAAGCGAACGGTTGCCTCTGTTCACGAAATTGTTGAACTCGGCCAACTTGACCCAGAGGCGGTTGTGACGCCGGGCATATTTGTCAGTCATGTCGTTCGAATCGAGCATAAAGCGACGTTGGGTGGCGGCTTTAAGAAAGCTGTCTAAGGAAATATATGAGTGCAATCAAGCGTCGAAGCAAAGAAGAATTGGCACGCCGTGTGGCAATGGATATTCCTGAGGGTGCTTATGTCAATTTGGGCATAGGTCAACCCACACTCGTCGCGAACTTCATTCCGAAGGAGCGCGAAGTCATTTTGCAGAGTGAAAACGGCATCTTGGGCATGGGGCCAGCCCCTGCTTCTGGAGATGAAGATTTTGATTTGATCAATGCCGGGAAACAACCGGTGACCTTGTTAAACGGTGGTGCATTTTTTCACCATGCAGACAGTTTTGCGATGATGCGCGGCGGCCATTTAGACATCTGTGTCTTGGGCGCCTTTCAGGTTTCAGCCACAGGCGACTTGGCTAATTGGAGCACGGGGGAGAAGGGGGCAATCCCAGCAGTTGGCGGTGCGATGGATTTGGCCGTTGGCGCCAAACAGACTTGGGTCATGATGGATTTAATGACCAAGACTGGGGATAGCAAGCTGGTTGCTACTTGTACTTATCCTTTGACCGGTGTTGCATGCGTGAGCCGTATCTATTCAGATTTGGCGACTCTGTCTTGCGGCTCAGGAGGTTTGACGTTGATTGATCTTGTGGAAGGCCTTGATGTGGCAAGTCTTTCGACGCTCATAGGTTTGCCAATACATGTCCATGAGCGAGTGTGAACATGACTCTCATAGCCAATGAAACTGTTGTTCAAACATTTTTGGATGAACCAACGCAGCCCTGTTTGATCTTGCCCTTAAATACATGTGACAGCCATGTCCATGTGTTTGGCCCGAGATCGCGCTTTGCATATTCGCCGCTGCGCAAAAATACGCCAGCTGAAGCGCCCAAAGAAAAATTGTTTGCTTTGCATAAGAAACTGGGCATTCGGCGTTGCGTCATAGTTCAATCAATGATTCATGGCAACGACAACTCTGTGGTTGAAGATGCAATTGCCGCTGGCGGCGGTGACTACCTAGGTGTTGCCTTGACCAAGGTAGATGTTTCAGACCAAGAGTTACAACGATTAGCGAGTCGTGGCTTTCGTGCTGTTCGCTTTAACTTCATGGCCCATCTTGATGGCGGGCATGATGTTCGAGATGTGATTAAGCTAACTCCTCGTTTGGCTGCGGTGGGCATGCATTTGCAAGTGCACTTTGAAAGTGCGTTGATTCATAGTGTGGGCCAGCAGTTGCTGCAAAGTGCTGTTCCTGTAGTAATTGATCACATGGGTCGCGTAGATGCCACCAAGGGAGAGTCGCATGAAGACTTTCAGGCATTGATGAGGTTACTTGATCACCCCAAGGTTTATGTCAAAGTCAGTGGCATTGACCGAATAGAGGCCACCTCTCGCGCTGGCAGTGGTTACCCGATGGGAACGCAACTTGCTGCGCGGCTGGTTGAGTGTTTCCCTGAGCAATGTTTATGGGGCTTGGATTGGCCGCACCCCAATCACACACACATTCCAGATGATGGTGAATTGGTCGATGCGCTCATGAAAATCGCTCCCACCAAATCTTTGTTAGACGGTTTGCTGGTCAGAAATCCTCAATTGCTGTATCGCTTCCCAGAATAATGGGTGGTATGTGTCGCCAACATGCCAGACTTTGCGTTTTCATCAATGCGCAATTTCTTGATTTTCTATAAAGTGATTAACGCTTTACGTCAATAAGCCTGAGTTGCGAATCTCCTTGGGCTTACATATCACTCAAGGAGACAAGTTATGAAAATCAATGTGAATGGTGCTGTGCGTCAAGTCGATGCGGAGCCGCAAATGCCCTTGCTGTGGGCATTACGTGAAGTGTTGGGATTGACGGGCACCAAATATGGCTGCGGTGTGGCGCAATGTGGTGCATGCACGGTTCACCTGAATGGGCAGCCTGCGCGTTCTTGCTCCATTCCAGTGTCTGCTGTTGGGGAGATGAAAGTCATCACCATTGAAGGCTTATCTAAGAATGCCACGCATGCGGTGCAAAAAGCGTGGGCCGAGTTGGACGTGCCACAGTGCGGTTATTGCCAATCGGGGCAAGTCATGGCCGCAGCGGCTTTGTTGGCGCGCATCCCAAAGCCCACAGATGCAGACATTGATGAGGCGATGAGCAATATTTGTCGATGTGGCACCTACCAGCGTATTCGTGATGCCATCCATGTAGCTGCGGGTCAAATGAAATTAGGGGACGTCTTGGCGTCCTATGAGTCCGTCGATCACAACGCACAAGCCTAAGGACACACCATGACCGGCACCTCCACATTGAATACTTCACGTCGCCAATTCTTGGTGAGTTCTGCAGCCGTTGGCAGCGGTTTAGCTCTTGGCTTGAGCTTTGCGCCTGACGTTTTGGCGCAAGCCGCATACACCACTTTGACGCCCAACGAAATCAACATCTGGGTGGTGGTCAAGCCCGATGACACCGTGGTCATTCGCATTGCGCGATCAGAAATGGGCCAAGGCACACGCACAGGCCTTGCGCAGTTGGTGGCTGAAGAGCTGGATTGCGATTGGTCCAAAGTCACCACAGAAATGCCAACCCCTGGCCAAAGTCTTGCGCGCAAGCGTGCTTGGGGTGATATGTCTACAGGTGGTAGCCGTGGCATTCGCACCTCCCACGATTACGTTCGTCGCGGCGGTGCTGCCGCACGCATGATGCTCATGCAAGCAGCGGCCAATCGTTGGAATGTACCGATGGCTGAGGTCATGGCCAAAGAGGGTGTCATCACACATGCTCTTTCTGGGCGCACGCTGAGCTACGGCAAGGTAGCGGATGACGCTGCGAAATTGACAGCACCCGATCCAACCAAGATCACGCTCAAAAAACCAAGTCAGTGGCGCATTGCTGGCAAGTCTATGCGTCGCTTGGACACCGCCGATAAAGTGGATGGCCGAAAAACGTTCAGCATTGATTTGCAACTGCCGGGTATGCTCAATGCCGCAGTGATGCAAAGTCCGGTGTTTGGCGGCAAGTTGGTCAGCTACGACGAAAGCAAGATCGCCAAGATGCGTGGTGTCAAAGGCGTGGTCAAGATCAACGACAGCACCTTGGCCGTGGTGGCTGATACTTTTTGGCGTGCCAAGACCGCGTTGGCTGAACTGCCGGTGGTCTGGGACGATGGTGTGAACGGTGATAAATCAAGCGCCACCATTGATGCCATGCTGCGCGAAGGTCTGACAGCCACTGGTGATTTTTGGCAACGCAAAGAAGGCGATGCTCCAGCAGCCATTGCACAAGCCACCAAAAAAGTTGAGGCTATCTACACCAGCCCCTTTTTGGCTCACGCCACCATGGAACCCATGAATTGCACGGTGCGCATCACCGGCAACCGCGCTGAAGCCTGGGTGCCGACGCAGAGTGCAGAGGGCTCGCTGGCTGCGCTGGCTGAGGCCACAGGTTTTCCTTTGACGCAGTGTGATGTGTACAAGATGGACTTAGGTGGCGGTTTAGGTCGACGCGGTGGTCATCAAGAGTATGTCGATCAGGCTGCGCAAGTGGCCAAGAAGTTTCCAGGCAAGCCCATCAAGCTGGTCTGGAGCCGTGAAGAAGACATGACGCACGACTTTTACCGCCCCATCTCCATGGCCAAGATGTCTGCTGGCATTGACGAAAAAGGCAATATGACTGCGTTTCATGTGCGCGTGTCAGGTCAATCACTCAATGCGTTGTTGGCACCCATGGCCATTAAGAATAACAAAGACACACGTCAAATGCAGGGCTTTTGGGAAGAGGCGGGTGATGCTCAATTGGGCTACACCTTCCCCAATTTGCTGACTGAATACGTGATGCGAAACACCCACGTGCCCGTGGGACCTTGGCGTGGTGTGAACACCAATCAAAACGGCATTTATATGGAGTGCTTTTTGGAAGAGTGCGCACGCGCTGCGGGCAAAGACTCGCTGGAGTTTCGCCGCGCGCTGATGAAGAACCACCCTAAGCATTTGGGCGTGCTCAACGCTGCGGCTGAAGCTGGTGATTGGGGTAAGCCTTTGCCACCGGGAGTGTATCGAGGTATTGCGCAATTCATGGGTTACGCCAGTTACTCGGCTGCGACGGCAGAGGTGTCGGTCTCATCCAAGGGCGAGGTCAAAATCCACCGTATGGTGTTTGCCTTGAATTCAGGTCATGTGGTCAACCCCGCGCAAGTGCGTGCCCAGATCGAGGGCTCTGTGGTGATGGGCTTGTCGGGCGTCTTCTTGGGTGAAAACACGGTGGAAAAAGGGCGTATGAAAGAGCGTAACTTTGACACCTATCCACTCATGCGTCTCAAAGAAACCCCCAAGGTCGAAACTGTCTTGGTCCCCACTGGCGACTTTTGGGGCGGTGTGGGCGAACCCACCATTTGCGTGGTGGGTCCAGCCGTGCTCAACGCGATATATGCAGCGACAGGCAAGCCTCAGCGCGATTTGCCGCTGCGCAAACATGGCTTAACTTTGGTGTAAAGCTGATGGGCAGCAAGGTCTGAAATAGGCCTTGTTTGCGTTGCGTTTTTTATTTATCGCCGTATCGAGGGGCCGTCGAGTGGCATGCCCTGAGCGCGCACCTTGAGGTAGAGCTCGAGTTGTCGCAAGGGCGGACTACCAGGGGAAGGTAGGGTCGCTTGTACACCTGAATAACAGGCGCGCAAGCGACGGTCAATCGAGCCCATGTTTTGCCAATTCAACCGGTAGATCGGGAAGCCTGAAGGATGTCCTGGGCTCACCACCTCTGCACGCAGGTTTGCACCGACTTTGCCATCATGGCAATGTACGCAGGCCAAGTTCAGCCGACCTATGCGTGTGATGTAGAGCTGCGCACCTTGGGCCAACTCATCTTCCCAGCGTTTCAAGCTAGCCTGATCACTGGGCGCTTGCGCGTGAATGGGCTGCCCCTTCGCTACGCTGTGGAGTAGGGCGCTCAGGGATAAGGTGTCATCGTCTTCCAACCCCTTAGGGACTTGGCCGACGCGCTGGCGACAAGCATTGATTTGATCTTCTAGATTTACCAAGCGAGTTGTGGCGTTGCGTGTGATTAAACGCGGGTGTTCAGCGGCCGAGGTGCGTAAGCTCTCTGGCGCATGGTGGCAATTTTCACAACTGGTTCGCCATAAGGTTTGGCCTTTTTCAATCCACAGTGTGATGGGGTTGACATCGGCGTCTTGCTGCATGGCTTGCAGTTGTGGGGTTAAAAATTTGTTGCCACTAATCAGGTTTTCAGCATGCAACGATTGCCCCAGGCTGATAACCAAAGTCAGCACACTTTGCCAGAAATATCTAAGTGGCATGACGATCAGCGGTAAAGCAGTGGACGACGCATTTCACCAGTCCGACCTTGGTCATCAGCCCAGCTAACCACCATATCGCCTGCAAGGGGCGGGAGTGTGAATGAAAAAAAGAACATGGGGTTGGCTGCCATGCCAGTGCCTAACTCAGCTTCAAAAACCAATGTGTCGCCCATATGAACTTTGACGAATTGCAATATGTCTTTAGGAACTTGCACGCCAGAGCTATCGTGTCGAAAACCCGTTTCCATCACGTGTCCAAGTAATAAACGCACTTCAATCTCTGAGTCAGGACGCACTGGTCCAGAGAGGGACAGACGAACAGGAATGTCAAGTTTTTGTGCCATCTGTTCAGGTCTCGTCAAAACAAGCGGTGGCAGTTACCACGGTGTGTGCCGAGCGACCCAAGCTTTTGCCATCGCTGAGTCGAGCTAAAACCCATACTTCCTGAGTGGTTGCGAGTCGAATGCGGGTGCTGAATGTCAAACGAGATTGGGCTTGTCCCAGCTTGAACTTCAAAATGACTCGGTTTGGATTCTCTGGTGCAATGATTTCAAAGCTGATCAACTTCTTACCAGTAGGTGCTAGTAGCGTGAACTGCAAAGGAATGGCATTGCTGTTGTCTGCCAAAGGTGGCAGGGTGACGTCAATGCCAGTGCCAGATAAACCACGAGCCATCAGTTCGGCCTGTGAATTCAGCTCTGGTGCGCCCCATGCATGTGACGCACCGCAAAGGCTCATGGCTCCCACCCCCATGTGTGCGAAACAAGAGCGACGATCTAAAGTGGGCTGGCAGGGCTTCATGACGAGTCACTTTAGCGCAAAGTGGCTAAGGCTGCTGTCACCTTTTCTACTTCATCTAGGCTGAGCATGGGGCGTGAAGGGCTGGCTTGCGTCGTACCTTCTAAGGTGCCAAAGGGTGGCATCAGTGTGTTGGGTTTTAGTTGACGCGCATCGATGACCCATTGACGAAGTTGTGCCACGTTGTAACGATTGGCCACCCCGTCAAGCGTTGGGCCAAAGTCACCTTGCTTTCCAGCTGCGCCGTCTATCCCTTTGGCATCTTGCAAGACAGTGATTTGATGGCAGGTCACACAGTTGCCTTGCTGTCGATTGGCCATGATGCGAAAGCCTGGTTCAGCTTCTATCACTGCTTGTGCGTTGCATGTACTGGCTAGAAAACCGATGCAGAGTGCGATATTTTTTTGAATGTGCTTCATGTACATAGTTGCTGGCAGTGATTAATTACTTGTCTTTTTCAAATCCAATGAGCTTGGCAGTAGAAAGAATTTGTTCTCTTTCTTTTTTCAGGCTTGCAGCAAAGTCTGATGAAGTGCCAAACACAGGATCAATACCACCTGTGATGATTCGATCTTTGGTTGCAGGATTGCGCCTAGCCTCATTGGCAAGGCTTTGAGCGATTTTTTCAACCAAGGCGGGATTCATCTTTGCCGGACCAAATAATCCGTACCAAGTGGTGATGGATGCACCGGGGAAACCCAGCTCAGTCATGGTGGGTACATCTGGAAGCTGTGCAAACCGATGCGGTGTTGTAACAGCCAGCGGGATGAGGCGACCTGACTTGATGTGTTGCATGACAGCTGGAGGGGTGGAGTGTCCTAATTGAACGCGCCCAGCCAAAAGGTCTATCACCGCAGGCCCACTGCCCTTGTAAGGGATGTGGGTGAGTTTGACACCTGCTTTGCTCGCGAACATCTCCATGGCAATATGAGTCAGCCCCCCGCTTCCCCCTGAACCGTAATTCATTTCGTTAGGATGGTCTTTGGCATAGGCGATCAGCTGGGTCGCCGAGCGAATACCTGTTTGGTTGTTCGTCAGTAAAACAAGAGGCGTTGAAGCAAGAAGAGAGATCGGGGTGAAGTCCTTGGCTTGATCAAACTGGTATTTTTGTAGGAGTGTGGCGTCAATGAATTGAGAAACGCTCATAAAAGCCAAGGTGTAGCCGTCAGGTGGCGCTGCGTACAGTGCATCAAGGCCGAGCATGCCTGATGCGCCGGGCTTGTTGTCTGGAATCACGGATTGTTTCCAAGCTTCATTTGCAATTTGTGCAAAGATACGAGCCGATGTATCAGTCCCTGCGCCCGGGGATGTTGGAATGATCCAACGAACCGGCTTTTTCGGATAGTCGCCGACAGTATCTGCTGATGCAAATGGGCCTATGGCGTAAAGCATTGCCAACAGTACCAGTTGAATCATCTGCTTTAATTTTGAGTAATTCATGTGTTGTCCTTTTTGGGACTGCTTGAATGAGCAAATCCGTATAACCTTGTATCAATGTAGCCAGGATTAACCAAAATGCAAGTCTACGGAGTCACCTATGTCGCACCCAAATCACGCTGAGCTTTTGAGATCCATGCTGAATCAACGGCGACTGGTTCGTATGCCTTGTGCTTACGACGGTCTGTCTGCAAGGATCGCTCAAAGTGTGGGTTTTCCTGTCGTCGCTTTTTCAGGTAACGCGGTCTCTGCAAGTTTGCTTGGGTTGCCGGATATCGGTGTGTTGACCATGACAGAAAACCTAGAGCATGCAGGTAGGATTGCACGCAGCTTGAAGATCCCGATGATTTGCGATGCTGATACAGGCTACGGCGGCGTCATGAATGTGATGCGTACAGTGCGCGAGTTCGAAGCGGCTGGCGTTGCAGGCATCCACATTGAAGATCAAGTCACGCCCAAGCGATGTGGTTTGCTTCCTCAAGGAATTCCTGTTCTGAGCGAAGAAGACACAGTCCAAAAAATCATGGCAGCTGTTCATGCGCGCCAAGACCCTAATTTCGTGATCATTGCGCGAACCGATGCGAAGTCAATGCACGGTTTGAAAGATGCAGCCCATCGCGCCCACGCTTATGCCAAAGCTGGTGCAGATGCGGTCATTGTCATGGGTGCAAATACGGCTGAAGAACTGCGTTACGTTACTGATATTGCCCAAGCACCCTTGGTCGTAGTGGTGCAGGAAACAGGTCCAACTGCCGAGCTGACAGATGAAACTTTAGAGTCTGTCGGCTGTGTTTTTGCTTTGCATGCGGGCACAGCGCGTTATGCCGTCGTTAAAGCTTTGAAGGATTCATTTCAAGCACTTCGTCAAGATTCTCATACGCGCTCCGTTCGCGATCGCATGGCAACTTTTGATGAGTACAACCAAGTTTTAGGCATGGATGAATGGCTGGAGCTTGAACGTCAATTCGCTATGAAGGCTTGATGCATAACGGAGATTTATGGGATTGACATTATTTGAGAAAATTTGGGATAGCCATCTCGTTGGAGTCAGGGAAGATGGACGCGAATTGTTGTACATCGATCGACATGTCGTTCATGATCTGCATGCACCGCATGCGTTTAAAGAATTAGCGAGACAAAACCGTCAGGTCCGGCGCAAAGACCTCACTGTCGTCGTACAAGACCATACGGTTGCGACACGTAGCGATATTGCAATCGCATCGGAAAACATGCAAGCAACACAACAGGCTTGCAATGATCACGAGGTGGTTTTGATTGATCACCGTGGTCCGCAGCATGGCATCAGCCATATCATTTCGGTAGAGCAGGGGTGGGCACAGCCAGGAAAAACACTTGCTTGTCCTGATAGCCATGCCTCCACAGTTGGGGCTCTGGGGTGCTTGGCTTTTGGGTGCGGCACCACGGAGTTGGTTCATATTCTGGCGACTCAAACGATGGCTTTGGTTAAGCCCCAACAAATGCGAGTTTTGTTGACAGGTCATCTTCGCCCTGGTGTGAATGCCAAAGATGTAGCGTTGCATTTAATTCGAACATTGGGTGTTACTGCGGGCCGAGGTTATGCAGTCGAGTATTCAGGGCCTGTCATTCACGACATGGATTTAGAGGGGCGCATGACCCTGTGCAACATGACGATTGAGTGGGGTGGCAGAACATGCTTGATTGCACCTGACGCAAAAACAGTGGCGTGGTACGAAGCTCAAGGGCTTGACATTTCGGATGATGTTTTGAGATGTGTGATTGAACAGTCTGGACAGTTGCAATCTGATCCTGATGCAAGATTTGACGCTGAAGTCACCCTGGACTGCTCGGCTGTTCAACCTCAAATTACTTGGGGGACGGACCCATCACAAACCGTGAATATTCACGAAGAAATTCCGTTACCCCAGAACCTAGATGCGGATCAGAAGATGCGCTTGACCCAAGCATTGGACTACATGGGGTTGGAGGCCGGACAGACCTTAAAAGGATTGCCTGTGCAGCGTGTATTCATTGGTTCGTGCACCAATGCAAGGCTCTCCGATTTACGCGAAGCCGCACGTGTGGTTCAAAATCGTCATGTCGCTGACAACGTTGTGGCACTTGTGGTGCCGGGCTCATCAAAGATCAAAGCACAAGCAGAAGCAGAAGGCATTGATCGTGTTTTTATCAATGCAGGTTTTCAGTGGCATTCGTCCGGCTGTTCTATGTGCGCAGGTGCAAACGGCGAAGTAGGTCTGGCTGGTGAGCGTTGCGTGGCTACGAGCAATCGTAATTTTGAAAATCGTCAAGGTCGAGGTGTTCGAACTCATCTTGCTAGCCCAGCAACTGCAGCAGCAAGTGCGATTGCAGGATGCATCGTAGACGCTGAAAATTTAAAGGATCTACTCGCATGACGCCATTTATTGAAGTCTCAGGCGTTGCGATTCCCATGCCTGTTGATGATGTCAACACGGATCAAATCATCCCTTCAAAATACCTCAAAGACCTTCATGCAGATCTCGCCGAAGGGCTATTGGCTTTTCAAAGACGCCGCCCAGATGGCACCATTATCAAAGAATTTGTTCTAGAGCGCGCTCAGTTTAAGCGCGCGCCTATTTTGGTGGTGGGCTCGAATTTCGGCTGTGGAAGTTCTCGGGAGCACGCTGTTTGGGCTATTCAGGCATTTGGAATTCGCTGCGTGATAGGGCACAAATTGGCCGAATTTTTTATTGAAAACTGCTTTAAAAACGGCATATTGCCAATCGAGCTAGACGCGGATCAGCACCATCGACTGATGCATGAGGTGATTCGTGTCGATGGGCATTCAGCAGTACATGTCGATCTTCGTAATTGTCAAATTCATGGACCAAGCGATATGGTCACTGAATTTGAAATCAATTTGCAGCAACGTCGCATATTGCTTGAAGGTTTGGATGAAATCACCATGACCCTGCAGCACCTCACGCAGATTGAGCAATGGGAAAGCCATCATCAAGGCGTTCGCGTATGAAATCAAATGTTTCATCTGTCAAACGACTGGGGCGCAATTTTGCGGCGGCGTTGCTGCACTTTGTATTTGCATCTGTCGGCTCAGCTCAAGACTTTCCTAAGCACGCTTTAACGATGGTTGTGCCATTTTCTGTGGGAGGTGGGACTGACAGCATTGCGCGTGACATGGCTAAGCTCATGTCCGATCGTTTAGGGCAACCTGTGGTGATTGAGAACCGAGGTGGGGCAGGTGGCGCCCTAGGTGCAGATTTCGTGGCCAAAGCAAAGGCCGACGGGCACACCTTATTGTTTGCGACCTCCACTTTTGCAACCAATGCTGCGATTTCATTGCGGTTGCCGTATGACCCCATCAAAGATTTTTCACCCATTGCCATGATTGGTCGTGGCCCCTTGCTGATTGTTGGCTCTCGCCAATTGGGGGCTAGAACTTTGTCCGAGTTAATCACGCTTGGAAAGACAAAACCTGAAGGGTTGAACTATTGCTCTGCTGGCGAAGGCAGCATCAACCATTTGGCTGGAGAACTGTTCAGTCAGAAAACGGGCTTATCGATGACGCATGTGCCTTTCAAAGGGAGTGGCCCTGCAACCATCGAACTGCTAGCAGGGCGTGTGGATATGTTTGTTGCCACAGTACCCACGATCTTGACGCACGTGCATGAGAGTAAATTGCCAGTGTTGGCCGTCACTGGCGCGAAGCGATCTCCGTTATTTCCAGATGTGCCGACAATGGCGCAAGCAGGTGTTCCAGGGTTTGAGGTTACAACATGGTGGGGCATATTGGCCCCCGCGCGCACATCACCTCAAGTTATCGAAATGCTCAATCGCGTGATCAATGATGCAGCGTCATCGGAGACGATCAAAGCCCGTTTGGAGCGTGAAGGTGCTGACTCCATTCGGATGACTTCAGCAGGTTTTACCAAGGAGTTAACCCATGAGCTCAAAACATGGCAGGCGATCGCCAAGACTGCCAATTTGCATTAACCATCAAATCTTGAAGAACAAATGCGGCAAAAGAAAAACCCCCTGTATTGCTACAGGGGGTTTTATTTGGCTCCTCAACCTGGGCTCGAACCAGGGACCTACGGATTAACAGTCCGGCGCTCTACCAACTGAGCTATTGAGGAATATTGGGTGAGTAGAACACAGCTGTGTTCTGCAACGAGCAAAAGTATACCAAAAAAAACCTTACTTTTAGATGGCCCAGTTAAGCTTTTTCTGACCTGCGGAAAGTCTTGTTTCTTACTGCCTTAGTCAATGTTTATAGATTCTGGTGCAGGCTTCAATCCGGCTTCTGAAATGACTTTTGCAGCGCTTGGCGAGCCTAGAAAACCGATCAAAGATGCTGCTATCTCTGCTTGATGGGAGCTTGAAGTCACAGCTCCAGAAAAGCTAAATCATTGCGTTAAAGTCGGAATTGAACCATTGCGCGAATTGTTCGAGGTGCACCTGGGTAAAGATAATAATGTGCATACTGTTTGGGTGATTCACGCCAGTAGCGTTTGTCAGCGACGTTGTCTATACCCATTGTCCAAGTGGATGCCATATTGTTGAATTTAGTGTCGTAATGGGCAATGGCGTCAAGCGTCGTCCAAGCTGGAAGTTGAATGCTGCCATCCTCCGTAACGCGACGCTCGCCTTCATGTGACATACGAATACCTGTGCGCAGGCCAGGAACAGTGCTGTAGCGATATTCTGCTATTCCCCTGAGCACAAACTTAGGAACATTCAAAGGTGTTGATCCAACCGTTTCAGGGCTCTGCTGAACGCCTGAAATTTTGGCATTCATCCACTGCATTTGTGCACCAAGTTTCCATTGTGCAGCTTGCCATTTGGCGCCTAAGTCGAGACCTTGGTGAGTTTCTGTGCCATCTACGTATCGTGTGTTGAAGTTGCCCGCTAAATTGAAAATGTCATGTGTAAAGGGTCGGGATATTTCAAAAACTGCAACATTCCATTCGAGCTGATTAAGGGGCGGAATATTGCGTAAACCGACCTCGGTTTGGCGACTCCTACCAATACCGAGTTGGGCACCTGCAGTCGCCTCGTAACTAGCGTTATTTGGTGTTACAAACTGCTCAACACCGTGTCCGTGTGACGCATAAATCATCAGGCCATTCTGGCGTGTAGATGCGCCAATCCAAGGTACGTTAATGCTTCCACTGAAACTTTTGGGATTTGGATAACGGTTTGAGTAAGGCCAAGCGGCATTTGGGTCTGGGGCAGCGTTTTGAATGCTACTTCTGTCATAAGACACATGTCGCATGCCAGCCCAAAGGGAAGTTGCATCTGTCAAATGAACGCGGTCTTTTAAGCTGAGTTCAGTGGAATATTCGTTTCTGTTTGTATTAGGTGTGACGTATTTCGGCTCTGGCGAGACAGTGAATGGCGTAAAGACATTACCCTGACCGCTTGTGATCAAGTTATACGATTGTGTTGGTGGCATGCGATCAAGTTGTCTTTGGCGTGAAATACCAAACGTCAAATCATGGCGCATGCCGTTTAAAGTGCTTTGTCCGTTCAATTCGGTTTGAATGACGTCCATGAGTCGTCGTTCGTTTTCACTGCGGAAATCGTACAGGTCAAAACTACCATTCGTGGCATACCTGTCGCAAACGCCCGTTGTAAGTAAACAATCTGCACCTAAACCAAATACCAAACGATCATCTGTTTTCAATCGCTGAACACCATATTGTGAAGTCCACTGCCAACCTGCAGCCAGTTCTTGGCGTAGTCGAATAGATCCTGTCATTGCCTCGAAGATGGCCGGTTGACTCCAGGATTGACGTGTCAGGTTAATGCGTGGATCTACGGTTCCAGGAAGGTTGTAACTTGACTGATCACCGAGCAAGCTATATCCGTTGATACCCACTTGTTCACGATGTGACTGCTCGAATTCAATATCCAGTACGGTTCCAGGTTTTAAACGCCAATCGATAGCAAGTGCCACCAAATCTCTTTTACCGTTTGCGTTTTTAATGTACGGGTCTAAGTCTTCATGTGCCAGATTGAAACGATATCCAAACTCTGATATTTCACCAAAACGTCCACCTAAATCTGCCGCGATCAAGCGATTGTTGCCTTGGCTGATACCTGACGTGACATTGCGAATCTGTTGTTCAGCGCTTGTAGGAGCACGCTTGACCACATAGTTCACCAAGCCGCCTGGCGAGCTTGTGCCGGCCTGAATGCCGCTGGTGCCTTTAAGTAGCTCAATGCGCTCTTTGTTTTCCATGGGAATCATAGTTTCTGCGCTGATCGGCATACCTTCGCGACGGTAGTTGTAACGGTTGTCAAGTGAGAAGCCCCGCACGCTTAGCATGTCCCAGTAGGCAGGCGAGTTGTAACTGTCGCTAACAGATGCATCTAAATGCAAGGCATCGCTAGTGCGTTGCGCCCCTATATCTTGCAGAGTAGCACTGCTGAAGGTGGTGGTCGAAAAAGGCAGTTCTTGCGCAGGCACATCCCCAAAGCCGGACACGCGAGCAGGCAACTTGTCGGTGATGGTGATTTCAGTTGGGTTTTGTTGTGCCCAGGCGTTAGATGCGATGCAGATGGCCACAGCCGCAGAAATGCGAGTGGCTTTGAAAAATGGCGAATGGTTTGCCATGACGTTTCCTTCAACGTGATGGCAGGTCGGCTGACTTTGTAACGAGTGAATGCTCTTATGAGTGAAGAGCCTCGTAATAAGACCAAGCTTCCCTGCGCGAGGATTACCTCAAGTCCTTGCGGACTTTGAGACCCGCTTTAGGCGGGTCTCAACAGGTTCAAAGGGACTTTCTCAGTCGAAGTCGGTGACGGCTTCAACACCCCTAGCGAATGCGTTATTGCTAACGCGATGTGTATTTTATGCGAGTCCGAGCAGGCGATGCAGTTCAGTGGACGTTGTCGTGTATTGCAACAAGGTCTTTCGAGTGGGGTGCACGATGGCAGCCGCACCAAAGGCGGCGAGGGTGGCTTCGTGAAAGCCACACAAGATGAGTTTTTTCTTGCCTGGGTAGGTGTTGATGTCGCCCACGGCAAAGATGCCTGGCACATCGGTGGCAAAGGTTTCGGTGTTGACCACCAGTTGCTTGCGTTCTATCGCCAAGCCCCAGGTGGTGATGGGCCCGAGTTTGGGGGAGAGGCCCAAGAACGCCAACACATGCTGTGCTGTGCGCTCGATGGTTTGACCTTCGGGTGTAGCCACTTGCAAGGCGTGCAGCTGATGAGCCGTGCTTAGCAAAGCAGTGGGCTGCCCAATTTGCAGTTGCAACTTGCCACTTGCCACCGCATCACGCATGGCTTGCAACAGCATAGGCTCGGCGGTGAACACATCGCGGCGGTGCATCAGAGTCACGCTTTTCGGTGGCTGTGCTTCGAGTGTGAGTTTCAACGCGGTTGCGACGGCCGAATCTTCGCCACCCATCACCACCACATCTTGGCCCGCAAAACGCGAGGCATCGCCCAAGCGGTAATGCACATGCGTGCCTTCGAGTTCTGCTGCGCCTTCGACGGACAGTTTGCGCGCTTGAAATGCGCCCACACCCGCTGCAATGACCAGCACTTTGCAAACAAAGTGCAGGCCTGTGGAGGTGCGAACAGAGAGATGCCCATTGTCGAGTTGTTCGACTTCGGTCACTTCTTGGTTGAGATGAAACGTGGGTGCAAAGGGTTTGATTTGCGTTTGCAGCTGCGCCACCAATTCACGGCCCGTGCACACAGGGATGCCGGGAATGTCGTAAATGGGTTTGTCTGCGTACAGCTCAACGCATTGACCGCCGACGTGGGGCAGTGCGTCAATGATGTGGCTGCGAATGTCTTGTAGCCCAAGCTGGAAAGCTTGAAACAGGCCCACTGGGCCTGCGCCCACGATGACGGCGTCAGTATGAATCGTGGTTGCCGAAACCATATGTGCCGTTATGGGCTGTGTGCGCAGTGCTTAGCGCTTGAGTTCGGCGAGCTTGCCGGTTTTGTCTTTCCATGCATCCGCATCGGCCATAGGTGCTTTGCGCTTAGTGATGCTTGGCCAGCCGATGAGCGACAACTCAGCGTTGAGCTTGGTCATGTGCTCTTGGCCTTCTGGCACGTCTTCTTCTGCGTAGATGGCGTTCACAGGGCACTCGGGGATACACACCGCACAGTCGATGCACTCGTCTGGGTCGATGGTGAGGAAGTTAGGGCCTTCGCGGAAGCAGTCGACGGGACAAACGTCCACACAGTCGGTGTACTTACATTGGATACAGGCTTCGGTGACTACGTGCGTCATGTCAATTCAATCGATGGGTAAAAAAGAGGGGCAACAGCGCTCTGCCGTTGCCCAAGCCTTTGATTTTAAACGGGAATCAATTCAGGGCTTTGAGTCGGCTTAGTTCACCAACACTGCGCCCGAGGTTTTGTGCGTGGCCGTGTCCACCAACACCAGTGCGCCCAAGATGCGCGATTGGCTGAAAGGCAGTGTGACCAAAGGCTCTTGCAGGGCCAAAGTGACGTGGCCAATTGCGTTGGGAGCCAGCTCGGTGGCTTCTTCTTCGGCCAAAGTATTGACGTTCAGGCGGTGCACCACACGTTGCACTTTGGCTTTCACCCAACGGTGGCCATGCAATGCCCAGTACAGGCGGCCAGCCACCAAGGGTTCGTCGTCCATCCACGCGATGGTGGTGTTGAGCTGGCGTTGGCCTTCAGGGCTTCCTTCAGCAGCCAGCAACCAGTCGCCGCGTGAGACGTCCACTTCGCGGTCCAGCACGATGCCAGCGCTGTGGCCTGCGGCTTTGTTTTGTGGCTCGCGTGTGGCCGACAATACCTGCGAGACCACAGCCGTTTGGCCGCTAGGGAACACTTTGATGGTTTGGCCTGGCTCGATGCTGCCTGTGGCCACTCGGCCCCAGAACACGCGGCGGCCTTGGGTGGTCACGCCAGAGTCGTGGAATTTTTCCACCCATTGCACGGGGAAGCTGAACGCCACCTCGGTTTCGGCAGGCGTGTTGGGCAACTCTTCCAAAATGCTCAAAAGACTAGGGCCCGTATAGCCGCACCAGTCGGTTTGGTCATTGTTTTCGGTAGTCACCACGTTCCAGCCTTTGAGGGCGGACACAGGCACCATGGCCGTGATGGCGATGCCCGCTTCTTTGGCAAATTTGCGCAAAGCAGCTTCGATGTTTTTGTACGCCAGTGCAGGGTCTTCCACCGCATCGAGCTTGTTGATGGCAAACACGATGGAGGGCACGCGCAGCATGTTGACCAGCAACGAGTGGCGGCGGGTTTGTGGCAGTAATTCGAGTGCTGGATTTTTCCAGTCCAGCTTGATGGCATCGACCAACACCACAGCCGCATCAGCGCTAGAAGCAGCGGTCACCATGTTGCGGGTGTATTGCTCGTGGCCGGGCGCGTCACCAATGATGAACTTGCGTGCTTCGGTGTTGAAGTAGCGGTAAGCCACGTCAATCGTGATGCCTTGCTCGCGCTCGGCACTCAAGCCGTCAGTCAACAAAGCGAGGTCGGTTTCGCCCGAGCGTTGCACGCCGGCCAAGTGGTCTTGCAACACTGCTTTGGTGTCAACCAGCAAGCGGCCAATTAGCGTGCTCTTGCCGTCGTCGACGGAGCCGCAGGTGATGAACTTGAGTGCGTTTTGGTTAGTTGTATTTGTTGTCGTCATCAAATTCACCGTCTTAAAAATAGCCGTCTTTTTTGCGCTTCTCCATCGAAGCCTCAGATGTTTTGTCATCCATGCGTGTGGCACCGCGCTCGCTCACGTCTGCGGCCAACGTTTCGATGACGATTTGCTCAGGGGTGGCCGCATCGCTTTCAACGGGGCATGTGCAGGTGATGTCACCCACGGTGCGGAAACGCACGTCGCGAATCACTACCTTCTCACCGTCTTTGGGGGGTGTGAGTTCGGTCACAGGCACCAACAGACCACGGCGGTCCACCACTTCGCGTTTGTGCGTGTAGTAGATCGATGGCAGCGCGATGTTTTCGCGGGCGATGTATTGCCACACGTCAAGCTCGGTCCAGTTGGAGATGGGGAACACGCGAAAGTGTTCGCCGGGTTGCAACTTGTGGTTGAACAGGGTCCACAACTCAGGGCGTTGTGCTTTAGGCTGCCATTGGCCAAAGCTGTCGCGGTGGCTGAAGATGCGTTCTTTGGCGCGAGCTTTTTCTTCGTCACGGCGTGCGCCGCCAATGAGTGCGTCAAATCGGAATTCTTCGATCGCTTCGAGCAAGGTGACCGATTGGTGCACGTTGCGACTCTCACCGGGGTGAGCCAAACGCACCGTGCCTTTTTTCATCGAGTCTTCCACGCTACGCACGATCAACTCAGCACCGAGTTCTTTCGCGCGTGAGTCGCGGAAGTCGGTGACTTCCTTGAAGTTGTGGCCGGTGTCGATCATCAACAGTGGGTAGGGGATTCGGCCAGCTCCGAAAGCCTTCTCGGCGCACTTGAGCATGACGAGCGAATCTTTGCCGCCCGAGAACAACAGGGTGGGGCGCTCGAAGGCGGCGGCGACTTCGCGCAAGATGAAGATGGTTTCTTCTTCCAGAGCATCGAGGTGGGTGTTGCTTAAGTGGTGCAACTCGTTTTTGGTTGTAGCGTTCATAATTTTTTCTTCAATCAATTCGTCTTAGTTCCGGTTCACTTCGCTTTCAGCGAAATGAACCTGCACTGAAGCAGTGACTCGCGAGCTATCACTCGCCGTGCGGTTTGACATGCAAACCGCACTCTTTCAGGTCGCTGCTTTCCCACCACCAGCGACCCGCGCGGAACTCTTCGCCCAAGCTGATGGCGCGTGTGCAAGGGGCACAGCCCACGCTGGGAAAAAACTGGTCGTGCAGTGGGTTGTAGTCCACGTGGTTGGTGGCGATGTAGTGCCACACATCGCCCCAGGTCCACTTGGCCAAGGGGGTGAACTTGCTTAAGTTTTTGGTGGCCACTTCGCTGTCATCTTGCAACGGCACATCAGCGCGAGCAGTGGATTGCTCTTGGCGCAAACCGGTGATCCAAGCGCGTTGACCTTTGAGGGCGCGGGCGAGCGGTTCCATCTTGCGAATGCCGCAGCATGCTTTGCGCAGCTCGATGCTTTTGTACATCGCGTCTTGGCCTTCGGTGCGCACAAACTGGATGACCGATTCATGCGCAGGGCGATACACGTGGATGGGGGCGCGTGAGGTGGCCTCGGTGCGTTCGAGCAAAGCCAAAGTCTCGGTGTGCAGTGCGCCGGTTTCGAGCACGAACACAGGAATGTTGAGCTTCAAGCTGTTGATGAGGTGGGTGATCACCACGTCCTCAGCGCCAAGGCTAGAGGCTTGGGTGACAGGCGTGAAGTCTGCCGCTGCGCGTTGCAGCAAGGCTTGAGTTTCAGACAGCTTGGCTGCGAAGTCATCGCTGGCGCGGGCATTCAAGGTGGTGGCCTTGGATTGGCCGTTGGCAGATAGGAATGAACTGGTGCTCATGATGCTTGCCTGCTTAGCCCACGCGGGCAAATTTGGGTTCTGCGGTGACGGCATCGCCTTGGTAGAAAGCTTTGTAGTGCGTCAACAGTTTTTCGCCGTGTGCGGCGTCTTGGTCGTCACGCAGCACGGCACTTGAGAAACCACTGCGTTGCATCTGCAGCAGTTGGTCAATCAACACATCGCCGTGGGCGCGGATGTCGCCGCTAAAGCCACGGCGGCGCAGCACAAAAGCTTGGCTGAAAGCGCGGCCATCGGTGAACTTGGGGAAGTTCAGATCGATGCGCTCCAAGCCTTCGAGGTCGAGGGTTTGCACGTCCACGTCGTTGGCCAAAGCGCGTGCGTTGGTGCCGTCGGATGTGTGTTGGGTGATGATTTGCAGGCTCATGGTTCTTCTCGTATCGGGTTCTGGCTTAGGCAGCACGTGCGGTGGTGTTACGGGCCGAATTGGCCGCGGCTTTGAAGACATCAAAGCCCACGCGGTTCAGCGTGCGTGCAAAGGTCTCGTGGCCTTCGCGCTTGTCGCGGTAGGTGTCCAGCACGGCTTCCACCACGTCCACCACTTCGGCGGCTGCGAACGATGGGCCAACCACTTTGCCAGCTTTGGATGGACCGCTCAAGAATGAACCGTCCGAGCCACCGAGGGTGACTTGGTACCACTCTTGGCCGTCTTTATCCACGCCCAAGATGCCGATGTGGCCGCTGTGGTGGTGGCCGCAAGAGTTGATGCAACCGCTGATGTGTAAGTCAATCTCGCCCAAGTCAAACAACTCGTCGAGGTCTTGGTAACGCTCGGTGATAGCAGCAGCGATGGGCAACGAACGAGCATTGGCCAACGCGCAGTAGTCGCCGCCGGGGCAGGCGATCATGTCGGTTAACAAATGCACATTGGCACGGGCAAAGCCTGCGGCTTTGGCGGCTTGGTACAGCTCAGCCAATTGGTCAATGCGCACCCAAGGCAACACCAAGTTTTGGTCGTGGTTCACGCGCACTTCGCCTGAGCTGAATTTCTCGGCCAAGTCAGCGGCAATCGCCAGTTGGTCGGCAGTTGCATCGCCCGGGGCTTGGCCCAAACGTTTGAACGACAGGGTGACCACGCGCAGGCCAGGGTTCTGGTGGCTGGTCACGTTTTGTTGCAACCAACGGGTGAATTCTTTGTCGGCCTTGGCTTGTGCCAATAAGGCTTGTTCGGCTTTTTCTTGGGCTTCATCAGACACCACGTCTACAGGTGGCGACACAAAGCAGGCACTCACGCGGTCGAGTTCAGTTTGCGGGATGGTGTGGTGTGCACCGCTTTCCAAGATGCGGTCAAACTCTTCGTTGACTTCGTCAAAGTAGCGTTGGCCTTCGGCCTTGACCAAAATTTTGATACGCGCTTTGTAGATGTTGTCGCGACGACCCCAGTTGTTGTACACACGCACCACAGCTTCGAGGTAGTTGATGATGTGGTTCCATGGCAAGAACTCACGAATCACTTGGCCTGTCATGGGCGTTCTGCCCATGCCGCCGCCCACGTAAATCTTGAAGCCTACTTGGCCTTCGTCATCACGCAGCAAACGCAGGCCAATGTCGTGCCACTCGATGGCTGCGCGGTCTTCAGTTGCCCCAGTGATGGCGATTTTGAATTTGCGAGGCAGGTAAGCAAACTCGGGGTGCAAGGTGCTCCACTGGCGCAGCATTTCGGCGTAAGGGCGTGGGTCGACGTCTTCGTCCACCGCAATGCCGGCGCGTTCGTCGCTGGTGATGTTGCGAATGCAGTTGCCGCTGGTTTGAATGCCGTGCAGGTTGACGCTGGCCAACAAGTCCATCACGTCAGCACTTTTTTCAAGTGGAATCCAGTTGAACTGCACGTTTTGACGGGTGGTGAAGTGGCCGCAATTCGTCACAAGCTTGGGAGCATCAATTGGAACTGCAGCCGTGGCACTGATCTTGTCTTGGGTGGTTTGTGCCGTGGCGAGCACCTCAGGCTTGGGCGTGTCGTAGTCGCGCGCGATTTGTGACAAAACGCGCAGTTGTGCGCTATTCAATTCGCCGTAGGGCACAGCCACGCGCAACATAGGGGCGTAACGTTGGACATACCAGCCGTTTTGCAAACGCAAGGGGCGGAACTCGTCATCGCCCAATTTGCCAGCCAAATTGCGTTCGAGCTGATCGCGGTACTGAGCGGAACGGGCTTTGACGAATTCTGAATCGAAGGGAGTGTATTGGTACATCTAAATACTCAAGCTAAAAAATTAAGCAAAAACCAGTTTGCTGCCAGCCCATGCCAGCAACACAGAAAGAATGGAACGAATCACGCGCTCAGGCGTTTTGTGCATCAGGCGTGAACCGAGCCAAATACCGGGCAATGAGCCGGTCAACAACAAGCCCAGCAAGGACCAATCAACCGAGCCCAAAGAGGCGTGGCCCAAGCCCGCCACCATGGTCAGCGGCACGGCATACGCAATATCAGCTGCCACGATGCGTAACAAAGGCAGTTGGGGATACAGGATCATAAGCACCGTCACGCCAATGGCGCCTGCACCCACCGAGGTGAGGGTCACCAAGATACCAATGGCCGCCCCAAACAAGACAGGCAGTGACCAGTGGCGGGGCTGGGTGGCCTCAAACAGGTTTTCTTCGGCCAGCACCACCGGCGCTTGTTTGCCGCGAATAACCTTAAACAGCATGGCGCTGGCGGTCAGCAGTAGGGCAACGCCCAAGGTGAGCGTCATCACCTTTTGCACGGCAGCGTCAGACGGGCCAATGTTGTGCAACACCCAAAGTGTGGCCCCAGCCGCAGGGATGCTGCCAGCGCACAAGGAAATGACGACACGCCAAGGCACGATGCGTTGACGCGCAAAGCTGAACGTGCCGCCTGCCTTGGTGAAGGCGGCAAACAGCAAATCGGTGCCTACGGCCATGTAGGGCTTGACGCCAAAGAAGAAAATCAAAATGGGCGTCATCAGTGAGCCGCCACCGACCCCGGTCAAGCCGACGACCAAGCCCACAAAGAAACCCGCGAATACGAAACCAAAATCTTGCATGGCGTGGACTGTAGGTGTTCTTTATGCCAAAACAAACGATTTGTTTGTTCTACATATATGCCAAATTGGAATAAGGGTTTTTCTCAGGCCTGGGTCGTAAGCAAAGCGCAGGGGCGGGTCGGCTAAAGTGGTGTGGATAATGTTGGCTTTTGAGCCAGCGGTTAACCGCCGCAAAACTCAAGAAAACAGTATTTCTTTCACCCTATCCAAATAAAGAATGAGACCGAGCAATGGCTGCTGAAAAATCCCAAATCGTTTACACCCTGACTGACGAAGCCCCCTTGTTGGCAACAGCTTCGTTCCTGCCCATCATCCGTACATTTGCTGCTCCAGCTGGCATTGACGTGGTGTCTAGCGATATCTCTGTGGCTGCCCGTATCTTGGGTGAGTTCTCGGACATGTTGCCCGAAGCCCAACGTGTGACGCACAACCTGTCTGAATTGGGCAAACTGACTTTGAAGCCAGAAGCCAACATCATCAAGTTGCCAAACATCAGCGCCTCTGTGGGCCAGCTGACAGCCGCCATCAAAGAATTGCAAGCCAAAGGCTATGCATTGCCTGATTACCCAGAAGCCCCAACCACTGACGAAGACAAAGCCATCAAGGCTCGTTACGGCAAGTGCATCGGCAGCTCTGTGAACCCCGTTTTGCGCGAAGGTAACTCTGACCGCCGCGCCCCTCGCGCTGTGAAAGAGTTCGCTCGCAAGAATCCACACAGCATGGCTGAGTGGAGCCAAGCTTCTCGTTCACACGTGTCGCACATGCACCATGGCGACTTCTACCACGGCGAAAAATCCATCACCTTGGACAAAGCCCGTGACGTGAAGATGGAGCTCATCACCAAGAGCGGCAAAGCCGTGGTGTTGAAGCCAAAAGTCTCTTTGCTCGACCGTGAAGTCATCGACAGCATGTTCATGAGCAAGAAAGCCTTGGAAGAGTTCTACGCCAAGGAAATCGAAGACGCACACAAAACTGGCGTGATGTTCTCCTTGCACGTGAAAGCCACCATGATGAAGGTGTCTCACCCCATCGTGTTCGGCCACTGCGTCAAGATCTTCTACAAAGAAGCGTTCGAAAAACACGCCAAGACTTTCAAAGAACTCGGTGTGAACGTTAACAACGGCATGGCCGATCTGTACAGCAAGATCACAGCGTTGCCACAAAGCCAACAAGACGAAATCAAGCGTGACTTGCATGCTTGCCACGAGCACCGTCCAGAGTTGGCCATGGTTGACTCTGCCAAAGGCATCACCAACTTCCACTCACCTAACGATGTGATCGTCGATGCATCCATGCCCGCCATGATTCGCAACGGCGGCAAGATGTGGGGCGCTGATGGCCGCTTGAAAGACGTGAAGGCTGTGATGCCCGAATCGACTTTTGCCCGTATCTACCAAGAGATGATCAACTTCTGTAAGTGGCACGGCAACTTCGATCCCAAAACGATGGGCACTGTGCCTAACGTGGGTTTGATGGCTCAGCAAGCTGAAGAATACGGCTCACACGACAAAACTTTCGAAATCACCGAAGACGGCGTGGCCAACATCACCGACCTGGAGACAGGCGAAGTCTTGCTCAGCCAAGACGTGGAAGCTGGCGACATCTGGCGCATGTGCCAAGTGAAAGACGCCGCCATCCGCGATTGGGTGAAATTGGCTGTGACACGTGCCCGCAACTCTGGCATGCCCGTGGTGTTCTGGTTGGACTCTTACCGTCCACACGAAGCCCAATTGATCCGCAAAGTGAAGATGTACTTGCACGAGCACGACATCAATGGTTTGGACATCCAAATCATGAGCCAAGTGCGTGCGATGCGTTACACCCTCGAGCGCGTGGTGCGCGGTTTGGACACCATCAGCGCAACAGGCAACATCTTGCGCGACTACTTGACCGATTTGTTCCCGATCATGGAGTTGGGTACCTCGGCCAAGATGTTGTCTGTGGTGCCTTTGATGGCCGGTGGCGGCATGTACGAAACTGGCGCGGGCGGTTCTGCACCTAAGCACGTGCAACAGTTGGTGGAAGAAAACCACTTGCGTTGGGATTCACTGGGTGAGTTCTTGGCCTTGGCTGTGTCATTCGAAGACATGGGCTTGAAAAACAACAACGCCAAAGCGGTGGTGTTAGCTAAGACTTTGGATGCAGCGACCGGCAAATTGTTGGACACCAACAAAAACCCATCGCCCAAAACAGGTCAGCTCGACAACCGTGGCAGCCAGTTCTACTTGGCCATGTACTGGGCCCAAGAGTTGGCAGCGCAAACCGAAGACAAAGACTTGGCTGCCAAGTTCGCTCCTTTGGCTAAGAGTTTGACTGAGAACGAGAAGAAGATCGTGGACGAGCTCAATGCCGTTCAAGGCAAGCCAGTGGACATCGGCGGTTACTACCTGCCAGATGCCAAGAAGCTCGAAGCTGTGATGCGTCCAAGCGCCACGTTCAACGCAGCATTGGCTAGCGTCTAAGCCTTCCAGTCGCTTGACGACTCAGAGCCCTTCAAGCCGCAAGGCTTGGGGGGCTTTTTTATGGGCATGAAGTTGTGCACGATGTGTTTGTGCTTGCGTGGTAATCGCTTCGCGCTGTTCGGGTGAGAGCCGGTTGAGGTTCTTCAGTTGCATCAACATGCGCGGGTTTTTAGCCAGCATGTCGGCGTGTCGGCCTAGGTAATCCCAATACAGCGTCGTGAACGGGCAGGCGGTCTCGCCCGTGGATTCGGCAGGGTTGAAGCGGCAGCCTTTGCAATGGTTGCTCATGCGGTCGATGTATTTGCCACTGGCGACATAGGGCTTGCTGGCCATCAGGCCGCCATCGGCGAACTGGCTCATACCGAGCGTGTTGGGTAGCTCTACCCATTCCACCGCATCCGCATACACGCCCAAGTACCACTGGTGCACTTGTTTCGGCGCCACGCCCAGTAGCAAGGCGTAAAGGCCGGTCACCATCAAGCGTTGAATGTGGTGTGCATAGCCGTGTTGCAGGGTTTGCGTGATGGCATCGCGCAAGCAGGCCATGTCGGTGTTGCCGGTCCAGTAAAACTCGGGCAGCGGTTCGTGCGCTTGTTGGGCGTTACCCTCAGCGTACTCGGGCATGTGCGTCCAATAAATGCCACGCACGTATTCACGCCAACCCAAGATTTGCCGCACAAAACCTTCGACAGCTTCTAGTGGGGCATGGCCCTTGTGAAACGCTGCCTCGGCCGCAGCCAACACCTCGCGTGGGTTGATCAGCTTCAAGTTCAAAGCGCATGAAAGCTGCGAGTGATAGAGCCACACTTCGCCTTCCCACATCGCATCTTGGTAAAGCCCAAAGCTGGGCAAGCGGTGTGTGATGAATTCATCCAAGGCCACCAGCGCTTGTGCACGCGTGACGGGCCAACCAAACTGCGCGATCGATCCGGGGTGGTGAGCCAGCTTGTCGTTGACCAAACGCATCACGTCTTGGGTGATGGCATCGGGTGCGACGCGTGTGGGTGGGGGCAACATGCCGGGCCCTTGTTTGCCAAAGCTACCCCGGTTGTCAGCATCAAAGTTCCATTGGCCGCCTATGGGTTTTTTGCCTTCCATCAAGATGCCATTTTTCTGGCGCAGCTCTCGGTAGAAATACTCCAAACGCAACTGCTTGCGGTCTTTGGCATGATCTGCAAAGTCGCGCACAGTACTGAAAAAGTGCGTGTCGTCACGAATCTCTAGCGGAACATCATGTTGCTTGGCCACAGAGCGCAAACTTTGCAACACTCGCCAGTCCCCAGGTGCTGTCATGACAAGTTGTTGAGGTCGTATTTGAGCAATGGCTTTGCTCAGTTCACCAGCCAAAGTGCCTGTGTTGTTCGGGTCATCAAGTTGGCTGTAAATCAGCGGCCAACCGCGCGCTTTGAGTTGCTCAGCAAAGTGCCGCATGGCACTTAAGAAAACAGTGGTGCGTTGTTTCGATGATGGGATGTGTGTGGACTCTTCCGTTACCTCGGCCATCCATAGGGTATCGTGCTCGGCGTTGAAATCGCTCAGTCCTGTTGCATCATCGTTGAGTTGGTCGCCAAGGATGAGTATGAGGCGTTTGGGGGTGGGCATGGTTTTATGCCAGCCCAGCTTTGTTTTTGCGGCACGCATCTGAACAGTACAGGACCTGATCCCAATTCTTCGCCCAAGCTTTGCGCCACGTCATGTCCCGCCCACACGCTTTGCAGGGTTTGCTAGGCAGGCTCTGTTTGTTGCCTTTGAATGTTTTGGTGTTGCTCATGGTGCGCAAAGTTTGTGAAGACGTTTAAGCTCTGCGCGTGAACGACAAGGTGACATCGCCCAGATGCACACCCAGCTTGGTCATGCGAGCTTTGTTGAGCATCATGCGGTCATTCATCAGATACATCCAGTCATCCATCTGAACATTGAGGATGCTGCCGTCGACGGGCAGTGCGAGGGTGTATCGCCAGTTGAATGCATTGCCTTTGGTTTGACCTTCAGCCGTGCCCACCACATCGCCTGCAGTGCCCACATAGTTACCGTTACCTTTGTCAGTGAGTTTCCAGATGCGCTTTTCTTTAGTTCCGTCAGAGTAGACAAAGTCTTCGTCCAAGATGCCTTGGTCGTTTTGCCATTGGCATTTCATCTCCACAGTAAAACGCTTCACCACTTTGCCGTTGCGGTCAGTGAAGATGCCCCAAGCATCGACCACACCATTGAAGTAGGTGCGCAAGTCGAGCGCGGGTTTTTGGCCTGCATAGTCCTCAACGGTTGGACTGGCACAGCCACTCAAATTGGCAGCCATTGCCGTGCTGGCCATGCCGCTGAGTAAAAGCATTCGACGGTTCATCATGGTTGACCTTTGGTGTGTGTGAAGAGTTGTTGGGCCATGTAGACCAAGAAGGGCAGTGCAATCATCCAAACCAATGCGAGTGCTGCGGTGTGAATGAAGGAGCCGTCAAAGTAGGCGGCACCCAGTTGCGCACCAGCATAGTAGGTCAGCGGCCCAAACACCAGCCCAGCCAATGCTGAGAGCCACAAGGGTTTTGTTTGCAAGAAAGATAACGATGCATTCAAGGTCATCGCAAACAAGACCCAAAGCAACCAAAGCCAAAACGGGCTGAAGAAGGCCAGTGACCAGCCGTAAAAGTCAATGACAGATGCGGCTTGCAAAACGGTGTCAATGGCCACGCCTATTGCTAACGCCACGGCTGCAAGTTTGATTTCTTGCGATGGTTTTGGGGCGTATGCCGTATGCAGGCCAGCCAGCGTCAGTCCATAGAGCAGGGCCGGTATTTCCAGCCCATGTCCTAAGCCTGCGATGCAGGCCCACCAAGCGGTTTGAAATCCAAGGGCATTCAGAAAAAGACGCATATCTCATTCTAAAAACTCAGGGCAACCTTTGGACTTCGATGGTCATTGCGCTTATTTGTGCTCGTACCAGCCTTTGCTGCGGTTCACCACGTTCACCACGAGCAGCATCACCGGCACTTCAATGAGTACGCCCACGACTGTGGCCAGTGCAGCTCCCGACTCAAAGCCAAAGAGGCTGATGGCAGCAGCCACCGCCAGTTCAAAGAAGTTGGAAGCACCAATCAAGGCAGAAGGGCAGGCCACGCTGTGCGCCTCGCCCAACGCACGGTTGAGCAAGTAAGCCAAAGCAGAATTGAACAACACCTGAATCAGGATAGGCACGGCAAGCAGGGCAATGACCAAAGGCTGTTTCAAAATCGCTTCGCCTTGAAATGCGAACAACAACACCAGCGTGGCGAGCAACGCTGTGATTGACCAAGGGCCAATGCGTGCCATGACGGCTTCAAATTTAGCCTCGCCTTGAGCGAGCAAAGCTTTGCGAATCAACTGCGCCAACACCACGGGCACGATGATGTACAAAACCACCGAGGTGATGAGCGTGTCCCAAGGCACGATGATGGCCGAGAGGCAGAGTAAGAACGCCACCAGCGGCGCAAATGCCACCATCATGATGGCGTCATTCAACGCCACTTGCGAGAGCGTGAACAAAGGGTGGCCGTTGGTCAGGCGGCTCCACACAAACACCATCGCCGTGCAGGGCGCAGCAGCTAGCAAAATGAGGCCTGCGATGTAGCTGTCAATTTGCTCAGCAGGCAATAGCGGCGCAAACAAATAGCGAATAAAAAACCAGCCCAACAATGCCATCGAAAACGGCTTGACCAACCAGTTCACAAACAACGTGATGCCAATGCCTTTGATGTGCTGACGCACTTCGTGTAGCGCGCCAAAGTCCACTTTCACCAGCATGGGAATGATCATCACCCAAATCAGCAAGCCCACAGGCAAGTTGACTTGTGCGTATTCCATGCTGCCAATGGCTTGAAACAGTTCAGGCTGCCATTGGCCTAGCGCTATGCCCACGACGATGCACAGGCCTACCCACGCGGTCAGGTAGCGTTCAAAGAAGTTCATGCGTGGCTCCCGCTCAGCTCTTTGGCTGTGTGTTGCAACATGGTTTTTTGCAGCTTGTCTGCAGGCAAGTCCACCAACAGTTGCAAGCGCTTGTGAATCAGGTGCAAGGTCGCGCGAAAAGCTTCTAGTCGATCTTCATCACTGCCCTCTATCGCAGATGGGTCGGCATAGCCCCAATGCGCGGTGGCGGGCTGGCCTGGCCAATAGGGGCACACCTCGCCCGCCGCGTTGTCGCACACGGTGATGACCAAGTCCATGTGCGGTGCATCGGGCTTGGCAAACTCGTCCCAGCTTTTGCTGCTGAGGTACGAGGTGTCAATGCCAGCGGCTTTCAGCACTTGCAGTCCCAGTGGGTTGGGTTGTTGGTTTTCGCGCGGGCTGCTGCCAGCAGAGAAAGCTTTGAAGCGTGTGCCGCTCGCGCCTGAAGCCATGTGGTTGAGCAAAGCTTCAGACAAGATGCTGCGCGCTGAATTGTGTGTGCACAAAAAGAGAACGTTGAGTGTGGTCATGTGAAGTCTCGTGAGGTCAATGAATCAGCAGCAAGCTTTTACGGTTTCTGGCACCACTGCGCACGATTGGCCTTGGCAGCAGTCTTGGGTCAGGTAGGTGAGCAAATCGTTCATGCGAGCGAACTCGGCTCGGTAAATCAAGTTGCGGCCACTGGCCTCGGCGCTCACCAAACCAGCGTGGCTGAGTGCTTTGAGGTGAAACGACAAAGCGCTGGGCGCAATTTGCAACAAGGCGGCGAGGGTACTGGGGGTCAAACCCTCGGCACCGGCCACCACCAAGGCGCGGAAGGCACGTAAGCGTTGGCTTTGTGCCAGCGCGGCTAAGGCTTCGACGACTTGCGATTCAGAGTGGTTGTTTTGGCTCATATTTCAATGATACTTGAATCGTTGAAATAAAACTGTCATATGTGTCACAGTACCGTCACAATGGCTAGATAAAGTCACATCTGTTCTAACCAATTGAAGGAATCTCATGAACACGAAGCGCACTTTCATCAAATCTGTGGCCGCTGCTGCTATGGCAACTTTGGCGATGGGTTCTGCATTCGCGGCTGACATCACAGGTGCCGGCGCGACATTCCCTTTCCCTATGTACGCCAAGTGGGCTGAGGGCTACAAAGCTGCCACCGGCAATGGCTTGAATTACCAATCCATCGGTTCATCTGGTGGTATTCGTCAAATTAAGGCCAAGACCGTGACGTTCGGTGCCACTGACGCGCCTCTGTCTGGTGAAGATCTCGAAAAAGAAGGCTTGGTCCAGTTTCCCGCCATCATCGGCGGCACAGTGCCTGTGGTGAACTTGGAAGGCTTCAAGCCAGGCGAATTGCGCATCACTGGCCCCGTGTTGGCCGACATGTTCTTGGGCAAGATCACCAAGTGGAACGACGCCAAAATCGCCGCTTTGAACCCAGGCAAAAAATTGCCTGAGCAAGAAATCACCATCGTTCACCGCGCTGATGGTTCTGGCACCACCTTTAACTTCACCGACTACCTCACTGCTGTGAGCAAGGACTGGTCTGACAAAGTGGGCAAGGGCGCTGCTGTCAAGTGGCCCGCTGCTTCTTCTGTGGGTGGCAAGGGCAACGAAGGTGTTGCTGCCAACGTGAACCGCGTCAAAGGCGCATTGGGTTACGTGGAATACGCCTACGTTAAAAAGAACAACATGACTTACATGCAGTTGCAAAACGCCGATGGCAAGTATGTGGCACCTGATGATTTGACATTTGCTGCTGCAGCCGCAGGCGCTGATTGGATGAGCGTTCCAGGTATGGGCGTATCCATGGTCAATGCCAAAGGTGCTACCAGCTGGCCCATCAGCACGGCTTCATTCATCTTGATGTACAAGCAACCCACAGACAAAGCGGCAGCAGCTGAAGCCATCAAGTTCTTTGACTGGGCTTTCTTGAATGGCAAAAAGATGGCGCAAGACCTCGACTACGTGGCCTTGCCTGATGCATTGACCACACAAATCCGCGCCAAAGTGTGGACACAAATTCAAAAGTAATTTGAATGAATCAAAAATTCCGTCGGCCCTATGTAGCGTGCCGACGGATTTTTAGTTTTAAAAAGCAAGGTGTTCCAATGAGTTTAGGGTCTGTCATGAGCACAACCAATCTATCGCAGCATGAAACCAGCCAAGTCGTCAGCAACGACATGGTGGCCATTGCCAAGAAGCAGCGCGTGCAAGACTTCTTTTTCCACCGCATCACACAAGCGTTTTCTTTGTTGGTGTTGGTGGCCTTGTTGGGCATCATTCTTTCGTTGTTTGTGAATGCATGGCCAACGTTCCAACGCTTTGGCTTTAACTTTTTGTGGCACATCGAGTGGGACATCATCAACGAAGACTTTGGCGCTGCCATTGCCATCGTGGGTACCGTGTCGAGTGCCAGCATTGCTTTGCTAATCGCCGTGCCACTGGCCTTTGGCGTGGCTGTGTTTTTGACCGAGACCTGTCCTGTGTGGCTGCGTCGCCCGCTGGGCACAGCCATTGAATTGTTGGCTGCTGTGCCATCCATCATTTATGGCATGTTTGGTTTGTTTGTTTTCGCGCCTTTGTTTGCCGACTACGTTCAAATGCCCTTGCAACAAGTGTTAGGCGGCATGCCTTTGGTAGGTTTCTTGTTTGGTGGCGCGACCAATGGCATGGGCATTTTGGCGGCAGGTGTTGTGCTGGCTTTCATGGTGCTGCCATTTGTGGCAGCGGTGATGCGTGATGTGTTTGAAATCACGCCTGCCATCTTGCGTGAGTCTGCGTATGGTTTGGGTTGCACCACATGGGAAGTGGTGCGCCAAGTGGTGTTGCCCTACACACAAAAAGGTGTGATCGGCGGCATCATGCTGGGTCTAGGTCGCGCCTTGGGTGAAACCATGGCGGTGACCTTTGTGATTGGCAATGCCAACCGCATGCCCACCTCGTTGTTCTCACCCGGCACCTCTATTGCGTCAGTGCTAGCCAATGAATTTGGCGAGGCCGAGGCCTTGCATTTCTCCACCTTGTTTGCTCTGGGCTTCTTGCTGTTCGTCATCACCTTTGTGGTGTTGGCCTTGGCTAAGAACATGATTCAGCGCGCCGAAAAAGCCAAAGGCAACTAAGAGGTTATCTATGGAAATGAACCAACAGCTCTACACCAAGCGTCGCATCACCAGCATGCTGGGTTTGGCGTTCTCTATGTCTGCCATGGCCATCGGCTTGGCCGTGTTGCTCTGGATTTTGTATGTCTTGTTCTCCAATGGTTTGTCTGCCTTGGATGCCAACTTGCTCACCCACGACACGCCTGCACCAGGCACCGAAGGCGGTGGCTTGCGCAATGCGATCGTGGGCAGCTTGATGATTGTGGGCTTGACCGTGTTGGTGTCTACCCCCGTGGGCATCTTGGCCGGTATCTACCTCACCGAATACGGTGATGAAAGCAAAACTGCCGAGCTCACACGCTTTGTAACAGACATCATGTTGTCCGCACCTTCGATCGTGCTGGGCTTGTTTGTGTATGCCATCGCAGTGGCCACGGTGGGTAACTTCTCTGGCTACGCGGGTAGCTTGGCTTTGTCACTCATTGCCGTGCCCGTGATCATGCGAACCACCGAAAACATGTTGCGCTTGGTGCCTGGCAGCTTGCGCGAAGCAGCTTTTGCCCTTGGCGCCCCACGTTGGAAGGTGTCTACCTTCATCACCTTGCGTGCGGCCAAGAGTGGTGTGATGACGGGTTTGTTGTTGGCAGTGGCCCGTATCAGTGGTGAGACCGCACCTTTGCTCTTCACCGCCTTGAACAACCAGTTCTTCAGCACCAACATGGGCGCGCCCATGGCCAATTTGCCTGTCGTGATCTTCCAATTTGCCATGAGCCCCTATGAAAACTGGGTGCGTCTGGCTTGGGCTGGTGCACTCTTGATTACTTTGACCGTGCTCGCGCTCAACATCTTGGCTCGTGTGTTCTTCCGCGATAAAGCCGGCTCCTAATTTCACAGTGGAATTCAAAAATGTCTGAAACAACACCAGCAACAAAAAACGCCTTGGAAGTTCGTGACCTGAACTTCTTCTACGGCAAGTTCCAAGGCCTGCGTAACGTCACCATGGACATTGCCGAGCGCAAGGTCACTGCGTTCATCGGACCATCGGGTTGTGGCAAGTCCACCTTGTTGCGCACCTTGAACCGCATGTACAGCTTGTATCCAGGCCAGCGTGCAGAGGGCGAAATCAACTTCTACGGCCAAAACATTTTGGATCCCAAGCAAGACTTGAACTTGCTGCGCGCCCGCATCGGCATGGTGTTTCAAAAGCCCACCCCGTTCCCCATGACGATTTACGACAACATCGCTTTTGGCGTTCGCCTGTATGAAGACCTCAGCCGCACCGAGATGGATGAGCGGGTGGAGTGGGCCTTGACCAAGGCAGCGTTGTGGACCGAAGTCAAAGACAAACTCGGCCAAAACGGCTTGTCACTCTCCGGTGGTCAGCAGCAACGTTTGTGCATTGCACGCAGCGTGGCAGTGAAGCCCTCTGTGTTGCTGTTGGATGAACCCACCTCAGCGTTGGACCCTATCTCTACAGGCAAGGTGGAAGAGTTGGTGCACGAGCTCAAGGCCGACTACACCATCGCCATCGTGACCCACAACATGCAACAAGCTGCACGTTGTAGCGACTACACCGCTTACATGTATTTGGGCGAATTGGTGGAGTTTGGCGAAACAGAGCAAATCTTCTTCAAGCCCAAGCAAACCGCCACAGAAGACTACATCACAGGCCGTTTCGGCTAATAGGAGAACACCATGCCAGATAAACACCTGTCCTCACAGTTTGATTCCGATCTCAACAACATCTCCTCACACGTGATGGAGTTGGGCGGTTTGGTCGAATCACAAATTCGCCAAGCAGTCTATGCCTTGTCTCAGTTCAGCCCAGAAGCCGCTGACGATGTGCTCGTCACGGAAAACAAAGTCAACTCCTTTGAAGTTGAAATTGACCGCGAAATCGCCTCCGTCATTGGTCGTCGCCAACCGACAGCACGTGACTTGCGCTTGCTCATGGCCATGTCCAAAACCACAGCCAACTTGGAGCGTGTGGGTGACGAGGCTGCCAAGATTGCCCGCATGGTCAAGTCCATCATCGAAAGCTCAGCACCACGCTCATTGCCTTCGGGAGATTTGCGTGTGTCGGCTGAAATGGCCTCAGGTTTGTTGCGCAAAGCGCTTGATTCATTTGCGCGTTTGGATGTACCCATGGCTGTGACCATTTTGCGTGAAGACGATGCGATTGACAAAGAGTTCGACGGTTTTGTGCGCAAGCTCATCACATACATGATGGAAGACCCACGCACCATCTCGGCCAGCTTGGATTTGTTGTTTGTGGCCAAAGCCATCGAGCGCATTGGTGATCATTCCAAAAACATTGCTGAGTTTGTCATCTACATCGTCAAGGGTGAAGACGTACGTCACACCCCCTTGGCGGATGTTGAGTCATCCATGGGCTAATTGAAGGTATTTCAAAAATGAAAGTTGCACGCGTCTTGGTGGTTGAAGATGAGTCGGCGATTGCTGAACTCATTGCGATCAATTTGCGACACAACGGCATGCTGCCCTTGCTGGCATCCGATGGCGTTGCAGCTCAAAAGCACATCGACGAAGTGCTACCTGATGTGATCTTGTTGGATTGGATGTTGCCTGGTCAAAGTGGCATTGAGTTGGCACGTCGTTGGCGTGCGGATCCACGTACCAAGACCACGCCGATTCTCATGCTCACCGCTCGCGGCGACGAGCCAGACAAAATTGCTGGCTTGGATGCGGGTGCGGATGACTACATCACCAAACCTTTCTCCACGCAAGAGTTGTTAGCCCGTATTCGCGCAGTGCTGCGCCGCCGTGCGCCTGAGCAAGCCAGTGATGTGGTCACCATCGGTGCTTTGAAGCTGGATGGCTCAACACACCGTGTGAGCTTCAACGACCAAGGCATCAAATTGGGCCCCACAGAATTCAAGCTGCTCAACTATTTGATGCACCACGCCGAACGCGTGCACAGCCGTAGCCAGTTGCTTGACCGTGTATGGGGTGACCATGTGTTCATTGAAGAGCGCACGGTGGATGTGCATGTCAAACGCCTGCGCGAGGCCTTGGGCGATGCGGGAAGCATGGTAGAAACTGTTCGTGGCGTAGGATACAGAATCACCCACCAGTCCTAAATCACGTAAGGTTCATGTGATTAGTCGATTTCTTTCTTTTTTCTCTCTGCTAGCGTTTGGCGCCGCGATTGGTTTTTCGTGGGCCGTGATCAGCGACAGGCAACCTCCATCGCTTTACTTGTTGAGTGGTGCGCTATTGGCAGGCTTGGCTTGGGCCTTAGTCGATGCTTGGCGGGGTTACCGTGTGCGCTCATGGTTGCGCCACGGTGATTTAGGTTTGGCACCTCACATGTCGGGTTGGTGGGGCATTGTTTTAGATCGTGCACGCAAGCTTTTGCGTGAGCGTGAGCGGACCATTGCAGCCAGTGAGCAGCGCTTGAAAGATTTTTTGTTGGCCATTCAAACCTCACCCAATGGTGTGGTGATGTTAGATGCGCGATCGCAAATCGAATGGTGTAACAAAACTGCTGCATCGCATTTAGGTATTCATCCAGAACGAGATGTGATGCAACGTGTCGGTAATTTGTTGCGTGATCCTGTATTTACGGAATACATGGCAGTGGAGCAGCCGATTGAGCCTGTGGTGATTGCAGGCCACAAAAACCGCATTGAACGACCTGTTCGTATTTCGTTGCAGCGCCATCGCTATGGTGAGGGTAAGCAACTTTTGCTCACGCGTGACGTCACATTGATTGAGCAAGCAGAAGCCATGCGCCGTGATTTTGTGGCCAATGTTTCCCATGAAATACGTACGCCATTGACGGTCATGTCCGGTTTTGTGGAGACTCTGCAAACTCTCGATTTGAATGAAGAAGAAAAAAAACGCTATTTAGGCCTGATGGCTGTGCAAGCTGAACGTATGCAAGGCTTGGTTGAAGACTTATTAACGTTGTCTCGTTTAGAGGGAAGTCCTATCCCTAGCGTTTTGAGTACGTTGCCGTTGAAGCAATTGATTGACTCTTGCGAACAAGAGGCAAAAGGTTTGTCAAACACCATCACACATGGCGTGAATCCTCATGCCATTCAATTCAAGGTAGAGCCCACACTTAGCGCGGCAACTTTGATGGGTGAATCGCGAGAATTGCAAAGTGCCTTGTCAAACTTGGTGAGCAACGCAGTTCGTTACACGCCTGGGGGTGGAAGTATTAACGTATCGGTTGATCAAGGTATCGATGGCAGCTTATTGATCGATGTGCGAGATACGGGGGCAGGCATAGCCGCAGAACACTTGCCACGTTTGACTGAACGTTTTTATCGGGTCGACAGAAGTCGCTCGCGTGAGTCTGGTGGTACGGGTCTTGGTCTAGCCATTGTTAAACATGTGATGCAACGTCATGGTGGAAGCCTCTCCATTACCAGTGAGCTGGGTCATGGCTCGTGCTTTAGATTGATTTTCCCAGCCAATCGTTGGCACGCCAACCACTAACTCTGCACGGGTACGGCGCGGCAATCACCACAGAAAAAATGGTTGGCATTTAAGAAGCGTCGAAATGACCCTGTAGATCTTGGCTTGTGTTTGCTGCATTTGATGCAACTCATCATTTCACCTGTTCTTCCTGTGCCCTCGAAGGGAGAACCGTTTTTCTTGCTGCTATAGCGCAAGCCGTCGGATTTAATTTGCGTTGTTTCGTGTTTATGGTGGCTCATATCAGGCACTTAAAGTTTTTCTGAGACGTTTTTTTTCTGCATGCTTTAAAAGCACATAGGTGATTAATCCAATGAATGCAGATCCAACAACAAATCCACCATAGGCCACTGGCCATGGCGTTCCCTCGGTCATCATGGAGAACTCAGACATGCCACCCACACCCGCCAAAATATTGATAGGCATGAACACCACGCTGAAGACGGTGAGTTGATTCACGCGCTTGTTTTGGTTGATGTTGATGAAACCAATCGTCGCATCCATCAAGAAATTGATCTTGTCGAACAAGAAGGCTGTGTGGCTGTTTAAAGAATCGATGTTGCGAAGAATTTGCTTCGAATCTGATATTTGATCTTGTGTAAGCAAACGCCCGCGCATCAAGAAACTCAGGGCGCGTTGAGTATCCAAGATGTTGCTTCGGATTCGACCATTTTGATCTTCCTCTTCTGCAATGTCTGCCAAGATGCCAGCAGCTTCTTGGTCAGTGATGGCTTCACTCAAGACGTGACGGCCAACAACACCTAATTTGGCGTAGATGTTTTCTAGTGAATCAGCTGATACTTCTACATCAGCGCCATAAAGGTCGAGTAAGAGATCTACGCAATCTGTGACATAACCTGGCTGTGTCAATGCGCGACGACGTTGATGCCTAAATACCGATAGTTCTTCATTTCTTAGAGAAAACAAAATGCCGCCATGCAAAATAAATGCGACTGGAATACTTTTAGATTTGCCTTCGCGATCTAGCAGGAAGTTTGAATGCAGATGAATGTCGTCGTTTTCTTCGACATGAAAACGTGCACTGACCTCTAGGTCGGTAGCTTCAATCGGATCAGGTAGTTCAACACCAAAATGCGAACCTACAAAAATACGTTCGGCTTTTGACGAATTGATCAAGTCCACCCAAATTGGTTTAGCACCTTCTAAGTCTTTACGGCCTGCAATGGGTATATTTTTTAAGCGCCCGTCTACCAGCTCATAAACGTTAATCTTGCTCGATTCAAAGTCTGGCTGCCTTTCGCCAGCGATCGCGATACGACGTTCATCGGAGATCTCCCACAGCACGTCGTTTTCTCTTTCATTTGGAATCTTGCTCCATAACTTCAGGGCATCATCCAAGGGGAGGGCGTCTAAATAGCTTCCTAATTCGGTAGCGCTTTGTTTGGCAATGAAGTTGTGCAATTCTGCGTCGTGCTGTTTTTGTAAAAGAGTTTCTACAAAATCGTGTTTGTGCATTTGCTGACTATGAACCATGCCATCGACTAATTTTTGCTTGTTCAACATTTCGATCAAATTTTTAAGAGACATGGATTGGCCAAACTGTCGACGCTAGTTGAATATTAAAAAATTAATGATGCACTACCTTTTTGTAATTTATTAAATTTTTATGACTGGCGTGTGACGGCACACACATATTTCACACGAGATATCAGGGTTAGATATGTTGTGAGAACTTAATGATCAGCGCGGATAGCCAAATTCCCATGCATAACAAAATGCTCAGCAAGACTGCTGCGCTGCCTAAATCTTTGCAACGTTTAGAAAGATCGTGCCACTGTGGGCCAACACGATCGATGGCGGACTCGAGGCCCGTGTTTAAGAGTTCAACAATCAACACAAAAATGACCGATCCAGAAAGAAGTGAAATCTCAATCCAGTTGTTGCCTAAACAAAACGACAACGGAATCAAAGCGAACGCTAGGTATGCCTCTTGTTTGAAGGCAGTTTCATGCATGGCTGCTTGCAAGCCCTGCAATGAGTATCCAAAAGCATGAATAACTCGGTTGAGTCCAGTTCTTTGCTTTTGTAGGTTTTCATGAATTTCATTCATCGCATACAACTATAAGTATGGTTTATGACGTTGTTATGAAATAGCCATCTCAATAGTGTTCTGGCACGATCATGTCATCTGGCACTGGGTGGCGAATGTAATCAGGATTGCGAACCCGCTTGGGTAGTTGAACTTCTGGGTGTTCAATCTCGTGGTATTCGAAATGGTTCAGCAAGTGATGAATACAGTTGAGGCGCGCACTTTTTTTATCGACTGCTTGCACCACCCACCAAGGCGCTTCTGGAATGTGTGTGCGCTCAATCATGGTTTCTTTAGCCACGGTGTAGTCTTCCCAGCGACGACGGCTTTCTAAGTCCATTGGGCTGAGTTTCCATTGCTTGAGCGGATCGTGAATGCGACCCAAGAAGCGGGCGTGTTGCTCATCATCTGTGATCGAGAACCAATACTTGATCAGAGTGATGCCGCTACGCGCCAACATTTTTTCAAACTCGGGCACGGTGCGGAAAAATTCTTCGTATTCGTCGTCATTACAAAACCCCATGACGCGTTCCACACCTGCGCGGTTGTACCAACTGCGGTCAAACAACACAATTTCACCCGCTGCAGGCAAATGCGCTACGTAGCGCTGGAAATACCATTGTGTGCGTTCACGGTCATTCGGTGCTGGTAAGGCTGCAACGCGGCACACGCGTGGATTGAGGCGTTGTGTGATGCGCTTGATCACGCCACCTTTGCCTGCCGCATCACGACCTTCAAACAAGATCACTACTTTTTGTTTGGTAGCGACCACCCAGTCTTGCAACTTAACCAACTCGCCTTGCAAGCGCAGCAGTTCACGAAAGTATTTGACGCGATCGGTGTTGTCACCATCTTCGTCAATCGACATTTCTAACTCTTCATCCAGCGTATCTAGGATGTCATCGCGTAGGCGTTGAATTTGCTCTTCGTTGAGTTTGTGTTGATCTGTCATGGTCATTCCCTTTGGCATGAATCATCGTGTTGGACTGTTTCAACTTGATGACGGATGTCACTGAATATTCACATTACCCACTTATATTTTTTGAATTCCTTGGACTAGATACTCTCAAGAGGTGTTCTTATTACTTATCGTTTTGTTTCCTGTTTGGCACTTCTGGTTGTCTTGTCTGGTTGCGCCGTTCGTCCATTTGTGATCGATCAAACGGCTCAGGCTTTGTCAGGGCAGGGGATGTCAAGTGAAGATGATTTGCAACTTGCACGTGAGGCCAGTGCTTTTTATTTGAAATTTTCAGAGTCGGTACTCAAAGAAACGCCAGGTCATCTGAAGTTGGCTGAATCGGTATCAGCAGGTTTTGTGCAATATGCCTATGCCTTCGTGGCGTTTGATGCAGAAAAGATAGATGGCAAAAATCCAAAGGCTGCAGCTGAAATGCGTGAACGCGCTGCTCGCTTGTATGCGCGCGCGCATCGTCACGCCATGACGTCTCTCGAAAAAAGCGCACCCGGATTTAGCGAGGCTTTGAAGCAGGCCGATAGCAAGAAGCATCCCAAACTTCAAGCTAATCAAGTACCACTGGCTTATTGGGCGGCAGCATCCTTGGGCGGTTGGATATCCATGTCCAAGGATGACCCAGATTTAGTCGCTGACTTGCCGTTGTCTATGCGCTTGGCCGAACTTGCATGGCAAGTTCAACCCGATTACGGTCAAGGTGCTTTGGCTAGTCTGATGGGCACCTTAGAGGGTGCAAAAGTGGGTGGTTCTCGTCAAAAAGCGCAAGCCTACTTCGATCAAGCGATTGCGCTTGGAGATGGCCGCGAAGCAGGGCCATTTGTGGCCAAGGCAGAAGGTGTGGCCTTGCCAGCAGAGGATCGAAAGCAGTTTGAGTTGTTGCTCAAGCAAGCTATTGACATCAGTCAAAAGCATCGCAGTTTGCAAAACGAAGTGATGCGCGAGCGTGCGCAGTGGTTGCTCTCATCCGTAGATGAACTTTTTTGAAAGCATTGAATGTCTAAATTTTTGAAATCATGTTTGCAAGTGTGCGTGGGACTGGGTTTGTTGTGTGCTCAGACAGCGTCTTGGTCTGCGGACAAACAATTACGCTTTGGCACTTTGGCTCCAAAGAACTCGCTTTATCACCGTCAACTCATGGAGATTGGTGAGGCTTGGCGCACCGCACAAGGAGGCGCATCGAAGTTTGTGGTGTATCCAGATGGCAGCCAAGGCGGTGAGACCGAGATGGCACGTCGGATGCGCATTGGTCAATTGCAAGGTGCTTTACTTTCAGTGGTGGGTTTGCGTGAAATTGAGCCCTCTATTGCTGCATTGCAATCTATGCCCTTGTTGTTTAAGTCGTGGGAGGAGGTGGACTACGTTCGCGAAAAAATGCGTCCTGCGATGGAGAAAAAATTCCTAGATAAAGGTTTTGTGGTTTTGGCATGGGGCGATGCAGGTTGGGTGCGCTTCTTTTCCAAAGAGCCTGCCTTCAAACCAGATGACTATCAAAAGATGAAGTTTTTTGCATGGGGAGGCGAAGCCGACCAGCAAGAGATCATGAAGAGCATGGGCTATACACCTGTGCCACTAGAAACCAGCGATATCCTGCCATCCGTGCAAACCGGCATGATCAATGTGGTGCCATCTACGCCTTACTTTGCCTTGGCCAGTCAGATTTACACCATGTCGCCAAATATGTTGGAAATCAACTGGGCGCCCATTGTTGGCGCTTTGGTAGTGACCAAAAAGTCTTGGGACGAAATGACACCTGAAACGCAAGTTGCCGTACGTGCAGCCAGCGACAAAGCAGGCGTACAAATTCGTATCAAAGCCCGCCAAGAAGTTGAAGAGGCTGTAGAGGCCATGAAAAAACGCGGTTTGGTGGTGAATAAGCCTAACGCAGAACAAATGCGCGCATGGAACGACTTGGCTGACAAACTCTACCCACGTATTCGCGGCACATTGGTGCCCGCTGATACCTTTGATGAGGTGTTCCGTCACCTCAAGGCTTATCGCACAGGTAAGGGTAAGTGATGGGGCGTTTTCTCAAAGGCTTGATGCAGGCCGATACATCGTTGGCCTCGCTCGCACTGGTCTTCATGGCCTTGATTCCGTTGGTCGAAATTTTGTCACGTCCCATGATGGGTAAAGGCATTGAAAACGCCCCAGTGGTGGTCCAGCATTTGGGTTTGCTCATGGCTATGGCAGGTGCCATAGCAGCGGAGCGTTTTGGTCATCTCACCAGCTTGGGTGTTTTGGTGCCTCGCTTTTATGCTGTGGGGCAGTATGGCGCTGCAGTAGTGTGTGGTGTGTTGACCTGGGCGAGTGGACAACTGGTGCTCAGCGAAATGTCTGCTGAACAAATGCTGGCTTACGGCATGCCTGTGTGGTGGTTTGAAGCTGCCATGCCGATTGGCTTTGCATGCTTAGCGATGAAGCTAGGTGCGCGATGCGCACAACATATAGGCGTCAAGTTAGCGTGTGCTGTGACCGCTCCTATGTTGGGTATGTGGTTGGCCTTTAGATTTGATGGTGAAGCTTTGCCGCTGTTGCCTTGGGTCTTGGTTTTGGCATTGCTGTTGTCTTTTGGTGCCCCCATATTTGCCGTGTTAGGTGGTCTTGCTTTGGCCTTGTTTTGGCAAGAAGGCTTGCCGCTGGCTTCGATTGCCTTGTCGCATTACCAAATCACGGTCAACCCATCATTACCTGCGTTGCCCTTGTTCACCTTGGCTGGTTTGATTTTTGCAGGCACCGGCGCTGCGAAGCGTTTGGGTGCTGTATTTGTGGCCTTGTTCGGTGGTGGCAAAACTGGCACTGTGATCGCTGCAACTGTTCTGTGCTCTTGTTTTACTGCATTCACGGGTGGCAGCGGTGTGACGATTTTGGCCTTGGGCGGTTTGCTATTGCCTTTGCTGCAAGGCGTGGGCTATCCAGACCGTAAAGGCATCAGCTTGGTGACCAGTGCCAGTGCCTTGGGCGTGTTGTTGGCCCCATCAGTGCCACTCATCATGTACGCCATCATTGCGCGTGTACCCATCAACACCATGTTCATGGCAGGGGTGGTCCCCGCTGTGGTCATGGTGGTGTGTTTATTGATCTTTGGTGGCTATTTACGCCATGACAAAGCTGAGCAGGTGCCGCAAGCAAAGCCCTCATTCAGCAAGACGGCGCTGCGTGATGCCGCGTGGCACGCCAAATGGGAGCTGTTGGCACCTGTAGTGGCCATTGGGTCGCTCGGCAGTGGGTTTGCCACGCCAACGGAAAGCGCAGCACTTACCGCCATTTACGCTGTTGCGACCCAAGCCTTTGCGCATCGAGAATTAGATGCCAAAAAATTGGGTGAGTGTTTGTCACAGTGCGCCCAAATCATTGGTGGTGTGATGTTGATCTTGGGGATGGCTTTGGGATTGACCAACTACTTGGTTGATGCGGGCATCCCAGACTTGGCGACCGAATGGGTGCAAAGCGTCACGCAAAATAAATGGGTGTTCTTGCTGGCCTTGAACGTGTTCTTATTTGCTGCTGGTGCATTGATGGAAATCTATGCGGCCATTGTTGTGTTGGTGCCGTTGTTATTGCCACTTGCCACGAGCTATGGCATTGATCCTGTGCACTTTGGCATCATCTTTTTGGCGAATATGGAGATGGGATTTTTATGCCCTCCCGCAGGCATGAACATTTACTTTGCATCAGCCGTGTTCAAGCAACCCATACGCACCGTGGCAGCTTCGGTTGCTCCAGCTTTGGTCGCTATTTTTGTGGGCACCTTATTAATTTCGTGGCTACCAATACTCGCCACAGGTTTGCCCAGTTTGGTAGCGTCTTTTATGCGTTGAGCAGTTCAAGCTGGCTGCTGACGCTGCGATGAGACAAATGCGCCAAGGTCCTGCGTGAATGGCCGAGCGGCGATAGCAATTCACCAGCGTGCACCTTGGCATGAATACCCGTTGATGTCATCACTTGGTGCAATGATTGAACGAAACCAATTTCACCAATGAAAGCAGCCTTCAAACATAAATCACCAGTTTGAGGGTTGGTGTAACGAATCGCTAATGGTTGTACCTGAATGTGATGATTGATGGCCGCTTCAAATAAGTTGGCATGAAACAAGCTGACGGTGCTGCCTTCGCTGCTGGTGCCTTCAGGAAAACCTGCAACGCAGTAGCCGTTGTGTAGCGCACTCGATAAATCATCCACCATGCGTCGTGCCGAGCTAGGTGAGCCACGATCAACAAACACCACGCCGCACCCTGTGGCAATGCTGCCAACGATAGGCCAACTTCGCACCTCTGACTTCGCGACAAAGATGCTGGGCTGAATGGATTGAATGATCAACGCATCAACCCATGACACATGATTTGCCACCAACATGAGAGGCGAGGGCGATGTTTCGATTTGGGTGAGGGATGTTTCGTAAGTCACTCGTATGCCAAGAATTTCTAATGTGTGTCGAGACCACATTTTGATTTCTTCGAGTTTTCGCTCGCGGCTCAAGCGAGGAAATTTGATCCACAAAATCCAGAAGGCGCGGCCAAAGGCGTGTACGAGTCGTAGGTATTTGATCAGCATGATTGGCTAAGAAGGATAGAGGTGGTGTGTGACAAATTGGTGAAGGTTTTGCGTAATTTGTCACGAATATTTCATGCAATCTTCGCGGTTAATTCACATGCATTGATAAGAATTCTCGGCATTGATTCACTAAGGACCGACCATGAAAGAACTGCCAAACCCAACCATGCCTTTGTCGTTCATCGATGTACCTCGGGGGTCGCTTCATCGAAACGATCTTGACAATCAAAAAGTTTCTGTCTCCTTGCAAAAAACTGAAAGTCGCCCAGCCCTGATCGTTGAATGGGCCAAGCACCAAGACGAAGTACGGGAAGCACAGCGTCTACGCTATGACGTGTTTGCCACTGAAATGGGGGCACGTTTGAAAGACAGCATTCCAGGACATGACATCGATTTGTTTGATGACTTCTGTGAGCACTTGGTCATTCGCGACGATGTGACAGAGCAAGTCATCGGTACCTATCGCGTGTTGACACCGGCTCAAGCCAAACGCATTGGCAGTACCTATTCAGACTTGGAATTTGATCTGACCCGTTTGCGCCAATATCGCGAACGTATGGTTGAGTTGGGTCGCAGCTGCGTGCACCCTGAGCACCGCCACGGCGGCGTCATCATGGCCTTGTGGGGCGCACTGGCTGAGTTCATGGTGCGTAACAAGCTGGATGTGATGATCGGCTGTGCCAGTATCCCGATGCTGCACCAAGGTGTTGTCAGTGGTGAAGTGGCGGCCAGTATTTGGCACCAACTCAAGAAAACACATTTGGCTGGCATTGAAAACCAAGTCACGCCGCGTCTGGCTTTGCCCGTGGAGCAGTGGGAAGTGAACCCTGCGTTTGAGCCGCCTGCATTGATCAAAGGTTATTTGCGCTTAGGCGCAAAAGTGCTGGGTGCTCCTGCATGGGATCCCGACTTCAACACGGCTGACCTGCCCATGCTGATGAAGATCAATGACATGCCACCGCGTTACCGCAAACACTTCTTGGGTGCTTGATGCATTACAGAGCCATCTTCATTTCTGACCTGCATTTGGGTACTCCCGGCTGTCAAGCTGACGCTTTGTTGGACTTTTTGAAAGAGCACACCAGCGACTACTTGTACCTTGTAGGCGACATCATCGATGGTTGGCAATTACGTCGTCGTTGGTATTGGCCGCAAGCGCACAACGATGTGATTCAAAAATTGTTGCGTAAAGCACGCAAAGGCACACGTGTGATTTATGTGCCTGGCAACCACGATGAGTTTGCGCGTCACTTCTTAGACCACCATTTTGGGGGGATTGAAGTGGTAGATCAAGCTGTTCACAAAACTGCGGATGGTCGTCAGTTGTGGGTGATTCATGGCGACTATTTTGATGCCGTAGTGCAGCAAGCGAAATGGCTTGCCTATGTGGGTGACTATTTGTATGAGTTCACACTCAAGCTCAACCGCTACCTAAACAACATGCGTGGTCGTTTGGGTTTGCCTTATTGGTCTTTGTCTGCTTACCTCAAGCACAAGGTAAAGAAAGCGCTGAACTACGTCACTGACTTTGAGAATGCCGTGGCGCACGAAGCTGCGAAGCATGGTTATCAAGGTGTGGTGTGTGGCCACATTCATCGAGCAGAAATTCGCGATGTGAATGGCGTGTTGTATTGCAACGATGGTGATTGGGTAGAGAGTCGCAGTGCCTTGGTAGAAAACGAACAAGGTGAGTTGTCTTTGCTGTACTGGCAAACCGACCCCATCGTTGTAGAAAAACCAGAACTGGCAAAAGTAGCATGAAAATTGCACTGATCACAGACGCGTGGCGTCCTCAAATCAATGGTGTTGTGACCACTTTGGTTGAGCTGGTGGATCAGCTCAATGCCAAAGGTCATCTGGTGGAAGTGATTCATCCAGACCTGTTTAAAACACGTCCTTGTCCTGGTTATGCAGGCATTGATTTGGCCGTGAAGCCTTATTCGCAGTTGGCAAAACAGTTAGATGCGTTTCAACCTGATGTGATTCATGTGGCGACCGAGGGGCCATTAGGCTGGGCTGCACGCAAATATTGTTTGAAATATGAATTGCCGTTCACAACGGCATTTCATACGCGATTTCCTGAAGTACTCAAAGCGGCCTTGCACATTCCACTGTGGATTGGCTATGCGATATTTCGTCACTTTCACAAACCTTCGGCTGGCGTGATGGTGCCGACGCAAGGTGTGATGCGCTTGCTCGATGGTTGGGGCTTTAAAAATTTACGCAGTTGGACGCATGGTGTCGACATGCATTTGTTTGGCTATGCTGAAACTGTCACAAATCATCCGGATTTAGATGATTTGCCTCGCCCCATTGCTTTGTATGTTGGGCGTGTGTCCTATGAAAAAAATATTGATAGCTTTTTAGCTATGCCCTGGCACGGCAGCAAAGTGGTGTGTGGTGTTGGGCCACTCGAAAATGAGCTAAGAGACAAGTTTCACCATGTTCGCTGGTTGGGGGTGTTGCCTCGTGATGAATTAGCCCGTGTTTATGCGAGTGCCGATGTGTTCACTTTCCCGAGTCGCAATGAAACCTTTGGCTTGGTGATGCTCGAGGCGATGGCATGCGGTACACCTGTGGCTGCCTATCCAGTAGATGGTCCGCTTGAAGTTTTGCGGCCAGATGCAGAGTATCCGCATCACCGCAAAGGGGGCGTACTCCATGAAGACTTGGCTTATGCGAGTCTGGAAGCAGTGAAAATTTCTCGCTCAGAAGCACGAGCACAAGCGTTGACATTCAGTTGGGACGAATCAACGCGATTGTTCGAGCAACACTTGGTGCCAATTGAGCGTGCGATTCAAATAGGCGAAGAGGTTCATCCTTGAGTGCGCTGCATTTTTTATCCAATAGCCTCAGTGATCCAAGTTTTGAGGCCTACATGCGAGATACACATCGCTTCATGGATTACCTTGATGTCAAGGATGATTTGTTACCGAAATTGATTGAATCATTCAAAGAGTTCTCTAGCCTGCGTCACATACGATTCAACTGCAGCAATCGGTTCGAGGGAAGATACCCGGCCATTCGTATTCAATGCCCAGTCGGTTTTGTGCCTGATGTCATTGCAATCGAATTTCCGCACCGTCACGAGTCTTTCATCGTTAGGTTTGCCGAACAAGAAACGACAATTCAAGGGCTTGAAAATTTAGCCATGCATTTGCGCGTGATACTGACCATGGGTCTTGCACATTGGCAACCAACTTAGATTTATTTTTATAAATACTGATGACTCTTAGAGTCATTTTTTTTGCCTGAACGTCATTGAATTGACTTTTTTTCTTCTTATTCCTTTCATCATCTTCTGTAACGATGACCGCATTCAGGAGGAAATTTATGCGAGTCACAGTCATCGGTTCAGGTTATGTGGGTTTGGTCACAGGCGCTTGTTTGTCTGATCTTGGTTTCAAAGTGGTATGTCTTGACAAAGACGAAAACAAAGTCAAGATGTTGCAAGAGGGTGAGGTGCCTATCTATGAGCCGGGCTTGAAAGAACTTCTCTCACGCAACCGCTTGGATGGCAGAATTCGTTTCACTTCCGATGCGCAAGATGCGATAGATCACGGCGATATTTTGTTCATCGCAGTAGGTACTCCTGCACAAGAAGATGGCTCGGCCGATTTGGGTCATGTTCTGTCCGTCGCTGCCATGATTGGGCGTAACCTCAAAGATTTCAAACTCATTGTGAACAAATCAACTGTTCCCGTGGGCACGGCTGATCGGGTCCGTGATGCTGTCAAGCACGAGTTAATGCAACGAGGCATGGCAACAGAAATGTTTGATGTGGTGTCTAACCCAGAGTTCTTGAAAGAAGGCGCTGCGATTGACGACTTCATGCGCCCTGATCGAATCGTGGTGGGTGTCGATGCTGGTATTCATCATGAAAAAAGCCAGCGCATGATGGGTGACTTGTATGCCAGTTTTAACCGTCATCATTCGCGCACAGTTTGGATGGATGTGCGCAGTGCTGAACTCACCAAGTACGCAGCCAATGCTATGTTGGCCACACGTATTTCATTCATGAATGAAATTGCCAACTTAGCGGATGCCTTAGGTGCTGATGTAGATCAAATTCGTCGCGGCATAGGTGCTGACAAGCGCATTGGTTACAGTTTTTTATATGCAGGTTGTGGGTACGGTGGTAGCTGCTTTCCAAAAGACACACAAGCCTTGGTCAGTACGGCCATGGCGCATGGCCAGGAAATGCAAGTGGTTGCAGCAACTGAGCAAGTCAATGAGCGTCAAAAGACGTTGCTGGTTGATCGTTTGGTCGCGCGTTTAGGTAAGGATCTCACCGGTCGAAAAATTGCGATTTGGGGTTTGGCATTTAAACCCAATACCGATGACATGCGTGAAGCACCTAGCCGCGCGGTGATCAAAAGCTTGCTGCAGCATGGTGCCAAAGTCACAGCTTATGACCCTGTTGCAGGCCACGAGGCCATGGCTGCACTCAAGATCGATTTCGAAGGCCAAGAAGCACTGTTGAAGAATTTCACGCTTGTTGCCCATGACATGGATGCGTTGAAGGGCGTCGATGCTTTGTTGATCCTGACAGAGTGGAAGAATTTCCATAACCCAGATTTCCAAGCCATGAAGCTCAGCATGCGTACGCCGTACATCTTGGATGGTCGTAACTTGTATAACCCAGATGCTTTGGCAGACCTTGGCATCGCCTATCAAGGCATTGGCCGTCGCAACGAACTGATCAACCTCGCGGTAGATCCGATTTCTGAAAACGTGTTATCGCTGGATGCCTAAGGGTTTTTATTTCCTCATTGGTGCTCAGTTTGCTTCGGCACTTGCGGACAATGCACTGCTCATTTTAGGAATCTTTTTTTTAAAAGAGCAGGGATACCCTGGTTGGTGGGCACCACTGTTGAAGTTCTCTTTGACCTTGGCATATGTTGTTCTGGCATCTGTGGTGGGGCCTGTGGCCGATGCATTTCAAAAAAACCGTTTGATGGCCTATATGAATGCGCTCAAGATTTTGGGCGTGTTCGTCTTGTTGTCTGGCTTGCATCCTGTTTTTGCTTTTGCACTGATTGGTCTGGGTGCATCGGTGTATGCGCCTTCTAAATATGGGTTGGTCACAGAGTCAGTGCCACCGAGGTTGTTAGTTCGTGCAAATGCATGGCTTGAGGTCTCGGTAGTGCTCTCGGTAATTTTTGGCATTGCGTTAGGCGGTGCTTTGACAGGCTTGACCGAGGCTGGCACTTTGAAAGAGCTGACATTTGTTTTGTCATCGGTTGCATCCTTTGGGGTGCAGACTGAGACGCTCCCAGCATTGGTTGCGATCGTGGGTGTTTATGTAACGGCAGCAGTGCTGAACTTTGGGTTAAAGCCCATGGGTCAAAACGTGCGGCTATCACCCCTGTCATTGCACGCCATGAAGTTCACAACATTTTGGAAATCGAACCGTAAACTATGGCGAGACCCACTGGGTGGTGTGTCTTTGTATGTCACCACTCTGTATTGGGGGGTAGGCGCAGTGATGCAGTTTGCTGTTCTAGTGTGGGCCCAGCAAACACTTGGCATGACATTGAAAACTGGAGCTTACCTTCAAGCTTTGGTTGCAGTAGGCGTGATCGCAGGGGCTTTTTTCGCAGGCAGAAATTTCAAACTGCATTCAGCCCGTCAAGCGTTACCTTGGGGTTTGCTACTCGCGGTTTTGTTACCAGTGATCGTGATGGTCACTGACCTGTGGGTAGCAGTGCTGTTATTGCTGTGTATTGGCGTGTCGGGCGGCATGCTGCTTGTGCCCATGAATGCCTTGCTTCAACACCGTGGCATGCAAGTGCTCAGTGCAGGACGATCCATTGCTGTGCAAGGTTTTAATGAAAACTTGTGCGTGTTGTTGATGCTGACCGCCTACACCACCTTATTGGCTTTTGGGGTGCCCTTGGGCTTCATCATGCTGTTGGTGGCGACGTTGCTGGTGGCAGGCATTGCACCCTTGTGCCTGTTACTGTGGCGACAATTTCGATGATCTCAACACAGCATCCGTTGATGCTCTGTTGACTTCGGTTCAGTTCAGTTCAATGGCACGTTGAAAGATGGTTTCTACTTGGCAGGCAATTTCGTCCCAGCCTAAGTGTTCAATGCTGCTGCGGGTGTATTCGCGTGCTTGCTTCAGAATTGATGAATTTTTCGTGATTTCTAAGGCGCATTGGATGTAGCCTTGGCGATCATCGCAATGAGCCAGCCATCCATTGGTGTTATGCGTGATGAATTCACCTGCAGCTGCACAATCAAATGCCAGAACAGGCGTTGCACATGCCAGTGACTCCAGTGTGACGTTGCCAAAGGTTTCTGTCAGACTGGGAAAGAGTAAAAGGTCTGCACTGGCGTAGAGCGTGGCCAGTTGTTCGTGTGTACACATACCGACAAACAATGCATCGGGGCATTTGACTTCTGTGCTAGCGCGCATAGGGCCATCACCTGCAAAAACCATCTTTACATCACGACCTGCAGCTTTGAGTGCTTGGTAAGTTTGGATGCTCAGGTCTAGGTTCTTCTCGGCTGCTAAGCGCCCAACCGACAACAGCACCATGGTTTCGGGTTTGACGTGCCAGCTTTGACGCATGACGTCGCTGCGCTTATTGGGATGAAAGAGTTGTGTGTCGATACCGCGTGCCACCACTTTCAGGTTTTTAAAGCCCATGCCTTCGAGCTGATTTTTCATCTCAGTGGTGGGCACCATGGTGAATGCTGTGCGGTTGTGAAACTTGCGCAAATAAGCCACGATGGGTTTGGTCAACCACCCCACACCATAGTGTTGGCAATAGCTGTGAAAGTTGGTTCTGAAATCTGATGTGACTGGCAAGCGAAGCACGTGTGCAGCTTGCAAGGCAGACCAGCTCAGTGGTCCTTCGGTAGCGATATGTACCAAATCGGGGCGCCGCGTGCTCCATGCTTTGATGAGTGCTTTTTTGCTAGGTAGACCTAGCTTGAGTTGCGGATATCTTGGGATCGGTAAGCCACGCAACAGTAACTCAGTCCAGTTTGTTTCTTCAAGCCCCTCATCTTGTTTGTTTTGACGCGGACGAATGAGCTGAATCGAATGGTGACGATTGCCTAAATGATGAATAAGTTTAGACAGCGTGACGGCCACTCCGTTGACTTCTGGAGGCCATGTTTCTGTCACAACCGCAATCCTTAGCGATTGGTGCGCAGGTTCAAAATGTTCAACGGTGATGTCTGTGTTGCTGAGTGCTTCCATGGTTGACATGGTGTCGCTTGAATTTAACAACTTGATGACAAATTGAATTTTGATGGTTTTATTTCAAGCGCGTTTCTTTTTTGTTTTGTCACTAATTTTTAACATCCTGCACTCATGATTGCAATGTTTTGAAACACATGAGGAAACAACGTGAAAAACTTTTTAGAAGCATTGCGTATTCAACGTTGGGATGACCATCGCTACTACCACCACTGCCGTATCAATCAATCATTGCATTTGCTCAGTGCCATTTGCTTTTTGATTTCCTATGCGCTGTTGTTTGTCAACCCAGCATGGGCGGCCTTATTGGCATGGATGGTGTCGATGGTGGCGCGTCAATCCGGTCATTTCTTTTTTGAACCTTTGGGCTACGACCATGTGAACGAAGCCAGTAATGAATTTAAAGAAGAAATCAAAGTGGGCTATAACTTGCGTCGCAAAGTGGTGTTGTTGAGCCTGTGGGTGTTGTTGCCTTTGGTGATCTACTATTTCCCAGGTATGTTGGACGTAGTCCCCACGCATGAAACTTGGGTGGAGTTTTCAGAGGCTGTTGGCTACTCTTGGTTGGCTTTGGGGGTAGGTGGTTTGATTTTTCGTACCGTTCACTTGTGCTTCATCAAGGATGTGCAAACGGGCTTGGTGTGGATGACCAAAATCTTGACCGATCCATTCCATGACGTGTACCTGTATCACAAAGCACCGCTTCAGCTGCTGCGTGGTCAGCGTTTTGACGAAGAGTTCTTGAAGGCCGGTCACTCAGCCTAAACAGAACTCCACAAATAAGAGCGTTCAGGTTTGAAAGCCTGAACGCTTTTTGCTTTAACGGAAGAAAGTTTCCTTCAAGATGCTGCGTCGGATGCTCTTGTTGGTGAGCTCGGGTGCGTGCCACCACCATCCGTCGTGCTTCATTTGTGTAGCAGCCAATACAAAGCGTTGTAAGACAGCTTCAAAGTCGGCATCGCTGTAGTTCAAACTGAAGATCATGCGTCCTGTGCCTACCCAGCTCAATGCCAAACCTTGAATCCGCAGGTAGTACTGCAGCATCCAGTTGTAGCGACTTGGCTGTGTGTAAAACACGGTCCAAACACTTGACATATTGGCAGCTTGAACTGGCAGATCGTTAGCTTTCATTGTGTCGTTGAACAACTTGCAGCGTGCGTTCCAGCGCTCATCGTTACCTTCGTACATCGCTTTGATCTCCGGGGTATCCAGTTGATCCAAGAAGGCCGACATGGCACCCATCACGGCAGGGTGTTCTTTGAAGGTGCCACGAGCGAAGCAAATGTCAGCAGGGCGGTTTGCGTGAAAGCGGTGCATCCATTCTTTTTTCCCGCACACCACACCCACTGGAAAACCGCCCCCCAGTGTTTTGCCGTAAGTCACCAGATCGGCTTTCACGCCGAAATATTCTTGCGCACCGCCTTGGGCCAAACGGAAGCCTAAAAACACTTCATCAAAAATCAACACCACACCGTTGTCGGTGCAGGCTTGGCGTAATTTATGTAGCCACTCGGTGTAAGCCGCACGGTCATAGGCGGCTTTGCGGCTGCTGTCGACCAGGGTGGTGTCACCGGGGGCGTTGACGTTAGGGTGCAGGGCTTGGAGTGGGTTGACCAACACGCATGCAATGTCTTTGCGGGTGCGAATCACCTCTAGGCTGCGCTCGCTCATGTCGCTCAGCGTATAGGTTTCGCGTGGAGGCATGGGGTTGCCTGGACCTGGTTGGACGTCTTCCCACCAACCGTGATACGCGCCACAAAAACGTACCAAGTTTTTACGTTTGGTGTGGTAGCGCGCTAAGCGTACAGCTTGCATCACAGCCTCAGTGCCTGACATGTGGAAGGACACCTCGTCCATCCCAGAAATCTTTTTTAGTCGCTCAGCATTGCTTGCGACGCAAGGGTGATAGACCCCTAGCGTAGGCCCTAGGCTTTGTGTTTTGGCCATCCCTTCAGACATTGTTTTTTTGTAAAAGTCTGCGCCAAACACGTTTACGCCATAGGAGCCGGTAAGGTCGTAGAACGATTGGCCATCCAAGTCGGTCACGTGCACGCCAGCAGCTGACTGCAAGAACGAACCTACCTTGAGGTGTTCTTGCACCAAGGGGCTGAATTGGAACGGTACACGGTAGGCAGCAATGAATTGCATGTCCGTGATGGTTTCTCTTGCCGCTGCGCTGGCTTGAATGCTTAGTGGGTGACGTGCTTTAAGCACTTCTGCAATTTTAAAAAACGCGTCACGACGTGAATTTTGTATCTCAAAAGGTGCGTTGTCACATTTAAAGAACATTTGCTCATCAAAATGGTAGCCGGGTAACAAGCGAGCCAAACGTTTGGCCATGCGTGAGTGCCCTGCCAGTGAGCGGTGTTTGGCGCGAGAAAGTTGAAGTCGTCGATAGACAGATGGCGCCAACGTAGCCAATGCGCCCAAACTCATCCAAGTGGTGTTCACAGTCTGTTTCCTTGTGTAAGAGATGCTCCTTTGTATTTAAATTAAGTGACAAGATGATGAAGATTCGAAGCAAGTTTCAAACATGGCTCTTACAAGAAGACCTGAACTTTTTATTGACCAACCGTATTCCGCGTATCACGCTCACGCGATTTATGGGATGGTGGAGCCAGTTGCGTCATCCCTGGATCGTCAAGGGGTCGATTGCCGTATGGCGTTGGTTCAGTGATTTGGATTTGAGTGAATCCAAGCAGCAAAGCTTTGGCAGCTTGCATGAGTGCTTCACACGAGAACTTCGCCCTGGCTTGCGTCCCATCGACACCAATCCAGATGTACTGAGTTCACCATGCGACTGCATCGTGGGTGCGTGCGGTGAAATTCGTGATGGCATGGTCTTCCAAGCCAAGGGCTTTCCATACACCTTACAAAGCCTTTTGAGCTCGTCTGAATTGACTAAGAGTTGGCCCAGCTTGCTAGAGGGCGGTACGTTTGTCACCATGCGCTTGACCAGTAGCATGTACCACCGTTTTCACGCTCCCTGTGATGCACACCTGAGCCATGTGACCTACATCTCGGGTGATACGTGGAACGTCAACCCCATTGCCTTGACGCGAGTGAAAGAGTTGTTTTGTAAAAACGAGCGCGCTGTTTTGCAAATGCAAACGCCAGAGGGTTTTCCATTTTTGATCGTGCCCGTGGCCGCGGTGCTGGTGGCTAGCATGCGCTTCCATGCGGTGGATGTGATGCTGAACTTACGTTACAAAGGCCCCAACGAAATTGCCTGTGATGCTGATTACGTCAAAGGTCAAGAGATGGGGTGGTTTGAGCATGGCTCCACCATTTTGTTGTTTGTGCCACGTGGTTATGAATTAGCCAACTCCATTGAGTCGGGCAAGATTATTCGGATGGGAGAAGCGTTACTTCAGAGGCATTGAAATTTTCACGTGTGTTGATTTTTTTCAGCGCAGTATTCGTGGGTAGTGCTGATTCACAACTTGGTCACAAATTTTGGTTCAACTCGCAATTATTTAGTTGTTGTGGGGGATATATGTTGATCGTTACCGCTGTTTTTTCGGGCTTGCTGAGTTTATTCTTCATCAGACTTTCGTTAAAGGTCATCCAACTCCGAAAATTGCATCAAATCTCTTTTGGGTCTGGCGGTGTAAATGAATTGGAAAGCGCCATTCAGGCACACGCTAACTTTGTGGAATATGTGCCACTGTGTTTGCTGCTCATGGCATCGTTAGAACTTAATGGTGTGCCACTGATTTTGGTTGCTTTGCTTGGATGCCCTGTTGTGATTGGGCGATATGTGCATGCCAAGGGAATGCAGTTCACATTTTTTGCTTTGGCTACGTTGGCCTTGTCAAACATCATATGGATGGCGTATATGTTTGTTGCATCCGCGCAATTTGCCGCTATTCATTGATGAATCGCAAGATTGTCATAAATGTCACGTATTTGTCACGAAAAGTTGACACACTATCATCACAATTAGATAGGTATCGCATATGACAACAGGGACACAAGCGAAGGAACAGCTCGCACAGAAGAATCAAAAGACGCAATGGCTGGATCGCGACCAAAGCCTCTTGGCATTCAACGCGCGTGTGCTGGATTGGGCCAAGCGTCCCGAGGTTCCGCTGTTAGAGCGTTTGCGCTACCTGTGCATCGTGTCATCCAACTTGGATGAGTTCTTTGAAGTGCGTGCAGCCTTGTACGCCAGCCTAGACAAGCCACTCGCGCCATTGGATGCAGCAGGCATGCTTGCACAAGACTCGTTGAGCAAAGTGGCGCATGCCTTGGTGGAAGAGCAATATGCGCTTTACAACGATGTATTGATGCCGGCGTTTGCCAAAGAAGGTGTGCGCATCTTGTCGCACAGCGAGCGTAACTTAGCCCAGCATCAATGGGTCAAGTCATTCTTTGAACGCGAAGTGCGCCCCTTGCTCTTGCCGGTAGGGCTTGACCCAGCTCATCCATTCCCGCAAGTGGCTAACAAGTCGCTTAACTTCATTGTTCGCATGTCGGGCAAAGATGCATTTGGACGCGACAACGAAATCGCGATTGTCAAAGTGCCACGTAGCTTGCCGCGGTTGATTGCGCTGCCCGAAAAGCTCTGTGGCAAACGCCAGTTGTTCGTGTCGATCTCCAGTGTGATTCGCGCGCATTTGAAAGACTTGTTCCCAGGTCGAGATGTGGGGCAGTTTTCGCAGTTCCGTGTGACGCGCCACTCTGACTTGTCGGTAGACGAAGAAGACGTGAAGAACTTGCGTACCGCCTTGCGCCAAGGTTTGGTACATCGCAACTACGGACAAGCCGTTCGCCTAGAGGTGTCGTCGGGTTGTTCTGAATATCTGTCAGAGTTTTTGCTGAAGCAGTTTGAGTTGCCCACCTCGGCCCTGTACCGTGTGCATGGCCCTGTGAACTTGGTGCGTTTGAACCAACTCATTGATTTGGTGGACAACCCCAAGTGGTTGTTCCCCCGTTACACCGCCAGCTATCCTGAGCAGATGGTGACGAACGGTTCCATCTTCGAGCGCTTGCAAGCTGGCGATGTACTGATTCACCAGCCCTATGAGAGTTTTGATGGGGTGTTGTCATTCTTGCGCGAAGCTGTGCGCGACCCACATGTGTTGGCGATTAAGCAAACCATTTATCGCACGGGTGCAGATTCGTCCTTGATGGAGCTGCTGCGTGAAGCGGTGCAGCGTGGCAAAGAGGTAACGGTGGTGGTCGAGCTCAAAGCGCGTTTTGACGAGGAAGCCAACATCAACTGGGCTGAGAAGCTGGAATACATTGGCGCCCAAGTGGTGTACGGGGTGGTGGGTTTGAAGACCCACGCCAAGATGCTGCTGGTATCACGCAGGGAAGGGCGCAGCATTCGCCGCTATGCGCATTTGTCCACGGGCAACTACAACCCGCGCACGGCCAAGCTCTATACCGATTTGAGCCACATCACCTGCGACCCCAAGATCACGCAAGACGCAGACAATGTGTTTAACTTGTTGGCGAATCAAAGCAAGATTCCACGCTTGAACAAGATGATGATTGCGCCATTCCACTTGCAGCGTAGCCTGATCGACAAGGTCGAAAAAACAGCCCTTGCCGCCAAGCAAGGCGTGGCAGGTCGCATCATCTTGAAGATGAACACGCTCACGGATGAGAAGCTCATGGAAGCGTTGGTGCAAGCTGGGCAGGCGGGAGTACAGATTGATTTGATCATTCGCGGTGCTTGCATGTTGCCCGCGCAGCGTGCGGGCTTGACCGACAACATCCGCGTGCGCTCCATCATTGGCCGGTTCTTAGAACACTCGCGTGTGTTTTATTTCCGATCTGGCAACGACGAATCTTTGTATTTGTCGAGTGCTGACTGGATGAATCGCAATATGCTGCGCCGAGTTGAGTTGGCGTGGCCGATAGAAGATGCCGCTTTGCGTCAGCGCATCATCGATGAGTGCTTGGTGGCCTATTTGCAAGACGACTTAGATGCGTGGGTGATGGATGCCAATGGCCAATACACCCGGGCGCAACCAGCCAAGCCTAAGCGCACATCGGCCAAAGCCCGCGCATTGACAACGCCTGTGCAAGCGCATGGCGCACAAGCTGCGCTCATGGCGTTGCACGCTGCCAAGATGTGAGGTTCACATGGATTTGATTTTGTGGCGACATGCGGAGGCCGAAGTTGCACCAGAAGGTGGCGATGATTTATCACGCGAGCTGACCAAGAAGGGTGAACGTCAGGCGGCTCGGATGGCCGCTTGGTTAGACCGCCATTTGCCTGAAGGTGCGCGTGTGCTGGTGAGTCCGGCCGCTCGCACTCAGCAAACGGTGGCGCCTTTAGCACGCAAATTCAAACTGCGCGATGAACTGGTGCCTGAGACATCTGTTGAAGATGTGCTGACATTGCTGAAGTGGGATCCTGAGGCTGGACCTCAATTGAAAGGATCCGTATTGCTGGTAGGACATCAGCCTTACTTGGGTCAGCTGGTGGCCAAGCTGCTGGGTATGAAAGAGGACGCATGCCCTGTGCGCAAGGGCAGCGTGTGGTGGCTGCGCACCCGAGTACGCGACGGCCAAGTGCAAACTGTATTGCTGACCGTCGCGAATCCAGAACTTACTTCGAGTTCTTGGGACGACCGGTCTTGATGGTCGGTACGTTGCTCAAGGCAGCTTTGAACTGAATATCGCTCATGGCAGCGAGGGCTTTGACACCTGCACGTAGCAATTCGCTTTTCTTGATCGACTGACCGAGCTTGCCAGCGCGAACCTTGAGTGCGTCGATAACGACGTATTCGTCCTTAGGAATGGTGAAGCTGTCGCGCACGAGCTTTGGCTTTTTCACTTTCGCAGGCTTAGCAACTTTGACAGGCTTGGCCACCTGGGTGGTCACTGGTTTCACGGCAGCTTTTTTGACTGCAGTTTTTCTCACAGACTTGGTTGCTGCTTTTTTTACAACTGGCTTTTTAGCGGCTGGTTTGACTGCGGTGGTTTTCTTGACGGCTGGCTTTTTGACAGCTGGTTTTTTAGCGGCTGCGCGTTTGGTGGCAGGGGCTTTGGCGGTGGTACGAGTGGTGGTCTTTTTTGCAGTTGCGTTCACTTGATGGTTCCTTTTTTATTGAAATGAATAAACAGTTTATATTGTTTAAATCAAATTACCAACTGTCATATATGTCATGGATTTGTCACGAATTCGAATGACCACGGCGATTTTTGCCATGATGCAGCTTCGAGTTTGAGCAGATGGGTGGACTGTGGAAATGCATTCACCCACGCCCCATTGGCGGTGAGGGTGATGCGTTGCTTGTGCTCATCGCAGCGCAGTGCCAGCACTTCATGCTCTGGATCTTTGCGTGCGTGGCAAAGAATCAAGCTCAGGCGCAAGGCCATGAGCATTTTGGCAAAGTCGTTTTCTTCTAATTCAATCTCAAGCTTCTTGAGCTTGCCGCGCTGTCCCAGTACCAGCAAGCCTAAGCGGTGCAGCTCGGGCATGCTGAAGCCTACGAGGTCAGCATTGTCCAAAATATAGGCGCCATGCTTGTGGTAATCGCTGTGTGAAATGGCCACGCCCACTTCGTGTAGCTGCGCCGCCCAATTCAATTTACGACGCAGGCGTGCGAGGTGCGTGTCATCTTCTTTGGTGTCGGGGTGCATGGCGTCGAGCCAATGCAGCGCCACTTCGCTTACCCGATGGGCTTGCTGCGCATCGACGGCAAACTTCACGGCCAAGCGTTGCACGGACAGGTCGCGCGTGTCGGTGCTGTGGTCTTCACGTTCAACCATTTCAAACAACACGCCGTGGCGCAACGCACCTTGCGCAACATGCAAGGTGTCGATTTTCAGCAAGCTCATCAGCGCACGCAAAATGCTCACGCCACCACCAATCACTGCACGGCGATCGTCTTTCAAGCCCTCAAGTTGTACACGGCTTGCGTTACCCGAGCGGATGAGGCATTTCATCAGCCAGTTCAAACCGTCCATGGTGATTTCGCCTTCAGGAAAACCTGCAAAGGCCAAAATTTCCGCCACGGCACCCACAGTGCCTGAAGCGCCATAAGCTTTTTTCCAATGGGTGCGAGGGTATGCCGTGATGGCTTCTTCCAACACCGCTTGTGCAGCAATTTCTGCACGATAAAACGTTTGTTCTGAAAATTCGCCTGCGGGAAAGTACTTCATCGACCACGCCACGCTGCCCACGCGGAACGAGGCAGTTTCGGTGGCCTCTAAGCCTTGGCCCAACACCAGTTCGGTGGAGCGGCCACCAATGTCGATGACTAAACGCTTGTCGTTGTCGCTGGGTAGAAGGTGGGCCACGCCTTGGTAAATCAAACGAGCCTCTTCGGTGCCTGCAATCACCTCGATGGGGAAACCCAAAATTTCGCAGCCACGCTTGACGAACGCATCACGGTTTTTGGCTTCGCGCAAGGTTTGGGTGGCGACCACACGCACTTGCGACTTTTTGAAACCTGCCAAACGTTCGGCAAAGCGAGCCAAGCATTCCCAGCCCCGCTGCATGGCTTCAGGGGTGAGGTTGCGATCGGCGTCGAGGCCGTTGCCTTGGCGAACTGTTTCTTTCAGGTAGGCTACGCGTTGAATTTGCCCGTGGTCGTAGCGACCGATTTCAAGGCGAAAGCTGTTGGAGCCCAGGTCAATCGCTGCCAGGAGTGTGCCGTGTTTCATAAAAACAATAATATCGTTTTTTCGTGACAAATATGTGTCACATCCTTGTCATTCAAGATCAGCAAAATCAGCCACTTTGTGAAAGGACTCCCCATGAATCGCTTCTACGTTTCTGCTGTTTCGCTGGCTGTGAGCCTGCTTGTCCACGTCTCTGCACACGCGCAGGTCGCGCCGGTGGTGCAAGGGCCTGAAGCTGTGGCGGATTGGTTCCATGCAGGGCAGTCTTTTGTTCAGCAGGGCAAGGCATTGCACGACAACAACCGCCGTGCCAAAAACGTGATTTTGTTTGTGGGCGACGGCATGGGTATCAGCACCATCACAGCCGCCCGCATCTTAGAAGGCCAACTCAAGAACAAACCGGGCGAGGAAAACCGTTTGTCCTTTGATCGTTTCCCTTACACCGCGTTTTCAAAAACCTATTCGTGGGACCAACAAACCTCCGACTCCGCGCCGACGATGACCGCCATTGCCACGGGCTACAAAGCACGTGAAGGCATGCTGTCGGTCAACCACACCACGTCCCGTGGCGAATGCAATGCAGCGGTGATTGAATCTAAAAAAGTGCGGAGCGTGTTGGAGCATGCGGCTGACATGGGCAAGTCCACGGGCATCGTGTCAACAGCACGCATCACACACGCCACACCTGCGGCTTTGTATGCCCACACCGCCATGCGTGATTGGGAGGCTGATTCCAACTTGCCCAAGACCGACATCAACACCGGGGCACCTTGCCAAGGGGCAGACCACGCTGTGAAAGACATTGCCCGTCAAATGATTGAGGTGTCGCCCCAAGTGCGCAAAAGCATGAAGGTGGCCTTGGGCGGTGGCCGCACATACTTCATGCCCAACTCGGTGATGGACCCCGAATATCCCAAAGACAAAGGTCGTCGTTTAGATGGCCGCGATTTGACGCAAGAGTGGGTGACTTCGCGCAGCCCTTATGGCCGTGCAGCCTATGCTTGGAACAAAGCACAGTTTGATGCGTTTGAACTCGCGAACAACAGCTACTTGCTGGGTTTGTTCGAGCCCTCGCATGCGCAATACGAAGCCGACCGCGCCAATGACCCAGCTGGCGAGCCCTCATTGACTGAGATGACCGACAAAGCCCTGCGCGTGTTGATGAAAGACCCCAAGGGCTTCTTCTTGCACGTTGAGGGTGGCCGCATTGACCACGCTCACCACGCAGGCAATGCCCACCGTGCCTTGGTGGACACCATTGAGTTTTCGAATGCCATTCAGCGCACGGTGGATGTGTTGAAAGCTGCGGGCACCTTGGAAGACACGCTCATCATCGTCACCGCTGACCACAGCCACACCTTCACCATTGCGGGTTACCCCAGTCGAGGCAACAACATCTTGGGCTTGGTGCGTGAAGTGCCGGCCAAAGACGGCGCGCCTTTGAAAAACAGCTTGGACACGAATGGCCGCCCGTTCACCACCTTGGGCTATGCCAACGGACCGGGTGTGCGTGCAGGTGGACGCCCAGACTTAACGAATGTGGACACCACCGATGTGAACTTCTTGCAAGAGGCGGTCGTGCCTTTGGCCTCAGAAACCCATGCAGGTGAAGATGTGGCAATTTACGCACGTGGCCCCAAAGCCCATTTGGTGCGGGGCTCGATGGAGCAAAACTGGATCTTCCATGTGATGATGGAAGCGTTGAAGTAATCTTGAAAACACGTCCATTTCAATTTTTGCTGGTGTTTGCTGCGGCGGGTTTGCTTGCCACCGCCGCATTTGCACACGAGGCTGCCGCTAGGGCTGTTCTGGTGGTGAATGCATCGACAGAAGCTGCGCCAATGGCAGCACGCTATGTGGTGACCATCGAGCGCGCATCTTCAGGTCAGCGCCGCGACAAGCCCCAAAGTCACACCTGGTACTTCTACAGAGATGCAGAGCGCGTGGCCTTGCTCAAAGGCAATATGGACGAGGTGTGGTACCGGGATGCACACGACCGCATCAGCTTTGAGCGTGTGTTTCATGATGATGCGCGTGTGGTCGGCTACAGCACTGGCGAGTTGGCCACGTTGCAGGTGAATGCCGATTGGGCCGCGCTCTCTCGCTTTGTGGATCCGGCAGAACTGGCGCAACTCAAGTTGGTGTCCAAGCAGGGTAGGGGGCGTGAAGCCCAATGGCATTTGCGTGGACGCGTTGGCAAAGAACAGTTGAACGTGGTTTGGTTGCCAGCGCTTGAATTGCCGCAGCGATTGACACGCCATGTCGCAGGTGCATCCACTGTGCAGATGCAACTGGTGGCAACGGCCAAAAGCCCTCAGCCTGATTGGCCAGTGGTGGGCGAGAAGTCAGCCAACTACTTGCACATAGATGCTGCTGACTTTGGGGACATGGACTATGACCCTGTGGTGCGCAAGTCCGAGGCCTTGGACATGCGTTTAGGCTGGCGTGCCTCGCACAAGCACGATTGATGCGCTGATTTGAAGCACTTAAGCTTGAAGCGCCTTTAGTGCGTCCCACACTTGCGCCAAGCGAGGGCGCTGAGCTGGCTCATCACCCATGCACGCTTGTGCGAGTTGGGTCAAGGCGTGGTGGAGATGTGCTTCGTGCGCTGTGGCATCACATTGGGTCGCCAATTCCTCTAGCAAGCAACCCAATGCACGCACTTCGAGTTGTTCTAAACCTTTTGCCTGTGCAGTGTTGTTCACATCGAAAAATGCGGCTGCACCAAAGTCGCTCAGCAGTGCATCTCCCTCAGCCGTGTGCAAGATGTTGTGCGCATACAAGTCACCATGCAAGATGCCGCGTGCATGCAAGTGCCAAGTGGCCGATGCCATGCCACGCGCGATGCGCAGCGTCGTGGGCCAGTCAAAGCGTTTGTCTTGTGCGTACACATCGCGTGTGCAACTCTCTAGGCTTGGGGGGCTGGCGAGGTTGGCAAACTCTGGCGCAATCAAGGGCATGACCAAAGCTTGTTGGTTGTCGGGATGATCGCTCACACGTGCGAGGGCCGACACCAAATGTGGATGCGCACCCGCATGCATACAAGCTGCCATTTCGCAGTCGGGCAAGCCGTCGCTGGTGACGGCTCCTTTGAATAGTTTGACAGCCACCGCTTGCTCGCCTGAGTCTGTATGCAGCACGGCTTGGCGAATCACGCCCGATGCGCCTTCGCCAAGTTGATGCTGTAGTTGCAAGCGTTGCCATGCCAAGCGTGGCGTCGGTGCGTTGGCCAAGGCCTGTGCCTCGAGGTCGTGTGTAAATGGGTTGCCCGCAAACGCCAGCCAAGTGAGGCGTGGCATGTGCAGCAGCCACTGGGGCAACTCGGTGAGTTGGTTAGCCGAAATGCGCAGCAGCTCTAGTCGAGTGCAGTGGGCCAGTTCAGGTGGCAAGCTGCGCAGCTGATTGCCAGCCAGCATGAGCTTTTGCATGTGGGTGCATTGCCCAATTTCAGTGGGCAGTGATGTGAGTGCGTTGTCGGTCAAGATGAGCCAGCGCAACAGCGGTGGCAAAGCCCTAGGCGACACATGCGTGATGCGGTTGGCTTTGAAACCCACCATGCTCAGCTGTTGGCATTGGCCCAAAACTTCAGGCAATTCAGTGAACGGGTTGTCCGAACAAAAAATCACGCGCAGCTTGTGTAAACGTGGCAAGTCATCGGGCAGGGCGCTGAGTTGGTTGCCCGATAAATCTAAGATTTCTAACGAGTCGGCAAGGTCAAAAATTTCGCGTGGAAATTCGGTCAAGCCACAGCGCAGTTGTAAGCGTGTAATGCCTGCCAGTTCGCCGCTTCGCAGTTGTTCAAGGGTGTGCATTTTTAAAGAGGAATGAGTTTGACAGTCAGGCCCACCAAAGCGCACAAGCCAATGACTTCCATCACACTGCGTTTGAATTTGAAAAGCATCAGTGTTGCACCTGTTGCAATGAGTGCCGAACGCACATCAAACGCGCCTGCAAAACCCTCGGGCCACAACAGGTGATAACCAAAGAACAAGGCGAGGTTGAGCACCACGCCCACCACGGCTGCTGTGATGGCGGTGAGTGGGGCTGTGAATTTGAGGTTGCGGTGTGTGCTCTCGACCAAGGGGCCGCCTGCCAAGATGAAAATGAACGAGGGTAAGAACGTGAACCACGTCACAAGGCACGCGGCCAGTGCGCCTGCAGCGAACAAACTCTCTGTGCCCAAAAGCGCTTTGACATAGCCACCAATGAACGCCACAAACGCCACCACCATGATGAGTGGACCAGGCGTGGTTTCGCCCAAAGCCAAACCGTCCATCATTTGCGTGGGTGTGACCCAGCCAAACTGGCTGACTGCACCTTGGTACACATAGGGCAGCACGGCATACGCGCCACCGAAGGTGAGCAAGGCCGCTTTGGTGAAGAACCAACCCATATGTGTGAAGCTGTGATCCCAGCCAAACACCACACACAACACGCCCATGGGCACAGCCCACAACACGGCACCGGCCAACAACACCTGCGCTAAGCCTGCGTAACTGAAGTGTGCGTGTGCAGGTGTGGGCGTGTGGTCGTCAATTAATGCAGGGCCATACGAAGCGTTGGAAGCACCATGCCCACCACCGGTTTGAAAGGTGTGAGGCGACACGCGGCCACCCACATAACCCACGGCAGCCGCCACACCCACGATGAGCGGGAAGGGCACATCGAGTGCAAAGATGGCCACAAACGATGCCGCGGCGATGGCCCACAAAACGTTGTTCTTCAATGCACGTGAACCAATGCGATGTGCCGCTTGCACCACGATGGCCGTGACGGCAGGCTTGATGCCAAAGAACAAGCCAGCAATCCACGGTACATCACCAAATGCGATGTACATCCACGACAGTGCAATGAGGATGGCCAGAGATGGCAACACAAACAGTGCACCCGCCACCACACCGCCCCAGCGCTTGTGCATGAGCCAACCGATGTAGGTCACTAACTGTTGTGCTTCAGGACCTGGCAACACCATGCAGTAGTTGAGCGCGTGCAAGAAGCGTTGCTCAGACAACCAACGGCGGCGCTCCACCAGCTCTTGATGCAGGATGGCAATTTGCCCCGCAGGCCCGCCAAAGCTGATGAAGCCGAGCTTGAGCCAAAACCAAAAGGCTTCTGTCATGCTCACAGCATTAGGTGCTACTTGTGTAGTTACATCCTCTGTTGCCAGTGCGTTGTGTGAAGTTTGAGTCATGTCTCTGGTGCGCTTTGGGTGCGTCGTTGTGTGTGTGCAATGCGTCAGTTCAAGCTTTTGGCTTGAACCGCGTGGCATCTAAAAATTTAGCCAATCGTGCTTCGATGGGCAGCGGCTCGCCATGCCATTGTGCGGCCAGCAATTCACCGCACAACAGACCCAACGTCAAACCACGAGAGCCCATGGCTGCATTCATGTACAAGCCTTCGGGTGCGTTGGGCACGCGGCCCGTCATGGGCAAGCGGTCGTGCACGCCGCAGCGCACACCGGCCCAGCCGTGCACGCGTGGTGCGTCTGTGCCCACAGTGGCAAACAAGGGCGCAAGTGCGCTCGCTGTTTCTGGCTCTAATGCTTTCAAGCGTTCTAAGTTTTCGGCATGGTCGACATCGAGCAAACGGGCATCACCATTGATGCGGTCATAGGTTGCTCCTGTGTACCAAGCAGGACCGTCGGGTGATGTGATGTTGTGTACAAAGCTGCCATTGCCGTTCACCGGTGTGGCGGGCATGTGTGCGCCCTTAGGCACATCGGCCATCAAGCCCCAAGAAATTTGCCCGCGCAGTGGGTTGATGCGCGGGGCGCTGCCGTCTTCTGTGGCGGTGGCGATGAGTGCCGCAGAGCCAGGGCCAGCGGCCAAGACCATGCGCGATGATTCAGCCAGTACCTTACCGTTTTGAAGTGCTTGCCATGTTGAAGCGCTTGCTTTTTCAGCGTGTGTGATGCATTTCAGCGTATCAATCTTCGCATGACCTTGCCAACGAATATTGGGGTGGTTGAGTAAGGCACGTATCAACTGCACCGGTCGTAGCCATGCGCCGCGTGGGTGCCAATAGGCGTCATCTGGTGCAGGCGGTGGTGCTTTGCGTGTCCAGTCGTACGCGGTGTGGGTGAGTTCGTTCAGCCAACTCAGTGGTACGCCACCTCGCCGTGTTTTGCCAGGCAGACGGCGCTCGCGCACGCCTGTGCAGCCCCAGTCCAACCCTTCGGTCAGCAACAAGCGCATCGTTTGCTCCATGAAGCGCAAGCCTGCGCGAGAGAGGCGCGACACGCCACTGTCGTCGTGCGAGGTGTGCGGCGCGACCACACCCACAGGCAAGCCTGATGCACCCGATGCGGGTTCGTTTCCGGCTTCGAGTACCGTCACTTGCCAGCCGCGTTCTGCGAGTGCACGTGCCGTACCTGCGCCTGCAATGCCTGAACCAATGATGGTCACGGTGCGCTCATCCAAACCAGGTGCATCCATCGGTGTGACGCACGGACCGGTTGGGTGCGCACGCATCACATCGGCAAACTCGGGCCAATCAATAGGTTCGCCAACGCATAGGGTGAGGACTACACGGTAGTCGCCATGTAAAGCAAACCGCAATCGGTGCATGCCGGGTAACAAGCCCCAGCATTGCTCAGCCAGTTGTTGGGCATGAGGAATGAGTTCGGGGTGTGAGGCCGCGGCGCTCAGCAGCGCTTCTACTTGCAACGGCTGCGTTGTATGCGCCACCACTTGTAAGTGGGTAGGGCGTGCATCATCATCCGCCCAGTCGTGCCACAGACGAAGAAAAGCCAGCTCGTCAAAGCTGGCTTGGGTGTGGCACCAGCTGCTGTAGCCGTGCCATGCGTGCTGTCCCGTCACGCAGGTTTATGCATTGGGAGGTACGTAGCCTTGCACGGCGTCAGCACCGTCACCAAAGAAATGTTTTTCCATTTGACGCTTGAGGTATTCACGGGCGCGGAGGTCAGCCAAGTTCAAACGGTTTTCGTTGACCAGCATGGTTTGTTGCTTGATCCAATCAGCCCAGGCTTGCTTGCTGACGCTTTCCCAAATGCGCTTGCCCAACTCGCCTGGGTACGGTGGCAAATCGAGGCCCTCTGCTTCGGTGCCGAGTTTGATGCATTGAACGGTGCGTGACATGTGTTGAGCTTCTCTGAAATGAGGGTTAATAACTAAAACAAGACTGTAGCAATTTTTAAATCACCTTGAAGTGGTGTGTGCCATCGCGTGCGAGCTGTTCGACCAAACCAAATTCCCAGTCGAGGTAGCCTTGCATGGCTTCTACGGGGTTGTTAGTGCCTTCATAGGGGCGGCGATAACGGTCCACGCGTTCCACCGCCATTTGGTGGTCGCCAGTTTGCAGCTTGCCACCTGCGGCCAGCCAAGCGGCGTTGCCGCCTTCTAGCCAAACCACCTCGATGCCTGCTTTGACGGCAGCTTGCACTTCGGGCACAGCAAAGCGAGACACGCCGCCGTTTTGGCAGGTGAGTACATAGCGGTGGCCTTTGTGCGCGGCAGTGAGCGAGTCTTTGAGCTGCGTGCGCAGCACCCACCATGCACTGTGGATGTGGCCTTGTATGTATTGCGCGCTGGTGCTGAAGTCGAGCACCACGGTGTGACTGTTGCGGTCGGCCAGCCAAGCTTTGACTTTGCCCACATCAACGGCGGGCACTTTGCCTTGCGGTTCGGGCAAGCGCAAAGGCGGCACGTCTGTGTGTTTGAAGTCTTCAGCGGTGAGGCCTGCTACCACATAAACCTCCCAGCCCATTTGGGCCAGCCATGAGGCACTCATGTTGGCGCGTGTGCCATCTGTGTCGCACAGCACCAAGCGCGCGCCGCGCACGGCGGCTTGGTGGTCTGTCTCTTGCACCAGCTGGCCGCCGGGAGCGCTGCGTGCACCGGCCACATGGCCTGCTGCATATTCTTGAGGGGTACGCACATCAAAGAAATAGGTGGTGCGTGTGTTGTCGGCCAGCCAAGTGTTGAGCTCATCCATGCGTACGCGCTTCACACCGGCGCGCGTGGCAACGGCAAACGCGCTGGCGGCGGCTTTGGTGCGGGTGGCATCGTCCACTTCTGGAAAATGTTCTTTCGCACCTTTGATCAGTTCTTGACCTGCAAGAGTCCAGCCAATCGTGCCATTGCGCAAGGCGCTCACAGGGTTGGGGATGCCGGAGTTGATGAGTGACTGCGTACCAATGATGCTGCGTGTACGGCCTGCGCAGTTGACGATGATGCGTGTGGTGGCACTCGGTGCCAATGCACGTGCGCGCAACACCAGTTCTGCGCCTGGCACGCTGATGCCGCTGGGAATGCTCATGGTTTGGTATTCGTCAAAACGGCGTGCATCCATCACGACCACATCTGCTTTTGAGTCGATGAGAGCTTTGACTTCTTGTGCTGACAGCGAGGGCGTGTGACGCTTGGACTCGACCAACTCACCAAATGATTTGCTGGGCACGTTGACATCGCGAAACACTTCGCCGCCCGCGTCTTGCCAACCTTGAAGGCCACCAGCGAGCAAATGCACGTTGGTGTAGCCCATACGCTTGAGGGTGCGGGCAGCGGGCAGGGCGAGGTTATCGCCATTGAATGATGTGCCGTACACCACGATGAAGGTGTCGAGGCGAGGGATGCGTGTCCATGCATCGGCTTCAATGCGGCCCAATGGCAAGTTGGCTGCAAACAGCGGATGGCACTGGGCGAAGGGGTCTTCTTCACGCACGTCGAGGATGGCGATTTCTTGGCGTTGCAAGAGGGTTTCGCGAATGCGGGCGTAAGCGGCGAGGGGGAATTCAAGTGGGGCTTCCACCTTGGCATTGCTGTAGCCAGAAATGAAATCTTTCACCGTGCCATCTTCATGGAACACATGACGGCTGACCTTGCCAATGTTCGCACCGTACACATGCACGCTAATGGAGACTTGGTCGCTATACGCGTTCCATACGCGGTGCACATCACCAATGGTCGGCGACACGGCCTCTACGTCGCCTGCTTCAAGTCGGCTTTGTTCTCCGTTTGGCTGCCACTGACCTTGTGGCGTTTTAGCAAAGTGCTGGCACAGCTCAGCACCGCGCAGCATGCCAATCATGCCCCACACGGTGTGGTCGTGAATCGGGGTGGCTTGGCCTGGGCCCCATACAAAGCTCACTACCGAAAAACGGTCATCGGGGTCGGCATAGAGCAAGAACTGTTGGTAACGCTCGGGGTTGGGCTGGGCGTATTCTTCAGGCAGCCAATCGTCTTGTGCCACCAGTTCGGCCAGAAGCGGTTTGCCACTCGCCAAAATGGCGGCTTCGTCGCTGGTGCCTTTGAGCAAGGCATCGAGCTGGGTGACGAAGTTGTGTAAACGAGGCGTGTCTGCGAGCGGTGGTGTACGTAAAGTCATGGCTTGTCTCTGGTTTTTTGGCTTTTAGGCCAATGTCGTCATTGTTTCACAGCGACAATCGAACTCAGCCCCTTTGGAGACATTTTGTGCTTGTAAATCTTTTGGATCATCCCCGCCGTATTTGGCTGTTCATCTTGCTGATGTGTGCTGGCCTGTTGTCGTTTGGCATGTATTTGCAGCATGTGGTGGGCTTGGTTCCTTGCCCCATGTGCATTGTGCAGCGCTACGCCATGGTGCTGATGGCGTTGGTGGCGGTGATGGGTGCTGGGTTGCCTGGTCGTAAAACCGCGCTGATTGCAGGCAGCTGGCTGGTGTTGTTGGCCGGTGGTGGTGCGTATGTGGCGGCTCGCCAAACATGGCTGCAGTGGTACCCGCCTGAAGTGGTGTCGTGTGGCCGCGACTTTTACGGCATGATTGAAACCTTCCCGCTGCAACGCGCCATTCCCATGATTTTCAAAGGTGGTGGCGATTGCTCAAAAGTGGACTGGACTTTCTTAGGCGGGTCGATTGCCAATTGGTCGTTTGTGGCGTTTGTCGGCTTGGGTTTGTTGGCTTTGGCGACGGTGGTGCGTGTGTTGCAAAAGCCCGTGTCGGACGATGTCGATTTGGATGATGAGCCAACCGCTGATGCAGTGCCAGAAGCCAAAAAAGACGATCGCTTTCTAGGCGCTTAAAAAGAAACGGGGCTTTTCAGCCCCGTTTGTCATTACAGCTTCTTTACCAAAACCAAGCTCTTGCGATCGGTGTTGTATTTGCGCTTGCGGGCTTCGGGCAGCCAGTCTGGGTCGACCTGCACAAAGCCGCGTTTCAAGAACCAGTGCTTGGTGCGTGTGGTCAGCACAAAAATGCTCTTGAGGCCTTTGTTGCGTGCGCGGTGCTCGATGCGCTTCAAGACCTTCTCGCCGTCGCCTTGGCCTTGTGATTGGGGTGACACGGTAAGCGCTGCCATCTCGCCCGTTTGTGCTTCGGGGTAGGGGTAGAGCGCCGCACAGGCAAATATCACGCCGTCATGGTCGATGACGGTGTATTGGCCCACATCGCGTTCAATCTCGTTGCGGTCACGCTTTACCAGCGTGCCGTCGTTCTCAAACGGCTCAATCAGTTGCAAGATGCCGCCCACATCTTCGTGCGTTGCTTCGCGCAGTTCTTCCAGCTTCTCGTCCACCACCATGGTGCCAATGCCGTCATGCATGTACACCTCTAGCAGTAACGAGCCGTCCACAGCGAACGGCAAAATATGGCTACGCTCCACGCCCGTCTCGCAAGCCTTCACGCAATGCTGCAAGTAAAACGCAATGTCGGATGGGTTGGTCGTGTGGGGCAGGGTCGCCAGCAGCTTTTTGGCAGCGTCCAAGGGTAGCTCGGTGTCGATGGGGTTATCTTCACTGGCAGGCTCTGCAGGGTTGATACGAATGCCCGGTGTTTCGGTAACAAAAATCAACTTATCAGCTTGCAAGGCAGTGGCAACTGATGTGGCTACTTCTTCCATGGTTAAGTTAAACGCTTCGCCGGTGGGCGAGAAGCCAAAGGGAGAGAGCAACACCATTGAACCCGCTGCAAGTGTTTGGGTGATCCCGGCCACGTCCACCTTACGCACCAAGCCTGAGTGCTGAAAGTCGACTCCGTCCAAGATGCCCACGGGGCGTGCCGTGATGAAGTTGCCAGAAATCACACGCACTGTGGCGCCGGCCATGGGTGTGTTGGGCAGGGCTTGGCTGAAGGCGGCTTCAATCTCGTAGCGCAGTTGACCTGCGGCTTCTTGTGCGCAGTCAAGGGCCACACCGTCAGTGATACGCATGCCGTGTGAATACTGAGGCACATGGCCTTTTGCTGCCAGTTGCTCGTTTACCTGTGGACGAAAGCCGTGGACCAACACAATCCGCACGCCCATGCTTTGGATCAGCGCCAAATCTTGCGCCAAGTTGGGTAGCTTGCCTGCTTCAATGGCCTCGCCTGCGATACCGACGACAAAGGTCTTGCCGCGGTGCATGTGAATGTAGGGCGCGACCGAGCGGAACCAAGGCACAAAGGTGAAGTCAAAAACGGCGGACATGTGGGCTGGTTTGTGGCGGGTAAAAGGTTGAACGTTCTCGGTGTGAGCCGGACGGGGATAATTGCGGATTGTCTATCAAGTTAGTGCCTGATTTGTCTACGTCCGTTCCCTTCCAGATTGAATTTCCAGAATCGTTGCCCGTATCGGGCAGGCGCGAGGAAATCATGGCTGCCATCGATGTCCATCAAGTGGTCATCGTGTGTGGCGAAACAGGCTCAGGCAAAACCACGCAGTTGCCCAAAATGGCGCTGGCTCTGGGCAGAGGACAAGGGCGCGAGCTGGGGCCCAACCCCAAGCCTGGACAACGCAAACAAATCATCGGCCACACCCAGCCACGCCGCATTGCCGCCAGCTCGGTGGCCAAGCGCATTGCTGAAGAGCTCAAAACACCGCTTGGCGATGTGGTGGGTTTCAAGGTGCGCTTCCAAGACCGGCTGAGCAAAGACGCTTCCGTCAAGCTGATGACCGACGGTATTTTGTTGGCCGAAACGCAAAACGACCCACTTCTCAAAGCCTACGACACCATCATCATTGACGAGGCCCACGAGCGCAGCCTGAACATTGACTTTCTTCTTGGCTACTTGCGCGAAATCTTGCCGCGCAGGCCTGACCTAAAGATCATCGTGACCTCGGCCACGATTGATGCTGACCGCTTTGCGCAGCACTTTGCATCCGCCAAGGGCCCTGCGCCTGTGTTGATGGTGTCGGGCCGTACCTTTCCCGTAGAGATGCGCTACCGCCCGTTTGAAGAAAAGCGTGACTACGACCTGAACAACGCCATTGCCGACGGCGTGGACGAGTTGTGGAGCAACCCATCGCAGCAGGGCGACATCTTGGTGTTCTTGCCGGGTGAGCGTGAAATTCGCGAAGCAGCCGACCACTTGCGTGCCCACCTGAGCCACAGCCCCGTCATGCGCAGCGCTGAGGTGCTGCCGTTGTTTGCGCGGCTTTCAACTGCCGAGCAAGACCGCGTGTTCGATACGCATGGTGGCCGCCGCATCGTGCTGGCCACCAACGTGGCCGAAACCTCACTCACCGTACCCGGCATTCGCTATGTAATTGATGCAGGCACGGCGCGCGTCAAGCGCTACAGCTGGCGCAGCAAGGTGGAACAGTTGATGGTCGAGCCCATCAGCCAAGCCGCATCCAACCAACGTGCAGGCCGTTGTGGCCGTGTGGCCAACGGCATTTGCATCCGCTTGTATGACGAGGTGGATTTCAACGGTCGAACGAAATTCACCGACCCCGAAATTTTGCGCAGCTCGCTCGCTGGCGTGATTTTGCGCATGAAGTCGCTGCACCTCGGTAACGTGGAGCAGTTTCCGTTTCTCGAAGCGCCGCGCCCCAAAGCAATTGCCGATGGCTACCAATTGCTGAGCGAACTCGGCGCAGTGGATGACGACAACGAGCTGACGAACGTGGGCCGTGAACTGGCCAAACTGCCACTCGACCCCCGAGTGGGCCGCATGATTTTGGAAGCACGTGAACGCAACGCTTTGGATGAAGTGCTCATCATTGCCTCGGCCCTGAGCGTGCAAGATGTGCGTGACCGACCGATGGAAGCGCAAGCAGCGGCTGACCAAGCTCATGCCAAGTTTGACGACGACCGCAGCGAGTTCAGTGGCTACCTCAACCTGTGGAAGTGGCTCGAAAACTCGCGCGGTGGTAAGCCTCATTTGCCCGCCAGCATGAAGCAGCAAATTGCGGTCAAGCAGCCGCAAAGCAAGCAAGGCGCGGTGAAGGTGGGAACGACCGGCGTGCCCACTGAGCACAAGCTGAGCAACCGCCAATACGAAGCCTTGCTGCGCCAAAACTTCATCAACGTGCGCCGCGTGCGCGAGTGGCGCGACACGCACACCCAGCTGTTGACGGTGGTGACCGAGCACAAATGGCGCATCAACACCTTGCCCGCCAGCTACGAGCAATTGCACTTGTCGATGTTGGCGGGTTTGCTGGGCAACGTGGGTTGCAAGCTCGAAGACGATGAGGCGTATTTGGGTGCACGGGGCATCAAGTTTTACCGTCACCCCGGCGCGCACTTGCGCAAGAAGCCGGGCCGCTGGATTGTGGTGGCCGAGCTGGTGGAAACCACGCGCTTGTTTGGCCGAGGCATTGCTGCGATGGAGCCACAGTGGCTAGAGCAGGTGGGCGGCCATCTGCTGAAAAAACAATTGCTCGACCCGCATTGGGAAAAGAAAGCGGGTGAGGTCAAAGCGCTAGAACGCGCCACGCTGTACGGTTTGGTGGTCTACAACGGCCGCCGTGTGAGCTATAGCAAAGTGGACATGGTAGGCGCGCGCGAAATCTTTATTCGCGAAGGGTTGGTGGCGGGCGAGCTAGACACCAAGCTGCCGTTTCTCGCGGCCAACCAAAAGCTCATCGCACAAGTGGAAGAGCTAGAACACAAATCGCGTCGTCAAGACGTGCTGGTGGACGATGCACTCATCTACGCCTTTTACGACCAGCAGCTGCCCGCCGATGTGTGCAGCTTGGTCACGCTGGAGCATTGGTATCGCGAAGAAGTCAAACGTCAGCCTAAGTTGTTGTGCCTGAGCCGCGAAGAGCTGATGCGCCACCAAGCAGCAGGCATCACCACGCAAGCATTCCCCAAAACATTGCGCATGGGCGGTGTGGACTGCACGGCCGACTACCTGCACGAACCCGGCGACGCCAAAGACGGCTTGACTGTGACCGTGCCCTTGTTTGTGTTGAACCAAGTCAGCGAAGAACGCGCCGAGTGGTTGGTGCCGGGCATGCTGAACCAAAAAATTCATGCCTTGCTTAAAACCTTGCACCAGCGGCCTCGCTCGCGTCTCGTGCCGTTGCCTGAGAGCGCGGCACGGTTGACCGAGGCTTTGTCTGCTGACACGGTGTTTGGCTCTGGTCCTTTGGTGGATGCTTTGCTCAAGCTGGTGCGCGACGCCACCCAAGTGGATGTGAAGCGTGCAGATTTCAAAGTCGATATGTTGCCGCCGCACCTGTTCATGAACTTCCGCGTGGTGGATGAGCATGGGCGGCAGTTGGGGCATGGGCGCAACTTGGGGGCTTTGAAGGCTGAGTTGGGGAGTCAGGCTCGGGGGGCGTTTCAGGCTTTGGCGGCTTTGAAAGGTGTGGGCACTCTGAGTGTGGGAGCTGGCGTTGACGATGCTGCGGCGTCGAACGATGCGGGGCAGCGGGCTCCTCATGCCTATCAGAAATCGTCACCCGCTGCCCCTCATCGCTCGACGCCTTCTGGTAGTGCTGCCGCGTCCGCGCCTGCGGAGCAGCGTTACACCAGCTGGACTTTTGGTGAGCTACCTGAGCTGATGGAAATCACCAAAGGCAAACAAACCCTCATTGGTTTTCCGGCATTGGTGGATATGGGCGATGCCGTGTGCATTGAAGTGTTTGACGAGCCCGAAGTAGCGGCCACCAAGCACCGTGCGGGCTTGCGTCGTTTGTTTGCCATTCAAATCAAAGACGCGCTCAAGTACCTTGAGAAGAACTTGCCCGACTTGCAAAAAATGTCGGTGGCGTACATGAGTTTGGGCACGGCGGACGAACTCAAACAGCAAATATTGGATGTGGCTTTGGACCGCGCTTTCTTGCTCGACCCATTGCCTACGAGCGAGGTCGACTTCAAACGCCGCCTAGATGAAGGCCGTGGCCGACTGACGCTGATTGCCAACGAGATAGCCCGCTTGGCTAGCAACGTTCTGACCGAGTTTGCAGCGGCCAGCCGCAAAGTGAAAGACACCAAAATCAGCCCCGACAGCGTGGCCGACGCCGCGCAACAGTTGCAGCGCTTGGTGGGAAAACGCTTCATCGCCGACACGCCCTACACTCAGCTGCAGCACTTTGCGCGTTACCTCAAAGCCGTGGTGCTGCGCCTAGACAAACTGCGCGCCGATGCTGCACGTGACGCCACCAAACTGGCTGAACTTAAACCGCTGGATCAAAAGTATTGGCGCTTGGTGGCCGAGCGCAAAGGCGTGACAGATGCACGCATGCAAGAGTTCAGGTGGCTACTGGAAGAGCTGCGCGTGAGCTTCTTCGCGCAAGAGCTGCGCACACCGCAGCCGGTAAGTGTGAAGCGGTTGGATAAGGCTTGGCAGCAGTTGAGTTATTGATTCAGTCTTGATCTAGCCACTGACAAATCGGCTGCCACTGCTCCAAATCTTTTTGTACTTTGGACGGCGTGATATCAAACAACGACAAACCGTGTGCAGCCATGTGAAGGTAGTACTGCGTGTCGCGCAAATAGCTGAGCACTTGCACGTCGAGTGACTCTACAAATTTGCGCAGATTCGATGCCGAGATGGTGCGCGCATCCACGCGGTTACCAATCACACGCACATCAGTGGGGATGTCTTTGGTGATCTCTACCAGTTGCTTTAAAAAGTCTTGCGTGGCGTGCATGTCAAACATGCTTGGCATGACAGGGACGATGACTTTGTCTGCGCGACGAATCACTTCCTTAAGCCGCCAGCCATGAATGCCGCCAGGCGTGTCGATCACCACATGGGTGGTGCCTGCGGGAGGTTTGGCTGTGAGCACAAGGTCGGCCTCATATTCCCAAGTCGAAATTTGGGGAAGAACTTCGGGGCGCTGTTGCAGCCAGAGTTTGGAGGACTGCTGAGTGTCGGCATCGCCCAGCATGACGCGGTGGCCTTGGCTCGCAAAGTAGCCCGCGATATTGGTGGACAAGGTGGATTTGCCAGCGCCCCCTTTGGGGTTGGCAACGACGATGACTTTCATAGGTGCATCATCACAAACGAGCCAATCGGCCAAGCGCAAGCTTCAAGGTTTCGTCTTTTTTGGCAAAGCAAAAACGCACCACGCGTTGGTCAAAACCATCTGCATAAAAGGCCGACAGAGGAATGGCGGCCACACCAATTTCAGTAGTGAGCCATTTGCAGAAGTCGGCTTCGCTCAGGTCTTTCTCGGGCACGCCTAATTTGTCGATGCGCACGCATTGAAAGTAGCTGCCTTCAGACGGCAGCAGCTCAAACTTGGTTTGGCTCAAGCCTTGGCGAAACAGATCGCGCTTGGCGGCGTAGAAAGCGGGTAGTTGTAAATAAGGTTGTGGGTCTTTGAGGAAGACAGCCAAGCCATGTTGCACAGGTGTGTTGACTGTAAACACGTTGAACTGATGCACCTTGCGGAACTCGGCGCTGTAGGACGCAGGTGCTGCGACGTAGCCAATTTTCCAGCCGGTGACGTGAAAGGTTTTGCCAAAGCTCGACACGATGAACGCGCGATCAGCCAAGCCGGGAAAGCTAGACGCACTGAGGTGCTTCAGCGGGGCGTAGACCATGTGTTCGTAGACCTCGTCACTGATGAGCACGATGTTGGTGTGGGCGAGCAGCTCTTGAAGCTTGAGCATTTCCTCGCGGGTCCACACCATGGCGCTGGGGTTGTGCGGGCTGTTGACGATGATGGCGCGGGTCTTGGGTGTGATGGCCGCGGCGATTTTGTCGAAGTCAGGTCGGAAGGTGCCGGGGGTGAGCGGCACGCGCACGGCCACGCCGCCCGCCATGTCGATGTTGGGGATGTAGCTGTCGTAGCAGGGTTCGAGCACGATCACCTCATCACCTGCACGCACCACGGCCAAGATGATGCTGAGGATGGCTTGCGTCGCGCCCGCTGTGATGGTGATTTCGCTGGTGGGGTCGTAGCGGTGCTGATACAGCGACTCAATCTTGTCGGCCACAGCTTCGCGAAGCGCAGGCACGCCGGTCATGGGCGGGTATTGGTTGAGGCCGTGGGTCATGGCGTCGTTCACGCAGGCCACGAGTTTTGGGTCGCAGTCAAAGTCGGGGAAGCCTTGGCCGAGGTTGACGGCGTTCTTCTCGGTGGCCAAAGCCGACATGACCGTGAAGATGGTGGTGCCGATTTTGGGGAACTTGGTGTCGAGGTGTGGTGTAGTCATCACGGGGCTCACATATTGAAATCAGTCGGATGGCCATCGAGGGCCTTCATGATCAGGTTGCGGTCGAGGCGGTCGCTCAAGAGTGCTGCAAAGTCATACACAAAGTGGCGAATGTAGGCGCTGCGTTTGAACGCAATACGCGCCACATTTTTGCCAAACAGTTGAGAGGCTGGGCGTGCGACTAGGTCGTCGTCCAAGCCATCTTTCACTGCCATCTCGGCCACGATGCCCACGCCTAACCCCAAGCGCACATAGGTCTTGATCACGTCAGAGTCAATCGCTTCAAGCGCAATGCGTGGTGTGAGGTTCTTCGCAGCAAACGCTTTGTCAATGCGGGTGCGGCCAGTAAATGATGGGTGGTAGGTGATGATGGGTTCAGCGGCCAAGTCTTCGAGCGTGATGCGCACTTTGCCTGCGAGCGGGTGCGACTTGGGGATGACCAACATGTGTTCCCATTCGTAGCAGGGCAGGGTCACCAGTTCGGGGTATTCAGACAGCGATTCGGTAGCGATGCCAATCTCGGCCACTTCGTCCATCACCATTTGAGCCACTTGGGCTGGTGCGCCTTGGTGCAGGCTGATGTTCACATTGGGGTAGGCCTCGCGCAGCTTGGCCACGGGCACGGGCAGCACATAACGGGCTTGGGTGTGGGTGGTGGCGATGGACAAAGTGCCGCTGTCTTCGGCGCTGAATTGTTCGCCAATGCGTTTGAGGTTGCCCACTTCGCGCAAGATGACTTCGATGCTGCGCAGCACATGCTGGCCGGGCTCAGTCACGCGCTTGAGACGCTTGCCGTGGCGAGAGAAGATCTCGATGCCCAACTCTTCTTCCAGCTCAATGATGGCTTTAGAGACGCCGGGCTGGGAGGTGTGGAGCGACTTCGCCACCTCGGTGAGGTTGAGGTTGCGGCGGACGGCTTCTTGGACGAAACGGAATTGATGTAGGTTCATGACATGGCTTGGTAATTTGCCAATCATTATGCCTTGAGCATCTAACTATTGCTTTCTTTATACCCTTGCATTCACAGGCTTTGCGCTCGATTGGGCTTGTTTACGTCACATTATTGGCGCGGCCCAACGCGATGTCCGCGAGTAAATCGAGCAAGCTGCTTTGCTCGCCCACAGCGGGTTGGCAGCTTACGTCAACCGATGGGTGTGTGGCCTTCAACGCAGTGATGAGTTCTGGCAAGTCTTCGCGCGCATGGCGGCCCACGCCTAAGAACATGGGCACCACACACAGGCTGGTCGCGCCCTCGGCGACCAAGGTGTTGGCCACATGAGGCAAGTCGGGCTCGGTCAACTCAAGATAGGCGCAACGCACCACCGTGCCGGGCGAACGCTGTGCAATGCGTTCAGCCACCGCTTGAATGGGCTTGTGCCACAGTGGGTCGCGAGAGCCATGGGCAAACAAAATGATGGCGTGCATAAAACCTTATTGACGCAGCACCAGCCAGCCAAAGGCGGCCAGAGAGGCGAGTGAGTAGAGCATGCCGGGCGCGGCCGCGGCAAACCACGGGGACCAGCTGTTGATGTTGCCAACGTAGCTGAACACGTTGTTCAGTAAGAAGAAGCTGATGCCGGCCAATACACCACCAAACACATGGCTGGCAATGTTGCCACTGCGGAAATGCAAATACGCAAATGGCAGGGCCAAGACCACCATCACCAAACAGCTCAGGGGGTAGAACACTTTTTTCCAGAACTCGATTTCAAAGCGCTGGGTGGTTTGCCCGTTTTCACTGAGATGGCGGATGTATTGGAATAAGTCCAAGGTGCCCATGCGCTCTGGTTTGAGCAGAGCGACAGAAATCATTTCAGAGGTGATGCCAGTGGCCCAGCGTTCACTGTCGATGTATTTGCGAGCCAAGGTCGATTGACCATTGACTTGGGCGAGTTGGTTGCGTTCAACCTCTTTCAAATCCCAGGCTTCCTCATTGGCAATCAGGCCGACCTGTGCTTTGGTGAGTGACACCCATTGCCCTGCTTTGTTGAATTCAAAAATTCGTATGCCTTTGGGGTTTCCCTCGGGTGTGAGCGTAGTGACGTTCACCGCGAAACTTCGGTCTTCTTGGCGCTCGCGCAACCATGCCCCCGTTTGACCGACCGTGATTTGACCGAGATAGCGCGACTTGAGCAGTTGGGCATATCGATCACAAAACGGTGAGAGGTAGTCGCCCACGGCGAAGGTCAACAACACAAATGCGAGACCCAAGCCCATGAGGTTACGCAGCGCTAAGGTGGGTCCAAGACCGCTGGTTCGCAGAATGGTGAATTCAGAGCTTTGCGCCAAACGCGCCATCACGAAAATAGTGCCGATCAACACGGAGATGGGTAGCAACTCGTACATATGGCTCGGAACCAGCAACAGCACATAAGTAAATGCATGGCTCACTTGGTAGATACCACCGTTTTTCCCTACGTTTTGTAGCTCGTCTACAAAGTCGAAGAAAAAGAAAAGCGCTAAAAACGCAACCGTGACAAAAGCAACAGCGATGAGCACTTCGCCATAAATCAAACGACGCAGGGTTTTCATACAGAAGCTTCCTTGCGCGCGGGTAATAGCTGACGCCAGTTCCAGTTGTTGTGGCGCACAGCCAACCAGCTCATTGCTAATGCGAAAACGCCGCCGTGCAGGGCAATCAGATAGGGAATGAACTGCACTTTGCCAGCGCTGATCCAGCTTTGACCGAGGTTGATGAAGTTGTAATAAACCACAAAAATGAACAAAGCCAACGCCAAGTTGCCGCCTCGGCCCACGCGGTGATTGGCGCTGGTGATCGCTGTGGCGATGATCAATAAATTGAAGGCAGCCAAGGCCAAGCCGATGCGCCAAGCTAGCTCACCTAAATTGCTAGGCGTGGGCAGCAGCAAGAGTTGCAATGAGTGGATGGTTTTAGTGGGTTGGACGGCTGCGGCCTTGACGTCTTGGCTGATACGCGTGCCGTAGACCTTGAAATCGCTGACTTTGATTTCTGTCTCACCATTGGTTTGTTCAACGCGTTGGCCAATGTCCAAAACTAGAAAACGGTCTTCGCCGATGGTTTCGACGTGACCTTGGCGTGACGAGGTCATTGCTTGTTTGCCGCGCTCATTTGAAGAAATGAAAACGTTTTTGCCTTGTTTGTTTTCGACGCTTTCTTTGTCCACAAAAAAAACGCGCAGGCCATTGGCAGATTCTTGAAACTGCCCCGGCGAGACACGTTCTAAGTCGCCCCGCTGCTCAAAACGTTCTTTCAAATCATTGATTTGTTGGTTGGACCAAGGCCAAACCACTAGGACTAAAACACTGACAGCAATCAGCATAGGCCAAGCAAAACGAATGATGGGGGTGAGCAGCGAGCGCAAACCTCGACCGCTGACCAGCCAAATGACCATTTCGCTTTCAAGGTACATGCGTGACAAGGTGCCGACTGTGGCGATGAATAAGCTCATGGTCAGCACAGTGGGCAAGTGCCCCAGCATGGTGTAACCCATGATCAAGCTGATTTCGGTTGGGTTGACACTGCCGCTGGAGGCTTGGCCGAGCGTGCGGATGAGCATCATGGTCATCACGATGGTGACCAAGACGATCAAGGTGGCGCCAAAACTGCGCGCTAGCTCTTTACGAATGGAGGAATGGAATAACATCAGCGACAGAGGAAAACCGCAATTATGAACTTCGAGCTCAAGACCCTAGATTTACACGCAGCAGCCACGCATAAAACCGATGCGCTGATTATCTTGGTATCTGCCAAGGACAAGCCCACCAAAAGTGTTTTGGCGCAACTTATTTCTGAAGCACGCAAAAGCGGTGATTTAGATGAATCACCAGCCAAACTGTTGAGTGTGTGGCGCCCACAAGGCGTGACCGCACCGCGTTTGGTGCTGGTGTCGAGTGGAGATGGCAGTGCGCGCGTGGTGCGCCAGGCCGTCACGGCCGCAGTGGCCTCGCTCAAAGCCGTCAAGCCCGCGCACATCACGGTTTGTTTGGCTGAGGCCAGCGATCACCGCTTGCAAGCTGCAGCCCAAGCTGTGGCAGACACCAGCTATGTGTACACCGCCACCAAGCCTTCGGCCAAAGCCTCTGGCTTAAAGCGTGTGGTGCTGGCTTTGCCCACCGACGAGAAAACCAAGGCAGCCAAACACGAGTTTGACTTAGCCCGTGCTCAAGTGGCCGGTGTGGCCTTGGCCAAAGAGTGGGGCAACCGTCCTGCCAACCACGCCACGCCCACGCACTTGGCGGGTGTGGCCAAAGAGTTGGGCAAAAAGGCTGGCATTCATTGCCAGGTGTTGGGCCCCAAAGAAATCGAAAAGCTTGGCATGGGCTCGTTTGCTGCAGTGGCGCGTGGCTCTGTCGAGCCTTTGCGTTTCATTGTGTTGCAGTACACCGGCGCAGCCAAATCTGAAGCACCGACCGTCTTGGTGGGCAAGGGCATCACGTTTGATACAGGCGGTATCTCGCTTAAGCCCGGATCCGGCATGGATGAGATGAAGTTCGACATGTGTGGCGCTGCCAGCGTGCTGGGCACGTTTGAGGCGCTGGCGCACTTGAAGCCAGCCATCAACGTAGTGGGCCTGATTCCCACTTGTGAAAACATGCCGGACGGTACAGCCCTCAAACCCGGTGACGTGATCACTAGTATGAGCGGCCAAACCATTGAGGTGCTCAATACCGACGCAGAAGGCCGCTTGATTTTGTGCGACGCCTTGACTTACGCCACCCGATTCAAGCCTCGCGCGGTGATTGACATTGCCACACTCACTGGCGCTTGCGTGATTTCGCTGGGCCATGTGCGCAGCGGTTTGTTCTCTCCATCAGACGACTTGGCCAATGCCTTGTTCGCCGCAGGCGAAGCCGCGCTCGATCCTTGTTGGCGCTTGCCTTTGGATGAGGAGTACGCCGAAGGGCTCAAGTCCAACTTTGCCGATGTGGCCAACGTGGCAGGGCGCGATGGTGGGTCCATCACAGCCGCCAAGTTCTTGCAGCGTTTTGCCAAAGACTATCCATGGGCGCATTTGGACATCGCGGGTTCCGCATGGAAGAGCGGCGGTGCCAAAGGTGCCACCGGGCGCCCAGTGGGCTTGTTGCTCCAATATTTGTTGGGCACCGCCAAACCGGCGACCAAGCCAAAGACTGCAGTCAAAAAATCCACGGCTAAAGCCTGAGTCCGTCAATGACAGAGATAGCCTTTCACTTCAACGCGCCCGACAAACTGGCCTACGCCTGCCGCTTGCTGCGTAAGGCCGTGTCCAGTGGTGCACGCGTGGTGGTGACGGGTGCACCGGCCTCGTTGCAGGCCTTAGACACGATGCTGTGGACGTTTTCGCCACTCGAGTTTGTTGCGCATTGCCGCGCAGGTAGCCCAGCAGAGCAATTGATGGCATCACCTGTGGTGTTGGCTGCCAAGCTTGATGGTGGGCCAGAGTTGCCGCACCATCAAGTGCTGTTGAATTTGGGTGCAGAAGTCGCGCCCGGCTATGAGCGTTTTGAGCGCACCATTGAGGTAGTAACACTTGATGACGAAGACCGCCAGCAGGCGCGCCAACGCTGGAAGCACTATGCCGATCGCGGGTATTCCATCACGCGTCATGATCTCAAATTGAAGGAAACTTCAGCCTGATTTTTTGTGTCCTTTCTTTTAGCATTTAGGAGTTCTTGCATGCATTTCTCTTTCAAATTAACCGCTATTGCGACCTTCGCCGCTTTGAGTAGCTTAGCGATAGCTCAAGAGCAAGTGATCAAGATCGGTCATGTGGGCCCAACCAGTGGGCCGATTGCTCACTTGGGTAAAGACAACGAATACGGCGCACGTTTGGCTGTTGAGGATCTCAATGCCAAAGGCGTGAGCATCAACGGCAAAAAAGTCAAGTTTGAACTCGTGGCTGAAGATGACGCGTCAGACCCCAAACAAGGTACAGCCGCCGCACAAAAGCTGGTGGATGCCAAAGTCAGTGGCGTGATTGGTCACTTGAACTCAGGTACGACCATCCCTGCTTCTAAGATCTACAGCGATGCGGGCATTCCACAAATTTCCCCTTCTGCTACCAATCCGAAGTACACCCGTCAAGGATTTAAGACAGCCTTCCGTCTGGTGGCTGACGATGTGCATTTAGGCGGCACATTAGGGCGTTACGCGGTGAAAGATCTCAAAGGTAAATCGATCGCAGTCATTGACGACCGCACAGCCTACGGCCAAGGCGTAGCTGAAGAATTTGAGAAAGCAGTTAAAGCCGCAGGTGGTAATGTGGTGGGCCATGAGTTCACCACCGACAAGGCCACGGACTTCATGCCAATCTTGACTACTCTCAAAGGCAAGAAGCCAGACATCATCTTCTTTGGCGGCATGGACGCTGTTGGCGGCCCCATGCTCAAGCAAATGAAGTCATTGGGTATTCAAGCTAAGTTCATGGGTGGCGATGGCATTTGCACCACGGAGTTAGCCAAATTGGCCGGCGATGCAATGGCGGATGGACAAGTCGTTTGTGCTGAGGCGGGTGGCGTCGATGGGACCCTGAAAAAGGGCATGGATGACTTTGGTGTGAAGTTCAAGAAACGTTTCAACGACGATGTGAAACTCTATTCCCCCTATGTTTACGATGCTGTCAATGTGATGGTGGATGCCATGCAACGCGCCAAGTCCAGTGATCCAGCCAAGTACTTGCCTGAGTTGGCCAAGACTTCGGGGTACAAGGGCGTGACTGGCATGATCTCATTTGACGCCAAAGGCGACATTAAAAACGGCGCTTTAACCATCTACACCTATAAGGCCGGCAAACGCGATCCAATTGCTGTTGTTCGCTGATAGCGATCATTCGGCGCGAAAAACCACCTTCGGGTGGTTTTTTTACGCTGCATCAAAATATTTATTCCATATAAAACAATGACTTAGATGAAAATTTCGTTTTGATATGTAAATAATTACAAAATGCTGTCCACCAAATGAAACACTGAGGCGTTGATTTCTGACTAAGTTCTCAGGAGCCTAAATTGGATAAATCAGTTGTTCAGACCGAATCGCCAAATGTTGCCGTGGAGCGCCGCTTCAAAATCGTGTCATGCGAGAAGACCGGTATCAAGGCTACATTCGATCGAATTCGTGCACAGCTTGCACAAGAAGCCGAACAGAGAAGCCGTCCTGCTTCCCGTATGTACTCAGGGTTTCGCGCTGTTAAAGCCTAATCCCTACCTACTTTTAAAGAGCGCCATCTTGGCGCTCTTTTTATTTGCGCACTAATTGGTTAATTCTCTTTGTAAATCAAGGGTTTATACGCTCTCAGGCGTATAGACTCTTGCGATTGGGATGATGATAATTTTGCGCGGGCACCAGGCCCGATGCGAGGTTATTTTGTTTTCATCATTTTCTAGATTTTTCTCGACTGACATTGCCATCGATTTAGGCACTGCCAACACACTTATCTATACCAAAGAGCAGGGGATCGTTTTAGATGAACCGTCTGTTGTCGTGATCAAGAAAGATGGAAAGACGCATGGCAAGACGTCGGTCTTGGCAGTTGGAAACGAAGCCAAGGCCATGTTGGGTCGCGTGCCGGCAGGTATCGAGTGCATCCGTCCTATGAAAGACGGTGTGATTGCAGACTTCACAGTGACCGAGGTGATGCTCAAACACTTCATCAAGTTGGCACATCCGCACATGCTGTTCAAGCCCAGCCCACGCATTGTCATATGCGTGCCTTGTGGCTCTACTCAGGTCGAGCGCCGAGCCATTCGTGAGTCAGCCTTGGGTGCTGGCGCTTCAGAGGTCTATCTGATTGAAGAACCCATGGCTGCTGCCATCGGCGCTGGATTGCCTGTGACCGAACCTTGTGGCTCTATGGTGGTGGATATTGGTGGTGGCACGACCGAAGTGGGCATTGTGTCCTTGGGCGGTATGGTTTACAAGAACAGTGCGCGTATTGGTGGCGATAAGTTTGACGAAGCGATCGTGAACTACATCCGTCGCAACTTTGGCATGTTGATTGGTGAGCAAACTGCTGAAAAGTTGAAAAAAGAAATCGCCACGGCATTTCCAACGGGTGAGGTGATGGAAATGGAAATCACGGGACGTAACTTAAGTCAAGGTGTGCCACAGAGTTTCGTCATCAGCTCAACAGAGCTTTTGGAAGCTTTAACCGATGCCCTCAATAACTTGGTCTCTACCGTCAAGATTGCTTTAGAGCGCACGCCACCTGAGTTAAGTTCGGATATTGCTGAGCGCGGCATCATGCTTACTGGTGGGGGGGCCTTGCTGCGCGATTTAGACCGTTTAATTTCAGAAGAAACTGGATTGCCCGTGTTGATCGCGGAAGATCCATTGACCTGTGTGGCGCGTGGTTGCGGTTTGGCTCTAGAGCAGTTACATAGCGTGAGCGGTATCTTTACCGCAGACTGATGATGGCGTCTAAAAAAATGCTGGGCCATTTTGGCCTTGCATGGTGCTGCGTGATTGTGTTGGCTTGGAATTCTGGTCACGCGTTGGCTCAACATAACCGTCATGCTGCGGTTGATGCGGGCGGGGCAATCTCGCGTATGGAATTCAAGGAAGGTAAAAAGAATCCCAAAGAACCGAGTTGCAAACTCACGCTGATGCATATTTACACCAGCAAGTTCAATAAAAAGCACACGCAATTTGCATTCACAGGTTCAGTTGTAGCCAAACGTGAAAAAGGCAAAGAGATGGTGCTGTCTGTGATTGGCCAAAACCATCAAATGAGCCCCACAGGTAAAGAGATCAAACCATTTGATCTGCCTCGCATTGAGCTTGGTATTGAAGACGCGAGTGTCCGCCGCTACTCAGAACATAAGCAAAAATGCAAAAAAGGGTATGTCTGTGCTGAATACAAAGACACCAAGAAGCGCGAGCTACAAACTTGGATCAGCGATGACAAAAAATCTCTCAATTTATTGTTCCCTTTAGTAACTAAGCAGCCGTCTGTTGTGATCGATTTGTCTAAATTTGCGCCACCTGGTAAAGATGACATTACTCCCTTGGCGCAGTTCAAAGCCTGTACGGCGCATTTGAAATAGGCTTAAAAAAGGCCCGATGCAATGTTGATGGTCAATGCAATGACCATGGTGTTGAAAAAGAAAGACAACACACTGTGTACCAAGCCCACGCGGCGTTGCGTACGGCTCGTAAAGCTCACATCGGCAGGTTGCCCTGACGTGCCGATGACGCAAGCGGCATACAAAAAATCGCCGTAGTCCGGCGCATGATCGCCAGGAAAGTGCAGACCACCTGTTTTGTTGAACGACTCGGCCAAGTAGTAGTCATGCGCGTAGTGCAATGCAAACATGACTTGCGTGAATGTCCATGAGGAAACAATGGTCAGTGCAGCCAACGCGATATGCTCATAGCGAATTGACCCTTGCGTGGTTTTGGCAATTGCGAGTTCAGCCACGATAGCCCCTAAACACGTGATGGCAGAGAACACCACCATTGCAAGTAAGACCAATCTGCCATCGTCTTCTCGTACCGCACGGTTGCACATGCGTTCGTGTGAGCTGCCAAACATCATATGAACTGCGAGTGCCAGATACAGCAAAGCCCCCACGTTCCATCCCATGGTCCATTGCGTCACGCTTGGCCAGTTCCACGTTTGGGGAATGGCTGCGATGCTCAGTAAACCAACCACGATGCTGATTAATAGACGTGGTCGCGTTTTTATAGCGTTGAACAGCGCGTGAATAGAAAAAGGGTGGTGTGACATGCGTTCAAGCTAACTCAGCAATCAACTCAATTTCCACGCAAGCACCCAACGGTATTTGAGCCACGCCAAACGCGCTACGTGCATGCGTACCTTTGTCGCCAAACACTTGGCCAATGAGTTCGCTGCAACCGTTGGTCACCAAGTGGTGCTCGGTGTAGTCAGGGCTCGAATTGACCAAGCTCATTACTTTGACGATGCGCTTGACTTTGTTCAGGTCGCCCACAGCGGCGTGCAAGGTACCCAACAAATCAATAGCGACTGAGCGTGCCGCTTGTGCGCCTTCGGCGGTTTGCATGGTCTTGCCCAATTGGCCTGTCCACACTTTGCCGTCTTTTTTGGCAATATGGCCACTCAAAAACACCAAGTTGCCTGTTTGCACAAACGGCAGATAAACCGCAGCGGGCGTAGCAACGGGGGGCAGGGTGATGTTCAGGGCTTGAAGTTTGTCGTAAACGCTCATGTTGGATTCCTTGTTTGAATCCTGCAATTTTAAGAGCGCTTAATTTTGATTTTGCGTTTACGTTTATACAGACGCTGCCCCCAACTCAGAAGCCGGCTGAACTGTGACGGCCACTTCCAACGTGTGGCTAGCCCCGCCATGAATCACACCACGCACGGGTGACACATCTGCGTAGTCGCGGCCAATGGCCAAGGTCACGTAGTCGATGCCGGGGGAGCTTAAGCCCCAGCGGTTGTTAGTCGGGTCAAGGTCAAACCACTGGCCGTGGGTGGCAAGTGAGCCTGTCTTGGCGGTCTCGGCCGCATCGTCTAAGTCGTTGGGCACATAAACCGACACCCATGCATGTGAGGCATCGCTACCTATCAAACGGGTTTGACCTTCTGCAACTTCGGTCACCAAATAGCCGCTCACATAACGCGCGGCCAAACCCTGTGTGCGCAAGCAGCCGATGAGAATGTGCGCAAAGTCTTGACACACGCCTTTGCGACTTTTAAGGGCTTCAAGCGCAGGCGTGTTGATGTCTGTGCTGGCCGTCTCGTAGGTGAACTCTTGGTGAATGCGCGTCATCAAATCGCATGCGGCTGCCAATACTGGGCGGGCGGGCACAAAGCTGGCGCGTGCGTATTCAGCAAAGTCTGGGTGCGGCTGCACGTATGGCGAGGCAAACACGTATTCGGTAGCCGCGTCCCACGCGGCGCCCGAGTGGTACACAAAGTGTGCACGCACGTTTTCCCACGCAGGCGTGGTCAAGGCTTGTTCGGGTGGGTAGGGAATGAAGTGGGTATCGACCGTGCTCTTGGCCGTGATGCTGAGTGTGTCGTGCACCATGGGCAACGAGAAGAAAGTACGGTTGTTGCCAAACACATCCACATGCGTGCTGGTGGCCGCTGGTGTGGGCGTGATGTGCAGCTCGGCATGTTGCACAGTTTGTGCAGCATCGCTGCGCGGCAGCAAGTGCGCCATGTGCTGCGCGGTGTTGACCTGCGGCACATAGTGGTAGGTCGTGGTGTGGGTGATGTACAGCAGCATGCTTAGGCGCCCACGCTGTCGGCGTCGTCGGTGTGGCTGAAGTAGTGCGCTGTGATGGCGTCCGACACTTGCCAAGCGGCTTGCATGCACTCGGTCAGGCAAGCACGCAGGTTGGGGTGGTGGCCTGCGTCGTTGGAGGCGCAGAGCTGTTCTAAATCGGTGTTTTTCAAAGTGGGTACCAAGCGGGCCAGTGCATCGGGTTCGCCCATTGGCGTTTTGGCCAACTTCGACAAACGCCCGCGCAGTGCACGCGCCACCCAAGCCAGCGAGCGTGGGTTGTCGTTGTCTTGCACCAAAAGCTCAATGAGCGGGGGCAGTTCACGGCTTTGTTGGTACTGCGCTTGAAAGGTGATGGTGCTGTCAAACAGCGACAACAGCGCCGCATAGTGTGAGCTGTTTTCGTCTGCGCTGTGCGCTTCGTCAGGCGCACCTTCAAACGCGCCCACTTCCACCGCCAAGTCGAGCGCTGCCGACAAAAACCCAAGGCGTTCCACATGGCGGCCAATGCTCAGGAGCTGCCAACCGTCGTCGCGTGTCATGCGGTCGGTTTGTGCACCAGTGATGGCGGCTAGTGCCGAGCTGGCTGCATCCAGTGCTTGCATGGCTTGCACCGCAGAGAAGGCATGGGGTGAACCGGCTAGTGCGCAGTCAGCGCTGAACTGATTCACACAATGCACGATGGCGTTCCAGTGCTCGGGTGACAAACGCTCGCGCAGCGATGAGGCTGCTTGATGCAAGGCACGCAAGTTGTAGCCCACGCTGGTGCTATGGTCGTCTTGGTCAAGGCAGGCAATGAGTGTGCGTTCAAACACGCGGCGGCGTGCACCCATGCTGGGTGTGCTGGTGTGGCGGTCTTCTGTAGCCGCATGGGCTGACGGCACACCCGCAGGCACGAGGCCTTGGCGTTGGGTAAGTAACTGCAGCCATGCCCACAAGCTGCGTGAGGCAGGGTCTTCGCCGTTCAAGGCTTCAATGCACAGTCGCACCAAGCGCACCATGTTCTCGCTGCGCTCGGTGTACCGGCCGAGCCAATACAAGTTTTCAGCAGCGCGGCTGGTCACCATGCGCTCGCGGTGTTTAAAGCCTGAGGTCGCGTTGTATTTGGGTAGCAAGCTGCTGCGGTCAATGTCGGCATGGGTTTGCACCCACACATCGGCGCTGCTGCCACCGCGCTGCATGGAGGCAATGGGCGCATTGGGCGCTGCGATGCGGGCCAAGCCGCCGGGCAACACACGCCATGCATCTGGGCCATCGCCAGTGCAGTTGCGCAAGGCAAACACACGCAGCATGACCGAGCGTTGCACCACGCCATCGTTGGTGTTTTTCCACGTGGGCATTTGCGACAGTGGTGAGTAGGCTTGTAAGGTGTAACGGTCGGGTTGGCGGGTAATACGGCCCACCCACTCGTCGCGTTGCGCTTGGGTGAGAGTGCGACCAAGCGTTGCATCAAAGGTACCGTGGGTGGCGGAGCCCGGGTAGGTGGGTTTGATGGCCATGTGTTCGAGTTGAGGCAGAACAGAGGCCAGAGCCGCGCGTTCGCCGCACCACCACGTGTCGAGTGCAGGTAGCTGCAGCTCTTCACCCAGCAGCTGTTCGCTCAGTCCAGGCAGGAATCCTAACAAAGCGGGCGATTCTAAAAACGCCGAGCCTGGCGCATTGGCCACCACCACATTGCCCGCGCGCACCGCTTGCAGCAAACCGGGAATGCCCAAGGTGGAGTCAGAGCGCAATTCGAGCGGGTCTAAGAACTCATCGTCCAAACGCTTAAGCAGAACATGCACGGGCTCTAGCCCGCGAAGCGTGCGCAGGAAAACACGTTCATCACGCACGGTCAGGTCATGGCCCTCGACGAGGGTGAGGCCTAGGTAACGCGCTAGGTAGGCGTGCTCGAAATAGGTTTCGTTGTAGGGCCCTGGCGTGAGCAAGGCCACGTGTGCGTTTGAACCTTCAGGGCTGTGCGCTTTGAGGGACTCCACCCACACACGGTAGGTGGCTGCGAGACGCTGAATGCTCATGGCTTCAAACGCTTGCGGAAACTGGCGCGAAATAAGCAAGCGGTTTTCTAGCAAGTAGCCCAGGCCCGAAGGCGCTTGCGTGCGCTGCGACACCACGGCCCAGTTGCCATCGGGTCCACGCGCAAGGTCGAACGCGGCAATGTGCAGATGTGTGCCGCCCACAGGGGCAACGCCATGCATGGCACGCATGTAGCCGGGGTGGCCTTGCACCAAGGCGGGCGGAATCATGGCTTCGCGAATCAGCTGCTGAGGGCCATACACATCGGCCAACACGCGTTCGAGCAAACGTGCGCGTTGCTTCACGCCTACTTCAATCTGCTGCCAGCTGTCAGGCGTGATGATGAGAGGAAAGAGATCCAAAGCCCAAGGCCTCTGTGGCCCACCTTGGCTGGCGTACACGTTGTAGGTGATGCCGTTGTCGCGCACTTGGCGCGCGAGGGTTTGTGTGCGGCGGTCAAGGTCGTCTAGGCCGGTGCTGCCGAGCTGGTCAAAAAAGGTTTGCCATGCAGGGCTTAAATCGGGTTCGGCTTCTGGTGCAGGTTTGGCTTCGGGCTCGGCCACTGGCTGCATGGGCGCGAGCGCTGTCATGCCAGACATGGGGGCCAGCGGTGCCATGGCCTTTGCACCTTGCGAGGCTGAGCTTTGGCTTTGCGACTGCGTTTGTGTTTGTGTTTGTGTTTGTGTTTGTGTTTGTGTTAACACCTCAGTTGCTGGTGAACACTTGCCTTGCAGCTCATCAAAGTGCCCGCTGTCGGCGGAATGTGCGAGGCCTTTCACCACGTCAACCAAACGTGGCGAGCTAACAGACGCTGAAGGGGGCGAGGAGGGCTTTTGCACAGTGGCTGCATTGTCTCACCGCCTTCAGGTTTTGCCATGGTGTGAATCGTATGTTTAGACGCGTCGCAAATCCAGCGTGAACGGGAACTCCTTGCTGGCAGGCACCCCCACGGTGGCTTGCGGCACATCCAATTTGCCCGGCGTGTGGCCCAGCGGGAAAAAGCGCGACAAGCGTCGGCTTTCAGCCTCATACGCGTTGACGGGAAAGCTGTCGTAGTTGCGCCCACCTGGATGCGCCACGTGGTACTGGCAGCCGCCCACCGAGCGTTTCATCCACGTGTCCACAATGTCAAAGGTCAGCGGCACATGCACGCCAATGGTGGGGTGCAAGGCCGACGAGGGCGCCCATGCGCGGTAGCGCACACCGGCCACGTATTCGCCCACGGTGCCCGTGGGTTGTAAAGGCAAGGGCGTGCCATTGACCGTGATGGTGTGGCGGCTGGGGTTGAGGCCAGCCACATGCACCTCGATGCGTTCGAGTGACGAATCCACATAGCGCACCGTGCCGCCGCTAGAGCCTTCTTCGCCCATGACATGCCAAGGCTCCAACGCGTTGCGCAACGTGAGGTTAATGCCGAGTGTTTGCAAATCGCCCACGCGTGGGAAGCGGAATTCAAAGTGCGGTGCAAACCATGCGGGGTCGAACTGAAAACCGCAGTCGCCCAGCTCGGTCAGCACATCGTCAAAGTCGGCTTTGACGAAATGCGGCAACAAGAAGCGGTCGTGTAGCTCGGTGCCCCAACGCGTGGCCGGGGCTTGGTATGGTGTTTCCCAAAAACGCGCCACCAGCGCACGCAACAAGAGCTGCTGCACGATGCTCATGCGCTCGTGAGGTGGCATCTCAAAGGCACGGAGTTCGAGCAGCCCCAAGCGTCCGGTGGACGAATCGGGCGAGTAGAGCTTGTCAATGCAAAACTCGCTGCGGTGCGTGTTACCTGTGACGTCAATCAGCAAGTTGCGCAATGTGCGGTCCACGATCCACGGCGGCATATCAGCGCCAAACTTTTCGCGGTTCTTTTGAATTTCTGCCAGCGCGATTTCGAGTTCGTAAATTTGGTCATTACGCGCTTCGTCCACACGTGGTGCTTGGCTGGTGGGGCCAATGAACATGCCGCTGAACAAGTAGCTGAGCGAGGGATGGTTGTGCCAATACAAGATGAGCGATGCCAACAGTTCGGGCTTGCGCAAAAACGGGCTGTCCGCAGGCGTAGCGCCACCCATCACGATGTGGTTGCCGCCGCCTGTGCCAGTGTGGCGGCCATCGGTCATGAACTTCTCGGCAGACAGGCGCGATTCAAACGCGGCCTTGTACAAGAACTCGGTGTGGTCCACGATTTCCAGCCAGTTGTGGGCGGGGTGGATGTTGACTTCAATCACACCAGGGTCAGGCGTGACTTGCAGCACTTTCAGTCGCACATCGCGTGGGGGCGGATAGCCTTCCAACACAATGCGCACGCCTAAGTGTTCGGCGGTGGCTTCGATGGCGCTTAGCAGTTCTAAGTAATCCTCAAGGTTGCCGAGTGGCGGCATGAAGACGTAAATCAAACCTTGTGGGTTCTCCATCGCCTTCAACTCAACGGCGGGGCCGTTGGCACGTGATGGGTCGCGCACTTCCACGCAAATGGCGGTGCGGGTAATCCAATGTGCGGATTGGTCTTTGGCTGGTACAGGGTGCGGCGTGCCCGGCACAAAGCCGTCTTGGCCCATGCCTGTTTGCAAGCCCACGGTGCCGCCTTGGGCCAAGCCACCACCCGCCACATGCGTGTTGATGTGGTGGCCAATGTTGTGGTCGTAGTGCGTGTGGCGTGCATGGTGCGAGTACTGCGCACGCAAGGCCGCAGCGTGCGGCAGGGGCTTGCGCTCGGCAAAGTGGTCTTGCTCAATCGCGTAGGGGTAGTCGGCTTGGCTGACCCACGGCAGTGAGTCGAGCGGTAAGCGCAGGCCCATGGGTGAGTCGCCGGGCACGAGGTACATGCGCTCGTCGCGCAAGAACCAAGGGCCAGTGCCCCAACGTGGGCCGCCAGCCACTTCGCCCGCTTTGAGGGGCAGCACATAGCCCACGGTTTTGTCGAGGCCTTGGCTGAACACGCGGCGCAGGCGCACGCGTTCCATCTCGTCGTTGAGCTTGGCATCAAACGGGTCCACGTTCACGGGCAAGCGGCGCTCGCGCCACAGGTAGTACCACGTGTCTTCATAGCCGGGGGTGATGTATTGGTCGTCCAGCCCCAGTTTGTGCGCGAGGGTTTGCGTGAAGCGTTGTGCGTCTTCGGTGGTGTATTGGCTGGGCACGCGTTCATCGGCAAACAAATCGGGGTTGTGCCAGCAAGGGTGGCCGTCGGTGCGCCAGTAAATGCCCAGTGCCCAGCGCGGCAACTGCTCGCCCGGGTACCACTTGCCTTGGCCGAAATGCAAGAAGCCGCCATCTCCATATTCGGCCCGCAGCTTGTGCACCAATTCGGTGGCAAAGCCGCGTTTGGTCGGGCCTAGTGCATCGGTGTTCCATTCTGGTGCGTCGCGGTCATGCACGGTGACGAACGTGGGCTCGCCACCCATGGTCAGTCGCACATCGCCCTCGACCAAGCGGCGGTCCACCTCGTCGCCCAAGGCCAGCACTTCTGTCCATTCGTCTTCGGTGTAGGGCTTGGTCACGCGGGGCGATTCAAGCACGCGGGTGACCTTCATCTCGTGGCCAAACTCCACCTCGGCTTCGTCCACCAAGCCTTCAATCGGTGCGGCACTCGATGGCTGGGGTGTGCAAGCCAGCGGAATGTGGCCTTCGCCAGCCAGCAAGCCCGATGTGGGGTCAAGCCCAATCCAGCCTGCGCCGGGCAGGTACACCTCGCACCAAGCGTGAAGGTCTGTGAAGTCCACTTCGGTGCCGCTGGGGCCGTCGAGCGACTTCACATCGGGGGCGAGTTGAATCAAATAGCCAGACGCAAAGCGGGCTGCCAAACCGCAGTGGCGTAGCAAGTTGACCAGCAGCCACGCGCTGTCGCGGCACGAGCCGCTGCGCAGCGTCAGCGTTTCTTCTGGCGTTTGCACGCCGGGCTCCATGCGGATGGTGTACGCGATGTCTTCGTGCAGCTTGCGGTTGATTTCCACCAAAAAGTCGATGGTGCGTATGGGCTCGCGCTTGAGCGCCTTGAAGTCGATGCTCTTGAAATAGTGCTTGAAGTTGGGTGTGAAGCGGTTGGTTACCAAGTAGGGGGCCAGCTCTTGGGCCGAGGTCACGCCATAGGCGAAGGGGAACTTTTCGGCGTGCGGCTCCAAGAAGAAGTCGAACGGGTTGTACACCGCCATCTCCACCACCAAGTCCACCGTGACCTTGAACTCGCGCGTCTTCTCGGGAAACACCAAGCGGGCTTGGTAGTTGGCGAAGGGGTCTTGCTGCCAGTTGATGAAGTGCTCGGGCTCGACCTTGAGCGAATACGAAATCACGTTGCTGCGGCAGTGCGGGGCAGGGCGCAGGCGAATGACCTGTGGGCCTAACTCAACCAGTCGGTCGTAGCTGTAATGGGTGACGTGGTGGAGTGCTGCATGGATAGACATGTACTTAGACTAGCAAAACACGCGCCATACCTGATGCGCCAAAGCGGTGCACATTTTGGAAATAAGTTGGCTCAAGTTCGGGCTCAAGTTTCTGCCAGCCCCGCCGATACCCTATGCAAGTCAGTTTTATCTTTGATACCACCATGCGTCCTAGCCGTTTTTCAGTTGTTGCTTTCGTGCTCACCAGCCTTATGGCTTGGGCTGCGCCTGCGTCAGCCGAGTGGAGCGAATTGGTCAAGGAAGAAGAAGCTACCTATTACTTCGACAAAGAAGCCGTCATGCCCGTGCACGTGTCGCGCTACGCCTGGGTGTTGACCGATTTGCCCAAGGGCGAAAAGACACCCACCGGCGAAAACTACAAGTCAATGATGTTGCGCGTGCGCATGTACTGCAAGAACGACACCGTTGTGCGCCTGTCTGTGAGCTACTTTGACAAGCAAATGGGCAAAGGCAAAGAAGTGGCTTCGGACGATGTGCACGAATGGCGTCCACGCGAATACCCGATTCGCCCCAACACTTACCTTGCAGCTTTGAAGAAAGAAGTGTGCGGCGGCTCTAAAGCTGCTTCGGGCTAAACCCTAGCTGACAACCCCTTGGATGTATCAAGCCCCTGCCGAACGGTCGGGGCTTTTTAACTTGTGAGTGGGCATCGCCCACGTGCCGCAAGGTTGGGTCGAACATGCGGCCATGTTTTCTGTCATCACACCTTTGGCCTTGGGCTGGATTGCGGGCACGGCTTTGCAGTTACAGCAGGCGCAGTTGTGGGCGGGTGAGGTGTATTGGGGCTTAGCTGCGGTTGCTCTGATGTCGGGATATATCGCAACGCGCATCGATATTTCGCGCTTCGCTTGGGTTCGCAGTGCCTCAACTTTGCTCTCGCATGCGTCGGCTGGCGCACGCGTGCAAGCCGCTGTTTGGTTGGCATTGGTGGGCTTGTTATCGGGTGTGTTGGCTTTTGCGCAAGCAGGCGCACGCGCCAGCCACTATGCGCAAAGCGCTTTGAACCCAATGCTTGAAGGCCGCACTTTGCAAGTGGTAGGCATCGTGGCCAACTTGCCGCAGCGCATGGAAGACAGTGCGCGGTTTCGCTTCGAGGTGGAGTCGGCCCGCGACGGCAATGGTGCACGTGTGCAGCTACCGCCGCAGTTGCTGTTGGGTTGGTATGGCAACCGATTGAATGGCAGCGATGACAAAGTGCAAGCGCCGCCCGCAGACTTGCGCCCCGGCGACCGTTGGCAATTGGCCGTACGCCTGAAAGCACCGCACGGCCACATCAACCCACACGGTTTTGATTACGAGCTGTGGCTGTGGGAGCAGGACTTGCAAGCCACGGGCTATGTACGCAATGGGGCCAAAGACGCAGCGCCTCAATGGCTAGGCAGCACTTGGGCGCATCCGGTGGAGCGGCTGCGTCAGCGTGTGCGCAGCGCCATTGATGCGCGGGTGGCAGACCGCGCAGTGGCCGGCATTGTGGCGGCCTTGTTGGTGGGTGACCAAGCGGCGATTGAGCGTGTGGATTGGGATGTGTTTCGTGCCACGGGCGTGGCGCACCTCATGGCCATTTCAGGCTTGCACATTACCGGCCTTGCGTGGCTGGCGGCATTGTGTGTGGGCTGGCTGTGGCGGCGCAGCGATGTGTGGTCGCCTGACAAGCCTTGGAGCTTGTGGCTGCCTGCACCTCTTGCCGCTAGTGCCTGTGCCGCAATGGTGGCGCTGGCGTATGCGGTGTTCACCGGCTGGGGTGTGCCCGCACAGCGCACGGTGTGGATGCTGGGCGTGGTCACACTGCTACGTGTGTATGGCTTGCGTTGGCCCTTGATGCAGGTGTGGCTGACCGTGTTCGCGGTGGTGCTTGCGCTAGACCCGTGGGCGCTGATGCAAGCAGGGTTTTGGCTCAGCTTTGTGGCAGTGGGTGTGTTGTTTGCCTCGGGCTCGCATGCGCCTGTGGAGACGGCGGCTCACTCTGATGCGCTGAATGTTTTTGACGCGACGACAGAGCAAAGTAGTCAGCCGAATAGGCGAGGGCGCTTGCTGGCAAATGCATGGGCGTCTGCGCGGCACATGTGGCGCGAGCAGTGGTTGATGAGTGTGTGTTTGGCCCCGCTCACCTTGCTGCTGTTTCACCAAGTGTCTGTCGTGGGTTTGTTTGCCAACTTGTTGGCCGTGCCGTGGGTGACCTTGGTGGTTACGCCGCTGTGTTTGTTGGGGCTGGTGTTGCCATTCGCTTGGAACGTGGCGGCAGAGGCTTTGCAGTGGTTGGTGTGGCTGCTCAAAGCGTGCGCGGGTGTATCGTGGGCGCAATGGTCTGCGCCCGCTGCGCCATTGTGGGTGGGGGCGGTCGCGTTGGTGGGTATGGGCACGTGGGCCATGCGCGTGCCCATGTGGCTGCGTTGGTTTGGTGTGGCCTTGGTGCTGCCCGTGCTCAGCTGGCAAACACCACGCCCAGCACACGGCACGTTTGAATTGGTGGCGGCCGATATGGGGCAGGGCCATGCCGTGTTGGTGCGCACCGCCACGCACAGCTTGCTGTACGACACAGGGCCGCGCTACTCGGCCGAGACCGATGCTGGCCAGCGCGTGCTGGTGCCCTTGCTGCGTGCGTGGGGCGAGCGGCTAGACCGCATCGTCATCAGCCACCAAGACAGCGACCCTCAGTGGCGGCGCACCCGCGGTGATGGCCATGCAGCCGCAAGCCGATGTGTTGACGTCGATTGCGACTGAACACCCGCTGCAACAGTTGGGCGCGATGCAGCGCTGCGAACGTGGGCAATCGTGGGTGTGGGATGGTGTGCGGTTTGAAATGCTGCATCCAAGTGCAAGTGACTACGAGCGCAAGCTCAAACCCAATGCGCTGAGTTGTGTGTTGCGCGTGACGGCAGCCGATACATCTGCGCTGCTGGCCGGTGACATCGAAGCCGCCCAAGAACAAGAGTTGCTGCAAAGTGGCCAAGCCCTGCAAGCCGATTGGCTGCTGGTGCCCCATCACGGCAGCGCCACTTCGTCTACACAAGCCTTTCTGGATGCAGTGCAGCCTAGAGTGGCCATCGTGCAAGCGGGCTACCGCAACCGATTTGGTCACCCAAAGCCCGATGTAATGCTGCGCTACAGCGATTTAGGGGTGCTTGTGGTGCAGACGCCTCGTTGTGGTGCATCGTCATGGCGCAGCGAGCAACCCAAGTTGGTGCAGTGTGAGCGAAATCAAAGACAACGATACTGGCAACACGTATTCTGAGAGCTGGCACTCAATTTGCGTAAGAAGTACCAGGAGTTCCTAAGATGCACAAGTTTGATGAAATGTACGCCCAGCTGCCGTTTGTGGACAGTGCGGTGCGCCCCCACTACCGGAACTACTTGGATTGGCTCAAGCGCCAAGATCCGCAGACCATGCGCGACAGACGCGAAGAAGCCGAGATGATTTTCCGTCGCGTCGGCATCACCTTTGCGGTGTACGGCGATAAAGACGAAGACGGTGCAGGCACCGAGCGACTCATTCCTTTTGATTTGATCCCTCGCATCATCCCCGCCCACGAGTGGACGAGCATGCAAAAGGGCTTGGTGCAGCGCGTGAATGCGCTCAACATGTTCATTCACGACGTGTATCACGAGCAAGGCATTCTCCAAGCCGGCATCATCCCCAGCGAACAGATTTTGAACAACGCGCAGTACCGCCCTGAGATGCGTTGGGTCGATGTGCCGCACAAGGTGTATTCGCAAATCAGCGGCATCGACATCGTGCGTGCGCCCGATGCACAAGGCAACGGCGAGTACTACGTGCTGGAAGACAACTTGCGCGTGCCCAGCGGCGTGAGCTACATGTTGGAAGACCGCAAGATGATGATGCGACTCTTCCCCGAGTTGTTCAGCCAACACCGCGTGGCCCCTGTGGCGCATTACCCCGACTTGTTGCTAGAGACTTTGCGTGCCAGCAGCCCATCCACTACCGACGACCCGACCGTGGTAGTGCTGACACCCGGCATGTACAACAGCGCCTACTTTGAGCATGCGTTCTTGGCGCAGCAAATGGGTGTGGAATTGGTCGAAGGCCAAGACCTGTTTGTGAAAGACGGCTTTGTTTACATGCGCACCACACGCGGGCCTAAACGCGTGGACGTGATTTACCGCCGTGTGGATGATGACTTCTTAGACCCTAGTGTGTTCCGCGCCACATCGACGTTGGGCTGCGCCGGTTTGATGGATGTTTACAAGGCAGGCCATGTGAACATTTGCAACGCGGTGGGCACAGGCATTGCCGATGACAAATCCATCTACCCCTATGTGCCGCAAATGATTGAGTTCTATTTGGGCGAAAAGCCCATCTTGAATAACGTGCCTACATTTCAATGCCGCAAGAAAGAAGATCTCGACTACACGCTGGCGCATTTGAGCGAGCTGGTGGTGAAGGAAGTGCACGGCGCTGGCGGCTACGGCATGTTGGTCGGGCCTGCGGCGACCAAGGCTGAGATTGAAGAGTTCCGTCAAGTGTTGCTGGCCAAGCCTGATGGCTATATTTCGCAGCCCACGCTGAGCTTATCGAGCTGCCCCACTTATGTGGAGAGTGGCGTTGCGCCACGTCACATTGATTTGCGCCCCTTCGTGTTGAGCGGCAAGACCGTGCAAATGGTGCCCGGCGGCTTGACCCGCGTGGCGCTAAAAGAAGGCTCACTGGTGGTGAACTCGTCCCAAGGCGGCGGCACCAAAGACACATGGATTCTTGAGGTTTAACAATGCTGAGCCGTACCGCTGACCACCTGTTTTGGATGTCTCGCTATACCGAGCGGGCCGAGAACACCGCACGCCTGCTGGACGTGAACTACCAAACCTCTTTGCTGCCACAGTCTGCCGAAGTGGCGCTGCTTGGCTGGGAAGGCTTGCTGTCCATCAGCGAGTTGTTGCCTGCCTATCAAGCGCGCCACGGTGACATCACGCCACAACGCGTGATGGAGTTCATGGTCAAAGACGAAAGCAACCCGTCTTCCATCATCTCGTGCCTGCGCGCTGCGCGTGAGAACGCACGTGCTGTGCGCGGTAGCCTCACCACTGAAGTGTGGGAAACGCAAAACCAAACGTGGTTGGAGTTGAACCGTTTGCTCAAGAGTGGTTTGCTCGAGAGCGACCCCGGTGAGTTTTTTGAATGGGTCAAATTCCGCTCACACCTCTCACGCGGCGTGACCGTGGGCACCATGTTGATGGACGAAGCCTTGCACTTCATGCGCTTGGGCACGTTCCTAGAGCGCGCCGACAACACCGCACGCTTGGTGGATGTGAAGTTCCATGCCGTGCATGGCGACTTGTTTGCCGATGGCAGCGAGAAAACGCAGCAACACGACTTCTACCACTGGAGCGCGATTTTGCGCAGCGTGTCTGGCTTTGAGATTTACCGCAAGGTCTATCGTGATGTGATTCACCCCGAGCGCGTGGCCGAGTTGCTCATCCTTCGTGCCGATATGCCGCGTTCGCTCCATGCGTGCTTGAACGAAGTGGTGAACAACATCTCGATGGTGTCGGACGACCGCTCGTTAGAGAGCTATCGCCGGGCGGGCAAGCTGTGCGCCGAAATGGAGTTTAGCCGCATTGAAGAAATTTTGGCCAATGGCTTACACGCCTACCTCACACAGTTCTTGGACCGTGTGAATGAGATTGGCGCGAGCATCAGTCGGGAGTTTTTGGTGCCGAATTGACAAACGTAGTTTTCTTCTCCTAGATTTGATGTCCCCAATTGGTTTGCTGGTTGGGGATTTTTCTTTGTGATTTATCATTTAATAATGAATATTGCCAAATTTAAAATCATTGCCTTTGCAGCGGCCTGTGTTTCATTCAGCACGATTGCGCAAGCCCCTTTAGACATTAGAGTAGCTTTAGTAATTGGGAATGCAGCTTATAAAAACGTTCCGGCGCTAGGGAATTCAATGAACGATGCCAAATCGATGGCCTTGGTGTTACGTAAATTAGGTTTCAATGTGGTTGAGGTATTGGATGGCAGCAAAGATCAAATGGGTAAAGCAATTGATCAAATGCAAAGTTTGCTTAAAGGTAAACAGGCTGTTGGGATGCTTTATTACGCTGGGCATGGATTACAACTAGATTGGCATAACTACATGGTTCCTGTGGATGCAAAGTTGAATCAGGCCAGCGATGTACCAAAGCAGACCATTGATATCGAGAATGTTATTGAAACATTTAAAAAATCAGCAACGCGAATGAACATCATTGTGTTGGATGCATGTCGTGACAATCCTTTCGCTGGTAAGGCAAGCGGCAAAGGGCTGGCTCAGCTGGATGCACCACCAGGTACTTATTTAGCATTTGCAACATCTCCTGGAAACGTTGCAGAAGATGGAGACGAGAGTTCAGGTAATGGACTCTTCACACAGTATTTGCTGAAGGAGTTGCAAAAGCCCGCTCGGATTGAGGACGTATTCAAGCGAGTGCGTTTGCAGGTTCGTCAAAAGAGCCAAGGTCGGCAAATTCCGTGGGATTCCAGTAGTTTGGAAGATGACTTTGCGTTTAACGATGGCGTCAAGCACACCTTTAATCCTGATGACTTGATCAAAGAAGCGCAGCAGGCCAAAGAGCGTGAAATCAAACTGAAGTTAGAGGCTGAAGCTGCGATTCAGCGTGAAAAGAAAATTGCAGAGCAGCAAGCCTTAGAGAAAATCAAATTAGTTGAAGCTCAAAAAATACAAGAGGTCAGCGCAAGACAAAAGGCAGAGGCAGAAGCTAAAGAGCGTGAGCGGCAGTTGCTATTAGCTGCAGAACTGGAACGGCAAAAAGCTCGATTGGCTGCACAGGCCTTGGAAAAGGCCAAGGCGGAAGAAAGTGAAAGAGTTAGAGATTTGGAGCTTGCGAAGGCTCAAGCATCAGAGGAGGCGCGTCGTAATAAATTGTCACGCGAAGAAGCTAAAGAAATTCAGTTTGCACAAGAGAAGGCTGAATGGGACAAAATTAAAAACAGTAGCAACAAAGAAGAACTTTATGCATTCTTGAATAAATACCCAAACGGTCTTGTGAGTGAGCTAGCTACTGCGAAATTAGAACGTCTGGATAAAGCTCAAATTAAGCCACAGGCAGATAAACAAGGTATGACACAAACTTATTTCACTCGACGCTATGTGTCAGGTGAGCAATACGAGTTTGTCGTTAAAGATGGATATACAGACATCGAAAAAGGTTGGTGGATTTATCGCGTAAACAAAGTTGATGATGAAGGCGCAGATGTTGCCGCATCAGTGAGTTGGCGCACTGGGTGGACAACAAGGGCTATGCATGATGGATCGATCGGGAGTGATGGATGGGGTTCATATGACCCGCCATATATTGCTATGCCTGCAGGTATCGTTCAAGTTGGTAAGAAGTGGGCGTTACGTTCAACTTTCACTGATGAAAAAACTAAGGTGGTGAGTTGGGTAGAAATGGAAGGTAAGGTCATTTCTAAAGAAGCGGTGACAGTGCCTGCGGGTACTTTTGATACGTTTCAAATTAAGTTGGAATTTATTTATCAATCAGGTTTGAGACGAATCAATTACTTGTGGTTTGACCCTAGCATGGGTCCTGCTGTCAAGTTTAGAGAGGAAGCTATTTTTCGGTCAGGGCCTAAAAATATTACCCTTCGAGAACTGACTAAAAAAACGCAAAACTAAGAGCTCCAAAATAAAAGGGCGTATGCGAAAACCGCATACGCCCTTTGTCTTTGTAGCGCAGATAGGTGTTAACCGCCGCGACGCATCATGTCGAAGAACTCGACGTTGGATTTTGTCGCCTTCATGCTCTTCAAAACCATTTCCATGGATTCGATTTCGTCCATGTTGTACATGAACTGGCGCAGGATGCGGGTCTTTGACAAGATCTCGGGTGGCAGCAACAGTTCTTCGCGGCGTGTGCCGCTGCGATTGAGTTGAATGGCTGGGAACACGCGCTTTTCGTATAAGCGGCGGTCAAGGTGAATTTCGCAGTTACCTGTGCCTTTGAATTCTTCAAAAATCACTTCGTCCATGCGGCTGCCGGTGTCGACCAAGGCGGTGGCGATGATGGTGAGTGAGCCGCCTTCTTCCACTTTGCGGGCTGCACCAAAGAAGCGCTTGGGGCGCTGCAAGGCGTTGGAGTCCACACCACCTGACAACACTTTGCCGGATGAGGGAACCACGTTGTTGTATGCGCGGGCGAGGCGGGTGATGGAGTCAAGCAAGATGACCACATCTTTTTTCAGTTCGACCAAACGCTTGGCGCGTTCGATCACCATTTCGGCCACGTGCACGTGGCGTGCGGCGGGTTCGTCAAAGGTAGACGCAATCACTTCGGCTTTGACCGAGCGCTGCATTTCTGTCACTTCTTCAGGGCGCTCATCGACGAGCAACACCATCATGTGTGCGTCAGGGTAGTTGGCCGAAATCGCGTGAGCGATGTGCTGCATCATCACGGTCTTACCGCTCTTGGGCGGGGCGACGACCAAGGCGCGTTGGCCTTTGCCGATGGGCGCAATGATGTCGATGATGCGGCCGGTGATGTTTTCTTCACCTTTGATGTCGCGTTCCAACTTCATCTGTTCGCGGGGGAACAGGGGGGTCAAGTTCTCGAACATGACCTTGTGCTTGTTGTTCTCAGGCAGGTCGTCGTTGACCTTGTCGAGCTTGGTCAATGCAAAGTAACGCTCGCCATCTTTGGGGATGCGCACTTCGCCTTCGATCATGTCGCCGGTGTGCAGGTTAAAGCGGCGCACTTGGCTGGGGCTGATGTAAATGTCGTCTGTCGAGGCGGTGTAGCTGGTGTCGGGGCTACGCAAGAAGCCAAAGCCGTCGGGCAAGATTTCGAGCACACCGTCGGCAAACACCTGTTCACCTGCTTTAGCGCGTTTTTTGATGATGGCAAACATCAGCTCTTGCTTGCGCATGCGGCCGGTGTTTTCGATTTCGAGGGCTTCGGCTTGTTTCAGCACTTCAGACACGTGCAGTGCCTTGAGTTCGTTCAGATGCATCTTGGGACTCCAGAGGGGAGTTCGTTAAAAAATTGGGGGGAGGGTCGGAGCGAGGAGAGAAATACCTCTGGACCGGAATTCAAGCCCTGATGGGGAGCCGAGTAGCCTCATGGGCCGCAAGGTGAATTCGAAACGGATTATGGCAGGAAAAAAGCCCGCAGACTGAAGAATCTGCGGGCTTTCTAGAACTAGGCGTTTGGCGCTGAATTAGGCCAGTTGCTGGTTGATGAAGTCGGTCAGTTGGGCTTTGCTCATGGCGCCCACTTTGGTGGCTGCCAATTGGCCGCCTTTGAACACCATCAGGGTAGGAATGCCACGAATGCCCAATTTACCTGGGATGTCGCGGTTTTCGTCCACATTCATTTTGGCGATTTGCAGCTTGCCTTCGTAGGCTGTGGCCACTTCGTCCAAGATGGGGGCAATCATTTTGCAAGGACCGCACCACTCAGCCCAATAGTCCACCAAGACGGGCTTGTCCGCTTGCAAGACGTCTGCTTCAAAGCTGGAGTCGGTGATGTGTTTGATCAAATCGCTGGCCATGGTTTTATTTCCTCTTTCAATTGGCGATAGAGCTACAGTTGGGGCATTGTGGCAGAAACCAAGTACCCCCATGAAAACTCTCACCATTGATGTTGTTTCGGATGTTGTCTGTCCCTGGTGCTATATCGGCAAAAGGCGTTTAGAGCGTGCTTTGGCACTTTTATCAATTCAGCACCCAGATGTCGACCCAGAGGTGCACTGGCACACCTTTCAGCTCAACCCAGACATGGCGCCCGAAGGTATGGCACGCGCGGACTATGTGTCAAACAAGTTTGGTGACGAAGCTACCGCAATTTACGATCGGGTGGCTGGCGTCGGCAAAGAGGTGGGTATTCCATTCGCTTTTGACAAAATCAGCCGCCAACCCAACACCGTCGTGGCGCACAGCCTGATAGCGGTGTCTGAGCCTGGCATGCAACAAGACGCCATGGTGGAAGCCTTTTTCAAGGCCTACTTTTTAGAAGGCAAGGATTTGACCGAGGCGTCTGTCTTGATGGACATTGCCGAGTCCGCCGGCATGGACCGTGCAGTGGCTGAGGCACATTTGCAAAATTCAGCCCTGCACAGCCAAACCATAGATAGTGACAAGGCCGCACGTGAAATGGGCATCACGGGTGTGCCGTTTTTCATCTTCAACCGTCAAGTGGGACTGTCAGGCGCGCATGAGGCCGAAACCCTGCTGCAAGGCATGGAAGAAGCGATGAACGCAGCCACCGACGATTAATTCTTTTCGATCAGCGGCGTTGTAGTGGGCTGCGCTGCAGCCGCCACGCGGTAGATGAGGTGGTAGGTCAAGCCCACAAACACGCTGCCGCCCACCAGGTTGCCCAAAATCACGGGCACCAAGTTGCCAAACATGCCGGCCACAGTCAGAGCGTTACCCGCTGTCGCAGGTTCGAAGTATTGAATGATCAGCGCAAGCTGCATGAAATACATATTGGCAATGCTGTGCTCAAACCCCGCCGCCACAAAGGCGGTGATGGGGAAGACGATGGCAATTACCTTGTCCATCACACTGCGACCCGCCATGGCCATCCACACAGCCATGCATACCAATACATTGCATAGCACGCCTCTGAAAAACGCTTCGTGCCACACCAAGTTTTGTTTGTTCAGAGCAATTTTCAATACCGTGGCACCAATTGCACCACCATTGGCGTGGGTGTGACCGCTCAAGTACACCAAGAGTGCAAGGCCCGTGGTACCCACAAAGTTGGCCGCGCACACCCACAACCAGTTGCGCAACACTTCGCGTGTGGTGATTTGCCTATCGGCCCAAGCCATGGCCAGCAGGTTGTTGCCCGTGAAGAGCTCTGCTCCAGCAATGATCACCAAAATTAGACCTAAGCAAAATACAAAGCCGCCCAAGAGCTGACTGACGGCAAAGCTCAAACTGGCATCAGACTTGACGATGACAAAGAACAACCCACCCAAACCGATGAATGTGCCCGCCAACAAGCCAAGCATGACTAAGGGCAGGGTGGCCATGTGCGCTTTGGCCACGCCCACAGTTTCGACTTTGAGAGCAATTTCTTTGGGGGAGTAGGCGTCAGAGCCAAACAGTTCGGGCATGGTGTGTTTCGTTGCTGTTGATTTGCTTAATTTACTACTTCAAATGGCAGAATTGGTGCACTCTTTGTTTTTTCGGAGCTCATTCATGCCTGACACATCTTCCAACATGGTTCGCGCCTTGGTTTTGCGAGAGCTTGAAGCTGGCAAGCGCGACGATGGGCTTTGGCTGCAAGCCATGGCGGAATCAAAGATGGATAAAAGTAAAGCGCAGGTACGCTATGTGGCGCTTCGCACACAAGCCATGCAGGGCGATGTAAAGGGTTTGTTGATCAAACAAATCCGTGGTGCGGTGGCTAAAGACAGTGGCAGCTCTGGTGTGCGTTTGAGCAATGCGGGGTTGGCCGATTATTTGGCCGCAAAAACTACTTCTTCAGGGAATAAGTAGGTCGCAAGTTAGGTGGCATCAGCAATACGGGGCGACGCTTTTTGGGTTTGATTTGTGACTGCTTGATCGACTCAAACAAGGTGGTTTGGGCTGATGGCACAGGCAGCTTGAACTCGTCATAAATTTTGATGCGTGTTGCCGCAGCTTTACGCTGAACGAGTTGCGATGTCATCAAGTGGACGTAGGCATCGCGGGCGCTTTCTTCCCAAACATCCCATTCTTCGCGGAAAGTCTTGATATGACCGCGCAAAAACGTATCTAGTTCTTCGCTTGCCACTTCGTGCTGAATCGTTTCGCCTGCTTTGTCTAAGTATGGTTGAAGGAGGTCGGGCTCATCAGATTCAGACTCGGTTGAGGCTTCAGCCGATGGCGCAGCATTGGCAGCCGTTTCAGGTGCGCTGGGTACTGGTGCCCCTTGTTGCGGGTTCTCTGTCAAGGGCGAAGGCGCATCAGTTCCAGGCGCAGCCTCAAGCTGCTCGCTGGTTTCAGCGGGCGCAGCGACCTGAGGCGGTACATTTGCAGTGCCCGCTAGGTCTGGAGTTACTTGGGTCGTTTCTTCAGCCATCTCATGCATATCGGCACGAGTTAAGGGGTACTTTAGCGCGGGTTCTGAATATTTTTCTTCAGCCTATGGGTAACGGGTCTAAAAAATTAGATCGTGAAGGGTTTATCAGCGCGATGTATTTGAATTGCTGTGAATACTGATATCCCAAGCAAGATGGCTGCGCCAGTGTTGTGCAGAACAGCCATGCCCAATGGCCATTGAAGCCAAACATTGCCGATACCAATCAATACCTGAGCAATCACAGCGACCAGCATGGCATTGCCCATGGGGCGAGTTTCAGTCTGTTTTCTTAATTGAATGGCAAAAGCTATGCACGCGCACATCACCACTAAGGCGAAATTTCGATGGGTCCAATGAATGGCCGTCAATGTTTGCAAACTGAGCATTTGTCCATCGGTGGTTTGTCCCAGTTCTCGGTTGAAGACAAACGCATGTGACCACTCTAAATTAGATGGCATCCACTGACCTTGACACAGAGGGTAGTCAGAACACGCCATGGCTGCGTAATTGGTGCTTGTCCAACCACCTAAAGCGATCTGTGTCAGGACGAGGGCCGTCACGGCCCAAGCTGATACTTTGATGGCTGGTGTGCTGAATTCAACCCACGCCAAAGTTTGTTTGGCATACATGCCAACGAGGGTTGCAAGTATGAGCATGCCGCCCAACAAGTGAAGTGTCACGATGACGGGTTTGAGAAGCCATGTCACGGTCAACATACCAAGCGCGGCTTGCACGCCTACCAAACCGACCAAGAAGAGGGAGGGCACGATCAAGGTCGAATGGCGACGTGGCCAAATGGAGAGCACAGCAAGTGCTGCAATGAGCAAACCCAAAATACCTGCCAAGTAGCGATGGATCATTTCTTTCCAGGCCTTGCCTGCTTCGACAGGCGCATGAGGGAAAGCAGTTTCTGCATGGCTGATTTCCTTGTGACTGTCGGGAACGCCTAAGAGCTTTCCATAGCAACCTGGCCAATCAGGACAGCCCAAACCCGCATCCGAGAGGCGCACATAGGCCCCAAGACTGACGACGCACAGTGTTAAAACAATGCAAAGGGTAAGGAGTTTGTGGCGAGCAGTGAACAAAATCGAAACTCCAAAATTTCAAGGTTAGAAAGTTGTCTCAAATCTTAATTGCATTCAATTTCAGTTGCATTGAATGGGGGTATGCCTTGTCGGCTAAGCAATGGGTAGCGTTGATTCAAAGTAGCGCTGAAAACTGTATGCCAATCCCGATAGCATGGCGGCTGTACCAATGAGAAGGCTCAAGACAATCGCTCCGATGGTGGCCCATTGCGTTTGTCCGGCTTGATGCAAGTGGTCTGCGCTGGGATTGAATTTTTGATTCCACTCCTCGGTTCGCATGAGTCCAAATACGATCGCGTTTAAACAGGTGGCAGCTACCAAGAAACCAAACATGGGAAGGAGCCACCAGCTGATGACATCATCCAAACCATATTGCTGCACACGTAAGAATCCGTAGATTCCTAGGGCTGTTGGAATTGGAAGCATCCAACCTAACGTATCTCCCCAACCAAAGAGGTAGAACCGATGAAAGCCCAAGGGGCCGAATAATAATGTCATCCAAGCAGCCAGTGTTTTATTTTTCATTTCAGCGTCCAGGTTGGTCCCATGAGTTGGCAGCGCGAAGCAGGCGTTCTAAATCGCGTTTGATTTTTGTAGGGGCATCTCCAACATCTGCATGACTTGGAAAGCGCATCATCCAACGGCCCATGGGATCTACCAAATACAAATGGTCTTTCAGTTGTCCACCATTAGCCGGATAGAGCCACTGAGAAAGTTCGTTCGTATCAACTCTTAAAACGGTAGCCCCTTGCAGCGCTTCAACCAAGGACGCGTCCACAGGTTCTGAGTTGGAGATCAACCACAACCGATCTAGCTTGTCTTGTTGCTTGCCCAAGCTTTTGTGGAGTTGTCGTTGTACATAAAGCAGTTTCTCGCATGCTTGTTCACACTTGCCATTTGAGACTGCAATAAACAGCCATTGATCACGCAGGCTTTTCAGTTGAACGGGTTGCCCCTTGAGGTCTTTAGCCACGATTGCGGGAAGATCGCGCTGTGGCTCGATGAGTTCCCCATACGAAGCGCTTCCTTGGGGGCGGATGACGTAGTAAGTCAGATACGAAAACAAAATGGGCGCTGCACAAATTGCAAAGACCAGCAACATACGAATGCGACCAGTTCGGGTGCGCGCCTCATCCTCCATGGCAACTTGCACGGGTGACGGTAAATCGTAAACAGTCAATCCAATAGGTTCGGATTTAGAGTTTGGTGGTACTTGGGTCATTTTTTAACTTTAGATAGATCTGAAACCAACCAAACAATCCGATGCTCAAGAAAGCGAGTGCAAACCATTGCAGCGCATAAGCTCGGTTTTTGTCGGCGCCTGATAGGCTAGCTGGCCAGTCGCGAATAAGTCCCTCAGATGCTGAGCCAGTTTGCAATACATTGGCCACAAAAGTAAGCCCAGTCTCTTGCGAGAACTCTTCAATATCGATATTTTGCCTGAGAGGGTTTAGCCGTGGGGTGTCAGATGGCTTTGCATGGGTAGGTGAGAGTTCCATCATCTTCGAAGGTGCATGCACCCATCGGCCCTCCACACGAACGACGCCAGAAGGCGTTTCAATTGTCGGCAGTTTGTCACTTTGCACCAAATCCCGAGCAACCCAGCCTCGTTGAACCAATAAGACTTGGTTGGGTGCGATTTGCAAAGGTGTGAGCACCCAAAAGCCAGGCTTTCCTTGCAAGGCTCTATTTTCTAGATAGACTGTCCATTGATGCAGCCATTGGCCTTGCACGTCGATGCGTCGTTGAAGATTTTCAGACCTAGAAGGTGAGTTCGAAAAATCTTGAGCCGTTAAGGGCGGAAGTTTTGCCTGCGCTTGTTCTATTGAATAAAGAGACTCCTTGAACTGAGCTCTTCCGAGTTGCCAGTACCCTAATCGGACGGTGATGCCCGCGACGATTGCAGTCGCCGTAAGTAAGACCCACCAATGACGTGAGAACAAGGCTTGAGAGGTGAATCGAAATCGCATTGGTTAGTCCAACAGTCTTTATTGCAAATAAAAAGACATAATTAGTGGCATGAAAATCATCATCGGCATTGCATTCTTGGGCATCCTCATCAGTCTTGGCGCAGCTGGTCTTTTTATGTTGCGTCGCCCCGACCCAGAAAAACCAAAAAACAAAAGCATGGTGAATGCCTTGACCTTACGCATTGGTCTCTCGGTCGCTTTGTTTTTAATGATTCTTTTGCTATGGGCTTTTGGCTATATTGAGCCAACAGGCATTATCCCTGGGCAGCAGTAAAGCTATCTATTTCATTTATAAAAAAGGCCGTCAATCGACGGCCTTTTTTTTGTTCTAAATTAATTAGAGCCAGTAAACCAACACGTAAAGGCCCAGCCAGACCACGTCTACAAAATGCCAGTACCAAGCAACACCTTCGAATCCAAAGTGTTTCTCAGCTGTGAAGTGGCCCTTTTGCAGACGCAGGGTGATGATGAGCAACATCAGCGTACCCAAGAAAACATGGAAGCCGTGGAAGCCTGTCAACATGAAGAAGGTGGATCCAAAAATGCCAGAAGACAATTTGAGGTTCAACTCTGCGTAGGCATGGTGATATTCATAGCCTTGTAATACCAAGAAACATGCACCGAGTAAGACTGTCATCCACATAAAGAGGATGGTTTTGCTTCGATCGCTTTCACGCAGTGCATGATGTGCAATGGTGATGGTTACACCAGAACTCAGCAGCAATGCTGTATTGATGGTAGGCAGCCACAGTGGTGACATCGTCACAAATGGCTCAATGGTTTGAGCGGGAGATGCAGTGACGCCTTCAGCAACGCTAGGCCAAATGGCTTTGAAATCTGGCCACAACAACGCGAAATTGTCTGCCTCACCTAAATTCGGGACAGAGTGTGCACGAGCCCACCAAAGCGCACCGAAAAACGCAGCGAAAAACATCACTTCAGAAAAGATAAACCAGCTCATGCTCCAGCGAAAAGAAGCATCGATGTTGTCACCGTAAACGCCTGTTTCACTTTCATGAATAGCATCCCCAAACCATTGATAAAGCACAGTCAAGAGAATAGCCATACCGAGGAGTAGGGAGTATTGACCCCAGCTTGAGTCGTTGACCCACTGACTTGCACCTAAGATGACAAAAAACAAGCCTAGGGCAGCCATCGCTGGATGGCGCGATGGCTCAGGCACGAAATAGTGTGGAACGGAACCGTGCGAATTGGCACTCATGCTTCTCTCCTGAATAAACCTAGACAACTAAATTGACCACGACGATCAATCCAATGACAAAAAACAAGCCCGACACAAGTCCCACAAAAATGAGTTGTGCAGGTTTTACTTGGGACAAATCTTTTTGAGACTCGCTGCGTTTACGAATTCCTAAAAAAGACCATGCGACCGACTGAAAGGCACGCAGTGTGGAGCGCCAAAGAGGAACTGCTGGTGAATCAAGACTCATCCGTCCCTCCAATCATCACAGGTCGGATGGAGGCCGATGGCACGCCCGACCCCACTTCGAAGAAGGTGTAGGACAGCGTGATGGTTTTCACGTCTTTAGACAGTTTCGGTGACACGTAGAAAACGACGGGCCAAGACTTCTTTTCGCCTGGCGCGAGTGTGTACTCTTTGAAGCAAAAACATTCCAATTTGTTGAAATGGGATTGCGCTTCACGAGGTGCATAACTGGGAATCGCTTGTGCCGACATGGTTCGATCCTGCACATTTTGAAAATCGAACATGACTGTAATTAGCTCCCCAGGATGTACTTGAACAGAACGCTTTTCAGGCGTGAATTGCCAAGGACCACGCACATTGGTATCGAATTCAACTGTGAGAGTGCGTGAGGTATCTACCTGGGTATTGGTCAAACCTGCGCGTCCATTCATTGAGCCACTGGCTTCGCGCTCGCTCAGGGCCAAAATGTTGACCCCTGTCCATTCACAAAAAGCTTTGTACATCGGGACGAGCAAATAACCAAAGGCAAACATGACAAGCGTGACTGCAAAGAGCTTGCTCATCAAGCTGAAATTTTTGTTCAATCCAGTCATGCCTTGCCCAGCAAAGTCATCTTGATGATGAACCCGCAGAAAAAGACGGCAACCACGCTCGCCAAAATTAGGGCGAGGCGCAGATTACTTTTCTTTTGTTGAGTGTTCATCATCTTTGTTCTGTTAGCCAATGACTTTGGTCGCTTCGTCGTTCAGCTTTGGAGGGACTTCAAATGTGTGGAATGGTGCAGGTGAGGGAACTTCCCACTCCAAACCTTCCGCACCTTCCCAAGGACGTTGAGGGGCTATTTCACCTTGACCACGCATACAAGGAAGGATGACCATCACAAAGAAGTAGACCTGAGCGATACCAAAGGCGAAAGCGCCCACAGATGCCAATGCGTTGAAATCAGCGAACTGCATTGGGTAGTCGGCATAGCGACGAGGCATACCGGCCAAGCCCAAGAAGTGCATGGGGAAGAAGGTCACGTTGAAAGAAATCAAGGTCCACCAGAAATGCAGTTTGCCACGTGATTCTTTGTACATCACACCTGTCCACTTAGGAAGCCAGTAATAGATGCCAGAGAACATGGCAAACAAAGAGCCAGCAACCAGCACATAGTGGAAGTGGGCCACCACGTAGTAGCCGTCTTGCAGTTGCAAATCAATTGGCGCCATCGACAAAATGAGGCCTGTGAAACCACCCATGGTGAACACAAAGATGAAACCCACTGCAAAAAGCATAGGGGTTTCAAAAGTCATCGAGCCGCGCCACATGGTGGCGATCCAGTTGAAAACTTTCACGCCCGTAGGAACGGAAATCAACATGGTGGCGTACATGAAAAAGAGCTGACCTGTCACTGGCATGCCAGTGGTGTACATGTGGTGAGCCCAAACAATGAACGACAAAATCGCAATCGATGCAGTGGCGTAAACCATCGATGAATAGCCAAACAGTTTTTTGCGCGCAAACGCTGGAACCACCTGACTGACGATGCCGAAAGCCGGCAAGATCATGATGTACACCTCGGGGTGACCGAAGAACCAGAAAATGTGCTGAAACATGATCGGGTCGCCACCACCTGCAGGGTTGAAGAAGGTGGTGCCGAAGTGGCGATCAGTGAGGGTCATGGTGATTGCGCCGGCCAACACTGGCATCACGGCAATCAAAAGGTAAGCAGTGATCAGCCAAGTCCAAACAAACATTGGCATCTTCATGAGCGTCATGCCGGGTGCACGCATGTTCAAGATGGTGACCACAATATTGATGGAGCCCATGATCGACGAAGCACCCAAGATGTGCATGGCAAAAATAGCCACATCCATCGAAGGGCCCATCTGCATGGTGAGGGGTGCATACATGGTCCAGCCTGTGGCTGGAGCGCCGCCGGGCATGAAAAAGGTACTGCCCAGCATGGAGGCTGCAGGGATCATCAGCCAAAAGCTGAAGTTGTTCATGCGAGCAAAAGCCATGTCAGGCGCGCCGATTTGTAATGGGATCATCCAATTCGCAAAACCAACGAATGCGGGCATGATGGCGCCAAACACCATGATCAGTCCATGCATTGTGGTGAGCTGGTTGAACAACTCAGGGTTTACGATTTGCAAACCTGGTTGGAACAGCTCGGCGCGGATCAGCAGCGCCAAAATGCCGCCAAAAATCAGCATCGTGAAGGCGAACAGCAAATACAAGGTGCCAATGTCCTTGTGGTTGGTGGCAAACACCCAACGGCGCCAGCCTTCAGGTGCGTGATGATGCTCGTGATCGTGATGGCCAGCTACGTGACCGTGCGAATCGATTACTGCGCTCATGAGATAACCTCTTTTGTAACTAATTATTTAACGACGCTGGCTTGAGCAACTAGCTGTGCGGGAGTTGCTTGAGAGCTTTTGCTAGGTTGTTGGGTCTTGACCCATGCTGTGTAATCAGCTTCGCTGAGTACTTTGACATGGATGGGCATGTAAGCATGTTCTTTACCGCACAGCTCTTGGCATTGGCCATAAAAGTCGCCGGTTTGTTCAGCCTTAAACCAAGTGTCACGCACGAAGCCAGGAATTGCATCTTGTTTGATGCCGAAAGCCGGAACAGCAAATGCATGAATCACGTCAGTGCTGGTGGTGATGATGCGTACTTTTTTGTTGACAGGCACAACCAAGGGGTTGTCGACTTTGAGCAAGTAGTTGTCTATGTTTGCGCCTACAGCGCCTGAATTCGAAAGCACACGTTGCTCGTTGTCCAAAGAGGAGATGAACGAAATGCCATCACCTTCGCCTTTGAGGTAATCGTAGCCCCAACGCCATTGGTGACCAGTGGCCTTGATGGTGATGTCAGCGTTGGAAGTGTCTTTACCCGCAACGACAGCTTTTGTGGCTGGAATGGCCATGATCACCACAATGATCAAAGGCACGATCGTCCAAGCAATTTCAACTTTGATGGACTCATGAAAGTGCGCAGGTTGGTGGCCAACCGATTTGCGATGCTTCCAAATGGAATAAAACATCACACCAAATACCGCCACGAAGATCACCATACAGATCACCATCATCATCCAATGCAATGCGTGCTGTTCAGCAGCAATTTTGGTGACGGGGGGATGCATATTGAGTTGATGTACTGCTGGGCCGCCAGGTAAATCGTTGACTGCGTGAGCTGCAGTTGCTGCCCAAGCCCCAACCCAAATCAGGCCCGATGCAAAAGTCTTGGTCATAGTGTTCGTCATTTTGTTATCTAGGTGTAATTGATGAGGAATTCAAGCGGATCAGCGGAACTTGGCTTGAGGTACGACCTGCAATTCGCCGGGTTGCTTGCCAATGTAGTTGGCTAATTCTCTGAGCTCAGCATTCGTGAACTGCTTGGCGACACCGCCCATGATGGCATTGCCTCTACCCCATGTGGAGTTGCCTTCCGATTTATACGACTTGAGGGCAACGAACAAATAATCGCGGTGTTGTCCAGCAATCTTTGGAAAGCTTGGGTCTAAGGGTTTGCTGAAGTTCGCACCGTGGCAGGAGTTACAGGCACCTTTGGTCAGCAATTCGTTGACTTGTGCGGATGGTGCACCAGGTTGATCAGGAACGGTTGTAGCCGAACCGTGCGACTCATAATATGCAGCAATGTCTGCCATGTCTTGATCGGTAAGACCTTTGGCTACGCTTCGCATCGTTGGATGCTTGCGCTCACCACTTTTGTAGGCATTGAGGGCATTGACGATGTAGCGGCTGCCTTGTCGCGAAATCATGGGGACTTTATAAACCTCAGGGAAGCTGGATTGATATCCAACAATGCCATGACAGCCAATACACATAGCGATTTTGTTTTCGCCGTTGGCGGCATTGCCAACTAAGTCATCGGCATGTGCAGGGTTAAGTGACATCAGCAACAAAGAAAATGTTGCTGTTAAAAATCCCAGTTTAGAACTTTGCATTTTTTGGTGAAGGAGTTTTTAATATACGGAAATACTATAAGGCACATTGATCTACATCAAAGGTAAGGGTAAACCCGTCAATTGATTTTGAGATCATCGCTACATGTCTATTCACTACGCCAACGTCATTCATCAATACAACGCGCTCACCAAGCCGCGTGTGATCCAACTAATCGTGTTTTGCGCACTCATTGGCATGGTGCTCGCCATACCCGGTTGGCCTTCCCAAGATGCTTGGATTCATATCTTGTTGGCTTGCCTCGGAATTTGGTTGGTTGCAGGGGCTGCTGCTGCTTTCAATTGCTTGGTTGAAAAAACGCTCGATGCCAAAATGCGTCGCACGGCATGGCGGCCTACCGCAAGGGGAGAGCTATCAGATGCCCAAGCCTTATGTTTTTCTGCTGTTTTGTGCTCACTTGGATCACTGATTCTTTACGTGTTTGTTAATCCTTTGACCATGTGGCTGACCTTTGCCACTTTCATCGGCTATGCCGTTGTTTACACCCTCATTCTCAAACCTTTAACGCCTCAAAATATTGTGATCGGTGGTGCCTCTGGCGCCATGCCGCCTCTGTTGGGTTGGGCTGCTATCACCGGCGATGTGGGTTCGCCGGCTTTGATTTTGTTTTTGATTATTTTTCTGTGGACACCTCCACATTTTTGGGCATTGGCGCTATACCGCGTAGAGGACTATCGCAAGTCCGGTTTACCTATGTTGCCTGTTACGCATGGCAACCAATTCACTAGGGTGCAAATTCTGTTGTACACAATCCTGTTGATGGCGGCTTGTTTGATGCCATTTGTGATTGGCATGAGTTCGTGGTTGTATCTGGTTGTCGCCTTGGTCTTGAGCGCTGGATTTATTGGCTACGCCATTGCACTTTTGCGGAATTATTCAGATGAGCTGGCTCGAAAAACATTCCGTTTTTCTTTGATTCATTTATCCGCGCTTTTTGCAGCCCTTTTAGTAGACCACTATCTGTTTTGAATTAGATTGGCGCGTACTTATTGGTAACGGGTTGGGCGAGGAACAGCGTCAGCGTGCAAGCAAAGCTGATAGCCGCCCAGAAAATAAAAAAAGCCAAGCTGTACACGCCTTGTGTGGAAACCACCCCCATGGCATGGGCAATACTTGGTATTTCCGTTGGGTCAATTACCGAGAAAACCAACATCTCCATCAAGGCAGCACCAAGAGCAGATGGCCAAACGATCAAGAAAAATCGATGAAACTTCATAGCCGTCCCCTTTATTTATTTTCAGTTTAGGGGTATTAACTGGTTTGTAAAGCTAGGGTTTTCGAGGGTTTTGATAGATTTGCTGAAGATCTACACGCCAAGCGTGATTGAATTAAAAAATTTACGTCCCCAGACTACACATTCAGATTAATTCAACGAGGTGGAGTCAAGGTGATCAATTCGTTGGCTCTAGCTCAAGGTCAACCTTGATGCCTTGGAATCTAGGTAGGTAGCCAACCAGCTTGGCTCCCTCTTTCTTTCCAACAAAAACCAACTTGCCGCAGCCTTTGTTGATATTTTCATCACTTGACCAACGAAAGTTTCCATTCGCCAAATTGGAGCCACTCAATTGAACGCCGTTCCATGGGCAATGTTTTGCTCCGTAGAAATTCTTAATTTCACCAGAAATAGATCCGCTATCTGTGAAGTTAAGGTCAACGACAAAACTGAAATTTGTATTTGGGCCACCGAAGCTTCCAGGCGCCACGAATTCGGCTTTGTATAGGTCCGCGAATACACCGCTACAAGTCACTACTGCAAAGATGAAAGTTGTAATTTTTTTCACGATGTATCCTTTCAAGTGTGAGACGTGCACGTTGACTAGAAACTAATTCATCAGGTTTATTTTTTTTGCGAATTCAATGCCATCTTGCATGTTCGAAGTTGGCGAATAAGGTGACGGGCCCGACCCTCAGCACTGGCTCCACAGTTAGGGCTGCTTGGTTCCCCACCTGACCCGGTTGGCCGCTTCACCATGTGAGGAGGCCCGTCGAGGACTATTGTAGGTCACATAGAATGCTTGGCTTATGTCGTACCTCGTGCTCGCTCGCAAATATCGTCCCAGAACCTTCACGGAGATGGTGGGGCAAGAGCACGTCGTGCAGGCGCTGACGAACGCGCTGACGACTCAACGTTTGCACCATGCTTATTTGTTTACCGGCACACGCGGGGTGGGCAAGACCACCGTGTCACGCGTATTGGCCAAATCGCTCAATTGCCAAGGTCTGGATGGCACAGGCGGCATCACCGCCAACCCCTGCGGCGTGTGCCAAGCGTGTACTGATATTGATGCGGGCCGCTTTGTCGATTACACCGAATTGGACGCGGCGTCTAACCGCGGCGTAGACGAAGTGCAGAGCCTGCTGGAGCAGGCCGTTTACAAGCCTGTGCAAGGCCGCTTCAAAGTCTTCATGATTGACGAGGTGCACATGCTCACCAACACCGCGTTCAACGCGATGTTGAAGACGCTCGAAGAACCGCCTGAATATTTGAAATTTGTGCTCGCCACGACCGACCCGCAAAAAGTGCCGGTTACTGTGTTGTCGCGCTGCTTGCAGTTCAACCTGCGCCCCATGGCCCCCGAGACGGTGCTGGAGCACTTGGGCCATGTGTTGGGCCAAGAAAACATTGAGTCTGAGCCCCAAGCCTTGCGCCTGTTGGCCCGTGCCGCGCGTGGCTCGATGCGTGATGCGCTGAGCCTGACCGACCAAGCCATTGCCTACGGCGGTGGCCAATTACAAGAAGCCGCTGTGCGCCAAATGTTGGGCAGTGCCGACCGCTCGCATGTGTTCCGCTTGATCGAAGCTTTGGCGCATGATGACGGTAAATCGGTGGTGGAAACCTCAGAAGCTTTGCGCCTCAATGGCCTGAGCGCTGCGGCCACGCTAGAAGACATGTCGATGGTGTTGCAGCGCATGGCCGTGTTGCAGGCTGTGCCCGACATGGCTGAGGCTGATGCCTCAGACCCCGAAGCCGCCGAGATGGCGCGCTTGGCTGGCGTGATGCCCCCTGATGAAACCCAGCTGCTCTACAGCTTGAGTTTGCATGGCCGCCAAGAGCTTGGGTTGGCCCCAGATGAATACGCAGCACTGACGATGGTGCTGTTGCGATTGTTGGCGTTCAAACCCCAAGCTGCAAACTCTGCTTCGGCCTCGGCTGAAAAAAAAACTCTAATTAATCCGCAACGCGCCACTTCGGCGCCTGTATCAGCTGCGGCCCAGCCTGTTGCGCAGCCGGTGAGTCAAGTGTCTGCTGCGCCAGTTCAAGTCGCACAGCCTCACATTGCGACAACGCCAACTCCCAGAGCTACGCCTGTACAACCGGCTGCAGTGCAAGCACCGCCAGTCGTTGCACAACGCCAACCCGAGCCCCAACCCGCAGCCCCCGTGCAAGCCTTGCCCGTGCGCGACATGCAGCCGCGTGAAGTGGCCCCGTGGGAAGACGACCCCAGCTTCGACCCCGATGGCAGCGACAGTCCGAGTTACGACCACGACTCAGACGCCGCTGTGGTGGCCATGCCCGTGCGCCAACAAGCCGAACCTAGCGCCGTGCTTGAGCCACAAATGCCCACCACCGAAGTGCCGCAAATCGTGGCCACGCCCGAAGGTGAGTTTTGGCACAAGCTGGTTATGGAAATGTCGGCTGCCGAAACCATCAACGCATTGGTGCGCGAGCTGGGCTTGCAGTCGCAACTGGTGGCACGTGACACCGACACATGGATGTTGCGCGTCGAGCGCGAGTCGCTCAATAGCACCACCAGCCGCGAGCGTTTGCAAAAAGCGCTCGAAACTGCGGGCTATCCCGTGCGCCTGACGGTGGAAGTGGGCCGCGTGCAAGATAGCCCCGCCAAACGCAACGCAGCCGCTGCCGCGCAGCGTCAAGCAGGGGCCGAGGTCATCATCCTCAACGACTCTTATGTTCAAAGTTTGATGCGTGACTACGGTGCCAAGATCGTGCCGGGCAGCATCAAGCCACTTTAAGTCCAACCGCTTTATTTTTTAGTTTGTAAAAGGGAAACACCATGTTCAACAAAGGACAACTCTCGGGCCTCATGAAGCAAGCCCAAGCCATGCAAGAAAACCTGAAAAAGGCACAAGACGAATTGGCGTTCGTTGAAGTGACAGGCGAATCAGGCTCTGGCTTGGTCAAAGTGTTGATGACTTGCAAGCACGACGTCAAACGCATCACCATCGACCCAAGCCTGTTGGCCGATGACAAAGACATGCTCGAAGACTTGGTGGCTGCCGCCTTCAACGACGCCGTGCGTAAAGCCGCTGAAACGAGCGAAGCCAAGATGAGCAAGCTCACTGCTGGTTTGCCGCCTGGCCTGAAACTGCCGTTCTAAATGAGCGACACGTCCGTGCTGGAAGGCCTGATTCAGGCCCTGCGCCGTTTGCCCGGCGTGGGGGTGAAATCGGCCTCGCGCATGGCGTACCACCTGCTGCAACATGACCGCGAAGGGGCTGAGATGATTTCTCAGGCCCTGCACCAAGCTGCAGCCCAAGTGCAGCACTGCGAACGCTGCCACACCTTCACCACCCAGCCCGTGTGTGACACCTGCTTGGATGAGGGGCGAGATACCACCCGTTTGTGCGTGGTCGAAACACCTGCTGACCAATCGGCAGTCGAGCGCACAGCCGCTTACAAGGGCCAGTACTTTGTGCTGATGGGGCGCATCAGCCCTTTGGATGGTTTTGGCCCCAAAGACATTGGCTTGCAAAAACTCATCGAGCGCGCCAGCGATGGTGTGGTGAAAGAGGTCATCTTGGCTACTAACTTCACCGCAGAGGGAGAAGCCACAGCTCATGTGCTGGGCGAAGCCCTCAAGAAGCGTGGTGTGCAAGTCACACGCCTAGCCCGGGGCGTGCCCGTGGGCAGCGAGCTGGAATATGTGGACTTGGGCACCATTGCCCACGCGTTGGTGGATAGGCGAGACGCTTAAAGCAATTTATTTTTTGGCGACCTTGGTGTCGCCTTTTTTATCGCCTTTAGCAGACGCTTGCTTTTTGCCAGCGCCTTTGCTGTCTTTAGATGACGCCAGCTTAGTTCCTTTGGCGTTCTTGCCACCTTTGGCTGCCGCTTTGCGTTTGGCCACTGCTTCGGGGGATAAATCTAAGTGACCGTTGTCGGCCACTTGTGCTGTCACATCGCCCAGCATGTTGGCACCGCGTGGCACCAACAGGGCAGAGCCCGCTTTGATGATCATGCGCGGTGGAATGTTGTTGATGGCGCGGAAGTCGGCCTCGCTCATGTTCACGCGCTTGGCAGCGTCTGCCACTTTCATGGTGGTCGGGGCGACCCAAGCGGTCCATGTGGCCATGCGGCCCAAGGTGGAGGCTTCGTAGTTGCGTTGAAACACTTCGGCGTTGTCCCAAGGCAGCAAGATGTTGGGTGAGCCTGCAGCCAGCAACACAGGGCGGTGAGCGGAAGGGTTCAATGCTTTGAAGTCTTCTAGCGGAATTTCAGCCAGCTTCGCGGCCACGCTCACGTCCATGTCGCGAGGCAAAGGCACGCTTTGGAAATAGGGGTGATTGGGAATGCTGGGCAGGCTAATGCCGTAGGCAGGTGGGTTACCCACGATGTTTTTCATGGCCTGCAACTTGGGCACGTACATGCGTGTTTCCATCGGCATGTTCAGGTCTGTGTAGCCAGTGGGCAATCCAGCACGCTGGTTACGGTTGATGGCTTTGCGCACATTGCCTTCGCCCCAGTTGTAGGCCGCCAAGGCCAAGTGCCAGTCGCCAAACATTTTGTGCAGACGTTCTAGGTAGTCGAGCGCGGCGCGGGTCGAGGCTTGCACATCGCGGCGGTCGTCGCGAAACACGTTTTGTTTGAGGTCAAAACTTTTGCCGGTGGCAGGCATGAATTGCCACATGCCGCTGGCACGCGCGCCTGACACGGCTTGCGGATTGAAAGCGCTTTCAATAAAGGGGAGTAAGGCTAACTCGGTGGGCATCTTGCGTGCTTCGAGTTCTTCAACGATGTGATGCAGGTATTTGTTCGAGCGTTCGGTCATACGCTGCAAATAGTCGGGCTTGCTGGCGTACCACTGGGTGCGATCATTGGCCAAGTCACCTTCCAAGTCTGGCATTTGGTATCCCTTGCGGATGCGCTCCCACAGATCATTGGGCAAGTTCAGCTGTGCCACGCCATCGCGCTTGACGCTACCTTTGGCGATGGGGCTCAGGCCACCTATGTCGGTGGTTGTTCCTGGTGCAGTGAGGTTGGCGCAGCCCGTCAATAGGGCAAGGCTCAGGCTTAAAACAGCGAGTAGAAATCTCATTTGAAATCGTTCTTCCATTCACGAAGGGCTGCAAAGACAGCCACGTCGTCGGTTTGTTCGAGCGCTGAGAGTCCAGCGTGCTGTGCAACAGCGTGTCGCACATGGGGGTGTCGAGCCCGTAAAAACGGGTTGATATGCAATTCAGTGGCCAACTGGGCGGGTAGGGTGGGAACACCTTGAGCCCTGAGTTGTTGGCAGTGTGCTGCGTAGGTTTGCAAGTCGGTGTTGCTGGGTTCTACGGCTAGCGCAAATCGCAAGTTAGACAGAGTGTACTCGTGGGCGCAGCACACCCGAGTGGAGGCGGGAAGTGAGGCTAAAAGGTCTAATGAGGCCAGCATTTGTGCGGGGGTGCCTTCAAAAATACGGCCGCACCCAGCCGAAAACAAGGTGTCACCACAAAACAGCACAGGGCTTGGTGTGGCCTTGGGTAAAAAGTAAGCCACGTGGCCAGCGGTGTGGCCGGGCACGTCTAGCACTTGCACGGTTTGGCCTAGCAGTTCGAGTGAGTCGCCTTGCATGACGGGCGTGAAGGGCGCAGGCATATCTTCGCGCGCAGGGCCATAGACTTGGGCGCCTGTGGCGAGGTTCAATTCACGCACGCCGCCTACATGGTCGGCGTGGTGGTGGGTGACTAGAATCGCGGCCAATGTGAGACCATGATCGGCCAGCGCTTGCAACACAGGCACAGCGTCACCAGGGTCGACCACCACGGCCATTTGGTCTTGTTGCCACAACCATAAGTAGTTGTCAGAGAACGCGGGCAGTGCAATCAGCTTCATGTCATTCACACCTTTAAAAAACGATAGTTTGCCTGACTGGCTAGCATCACCCGCAGGCCAGTATTTGTGCGCGTGGGAGCAAACCTATTTAGACCGCGCGGTGGCGGATGTGTTTGGGTTTCATGCCTTGCAATTAGGCTTTTCCGCGCTCGACGCCTTGCAAGCCAACCGCATGCCGCACCGTTGGCTAGCCTGTGACGCAAACCCCGAACCCTGGCCGTTGGGTCGCGAGGTGCTTCTAACTAATTACGAGGCACTGCCATTTCCTAGTGCCAGCTTGGATTTGCTGGTGCTGCCTCACACGTTAGAGCTGAGCTACGACCCGCATGCAACATTGCGCGAAGTCGAGCGGGTGCTGGTACCTGAAGGGCGCGTGGTGATTTGTGGCTTCAACCCCAATAGTCTTTGGGGGGTTAGCAAGAGCTGCAAACATGGCTTCTCCGAGGTTGGCGACTTCATTGGCCAACGTCGCTTGCGCGACTGGTTGCAGCTGCTGAGTTTTGAGGTGGAGTCCACCAGCTTTGGCTGCTATCGACCGGCTGTGAAAACTGAGCGCTGGTTGCAGCGATTGAATTGGATGGACGAGGCGGGCGTACGCTGGTGGCCCATCTTGGGCGCGGTGTATGGCATGGTTGCTGTGAAGCGCGTGCAAGGCATGCGGCTGATGTCCCCTGCATGGAAAAAATCGGTGCCGCGTGCAGCGGTGGTTGCCACCACAGCTTCAAGCACTGCGAACAACACGGCATCAAAAGGAATTAAATGAACACGGTAGAAATTTACACTGACGGTGCATGTAAGGGCAATCCAGGCCCAGGCGGCTGGGGGGCTTTGCTTCGCTCCCCCTCAGGCCAAGAAAAAGAGTTGTTTGGTGGCGAGCTAGACACCACCAACAACCGCATGGAGCTGTTGGCAGTTATCGAGGCGCTACGTGCCCTAAAGCGCCCATGCGTAGTGGCTTTGTATTTGGACAGCGAATACGTTCGCAAAGGCATTACCGAGTGGATCCACGGCTGGAAAGCTCGCAACTGGCGCACCGCAGCCAAGCAGCCCGTGAAGAACGCCGACCTATGGCAGCAGCTAGACGCACTGACCCACCAAGGCGATCACGACATCGTTTGGCACTGGGTCAAGGGCCATGCCGGTCATGTGGACAACGAGCGCGCGGATGGATTGGCTAACCGAGGCGTGGAATTGGTTCTGTCTGCTAAGTGACAACGCGTGTGAAGCTGTTGTAAAGGTTTCTCTTTTTGGCGCTATCTTGTTGGGCGCAGGCGCTTAAAGTGGGTGTAACTGGTACATTGCAAGTTGTTCTCAAAATACGCCAATAAAGATTTTTTCCGCTATGAAATATAAGTCTCAAAAAGTCACAAAAAAGAATTTGATTTGGATTGCTCTGGCGCTTGCCATAGGCGGTGGTGCAGCCAAATATTTCTGGCCGACGGACAATGCGCAAGCCAAATCAGTAGTGCAAACTGTCACTACATTTATTACAGAACAACGCGACTTTCCCGTGGTCTTAGACGCGACTGGCACAACAGTGGCAGCCAACATCGTTGACATTCGTCCACAAGTGACCAACGTAGTGGCTATGGTTCATATCAAAGATGGGCAAAAGGTCAAGGCGGGAGATATGCTGATCAGTTTGGATGACCGTGCGGATCGCGCCAATTACGAAAAGGCGAAAGCCACCGCAGACGACGCTCAGCGTCAATTGACTCGAGCTGAAGAACTGTTGCGTCAGCAGTTTGTGGCGCAAGGTGCGGTCGACACTGCACGCGCCAATGCCCAATCGGCTCAAGCCGCCGCACGTGCCGCACAAGCGGCATTGAGCTACGACAACATTCGATCACCCATTACGGGTAGGGCGGGCATCATCAACGTGTTTCCTGGTGCACTGGTGCAGCCTGGAAACACTGTATCGACCACGACCACAGCAACCACCACCACCACCCAAGGCGCGATGGTCACCATCACGCAGCTCGACCCGATTAACGTTCAGTTCACCGTGCCTGAAAGTGCATTGCCTGCTTTGTTTGCGGCACAAAAAGCGGGGCAAACACCGACCATCACTTTTCAAATGGCTGATGGCAAAAAGCGCGAAGGCAAAGTGTTTGTGATCGACAACCAAGTGGATCAAGCCATTGGTGCTGTGAAGGTGAAGGCGGTTGTCGATAACGCAGACCACACCTTGATTCCAGGTCAATTCGTTCGCTTGCAAGTGCAAGCTGGTAATTTCAAAGATGTGCTGGTTGTGCCTTCGCAAGCGGTGGTCACCAATGCTCGTGGTGATCAAGTGTTCGTGGTAGACGCTGAAAACACCGTGAGCATGAAACCTGTCAAAGTGCAAACGCAAAGCCAAGGATTTGCTGTGATCACTGGCATCGGCGCAGGTGACAAAGTGGTCGTCGAAGGCAAACAAAACTTGCGGCCCAACAGTAAAGTGAAAGAGGCGCCTACTAAAGGCGAGGCCAAGCCAGAGGGGAAGTCAGAAGTTAAGCCCGAGGCCAAGCAAGAACCCAAAGCCGAAGCTCAAAAATGACGATTTCAGAACTCTGCATTCGTCGTCCTGTGATGACGATCCTGCTGTCTATGGCGACAGTGGTGGCTGGTGTCATTGCGTACACCAAAATTCCCGTTGCGGCGCTGCCTAGTTTTAACAGTCCCGTGATTCAAGTGTCGGCCACCTTGTCGGGTGCTAGTCCAGAAAACATGGCGGCTTCGGTCGCCTTGCCTTTAGAGAAAGAGTTTTCCACGATTGATGGCATCAACGTCATCAGCTCGACGAATTTCTTGAGTACCACCAGCATCACGCTGGAATTCAACAATGACCGTGACATTGACAAAGCCGCTGTAGACGTTCAAGCCGCTTTGCTGCGAGCGCAGCGTCGTTTACCGATTGAAATGACCACGCCCCCGTCATACCGCAAGGTCAACCCTGCGGATGCGCCTGTGTTGTTCATGACGCTGAATTCGCCAGCCATGGATTTGTTTGAAGTCAGTGACTATGCCGAGAACCTGATTTCCCCCAACTTGTCCACCATCGATGGCGTGGCGCAGGTCTTGGTTTATGGCCAAAAACGTTATGCCGTGCGCGTGCGAGCGAACCCCGCCAAACTGGCACTGAATAACTTGACGATGGACGATGTGGCCCAAGCGGTGAACAAAGCCAACTCCAATGCGCCCGTGGGAGTATTAGATGGCCCCCGCCAAGCGTTGACCATCTACGCCAATCCGCAGTTGGTGCGTGCGCGTGAGTTTGCCAATTTGTTGATTGCTCAGCGCAATGGCTTGCCTATTCGTTTGGCAGATGTGGCTACGGTGAGCGAGAGCTATGAGCAGGTGAAAACCAGTGGTTCCTTCATGGGCGAACGCTCCGTCATCATTGCCGTGTTGCGTCAACCCAGTGCCAATACAGTGAAAGTGGTCGATGGCATTCGTCGCATGATTCCGCAGTTCGAAAAGCAGATGCCTGCCTCCATGCAGATCAACTTGCTCAACGACCGCTCGATGTCAATCCGCGAGTCCATCCACGACGTGAACTACACCTTGGCCTTGACCATTGTGTTGGTTGTGTTGGTGATCTTCTTGTTCTTGAAACACGCAGCAGCCACCATCATTCCAGCTTTGAGTTTGCCGGTCTCGTTGATTGGTGCGTTCTTCTTGATGTACTGGCTGGGCTTTAGCTTAGACAACGTGTCGTTGCTCGGTATCACGCTGGCTGTGGGTTTGGTGGTGGATGATTCGATTGTGGTGCTTGAGAACATCATGCGTTATGTCGAAGAGGGTATGCATCCGCTTAAAGCTGCTTTGAAGGGTAGTCAAGAGGTCGGGTTCACCATCATCTCGATTTCGATTTCATTGGTGGCGGTGTTCATTCCCATCTTCTTCATGCCAGGACCGATTGGCTTGCTGTTCCGCGAGTTCGCGGTGGTGGTGTCGCTGTCTATTCTGGTGTCGGCCATCGTGTCGCTCACTTTGGTACCCATGCTGTGTAGCCGCTTTTTGCCTAAGCATGGCGAAGAGCCTAAGGACTACTGGATCACCGTCAAGTTTGATGAGATCTTTCATGCGGTTTTGCGCAAATACGAATCCACACTCGACTGGTGTTTGGCTCATCAACGTCACGTTTTAGCTGTGGCGATTGGCACATTTGTGGTGACCATCGCAATGTACATCTGGGTGCCCAAGGGTTTCTTCCCTGAAGAAGATTTGAGTCAAATACAACTGACGACAGAAGCCGCGGAAGATATTTCATTTGGCGCCATGCTCAAGCTGCAAGATCAAGCCGCTGAGATGGTGAAAAACGACCCCAACGTATTGAGCATGGTGTCTTTTGTAGGCGGCGGTGGCAATAACGGCAACTTGCCTAACAACGGTCGTATGTTCCTGAACCTCAAGCCCAAGAGCGAGCGGGCACCCATGCAAAAGGTGTTGGAAGGTTTGCGTGCCAAATTCCGCACCTTGCCAGGTTTGAACGTGTACATGCGTCCGGTTCAAAACTTGCAACTTGGCGGTAAGGTGAGCAAGAGCCGCTACCAGTTCATCTTGCAAAGTGTGGGCTTTGATGGTGTGAACGAGTGGTCTGAAAAAATGGTGCGACAAATGCGTGCCGATCCGATCTTCCGAGACGTCACCACTGATTCACAGCTCAAAGGCTTGAACGTGCTGGTGGATATCGACCGTGACAAAGCTGCCAGCTCCGGTGTGACCATGTCAGACATTCGCACTGCTTTGTATTCTTCTTATGGCGAAAAGCAAATCTCCACTATTTACACGCCCGTGAACACTTACCAAGTGATCATGGAGTCCTTAGAGGAGAGTCGCCAATTCGAAGCTGGGCTTAACGATGTCTACGTGCGAGGTCGCGCCACTGATCGTTTGGTTCCACTGTCGAGCGTCGCGACCTTCAAGCGATTCATTGGCCCAACGGCGGTGAACCATCAGGGGCAAATTCCTGCTGTCACGATATCGTTCAACTTGGCGCCTGATGTACCACTGGGTGATGCCACTGAAAAGATAGACCAGTTCACCAAAGACATTGAACTCCCAGCCACCATCATCACCAGCTATGGCGGCGATGCGGCGGTGTTCCAAAGCGGCCAATCTGGACAAATCATCTTGTTGGTCAGTGCGCTGTTCGTCATTTATGTGCTGCTGGGCGTGCTCTATGAAAGCTACATCCATCCGCTGACTATTTTGGCGGGGTTGCCTTCAGCAGCGATTGGAGCGCTTTTGTTCCTGCGATTGTTTGGCATGGAGCTCACCATCATTGCCACCATTGGTATCTTGTTGCTGATTGGTATCGTGAAGAAGAATGCGATTTTGATGATTGACTTCGCGCTCGAAGCCCAACGCCAGCACAACATGACGCCGCGTGAAGCCATTCGCACGGCGTGCTTGACGCGGTTCCGCCCCATTTTGATGACCACACTCGCGGCCATGATGGGTGCTTTGCCCATCGCGTTGGGGCTGGGTGCAGGCGCTGAGTTGCGCATGCCTTTGGGCATTGTGGTGGTCGGTGGTTTGGCGTTCTCGCAAGTGATCACGCTCTACATCACGCCCGTGATTTACATCTACCTTGAAAAGTACAGCGGCAAAGGTCCAATGGAAATTCCTGCGGAGATGATGCCTTAACGCACAAGGCAGACGGAACCTAAATGGCTCCGTCAAACATCATCACATCCACCTCGTCACCAAAAGCGACATTGCCTTGCGCGTGATGCAGCACGATAAGGCCGTTGCCTTGCACCATCGAGCTCAATACGCCTGAGCCTTGGTTGCCTGTGGTGCGCACTTGCAGCGTGCCGTCAGGCGCGCTGCTGACAAAGCCTCGTTGGTATTCGGTGCGGCCTGCTTTTTTGCGCAGTGGCTCAAGGCTCTTGGCGCGCAAAAATGGCGTAGGTTGCGCGGTGCTGCCCATCATGCGCAGCAGAGCGGGGCGCACAAAGGCAAGAAAGGTCACCATCACTGCCACGGGGTTGCCAGGCAAACCAAACAAAACCGACTTGCCAATGCGACCCACTGCCATGGGGCGGCCTGGTCGCATGGCAATTTTCCAAAACGCCACGTCGCCTAACTTTTTCATCATGGCTTTGGTGAAGTCAGCTTCGCCCACGCTCACACCACCGCTGGTGATAATGGCGTCGGCCTCAAGGGCTGCTTTGGCAAAGGCTGCTTCTAGCAAAGCAGGGTCATCACGCACCACGCCCATGTCGATCACTTCGCAGCCCATGCGTGTGAGCAGGCCGAACACGGTGTAGCGGTTGCTGTCATAAACAGCGCCTTCGCGTGGTGCTTCGCCCAAGCTGAGCACTTCGTCACCAGTTGAGAAATAAGCCACGCGCAAGCGGCGGTGCACGCGCACATCCGGCAGGCCAAGGCTAGCAACCAGCCCCAAGGCTGCGGGTGTGAGGTGTTGGCCTGATGTCAAAGCAGGTTGCCCTTGCATCAAGTCTTCGCCTAATAAGCGGCGGTTGTCACTGGCTTTTAAAATGTTGGGTGGTATGGTGACGGTGGTCACATCGTGTGTGCTGTCGATGCGACAGAACTCTTGCGGCGCGACTGTGTCTAGGCCGTCGGGCAAGATGGCGCCGGTCATGATCTTCAGGCACTCGCCCGCATTCACTTTGCCTTGCCATGCTTTACCAGCCAGTGCCGTGCCTACCACTCGCAGCGTGAGCGTTTGATCGGCTTGCAGCTGCGACGCATCAAACGCAAAACCATCCATGGCCGAGTTGTTGTGTGCGGGTACGCTGATGGGGGAGATGACGTCTTGCGCTAACACGCGACCCAATGCGTCAAACAAAAAGACGTCTTGCGAATCGTCGGCAGACAAGGGCTGTACCAGTTCACGCAAAAACGCGTTGACTTGGTCGACGCTCAAGGATTGCGCGTCATAGCCTTGAAGGGCTGCGGCGATGTTATCGATTCTTTTCATGGCGCAGCGTTTTCTAAGGCTTGCAGTTCTGTCAAGGTGTTGACGTTGGCAAAAGCTAGTGGATCGTCGCTGAGTGCACCAAAGGGTACGACGACGGTTTTGTGTTGCGCTGTCCATGCATCAATCTTGCGACCATTGCTGTGGGTGAACTTGACCAAGCTTTCAGACAGCTCAATTTTCATGAGGCAAAACACGGGCTGTGTGCGAACTTGGGTGTTGCCTTGCGCATCGGTTTCTGGCGCTGCGGCCATGGCGATGTCGGCATCTTCGCGGACCAAGGCTTCGGCTAAGCGTTCTGCCAAATCAAGCGGCAGGCGAGGGGTGTCGCAGGGCACGGTCAGCACATAGGGTGTTTCAGCACGTTCTAAGCCCACCAGAAAGCCCGACAAGGGGCCAGCGAAATCAGCGGATGCATCGGGCCAGACAGAGGCTCCAAACGACTCGTAGGCCGAGAGGTTGCGGTTGGCATTGACCATCACGCTTTCCACTTGGGGGCCGAGTCGCATGAGAGCATGCAAAGCCAGTGGGATTCCGTTGAAGTTTTGCAAACCTTTGTCCACCCCACCCATACGACTGCCTCGGCCGCCAGCCAAAATGAGGCCGGTGATGTCTTGGGGATCTATGGTGTGTGTCATGGGTATCTGAGTTCGGTTTTGTATGGGGGCGTGGTGGCTTAGCCGCCGATGTAGCTCATTTCAACGCGGCGTGCAGTCGATGAACTGTTGGGGGAGCTGTCAGCAGGCATGGAAGCACGGAGTTCTGAATAGCGGTCATCGCGTTTGTGCCATATGTGCCCAATGGCCGATGCAATATCGGCATCTGAGGCTTGCGATCCACGCATCAGACTACGCAAGTCATAGCCTTGCGTCGCAAACAAGCAGAGATAGAGCTTGCCCTCCGTAGAGAGTCGAGCGCGGTTGCAGTCGCGACAAAACGCTTGTGTCACGCTGCTGATGACGCCTACTTCGCCCAAGGCTGGGTCAAACACACCGTTGGCATTTGCATAGCCCCAGCGCTGAGCCGTTTCGCCGGGGGCGCTGGCTTCTAGGGCTACGAGCGGAAATTCTTGTTGGATGTGCTGGATCACTTCTGCCGAAGGCAGTACATCGTCCATGCACCAGCCGTTTGTCGCGCCCACATCCATGTACTCGATGAAGCGCAGTGTGATGCCGCTGCCTCTGAAGTGGCGGGCCATGGGTAAGATTTGGTCTACGTTGGTAGTGCGCTTGACCACCATGTTGACTTTGAGGCCAGTTAACTGACCATTGGCATCCAGCCCCAAGCCCGCGTCTTTGGCGGCGGCAATGCCGTCCAGCACATCGGCTACAGGGAAGTCCACATCGTTCATGGCGCGGAATACTGCGTCATCCAAGCCGTCAAGGCTAACCGTCACGCGGTTCAGCCCCGCGTCTTTGAGCGACTTGGCTTTGCGGGCCAAGAGCGAGCCGTTGGTGGTGAGGGTGAGGTCTAGTGGCGTGCCATCAGGGGTTTGGATATTGGCCAGCTGGTCGATCAAAATTTCAAGGTTCTTACGAAGCAGCGGCTCGCCCCCGGTGAGGCGAATCTTGCGAACGCCATGGGCAACGAATACTTTGGCAAGGCGCGTGATTTCTTCAAAGTTCAGCAACTCGCTGTGCGGCAGGTAGGCGTAGTCTTTGTTGAACACCTCTTTGGGCATGCAGTAGTTACAGCGAAAGTTGCAGCGGTCGGTCACGCTGATGCGCAAGTCGCTCAAGGGGCGGCCCAAGCTATCGCTCAGCAGGCCCGTTGCCGCGATGGGTAGGGCGGGTACGGTGGCCGCGAGGGCACGCAGCCTTTGGTCGACAAGGGGGATCACGCGTTCAGACATAGGCCATGATTTTGCCTGAGTGAGGTCGTTTGCTAGGGAATCCCGTATGAATTGACGTAGATCAGTGTCCATTACGAGAAAAGCGTGCAAAGTAGGGGCATTGCAATTGATAGGAGTAACCCCATGAAAGCTTGGATCGACCTTTTTTCTACTGACTACGGTCTCATGAGCGTGGCCGTGATTGCGTTTATTTTGGGCATGTGCGTGTACTTTTACCGTGTTTTCACCGGTTTGATGGACGAAACAGGCAAAAGCACCAAAGACTAAGAGCTTCAAAGACAGCACAGAGACGCAAGCCCCGTGAAAGTAAAATCGAGGTTAATCCTCTGTGTTTCTTTTTTAACTTTTATAACAAGACACCATGTCCCTGAATAAAGTCACCCCCGGTAGCAAAGTTCCTGAAGCCTTCAACGTGATCATCGAAATTCCGATGAACTCGGATCCAGTGAAGTACGAAGTCGACAAAGAGTCTGGCGCTCTGTTCGTGGACCGCTTCATGGGTACGGCGATGCATTACCCCACCAACTACGGTTATGTGCCTCAAACGATCGCTGGAGACGGCGATCCTGTGGACGTGTTGGTCATGACACCTTTCCCATTGCCACCAGGCGTAGTGGTCCCTTGCCGTGCATTGGGTATTTTGTTGATGGAAGATGAAGGCGGCGTGGACGGCAAAGTGTTGGCTGTGCCTACTGAAAAAATCTTGGCTCGCTACAGCAACATCAAGTCTTTGGACGATATCCATGAGTTGCAATTGCAACAAATCGCACACTTCTTTGAACACTACAAAGACCTCGAAAAAGGCAAGTGGGTCAAGGTCAAAGGTTGGGAAGGCATTGAGTCTGCCCACAAAGAAATCTTGGATGGTATGGCCAACTACAAGAAGTAATTCTTGGTTGTGTTTACCGAAAGCCCGCTTTGGCGGGCTTTTTTATTGCTGCTCTTGGCGTTTGAATGGACTGCGCTCAGCCAAGTGGTCGAGGTAGTTGTCGACCCCCGCCGTTTCGCGTTCAAGAAATCGTTCCACCGCATCGGCAAACGCGGGGTGTGCCAGCCAATGCGCGCTGTAGGTGGCCACGGGCATGAGTGCGCGGGCCATTTTGTGTTCACCTTGAGCGCCGCCCTCAAAGCGTTGCACGCCGTTGGCAATGCACCAACTCAATGGCTGGTAGTAGCAGGCCTCAAAGTGCAGGCAGTCCACGCGTTCTAATGCGCCCCAGTAGCGGCCGTAGGTTACGGCTTCTGACGTGCCTAGGCCTTGCACAGACACAAGGCTGCTGGCAATGGGGCGGCCTTCGCGCTCGGCCACAAATAGCACCCAGTTGTGCGGCATGTCGCGTTGCATCTGCTCAAAGAAAGCTCGACTGAGGTAGGGGGCGTTGCCATATTCGAGGTAGGTGCGTTCGTAGCACTGGTAGAAAAAATCCCAATCCGTCGTGCTGATGTCTTCACCCACCGAGGTGCGAAATGTCACGCCTGCATCGACCACACGGCGGCGTTCTTGTTTGATTTTTTTACGTTTCTCTTGGGACAGGCTCGCTAAGAAGGCGTCGAAGCTTTCAAAGCGTTGACCTTGCAGATCGACGTTGTGCCAATGGAATTGCACGGTTTGGCGTTGCATCAAGCCCAATGCATTGCAAGCGGCGCGGTCGTCGGGGCTTGTGAAGAGTAAGTGCAGTGATGAGAGTTGGTGCTCTTTTGCCACATCCAGCATGGCTTGGAGAAGTGCTTGACGTGCTGGCGCATCGATGGCCAATAAACGTGAGCCAGGTACGGGCGTGAAGGGCACGGCGCAAGTGGCTTTGGGGAAGTAGCTGAGGCCATGGTTGGCATAGGCGTTGGCCCATGCCCAGTCAAACACATATTCGCCGTAGGAGTGGTCTTTGATGTAGAGCGCACAGGCGGCGGCTAAGGTTTCACCGAGCCAGAGCGACACAAATTGTGGCGTCCAGCCAGTGTCGGGTGTTGCGCTGCCGCTGGTGTGCAAAGCAGCCAGATAGGCGTGCTGCATGAAGGGCGAGGGCGCGTCTTGCTGTGCCAGCAAAGCATCCCACGCTTGAGCGGGGATATCGAGCGGGCTCGCGTGTACGCGGATGACATAATCCATTTGCTGTTTATTGACCTGTTTTACTTCGGACACGTGCCTGTTGCCATGACTCTCAAAATTTGTGTTGCTCAATTGAATTTCGTGGTGGGCGACATGGCGGGTAACGCCCAGAAAATCATCGACTGCGCCAATGCTGCTTACCAAGACGGCGCTCGTTTAGTGCTCACGCCCGAGCTGTCGCTGTGTGGCTACGCGGCAGAAGATTTATTCCTTCGCCCCTCATTCATCCAAGCTTGCGATGATGCCTTGAAAACGGTGTCCGCTGCCTTGAGCGGGTTAAAGGGCTTGCATGTGGTGGTGGGGCATCCTTCGGGCGGTGACGAGCGCACACGTTCGGTGTCGGTGCAGCGCCGCTTCAACATGGCAAGCGTGGTGTGTGAGGGCCAAGTTGTAGCCTCTTACGCCAAACGCGAGCTGCCCAACTACCAAGTGTTTGATGAGCGCCGCTACTTTGTGGTCGGCGATAAGCCTTGTGTGTTTGAGGTGGCTGGCACAAAAGTGGGCTTATTGATTTGTGAAGACGCTTGGTTTGATGCACCTGCGGCTGACGCTAAAGCGGCAGGGGCTGAGCTGTTGGCCGTGATCAATGCTTCTCCATTCCATGTGGGCAAAGGCGACGAGCGCGAGCAGGCCATGCGCTCTCGCGTGCAAGCTACGGGCTTACCTTTGATTTACGCGCATTTGGTGGGCGGTCAAGACGAGGTGGTGTTTGAAGGTCGTTCGTTCGCACTCAATGCCGATGGTGCGTTGGCCGCGCGTGCGCCTAGCTTTGAAGCGACTTCATTTGTGGTGACTGTGGCGCGAGGTAATGATTTGCCACAGGGGCAGGAGGTTGCACCTGTGCAGATCGGACAAACTTCCTCAAGCCGATCAGCCTTCAATCTTCACCTGACGGGCAAAGTCGCCGAAGATGGGTCGCTCGAAGCCGACCTCTGGCACGCCCTTGTCTTGGGCGTACGCGACTACATCGGCAAAAACGGTTTTCCCAGCGTGCTGCTGGGCTTGTCTGGCGGCATTGATTCGGCCTTGGTGCTTGCCATTGCGGTGGATGCCTTGGGGGCAGACAAGGTGCGCACCGTGATGATGCCGTCGCCCTACACAGCCGAAATCAGCTGGGTGGATGCGCGTGACATGGCCCAACGCATGGGCGTGCGTTACGACGAGGTGTCCATCGTGGCGGAGTTTGAGGCTTTCTTGCGCTCGCTCAAGGCCGACTTTGAAGGCACGCAGCTCGACACCACCGAAGAGAACATCCAAGCCCGCATTCGCGGCACGCTGCTGATGGCTTTGTCCAACAAGTTTGGTTCCATCGTGCTGACCACAGGCAACAAGAGCGAAATGGCCACAGGCTATTGCACGCTTTATGGCGATATGGCCGGTGGCTTTGCCGTCATCAAAGACGTGGCTAAGACCTTGGTGTTCAAGCTGGCGCGTTGGCGCAATGCCCACGACCCATACGGCACGGGTAGCCAGCCCATCCCTGAACGCATCATCACGCGCCCGCCCAGCGCTGAGCTGCGCCCCGACCAAACCGATCAAGACAGCTTGCCGCCTTATGAGGTGCTGGACGAGATCGTGTCGCGCTTCATGGAGAACGACCAAAGTTCAGAAGACATCATTGGCGCAGGCTTTGCGCGTGCCGATGTAGAGAAGGTCACCCGTTTGATTCGCATCAACGAGTACAAACGCCGGCAATCTCCAGTGGGAATTCGCGTGACCCACCGCAGTTTTGGCAAGGATTGGCGTTATCCTATAACCAATAAGTTTCGTGCCTGAACACAGGCCTTTTCATTGAACCCCAAGGACTCCAACCATGAAGCAAATCACAGCCGTTATCAAACCATTCAAATTAGAAGAAGTGCGCGAAGCATTGGCTGAGTGTGGTGTGACGGGTTTGACCGTGACAGAAGTCAAAGGCTTTGGTCGTCAAAAAGGCCACACCGAGTTGTACCGTGGTGCTGAATACGTGGTTGACTTCTTGCCTAAAGTAAAAATCGAAGTGACCGTGAAAGCCGCCGATGTGGACAACTGCGTGGATGCCATCGTGCGTGCAGCACGCACCGGCAAGATCGGTGACGGCAAGATTTTTATCACCGCCGTGGAACGCGTGGTCCGTATCCGTACAGGCGAGTTGGACGAGACAGCGATCTAAGTTCGAAACGTCGTTACCAAATACAAAAGCCGCAGTCTGTGAAGGTCTGCGGCTTTTTTTGTTGGGCTATTGCCTCAGAGGCCAGTTAGTTTAGGTTCAGGCGAGAAGCCAGCTGCTTGCACCAGCTCTTGAAGCAAGGCTGTGGGCTCTGAGCCGCTGCGAATTAAGTCCATTTGCCAATCGTTCAAGAAGCCTTGTTGCACGCTGTTTTGTGCAAACTGCAGCAGGCCGTCGTAATAGCCTTGGGTGTTGACCAGTCCGATAGGTTTGTCGTGGTAGCCCAGCTGACGCCAAGTCCACACTTCAAAGAACTCTTCAAAGGTGCCAATGCCGCCGGGTAGGGCCAAGAACACATCGGCGCGTTCGGCCATCATGTGTTTGCGTTCGTGCATGGTATCGACCACATGCAGCTCGGTGCAGGCTGTGCGGGTGTTCTCTTTGGTTTGAAGTGCTTTGGGAATGATGCCCACCACGCGACCGCCTGCATCGGCTGTGGCTTTTGCCACGAGGCCCATCAAGCCGTTGTTGCCGCCACCGTAAACCAACTGGCCGTTGTGTTGGCCAATCCATGCACCCACTTGACGCGCCACTTCTGCATATTCAGGTTGAGCGCCGTTGCGTGAGCCGCAATAGACACACACAGAAAAAGCAGGGGTTGACGTCATACGCTGAGAACGTTGATCCAAATCGCGGCAGCCCAAATACCTATACAAAGCAAAAGGCTCAGGAGCACAGCGGCACTGCCGATGTCTTTGGCACGTTTGGCCAGCTCATGCCATTCAGGTCCAATACGATCGATCGCGGATTCGATGCCCGTGTTAAGCAGCTCGACCACCATCACGAGTACGACACTGCAAATGAGCAACGCGATTTCAGTCCATGACTTGCCTAAGTAAAAAGCCAAGGGAAGCATGAAGAAGGAAGCAACGGCTTCTTGACGAAAGGCTTTTTCGTGCCACGCAGCACTAAGTCCACTCAGTGAATAACCGAATGCATGCCATACCCGGTTTAAGCCGGTACGTTGTTTTTGTGGGTTGACTTCCATGTCGAATACTTTAAGTGCCAACAGGCTCTGAGTTGATCAATCGGGTGCCAGCTAATGCGTCATGCCAAAACTGTTGTTGGGAGTGAAAGCGGCTGAGCAGAGCCCAAAAGCAGACCCAGCCGATGAACAAAACAGCGATTTCGCCAGCGCTCAGGTTGTAGGGCGCAAGCATGGCTAGTGGGGGGATAAACCATACCCAGCTAACCACATAACGCAACAGGGCACGTTGTTGTGTGAGTGCTTGGCCTGAGCGGTCTACCACGCGGATGTGCCAAGTTTTCATGGCCAAAGTTTGACCCTTATGCCCGAACCATGTGAAATAAATACCGACCACCAAGAATAAGAAAGCTTGCAAACCGTGGCGATTGTCAAGCGCATGACGTGACTGACTCAGCGCGCTGAAAAGATAGCTTGAAATAAAAAGCACACCGAACAGCAAGAGACCTTCGTAGGTCCAACACGCCATGCGTCGCCATAAGCTTGGAGCGATCAGCTCTGTAACGCTGATCTGTACCTCAGCAACAGATGTCATTGGGGACTAGCCGAACCTTCAGCAGGCGAGCTGACGGGCGTAATACTGATCGTGACATTGTTAGGCAGCAGGGTCGTGGGGGCTGCTTGATCCGTGGCTATGCGAGGCAGAGCTTTGTTGGTGCTTGCTGCAGGGGCGGGGGTCAGTTTTTGAGCAGCCACGGGTTTCACGGCAGGGGCTGCGCCAACGAGGGGTTTTGCTTGCTGTGCAGCGAGTTTTTGCTTGGCTTCAGGCGACAGAGCTTGGTAGGCTTCCCATTTTGCTTTTTTGTCCTCCTGCAAGAGTTGCTGTGCATCAGCGTAGTTCAAGCGCGCAACCGCGCGTTGCTGTGGGGTGAGTGCGGCCCAATCTCGCATACGACCTTGGACAGTACTTTGTTCGTCTGTCGAGAGCTGTGCAAAATTTTGTGAAACAGCAAGCCACTTGCGCTTATGTGGCTCAGTCATGGTAGGCCATTGCTGAGCCAACGGTGCCAATGCTTGTTGCTGCGCTTCGGTCAAGTCCATCCACAGCGGGCGCCCGGGTAGGCTGGGCGCAGGCTTGGCAGTCGAGGGCGTCACGGCCGCTGTTTGAGCGCAGACGAGTTCACCAGCAAACAACACAGCAACGCCCATTACAAGTTGGGCGGTGATGTTTGCAGTTGTCGAACGCGTCAATGTCATAAGAACTTATTCTTTGTTTTCGCTTGTCAAGATTGGGTTCTTCAGGAATTGAAGAAAACCAGGGTCAGCGTAGGCGGCCGGAGGTAAGTCATCGATGAGGAGGGCGGAATCCACCTCGGCCAATTCGTTGGCTCGGTCGTCATCCATGAAGTTTTGAATGATGGCCAAGCCAGCCACCAAAGCAATGAGGGGGAGCAGGGATGCCAGACGGCTCCAAATGTTCAAACCCTCATCGCCGCCAAAGTTCAACAGGGCGGCACCGTTTTGGTGAATCACGGCCGTGTTGGTTTGCAGGCGGGTTTGTGGCTTCAAGCGTGCAGCAACCGCGCGGGTGCGCGCAGCGCGTAAACGCTCAGAAATGTCATGTGGTAAGTCAAGGCTGGCTGAATTCAGGCGTGCAGCAATGCGCAAGCCAAATTCGTCTTGGGTGTTTGCGGTATGTGTCATGGTTGAATTCCTTTTCCTTTGAGCGCTTTGCTGAGTGCTAAAACAGCCCTAGAGCAGTGTGTTTTGACGCTTCCCTCTGAGCAACCCATAGCTGCAGCTGTCTCAGAAACATCAAGATCCTCCCAATAACGCAGCAGGAAGGCTTCTCGTTGACGTGCTGGCAAATTATGTATTTCTGCTTCAATATCGTGGACTTTGGCAATGCTGGCAAAGTTGTCCTCGGCGCTTTGGGTGGTTTGACTGTCGTTATCAACGGCCAAGGCCTCCAAAAGGTCAAATTCGCCATCGTCTTTGTCTGAATCGAAGTCGCTGAAGTTGCTAAACAGCGCTTTGCGTGTTTTGTTGCGGCGAAACCAATCCAGCGTGGTATTGGACAAGATCCGATGAAACAGCATGGGCAGCTCTTCGGCGGGCTTGTCGCCATAGTGCTCGGCGAGCTTCATCATGCTATCTTGGACGATATCGAGGGCTGCTTCCTCATCGCGAACGTGGTAGAACGAACGTTTGAAGGCTCGCTTCTCAACGCTTTTCAGAAAGTCTGACAGTTCTTGTTCGGTGGCCACTGAGGGAGAGTTCAAGTTTGAATCGGGCGCGATTATGGCACTTGCCAAGGGTTTTTGTGAGCTAAAGACTGAATATGTTTAAGGATAGTGTCATAATCTAAGGCTGCAATTCGACAAAAAAGGCAAACGGGTCTGGGTCCGGCGCGAACCATGCGTCTATGGCTGAAGGTCCAAAGTTTCGATGCTGCCCCACAAGGGTTCGCCAAGAAGCACCCAAGGTTTTTCGTTGACGAAATTCACTCAGGTTAAAAGGTACAAAATGGATAACACAAAGTCGGAATCGCATTCCGCAACCGCCGCTGGCGGTCATGCACAAGAACTGATGGGCGCCGAAATTTTGGTCAAAGCCCTGCAAGCTGAAAATGTCAAGCACATCTGGGGCTATCCCGGCGGTTCAGTTCTCTATATTTACGACGCGCTGTACAACCAAAACACGATTCAACACGTGCTGGTTCGTCACGAGCAAGCGGCGGTTCACGCGGCTGACGGCTATGCCCGTGCCACGGGCGATGTGGGTGTGGCCTTGGTCACTTCTGGCCCCGGTGCAACGAACGCCGTGACGGGTATTGCTACAGCCTACATGGATAGCATTCCCATGGTGATCATCACCGGTCAAGTGCCCACGCACGCGATTGGTTTGGATGCATTTCAAGAATGCGACACCATTGGCATCACGCGACCCATCGTCAAACATAATTTCTTGGTCAAAGACGTTCGCGACTTGGCCTTGACCATGAAAAAAGCATTCCACATCGCACGCAGCGGCCGCCCCGGCCCAGTGGTGGTGGACATTCCCAAAGACGTGTCTTTCAAGAAGACCACGTACGAAGGTTATCCAGCTGAAGTGCAAATGCGCTCTTACAACCCCGTGCGCAAAGGCCATGGCGGTCAAATCCGCAAGGCTTTGCAACTGTTGATGGCGGCTAAGCGCCCGTACATCTACACCGGTGGTGGTGTCTTGTTGGGTAATGCTTCGCAAGAGCTACGCACCTTGGTTGACATGTTGGGTTATCCCGTGACCAATACTTTGATGGGCTTGGGTGCTTATCCAGCCAGTGCACCGAAGTTTTTGGGCATGTTGGGCATGCACGGCACGATGGAAGCTAACAACGCTATGCAAAACTGCGACGTCTTGCTGGCCGTTGGCGCACGTTTTGATGACCGCGTGATTGGCAACCCCAAGCACTTTGCACAAAACGAACGCAAGATCATCCACATCGACATCGACCCTTCCAGCATCTCTAAGCGTGTGAAGGTCGACATTCCAATCGTGGGCGATGTCAAAGACGTGTTGGTCGAGATGATCGACATGATCAAAGAATCTGGCTTGAAACCAGATGCAGGCGCATTGGCTGGCTGGTGGGAAACCATCGAAGCTTGGCGCAAGCGTGATTGCTTGAAGTATGACCGTGGCAATGGCGACGTCATCAAGCCACAGTTCGTTATTGAGACCTTGCACAATATGACCAAGGGTACTGACACCTACATCACTTCTGATGTGGGGCAGCACCAAATGTGGGCTGCGCAGTACTACGGCTTTGATGAGCCACGCCGCTGGATCAACTCTGGTGGCTTGGGCACCATGGGTGTGGGTATTCCTTATGCCATGGGTATCAAGTTGGCCAAGCCTGACAGCGAAGTGTTTTGTGTGACAGGCGAGGGCTCGGTACAAATGTGTATCCAGGAACTCTCCACCTGCTTTCAGTACAACACCCCCATCAAGGTTTTGGCGTTGAACAACCGATTCCTCGGCATGGTGCGTCAGTGGCAAGAAATCGAATACGAAGGTCGCTACAGCAGCAGCTATATGGATGCATTGCCTGACTTTGTGAAGTTGGCCGAAGCCTATGGCCATGTGGGCATGTTGATTGAGCGCCCTGAGGATGTCGAGCCTGCATTGCGTGAAGCTCGCCGTCTCAAAGACCGCACGGTGTTCATTGACTTCCGTACCGATCCCACCGAGAACGTGTTCCCGATGGTCAAAGCCGGCAAGGGCATCACCGAAATGCTGCTTGGCAGCGAAGACCTGTGAACGGGAAGGATGACAACATGAAACACATCATTTCCCTGATGCTCGAAAACGAACCCGGCGCTTTGTCGCGCGTGGTGGGTTTGTTCTCTGCCCGTGGCTACAACATTGAATCTCTGACGGTGGCGCCTACCGAAGATGCCAGCCTGTCACGCATGACCATCCAAACACATGGTTCAGACGAGGTGATTGAACAAATCACCAAGCACTTGAACCGTTTGATTGAAGTGGTCAAGGTCGTTGACCTGACTGAAGGTGCTTATACCGAACGCGAGCTGATGCTTGTTAAAGTACGTGCCGTTGGCAAAGAGCGTGAAGAGATGAAACGCATGGCCGATATCTTCCGTGGTCGCATCATTGATGTGACCGAGAAGAGCTACACCATTGAGTTGACGGGTGACCTGTCTAAGAACGATGCGTTCTTAGAGGCGATTGACCGCAGCGCAATCCTTGAAACTGTTCGCACTGGCGCTTGTGGCATTGGCCGCGGTGAGCGCATCTTGCGCGTTTAAATTCCAACCCTTTTCAAAGTATTTTTTAGGAGAACCCTGTGAAAGTTTTTTACGACAAAGATTGTGATCTGTCCCTGATCAAAGGCAAAACAGTGGCCATCATCGGCTACGGCTCACAAGGCCATGCACACGCACAAAACTTGAACGAAAGCGGCGTCAAAGTCGTGGTCGGTTTGCGTAAAGGAGGCGCTTCATGGGACAAAGTGGCCAAAGCCGGTTTGACCGTGATGGAAGTCAACGACGCAGTGAAAGCCGCTGACTTGGTCATGATCTTGTTGCCTGACGAAAACATCCCTGAGGTGTACAACAACAACGTCGCCCCCAACATGAAGCAAGGTGCTACTTTGGCGTTTGCTCACGGTTTCAACGTGCATTACAACCAAGTCGTGCCACGCGCTGACTTGGACGTGATCATGGTCGCACCAAAAGGCCCAGGCCACACTGTGCGCTCTGAGTACCTCAAAGGCGGCGGCGTGCCATCTTTGATCGCTGTGTACCAAGACAAGTCTGGCAAAGCCCGTGACTTGGCTTTGAGCTACGCCATGGCCAACGGTGGCGGCAAAGGCGGCATCATCGAAACCAACTTCAAAGAAGAAACAGAAACTGACTTGTTCGGTGAGCAAGCTGTGTTGTGCGGTGGTGCTGTTGAACTCGTGAAGATGGGCTTCGAGACTTTGACTGAAGCTGGCTACGCACCTGAAATGGCTTACTTCGAGTGCTTGCACGAGTTGAAGTTGATCGTTGATTTGATGTACGAAGGCGGCATCGCCAACATGAACTACTCCATCTCGAACAACGCCGAATACGGCGAGTACGTGACCGGTACGGAAGTCATCAACGAGCAATCACGCGAAGCTATGCGTAATGCATTGAAGCGCATCCAAACCGGTGAGTACGCCAAGATGTTCATCTTGGAAGGTAAGACCAACTACCCAAGCATGACTGCACGTCGTCGTTTGAATGCTGAGCACTCTATCGAAATCGTGGGTGAAAAATTGCGCGCCATGATGCCTTGGATTTCCAAGAACAAACTGGTTGACCAAACCCGCAACTAAGCACACGCTTTTTGCACAGACAAAGGCCACCTCGGTGGCCTTTTCTGTTTTTGGCGCTGTTTGACGCAGCGCTTACACTCTAGGTCTACTTTTCGGAGCTTTACGAATGTCAGAACATCAAGATCAAACAGAGGAATTTGTGCCTCGTAAACCTAGCAAGGGCGTGTATGTGCTGCCTAACTTGTTTACCTTGGCCGCTTTGTTTGGCGGTTTTTACGCCATTGTGATGGCCATGAATGACCGTTTTGAATTGGCCGCGATCGGTGTGTTTTGCGCCATGGTGCTCGATAGTTTGGATGGCCGTGTTGCCCGTATGACCAACACTCAGAGTGCGTTTGGTGAGCAAATGGACTCTCTGGCTGATATGGTTTCTTTCGGTGCGGCGCCTGCCTTGATCTCTTATGAGTGGGCGCTGAAAGGCTTGGGCCGCTGGGGCTGGGTGGCTGCATTCGTTTACATCTCTTGTGCAGCATTGCGACTGGCTCGTTTCAACGTCAACACGGCAGTGGTGGATAAGCGCTTCTTTCAAGGTTTGCCTTCACCAGCTGCTGCTGCATTGGTGATGGGTTTTATGTGGTTAATGACCGAGATGGGGATCACTGGCCCTGAGGTGGCATGGCCCATGTTCGCTTGGTGCTTGTATTCCGGTTTGACCATGGTCACCAATGTGCCCTTTTATAGCTTCAAAGATGTGCAAATGAAGCAAAGCGTCCCGTTTGTGGTGATTGTGTTGTTGGCGTTGACCATTGCCGTGATCACCATTCATCCGCCCATCGTGCTTTTTGCCTTGTTCATGTTTTATGGCTTGAGTGGCTATGTTTTGTATGCTTGGCGTCGAGCCAAAGGCATCCAAACGAGTCTGATTAGCACCTCGACAGATGAGCCTGATGAAGCCGGCTTGCACAAATGAGACACATCACAGCGCAAAGTGCTTCTCTTTGTGCTAAATTCGAGCCATGACAAATTTTTCGCTGGCCCTACTGCTTCTATCCCCCAACGGGCGGAGTTGGTAGCGCACGCGCAAACCCCACAAGGCCCGTATGCACTCGCAGCGGGCCTTTTGCTTTGGGGCTAAACCAAACGTTGCAAGTTTTTTAGGAATCTAGGAGTCCTGACCATGACCGACAAGCTCATCATTTTTGACACCACCTTGCGTGACGGCGAACAGTCGCCCGGCGCTTCCATGACGCGCGACGAGAAACTGCGCATTGCCCGTCAGTTGGAGCGATTGAAGGTCGACGTGATTGAAGCCGGCTTTGCCGCCAGCTCGAATGGTGACTTTGAAGCGGTGCAAAGCATTGCTAATGCCATCAAAGACTCCACTATTTGCTCTTTGTCACGCGCCAATGACCGTGACATCAGCCGTGCGGCAGAGGCGCTCAAAGGCGCAAACAGCGCGCGTATTCACACCTTCATCGCCACGTCGCCCTTGCACATGGAGAAGAAGTTGCGCATGTCGCCCGAGCAGGTACTTGAGCAAGCCAAGCAGTCCGTGCGTTTCGCCCGTAACTTGGTGGGTGACATTGAGTTCAGCGCAGAAGACGGCTACCGCAGTGAGATGGACTTTTTGTGCCGCGTGGTAGAGGCTGTCATTGCAGAGGGTGCCACCACCATCAACATTCCTGACACAGTGGGCTACGCCATTCCAGAGCTGTACGGCAACTTCATCAAGACCTTGCGTGAACGTGTGCCTAACTCAGATAAAGCCATTTGGTCTGTGCATTGCCATAACGATTTGGGTATGGCTGTGGCCAACTCATTAGCAGGTGTGAAGATTGGTGGCGCACGTCAGGTGGAGTGCACCATCAACGGTTTGGGCGAACGCGCAGGCAACTGTTCGCTGGAAGAGGTGGTCATGGCCATCAAAACCCGTCGCGATTATTTTGACCTCAGCATGAACATCGATGCCAAGCAAATCGTGGCCGCCAGCCGTATGGTGAGTCAGACCACAGGTTTTGTGGTGCAACCCAACAAGGCAGTTGTGGGAGCTAACGCGTTTGCGCACGCGTCCGGCATTCACCAAGACGGCGTGCTCAAAGCGCGTGACACCTATGAAATCATGCGTGCAGAAGACGTGGGCTGGAGCGCTAACAAAATCGTGTTGGGTAAGCTCAGTGGCCGCAATGCGTTCAAGCAACGCTTAGAAGACTTGGGCGTGCAAATGGAAAGCGAAGCCGACATCAACACTGCCTTTGCCAAGTTCAAAGAACTTGCAGACCGCAAGAGCGAGATTTTTGACGAAGACATCTTGGCCTTGGTGAGCGAAGAGTCGGTGACCAGTGCCAGCGAACAGTTTGCCTTTGTTTCTTTGTCGCAACACAGTGAAACTGGCGAGCGTCCTCACGCTAGCGTGGTTTTCACGGTGGCAGGCAAAGAAGTGAAGGGTGATTCGGATGGCAATGGCCCAGTCGATGCCTCACTCAAAGCCATTGAGTCACACGTCAAGAGTGGGGCAGAAATGGTGCTGTACTCCGTCAACGCCATCAGCGGCTCGACCGAGAGCCAAGGCGAGGTGACGGTGCGCTTGCAAAACAGTGGCCGTGTGGTCAACGGTGTGGGTTCTGACCCTGATATTGTCGTGGCCTCTGCCAAAGCGTATTTGAGTGCTTTGAACAAGCTTCAAAGCAAATCAGACCGAGTGGCCGCACAAGGTTAAATTACAAAAACTGATACATCGTATCAATTTTGTCAAATAAGTCGCGCAAGTCCTTGATCTTGCGTGACTTTTCTTGGTAGACTAGCTTTAATGTGTTTTTCAAGCTTAAGGAACGCCACTTGAAACGACTGCTGATTGCTACTTCGCTCGGTTTGCTGACTTCTTTGTGCACCATGCACGTCCAAGCCTCGACAAACCAGAAAAAACCAACGGTTCAAAAAACCAAGGCTTCTGTGATCAAGACGCATGTGCGCCAGTCTAAAGCGTTTAAGGCGGCGCCTGTTATCCCTTCATTTGGTCAAAAAGCTGGCTTGCACGCGACCAGCGACATGCTGGATTTGAAGTCCAGCGTGGCCTATGTGATCGACCAAGATACTCACGAAGTTTTGCTCAGTAAAAACGATCAAGCCGTTTTGCCAATTGCTTCTATCACCAAGTTGATGACAGGTCTCATCATCAGTGAGGCCAAGTTGCCCATGGATGAGTCCATCACGATCACACAAGATGATGTGGATACCGAGAAGGGCAGCAGTTCACGTCTGCGTGTTGGTGCGACTTTGACGCGTGGTGAGTTATTGCACTTGGCACTGATGGCTAGCGAAAACCGTGCTGCACATGCTTTAGGTCGTACCTACCCAGGTGGCATGTCTACCTTTGTTGGTTTGATGAATGGCAAAGCTGCTCAGTTAGGCATGCGTGACACGCGCTACATCGAGCCCACAGGCCTTTCCAGCCAAAACCAATCAAGTGCAAAAGATTTGGCTACTTTGGTGGGTAATGCTTACCATGACGCAACATTACGTGAGTTGTCTACATCGCCTAGTCATAGCGTTGAAGTGGGTAACCGCACATTGCAATACAACACAACTAATCGTTTGGTAAAGAATCCGAATTGGGAAATTGGTTTGCAAAAAACGGGTTACATCTCGGAAGCGGGCCAATGTTTGGTCATGCAAGCTAAAGTTGCTGGCCGCAAGTTAATTATGGTCTTCCTAGATTCTGCTGGAAAACTTAGCCGCATTGGTGATGCAGAACGTGTTCGTAAATGGGTTGAGACGAATCACGCCACACGTCCACAAACTTAATCAGAGACAGCTTTGCACAATAAGAAAGCCAGCTTAAGCTGGCTTTCTTATTTATGGTTGTTCATTCTTATGACCCAATGCATGTGAAATGATTTGGGTCGTGGCTTGTAATTTTGGAAGCCAACTTTCATCCAGTCGGTCGGCGGGGGCCGAAATGGAAAGGCCAGCTACAAGCTTACCTTGATCATCGTAGATGCCAGAGGCCATGCAACGCACACCAAGTTCAAGCTCTTCGTTATCTCTGGCAACGCCATATTGACGCGCTTTAGAAAGTTCACGTTCTAATATGGGTAGTTGGGTAATGCTGTTGCGCGTCTGACCGCTTAATCCTGTACGCGTTGCGTAGGCGCGGACACGTTGGGCGTCATCCATGGCTAAAAAAAGCTTTCCAACTGATGTTAAATGAAGGAGTGCTCGCCCGCCGATAGCTCGTACCACTTGCATGCCAGAGCGTTCGCTGAAAGCGCGTTCTACATACACGATCTCATCGCCTTGGCGCACACTCAAATTCACTGGTTGTTGGATGAGTTTGTGTAATTCACGCATAGGTTGGAATGCGACGTCGCGAACGTTTAACCTGCCTTTGACCAAATTACCCAGCTCAAGCAAACGCATGCCTAATCGGTAGCTGCCTGCTTCTGGCCTGTCCACAAAGCGTCCAACGGCTAAGTCATTCAAGATACGGTGCGTAGTGGACGGGTGAAGGCCTGTGCGCTCGCTGATTTCTTTGAGCGAAATGGCTTCTTCGCGAGAAGCCAGCACATCAATGAGCGTGAACATACGCTCGATAACTTGTATATTTGGTGTGGCAGGTACAGTGGATTTACGCATAAGCTATTTTATCATGTGAAATTAAAATCACCTCCATTCGCCATCAATCAAGCATTGATTAGGCTTGAAACCAGCTTTGTAATTCATTTTTTGACTGTTTTCTATCCAGTAGCCTAAGTAGGCATAAGCCATATCCATTTTCCGAGCTTGCTCGATTTGCCACATCACGTTGTATGTGCCATAACTGGTGTTGGGCTCTGGTTCGTAAAATGTATAAACAGCAGACAACCCATCATTTAGAACGTCAATGATGGAGATCATTTTCAGCGTTCCTAATTCCTTATCCTGAGTTGGTTCACGAAATTCCACTAGTCTTGTATGGACGCGACTTTGCAGCAAAAACTGTGAGTATTGTTCGATGCTATCTTCATCCATGCCACCACCTGCATGACGCATGGTTTGATAGCGTAGGTAGAGGGCGTAATGCTCTGGATCAAAGGCGAGATCTAATACACGAACGCTTAAATGTTGATGGCGCATCCAAGCACGGCGCTGACTACGTGTTGGTGTGTAAGAGAGGGTGCTGACACGCAATGGTATGCAGGCGTTGCAGCTGTCGCAATACGGTCTGTAAGTAAACATACCGCTGCGGCGAAAGCCTTCTTTGACTAAGTCAGAATAGACATCATTGTGAATCAGATGGCTTGGTGAAGCGACTTGTGATCTTGCAGTTTTATTTTTTAAATAACTGCATGAGTAGGGGGCGGTGGCATAAAACTGCACCTTTTGTAGAGGTAAATCACCAGCATGAGTCATGAAGCAATTTTCGAAGGCAAGATTTTTGACCAATATGTGGAATTAAATTCCCATTTGGGAGCTGGTTGTGTGACGTACTCGCGAACATTTTGCAAAAAGATCTCGCGAGAAATTTCCTTTGCACCTACAGATGCTAAATGCCGTGTGTTTTGTTGGCAGTCGATCCAAGGCAGTTGATTGGCCCGACAAATTGCTACCAGTGCACACAGCGCTATTTTTGATGCGTCGGTTTGATGAGAAAACATCGACTCGCCAAAAATTGCGCCACCTATGCAAATGCAATAAAGTCCACCGACTTGCTGCCCATCGACCCATGTCTCCACGCTGTGAGCAAAACCAGCTGCGTAAAGTAACTTGTAAGCTTCAATCATCTCGTCAACAATCCATGTGCTAGGTTGCCCTTTGCGTGCAGTTTGAGCGCATTGTTGAATGACTTGTTCAAAGTCAAAATCGATCTTAATTTCGCAGTAGGGTTTAGCAACGAATGCTTGCAGAGTTTTCCGTAATGACCTGTGGAGTTTAAATTCATCGGTTTTCAGAACCATTCTTGGATCGGGTGACCACCAAAGTACTGGCTGTTCCTTGCTGAACCATGGGAATATGCCTTGTGCATAGGCTTCTAGTAGGCGATTGACTGAAAGCCCACCGCCCGCTGCAATCAATCCGGCCAGTTCGGTGCCTTTTTTTTGTGCAGTTTCGGGCGGGGGTAAGGGTGCTGCATCATCAATCCAAGGGATGTGAGTTGCCTGTTTTTTCATCAAAGTAAAGCTTACAAGTTGATTTTTGAGTTGATTGGGATTAACTTCCTAGAAAGAAGAATTCTTTGGCATTGAACATTCATGACGTCTGAAAATTAACTGGCTCTGACTGGAAGAATTCCCTACAATTCTCCTCTTATCTGTGAAGAAATTTGCAGCAATCTCGATAAGTTTTCCGGAGCAAACTATGCAATTGATGTGGGTATCTGGACCCACCGCATCTGTGCGGACCATTTCAATCACAGCACAAAAGGTGCTGGTTGGCGTGTGCGTGTCTGCGTTTGTGTTGGTGCTTTTCGGTGTTTTGCTGCACTTTATTGGTTTTCGCATTGCCATTGAGATGAGCCCAAGTTTGGCTCGTAGCATGGGAGGCGTCACAACAGAAGCCGAACAGCAAAAAGTTGAGGCTGTTTACCGTGAGCGTTTAGACAGTTTGCGTCAGACTTTGGGTACAACTGTTCAAGAGATTCGCCAACTTGAAAGTCTTAAAAACCGATTCATGGAAGTGGCAACGCCCGTCAATTTACGAGACAAATACACAAAAAAGGACGAAGGACGTGGCGGGCCTTGGGTTGCACCTCGCTTTCAAAACGCGTCGTCAAAGGATTTAGCTCAAGAATTTTCGATTGCCCAAGATGAATTCACTCAAACGCAAGCAGCTGTTAAAAACTTGACCCAAAATTGGTCTGCTCAGTTGAGCTGGCTGCATGCTTTGCCTACTGGTATCCCAATGGGTAAAGACTATCGTGTAACCAGCGGTTTTGGCATTCGTAATGACCCATTCACAGGTCAACTGGCGATGCACGAAGGCTTAGATTTTGTAGCAGAAGTTGGTGCGCCAATCATTGCAACTGCTGCAGGAACAGTGACTCGTTCGGGATGGGATGGTTCATATGGCAATGTGGTCGAGGTGTCTCATATAGAAGGTTTCACAACGCGTTATGCCCATTTGAGCAAGCGCTTGGTTGAGGTCGGTCAAAAAGTGCAGCGTGGTGACACCATTGCGCAGCTGGGCAATACAGGCCGTTCAACAGGGCCGCATCTTCACTATGAAGTGATGCGTAATGATCGCGTTTTAAATCCAACGCAAATGTTGCTGCAAACAACTGCTAGCGCACAATAAATACAAAAGGCCGTTATGTTTGAAAAACTTAAAGACAAATCACTGTCCCCATCACAGGAGCGTTTCGACACCATCATTGGCCGAACAACACAAATTTATGGCCGGTTGGTATTGCTCGACAGTGTGCGCATTGACGGAAAAGTTGTTGGCAATATTGAAACCACTAAAGACAACAAGGTTACGGTTGCGATTGGTAAAACGGGTGAAGTCTCTGGAGATATCACCGCACATCGCGTTATGGTTGCTGGCAAGGTCGAAGGCAATATCTATGCTGCGGAGCGTGTTGAGTTCCATAAGGACTCCGTGGTGCAGGGCGATATTTCGTATGGCTCAATTGCCGTCGAGCACGGTGCGCGTCTCTTGGGCTTGGTCATTCAAAACCCCATCAGTTCAGCTGCTGCCAATAGCACGGCTGATGCAAAGAGCGTTATCAAGAAAGCGCAAGAAAGCAGTAGCTAAGTATTGTTCAATCTTATTAACAATAAAAAAGCGCCTACTAGGCGCTTTTTTATTTGGTTTTTTGGCGGAGCAAGCGGGATTCGAACCCGCGGTGGGCTATTAACCCACACACGCTTTCCAGGCGTGCGACTTAAACCACTCATCCATCGCTCCGAAGCCATAGATTGTAACAGCGGGCGAGTACACTTCGGCGCTACTGTTTTGTTCTAGCTTGAAACGCTCGGAGACCCGCATGAAATTTCGCTTTCCCATTGTCATCATCGACGAGGATTTTCGTTCTGAAAATACCTCTGGCTTAGGCATTCGTGCATTGGCCGAGGCGATTGAGGGTGAGGGCTATGAGGTCATGGGCGCAACGAGCTACGGTGACCTGAGTCAGTTCGCGCAACAACAGTCTCGCGCCAGTGCTTTCATTTTGTCGATTGACGATGAAGAGTTCACACCGGGCCCCGACCTAGATCCTGCGGTTTTGAATCTGCGTACCTTCATTGAAGAGGTGCGTCGCAAGAATGCCGACGTGCCGATTTATGTGTACGGCGAAACCAAAACTTCGCGTCATTTGCCTAATGACATCTTGCGCGAGTTGCACGGCTTCATTCATATGTTTGAAGACACGCCTGAGTTCGTGGCGCGTCACATCATCCGTGAGGCCAAGAGTTATTTAGAAAGCGTGCAGCCGCCATTCTTCAAAGCTTTGCTGGATTACGCCGAGGACGGTTCGTACTCGTGGCATTGCCCCGGTCACTCGGGTGGCGTGGCGTTCTTGAAGAGCCCAGTAGGCCAGATGTACCACCAGTTTTATGGTGAAAACATGCTGCGTGCCGACGTGTGTAACGCTGTGGAAGAGTTGGGCCAATTACTGGATCACAACGGCGCGATTGGCGAGAGCGAGCGTAACGCCGCACGTATCTTCAATGCTGACCATTGCTTCTTCGTGACCAACGGCACGAGCACTTCGAACAAAATTGTTTGGCACCACACCGTGGCTCCTGATGATGTGGTGGTGGTCGACCGCAACTGCCACAAGTCGGTGTTGCACTCCATCATCATGACCGGCGCTGTGCCTGTGTTCTTGAAGCCCACGCGTAACCACTACGGCATCATTGGCCCGATTCCTCAAAGCGAGTTTGAGCCCGCCAACATTCAAGCCAAGATCAAGGCCAACCCCTTGCTCAAAGGGGTGGATGCCAAGAAGGTCAAGCCCCGCGTGTTGACCCTCACACAGTCCACTTACGACGGCGTGTTGTACAACACCGAAACCATCAAGAACATGCTCGATGGCTATGTGGCCAACTTGCACTTTGACGAAGCTTGGTTGCCCCACGCGGCGTTCAATCCCTTTTACGGCACCTACCACGCCATGGGCAAAAAGCGCGAGCGCCCCATGCATTCAGTGGTGTACGCCACGCAGTCCATTCACAAGCTGTTGGCCGGTATCAGCCAAGCCAGCCATGTGTTGGTGCAAGACTCGCAAAAAACCAAGTTGGACCGTCACTTGTTCAACGAAGCGTATTTGATGCACACCAGCACCAGTCCTCAATACAGCATCATCGCCAGTTGTGACGTGGCCGCTGCCATGATGGAGCCACCCGGTGGCACCGCCTTGGTGGAAGAAAGTATTGCCGAAGCTTTGGATTTCCGCCGCGCGATGCGCAAGGTGGACGACGAGTACGGCAAAGACTGGTGGTTCAAGGTCTGGGGTCCAGATGAACTGGTGGAAGACGGCATTGGCCGCGCCGACAGCTGGATCATCAAAGGCAAGGGCAAGTCGTCTAAGTGGCATGGCTTTGGCAACTTGGCCGATGGCTTCAACATGTTGGACCCGATCAAGGCCACCATCGTCACGCCCGGTTTGGATTTGAACGGTAAGTTCGACAAGACAGGTATTCCTGCCAGCATCGTGACCAAGTTCTTGGCCGAGCACGGTGTGATTGTGGAGAAGACCGGCTTGTACAGCTTCTTCATCATGTTCACCATCGGCATCACCAAGGGCCGTTGGAATTCGTTGCTCACGGCTTTGCAACAGTTCAAAGACGACTATGACCGCAACCAACCGATGTGGCGCATCTTGCCCGAGTTCTGCCAAAAGCATCGCGCTTACGAGCGCATGGGCTTGCGTGACTTGTGTCAACACGTTCACACGCTTTACGCCAAATACGACATCGCACGTTTGACCACTGAGATGTACCTGAGCGACCTGACGCCCGCCATGAAGCCCAGCGATGCCTATGCACAAATTGCGCACCGCAACACCGAGCGCGTGCCTGTGGACGACTTGCTTGGCCGCATCACCACCAGCTTGGTCACGCCATACCCACCCGGTATTCCGTTGCTCATTCCGGGTGAAGTGTTCAACAAGAAGATCGTGGACTACCTCAAGTTCGCCCGCGAATTCAACTTGCAGTGCCCCGGCTTTGAGACCGATATCCACGGTTTGGTGGAGGTGGTGGGTGACGATGGCGTCAAGCGCTATTACGCCGATTGCGTCAAAGCCTAACGCTGGCTGCCGGCCTTAGCGTTCAACTGCAGGCCTGATACGTACAAAACTGGCAAAGCGCGGCACGCCTTTGTCAGTCAAACCACGATAGCTATAAGTGACCCACTGGCCCACGGCTGGTGGGTTTTCTCTTTGGGCGTCTGTGAATCCGGTGCCGAGTTTGAAGCGCATCCCTTGCGGTGTTTCGACCATCAATGCGCCTAGACGTTGGGCGTGCTTGCCTTGGCCGGATTCAAGGGCAATCACCTTGGCTTCCGCATCCTCGTGGGATTTGAATTTCAGGACATCTGAGTTGCGCCCACTTTGGTACAAGCTGCTGCCACGATGCAGCACCAAGCCTTCACCATCGGCTTGCACGGTTTTGCTCAAAATGGCCTTCAATGCTGCATGTGATGGCACTTTGCTTTGCGGCACAGCTTGAACCCAAGGTTTGCCAATCTGCTTGACGAGGCTTTGATAGCGCACGATGCGATCTGTGAACGCTTGAGGGGATGTGTTGGCGTCAAACACCATGAATCGCATGGCGCGCCATGAGCTGTCCGGCGCTTGTTTTTGTTGAATGACAGAAGCCGCTTGCTCAAACTGGCCGAGTCCCGCCCAAAGCTCGCCTTCGAAAGGCTGCTTAGGCCAAGCTTGTACAAACCAGGTGGGTGGGTTGAGTGTTTTACCGCTTCGACTCAAAAGTTGGCGGCCATCCCAGTAGCCTCGTATGCCATCGAATTTTTCACTCACCCAATAGTCGGAAAGTTCTTCATTCCCTTGATATGGGTTGGCCAGCCACAGCGCGGGCGGCTGTGTGGCCAGTGCAGGTAAGGAGGCTAGGCTGCCGAAGCAACCCAAGGAGAAGTGAGATAGCAAATCTCGGCGTTGCATGATCGTCTCCTTGGGGCATTCAGCCCACATTTGTGGCCACCCGCGTGGCCAGGAGCGCCAGCTTACTCGGCTACAGGCTCGGCAATGCCACCTACAACTTGGCTAAATCCGCCGTCCACATAGGTGATTTCGGCGGTCACGCCTGCGGCCAAGTTGGACATCAAGAACGCAGCCACGTTGCCCACGTCTTCGATGGTCACGTTGCGGCGAATTGGAGAGGCTTCAGCCACCACGCTCAAAATCTTGCCAAAGCCTTTGATGCCGCTGGCAGCCAGGGTTTTGATGGGGCCGGCGCTGATGCCGTTGGCGCGCAGGTTGCGACCTTTGGCACCCAAAGATTCGGCCAAGTAGCGCACAGACGCCTCGAGCGAGGCTTTGGCCAAGCCCATGGTGTTGTAGTTGGGCACGGTACGGATGGCGCCCAAATACGACAGGGTCAACACGGCTGAGTTGTCGTTGAGGTAGGGCAGAGCGGCTTTGGCCATCGCTGGGAAGCTGTATGCGCTGATGTCGTGGGCAATTTGAAAACCTTCGCGTGACAAACCTTCCAAGAAATCACCTGCAATGGCTTCGCGTGGGGCGTAGCCGATGGAGTGCACAAAGCCGTCAAACGTAGGCCAGTGGGCCGACAGGTCTTTGAACATTTGGGTGATTTGTTCGTCGCTGCTCACGTCGCAGTCGAAAATGAGTTTAGAGTCGAAGTCAGCCGCGAATTCGGTGATACGGTCTTTGAAGCGTTCGCCCACGTAGCTAAAGGCCAACTCGGCACCTTGGTCGTGACAAGCTTTGGCGATGCCATAAGCGATCGATCGGTTAGACAGCACGCCCGTGATCAGAAGTTTTTTGCCAGACAGGAAACCCGTTTTTGTACTCATGTAAATCTCTCCAAAAAAATCTTGCAGAATTGTCGCATGCGTAGCTTCCTCATTTTGTTGGCGTTTTTCTGTTCAGGCCCCACGTGGGCGGGGCACGCGTACGCTCAATTTGGAGATATCAAATATCCAGCTAGCTTTAAAAACTTCGACTATGCCAACCCACTGGCTCCCAAAGGTGGTGAGCTCGTGCTGGTCCCGCCTTCGCGTTTGTCGAGCTTTGACAAGTACAACCCTTTCACCCTCAAAGGCAATGCGGCGCCCGGCTTGATGGCTTTGGTGTTTGAATCCTTGCTCACAGGCACGATGGACGAACCCACCACCTCTTATGGTCTGTTGGCTGAGGATGTGAACGTGGCAGCTGACCGGCGATCAGTCACTTTCAAATTGCGTCCACAAGCCCGCTTTCACAACGGCGATGCTGTGATGGCAGAGGATGTGAAATATTCGTTCGAACAACTCATCAGCAAGCAAGCGGCGCCGCAGTTTCGTTCGCTCTATGCCGAGGTCTCGGGTGTCACGGTGGTCGATCCTCGCACCATTCGCTTTGACTTCAAGCGCGTGAACCCCGAGCTGCCTTTGATCGTGGGCGGTATGCCAGTGTTCAGTCGGCACTGGGGTGAAGAAGATGGTCGAACCAAACCGTTCGACAAAATTGTCACTGACACGCCCATTGGCAGCGGGCCCTACAAAATTGGCCGCGTGGTGTTTGGCCGCGATGTGAGCTACGAACGCGACAACAACTACTGGGCGCGTGATTTGAATGTGCGCAAGGGGTTGTTTAACTTTGACCGCATCACCTATCGCCTCTACAAAGACAACACCGCGCAGCTTGAAGGCTTCAAGGCCGGCGAATTTGACTTGGTGCAATCTTTCATTGCGCGTGATTGGGCGAGGGGCTACACGGGTAAACAGTTTGCGACGCGCCAATTGATGAAGAGCGAGTTCAAGCACAGCAATGCGGGAGACTTTCAGGGCTTCATGTTCAACACCCGTTTGCCTAAATTCAAAGATGCACGTGTGCGTGAAGCCATCGCCTTGGCGATGGACTTTGAATGGATGAACCGTCAGCTCTTTTACGGTGCCTACCAGCGCGTGCGAGGTTACTTCGTGGCGAGTGATTTCGAGGCCACTGGCATGCCAGATGCGGCGGAGCTGGCCTTGCTCACACCGTTGCGTGACAAGCTCTCGCCCCATGTGTTCAAAGATGCCGTGCCTTTGCCGCCGCGCACCTCCTTAGACCCCAAGTCTGGCGATACCTTGCGCGACCATTTGCGTCGCGCCAAGGCTTTGTTGGCCGAGGCGGGGTGGACATACCGCGATGGCGCTCTGCGCAACGCCAAGGGCGAGCCCTTCACCATTGAGTTTTTGGATAACTCAGGCGCATTGGGTCGAGTCATCACGCCGTACAGCAAAAATTTAGAGAAGCTTGGCTTTCAGGTGAACCACAAAATCATTGACTTTGCGATTTTGCAAAAGCGTCTTGACGTGTTTGATTTTGAAATCATCAGCAACCGCATTGTGGGCAGCGAGTCACCAGGCACGGAGCTGATGGAGCGCTTTGGCTCCAAAGCTGCGACCACCGAAGGTTCTGGTAACTTCATTGGCATTCAAGATCCTGCCGTCGATGCTTTGCTAGAAAACGTCACATCCGCCAAAACGCGGCCTCAGCTCATCACCGCTGTACGTGCCTTAGACCGTGTGCTGCGTCATGGCCACTACAGCGTGCCGCATTGGTACGGCGCTGTGCACCGTGTGGCTTGGCGCAATGGTCGCTTCGAGCTACCCGCCGTCATGCCGCGCTACTACCAGCCTGAAACGTGGGCATCCTCCACTTGGTGGGCCACCATCGACAACCGTGCCACTTTGGCCGCAACCAAACGATCGGAGCGTGCACCATGAGTTCGTACATCCTGCGTCGTTTGTTATTGATGATTCCTACCTTGTTTGGCGTGTTGCTGATGACCTTTGTGGTGATTCAGTTTGTGCCGGGCGGACCGGTGGAGCAAATGGTGTCGCAGTTGCAAGGCCGCGACAGCGGAGGCGAGGGCGCTGTTGTGGCGGGTGCGGGCTATCGTGGTCGTCAAGGTGTAGACGCTGCACGCATTGAAGAAATTCGCCAACAGTATGGCTTTGACAAACCGCCGACTGAACGTTTCTTGCAAATGCTTCAGCAGTTCGCCGTGTTCGATTTGGGCAAAAGCTTTTTTTATCCCAAAACCGTTTGGGAGTTGGTGAAAGAAAAAATGCCAGTCTCTATCAGTCTGGGCCTGTGGACGTTCTTGTTGAGTTACCTCATCTCAGTTCCTTTAGGTGTGGCCAAAGCCGTGCGTGCGGGCTCAACATTTGATTTGGTCAGTAGCTTGGTGGTTTTGATTGGCTTTGCGGTTCCTGGCTTTGTCCTCGGCGTGGCGTTGCTGGTGGTGTTTGGTGGTCAGCTGCAGTGGTTCCCGCTGCGTGGTTTGACCTCGGCCAACTGGGAGCAGCTCACATGGGGTGCGCGCATCACCGATTACTTGTGGCACATCGTGCTACCCGTGACTTCAAGTGTGTTGGGCGCCTTTGCGGTGACCACGCTGCTCACCAAAAACGCCATGTTGGAAGAAATTCGCAAGCAATATGTGCTCACCGCACGCGCCAAAGGTTTGTCCGAGCGGCGTGTGATTTGGAACCATGTGTTTCGCAATGCACTCATTCCATTGGTCACAGGTTTTCCTGCGGCTTTTATTGGTGCGTTCTTCACTGGGTCGTTGTTGATCGAAACCTTGTTCTCATTGGATGGTTTGGGTCTGCTGAGCTATGAAAGCGTCATGCGCCGCGACTATCCTGTGGTACTCGGGACTTTGTATTTGTTCACGTTGATTGGCTTGGTCACCAAGCTCATCAGCGACCTTTGCTATGTATGGGTGGATCCGCGTGTCAAATTTGACTGAAGCCACTTTGTCGCCCACGCAGCGTGCTTGGTTGCGCTTTAGGAATAATCGCCTAGGCTTTTACAGCTTGGTGTTGTTTGTGTTCTTCTTCGCCTTGAGCTTGTTTGCTGAAGTGCTGTGTAACGACAAGCCCTTGCTGGCTCGCTACAACGGCAGTTTTTACATGCCCATCGTTTACAACCAACCTGAGACAACGTTTGGCGGCGACTTTGAGACACCCACAGATTTCTTAGACCCTTTCATTCAGTCGCAGTTCGACAAACCTGGTAACTGGGCCTTGTATCCGCCCATTCCTTTCCACCACACCACGCTCAATTACTTTGCTGCCACGCCCAATCCTGCGCCACCTTCATGGGAAAACTGGTTTGGCACAGACGACCGCGGTCGTGATGTGCTGGCACGCTTGCTGTATGGCTTTCGAATCTCGGTGTTGTTTGCTTTGGCGCTCACCATGTTTGGCACCGTCATAGGCATTTTGACGGGGGCATTGCAAGGTTTTTTTGGTGGAAAGACTGACCTTGCGATGCAACGTTTCATTGAGGTGTGGAGCGCCATGCCTGAGCTGTACTTGCTCATCATCTTCTCGGCGGTGTTCGACCCGAGCATCACCTTGCTCTTGATTTTGTTGGGCCTCTTCGGCTGGATGGGGCTGTCCGACTATGTGCGCGCCGAGTTCTTGCGTAATCGCCAACTCGACTACGTGCGTGCTGCTCGTGCGTTGGGGCTGTCCGATGCGCAAATCATGTGGCGTCATGTATTGCCTAACAGCTTGACGCCAGTGGTGACCTTTTTGCCGTTTCGCATGAGCGCGGCCATCTTGTCGCTGACCTCGCTCGATTTTCTAGGCTTGGGCGTGCCACCCGGAACGCCTAGCTTGGGTGAGTTGTTGGCACAAGGCAAAAACAACATTGATGCGTGGTGGATTTCTCTTTTCACCTTTGCCGTGTTGGTCGTGACCTTGATGTTGCTCACTTTCATGGGTGACGCGTTGCGCGATGCACTAGACCCCAGAAAGGCACGCTCATGAGACTGCCTTTGCTTCAGGTGCGCGATTTGCGCATTGGTTTCCAATCAGAAGATGTTGTTAAAGGCATCAGCTTCAACTTAGACCTTGGCGAAAAGCTCGCTTTGGTGGGCGAGTCAGGCTCTGGCAAAAGCGTGACCGCGCTGAGCTTTGTCAAACTGCTTGAAGGCGCACGTGTGTCAGGGCGCGTGTTGTGGACTGCCCAAGATGCGGACACGCTTGCGCCAGAGGCCACGGACGCGCCGCATACGCATGACTTGGTCAAACTCAGCGAGCGTGAGTTGGTCAACATTCGCGGCCAAGACATTGCCTTTGTGTTTCAAGAGCCCATGACGGCTTTGAACCCTTTGATGATGGTGGGCGATCAAATTGCCGAGGTGCTTGAGCTCAAACGTGGCATGACCAAGGCAGAGGCTTGGCACGAGGCCGTGGAGTTGCTTAACCTCACAGGTATTCCCGAGCCGGTACGCCGCGCCAGTGCTTATCCGCATCAGCTCTCAGGCGGCCAACGCCAGCGCGTGATGATTGCCATGGCTTTGGCTTGCCGACCCCGCCTGTTGGTGGCCGATGAGCCGACCACGGCGTTGGATGTGTCTTTGCGAGCGCAAATTTTGGATTTGCTCAGCGACTTGCAAAAACGCTTCGGCATGGCGGTGTTACTCATTACGCATGATTTGAATACTGTGCGCTACTTTGCTGACCAAGTGTTGGTGATGGAAAAAGGCGTGGTGGTCGAATCGGGTGCGGTGGATGTGGTGTTGACTTACCCAGAGCACCCATACACCCAAAAACTGATCAATAGCCAACCACCGCGCGAGGTCGTCGAAGCTAAAAGCAATGCGCCAACGGTGATGCAGGCAAGAGCTCTGCGGGTGAGTTATCCCATTCGCCGTGCTGGATGGTTGGGGTGGTTCAGAGGTGCTAAGTTTGTCGCCGTCGAGGGGGCGAGCTTTGATTTGCGTGCGGGGCAAACCCTTGGCGTGATTGGCGAGTCGGGCTCGGGTAAAACCACCTTGGCTTTGGCGGCGCTTGGCCTGATGCCTTCTGAGGGAACGCTCACCGTTGATGGCGTGGCGTGGCAAGGCAAGGCTACCCAAGACTTGCCTTTGCGTCGCAAAGTGCAGGTGGTGTTTCAAGACCCTTTTTCATCGCTTTCACCTCGCATGAACGTCAGCGAACTGGTCTCTGAAGGGCTGACGCTGCATGCCCCTCAACTGGATGATTTGGGTAGGTTGCGCCGCATTTTGGTGACCTTGGCGGCTGTGGGTTTGACCGAAACTGAGTTTCCGGGCTTGCTGCAGCGCTACCCGCATGAGTTTTCGGGTGGCCAGCGTCAGCGCTTGGCTATTGCCCGTGCCTTGGTCATAGAGCCGCAGGTCTTGGTCTTGGACGAACCCACCAGCGCTTTGGATGCCACCACCCAGCTTCAAGTGCTGCAACTCTTGCAAAAGCTCCAGCGCGAGCGAGGTTTGAGCTATTTGCTCATCACCCATGATGTCTCGGTCATCCGTGCCATGGCGCACCATGTCATGGTCATGCAGGCAGGTAAGGTGGTGGAGGCGGGCACGTTTGAGCAAGTGCTGAACAATCCGCAAGCCCCCTATACGAAGATTTTGGTGGGGGCTGACGCCTAAAATAGCATTTATCCTTTGATAATCAAGCATTTAGGCGCTACAATAAGCGCTTCACGACCAAACGGGCGGGTAATTACCGCTCGTTTTTTTTGGTCGTTTGTTTTTTGAACATTTGATATCAAGGCTATTCGTCGACGTGAGTTTGCAGCAAACAGTAGAACAAACAGTGACCGGTTTAGGTTACGACCTGGTAGAGATTGAACGCTCCGCCGGAGGTCTCTTGCGCATCACAATTGATATGCCTTGGACGGCTGGCGAACCTGTACAGCCCGTCAATGTCGAAGATTGCGAGCGCGTCACACGCCAATTGCAATTTGCACTTGAAGTGGATGGCGCGGACTACGCCCGCCTTGAGGTGTCGTCACCGGGCATTGATCGTCCCTTGCGTCACCAAGCTGATTTCGAGCGCTTTGTGGGCGAAGAGGTGGACCTCACGCTCAAGGCTCCCATTGGCGCAGCCGCTGCAGGCCAAGTGGCTGCAACCCGCAAAAAATTCCGTGGCACTTTAGAGTGCACCGACGATGGTGCGGGATGGCAAATCACGTGGCGTGATGAAGTCAAGGCCAAGCCTGGTCAAAAAGTGAGCCCCAAAAGATTAGCCGAAATGCCAGTGCATGCACTGGGTTTCACGCTGGACGAGCTGCGAGAAGCACGTCTGGCTCCGATTGTGGATTTCAAGGGCAAAAAGCCCCGTTGAACATAGGTAAGAGAAGGAGTAACCGATCATGAACCGCGAAATGTTGATGCTGGTCGAGGCAATCTCGCGCGAGAAAAACGTCGAACGCGATGTGGTGTTTGGCGCCGTCGAGTTGGCGCTGGCCCAAGCCACGAAGAAGTTGTACGAAGGTGAAGTGGACATTCGCGTGGCGATGAACCGCGACACTGGCGAGTACGAAACGTTCCGCCGTTGGTTGGTTGTGCCTGATGAAGCAGGTTTGCAAAACCCAGAAGCCGAAGAAATGTTGATGGACGCCCGCGAGCGCGTGGCCGACGTCGAAGAAGGCGAATACATCGAAGAGGGCGTCGAGTCCTTGCCCATCGGCCGTATCGGCGCGATGGCTGCCAAGCAAGTGATCTTGCAAAAGATCCGTGATGCTGAACGCGAAATGTTGCTCAACGATTTCATGTCGCGCGGCGACAAGATCTTCGTGGGTACCGTCAAGCGAATGGACAAGGGCGATTTGATTGTTGAATCCGGTCGCGTTGAAGGCCGTCTGCGTCGCAGCGAAATGATCCCTAAGGAAAACTTCCGCAGCGGTGACCGTGTGCGCGCCATGATCATGGATGTAGACCTCACTTTGCGCGGCGCTCCCATCATCTTGTCTCGTTCAGCCCCTGAATTCATGGTCGAGTTGTTCCGCCATGAAGTGCCAGAAATCGAACAAGGCATGCTCGAGATCAAATCTTGCGCCCGTGACGCTGGTTCACGCGCCAAGATCGCTGTGATTTCTCACGACAAGCGCGTGGACCCTATCGGTACATGTGTGGGCGTGCGTGGTACTCGCGTGAATGCCGTGACCACTGAGCTCGCTGGCGAGCGCGTGGACATCGTGTTGTGGAGTGAAGACCCAGCTCAGTTTGTGATTGGCGCTTTGGCACCTGCCAACGTGAGCTCCATCGTGGTGGACGAAGAGCGTCACGCCATGGATGTGGTGGTGGACGAAGAAAACCTCGCCATCGCCATTGGTCGCGGTGGCCAAAACGTGCGTTTGGCAGCTGAATTGACCGGCTGGAAAATCAACATCATGGATGCTGCTGAGTCTGCTCAGAAACAAGCTGACGAAACTTTCAGCATCCGCGAATTGTTCATGGCCAAGTTGGACGTGGACCAAGAAGTGGCTGACATCTTGATTGAAGAAGGTTTCACCAGTCTCGAAGAAGTGGCGTATGTGCCATTGCAAGAGATGTTGGAAATCGAAAGCTTTGATGAAGACACCATCAATGAGTTGCGCACACGTGCCAAGGATGCGCTGCTCACCATGGAAATTGCACGCGAAGAGAGCGTCGAAGAAGTTTCGCAAGATTTGCGCGACCTCGAAGGATTGAATGCGGAGTTCTTGCCCATGTTGGCTGAGAGCGGCGTACACACCCGTGACGATTTGGCCGATTTGGCCGTGGACGAGCTCACAGCCATCACCGGCCAAAGCGAAGAAGATGCCAAAGCCCTGATCTTGAAGGCACGTGAACATTGGTTCACGGGTCAAGAGTAACGGTCATGGAGAGGAATACCAGAGATGACCAGTACGACCGTAGCCGAGTTTGCCAGCGAACTCAAAAAACCAACCGACACCCTGCTTGACCAGCTCAAAGCAGCCGGTGTCGCAAAATCTTCGGCAGCCGATGTGCTGACCGAAGGTGACAAACAAAAGCTCTTGAGCCATTTGCAAGCCAGCCATGGCACGGCTTCTCCTGAGCGCAAGAAAATCACCTTGGTTAAGAAATCGACCACCGAGATCAAACAAGCTGACGCCACAGGCAAAGCCCGCACCATCCAAGTTGAAGTGCGTAAAAAACGCACCTTCGTCAAGCGTGATGAGGATGAGGCGACTGAGGTGCAAGCTGCACCAGCGCCCGCTACCGTTGAAGCGCCTGCCGCACCTTTGATCGACCACGCTGAATTGGCTCGTCGTGAAGAAGAAGCGCGCCGCCAAGCTGAGCTGATTCGTCGCCAAGAAGAAGAGCTGGCCGAAAAACGCCGCCTGCGCGAAGAGCAAGAAGCCAAAGATCAAGCCAAGGCTGAAGCCGCTAAAGCCAAGGCGCAAGCCGAAGCCGCTGAGGTCTCTGACACAGCAGCCTCAGAAGCTAAAGCAGATGCTGCGGAGCCTGTGGTCGACGTCAAAGCACAAGCTGCTGAAGCTGCTCGTGTGGAAGCTGCCGCTGCCTCTAAAGCACGTGCAGACGAAGACACAGCTCGCGCTGTGGATTTGGACGCCCGTCGTCGCAAAGCTTTGGCCGAAGCCGAAGCCATTCGCTTGATGATGAGCACGCCTCAAAAGCAAATGGTGGCTAAGAAGCCTGAACCAGCGCCTGAAAAAGCCATCAAAGGCACATTGCACAAGCCCGCCGGTACACCTGGTGCTGGTGCACGTCCTGGCGCACCTGCTGCACCTGGTACAGCAGCGCCTGGCAACAAAGAAGTCAAGAGCGCCAAGCTGTCTTCCAGCTGGGCCGACGAACAAGCCAAAAAGAAAGCCATCAAAACACGCGGTGACGCGAGTGGTGGTGTGGGCCGCAACAGCTGGCGTGGAGGCCCCAAAGGCCGCCGTGACCGCGACCGTGACGATGACCGCGCTCCACAAGCCCCGGTCGAAGCACGCGTGCTCGAAGTGCACGTGCCCGAAACCATCACTGTGGGCGAATTGGCTCACAAGATGGCGGTCAAAGCCTCTGAAGTCATCAAGCAGTTGATGAAACTCGGCCAAATGGCCACCATCAACCAGCCTTTGGACCAAGACACAGCGATGATCGTGGTGGAAGAAATGGGTCACAAGGCGGTGATTGCTGCTTTGGACGATCCAGAAGCCTTTACCGAAGAAGAAGCATCTGGCCACCAAGCAGAGTCCATCACGCGTGCCCCTGTGGTCACAGTCATGGGCCACGTGGACCACGGTAAAACTTCTTTGCTGGACTACATCCGTCGCGCCAAAGTCGCGTCGGGCGAAGCTGGCGGCATTACCCAACACATTGGCGCTTACCACGTGGAAACACCACGCGGCATGATTTCCTTCTTGGATACGCCCGGTCACGAGGCCTTCACGGCCATGCGTGCTCGCGGTGCGAAAGCCACCGACATCGTCATCTTGGTGGTGGCGGCGGACGACGGCGTGATGCCGCAAACCAAAGAGGCCATCAAGCACGCAAAAGCGGCTGGTGTGCCTATCGTGGTGGCGGTCAACAAGATTGACAAACCCGGTGCTAACCCAGAACGCGTCAAAGGCGAACTGGTGGCTGAAGAAGTGGTGCCTGAAGAGTTCGGTGGTGATTCACCGTTCTGTGAGGTCTCTGCCAAAACCGGTGCAGGCATTGACGAGTTGCTGGAGCAAGTGCTCTTGCAAGCTGAAGTGCTCGAACTCAAAGCGCCTGTCGACGCCATGGCCAAAGGCTTGGTGATCGAAGCGCGTTTGGACAAAGGTCGCGGTCCTGTGGCCACGGTACTGGTTCAGTCCGGTACGCTCAATGTGGGCGACGTGGTCTTGGGTGGTCAAACCTATGGCCGCGTGCGCGCCATGTTGGACGAGAACGGCAAGCCGATCAAGTCTGCAGGCCCATCGATTCCTGTTGAGATTCAAGGTCTCACCGAAGTGCCGCAAGCGGGCGACGAATTTATGGTCATGACCGACGAGCGTCGTGCCCGCGAAATTGCGACCTATCGTGCAGGCAAGGTGCGCAACACCAAGTTGGCCAAGCAGCAAGCGTCCAAGCTGGAGAACATGTTCTCCGACATGACGTCTGGCGAAGTCAAGTTGTTGCCCATCATCGTCAAGGCCGACGTGCAGGGTTCACAAGAAGCTTTGGCTGCGTCGTTGCTCAAGTTGTCGACCGCAGAAGTCAAAGTTCAGTTGGTGTACGCCGCAGTGGGCGGTATCAGCGAGAGCGATGTCAACTTGTCGATCGCGTCCAAGGCCGTGATCATTGGTTTCAACACACGTGCTGATGCTGGTGCGCGCAAGTTGGCCGAGAGCAATGGCGTGGACATTCGTTACTACAACATCATTTATGACGCTGTGGACGAACTCAAAGCAGCCATGTCGGGCATGCTCACACCCGACAAGAAAGAAGAAGTCATCGGTACAGCCGAGATTCGCCAAGTGCTGCGCGTCAGCAAGATTGGTGCGATCGCGGGTTGTATGGTCACCTCCGGTTTGGTACGCCGCAATGCGAAGTTGCGTTTGTTGCGCAACAACGTGGTGGTCTTCACTGGCGAACTCGACAGCTTGAAGCGTTTCAAAGACGATGCCAAAGAAGTGAAAGAAAACTTCGAGTGCGGTTTGACCATCAAGAACTACAACGACATCGTCGAAGGCGATGTGTTGGAATTCTTCGAGATCAAAGAGGTGGCACGTACGCTGTAAAGCGTGAGTTGCAAGAAGCATGGCACGTAAACCGAGCAGCACCCCCAACCGCAGCTACCAAGTGGCCGACCAGATCCAACGCGATCTGGCCGAGTTGATCGCGCGTGAGTTGAAAGACCCACGCGTGGGCATGGTCACACTGCAAGGCGTGGAAGTGACGCCCGATTACGCCCATGCCAAAGTGCATTTCAGTGTGTTGAATGGCGACCCTGTGAAAACAGGGGAGGGCTTGAACCAAGCCGCAGGTTTCCTGCGCAACGGCTTATTCAAGCGCTTGCACATCCACACCGTACCTACCTTGCACTTTGTGTATGACCGCACGCCTGAGCATGCGTCAGACATGAATGCGCTGATTGCAAAAGCAGTTGCTTCCAAAGCGAAGGACGATTGAGCATGAACGCGCCCCGTACCAGGGTGCAGCGTCGCCCTGTACACGGGGTGCTGCTGCTAGACAAACCCATTGGCCTTTCCAGCAATGACGCTTTGCAAAAAGCCAAATGGCTGCTGCGCGCTGAAAAAGCAGGGCACACCGGTACGCTCGACCCATTGGCCACAGGCGTGTTGCCATTGTGTTTTGGGGCAGCTACCAAATTCAGTCAGCTCCATTTGGATGCTGACAAAACCTATGAAACCACAGTGCGCTTAGGCCTCAAAACCAGCACTGCGGATGCCGAAGGTGAGGTGATTCAACAGCGTCCTGTCACTTGTACCGTGGGTCAAGTGGTGGAAGTTCTGGACCGTTTCATGGGCCCGATCACGCAAGTGCCACCCATGTACAGCGCCTTGAAAAAGGACGGCAAAGCTTTGTACGAATATGCGCGAGCGGGCGAAACCGTCGAGCGCGAGCCACGTCATGTGGTGATTCACGATTTAGAGCTGCTCGACATGCAACTCGATGGCGACAAACCATTTTTGAGCTTGCGCGTGACCTGCAGCAAGGGTACTTACATCCGCACGCTTGGCGAAGATATCGCTGAAGCGTTGGGTTGCGGTGGTCATTTGAGTGCTTTGCGTCGTGTGGCCACGGGCCCATTTGAAGAGTCAGCTTGTGTGACTTTGGAAGACTTGACAGCGATGGACGAGCCGCAGCGCGAAGCGCGTTTGATGCCTGTGCAAAGCTTGTTGGCCGATCACACGGCAGTCACGTTGGATACGGAAAATGCAGGTCGCTTTTTGAGCGGCGTGCGTCGTCGCGGGGAGTGGCTTGACCATGACCGTGTGTGTGTGTTTGGAGAACAACCACCGGCTTTGCTGGGCAGTGCCCATGTGAAAGCGGGGGAACTGATTCCGGGACGATTGTTGAGTCCCCTTGAAATTCAACAAATTTTGGAAAGATCGCCTGTCAACCAGCCTTTGCTGGCTCAGCAGGCATAAAGGAAGAGAGAAGCATGAGTAAGCAAATTCGCAACATCGCCATCATCGCCCACGTTGACCACGGTAAAACCACCATGGTCGACCAATTGCTGCGTCAATCTGGCACCTTCGCCGACCACGAAAAAGTAGTCGACACCGTGATGGACAACAACGCCATCGAACGCGAACGCGGCATCACGATTCTGGCCAAGAACTGTGCTGTGAGCTGGGAAGGTACACACATCAACATCGTCGACACCCCTGGTCACGCGGACTTCGGCGGCGAAGTAGAACGTGCTTTGTCGATGGTTGACGGTGTGGTCTTGTTGATCGATGCGCAAGAAGGCCCCATGCCTCAAACCCGTTTCGTGACCAAGAAAGCTTTGGCTTTGGGCTTGAAGCCCATCGTTGTGGTGAACAAAGTGGACAAGCCTGGTGCAAACCCAGACAAAGTGGTGAACGCCGCTTTTGACTTGTTCGACAAACTCGGTGCAACCGACGAACAACTCGACTTCCCAGTGGTGTACGCCTCTGGTATCAACGGCTGGACTTCTCTCGAAGAAGGCGCACCTGGCGAGCAGTGGGGCCCAGACATGTCGGCCTTGTTCAACACTGTGTTGAAGCACGTGCCACCCCAACAAGGTGACCCTGCTGCACCGTTGCAATTGCAAATTTCTGCGCTCGACTTCTCCACCTTCGTGGGTCGTATCGGCGTGGGTCGTATCAGCCAAGGTACTGTCAAACCCATGATGGACGTGATGGTCATGGAAGGCCCTGATGGCACAGCCGTCAAAGGCCGCGTCAACCAAGTGTTGAAGTTCCAAGGTTTGGACCGTGTGCAAGCCACTGAAGCTGGCCCTGGCGACATTGTGTTGATCAACGGTATTGCTGACCTCAACATCGGTGTGACGGTGACTGACCCTGTCAACCCAGCACCTTTGCCAATGCTCAAGATTGACGAGCCAACCCTGACCATGAACTTCTGCGTGAACACCAGCCCCTTGGCTGGTCGTGAAGGCAAGTACGTGACCAGCCGTCAGCTGTGGGACCGTTTGCAAAAAGAACTGCAACACAACGTGGCTTTGCGTGTGAAAGAAACCGACGAAGAAGGCGTATTTGACGTCGCCGGTCGTGGTGAATTGCACTTGACCATCTTGTTGGAAAACATGCGCCGCGAAGGCTACGAATTGGCTGTGTCTAAGCCACGTGTGGTGTTCCGCGACATCGACGGTGTGCGTCACGAGCCAATCGAATTGGTGACGGCTGACATCGAAGAAACCCATCAAGGCGGCGTCATGCAAGCTTTGGGCGAGCGCAAAGGCGAACTCGTCAATATGGAACCCGATGGCCGTGGCCGCGTGCGCTTGGAATACCGCATTCCCGCCCGTGGTTTGATTGGTTTCACCAACGAGTTCTTGAACTTGACCCGTGGTTCCGGCTTGATCTCCAACATTTTCGACAGCTACGAGCCACACAAAGGTGACATTGGCGGCCGTAAGAACGGTGTGTTGATCTCCATGGACGACGGTGAAATCTTCACCTACGCTTTGGGCAAGTTGGACGACCGTGGCCGTATGTTTGTCAAGGCGAACGACCCCGTTTATGAAGGCATGATTGTGGGTATCCACAGCCGTGACAACGACTTGGTGGTGAACGCCACACGTACCAAGCAGCTGACCAACTTCCGCGTGTCTGGCAAAGAAGACGCGATCAAGATCACACCTCCAATCGACCTCACACTCGAATACGGTGTGGAATTCATCGAAGACGACGAGTTGGTCGAAATCACGCCTAAGAGTGTGCGTCTGCGTAAGCGCTTCTTGAAAGAGCACGAGCGCAAGCGCAACAAGTAATCCACTTGTTCACATGAAAAGCCGAGGTTTTCCTCGGCTTTTTTACGTCTCGACTTTAGAGGTGTCGCGCGGGTGCATCTCAGGTGTTTGCTGCGATATCGAATTGAAGAAAATACACATAAGTATTTGAAGAAGGAATCACCATGTCCACTTACACCACCGATGTGCACGCTGAGCGTGTGGGCCATTTGGGCCTGATCACTCTCAATCGTCCCAAGGCGCTGAACGCGCTGTCATTAGCTATGGTGCGCGAACTCAATCACGTATTGCAACAGTGGCAAGATGACGCGCAGGTGAGGGCGGTGGTCGTGCGTGGCAGCAACAAAGAAGGCCCATTCGGTGCGTTCTGTGCTGGCGGTGACATTCGTTACTTTCACCAAGCTGCATTGAGTGGCGATGTGACGCTGGAAGACTTCTTCACCGAGGAATACAGCCTCAACCATTTGATTCAAAACTATGCCAAGCCCTATGTCGCCCTGATGGACGGCATCGTCATGGGCGGCGGCATGGGCATCAGCCAAGGTGCGGCGCTGCGCGTGGTGACCGAGCGAACCAAGATGGCCATGCCTGAGACGCACATTGGTTTGTTTCCAGATGTCGGTGGTGGTTATTTCTTAGGTCGTTGTACTGGTCCTGCATGTCCAGAGTACATGGGTGAATTTTTAGCGCTCACCGGCCATGTTCTGCGTGGTGGTGAATCTCTTCAAGTGGGCTTGGCTGATGTGTGTGTGGATTCATCTGCATTGCCTGCACTGTGGGATGGTTTGCATCAGCAAGACTGGGGCAGTGGTGACGCTGTGGTGGCTTGGTTGCGTGCCCAATGTAAAGCCACAACTGAACAGGCCTTGGCTGTCACGCCTGCATGGCATAACGCGCCTATCGACCGAGTGTTTGGCTTAGCCTCGGTGGCTGAGATGGAGCAAGCTTTGCAAGGCGCTGACGACTGGTCGGTGCAGACCTTGAAGGCTTTGCAGCATCAATCACCTTTGATGCTGTGCGTCACGCTTGAGCAAATTCGTCGTGGTCGCCACATGACGCTCGCACAAGATCTGCGTATGGAGCGTGATCTGGTTCGCCATTGCTTCCAGACCGATCACCTCTCACGCAGGGGTGTGAGCAGTGAAACCGTAGAAGGCATTCGCGCTTTGGCGGTGGACAAAGATCACACACCGAAATGGCAGCCAGCATGTATTGCTGAGGTGACGCCTGCGATGGTGCAGCCGTTTTTTGAAAGCCCTTGGCCTGCATCAGCGCACCCACTTCGCCACTTGAGCTAACCTTAAGCAGTCATGCCTATGGCCAGGGTGTGATCGCTTTGACTAACGTGGCAGTGTGTGTAACGGAATGTCTTTGCTGCTGGCCAGCTTGTCGAGCTGTGCACGCGTTTGCAAGGCAAAGAATGTGGCAATGCCCTCATGTGTGCTGCGCTTGTGCATTTGCTTGGCTGCATCTTTGCCCAAGCCTGCCGCGTCGCACAGACGAGCTGCAAAGTGGGGTTCAAGAGCGGCCACGGCTACTCGGCCGTTTTTGCAGGGGTAGATCTTGTAGCCCGCATGTGCGCCGCCTACATCGCCGCTAGGCACCGTCAAACCCCATGTGCGAGGCAGTGCGAGATAGGCCGAGGCTTCACTCAAAGCCACTTCATGGAACACACCTTTGCCAAAGGTGCGGCCTGGGCGCTGACGCAACAACAACGCTTGCAGCACAGCTTCTGTGGCAAACAAAGAACCACCCATGTCTGCATACAAGCTGGGCGGCATTTCAAGACCGTTTACCAATCCGCTGTCGGCTTGATAAGTCAGGTCATGCCCAGCTTCTTCCGCGCGTTCACGAGGGGCGCCCACGATGCTCACCAAGCACAAGGCGGGGTAGCGCTTGTGAAGTTCTTTCCAAGCTAGTCCTAGCTTGATCAAAGCTGAAGGGCGGAAGGAGGTGATCAGCACATCGGTGTGCGCCAACTGTTTGTGCAGCGCCGCTTGGCCGCGCTCAGATTTCAAATCAGCGTGCATGACCTTCAAGCCCTTGTGCATTACCTCGTAGGCTGCGGGTTTGTAGATGCCCATCGGGTCCGAGGTGCTCATGCCACTAGGTGCGAGTGGTTCGAGCTTGGTGCACTTCGCGCCCATGGCCTGCAACCGCATGACAGCGGCTGGGCCTGGCAGGTTCAAAGCGAGAGTAAGAACACGCACCCCTTTGAGGGGGGCGGCAGACGATGAGGTGTGGTGTGCAGCAGTCATGCCCCCATTATCGGGCGGCTACGGGGTCTACTCCGGTTTGACGAATCGTCTCAGCCACTTCGGGGGATTGAAAGAATTTAATCAGTTGTTTAGCAGTGTCTTGCTCGCTTGAACCCTCCACCAAACCTGCGGAGAAGAAGATGGTTTGCTGCACTGACTCGGGCAGGGTGCCGATGAAGTCGAGTTCTTTGAAATAAATCAACTCGCTCACCTGTTGGAATCCAAGTTCAGCATCGCCGCGAGCTACGACAGCACCCACGCGCTCGCTCATGATTTTCTTGGCGGTGTCTTTGAGTTGCTCAGCCACACCTAGTTTGGGAAACAACTCAGTCGACAAATAGGTGCCACTGGCGCTGGCCGAGTAAGCAATGGATTTGGCATTGAGCAAGGTTTGTTTCAAAGCTTCGACGGTACTGATGTCAGGCTTTTGCGTGCCTTTGCGAACGGCCGCGCCAATTTGTGAGCGCACCAAGTCCACGCGGCTGCCTTTGATGACGTTGCCGTTTTTAACCAAGGCTTCCAAGCCACCGTCTGACAAGATGACCAAGTCAAACTTTTCACCGCGTGAGAAGCGGGTGGGGATGGAGTCTGGTGCGTTGCCGACAGAGGCGCCAAATGAGCTGATGACCTTGTGTCCAGTTTGTTTTTCAAACTCAGGCACAAGTTTTTTATACGCTTCGGTGAACGCGCCTGAGGTGATGACGCGAATCTCCGCCGCTTGCGCAATGTGCGATGCCGCTAGGAATAAACCAAGGCCAACAAGCAGTAGGCGACGAGTGATGTTGTGTGGGTATCTCATGTGTTGTCTCCGTTTGATTTTTTATTCGCCTGTGATTTTTCGTTCACGAATCACACGGCCCCACGTGGCAGACTCTTTGGCGATATATTTCGCCAATTCATCGCGTGTGCTGGGTTGCGGCGTGAGGCCGTGGCTGTTGAGTTGCTCCACCACATCGGGGGACTTCAACACTTTGACTAGTTCTGTGTTCCAACGGTCCAAGATCGGTGCAGGTACTTTGGAGGATGCGACAAACGCGTACCAGTTGGTCGCACTGAAACCAGGGTAGCCAGACTCTGCCACAGTGGGGATTTTTGGGAGTTGCTTTAAGCGTTGTGCGCCGGTGCTGGCCAGGGGAATGAGCTTGCCTGTTTCGATGTAGGCCTGTGACGTTGAATAAGTTGAGAAGTAAGCCGCAACTCGACCACCCAGCAAGTCTTGCAAAGCAGGCGCGCCGCCTTTGTAGGGTACGTGCACGGTGTCGATACCGGCCATGTCGTCTAGTAATTCACCCGCGAGGTGAGAGGCTGAGCCGGGGCCTGTGGAAGCGTAGTCTAGCTTGTTTGGGTTCTTTTTGGCGTAAGCGATGTACTCGGCAAAAGTCTTAATACCCGTGCCTGAATGCACGACCAACACGTTGGGGAAGTTCACACCCATCGTGATGGGGGAGAGGTCCTTCACAGGGTCGTAAGGTACTTTCATCATGTGCGGCGCAATGGTGAGCGGTCCCACCGACCCAAACAAAATCGTGCTGCCGTCAGTTGGGCCGTTGGCTGCAAACTGATGTGCAATGTTGCCGCCTGCACCACCGCGGTTATCGATCACCACAGAAGCGCCAATGTTGTCGCCGAGCTTTTTGGCGATGATGCGTGCTGCTGTATCAGCTGCGCCGCCCGCTGCAAAGCCCACCACCATGGTGATAGTTTTCTTAGGCGGGAACTCTTGAGCGTGCGTCGTGAGCGCAGACAGGCCCAGCGCCAGCAAGGCGGATGCGTTGATGAAATGACGTTTGTTCATGGTTGTCTCCTTCAAGTTATTCGCTACCCACACCGATGGGGTTGGGTTGTCTTTTTTCCACAGCAAAACGAAGCAAGGCTGCGGTTCTAAAAATACCGTGGGCAAATTTGCCGTAGGGCAGGGTGGCAAACAAGGCCATCACCACGCCTAAGTGAATTGCCAACAATGCCGGCATCGCTTCGCAGCCTCGACCTTGCCATAGTGCCAAGCCGGTCAAGCTGGTAAGAAACAGCAAGGCAATGAAACCCAAGTCCATTGGCTTCTGTGCGGCATCGCCGTGCATCGGGTGGCGTTGCAAATTCAGCTTGAACAAACCAGCCGTACCGAGCAACAAGCTCACACCGCCAATAGCACCCAAGACTTTAGGCAAGCTGGGTAGGTCATAAGGTGCGACCCAGCCAAATGCGTAGTGATACAACGTGGCCAAACTGGTCGCTGCAAAGCACAACATAAAACCATAGAAGGTCAGGTGGTGTGCGCGACGGCGAGATAGGGTAAATGCATCGTCTTCGTTATTGCAGCCTTCACCGTGACCACCATCCAAATATTTCAAACGCAACACGTCATGAGTGGCTTCACTGGTTGCAGGCGCGCTGAGTGCAGCACCGCTGGTGGCTGGTGTGATGTCACGCCAGAAACGTCGCACACCCAATGTGAGCGCCAAAGCCGCAAACAAGAACACAGGGGCGAACAAACTCACCAGCAAATTGTGCGGGAACAAGTTATAGAAGTTGCCGCTCAAGTTGTTTGACAACAAGGTGCCGTTGAGCTGCAAGGCCAGCAATAAAAACAGCGACAAGCCTAAAGCCAATGCCAACGACACTGTGAGGCCGTTGCGCTTGTAAAGCGCGCCAAAGGAGGGTGGCCACGCATAGTCGGCATAGGTTTGTCCGCGCACTTGTGCCAGCGCTTGGGGGACGTTCACCGCAAACTCATGTGGCGGGGCGTATTGGCAAGCATGTAAACAAGCGCCGCAGTTGTGGCACAGGTTGGCGAGGTAATGGATGTCAGCTTTGCCAAATTCCAAGCGTCGGGTCATGGCCGGAAACATCGCGCAAAAGCCTTCGCAGTAGCGGCAGGCATTACAAATTTGCAGCTGTCGCGCCACTTCGGTCTCAGGGCCAGACAATACAACTTCGCCGTTAGCCAATGCGAGTGCATCGCGGGTGAGGGCATCAAGCATTTGCATGTGCGGCCTCCTTGGGAGCTAGAGCAGCTTGGGCAGCTTTGGCTGCTTGCGTGCCTGCAATGCGGCCAAATGCGGTGCCAATCGACATACCGACACCTGCGGTGTAGCCCTTGCCCAGTACGTTGCCAGACATCATTTCGCCCGCCACAAAGAGGTTGTTGCTCGGCACATCATTGAATCGCACAGCGGCTGTTTCATCAGTCTTGAGGCCTAGGTAGGTGAATGTGATGCCGGGGCGCAAGGCATAGCCGTAGAACGGCCCCGTGTCTATGGGGCGAGCCCAGTGAGTCTTTGCCGGGTTCACGCCTTCGGTGTGGCAATCATCCAAGCTGGTGTGGTCGAACGTGCCGATACGGCACGCATGGTTGTAATCGTTGAGCGTTTGCATGAAGGTGTCTACGGGCAAGCCGAGTTTTTGAGCCAGCTCTGGCAAGGTGTTGGCTTGCACCCCGGGGAAAACGGGGGGCATGAAGCGACCGATCGCCTTGGCATCGATGATCGAGTAGCCAATTTGCCCTGGCTGCTGCGCTACCAAACGGCCCCAAATGGCATACCGCTTGGGCCAGAAGTCTTCGCCTTCGTCGTAGAAGCGTTGGCCGTTTCGGTTGACCACCACACCCAGAGATACGCAGTCAATGCGTGTGCAAATGCCCCCGTCATACAACGGGGCTCGTGCATCAATCGCCACCATGTGGGCTTGCGTGGCGTCACCAATGCTGTCTGCGCCGTGCGCGAGCATATGCTTGAGCAACACACCTTGGTTGAATTGCGTGCCACGAATCAGGAAGTTGTCGGCAGGCCATTCGCCGCGCTCGTTTTGGCCCCATGCTTCGCGCAGCCATTCGCGGTTGGACTCGAAGCCGCCGGCTGCCAGCACACAAGTTTTGGCCGTGACGCGTTCGTTGCCTACATAGGCGGCAAAGAATTGGCCATTGTCAATCTCGAGTTTGTCGACGGGCGAGTTGTAGCGAATCTGTACCCCTAGCTTTTCGGCACTGCGGTAATACGCGTTGACCAAAGCTTTGCCACCACCCATGAAAAACGCATTGGTGCGTGCCACATGTAAGGCACCTGAGAGTGGGGGTTGGAAGTGCACACCATGCTTGCGCATCCAATCGCGGCAAGTGGCAGAGGCACGAATGACCAAGCGGGCGAGCTTTTCGTTGGTGATGCCGCCTGTGACCTTGAGCAAGTCTTGCCAATACTCTTCTTCTGGGTAGGCATCGACCAGCACGTCTTGCGGTGCATCGTGCATGCAGCGCAGGTTGCGGGTGTGGCCAGAGTTGCCACCACGCCATTCGCGTGGGGCTGATTCGAGCATCAAAACCGAGGCGCCGGCTTCAGCTGCCATCAGTGCGGCGCACAGGGCAGCATTGCCGCCACCAATCACCAGCACATCAGGCTGTTTCATACTTGCTTGGTTTGTCATGCCCAAGAGTGTCGGATGAAACAGTTATATTGAGAAGTGAAATATATGCGCTGATTATTTCGTTTTACGCATTAATTGGGTTTTCGATGTCTTGGTTTTGAGGTGCGCTTTTTGAATCAACTCATAAAAGGCTTGCGCCGCAGGCGATAGGCTGGTGTTTTTATGGTGCAGCAAAGCCACTTTGCGTTTGACCACAGGGCCAGTCAACGTGATTTTTCGCACATGAGAGCGATCGCCCTCTAGCAAAGTGGAGGAGGGCAAAATGGCGCAACCCACGCCTGCTGCAACTAAGTTGATCGCTGTGGCATGGTGCTGCACCTCATAGCTGCCATTGAGACGAATCCCGTGTTTAGCCAGCTGGTAGTCCATGAACACGCGCGTGGCCATGAAGTTACTCACCACAATCAAATCGGCATCGCGCATGTCAGCCCAAGTCACTGAGTCTTTGCCCTGGAGCGGGTGGGTGTCACGGCATATGAACACCAAAGGATCGTCAAATAGCGGCGTTTCAACCAAATCAGGGTGTGTTTCACCATTGACCGCAATGCCAATTTCAGCTTGATGGTTGAGCACGGCTTGGCGCACCTCGTAAGAGGCAGCATCTAACAGACGAATGCGGTTGCCTGGGCATACGTCGGCATATTGGCGAATCAACTGCGGCAGCATGTGTGCGGCCATGCTGGGCACGCAGGCGAGAGTGAAGTTGCCTTTGGCGTGTTGAGACATGTCTTTGAGACGTCCCACGGCTGAGGTCATCTCATTCACGATGGCGCGTGCTTGGGGCAAAAAGTCACGACCAACCGCGGTCATCTCGACGCGCCGTGTGGTGCGGTCGAGTAGTTTTAAGCCCAGATAGGCTTCGAGTTTTTGCACGCGGCGTGTCAGTGCGGTCTGCGTGATGTGCAGTTGTTCGGCGGCTTTGTTAAAGCCACCGAGCTCAGCGGTCACCACGAAGGCTTGGATGCCATCAAAGTCAATTTTCACGGTTCAATTGTGAATGAAGACGGTCACAAGATTTTCCTAGTGGTGGATTCAGAAAACGGGCGATTTGCGGGTTACAATAGCTGTATCGGGGCGTAGCGCAGCCTGGTAGCGCATCTGGTTTGGGACCAGAGGGTCGTAGGTTCGAATCCTATCGCCCCGACCATAAAAGTAAAAAAGGCCTCGTTTTTCGAGGCCTTTTTTCATTTCTGTCCGTAGCTCAGTTGGATAGAGCAACAACCTTCTAAGTTGTGGGTCACAGGTTCGATTCCTGTCGGACAGGCCATTTTTACAAGCAGCTGTTAATTGAACAGCCAGTCCGGGTGTAGCGCGACATAGCAATGCTTTTCACCCAAGAACTGCCCATCTGGGCTCACACAGAAGTTGGCACGGCGAAACTTCTTTTCGTCTGTCAGCACGTATGAGCGGTACAGGTCTTTGCTGTGTAAGCCCGTTTTGTCCTTGGGAAACAGCATCAAAAGGCGTGTTGAGCCACATTCGCCCATCTTGATGCATTCTTTTTCCGCTTTGACATCCGTGTAAAACTCGATGTAGACCGCACCTGGGAACTTGGTGTTGGCCTTGGCAATCTTGATCATGCAGGGCATGTCTTGCGCATGTGGCAAGCCCATGCGGTCGGCAAAGGTGTTCATCTCGGCCAAGACTGTTTCTTTGAACTTGGTCTTGATGGTTTTGTGGCACACAAAGTAGTCTGCAAACTTGTTCGTGAACATGACCGGTGTGAGGGGGCGGTTATTGCCATCGAGCTTGATGATGGCGGGGTCATAGACCGCGCTAACCGCAGGGACTACAGGTTTTTTAGCGTCTTTGCCATGGCCTCCGCCATGTCCCCCTCCATGTCCATCATCCTTTTTAGCGTCCTTTTTTGGGTCGCCGTGGCCGTCGTCTTTTTTCTTTTCTTCTTTTTTAGGTGGGGCACCGTGGCCATCATCCTTTTTTTCTTCTTTCTTAGGCGCACCATGGCCATCGTCTTTTTTTCCATGGTCGTCGGGCTTGCCATGGTCATCAGGCTTGCCATGCTCGTCTTTTTTCCCGTGGGCGTCTTTGGCCTCGGGCTTATGCGCTTCTTTAGGTTCTGCTTTAGGAACTTCTTTGGGCTCCTCAAACTTTGGTTTGGCGACCCGCTTGTAGATGTAGCCGCCACGACCTAACTCGCCTTCTTCTTCGACATAGTCGAATTTAGGCTTCGGCGGTTCTTCTTTTGCCGCAGGTTTTTTAGGAGGGTCGTTCGCCAGCGCTGGCGTGCCGATAAGGCTTGCCAAAACAAGAGCTGTAGCGAGAAGTGTGGAGGAAGAAAAACGCATATCCCTAGAAGATCGACTGTTCAAGGGGAGGCTTTAGCCTCGCGGGCAAAAAAGCCTCAGGGAACGGAGTAGCAAGTTGTATCAGGGTACAACTTACCTTTGTCAGTGACGCATTGCTGAGAAATCAGCTTTCGTGACATATCCGATAAGAAGTACGAGCGGTAAAGCACTTTGTCTTTAGGGATCAGGCTAATGCTGCGAAATACAGGGCATTGCTCATTACGAATGCATGCGGTCAAACGCTGTTGGTTGACATAGAGATGAATGTTGATGCGGCCTGGTGTCAGGCTTCGGTCCGTGCCAATACTCACGACACAGGCATCACCTTTGACAAACGGCAGATCAGATAACTCAGCGAAGTAATTCATTTCAGCAACCACCAACTCGCGAAACCAAGGTGCAACGATGCCATTGCAGTCAAAGTAATCAAGTTTGGTGGTGTGCACCATGATCTCGGTATAGGGGCGGTTTTTGGGGCCTAGCTGAAGCATAGGCTCTGCACCAGACTGCGGAGGGCGGGCCAATAAGGCGCGTGATGCTGTTGGCTTATCTTGCGCAAGCACGCCTGTCCAGACCGACAGGAGTAAACAGGCGAGCAGGAAAAACTTTTTAAACATGACGTCTTTGTATTCGGTTGCAACAGGGGTAACTTTATCAGTTTGTTCTGCGTCGTTTTTATGGGTCAAGTAAAGCGATCTTAGGTCGATACAAAAGGCAGGATGAAGAACATACTTTTAGCGCTGATGCTGTCATTCACCGCAACCTTGATAGGCTGCGGTGGGGGTGGCTCCGGCTCAGGTTCTTCGGTTGTTAGCAGTGGGCCCCAGCTCGTGGACTCATGGCCAATTTATGCCGCGCTCTCTGTGAATGGGACGTCCTATGAAAATAAAAACGATGCACGTCTTGATAGAACGCAATTAGACAAGTTTGTTTCCAATATCAGTCCGATCTCCGTGACATTTGGTGATTTTTTCCAAGAAGGTCAGTTTTCAGCCTTCGTGGTTTTCAACAATTCATCTGGACAAGCGGGTGAAGTCCATTTTCTGAGATGGAAGTCTTCGGAGTCTCGTTGGGTGGATGACAGTGACCGAATTCTGAGTCGTGCCAACAACAATGGCAGTGCCTGTGTGTCCAGTCAATATGCAATCACGACAGATTTCAATTTGGACGGAAAACCCGATGTCTACTTAGCTTGCGCGAAGACATCGCAGCCAGTTGAACAATTGCTATTTTTGAGTCAACCCAACGGGTCTTACGTCCGTCAAACATCGGGATTCATGGTGGATGGCAAATCTGCAGCAGCTTTGGATATCAATGCAGATGGCTATATGGATCTTATCGTTAGCAATTCAACCTCTAGTTCAAGTCTGCCGTATTCTGTCGGCGGAGAGCCCGAGGTTTATCTAGGCAGCGTCTCCAATGGGCATGTGACGTTCCCTGTGCAGCGCAACACAAGCAAGTTGATAGCGCGCAACCTGAATAACAATTGCACCGGCAACAATGTGCTAAGTGCGATTCCTGCCGTTGTGAACTATGTGGGAGTTGTACCGACAACAAATAACCGCAAAGATTTGATTCTGGGGTCGGATAGCTCTTTGGCTTGGTTGATGGATCTAGGTCCTGGCAGTTCTCCGCGCTATTCCGTCTGCCAAGCTAAATTGTTTGAAGGCATCATTGATGTTGCAACATTGACGGATGTTTATTCAAGCGTTGATGCTGGAGTCGCACATTTTTATCTTGCGCGTAAGTCAAGCCCACTTTCGATGCGCATCTCGAGGTTCACTCTGAACGAGAGTAGCAATCCAACAATTTTCCACGTCAAACAAGAACCGCAGCCCCAATCTGCACTGATTAGTGCGTCTTCATCAGACGGTGTGCCAGATTTATTTAAGTTAACTTCTGGCTATTTCAGAGCATATGACGCAGGTTGTACGGGTAATCGATGCAACGCCTTAAGCGTTGCGTTATCGACAATTCATTAGCGCTTTTGGTATTGCCCTGAACCAAACAAAACCTCTTTCGCTTTGTCGTCCTGCAAAGGTTTGCGCAAATCAGCTAAAACCTGTACACCACGCTGCACGGCTGGTCGAGCAGCAATCAAATCAAACCAAGCTTTGAGGTGAGGGTAGTCGGTCCAATCAATGCCTTGGTTTTGCCAGCTTCGAAGCCATGGAAAGATGGCGATGTCGGCAATGCTGTAGCTATTGCCGCCAATGAATTTACTGGTCTGCAAACGCTTATCCATCACGCCATACAAGCGTTTGGCTTCATTGGTATAGCGGTTGTAAGCGTAGTCGATCTTCTCAGGGGCGTAGATGCGAAAGTGGTGAGCTTGGCCCAGCATGGGGCCAACTCCACCCATTTGAAACATCAACCATTGCAGCACTTCAAATTTAGCGTGGTCGCTCTTGGGTAGCAGCTTGCCCGTCTTGGAAGCGAGGTACAACAAAATGGCGCCTGATTCAAACAGACTGATGGGTTTGCCACCGGGGCCGTGTGGATCGACGAGGGCCGGAATTTTGTTGTTGGGGCTGATCTTCAAAAACTCCGGCTTGAACTGGTCACCTTGACCAATGTTGACGGGGTGTGCGAGCCAGTCGCGTCCCAATCGAAAGCCACACTCCTCGAGCATGATGTGAACTTTGTGTCCATTAGGCGTAGGCCATGAATAAACGTCGATCATCTGTGTTCCTTAGCTGCCGCGTGTGATGGGCATGTCTACATGCTGTGGTGCAGTGGCGATGTGCCGCGCGAGTTCGAGTTTAGCGATGGACTGGCGGTGCACTTCATCTGGACCATCTGCCAAGCGCAACCAGCGTTGTGTGCAATAGGCGTAGGCCAATGGGAAGTCATCCGAGATGCCTGCCGCGCCATGTGCTTGAATCGCCCAATCAATGATTTGGCTGGCCATGTTGGGGGCAATCACCTTAATCATGGCAATCTCTGCGCGAGCTTCTTTGTTACCCACGGTGTCCATCATGTAAGCCGCTTTGAGGGTGAGCAAGCGCGCTTGTTCAATCTTGATGCGTGATTCTGCAATGCGCTCATGCCACACACCCTGCGCTGACAAAGGTTTGCCAAATGCAACGCGGCTGTTGAGGCGTTTGCACATCAATTCCAACGCGCGCTCTGCTGCGCCTATCGAGCGCATGCAGTGGTGAATGCGGCCTGGGCCTAAGCGGCCTTGGGCAATTTCAAAACCACGGCCTTCACCCAGCAACAGGTTTTCAACTGGCACACGCACGTTGGTGAGGGTGACTTCCATGTGGCCGTGGGGTGCGTCGTCATAGCCAAATACGCTCAAGGGGCGAATCACTTTCACGCCCGGTGTGTTGGCAGGCACAACCACCATGCTTTGTTGCGCGTGCTTAGGCGCAGTGGGGTCTGTCTTGCCCATCACGATGTAAACGGCACAGCGTGGATCTCCTGCGCCTGAGCTCCACCACTTGGTTCCGTTGATGACGTATTCATTACCTTCGCGCACGATGCTGCATTGGATGTTCGTGGCGTCTGAAGATGCTACGGCTGGTTCGGTCATCAAAAAGGCAGAGCGAATATCGCCGCGCAGCAAAGGCTCAAGCCATTGCACCTTCAGTGCTTCGCTGGCATAGCGCTCGAAGGTTTCCATGTTGCCCGTATCGGGAGCGGAGGAGTTGAACACTTCGGCGGCAAAAGGTACTCGACCCATGATTTCGCACAAGGGGGCGTATTCCAAGTTGCTCAAACCATCGGGTACGCGTGGGCTGTGTGGGATGAATAAATTCCACAAACCTGCGGCACGCGCTTTGGGCTTGAGTTCTTCCACCAACTCGGTGGGAATCCATGCATTTCCCTTGGCACGGTTGGCGGCAATTTCTTCAAAAAAGCGTTGTTCGTTGGGGTAGACGTGTTCATCCATGAAGGCCAGCAAGCGTGCTTGGAGACCTTTGACTTTGTCGCTGTAGTCGAAGTTCATTTTTATTTTCCTTGTCTTTTTTGTTTTTAGGCTCGTTGTGCAAATTTCCACGCCAACTCGGCCATGGGGCGCGCACCAGCGCCGTTGACTTTGGCTTGTTCGCTAGAGGCGGTCCCAGCTTCGACGCGCTTGGCAATGCCTTGCAAGATGGCTGCGATGCGGAACATGTTGTAGGCGAGGTAAAAGTTCCAGTCGGCTTTCAGGTCAGCGGGTGTAGCTAGGCCAGTACGGTCGCAATAGCGGTGGATGTTTTCACTTTCGCTAGGAATGCCCAGTGCGGTTATGTCCACACCGCCAATGCCCCTGAAGGTGCCTGGCGGAATATGCCAGCCCATGCACAGGTAGCTGAAGTCGGCCAGCGGGTGGCCCAGTGTGGACAGCTCCCAGTCGAGCACCGCCAGTACGCGTGGTTCGGTGGGATGAAACATCAAGTTGTCGAGGCGATAGTCGCCATGCACGATGCTCACTTTGCTGGCATCGCGTGCGCTTGCTGGCATGTGGGCCGGTAGCCAAGCCATGAGCTGGTCCATCTCGTCGATGGGCTGTGTGATGGAAGCGACGTATTGCTTGCTCCAGCGACCAATTTGACGCTCAAAGTAATTGCCGGGGCGGCCGTAGTTCTCGAGTCCTCGCTCTGCAAACTTGACTGTGTGCAAAGCGGCGATGACGCGATTCATTTCGTCATAGATCGCCGAGCGCTCGGTGTTCGCCATACTGGGTAAGGTTTGATCCCAAAGCACACGGCCTTGCACATACTCCATCACGTAGAAAGCGCGGCCAATGATGGACTCGTCTTCGCAGATGACATGCATTTGCGGTACAGGTACTTCTGTGCCGTGCAAGCCTTGCATCACTTTGAACTCGCGCTCGATAGCGTGAGCCGATGGCAGCAACTTGGTGACTGGGCCAGGTTTGGTACGCATCACATAGCTCTTGCGAGGCGTGATGAGTTGGTAAGTGGGGTTGGATTGCCCGCCCTTGAACACCTCGAGCGATATGGGACCTTCAAAGCCAGGCAGATGCTGGCTAAGCCATGCTGTGAGTGCCGCGGTGTCTAAGCTGTGAGCTATTGGCATGGGCTGGGCGTTGTGTGTGTCATCCCGGCTCATGCTTGGGCGCCTATCAGTGGTCGGCTTCGCTGATTTCTAGCAAAGCGTCGCGGTTGCGAATGACCAAGCCACCCGGCTCGATGCGAATGGCTTCTTCTCGCTCCATGGCTTTGAGTTCTTGGTTCACACGTTGGCGTGATGCACCCAAGAGTTGCGCTAATTCTTCTTGTGCTAAGTGCAAGCCAATGCGTACTTCTTGTGCATTGGTCAAGCTCTGTACGCCATAGCTGCGTGCCAAGTGCAAAAGTTGTTTGGCCAAACGCGAACGCAAGGGAAGTGTGTTGAGATCTTCCACCAAACCAAACAGCTGACGAATGCGACGGGCTTGCAAACGCAGCATGGCTTCGTAGAACTCTACGTGTTGGCTGAGAATTTTTTGAAAGTCTGCTTTGGCCACGCAAAGAATGGTGGTGTCGCCATGCGCGTAAACATCGTGTGTGCGACGGTCCCCGTCCAAAATCGCCACGTCGCCAAACCAAATGCCCGGCTCCACATAGGTGAAGGTGATTTGCTTGCCCGACAAAGAGGTAGAGCTCACGCGAACTGCGCCACGCGCACACGCCATCCACTCTTCGGCTGGATCGCCGCGAGCTGCAATCAAGTCGCTGTCTTTGCATCGTTTGACGTATGCGCATCGAAGAATGTCGTGTCTTAGTGAAGGTGAAAGAGAAGAGAACCAACGTCCTGCGTTGATTGCCTCGCGTTCTTCAATGTTAAGAATAGGATCGTCCATAGCCTGTCTTTTGTGTGACCTGAAAGTAAGAATTTGTCACTCTGGAGACCCACAGTCTGTGCAGGTCTTGAGTGGATGTTTATTTGTAGTGTGGAAATTCTTTGTTGATGAAGGCTTGGATGCCAATGCCTGCGTTCGTGTGGTGCAAGTTTTTCACAAACTGATTTCGTTCTTGTGCCAACTGCTCAGTCAGACTCTGTGTGCTGGCATCGTTGACGAGTTCTTTGATGCTGTTCATCACATTGGGCGCTTGTGCATTGATGCGCTCAGCCAGAGCCAACGCTTGTGGCAGAGCATGACCACTGTCCACCATGCTGTTGACCACACCCAGTTCATGTAAGCGCTGTGCACTGATGCGGTCACCCAAGAGCAGCAACTCTGCGGCCAATTGACGGGGCAGTGCGTGTGTCAAGCTCCAGCTCGCACCTGCATCAGGTGACAAACCTAAATTGCTGTAAGCCATCGCAAACACACTGTTATTTGCGGCGATGATGAGGTCGCACATCAAAGCCAATGAAAAACCAGTGCCTACCGCAGCACCTTCAACCGCCGCAATGACGGGTTTGGGGAAGGTGCGAATGGCTTCTATCCAGTTGTGCAGGCTTTCAATTTCTTGGGCATGGGTCTCTGCGGGGTGCTCACGGTTGGCTTTGAGTCGATGCACATCGCTGCCAGCACAAAAGTGTGCACCCTCGCCCGTGATGACCACGCTGCGAATGTCGGGGTTGGTCTCAGCCACATTGAGCGCTTCAATCCCGGCGGCATACATGGCAGGCCCCATCGCGTTGCGCAGTGTCGGGTCTGACAGGGTCAAGATGAGGGTCTGACCATGGTTGGTGCTTTTGAGTTGAGCGCTCATGGTGCTTTAGCTTTCGATGTGCATCAAGCTCAAACCCAGCGCCCCCCGGCGGCGCAGCCAGGGGCTAGGGCGATAGCGTGTGTCGCCATACACGGTTTGCACATTGAACAGTACTTCTAAAATTTCGGTAGGGCCATATTTGTTGCCCATGGTCAACGGCCCCATGCTGTGGCCTAAATCGGCTGCACCTGTGGCTTCTAGTTCTTCAGGCGTACACAGGCCTTGTTGGCACATGTCGCAGGCAATGTTGATGATGTTGGCCACCACACGTTGCGTCACAAAACCACCGCTGTCACGAATCACCGTCACAGCTTTGCCATCACGGGCAAACAGGGCGTGTGCAGCATCGCGCATATCGGCACGAGTGGCAGGGCTGGTGGCCAGCACACGGCGGTGCGTGAGCTTGTCGTCAATCAACATGTCGATGCCTACGGTGCGAGCAGGATCTAAGCGCTCAACGATGGCCACCGTGGTCACGTCAAAGCCCAAAGGCGCGACGATGGACAAAGCTTGTGCTGAGGGGGATGCACCGGTTTCAATCTTGGCGCCTAAGTCTTTGAGCAATTGCAGCAGCTCGGGACGGCGCATGGCGCGTGTGGAGACCCACACCGGTGGCATTTCTGTCACGGTCGGAGCAATTGGCTCTGCTGACATTTGTGCTTCGCCATTCACGTAGGTGTAAAAACCTTCGCCACTCTTTTGACCCAACTTGCCTTTTGCGATGCGTTGCATCGCGATATTGCTGGGGCGATAGCGTGGTTCGCTCAGGTATTGTTGATAGACGGACGTCATGGCCTGATGTGCCACATCAATGCCTGCGATGTCGAGCAATTGGAAAGGGCCAAGCTTGAAGCCCGCTTGGTCGCGCAAGATGCGGTCAATCGTGGCAAAGTCGGCCACGCCTTCAGATGCAATCTGCAGCGCTTCTGTGGCGCCGCCCAAGATACCGATTGTTTGATGGATTGAATTCATGAAAAGAGAAAGGCAAGTCTTAACGACGCACCTGGAGTGCGCCAGGGTTAACGATGTTGGTGGGTGTGCCCTTGATGAAGTTCACCACGTTGTCAAAGGCGGTTCCGAAATACAGCTCATAGCTATCTTGCTCGACATAGCCGATATGAGGCGTGCAAATGCAGTTTTCTAAACGAAGCAAAGCATGACCCTGCATGATGGGTTCACTTTCAAACACATCAATGGCGGCCATGCCAGGACGTCCGCGGTTGAGACCTGTGATCAGTGCATCTGGTTCAATCAGTTCAGCACGAGAGGTGTTGACCAGTAAGGCTGTGGGTTTCATGCGGTTGAGGTCGGCCAACTTGACAATGCCGCGCGTTGCGTCGACCAAGCGTAGGTTCAAAGTCAGTACATCGGATTCTTCAAAGAAGGCCTCACGCGAAGCAGCCACATTGAGCCCATCTTTCGCTGCTCGATCTCTTGATGCTTCGCTGCCCCACATCAGCACACGCATGCCAAAGGCCTTGCCGAAACCTGCCAAAAGCTCACCAGTTTTGCCGTAACCCCAAATGCCTAGCGTCTTGCCACGTAAAACTTGACCAAGGCCAAAGTTGATGGGCATTGATCCGGCTTTGAGGCCTGATTGCTGCCAAGCACCGTGCTTGAGGTTGCTGATGTACTGAGGCAAGCGGCGCATGGCCGCCATGATGAGCGCCCACGTTAATTCGGCTGGGGCAACAGGTGAACCAAAGCCTTCTGCAACTGCAATGCCACGCTCGGTACAGGTCGCCATGTCTATGTGGCTACCCACTTTGCCAGTTTGTGAGATGAGTTTAAGTTTTGGTAATTTTTCCAGCAGCTGACGCGACAACTGAGTTCGCTCACGAATGAGAACCAAGACTTCAGCGTCTTTGAGTCGAACTGAGAGCTGGCCAACACCTTTGATGGTGTTGGTGTAGACCTTGGCTGGATAGGCTTCTAACTTGGACGCGCAAGACAGTTTGCGCACGACATCTTGGTAGTCGTCGAGGATGACAATATTCATTCCCCAATTGTGCCCTGACTCACGGGGCCTCATGCTTTGCAGATGAGGCCAATCGCAAATATCAGTGGCGATTTTCCAGCTCAGCTAAGCGGTCGAGCTCGGCACACACATCGGCCATGCGACCTGAGATGACCATTCGGCCAGCTTGGCTGCGGCTGTGTTGGGCTTCCATCACGCGGGCCACGCGTAATGGTAAAGGGCGACGAGTGCTTTGCAAGGCTTGCGCAGGCATGAAGCCGCGAACAACGTTTTGCAGAGGGTTCAAGAGGCGGTAGGCGCCAAAAAGTGCGAGGCTCATGGTCGTGTGCTTTCTTTACATCATCATGGTGTTACGGATCAGGCCGACGGCCAAACCCTCAATTTCAAAGGGTTCGCCTGGCTCGACCACAATTGTTTTGAAGTCGGGGTTTTCGGCGAGCAACTCGATGTGGCTGGCAGTTTTGCGAAAGCGCTTGACGGTCACGTCTTCGCCTAAGCGAGCCACCACGATTTGACCGTTCTTGGCGTCGCGGGTGGATTGCACGGCCAACAAGTCGCCGTCCATGATGCCGGCGTCGCGCATGGACATGCCGCGCACTCGAAGCAAGTAGTCTGGCTTGCGTTGGAACAAGCTGCTTTCCACAAAATAGGTTTGGTCCACATGCTCTTGTGCCAAGATGGGCGAACCTGCTGCTACGCGACCCACGAGTGGCAGAGAGAATCCTGAAGGTGAAGCGCTGAAACTGCTCTCTTGGTAGCTTCGTTGGTTGCCACCCTTGAGGCGAATGCCGCGTGATGTGCCGCTCACCAATTCGATGGCGCCTTTACGGGCCAAGGCCTGCAAATGTTCTTCAGCGGCGTTGGCTGACTTGAAACCAAGCTCAGCTGCAATTTCTGCGCGGGTAGGGGGCGAACCGGTGTTGGCAATGGCAGACTGGATAAGCTCCAGAATCTGTTGCTGACGGGCGGTAAGTTTTGGCATTTCAATCATCGGTTCGACTCCTGCACAATGTGTGTCTTAGGTGGTGTGACTGTTTGTACATCCAGTAACTGTATTTTTAACCAGCTTTTTGAGTTTGACAAGCCATGAATGCAAAAAAAACTAAAAAAATCGTTGTTTTAGCCACAGGCGGGACGATTGCGGGCTTGGCAAGCGATGCATCTAAGCCTCAAAACTACACAGCTGGCCAAGTGGGAGTGGCTGATTTGATGCTAGACGTTACTTATGACGGCGTTGAGTTGCTGGCCGAGCAAGTGGCACAAATTGACAGCAAAGACATGTCGTTTGCGGTGTGGCAAAGCCTGTTGGCTCGCTTGGTGCACTGGTTAGAACAAGACGATGTGCAAGGCGTGGTCATTACCCACGGCACAGACACGATTGAGGAAACTGCCTACTTTTTGCAAAGCGTGTTGCAGCCGACCAAGCCCGTGGCTATGACGTGCGCCATGTTGCCTGCCAATGCACCCGACAGCGATGGCCCAGGCAACCTCAAAGACGCTTTGGCATGGGTGCAACTACCAACGGCATCGGGCGTAACGGTGCTGTGCGCAGGGCAACTTCATGCAGGTAACGCTGTGCAAAAAAGCCATAGCCATCAGCGCAACCCGTTCACCTCGCACACGGGCGTGACGCATCCGGTCGCATTACGCGTGCCCAGCGTGGCGCAGGTGCTGGCTTGCACGCATTGGCCGCGTGTGGAGTTGGTGTTGAATCATGCAAGTGCAGATGGTCGTTTGGTGCGAGCCTTGTGCGCCCACGATGCGCCCGATGGTTGGGTGGTGGCTGGAACTGGCAATGGCACTTTGAATCATGCCTTAGAAGCTGCATTGCTGGACGCGCAAAAGCAGGGCGCACACGTCTTGCGGGCCTCGCGTTGCACACAAGGCGGCGTGCAGTCCCGTGAGGCGGATGTGTTGCCTCATGCAGGTGGCTTGACGGCTGTGCAAGCACGCGTGGCATTGTTGATGCATCTCTTGACGCAGCAAGCGTAACCAGGCGATTGATCTCACCCACAAAAAAGCCGCTCAAAAGAGCGGCTTTGCTTTGCAAGCGTGACGCTTGACGCGACTTAAGCTGCGAGAGCTTGGAACGCGCGTTCTTTGATTTCTTCCACAGTGCCCGTGCCGCTGATGGCGCGGTACTTCGGTGCTGCAGCGGCATCGGCCTTGGCCCAGCCAGAGTAGTAGTCCACCAATGGGCGGGTTTGGGCGCTGTACACGTCCAAACGCTTCTTGACGGTCTCTTCTTGGTCGTCGGCGCGTTGCACCAATGGCTCGCCTGTCTCGTCGTCTTTGCCTTCAACCTTTGGAGGGTTGAATTTGACGTGGTACGTACGGCCAGAAGCTGGGTGTGAGCGGCGGCCGCTCATGCGCTCGATGATGGCGTCAAAAGGCACGTCGATTTCCAACACGTAGTCCAGCTTCACGCCAGCGGCCTTCATGGCATCGGCTTGAGGAATGGTGCGTGGGAAACCGTCAAACAAGAAACCCTTGGCGCAGTCGTCTTGGGTGATGCGTTCTTTTACCAAGTTGATGATCAGGTCATCGCTGACCAAACCGCCTGCATCCATCACTTTTTTGGCTTCGATGCCCAGTGGTGTGCCAGCTTTCACAGCGGCGCGAAGCATGTCGCCAGTGGAGATTTGGGGAATGCCATATTTTTGGCAAATGAAGGTGGCCTGTGTACCTTTACCGGCACCGGGGGCGCCCAACAAAATCAGTCTCATGCTTGGTCCTAATGGTCTACGTTTTATTACTTAGTCGAGGATATCACGGGCTTCCCTTCGAAACCCTTACGCTGCTTAGCTCAGCAGGGCTCTCACGCGCGCTAAATCTTCTGGCGTGTCGACGCCGGGGCCGGGTGAATGTTCGGTGATATGCACCGCGATACGGTGGCCGTGCCACATGGCACGCAATTGTTCGAGCGACTCGGTCACTTCAATCGGCGCTTGCGCCAACTTGGGAAACTCGCGCAAAAAGCCAACGCGGTAACCATACAAGCCCACATGGCGCAGCGGTGCGGGATTGGGCAGGGCAGTGATGCCGCCATCACGCCACCAAGCAATCGGTGCGCGGCTGAAGTACAGCGCGGTGTTGCGCGCATCCAGCACCACCTTCACCACATTGGGGTTGGCAAAGTCTTCCAAGCTGTCAATCGCGTGTGCGAGGGTGCTCATGCTGCAGTCGCTGCGCGTTTGCAGCAGCTGGGCAGCGGCGTCAATCGAGGCTGGGTCAATCAGGGGCTCGTCGCCTTGCACGTTCACCACCACATCGCTGTCTTGTAGTTTCAGCAAATCGCAGGCTTCGGCCAAGCGGTCGCTGCCAGAAGGGTGGTCGGTACGGGTGAGCACGGCATCAACGCCGTGTGCCTGGCAGGCTGCCACGATGCGCGCGTCGTCAGCGGCCACCACCACGCGTGCCGCAGCAGACAACTTGGCACGTTGCGCCACGCGCACCACCATGGGTAAGCCTGCTATGTCAGCCAGTGGTTTGTCGGGCAAGCGCGATGAAGCCATGCGCGCTGGAATAAGAACGCAAAACGACATTTACGCGTCCAGCTCGGCGTCGGTCAGGGGGCGGGCTTCGTTTTCCAGCAACACAGGAATGCCATCGCGCACGGGGTAAGCCAAGCGTGCGCTGCGCGACACCAGCTCTTGCGTGTCGCGTTTAAATTCCAGAGGGCCTTTGGTCACTGGGCAGACCAAGAGTTCAAGCAGTTTGGTGTCCATGGGGTGATGATAACTTTGCGTTTTGGGCAGCCGCTAGATGCAAATCAATCGCGGCCAATAGTTCGGTGGGCAAGGTGGTGTGCAGCGGCACAGCCCATGCGTGTGGGTGATGCGCCCAAAGCTTGACCGCATCTTTTTCGGTGCACAGCACATCGCTTTGGCTTACGTCGATGTGCAAAGCTTGCAAATCGGCGTGATCGGGCAGGGCTTGGGTGTGCACCACATTCAGGCCTTGCTCGCGCAGCATGGCAAAAAATACCTCAGGCTTGGCAATGCCTGCCAAGGCTTGCACGGGTGTGTCCCACCAGCTGCTGAGCGAGCGTTTCGTGCCATCGGCTTGCAGTGCATAGTCAGCCAAATGGCGTTGCACCGCAAAGTCGTTTGGGCCAGCTTCGCCGCCTGTTTTCAGAACCAAGCACGGCACATCGGGGTTCAACGCTTTGCGTGGCCAAGCCTCGCGCAGCGGGCCTGCGGGCAGCATGTGCCCATTGCCCACGCCGCGTTCGTCAAATACGCACAGTTCTAAGTCGCGTGCCAGTGGGCCATGTTGCAAGCCATCGTCACACACCAGCACTTGCACATCACGGTGCAAACTCAGCAGCGCAAGACCTGCGTCCACACGGCTGTTGCCCACAAACACGGGCACTTGGCAGCTGCGCGCAATAAGCAAAGGCTCATCGCCCACGTTCAGCGATTGGCTTTTGGGCGACACCGCTAAGGTGCTGCTTGTTTTGCGGCCATAGCCACGTGACAACACGCCCACGCGCAAACCTTGTGCTTTCAAGTGGTTCACCAAGGCCATGGTGATGGGTGTTTTGCCCACACCACCCACCATCACATTGCCCACCACGATCACGGGCACTGGCAGGGTTTCTTGCTTGTAAATCCCGCGTCGATAAAGTTCGCGGCGAATGGCCACTGCACCAGCAAATAGCCAGCTAATGGGCAGCAACAAAGCCACCAGAAGCTGGCCCAACACATTGGGTGCATCGACACTGCGCCCATTCCACGCCATTACCAACGCCTGCAACAGCAACTGTTTGGGTGTCGTGGTGGGGTGGCCGCTCATGCGCGTCAGTCGGCCTTGCCGCCAGACGACTGGGCTGCGAAGGTGAGTTGGTTCAAACCATTGCGGCGCGCGGCTTCCATCACCATCATCACCGATTGGTGGCTGGCTTGCGCGTCGGCGCTGATGATGATCATGGGGCTGTCGATGCTTTGCGTGGCCTGTGCCAGTGCTTGACTCAGGCCTTGTACGTCACGCGTGTTCACCAAGTTGCGGTTCACACTGAATTGTCCTTCGCTGCTGATGGACACAATCACCTCATGTGGGCGCTCTTGCGGCGCAGCAGCATCGGCGACGGGTAAGTTCAGCTGTAGTTCCGTGAACTTGCTGTAGGTGGTCGAGAGCATCAAAAAGATCACCACCACCAACAAAATGTCAATGAACGGGATCAAGTTGATCTCGGGCTCAGGGCTCTTTTCGCGATGAAATTTCATGGCCATGGTGTGGCCCTGTTACTTCAAACGCGCACGCATGGCGAGCAAATGGCGTGCAAAACGCTCGGCATCCAGCTCTAACCCTAGAACATACGCATCCACACGGCCACGCAGGTAGCGCCAAAACATCAGGGCAGGAATGGCAATGATCAAACCAAACGCCGTGTTGTAAAGGGCGATCGAAATACCTTGAGCCAGCTGCACGGGGTTGCTCGTGCCTGGGGCTTGCGAGCCAAAAATATCAATCATGCCGATGACCGTGCCTAGCAAACCTAGCAGGGGCGCAGCAGAGGCGATGGTGGCCAAAGTCACCAAATATTTTTCTAGCTCATGCGCAGCCTTGCGGCCAGCCGACTCCATGCTCGATCGCAAGTCTTCGGCGCTGATGAGGGGCTCGTCTTTCATGGCGTGTAGGCCCGAAGCCAACACGCGGCCAAGCACTGAGTTGTCATGCAACTGTTGCATGGCTTCTTCAGAGGGCAGGTTGTCGTGTGAGGCTTTGAGAGCTTGGTCCAGCAAACCTTCGGGTGCGACCAAATGGCCGCGAAGGCTCATCATGCGTTCGATGACCAATGCCAAGGCCACGATAGAGCAGATCAAAAGGGGCCAAATCGGCCAACCAGCCGCTTGTATGATGGTGAACAAAGCCAACACTCCAGAGAAATTTTGTGTGGGTCAATTATGGCTCACCCGCCCATCCACATGATCTGTGGATAACTTTGGGGATAAGCCTTGATGCGATGCCTCTGAGCCCCCATTTATAGGGGGATTTGACAGAATGACCGAAAATTGAGCGCTTAAAAATACAACTAAATCAATGACTTACACCGAGCGCTCGTTGTTTTTGGTAGTTTTATGCATAAAACTAACAGTTATTTATTTTTGTGGATGAGTCATCAATGACAAGCTCAGAGTCTCTAGGTTTGACGCCCCGCATCTGGGCAGTTGGGGCGCTATGCCGCGCCGTTGCTGATGTCTTGGACAACCGATTTAACCCCGTGGCCGTTCGGGGCGAGATTTCTGGCTTCACACGTGCGGCCAGCGGCCATTGCTACTTCACCCTCAAGGACGCAAGCGGGCAGTTGCGTTGCGCCATGTTCAAGCGCGCCGCGCAAATGCTCGACTTTCGCCCTGTGGACGGCGAACTTGTCGAAATCAAAGGCCGTTTAGGTGTATACGAGCCGCGTGGCGAACTGCAAATGGTGGTCGAACACATGCGCCGTGCGGGGCAGGGCGCGTGGTTTGAGCAGTTCCTCAAACTCAAAGCCAAGCTCGAAGCCGAAGGCCTGTTTGACGCCGAGCGCAAACGCCCCGTTAAAACCATGCCGCGAGGCATTGGCGTGGTCACCTCCCTCGGCGCAGCCGCCTTGCACGACGTGGCCACTGCCTTGCAACGCCGTGTGCCGCACATTCCCGTGGTGCTTGCGCCGTCCTTGGTGCAAGGGCCCGACGCGCCGCCTACCTTGGTTCAAGCCTTGCAGCAGCTTGGGCAGCAGCCCGATATCGACGTCATACTGCTGGTGCGCGGCGGCGGCTCGATGGAAGACCTGTGGGCTTTTAATGACGAAAACCTCGCCCGCGCCATCGTGTCTAGCCCCGTGCCCATCATCTGTGGCGTCGGCCACGAGACCGACTTCACCATTGCCGACTTCTGCGCCGATCTGCGTGCCCCCACGCCCACCGCCGCTGCCGAAATGTGTGCCGTGCCGCAAGCCGAGTTGCTGTCAAACCTGCAGCTGTGGGGCAACGCCCTGCAATCAATAGCGCACCGCCAGCTCGACACCCAAGAGCAACGCCTTGACCGCGCCCAAGCTCGCTTAGGCCGCCCATCTGAAGGCCTGAGCACTGAAAAAATGCAGCTTTTGCGCCTGCAGCAGCGCCTAGGCCAAGCTGTACAAACGCGCACCCAGCGCTGTCATAACGAACTGGCCACACTCACCAGCGGCTTAGCCCGTGGTGTGCAACTTACCCCAGCCACCGCCCGCGAACGCCTTCACCGCGCCGCTTTGCGCCTAGAGTTGCTAGACCCCAAGCTCGTGCTGCAGCGCGGCTTTGCTTGGCTCAGCGATGCCGATGGCCAAGCCATCACCTCGGTGGCACAAACCACAGAAGGCCTAGCCTTGCAAGCAACCCTTGCTGACGGCGTGGTTGATCTACGTGTGGCAACATCGACCCAAATTTAGTTTTTACAATCCACGTTTTTACATAAGAGGACTTCATGGAACACACGCTCCCCGCATTGCCCTACGCCATCGACGCATTGGCCCCTCATTACAGCCAAGAAACCCTCGAGTTTCACCACGGCAAGCATCACAACGCCTACGTTGTGAACTTGAACAACCTGCAAAAAGGTACCGAGTTTGAAGGCATGGCGCTGGAAGAAATCATCAAGAAGTCCAGCGGCGGCATCTACAACAACTCTGCCCAAATCTGGAACCACACCTTTTTCTGGAACTGCATGAAGCCACAAGGCGGCGGCGAACCCACAGGTGCTTTGGCTGCAGCCATCAACGCCAAATTCGGCAGCTACGCCGCATTCAAAGAAGCCTTCGTCAAGAGCGCCGTGGGTAACTTCGGTTCAGGCTGGACATGGTTGGTCAAAAAGGCCGACGGTTCTGTGGACATCGTCAACATGGGCGCTGCTGGCACTCCGTTGACCACTGGCGACAAAGCCTTGTTGACTGTGGACGTGTGGGAACACGCCTACTACATCGACTACCGCAACATGCGTCCTAAGTTTGTTGAGACGTTCCTGGACCACCTGGTGAACTGGTCTTTCGCTGAAAGCAACTTCGCCTAAGTTAAGGTTTTTAAGCGGCCGTTTAGGCTGCTTAAACTACAAAGCCGCCTTGATAGGCGGCTTTTTTGTGGGCGAAGTTAGTTTGTTTTATGGCTTAAATGCCACCCCACTCAAGCGACTGCCAGCCTTCAAACCTTTTTTTGCAAACCAACCTTGATGCATTTCCAAAACAAAACGCACAGGCTTTTCTGAGCAATGCGAGTCGGTGGTTTGGGGCTTCATGTCGGCCAAGTTCACGATAGTTCCATCATCAGCCACAAAGGCAGCGGTGAGCGGCAGCAAGGTGTTCTTCATCCAAAAGCACTGCGTGGCGGGCTGTTCAAACACAAATAACATGCCTTCGTGCTGAGGCATTTCTTTGCGGTACATCAGGCCAATGCTGCGCTGGTCGGGCGTCTGCGCCACTTGCGTGTCGATTTGATACATGCCTGCTTGCAGCTTGATGCGGGGCAGGTTGGTTTGTGGTGTGTCTTGGGGCAAGGCCGAAAAAGCCAAGCCAGAAAAGAGGAGGGTAAGCAATGCGCGTTTCATGTAGGTGACTGTATCGCAAGGCAAAGCTAGCCAAGATGGGCTTTTCAGCGCTCTGGCTCGGTTGGCGCTGGCTAGAATCCAAAACGCAACTTCACACCACCACAGGAAACGCCGCACATGCCATACCAGCACATCCAAGTGCCCGCTGCAGGTCAAAAAATCACCGCCAATGCAGACGCCTCGCTGAGCGTGCCCGACCAGCCCATCATCCCCTTCATCATGGGCGACGGTGTGGGCCAAGACGTGACCCCCGTGATGCGCAAAGTGGTCGATGCAGCTGTCGCCAAAGCCTACGCTGGCAAGCGCCAAATTCAATGGATGGAGTTGTTTGCAGGTGAGAAAGCCACTCAGGTGTATGGCCCTGACGTTTGGCTGCCCGAAGAAACTGCTCAAGCCATGCGCGAGTACAAGGTGTCTATCAAAGGCCCACTCAATACACCCGTGGGCGGCGGCATTCGCTCGCTCAATGTGGCCTTGCGCCAAGCGCTCGACTTGTTTGTGTGCTTGCGCCCTGTGCAGTACTTCAAAGGCGTGCCTTCGCCTTTGAAAGAGCCCGAAAAAACCAACATGGTCATCTTCCGTGAGAACTCCGAAGACATCTATGCCGGCATCGAATATGCCGCGCAAAGCCCCGAGGCTAAAAAGCTGATCGCCTTCTTGCAAACCGAAATGGGGGCGACCACCATTCGCTTCCCCGACACATCTGCCATTGGTGTCAAGCCTGTTTCTATTGAAGGCACAGAGCGTTTCATCCGCAAAGCCATTCAATACGCCATCGACCACGATAAGCCCAGCGTCACCATCGTGCACAAGGGAAACATCATGAAGTACACCGAAGGTGGTTTCCGCGATTGGGCTTTGGCCTTGGCGCAAAAAGAGTTTGGTGCCACCCTCATTGACGGCGGCCCATGGTGTCGTTTAAAGAACCTAAAGACTGGCAAGAGCATCATCATCAAAGACGTCATTGCCGACGCCTTCTTGCAGCAAATTTTGATGCGTCCAGCCGAATACTCAGTGGTTGCTACGCTTAACCTCAATGGCGACTACATCTCTGATGCTGTGGCCGCGCAAGTGGGCGGCATTGGCATCGCACCCGGAGCCAATATGTCAGACACCGTAGCCTGTTTTGAAGCCACCCATGGCACAGCTCCCAAGTACGCAGGTAAAAACTATGTCAACCCAGGCTCCATGATCTTGTCTGCCGAGATGATGCTGCGCCACATCGGTTGGACAGAGGCCGCTGACATCATCATCAAATCGATGGAAGCCGCCATCGCCACCAAGCGTGTCACATATGACTTCGCGCGCCTCATGGACGGCGCTGAGCAGGTCAGCTGCTCTGCCTTTGGCGACGTGATGATTGAGCAGATGTAAGCGTTTTACGCTTGCTTAGTGAGTGCGTAGCGCTCGCTGTTTTTGGCCAAATCCAGAACTGACACGACGCCCATTTTTTTGAAAATCGACGCACGGTGAACTTCAATCGTGCGCGTACTGTTGCCTAAAGTTTCAGCAATTTCTCGGCTCGTTTGGTTTTCCAAAATCATGCTGTAAATTTTTCTCTCTTGCTCGGAGAGTTGTGCAACGCGTTGCTCGTAGGTTGCAACAAAGTCGTGTGTAGCTTTGATTTGGACAGATTTTTCGACAGCCGTCGTTAATTTTTGTGTCAACAAAAATGGGTCAAATGGTTTGGTCAAGAAGTCAAATGCGCCCATGTGCATGGCGTCTACTGCCATCGCCACATCGGCATGTCCTGTCACCAAAATCACAGGCCAAACGCAATCTGGGTGTTCTTTTCGCAGCAACGCCATCATGTCCATGCCAGAGAGTTTGGGCAAACGAATATCAGACACCACGCAGGTGGGTAAAAGTAGGGCTTGTGGGTTGCTTTTGACCGCCGCTAAAAACTCTTCCGCGCTTTTGTAATGCACACAGGTGAAGTTTGAGGCGGATAGCAGCATGAGCAAACTTTGCGCAAGCGCAATGTCATCTTCAATGAGCTGAATAGGGTGTTGATGCAGTGGTTCAGACATGCGTTGATTATGCGTTCAACAGCTTGGGTAAAAACAGCGAAAACGTAGCGCCACCTGCCGCGTTATTGCTCCAACGAATACGTCCACCATAGCTCTCCGCCACAGAGCGACACAAACTCAAGCCAATGCCCATACCTTCAGCTTTCGTCGTGAAAAACGACTCGAACACACTCGCGGCAGCTTCATCAGACACGCCATGGCCAAAGTCTTCCACATCAATGCGCACCCATACGCTGCCATTGCTCGACGTGTGCGTGTAAGCATTGATTTTGAGTTTGCGCGCTGCAGGGTCTACGTCCACCATGGCGTCAACACCATTGCGACTGAGGTTGAGCACCACTTGCTCAAGCAGCGCAGGGTCTATGCGTGCAAGTAAATGATCTTCACTTTGAATAAATAACTGGGTTTGATGTTCTTTGGCCGAGAGCATCAAAATTGGCTCAAGCTCTTTGAGCATGTCTTTGACGTCTACAGTCGCCATCACATTAGGCTTGCGTTTGAGGTAGTTGCGAATCGACTGTACCACTTCACCTGCACGCATCGCCTGCTGGCGAGCATTTTGCAAAGCATCTCTTAAAACAGGGTCTTCGTAGCCTTGGCTTTTCATGCGCATTTCACAGGCGGCGACATAGTTGGCAATGGTGGCCAGCGGTTGGTTGAGTTCATGGGCAAGTGCCGTTGATACCTCTCCCATGGTGCTGAGTTGGCTTTGTTTGACCAGTGCCATTTCTTGACGCGTTATGGTCTCTTGCGCCAGACGATTCTTCTTTGTTTCGAGTGCATAACGAATCAGCAACACACACAGCGTCAGTCCCAAAATAGCTAATGTGAGAGAAGTTAAGTCAAACTTAATCGTTGATGGCGTGGCGTAAGAAAACACGAGATGCGAATCATTGCCAGGCAACTCTAATGGGACTGCGACAGTTAAAACGGGGCCAAGACTTTCAGGGCGATGTTCGTTGTATGTCACTTGAACATCTGCTGGCAAGCTTATGCCAGAAGTGGGTGGTAGCCACTTGCTGACATCGATGCGAACGACCCATAAGTTCTTTTGGTTACGAGATGGAACCACCATCTCTGCATCACTGCGTCCGGTGGTCGAGTAGCTGTGGGCCCAATAAATTTTTTGTTGTTCACTGGCTCGTAAGAAGCTCAATAAAACCGAGGGTGGGAGCTGTTGCCTCGCTAAAAACGGCCAAACTTCTTTGGCAGATGTACTCTCGCGTTGCGCAATCAATACCCCTGTTTCGTCTCGCAACTCAATGTGCAAATAGCTTTTGTTTTCTTCGATGAGACGTTTGGCACGCTCGCCAAACGTAACAAAATTATTGGCATCATCACGACCTGCGATGTTGAGCAGTTGTTCTTCTTGATCATGAATTTTTTGTCGTAGTTGGGCTGTGTAACGCTGCGCTAAATCGTTTAGTTCATTGATTTTTCGCTGTTGCACAAAATCTGCAGACAACACAATGGCTGAACTCGTCAGCGCCACAGTCACGGCAACCAGCACAAAAAGCTTGGCGCTATCGTCCAAGCGTTTAGAAACATAGGTCAGGAATTTTGGAGGCTTCATGTGCCACCAAGGGTAGTCGTTATTTCAACAAGTCGGACAGTTGCTGTCCCGACGTTTTGAGCTTGGGCACGATATGCACCTGCTCGGCCGCCCACAATTTGTAGGCAAAGTCAGGGCGTGTGCAGCCCTTGGCTTCTAGATCCACCGCGGCTTCATAGCTTTTGAAGCGTGCCAGTGTTTCATTGAAATAGGTTTGTGATGCTTGGCTCACAGCCTGTGCAATCTCAGAGTTTTTTTGGTAGCGAATGCATTGTTCGCTGATACGCAACAGTGAGGGTAATGCTGAGCATGTATTCATGCTCAACGACTGTGCGCTTCGAAATTCGGCTATTGCCTTGTCAGCTATGGCTTGTTGTTCGTTGGCCATGGCCCGAGCCGCCACGATATCTTTGGCGATGAGTGCGCTCTTTGAGTAGAGCGGTGTAGCCGCCGTTGCAGATGGTTTCGTTTTGTTTGTGAATTCACATGTCTGCTCTAAACGTGCAAGGCCTGCGCGAATTTCGTTGTTCAAACCTGTTTCTGGCTCTAAAAACGCTTTAATTTTGGTCTGAAGTGTGCTGTTGGCGACAGCTGTTGGTTGGCTAATTGGTTGTGCACTGACAAAAGAAGCGCTATCTAACGTACACCCGACGAACAAAAGCGCAGAAAAAAACAACCTTGACTGCTTCTTAAAGGCAACGAAAACAGCCGGCATTTGGGCCGACTTTTCCTTTTTGTAGTGATAAGAATTAGCGCTTGTCAATTTTTCTTCTAAAAATGAGGTAATTACAACTAGCTACCGTTTTGATTAGCTTATTTTAAACCAAATTCCAGTCAGTCACACTCATGGATATCAACTTGATATAAATCAAATAGGTAGGTGCCGAAAAAAATATTTCGGGAACTACGTAGCAATTTGCTAAGTAATGTGATAAATTCCACACAACTGATAAATAACTGCCAAAAGAACCGAAATAAAAATTGTCCATGACAGAGAAGAAAAACAAATCTTCAAAGCTTACGAGTACCCTGAAAAAGGGCGCTCGTAAACTGCTGTCTGGAGACAAAGGACTCGCAAAATTTGGTGCAGCACTCCCGCTGTTGGCACTCTTTGTCGAAGAGGTCAGAGCCGCGCAGGCAAAGGGCTACAAGCCAACTCCTGAGTTGCTGCAGGCGCTTCCAGCTGAGGTGTTGACCGAGCTTGGTGTTGAAGTTCCACCCATTTCTGCGGATGAAAAATCTCTCCTTCAAAACGTTGCTGACGATGCAACGCTAGAGCAAAAAATTCAAAGCGCACGCGAGTCGTTGCGTGCGGTTCTTGAAGATGAAATTGCAAGCGCGCAAGCCACAGCCAGTGCGACCAAGATAGACCCATCTGCGCCAGATGCAGGTCATCAGGCTGTTCGTTCCATCCTCAATGACGAGGTCAATTACGAAGTCAGCAAAGCCCTTCAGGCCTCGCCTGATGCCGCAGAGGCATTGGCTAAATTGCCTGACCTCAATTTGCCTCAGGCCCTTGCAAACAACTTTGCTGGCTTGCCGCTAGGCGGGGCTGGTCTTGCATTAGCTGCGCTGTCAGGTGGCTCTGGTGGTGCTGGGGCGGCAATTGCACATGCAAGTGGTGTTCAGGTTGGTGGCTTTGTAATTGACGGCTACGTATCGGGTGCAACTGTTTTTGCTGACTTGAATCACAACTTGAGCTGGGACGAAGGTGAGCCGTATGCTCGCACGGATGATGCTGGTCACTACTCGTTCACAACCAAAATTGATTTAACAGACATCAAGATCGTTTCCTTGGGCGGTATTGATACAAGTACTTTGTCTCCGATACAAATGATGGTTGGTGCCCTTGGGTACAACTACATCACCCCAATTTCTACGCTCTACACCAAGGCCGGTGGTGAGTCCGCCTTGCAGGCGGCCGGATTGTCCACAAAGGACTTGACTTACGACCCGATGAGCCAGCTCACCAAGGGTGGGGCAGATGCTGCGCAAGCCGCAGAAGTGTTAAAGATAGGTCAGTCATTACTGGTCACACTTAACAACGCAACGGCGTTGGTTTCTCAAGTCGGTGGGATAAGTGCTACCTCTGCATACAACGCAGTCTTTGCTCAAATTGGTGCTGCAGTTGCACAGAACCACACCTCTGCGATTCACGATATCTTGAGTGATAGCAATGCAATGCAGGCGATGCTCAATAACGCGCTCACCAGCATTGATTTGGATCCTGCTGCTTTTGGTGCTTTGATCAACGCAGCCTCAGATCAGGTGGTAGCTGTTAACAATGCCTTGCTCAACATGAGTCAGGCTGATGTGCAAGCTGGTTTGAATTTGAGTTATGCAGCCGTAGGTCAGCAAGCTCTTTTGCAAGAAATTCAGTCCATTTCTTCTCAGTATGTTGCAGGTCAAGACAATGCAGCGCTTCTTGACGGGCTGAACTCAAAATTTGCAGCGGGTGCAATCGATAGTTTGATTGCAACGCAGGCAGCGAAGATTGCATTTAGTAAGGCAGATGCTTCTGGCATTTCCACCAAGTCAGATGTCGTCACAGTGAGTGCACCAGTTGCTGGTGGCGCGCCTGTTAAGAGTTTGGTTGATGTGTTAGCCAACGATTCTGTTCAAGGCGCGAATCTAAAGCTCGTTGGCGTTGGATTGCTTGATCCGCGTGCAATGAATGTCAAGGTGCTTGACGTTCAAGAGGGTGATTCGACTCTGCGCCTTCATATTGGTGACGGGCCAACTCCTGCTGGAAGTGCCTCCACATTTTTTGCTGGCTTGCAGTTTCAAGTCACCTCAGGTGCTGATGCAGGCAAAACGCTTGAAATATCTAACTATGAGGTTTCAGCTGATGGGAAATACATCACTGTTGCCAAGCCTCAAGGCTACATCGCTGGCGAGATGGGTTCGACTTTTTCAGCGCTTATCAGCAAAGCTTTGCCTTCAAATATCACCCTTGATATTGTTGATGGCAAGGTTCAGATTACCAACTCTGCGGATGCAAATTCAGAGATCGGCCAGCTTGACGTTATTTATGTTGCTCAAAAGGTTGTAACTACACCTTCAACGCCCGCGTCGCCGCCATCTTCGTCTGCGCCTGCAACGCCAGCAGCTGCTGCAATCGACTCAAAAGTTGGTTTGCTCACAGTCTATGTACAGCCTGCAGCTCCAAAGATCGCTGCGCACTCGGCTTCTGTTGATGAGGCTGTAGGTGTAAGTGATTTAGGTGTCTCTGCTCCTACCCTAGTAACACTTAACTTGGGTCTTGATGCTGGTGCCTTGGGTGTCAACGGATCAGTTCAACTCAAGGGGTTGCCTGACGGCTCGGTTGTGATGCTTGGAGACACGCAAGTTATCCAAAATCCCTATTCACACAGCTGGGTGCTTCAGGGCTCGCAAGCTGTGGCAGCGGATTACAGCAATTTACAAGTTCAGTTGCCTGGTGACTTCAGCGGAAATGTCACGGTTGCAGTCTCTGCGACGACTCGTTATGCGAACCTTTTCAATAGCGCTGACTCCAGCCTAACACTCACTGTTAACTCCAAAACTGATGGTTTGAATTTAGACAGCCTCGCTTCCAGTGCACGTGCGCTAGGTGAGCAGCTTGACATGGCCTTGATAGCTCAAGGACGTGAGGATGCGTCGGTTGCTTTAGTTGCAAACCCCACTGCGTTGAGTGAGTTTGTCAATACGCTTCGCAATGAGCTTATTGACAAAGTCGATCACTCCGAGCTGTTGGCTGTGAAGATGATGCTGCCAGACGGCTGGACTTATCAAGGCTTGAATGACAGTTTCAAGTATGCGCTCAGCGGTCAAGAGTTGACTGTTTTTGAAACCAAAACACAAACTCTTGTTGCTCTCTTATCCAAGCTAAGCATCCAACCTCCTGCTAACTTTGCGACACAAGATGGCGTAGCTGTTCCACAGGTGAGTTTCTTGGTGGGAAGCTTTGAAGAAACCACATTACAGACTGTTAACCACGTTAGTTCTGCTGATGTGGTTTTTGTTCCAGCTCAAGACGCATTCACCTTAAAGCACGACCTTGCCGTTACACCAGTCTCAGACACGCCTGTTGAGTCTTTATCTTTGGTTGCAGGTTGGACTCAAGAGGGAAATTGGCAGCCTTCCACTGGCACTGTCTCTGTTCAGATCGCTCCAAATCTTGTTTCTACTGATTTGGTTGGACCTTCGGAGCATCTTTACTTGCGAGTGTCTGACGCAAGTCTCTATGCAATCTCCTCTGGTTTGCGTGCTGCAACTATCTCAGCAAGTAGCGTATCGAATTTGACCTCTTTCACTGACGCCGTGGGTGCGAAGTGGTGGCAGTTCCAACTCAAGGGTGCAACTTTTACAGTTGATGTCCCTGACACGGTTAAATCAAATTTCACTTTAAGTGTGACCCCTGTCTCCTTGGATGATGGACTGGCTTTCTCTGCAACAAACATCGCTGTCGGTGCTGCTCATAGCATCACTGTGCCAATGCATGAGATGGCTTTTGCTCCTACAGTGGAAGTCAATCACCTCTCTGGTTTCCAAGAGGACATCCCAATTAACTTGGGTGAGCTGCTTTTAGTTAAGCCATACGCCGAACGCACAATTGACACGGTATCTCTCAAAATCCACTTGCCTGAGGGTTTTACCGTTGTAGCCGTCAACAACGCTACCTCGATCCTGCAAGCGGATAGGGATGGATTTGTTACGGTCGCTGCCAAGCACCTGTCTGATTTTGAAATCATCCCCAAGGCTGATTTCAATGGAAACTTCACGATTGATCAAGTCAAGGCAACGGATACGCCTGCAACTGGTTCCGCTCCAGCCGTAGAGTCTGACTCGCTCGCTGTTACAGATATCTATCTCGAGCCCGTTGCCGATCCAGTCGAGATCTTGTCCAGCACCTTGACCCATGACCTATCGAGTTTGCAGCTGGTAGCAGGCCAAGACCAGACCCTTTATGAAGCAGGTAATTCCAACTACTTGTCTTCACTTGACCAGTTCATTCAGCTTAAGACTCCATCGGAGACCTATAACGTCAAACTCGTTTTCTCACATGTTGATGCCTCCGCCGTTAGCATCAAAGTGGGTAGTGACCTTGTCTATCCTGAGGTTTTGCAAAATACGGATGGGTCCGCAACGCTGACCTACACGCTGTCTCGCACCGTTCTAACAGGTTCAGATAGTGTGACTTTGCACGCAGGCGAGGGCCTTTACGGCAAGTCTATTTCCTTGAGCGTTTACTCGCAAGATGGCGCTTCTATTTCTTCAGACACAGCTCTGCCAACGACCCAGCTCGATGTGGTGGTACCACCATCAGCACCTTCGGCCTCAGTCTCGGGTGCGATTGGTCTAGAAGATGCCACCGCAGGTGTTCGTATACCTGTTAACTTCACTGAAGATCCATTTAGGCAGCAGTTTGAAAAGGTTGGTTTTGTAGTTAGCGTTGGCGCTAGCGATCCAGTCGAGTTGCAAAACGGCTACTTCACAGCTAGTCTCAAAGGCGGTGGCGCCCCATTGAAATTCACATACAGCGCCGATGCCGGCGGAGTGGGTGTTGGCGGATGGAAAATTGTTGACACGTCTCATGCAAACTTTGATCAGCAGCTGCAAGTTGATTTTTCAACGCTGACCTATTTTTCACCGACAAACTACTCAGGCAAAGCAACTTTAGCTTTTACCTCGTTTGCACAGACAGCAAACGATACTAGCTACGCTCCTCAGTCTCCCCCCGTCTCACTAGACATCAAGCCGGTTGCTGAGTCGCTTCACTTCGCAGATCAAGCGACCTTAACAAAACTTGCCGCATCGCTGCCTGTAGCGAGTGAAAACGCGCAAGCCAAGGACCTCCTTGATTTGCATTTGGGGCGTTACTTCGAGAAGTTGGTCGCCCCTGATTCAGACGAAAGAGTCTCGATCGAGATCAGTCTGCCAAAATTCACGTCCTTGGTTAAGCTCGATTCGCAGGGTTTCCCTACCGTGATTGCGCCAACACTCATTGGCTCAGATGGCACTGCTAAATTTGTTTTGACTGTCAGTGAAGCAAATCTCTGTAACGATCTCTTGGCTTATCGCCTCAGCACCGCAACGAATTACGCCTCTAGCTCTCCTTTGGGTGATACTGTCACCATCACAGCGCGCAACTACGAGCCAACTGGCGGTTCATCCAACACGCTGACTGTGACTGGCACTGCTTCGACTTCGGTTAGTTTTAACTTCTTGATTCAACCTGTTGCGAGTACGCCTGGCTCGCCAATTGTTGTCAAGTCTGTCAGCACCACTAACGAGAGCACCGCCCAGCAAGCTTCTTGGGTCAATGTCGAGTCTATGGTTCGTCTGGCCTCTAAGGTCTCTGTCGACTCTTCAGAGCAAATTTTTGTTCGTGTCGTCGCCGATCCAAAGCTCATTGTTGCGATTCAAAACGATGATAAAACTGTTGTTCTGTTGTCCAAGTCGTCAGGACAAAACTTCTACGAAATCAAGGCTTCTGACTACTCAAAATTGATCGTTCGCGGTTCAGACTATGAAAGTGGCGCTGACTTCAAAAACTCTTTGGCAAACGTTTCCGTTCAAACGGTTTCCAAAGAGTTTTGGGCTGACAACACTGTCGCTAAGAACGCTGCTGGGCAGGAAATCATCGCACTTGGTAATGCCGCCACCGTGTCTTTGTCACTCAAGCCTATTGCCAACGGCGTAAATGATTCACTGACTGTCAATACAGTCAGTATGAAAGAAGATGCTAGCGCAGCTGTAGGCGCTACCAATCAAGCAGTTACATTGGCATCTTTGATAAAGACGCAAGCCACTGCCATCGACAGTAGCGAGACAGTGGTCTACAAAGTCGCTGTTCCAAGCGCACTGAAACTGGTTAGCACCTCAGGCTCGCCTGTCGTGGCCACATTGGTCAACGGTAAGCTTGAGTATGTAGTCTCAGGTGATCTCTCAAGTTACAAGCTTGTGCCTGCAGCTAACTTCAGTGGTCCAGTCTCAGTTGACATCACAGCAGGATCAACCGAACTATCCAATGGATCGATAGTTTTCAGCAGTGGATCTAGCTCGATCCATACGGCAACCGTTTGCGTCAGTGCCGTCGCGGATGCACCTATCTTGGTGGCGCCAGATACCGTTTCTGGTGTGATCACTTCAGGTGTTGGCCTATCAGTTCCTGTTTTGGCTAACCTCACCGATCGTGACGGTTCTGAAACGCTTTCAGTCAAGATTTCTGCCTCCAATTTACACGACGGTGATCACTTGGTCTTGAGCTTTGGTGCTAGCTCAAAATTGGATGATTTAATCATTGATAAAACCCATACTGTCACTTTGACTGGTGACTACTTGCGCTTTATTGACCAGATGCGTGTAAGCACAACCGATGACTATCGTGCTTCGGGTGCACTAAAGCTTAATGTCACGGCTACGTCTACAGAGGTAAACGCAAGAGTAGGCGCAAGCGATGCTACAAAAGACGTCACTTCAATAGTTACTCTTAACGTTTATCAAAAAATTGAAGCGCCTACGCTGCATGTAGAGGCAGATTATTTGGGTGGATTTGTCACGACCTTGCCAGTTACTTTGACACTGCCTGACCATGTGCCTGCTGGCGTTACAGAAAATAATGTTTCGTTGCTGATAACAAGTGTGCCAGACGGGGCCTACTTCCAAGTCATCAATCCAACTAGTGGTGAGCTTCATTTGGTTGGTGCCTCACTTGGTACAGGTGGTGTTTGGATGATTTCTGCGTCTGACATTACTGGCATGAAGCTCCAGTTGGTTGACCCAATGCTCGACTCGGCACAGACCACGAGCTTGGAATCGACATTGAGCTTCCAAGCCTTCATCTCTGATCCTGTTGCCGGCACCTCAAATCAGACGGCCAGCGAGTCAATGCACTTGACTTTTGACCCAACTGTTGCAGCAGCTGACCCCTTGGTTTTGAGCTTGAGCGGTGCAGCCATTTCTTCGAGCTTGGTTACTGACCTGAGCGTCAACGTTGACCTCAATCAGTCCTTGTCTGGCGTTGAGCGTCCAATTTATTGGCTCAATGGTGATGCAAACGCATTGACCGGCTTCGCGTTCTTGGTCAAGCCAGGCGCAAATACAGCTGATGGCGTGACGCTCAGTGAGCTTTACAAGGACTTTGGTGAGTTGGTTGGAGAGTTCACCGCGCAAGGTCAGACTCACATCACTGCGAACGAGTTGGTTTCACGTTATGGTGATATCAAGCTGTGGTTTGATAGCTCCGACCTTGGTAAGGTTGACAGCGGTGAGCTGATCAACCTGTCTGACCTTCCTAACTTTGCGATTGATATTCCCGAGACTGCAGCGCGTGCTGCAACTGCTGGTGGGGTTGTTCCTTTGTATGAGGCGCAAGTCACTTGGGGCGATGGAGTGCACTCGTCATTGTTTGCCGTTGCTATTCCCTATCTACCTGGGGCACTAGCGACAGTAGCGACGCACGAACACTTTACGAGTGAACCTAGTGCTACTTTGACCATTGAAGATGCCTCTGCAGTCAATGGACTCCACTCTGTTCTGGAAGACAGTCAAAACGGTGTGACTTTCAAAGTCAATCTGAAAGAAGCTGAAGCAAGTGTCAGTAATGCCACTGTTACTCACCTCATTAAGGTTTACGGTGTGCCCGACGGCGCTTCGTTGTCTGCTGGTGCCAAGATTCTCAGCTCAGATAATGTGCACACAGACTTCTGGCTTTTGACTCAAGACCAGATCAAAGGCAGCATCTCTATTCGCTTTGCGGATAACTATGTAACCGCTGAGCCTCTTAACTTGACTGTTCAGCCAGTTGCATCTTTGATCTTGCCTGGCGCAACTCCGATCGCCGAGACCTACACGGGTCAGTTCTCAAACGTCGAGTTGGTTCAAGTTGCTGGCGTTGCTGATCAGCCGATCATTTCCAGCCAAGTCGCTTCTTTGACCTTGGATGAGGGCCATTCGATTCACTTGACATCAGATGGCACCGTCGACGGTGACTCTTTGGTCAAGGTGTCGAGCCCAGATGCCAATGAGTCTTTGTTCGTTCAGTTCAAGTTAAGTAGTGTTTCTTCACAAGACTTTGTGCAATCAGTCACGCTCAATGGCGAGTCCGTTGTTGCTGTTGATGGCTACTACCAGGTCCACTCATCTGACCTGAGCTCAGTTGTTGTAGGCTTTAAGCCCTTCTTTGACCAAAGCGTTAACGTTGAGTTGCGCGGTTTGTCTCATCAGGGTGATTCACAAGCAGTCTCGGCTGCCACGGTCAATGTTCAGTTAAACATCAACCCTGTTGCTGATGGAGCGACACAGGTTGAGGCAATTGATCAATCGCAAAATGCCCAAGAGGGTGCCCTTGGTGACTTGCGTCCCCAATTGACGCTCTCAGCCGCTGCAGTGGATGCCAAAGAAGATGTCCACTTCGTGCTCAAACTTACGGGTGAAACAGCTAAAGCAGTGCAGGGCGTTGATGGCGCTTTAGAGCTGACAACCCCTGAAGATTTGCTAGCTGGTGTTCGATACTTCCAAGTCAGTGCCACAGCTAATCCTTTGGCTGATTCTGGTGATTCGCATTTCATCTCTAATGCGTTGCACTTTGATGTTGACCAGTACTTCTCGGGTTCGATTGACTACCAATACTGGGCTGTCTCTGTTGATCCTGCTGCAGGTGTTTCTAGCTCAATTGAGCAAAGCATTGCTTTAGGCGGTGACACAGGTCTTATTAATGGATCTATTGATGTCGCACCTGTTGTTGATCCAACGGCGTTCTCGACAAGTTTTATTGACCAATCTGGCGCTATCACAAGCCTGAGCCTAGACGAGGACAGCGCTTCTGACCATTGGTTTAAGCCACAGGTTTCGACTTTTGATGCTGACGGTTCGGAGTCTGCTTCCTTCGAGTTCGTTGTCAAGTACACCGGGACTCTGAACTACACAGGTGACGCCTCAGTCGATGATTTCTCAATCACAGTTGAGCAGTACTCAGGAGAAAATCCTGCATTGCAGGGCTATTACCGCCTCGTTCACACGGGTAAGACACCAAACGCTGGAGATATCCAGCTTGGCGTGAAGGTCCAACTGACGGACACTGCAAATTTCAGCGACAAGCCACCCATATCAGTGACAGCTGACTCGCAGGATGCGTCGTTTGCCCAGTTCATCGACATCACACTCAACAAAGTAGCGACACAGCCCGTCCTCACAGCGTCTGAAACTGAGCCACTCACTATCAATGATGGCCACTTGTTGGGTGGCGTCAACCTGCCAACCATAAGCGTCGACAGCCGCGGTGACGGTGAGGTAGTGGTCTACCAGCTCAAGGACGTCCCAGAGTGGTTGGTGCCATCTGCTGGCACGCTAATCACTGGGGCTGATGGCACCAAGTACTACCAATTTGCAGAGTCAGATCTTGATGGCCTGACTTGGTCCTCCGTGCGCCAGTACAACATTGACTCTCAGAGCGTCACAATGCACTGGCAGGTTGTCCAGATGGAGCCATCCAATGGCAACTCATTGGCAAGTGCTCCTGTTGATTTGAATCTGACCCTTGAGCCTTCTGCTAGCAAGACTCAAATTATTGGGCCAAGCAGTGTTGTGATCAAAGAGTCTGCGGACAGCTCTCAAAGCGCGTCAGTTTCTTTGGGTAATTTATTTGATGTCAACGCTGAAGGCGAGTGGACCGGCTCTGACCTCAACAGCACCATCAAGGTCTCAGTTGGTCTTGCTAATTCCAACATGCAAATCACCTACTTGGATGGTGCAACTGCGAAAACTTTCGTTGGTGGTAGCGGTCAAGCTCTTGAGCTCACTCGTGCTGAATTTGAGAGCGCAGTCCTTAAATCTATTGACCCTAACTACAACGGCGTAGTCGGCCTCACAGTCACAGCACAGCAAGTCTTTGCAGATAACTATTTGTCTGTTGATCCTGTTACTGCTTCTCTGACAGTTGGCATCACCAGTGTTCCAGAGAACCTGAAGTTCTCCACTACCTCTGGTGATGTCGTTATGCTTGAGGGCGACCACTACACCCTCAAAGGCTTGAGCGTCACTGGGCAGAGTACCTATAACGAAACAGAGGTGCTCACACTAACTGCATCCTCTAAGCTCAAACTTTTTATTATTAACTCTGAAGGTAATTTGAGTTTGGTTGAGCCTGCTAAGTCAGCTTCTGGGGTTTCAACTTATACATTGAGCGACGCCGCTTTGACTGATGGCAAGTACGTTGTTGAGGCGCCTTCAGTTGCGAACGGTGGCGTGGCAAGTGCAGGTCAGTACAACCTGACTCTTAAGGCCTACTCTTACGACTCGGTGACACCAAGCTTGGTTGGCTCAACCGCGACGAGCACCTTGTCTGTGACTGTTCGCTCGCCCTCAGAGCTGCCTCAGTTCAATGCTGGTCACGCAATTTCCCTCGCTGAAGGGGACTTGGTAGGTGCGCCTGATGCGATTCATGTCATTGACGCGCTCAAATTGACAAAGTCTTCGGACCCTCTCGAGACGCTCAGTTTTAAGGCTAACTCGCTCTCATTAGTTGCTGTCAGCTCAACAGGTGTGAGCCTTAATTTGACAACTGAGCAACTTGCTAAGCTCATCACCCTAGATGAGCAAACTGGCAAAGTGACCGTTGACAGCTCCAAGCTTGCTTTCTTGCAGAGTGGTGAAACGCTCACGCTTGATCTGCAGATGGCTGTGACTTCGAAGTACGGCAGCTACCCAATCAAATTCAGTGTTGACGTTGTTGGTCAAGACGGTTTGATAGTTTCTGCTTACCCAACACCTACTCAAACTGTTAATGAGTCCAACACAGTAACTACATCTGTGGCCATTGATGCAGTGGCTGGTTTGGTGGATGTTGATGCGTCACTGGTTTCTTCTTCCTTGACCGCCACTTTCAAAGGCGAGCCGATTCAGGTTTGCAAAGCAAATGGAGTTTGGCTTGATAAGTTCAACCATATCCAAGTTGACCCTCATGCATCGATCTTTGATGGTCTGTCTGAGGGGGAGTCTAGCCAGCTAAGCCTAAGCTGGCGTGTTGCTGAAGACGCCATTGGCAACATCAAGGACGTTGTTCGTTCGACCACGTTGACTATTGTTGGTACAAACGACATACCTACTGTTTCAATGCACAGTACAGAGACGTTTGATCAAAACGCATCAACCCAGACTTTTGATTTGCTCGCTGGTGCGCATGATGTTGACCAAAGCGATGTGTTGAGCTTGGCGGCAGGTTCTGGTGCTTCTGCAGTCCAGCTGAGCGTGGTTGATCAAAATGGTCACACAGTCGCATCCTTGCCTGAGGGGTCATGGAGTTTGCAGGGCAGCAGCCTAGTTGTTGACCCGAGCTACTTCACCTACCTTGGTGGCCATGAGTCTTTGACTGTCACGGCTCGTTACTCGGTGACAGACTCACATGTGGCAGTGCCAGTTGCTGACCAGTTCATCTTCACGATCCAAGGCAGCAACGACTTGCCTGTCATCAAGGGCAGTGGCATTGCATTGGACTTCACCCAAAACAGTGACTCGACAGTTGTCGATTTGCTCACTGGTGTGACTGACGCAGATAAACATGACGCATTGATTGTTCGTTCAGTTGAGTTGAGTGCGAAGAGCTCAGCGGGTGAGACGCTTTCGCTCACCAGTGAATCGGTCCAAGTGGTTGATGGACAGGTGGTGTTGAACCCTCAAAGCTTTGCTTACCTTGCTGATGGTGAGTCTGTTGAGATCAAGGTTCAGTACAACGTCTTTGATGGTACGAGTGATGTTCCTACCACGGCAACGCTCACTGTGGCTGGCTCAAATGATGCGCCGGTGGTCAACGCAGCGGTCGCCCCAGTTTCTTTTGATGAGACGAATATTTCCGGCAATGCTTCTTGGGTCTCCATTGATCTGTTGCAAGGTGTCTCTGATATTGACTCTGACTTGTCAGTTGGCGAACTTCATGTCAGCTACATGGGCCAGGAGCTGGACCTCACCCAGACCGATACTGTCATCTTGGATGGACATCTCCTCAAAATCAACTCAGCTAGCAACCTCTTTAATGACCTGTCTAAAGATCAAACCGAGTCGTTGAGCCTGAACTGGAAAGTTCAAGAAGAGTTGCCATCCGGTGCGGTGATTTCTAAGATTGAACGCAGCACTGATGTTGCTGTGCATGGCACCGATGACGCCCCAACAATCACTGCTCGCACATTCGATGCTGTTACCGAAGATGATGTGTCATTCTCGGTCAACTTGTTAGACACCAAGTATGTCTCTGACGTTGACTCAACAAATCTCTTTGTCAGCAAGTACGCTGCGCACGCATTTAATGCTAAGACAGGCCAACCGATTGAGCTTCCTGACGGTGTGCTGGACGCTGCAATCTCTGTGGCAAAAGACGGCCACACTCTGCAGATTGACCCGCACGCTTTTGATTATTTGAGCCGCGGTGAGAACGTCCAACTCAAGTTTGACTACACCATCAGCGATGGTCAATTGAGCTCCGACAGTCAGGCTGTCTTCACGGTGCAAGGCCTCAACGAGGGTCAGACTTTTACAGCGCGCATCATTGACGGCTACGTCACGGGTGCGAAGGTCTTCTATGACCTCAACGGCGATAACGTCCTTGACGGTAATGAGGCGGCCTTCAGTGTGACAACTGGTGATGATGGATTGGCCACTATCACCGTAGACAATGCGACCTTAGACGCCCTACATCTAAGTGGCGCTGTTGGCCATCTGGTGGCGCTGGGTGGTACAGACACCTTCACCGGACAAGAGCTCCACGGTGCGTTGATCGCAGCTGATGGGTTCTCTGTGGTCTCGCCCCTGACCACGTTGGTGGCGCTCGTTGCACAAGCGCAAGCGCTAAACGGCGAGACAGTTGATGTGTCAGCGATTAGCGCGAGCATTGTCAAGGCCTTGGGCTTTGAGGGACTGGATCTCGCAACATTTGATCCTGTTAAGAATATGTCTAGCAAGGACCCAGGGGTCCAACTCCTTGCAGAAAATGCATTCAAGACTCAGCAAGCCGTCTTCTCTTTGATGCAAGCGACCACCTCTGCACTGACTAAGTCTGCCGGTGCTGACGCTCAGTCAAGCATGGCGCAGTCCTTGTTCAAAACGCTCGATGCCATCTCAACCAACCCTGATTCGACCTCAGGCATGGACCTGAGTGCAAGACTCAAACTTGTGACGTCTGAGACGTTGGTCAATGCGTTGGGTACAGATGAAGTGAGTCTTGCAAAAGCCCAAGCGATCGCTCAGAGTGTGAATGCTGTGAACGACCAAATCATTGAAAAGTACACCGGTCTCGCAAATGCGCTCTCTGCTTCTAGCACGGACGTTGATGCTCAGCTGCTCTTGAGCCAGGCAAAGACTGCTGCTGGAATTTCTCAGACGACCCTCTTGCAAACAGCTGCAGAGGTCTCTAAGGCAGAGACCGTCGAGGCCGCAGCTGCTGTCAAGCCAATCACTACAGCCTCTATCAATCAGGCAATCATCGAAAACATTGCCAAGGATGAGACGCTATCCAACACAATTCATAAGGACGAGGACGGTAACAACACCCTCGACCTGAGCCTGAAGAAGCTCTCCAGTCTTGGCCTCACGGGGGCAATGATGACTGGCGTTTCGACCAATGAGTCGGGCCACGCAGCTGTTCAGGTCGGCCTGTCAGATGCCGAAGACGGCTCAGTGACCTTGTCTGGAGGTATTCCCTCGATCCTCGCTCAGGACACTCACGGCCATGTCATTGATGCTGCAAACTTAGATGTGACTTTGTCAGTTACCTCTGCCTCTCAATTCCAAGAGGTTGCTGCATTGGCTGGTCACGGCGCTGGTTATGTGGACTTTGCGGGTCAAGGCATTGATAACGTATCGCTGGATCTCACGGGTTCATCTGAACTTAGCGCTTTGTTAAGTGACCCTGCAAGTTTCCAAGGTGAGATAGAGGCCTTGCGTGCGGATGGCCTTCACGTGAACACCGTGGACCTCATGGGTAATGCCTCAGTGAGCATTGATCAAGTTGAGGCGAACGCCTTGATCCATGCTGGATTGAATTTTGCGCATGACGATCACATTGCGTTGAACGTGGACACATCGGGCACGCACGCAACGCACCTGAGCAATAGTCTGAAAGACTTGACGAAGTTGGGTGTTGATGCGGTTGCGGTGACTGGCGGACATGCTGTGAACGTGGACTTGGGCAGTGACGCGTTCAATGAAGGCGGCACGGGCGGAGCGGACTTCACGTTGTCTGGTTTGTTTGGTGGCACATCAGGTGTGGCGTTGACTAAGGCACAAGATGATGCATTGGATGTGACGTTGAACGCTTCGGTGGATGATGTGGCGGGTATAGCGCACATGGCCAACGAGTTGTCGGCGATGGGCATCGATCACATTGATTTGGGTGGTGCAGGGCAGTCGTTGTCAGTGAGCATTGATCAAGTTGAGGCGAACGCCTTGATCCATGCTGGATTGAATTTTGCGCATAACGATCACATTGCGTTGAATGTGGACACATCGGGCGCGCACTCGACACACTTGAGCAATAGTCTGAAAGACTTGACGAAGTTGGGTGTTGATGCGGTTGCGGTGACTGGCGGACATGCTGTGAACGTGGACTTGGGCAGTGACGCGTTCAATGAAGGCGGCACGGGCGGAGCGGACTTCACGTTGTCTGGTTTGTTTGGTGGCACATCAGGTGTGGCGTTGACTAAGGCACAAGATGATGCATTGGATGTGACGTTGAACGCTTCGGTGGATGATGTGGCGGGTATAGCGCACATGGCCAACGAGTTGTCGGCGATGGGCATCGATCACATTGATTTGGGTGGTGCAGGGCAGTCGTTGTCAGTGAGCATTGATCAAGTTGAGGCGAACGCCTTGATCCATGCTGGATTGAATTTTGCGCATAACGATCACATTGCGTTGAATGT
>NZ_NESD01000003.1 GCF_003063545.1 Limnohabitans sp. Jir61 | reverse complement strand
GAGCCGCGTCAATTTGGTCGTAAGCCTTAGCTTCGCCGCCGAACTTCAAAGACAGGATCGTGGTGATCGCAGCTGTCAAAGTTGTTTTACCGTGGTCAACGTGACCAATGGTGCCAACGTTCACGTGCGGTTTGGTACGTTCAAACTTACCTTTTGCCATTTCTCGACTCCGAAAAAAATAGGTGAATCACAAAAAAATCTGGTGCCCTTGGCGGGAATCGGACCCGCGACCTCTCCCTTACCAAGGGAGTGCTCTACCACTGAGCCACAAGGGCAAATCCATTGATCGCCAATCAATCCATTGAAAACCACAGGTGGAGCGGGAGACGGGAATCGAACCCGCGTCATTAGCTTGGAAGGCTAGGGTTCTACCATTGAACTACTCCCGCATCAGATCAGAAAAGATCGTCACAGTTGCAGGCCTACCGGCACTTCTACTTGTTGGTTTTCGCTGGTGGAGGGGACTGGATTCGAACCAGTGTAGGCGTAAGCCAACAGATTTACAGTCTGCCCCCTTTAGCCACTCGGGCACCCCTCCGGCGAATCGCGAACTATAGCAGAGTTTTCAAGCTTTCGCGAGTTTTTGCAGCCAAATGGCTCACAAATTCCAATCCAAACTCAGATTTTTTTGCGCCAGCCAGGCTTTGGCTTGTGAAAAGTGACCGCATCCGATGAATGGCTGTGGCGGCCGCAAAGCCGACAAAGGCGACGGGTGGTTGGCCTTGAGCACCAATGCCTCACGCTTGGTAGCCACACCCTCACGCAAACCCACAAAACCTGTAGGCTGAGCCGCGGTTTCGCGCTCAATCAACTCAGCTTTGGCCTGGGCATGACCACCCCACAGCATGTACACGCAGGCAGGCGCGGTTCGCGCCACCTCGGCAAGCAAGGCATCCGTCAATTGCTCCCAGCCGCGTTTGGCATGGCTCGCGGGCTGATTGTCTTCCACTGTCAGGCAGGTGTTGAGCAACAACACGCCGCGTTTAGCCCACACCTCCAATGAGCCGCCTTGGGGCGCGGACTGATTGAGGTCACGTTGCAGTTCTTTGAAGATGTTGCGCAGAGAAGGGGGAATCTTCACGCCGGGCGCCACTGAAAACGACAAGCCCTGCGCCTGATGCGGCCCGTGATACGGGTCTTGCCCCAAGATCACCACATTCACTTGCAACAAAGGCGTGAGCTGCAAAGCCCACAAAGGGTGCTTTGGGTAGATCACTGCGCCAGCATCCAAGCGCGATTGCACAAAAGCCGCCAACGATGCGCCTTGCGTGCTGCGCCAAAACGCATCGAGCGTCGGCTGCCAATCTGACTGAACCGACCAATCATCTGGCGACCACTGGGTTAAGCGCGGCGCAACGGCAGCCGCCGATAACGAATCACCAAACAAGTCGCCCGTCATGTGCAGTTAAGCAGCAAACAATTCGGCCAAAGCTTTACCAGGATCGGTGGCGCGCATAAAGGCCTCACCCACCAAGAAGGCATGCACGTTGGCGTCACGCATCTTTTGCACATCGCTGCGCTGCAAGATACCGCTCTCGGTGATGAGCAAACGGTCAGCCGGCACATCTTTGAGCATGCCAATCGTGGTGTCGAGCGACACCTCAAAGGTGCGAAGGTTGCGGTTATTGATTCCAACCAAAGGTGTTTTGAGTTTGAGCGCGCGCTGCAGTTCGGCTGCGTCGTGCACCTCGACCAACACGGCCATATCGAGGTTGCGGGCAATAGCTTCCATCTCAGCCATTTGCGCATCGGTCAAACAAGAAGCGATGAGCAAAATACAGTCAGCACCCATCACACGTGCTTCGTACACCTGGTACGGATCAACCATGAAGTCTTTGCGCAACACGGGCAAGTCACACGACGCACGCGCTTGCTTGAGGTAATCCACTTGACCTTGGAAGAAGTCTTTATCGGTCAACACCGACAAACACGCTGCGCCGTGCTCAGCATAGCTTTGCGCAATGTCGGCAGGAATGAAGTCCTCGCGGATGACGCCTTTGGATGGGCTGGCTTTTTTGATTTCAGCAATCACCGCTGGCAAGCCCGCTGCGACCTTGGCACGCAATGCGCCCACAAAGTCACGTGTGAGCACGCGGCTTTCAGCGTCGGCGCGCATCGCCGCCAATGACTTGCGCTGCAATGCGGCGGCGACCTCTTGGTGTTTGACCGCAACGATTTTGTTCAGGATGTCACTCATGACTGGGCTTTCTTTTCGCTTTCGAGCGACTCATTGCGCGCACCCAAAGGCGGCTCGTTTTTCAAAACATTCACAAATACGCGGTGCATCACCACGCCTGCAATCACAAACCCCACCGACACGCCGATGGCAAGCCAAGCTTCTGGGTTATTCCACATATCTAGACTTTAAGCCGACAGGGCATGCGCCGCAGCGACCAACTGATCCAGCTTAGCCTTGGCAGCACCCGACGCCAGTGCTTCGCGTGCTTTAGCAATACCCGCCTCGATGCTGTTCACCACATTGGCCGCATACAAGGCCACGCCGGCATTCAACACAACGATGTCGCGTGCGGGGCCGGCTTGGTTATCCAACACGCCCAACAACATGGCGCGCGATTGCTCGGGCGTTTCAACACGCAGCGCGCGGTTGCTGCTCATGGCAAAACCAAAGTCTTCAGGGTGAATTTCGTACTCGCGCACATGGCCGTCTTTGAGCTCACCCACCAAGGTGGCCGCCCCCAAAGACACTTCGTCTAAACCATCACGACCGTACACCACCAACGCATGCTCTGCGCCCAAACGCTCAAGCGCACGCACTTGGATACCCACCAAATCAGGATGAAACACGCCCATCAAAATATTAGGTGCGCTGGCAGGATTGGTCAGTGGCCCCAAGATATTGAAGATGGTGCGCACACCCAGCTCTTTGCGAACAGGGGCCACGTTTTTCATGGCGGGGTGATGGTTGGGCGCGAACATGAAACCAATGCCAACATCCGCAATGCACTTGGCAATTTGCGCGGGCGGTAAGTTGATGTTGACACCCAAGCTCTCCAACACATCGGCGCTGCCGCTTTTGCTGCTGACGCTGCGGCCACCATGCTTGCTGACTTTGCCACCTGCCGCAGCAACCACAAACATGGAGCAAGTGGAGATGTTGAAGGTATGTGAACCATCGCCGCCTGTGCCAACGATGTCCACCATGTGCGTGCGATCGGGCACATCTACCTTCGTGGAGAACTCGCGCATCACTTGGGCTGCGGCGGTGATCTCGCCAATGGTTTCTTTCTTGACGCGCAAGGCGGCAATGAAAGCCGACATCAACACCTGCGACATTTCGCCCGACATGATGAGGCGCATGATGTGCAGCATTTCGTCGTGAAAAATCTCGCGATGCTCGATGACACGTTGCAGCGCTTCTTGGGGCGTGATTGCATGAATGGTGGTTGTCATAGCCAGCCTTTACAGAAAGTTTTTCAGCATGGCATGTCCATGCTCGGTGAGGATGGATTCTGGGTGGAACTGCACACCTTGAATATCTAGCTCAGTGTGACGCACACCCATAATCTCGCCATCATCTGTCCACGCCGTGACCTTGAGAAAAGACGGACATGAAGCACGCTCAATCGCGAGCGAGTGGTAACGATTCACCGTGAACTTCTCGGGTAGGCCAGCAAACACACCTTCTTGCGTGGTGGTGATGACGCTGGTCTTGCCATGCATCAACTCTTGTGCACGAATGATCTTGCCGCCAAACGCTGCGCCAATGCTTTGATGGCCTAAGCACACACCCAATATTGGCAACTTGCCAGCAAAGTGCTGAATGGCCGCCACCGATATACCCGCCTCAGCAGGCGAGCAAGGACCAGGTGAAATCACCAAGCGATCGGGCTTGCGAGCAGCAATGCCTTCGAGCGTGATTTCGTCGTTGCGAAACACCTCAACCTCTGCACCCAACTCGCCAAAGTATTGAACGATGTTGAAGGTGAAGCTGTCGTAGTTGTCCACCATGAGGAGTTTGATCTTGCTCATTCCAAGCCCTCCTCGACCAATTCGCTGGCACGCAACAAGGCGCGCGCTTTGTGTTCTGTTTCTCTCCACTCCAACTCGGGCACCGAGTCGGCCACCACACCCGCGGCAGCTTGCACATAGAGCGTGTCGTTTTTGATGATGCCGGTGCGAATGGCAATCGCCACGTCCATGTCACCCGCAAAGCTCAAGTAGCCACAAGCACCGCCATACAAACCGCGCTTGGTGGGTTCGAGCTGATCGATCAATTCCATCGCGTGCACTTTGGGCGCGCCCGTTAGCGTGCCCGCAGGGAACGTGGCTTTGAGCACATCCATGCTGGTGAGCGGTTTGCCATCTACGCCGTCTAGCAACAAACCTTCCACGTTGCTCACGATGTGCATCACGTGGCTGTAACGCTCGACCACAAAGGCTTCGGTCACCTTGACGCTGCCTGTTTTAGCAATGCGGCCAATGTCGTTGCGTGCAAGGTCAATCAACATGACGTGCTCGGCGCGTTCTTTGGGGTCGTTGATGAGCTCAACCTCTGCCGCCTTGTCGGCCTCTGGCGTGGTGCCGCGTGGGCGCGTGCCGGCCAAGGGACGGATGGTGACTTTTTGCCCTTCAGGCGTGGACTCTTGGCGCACCAAAATCTCGGGCGATGCGCCCACAACATAAGCGTCGCCGAGGTTGTAGTAATACATGTACGGGCTGGGGTTCAACGAACGCAAGGCGCGGTACAGCGACAGCGGACTGGCCGTGAACTTTTTGTGAATGCGTTGACCCACCTGAACTTGCATGAAGTCGCCTGCGGCAATCAAGTCTTTGGCGCGCAACACGGCCGCCAAGTAATCGTCTTTCGCAAAGCTACGCTCAGCGGGATGGCTGGCACATGGCGCAATCGATGGCGCTTGTGCAGGCGCTTTCAACCGAAGCTTCAGCTCAGCCAGACGCGCCTGCGCTTTGGCGTAGGCATCGGACTGCACTGGGTCGGCGTAGACGATGAGCGAGAGCTTGCCTGACAGGTTATCAATCACCGCCAACTCTTCGGTTTGCAGCAACAAGATGTCGGGCATGCCCAAATCATCGGGCGGGCACGAGTGGACCAACTTCTTTTCGATGTGCCGCACCGTGTCGTAACCAAAGTAGCCTGCCAAGCCGCCACAAAAACGCGGCAAGCCTTGACGCAGCGCCACTTTGAAACGTTTTTGATAATCGGCCACAAAGTCGAGGGGGTTGCCTGCGTGGGTTTCGACCACCACGCCATCTGTCACCACTTCGGTTTTGGCCGCATCGCCAAAACCACTGGCACGCAGCAACGTGCGGGCGGGCAACCCAATAAAGCTATAGCGCCCAAAGCGCTCGCCGCCCACCACAGACTCCAGCAAGAAGCTACGCTCGCCCTTGTTTTGCACATGGGCAAGCTTCAAGTACAGCGAAAGCGGGGTTTCTAAGTCGGCAAAGGCCTCGGCCACCAACGGGATGCGGTTGTAGCCCTCTTGGGCCAATTGTTTGAATTCGGTTTCAGTCATTGTGAGCCTCCACAGCTCGGCCCCATCGCACTGGGGCGTTCATTCGGACAAGTGCTGAGCAGCTAGCGTGTGCTTCAGCGCGGGCACGGCATCAGTGAACCTGAGCGTGCTTTTAGACAAGCGCAGACGACGACGTACGCCAGGGCCAAGCTCCCCGGTCGTGACAACCTGTGACAGTGCTGCGGTGAATGAACATGGGCCCAGTTTATCAAAGGCTCAGGCCGCTTTAGATAAGGCCCGCGGAATGTCGACCAAGCTGTCCACATGGGCATCGGCATCTACACCATCCACGGGCTCGCCGTGGTTGTAGCCATAGCGCACCAACACCACGGGGCAGCCCGCGGCACGGGCTGCTTGGGCGTCGTTGCTCGAATCCCCCACCATCAAGGCCTGCGCGGGTTTGACGCCCAAAGCCTCGCAAGTTTTGAGCAGAGGCAGCGGATCAGGCTTTTTGCGCTCAAAACTGTCGCCGCCATACACATGCGTGAAAAAGTGGTCTAACCCTTTGGTCTGCAACAAGGGCTTGGCAAACGACAGAGGCTTATTGGTCAGGCACGCCAACTGCAACCCAGCATCGCGCAACTGCTGCAGGCCATCGATCACACCCGGATAAACATCAGCAAACTCGCCATTGATGAGGAAGTAGTGATGTTGGTAACGCAGCCACGCGGCATCATACAAATCGTCAACGCCACGAGATGCACATAAACGAACTTGTTCTTTCACCTCTGGCAAAGCCAGCTGATGCGCCAGCACCGAGCGAATCAAATGCTCAGAGCCCTTGCCGACCGTGCGCTCCACCAAGACGCGCGTGACTGGCGGCAAATCCAAGTCAGCAAGGCAACGGTTCAGCGCCACCTCAAAGTCTCCCAAGGTATCAATCATGGTGCCATCAAGATCAACGATAGCGGCTTGAAACTGAGTCAATGAGAAGTTCATAAATCACTTGCCCTGAGTTGGCACGAAATGCGTTAGCGCTGAATGAAGAAGGGGCGTCGTAGACGCCCCTTGAAACCAAGAGTCAAGCCAGTTTACTCAACCGCTTTGACCATGTCCTCCACCACCTTCTTGGCGTCTCCAAACACCATCATGGTTTTGTCCATGTAGAACAGTTCGTTGTCCAAGCCCGCATAGCCTGAAGCCATAGAACGCTTGTTCACGATGACCGTCTTGGCTTTGTAGGCTTCCAAAATAGGCATGCCATAAATCGAGCTGCCTTTTTCTAAAGCAGCAGGGTTCACCACGTCGTTCGCACCCAAGACGATGGCCACATCCACTTGGCCGAATTCGCCGTTGATGTCTTCCATCTCGAACACTTGGTCGTAAGGTACTTCGGCCTCAGCCAACAGCACGTTCATATGACCTGGCATGCGACCCGCCACAGGATGGATGGCGTATTTCACGCTGATGCCTTTGTGCATCAATTTTTCAGCCAATTCATTCACCGCATGTTGCGCACGCGCCACGGCCAAACCGTAGCCGGGAACGATCACAACAGTCTCGGCGTTGGCCAAGATGTAGGCCGCATCATCAGCGCTGCCGCTCTTCACAGGACGTTGCTCTTGTGCGCCAGCCACGGCCGTGACGGCCTCAGCACCAAAGCCACCCAAGATCACGCTGAAGAACGAGCGGTTCATCGCCTTGCACATGATGTAGCTCAGAATCGCGCCCGAGCTACCCACCAACGAGCCTGCGATGATGAGCATGCTGTTGTTGAGCGAGAAACCAATGCCTGCTGCCGCCCAACCTGAATAGCTGTTGAGCATAGACACCACCACAGGCATGTCAGCACCGCCAATCGGGATGATGATGAGCACACCCATCACAAACGACAGGGCAAGCATGGCGAAAAAGGCTGTCCAACTCTCAGTCGCGACAAACATCAAGCCCAAACCGATGGTGACCAAACCCAACACAAGGTTGAGCATGTGTTGACCCGCAAAGCTCACAGGCGTACCTTGGAACAAACGGAACTTGTATTTGCCTGATAGCTTGCCAAATGCAATGACCGAGCCACTGAACGTGATCGCACCAATGGCCGCACCAAGGAACAGCTCTAAGCGGTTGCCTGCAGGAATGGGAAAGCGCTGCATCATCTCTGTGATCACCACGCCGGAAGCCGTTTGCATCTTGGTCACCACTTCTTGTGGTGCAGCCGTGATGCCGAATGCCCAAGGCTCAGCCACGGCGGCTACGCCAATGAACACTGCGGCCAAACCAATCATGCTGTGCATGAAAGCCACTAGCTCTGGCATCTTGGTCATCTCAACGCGTTGCGCCATGATCGTGCCAGCACCGCCGCCGACCACGAGGCCCAGCAACACCCAGCTCATGCCGACACCTGAACCAGATAGCTTGACGATCAAAGCTGCGGTAGTGATGACGGCAATGGTCATACCCGTCATGCCAAACACGTTGCCACGAATCGAGGTGGTGGGATGACTCAAACCTTTGAGCGCCTGAATGAAACACACACTCGCCACCAAATACATCAGGGTGACGAGGTTCATTGAAACAAAGTCCATGTTCATGCTTTGTCTCCTGCTGCTGCTTTAGCAGGCTTGTCTTTTTTCCTGAACATTTCCAACATGCGGCGTGTGACCATGAAGCCACCAAACACGTTCACAGCAGCCAAGGCCACGGCGAGAACTCCCATGGTTTTACCCAAGGTGGTTTCAGTCATCGCAGCAGCCAACATCGCACCCACGATGACGATGGCTGAGATCGCATTGGTCACTGCCATAAGCGGCGTGTGCAAGGCAGGTGTGACGGTCCACACCACGTGGTAGCCCACGTAGATGGCCAGCACAAAAATAATCAAGTTAACGAGGGTTGGGGAGACTGCATCCATGTTTTGATATTCCTCGTTTTTATTTCTTTACCACCGCGCCATCGCGGGTGACTAAGCAAGCGGCCACGATGTCGTCTTCTAGGTCAATGTGCAACGCACCTTCTTTGTTGATGACGAGCTTTAAAAAGTCCAACACATTGCGTGCATACAGTGCGCTGGCATCTGCAGCCACCAAAGCGGGCAAATTGGTCTCGCCCACAATCGTCACGCCGTGTTTGATGACGGTCTTGTTAGCTTCTGTCAGCGGGCAGTTGCCTCCCACGCCATCAACACCTTTGCCAGCAGCGATGTCGATGATGACGGCACCCGGCTTCATGGCCTTGACCATGTCTTCGGTCACCAGCACTGGGGCTGCGCGACCAGGGATGAGTGCTGTGGTGATGACGATGTCAGCCAAGGCCACACGCTTGGCCACTTCCACCTTTTGGCGGTCTAGCCAGCTTTGAGGCATGGGGCGAGCATAGCCACCCACGCCTTCGGCGGCGTCTTTTTCATCTTGGCTCTCAAACGGCACATCGATGAACTTCGCACCCAGTGACTCGACTTGCTCTTTCACGCTGGGACGCACATCGGTGGCTTCAATCACCGCACCTAAACGCTTGGCTGTGGCGATGGCTTGCAAGCCCGCCACGCCCACGCCAAGGATGACCACGCGCGCGGCTTTGACCGTGCCTGCAGCGGTCATCAACATCGGAAAAAAGCGTTGGTACTTATCCGCTGCCAGCATGACTGCCTTGTAGCCAGCGATGTTGGCCTGAGAAGACAACACATCCATGCTTTGTGCACGCGTCGTGCGTGGCGCAGCTTCAAGGGCAAAGCCTGTGGCCCCCGCACTGGCTAAGCGTTGCAAGCCTTGCGCATTGAAGGGCTCCAACATGCCAATGACCGTGCTTCCTGATTGAATGTACGCGACCTCAGCTGCCTCTGGCGCACGCACCTTCAAAACCAAATCACAACGCCAAGCGGATGCGGCATCGACTACCTCAGCGCCGACTGATACGTAGGCCGCGTCAGGCACGCTAGCTGCCACGCCAGCACCCGCCTGCACGCGAACAGTGTGCCCTTGGGACATCAGCTTTTTTGCCGTCTCAGGCGTGACGGCCACACGGGCCTCGCCTGCTGCCACTTCGGCGGGCACGCCAATACAAAGTGATTTTGGATTTTCCATTAGCAAAACCTAGGTGACACGACCAACAATTAAATCAGTCTTAACTTATTAAAGATGTTCAGTATCTCTTCAACTGAGGTAGGGCGTCAATAGCCCATGTGCAAAAGCACATCTAATTCACGACCCAAACAAAGGGGATACCCTTACGCCGACAAGATGACCTGACTCCAAAGCCACAAGGTTGTCGCATGCGTTGCAACCCACAAGACGACGTTGACTGCTTATCGCTAGCATCCATGCGTTGTCATCACACCATGCTGATTGGCCCACACGATCGACGTGAGGTTGATTGCGAGAAGCGACATACCAAAACCCATAGAGTGCACGCGCCATGAAATGCAATTTCACCCCTGGATACAAGAAAAACGCGTTATATCTCGGCGCTGTCGCATGCGTCAGTTTGTCTCACATCGTTCCTGCATTTGCTCAAACTGAGGTTTTGGTTCAAAGTGGCCGACTTGAACAAAAGCAATTTGATGCACCTGCATCGATTTACGCGATAGACGCGCAAGCCATTCGCAACTCTGGTCCACAAGTCAACTTGTCTGATGTTTTAGCGCAAGCACCAGGCGTTGTTGCACTCAACCGCAACAACTACGCGCAAGACGTGCAAATCTCTATTCGAGGATTTGGTGCACGTTCAGCTTTTGGCATGCGCGGCATTCGCCTGATCACCGACGGGATACCGGCGACCATGCCTGATGGCCAAGGTCAAACCTCGACGGTGAGCATGACCTCTGCAGACCGCATGGAGGTACTGACAGGTCCCTTGGCTTTGCTCTATGGCAATGCAGCAGGCGGCGTTATTCAAGCCTTCACGCGTGAAGCCGGCGATACACCTGAAGCGCAAGTGTCTATGTATGCAGGGTCCTTTGGCATGACACGCACAGACTGGCAAATCAGCCAGCGCAGTGGCAACGTCGGTATGGTGGTTGACTACAGCACCTTCGCCATTGAAGGCTATCGCACGAATAGCGACACGCGTCGACAGCAACTAAACAGTGTCATCACAGTTGATGCAAAACCAGACACGCGCTTTAAATTCATCATCAATGTGTTTGATATGCCTTACGCCAAAGATGCATTAGGTTTAAAGGCTGCAGATGTCAGCCAAACACCATCGGCAGCAGGTGCGAACGCAACATCAACAAGAACACGCAAGACCGTGAAACAAGAACAAACCGGCGTTGTTATGGAGCACACCGTAGACAGTGATTTGAAATTACAAGGTCGACTTTACGGTGGCAATCGCACCAACTTGCAATTTCAATCAACAGACAAATGGGTGGGGCTAGATCGTCAATTTGAAGGCATGGGTTTGCAAGCTACCGGCAAAAGCCAAGTCTTCGGCAATCAGCGCATGAATTGGGTTGTTGGTATTGATCTTGACCATGCAGCTGAACTGCGTGAAGGTGGGACTGCCAGTAAAGGCGAGAAAGCCACGACAAACCCCAACAATGCCCGCAATGAACTGAACGAGGCACGCAACCGAGACATATTTGCCCAAGCGAACTGGTCTCTGGGTGAAAAATACACCCTCACCACTGGCGCTCGCCAAAGTAACGTGACATTGAAAAGCACAGATTACTTACCATCAAACCCAGATAACGGAACTGGTTCAGTTGATTACAAAGCGACGAGTCCAGTGATTGGCTTGACTTGGCATGCCCTTGAAAATTTGAACCTCTATGCCAATCACGGAAGAGGATTCGAAACACCAACCATGTCAGAAGCTGCATATGCAGGAAAAGATGCAGCAATATTCAAAGAAAAATTTAACTTCGATTTACTAGCATCGACAAGTAGACATTTGGAGGTCGGCAGCAAATGGCTACCGTCGTCAAGTTCACGTGTCGACGCTGCATGGTTTCACATTGATACGGATAATGAGCTTGTCGCCGCATATGTTTCCCCCAGCGCAAAAACCAGCTATGCCAACGTTGCGAAAACGAAACGAGATGGTTTCGAAGTGGCATTGCGAAATCAGTACACACCTCATTGGCGCAGCCAAGCATCAGCTTCATTTATCAAGGCAACTTATGAAGCAGGGCCATCCAATGGCAACATGATTCCATCCATTCCAAAGCAGCAATTGTTTACATCATTGCAATGGTCTGAGAAAGGCTTTTCGCCTGCTGGACAAAAGCCCGCACTCGGCTTAGAAGCAGGTCTCGATTTAATCAGCCGTTCCAGCATGTGGGCCAACGATGCAAACACAACCACCGCCAGCGACTATGCGCTAGCACCTGGATTTGCTCAATTGAATGCTCGCATTCGTCAGCGTTATCAAATTGGAAATGCTCGCGTAGAAAGTTTCATTGGCGTAGATAACATTACAAATAATGCAAGCATTAGCTCTGTCTTAGTTAATCAATCTACACAGAAGTATTTCGAACCAGGCCTGCCGCGCTCTTGGATGATTGGCTTTTCTAGCCAAATACCGCTGTAATGCACCAGTATTTTTAGCGATCAGCACCTCAACAGCTTATGCAAGCGCCACGCGCATTTGGTCAATCACCGCTTTGTAGTTGGGCTTGCCAAAAATCGCGCTGCCCGCCACAAAGGTGTCTGCACCAGCATCGGCCACTTGGCGGATGTTGTCGGGCTTGATGCCGCCATCTACCTCTAGGCGAATGTCTTTGCCGCTGCGCTCAATCCATTTGCGCGCCATCTCGACTTTGCGCAAGGCTGAGTCAATGAAGCTTTGACCGCCAAAGCCAGGGTTGACGCTCATGATGAGGATGAGATCAATCTCATCAATCGTCCACTCCAACACATCCAGCGACTCGGCGGGGTTGAACACCAAACCGGCTTTCACGCCCTTGCTCTTGATGGCTTGGATGCTGCGATGCACATGGGCGCTCGCGTCTGGGTGAAAGCTAATGTAATCCGCACCTGCTTCGGCAAACGAAGCAGCCAAAGCGTCGACCGGCGAAATCATTAAATGCACGTCAATCGGCACAGCCACGCCAGCTGGCGTTTTGGCGTGTGGCTTCAAGGCTTGGCAAATCATGGGGCCGAACGTGAGGTTGGGCACATAGTGGTTGTCCATCACATCAAAGTGAATCCAATCAGCGCCAGCGGCGATGACGTTTTTCACCTCGTCGCCCAAGCGGGCGAAGTCGGCAGACAAGATGGAGGGGGCGATGTGGAATGGGGTGCGTGGGCTGGTCATGGGGTGATTATTTCACCCCTTCGGCGGGGTTTTCGGCTTAGGCCAAAATCACCCCATGCTGCGTTACAAATTCCAAGTCGAAGTCCACCCGCAATACCTGTCTGAGCAGTCCGACCCAGACGGCGGCTTGTTCATGTTTGCCTACACGATCACCATCACCAACGTGGGCAATATCGCGGCTCAGCTGATCTCACGCACCTGGAATGTGAACGACGCCAACGGCACACACGAAAAGATCAAAGGCCTTGGCGTGGTCGGCCACCAGCCGTTTCTCAAGCCAGGTGAACAGTTTGAATACACCAGCGGCACACGCCTGCGCACGCCCACGGGCACCATGCACGGCAGCTACTTTTGCGTGGCCGAAGACGGTGAGAAGTTTGACGTGGACATCCCCATGTTTGTGCTCGACGCGCTCAGCGATGAGCCCGGCAGCCGCAAGCTGCATTAAGGCCGCACACCATGGGCGAATTTGACTTGATCGAGCGCTACTTCAAGCGCCCCACACACAAAGCCGCACTGGGCGTGGGCGATGACTGCGCCCTGCTGCGCCCGACGCAAGGTATGCAACTCGCTGTGTCCAGTGACATGTTGGTGGAAGGCCGCCACTTTTTAACCACGGTCGACCCAACCCGCTTAGGCCACAAAGCCTTAGCAGTGAACCTGAGCGACTTGGCCGCCGTTGGCGCAGAACCCTTGGCCTTCACCCTTGCCCTGTCGCTGCCGCGCGTGGACGAAACATGGCTGGCTGGTTTTTCCATGGGTTTGTTGCGCTTGGCCGATACCCATGGCTGTGAACTGGTGGGTGGCGACACCACGCAAGGCCCACTGAATATTTGCATCACCGTGTTTGGCGAAGTGCCACCGGGCGATGCACTGCTGCGCCAAAACGCGCAAGTGGGCGACGACATTTACATCAGCGGCACAGTGGGCGATGCTCGCTTGGCGCTCGAAGTATTTCGCGGCACGCACAGCATTTCGGGCGAGGCCTTCGAACAAGCCCGCCTGCGCATGGAGCAACCCACACCGCGCGTCGAACTAGGCACTGCACTTCGCGCCGTGGCCAATGCCGCGATTGATGTGAGCGATGGTTTGCTCGGCGACCTAGGCCACATCCTCAAACGCTCAGGCGTGGGTGCGCAGATCGACACCACATGGCTGCAAGCAGCAGGCCACTTTGGTGATGCACGTTTGCCTGCAGGCGTCACCGCTGTCATGGCTGACTTGCCTTGGAACAAACGCCTAGAGTTTGCGCTGTCAGGTGGCGACGACTACGAGCTGTGCTTCACCGCCCCGGTGAACCAACGCGAGCTGGTGCATGCCGCCGCGTGGGAATCCAACACCCCCGTCACACGCATTGGCCGCATCACGCAAGAGCAGGGCTTAGTCGTGCTTGATCCGCAAGGCCAGCCATTAGCCAAACGCTTTGCGTCGTTTGACCACTTCGCATAAAGCACAAGCCGTATGACTGATTTCACCCCACAGCTCAACCGCAGATTTTTGGTGTCGCACCCTGCGCATTTCATTGCGCTTGGTGCAGGCTCTGGCCTGAGCCGCTTGGCACCGGGCACGGCAGGAACGCTGTGGGCATGGGCCGTGTTTGCCCTCTTGCAAATGTGGCTCAGCCCGTTAGAAATGGGCGTAGTGATTGCCGCATCCACATTGGTCGGCTGGTGGGCATGCACCGTCACTGCGCAGCACATGGGCGTGGCTGATCCCGGCGCGATTGTGTGGGACGAGGTGATTGCGTTTTGGTTGGTGCTGTGGATGATCACGCCCACCACGTTTTGGGGCCAAATGGGTGCGTTTGCGTTGTTTCGTTACTTTGATGCAGCCAAGCCCGGGCCTGTGCGTTGGGCCGATAGCTTGTTCAAAGGCTTTGGGTGGCGTGGGGGCTGGGGCATCATCTTTGATGACTTGGTAGCTGCGTTTTGTACTTTGTTGGTCATCGCCATTTGGAGGTCGCTATGAGTTCACATACATTGACAGAGCAACTGGCCGAAGTGCTGCAACAACACGGTTGGATGCTGGCCACAGCAGAGAGCTGCACAGGCGGCATGATCGCGGCCAGCTGCACCGATTTATCGGGATCGAGTAACTGGTTTGAACGCGGCTTTGTCACCTACTCCAACGAGGCTAAGCACGACATGCTGGGCGTGGACTCGGCCTTGATTGCGGAGCATGGCGCTGTCAGCGAAGCCGTAGCGCAAGCCATGACACTAGGTGCGATGCGCCGCTCACATGCGCAAGTGACATTGGCTGTCACGGGTGTGGCTGGCCCAACAGGCGGTACGGCAGATAAACCCGTTGGCACAGTTTGGTTTGCATGGGCTACGCCCAGTGACGCAGGCCCCACACTTGGCGCAGAAACAGCGTGGGTTAAAACTGAGTTGATGCACTTCAGCGGTGACCGGGCAACGGTACGCGAAGCTGCGGCGCAACATGCGCTGAAAACTTTATTGGATTTACTCGAACAGCACTAAGCCTGTTCACGCAGCACAGCTGCGTGAAAGTGCTCCACCTTTTCTAAGTGGGCAAAGCGGCCGGAAACACCTTACCTACAGCAACACCCAATCGCGCCATGCGGTTACGCATGGTCAACACCGCTTTATCCTTGCTGATGAGTTGGGTTTTATGTTGTGCCGCGAGGTCAATGAACTTTTGGTCGTCCCCGTCTTTGCACACATACAGCGCTTTAACAGCGACAGGCATGAGTTGCGCATGTGCATCAAACTGCGCCAAGATATCCTCAGCAGTGAGCTGACTAAACGCCAAACGTTTGACGATGTGGGTGTATGCCAACACACGCTCTAGCTCGTCACGCATGACTTGCGTGGCTAGCCATTGCACCGACTTTGTTTCAAGCGCCTCAAGCAATACAGGCGTAGCCGCATCTTTGTAAAGCCAGAGGTCGAGCACAATGTTAGTGTCGAGCACCACCCTCACGAGTGCTGCAGTCTCACTCGCAGTCAGCGCCACACTCACGACTGCGCTGGCCTGTTGCCCTCGGTGGGCTGAGCTTCATTGGGCTTGTTGCGCATTGAACCCGCACGCAAGTCAAAGCGAAACATGCGGCATTCAATCGGGCCGTTCCACATGGGCACGCGGCGCGATTCTTTGAATCGCATGCGACTTGGCAACTTGAGGTCAGGCGTCAACATCCATGCGGACCAACCCGCGTAGTTTTTCTTCCAATGGCTGGCGAGCTGGGCAAAGAAATCGCCACCGTCTTCGGTTTGTGCAATGTCACGTGCGCCAAAGCGTGGCACATCATCACGCACCATGCCGCCGCCATAGGCCGCGTCATCAAAACCAGCATCGCCGTTTTGGTTCACATCTTCGTAAGGCGACACATATTCGGCGGGTGGTGAGTAGCGCGCACGCCTTGCTGCACCCGCAATACCAGCAGCTTCGATACGTTCGCCATACGGCGGGTTGACCAGCATCACACCCGGCACTTCGCTGGGGGGCATACGCTGCAAGGCATCGCCGCCGCGCAGCTGCACGGCGTGGGCTACGCCACCGCGCTCGGCATTGCGTTGCGCGAAGTCGACCATACGGAAAGCCACATCGCTGCCGAACACTTCGGCACGAGGCTCGCACTCTTGGGCGCGGGCGTTGTCTAGCAAGCCGTGCCACACATGTTCTTGGTAAGGGATGAGTTTTTGGAAACCAAATTTGCGCATCGAGCCTGGCGCGATGTTGCAGGCGATTTGTGCCGCTTCAATCGCAATGGTGCCGCTACCGCAGCAAGGGTCATACAGCGGCACGCCTTGAGCCACTAAGCCGTCGGGGTTGGCGGCTGTGCCATCGCCTTGGCTCCAACCGCTCGCGGCCAACATGGCAGCAGCGAGGGTTTCTTTTAACGGTGCATCGCCTTTGTCAGCGCGCCAGCCGCGTTTGAACAACGGCTCGCCCGAGGTGTCGATGTAGAGCGTGCAACTCTCGGTGGTCAGGTGCGCGTAGATGCGCGCATCGGGCCATTGCGTATTGACGTCGGGGCGAACGCCAAATTTGTGGCGGAAGCGATCAGCCACTGCGTCTTTGATTTTGAGTGCCGCAAAGTTCAAGCTCTTCAAAGGACTGTGCTGTGCAGTAATTTCAATTTTGAAGGTTTCTTTGGGCGAGAACCACAGCTCCCAAGCCACTTCGCCCGCAGCGCGGTAGAGGTCTTCTTCTTGGCGGTACTGCGTGTGCGATAACTCTACCAACACGCGCTGCGCCAAGCGGCTATGCAGGTTGAGCTGCAACACATCGCGCCACGAGGTACGCACCATCACACCCGCACGAAACGCGCGAATGTCGTCGTCGCCCACGCCAGTGATGCGACGCACTTCCTCGGCCAAATAGGATTCAACGCCTGCCGCACAGGGCAAGAAGAGATGTAATTGATTCATAGGGTTCTTTAAAGCGCTTTGCGCAATGTCGTGGGCGCAATACGCAGCGCCTCACGGTATTTGGCCACGGTGCGGCGTGCGCACTCGATGCCTTGCTCTTTGAGCATTTCGGAAAGCTGATTATCTGACAGCGGCTTTTTGGGGTTCTCGCTCGCCACAAATTGCTTGATGAGCGCGCGCACAGCCGTGCTGGAGGCATTGTTGCCACTATCCGTCTCCAACCCAGAACCAAAGAAATACTTGAGTTCAAATGTGCCGTAGGGCGTGCTCATGTATTTGTTGGTGGTCACACGGCTGATGGTGGACTCGTGTAGTCCCAACTCTTCTGCAATCTCGCGCAGCACCATGGGGCGCATGGCGAGTTCGCCGTGGATAAAGAAGTTTTTCTGGCGCTCGGCAATGGCGTTGCTCACGCGCAAGATGGTGTCAAAGCGTTGCTGAATGTTCTTGATGAACCAACGCGCTTCTTGCAAACGTTGTTGCAAGCCCGCATGCGCTTCGCCTTTGCCTCCCTTTAGGGCATTGGCATAAATGTCGTGCACCCGCAGGCGAGGCATCACATCGGGATTGAGCGCCACCTTGAACTTCGGTGCGGTAGTCGACTTGCCCACACGGGTGACCAACACATCAGGAACCACCACATGGCGCTCGACATCAGCAAAACGGCGACCTGGCTTAGGCTCTAAGCGGCCAATCAAGGCAATCGCCACTTTCACATTAGCCTCACTGTCACCGACCACTACCGCCAAACGTTTGAAGTCCCGCTTGGCCAGCATCTCCATCGGCTGCTTGCACATGCGAATGGCGGTGTCGCGAATCTGTAAAGCTTCTTCGCCTTTGGGTTCCAAGGCTTTGAGTTGCAACGTCAAGCACTCCGCTAAGTCACGCGCACCCACACCCACAGGCTCTAGGCTTTGCAGCAGCGACAAGGCCACTTGGAAGCGATGTTCAAGCTCTTCAATTTGTTCTTCGTCGTCATTGCCCAACCCTTCGGCCAAGCTGCGCAGCGTGTCTTCAAGGTAACCGTCGTCGTTGAGGTTCTCTATGAGGTAACGCAGCGCGGCTGTGTCGGTGGGGCTCAGGCGCAGCGACAACGCTTGGCGATGCAAAAACGAGGTGAGCGACTCTTGCATGCGCGCCAACTCTGTGGCGTCCGCGGTATCGCTGTCTGCGGTGTTGTTGTTATTGCTGGCAGGCGCATCGCCGCCCCATTCGGAGTCGTCGGCAGAAAACTCCACGCTGCCGTCACCATCCCAGCTTTCGGCAATGCCATCTACGCTTGGCTCGGTGTCGCTGGCTGTGTTGTCGACGCTGATTTCAGACATGCCGCCATCGAGTGATGGCACTTCGCGCACGGGTTCAACCTCTTCGTCACGAGCAGGCGCATCGGATTTGTCGAGACCAAACTCTTCGCGAGGTGCTTCTTCAAATTCTTTGTCGAGAAACGGGTTCTCGTCGAGCATTTGCTCAATCTCTTGGCTCAGCTCCAAAGTGGACAGTTGCAACAGTCGGATCGACTGCTGCAACTGGGGCGTGAGCGCCAGATGTTGGGATACGCGAAGTGATAAGCCTTGTTTCATGATCACATTCGGAAGTGTTCGCCGAGATAAACGCGACGCACGTCCGCGTTCTCGATGATTTCGTTTGGTGTGCCTTGTGCGAGGACGCGACCATCGCTGATGATGCAGGCGTGATCACAAATACCCAGAGTCTCACGCACGTTGTGGTCCGTGATGAGCACGCCCATGCCGCGCGCTTTCAAGAAGCCAATGATGCGCTGAATCTCAATCACCGCAATCGGGTCAATGCCAGCAAACGGCTCATCCAACAAAATAAAACGAGGATTGGTGGCCAGTGCACGCGCAATTTCCACGCGGCGACGCTCGCCGCCTGACAAGGCCACCGAGGGAGAAGCGCGCAAATGGTCCACACGCAATTCTTGCAAGAGAGACGTCAATCGTTTTTCGATCTCTTCCGAGCCAAGTGGTTTGCCGTTGTCGTCGCGTTGCAGCTCGAGCACAGCACGCACGTTGTCTTCCACATTGAGCTTGCGAAAAATCGATGCCTCTTGCGGCAAATAGCTCAGCCCCAAACGTGAACGGCGGTGAATGGGGAGATGGGCCACGGGCTGGCCATCAATGGTGATGCTGCCGCCATCGGCGCGCACCAATCCCACAATCATGTAGAACGAGGTGGTTTTACCTGCGCCGTTAGGGCCTAGCAAACCCACCACTTCACCCTTCTTCACCGAGATAGACACGTCATGCACCACCTTGCGGCTGCCATACGACTTTTGCAAATGGCGGGCTTCCAAGCGACTCTCTGTCGTGTGGGTGGTTTGTAGAGGTGATAGCGTTTCGATCACGGCTTATCCAATGCTTTACTGCGTGGGGCCAACACGGCCTTCACACGTCCGCCGCTGGCCTTGCCACCTTCTTCAGTGCGCTGGCCATCGATGCTGAACACATCGGCGAGATTTTCATAAATGATGAGTTTGCCACTCATCGTGTCATTCAACACAGCCCCACGATAGCGACGAACTTCTGCGTGGTCGATCAACTTGACGCGGTCAGCCTTGCCATCAAACTCGATTCGCAGACCCTCTCCTTCCATGAACTCGTCAATGCCTTCTCGCTTTTGCCGAAAGAACGCACGTTTGTTGGGTTCAGGAAAAATAATGCCGTACTGATAGCCATCGATGTCTTCGCGCATTTCAATACGCGCACCGCGCATGACCATCGTGCCACGGGTCAAAACTGCGCGCCCCGTGAAGATGCTGACTTGGTTCAATTCATCGTGCACCAAACTATCGGCTTCGATGTTGGTTGGTTTTTGTCGATCTGCTTTTTCCGCAGACGCCGCTACTGGCGCAATGGCCATGAGTAGTGCGAGCGAGAAAGAAACAAATGAAGTCAAGGCACGGATATTGCTCGTTGAGTTGATGGTATTCTAACCACCAACACAAGCAATTTTCGTGCTGACCCTTAGGCGCTTAGCGGCCGCGGCGAACTTCGCCGATAAGGTAGTCAGCGACCTGCAACGCACGGTCCATGGTTTGGGTTAACGAGCCGTCTGTATAAAAACGTCCAGCCACGCCCAGAGCGGGCACACCCTGTACCTTGAACGCCTCTTGGAGCTGCGTGGCGCGTCGTGCCTTGCTGGCTACACCAAAGCTGTTGAAGGTTTCTGTGAACTTCTTCTCAGGCAGGCCATTTTTATCTGCCCATGCGGCCAATGCTGCGCCCGTATTGAGCTGCTGACGCTCGGTGTGAATGGCGTTGAAGAGCTTGCCGTGCATGGCATCGACCATGTTCAGGGCTTCAAACACGTAGTAAGCGCGTTGCTGTGGCTCAAAGTCATCTCGGAAGCGAACGGGTACGCGCTGGATCACCACATCCTTAGGCGCAGCTTTTTTCCAAGCGGCGAACTGTGGCTCAAAGGCATTGCAGTGTGGGCAGCTGTACCAAAAGAATTCGATCACTTCGATCTTGCCTGCTCCCACATCGGTGGGCACGCGCTTATCCAGTGACAAATAGTCTGTGCCCTCAATAGGCTTTTTGGCCGCCACAGGGCCTTGGGCAATTGCCACCAAAGGCAAGCTTGTAACGGTTGCAGCACTGATGGCGGCCAAAGAAAAATCACGACGTTTCATGCGTTACCTCTATCGGTGTTTAACGTTGCACCCGCACCATGGCGGAATCAATATGAGCGGCCTCTAGCTTAGCGCGGACACGCTCAGCCTCGGCCTTGTCCATCGGCCCCACACGCACGCGGTAAACCGTGCGACCGCCTTGGTCACGCTCGCTGATTTTGGTTTCCAAGCCCAGCATGCCGGTTTTGGCGCGTTGCGCTTCGGCTTCTTCTGTGGTGCGATACGCGCCAGCTTGAACGAAATAAATGAACGGGTCAGCGCTTGCGGGCTTGGTTTCGGCTGTCTTAGGGGCTTCGGCGGGTTTCACCTCTGCGACCTTAGGTTCGGCAGGCTTGGCTTCTGGTTTGGCTTTCGCCTCAGGCTTAGGCTCTGCGGCTTTCACTTTGGCCAAATCGCCCAGTGGGTCTGCGCTTTTGGCGTCTACTTTGGGTAAGGCATCTGGCTTGTGCTCGGGCTGTTTGGACTCAGGCTTTGCATCGGCTTTAGGCTCATCGGCCTTGTCACCCGACTTCGCACCCTTTTTGCCATACAAAGGCGCGTTCGGGTCCCAGTCTTTGTTCTTTTCAGCTTCAGCAGCGTCTGAATCTGCAGAGCGTGAGTTGCCTTTGGTCATGAAAGGAATTGGCATTTTGGTGACGTAAATAGCCACCCCAAGCGCCACAGCCAAGCCCACCACCAAACCGATGATGAAGCCCACCAAAGTGCCGCCGCGTTGCTGATTCATGCTCAAAATCTCCAATTCATTTACATGCTGGCGGGGGCTGACACGCCCAACACCGCCAAGCCATTGTGCAGCACCTGCGCGGTGGCGGCCACCAATGCCAAGCGTGCTTTTTTCACCGCTTCGTCGTCCACCAAGATGCGCTCGGCATCGTAGTAGCTGTGGTAGCTGGCGGCGAGGTCGCGCAAGTAGAAAGTCACATCGTGCGGCGCAAAGTCAGCCGATGCTGCCGTCAGCATCGCTGGGTACTTGGCCAGTTGCAACATGAGGGCTTGCGCTTGGGGGCTTTCGAGCGCAGACAAGTCCACCTCTTTAAGCGAAGCCACATCGCCGCCGTCTTTGTCGGCCCACGCGCGCAGCACAGAGCAAATGCGGGCATGCGCGTATTGCACGTAGTAAACGGGGTTGTCGTTGTTCTTTTGCACGGCCAAGTCCACATCGAAGGTGTACTCAGTGTCGGGCTTGCGAGAAAGCAAGAAGAAACGCACTGCGTCTTTGCTGGTCCACTCAATCAAGTCACGCAGCGTCACGTAGCTACCAGCGCGCTTAGAAATTTTCACCTCTTCGCCACCGCGCATGACGCGCACCATGGTGTGCAACACGTAGTCGGGGTAGCCCTCGGGGATGCCCACATTGGCGGCTTGCAAGCCAGCGCGCACGCGGGCAATCGTGCCGTGGTGGTCAGTGCCTTGAATGTTCACCACCTTGGTAAAGCCACGCTCCCACTTGGTGATGTGGTACGCCACGTCCGGCACAAAGTAGGTGTACGTGCCGTCTGTCTTTTTCATCACACGGTCTTTGTCGTCGCCATAGTCGGTGGACTTGAGCCACAACGCACCGTCTTGTTCGTAGGTTTTGCCCGCAGCTTGCAAACGACTCACCGCATCGGCCACTTTGCCGCTGGTGTAGAGACTGCTTTCCAAGTAGTAGTTGTCGAACTTGACGTCAAAGGCTTTCAAGTCGAGGTCTTGCTCGTGGCGCAGGTAGGCCACGGCGAATTCGCGCATGCCGTCCACATCGTTCACATCGCCGCTGGCGGTGAATTCGCGGTCGTCAGACTTGACGGTTTTGCCGGCCAAGAAATCGGTGGCAATGTCTTGGATGTAGTCGCCGTTGTAAAACGCTTTGCTTTCTGGGTTCTCGGGGTCCACGGGCCAACTGGCATCGCCAGGCTTGATGCCTTGCGCACGGAAATGTGTACTCTTGGCCAAGGTATTGATCTGCACGCCCGCATCGTTGTAATAAAACTCGCGGTAGACGTTAAAGCCTTGCGTGGCAAACAAATTACAAATCGCATCGCCCAGCGCCGCTTGGCGGCCGTGTCCCACGTGTAGCGGGCCGGTGGGGTTGGCAGACACGAACTCGACCAACACGCGTTGGCCGTTGTCGGCTTGGAAACCAAAACAATCTTTGGCAGCCAACACCTCGCGCACGATTTGCTGCTTGGCGGCGGGCTTCAAGCGGATGTTGATGAAGCCGGGGCCTGCAATTTCGATGTCTTGCACCCACTGTTGATACACAGGCGCAGCCAACAATGCGTCGCGCAGCTGTTCGCCGAGCTGACGGGGGTTGAGCTTGAGGGGCTTGGCCAGCTGCATGGCAGCGGTGATGGCATAGTCGCCATGCGCGGCAACCTTAGGAGATTCAAAAGCGGCCTTGTTGCCGGAACCGGGCAACAAACCGTCGAGGGCTTGGCTCAGGGCGGCCAGCAATTCTTGTTTAACTTGGAGCATGGCTAGATTTTACGGGGCGGGCCTTCAATTTAAGGAATGGCCTGATTTTTTGGCATGATCTACCCATGCGCGACGCCCACAACCTCACCCCCATCGACCGTTTTCAATACACCCCCACACTGTCGTGCGTCATGCCCGCTTACAACGAGGGCAAGAACCTCGGCACGCTGGTACCGCAGGTGCTGCACGCGTTGCAAGCGCTGGGCTCTCAGGTGGAGATCGTGCTCATCAACGACGGGAGCCGTGATGACACGGCGCAAGTGATGCAAGCCTTATGCAAAGCGCACCGCGAGGTGGTGGGCATCAACCTCTCGCGTAACTTTGGCAAAGAAGCAGCCCTGACGGCCGGCATTGACGCGGCGCGAGGCGAGGTAGTGGTACTGATGGACTCAGACGGCCAGCACCCCGTGTCGCTGGTGGCGGAGATGGTCAAGCGCTGGCGTGACGGCTCGGACGTGGTGTACGCGATTCGTCGCACGCGCGACGACCAATCTGCGCTGCATGCTGGCCTGACTGGCATGTTTTACAAGCTCATCAACGCTGGCAACCGCGTAAAAATTCCAGCACATGCGGGCGATTTTCGCCTGATGGACCGCCGTGTGGTGGAAGCCTTGAAGCAGCTACCTGAGCGCAACCGATTCATGAAGGGCCTATACGCATGGGTAGGTTTTGCCAGCACTGCGATTGACTACGAACCTCTGCCCCGCGCTGCAGGCGAAAGCAGCTTTGGTTTGCGTGGTTCATTTGCGTTGGCGCTCACAGGTGTGCTGGCCTTCTCCATTGCACCACTGCGTGCCTTGACCATCACGGGCTTGCTACTGGCGACGATGGCCTTGGGCTATGGCGCGTGGGTGGTGGCTGAATATTTCATGTGGGGTATCAATGTGCCGGGCTACGCCACGCTGGTGGTGGGCATGATGTTTTTCAGCGGTATTCAGCTGCTATCGATCGGCGTGCTGGCCGAATACGTGGGCCGCATTTACGAAGAGGTGAAACAGCGCCCCATGTACTTGGTGAGCCAACGTTGGGGCGCAGGCTTGTCATTGACACCCATGAAAACCGTTGCGCCCGAAGTGATCGACAACGACCCACCTACACCCATTTAAGTCATGCGCGCAGGCTTTTGGTTTTTGGTGGTGGGCGGTACAGCAGCTGCTGTGCACATGGCTGTGTTCATGCTGGCCTCAGGCTACATGTGGCCCGAGGTGGCCAATGCAGCAGGCTTTTGCATCGCGTTTGTCGTGAGCTTTGCTGGCCACCGTTTTTTGAGCTTCAGCGATGCAGACACCTCGTTGTGGCAAAGCTTTCGTCGCTTTGGCGCGACGGCGTTGGCTGGCTTTGCTGCCAACGAGCTGATGTTTATTACCCTGCTGCGTGGGCTGAGCTTGCCTGATTGGCTAGCCTTATTTTTTGCTTTGGTCTTTGCATCCGCGCAGACCTTTTTGCTCAGCCGCTTCTGGGCTTTTCGCCGCGCTCGCTGAAGTTGCAGCGCTGACGCCGCGGTACAGCACCCACGAGCTGTCTTTGTAGGCTTCGATGAAGCCCGTATAAGTTTCAGCACGGTAGGCGTTTTGCCAACGTGGGGCCAATACCCACGCATGGTCATTGGTACGCAACTCAGCCAAGCGTTGCATGGGTTGTAACGCTGCGCCAGAGGGCTTGTCAAAGCCGACGCCATCCATCAGTTCGCGTCGCCAATCATCACCCGCCTCGCGTTCTTCTCGCCCCCAGTCTTGGATGACTTCCATAGGGCGTTGGCGTTGCGCGTAGAACATCACGTCATAAGGGTAGTCGTCCACCACAGCTAGGACATCGTCAGGACCCACCTGGCACACCACGGCTTTGGCCACGTCGCGCGTACTGCGCTCGAGGGTGAATACGCCGGCATAGTGGTTGGCAAAACTGGCTACACATACACCGACCAATGACAATGCAGCAAACACCCATGTACCCCATGTGCGCGTTGCCCAATGGCGCTGCCACCACAACGCTGCGAGCGCGGCCAAAGGCGGCATGACGGGCAGCGCATAACCAATGAGCTTAGAGTTTGGAATGGAGAAGAAACCCAAAATGGCAATCACCCAAATCCAGCACAAGGCCACCCAAGCTCCGTTGTCGTCCGATGCTTGTTGGTTCAAGCGTTGACGCAAACGTTGTACGCCATCAGCAGCGACAAAGAAGATCCACGGAAACAACAGCACCGTGATGGCCATGCCATAAAACCACCAAGGCCTCGCGTTGTTAAACGTGGTGGCGGTGTAACGACCAAACTGATGCTTGCCAAACATATAGGCCAACATGTCTGGGTGCTCGCGCGCCGCCAAAACAAACCATGGCAAGGTCACGGCGACAAACAAGAGCAAGCCACTCACCCACGGCAGGGCCAAAATTTTGCGCCACTGCCATGTGTAGGCAATCCACAAAAACAGCACCAAGCCTGGCAACAACAAGCCAATCAAACCTTTGCTCAACACGCCAAAAGCACAGGCCACAAAGCCTGCACGCGCCCAGTTGTGATGTATGTCACCTTCATGCATGAAAGCGCGAGCAAAACACCAAATAGCGACGCCCATCCATGTGGCCACCATCATGTCCGTGTTCACATATTGGCCTGCGACCAAAAACGTCATGCTCGTGCCCAGCACCCAGCCTGCGCGACGTGCCACATCCGCACCTGCAAAGTGACGTACACATGCCACCATGAGGCCAAGCATCAAACACGCATGCAAAGCCACCACCAAGCGTGCTGCCCAAGGGGTTGCGCCAAACACAGCCATAGAAGCTGCTTCAAACCAATAGAGCAAAGGTGGTTTATGAAAGAACGGAATGCCATCCACGCGTGGCGTGAGCCAATCGCCACTGATCAGCATCCAACGACCCACTTCGGCATAACGGCCCTCATCTGGAATGGATAACGGACGCACGCTGGCAAGCACAAGCAGCAAAACTGGCAAGAGCCAAATGCCCCAAGTGCGCCAGCGGGGAGAAGAAAAAAATGAAGGTGTCATGCGTATCAATTAATTTCGGTCATGGTTTTGCCGCTTCCGCGCACCAAGCGCACGCCCGCGTCAAACATGTGCTGCACAAAATCGTGGCCAGCCAAGTAAGCAAATTCTCGTTTGCGTGCAGCACCAATCGCATCGTCCGCCTGGGCCGATACGGCGGGGTGGCACATGATGAGCGTGGGTTTTTCATCGCGCGCACTAGCAAGCCAACTTTGCATGTGACGGGCGTAATCATCCATGCTGCCATCAAAACCATACGCGCCGAGCAAGGGCCAGACACAAGGCCAGTCATACGCTTGCGCCCATTGCTGCAAGGCTTTTGAGCCCATGGCAGAAATGACTTTGGCTTTGAGACCGGGCTGTGCCACTTGCGACACGCGCAGCCACGGACGCTGCGCAATGTCACCATAACGGCGCATCAACACTTCAGCCAGCGCATGGCGAAAGACCGCAAACTGCTGCACATGCTGATGACCATCGATGTGATCTGGCGCTGCTTGCCAGTGCGCTTCAAACGCATCAAGCTGTCGCTCGATTTCATCTTCAATGTGCTTTTGGTTGTACAGACGCAAGGCAGCGCGCACCATGACTGCACCTAAACCACTGCCATGCCCTGAGTCGATGGCAAAGCGACTGGTCCAGTCAAGATGCAAACCTACATCCATACGTTCGCGCACATCACGCAAAGCCGGCGCATCTTCCGCCCATCGAGGCGACAAACTCATCACACTGGTCGCACTCAAACGACCCAAGACGGCCAAGGCCACAATGCCTTGCGATACGGGAGCATTCAACGCGTAATCGTCGGCACACAAAACGACTTCCTTGATTTGGTGCAATGTCATGCCGCAGCACTCCAGTAGTTGGCATGGCCGTAATGGTCTTTGAGAAAGTCAATCCACAAGCGCAAGCGTAAAGGCAAATGTTTGCGTTGCGAGAAGACGGCATAAATACCGTTGGGCGGCGCAGCAAACTCCTCCAACACGGGCACCAGCTTGCCGCTGTTGATTTCTGTTTCGACTTCCCATGTGCTGCGCCATGCAATGCCATAACCCGCCAAACACCAATCGTGCAGTACTTGGCCATCCGAACAGTCCATGGGTCCACTAGGGCGCAAATGGATCACCTCATGGTCTTTACCGGTGACGGATACACGAAACGCCCAACCACGTGTTTGTGATGCATCGCTGGAAAGCGTCAAGCACTTGAAGCGCATCAAGTCACTCGGCACTTTAGGTGTTCCGTAGCGCTTCAAAAATTCAGGCGTGGCCACGCACAAACGGCGGTTGTCTGCCATGCGCACGCTGACCAAGGAAGAGTCGGGCAAGTCGCCCACGCGCACAGCACAATCAAAGCCTTCAGCGGCTAGATCGACCACGCGGTCACTCAAGTTGAGCGACACCGTCACATCGGGATGCATGCTATGAAACTTGGGCACGAGCGGTGCCACATGGCGACGTCCAAAACCGGCAGGCGCAGTGATGCGCAAATGCCCGCTGGCTTTGAGGCCGCCCGCACTGACGCTCGCTTCTGCATTGGCCACTTCAGCCAGCAAGCGTTGACAGTCTTCAAGGAATGCCGTGCCTTCGTGTGTGAGTGTGATGCGACGCGTGGTACGCACCAAGAGCTTGACGCCCAAGTGCGACTCCAAGCTGTCTAAGCGTCGCCCCATGATCGCGGGTGCCACGCCCTCAGCTTTGGCTGCAGCGGTCAAGCTGCCTTTCAAGGCCACCGACACAAAAGACTCAAAGGCTTTGAGTTTGTCCATGCGTGAATTATCCACGGACGCCCAAAAGCGTCCTCAACCTAAAATCAACCGTATGAACACCCCCGCACCTACGCATCGCCCCAGCCGAATCACACGAGCCGTTGCGCTTCTTGAGTACCTTGCGCCAGCGTGGTTTGCCATGGTCATGGGGTGGTGTGGTTTGTCGCAGGCATGGCTGCGTGCCATCGATATTTTTGGTGACAGCGCATTGGGCTTGGGGCTAGTCGCAGCGATCTTTGCACAAGTGATTTTTGTATTGCTGTGCTTGGCGTGCATCGTGCGCTTACAAGCGCACCCCAATGCGGTGGCAGCTGACATGCGCCACCCTGTGCGCCACGCCTTCATGGCCACCTTGCCTATTTCTATTTTGTTGCTAGCCAGCTTAGGCATCAATTTGTTTTGGGGCACCGATCGCACGCTGGACACAGCGCTGACGTTTCTGTGGTGCGTGGGCTCCATCTTAGAAATTGCTGCCACGGTTTGGGTCATCGAGCGCTGGCTCAATAAAGCTGAAAACGGTGGCCTGCAGTGGGCCACTTTCACACCTGTGTTTTTCATTCCCGTGGTGGGCAACGTGCTCGCACCTTTGGGTGGCGTGAGCATTGGTCTAGAAACATGGGCGACCGCCCAGTTCGGCGTGGGCATGTTTTTATGGATGGTGCTGCAAACCTTGATGTTTGTTCGCTTGGCACAAGCCGGCCCCTTGCCAGCGCGTTTGGCGCCTAGCTGGTTCATCACCATGGTGCCTCCATCCATTGGCGGCTTGAGCTTGTTGCAGCTCGATGCGCCTTTGACCATGGTGTGGATGATGTGGGGCATCGGCGCTTTCTTCTTGTTGCTGGCCATGTCACAAATTGCCACCATTCGTGAGCAACCCTTCAGCATGGCCAACTGGGGCATGAGCTTCCCGCTGGCAGCATTCACCTCACTCAGCTTGCGCATGTCACATGCCCCAGGTGGCGCTTGGCTTCAACTGCCTGCCACCTTGCTGCTGGCTATCACCTCGTTACTGATACTGGGCTTGACCCTCAGCACTTGGCGAGGTTTGCGTCATGGCCACTTGTTGGTCGCTGAAAAATAAATTGTTCTTTCACCAACGATTACCACCCTATTTGTCACGACAGCCCAAAAGCTAGCGATGCAATACAAGCCACGCAATCCAATAAGATTCGTCCTGATTTCCCCTTTTTGATTTATCCAGAGAGACCTCACCATGAGCCAAGACACCACGAAACGCACACAAGTGCGCAGCTTGCAAGTTGCCACCAATTTGTACAAATTCATCGAGACCAAAGTGTTGCCCAACACCGGCGTGAACAGCGATAAATTCTGGAAGGGTTTTGACGCCATCGTGCAAGACTTGGCACCCAAGAACATCGCCTTGTTGGCAGAGCGTGACCGCCTGCAAACTGAAATGGATGCATGGCACAGCGCCAATCCAGGCCCCATCAAGAACATGAAGGGCTACCGCAAGTTCTTAGAAAAAATTGGCTATCTCGTGCCACAACCCGAGAAAGTCAAAGCCACCACCAAAAACGTCGATGCTGAATTGGCTTTGCAAGCTGGCCCACAACTGGTGGTGCCCGTGCTCAATGCACGTTATGCCTTGAACGCCGCTAACGCACGTTGGGGCTCTTTGTATGACGCGTTGTATGGCACAGACGCCATTTCAGAAAAAGGCGGCGCAGAAAAAACTGCTGGCTACAACCCAAAGCGCGGCGCCAAGGTCATCGCCTATGCGCGCCACGTGCTCGATCGCACCGTGCCATTGAAAAGCGGTTCGCACATCGACTCCACTGGCTACGCCGTGGTGAATGGTGAATTGGTCGTCACGCTCAAAGGCGGTAAAACGACTAAATTGGCCAAAGCCGCTCAGTTTGTTGGCTTCCAAGGCAAGATGGCTGAGCCATCGTCTGTGCTGTTTGTGCACAACGGTTTGCACCTCGACTTGCAAATCAACCACAACACCCCAATCGGCGCCACCGACCCAGCGGGCGTGAGCGACCTGATTGTGGAAGCCGCGTTGTCCACCATCCTCGACTTGGAAGACTCCGTGGCCGTGGTAGACGCAGACGACAAAGTACTGGCATACAGCAACTGGTTGGGCATCGTCAAAGGCACTTTGACCGAGACGGTTGAAAAAGGCGGCAAAACCTTCACACGTGGCTTGAATGCAGACCGCGAATACAAAGGCAAAGACGGCCAGCCCGTCAAATTACATGGCCGTTCATTGCTGTTCCTTCGCAACGTGGGCCACTTGATGACCAATCCCGCCATTCTTTACAAGGGTAAAGACGGTGCGATGCACGAAATTCCAGAAGGCATCATGGACGCGGTCATCACCACGACCATCGCTTTGCACGACCTGCAAGGCCACGGCAAAAAAGGCATTCGCAACTCACGCACAGGCTCTGTCTACATCGTCAAACCCAAAATGCACGGCCCCACCGAAGTGGCGTTTGCCTGCGAGTTGTTTGGCCGCGTCGAGAAGGTTTTGGGCTTGGCTGACAGCACCGTCAAGCTTGGCATCATGGACGAAGAGCGCCGCACCAGCGTGAACTTGAAAGCCTGTATCGCAGCAGCGGCTAGCCGCGTGGCGTTCATCAACACTGGCTTCTTGGACCGCACTGGCGATGAAATGCACACCGCCATGCAAGCAGGCCCCATGTTGCGCAAAGGCGATATGAAGACCAGCGCATGGATTCAAGCCTACGAAAAAAACAACGTGTTGGCAGGCTTGTCATGCGGCTTGCGCGGCAAGGCACAAATCGGCAAAGGCATGTGGGCCATGCCCGATTTGATGGCCGAGATGTTGAAGCAAAAAATTGGTCACCCCAAAGCAGGTGCTAACACCGCATGGGTACCAAGCCCCACCGCGGCTGTGTTGCACGCCATGCACTACCACCAAGTCAAAGTGGTGGACGTACAAAAAGAGTTGGAAAAGGTCAACTACGCCAAGGTGCGCGACAGCCTCTTGAACGACTTGCTACAAGTACCCGTGACCGCTAAGCCCAACTGGAAGCCTGCCGAGAAGCAACAAGAGTTGGACAACAACGTGCAAGGCATTTTGGGCTACGTCGTGCGTTGGGTTGACCAAGGTGTGGGCTGCTCGAAAGTGCCAGACATCCACAACGTCGGCCTGATGGAAGACCGCGCAACCCTGCGCATTTCTAGTCAACACATCGCCAACTGGTTGCACCATGGCGTGGTGACACCTGCTGAAGTCAAAGCCACGTTCAAGCGCATGGCCTCAGTGGTGGATAAGCAAAACGCGGGCGATAAGCTGTACCAAAAAATGGCTGGTCGCTTCGCCAAGGCTCCTGCTTACCAAGCTGCCCTCGACTTGGTGTTCAAAGGCAAAGAGCAGCCTAGCGGCTATACCGAGCCCTTGCTGCACGCGTGGCGTTTGAAGGTGAAGGCCGGCACGGTTTAATCACAACTAAACAGCTGTCAACACTGGCGGCGAATCAATGCAAAGCGGCTTCTTCGGAAGCCGCTTTTGTTTGACAAGCCCACTATGATTCACCCCATTGAACTTATTCTGAAAGCACACACATGACCACCAACTTCATCAGCACACTGATTCGTTATGCATTGCGCACCGTGATTGGCTTGGTGTTGACCGTGGTTATCGCCCTCGGTTTGTATTTGCTGTTCTCCTACCATTTCACCTACTCCAAGGGTGAGAGCGTGGGCTTCGTGCAAAAGCTCTCCTACAAAGGTTGGATCTGTAAAACTTGGGAAGGCGAACAAATTCGTGCATTGGCCACGCTGCCCGCGATTCCTGAAAAATTTGCGTTCACCGTGCGTGACGATGCGGTAGCTGACCAAATCAACAAAAACATTGGTCAAAAAGTAGTGATCGAATATGAGCAGCACAAAGGCTTACCCACTTGCTTTGGCGAGACGGAATACTTCATCAGCAAGGTCACGCCCGCACCTGGCGAATAAGGCGCTGGTTTAAGGCACTGGTGTTCGCGTGGGCAACGGGTACACCAGTTGCTGCAAATGACGCACGTTTTTGTTCACCTGCACCCACCATTTGCTGAATGAGTCCATCGGCTTATCGATGTGACGAAACAAACGTGGCGCAGGACGAAGTTGCACATGGCTCTGAGACAAATCAGGCAAACACAAATGCACCACGGTTTGCACACTCTTTGCGCCAACTAAAGCCTGCAATACCTCTTCAGCTGAAGCAAACCAGCGATATGGCGTGAGAGCGGCCATGCGACCACCCACAAAGCTCCAACGCAACGCATTCCACGGATGCGTCTGTGCGTGCTCCGCAAACACAACCGCCACGCACACCACACCAGTGGGTAAATCAGTTGGCAAATTGGCTAATACCCACGGATGCACGATCCACACATGCTTGTCCAACACATCGGTAACCACAGGTTTTGTAAACCCCAATTCAGCTGGCGGCTCGGCAAACACTGCTGGCTCATCCCAAGCCAATTCGTTTTTATGCACCTGTGCCACCGTGGCTTGGCTGGTCGCCAAGATTTCCATCAGTTCGTAACTCACATCGATCGATGTGCCAGGGCTATGCCAAATTTCTGGCGCAAATTTTTCAACCGTCTCTGCGTTGAACAAATAAGGCTTGCCACTGCCTGTCGCAGCCACCCATTGCCAGCTCAGGTAATTGCTTGCGATATCACCGTCTAACAAATGGCTGTACATCCAATCGGCTGCCACGCGCCAATGCACTTTGCGCAAGTGCACGATGTAGCTTGCCAACCAAAGTCTCGCATGGTTGTGCAAGTACCCTGTGGTGTAAAGCATCCGAATGGCGTTATCGATCACGGGTACACGCGTACACGCATGACGCACGTCTTCAGGTAGTTCGGTGCTGTATTCCGAATCAGGCAACACACCTTCGCGCAAAGACTGCGCAATACCGTCACCCAAGTGGTGGTGCATGTGCTGGAAATATTCGCGCCAACCCAGTTCGTAAATGAGTTTGTGTTGTACACCTACACGGTACTGGTGATACATGGCACTGGCCACATCGGGCACGCTCAAAAAACCATGCGTGAGGTAAGGCGACAAATGCGTGACCGCACCATCCAAAGCATTGCGCGAGTGCGCATAGTCTTTGGGGCTGACATGGTCAAGCCGCAACTGAGCAGCTTCTAGCGTAGGTGGGAATTCGTACATAAGCTTTTCGTGATTGTGCCTTGTTCGCTTCGCTACACTTTGAGGCATGCCTAATCCCCTTTCGGCTCCTATTGATACGTGTGCCTGCCCTTTGTGCGGCCAACCGAATCAGTGCTCCATGGAAGTCGCCAAAACAACCGGGCAACCCATTGCCAAGTGCTGGTGTTTGAACGTGTCGTTCTCGCCTGAGTTACTCGCCCAAATACCCGTCGCCGCGCAAAACAAAGCTTGTATTTGCCAAGCCTGCGCCACGAAAGAAGCCAATGGCTGAACGCGGCTCATTGGCTGACCTTCAAAGTCGCTACGGCACACGCCACCGTTGGCTGATGCTGACCACGGTGATGATCGGCTCCATGGCTGCCATCATGTCGTCCACCATCATGAACGTGGGCATTCCCGACATGAGCATGCAGTTTGGCATTGGTCAAGAATTGGCTCAGTGGGTGAGCTCTAGCTTCATGGTGGCCATGACAGTGTCCATGCTCACCACGCCTTGGCTGTTGGCACGCTTTGGCTATCGCACCACCTACTTGGGCTGCATGCTGGTGCTGCTCTCGGCAGGCATTGCAGGCGGGCTATCCACCGACTACAACCTTGTGCTGGCTGCACGCGTGATTGAAGGCTTGGCCGCTGGTGTGGTGCAACCTATTCCCGCCATCATCATCTTGCGTGCGTTTGACACCTCAGAACAAGGCCGTGCCAACAGCTTCTTTGGCATGGGCGTGGTGTTGGCACCCGCGCTTGGGCCCAGTATCGGCGGCTTGCTGGTGGACTGGATGAGTTGGCGAGCGTTGTTCTTCATGGTCGTGCCGTTCTGCACAATTTCCATTTGGATGGCTATGCGATACGTCCCCACCACCGCACCTGGTGGCGTGAGTGCCAACCACGGCAAGCCCTCGCTTGACTTAGCTGGTCTCGCACTCGCCACAGTTGGCACGCTGTGCTTGCTCAATGGCTTGGTGATGCTGCACAGCGGCAATGTCATGGGCTCTCTGACCTTGATCGGCGCCGCCATCTTGTGCACGGTGGGCTTTGTGGTGTGGCAACGTATGCAAATGCAAAACGATGGCAAGCCTTTGATGAACTTGGCATTGTTCACCCATCGCCCATTTGCCATGGGCACCACTGTGGCATTCATCTACGGCATTGCGATGTTTGGCTCCACGTATTTGCTACCGTTGTATTTGCAGCTTGGGCTGGGTTTGTCACCTAGCTATGTAGGCACTTTGCTATTGCCATCTGGCTTGTTGTTGGCGTTCACGATTGCCATTGTGGGCCGCTACTCCAGCACCCACCCCACCCACTTGATGGTGAGCTTTGGCTTGTTGTTGTTGGCACTTTCATTTGCACTCATGGTCACCGTGAATTTGCAAACGGGTTTGTGGGTGCTTGTGGCCTTTGCCATTTTGGGGCGCATCGGACTGGGCTTTATCTTGCCCTCACTCAACATCGGCGCCATGCGCGGCATGGATGGCAGTTTGATTCCGCAAGGCGCCAGCGTGATCAACTTTTTGCGTATGCTCGGCGGCGCTGCAGGCGTGAGCCTGTGTGGCATCTTGCTAGAGTGGCGATTGGCTGTACATGGTGATTCGTTACAAAACACGAACACCTCGGCATCACGCTTGGCAGCGTTTGACGAGGTATTCTTGATGCTCGCTTTTGTTTGTATGCTGGCACTGTTGGCGGCTTGGCGCATTCGTCAGCCTCATCCACACAGCCATTGATTTTTTAAAACACCATGTGTCAACTGCTCGGCCTTAACTGCAAAAACCCAACGGATGCTACGTTTAGCTTCAGCGGATTTGCGCAACGCGCAGGGGTTACCGACCATCATGCTGATGGCTGGGGAATTGCGTTCTTTGAAGGCTCTGAACAAGACCGTGGATTGCGCCACTTCATTGACCATTTACCCGCCAGCACCTCACCCGTGGCCGAGTTGATTCGCAAGTACCCGATCAAAAGCCGTAATGTCATTTCGCACATCCGCAAGGCCACACAAGGCGTGGTGGCGCTAGAGAACTGCCATCCCTTTGTGCGTGAACTGTGGGGGCGTTACTGGGTGTTTGCGCACAACGGGAACCTTGAAAACTATGCGCCCCGCTTGCACGGCAACTTCAAACCCGTAGGTCACACCGACAGCGAGCAAGCGTTTTGTTGGTTGATGCAAGAGATGGCCAAGTCACATGCGAGCGTGCCATCGATTGATGAGCTCACGCTCACCTTGAAAGAGCTGGTACCGCAAATTGCCAAACACGGCACGTTCAACTTCTTGCTGTCGAATGGCCAAGCGTTGTGGGCGCATGCGTCAACCCATCTTTGCTACATCGAGCGCAAGCATCCGTTTTCAAGTGCCACGTTGAGTGACCAAGACATGAGCATTAACTTTGCGGAGCACGCATCGCCCGATGACCGTGTGGCTGTGGTTGTCACTGCGCCGCTGACGACCAATGAGGTTTGGACACCGTTTGCGCCGGGGGAGTTGAAGGTGTTTGTAGATGGGCAACTAAGGGCCTGATGCTTTTGACCTTCGCGTAAGGAGTCACCTCTCTTGCCCGCCACGCATCAGCCAGCATTCGCCGTGGCTTACACCGCTTTGCGGTGAATGGCGCCACACCGAACGCTGACTGCTGTGTGACTGGGTTACTTTTTTGCTGCGGCCTCAAGCGCGTCGACAAACATTGCAGCCACATCGAAGCCGGTCTGGTCAAAAATTTCTTGGAAGCACGTAGGGCTGGTCACATTCACCTCGGTGAGGCAGTCCCCAATTACATCCAAACCGACCAACAACAAACCGCGTTTGGCAAGGATGGGGCCAAGGGCTTCGGCAATTTGTTGATCACGTGCAGAGATGGGTTGTGCCACGCCTTTGCCGCCGGCAGCCAAATTGCCGCGCACTTCGCCGCCTTGCGGGATACGCGCTAAACAATAAGGCACGACCTTGCCGCCGATGACGAGTACGCGCTTGTCGCCTTTGTCAATCGCAGGAATGAACTTTTGTACCATCACGGTTTGTGCACCGTCACGGTTGAGGGTTTCGGTGATTGCGCCCAAATTCAGGCCATCGTCCTTCACACGAAAGATGCCCATGCCACCCATGCCGTCGAGTGGCTTCAAGATGATGTCGCGATGCTGTGCATGGAATGCGCGAATGGCATCGGCGCTGCGCGTGACCAGCGTGGGACTGATGAATTGGGCGAACTCCAGAATGGCTAATTTTTCTGGATGATCGCGTAAAGCAGTTGGCTTGTTGAACACCTTCGCGCCTTCGCGTTCAGCTTGCTCTAGCAAGTGCGTGGCGTAAAAGTATTCGCTATCAAAGGGCGGGTCTTTTCGCATGACGATGGCGTCTGCGCTTTTGAGTGCGTAATGCTCGTCCACACTTTGCACTGCAAACCAATCTTTAGCATCACCCGTCAAGTGCACTTGCTGCACGCGTGCCGACACCTGCTGGCCGCTTTGCCACACGATGTCTTGCGGTTCGCAGGCCAACACTTGGTGGCCACGACGCTGCGCCTCACGCATCATCGCAAACGTGGTGTCCTTGTAAATCTTGAAGGACGACAGCGGGTCTGCGACGAAGAGGATGTGCATGAGTTTTAGATTTCGATTTTGCTGCCCAGCTCCACCACGGAGTTGCTAGGCAAGTTCAAGAAGTCGGCAGCAGAACTGGCGTTAAGGTGCATTTGCGCAAACAGTTTTTCACGCCATTGCGCCATGCCGTTGCCGATCGTGGGCACGATGCTGTCGCGAGACAAGAAGTAGCTGGTGGTCATGGGGTTGATTTCACAGCCCATGCCGTGCAGATGCGTCAATGCGCCCGGCACATCGGGATCGTCTTTAAAACCATAGTGAATCACCACTTGCCAGCACTCATTGCCCAAGGGCGTGATTTCCAAACGGTCTTTGTCTGCAATCCATGGCACTTCATGGTTGTGCACATTCACAAACAAGTTTTGTGCGTGGAGCACTTTGTTGTGCTTCAAATTGTGTAGGAACGCGTTAGGCACGGCGCCCATGCCTGAGGTCAAGAACACGGCTGTGCCATCCACGCGCGTTGGGGGCGATGAAAACACGGCGCCCAAGAAGCTTGGCAAGTCCAATGCATCTTCGCGACGCTTTTCTGCAAGCAACGCACGACCATCGCGCCAAGTGAGCATGAGCATCATGATGAACGAAGCAATCAACAGTGGGAACCAACCACCTTCGAGCAATTTCATCAAGTTAGATGCCCAGAATGCAAAGTCCACTGAGAAGAAGAAGCCGGTTGCGAGCAACGACCACCAGAAAGAATATTTCCAACCGTAGTGAATCACGAAGAACGTGAGCACCGTCGTGATCAACATGTCCGTACACACGGCAATACCGTAGGCAGCAGCCAAATTGCTAGACGACTTGAACATCACCACAGCCAACACAATGACGGCAAACAAGCCCCAGTTCACGAACGGGATATAGATTTGACCTGTGTCTTTCACGCTGGTATGCAGGACTTGCAATCGCGGCAAGAAGCCCATTTGCACCACTTGCTTGGTCACGCTGAAAGCGCCTGAAATCAGTGCTTGAGAAGCAATCACCGTCGCCGCAGTGGCCAACACAACCAAAGGTACCAGCAGCCAATCAGGCGCCATGTTGAAGAAGGGGTTTGTCACAGCACTGGGGTCGCTAAGCAGTAACGCGCCCTGCCCAAAGTAATTGAGCGTGAGCGATGGCATGACCACCATGAACCACGCAATGCGGATGGGCTTCTTACCAAAATGGCCCATGTCGGCGTACAAAGCTTCGCCACCGGTCACGCACAAGACAACGGCACCCAAAATCAGAAAGGTAATGGCGGGTTCATTGACCATGAACATCACCGCGTAATGCGGACTAATGGCCCACATGATTTCTGGATGTGCAGCAATGTGATACACACCCAAAGCAGCGATGGCTGCAAACCACACCACGGTGATGGGGCCAAAGAACTTGCCAATGCCACTGGTGCCGCGCTTTTGCACAACAAAAAGGCCAAACAAAATCACAATCGTGAGTGGGATCACATACTTGGTGAAAGCAGGTGACACAACCTCTAAACCTTCCACCGCAGAGAGCACAGAAATCGCTGGCGTGATGACGCCATCACCATAAAACAAACACGTGCCGAAGATGCCCACGATCAACATGCGCTGACGCAACACAGGTCGGTCTTTGACGGCCATGGAGGCCAAGGCCAACATCGCGACCAAACCACCTTCGCCGTTGTTATCGGCGCGCAGCACCAAAGCCACGTACTTGATAGACACGATCACGGTCAATGTCCAGAAGAAGATAGACAAGATGCCGTAGATGTTGTTGGGCGTGAACTGCACATGGCCAGAGCCAAACACTTCTTTCATCGCATACAGCACACTTGTGCCGATGTCGCCGTATACGACGCCAATGGCGCCTAAGGTGAGCGCCGCGAGCGACGACTTGCCGTGTTGTTCCATCATTTACCTCAGTCGTAATTCTCTGCTTCGGGGTCTGTGGCCTCGAGTTCATAACTCGCAGCCAGCATGGCCAAACGGCCAATGACGCCATACATGTAAAAGCGGTTGGGGGCGCTAGCGCCGGGTTTCATGCCTGGCTGTGGCGTGTGTGCACTTTGCTCGAAAGCCAAAGGCACAAAGCTGGCGCCGGGCGCGTTCAAGTTTTCGTCCACGCCACGGTCGGCATGCACGCGGTAGAAGCCGCCCACCACATAGCGGTCCATCATGTAGACCACGGGTTCGGCCACTGCATCGTTCAAGCGTTCATGCGTGAGCACGCCTTCTTGAATGATGACTTGATTCACTTCTTGACCGTCTTTGACCACGCTCATTTTGTTGCGCGTCTTGCGGTTGACCACATCGAGGTCTTTGACATCGCGCACGGTCATGATGCCCATGCCATACGTGCCGTTGTCGGCCTTGACGATGACGAAAGGTTTTTCGTTGATGCCGTACTCTTTGTATTTGCGTTTGATCTTGGTGAGCAAGGCGTCCACATTGGTCTTCAAACACTCCATGCCTGTGCCTTCAGCGAAGTTCACTTCACCGCACTGGTTGAACATGGGGTTGATCAGCCAAGGGTCGATGCCCAGCAGCTTGCCAAAACGCTTGGCCACTTCTTCATAGCACTCAAAGTGTTTGCTCTTGCGACGCACGCTCCAACCGGCATGCAGCGGTGGCAGCAGATGCTGCTCGTGCAAGTCTTCCAAGATGCCGGGGATGCCTGCGCTCAAATCGTTGTTGAGCAAGATGGTGCAAGGGTCAAAGTCTTTCAGACCCAAACGATGCTTGCCGCGAATCACCGGCTCAAGCGTGACGCTGTCACCATTGGGCAAGTCGATGGTGGTGTTTTCTTTGATCTCTGGGTTGATCGAGCCCACGCGCACATTCAAACCCGCCATGTGGAAGATGCGCTGCAGCTGCGCCACGTTCGACAAGTAAAAGGTGTTGCGTGTGTGGTTCTCAGGAATCAACAACAGGTTGCGCGCTTCGGGACAAATCTTCTCAATCGCGGCCATCGCGGCTTGCACCGCGAGTGGCAACATCTCGGGCGTGAGGTTGTTCCAGCCGCCTGGGTAGAGGTTGGTATCGACCGGCGCGAGCTTGAAGCCTGCATTGCGGATATCAACCGAGGTATAGAACGGGGGCGTGTGCTCCATCCACTCCAAACGAAACCAGCGCTCGATGGCGGGCATGGAATCGAGGATGCGTTGCTCAAGCTCGTTGATGGGGCCGTTGAGGGCGGTGATGAGGTGAGGGACCATGGTGTCTCAAAAAGTTGTGGGCCATTTTAGGACCTATGAGCCACGCATTTTCTAGAGGCACCACCCTCTAAAAAGTGTGGTTTAAACGCGAATTTCGCCTTGGCCCAGCACCACATATTTCAGTGACGTGAGGCCTTCGATGCCCACGGGGCCACGCGCATGGAATTTGTCGGTGGAAATGCCTATTTCGGCACCCAAACCGTATTCAAAACCATCTGCAAAGCGGGTGCTGGCATTGACCATCACGCTGGATGAATCTACCTCGCGCATGAACCGCTGGGCATGCATGTGGTCGCGGGTGAGGATGGATTCGGTGTGGTGACTCGAATAATGGTTGATGTGGGCAATCGCCGCATCCAATCCGTCCACCACTTTGACACTGATGATGGGGCCGAGGTATTCCTCAAACCAATCTTGCTCGGTCGCGTCTTTGAGGTTGGCACCTTTGACTTGCGTGAGGATGGCTTTGGCCACTGGACAGCAACGCATCTCTACGCCTTTGGCGGCATAGATCGCGCCAATCTTTGGCAAAAATTCTGCGGCCACGCCGCGAGCTACCAACAAGCTTTCGCTGGCGTTGCATGGGGTGTACTTTTGCGTCTTTGCGTTGTCGGCCACGGTGACGGCCATGTCGATGTCGCAAGGGTCATCCACATAGGTGTGGCAGTTGCCATCCAAATGTTTGATGACGGGCACTTTGGCGTCGCGGCTGATGCGCTCGATCAAACCCTTGCCGCCGCGCGGAATGATGACATCCACAAACTCGGGCATGGCAATGAGGTGGCCCACGGCTTCACGGTCAGTGGTTTGCACAAGCTGTACCGCATCGGTGGGCAAACCACTTTCGTTTAATGCTTGTTGCACCAACTTGGCCAAGGCTTTGTTGGAGTTAATCGCTTCTGAGCCGCCACGCAGGATGCAGGCGTTGCCGCTCTTGATGGACAAAGACGCGGCTTCGATCGTCACGTTGGGGCGGCTTTCGAAAATCATGCCGAATACGCCTAGGGGCACACGCATTTGACCCACGCGAATGCCGCTGGGTTGCTGCTTCATGCCAATGATTTCACCAATCACATCGGGCATCGTCGCGAGTTGCTCGCATCCCTCGGCGCAGGTTTGTAACACTTTGGGTGTGAGCTTTAAGCGATCCACCATCGGGGCATCCAAACCAGCAGCGATGGCACGCTCAATGTCTTTGGCATTGTCGATTTGCAAGGCATCGATGTTCTCGCGCAGCAGTGCAGCGAGCTTGCGCAGCGCGGTACTTTTGACTGCCGCCGAAGCTTTGGCCATTTGCGCAGACGCAGCTTTGGCTTGCGCGCCCAGCGCGTGCATGTGATCGGCAACGTTGAGAGTCGTCATGTGTATTTTCCTAATTAAGCGTTGCGCGGCATACAAGCGCGGCACAAACGCATGGCCAAACGGTGCAGGGCCTGCCAGTTGTCGGCAGGCCATTCTGGCGTTTTCAAACCTTTGACAATGCCGTCGACCTGATGGGCCGACTGCAACAATTTTTCAAGCATGCCCACACTCAAGCGTGGTAGCACGCGTTCAAACAAACGCTCGCGCGGGCCCCAAATGCGCTGTTCGCGCAATGCCATGGGCAAAGCTTTGCCGGAAGCCACAGCGTCTTTGACGCGCTTCAAGGCGCGGATTTCTTCGGCCAGTGTGTAATGCACCAACACCTCTGCTTCGCCTTCGGCTTTCAAACCATCAAGCATGCGCTGCACGCGTAGAGGCTGGCCACTGAGGACAGCCTCTGAGAGTTTGAACACGTCATAACGCGCCACGTTCAACACGGCACGCTCCACTTGCTCAAAGCTCAGCTCGCCTTCTGGATACAAAAGCGCGAGCTTTTGAATTTCTTGGTGTGCAGCGAGCAAGTTACCTTCCACACGCTCGGCGAAAAACTGCAAGGTGTGCTGACCCGCTTCGCCAGCGGCCACGCGTTGTTGCTGTGCACCCAAACGTTGCGCAATCCATGTGGGCAGTGCATGACGTTCAATCGGGTCAATCTGTACGCTGATGCCATTGTTCTCTAGGGCGCAGAACCATGCTGAGCTTTTTGTTGCTTTGTCTAAGCGAGGCAACAGCACGACTGTGAGTGTGCTGTCGTTGCCAACCGCTAACTCTGCAATTTGCTGCAAGGCGGTGCTGCCCTCTTTGCCAGGCTTACCTGAGGGAATGCGAATTTCAATCAGCTGCTTGTCGGCAAACAAGCTCATCGAACCACCCGCGGCTAGCACCTCACCCCAATCGAAATGAGCACCTGCCACGGTGTACACACTCCGCTCGGTATAGCCTTGGGCGCGTGCGGTGTTACGCAACGCGTCTAACGCCTCTTGCTGCAAAAGCGGCTCATCGCCATGGAAGGTGTAAAGGCTGCGCAGACCCTTGCTCGCCTGTGCTTGCAAATGGTTGGCAAATTGAGCGCTAGCGACTTGCATTTAGATCTGGCGAATCGCGGCCAAGCGGCGTTGAATTTGCAACACCAAGTCGTTTTCCATATCTTTGTAGAGCAAACCCTCTTCCGACTCTTTGGAAAGCGCACCAGTTTCGTTGAAGTTGATGTCTCGATTTAAAGTAATTTCAGTATCTGGAATCAACTCAATTCCGCTTTTAGACCGCACACGAAAACGATAACGCAGCCGTAATTGGTATTCGCGAATAGCGCCTGTCGAGGTACGGCCCACAATGATTTTTTCACGCAGCTCAAACAGCTGGTCAAAAATGACTTCGGCTCGCTCAATTTGACGCGGATCGGTGATGACTTCCACTTGGCCCGAAGATTCCAAGCTGCGTTTTAGCTTAATGCCAAACGGGGACACGATCGGAATACTACTGAACAACGTGCTGAACGCGTAGCGCGGAGGCTTACGCAGCTCGAAACCACACCCTACCAGCCCTGCAACAAGGGCAGTGGACATCAACCAGGCGCGGCGTGTGCTTTGCATATCAACCTTTAAACAACGATGTTGACCAAGCGGCCAGGCACAACGATGACCTTCTTAGGCGCAGCACCATTGGCTTGCTTGATGAAGGCTTCCGTGGCCAAAGCCGCTTGCTCAATTTGTTCTTTGCTCGCGGTGGCGCTGACCAAAACAGAACCACGCAGCTTGCCGTTGATTTGGAGCATCAGCTCCAACTCATCTCGCTGCAAAGCGCTCTCGTCCACTTCAGGCCACGCAGTATCGAGCAAGCCGCCCAAGCGTGCTGCGTAGCCCAGCTCAGCCCACAAGTTGGCCGTGATGTGTGGGCACGCGGGGTAGAGCATGCGCAGCAAAACAGACACGCCTTCGCACAGCACAGCGTTATCGCCATCGCTGCCATCGGCCTTGAAATCTTCCAAGGCATTGAGCAACTTCATGCAGCCCGACACCACGGTGTTGTATTGCATGCGGTCGTAGTCGTAGCTGACTTGCTTCAAAACCACGTGCATTTCGCGGCGCAAATCGGCAGCCTCTTTGCGTGGCTTGGCGGCGCTCAAATTGCCAGCGGTGGCGGCTTTGAGGGTGGCTTCGTGCTTGTGCGCGAAGTTCCACACGCGGCGCAAGAAGCGATAGCTGCCTTCCACCGCCGCATCGTTCCACTCCAGCGTGGCTTCGGGCGGTGCAGTGAACATGGTGTACAGACGCGCGGTATCTGCGCCGTAGCGCTCGATCAAGTCTTGCGGATCCACACCGTTATTCTTCGACTTCGACATGGTGCCCACGCCTTCGTAGTCGATGGCGGTGCCCACAGGCAGTTTGCCGTCGCTGCTGTCGGCTTCGTTCTTGAGCTTAGCGCCCACCACTTTGCCTGCATCGTCGAGCACGTGTTCGACATCGTGTGGCCAGAAATAATCTTTGCCACCTTTGGCGGTGCGGCGTGAGTAGATGTGATTGAGCACCATGCCCTGTGTGAGCAACTTGGTGAACGGCTCGTCCACTTTGACCAAACCCATGTCACGCATGACTTTGGTCCAGAAGCGCGCGTAAAGCAAGTGCAGGATGGCATGCTCAATGCCGCCAATGTATTGGTCCATCGGCGCCCAGTACTGCGCGCCCTCGGCCACCATCGCATTGATGTTGGTTGGGTCGCAATAGCGCATGAAGTACCACGACGAGTCCACAAAGGTGTCCATCGTGTCGGTCTCGCGGCGTGCAGGCTTGCCGCACACGGGGCAGGTCACACCCGCATGGAAACCTTCGTGCTTGTGCAAGGGGTTACCAGAGCCATCGGGGATGCAGTCTTGCGGCAGCACCACGGGCAAATCTTTTTCGGGCACTGGCACCGCGCCGTGTTCGTCGCAGTGAATGATTGGGATCGGCGTGCCCCAGTAGCGCTGACGGCTAATACCCCAGTCGCGCAAACGCCATGTAGTTTTCTTCTCACCTAAGCCTTTGGCAGCGAGCAACTCGGCTACTTTATTGACAGCAGCTTTTTGGCTCAGAGCATCGAGCTCGCCAGAGTTGATGCACGCACAGCTTTGCTTATCGCCGTACCACTCTTGCCATTCTTTGTCGTTGAACGCTTGGTCTTTGACCGACACCACTTGCTTGATCGGCAAGTCGTATTTCAAAGCAAACGCAAAGTCACGCTCGTCGTGCGCAGGCACGCCCATGACCGCGCCATCGCCGTAAGACATGAGCACGTAGTTGCCCACCCAAACTTCGACCTTCGCGCCGGTCAGTGGGTGCGTGACGAACAAGCCCGTGGGCATGCCCTTTTTCTCTTGCGTGGCCAACTCAGCTTCGGTCGTACCGCCGCTTTTGCATTCTTCGAGGAAGGCAGCCATGGCAGGGTTGGTCGCCGCTGCATGCAGCGCCAGAGGATGCTCGGCAGCCACTGCACAGAATGTGACGCCCATGATGGTGTCGGCGCGTGTGGTGAACACATACATCTTGCCGTCGCCAATCAAAGCGCCGTCTGCACCAGCAATGTCGTGGGTGAACGCAAAGCGCACGCCCTCAGATTTGCCGATCCAGTTTTCTTGCATCAAGCGCACTTTGTCAGGCCAGCCGTTCAACGTGGCTTTGTCGTTGCCCATTTGTACATGCTCAAGCAACTCTTGTGCGTAGCTGGTGATGTCGAGGTAGTAGCCAGGGATCTCACGCTTCTCAACCGGTGCGCCTGTGCGCCAGCCTTTGCCGTCAATCACTTGCTCGTTGGCCAACACGGTTTGGTCGACTGGGTCCCAGTTCACCACTTGGGTCTTGCGGTAGGCAATGCCTTTTTCAAGCATCTTCAAGAACAACCATTGGTTCCACTTGTAGTAGGTCGAGTCACAGGTGGCCACTTCGCGTGACCAGTCAATGGCCAAGCCCATCGCCTGCATTTGCTTCTTCATGTAGGCGATGTTTTCGTAAGTCCACTTCGCAGGTGGCACACCGTTTTTCAATGCTGCGTTTTCGGCGGGCAAACCAAAGGCATCCCAGCCCATGGGCATCAACACGTTGTAGCCCTTCATGCGCAGGTTGCGCGTGAGCATGTCGTTGATGGTGTAGTTGCGCACGTGGCCCATGTGCAGCTTGCCGCTGGGGTAAGGCAGCATGGAGCAGGCATAGAACTTTTTCTTGGACGCGTCTTCGGTCACGCGGTAAGCGTCGGCTTGGGTCCAAGCGGCCTGAACGGCACGTTCGACCTCGGTGTGGTTGTATTTGTCTTGCATGGAATCAGTCAGAGAACCCCGTCTTGTGCGGGGAGCAGCGCCTTAAACAGCCAAGGCGCATCAAACCTAGATTTTAGGCTGGGTTGGGAGTAGATCAGGGTTTGGCTGAGGGCTGTTTGCGCTCGGTCACAAAGCCAATGCGGTTCATGCCGGCTTGCTGGGCTAGGCCCATGACTTCGACCACTTTACCGTAAGGCACGCGCTCGTCGGCACGCAGCTGGACTTCGGGCAATTCGCCATGGTCCATGGCCAACGCCTTGGAGGCTTGGGCATTCAGGCTGCGTTTGAGGTCTTCTAGCGAGGTGGCTTTGTCGTCCAAATACACCACGCCTTTGGCGTCGATGCTGAGTTTGACAAAGCGCGGCGGCGCGCTGCTGGCCTGTGCGCCTTCGGTTTTGGGCAAATCCAGCTTCAAAGCGCTGACCATCAAAGGCGCGGTGATGATGAAGATGACCAACAACACCATCATCACGTCGACCAATGGGGTGACGTTGATGTCGCTCATGGGCGTTTGGCCCGGCGTGCGCTCAAAACGTCCAAAAGCCATCAGAGCTCTCGCAGGTCGTGGGCAAAGCCTTCCAGCTCTTGCTCCAGGCGGTTGATCACGCGGCCCATCACGTTAAACGCCAACACGGCTGGCAAGGCCACAGCCAAGCCCGCAGCTGTCATGACCAAGGCCTCGCCCACAGGGCCAGCGACACGTTCGATCGTGAGCTGACCTGCGGTGGCAATGCCAGTCAATGCGTGATAAATACCCCACACGGTACCGAGCAAACCCACAAACGGCGCGGTGGAACCCACCGTGGCCAACAACACTTGGCCCGATTGCAAACGGTGCAGCACCACGTGCAAAGCATCACGCAATACGCGAGTTCGCTGGGCTGACACATCACCTTGCGCACCCAAGGTGCCGGGCATCAGTTGTTGGTTAGCTTGGGCCAGAGGCAGCAAAACAGCCGTGCGCTCAACAGCAACTAGCGCCTGAATACCCTGCTGCACATCACGCGCCTGCCAAAAGGCAGCTTTACCTTGCGCCACACCAGTGCTCACGCGATGCAGCAACCACGCTTTGTAAAAAATCACCGTCCAGCTGGCCACCGACATAACAAGCAAGCCAAAGGCCAATGTTGCGCTCAGCGCGTCACCTTGCAAAGCTGCAGCGAAGAAGTCCATAAAAATTAGCGCAGGTTCAACACGTCAAACATGTCGAACAAACCGTTTTTCTTGCTTGCCAAAAAGCTGGCGGCACGCAAGCTGCCTTGCGCATAAGTGGCGCGGCTAGATGACTTATGCGTAATTTCGATGCGCTCGCCAATGCCCGCGAACAAGACAGTGTGGTCACCCACAATATCGCCACCACGGATGGTGGAGAACCCAATTGTCGATGGGTCACGTTCGCCAGTGTGGCCATAGCGCTCATACACGGCGCAGTCTTTGAGGTCGCGGCCAATGGCGTCGGCAATGACTTCGCCCATTTTCAAGGCGGTACCCGAAGGCGCATCGACCTTATGGCGGTGGTGCGCTTCGATGATTTCGATGTCATAGCCTGTGGGCATGGCTTGCGCAGCCATTTGCAACAGCTTCAAGGTCACGTTCACACCCACGCTCATGTTGGGGGCCATGACGATGGCGATGTCTTTGGCGGCTTCGGCGATTTCTGCTTTTTGCTCGTCCGTAAAACCCGTCGTGCCAATGACAAGCTTCACGCCCAACTCGCGGCAAATTTTCAAGTGAGCCAGCGTACCTTCAGGGCGGGTGAAATCAATCAGCACTTGGCTGTTTTGCAAGCCTTTGCGCACATCAGCCTCGATGCTCACGCCGCTGGCTTGCCCCAAAAAGCCGGTGGCATCGTTGCCAATGCCGGGGCTAGACGGCACGTCCAACGCACCGGCCAATAGGCAAGTGGGATCGTTGCGAACGGCTTCGATCAGCATGTGACCCATGCGGCCACTGGCGCCAGCAATAGCAACTTTCAAAATATCAGGAGATTGAGCCATGGTGTTTCGGCGCTTTCAAAAATCAACGAACCGCTTCGAGCGGTGGGTATGTAACAGGGCCAGCAGGTGCCGCTGGCTGAACTGCGCCTGCCGCTGAGGCAGGTTTGGCGGGGAATTTTGCCAAGTCCGCCTCAGTCGCCTTGAGTTCTGGCAATTTAGCGGGTGGGCGGCGGCTATCTAAGCGCGCAGCGAACTCTGCCTCTGTTGGAAGTGGGTCACCTTCCACACGATCGAGCATGTCATTTTTAAAAAACACACTAAAGCGTCGTTGCTGTGGTTCTGACCCTTGGCGACGAATGGTGAACGCGTAATCCCAACGATCAGCATGAAACAAACTGGTGACCAAGGGCGTTCCCAAGATGTCACGCACAGCTTGGCGTGGCATGCCCACGCGAAGCGCTTGAACTTGTTCACGCGACACAAAGTTGCCTTGCACGACTTCTGGGCGATAAATCAAACCAGAACAGGCACTGAGCCCCAAGCAAGCAGCCAAGCCCGCAGACACAAGGCCATGGCGCTGAAGACGGGAGGTTGGGAAAGCGTTTCGACAGAATTCAAACATGATGTGAAAGGCCGAATGAGGCGCTAGGGCGTATAACAAGATCATTCTAACGGCGCAGCTAGATGCGCCGTTAACGGGTAACGTTATTTGCCGGACATGGCACGTTGATGGCGTGCAATAAATTCTTGATAAGTATCCACGCCACGCAACTGCAAAATCGAGTTACGCACCGCAGCTTCCACCAACACCGCAATGTTGCGACCAGCCACCACTTGGATCACCACCTTACGCACGGGCACACCCAACACATCTTGCGTGAGTGGCTCGTGGGGCAAGCGCTCGTAGTCACGCTCTAACGTCTCTTTGCGTACGAGGTGCACGATGAGCTTCAAACGCATCTTGCGACGCACCGCGGTTTCACCAAAGATGGCTCGGATATCGAGCAATCCAATGCCACGCACTTCGAGCAAGTTTTGCAGCAACTCAGGGCAGCGCCCTTCAATGGTGGTTTGGTTGATACGGTACAAATCCACCGCATCATCGGCCACCAAGCCATTGCCACGAGAAATCAGCTCCAAGCCCAGCTCGCTTTTACCCAAGCCGGACTCGCCGGTGATCATCACGCCCAAGCCCAAAATATCCATGAACACACCGTGCATGGTGGTGCGGTCGGCGAAGTGCTTGGAAAGATAGGCACGCAATAAATCGATGACAAATGCCGCTGATTCATTGGTGGCAAATAAGGGAATTTGTGCGCGCTCACACATCGAAATCAAAGCCTCTGAAGGCTGCTGGCCATCTGCCAACACCAACATAGGCGGCTCTAACGTGACGATACGTGCGATGCGACGGGCGCTGTCTTCAGGTGATGCTTTGCTGACGTAGTTGGCTTCGCGTTCACCTAGCACCTGCACGCGATAAGGGTGGATGTAATTAAGGTAGCCCACCAAGTCAGCACCAGAACGGGCGCTGCGTACAGCCACCTCGTCAAAGTGACGCTCTGAAGCGCCTAGACCCGCAATCCATTCCCAACGCAGTCGCGTGCGAAATGCTTCAAACAGCACATCCGCGCTGATGACGGAAGGCCTCACGGTTGCACCGAATTCCAGGTAGAGATGATGCGGTGGAGTTCCAATGCATCATCACAGGTTTTGATTTTTTCTCGCAAACCAGTATCACTGAGGAGTTCTGCAATCTCAGACAAGATCTCGAGGTGCTTTTGCGTGGACGCTTCTGGCACCAACAAAAAGATCAGCAAGCTCACAGGCTGCTCGTCTGGGGCATCAAAACCGATGGCTTTGTCCAATTGGAATACAGCCGCCATCGGGGCCTTCAAGCCTTTGATGCGACCATGAGGAATCGCCACGCCATGGCCCAAACCTGTTGAGCCCAAACGCTCACGCGCAAACAAGCTCTCGGCCACCAAGGCGCGATTAAGGCCGTGAAGGCCTTCAAACAACAAGCCCGCTTCTTCAAAAGCGCGCTTTTTGCTGGTGACCTCAACACGCACAAGAACTTGTGCGGAAGGAAGAATGGAAGCTAGGCGATTCATGGTTGAGCGCAGATTATGCACTCACAAAATAACAGAGTCTAAAACGACAAAACCGCCTTAATGCGGCGGTTTTGATAAGTTTACAAAGATCACATCAAGCGTTTTGGACTCTCGTGATGGTGATTTTGCAAACGGTCCTTGTGTTTAACCACCTGTCGGTCAAGTTTGTCAACCAAATCATCCACCGCGGCATACATGTCTTCATGCGCGCTTTCTGCAAACATGTCGTTGCCCTTCACGTGGATATTGCATTCAGCTTTTTGACGACGCTCTTTCTCGGTTTGGTTCTCAATGCTTAACAGCACCTTCACGTCCACCACTTGATCGAAATGTCGGGTAATGCGGTCTAACTTCCCTTCTACATAAGTGCGCAAGGCGGGAGTTACTTCAAGATGGTGACCACTGATCGTCAAGTTCATAAAAACCTCCATTGGTGAGTTAGCGCTTTCACTATGCCCCCAGCCTTGGGAAAAGGCAATGGGTAGAACTCAAAAACCGTTCAAAAACACCCTACGGAAAACCCCTAGATAGCCCCACTACGGTGCCATAATCTGATCCACATCAACAGCGGAGCCATCTCCTTGGAAACCTACCCTAGTCGGTAGCTTTCGGATCGCATCAGGCCCTTTAAGCGCCGCGCGAGTTCGAAAGCTGCATTTTTTACCCTTCGAATTTCTGCGCTCCACACGCAAGGACTGCCATGCTCAATATCTTCACGCTGGCCAACGGTCGTCTCTTCCAAGAAGAGATCGAGTCGCTGGAAGAACTCTCTAAATTCCGTCCCATCTGGGTTGACCTCGAAGCGCCCACGCTTGAGGAAAAACGCTGGATCAAACAGTACTACGGCCTCTCCATCCCTGAAGACGCGATGGACGAGGACATCGAAGAATCCGCCCGTTTTTACGAAGAAGACAACGGTGAACTCCACATCCGTAGCGACTTTTTGATTGCCGACGAAGACGAGCCCCGTACCGTGCGTGTGGCGTTCATCTTGAACCAAAACAACGCTTCGCTGCGCAGCCGTGGCGTTTTGTTTTCGATCCACGATGAAGACGTCCCTGTGTTCCGCCTGCTGCGAATGCGTGCGCGTCGTGCGCCTGGCTTGATTGAAGACGACAAAGACGTGTTGCTCAAATTGTTTGATGCAGACGCCGAATACTCAGCCGACACGCTAGAAGGCATTTACGACCAGCTGGAAAAAGCAGGCAAGCTGGTGCTGTCGGAAGACGTGACCGACGTGCTGGCCGGTGAAGTGCTGGGCGCAATTGCCCGCCAGGAAGACTTGAACGGCCGCATCCGCCGCAACGTCATGGACACCCGCCGCGCTGTGAGCTTCATGATGCGCTCGCGCATGCTCAACGCCGACCAGTTTGAAGAAGCCCGCCAAATCTTGCGCGACATTGAATCGCTCGACAACCACACGGCCTTCTTATTCGACAAGATCAACTTCTTGATGGACGCGACCGTGGGTTTCATCAACATCAACCAGAACAAGATCATCAAGATCTTCTCGGTGGCCAGCGTTGCCTTGCTGCCACCAACCTTGATCGCCAGCATCTATGGCATGAACTTCCAGTTCATGCCCGAACTAGACAAGACTTGGGGCTACCCCTACGCACTAGCTTTGATGATTGCTAGCGCCTTGGTCCCCATGTGGTATTTCCGCAAGCGCGGCTGGCTCAAGTAATCAGATGGGCAAGGCAACCAGCAGGCGGTTAAGTACCGCCACGCTGTAACGGCTGGCAATGCTTTGAATGAAACGCGGAAAGTCCACATGCGCCGCGTCATCGGCGCGGTCTGAAATGGTGCGCACTGCAGCCAAGGGCACGCCGTAGTCGTGGCAGACCTGCGCCATCGCGGCACATTCCATCTCTACCGCCAACGCATCGGGCAGCTCACGCTGCAAGGCTTGACTTTCCAGGTTTTGCGACACAAAGCGATCCCCGCTGGCGATCAAGCCTTGGTGCACTTGCGAATTAGCTAAATCTAAATTGAGCCACTCCGATTGGGGCAATGCAGTCAACATGTCTTTCAAGGCCAAAGGTGCAACGATAGCCAAGACATCACTCAGCGCAGAATCTGCAAGAAAGCGCGTCATGCCCGTCAAAGGCACTTCGTGACGCGGAAACAAAGGCGAGGCATCCATGTCATGCTGAATGAACTCACGCGCCACCACCACATCGCCCACATTCACGTGCGGCGCTAAGCCACCTGCCACGCCTGTGAACACGATGCGGCTCACACCAAAATGTTCAATCAAAGCGGTGGTCGTGGTGGCGGCAGCGACCTTGCCGATTCGCGAGAGCACCGCCACCACCTCGTGGCCATGCCAATGCCCCACCCAAAACTCGCGGCCTGCGACCACTGTTTTTTGTTCATCGGGCATCCGTGCCAGCACAGCCGCCAGCTCTTCGTGCATGGCGCTGACTAACGCAATGCGGCTCATGCTGGTTTTTGGTCCCGCAGCTCTCGACGCAGCACTTTGCCCACAGGGGTTTTAGGCAGCTCGTCTCGGAACTCCACCACGCGTGGGCGCTTGTAGCCCGTTAGGTTGTGGCGGCAGTGTTCCATCACTTGTTCTTCTGTCAGGCTTTCATCCTTCTTGACGATCACCAATTTGACGGCTTCGCCAGAATGCTCGTCCGCAATGCCAATCACCGCGCACTCCAACACGCCAGGCATCCCTGCAACAACCTCTTCCACCTCGTTGGGGTATACGTTGAAGCCACTGACCAAGATCATGTCTTTTTTGCGATCCACGATTCGAAAGAAACCGCGCTCGTCCATCACACCCACATCGCCCGATTTGAAAAAGCCATCAACAGTCATCACGCGTGCTGTCTCATCCGGGCGTTGCCAGTAGCCGGCCATCACCTGAGGGCCGCGTATGGCAATTTCACCCGGTTGACCAATGGGCACTTCGCTTCCGTCGTCGTCGATGATCTTCATTTCCGTACTGGGCAATGGCAAACCGATCGAGCCATTGAAGGCTTTGCTCGTCACTGGATTACTGCTAGCGCCAGGGCTGGTTTCCGACAAACCATAAGCTTCGCAAATGGGGCAGCCTGTTTTCTCCAGCCACAACTTGGCCACAGGGCCTTGTACAGCAGTGCCGCCGCCGAGCGATAGCACCAAGTTCGACCAATCCACTTTGGCAAAGTCTGGATGGTTAGCCAATGCGTTGAATAAGGTGTTCACCGCCGGGAAGATGTGGAAGCGATGCTTGGCCAACTCTTTGCAAACAGCTGGGATATCGCGTGGATTAGGAATCAGCACCGAACAACCACCCATACGCATGCATGACATCAAGTTCAAGTTGAAAGCAAAGATGTGATACAGCGGCAATGGACAAATAAAGATCGGCTGCTCATGTCCAGGAATGCGCGTGAGAGCAGGCTCGCACCACGCAGCCGCTTGCAGCATGTTCGCTATCAAATTGCGATGCAACAACTCTGCGCCTTTGGCCACACCCGTTGTTCCGCCTGTGTACTGCAGCACGGCTAAATCATCACCATGAATTTCTGGCAAGGTAAGCGTACAACGTTCGCCTTGGGTCAACGTGTCGTTGAAGCGCACGGCCGTTGGCAGCGCAAATGAGGGCACCATTTTTTTAACTTTGCGAACCACATGGTTCACCAGCGTACCTTTGAGCCAGCCCAAGCGGTCGCCCATTGCACACAGCACGATGTGTTTGACAGGCGTACGCTCCAAACACTCTTGCAAGGTAGCGCCAAAATTCTCAAGAATCACAATGGCTTTCGCATCCGCATCTTTGAGCTGTGCCTCAAGCTCGCGTGGGGTGTAAAGCGGGTTGATATTGACCACAACAAAGCCAGCACGTAGAACCGCCGCAACGGCAATGGGGTACTGCAACACATTAGGCAACATGATGGCCACGCGGTCACCAAACACTAGCCCCAAACTTTGCAAATAGGCGGCAAAAACTTGACTGAGACGGTCTAGCTCTTTGTAACTCAGGCCTTTACCTAAAAAGCTAAATGCAGTGCGTTCGCCATATTGACGAAAGCTTTCTTGCATCAAGTCGACGATCGAGCTGTAGGCATGCGCATCGATTTCCGCAGGCACGCCGTCAGGGTAGGAGCTAAGCCAAGGCTTTTGTGTAGAGTTCATGCAATTGCCTTTTGCTGTTTTTTGAGCAGGAAACGCATCACGCGGTGCACCTTTTTTATGTAACTATCGCTGTCAGAGTGATGCAAGGTTACACGACTTTGCCCCTGTTAATGAGGCGTAAAAACCCGAAAGATAATCACCAAATGAATAAACGTTGGAAGCCCAGTGTCACCGTCGCCGCCATCATCGAGCGCGACGGTCGTTACATGTTGATTGAAGAGCACACGCCCGAAGGCTTGCGCCTCAACAACCCCGCTGGCCACCTAGACCCAGGCGAGTCCCCCAAAGACGGCTGCGCGCGCGAAGCACTGGAAGAAACCACGCACACGTTTAAGCCCACGGAGCTTGTGGGCATCTATATCTCGCGCTTGCAGCGCCCCGCGCGTGAAGGCCGCGCCGCAGAAGACGTGACCTACTTTCGCCTCGCGTTTTGCGGCGAGTTGGGAGAACAAGTACCAGGAGCCAAGCTGGACAAAGGCATCGTGCGTACCTTGTGGATGACACCAGACGAAATTCGCGCCAATGTGGATCGCCTGCGCAGCCCGCTGGTGCTGCGCTGCATGGAAGACCACTTGGCTGGCCAACGCTTTCCACTGGACATGATCTACACCGACCCCAGTGTGCTGGCCCCCGCAAAGGGATAATTGCCGCATGGCAAATAACAAACGTGTGGTGGTGGGCTTGAGCGGCGGTGTGGACTCCGCCGTCAGCGCCTACCTGTTGAAGCAGCAAGGCTACGACGTCGTCGGCATCTTCATGAAAAACTGGGAAGACGATGACGACAGCGAATACTGTTCGTCCAACATCGACTTCGTCGACGCTGCCGCCGTGGCCGACGTGATTGGCATTGAGATTGAACACGTCAACTTTGCCGCCGAATACAAAGACCGCGTGTTTGCTGAGTTCTTGCGCGAATACCAAGGCGGCCGCACGCCCAACCCCGACATTTTGTGCAACGCTGAAATCAAGTTCAAAGCGTTCTTAGACCACGCCATGCGCCTAGGTGCAGAAAAAATTGCCACCGGTCACTACTGCCGCGTGCGCGAAGTGGACGGCGCGTTTCAACTGCTCAAAGGTTTGGACCCGAGCAAAGATCAAAGCTACTTTTTGCACCGCTTGAACCAAGCGCAATTGTCCAAAACCTTGTTCCCCGTTGGCGAGCTGCACAAAACCGAAGTGCGCCGCATTGCGGATGAAATAGGCTTGCCCAACGCCAAGAAAAAAGACTCCACTGGCATTTGCTTTATTGGCGAACGCCCTTTCCGCGAGTTCTTAAACCGCTACATCGCCAACGAACCCGGGCCCATCAAAGACGAACGCGGTCGAAAAATTGGCACGCATGTGGGTTTGAGTTTCTACACACTCGGGCAACGCCAAGGCCTAGGCATTGGTGGTCTCAAAGAAAAAGGCGCTCAACGTGGCGGCGGTGAACACCAGCCTTGGTTTGTGGCCCGCAAAGATATGGCGACCAACACCTTGTACGTGGTGCAAGGCCACGACCATCCTTGGTTGCTTTACGGCGCACTGCACGCCGACGACCTGAGCTGGTGCGCCCCGCATCAACCCGCGCCCGGCCGCTACGCCGCCAAAACCCGCTACCGCCAAGCCGATGCACCGTGCGAGCTGAGCTACAACGACGAAGGCGAGCTGGTGCTCGCCTTTGATGATCCTCAGTGGGCCGTCACGCCCGGCCAATCGGCTGTGTTGTATGACGGTGAGGTGTGTATGGGCGGCGGGGTTATTGCAAGCGCTGCAGCGCTGAACGCAACCCCTGCCTGAGTTGCCCGCGGCCTTGATGCCGCGTTGGCTTTATTTGATGACGGCGGCAGCAGGCGCTGCGGCTTCCACTTTCTTAGTGGCGTCAGCCTTAGCTGCGACTTTCTTTTCTTTCATCACTTTTTTAGCTTCGGCTTTAGCAGCTGGTGCAGCTTCTGCCTTAGCAGTTGCAGCGGCCACAGCAGGTGCGGCGGTTGCAGGTGTTGCCACTGGTGCAACCGGTGTGGTTGCGAACGCGGCAGCAGAGAAAGCACCAACGATCAAAGAGGCAATCAACTTGTTCATACAAAATTTCCTTTGAGGTTTTGAACAACTCCAACATCGGAGTGATCAAACAACGGGGGCTGATACACACCTGTTGACGTAAATATTTAATTATTTCGGTCAACGTTTTTGCATGCGTTTCGTTGTGCCGCTCTAACTAAAACGCCAAATTTGCCAATAGACTTCTCACATGTCTTCTCTTTTTCTCTTCTTCGCTTATGCCTAATTGGGGCGTCTTCGTTGCACGCGTGCTCAGCGCCATTGGCTCGTGGTTAGACGCGAGCAATTTGCGCAACCGCGTCTACAAGTTACAAGAAGAAAATGAAATCATGCGCGTCGCACTAGACGACATTCAACGCATGGATGCAGAGGGTCGCATTGGTTGGATTGCGCAAGAGACGCTAAGCAACGTCAAGAAATACTGACACACCGACATCGCACAGGCATAAAAAAACCGACTGGCTCGCGCCCGTCGGTTTTTTATTGCTTGCTAAGTTTGTAGCGACAAATTAAAACGGAATGTCGTCATCCATGTCGTCAAACCCACCCTTGGCAGGCGCAGGGGCCGCAGGGCGTTGCGCTGCTGGCGCTGCAGCGCGAGGTGCGGCTGCTGGGCGGCTGTAGCCACCGCCGCCTTCTTCGCCACCACCGCTGGGACCGCCCATGCCTTCACGGCCGCCCAAGAGTTGCAATTCAGTGGCAATGATGTCTACGGTGTTTTTCTCCACGCCTGTGGTTTTGTCGGTGTACACGCCGTATTTCAAGCGGCCTTCCACGTAAATGGGACGGCCTTTTTTGACGTATTCGCCAGCGATTTCGGCCAAGCGGTCATAGAACGTGACGCGATGCCACTGTGTGTCTTCAATCATCTCGCCGCTGTTTTTGTCTTTGCGGCGGCTCGATGTGGCCACGCTCACGTTGGCCACGGCTTGGCCGCTGGGCAGGTAGCGCACTTCAGGGTCGCGGCCGCAGTTGCCGACGAGGATGACTTTGTTAACGGATGCCATGGGTAAATTCCTCCAGATATGGGCTGATTATGGGGTCTTTGCGGAATGAACTGGACGCTTGGGCGCCACCATGGGCCAAGCTACCACCAGCCACAGCACCATGAGTGCCGCGCAAGTTAAAAACAAGCCTTGTGTACCGTAGCTTTTGACAAGCTGACCGCCCATCACGCCACCTGCAAAAAAGCCCAGCGATTGCAGCGTGTTGTACACGCCCATGGCCGCACCCCGCGACGAGGCGGGCGCAATGCGTGAAACCAAACTGGGCTGTGTGGCTTCGAGCACGTTGAAGCCGCAAAAGAACGCAAACAACAACCAAGCCAAGCACGTCACGCTGGGCGCGCCAGACGACACCCACAGCAGCGCCACTTGCACCAAGGCAATCAAAGCAATGGCGCTTAAAAACACCGCACGCAAATAGCCACGACGCTCGAGCGGAAACACCGCGCCCATCAACACGAACGAACCGAGCACAGCGGGCAAGTAAATTTGCCAATGGTCGTCCTTGCCCAAACCGGCTTGCACCAAAAAGGCGGGAATCGCCACCCACATGGCCAGCTGCACCGCGTGCAAAACAAACACGCCAATGTTCAGGCGCAGCAACGCGGGGCTAGACAACACTTGGCGCAGGCCCCCACGGGCGGCGTCTTTGTGGGCCTCAGGCTCAGCCGGCACGCCGCACACCACCACGGCCGTGCCCAGCAGCGCCAGCACCGCCGTCAAGACAAACAAGCCAGACAAACCGATGTGCGCCGCGATCACGGGCGACACCACCAGCGACAACGCAAACATCAGCCCAATGCTCGCACCCACCAAAGCCATGGCTTTGGTGCGCACCACATCGCGGGTCAGATCGGCCAGCAAAGCCGTCACCGCGGCAGACACCGCGCCTGCGCCTTGCAGCGCACGACCGGCCAGCACGCCCATCAAGGTATCGGCACTGCCAGCCACCAAGCTGCCCAAAGCAAATATCAGCAGACCAAAAATAATCACCCGCTTGCGGCCCAAACGGTCAGACGCCATGCCAAACGGAATTTGCAACAGGCCTTGCGTGAGGCCATAAATGCCCATGGCCAAGCCAATCAGCGCCGGGTCGTCCCCGCCGGGGTACTTGCGCGCTTCCAGCGCAAAAACGGGCAACACCAAAAACAAGCCCAACATGCGCAAGGCAAAGATGGACGCAAGCGAGCCACTGGCGCGCAGCTCGGTGCGCGTCATGGTGGGGCTATCGTCCAGCGTGGGGTCGGGGGTCAGATTGATCGTCACAGCCCGCCATTGTCCCGCATTCTGTAACTCAGCCGCCAACTATGGCGGCGAATCAGATCAGGTCAAGCGCTGCGTGAATGACGCGCCACATACTGGCGCAAAACGGTGTCCATAAGCGATTGCCAACCATCTCCCGTGGACTTGAAATAGTCAATCACCTCTGGGCTATATCGCACCGACACCAAGCGTTTTTTGTTCTCAGACTTTGGCCGCCCGCGCAAAGCCTTCATGGGCACCATGCCCTTGAGTTGTTGGCTGGTCAGCGGCTGCGCATCTGGGTCGAGCTTGGCGGCAGCGTTGATGGCGCGGTCTTCCTGCGCACTTGGCATTTGAACTTTAGAACGTTTCATCATTTTCGACATAGTGCTTCACCTCGCGTCGGTTGGCTCGACGAAGACTGATGATTCTTCGTACGTCACCACGGTCCACAAACGCCACGCAATAAAGAATTTCGGTTTTTGGAGCAAGCGCAATCATGCGCATTTCGTTGTAATCAACCCGCTCATCCAACCATACCCAAGCAGCGTCCCAGTCAAGCTCTGCGGCCATGGCCAGCGAGACACCATGCTTAAGCCGGTTACTCGCATCTTTGGTCGGATCGAACTCGATACGCATATTTTAATGTAGCTACAAAAATTATGGTGTGTTTTTCTGGAGTGTGGTTTGCAGGTTGGTACTGCCAAGAAACTCACCATCAAATCTTTTGGGCTTTGCACGTACACAACGCCTGTGTGTGCATCTTTCTTAATGCGCCACTATCATGGCGGGTTGCCCTTTTATTTTGAGTGTCCAGTGAACGCACCTTCTGACGGCGCCTACTTAGGCCAAGCCCTGAACCATCCTTCTGCCATGCGAAACATCAGCATTCGCGGGGCGCGCACGCACAACCTGAAAAACATCGACCTCGACATTCCGCGTAACCAGTTGGTGGTCATCACGGGTTTGTCGGGTTCGGGCAAATCCAGCCTCGCGTTTGACACGCTGTATGCCGAAGGCCAGCGCCGTTATGTGGAAAGCCTCTCGGCCTACGCCCGCCAGTTTTTGGGCCGCTTGGACAAGCCCGATGTGGACCTGATTGAGGGCCTGTCGCCCGCTATCAGCATTGAGCAAAAAGCCACCAGCCACAACCCGCGCTCCACCGTGGGCACGGTGACCGAAATTCACGACTACCTGCGCTTGCTGTTTGCCCGCGCGGGCACGCCCTATTGCCCTGACCACAACTTGGCGTTGCAAGCGCAAAGCGTGTCACAAATGGTGGACGCCGTCATGGCGCTGCCCGAAGACACCAAGCTCATGCTGCTCGCGCCCATCGCGCGTAACCGCAAGGGCGAGTACAGCGAAATCTTCACGCAGCTGCAAGCGCAAGGCTATGTGCGCTTTCGCATCGAGGGCAAGGTGTACGAATACGACGAACTGCCCGAGCTGAAGAAAACCGAGAAGCACGACATCGACGTGGTAGTGGACCGCATCAAGGTGCGTCATGAAGCGCCAACCGCTCCTGCACCTGTGGCAGCGCCCAGCATTGGCGATGTGGCCGTGGCCGCACCACCGCCCGGATTGCGCCAGCGTTTGGCCGAGAGCTTTGAAGCTGCTTTGCGTTTGGCCGAAGGCCGCGCCATTGCGCTAGAGATGGACACGGGTGTGGAGCACGCGTTCAACGCCAAGTTTTCTTGTCCGCAGTGCACGTATTCCATCAGCGAACTCGAACCGCGTTTGTTCTCGTTCAACTCACCGGTGGGCGCTTGCCCCTCGTGCGACGGCTTGGGTCACCAAGACTATTTCGACCCTGCACGCGTGGTGGCGTTTCCATCGCTCAGCCTGGGTAGCGGAGCCATCAAAGGCTGGGACCGCCGCAACGCGCATTACTTCACGATGCTGGAAAGCTTGGCCAAACACTACAAATTTGACCTCGACACACCGTTCGAAGATCTGAGCCCCGAGACACGCCAAGTGCTGTTGTACGGCTCGGGCGAAGAAGAAATCAAATTCAACTACAGCCTTGAAAACGGCTCTGGCAAAAAGCTGAGTAAGAAGCACCCCTTCGAAGGCATCTTGGTCAACATGGAGCGCCGCTACCGCGAGACCGACTCCACCGTGGTGCGCGAAGACCTGTCGCGCTACCGTGGCGTGCGTGCGTGTACCTCCTGCGGCGGCACACGCTTGCGTCGCGAAGCGCGTAATGTGCGTATTGGCGAAGGCGAGCAAATGCGCGGCATTTTCGACATCAGTCACACCACGCTGGGCGAATGCTTTGGCTACTTCAACACACTCAAACTGCAAGGTGCAAAAGCAGAAATTGCAGACAAAGTGGTGCGCGAAATTGCCTCACGCTTGAAATTTTTGAACGACGTGGGCCTGAACTACCTCAGCCTCGACCGCAGTGCCGACACGCTGTCGGGCGGCGAAGCGCAACGCATTCGCCTCGCGTCACAAATTGGCTCGGGTCTGACGGGTGTGATGTACGTGCTCGACGAGCCCAGCATTGGCCTACACCAGCGCGACAACGACCGCCTGATTGACACCCTCAAACACCTGCGTGACATTGGCAACAGCGTGTTGGTGGTGGAGCACGACGAAGACATGATTCGCGCTGCCGACTTTTGCGTAGACATGGGCCCCGGCGCGGGCGTACACGGTGGCCAAGTGATGGCGCGTGGCACACCTGCCGAGATTGAGGCCAACCCCAACTCATTGACAGGTCGCTACCTCGCGCAAGCCTTGCGCATCGACGTGCCTGCCAAACGCAACGCCTTTTTGCCCGTGGAAGCCGAAGAGCTGAAGTTCCAACGCAAGCTGCACAAAGATGCGTCGGAGCACCAAGTGATTCGCATCCGTGGTGCGCGTGGCAACAACTTGAAAAACGTCACCGCCGATTTCCCTGTGGGATTGCTCACCTGCGTCACCGGCGTGTCGGGTTCGGGCAAATCCACGCTGGTCAACGACACGCTGTACACCGCAGCGGCGCACACCATTCACCGCGCACACGACGAGCCAGCGGCACACGATGAGATTACGGGCCTCGACTATTTCGACAAAGTCATCAACGTCGACCAGTCACCCATTGGCCGCACGCCACGCAGCAACCCTGCCACTTACACCGGCCTGTTCACGCCCATTCGCGAGTTGATGGCCGAAGTGCCGATGGCACGCGAACGTGGCTACGGCCCAGGGCGCTTTAGCTTCAACGTGGCCGCGGGCTCAGGCGGCGGTCGCTGCGAGGCTTGCCAAGGCGACGGCATGGTGAAAGTGGAAATGCACTTCTTGCCCGACGTGTATGTGCCCTGCGATGTGTGCCACGGCTTGCGCTACAACCGCGAAACCTTAGAGGTGATGTACAAGGGCAAAAACATTGCGCAGGTTTTAGAGCTGACGGTGGAAGCCGCTTTGCAGTTCTTTAACGCCGTGCCCAACATCGCCCGCAAGCTGCAAACCTTGATGGACGTGGGCCTGTCGTACCTGCAACTCGGCCAAGCAGCCACCACGCTATCGGGCGGTGAAGCGCAACGCGTGAAGCTGGCCTTGGAGCTGAGCAAACGCGACACAGGCCGCACGCTTTACATCTTGGACGAGCCCACCACGGGCCTGCACTTTGCCGACATTGCGCTGCTTCTGAAAGTGCTGCAACACCTGCGCGATGCGGGCAACACCATCGTCATCATCGAACACAACCTCGACGTCATCAAAACCGCCGACTGGCTGATTGACATGGGCCCAGAGGGCGGCAGCGGTGGTGGCACGGTGGTGGGTGTGGGTACGCCAGAAGACTTGGCGGCCAACCCTGCCAGCTTTACCGGCAAGTACTTGAAACGCTTGCTACCCAGCTGATATCAATGCTGATGCCCATGCGTGCCGTGCACATGGCGGTGGGCAATTTCTTCAGCCGTGGCGGCGCGCACATCCGTCACGGTGCAGCTGAAATGCAGCGCTTGACCCGCCAACTCGTGGTTGCCGTCTAGGTGTACTTCGGGGCCTTTGATCTTCACCACGTTGAACACGCGTGGCTGACCATCGTCGCCCGCGCCTTGCAACTGGCCGCCCACTTTTACGCCCGGTGGAAACTCCGCCTTAGGGATGACGCGCACCAATGATTCGTCACGTTCGCCAAAGGCATCTTCAGCGCTCAAATCCAGCTTGACTGCAACGCCAACGGCTTGACCATTGAGTGCTGCTTCTACCTTTGGAAAAATGTTGTCGTAGCCGCCGTGCAGATACGACAAATGCCCCGAGTCCAAAGGCTTGCCTGCGGGTGAGGTGACTTGGTATTTGATGGTGACGGCCGTGTCTTGAACGATTTGCATGGCTAGGCTCTGAATGAAAAATGCCATTGTCCACGACCTCTGATGTGGCGCGTCATCAAGCCTTACCATTCACCCCCATGAAACCTGTCATACGTGCCTTTTTCCAAACCCTGCGCCTTGTGCTGGGCCCTGTCATGCTGCTCAAAGAGCGCCTCACGAACCCCGAGGGCGTACAACGCGACGCTGCGGCTCAAGCCGCGGTTGATCTGCAATGTCAAAGCTTGGCGCTGTACCAATTCAACACCTGCCCGTTTTGCATCAAGGTGCGCCAAGAAATGCGCCGCTTGTCGCTGCCGATTGAGAAACGCGATGCGCAACACCACGTTGCCAACCGCGACGAACTGCACCAAGGCAGTGGCGCTACCAAAGTGCCTTGTTTGAAAATCACAGAAGCCAACGGCGAGACGCGTTGGCTGCAAGACTCGAAGGTTATCGTGGACTACCTCCGCACACGCTTTACAGCCGCTTAAGACAATCAAATATGCGTCTCATCAAATCGTCATTCTTTCCTTGCACAATCGCATTTTTAAGCAAAAACGATGAATTCATCACACACCCACTACGACACCCTGAGCCGTGCATTGCATTGGCTCACCGCCATCGCGGTCATTGCCGCCTTCATTCTTGGGCCAGAGCACTTTGGCCGCGAAATGCGCAACGGTTTAGACCCAGCGACACGCATCGACATCGTGTTGCATGAGTCGCTGGGCATATTGGTGATGGCACTGACGTTGCTACGCCTAGTCTGGGTAGCCGTACGTCCAGCCAAGCCCAGTTTTGACATGCCCGCATGGATGCACATCGCATCCAAAGCCACGCAGGGCTTGTTGTGGTTGATGCTGCTGGCTGTGCCTGTTTCGGCCATGCTGACATTGGGCAGCGAAGGCCATCCACTGACATTGCTGGGCGGCATTCGCGTCAACGACATGCCCTTCATCGCGCAATCTGCGATCGCCGATATGACGGATTGGGGCGAGGTCCATGAGCTGTTGGGCAATGCCATCATGTGGTTGTCTGGCTTGCACTCGGTGGCAGCCATCTATCACCACCGCATTCTCAAGGACGGCGTGCTGCTGTCCATGTTGCCCCCGCGCAGCTGAGCGAACTCAATACGCAAGATGGAAACTGAGCTCAAGCTCTGCATGCGCCAGCAAGATGTACCCGTGCTGTTGATGCATCCGCTGCTGGGCGCACCTGCCAAAGTGCAGCGCCTGCTCAACACTTACTTTGACACGTCCACTATGGATTTGAAGCAACGCCGCATGGCCGTGCGCGAACGTTTGGCTGGCGAGCAATGGCTGCTGACCGTGAAGACCGCAGGTAAAAGCGAGAACGGCCTGTCGCGTCGCCAAGAGTGGGAAGCCCCCACCACGCCAGGCGCGTTGGACTTTGCAGCCTTGGTAGATGACGCTAACTTGGCCGCATCGTTAATGGCTTTGCGTGCCGAACTCAAGCCCTTATTTCGCACTGACTTTGAACGCCACAGCTGGGTGTTGACGCACGACAGCGCCAGCATAGAAGTGGCGCTGGACCAAGGCCACATCACCGTGCCGGGCACAGCGTTGAGCGAAGACATTTTGGAGTTGGAGCTTGAGCTGCTCAGTGGGCCAGAGACGGCCCTGCATGCATTGGCAGATGCGCTGCGCCAAACGCCTAGCGGTGCAATTGCGCTCACGCCATCCGACGCGAGCAAAGCACAGCGCGGATTGGCGCTGTTCGCGCAATCCGCACAAAGCTAAAAGTTAAGCAGCTTTCGCCGCCTGCAAAGTCTCGCGCGTTTGCAAGGCCACACGACGTGCAGCTTCTGCAAAGTCGTCACCCTTGGACGCATACAAAATCGCACGCGATGAGTTGACGATGATGGGGCCGGTGGTGGTGTCGCCGCTCACACGCAAGCCTGCTTTCACCGTGGCTACCGCATCACCACCTTGTGCACCCACACCTGGGATCAGCAAAGGCACAGTGGGTGCAAGTTCACGCACACGCTCGATCTCTTTGGGATAAGTCGCGCCCACCACCAAGCCCAATTGACCGTTGAGGTTCCAAGGGCCTTGGGCCAATTTGGCGATGTGTTCGTACATCAAGGGCTGGCCTTCGACAGACGCGAGGCGTTGATTTTGCAAATCATCACCGCCGGGGTTGGAGGTGCGGCACAGCAAGAACGCGCCTTTGCCGTGGTACTTCAAATACGGAGCCACCGAATCCCAACCCATGAAGGGAGAGAGGGTCACGGCGTCTGCACCGTAACGCTCAAACGCTTCGATGGCGTATTGCTCAGCGGTGCTGCCAATGTCGCCGCGCTTGGCGTCCAAGATGATCGGCACATGGGGCGCGACGCGGCGCATGTGCTCCATCAAACGCTCCAACTGCCCTTCGGCGCGGTGCGCAGCAAAGTAGGCAATTTGGGGTTTGAAGCTATTCACCAGATCAGCGGTGGCATCGACGATGGCTGCGCAGAAGTCGTAAATCTTGTTCGAGTCGCCCTTGATGCGGTCTGGGAACTTGGTCGGTTCTGGGTCAAGGCCCACGCAGAGCATGGAGTTGTTTTGGCGCTCTGCAGCGCTGAGCATGTCAAGGAAGGTCATGGCGTGATTTTAGAAGGCTTACCATGCACCCCATGTCAGCCCTGCCCAGCCTCACCCGTCGCCAACTTTGGACGCTCATCACACTCACCTTGGTGTGGGGCATCAACTGGCCCATCATGAAGCTTGGCGTCACAGGTTTTCCGCCGCTCACGTTTCGCAGCTTGTCGATGTTGATTGGCTTGCCGGTGCTGGGCTTGGCACTGGTGCTGATGAAAGTGCCGCTGCGCATTCCACGCGCACACTGGTGGGAACTGTTGAAACTGGCATTTTTCAACCTGTTCGTTTGGCACGTGTTGGTCATCTTGGCTTTGCCCAAGTTGCCCAGTGGGCGTGCGGCGATCTTGGGCTACACCATGCCCGTTTTCTCGGCTATTTGGGGTGTGATTTGGTTCAATGCGCCGTTGCGGGCGCGCCAATGGTTGGGAGTAGCCGCGGCAGGCGTAGGTGTGTTGCTGCTGCTTTGGAATGAATTGAACAATCTCTCCGGCCAGCCGTTTTGGGTGCTGATGGTATTGATTGCCGCTGCTGTGTGGGCCTATGGCACGCAACGCTTGCGCCACACTCACATTGAAGTGCCCACGCTCGCTATCGCATTTTGGATGACGAGCATGACCACGATATTGCTGACGGTGCTGGCCTGTGTGTTTGAGCAAGACCGCTGGCAAATGCCCGCCGAGAGCACGCAGTGGGCGATTCTTTACAACGCGCTGGGCGTGTTTGCGTTTGCGCAGGCCGCGTGGCTGACACTAGCACGCGGCCTGCCGCCTGTGGCATCTACTTTGAGCGTGATGTTCATTCCCGTGCTGGGCGTGTTCACAGGAGCGTGGCTACTGGATGAAGTGCTGCACTGGCAAGACTGGACAGCCGTGGTGCTGATGGTGGTGGCCATTGCGTCGGTGCTGTGGCCAGCGAGGTCTACTCAGAACCCTTGAGGTGCGCCATGGCCAAACAAAGGTCGGCCCAAACCTTGGCCTTCTCCGGCAAGTTACGCAGTACGTAGTTGGGGTGATAGGTCACCACCACCGGCACGCCTTGGTACTGATACACGCGCCCACGCAGCTTGCCGTAAGGCGTGCCTTCTAACTCGGGCACGCTGTCGCGCAACAAGGCCTGCACCGCAAAGCGGCCCATGGCCAAAATCATTTTGGGTTTGAGCAACGCGACTTGGCGTTCTAGGTAGGGCAGACACTGCGCCACTTCTTCGGGCTTGGGGTTGCGGTTACCAGGTGGGCGGCACTTGAGCACGTTGGCGATGTACACGCCGCCGCCCTCTGCTGTGCGCTCGCCGGTGCGTGAGAGCTTCATCGCACCCAGCATGTTGTCGAGCAGTTTGCCAGCCTGGCCCACGAACGGTTCGCCTTGGCGGTCTTCTTCTTCGCCCGGCGTTTCGCCCACGATGAGCCAATCCACCTGCGGTGCTTGGCCGTCTTTGGCGAGTGCGCCCACGCCAAACACGGTGTTTTGGCGCGAGCCGCATAGCGTGCAAGCTTGGCAACCTGACACGGTGCTGTGCAAGGCTGACCAATCCATTTGGTCAATGCCTTCGGGGCGTTGAATGATGATGGGGGCAGCTTCCGGTTGGGCCTTGGACACCGGCACAGGCATTTGTCGCGCTGCTGTGTCATAGCCTGCTGCGTTGGCAATGGCTTGGGTGGCCAGCTCGCTGGCAGCGGCAAAGCTGTGCGCTTCTTCTGCATGGGCTTGCATCGCCACGTCGCTGGGCACAGAGGCGGATGTATCCACCACCAAAGTTTCCACAGCAGGTGCGCCCATGACGGCGGCTTCAGACATGGGTGACCACACGCGCACGCCCATTTCGGCCAGCATGGCGCGTTGGCGTTTGTCGAGGTGCAAGGTGTCGGTCATGGGTAATAGCTTACAGCTTGAGCGACATCACCACCGCGTGCTCGCGTTGGCCGTGGTCGGCGGGGTAATAGTTTTTGCGTTCGCCCACACGACGGTAGCCATAACGCTCGTACACCTGCATGGCGCGGGTGTTGCCCACGCGCACCTCTAGCCACAGCCATTGGGCTTGGCGGCTGCGCGCCCACACCGACAAGGCATCGAGCATCAGCACACCATAGCCTTGGCCCTGAAACTGTGGCGCAACGGTGATGTTGAGCAAATGCACTTCCTCCACGCCCTCCATGGCCACAAAGTAGCCAATCAAGGTATCGCCGCCCATCAGCGCCAGCAGCTGATAGCCCGACTTGAGTGAGTCTGCAAAATTGCCTCGTGTCCACGGGTGGGCGTAGGCGCTGTTTTCGATGCGCAGCACATCGTCGAGCAGCGCTTCAGTCAGCGGCTCTAGGCGTACTTCGGGTTTCAAAACGGCGTTCATAGGCCAGCCGCGTGCTGCGCTTTGATCTGCATACGCTCGTCGGTGGTTTGCGCCACTTTGTCGCGGATGTAAAGCGGCAGCGCTTCTTCGGGCGGCACCGCTTGGCCTGCGGCCCACGCGGCGGGGGCCAGGCGCAGCAGCGCGGCGGCGGTGGGCAAAGCCATCAGCTGAGGTGCAGTCAGCGCAACGGGCCAACGGCCTGCGTACACGGGCCATGCATTACCTGCTGCGATGAAACTGTCTTGCGACCAATCGGCGGGCCAATGCATAGATTCGGGTCTGTGCAGCTCGGGCTGCTGCACACAGCACCACATGCCTTGCAACGGATTTGCTTCGCTTGACGCATCGGTAGCGTTTGGCGTGAACTCATACGCCGCCACATACACCTGCTCCATGCGCGCATCCATCACGGCCAGCACGCGCGTCACGGGTGCTGCACCTGTTAAAGCATTCGCCGCACGCGCCTCTTCAGTCACGGCCAACAAGGTGTCAATCGGCAACACGGGCAAGTCAGCACCAAAAGCCAAACCCTGCGCCACCGAGCACGCCGTACGCAAGCCCGTGAACGCGCCCGGTCCACGGCCAAACACCACGGCCTGCAAATCGGTCAATGCCAAACCGGCCTCTTTCAAGAGCGCCAAGGATTGCGGAATCATGTGCGTGGACGTGAGCGCACCGCCTGCGCTGGTGTGCGTCCATGTCTGCGTGCCGCGTGCGACCGCAAGAGAAAGAGTGTCGGTGCTGGTCTCTAAAGCCAGCCACTGGTTGGTGTGCATCTGCTGATTATCCCAGCCGTGATAATTTGCCCATGACCTGCACGCACATGCCCACTTTGCACACGCTCACACCCCGCATCCATCCTGCGCGATGGCACTTTGTGCGCTCACCTTTGGCCTATGCGTTCATGGTCGCCGTGATGTGCGCCACAGCTCTAACGGCGCACGCAGCACCCAGTTCAAAAGCCGTGCGTAGCGAACCCCCCAAACACACAGATGGCAACATTGGCCAACTGCCGCCCGAAGTGCAAGCCGCGCTGCAACGCGCCAAAGTGCCCAGCGACAACTTCCATGTGATGGTGATCGACACACACACGGGCAGCACACCGCGCCTAAGCCACCAAGCCCAAGAGCGCGTGAACCCTGCTTCGCTGATGAAGCTAGCCACCACCACCGCCGCACTCGACACCCTTGGCCCCGCCTTTGTGTGGCGCACGCCCGTGTACGTGGACGGCTCTGTGCGCGACGGCGTGTTGCAGGGCAATGTCTACATCAAGGGCAGCGGCGACCCACGCTTGGTGGTGGAGCGTTTGTGGCTGCTGATGCGCCGCATCCAAGGCTTGGGCATTCAAAAAATTCAAGGCGACATCGTGCTCGACCGCAGCGCGTTTGATGTGCCCGCTCGTGACGCCGCCAGCTTTGACGGCGAACCGCTTCGCCCCTACAACGCCGCACCCGATGCGCTGCTGCTCAACTTCAAATCGCTGCTCATTCAGTTTGTACCCGACCGCGCCGCCAATGTAGCGCGTGTGCAAATCGAACCGCCACTGGCAGGCGTGCAATTCCCAGCCACCGTGCCATTGAGCAACGGCGACTGCAGCGACTACCGCAGCGCCTTACGCGCCGATTGGAGCGATGCCACACGCATCCGCTTTGCCGGCAACTACCCCGCTGTGTGTGGCGAAAAAATGTGGCCGATCGCCTATGCCGCACCTCAGCAATTTGCCGCACGCGCCATTGCCGGTATGTGGCAGCAACTCGGTGGCCAGCTCAGCGGGCAAGTGCGCGATGGCAGCATTCCCGCCAACTTGCAGCCCATCTTCAACGTCGAATCCGCCACCTTGGCCGAGACCATTCGCGACATCAACAAGTACAGCAACAACGTGATGGCGCAACATGTGTTCCTCACGCTCAGCCAACAACAACGCGGCGTAGGCAGCTTTGACGCCTCGCGTGATGTGATGCAACGCTGGTGGCGCGAACGCGTGGGCGGCGAAGTGCCCACCTTTGACAACGGCTCGGGCCTGAGCCGCGAAGAGCGCATCAGTGCGCAAGCCTTGGCGCGTTTACTGCAAGTGGCGTGGACCTCACCCAACATGTCTGAGCTGATGAGCTCGTTGCCAGTCACCGGCCTAGACGGCACGATGAAACGCAGCAAAGCACAAGCCAGTGCGCATTTGAAAACCGGTAGCTTGCGGGATGTAGCGGGCATAGCTGGGTTTGTGGACACAGCCAGTGGCAAACGACTTGTGGTGGTGGCCATCCTGCACCACGCCAATGCCAATGCAGCGCGCCCAGCGCTAGATGCGATGATTGACTGGGCGGGCAAGCAGCCCTAATTCAGAAAGACCCGAATGAACTACACCGAATGGATCGGCTACGCCGCTGCCAGCCTGACCACCGCGAGCTTTGTGCCGCAAGCGTGGTTGACCTTCAAGACGCGCGACGTGAGCGGCATTTCTTTGGGGATGTACAGCGCGTTCACGCTGGGTATTGCACTGTGGCTGGCCTACGGCTTGCTAATCGAAGCCTGGCCTGTGGTGATTGCCAACGTGATTACGCTGGTGTTGGCAGCCAGTATTTTGGCGATGCGCTTGCGCTTTGGGCGCAAGGCATCAGCCGCTGATTAACGCCAGCCGCTGGCCGTGGCGTTGTAAAGAAAACTCGCCACCCATTGATTGCCTACGGGCGTTAAATTTAAGTTGTCGGCAAACAGCGTGGTTGCAACTGTCGTGTCATCACCCGAAGCCATAGCGCAACCGGTTAAGGTTGTTGGACTTGAACAATATGGAACTTGAGTGCTGGTCGTGAACTGACCGTAGGGTGTCGTGTAGGTGTAGGTGTTGAAGTTGGAAGAAAGTCCTGTGGCATTTGTAAAAATCACTGGATTTTTAGCGTAACCACCACCTCGAACCAGCGCTTGAAGCTGCGTCAATTCTTCGTTAACAAAAGTCACTGTTTTGCCGGCGTATGTGCCAGCTGCACGACCGAATGGCGTATAGGCAATATCCAAAGGCTGCATGATTAACACATGTTTTGCATTGGCATCCAGCAATCTGCGTACTTGCCCAGTGAGTGCTGCTACGGTTGTCACAGCATCCAAATTCCCTTTGATGTCACGCGTACCTGCAGTGATGATTATCAAATCTTTATCAGTGAAGGTGCCTACGTCTGCCAACACACGATCCACTTGTTCGGTCAATGATGCGTCCGCAGCACCCGTACCACTGATCAGCGAATCACCCATGGCATAACTGAAAACGCCTGTTGCTGGAAGGCTTGCACGGGGTGTGCGAATCGCAGTGCCCGCGGAGCCCACGCCAAACAAAGCGGCCACTTGCTCCACCACCGTTTGCACCGTCGATGTACCAGTTACCGTAAATGCCGCACCTGGCGACAAGCCCACATCGTTGTAAGCATCGCCCAATCCAATCACGCGGTTAGGCGTGAAGGGATCGACCGTTTTGCTAGACCCGCAAGCAAAGAGAGCTGCACCCAGTGCAACAGTGCATACAACTTTAAACAGACGACTAAACATTGATTTCATCACAGGCTCTCTTTTGAGTACCACGTTAGTTTAACGAGTTGGCGCAGAAGCACGCGTTAAGCGGTCTTGTACGCCCTCCCATTCCGGCAATTGGGGTGGCGCTTCGACCCAAATATGGGCTACACCTTGGGCATCGAAGCTGCGAAGTTGGGCAAACAACTGGTGCGCGCACTCGGCCGCCAGTTGCGGCATGGCTTCGCATATGAACGCGGCAGCACTGGCGATTGGCACTTGAACTTGGCTACGCGACCACACCGCAACTGTGCCTACGGTATGACTCATCGCGTTTGCACTTGAATACGCGTCGATGGCTTTTTGCAATCCTGCTGCGGTCATCAGCTGCACCTTGGCAGCTGGCGCGTAATGCGACTCCAAAGTGCCTGAGGCACGAGGCGCATTGGCATCAGGCTCGTTGGGTGTGATGACCGTCACACCACACGCATCGCTCAGTTGCTGAGGCGTCAGCACACCAGGGCGTAACAACACAGGTGCAGCACGTGTGCAGTCAACGATGGTGGACTCAATGCCTACATCGCACGCACCGCCATCGAGGATGAGCAAGCCTTCGCCGAACTCTCCAGCCACATGCTCGGCGGTGGTGGGGCTGACGCGGCCAAACAAATTGGCGCTGGGTGCAGCCACGCCAAACACGCCCAAAGCTTCAGCGCTTTTCAACACAGCTAGCGCCACTGGGTGTGAGGGGCAACGCAAGCCCGCCGAGTTTTGTCCGCCTGCGGCCACAGCTGCCACCTCGGGTCGACGCGGCAAGATGAGCGTCAAAGGGCCGGGCCAAAACGCATCAATGAGCTTTTTCGCAAAGTCCGGTACATGGCTGGCAAAGCGTTGCACGCCTTGCGCGCTGGCCACATGCACGATGAGCGGGTGATTAGCAGGGCGACCTTTGGCTTCAAAGATTTTGGCGACTGCGGCGTCGTTGCCTGCGTCTGCGGCCAAGCCGTAGACGGTTTCGGTCGGCAAACCCAACAGCTCACCGCGCTGCAAAGCTTGTGCAGCAACAGCGATGGATTGAGGAGACTGACCGTCAAGAATCATGGGGCAAGTACGTCGTCGTTTGATACGTTGGTGCAATCGGTATGACGCCGTTAAAACGGCGCGATACCCAGAATAGCAGCCGCTTGCAAAGCCACAACACTTGCGGCTTCTGGCGTAGCCGCGGTGACGTTGAGGTGGCCCATCTTGCGGCCCACGCGCGCTTCGCGTTTGCCGTACAGATGCAAATGTGTGCCGGGTAGCGCCAGCACTTGTTGCCATGCGGGCTCGACTTGCTCAGCATTCGCATTTGCAAACCACAAATCACCCAACAAATTCAGCATGACCGCGGGGCTGTGCAAACGCGGCTGCGTCAAAGGCAAATCGGCCATGGTGCGCACTTGCAGTTCAAACTGCGACACATCGCAAGCGTCTTGGCTGTAGTGGCCGCTGTTGTGCGGGCGAGGGGCAATTTCGTTGACGACTAACGAACCATCAGCCAACACAAAAAACTCCACGCACAACACGCCCACATAGTTCAGCTCTTGCGCCACAGCTTTTGCGGCGGTGATGGCTTGGTTGGCCAAGGCTTCAGGCACGTTGCCAGCAAACACCTCGGTCACGGCCAAGATGCCATCACGGTGCAAGTTGCGTTGCACGGGCAAGTTCACCATCTCGCCATCGCGGCCACGCGCCACGATGACCGAGCATTCGCTAGCCAAGGGCAACATTTTTTCGAGCACACAAGGCACGCTTCCAAGCTTGGCCCAACCGGCGTTGAGCTCGTCACGCGTAGTCACGCGCAACTGGCCTTTGCCGTCGTAGCCCATGCGAGAGGTTTTCAAAATGCCGGGCAGCAAGTGGTCGTTCACGGCGGCGAGTTGCTCTGCCGTGTCAATCACCGCATGCGGAGCCACAGGCACGCCACATTTCACAAAATGGGCTTTCTCGCGCGCACGGTCTTGCGCCACGGCCACGGCAGATGCGGCAGGTGACACAGGCAGCGTGGCTGCGAGTTGCGCCAGCGCGTCGGCGGGCACGTTCTCAAACTCGGTGGTTACCGCTTGGCACACAGTGGCAAGTTGCTTCAAGCCTGCGAGGTCTAAGTAATCGGTGTGGATGTGGTGATGGCTCACCAAGCCTGCGGGGCTATGCGCATCGGGGTCTAGCACCGCGGTGTTGTAGCCCATGCGCTGCGCCACATGCGCCCACATACGACCCAACTGACCACCGCCCAACACGCCCAAGGTGGAGCCGGGCAGCAAAGGCTTTAGCGTTTGACTCATACGGGAGGCAAAGTCATGTTGCGCGCCACTTCGGTTTGCGCCACACGGAAGGCCTGCAGCTTCTCGGCCAAAACGGCATCGGTCGATGCCAGCAAAGCCACCGCAAACAAAGCTGCGTTGGCAGCACCCGCATTGCCAATAGCGAAGGTAGCCACCGGAATCCCTTTGGGCATTTGCACAATGCTGTGCAAAGAGTCCACACCTTGTAAATGCTTGCTCGCCACCGGCACTCCCAGCACGGGCACGATGGTTTTGGCAGCAATCATGCCGGGTAAGTGGGCTGCACCGCCCGCACCTGCGATGATGGCGCGCAGGCCACGGCCTTGCGAGCTTTCAGCGTAGGCAAACATGTCATCGGGCATGCGGTGGGCTGAAACGACGCGGGTTTCAAAAGAGACGCCAAATTCTTGGAGAATCTGGGCTGCATGTTGCATGGTGTCCCAATCGGAATTGGAACCCATGACGACACCGACTTGGCACTGGGTCATGATGTGGCTGTGTGTGAGCAAAAACGAATTTTAAGACGGGACCCCCATGATTGATGTGACGATGGAAAATTTCGAGGCCGATGTGATTGGCGCCTCACAAACCACCCCTGTGCTGGTGGACTTCTGGGCCGACTGGTGCGCCCCGTGTAAATCACTCGGCCCCGTCCTCGAAAAGCTAGAAGCTGACTACCAAGGCCGCTTTAAGCTGGTCAAAATCAACGCTGACACCGAGCAACAGCTGGCCGGTGCGTTTGGCGTGAAGAGCCTACCCACCTGCATCTTGCTCATGGACGGTCGCCCTGTGGACGGCTTCATGGGTGCGTTGCCAGAAGGCAAGGTGCGCGAATTCTTAGACAAGCATTTGCCATCCGACAACGAAGTGGCTGCACAGGCCGATGCCCAAGAGGCCGAGCAACTCATCAACGCGGGAGATGCACAAGCCGCCATCGCCAAGCTGCAAGAGGCTTTGAGCCTCAACACCGCTGACGACGAAACCCGTTACAACTTGGTCAAGTTGTTGATTTCGGTGGGCGAGCTAGAAGAAGCGCAAGCAGCACTGGCACCTAAGCTGACCGAAATCCCACTGCAACTGCGCTTTGATGCGCTCAACTACTGGCTGCAAGCCTTGGTGTTTGTGTCCACTGACCCACGCGCCGAGTGGACCTTTGAGCAGTTCGAAGCCGCCATCGCCCAAAACAAACGCGACTTCGACACCCGCTTGGCCAAAGCCCGCGTGCTGATAGCCGCCGAATTGTTTGAAGCCGCGATGGACGAGTTGCTGGAAATCATCATGCGCGACAAGACGTGGAACAACGACGTGGCGCGCAAGACCTATGTGTCCATCTTGGAGCTGATGACACCTCCCAAGCCCAAAACGGACGATGCCGCCTTCGGCAAATCCGCAGGCGGCATCGAGTTAACCGGCAAAGCTGCGGTGCAAGAAGACCCCGTGTTGGAGTTGATCTCTCGCTACCGCCGCAAGCTCAGCATGGCGCTGAACTGAGGTTTCAGTCCTTCAACCGATCCCAAGCCTCTTGGTACTTGGCGGCGGTTTGGGCAATCACCTCTTGCGGCAAATGCGGCGCAGGCGGTGATTTGCTCCAAGGCTTACCTTGCACTTGGGCTGTCTCCAGCCAATCGCGCAAGAACTGCTTGTCGTAGCTCGGTGGGTTCACGCCTTCTTTGAAGCTTTGCGCGTAGCTATCCGCTGGCCAGTAGCGTGAAGAATCAGGTGTGAGCACCTCGTCCATCAAGACCAAGTCGTTGTTGGCATCCAAACCAAACTCAAACTTCGTGTCGGCAATGATGATGCCCTTGGCTGCAGCCACATCACGCGCGGTTTCGTACAAGGCGATGCTGACGGTTTTGATCTTCTCGGCCAAGCCACTGCCAATCATCTCCACCACTTGTTCGTAAGTGATGTTCTCGTCGTGGTCACCCACGGCCGCTTTGGCGGCTGGTGTGAAGATGGGCTCTGGCAATTTGCTGGCGTTCTTCAAACCTTTGGGCAGCTTGACGCCGCACACCGCTTGGTTCTCTTGGTATTCCTGCCAGCCGCTGCCTGCCAAGTAGCCGCGCACCACTGCTTCCACAGGGATGGGCTTCAAGCGTTTAACCAACATCGAGCGACCAATGACCTGACCCACTTCGTCCGCACTCACCACGCTCTCAGGCGCTTCACCCGTCAAGTGGTTGGGGCAAATATGACCGAGTTTCTTGAACCAAAACAAAGCCATCTGGGTGAGCAACTCGCCCTTGCCCGGAATGGCTTCGCCCATGATGACGTCAAACGCGCTGATGCGGTCTGAGGCCACCATCAAGATGCGGTCGTCGCCCACGGCATAGTTGTCGCGCACTTTGCCGCGTGCGAGCAAAGGCAAAGAAGTGAGCGCAGAGGTGTGCAGAGCTGTCATGTATTACTTCACCAACTGAGCGAGTTCGCCCTTGGCGTACTTGGCAGCCACTACAGAGAGGCTGTCGCCCTTGACCTTTGCACCTTGGCCTTCGCAACCGAATTCCAAATAGCGTTGTTTGCAAATGTTCATCGCAGCTTCGCGGGCAGGCTTGAGCCATTCGCGGGCGTCGAATTTTTCTGGGTTCTCAAACATGAACTTGCGAGCCGCAGCTGTCATGGCCAAACGGATGTCGGTGTCAATGTTGACCTTGCGCACGCCGTGCTTGATGGCTTCTTGAATTTCAGACACGGGCACGCCAAACGTCGTTTTCATCTTGCCGCCGTATTGGTTGATGATGGCCAACAGGTCTTGCGGCACGCTACTAGAGCCGTGCATGACCAAGTGGGTGTTGGGAATGCGCGCGTGAATTTCTTTGACGCGGCTGATGGCCAAGATGTCGCCGGTGGGCTCGCGTGTGAACTTGTATGCGCCGTGGCTGGTACCGATGGCAATGGCCAACGCATCGAGCTGCGTGGCTTTGACAAACTGCGCGGCTTCTTCTGGGTCGGTCAACATTTGGCTGTGGTCGAGTTTGCCTACGGCGCCAATGCCGTCTTCTTCACCGGCTTCGCCAGTTTCCAAATTGCCCAAGCAACCCAATTCACCTTCAACAGACACGCCCACTTTGTGCGCCATGGCCACCACTTGTTGGGTGACTTGCACGTTGTACTCAAAGCTAGAAGGCGTTTTGCCGTCTTCCATCAATGAGCCGTCCATCATGACGGAGCCAAAGCCAAGGTCAATCGCGCCTTGGCAAATCTTGGGCGATGTGCCGTGGTCTTGGTGCATGACCAAAGGAATGTGTGGGTAGGCTTCGGTGGCGGCTTGGATCAAATGCTTGATGAACGGCTCACCCGCGTATTTGCGTGCGCCAGCACTGGCTTGCAAGATCACAGGCGCGCCCACAGCGTCAGCAGCCATCATCACGGCTTGCACTTGCTCCAAGTTATTGACGTTGAAAGCTGGAATGCCGTAACCGTGCTCTGCAGCGTGGTCCAGAAGTTCGCGCATTGATACGAGTGCCATGGGGAAATCCTCAAAAATTAAAAACTGATGTAACTGCTGCCAATTTTAAAGGCCGCAGCATCGCACCCAGCTGACAGGCGCTAGAGCGCGCCAGCTGTGCATCTATGCGGAAAGCGTGCTTAACGGACTTCGCAAATGCGCAGCATGTTCGTGCCGCCTGGCGTACCCATCGGGTCGCCACAGGTGATGGCGTACACATCGCCCGCATCCACAATGCCGCGCAACTTTAGATGCGCTTCTGCTTGGGCTAGGGCCGTATCGCGGTCAGCGCTGGTGTCCATCAACAAGGGGCGCACGTTGCGGAACAAGGCCATGCGGCGTTGCGACGCCACTTTGGTGGTCACGGCGTAGATGGGGATGTGAATGCGATGACGGCTCATCCACAGCGCGGTGGAGCCAGACTCGGTCAAGGCCACGATGGCTTTGGCGCCCAAGTGGTGCGCGGTAAATAAAGCGCCCATCGCAATGGTTTGGTCAATGCGGTTGAAGGTTTGGCCTTTGAAATCGGCGTCCAGTTCCACATCTTCAGCGGCTTCGGCAGCCTCGCAAATTTTGGACATTTCTTGCACGGTTTCCAGCGGGTACTTGCCTGCCGCCGTTTCGGCGCTGAGCATCACGGCATCTGTGCCGTCAATCACGGCATTGGCCACGTCACTCACTTCGGCGCGTGTGGGCACGGGGTTGGTGATCATGCTTTCCATCATTTGCGTCGCGGTGATCACCACTTTGTCGTGCTGACGCGCCAGCTTGATCATGCGTTTTTGCAGCGCGGGCACAGCAGCGTTGCCCACTTCCACGGCCAAGTCGCCACGCGCCACCATGATGCCGTCGCTGGCACGCAAAATTTCGTCGAGCAGCGGGATGGCCTCGGCGCGTTCAATCTTGGCAATCAAGCCCGGCTTGTGTTTGTACTCAGCGCCAGCCACGTTGGCCAGTTGGCGCGCCATTTCCATGTCGGTCGCGTTTTTGGGGAAGCTCACTGCGAGGTAATCCGCTTGGAAGCTCATCGCGGTTTTGATGTCTTCCATGTCTTTGCCCGTCAGGGCTGGTGCTGTCAAGCCGCCACCTTGTTTGTTGATGCCTTTGTTGTTGGACAACTCGCCACCCACCTTGACGGTGGTGTGCACTTGCTCACCGCGCACGGCTTCGACGGTCAACACAATCAAACCGTCGTTGAGCAACAGCAAGTCGCCAGGCTTCACATCGCGGGGCAGCTCTTTGTAGTCCAAGCCCACGCCTTGCAAATCACCGGGCTCGGTGCGTGAGGCATCAAGCACAAACTTCGCGCCGTTCTCGAGCATGACCTTGCCATCGACAAACTTGCCAACTCGGATTTTTGGCCCTTGCAAGTCGGCCATGATGGCCACTTCGCGGCCTGCACGGGCGGCGGCCTCGCGCACGAGTCGAGCGCGGTCAATATGGTCTTGGGCTTTGCCGTGGCTGAAATTCAGTCGCACCACATTCACGCCAGCGCGGATCATGGCCTCTAGCAATGCGGGGTCGCTGGAAGCGGGGCCTAAAGTGGCAACGATTTTGGTGGCGTGACGGGCCATATTGATGTCTCCTGTTGGTTTTTTGTTTGTTTGATTCTGACACGCTTAATGGGGAAGTTTTCGTTGGTTTTCAACGCACCGACGCTAGCAAACGAATTCTTTATGTCTCTTTTATGACCTATGGCCTTGGCTCAGCAACGGGTAAACACCCACTTTTTATGCGTATGCGACGATAATCGGGGAAGTAATTGATGCAAATCAGTGCACATCTGCACCGACCACCTAAGATTCATTTTCTATGACCACACATATCCAACCTATCCTCCCCGGCGAACCCATGCCACACCGCAAAGTCATGCGCGAGTGGTTGATCCCTTTGGCTGAGCGCACCACCGTGCTCGCCATCGTGATGCTCGTCGTTGACTACGTTCTGTGGGCCGCCCTGATGGCTGGCACCGTGTATTTCGACGCTTGGTGGGCCAAGCTCCTGAGCGGCTGCGCTGCTGGCTTCGTGATTGGCCGTCTGTTCATCATCGGCCACGACGCTTGCCACCAAAGCCTCACACCGCACCGCAACCTCAACAAGTGGTTGGGCCGCATCGCTTTCTTGCCTTCGTTGACCGCCTACAGCTTGTGGGACATCGGCCACAACGTGGTGCACCACGGCTACACCAACCTCAAAAACTTTGACTTCGTCTGGGCCCCTTACACCCCCGAAGAGTACGCAGCCTTGAGCACAGGTGCCAAACTCAAAGACCGCATCTACCGCAGCGGCTGGGCACCTGGCCTGTACTACATGATCGAAATCTGGTGGAACAAGATGGTGTTCCCCAACGAAAAGAACATGCCTACACGCCGTCCCATCTTCATCAAAGACTGCTTGCTCATCACCGCCTTTGGCGCGGCTTGGATGGCTGCCATGGTGTGGGCAGCGATTGCCACTGAACAAACCATTGGCTACATCTTGTTGATGGGTGTGGCTGTGCCCTTCTTCTTCTGGGTGACCATGATTGGGTTCGTGGTGTACGTGCACCACACCCATGTGGACGTGTCTTGGCACGAAGAGCGCACAGGTTGGTCAAAGGCTTCGCCTTTTGTGTCCACCACTGTGCACTTGACCTTCCCATTCAACATCGGCTCGCTGATGCACCACATCATGGAGCACACCGCTCACCACTTGGACATGAGCATCCCTCTGTACAAGCTCAAGCAAGCGCAAAGCAAACTCGAAGAGTTGCTGCCAGAACGCATCATCGTTCAGCCTTTCTCTTGGAGCTGGTATGTGCAAACCGCTCGCGACTGCAAGCTGTATGACTTCAAGACCGACAGCTGGACCACGTATGACGGCAAGGTCACCAGCCCTCGCGCTATGAAAGCCGCTTAAGTTTTTAACCTTTCAAAGCCCCGCAAGTTCACACGAATTTGCGGGGCTTTTTCTTGTACGCTTCACACCCATGAAACGCCTTGTTTTACTTTTGCTCTTGCTCGCATGTGCCGCCGCTCAGGCCATGTGGGTGACGGTCACGCGCAACGAAGTGGCTACTGTCTACATCGACTCCATGTCCATCCAAAAAATGGGCTACAACCGCCGCGTGTGGGTGGTGTACGACCTGAATGCACCCGACGCCACTGGCCAACAATCGGTCAAGTCCCACATTGACTACGACTGCACCGAAGGCAAATACAAAACCCTCAGCGCCAGCAGCCACCCCAACAAAATGGGCAACGGCCCCGCCATCAAAGCCCTGCCCGTGCCCGAGGGCTGGCGACCCATCAGCCAAGACAGCATGAGCCGACAGTTATTTTCGTTTGCGTGTGCTTGGTGAGGCTAATGAGCGCAAACCTGTTCGCCCGTTGATTCGCGTTTGTAGCAATTCATAAGCGGTTTGGTTTCTACGCTGTTCAATCGGGGGGGTAGCGGCGCATAGCGCTCTTTCATTTGCTTCTCCCACTCTTGCCCTTGTGCTTTTTGCTGCACCTGACAGTCTTGAATTGCCACATGATTAGGCAAAGTCACGCAGTTCATAGGCGAACCAATTGGATATGGTTGCAACGTTTGAGCCCAGATCGTGAGCGGAAAAAGTACAAGCCCAGCGGAAACAAAATTGAATATGAATCGCATCTTCAACACCACAAATGAAAACACGGGCCATGATGCCCGTGTTACTTGATTGTTCGTTGAGTTGAACTCTAATTATGAACAGTATCAGCCCGCAGCGCGCTTGGTCAAAATTTCAAACGCAGGCAAGGTCTTGCCTTCGAGCACTTCCAAGAAGGCACCGCCGCCGGTAGAGATGTAACCCACTTGCTTTTCAATGCCGTACTTGGCAATGGCTGCCAAAGTGTCGCCGCCGCCGGCGATGCTGAAGGCGCTAGATTCGGCAATGGCATGCGCAATGGTCTTCGTACCGTTCTCAAACGCGGCGAATTCAAACACGCCTACAGGGCCGTTCCACACAATCGTGCCGGCTTTCATCAGTTGCTCGGCCAACTTGGCTGCGGTCTCTGGGCCGATATCCAAGATCATGTCGTCGTCGGCTACGTCTGTGGCTTTCTTCACAGTGGCCACTGCGTCAGCAGCGAATGTTTTGGCAGTCACCACGTCGGTCGGGATTGGCACTTCTGCGCCGCGTGCCTTCATGATGTCGATCACGGCTTTGGCTTCGTCCACCAAGTCGTGCTCGGCCAAGCTCTTGCCGATGTTCAGGCCTGCGGCCAGCATGAAGGTGTTGGCAATGCCACCGCCCACGATGAGCTGGTCCACGTTGTTGGCCAAGCTCTTAAGGATGGTCAGCTTGGTAGACACCTTGCTGCCCGCCACGATGGCAGCCAGTGGTCGTTTGGGGTTGGCCAAGGCCTTGGTGATGGCGTCAATCTCAGCGGCTAACAACGGACCTGCGCAGGCCACGGGCGCATATTGCGCGATGCCGTAGGTTGTGCCTTCAGCGCGGTGCGAGGTACCGAATGCGTCGTGCACAAAAATGTCGCACAGCGCGCCCAACTTGCGGGCTAATTCGTCGTTGTTCTTTTTCTCGCCTTTGTTCACGCGGCAGTTTTCCAGCAGTACCACATGGCCGGGCTCAACCTTGACGCCGTCCACCCAATTGGCCACCAGCGGCACATCGCGGCCCAGCAACTCGCCCAAACGCTTAGCCACAGGCGCCAATGAATCTTCAGGTTTGAACTCGCCCTCAGTGGGTCGGCCTAAGTGAGACGTGACCATCACAGCTGCACCGGCTTTGAGCGCCATCTCGATGGCGGGCACAGAGGCGCGCACGCGGGTGTCTTCGGTGATGTGGCCTGCGTCGTCTTGCGGCACGTTGAGGTCGGCGCGGATGAAAACACGTTTGCCTTTGGCCGAGCCGTTGGCACACAAATCAGAGAAGCGAATGACGTTCATATTGAGCTGGTGATGAGAATGACAAAACCCCTATTCTAAAGTTTGGCCATTGCGCAACCTGAAGCACCTCACATCACCGCACCCAACTGCCAAGGCACGAATTCGTTTTGCCCGTAGCCATGCTGTTCGCTCTTTGTTTTTATGCCGGAGGCTGTGTCGATCATCATTTCGAAAATGCGCTCGCCCGCTTGCTGAACAGTTTCTGAGCCATCCACCACGCCACCGCAATTGATGTCCATGTCGTCCTCTTGGCGCTGCCACAAGGCTGTATTGGTGGCCAGCTTGAGCGATGGGCTTGGTGCACAGCCATAGGCAGAACCTCGACCAGTGGTGAAGCAAATGAGGTTTGCGCCGCCCGCCACTTGGCCCGTGGCAGACACGGGGTCATAGCCGGGCGTGTCCATGTAAACAAACCCACGTGCCGTGACCGGTTGTGCAAATTCGACCACGTCCACCAAATTGGTGGTGCCACTTTTGGCAATCGCGCCCAAGCTTTTTTCAAGGATGGTGGTCAAGCCGCCAGCCTTGTTACCGGCTGAGGGGTTGTTGTCCATTTGCATGTGGTTGCGCTCGGTATACGCCTCCCACCAGGCAATGCGCGCCAGCAGCTTGTCGGCCACTTCTGTGCTCACCGCACGGCGCGTGAGCAAATGTTCGCCGCCATAAATTTCAGGCGTCTCTGAGAGCACCGCGGTGCCGCCATGTCGCACCAATAAATCGACAGCCGCCCCCAGCGCTGGGTTAGCACTGATGCCCGAATAACCATCGCTGCCGCCGCATTGCAAGCCCACGGTGAGGTGACTCAAAGGCACAGGCTCGCGCTTGACTTGGTTAGCGTCTGGCAACAAGGCTTGAATCAAGGCCACGCCTTTTTCCACCGTCTTGCGTGTGCCACCTGTGTCTTGAATGTTGAAGGTCACCAGCTTGACGCCTTCTTGCAAACCCTCTTGCGCCACCAAACCTTGAATTTGATTGGTTTCACAACCCAAGCCGACCACCAATATGGCCGCAAAGTTTGGATGCTTGGCATAGCCACCTAGCGTGCGACGCAACACCTGCAACTCCTCACCATCACTGGCCGTCGCACAACCCATGCCGTGGGTCAAGGCCACCACACCGTCGACATTGGGGTAGTCGGCCAAAGCCTCGGGATGCACATCACGCCGAAAGTGATCAGCAATAGCGCGTGCCGCTGTGGCCGAGCAATTCACCGAAGTCAAGATACCAATGTAGTTGCGGGTGGCCACGCGGCCATCGGCACGCACAATGCCCTCAAACGTGCGAGGCTCGGCCACATACGCCGTGGCTTGCGCGGCCGCACCGGGCGCATGTTCGCGCGCGAAATCGCTGAAGGCCAAGTTGTGGGTGTGCACATGCTGGCCCGCCGCAATGGGTTGCGTGGCCATGCCAATGATTTGGCCGTAGCGTCGCACGGGCTCGCCTTGGGCAATGTCCGTCGTGGCCACTTTGTGGCCAGGCGGGACCAAGCCCAAGACGGTGACGCCTTCGCTGGCCAACACCGTGCCGCCTAAAAGTTGTTGGCGCGCAATGACCACGTTGTCATGCGCGTGAATGCGAATGACGGGCGACATCAGTTTGACCAACCACCGTCAATGATTTGCGAAGTGCCCGTGGTGAAGCTTGATTCATCACTGGCCAAGTACACCGCCAGCGATGCAATTTCATCCACACGACCCACACGCCCCATGGGCTGACGCGCCACAAAGGCGGCTTCGACTTGCGCAATGGTTTGACCACTGGCCTTGGCTTGGGCCGCAATGCGGTCACGTAATGAAGGCGACTCCACTGTGCCAGGGCAAATCGCGTTGCAACGCACGCCCGTGGTGATGTAGTCAGCCGCCACGGCCTTGGTCAAACCAATGATGGCGGCTTTGGTGGTGCCATACACGAAACGGTTGGGCGCACCTTTGATGCTGCCTGCCACTGAGGCGACGTTGATGATGGAGCCCTTGCCCTTTTTCAACATGCCAGGCAAAAAGGTTTGAATCATGCGGAATTGAGAGCGCACGTTCAAGTTGAACGCAAAGTCCCACTCGGCTTCGGTGCAATCGAGCACTGTGCCTGCATGCACAAAACCTGCGCCGTTGAACAGCACATCAATCTCGCCATGCTTGGCATGTGCGGCTTGGATGGCCGCAGGGTTGGTCACATCCAGCACATCAATCGCACAGCCGCACTCTTGCTTGAGCGACTCCAGTGCAGCCGAATTCACATCGGTGGCAATCACGTGAGCACCTTCGCGCACAAAGGCCAGCGCGGTGGCACGGCCAATGCCTTGTCCAGCGGCGGTGACGAGGGCGGTTTTTCCTGCTAATCGTTGGGTCATGTTTGTCTCTCTCTCTTTTGAATTTAAGTGTGGGATGTTTTAGGAACCAAATTGGCGCCCGTGATGCGCTCTTGCGCCTCCACCAGTGAAGGCACGAATTTCTTACCAAAGCCCAAGGCACTGGCCATGCTGAGTGACTGATGCACCGCCTCACCCATCAACGTGGGCACACCCATGCCTTCAGCCAAATGGGTGTAGTAGCGAATGTCTTTGCGAGCGTTGTCGAGCTCAAACATCAAGCCCGTCAAATCACCATCCAGTGTTTTGGCCATCGCTTGGAATAAACCAGAGTTCACTGGTCCAGCACCCACCAACGCGACCAACTGTTTGGGGTCTACGCCTGCGAGCTTGCCGACTGCAAATGCCTCGGCCGTGGCCGCGCAAATGGCTTGACCAATGAAGTTGTTCAAGAGCTTGATGCCGTGACCTGCACCTGGGCTACCAACGTGGAACACGTTTTCTGCACAGCACTTGAGAATGGGCTCAAGCTTGGCAAACATCTCAGGTGTAGCGCCCACCATGATGTTGAGCCGTCCCGCCTCGGCTTCAACAGCCGAGCGTGCCAAGGGTGCATCAACGAACGTGACGCCTTGGGCATGAGCCAACTCACGCAAATGGGTGGTGGATGCGGGTTCGCTAGTTGAGCAATCCACAATCACCAAGCCTGCTTTGGCGTGGGCCAGCAAACCATTCGGGCCAGTCACCACGGCTTCAACTTGGGGGGTGCCCGTGACGCAAATCATCACCACGTCACAACTCACGCCCAGATCAGCCACGCTGTTTTCAAGGGTGGCGCCCATGTCCAACAAGTCTTGTACACGCTCTCTGTTTTTGTGAACCGTGATGGAAACTTGCTGACCCTTGGCCAATAAATTTTTGGCCATGCCATGACCCATGAGGCCTGATGCGCCGATGTATCCGATTTTCATCGTTGTCTCCTGTTGGTTGAATTCACACTAAACATGGGCCGCTTGCAGTTGCGCTCGCGTGGGTAAGCCTTCGTTGTCGCCACGCACTTGCACAGCCTGCGCGCCCATCCAAGCTGCACGCACGACCGCTTGCTTCAAATTCAAGTTCTCTAACAAACCACTGATCACACCCACCGCAAACGCATCGCCTGCACCCACGGTGTCCACCACACGCGCAACGGGTGTGGCCGCTACATAACCTTGGCCATTCAGCCCATCAAAATAAGCGCCTTCGCGCCCGAGCTTGACCACCACCACAGACGCGCCTTCGTCGCGATAGAACTTGGCAATTGCCTCTGGCGTGTGTTGCCCCGTGAGCAAGCGTCCTTCATCCAAGCCGGGCAGCACCCAATCGGCACGAGCTGCCAGTGCATTCACGGTAGCTCGCATGTGGGCCTCATTGGCCCAAAGCGCAGGACGCAAATTGGGATCAAAGCTGATGGTTTTACCTTTGTCTCGCATGGCTTGCATGCAGACTTGTGTGAGTGCCAAGGTGCTCGTCGACACCGCGGGAAACACGCCCGTCACATGCAAGTGCCGGGCTTGGGTGAGCCAATCTATGTCGACATCGTTCGGCCCCATGCAACTGGCGGCTGAGTTATGGCGGTGGTATTCAATCGGCGGGTCTGTGCCATCGTCTACACGGCCTTTGTACATATAACCCGTGGCTTCACCCTGCGCCAACGTCACCCGCGTGCAGTCGATACCCTCGCGCACAAACGCATCGCGCAAGTAGTGCCCTTTGTCGTCATCGCCTAATCGGCTGGCCCACGCCACCCGCAACCCTAAGCGTGCCAAGCCCACCGCCACATTGGTTTCAGCCCCAGCGGTATACGACGTGAAACTGCGTACCGAGGCCAAAGGCCCGGGCTCGTTGGCAGCCAACAACACCAAGGCTTCGCCCACGGTGATCACGTCATGCATGACCTTTTGCGTCAGCCGCGACCAACGAAAGGCATCTTGTTGGCCATCACTGTGACAAACAAAATGTTGGAAGACAGGGGCAAGCTGGCCATGGTCATAAAGGTCTCGACCACTGAGCTCATGTCCATGCGCGCTTCTGGTTTGATCGAGCCATCGGCTTGGTGCACACCGTTGACCATCTTCAGTGTCATGTCGCTGGCCACATTGCCAATGTCAATCTGGCCCACGGCAATGTCAAAGCCTCGGCCATCCAAATTGGCAGCGCGCGTCAAGCCGCTGATGGCGTGCTTGGTGGCGGTGTAGGCAATCGAGCCTGGGCGCGGCGCATGCGCAGAGATGGAGCCGTTATTGATGATGCGGCCACCCTGAGGCGACTGGGTTTGCATTTGCTTGAACGCATGCGACAAGCAATAGAACGCGCCGTTCAAGTTCACATCCACAGCTTGCTTCCAAGTGTCTGCAGCCATGTCGCCAGGCAGGGTGTAGGGGATCGAAATGCCTGCATTGTTGAACAACAAATCCACGCGACCAAATTTGGCCACCACGGTGCTGAACAGCGCAGCCACTTCTTCGTCTTTCGACACATCGGTAGGGACGGCCAAGGCGTGTGCGCTGTGCTCACCTGCTTCTGCAATGGCGGCATGCAACGCATCTGCACGGCGGCCCACCAACGCCACGTGCCAACCCGCTTTGAGCAAGGCCAACGCACATGCTTTGCCAATACCCGAACTTGCGCCGGTGACGACTGCTACTTTTGTCATTTGAGTTCTTTCTTAATGGTTGTCTTTGGGCACCGCAGAGCCGCGCATGCCACGCAAAAAGTCTAAATCAGCGCCTTCATCCGCTTGCAGCACATGGTCAATATAGAGCTTCCAATAACCACTATTCATGGCGGGTTCAGGCGGCTGCCATGCAGCACGGCGCTTGGCCAGTTCGGCATCGTCCACATGCAAGTGCAAGCTGCGCTTGGGCACATCCAGTGTGATGAGGTCACCGTTTTGCACCAAGGCCAAGGTGCCGCCGGCGGCTGCTTCGGGTGCCGTGTGTAGCACCACCGTGCCATAGGCAGTCCCGCTCATGCGTGCGTCGCTGATGCGCACCATGTCGGTGATGCCCTTGCGCAGCACCTTGGGCGGCAGGGGCATATTGCCCACCTCAGCCATACCTGGGTAACCCTTGGGGCCACAGTTTTTCAACACCAAGATACAGGTTTCATCCACATCCAAGTTTTCATCGTCGATGCGTGCATGAAAGTCATTGCTGTCTTCGAACACCACAGCACGGCCTGTGTGCGTCATCAACTCGGGCGTGGCCGCGCTGGGTTTGATGACGGCACCGCGGGGTGCCAAATTGCCACGCAACACGGCGATGCCTGCTTTGTCTTTGAATGGCTTGTCAAACGGCTTGATGACGTCTTCGTTGTAGTTTTGAGCGACTGCCACGTTTTCGCCCACGGTTTTGCCATTGGCTGTCACCACGTCGGTATGCAACAGATGCGCGATCTCTTTCATCACAGCTGGCAGGCCACCGGCGTAGCAAAAATCTTCCATCAAGTATTGGCCCGAAGGCTGCAAATTGACCAAGCATGGCAACTCGCTGGCCAAGCGATCAAAGTCATCGATGCTCAATGGCACGCCTAAGCGTCCAGCAATGGCTACCAAATGAATCACCGCATTTGTGCTGCCACCAATCGCTGCCAAGGTGCGAATGGCATTCTCGAACGCCTCACGCGTCAAAATCTGAGAAATCTTGATGTCGTCTTTGACCATTTGCACAATGCGTCGGCCTGCGTCTCGTGCCAATACATTACGGCGACCATCAACTGCTGGATAGGCTGCATTACCAGGCAAGCCAATACCCAGCGCTTCCACCATACTGGCCATCGTGCTGGCAGTGCCCATCGTCATGCAATGGCCATGACTGCGGTGCATGCAGCTTTCCGCTTCGAAGAAATCTTGCAGCTTCAAAGTGCCTGCGCGCACTTGCTCGCTCATGCTCCACACGCCCGTGCCAGAGCCGAGTTCTTGACCACGCCATTTGCCGTTGAGCATTGGGCCGCCACTCACGCCAATCGTGGGCAAGTTCACGCTTGAAGCACCCATCAACAAACTGGGGGTGGTTTTGTCGCAACCCATCAGCAACACCACACCATCGATCGGGTTGCCACGAATGCTCTCTTCCACATCCATCGACGCGAGGTTGCGATACAACATGGCTGTCGGGCGCAACAAGGTCTCGCCCAAGGACATGACGGGGAATTCCAAAGGAAAGCCACCCGCCTCGTACACACCAATCTTCACTTGCTCAGCGAGCGTGCGGAAATGTGAGTTGCAGGGTGTGAGTTCACTGAAGGTGTTGCAAATACCGATGACGGGGCGACCATCGAATTGGTCATGCGGTACGCCTTTGCCTTTGACCCAACTACGGTATGCAAAACCATCGCGATCTTGACGACCAAACCATTGTTGACTGCGTAAATCTTCGGGTCTTTTTTTAGGCTGGTCCGTCATGTTTTGTCTCGCTGTTACTGGTTTCCCCGAGTTAGCTCTCAGGCTTAGCGAGCATATTATGGTATGACGATTGAATCTCAACCCCGTGAAAGCCCTAGGAGCCTACCTTGTCCCACATTGACGTGTTGTCTGTCACCAAACTCTCGCCACTGCTTGAGCCCCAACTGCGCGCTGTTTTCAATTTGCACGACCGTGTGCACGAAACCGATCCCGCCGCCTTCGCCAAAATTGCACCCAGCATTCGCGGCATTGCAGCCAGTGGCGAATCCAAAGTACCCGCCAGTCTGATTGCGCAATTGCCAGCACTGGAAATCATTTCCGTCTTCGGCGTGGGCTACGACGGCGTAGATGTGGCGGCCGCCAAGGCCCGCAATGTCATGGTCACGCACACACCAAATGTGCTCAACGACGATGTGGCTGACTTAGCCATCGGCCTCATGCTGGCCGCTGCGCGCCAACTGCCTGCGGCAGATCGCTATGTCAAAGAAGGGCAATGGCCCAACGGCCCCATGCCATTGGCGCGCAAGGTCTCGGGCGCACGACTGGGCATCGTGGGCATGGGCCGCATTGGGCAAGCCATCGCACAGCGAGGCTTGGCGTTCAATATGTCCATCGCCTACACCGCACGCAGCGCCAAGGCCGACATCCCGTATCAATATTTCCCCAACCCCACCGCCCTGGCTGCAGAGTGCGATTACTTGGTGGTCATCACACCTGGGGGCGCTGCCACTCGCAAGCTCATCAATGCAGAAGTGTTGCAAGCCTTGGGCACCAAAGGTATTTTGGTCAACGTGGCGCGAGGTTCAGTGGTGGATGAAGCTGCATTGATTGAGGCGCTACAAAACGGCGTGATTGGTGGTGCAGGCTTGGATGTGTTTGAGTCAGAACCCCATGTGCCCGAAGCGCTGCGTGCTTTCCCACATGTGGTGCTGGCGCCGCATATTGGCAGCGCCACCAGCCAAACGCGCCAAGCCATGGCTGACTTGGCATTTAACAACCTGAAGTCCCATTTTGAAGGCCATGCGGTATACACGCCTGTGCCTGAATGCGCACACAAGGGTTAACCCAAAACATGCGGGTAAATCCGCATTTTTGGATCATCCAATCATCATACGATAGCACCAAGGTCATACGAACCTTGTCCTAAAAACTCAGGAGACAAACGATGAAATTGAAAACTTGGCTGACAGGCGCAATGGTCGCTGCAGGCTTGGTGACGGCCGTTGGCCCAGCCATGGCTCAAGAGAAATTGACGGTTTGGTGGGTGAAAGGCTTCTACAAAGCGGAAGACGACGCTTTGTTCGTGGCCATCAAAAAGTTTGAAGAGAAAAACAAGGGCATCAAGATCGAACTCTCGCAGTACCCGATCCAAGACATGATTCCCAAAACCGTGGCTGCGCTGGACTCAGGCAACCCACCTGATGTGGCCTACGCAGACGTATACGACTTCCAAGTGACCGCGAAATGGGCCTACGACGGCAAGCTCGAAGATGTGTCGAGCATCCTCGACAAAATCACCAACAAGTTCGAGCCTAACGCGCTGTCGACCACCTTCTTGTACAACAACCAAACCAAGACGCGTGCTTACTATGCTTACCCCATCAAGCAGCAGACCATGCACATTGAGTATTGGAAAGACATGCTGGCCGATGCAGGCTACAAAGAGAGCGACATCCCCACCGACTGGAAAGGTTACTGGGACTTCTGGTGCTCCAAAGTACAAACGGGCTACCGCCAAAAAACAGGCAAGCGCGCATTTGGCACAGGCTTCCCAATGGGCGTGGACTCGAGTGACTCGTTCTTCTCGTTCCTCACCTTCATGGATGCATACAACGTGAAGCTGGTCAGCGACTCTGGCAAGCTGTTGGTCGATGATCCTTCAGTTCGCGCAGGCTTGATCAATGCCTTGAACGACTACACCGCGGTGTACGGCAAGGGTTGCACACCACCGTCCTCCACCAGCTGGAAAGATCCGGACAACAACGTGGCGTTCCACAACAAGACCACCGTCTTGACCCACAACGCCACTATTTCTATCGCTGCCAAGTGGTTGGACGATATGAACAATGAGGCATTGACGGCCGATCAACGGGCGATTGCGAAAAAGAACTACACCGAACTGATTGCCACCTCTGGTTTCCCAATGAAACCCGATGGCACAAAGATGGTGTATCGCAGCGCTGTGAAGACTGGCGTGATCTTCAAGGACGCTAAGCACAAAGATGCGGCCAAGAAGTTTGTGGCATTTTTGCTGGATGAGTCCAACTTGACACCGTATGTTGAAGGCTCATTGGGTCGTTGGTTCCCTGTGACCAAAGCAGCGCAGCAACGTCCGTTCTGGAAAGCAGACCCACATCGTTTGGCCGTGTACAACCAGTACATGTCTGGGACTGTGCCGTTTGAGTTCACCAAGAACTACAAGTTCACCGTACTCAACAACGAGAACGTGTGGGCCAAAGCGATGAACCGCATCATCAACGAGAAAGTACCGACTGAAAAAGCTGTGGACGAGATGATCGCCCGCATCAAGGAAGTCGCTGGCAACTAAGCGCCGCACACGGTGACTTGGCCATCCAGGTCACCGTGTTTTTTCCCTACGTGTTATTTGTTTAAAACGGGTCGGTCTTGCGCAAGCGAGACATGCCCTTAGGCTTCTGTCGCCCATGAATACCCAAGCTGTTCACCCACTCACACCGCCGACGGCTCGATTGAGCACGTGGGAATTCTGGGGTCGCCTGATGGTGGCGCCCTACATCGCGGTGTTCTTTATTTTTGTGCTCTACCCCGTGTGCTACGGCCTGTGGTTAGCACGTCATCCACAAAGCTATGTGGACTTGTTCAACGACCCCATTTTCTTTCGCAGTGCTGTTAACACCTTGGTGTTTTTAGTCGTCGCCATCAACATCAAGATGGTGGTGGCCCTGGCGCTGTCTGGCTTTTTTGTGCTGGAGCGCTGGTGGGTCAAGATTGTGGCCGCCTTGTTCATCTTGCCATGGGCGGTGCCGTCGATTCCGACCATCTTGTCGGTGCGCTTCATGCTCAATCCTGAGTGGGGCATCATCAACAGCGCCATCTTCCGCTGGACAGGACTAGACGGCCCCAACTGGTTGAACGACCCCACCTTGGCGCTGAGCTTTTCCATGCTCATGCACATTTGGAAATCGCTGCCGTTTTGGACCCTGATCTTGGTGGCAGCACGTTTGGCCATTCCTACGGAGCAATACGAAGCTGCTTCGGTAGACGGCGCCACACGCTGGCAAAAGTTCAAGTTCATCACATGGCCATCCATGCGCTCGCTCTACCTCACCTCCACCATCTTGTCGATGATTTGGACCTTGGGTGACTTCAACAGCGTGTACCTGCTCACAGGCGGTGGACCTGCTGACATGACGCACGTATTGGCCACCTTGGGCATTCGCTACCTGCGCTTGGACCAAGTGGACTTAGCCATGGCCTCCATCGTCGTCGCACTGCCGTTTGTGTTGCCCCTGGTTTACTTCATGATGAAGAGGCTGTCGAAATGAGTTTGAAAAAAATCGCTGCAGAAGCCAAGCTGCTTTTGATTGGCATTCCCGTTTTGCTATGGACCTTGTTTCCGGTCTACCACATGATCTTGTTTGCCATCTCGCCCCGCGACACGGCAACCTCGGGGGCCTTGTGGCCAGAACATCCCACGCTGCAGAACTTCGAAATTGTCTTCAAGAGACAGCACTTCTACTTGGACCACTTTTGGGCACAACTGGGTAATTCGTTCATCATTGCGCTGACAGTGGGTGCGCTGACTTTGTTGGTGGCCACCACCTCGGCCTTTGCCATCAGTCGTCTGAAAATTCGTGGCGGGCAAACGGTGATGAACTTGGCCTTGTTCACCTACTTCATCCCTGCCGCATTCTTGGCCGTACCCATGTACAAAACCATGGGCTTGTATGGCTTGCTGAACAACCAATGGTCCTTGATCTTGGCCATGGTGACCATCGCTTCGCCTTATTGCATTTGGGTACTCAAACAAGCCAGCGACAAACTGCCTTACGAATTGGACGAAGCCGCACGCATTGATGGTGCAACACCCTTGCAGTTGTTCTGGATGGTTTACTTGCCCTTGATGGTCCCATCGCTGGTCGCCGTTGGCACCTATGCCTTGCTACTGGCTTGGAACGAATACCTCTATGCGTTCTTGCTGTTGTCCAACGACCAAGACGTGACGCTGGCGGTGGCCTTGGGCAACTTCTTGTCGGCTGACGATTCCCCATGGGAGTTGCTCATGGCCACGGGTTTGATTTACGCCCTGCCACCCGCTGCAATTTATTACACATTCAAACGTTACATGGTGTCTGGCCTGACCGCCGGCGCAGTCAAGAGCTAAGGAAGAAAAAAGATGGCATCCGTTTCATTCAATAACGTTCAAAAAACATACGGCAACCACGTCAAGGTCATCCACGGCATCACCTTTGAAATTCAAAACGGCGAGTTCGTGGTGCTGGTCGGGCCTTCGGGTTGTGGCAAGTCCACGCTATTGCGCATGCTGGCTGGTTTAGAAGAAATTTCAGGCGGCGAGATCAGCATTGACCACACCGTCATCAACGACCTGGAGTCCAAAGACCGCGACATCGCAATGGTGTTCCAAAGCTACGCGCTGTATCCACATATGACGGTGCGCGAGAACATGGCCTTCTCATTGCGTTTGCGCAAAGCCGATGCCAAGACCACTGAAGAGCGCGTGGCGCACGCCGCCAGCATCTTGAACTTGGGCGCATTGCTGGACCGCTATCCTCGCGAGCTGTCGGGCGGTCAACGTCAACGTGTGGCGATGGGCCGCGCGATTGTGCGTGACCCCAAAGTGTTCTTGTTTGACGAACCCTTGTCTAACCTTGACGCCAAGCTGCGCGTGGCGATGCGTGCCGAAATCAAAGCGCTGCACCAACGCCTCAAAACGACCACTGTGTATGTGACGCACGACCAAATCGAAGCCATGACCATGGCTGATCGCATTGTGGTGATGCACGATGGCATCGTCGAACAAATCGGCACTCCGCTTGAATTGTTTGACCACCCCGGTAATTTATTTGTGGCGCAGTTCATCGGCTCTCCTGCGATGAACGTGTTCAAAGGCACCGTCCATCAAGGCAGCGTCTCTGCACTGGGCGCGCAGTGGCCTTTGCCACCCGATGTGACGCAAGTGGCCGATGGCACCAGCGTGCATTACGGCATACGCCCTGGCGACTTGGAGTTGGCCGACAGCGGCATTGCGGCTCAAGTGGTCGTGGTCGAGCCCACAGGCGCTGAGACCGAGTTGCTGCTGCAAGTGGGTGAACAAAAATTCGTCTTGGTCATGCACGGACGCACGCAAGTGCAGCCCAATGACACGGTGTATCTGAAATTTGATGCTGCCAAAGCCCACGTGTTTGACGGCACCACCGAGCAACGCCTCTGACCATGACACCTCCTCGCCTCATCATCATGGGTGTGAGCGGTTGCGGCAAAAGCACCGTAGGCCAGCGCTTGGCGCAGCGCCTTGGTGTGGCCTTCTTAGAAGGTGATGACCTGCACCCGCCACGCAACGTTGCCCTGATGGCGGCGGGCACACCCCTGACAGATGCAGACCGCGCAGATTGGCTCGATGCCATTGCAGCTCGGCTATCGGGTCTGGGCGCGGATGAGGGCTTGGTTGTATCTTGCTCGGCACTCAAACACATGTACCGCGAACGCTTACGTGCAGCCACCGCCGATGTGCGCTTTGTCCACTTGCATGGTGACCCCACCTTGTTGGCCTCACGTTTGAACCAACGCCAAGGCCACTACATGCCGCCCACATTGCTGGCCAGCCAGCTCAATACTTTAGAAATTCCTAGCCCCGACGAGGCTGTGCTCAGCCTTGACATTGCTCAGCCAGCTGACCATTTGGTGGCCCAGATTGAACAACAGTTGCATTTGAACCCCGCATGATCACCGCACAAACATTTCGCCTTGATGGCCGCGTGGCCTTTGTCACCGGATCCTCTGCTGGCATTGGCTTAGGGCTCGCACGAGGTTTGGCACAAGCCGGCGCAAGCTTGGTCTTGAACGGCCGCGACGATGCCAAGCTGCAAGCCACCGCCAAAACCTTACGCACTGAAGGATTCGACGTCCACACCCGCGCCTTTGATGTGACCGACGCAGACGCCGTCAAAGCCAACGTGGATGGCATTGAGCATGAGATTGGTCCGATCGACATCTTGATCAACAACGCAGGCATCCAACGCCGCGCGCCTTTGCATGAGTTCTCGCACCAAGACTGGCATGACTTGATGCAAACCAACTTGGACAGTGTGTTCTTCGTGGGCCAAGCGGTGGCGCAGCACATGATCAAACGTCACAAAGGCCGCATCATCAACATCTGTTCGGTGCAAAGCGAATTGGGTCGCCCTGGCATTTCGCCCTACATGGCCAGCAAAGGCGCACTCAAGATGTTGACCAAAGGCATGGCGATTGACTGGGGCCCACTTGGCCTGAACGTCAACGGCATTGGCCCTGGGTATTTCAAAACTGAATTGAATGAAAAGCTGGTGAATGACGTGACCTTCAGTGCTTGGCTGACCAACAGAACACCGAGCCGCCGCTGGGGAGACGTGGAAGAGTTGGCAGGTGCTGCCGTGTTCTTGGCCAGTGATGCCTCAACTTTTGTGAACGGACACATTCTGTATGTGGACGGCGGCGTGACAGCGCAGCTGTAAAAGGATTGATATGAGTAAAGCCATTGTTTGCCACGCCCCCGAAGACCTACGCTTAGACACGTTTGAAACCGAAGCCTTGGGCTCACACCAGCTCGCAGTGCGTGTTGCCTATGGCGGCATATGCGGCTCCGATTTGCACTACTTCCGTCATGGCGGCTTTGGCACGGTTCGCATCAAAGAGCCGATGGTGTTGGGTCATGAAGTCTCTGGCATCGTCAGCGCCGTGGGGTCAGCGGTCACAGGTATTGCAGCAGGACAGCGCATTGCCATTTCGCCATCACGGCCATGCGGTCAATGTCAGTACTGCCAAAAAGGGCATCACAACCATTGCTTGGACATGCGCTTTTACGGCAGCGCCATGCGCTTTCCGCACATCCAAGGCGCGTTCCGCGAATCGTTGGTGATTGACGCCTCACAAGCGCACAAACTCAACGACACGCTGAGCTTGTCGTTAGCCGCTTTGGCCGAACCTTTGTCAGTGGGCTTGCATGCCATTCAACGTGCGGGCTCAGTGTTTGGCAAACAGGTGTTGGTCACTGGTTGTGGCCCGATTGGGGTGCTGCTCATTGCAGGCTTACGCCGCGCGGGTGCTGCGCGCATCGTGGCGGTGGACGTGGCCGATGCACCCCTGGTCTGCGCCCGTGCCATGGGCGCAGATGAAACCATCAACCTCAGCACCTCGCCCGACGGCTTGGCGCCCTTTGCTGCCAACAAAGGCGTCTTCGATGTGATGTTTGAAGCATCGGGCAATGACAAAGCGCTGCGTAGCGGATTAGATGTGGTGACACCACGCGGCGTCATTGTCAGCATCGGTTTGGGTGGCGACTCCACCTTGCCCTTGAACCAACTGGTGGGCAAAGAGTTGGAGCTGCGCGGCACCTTCCGCTTCCATGAAGAATTCGCTGTGGCGGTGCGTTTTTTGAACGAGGGTTTGATCGATGGTCGCCCTGTCATTTCACATGTGATTGACTTTGATCAAGCCACCCACGCCTTTGAGTTGGCTGGCGACAAAAGCCAAGCCATGAAGGTTCAAATCAACTTTGGCGCGGATAAAGTAAGTACATGACCACATTTCATAAAACCATTCTTTTCACCGACACCGACGGCTGTGCGCGCTTTCGCGAAGAACCCGTCGAGTTGACCGAAGGCAAGCCGCAAGCCCGCTTGTCGCAACTCATGACCAGCGGCGGCTACCAACTGCGTCACAGCCCGGTTGGATTTCGCAGCACCTTTCATTGCAGCGATCACGCGCAGTGGGTGTTCATCTTGAGCGGCCACATGGAGATTGGCTTGCAAGATGGCAGCTCTCGCGTATTCAGTCCAGGCGAACATTTTTATTCCACCGACTTGCTGCCAGCAGATGCCACCTTTGATGAGAAGGTCCATGGCCACTGGAGTCGTCAAGTGGGCAGCACGCCCTTGGTTACCTTGTTTGTGCGTGGGTAAAGATGGCCATAAAAAACATGCTCGGCCACACGCTCGACTTGTTGGGCGAGGCCATTGTGTCGGGGCACTATCCCCCCGGTAGCTCTATCCCGCCCGAAACAATTTTGTGTACCGAATATGGCGTGAGCCGCACGGTGATTCGCGAAGCCATCAAGTCCTTGGTGGCCAAAGGCTTGGTAAGTACCGGCCCCAAGGTAGGCACACGTGTGCTGCCCAACGAACAATGGAATTGGTTTGACCCCGACGTGGTGGCATGGCAATCCAAGATGGGTTTGACACGCGAATTTTTGCGCGATTTGCAAGACCTGCGCCGCGTAGTCGAACCCGCCGCCGTTCGCCTAGCCGCAGAACGCGCCACTGAACAAGACTTGGCCGACATTGAACAAGCCTATGCAGGCATGAAGCACGCCATTGAGTTTGGCGGCGACTACGTGACGCACGATTTGTTGTTTCACCAAGGCTTGCTGCGCGCCTGTCATAACCGCATGGTGGCGCAAATGAGTAAGGCCATTGGCGCTTTGCTTCGCACCAGCTTTGAGATCACCACCACCAAGCCAAACGGTCCCGCCATTTCATTGCCGCTGCACCGCGCGGTGCTCGATGCCGTGATTGCGCGCTCTCCCGATAAGGCCGAACGCGCGGTGCTCAAACTGATTGACAGCGCGCGCGATGACATTGAGATGGTGCTGGTGTCAAAGAAAAAACTGCCATCCCTGTCACACCCTGCGCCATCGTTGCGTGCCCCACGCGGTGCGCGCGCAACTTTGTGATTTCATACAAGGACTTCTAACATGCGTTTGCTCATCACTGGCGGTGCCGGTTTCATTGGATCTCGTTTGGCCCGCACCCTGTTGGCACGTGGGCAACTGCAAGGCCAAGCGATTGAGCAAATCATCTTGGCCGATCAATTTCCTGCTCCCGCTGACTTAGCCGCCGACCCACGTGTGTTGGTCAAGACTGGCCCATTGCTTGACCATTGCCAAGCCTTGGCACACGAAGCAGTAGATGGCGTGTTTCACCTCGCCTCAGCCGTATCTGGCGAATGCGAGGCTGATTTTGATTTGGGCTTGCGCTCCAACTTAGACAGCACACGCGCCTTGCTCGATGCCTTGCGTGCGCGCCACCAAGGTGGGGCAGCGCCTGCACGTTTGGTGTTCTCTAGCTCGGTGGCTGTGTTTGGTCCCGACGACGCAGTGCCAATGCCTGAGCGTGTGGCCGATGACACCTTGCCCACGCCGCAAACCTCGTATGGCATTCACAAACACATCTGCGAACATTTGGTGGCGGACTACACCCGCAAGGGCTACATCGATGGCCGAAGCGCCCGCTTGATGACCGTCACCGTACGCCCAGGCAAACCCAATGGTGCGGCTTCCGCTTTCTTCAGCGGCATCATTCGCGAACCCTTGGCGGGCGAGCCTTCGGTCTGCCCGGTGTCGTTGGATGTGTCGCACCCTGTGTCTTCACCCCGCGCGACGGTGGAAGGGCTGATAGCCATTTACGAATGCACCCGCGAAGCCTATGGCGGTCGCACCGCCATGAACTTGCCAGCGCTCAATGTGACGGTGAAAGACATGCTGGACGCTCTCGAACGTGTGGCTGGCCCTGCTGCCCGTGCGCGTGTGAGCTTTGAGCGCAACGACACCATTGCTGGCATCGTGTCTCGTTGGCCCAAAGGCGCCACCGCCAAACGCGCCAACCAACTTGGGCTACACGCAGAAAAATCATTTGACGACATCATTCGCCAATACATCGCTGACACCCAAGCATCCCCCCATGCAGCACTCGCTTTGAAAGGCTACACCCCATGAACCAAATCGATTTAAAAGGTCGCGTTGCCGTCGTCACAGGCGGGGCACAAGGCATTGGTTATGCCACTTCGCAGCGCTTGCTGAGTTCAGGTGCTGCTGTGGTGATGTGGGACATTGATGCTGCCAAATTAGATGAAGCCAAAGCATCGCTCAGCCAATACGGCTCTGTCAGTGGCTACGTGGTGGAACTCACCTCCGATGCCGCCGTGGCTGCCACCACTGCACAAACCATCAAAGACCTCGGACACATTGACATCTTGGTCAACAACGCTGGCATCACGGGTGGCAACGCCCCCACTTGGGAGCTAGACCCCGACGTATGGCGTCGCGTGTTTGAGGTCAATCTGATTGCGCCTTACCTCACCTGCCGCGCCGTCACACCGCACATGACGGCACGTGGCTGGGGCCGCATCATCAACGTCGCTTCGGTCGCCGGCAAAGAAGGCAACCCCAACGCCAGCCACTACAGCGCGTCTAAGGCGGGTGTGATTGCTCTCACCAAATCCCTCGCCAAAGAAGTGGCCACTAAAGGGGTGTTGGTCAATGCCGTGGCGCCTGCCGTGGCACGTACCGCCATGTTTGCGCAAATGACCGAGGCGCACATTGCCTACATGCTGGGCAAAATTCCAATGGGCCGCTTTGTAGAGGTGGAAGAAATTGCCGCCATGATCGCGTGGCTCTCGAGTGAAGACTGCTCATTCACTACCGGCTCGGTGTTTGACATCACCGGCGGGCGCTCTACGTACTAAGCAGCTGGGCTGCTACCAGCCCAGCGCCAAATGCAGCGGCAGGTACACCGCCATGCCGCCCAAAATAGTGAGCAACACATTGCGCTTGGCAAAGTAAATCGCCACGCCCGCAGCAGCTGCAAACAAACGGGCATCTTGCCAAGTAGTGATCAGTTCCCCTTGGCTCATCACAATCTCTGGCACCACCACCGCCGACAAAGCTGCGATGGGTGCGTATTGCAAACCCCGTTGTGCCCAATGCGGTAACTGCCAAGGCTTGCTAGAGATAAAGAAAAAACTGCGTGACACCACCGTCACCACGGCCAGCCCCACGATGACCCACAGTGTCCATGCATCCGTACCATTGAACATGTCGCTCATGCATGACCTCCGCTGGCAGGTGGAGGTTGGAAACGCTCAACCGTCAAACACAAGACCACCGCGATCGCAATGGCCACCACGATGTTGAGCTTGAGTGGCAAGGCATAGGCCATCACCGCTGCCACACCGGCCACCGCCGAAGCCACCATGCGCATGCGCGAACTGGCCAACGAGCACTGAATACCGAGCAAACACAAAATGCCTGCAAAACCCAAACCCCACGCAGGCGGAATGAAATTCGCCAGCGCAATGCCCACCAAGCTGGCCACCATCCAACTGCTCCAGTTCAAACAGTCACTGCCCGCCAAATAAGCCTCTTGCGCCAGCAGTTGCTCAGGCGTGTGGCCCGGCTGATGAAAGCGGCGGGTGAACAACACGTAGCTGATGTCTGCTGTCACATACGCGTGTGTCATGCGCTCCCAACGCGGCAAGTGAATGAGGTAAGGGCGCAAATGCAAACTGAACACCACAAAGCGCAGATTGACGCAAAAGCCCGTGGCCAAAATCACCCAAGCAGGTGCGCCCGCTACGATGAGTGGAATGGATGCCAACTGCGAACTACCGGCAAACACCAGCAGCGTCATGAAGAGCGACTCAAACACACTCATGCCTGACTTGACCATCGCCACGCCCGTCATCAAACCCCAAGCAGCAACACCTGGTGCCTGAGGCGCTAATTCAAGCAAGCCCAGTTTGAATTCAGGGTGTCGAAACAACTTCGGCTTGAAGAACATGAAGGTGGCCTAGTGCGATGTGTGGGCGTTAAAGCATTGGCCTGCCGCCAACGCAAAGCCACGCAAAAAGTCAGCCGCGTTCAAGCGCTTGCCGCCAGCGCGTTGCAGCTCGGTCACGCACAACACGCCTTGGCCACAGGCCACGCGCACGCCGTGCTCGTCTGCACTGATCACCGTGCCTGCTGGTTTGTTGTGTGCGGTGTTTTCTACTGTGGCACGCCACAGTTTGATGACGTCTGCACCCAGCTGCGCCGATGCGGCGGGGAAAGGGTTGAACGCACGCACGCGTCGGCCAATCGCATCCGCAGACTGTTGCCAGTCCACCGCGGCTTCGGCTTTTTCAATTTTTTGGGCGTAGGTAATGCCAGCTTCAGGCTGCTTCACAGGCTGCAACTTACCCGCTTGTGCATCAGCCAACGCACGCACCACCAATGCACCGCCCATGTCGGCCAAGCGGTCGTGCAGACTGGCGGTGGTATCGTCTGCGGCGATGTCGAGCACGTCGGTCAGCAGCATGTCGCCGGTGTCGAGGCCTGCGTCCATCTGCATGATGACCACGCCGGTTTGCGCGTCACCCGCTTCAATGGCGCGGTGAATGGGTGCTGCACCACGCCAGCGTGGCAAGAGCGACGCATGAATGTTCAGGCAGCCCAAGCGTGGCGCATCCAGCGTCCACTGCGGCAGGATGAGGCCGTAGGCCGCCACCACCATCACATCGGCTTTGGCTTCAGCAATGGCCGCTTGTGCAGCGGCTGCATCGTCTGGGTATTTGCCGTCTAAACGCAGGCTCAAAGGCTGTGCCACGGGGATGTTGTGTTGCACGGCCAGTTGTTTGACGGCCGAGGCTTGCAGCTTCATGCCACGACCAGCGGGGCGGTCGGGCTGAGTCAGCACCAAGGGCACGGTGTGGCCAGCGGCCAAAATTTTGGCCAAAGCCTCGGCCGCAAATTCGGGTGTGCCGGCAAAGATGACGCGCAACGAATCACTCATATTGGAAGACGCATTTATTCGTCATCGCGCAAAGCTTTGAGCAATTTGGTTTTGATGCGGTTGCGCTTCAAGGGCGAGAGGTATTCCACAAACACTTTGCCCAGCAAGTGGTCGAGCTCATGCTGAATACAAACAGCCAACAAACCAACGGCCTCGATGGTGCGCTCTTTGCCGTGCTCGTCGAGGGCTTTCACCTTCACATGCGTGGCGCGTTCCACGCCGTCGTAGATGCCGGGGACCGACAAGCAGCCTTCGTCGCCTTTGACGCGCTCGTCACCCATCCAAGTGATTTCGGGGTTGATGAGCACCATGGGCTCGTCGCGCTCTTCGGAGGTGTCAATCACCACCAAGCGCTCGTGCACATCCACTTGCGTGGCGGCCAAGCCGATGCCATTGGCGTCGTACATGGTTTCCAGCATGTCGGCAATCAGGGTCTTGATGCGCGCGTCAATTTCTTTGACGGGCTTGGCGACGGTGTGGAGCTTGGGGTCGGGGAATCGGAGGATGTCTAACTTGGGCATGGCTGTATTGTAAAAGGCAGGCCTAGAATGAACTCGATTAGGGTTGTTTCCCTGTGAGTTAGGAACTTATGAACATGACGCATTACATGGAACTGCTCGCGGTCAACCAACCGTGGAACCTGTTAATTTTTATGGCCATCCCCGTGGTACTGGCCGAGACACTGGCCATTACCGAGTTGTACTTGCTCTTCACCCGCAACTTCACGGGTTGGGTGCACAGCCTTAATCGTGCAGCGGGCATCACGGTGGGCATTTATTTTGTGGGCGTCATCGCTTACCTGATGAACACGGCCGTGCTGCCCATCACCCAAGCGGGCGAATGGCGCACCATCATTGATGTGATTGCCGTGGGTTGCTATTTGATTGGCGGTTTGCCACTCATCTACATCGCACTGCTAGAGCTGGGCTTGGTCAACGCAGGCGCATCAGCCGAGGACAAACGCAAAGTTCACGCCATTTGCGTGGCCTTGTTCTTGGTGTTTGGCCACATCGCCATGATTGCAGGCATGTTGGACCCATCACTGCTGGGCCCCGGCGCTGATGCGACCACCGAAATGCCGATGATGCACAACCACTAAACCCATCGTGGTCGCAAGCTGACCGCGAGTTTTTATGAATCAAATGTAAAAACTCGCCGGTCGGTTTGCGCATAGCGTTAAGCCCATCCACATGCAGGAGGGGCTGATGAACAAAGACGAGTTACGCGCATGGTTGCGCCTGAGCATGACAGATGGCGTGGGCAATGACGCAGCGCGCAAACTGCTGGGCTGCTTTGGCAGCCCGCAAGCTGTGTTTGAACAAACCGAAACTGCGTTGTGCCAAGTGGTCACACCCAAGCAAGCACAAGCATTGATGACGGTACCCAACGAACTGGCCGTGCAATGCGTGCGCACCCATCAGTGGCTGATGTACCAACCCGACACGCATAACCATGCATTGTGGACATTGGGCGACCCACACTACCCTGCCGAACTGCTGCAGCTGGCCGACCCACCATTGATGGTTTACGTGTCAGGCCAAACAGAGCGCACGCTGGGCAACGCCATCGCCATTGTGGGTAGCCGTAACCCCACGCCACAAGGCGCGCAAACGGCTGAGCAGTTTGGTGAATCACTCAGTGCCTCCGGCTTGTGTGTGGTGTCGGGCCTCGCACTAGGTGTGGATGGGGCCGCACACAAAGGTGCCTTGCGCGGTGGCACGGCAGCAGCGTACTGGCACACCGTGGCTGTGGTGGGCACAGGCCTAGACCGCGTATACCCCCGCCAGCACCAAACACTGGCGGGGCAAATTGAGCTGCACGGGTTGCTGATGAGTGAATACCACTTGGGTACTGCGCCACTCGCGCACCACTTTCCCAAGCGCAACCGCATCATCGCGGCGTTGGGCCTAGGCACGCTGGTGGTGGAGGCTGCGCTGAAATCGGGCTCGCTCATCACCGCCAAGATGGCGCTGGATTTGAACCGCGAGGTGCTGGCCATTCCGGGCTCAATACACGCCACGCAATCACACGGGTGCCATGCGCTGATTCGCCAAGGCGCAAAGTTGGTGGAAAACGCAAACGACGTGTTGGAAGAGTTGCAGCTTGCGCCGCAACAACAAGTCAACTTGTTTGCAGAAGCTTTGGACGGCGCAGATGATGTGGGCTCGTCAGCCGATGAACATCCGCTGCTCAAACACATGGGCTTTGTGCCTGTGAGTCTCGATGCATTGCAAGCCCGTTGCGGGCTAGACACCGCCAAGCTACAAGCGCAACTGCTCACGCTAGAACTGGATGGTGCTGTGGGCCGTTTACCCGGAGGGTTGTTTCAACGATTGACCTTGGTTTGATTAGGGGAGAACACCAATGCTTATGAAATTTGCACACGCAAAAAACATGTATATTGGCCCCATGTTTGAAGTGCTCGTATTCGTCTATGAAAACTATTGGCGAGGCGATGCGTGCCCTGAGCTGGAGCAGCTGGGCCGCAAACTGAACGCTGCTGGTTTTGAACTAGAAGACATCCAACAAGCTTTGTCGTGGCTCGACGAGCTGAACTTGGCTTCGCACAAAACCGAGCTGATCGACATCAGCCAAGCCAAGCGTGAACACCACACCGAATCAGCCCACAGCATGCGCGTTTACTCGGTGGCCGAGCAAGACCATTTGGGTAGCGCCTGCTTAGGCTTCATCAACTTTCTTGAGTCTGCCGATGTGCTGTCGCCTCACATGCGTGAAATCGTGCTGGACCGCGCCATGGCCATCCCCGGCCACCCCATGCATTTGGACGACCTCAAGATCATTGTGTTGATGGTCTACTGGAGCATCGGCTTAGAGCCCGATGCCCTGGTGCTCGATGAGCTGTGCGACGACGCAGACCGCGTCGCGCACTAACCAGCTTTCTACTGCTTAGCCCTTGCGGCCAAAGCGGTGCTCAATCTCTCCCACGATACCGCGACGGAAGACCAGCACGCACGTCACAAACGTGCAGCCCATGATGATCGTGACCCACGAGCCCAAGCTGGCCAAATAGTTCTCCATCGTGATGATGACGGCCGCGCCCACAGCAGGCCCAATGAGCGTACCTATGCCGCCCAGCAAAGTCATCAACACCACCTCACCCGACATTTGCCAACCCACGTCGGTGAGCGTGGCCAAGCCAAAGGCTATTGCTTTGGTCGCACCGGCCAAACCAGCCAATGCGGCTGACAACACAAAGGCCACCAGTTTGTAGTGATCCACGTTGTAGCCCAAAGACAACGCACGTTGCTCGTTCTCACGGATGGACTTCAACACTTGTCCGAATGGCGAATGCACCACGCGATAGATCAGCGCAAACGCCGCCACAAAGATGGCGAGCACCATGTAGTACATGGTGGTGTCGCTGCTCATGTCCAACACACCGAACAGCTTGCCGCGTGGGATGCTTTGAATACCGTCCTCGGCATAGGTGAACGGTGACTGCACGCAGATGAAGTAAATCATTTGCGCCAAAGCCAAGGTGACCATCGCAAAGTAAATGCCTTGGCGTCGCACAGCCAACCAACCTGTGAACAAGCCAATGCACGCCGCAGCCAACGTGCCAGCCAGCACAGCCACTTCAGGTGTTAAGCCCCACACCTTGGCGGCGTGTCCTGACACATAGGCGGCAAAGCCAAAAAACATGGCGTGGCCAAACGACAACAAGCCGGTGAAACCAATCAGCAAATTGAAAGCGCAGGCGAACAAGCCGAAGCACAACACCTTCATCAAGAACATGGGGTAGCCGACAAAGGGGGCTACCAACAAGGCGAGCAACAAGCTGCCATAAATCAAACGTTTGCTCATCACTTCTCCCGCCCGAACAAACCTGCTGGTCGGATCAACAACACAATCGCCATGATGACAAACACCACCGTGGTCGAAGCTTCTGGAAAGAACACCTTGGTCAATCCTTCAATCAGTCCCAATGCCAAACCCGTGATGATGGCGCCCAAGATCGAACCCATGCCGCCAATCACCACCACCGCAAACACCACGATGATGATGTTCGAACCCATCAATGGGCTCACTTGGTAAATCGGCGCGGCCATCACGCCCGCCAAACCAGCCAAGCCCACGCCAAAAGCGTAGGTGAGCGTGACCATCAAAGGCACGTTGATGCCAAAGGCTTTGACCATGTTGGGGTTTTCGGTGCCCGCGCGCAGGTAAGCGCCGAGCTTGGTTTTTTCAATCACAAACCATGTGGCAAAGCACAACACGATGGACACCACAATGACCCACACGCGGTACTTGGGCAGCATCATGAAGCCCAAGTCAAACACACCGCGGAACACCTCGGGTAATTCATAGGGCAAGCCCGATGAACCATAAAACTCTCGGAAGATGCCTTCCAAAATCAGCGCCAAGCCGAAGGTGAGTAACAAGCCATACAAATGGTCGAGTTGATGCAACCAACGCAGCATGGTTTTCTCAATCACCACACCAATCAAACCCACGCCAATGGGGGCAATGATCAAAGCCATCCAATAATTGATGCCTGCATAGTTGAGCAGCATCCACGCAAAAAAAGCGCCCGCCATGTAGAGCGCGCCATGCGCAAAGTTGACGATGTTGAGCATGCCGAAAATCACGGCCAAGCCCAGTGACAAGATGGCATAGAAAGAGCCATTCACCAAACCAAGCATGAGTTGCCCCATCAACGCTTGTATGGGTACGCCAAATATTTCAGTCATAAATCCGGTTCAATGAGACGGACCGCACATGCGGCCCGTCGTGTCAGCACATTACTTCTTCACAAACGCTGGGCAACGGCTTTGGGCCAAAGGCTGGAATGCCTCTTCGCCTTTGATCGTGCCCTTCAAGTTGTAGTAGTCCCATGCGCCTTTGGACTCAGAAGGCTTCTTCACTTGGAACAAGTACATGTCGTGCACCATGCGACCATCAGGACGCAGCTTGCCGTTCTTGGCAAACATGTCGTTGATCGGCGTCTCTTGCATCTTCTTCATCACGGCTGCGGTGTCATCCGTGCCTGCTGCTTGCACAGCCTTGAGGTAATGCATGGTCGATGAATAGACGGAAGCGTGGTTGGAGTTGGGCTTCTTCTTCATCTCAGCTTCGTACTTTTGTGACCAGGCGCGTGTCTCGGGGTTCAAGTCCCAATACCAGCCTTCGGTCAAATACAAGCCTTGTGCAGTGTTCAAGCCAATGGCGTGCACGTCGGTGATCAACATCAACAAGGCGGCCAAGTTTTGTTTCTTGGTCAAACCAAATTCAGCAGCAGCTTTGATGCTGTTCACAGTATCGCCACCAGCGTTAGCGAGGCCCACCACTTTGGCGCCTGAGCTTTGCGCTTGCAGCAAGAAGGAAGAGAAGTCACCGGTAGACAGTGGGTGACGCACAGCGCCTTTCACTGTGCCGCCTGCGGCCTTGACCACATCGCCTGTGTCTTTCTCTAACGAGTGACCAAACGCATAGTCAGCGGTCAAGAAGAACCAGCTGTCGCCGCCGTCTTTCACAATGGCTTTACCCACCACGTTGCTCAAAGCAATCGTGTCCATGAGGTAGTGAACGCCTGTGCCTGGTGCGCAGTCTTCGTTCGTCATACGTGCAGTTGCCGCGCCAGTGACGATGGTGATTTTATTTTTCTCTTTGCCCAAAGCTTGCACAGTCAGTGCCACAGCAGAGTTCAAGTTCTCCACGGTCATGTCCACGCCATCGCGGTCAAACCATTGCTGCGTCACGTTCTTGGCGATGTCGGGTTTGTTTTGGTGGTCAGCGTTGACCACTTCAATCGGCTTGCCAAACATCTTGCCGCCAAAGTCTTTCACCGCCATCTTGGCAGCAGCCACAGCGCCGGGGCCGCCGTAGTCGGCGTACACGCCTGACATGTCGGTCAACACACCGATCTTCACGCTATCGCCAGACAGCTTGCCTTGGGCCATAGCGCCGGTGGAAACACCTGCCAAAAATACCACCGTCGCTGCTGCGATGGCTGAGGTCACGAAAGTACGCTTCATAGTTTGCTCCTGTTGAAAAAGGGCTTAGACGCCCAGATACTCGTTCAGCATTTGCGCTTTGTTATCGAGCTCATTCTTGTGAACGGTGGCCACGAGCTGGCCATGTTCCATCACGTAGTGCCGATCTGCCAACGGTGCGGCAAAGCGGAAGTTTTGTTCGACCAACACAATGGTCAAGCCCTTGGCTTTGAGTTCGCGAATCACGCGGCCCAGTGTTTGCACAATCACAGGTGCAAGACCTTCGGTGATTTCGTCCAACAACAAAATGCGTGCGCCGGAGCGCAGGATGCGCGCCATGGCCAACATCTGTTGCTCGCCACCCGACAGGCGTGTACCTTGGCTGTGGCGACGCTCTTTGAGGTTGGGGAACATCTCGTAAATTTCTTCCACCGACATGCCGCCTGGACCCACCTTGGGTGGCAACATGAGGTTTTCTTCGCAGCTCAGCGTTGAAAAAATGCCGCGCTCTTCAGGGCAGTAGCCCAAACCCAAACGCGCGATTTGGTTGGTCTGCATGCCAATGGTTTCAACACCATCAATTTGCACAGAGCCTGTGCGACGACCGGTCAAACCCAAAATGGATTTGATGGTGGTCGAACGACCGGCACCATTACGACCCAGCAAAGTGACCAACTCGCCTTCGTGAATTTCAAAATTCACACCATGCAAGATGTGTGATTCACCGTACCAAGAATCCAGGCCGGCGACTTTCAAGAGGGGCTTGCTCATGCGGCCTCCTCAGCAGTGCCCACGTAGGCTTCGAGCACGCGCGGGTCTTTGGACACCTGCGCGTATGGACCTTCGGCCAACACCGAACCACGCGCCAGCACGGTGATCGTGTCGGACAAATCAGAAATCACATTCATGTTGTGCTCCACCATCAACACGGTGCGGTTGGCAGAGACTTTACGAATCAAGTCCACCACACGGCCCACGTCTTCGTGGCCCATGCCTTGGGTGGGTTCGTCCAGCAACATCAGCTCGGGGTCAAGCGCCAAAGTGGTAGCAATCTCCAACGCACGTTTGCGACCATAAGGCAACTCCACCGTTTGCGTTTGCGCAAAGCTGGCCAAGTCCACCTGCTCTAACAAGTGCATGGCCTGCTCGTTCAAGCTGTTGAGGCTGTCTTCTGATTTCCAAAAATGAAAGCTGGTGCCGAGCTTGCGCTGCAAACCGATGCGCACGTTTTCCAACACACTCAAGTGTGGAAACACGGCAGAAATTTGGAACGAACGCACCATGCCCATGCGCGCCACCTCGGCGGCTTTGAGCGCGGTGATGTCTTGGCCGTTGTAAAAAATCTGGCCTGAGCTCACGGGCAAAAACTTGGTGAGCAAGTTGAACACCGTGGTCTTGCCCGCGCCATTGGGGCCAATCAAAGCATGGATGGAGCCGCGCTTGATTTGCAGGTTCACGCCATCCACGGCAATGAAGCCTTTGAATTCGCGCGTGAGCTGCTTGGTTTCTAAGATAAAGTCGTTGCTTGTCAAACCTGTAGCCTCAGTGAGTGTCCGTCTGTCTAGGACGCGGATGCTAAGCACCGAACGCTTCAGTTGCAAAGGGGTAAACCCGTTTTCAAGTCACATGCAAGACAAAGCACTGGCGTTGCGGGCCTTGGCTGTCACATAGGCGAAAAAAAGCCGGTTCAAAAACCGGCTTTTCCTTATGAAGCTTAGGGGCTTAAACCACAGCGCCTGAGTTTTCATCATCCGGATCACCCACCACTTTGTTGGCGTTGTGCTTGATTAAGTCTTCGCGGCGAATGCCCAACCACATGGCGATGGCCGCAGCCACAAACACGGATGAGTAAATGCCAAAGCAAATGCCAATGGTCAGCGCCAGCGCAAAGTAGTGCAGGGTTGCGCCACCGAACAACAACATGGACAACACCATGAGCTGCGTGCAACCGTGGGTGATGATGGTGCGGCTGATGGTGGAGGTGATGGCGTTGTCGATGATCTCGACCGTGTCCATCTTGCGATAGCGGCGGAAGTTTTCGCGGATACGGTCAAAGATCACAACCGATTCGTTGACGGAGTAACCAAGCACCGCGAGCACCGCCGCCAACACGGGCAACGAGAACTCCCACTGGAAGAACGCGAAGAAGCCCAAGATGATGACCACGTCATGCAAGTTCGCAATGATGGCCGCCACGGCAAACTTCCACTCGAAGCGCATGGCCAAATAAATCATGATGCCCACCACCACAAAGGCCAAGGCTTTGAGGCCGTCAGCAGCCAGCTCATCGCCCACTTGCGGGCCGACAAACTCGGTGCGACGCAACTGCACATTGGCATCGGTGGTTTTAAGTGCGGTCAGTACTTGCTCGCTTTGTTGCGCAGAGCTTTGGCCTTTGACGGCAGGCATGCGAATCATCACATCGCGGGCCGTACCAAAGTTTTGCACTTGCACGTCGGACAAACCCAGCTTGGCGATTTGGTCGCGCACGGCATTCAGGTCTGCAGGCTGGCTGTAGCTGACTTCCATCAGCGTGCCGCCCGTGAACTCGACCGACAAATGCAAACCACGGCTGAACAAGAAGAACACCGCCGCCACAAACGTGATGAACGAGATGGCGTTGAACGCCACCGCATGCTTCATGAACGGGATGTCTTTTTTAATCTTAAAAAATTCCACGATGTATTCCTTTTAAGCGCGCCACACAGTGCCAATAGACACGCTTTGCAATTTCTTCTTGCGGCCATACCAAACGTTGACCAAACCGCGCGAGAAGAACACCGCAGAGAACATGCTGGTCAAAATACCCAAGCAATGCACCACGGCAAAGCCGCGCACAGGACCAGAACCAAAGGCCAACAAGGCCAAGCCCGCAATCAGGGTGGTGACGTTTGAGTCAAGAATGGTGGCCCAAGCGCGGTCGTAACCGGCGTGGATGGCCGACTGTGCGGATGCGCCGTTGCGTAACTCTTCACGCACGCGTTCGTTGATCAGCACGTTGGCGTCAATCGCCATGCCCAACACCAAGGCCATCGCGGCCATGCCGGGCAAGGTGAGTGTGGCTTGCAACATGGAGAGCACAGCCACCAAGAGCAACAAGTTCACCGCCAGCGACACGCTAGAGAACACGCCGAACAACATGTAATAGATACACATGAAGGCGGTCACGGCCACAAAGCCCCAAGTGACGGAGTTAAAACCTTTGGCGATGTTTTCAGCACCGAGGCTTGGACCAATGGTGCGTTCTTCAATGATTTCCATCGGCGCAGCGAGCGAGCCAGCGCGCAACAGCAAGGCCGTGTCGTTGGCTTCCACGGTGCTCATGCGACCCGAAATTTGTACGCGACCGCCGCCGATTTCGCTGCGAATCACAGGCGCAGTCACAACTTCGCCCTTGCCTTTTTCAAACAACAAGATGGCCATGCGTTTGCCCACGCTCTCACGCGTCACGTCTTTGAAGATGCGGGCGCCTTTGGCGTCGAGCGTCAGGTGCACGGCGGCTTCTTGGTTTTGCGTGTCAAAGCCGGGCTGCGCGTCGGTGAGGTTTTCGCCCGTCAGGATGACTTGCTTTTTCACAATCACAGCTTGGCCGTTGCGGTCCATGAATCGTTCTGTGCCAAACGGCACAGGGCCGTTGCCAAACTCTGCACTGCGGGCTTCGGCGCTGTCGTCGACCATGCGGATTTCCAACGTGGCGGTGCGGCCCAAAATGTCTTTGGCTTTGGCCGTGTCTTGCACGCCAGGCAGTTGCACCACGATGCGGTCGGTGCCTTGCTGTTGAATCACAGGTTCGGCCACGCCCAACTCGTTGATACGGTTGTGCAAGGTGGTGATGTTTTGTTTGATGGCTTGCTCTTGCACGCGCTTGGCAGCCACAGGGTTGATCACCGCTGTGAGCTTGAAGTCTGCGCCATCGGGGGCGCTGGTGGTTTGCAAATCCAAGAATTGGTCTTGAATCACACGTTGTGCGGCTTCGAGGGTTTCCATGTCACGGAAACGGATTTCGATGGTTTGGTTGTTGCGGCTGATGCCGCTGTGGCGCACGTTCTTTTCACGCAAGCCAGTGCGAATGTCACCGGCCAAAGACTCGGCTTTTTTGGTGAGGGCCGCAGGCATGTCGACTTGCAACATGAAGTGAACGCCACCGCGCAAGTCCAAACCCAAATACATGGGCGCAGCGTTGAGTGAGGTCAACCACGCGGGTGAGCGGGCCAACAAATTGAGCGCGACAACATACGAGGCGTCGTTGGCGTCGGGCACCAAGGCTTGCTGGATGGCGTCCTTGGCTTTGAGTTGTTTGTCGGTGCTGTCAAAGCGCACTTTGAGCGAGCCGTTGTCCAGCGCCACCACATCGGGGGCAAGGTTGGCAGCGGCCAAGGCAGCTTGCACACGCTCTTGCACAGCCAGGTCAACCTTGACAGATGACTTGGCGGCCGACACCTGCACCGCAGGCGCTTCGCCAAAAAAGTTAGGCAGCGTGTAGAGGCTGCCAACCAACAAAGCGATCACGATGATCGCGTACTTCCAAAGGGGGTAACGGTTCATGATCGCTTCGTCGTCTCGTGGCTGATATTTACAGAGTGCCTTTAGGAAGCACTTGCACCACGGCTTGGCGTTGCAATTGCACTTCCACGCCAGCAGCGATTTCGACACTGACAGTGCCTTCAGACAATTTGGTCACTTTGCCGAGCAAGCCACCAGCCGTTGCGATTTCGTCGCCTTTGGCGAGTGCGTCGATCATGGCTTTGTGTTCTTTTTGACGCTTCATCTGTGGGCGAATCATCACGAAATACAAGACCACAAACATCAACACCAAGGGCAACATGCCTTGCAAAGAAGACATCAGGTCACCACCGGCAGCAGCGGCAGGTGCGGTTTGGGCAAAAGCAGAAGAAATCAACACGGTCAAACTCCAATTTGAGGGACTGCTGCTGGGTGCAAAACGCCCCAGCAGACCAACCGCGGATTGTATGCGGCTGGCTCAGTGCCTCAGTTGGGGGCGGACCACTGTGCTTTCAAGCTGTTCCACTTCTCACGCGCTGCCGCCAAATTGCGGGCTTTGACGTGGCCAAAGCCTTTGATTTGTTCAGGTATTCGCGCCATCTCCACCGCCAACGCATGGTTGCTCGCGTTGAGTTGGCCCAGCAAGGTGTCGACGCTGCTTTGGTACTGTGCAATGAGGGCGCGTTCAGATTGACGCTCTTCGGTGTAACCAAACACATCGAGTGGCGTGCCCCTGAGCACCTTCAAGTGCTTGAGCAGCTTGAAACCCGTGAGCATGAACGGCCCAAACTTTTGCTTTTGCAACTCGCCTTTGGCGTTGGTCTTGGCAATGAGCGGCGGGGCCAAGTGGTAGTTGAGGGTGTAGTCGCCCTCGAACATGCCCTCTATCTTTTGCAAGAAGGCTTTGTCTGTGTGCAAACGCGCTACCTCGTACTCGTCCTTGTAGGCCATGAGTTTGAACAAGTTGCGAGCCACGGCTTCGGTCAGCGTGGTTTTGTTGAACAACGCTTCAGCAGAGCGCACACGCTCCACCACTGAACGGTAGCGATTGGCATACGCCGCGTTTTGGTAGTCCGTGAGAAAAGCCAAACGCTTGGTAATGAGTGCGTCCACACCCTCCGGTTTGTGAAACTGCACCACTTGCGCAGGTGCTAATAAGGCTTGCACTTCAGGCCAATGCGCTGCGCAATGGCGGCCCCATTCAAATGCGACCTTGTTTTGCGCCACGGCCATGTCGTTGAGTTCCATCGCCCGCATCAAAGCTTCCAGCCCCAGCGGTACCCAACCCTTTTGCCATGCAAAGCCCAAGACCATCGGGTTCACAAAAATGCTGTCGCCCAGCACTTGGGTGGCTACCTGGTCTGCATCAAAGACACTTACATCATTTACGCCTACGGCACTCGCGATGATGGCTACACATTCTTCGCCTGGGTTTTGCCAGTTGCCATTGCGCACAAAAGCTGCCGTAGGTGTGCTGTGCGCATTGAGCGCCACATGGGTACGACCCACTCGCATGCGTTGCAAAGTTTCTTTGCCCGCCGCAACGATGGGGTCGCAACCGATGACGAGGTCTGCCGCCGCAGTGCCCACGCGCGTGGTGCGAATGTCCTCTTGCTGGTTGGCAATCAGCACATGGCTCCAAGTGGCCCCGCCTTTTTGCGCAAGGCCCGCCGCGTCTTGCGTGACGATGCCTTTACCCTCGATGTGTGCGGCCATGCCCAACAGCTGGCCAATGGTGATGACGCCCGTGCCACCCACACCCGCCACCACCATGCCCCAGGCTTGAGTGGTGTCAGGCAAAGTGGGCTGTGGCAATTCCAGCGCGGGCAACTCGATGCGTGACACACCCTTGGCTTTTTTCTTCAGCTGCCCACCTTCCACCGTGACGAAGCTCGGGCAAAAGCCTTTGACGCAGCTGATGTCTTTGTTGCAGGTGCTTTGGTTAATGCTGCGTTTGCGGCCGAATTCGGTTTCCAGTGGCTCCACGCTCAAACAGTTGCTTTTCACGCCACAGTCGCCACAGCCTTCGCATACCAGCTCATTGATGAGCACACGCGTGGCAGGGTCAGGCATGGTGCCGCGTTTGCGACGGCGGCGTTTTTCGGTGGCACAGGTTTGGTCATAAATGATCACCGTGCAACCTTTGATGTCGCGCATCTCGCGCTGGATACGGTCCAGCTCGTCGCGGTGGAACACGGCCACACCCTCGACCAAGCCCGCGCCTTCGTATTTCTCAGGCTCGTCCGTCACCACGGTGATGCGTTGTGCGCCTTCGGCTTTCATGCTTTGGGCGATTTGCAAAACACTGTGGCCTTCGGGCCGTTCGCCCACGCGTTGACCGCCCGTCATTGCCACCGCATCGTTGTAGAGCAGCTTGTAGGTGATGTTCACGCCGGCCGCAATGCTTTGGCGAATGGCCAAAATGCCGCTGTGAAAGTAAGTGCCATCGCCCAAGTTGGCGAAGATGTGTTGGTCGTTCACAAACGGTTGTTGGCCCACCCAAGGCACGCCCTCGCCGCCCATTTGCGTGAAGCCACTGGTACTGCGGTCCATCCACAGGGCCATGAAGTGACAGCCAATGCCGGCCATCGCACGCGAACCCTCCGGCACTTTGGTGGAGGTGTTGTGCGGGCAGCCTGAGCAGAACCAAGGCATGCGGTCCGCCTTGAGCGTGACGGTTTGCATTTGCGTTTCTTTGGCGCTGATGATGGCCAACTGGGCGTTGATGCGTGCGGTGGTATCGGCATCCACGCCGAGCTTGAGCACACGCTGTGCAATGGCTTTGGCAATGAGCGCGGGGTTCAGGTCGGCATTGGCGCGCAACAAGTTGTTGGCACTGGGGTTGGGCATGGACCATTCACCGCCGCTGTGGTCCTCCCCCACCTCGTTGAACTTACCCAACACATTGGGTCGCACATCCGCGCGCCAGTTGTAGAGCTCTTCTTTCAGCTGGTATTCAATGACTTGGCGTTTCTCTTCAATCACCAAAATCTCTTGCAAACCCGTGGCGAAATCGCGCGTGAGCTGCGCGTCCAGCGGCCACACAACGGCCACCTTGTGCAAACGAATGCCAAGGCGACGACATGTGGCGTCGTCCAGCCCCAAGTCCAACAAGGCTTGGCGCGTGTCGTTGAAGGCTTTGCCGCTGACGATCAAACCCAGTCGATCGTTCGGACCCTCAATGACGTTGTGGTTCAAACGGTTGGCACGCACATAGGCGAGTGCGGCGTACCACTTGTAGTCAAACAAGCGGGCCTCTTGCTCAAGCGCGCTATCAGGCCAGCGGATGTGCAGGCCACCCACGGGCATTTCAAACTCAGGGATGACGATGTTCACGCGGTGCGGGTCGATCACCGCAGTGGAGCTGGACTCCACAATTTCTTGAATCGTCTTCATGCCCGACCACACGCCGCTGAAGCGACTCATGGCGATGGCGTGCAAACCCAAATCCAAAATTTCTTGCACATTGCTGGGGAAGAACACGGGCGTGCCGCAGGCTTTGAAGATGTGGTCGCTTTGGTGTGCAGCTGTCGAGCTCTTGGCCACATGGTCGTCACCCGCCACGGCCAACACGCCGCCCCACGGGGTGGTGCCAGCCATGTTGGCGTGCTTGAACACATCGGCGCATCTGTCCACGCCCGGGCCCTTGCCATACCAAATGCCAAACACACCATCAAACTTGTTGCTGCCCGCAGGCGCAAAGCCGAGTTGCTGCGTGCCCCACAACGCAGTGGCTGCCAGCTCTTCGTTCACCCCCGGTTGAAAGACGATGTTTTGCGCTTCTAGATAAGGCTTAGCTCTCCATAGCGATTGGTCATAGGTGCCAAGTGGTGAGCCGCGATAGCCGCTGATGAAGCCCGCGGTGTTTTTGCCTTGTAAGGCATCGCGTTGGCGCTGCAACATGGGCAGCTTGACCAAGGCTTGCACGCCGCTCATGAAAGCGCGGCCCGTTTCGAGGCTGTATTTGTCGTCCAGCGTCACGGTGTCGAGTGCGCGGCGAATATGCTCGGGCAGGGGGGCGTTCATGGCTTGCTCCTAAGTCAGCGGCGGTGCGCTTTGAGTTTAGGCCGCAATTCAAAGGCTTGCAGGAACTTGAGCGACATGAAAAAAGCCCTGGCCGGTCGGGCAGGGCTTTGTCGGGACCGAGTTGGCTTTAACTTTGGCAGTAGACCTTCGCATCGTATGGCGTGTAGATACCACTGGTCAACAAACCCAGGATACCGTTCAGGAATGAGGTTTGACGTTCAACCTTGACAACCTTGTTTGCACCACCGCACACGGCAGCAGCGTCAACTGTTTGTGTTTGGCCCAAGCCGCTGACAAAGAAGGTTTGCATGTCTTCTTTGCCCAGTTTGCCTGTCTGACCGTTGATATACGCGGTCTGTGTCGAGCAAGCTGCCAATGTTGCAACCAAAATTAAGGGAAGAATAATTTTTTTCATGATGTGGTCCTAACGATTAACGGGTGCAATAAACACGAACTTGACGTGGGGAATAAATACCCAAAGTCAAAATAGTCAGGCCCACGTTGCCAGCGGTCATTTGTGTTTCAACTCGTTGCACATTAGATGCATTGCCACAAACTTTGGCAGCATCAATGTCTACGCTTTGGCCAATGCCATAAACCCAGAAAGTTTGTGAGTTGTCATGTGTGGGGGCGTTTTGTGTTTCGGGACGCACATCAAAACGCTGTACGGCACAGCCAGTCAAGCCGAGCACGATGGCTGCAATTGCTAGTTTTTTCATTTGAAAACACCTAATAGTTGGAAGATTTTCAAATTCTATCAATAAAAAGTATTCAAATCATCGCGGCCATAACACCCATAACCGCAAGCTTTGCTTCATACGGCCCGCAAAATCACCAGCTTCTGGACCTGTGCCCGCAAAGTAATCCGCGCGCACGGCACCTACGATGGCACTGCCCGTGTCTTGTGCAAACACCAATCGCTGCAAATTACCGTTAGGGCCTGCGCTGGCTAACCACACAGGTGTGCCGTAAGGAATGGAATCTTTGTCGACCGCAATGGATCGACCTGGCGTGAGGGGGACACCCTGAGCACCTCGAGGCCCAAGATCGGCGTCTGCAGGGCTACGCGCCTCTTCACGAAAAAACACATAGCGCGGGTTGCTCCACAGCATCTCTTGCACCAAACGTGGATTGGTTTGCTGGTTACTCATAATCCATGCTTTGATGCCTAGCCACGAAGCATCTTTGATCAAACCACGGTCAAGCAGCCAACGACCCACACTTTGATATGGTTGCTCATTCGAACCCGCAAAGGCCAAGCGCACGATGCGCGTGGTGCCATCGGAATTGGTGATCCGCACACGCCCTGAGCCTTGGATATGCAACACCAACGCATCGATGGGGTCAGCCAGCCACGCCACTTCACGACCACGTAACGCATCACGCGCTTGTGGACTTGTGTCGATCTCTTGGCGACTAAACCAGGGGCGGCCTAAGCGACGCGCCTCGGCCAAGCCTTCGGGCGGCGCATACAACGGCACTTCAAAGCCGGGGCGCATTTGCACCGAGGCGTCAAACATCGGTTCGTAATAACTGGTGAGCAATCCGTCTACTGCGCCGTCTAACGACTCCACGCGGAATGGCTGCAAGTGACTCATCATCCATAGGCGACGGTCGTCGTCACTGCCGAGCATGAGTTGTCGAACGTCTCGGCACAACGGGGCAAACAAGGGGCCCGGGCGTTCGCAGTTTTGCAACCACGCATTCCATGCGTCTTGCAATTGGTCGTTTTGCCAGCCAGGTACATCGTTCCATGACGTAGCGACCCAGCGGCTACGGAAACTCTGTTGAGGGCTAGGTGTGCCTGGAGTGCCTGCCAAACTGCCAGTCGAGCGCGGCGCATCCGTTGGCACGCGTGCTGCAGGATAAGGCTTCGCATAATCGTTGACAGCGGCGCGATGCGTGGAAACGCAAGCACCTAAGCTTCCTGCAACCAGGACCCATATCAAACGCCACAGGATTTGTCTCATGCTGTTAATTTTGCTAGAAAAGCTAAGGCATGAAGTGTGCACAAGACAACAGAGGCACGGCCTCAAACGAAGGGCAAACAACTCACTCGTTGCGCAACAAGTTTGCCAATTCAACGGCCGACTTCACATTCATTTTGTCGAATACGCGTGCACGATGCACTTCCACAGTACGAACACTTATTGCGAGCTGATCTGCAATCAATTTATTGGGCAAGCCCTCAACGACCAAACGCATCACATCACGCTCACGCTCCGTCAAGTCAGCGAGGTGATGCTCTAAATTTTGTTTGCTTGACATGTTTTGCAATGTTTGGGCAGAACGCGCCAAGGCTTGCTCAATGCGGTCAACCAATGCATTGTCAGAAAACGGTTTTTCACAGAAGTCGAATGCGCCACGTTTGACCGCGTCTACCGCCGTGGGCACATCGGCATGGCCGGTTAAGAAGATCACAGGCAATACGTCTAGCAACTGTCGCTCAATGAGTTGTTCAAATAAGGCCAACCCACTCATGCCTGGCATTCGCACATCCAGCAGCAAGCAACCTGGTTGCCGTGGCTGCCAGACGCACTGACCGTCTTGGAAAAAGCTCGCAAATTCGTCTGCACTTTCAAACGACTGACTGGGCAAACGACGCGAACGCAACAGCCAAGCAAGTGCCTCGCGTACACCTGCATCATCATCAACTATAAATACCAAAGCGTCTTGTGTGGGTTGCATCTGATCAAGCCTCTAATGAGGATTGTGGCAGAGTGAAACTGAACACTGTGCCAGATGGAACGTTGGCGTGATGACTCAAAAAACCCCCATGCTGTTCGACCACAGTTCGGCACAAACTCAGTCCCAAACCCATGCCTTCTGCCTTTGTCGTAAAGAAGGGTGTAAAGAGTTTTTCCGATACGCCCTCAGGAATACCTTGACCCACATCTGCCACCGTAAATTCCATCCATCGATTGGTGGCATTGGATGCGGCAGGTCGCACACTCAATGTCAGCAACTTGTGGGTCGTATCGCTAGTCATGGCTTGCATTCCATTGCGTGTTAAGTTCAACAACACTTGCTCAACCATGGTGCGGTCACACAACACCGCTGGCAAATCAGCCGCGCAATTGACCACCACACGCACCCCCAGTTTTCGAGCTTGCAAACTCACCAAGGGCATGACATCGTCCAGCAAAGCCCGCGGCGTCACGGCTTCTCGCGCTTGATCGCGACGGCGCACAAAGTCGTGGACGCTTTTGATCACCTTACCTGCGCGCTCAGCTTGCTGGCCAATACGCTGAATGGCGCTTCCTAAACTTTCTACCAGATGCGGATCTGTTTTTGCAGCGTCTTGCAATAGATTGAGGCTGCCCGTGGCATAGCTTGAAATTGCAGCCAAAGGCTGGTTGAGTTCGTGACTGAGCAACGACGCCATCTCACCAACCGTGGCCAAACGTGCCGTCGCCTGTAAGCGCTCTTGGCTCGCACGAGACACCTCCTCGACACGACGCTGTTCACTCACATCAAGTACGGCACCCATCCAACCCGTTTGCTCACCCAAGGCATTGATCAGAGGGGCTTCAAAAATCATCACTGGGAAACGCTCACCATTCTTTCGCATGAAGACCGACTCCGCACCCAATCGCGGTGGCGCATTGCCAGCCAATCGCAAGGCTTGGCGTTGACCGTATTCATCCACCATCTCAGGGGGCCAATACGGTGCAGGTACGCCACGGCCAATGAGCTCTTGCGCTTCAAAACCTACCATTTCACAAAAAGCTGGATTGACGTAGGTGATCTTGCCTTGCTTGTCGCGTGCGCGCAGGCCCGTCACCAGCGAATCCTCCATAGCCTTACGAAATGCCAATGCGTTGGCCAGATCTAGCTCTACGCGCTGGCGACGACGCATGTCGCGCGCAAGCATGACCAACACGGTGACCAAGGCAATGGCCATGGCTGTGACCAAGGCTGTTAAGACGTTAGGAAATAAATCAGGTGCGCCACGCCAGCTATCCATGCGCAAGACCATGGTGTGGCCAGGCAAGTCCAACAGTTGCTTGGCAATGAACACCCGCGAGCCACGAAGCGCTGTGCCGTGCATCGCTAAGCGTGTGCCGTCCGACTCCGTGAATGAGACCTCTTGTCGTCGCGTCAATTGCTGCCCCACCATATTGACCAACATCTCTGCCAATGAGTAGGTTGCAACGGTGTAGCCCGTGAGCTTGCCATCAATGATGACGGGCAAACACAAGTCCATCACTTCGACGCCCAAACCATCCGCTTGTGGCACATAGGCGCTTGCACCATAGCCAGGACCCGCCTGTCGAGTTGCAACACCGCAAGCATGCACAACTTCCGGCTGATTGACATCACGCCCAAAGCGATTGAAGACTGGCGAGCGAAACGGTGAATCTGCGCTTTTAAGAATACGTAAGTCAGTATCACGCAACTCTAATCGCATCCATTCGCGATGCTCACGCAAAAGGACCTGTGCATCTTGCGTCCAAGGAATAGCGCCGCGATCTGCATACTGCAAGGCTTGCAAACTTTGAACATTACGGGTGAGCGCCGTGCGAATGTCACTCACGGCATCTGCCGCATCCCGCTCAATGCGGCTTTGTACTTGAGTGACCTCATAGCGGCCAGCCAGCCATACCAAGGTACTGAGCATGGTCAACACCAACACGACCAGAAGCCCCCAGAGCATCCAGCGACGCATTTGAGGCACGAAGGAAGTCAGCATCATTCGACTTTGGTTACACGTGGATCAGACCAAGTGCCGTCTATACGAAACTCCGAGGTACCTGCACGCACCAAAGGCTTGCTCAGCACCATTTGAGCCAGATAACTTGTCAAACCAATCAAAGGGTTAATCGTGGCCATGTAAAGCGAGGCTGTACCTGCATTAATTTCAGGAACCACCACCACTTTCAGGTTTTGCGTTTCACGCACGAGATCGGCACTTCCTTCGATCAAGGCACCAGCCACCACGCCCTTCATTTGAAGGTTATTGGTTGAGGCAACGCCTTGATCAATGACCACATCACCTCGAACAAAGTCAAACGCAAAGCCATCGCTGAAGATGTCGTTGAAATCCAGAGTCAACCGACGCGGCAGAGCCTGCAAATTTAAGACGCCTAATAGACGAGCCGCCCCTGGCTCGGTTTTTAGAAACTGTCCTTTTTCTACCGAAAGATTCATCTTGCCTGACATGCTTGCATAGTCAACGGTCATGGGTGAACCTTGCCATGTCACTTGACCTTCCAACTTGCCTTCGCCGTGCCGAATGGCATCTGGCGTACCTAAACGTGACAGTAACTCACCACTGTCGCGCAACGTCAACGCAAAGCTCAATTGGGTACGTCGTGACCTCGGGCCATCGGCCATCCAACTGCCATTTGCTGTCAGATTGGCCTCTGGCAACGTGACATTGAATTTATTCAAACGCCACTCACGCGCAGACTTGATTCCGACGCGATTTACGGCCTCAATTTCTAAGCGCCCCATTTTCTTGCCGCGCAAAGTCAAGTCATTGACGACGATGTCTAAAGTAGGAATGCTGCTGGGTTGGTCGCTCAAAAGTCGTTCCATGTCGGGCACAGAACTTGGCGGAATATTCAGATAGGCCAAACGGACATAAAGCTGCGCTGGTGCGTTGTCTTTGGGCGGGCGTATTTCAATTGCGCCATTGAGCTCTTCTGCGCTGATATTGCAACGCCATAAGTCACCTTGACGTGTGCCACCGACCACAACTTTATGAATGATTCGATCAGACACTTTAATTTGTGTTGCCTGAGCCGCGGCGAAAGTTGGCATGTAGTCTTGCGCATCATCGCCACTGGCTTCGCTACCAATAGCTTGTGGTGCAGATGACTTTCGCTTCAGCGGTGAAACACCCGTGATTTGCGTGAAGGCGATGTTCCAAGCATCTAAGTCCAACGCTGGCAGTTGTAAATTCAAACTCACCGCGTTATCTCGCATGGGAACAGCATCCACGACCGACTGTCCCACCGCAATGCCGCCACGCACAACACGTGGTCGTGGCCCATTGAGATCGCGAACATACGTCACGCTCAACAAGCGATCCAACGTGACTTTGATTTGATCTTGCAGCACACGCGATTTGAGCTGCAGGGATTCACGTGTCAGTTGTGTCTCTATGCGCAATGGCAAAACTGTATTTGCAGTTTTATTCAAGGGTGCCGGCAACGTCAAGGCCAAGCCTTTGAGATCACTGTTGATCTGCAACTCCGGTTGTCCGCGTCGCAAACCTAGCGTTGCGTTGTAGGTTGTGTTGCCAGTGGCGCGAATTGCCAGTTTAGAGACAAAGCCGAGTTCTCTGGCTTGACGCAGGCCTTCCGCCGTTAAGTCGCCTTTGATTTTGAGTTGCAAAGGAGATTGCTCGGCTTTGGCTACAAAAGACAAGCCACCATCCAACGTGGCATCACCCCCCAGTAGTTGCGCTTGCACTGACTTGAGCTGAAAACCTTGTTCGCTGAACTGCAAGGCGCCACGCGTGCGCTTCAGCACTGGAGTTCCGGGAATGACCTGCAAAGCGTTATCTGCAAAAGCAACAGAGCCCTGTACCTTTGTGTTTTCCAACTTATCAATTGGCAAGCTCAGTGCCAATTTGTAATTGGCAACGCCAGTGGCCTCACTTTTGCTTAGCACCCCACCAGTCAAGTCATTCAGTGCTGACTTGGCCACCATGTTCAACACTTGTTGGAGTGGACCTTGCGCCTCACCCGTCACATTGACCACCGCTTGCGCTAAGTTTGGTATGTGAGCCTCGACTTTTTGCCATCTCACATCTGGCGCACCCGCCAACTGAGTGCCGCCCTTGAAGTGCATCGCTTGGCGATCAAACACCAATTCGCCAGTGATCTCATGCAAAGCTGGCCAAGCGGGTGTTGGTGATGTTTTATTCTTGGTCGCCTCAGGTGGTACATACGCATATTTGCCTTGACCAACTTGGGCGACGATGCGAAATTCACCTTGCTTTGGATTTTCAAAAGGCATGTCGCGCAAATCACCTCGCAAGCGCAAAGTCACATGATTGGCTTCGCCCGATTGAACGGCATCACGCACATAAGCTCTTACACCCGTAGGTAGCATATTTGGCAAATACCGGTGCACTTGCGCCATATTGGCTCGACTGATGCTTGCCGTTAAATCCAATACGCCCGGCAAGCGCGCAGCACCCTCGCCAGTTTTCCAGTTACCGTTGAACTCACCGCTCAGATCGTCATTGACCACACGCCCTTGTGTGAACTGCAGCGAAAGATCATGGCCCTTGATTTGCCAAGCCACCTGCGCCGAGGCATCTTGCAAAACGATGAACGGCTCATCTAGACCCAATGGCAAAGTGACGCTGCCATTGGTCACGCTCACGCGTGCTTTGCCACTTTGCTGGTTCAAGTCAAATTCAAGTTGTGCGCCTTGCATGCCTGGCATATTTGCCAGTGGGCTATCTGCTTGCGCATCACGCAACAGCGAGAGTTGTCGTACTTGGCCATGAACTGTGTAAATCAGCGGCGCGCCTTGATCATGTTGCCAAGTTGCTTTGAGTTGGTTGACTTGACCTTGTGGTTGAACGTGCGACAAGATGCCACGCGTTTGCTCTGACAACGGTAAACGCTGCGAAACCTGAACCAAAGCATCTAAGTCCAAGCGATCCGCATTCAACGCGCCGGACTCAAAGTCATCGCCACGCCAGCTCATCCGCAAGACGCCACCAGGCCAGTGTTCGCCCTCTTGCGTGTCAAACACCAAATCTTGACTGCTGATCTCCACCTCATCATCTGCCCACTGTGCACCAATGCGTCCTTGCACATGTCGCAAACTGAGTGGCAAAAGATCTTTACCCAAGCGGACATCTACTGCATCAAGCGCCACGTCAGCGGTGACACTCACTGGCAAGCCCTGCTTCACATCGCTCCACAACCTGAGAGCACCGCGCCCTTCTTGCAACGACAGACCCTTGTCCATGGCAACCCATTGACGCAATGAAGCCAAGTTCACATCAGGCAAATCGGCAAATATTTCGCCTGACCATTGCGTAAAGTCTGCACTTCTGCCCAGTGGCAACTGCATGAACTTGCCACTCAAACTCAATGGTTTTCCAAAAGCTTGTGGGGGAGTCAGCTCAACACGCAATTCGTGCCGCAACCAAGGATGGCGCATCGAAACTGCGACGTCTTTCAAAGTCAAGACAGGCGCGGCTTTTTGCGTCTGATCCGCTCGACTTTCATCTCGCCAATGCACTACCCCTTGGCGAACAACAAATTCTGGTTGTGAAAAGAACCAATCGGCGCCATTGCCATTACCCGCCATGCTGGTGTCAATGCCCGCAACCCATACATGGCCATGTGCATCGCGACGAATTTCCAGTTCTGGTTGATCGATGGTCAATTGCTCAAACTGCCCCATCAACACAGAGCTTGGCGATATTGCGGCCAACACACGCGGCAAACGCAACGCCTCTCGACCCTCACGATCAAATAGCCGAACATCTGTGACCTCAAACCACGGGACCAACCAACCGCCTTGCGCACTGACGCTACCAATTTCCAAACGCATCCCCATGGCGCGTGAGGCTTGTTGTTGAAGCACCTCACGGTAATCGCCAATTCGCGGCACAATGAAAATGTGCAAAGCACTCCAAGCTATCAGCACAGCGATCCATGCAAACACCACGACACCCAATGCCCAATAGACCGCACGTTGCCACACTGATTTGCAGTTCAAATCATTGCGCGGCGTTTCAGGGGTGGGGTTTACAGAATCAGACAAATGTTTCATGGGACTAGCAACGTGTCGGCAATTATCTCCTCCCCCATGCAGAATCTGAGTACTTATTCGCGCTTTGTGCAACGCATTCGCCGTCGCTACGCCAATGAGTTGCATTTATTACCTGTCGGTGCGCCGGAGATGTCGGCTCTGCAGACTTGCTTTGACGCCTTGCGACAGTTATACAGCTGCGCAGACGCCTTGCGTGTGTTACGCCAGCTGGTGCTAGAACGTTTGGTGGTGCTGGATTGTGAGCAAGGGGCGGAGCTCAGCGTGGTCATGCGCGCCATGACTGATTTGGGTGAATTCGCGCTCAACGCCGCTTTTCATGAAGCCCAAATCCAACTCGACGCCAGCTATGGCATGCCCACTACACCAAGCGGTGAACGGGCCACCTTGTGGATCATTGGGATGGGTAAATTTGGTGCCAGAGAGCTGAATGTCTCGAGCGACATTGATCTGATTTATGTGTACAACGAAGACGGTGAAACAACCGGTTTGCCTGATGGCCGAGGTCGTATCAGCAACCACGACTATTTCGCCAAAGTAGTCAAACTAATTTACACCTTCATTGGTGACACCAGCGACCATGGATTTGTGTTTCGCATGGACTTGGCTCTTCGTCCAAACGGCAACTCGGGTCCCAGCGTGGTGTCACTTGCGTCCTTAGAGGCGTATTTTTTAGTTCAAGGACGCGAATGGGAACGCTTTGCATGGCTCAAGAGCCGAATGGTTGCGCCTTTCAGCGCCAACGCGAATGCGCATGAGCTCCGTGACACTGTCTTGCCTTTTGTGTTTCGCCGCTATTTAGACTACAACGTGTTTGAGTCGCTTCGTGGCCTTCACCAGCAAATCCGAAAGCATTCAGCCTCTCGGAGTGCAGGCCACCCTGAACGTGCCAATGACGTCAAGCTTTCACGCGGTGGCATTCGTGAAATTGAATTCACCGTACAACTACTGCAAGTTGTTCGCGGTGGTCAGTTCCCAGAATTGCGCACACGTCCTACATTGCAAGCCTTGCAACGTATCAGCCTAGCCAATTTGATGCCAGCGTCCGCGGCAGATGCATTGGCCAAAGCGTATGTGTTTTTACGTCAAGTTGAACACCGTATCCAATACTTGGACGACCAACAAACCCATATCATTCCCACCAACGACGAAGATTTGAATTGGATCGCGCTGACCTTAGGCTTTGGCGATGCGTGCGACTTCTTGACACAACTCGACAGTCACCGTGAATTGGTGGCTGATGAATTTGATCGACTTTTGGGCTTAGGCGAAAAAACAGAAACTACGCACAACGATGATTGCAAAGGTTGCGGGCAAAACAACCACAGTGCGATCCTAGATCTGCCGTCTTTACTCCCGAACCTTACACCTCGCCTGCGTGAACGCGTGGCGCAATGGTCTGAACATCCGCGCATTCGCGCACTGCGAGATGAAGGCCTTCAAAGACTGCTCAAACTATTGCAACGCACCCATATGTGGATCAGCGAAGGGCGCGTCTCTGAGGAGTCCGCTCTGCGATGGAGTGATTGGCTCGAACCATTGCTGCGTCGCGAAAGTTATTTAGCGCTGCTGATCGAGCGACCCCATGTCCATGAACAGCTCATGCGATTACTGGGACTGGCACGTTGGCCCGCCAAGTATTTACAACAGCATCCGGGTGTGATTGACGAACTCGCCAGCGAAGCCTTGATGGCTGAACGTTTTGTCCCCTTTGAATTTGAAAAAGAGCTTGAAAGACGATTTGAATCCTTGCAGTCCACGGGGCAAGCTGACGAAGAAACCTTGCTCAACTTACTGCGCCGAGCTCACCACGCAGAAGTTTTCAGAACCTTAGCGCGTGATGTGGAAGGACGCATTACCGTCGAGCAAGTGGCAGATGATCTGAGCGCTTTGGCTGACACTGTCCTCAATGTCACCAGCCGCTGGGTGTGGCAAAACTTCAAACAACGTCATCGTGAAGAACCCCAATTCGCCATCATTGCTTATGGCAAATTGGGCGGCAAAGAGCTTGGCTACGGCAGCGACCTTGACATCGTATTCGTGTACGAAGATGACCACGAACGTGCTGGTGAAATTTATGCAGCCTATGTGCGCAAACTCATCAATTGGCTAACCGTTAAAACGGGTGATGGTGATTTGTACGAAATTGACACTGCTTTGCGCCCCAACGGCAACTCTGGTTTACTTGTTTCTACCTTCGACGCCTACGCAAATTACCAATGCCAGCGGGGCGAAAACACCGCATGGACGTGGGAACACCAAGCCATGACGCGCGCACGCTTTTGCTTGGGCACCTCCGAGCTCAAAGCACGTTTTGACACTGTGCGTGCAAAGGTCATCAATTCACAGCGTGACCATGTTGGGTTGCGTCACGAGATCATCGCGATGCGGGAAAAACTGCATGCAGCCCACACCGCCAAGCCTGGCTTATTCGATGTCAAGCACAGCTCGGGGGGCATGATGGATGTAGAGTTCACTGTGCAGTTCATGGTGCTAGCGCATGCAGCACAACATCCTGATTTGCTTCTCAACGTTGGCAACATCGCGCTGCTGCTGAGCGCAGAGAGAGCGGGGCTGCTACCGCTGGGCATTGGTGCTGCGGCTGGCACGGCATACCGAGAGTTACGCCGGGTGCAGCACCGCGCGCGTTTAAATGAGCTTCCTACACAAGTACCAATGGCAGAACTGGCCCAAGAGCGAGCAGCCATTCAAGCCTTGTGGCATGTGGTGTTTGACTGATTAGCCTTGACGTATTTTTTTAACCAGTGCCGTGGTTGAATAACCGTCCACAAAAGGTATCGCTTGCGCGCGACCGCCATAAGCCAACACCACTTGTGTCTCTGCCAGCTTGTTCATGTCGTAGTCACCACCTTTGACCAATACATCGGGGCGCAACTCTGTGATCAGCTCTAAGGGCGTATCCTCGTCAAACCAAGTGACCAAACTCACCGATTCCAATGCGGCCATCAAGGCGGCACGATCTAACTCGTTGTTCAGTGGACGGTCTGGGCCCTTACCCAGACGTCGTGCAGATGCGTCGCTGTTCAAGGCCACGACCAAACTCCCACCCAAGCTTCGCGCTTGAGCCAAATACGATGCATGTCCTCGGTGAAGCACATCAAACACACCATTGGTAAATACAACGGGACCAATTGCGCGCAAGGTTGCTACACGCGCGATGGCCTCTTGACGCGATGAGAGCTTAGAAAGAAATGCCGGGGGATGCAAAGTGGTGGTGTCTGTCATGGTGGGCTGATTTTAGGCAACCAACCCTGCATGATGACGCCACTCATTGACAGCATTTGAAATGGATGCCAAATCATTCATCACCACCACGCCCTCAATTTGCCTGCGCTTGAGCGCGGGAGATTGACCGCCAGCCCAAACCTTGACGCCTTGAGGCAGCAAGGCCATCAACTCTTTCAATCCATCGATCACGTGATTCACGTTCATGCTCACGCTAAAGCTCAAAGCCACCACATCGGCTTTTCGCAGGGTCGCAGCTTGAGCAATGTCACGCAATGGCGTTTGTGTACCCAATGACACGCAGCGGCAGCCCTGAAGCGCCAACAAACTTTCCACCATCAACAAACCCAAGCCATGCGCTTCTTGTGGGAACGTGGTCAATAAAACGGAGGGCGTGGTGCCATTGGCTGCTTTAGGAATGGCTGAAATGGCTTGACGCAGCAAGGTTGCGACACATTCGGTGTACAGATGCTCTTCATGAACCGCCAGGTCACCGCGAGCCCAAGTTTCACCCACCAAGCTTGTCAAGGGAGCGACCATGTGGGTTACAAAAGTTTGCAAACCCGTCTTTGCCAAAGACGCGTGCAATGTTGCACGCAAACCTTCATCGTCATGCGCCTGGATCATGGCGATCAGGGCGGCCAAATCTTCACGCACCATGGTATGCGCAGCCGACGCGCTATGACCCCCTAAATCTGCACGCGTGAGATGGAGCAATGCCTGGATGGGTTGTGCCACGATGCGTCCGGGTCGATGACCTTGGTCCATCAGCCGCTTGATGACGCGTAATTTCTCTACTTGCGCTGCTGGATAGACGCGCTCACCGTGCTCATCACGATTGGGCTGAGGAAAGCCATACCGACGCTCCCAAACTCGCAGTGTGTCTTTGCCGATCCCTGTATCGCGCTCCACCGCCGCAATCGGCAAAGAAACGGAAATTTGCGAGTCAGAAGCGTTCATAAGCAGGTTTTAAAACAAGTCAGAATGGGGGTTATTTTATTGTCGTGGACAAGATATCCAAATTTGGGCAATCATAAGGAATCATGATGAACAACATCCCCCTGTTTACCCGCAAATTTCTGCTCGGAAGTGCACTCTTGCTGGCAGCATGTGCTGCAAATGCAGCATCTGAGCTCTCGTCGGCCAGCACCTGCCCTCGTGTGCTCCAACACACGGTGGCGCGCCTGCAAGATGAAAAACCACAAAACCTGTGTCAGTACGCAGGCCAAGTGGTCGTGGTCGTGAACACCGCCAGCTTTTGTGGCTTTACCCCGCAATACAAAGGCCTCGAAGCGCTTTACGCCAAATACAAAGACCAAGGCTTGGTTGTGCTTGGATTTCCCAGCAACGACTTTTCGCAAGAACCCGACAGCAACGCCAAGATCGCCGACTTTTGCGAAAACACCTTTGGCGTGAAGTTCCCGATGTTTGTGAAAACCACTGTTCGTGGCAACGACGCATTGCCCTTGTTCAAGCAGCTATCAGAGCAAACCGGCACAAGCCCGAAGTGGAACTTTTACAAATATGTGATCGGCCGCGATGGCAAAAGCGTCAAAAGCTTCAGCAGCATGACGGGGCCACAAGACAAGAGCTTTGTGCAAGAAGTTGAAAAGCAATTGGCTGTGAAAGGCATGGCGCAATGAAACCACGCATCGCCATTGTGGGTTCGGGCATTTCCGGTCTTTCTGCCGCACACCATTTGCATGGCGAAGCCGACATCACCTTGTTAGAAGCGGGTCACTATTTCGGCGGTCACACCCACACCGTCGACGTGACGTTGCCCACCCGCAAGGGCTTACAAACGCATGGCGTGGACACAGGGTTTTTGGTCTACAACGAACGCACCTATCCTGGCCTGATTGCGTTGTTTGAAGAACTGCAGGTGGCCACCGTCAAATCGGACATGTCGTTTTCGGTGCAAGTGCCCAACAAAAATGGCCGTGGCGCACTGGAGTGGAACGGCGCCAACCTCAACACCGTGTTTGCCCAACGCAGCAACCTGTTCAAGCCCAGCTTCATCAAAATGCTGCGCGATGTGGTTCGTTTCAACACCTTGGCCACCGAACTGGCCGAGCGTAACCAAGACCACGAGCTCGCTCAGCCCTTGAGCGGATTTTTGATCTCGCACAAATTCAGCGACGCGTTTCGTGATTGGTATTTGTTGCCCATGCTAGGTTGCATTTGGAGTTGCCCGACCGACCAAATGCTCAAGTTTCCTGTGGCCACCATGATTCGGTTTTGCCATAACCACGGCCTCATTCAAGTCAACAACCGGCCACAGTGGTACACGGTAGCCGGTGGCGCACGCCACTATGTCGAGAAGATTTTGGCGGGCATTCCAGACAAGCGTCTGAACACGCCCGTGTTGCGCATCGGGCGCGATGCACACAGCGTGACGCTGCAAACGTACAACGGCTCCGAACGATTTGATCAAGTGATCCTGGCAACCCACGCTGACCAATCGCTGGCAATGTTGGCTGAACCCACGGCACAGGAGCACATCGCTTTGGGCGCTATCCGCTACCACCCGAATCGCGCCGTGCTGCACACCGACGCCTCGGTGATGCCCAAGAAAAAACTTGCGTGGGCCGCATGGAACTACGAACGTGCAGCACACGACAGCACCGAGTCCACGCGCGTTTGTTTGCACTATTGGCTCAACTTGCTGCAACCGCTGCCATTTAGCCAAGATGTGATCGTGTCACTCAACCCCGTGCACGACATTGACCCTGCACACATCCTTGGCGAATACGAATACGCGCACCCCGTGTTTGACTTACCCGCCATTCAAGCGCAAGCGCAGATGCCGCAACTGCAAGGCCAGCAACACACATGGTTTGCAGGTGCTTGGATGGGTTACGGTTTTCATGAAGACGGATTCAAATCTGGGCGCGCTGCCGCACAGAACTTATTGACCAGCTTGGCAAGATAACGGCATGACGCAGAGCACCACGCCAACGCCCTACACATTGGCAAGCGGCACACCGCAAGCCATGATTGGTTTTGGCCAAGTGCGGCACACGCGCTTACGCCCCAAGCACCATGCGTTCGCTTACAACACTTTCTTTTTGATGTTGCCCATGCGATCGCTCAAAGTCTCTGGCGATGCAGTGCTGCCCATCAACCGCGCAGGCGCCATCAGCTTTCATGATGTCGACCACGGCGATGGCCGTGGCATGGCGGCAGGTGGTGCACTGGCTTGGCTCGATGAGTTGCTGCACAGCGAAGGTATTCTTGATGCCACAGGTGAGGTCTGGTTGCATTGCTATCCGCGCGTGCTCGGCTACACCTTCAAGCCTGTGAGCTTTTGGTATTGCCTTGCCGCAGATAACAGCCTGCGCGCCATCGTGGTGGAAGTGAACAACACCTTTGGTGAGCGCCATTGCTATTTGCTAGACCAACCTCGCTATGGCGTTGAGCAACGCGCGAGCAAAGTGTTTCATGTGTCGCCGTTTTGCGCCGTACAGGGCGACTACCGCTTTCGCTTCATGCGTACGGAAGACCACACGGTAGCCAGCGTGGACCACGACGATGCACACGGCCCCTTGATTGAAACCAGCGTGAGCGGCCAGCTTCAACCCATCACGCACCTTGTCCTACGCCATGCGCTGTGGGGCTACCCATTGATGACCCTGATGGTGATGACACGCATCCATTGGCAGGCGCTGAAGCTTTGGCTAAAACGAGTGCCATTTTTTACAAAACCAACACCCCCACAAGATTTTGTGACCCGCTGACGCAGAGAAGAGCATTGCCATGAACCCCACCACGACCTCGGCCCCTGTGAACACCTCTACCCAAGCCATGCCTACAGCTGTGCGACGCGTGGTCAGTCTGCTCCAACGCCTGCAACACGGCACGCTGCATGTGCAATGGCCTGATGGACGCGTTGAGCAGTTTGGCTCGACCAACAGTGAAGGGCTCAATGCCACCTTGCATTTACACAGCTATGCGCCGCTGACACAGGCCATGAAGTCGGGTGACATCGGCTTTGCAGAAAGTTTCATCGCCGGTGAATGGACCACCAACAACTTGGCCGAGTTGCTTCAACTGCTGGTGGCGAATCGCCGCGACATGGAAGAGCTGATTTACGGCAACTGGTTGGGCCGTTTGTTCTACCGTGTGCGCCACTTGTTGCATCGCAACACACGTAGCAACAGCAAGAAAAACATCCACGCGCATTACGACTTGGGCAACGCGTTTTACGAGCTGTGGCTAGACCCCACAATGAACTATTCATCGGCTTGGTTTGACAACGACCGCTCAAAGCCGATGGCCCAAGCGCAAACCGCCAAAGTACGCCGTGCCCTGCGTATGGTCGACGCCAAAGCGGGCGACCGCATTCTGGAAATCGGTTGCGGCTGGGGAGCTTTGGTCGAGTTGGGCGGTCAAGAGTTTGGCGCACACATGAGCGGCGTGACACTGAGCCACGAGCAACTGGCCTTCGCCAACCAACGCATGCAAACCCAAGGTTTGGCCGCCACCAGCAATCTGCGCCTGCAAGACTACCGCGACATTGACGACGCCCCTTACGACGCGATTTGCTCCATCGAAATGCTAGAGGCCGTGGGCCAGGAATATTGGCCCACGTATTTCGAGAGCGTGTCACGCTTGCTCAAATCGGGCGGCAAGGCTTGTGTGCAAACCATCGTCATCGATGACAGCTTGTTTGACCGCTATGTGAAGAGCACCGACTTCATTCAGCAATACATCTTCCCCGGCGGTTGCTTGCCCTGCCCACGCGAGTTCCGCGCGCACGCAGAACGTGCTGGCTTGAAGGTGATCGACGAGCTGGCCTTTGGGTTGGACTACGCCGAAACCCTGCGCCGCTGGCGTCACCAGTTCATGGCGGACAAAGCGCAGGTGTTGCAGCTGGGCTTTGACGAACGCTTCATCCGCATTTGGGAGTTCTACCTCGCTTATTGCGAGGCGGCATTCGAGCAACACAACACGGACGTGGTTCAATACACTTTGGTCAAACCTTAATCTGTTGCACGCCACCTATGTCGCTCTTCTTCAAACCCATGAACACACCCATCACCGACTGGCAGGGTCGAAGTGTGTGGTTGATTGGCGCATCCAGCGGCATTGGTTTGGCAACCGCCAAAGCCCTGCATGCCGCAGGCGCTCGGGTGGTGGTATCAGCTCGCAATGCCGAGTTGCTGCAACAATTTGTCGATGCACACCCTGGTGCGCAAGCTGTGGTGCTCGATGTAGCAGACGCCGCGGCCATCACCGCTGCAGCCCGTTACGTGCAAGCACAACAAGGCTTAGATGTGGTGATGTACTGCGCAGGCTACTACCTACCGCAACGCGCCACCTCGTATTCGCTGCCAGAAATGTTGCGCCACCTCGACATCAACTACACAGGCGCCTTACGTGTGCTGGACGCCGTGTTGCCTGAATTGCTGCCCAACCAAAAGGGGCACCTCAGCTTCATTTCCAGCGTGGCAGGGTTTCGCGGCTTGCCGCAAAGCTTGGCGTATGGCCCAACCAAAGCAGCCCTCATCAATTTGGCCGAGGCCTTGTATTACGACTTGTCCCCACATGGCATTGGCGTGAGTGTGATCAACCCTGGCTTTGTAGAGACGCCTCTGGTGGCTGGCAACGACTTCCCCATGCCTGCACTCATCACGCCGGCGAAAGCGGCACAAGAAATTTTGAAGGGATGGCGCCAGGGTGCGTTTCATATTCACTTTCCAAAACGCTTCACACGCATGCTAATGTTGCTTCGCTTACTACCCTACCGCTGGTACTTTGCCTTGGTGCGTCGCAGCACGGGTATGTAAGATCAGCAATGCCTTTGCTCGAATCAATGGTTGACACGCCTGAGACTGCATTGCAGCGGCTGGTACATTTTTTTGAGCACATGCAGCCCAGCGATCTGGCACACCTTGCCAACATCTACACCGCGGATGCGCAGTTCAAAGATCCGTTCAACGAAGTACAAGGCATCCCAGCCATCGAGCGCATCTTTGCCCACATGTTTGAAGCATTGCATGCACCACGCTTTGTGATCACCACACAAGTGCTCCAAAGCTCACAATGCTTTGTGACTTGGGATTTTTTGTTTGGCATGCCACGGATGGACAACGGCGCAACTCAAACCATTCGAGGGGCCACCCACTTTGTGTTCCGTGAAGACGCAGGCGTGTGGCGCGTTGCTATGCACCGTGACTACTGGGATGCTGCAGAAGAGTTGTATGAAAAACTCCCCGTTTTAGGCAGCTTGATGCGCTGGCTGAAGCAGCGCGCCAACAGCTAAACGCACAACACGCATCACAAGGCCTAGCCCACTACGCCAAAGGAAAGCCCTTCAACGAAGGGCTTTCCTCGTTCAGACGACTTGGGCTTATGTTGGCAAGGTGTCTTTGAAGCTTTGGCGTTGTGACAACCGCTCGTACAAAGCGGCCAAGTTGGGATGCTGACCACGCCAATCGATGTTTGGGAAACGGAAATCTAAGTACCCCACCGCCACGCCCGCAGCAATATCCGCCAAACTCAAATGAATACCGACACAGTTGCTACGCTCAGCCAAAGCAAGGTCCATGGCAATCAAGCTGTCGTCGATTTTTTTCAATTGACGATCAATCCACATCTGGCTGCGTTCGCCTTCTTTGCGTCCTGACCATGTGGCCTCGAGCCGCGCAAGAATAGCGGCATCGAGCAGGCCATCAGACAAGGCCTCCCATGTTTTGACTTCGGCACGCTCTCGCCCAGCGCTAGGAATGAGCTTACCGACTGGAGACAAAGTGTCCACATATTCAACGATGACACGCGAGTCAAATAAAGCCTCACCGCCTTCCATCACCAAGCAAGGCACTTTGCCCAAAGGATTGGAAGCAGAAATATTGGTATCAGCCGCCCACACGTCCTCGGACACAAACTGATAGTCCAGTTTTTTCTCGGCCATGACGATGCGCACTTTGCGCACATAAGGGCTGGTGAGTGAGCCAATCAGTTTCATAAAGTTTTCGTTGATTTAATGAAGTTCTAGTTTATCTATCTTGCGTATACATGCCACTGGAGCGCAGCACCTAAAATTGCAGAATGAGCACAACAAACCACACTTCCCAAGCCATTTCCCAAGTCACCGCCCTGTCGCCCCTAGACGGCCGGTATGCAGGCAAAGTCGCCGCCCTGCGCCCCTTGATGAGCGAGCAAGGTTATATGCATCGCCGCGTGCAGGTGGAAATTGCGTGGTTCATTGCATTGAGCGATGCTGGGTTTGCCGAATTCAAACCTTTGAGCGCTGAGTCACGCGCTTATCTGATCAGCTTGGTGACCAACTTCAGCACCGAGGATGCCTTGGCCATCAAGGATGAAGAGAAAGTCACGAACCACGATGTGAAGGCCGTGGAGTACTGGATCAAGAAGAAATTCAAAGGCCATGCAGAGCTAGAAGCTTCTGCGGAGTTTGTGCACTTTGCTTGCACGAGCGAAGACATCAACAACACCAGCCACGCCTTGCAACTCCAAGCAGGCCGCGATGAGGTGATCTTGCCCGGCATTGATGGCTTGATCGCCAAGCTGCGCGAGATGGCCCACGCTTTTGCCGACGTGCCCATGCTCAGCCGCACCCACGGCCAAACTGCCAGCCCCACCACCGTGGGCAAAGAAGTGGCCAACGTGGTGATGCGTTTGAAACAAGTGCGCGAACGCATTGCCGGCGTGCACATCATGGCCAAGATGAACGGCGCGGTAGGCAACTACAACGCCCACCTCAGCGCTTGGCCAGATTTCGACTGGGAAGCCTTCAGCCGCAAAGTGGTAGAAACACCCGCACCTCTGGGCCTGGGCCTGACCTTCCAGCCCTACAGCATCCAAATCGAACACCACGACTACATGGCTGAGTTGTTTGACGCTGTGGCACGCGCCAACACCATCTTGATTGACTGGTCGCGCGATGTATGGGGCTATGTGTCGTTGGGCTACTTCAAACAGCGTTTGAAAGCTGGCGAAATTGGCTCGTCCACCATGCCGCACAAAGTCAACCCAATTGACTTTGAAAACGCCGAAGGCAATTTGGGTTTGGCAAACGCCGTGCTCAAACACCTCAGTGAAAAGCTACCCATCAGCCGCTGGCAGCGTGACCTGACTGACTCCACGGTGCTGCGCAACATGGGCGTGGCCTTGGGCTATACCGCGTTGGCGTATCAGTCGATGATGGTGGGCTTGAACAAGCTCGAACTCAACGAAGAAGCCTTGGCCGCCGATCTTGACGCAGCTTGGGAAGTGCTGGCCGAACCGATTCAAACCGTCATGCGCCGCTACGGCGTGCAAGGTGCTTACGAGCAGCTCAAAGAAGTCACGCGTGGCAAAACGGTGACGGCTGAAGCGCTGCATGGTTTGATTGCTTCACTGCAAATACCGCAAGCGGACATTGACCGCTTGCTGGCCATGACGCCTGGCAGCTACGTGGGCAAAGCCGCCGAACTCGCGCGCCGCGTTTAATCAGATGGCGATCAAATCCACCATCTTCAAAGCGAACGTCCAAATCGCGGACATTGACCACAGCTACTACGCCGACCACGCGCTGACCTTGGCGCGCCACCCCAGCGAGACGGACGAACGCATGATGGTGCGTTTAGTCGCACTGTCATTGCAAGCACATCAGCTGCAAGACGTTTGTAACGGCGATGGCGTGTTGGCCTTTGGCGCAGGCCTATCTGACCCTGACGAACCCGATGTGATGTTGACCGATTTCACCGGCCGCAAACGCTTGTGGATTGAAGTGGGTCAGCCTGAAGAAAAGCCACTGCTTAAAGCCTGCAGCAAGGCCGACCAAGTCATGTTGTATGTGTTCTCCAGCTCTGGCGATGTCTGGTGGAAGAACATGCAAAACAAACTTATCAAGCCCACGTCGCTGCAGGTCTGGCGCATTCCTAGCAGCGCGTCGCAAGACTTGGCCAAGCTGGCTGAGCGCAGCATGCAACTGCAAGCCACGGTTCAAGAGGGTGTGGTGATGATGAGCAACGGAAAAACGACCGTTGACATTGAGTGCGAACGCTGGAAATAAGCGCCGCCACTTCAACTGAAAAAGCGCACTCAAGGTGCGCTTTTTTTATGCGCCGGCCTTAGCTTCGCCTTCAGTTGTAGGCTCGCCCACATCGATGGATGAACTCACCAGCGCACGCTCGGCGTATTTGTTAAAACGCCAAGACGTGCCAATCATGGTGATACGTCGCCAAGTGCTGCGCTTTTCGCCTGGCGACATTTCTGGCCAGTACTGCACCTCTTCAAAGGTGCGACCGCAGCCTTTGCACTCTTCGTCGCCTTGGCTGGTGGAACAAATGGCAATACAGGGCGCATCAGGTGTGGTGTTGTACCAACCCAGCCATGCTTCATAGGCCTTTTTAGGAAAGCCTTTTTCTGCCGCTTCTTCATGATGGTAATAAATCATCAAGGCATAGACTTCGGCTAACGCACGAATTTCGGGCGCGAGTGTGACGCCATCGGGTGAGGGCTTTTGTTCGCGCCAATAGTTGATGGCCGCTTCAATGTCGGTGATGTGAATGCCAGCCATCGCGTTAGAGTTTGTTACCTAAAAAGCAGGGTGAAAGTCGGGGGATGGATGATAACGGGAATGCTATGCTGATACCGCAATGAAACTACTTTTAACTTGGGTACTCCACGCCACCGCTTTGATAGCTTTGGCGCACCTTTACAGCGGCGTTGAGGTCACCAGCTTTGGTGCGGCTATGACGGCCGCCTTGGTGATCGGAATTTTTAACCTAATCGTGCGCCCTGCTTTGGTCGTATTGACCTTGCCTGTGACGTTTTTGACACTGGGCCTGTTTTTGTTTGTCATCAACGCCTTCATGTTTTGGGCCGCAGCAGGTTTGCTTGAAGGCTTTTGGGTGCGCGGATTTGGCTCGGCGCTGTTGGGCTCGCTGATTTACTCAGCATTTGGCGTGTTAATTGATGCCGCGCTCGAGCGACTGTTCCCGCCGCAACCGCTCTAATTCACGCAAACGGGCATCAATGATCGATGCCTCCATGTGACCACTGCGGTCTAACTTGCCAGCGCTGTCCATTTGATGCGCCAATGTTTGTGCTGCCTTGAATCGATCTAGTGCAGCACCATAGTCCAGCTCCATCGCCCGTGCTTCCGCTTGTGAACGCAACGCACGCAGCGCATCACCTTGCAGTTCATATGCTGAAGATTGAATCAGCCATGCCGTGGCATCACGCGGATGCTGGTTTAACCACAAAGACAAATCACTTGCAGCCGCTTTGCCTTGCGCAATTTTGCGCGTCGCGATACGGCTTTGCGCCAACTGAATGCGGGTCGCGCGGTCGTTGGTTGCCAATACTGTGGATTTGGTTTCTAGCATCGCCACAGACTGTGCTGCATCTCCCGCGGCCAAAGCCAATTCGGCTGCAAACAAACGAATCACCCTCTGAGCACTCAAATCTAAGTTGCCCATAGACTGCAAACGCGTCAAATATTGACGGGCTTCGGGGTAGTTGCGTTGCTTCATCTCTGCCATGGCTGCGCCATACAGGATGCCAGCTTGCTTTGCCTTGGTCGCGGCTGCTAACGTTGTTGGATTGACTTGACCGACAATGCTTCGCAACACATCGATACCTGGATTCACCAACACCTGTGCACGAGCACCCATCATGGCATGCGTGGCGGTGGTTGGTACTGCACCCTTCGCAGGCAACAACTGCTGACGTGCTTGCGCATCGGCAATCCGCTCCGTCGTCATCGGGTGGCTACGCAGATAAGGGAACGAACCGTTGTCATTCAAGCGGGCTGCCTGCTGCAGCTTTTCAAACATCGTGACAAAGCCTTGGGCTTCATAACCGGCCTCTGTCATCACGCCATAGCCCACACGGTCGGCTTCGCGCTCCATGTCTCTTGAAAAATTCAATTGGCTCTGTATCGCTGCAGCTTGGCCACCCACCATGACTGCATTGGCCGCACTCATGCTGCTTGCGCTGGGTGTTCGGCTGGCAGCCAACATGCCCAAGATCATGGCGCCCATCACCATCGGACCTTGACGCCCTTGCTGCGCGATCATGCGCGCAATATGCCGCTGTGTGACATGACTCAATTCATGAGCGAGCACCGACGCCAGCTCATCTGCACTGTTGACGGCTGAAATCAAACCCAAGTGCACGCCCAAATAACCACCGGGTAGCGCAAACGCGTTAATGCTGCGGTCGCGAATCAACGCAACTTCCCATGCAAATTGCTGCTCTAGCTCTGGCGTGAGTTCGCCACGTTGACGCGCAGACGCCATGAGCGTTTGCCAAATACCTTGCAAATAATCACCTAAGACCGGGTCATCTAAATAATCCGGATCACGATAAATTTCACGCGCGATGCTTTCACCCAATCGCCGCTCAACACCCAACGGCACTTCCGCGCCATCTCCCAAATTTGGCAACCTATTGCCACTCAATTGCGCTTGCACGGGCGCAACAGGCAACAACAAACTCACGCAGATTCCTAAGACGCCCAAACGACGTAAGGATTGCGGCGGTAACGAAGATGGCATGGTATTCATGGGCCGTATGATGCTGCTTTGATGTTAACCCGTTGTAAATTTCAGCATGTCTTCACTCACACATTTTGATGCACAAGGCCAAGCCCACATGGTGGACGTAGCAGACAAAGCCCATACCAAACGCGTGGGCGTGGCCACTGGCCGCATCGTCATGCAGCCAGTCACATTGGCGTTGATTCAAAGTGGCACAGCTAAAAAAGGCGATGTACTGGGCATTGCGCGTATTGCGGGTATTCAAGCCGCTAAAAAAACAAGTGACTTGATTCCTTTGTGTCACCCGCTCGCCCTCACGCGCGTTGCCGTTGAATTTGCGATAGATGAATCAACGCACAGCGTGCAATGCACCGCGACGGTGGAAACCGTGGGACAAACAGGTGTGGAAATGGAAGCGCTGACAGCGGTTCAAGTAGCACTACTCACCATCTACGACATGTGCAAAGCCGTGGATCGTGGTATGACGATGACCGATGTGCGCTTGCTTGAAAAACACGGCGGCAAATCGGGTAGTTACGTGGCGGCCTGATTTCGACTCGCTCAGTTAGCAGCCGATTCTTCAGCCTGCTGCATCTGCCAAAGCTTCAAATACTTGTAGTAACTGGTCTCGGCGTTAGAAATAGACAACGCTAAACCATGTGCGCCGTCCATAAAACCGCGGCGTACGACATAGGTGCGAAAAAATGCCCACGCACCATGGCCCAACGCACCCGCCACAGATGAACGCTTACCGCGCGCATAAGCTTGCTTAGCTGATGCCGTGGAATAGGCATCGACTTTTGACAGCACCTGCGAAAAATTCAAATAGCTGTAGTGCAGCAAATGGTTTTGCAAGGCAACCACAAACTGCTCAGTCACCACGCGTTCATGAACCAAATCATCCGAGAACTTGGCCGTGCCACGTTTGAACAAGCGCAACACGTAATCAGGCTGCCAGCCTGCATGGTGAATGAACTTGCCGCAATATGACGACAAACGAGGTAATTTGTAGGCAGCAGTCGTGCGGCCTGTTTGCAGCACATGTTTCATTTCAGCTGCCAACTCAGGTGTCACACGCTCGTCGGCATCGATTGAAAACACCCAGTCGCAGGTAGCCATATCTAGCGCGCGATTCTTTTGCGGACCAAAGCCAGGCCAATCTGCAGGCTGAGCCACTTTTGCGCCATGCTGCTGGGCAATGGCCACTGTGGCATCCGTACTTTGGCTATCAACCACGATGATTTCATCCACCAGCCCGTGCATGGACTGCAAACAATCATCCAAGTTGTGGGCTTCGTTACGCGTGATGACAATAGCCGAGAGAGTAGAGCGAGTTTGGGTCATGGTTAAAGAAGAGTTTAGCGTGGCGTGTTTTGCTTCACATCTTCCAATCGGTCCGCCAGCATTTGCGCTTGTTCTCGCTCACCCAGCCATTGACTCGCATCGATGACGCGCTGCACCACGCGTGCTTCGGGGGAGTAGTGCATCAACCGCATGGCTTGCGGGTATAACTCCGCTGCGTTATCAGCGGTGACCGTTTGTGTCGTCAACTCCGCAAAATCCGCTTGATTTTTAAACAACCATGACTGCTTTGCATGGTGCAAGGGGTTGTCTTTGTACGCCGCATCCCGCGACGCCGCTTGTCGGTAGATTTGGCCTACGCGGTTGAAATCCCACATGGCATACAAGCATCCAATAAAAACAATGGCCGCGATCAACATTGGTAACTCTTGAGCTACTTCTTTACTTTGTGCCTTTGGTTCGCCCCATAACAAGCCCATCGCAAAACCCAAAGTCATTTGGAATGGCCCGTACCAAAGCGGATATTCCAGCAAGCTATGCAACCCCAACACCACCAACAGGCACCACGCCATGACACGCCAGGCATTTGACTCCTTCCAAGGTTGACGTCGCAGCACCCATGCCGCGATGCAAGTCATCACAATCAAAGCGAATGGGACCCCAAACTCCAAAGCCACATGCAATGGAAAGTCGTGTGCGTTGTCCAGCATGTCGCAAAAACGCATGCTGCTATAACGGGTCATGAAATGTGCGTAGTCTGTTTCACCCCAACCCCATCCCAGCCATGGGTGCTGCGCGATCAGTGACAACACATTCGTCCACAGCACGCGGCGTCCTCCACACGCGGCATAGTCCTGTGCTTGGCCAGTGACGCGCAAAATCATGCTTGCGCCCCATTCACCTGTCGTCTGCAAGGACAGCCACGGCATCACAATTGACCAAATTGCTACTAGGATTGGTCCGATTAGCGCCAAACTAATCAGGCCGGTGCGTTGATCTTTGTCTAAAGTTTTCCACGCCCAGACACTGACCAATCCACTCACTAGCATCCACTGCATCGCGCCAGTGCGTGACACAGAACAAGCAACGCCTGCTGCCATGATGTTGATCAGCACGCAAGACACTCCCCATCCCACCCGTGACATATGCGCTGCTTTGACTTGTGCCAACACCATTCCCAAAAGTGCAGCGAAGCCAAGACTTGTTAGCGATGCGAACTGATTGCGCTGCCGCAAGTTAGCAAAAGCATCACCCTTTAAAGGTTGGTTCACCCATGGTGACAACTCGCGCGCAAGACCCAAGTACTGCAACACGCCCAAAACACTGCTGATCACGGCCGCTGCAAGCAAAGCCACGACCAAGCAACGCAGAACATCGTCGTTTGCAGCGGCTCGCCTTCCGACCGACACCATCAACCCAATACTTAGCAATGAAGCCAGCAAACCAAATGTCAATGCACGGTCAACCACTTGTGGCACCCATAGCAATGATACGCATAGACAGGCGCCTAGCAGCGCAGCAAACAAGCGATCACGCATGGCCCATGCCGCTTCTACCAGCGACAACTCCACCACAGCAAGTAATGCACAAGCTGCCATCATCCAACTTAGCAACAATGGGACCACCGCTGTCGATGGGCTGCTAGCAAATGGATTGAGCCATGGCAATGCGACGCACAAAGCCAAAATGATGTTGCGCGCAAGAGTGCTGTTTTGCGTTGAAGAATTCATTCGCTGATTTTCCGACAGTTCCAGCCCTCAAAACATAAAGGCGCTCATAGGCGCCTTTATCTCATGGTGCTGAGCGCTTATTTACATTCGCTCGGGACATACTTCTTGTCCAACGCATCCGTAGGCACCGACACGCCCACAAACGCAGCTGCGTCCTTGGCCATGCACTTCCATTGCACCGCACCTTCAATGGTCACGCTGGTCGCTGTGGGCGCTGGTAGCGCTGAATCTGTTGTGCCGCTTTTGGTGAAGGGCACCAACAGCAAGCTACCGCCACCCGCTGCCGCTGTGGTCGTGATGGTGATCACGCCTGTACTCGCGGCAATGTCAATGCTGGTGATGTTCTTAGTAGCACCACCCCATGTGTAACCCGTTTTGTAGCCACTCGTTGCCGTGGCGATGTTGCCGCTGTTAACTACATCCAGCACATTGGTTTTGGCGGCAGACGCCAACCCAAGTCCCTCGCTCACACGCGCACGAACCATGTAATCTTGGTAAGCGGGCAAAGCCACCGAGGCCAGCACGCCAGTGATGGCCACCACGATCATGAGTTCGATCAAGGTGAAGCCGCGTTGCAGAGTGTGTTTCATAGCGAGTCCTTTGAAAGTTGGGCAGGAATTCTAGGCAGCGCTTGTCTTCGGGTTGACGATGCGCAAGTTCAAAAAAAAGCGAGCGGTAAACACCGCTCGCTTTAATCTTGGTAAGTCCCGAAGGAAGTTACTTCAACTGAGCCTTGAGCAATTTGCCCAATTCAGATGGGTTACGAGTGATGGTAAAACCACACTCTTCCATGATGGCGAGCTTGGCATCAGCCGTGTCAGCACCACCAGAGATCAAGGCACCTGCATGGCCCATGCGCTTGCCGGGAGGGGCAGTCACACCAGCGATGAAGCCAACGATTGGCTTCTTCATGTTGGCCTTGCACCACTGTGCCGCTTCAGCTTCGTCTGGACCACCGATTTCACCGATCATGATGACGGCGTCTGTGTCTGGATCGTCGTTGAAAGCCTTCATCACGTCGATGTGCTTCAAACCGTTGATGGGGTCACCACCGATACCGACGGCGCTGGATTGGCCCAAGCCCACTTCGGTCAACATCGCCACGGCTTCGTAGGTCAATGTGCCTGAACGAGACACAACGCCGATACGACCTTTACGGTGGATGTGACCGGGCATGATGCCGATCTTGATTTCGTCAGGCGTGATCAAACCAGGGCAGTTAGGGCCGAGCAACAAGGTTTTCTTGCCGCCAGCTGCTTCCTTGGCTTTCATCTTGTTACGGACTTCGAGCATGTCGCGGACTGGAATGCCTTCAGTGATACAGATGGCCAAGTCGAGGTCAGCTTCAACGGCTTCCCAAATGGCAGCAGCAGCGCCAGCTGGTGGCACGTAGATCACAGACACGGTTGCGCCAGTTTCTTTGGCAGCGTCTTTGACGGTCGAGAAAATTGGCACGCCGAAGATGGACTCGCCAGCCTTCTTGGGGTTCACACCAGCCACGAAACAGTTTTTACCGTTTGCGTATTCGATGCACTTCTCAGTGTGGAACTGACCGGTTTTGCCGGTGATACCTTGGGTGATGACCTTGGTGTTTTTATTGATGTAGATGGACATGTTGTTTCCCTTACTTCACGGCAGCAACAATAGATGTTGCAGCTTCGGCCATGGTGTCGGCAGAGATGATTGGCAGACCAGATTCGGCCAAGATTTTCTTGCCCAACTCGTCGTTGGTGCCCTTCATGCGCACAACCAGTGGCACTGACAAGTTCACGGCTTTACAAGCTGTGACCACGCCGTTGGCGATGGTGTCGCACTTCATGATGCCGCCGAAGATGTTGACCAAAATGCCTTTGACATGTGGGTTCTTCAACATGATCTTGAAAGCTTCAGTGACCTTCTCGGCTGTAGCGCCGCCGCCCACGTCCAAGAAGTTGGCTGGCTCACCGCCGAACAACTTGATGGTGTCCATGGTGGCCATGGCCAAGCCAGCACCGTTGACCAAGCAACCGATGTTGCCGTCCAAGGAGATGTAGGCCAAGTCAAACTTAGAAGCTTCCACTTCAGCAGGATCTTCTTCGTCCAAATCGCGGTAAGCCACGATTTCCGGGTGACGGAACAAAGCGTTGGCATCGAAGTTGAACTTCGCGTCCAAAGCCATCACGTTGCCTTTGCTGTCGCGGTTCAGTGGGTTGATTTCCACCAAAGATGCGTCAGTTTCCATGTAGCACTGGTACAGCTTCTTGAAGATGTCCACGGCTTGAGCGGTGGAGTCAGCAGGCATGCCAATGGCGTCTGCAATCTTCTTAGCTTGTGCATCGCCCAAACCTGTCAACGGGTCGATGAACTCGGTGATGATTTTTTCTGGGGTGCTGTGGGCAACTTCTTCAATGTCCATGCCGCCTTCGCTGGAAGCGATGAAAGCAATCTTTTGAGTTGCACGGTCAGTCACGACTGACACGTAATATTCTTTGTTGATGTCAGCGCCGTCTTCGATGTAGAGGCGTCGGACTTTTTGGCCTTCTGGGCCAGTTTGGTGGGTCTTGAGCTGCATGCCCAAGATTTCGCCGGCGATGCGTTTGACATCATCAATGGTCTTAGCCACTTTGACGCCGCCGCCTTTGCCGCGGCCACCCGCGTGGATTTGAGCTTTCACAACCCAAACTGGGCCGCCCAACTTTTGCGCGGCTTCCACCGCTTCTTGTACCGTGAACGCAGGGATACCGCGTGGCACTGGCACACCAAATTGACGCAAGATTTCCTTGCCTTGGTACTCGTGAATCTTCATGAGATCTCTCTTAGTAATCGGTGGATTTGTAACGTTTTCTGCAGTGAACGACACCGAAGAGCCGCACCGCACAAAGCCTTAAGACTGTATCATGCTGCATCGCGTCAAACTTTTAACTGGCTTACAACAGCTTAGCGACGCCCAATTTTTTTTGTACTTTTTGGCGACATCCATGTCTAAAGTCTTCATCGACGGCGAAGCCGGCACCACAGGTCTACAAATTCGCGAGCGCTTGGCCCTCATGCCAGCGGTTCAGGTGGTCAGCATTGACCCCGCCAAACGCAAAGACCCCGAAGCCAAACGCGAGCTCATGGCTGGCGTCGACATGGTCATCCTCTGTCTGCACGACGACCACGCCCGTGAATCAGTCGCCATGATCGACAGCCTGAGCGGCAAGAAACCCAAAATCATCGACGCCTCCACCGCGCACCGCGTGGCACCTGGCTGGGTCTATGGTTTCCCCGAGTTGGCCACTGGCCAGCGCGATGCCGTGGTCAACGCCGACCGTGTGGCCAACCCCGGTTGCTACGCCACCGGCGCGATTGCTTTGCTGCGCCCCTTGATTGACGCTGGCTTGGTGCCTGCCGATTTCCCCGTGGCCCTACCTTCGGTCAGCGGTTACTCGGGTGGCGGGCGCACCATGATTGAAGACTACGAAGCGGGTAAAGCGCCGCTGTTTGAGGCCTATGCACTTGGCCTTGAGCACAAACACATTCCAGAAATCATGGCCTACACCGGCCTCACACGTCGGCCTTTGTTTGTGCCATCGGTAGGTAACTTCCGCCAAGGCATGTTGGTGCAACTGCCCATTCATTTAGACATGTTGCCGGGCAAGCCCAAGGCAGCGGACTTGCATGACGCACTGGTCAAGCACTACGGTCAACACCCAGACGGCTGGGTGAGCGTGCATCCCGCCACCGACAACGGCAAGCTGGACGCCACCGCGCTGAACGACACCAACAAATTAGAAATTCGCGTCTTCGCGAACGAAACCCATCGTCATGCTGTTTTGATGGCGCGTTTGGATAACTTGGGCAAGGGCGCTAGTGGCGCTGCGGTGCAGAACTTGCAACTGATGTTGGGTGTTTAAGCCCAAACAACGCCTAGATGAGCATCCGTTAGATCAGTTGTCGCTTTTCATTACCAGCGCCACCACTCTTGATTGCTGAGTGGATTTGTTTTATGCGGAACTGTTTTCGGTGGCGACCCTGCCACTATTCCGCAATTGGACCAATACACAGTGGGTTTAATTAGCTTTGTAATTGGTGACTTATCTTTCAACCGTTTCCAAAAGTCATGATCGTATGTAAGTACGAAATCTAAGCCCAACTCCTCTGCCTCTGCGAGGATTCGGCAGTCTCTTCCTCTAGGATGAAATTCAGCTAACTCATCCGCTCGTTTCTGTACTGCATATTGATCCTTAACTGGATGATCGAGCATCAGGGTTCTACTAAAACTCTCATGAAACTCTCTACGTACCGAATCTCGAATTGCGCGAACTTCTTCGAGAACTGTTGCAGTCAGCGTAAATGCAAAGTGATTCGACCTATAAAACCATGTCCGCAATAGTGCCTTCTTTTCATCAGCCAAGATGTCTGTTGGTTCATCTACGCCTGAAATTGCATCCAGCAAATACGAAAGACATTGCGAATCAAGTCCTATCTGCAACCCACGAGAACGCCCCATTTAAATTAGCTTTCATTTGAAATTATTGGATGGGAAAATTCAATTCCCTTTTCGTTTTATTCCAGATCATCAGCGCCAGCCACTACGCGCTTGACGACTTCCGGTGCAAAGCCACGGCTCACTAAAAACCGCACTTGCTTGACCCGCCCCGCTTGATCGACTGGCGGCTCGCCAAATTTCTTTCGCCAAACTTCACGGGCTCGCTCTAGCTCGGTGCTGCGCATCTCTTGCACGGCTTCAGCGATGGCCTCCACAGGCAACCCCTTGGCTTGCAATTCTTGACGCACCCGGGATGCACCGAGCTTGCGAGAACGACTGTTAACGACTGACTCCACCACGCGCTGCTCGTTGATGAAGTCTTTGGCCTGCAAAAAATCCAAGGCCTCGGCCAGCTCGCCCGGCGTTTCTTCAAACGGTTTGAGCTTGCGCTCTAGCTCAAAGCGCGAGTGCTCGCGTTGCGAGAGCAAACGCAAGGCTCGGCCTTTGAGCGAGATTTGAAACCCCTTGGCCCTTTTCGCCTTGGGTTTCAAATCTTCGTTTGAATCGACGTCGTGTGTCACGAAGCTGGCTGTTGGTTAAGGCTTAGGCCACCACGCCATCGGCGTCAGGGACCTTTGGCTCTTTCGCGGCTTTGGCTGCCTTGGGTGCTTTTTCTTCTTTGGCAGCAGGTGCTTCCACGCCACCGGCCAACAGAGGAATGCCCAAAGATTCGCGCACTTTGTTTTCGATCTCGAAAGCCAAGGCTTCGTTTTCGCGCAAAAACTCACGGGCGTTGTCGCGGCCTTGGCCAATCTTTTCGCCTTGGTAGGCGTACCAAGCGCCGGACTTTTCGATGACTTTGGCGTTCACACCCATGTCAATGATTTCGCCTTGGCGGCTGATGCCTTCGCCAAACAAGATGTCGAACTCGGCCGTCTTGAACGGAGGCGCGACTTTGTTTTTCACCACTTTGACTTTGGTCTCGTTACCCACCGCTTCGTCACCACGCTTGATGGTGCCGGTGCGGCGAATGTCCAAACGCACAGAGGCGTAGAACTTGAGCGCATTACCACCCGTAGTGGTTTCGGGTGAACCAAACATCACACCAATCTTCATGCGGATTTGGTTAATGAAGATGACCGTGCAATTGGTCTTCTTGATGGAAGCCGTCAATTTGCGCAGCGCTTGGCTCATCAAGCGGGCTTGCAGGCCTGGCAATGAATCACCCATGTCGCCTTCGAGTTCGGCCTTGGGGGTCAACGCAGCGACCGAGTCAACAACCACGAGGTCAACCGCACCTGAACGCACCAAACTGTCGACCACTTCGAGGGCTTGTTCGCCGGTGTCGGGCTGGCTGATGAGCAAGTCTTGCAAGTTCACGCCGAGCTTTTGGGCGTATTGCGAATCCAGTGCGTGCTCGGCATCCACAAACGCGCAAGTGCCGCCTTGCTTTTGCATCTCAGCGATGACTTGCAAGGTGAGGGTGGTTTTGCCCGATGACTCTGGGCCGTAGATTTCGATCACGCGGCCACGGGGCAAACCGCCCACGCCTAAAGCGATGTCCAAACCCAATGAACCGGTGGACACGACTTGGATGTCGTCAATGATTTCGCCTTCGCCCAAGCGCATGATGGTGCCCTTGCCGAATTGTTTTTCGATTTGCGCCAAGGCGGCTTGGAGGGCTTTGGCTTTTTCGCTGTCAGCGACGATGGGTTTGTTGTTCATGAGATATCTCCGTTAAATCAAGGGCTTACCGAGAATGTCCAGTTACTGTGTTTAACAACAACTGGATGCTTGACCAGTACTTTACCGCAAAGTCAAAACTTGTAAACACTTTTTTTAGTCAGTTTGCCTTACCATATAGAAATGGCTTCTGCACCCACCTTTTCTACCCAGCAAGACTGGCGACAAATCCACCTCGGCCGTTTGCTAGGCCACGCCATGCGACGCTTTGATGCGCGTGTACTGCACCTGATGGCGCACAACGAAGATGTGCCTTTGGCACTCTCCAACCTTGCCGCCCGCACCCAAGTGAGCGCAGCGCACATTCACATCACACGCCACCTGAGCCTGGAAGGCTCGCGCCTGATCGACCTCGCCGCAAGTGCCGGCATGACCAAACAGGCCATGGGCGACCTCGTTACCCAGTGCGAAGCATGGGGCTTGGTGCAACGTACGCCCGACCCACAAGACGCGCGCGCGCGTCGCATTGTGTTCACCGAAACAGGCCTCGCATGGCTACGCGCTTTCGAACAAGCGGTGGCGCAAACCGAAGCGGAATTCAAACTAGAAGTGGGTGCAGACGTGGCTACGGTGGTAAGTCTTGGGCTGGAAGCCTATGCAGGCGGCTACTCCAGCCTAGAATCTCCTCCCTGACACATCTCAAAACGCGAAGAAGCTGGAGACAACACATGCGCATCCTGATTGCAGAAGACGACTTGGTCTTGGCCGACGGCCTGTTGCGCACCTTGCGTGCGTCGGGCGCCGCAGCTGACCATGTGGCCAGTGGCTCTGAAGCCGACGCCGCCCTCATGACCACCGATGAGTTTGACTTGCTCATCTTGGATTTGGGCCTCCCCAAAATGCACGGCCTTGAAGTGCTCAAGCGCTTGCGCTCACGCGGCTCATCTATTCCTGTGCTCATCCTCACCGCTGCTGACGGTGTGGAAGAGCGCGTCAAAGGTTTGGACTACGGCGCTGACGACTACATGGCCAAACCCTTCAGCTTGCAAGAGCTTGAAGCCCGCGTGCGCGCCCTCACGCGCCGCGGCATGGGTGGCACTTCGTCGTCCATCAAACACGGCCCACTGGTGTACGACCAAACCGGCCGCGTCGCCACCATTGACGGCAAGATGGTCGAGCTGTCTGCACGTGAACTCGGTTTGCTCGAAGTGCTGTTGCAACGCAGCGGCCGTTTGGTCAGCAAAGACCAGTTGGTCGAACGCCTGTGCGAATGGGGCGAAGAGGTCAGCAACAACGCCATTGAGGTGTACATCCACCGCCTGCGCAAGAAGATTGAAAAAGGCCCCATCCGCATTGCCACCGTGCGCGGCTTAGGCTACTGCCTCGAGAAAATTCCGGGCTAAACACGGCGCACTTGCATGGCAAAGCTGTTTAGGCGCGAGCAACACTCGCTATTTGGCGAGATCCTGGATTGGATGCTCACGCCGCTGTTGCTGCTGTGGCCAGTCAGCTTGGCGCTCACTTGGCTGGTGGCGCAAAACATTGCGGGCCGCCCGTTTGACCGTGGTTTGGAATACAACGTGCAGGCCCTCGCGCAGCTCGTCAAGAGCGACCAAACGCGCATGTATTTCAACTTGCCATTGCCTGCACGCGAAATTTTGCGTGCCGACGAAGCAGACTTGATTTACTACCAAGTGCTGGGTACGCGCGGCGAGTTTGTCAGTGGAGAGCGCGACTTTCCGCTGCCCCCAGACGAAGAACAACCCCTGCCAGGCGAAGTGCGCATTCGCGACGACGAAATGCGCGGCGCAGATGTGCGCGTGGCCTACACCTGGGTGCGCGTGGACATGCCCGGAGCAAAACCCGTACTGGTGCAAGTAGGTGAAACGCTTGAGAAGCGCTCCGTGCTGGCGACTGAAATTATCAAAGGCGTCATGCTGCCGCAGTTCGTCATCTTGCCGCTTGCGGTGTTGTTGGTGTGGCTCGCTTTGGCACGCGGTATCCGCCCGCTCAACAAACTCGAAGAGCGCATTCGCCTGCGCAAGCCCGATGACCTGAGCCCCCTCGACGAATCAGCCGTGCCGCAAGAAGTAGCGCCACTCGTGGCCTCCATCAACGACTTGCTCACACGACTCAAAGAATCCATCGCCACACAAAAACGCTTTTTGGCTGATGCAGCGCATCAACTGAAAACGCCACTGGCCGGATTGCGCATGCAGGCCGATTTGGCGCAACGCGCAGACTCGAGTGCGGATGAGCTGAAGCAATCGCTCAAGCTGATTGGCCGGGCCAGCATTCGCGCCACACACACGGTCAACCAACTGCTGTCTTTGGCCCGGGCCGAAAGCGGCAGCACCAACATTGCACGCAGCCCTTGCGATTTGGTCGAGTTGGTGAGCGATGTGATTCAAGACTCGCTGCCTCGCGCAATGGATAAATACATTGACCTTGGCTATGAAGGGGTCGAGTCAGGCAGCACGGGCGTGCGAGTGATGGGCAACCCCACGCTGCTCAAAGAAATGGTGCGCAACTTGGTGGACAACGCCATCAACTACACCCCGTCCTCGGAAGACAACCCCGGCGTGATCACCGTGCGGTTGTTGGCTGACAAATTTGGCAAAGTGGTGGTGTTGCAAGTCGAGGATTCTGGCCCTGGCATTCCAGAGGCCGAGCGCGACTTGGTATTCCAGCCCTTCTACCGTGCCTTGGGCACAGAGGCGGATGGCTCGGGACTGGGCCTACCCATCGTGTTGGAAATTGCGCATCAGCATGCGGCGGTGGTCACGTTGGAAGACGCTAGCCCCGGCAAACCGCTGCCCGGCGCACGCTTTTCAGTGCGTTTCTCCAACACACAAGCCTAAAGCCGAGCCTGCGCGCAAGGCTGTCTCAATCGGTCTCATTGAGACAAACAATCACCATCCTGAGAAATCTTGTCTATCATTCATGTCAATGAGTTTTTCTCATTCGATAGTTTTTATCAACCACCCAAAGGAAACCACATGTCTTTGATCAATACCCAAATCCAACCGTTCAAGAACCAAGCCTTCCACAACGGTAAGTTCGTTGAAATCACCGAAGCCACGCTCAAAGGCAAGTGGAACGTGTTCATCTTCATGCCAGCCGCTTTCACTTTCAACTGCCCAACAGAAATCGAAGACGCAGCTGACAACTATGCAGCGTTCCAAAAAGCCGGCGCTGAGGTGTACATCATCACCACCGACACTCACTTCTCACACAAAGTGTGGCACGAGACTTCTCCAGCCGTGGGCAAAGCTAAGTTCCCATTGATCGGTGACCCAACACACAAGTTGACACGCGCTTTTGGCGTGCACATCGAAGAAGACGGCCTGGCATTGCGCGGCACTTTCGTGATCAACCCAGAAGGCATGATCAAGACCATGGAAATCCATTCCAACGAAATCGCTCGTGACGTGTCTGAAACACTGCGCAAGTTGACGGCTGCTCAATACACAGCCGCTAACCCAGGCCAAGTGTGCCCAGCGAAATGGAAAGAAGGCGCGAAGACTTTGGCTCCTTCCATCGACTTGGTCGGCAAGATCTAATTTTTGCCCCAGTTAAACCCTGCTGACGCAGGGCGATGATTGACAACACCTGCTAGCGCAGGTCGTTGAGCGCAGCGCACATTGGTACACCAGCGTGCGTTGTACTCAGCGAATCACCCCCCAACCTTTTAACCCACTAGGACAGCGCCATAAGCGCATGACCTTGAGTTAATGCACCCCGAAATAGGAGAACACCATGCTCGACGACGCACTCAAAGCACAACTTCAACAATACCTTGGCATGTTGCGCCAGCCCATCCGCTTGATCGCCTCACTCGACGACAGCGAAACCGGCAAAGACATGGGCGAGCTGCTCAGCACCATCGTTGGCTTGTCTGACAAAGTCACGCTCGACACCTCGGGTACCGATGCACGCAAGCCTTCGTTTGCTGTGGTTCGCGAAGGCGAAACTCAAGGCGTGCGCTTTGCTGGCTTGCCTCTCGGCCATGAGTTCACCTCGTTGGTGTTGGCCCTGTTGTGGACCGGCGGCCATCCACCCAAGGTGGAACAAGATGTGATTGACAGCATCAAGGCCCTTGATTCTGCGGATGGTGGCGACTTCAACTTTGAGGTCTACATGTCCCTGAGCTGCCACAACTGCCCAGACGTGGTGCAAGCACTCTCGCTCATGGCCATCGTCAACCCCAAGGTCAAGACCGTGGTGATCGAAGGCGGCGCATTCCAGAAGGAAGTGGAAGATCGCCAAATCATGGCCGTGCCCATGGTGTTCTTGAACGGCCAAGTGTTTGGCTCAGGTCGCATGAGTGTGGAAGAAATCGTGGCCAAGCTCGACACCAACGCCGCAGCACGCGACGCCGTGAAGATGAGCGAGAAAGCCCCTTACGACGTGTTGATCGTTGGCGGTGGCCCAGCCGGTGCAGCCGCCGCTGTGTATGCAGCCCGCAAAGGCATCCGCGTCGGCATCGCTGCTGAGCGCTTTGGCGGTCAGCTGAACGACACCATGTCGATTGAAAACTACATCTCAGTGCTCGAGACCAACGGTCCCAAACTCGCCGCTGACCTTGAAGCCCAAGTGCAGCACTACGGCGTGGACATCATGAACATGCAACGCGCCAGCAAAATTGTCTCTGCTGAACAAACCGGCGGCATGACCGAAGTGCACTTAGAAAACGGCGGCGTGCTCAAAGCCAAGAGCGTCATCTTGTCTACTGGCGCACGTTGGCGCAATGTGAACGTGCCCGGTGAAGCCGAGTACAAAAACAAAGGCGTGGCCTACTGCCCGCATTGCGATGGCCCCTTGTTCAAAGGCAAGCGCGTGTCCGTGATCGGCGGCGGTAACTCAGGCGTGGAAGCCGCCATTGATTTGGCTGGCCTCGTCGAACACGTGACGCTCATTGAATTTGCCGACCAGCTCAAAGCTGATGCCGTGTTGGTGAACAAGCTCAAGAGCTTGCCCAACGTGACCATCCATGCCAACGCACAAACCACCGAAATCACAGGCGCAGGCGGCAAGGTCAATGGCCTGAGCTACAAAGACCGCGCCACCGATGTGGTGCACCACATTGAGTTGGAAGGTGTGTTCGTGCAAATCGGTTTGGTGCCCAACACCGAGTTCTTGAAAGGCTCGTTGGAGCTGAGCAAGTTTGGCGAAATCGTGGTGGATGCCAAAGGCCACACCAGCATGCCCGGTGTGTTTGCTGCGGGTGACTGCACGACCGTGCCTTACAAGCAAATCATCATTGCAGCGGGCGAGGGTGCGAAGGCGGCTTTGTCAGCGTTTGATCACTTGATTCGCAACTGATCGTTAAGTCAGCTGCCAAGCCCAATGCATGTGTGTGCGTTGGGCTTTTTTATTTATGCATTAACGGGTCGCCTCAGACGCAGCTGGCTTGATGGTCAACAGATCTGGGTCCACTTGGTTTTCTACGCGATGCGGTTCCTGCACGGGCTTTGGACCTAAGCCTAAAAATCGCAAGCCACCATCGTTCCACAACCAGAACAAAAGGTTGATCGCGGCCAGGGCGTAGACCACGTTGCGCAGCAAGAATTTCGATTTCATAAAACCACCTTCGTTTGTTGAATTGGCACTAAACCGGCCGCACGCTCACCTCTGAGCTGCTGATGGCCTCTTGGCCTTGTTCGGTGTGCACCAGCATTGCGCCGGTGGCATCCACACCCCTTGCCACGCCGTGACGGCCATCGCTCAGGGTGACGTTCAAGTTGCTCAGTGCATCGCGGGCATTGAAAGCATTTTGCAGTGGTGCAAAGCCTGTGCGTTCAAACGCCAGCAAGGTGGCTAACAAGGGCTCTGCCACCTTCATCAAAGCTTCGGGTGCGGTGATGCCACTTTGCAGGTCTTGCAGGCCCAAGGGCGCGGTGGACAAGTCGTCAGCCACCGGCGGGGCGATGTTGATGCCTACGCCCACCACGCAATAACGACCTTGCTCACCGTTGTAGCTCATGCCCGTGGGCAAAGCCGTCTCGATCAAGATGCCCACCAACTTGCCCCAGCCCGTGGGGGTATCAGGGCGCTTCACCCACAAGTCGTTGGGCCACTTCAGGCGCACGCCTAGCTCACCCTGCGGATCTAGGCTCCGCGCCAGAGATAGGCCCACGGCCAAGGACAGGCCAGACCAATCGGTAGGTTTGAGCATCATCCCCAGCGAAAACATCAGTGAATGCCCAGCTTCACCGTGCCATTGGCGGCCTAAGCGGCCGCGGCCTGCGGTTTGGGTTTCGGCCACCAGCAGCACGGGTTCGGTTTGGCCAGCGCGTGCGCGGCGCATGAGCTCGGTGTTGGTGGAATCAATCTCTGGCAGCACCTCGACCGTCAAGCCTGGCTGCAAAGCAACCATCGCAAGCCAGAGGTCTTCAGCGGGCCAGATCATGCGGCTCAGGCCTTTTTAGATTTGGCCTTGTCGGCTTTCTTGGCCGACTTCTTTTTGTCGTCCTTATCTTTGGCATTAGCTGGTTTGCTTTTGGGCTTGTCTGCCTTTTTTGCCTTGTGCTTGTCGTCCTTCGGGAACTCCGAGGTGGAAGACAACAAAGTGCCACGGCACTTTTTCGCGCCACACCAGCAGGGGTATTCGAGCTTGAGCTCTTTGGTCATGGGCGCGTCGATGACCAAGCCGTAGTCGTAGTTCAGTTCTTCGCCGGCCTTGATGTCGCGGATGGCTTTGATGAACACGCGGCCGTTTTCTTCATCTGGCTCGCAGCTGGGCTTGCATGAGTGGTTGATCCAACGCGACGAGTTGCCGCCGTACTTGGCGTCAATCACATGCTTTTCATCGATGTGAAAGTAAAACGTGTGGTTGGGGTCGGTGGGATCGTGCGGGTGGCGGCGCAGCGCCTCTTTCCAGCTGATGATCTCGCCCACGTACTCAATGATGGTCTCGCCTTTGGCGAAGTCTGTCAGTGCGAAAACGCCCTTGCCATGCACGCCTGAGCGACGGGTTTGAATGCGACGGCCTTGGATGGGCGCGGGGGCTTGGGCAAGAGATTTTTTGGACACTGAATTTTTCTGTTAACTTTAATACGTACGCATGTGCGTGCGCGCGCATGGGCGCGCGTGCGCACGCGAGAGAACGAATTGTAGTGGTCAGTTTTTAAGGAACTTTGAAATGAGCAAAACCCTCGTGATTGCCGAAAAACCTTCGGTCGCGCAAGACATCGTGCGCGCACTCACGCCTGTGGCGGGGAAGTTCGAAAAACACGACGATCACTTTGAGAGCGACACCTATGTCGTCTCCAGTGCCGTGGGCCATTTGGTGGAAATCCAAGCGCCCGAAGAATTCGACGTCAAGCGCGGCAAGTGGAGCTTTGCCAACCTGCCCGTGATCCCACCCTTCTTCGACTTGAAGCCCGTCGAGAAAACCAAGAGCCGCTTGAACGCGGTGGTGAAGCTGGCCAAGCGCAAAGACGTGACTGCCCTCATCAATGCCTGTGACGCGGGCCGCGAAGGTGAATTGATCTTCCGTTTGATCGAGCAGTACGCAGGCGGCAAAAAGCCACTCGACAAACCTGTGAAGCGCCTGTGGTTGCAGTCGATGACGCCGCAAGCCATTCGTGATGGTTTTGACTCTTTACGGACCCAACAACAAATGCAAGGCTTGGCCGACGCAGCACGCAGCCGTTCGGAAGCCGACTGGCTGGTGGGTATCAACGGCACGCGTGCCTTGACTGCCTTCAACTCACGCGAGGGTGGCTTCTTCTTGACCACCGTGGGCCGTGTGCAAACGCCTACGCTGTCGGTGGTGGTGGAGCGCGAAGAACAAATTCGCAAGTTCATCAGCCGCGACTATTGGGAAATTCACGCGTCATTCCAAGTTGCTGCAGGCGCTTACCCCGCCAAGTGGTTCAACCCCGAGCACAAAAAAGACGCCGAAGACGGCGAGAAAAAACACGACCGCGTGTGGAGCGAAGCCGAAGCCTTGGCCATTGCTGACGCCGTGCGCAACCAGCAAGCCACCGTCACCGAAGAGAGCAAACCCACCACCAAAGCCAGCCCCGGTTTGTTTGACCTGACCTCGCTACAACGCGAAGCCAACGGCCGCTTTGGCTTCTCTGCCAAAACCACTTTGGCCCTCGCGCAAAGTTTGTACGAGCGCCACAAAGCGCTGACCTACCCTCGTACCGATTCACGCCACTTGCCTGAAGACTACGTGTCGGTAGTGAAAGACACCTTCACCATGTTGGCCGACAGTGGCATGAAGCACCTCGAACAACACGCCACCGTCGCGCTGAACAACAACTACGTGCGCAAACTGCCACGCGTGTTTGACAACAAAAAGGTCAGTGATCACTTTGCGATCATCCCCACCTTGCAAGCGCCTAGCGGTTTGTCTGAAGCCGAACAAAAGCTGTACGACTTGGTGGTGCGCCGCTTCATGGCGGTGTTCTTCCCGAGTGCTGAATACATGGTGACCACACGCATCAGCACAGTCAAAGCCGCTGGCAAAGAGCACAACTTCCGCACCGAAGGCAAAGTGTTGGTCAACGCCGGATGGATGGCCGTGTACGGCAAAGACGCCGCGCAAGAGGCCTCTGACAACGAAGAAGACGGCAAAACCCTCGTCGCTTTGAAAGCAGGCGAAGCGGCTAAGAACGAATCAGCCGACGCCAAAGGCCTGAAAACCCGCCCACCTGCCCGCTACAGCGAAGCCACGTTGCTGGGCGCGATGGAAGGCGCAGGCAAACTGGTGGAAGACGACGAGTTCCGCGAAGCCATGCAAGAAAAAGGCTTGGGCACACCCGCCACACGTGCGGCCATCATCGAAGGCTTGTTGAATGAGAAATACATCATCCGCGATGGCCGCGAGATGATTCCCACCGCCAAAGCCTTCCAGCTGTTCACGCTGCTGCGTGGCTTGGGCGTGGAAGAGTTGTCCAAGCCCGAACTCACAGGCGGCTGGGAACACAAACTCTCGCTCATGGAACACGGCCAACTCAGCCGCGAAGAATTCATGCGCGAAATTGCCGAGATGACTGAGCACATCGTCAAGAAGGCCAAAGAGTTTGACCGCGACACCATCCCCGGTGACTACGCCACCCTCAAAACACCCTGCCCCAAGTGCGGCGGCGTGGTGAAAGAAAACTACCGTCGATACGCCTGCGTAGGCAAAGACGGCAGCGCGTCTGACTCGGGCGAAAACGGCGCAGGTTGTGGCTTCTCCATCAGCAAAATTCCGGGCGGCCGCACGTTTGATGCGGCTGAAGTGGAAGAATTTTTGACCAACAAAAAGATTGGCCCACTTGATGGCTTTCGCTCCAAAGCGGGCTGGCCGTTCACGGCTGAGATCGCCCTCAAGTACAGCGAGGAAGACCAAAACTGGAAACTCGAATTCGACTTCGGTGATGACGGCGCAGACTCCGGCGAAATCGTGGAGTTCAGTGATGCACCCGCTTTGGGCAACTGCCCCAAGTGCGGCAGCCCCGTTCACGAACACGGCAGCAATTACGTGTGTAGCAAGGCTGTGCCCACGCACGCACAAGCCACACCGAGCTGCGACTTTAAGAGTGGCAAGATCATCTTGCAGCAGCCCGTCGAGCGTGAGCAAATGACCAAGCTGTTGTCTGAGGGCAAAACCGACTTGCTCGACAAGTTTGTGTCCATGCGCACACGCCGTTCGTTCAAGGCCTTCTTGCAATGGGATGCCGAAGCCGGCAAGGTGAACTTTGCGTTTGAACCCCGCGTGAGCAAGTACCCGCCCAAGGGCGGCAAGACGCCCACGACCAACGCGCTCATCAAAGCGGCTGGTAAAAAAGTACCCGCTAAAACGACTAAGGCCACCAAAGCAAAAGCCGAAAAAGTAGCCAAGCCCAAAGCACCACGCAAAGTCACCGCGGGCTATCTGCCCAGCGCTGACCTAGCCAACGTGATTGGCGCAGAAGCCGTGGCCCGCACCGAGGTGATCAAAAAGCTGTGGGACTACATCAAGGCCAACGGCTTGCAAGACGCCACCAACAAACGCGCCATCAACGCGGACGCCAAACTCAAACCCGTGTTCGGCAAAGACCAAGTCACCATGTTTGAACTGGCAGGCATTGCTGGCAAACACCTGCGACCCATCGGCGAGTAATTGAGCATGACCGTCCACGCCAAACCCATGATTGCCACGCCGCAAGCGATGCACTTTGCGGAAGCCTTGCAGCTGCAAAGTGGCGCAAGTGTGCGCGACTACACGCTGGCCTACGAGACCTACGGCACGCTCAATGCTGACCGCTCCAACGCGGTGCTGGTGTGCCACGCGCTTAACGCCTCGCACCACGTCGCTGGTGTGTACGAAGGCCAAGACAAGAGCGAAGGCTGGTGGGACAACATGATTGGCCCAGGCAAGCCTGTGGACACCAACCACTTCTTTGTGATTGGCGTGAACAACCTTGGCTCTTGCTTTGGTTCGACCGGCCCCATGCACACCCACCCCGACACGGGCAAGGTGTACGGCGCGGACTTCCCCGTGGTGACGGTGGAAGACTGGGTGAACGCACAAGCCTTGTTGCTCGACCGATTGGGCATCACCCAACTCGCCGCCGTTTTGGGTGGCAGCTTGGGCGGCATGCAAGCGCTGAGTTGGACGCTGCAATACCCAGACCGCGTGCGACACGCCGTGGTGGTGGCAAGTGCGCCCAACCTGACGGCTGAGAACATCGCCTTCAACGAAGTGGCGCGTCGCGCCATCGTGACCGACCCTGACTTTCATGGCGGCCACTTTTATGAGCACGGCGTTGTGCCGCAACGCGGCTTGCGCATCGCCCGCATGGTGGGCCACATCACGTATCTGAGCGACGATGTGATGAACGAGAAATTCGGTAGAGAGTTACGTGATGCAGTCGTTGGCAGCGCCACGGGCTACAAGTACTCCACGCAAGACGTGGAGTTTCAAATCGAAAGCTACCTGCGCTACCAAGGCGACAAGTTCAGCGAGTACTTTGATGCCAACACCTATTTGCTCATCACCCGTGCGCTGGACTACTTTGACCCTGCACGCACCTACGGCGGCGATTTGTCGGCAGCATTTGCGCGCACAGCCGCTAAGTTTCTGTTGGTGAGCTTCACCACCGATTGGCGCTTCTCACCCGCACGCAGCCGCGAGATGGTGCAAGCCTTGCTCAACAACCAACGCGATGTGAGCTACGCCGAAATTGACGCGCCGCATGGCCACGATGCGTTCTTGCTGGACGACGCCCGCTACATGAATGTGGTGCGCTCTTACTTCACGCGCATCAACGATGAACTGGCCACGCCAGTGGCTCAAATCGCACACACCGGAGTTGCCGCATGACCCACGACAACTTGAAAGCCATTGCCGCCCTCGTGCCCCAAGGCAGCCGCGTGCTCGACCTCGGCTGTGGCGACGGCGCTTTGCTGGCCCACTTGCAACAACACAAAGGCTGCACCGGTTACGGCGTGGAGCTAGACGACACCAATGTGCACGCCTGCGTGCAACGTGGCGTGAACGTGCTGCAACTCAACCTCGATTTGGGCTTGAGCGTGTTTGCCGACCAATCGTTTGATGTGGTGCTGCAAATCGACACCTTACAACACTTGCGCAACGCCGAAACCATGCTGCGCGAAACCGCACGCGTGGGCAAAACCGGTATCGTCGCCTTCCCCAACTTTGGCCACTGGCCCAACCGCCTGAGCATTTTGCAAGGGCGCATGCCCGTGACCAAGCGCTTGCCCTACCAGTGGTACGACACGCCCAATATCCGTGTTGGCACGTTCAAAGACTTTGAAGTGCTGGCTGAGAAAAATGGTTTGCAAGTGACGCGCGCCTTTGGCCTGCAAGATGGCCAACGCGTGGATATGTGGCCAAACTTGATGGCAGGGACGGCCGTGTTTAAGTTTGAGCGCTCATAAACGTCTATTTACCTAGCGGCCTCCTACACAGGCCACAACCACAGCGCCTTCGCAGCCTTGGGACGCTAGGGCCGTGGGACGCTTCTAGCTAACGCTAGGCTGCGCCAAAGTCAGCAGGGTCAAAGCACCTAGAGCGGCTGTTTCAGCGCGTAGCACGCGGTCGCCCAAACTTAACGCCACAAAGCCTTTGGCACGGGCTGCGGCATCTTCTGCATCGGTCAAGCCACCCTCTGGGCCGTTCAGCAGCACCCAAGTCTTGGCAGCAACTGCTCCACCGTGCATGGTGGTCAAAGGCTGCGTACTCGCGTGCAGCGACAACACCCCATGCACCCTATCCGCCTGAGCGGTTTGTCGCGCCAACCAAGCCTCTAAACGCTCAGGCGCGTCAATCACAGGCACACGATTGCGGCCACACTGCTCGCTCGCGCTTGCAGCCACAGCCTGCCAATGTGCTTGTTTCTTCTCCGCGCGTTCGCCCGTCAGGCGAATCACGCTGCGCTCGGTCATCAAGGGGGTGATGCGATGCACGCCCAGCTCGGTGGCTTTTTCCACCAGCCAATCCATGCGCTCATTGGCAGGCATACCCACGGCGAGGTGCACTTGGCACACGGCTTCGCACTCCACGTCTCGGTGCTCGCCCACGACCACACGCACATCACTGCGGCCCATGTGTTGCACTTCGGCGCTGAACTCGCCGCCTTCGCCGTTGAACAGGGTCAAGGTATGGCCGGGCTGCATGCGCAGCACTTGCACATGACGGGCAGCCGTCGGTGGCAAATCCACCACTTGGCCAGACACCAAAGGCAGCGGGCAATAAAAGCGGGCCATCCTTAGCCCCGCCCGCCGGGCGTGAGGCGTGGGAAGGCCAAGCTGATGGCGGGCTCTGTGCCTTCAATCTTGTCAATCAAACGCAGCAGGGGCGTCAGCTCTGTGTAGCGGCTGGCGGTGGAACGGATGTAGTTGATGAAGCGCGGCGCATCGGCCAAGTACTTGGGCTTGCCGTCGCGTAAGGTGAGGCGCGCAAAGATGCCAGCCACTTTGAGGTGGCGTTGCAGGCCCATCCACTCTACGGCGCGGTAGAACGCACCGAAATCGTTGTGCCAGTCTTCAAAGTCCATCAGGCCGAGTTTGCGGGCACGTTCCCAATAGCGAATGGTCACGTCCAAAACCACGTCTTCTTCCCACGTCAAAAACGCGTCGCGCATGAGGCTGGCGATGTCGTAGGTCACGGGGCCATAGACCGCGTCTTGGAAGTCGAGCACGCCCAAGCGTTGCTCAGCTGGGTCATGCGGCATCATCAAATTTCGCGGCATGAAGTCGCGGTGCACGTACACACTGGGTGCGGCCAGGTTGCGTTGCACGATGGTTTGGAAGGTTTTGTCCAACATTTCGCGCTGGGTACTGTCGATTTGCAGTTGGCGGTGCTGGGTGAGGTACCAGTCAGGGAACAGCGACAGTTCGCGCTGCAACAAGGCCTCGTCATACGCAGGCAACACGCCGGGGCGGCTACTTTGTTGCAGCATCAACAGCGCATCCACCGCACGCATGTACAAGCCGTGGTTGGCTTGCGGGTCGTCACGGTTGATGACGTCCATCATGGTTTGCGAGCCAATGTCGTCCAGCAACATGAAGCCCTGGGGCTCATCCCACGCCAAGATGCGCGGGGCATACAAGCCTGCGTCGAGCATCAGGCGGGCGATGCGTACAAAGGGCTCGCAATTTTCTTTATCGGGCGGCGCATCCATCACGATGCACGAACCTTGAGCTGTATCGACACGGAAATAGCGCCGAAAGCTGGCATCTGCCGAGGCGGCTCGCACAGTGACGGGCAGCACGCCGTGGGCGCTGGCTTGGGCTTCTAGCCATTGATGAAAGGCGGCTTGGCGTTCGGGCTGAGCCCATTCGATGGGAGGATGCAAAGACATGTGGGGAGATGTGGCCAAAGGCTCGGAAATAGTGGGTGTGCTCATGGATAATCTAAATTCTACAAACCGCCCCAAGTGCCCCGACTTTTCGGGCTTCGCTACTTTCTGGGTCGTTCAATCGAAGGTCTTTCCCTTTTCATGCAGTTGCCTGATTTTCACCGCCAAATTTATGCCTTGTCATGGCTGGTGATGAGCGTGCTCAGTGGCAATGCTGTCGCGCAAAGCCAAGTATCCGGTACACCGCCCCTCGTGCTTCGTTCGAGCAGCTTATTGGAAGAGGCGTTCCCACAAGCGTCGCGCAAAGAACTCCCAACATTTTTGCAAAGTGACTCGCTGAATGAGCGCACCAACCAGCAAACCTTACTTAATGGACAAGTGGTCTTACGACGTGGCGAGCTTTTGTTAAAAGCCGACAAAGTCGATTACAACCAAGTGAGCGACCTTGCCAAAGCCAGAGGTAATGTTTACATCAACTTATCTGGAAACGTTTACCAAGGGCCTGCGCTTGATTTGAATTTGGATGCATTTGAAGGATTCTTCACTCAACCCAACTACAAACTCTTAAAGAACAGCGCTTACGGCTCGGCGGACCGTATCGACTTTATTGACGAGGCGCATACGGTGATGCACAACGCCAACTTCACCACTTGTCAGCGCAAACCTGGCCCAGACTGGGTACCCGATTGGTTCTTCAAAGGCGACAAAATTTCCATTGATACAGACCGTAACACGGGTCTCGTTGAAGGGGCTTCCGTTCGATTCAAAGGCGTGCCCATCCTCCCTGTTCCAGAAATGGAATTTCCGCTCAATGATGAGCGTAAATCAGGTTTGCTGCCTCCCAACATTGGTGTGGACAACATTGGTGGTCTCGAATACACGCAGCCTTACTACTGGAATCTCGCCCCCAACCGCGACATCACTTTCACGCCCACCTACTGGAGCAAACGTGGCGTTAATTTAAGTACCGAGCTGCGTTATTTAGAAGGCATGCCTCCACTCCCACCATTCCAGGGCGTGATGCGCTTTGACTACATGGAGAAAGACTCACTTCGTGACGACGCCCGTCGCTGGGGCATGAATTACGCGCATACTGGGTTGATCAACCCTTTCGTTGCTGGCGGCGGCCTAACTTTGAACCTCAACGTCAACCGAGTCAGCGACGACAACTATTGGAAAGACTTTTCACTCAGCAACTCTGCAGGCGCGCAACGCTTGCTTTCAAGCGATGCAGGTCTAACTTGGACCGATGGGTTTGTCACCACAGGCATTCGCGCGCAAAAATGGCAAACCTTGCAAGACTTGGCAAACACCAGCAACCGAATCACACCGCCGTTTGATCGTTTGCCACAGCTAACTGCTCGACTTCAGCGCTACAACCTAGCTGGTGGATTTGACTTCAGCGTAGACGGAGATTTCACACGCTTTTCCTCTGCGCGAGACATTGATTGCACAACTGCCTCCGCCAACAGCTCTAGCAAACTGTTTTACAACTGCGCCCCAAACGCAGATCGGGCCGTTTCATTGGTGCAACTCAGCAGACCTTTCGTGACACCTTACGGTTATGTCACACCAAAAATGCAAGTTCATAGTCGAAGCTATCAGTTCGACGGTGGCTTGAAGAACACGCTTTTTTACGATGGCCATCAAGGTCAAACCTCGGCAAGCGTCACCACGCCCACATTCAGTTTGGACGCAGGGATGGCCTTTGAGCGCAGCCAACGACTTTTCAGTCGAAATTGGACACAAACCCTTGAACCGCGTATTTTTTACGTCAATACACCTTATCGCGACCAAAACTACCTGCCCAACTATGACTCGGGTAGCAACGCATTTAACTTCGCCAGCATCTTTACAGAAAATGCATTCGGCGGTAACGACCGTATTTCTGACAGCAAATTGCTCACCGTGGGCGCAACGTCTCGCTTCATTGATCCCGAAACTGGCGCAGAGGGTGCGCGTTTCGGGTTAGCGCAGCGCTTGCGCATGCAAGAGCAAAAAGTTGTCATGCCTGATGATCCAACTGCCAAGGCTGGTCTGAGCGACATTTTGGCTGGAGCCTCACTGAACTTGTCTAGAGCTTGGGCCGTTGATTCAACTGTTCAATACAACCCGCATACCGATAACTATTTACGACGCGTCGTTGGCGGGCATTACAACCCTGGGTCCTATCGCGTCATCAATGCCGCCTGGCGAACAGAGAATGACGAATCTTCTAACGTTGTCTCCAAACAACTCGATCTGGGTTGGCAATGGCCGTTGCACGATTTATGGCGTGGCGTAGACAGCGATGACGGGCAAGGTCGCGGCCTAGGCGAAGGGCGCTGGTACAGCGTTGCGCGCATGAACTACGATTTAGTGACCAAGTCGGCCATTCAGTCTATCGTCGGTTTCGAATACGATGCAGGTTGCTGGCTGAGTCGAACTGTCATCGAACGCTTGCAAATTGCAGATGGCCTAGCGCGACAACGAATCTTGTTCCAGTTGGAGTTTGTTGGGTTTTCGCGTGCTGGCTTTAACGCATTAGGATCCTTACGTACCAACGTGCCCCGCTACCAACCTTTGCGTCAGCCAACGATGAACCCTAGCCGCTTTGGCAATTACGATTGATGTTGACCATGATATTGACACACACACGCTCTTACCTGACGGCAGTCATCCTGCTGTGCGCACTATCAGTCGGCGCTCAAACCCTGACCGAGGCAAAAATTGACGGGCGTGACTTCATCGTTGCCGTGGTTGACTCCGTTCCGATTACCAATCATGACGTACGCACGAGAGCGCCTCAATTGCGAGAGCAACTTAAGCAACAGGGACGTGCCATTCCCGAAGGCGAAGCTTTGTTGAAAGCTGCACTTGACCGTTTGATTGTTGAAAAGGCACTATTGCAGTTTGCAAAGGAAACTGGCGTCACCATTGAAGATGAAGCCGTCAGCCAAGCCGAACAGCGTCTTGCCGCGCAAAGTCAAATCACTGTCGCACAGCTCCATAAAAAGGCCATCACTGAAGGCTCAAGCGTCGATCGTCTCCAACAAAACTTACGCGACCAGCTCACGCTCCAACGACTAACGGAACGCAATGTACCAAGCCGCATCAAAATCAGTGACTCAGAAATTGATCAAGCGGTCCGCGAACGCCTGAATGCAAGTATGGGTACAAATCCAGACATAGAACTGGGTCATATTTTGATCGCAGTCCCTGAAAAAGCCAGCGATAGTGAGGTTGCTGCACTACAAAGCAAGGCCCAAACTGTTCTCGCTAATGCAAAGCGCGGTGATGATTTTGCGCGCTTGGCCAAAGATTTTTCCGACAGCCCTGACCGTGAAAAAGGTGGTCTCATGGGTCTGCGACCTGCAAGTCGCTACCCCACCCTCTTTGTTGAAGCCACAAACAAATTGGCAGTAGGTGACATCACCCTGATTCGTTCCGGCGCCGGCTTTCATGTTTTAAAACTGGTGACCAAGCGTGCAAGTAGTGTCGTCACTATTACACAAACACATGCACGCCATATTTTGCTTCGCCCAGGCGGCCAACTTAGCCAAACAACGGCGCGCGCGCAATTGGCTGATTACAAACGCCAAATCGAAGCGAGCAAGGCTGACTTTGCCAAACTTGCCCGCGAGCACTCGCAAGACGCCAGCGGTCCTGATGGCGGCGACTTAGGCTGGGTCTCGCCTGGCATGTTTGTGCCCGAATTTGAAGAGGTGATGAATAAGCTGCAACTAGGTCAAATCGCTGACCCCGTGATTTCGCGATTCGGTGTGCACTTGATACAAGTGCTCGAACGCCGTGAAGCACCGATCAGTGAACGTGAATTACGCGACATGGCTCGCGGTAGCCTGCGTGAAAAGAAATTCGAAGAAACCTACCAACTGTGGGCCCAAGAAGTGCGTGGCCGCGCCTATGTGGAATACCGCGACGCACCGCAATAAGCCGAGCCCACTTTGAAACACATTGCTCGCAAACGCTTCGGCCAACACTTTTTAACCGACGGCGCCATCATTGAAGGCATCGTTGACGCCATCAACCCGCAACCAAACGACCCTATGGTCGAAATTGGCCCAGGTCTAGCCGCCCTCACGCAGCCCTTGGTGGAGCGCTTAGGCAAGCTCAACGTCATTGAGCTCGACCGCGACTTGGCCGTTCGCCTGCGCGAGCACCCGCATCTCAATGTGATTGAGTCTGACGTGCTGCGCGTGGACTTCACACAATTAGCGACCACCCTTAACGTGCCCAAGCTGCGCGTGGTGGGCAACCTGCCGTACAACATCTCCTCGCCCATCCTCTTTCATTTACTTGAGCATGTGGCCGTGGTGCAAGACCAGCACTTCATGCTGCAAAAAGAGGTGATTGACCGCATGGTGGCCAAGCCCAGCACCAGCGACTACAGCCGCTTAAGCGTGATGCTGCAATGGCGCTACGACATGGAAGACGTGTTGTTTGTGCCACCCGAATCGTTTGACCCACCACCTCGCGTGGACAGTGCTGTGGTGCGCATGGTACCTGTGGCTCAGCCGCCGCAGATAGATGTCAAGCTGATGGAAGAAATGGTGAAAACCGCCTTCAGCCAACGGCGCAAACTGCTCCGCCACACCTTGGGCCGCTGGTTGGAAGGTCGCAACTTTGCGGGCAGCTTCGATGTACAACGCCGCGCAGAAGAAGTGCCTGTCGCTGAATACGTGGCACTGGTGCAAAGCCTTTAATTCATCGAACACCCAATAAAAAACCCGTCAGCAGCTGCCTGCGACGGGTTTTATTTTTGCGCTGCGCTGTAGCAGCGAACCCATTAGGCTGCTGTTTGCCAGTAGCCCGCATTGAACGGGCTACTCATGCGCAAAGCCATAGGCGACACGTCCACCAACTTGTCGGTTGGCATTTTTTCGCCTTCTTCCATCAACTCGATACCTTCAGCAGCCACACCCGCTTTTTCGGCAGAAGGTGCACGCGCTACAGAGAAAGAGTAGAAGCAACGGAACGCCACTTTGCGATCAGACCAGTAGTCTGCCGCTTCGCGGAAAATGTCTAACAGCTGTTCGCGGGCTTCTTTGTCGAACTTGGCATGCGCTGGAATGTGCTCCAACACCAAAATAAAGCCGGGCTGTGGGCCAGACTTGTGCAGCGGGTCGGTCATGCCGTCGTACAACGAGTCAAAGTTTTTGCTGGCAGTGGCTGCCAAATTGAACTCTTTGGAGATGATGTCCAAAATGTCTTGTTTGCTTTGGGCTTGAGCCAAATTCACATACAAAAAGTGGTGACCAAGGCCTTGAGCAGCCTCTTGCAAATCAGGCACGCGAAAAGCGCGGATGGACTGAACGATATTGGTTTTGACGGTACGCAAAGGCATGGAAATTAGCCGTTCTTAAAGCTTCTAAAGATTCAATGAATCTTCGGGTAAACCCGAAAATTTGGAAGCGCAAGTGTCTTCGAATTGAAACAAAAAAGCAAGGGGCCCACCAATTCTGAGGGCCCCTTAAAGGGTTATTTAATTAAAAATAACTAATTTTGATAGGAAAAACCTGTTTTATCTTGCTGCACTAGCGTCCGCCACAGTCAAAGCGGTCATGTTGACGATGCGGCGCACAGTGGTGCTCGCAGTCAAGATATGCACCGGCTTGGCTGCACCTAACAGCACTGGGCCAATGGCAATGTTGCCGCCAGCTGCTGTTTTGAGCAGGTTGTAGGCAATGTTGGCCGAGTCCAAATTAGGCAAGACCAGCAAATTGGCGTCGCCAATCAGCGTGGTGTCGGCCATCTGCGCTTCGCGTGCGTGGCCATCCAAGGCCACATCGCCATGCATTTCGCCATCAATCTCAAGCCACGGCGCTTTTTTCTTGACCAAGGCCAAGGTTTCGCGCATCTTGATGGCGGATGGCTGGTCGCTGCTACCGAAGTTGGAGTGCGACAGCAGGGCTGCCTTGGGCTGAATACCAAAGCGACGCATTTCTTCAGCCGCCATGACCGTGATTTCGGCCAATTGCTCAGCGGTTGGGTCGTAATTGATGTGTGTGTCGACCAAGAAAACTTGGCGATCAGGCAGGATGAGGCCGTTCATGGCCGCATAGGTACTCACCCCTTTGCGGTTGCCAATAACTTCGTTGACGTACTTCAAGTGGGTCAGTGGTGTACTCCACGTGCCGCAGATCAGCCCGTCGACCTCGCCTTTATGCAACATCATCGTGCCGATGAGCGAGAGACGGCGACGCATGTCGATCTTGGCCAATTGCTCGGTCACACCTTTGCGGGCGGTCATCTTGTAATAGGTTTGCCAAAAATCGCGGTAGCGGTGGTCTTGCTCAACGTTGACCACTTGGTAGTCAACGCCTTCTTTAAGGCGCAAGCCAAATTTCTCGATGCGCTGAGCAATTACCGCAGGACGACCGATCAAAGTGGGCTGGGCTAAGCCCTCGTCCACCACGATTTGCACCGCGCGCAACACGCGCTCTTCTTCGCCTTCGGCGAAACACACGCGCTTCTTAGTGGCGCGCTTGGCCGCTGCATAAATGGGTTTCATGATGGAACCCGAGGCATACACAAAACCTTGCAGCTTTTCAATGTAGGCTTCCATGTCTTGGATGGGGCGCGTGGCCACGCCGCTGTCTGCAGCAGCCTTAGCCACTGCAGGGGCAATCTTCATCATCAAGCGTGGGTCAAACGGTTTGGGGATGAGGTATTCAGGGCCAAAGGCCAGCGTCTCACCCGCGTAGGCAGCAGCCACCACTTCGCTTTGCTCAGCTTGTGCCAATTCAGCAATCGCATACACCGCGGCAATTTCCATCTCGTCGGTAATGGTGGACGCACCTGCATCCAAGGCACCGCGAAAGATGTAGGGGAAGCACAGGACGTTGTTCACTTGGTTGTGATAGTCGCTGCGACCCGTCGCGATGATGGCATCGTCACGCACCGCCTTCACTTCTTCGGGCGTGATCTCTGGATTGGGGTTGGCCAAAGCCATGATGATGGGGCTGGATGCCATCTTTTTCACCATGTCTGGTTTCAACACGCCACCTGCTGACAGACCCAAGAACACATCCGCGCCGTCGATGATGTCGCTCAAGGTGCGCGCATCGGTTTTTTGGGCGAATTGAATTTTGTCTTCGTCCATCAACTCGGTGCGGCCCTCATAGACCACGCCAGCCAAGTCGGTGACATAAATGTTTTTGCGAGGCATGCCCATTTTGAGCAACAAGCCCAAACAAGCCAAGGCCGCAGCGCCAGCGCCCGAGGTGACGAGCTTGACAGTTTTGATGTCTTTGCCAGCCACCTTGAGGCCGTTCAAAATCGCTGCGCCCACAGTAATAGCCGTGCCGTGTTGGTCATCGTGGAAGACTGGAATCTTCATGCGCTCGCGGAGCTTGCGCTCAACGTAGAAGCAGTCAGGCGCCTTGATGTCTTCAAGGTTGATGCCGCCGAAAGTGGGCTCGAGTGACGCAATGATGTCGACCAACTTGTCGAGGTTCTTTTCGTCAATTTCCAAGTCAAACACGTCGATGCCGGCAAACTTCTTAAACAGAACGCCTTTACCCTCCATCACGGGCTTAGAGGCCAATGGGCCAATGTCGCCCAAGCCCAACACGGCCGTGCCGTTGGTGATAACAGCCACCAAGTTGCCGCGACTGGTGTACTTGAAAGCGTTGTTGGGGTCTTTGACAATTTCTTCGCAAGGTGCAGCCACACCAGGGGAGTAAGCCAGCGCCAAATCGTGTTGGTTCACCAACTGCTTGGTTGCTTGAATCGACACTTTGCCTGGGGTGGGGAACTCGTGATACTCAAGTGCGGCTCGGCGTAATTCGGCGCGCGCTTCGGCGCTGTTGTGAGAGGCGTTGGAACTCATTGAAATCTCCTTGTGATGCAAAAGGCGGCATGCTTTGCAAAAGCACGCCGCCTGAGCTTGTGATTTCATTTTAGGCCTGTGTCTAGGGCGGTTTATGCGTGGATGTGCTTATGCAGGTGGCAATGGTTTTTACTTATTCGCAAAAGCAAACTTAAGCGGTCACCAACTTGGCTTGTTCGGCGCGACGTGAGGTTTGCGCACCACTCAAAATAAAGCCACGCACTTGGCCATGCACATCTATATATTGCCAGATACCGTCTTGCACGTTGACCCAGGCGCCTTGTATGCCAGGCAGTGCGGGGGCAACCAACAACGGTAAAGCTGGCGTTTTAATCGCCACTGGCATCAATGCAAATTGGACATCGGTGGGCGTGCCTGTCAATGTTTGGGCCAAGGCTCTGGCAGCCGCCATAATGGGCATCACATAGGGCATGGTGCGCGACACACCCGCGCTGGCACTGGCGTACTGCGTGTTGTCCCCCAAGGCATACACATACGGGGTACTGGTTTGCAACTGCGCGTTCACCACAATGCCGCGCTCAGTGGCCAAGCCCGCGGCTTGTGCCAAAGTCATGTCGGCACGCAGGCCCACCGCGCTCAACACCACATCCACCACAGCCGTTTGACCGCTGGCGAACGCCACCACATAGTCATCATTGACACGGTCAATCGACGAGGCCGATGTGCCAAAGTGCCAACGCACGCCTAGCGCTTCCAGTGATTCGCGCAGTTGAGTGCTCGCTTTGAGGGGCAAGAGAGACGCCAAAGGTGAAGCACCTGGATCCACCACCTCAACGACATAACCAGAGGCTGCCAAGTCATTGGCAAACTCGCAGCCAATCAGGCCCGCGCCAATGATGAGCACGCGAGCCTGCGGTTTGAGCTTGGCACGAAAGGTGGCGTAGTCGTCCAACGAATTGACCGACAGCACCTCAGTCGCGGCATTACCTGTGAAGCTCAAGCGGATCGCTTTTGCACCGGTCGCGAGAACCAATTGGCGGTAACCAAATGAACCCTTGCTTTGTGTGTGGACCTCTTGGGTCTGCACATCTATGCCGGTGACGTGTGTGTGTTGTAGCAGAGTAACGCCTAAGGTGGCCACCATTTTTTCGGCGTGTGTAGTGACCAACTGAGCGGCGGCTTTGCCTTGCACGAGCGCGTTGGAGAGCGTGGGTTTGGCATAAAAGTCGCCCGCATCCGCGGTGATCATCAATACTGGCGTGATGCTGTCAAGCTTGCGAAACTCGCGCACCGCCGACCAACCGGCGAGGCCCGAGCCCACGACCACCACTGGGCCATCTGGGTGACGTTGTGCAGTAATGGTGCGTCCTTAAAACTCAACCGCTTCAAAGTCAGCCTTGGCCACGCCGCAGTCTGGGCAGGCCCAGTCTTCGGGCACGTCTGCCCACTTGGTGCCCGACGCGATGCCGTCTTCAGGACGGCCGGCTTCTTCGCTGTACACAAAACCGCAAACAATGCAGATGAAAGATTTGAAATTGGCGTTACTCATGAGTGTTCCTTTTTGAAGTGAATGGTGTGTGGCTTAGGCAGCAGCCTTAACTTTGTTGAGCTGAGCTTGGTAATGGTTGGCGTGACGCTCTTCCACTTTGGCCAACGCAGCAAATCGCTTTTGGGCTTTCAACAACGTGGCGGTGAACTGCGCGGCGTGCGCTTTGGAATCTTCAATTTGTTCGTTCATCTCGGCCACCGCTGCCGCATGGCCTTCGGCCTCGGCAGTTTTGCGGAAGGTGGGGTACATCTCTGTGTACTCGTAGGTTTCACCGTCAATCGCAATTTGCAAAGCTTTGGCGGGCGTCATCTCTGCTTTTGGATAAAGCAAGTCAAGGTGACCAAAGGCATGCATGACTTCTTGATCGGCTGTTTCTTCAAATGTGCGGGCGGTTTCTTCGTCACCCATCTCGCGAGCCAACTTGGCAAAGTAGCGGTACTTGATATGAGCCATCGATTCGCCAGCAAAGGCCGCTTCGAGATTGGCCATGGTTTTGATTTCGGGGCGGGTTTGTGCAGTCATTTGAATTTCCTTCAGTTAACGAAATTAATCGGGACAGGAGGAATGATAGGTACAGTTAATTGATTTGGCCAATTGAGATTTCCTAAATCATTGATAGGGGCTATCGAGGGGTCTTGTCTGTCTTGCCCTGAAAGATGCGTTGCCACTTCGTTTGTCGAAGCCATTTGCCTTTGCTGCCGCTTGGCTGCGAGGCGGCACGCACTAGGGCTCGCTGTCGCTGCGCGCCAGAATATCGCCTACGCGCGCACCGCCCCACAGCCAAGCTAGAAAGCAAGGTTTGAAAGGCCTCGCGTGAACTAGAGGTGTGGGTGGGGTGAGCCCGGCCGACGCAATCGAGGCGTAAGACTCTGAGGAGGGCGGGCTCACCCCACCCGCACCTCGCCGCCCGTGCAAAGAGAACTCAAGAACGCATCAACGCTTCAATTTCAGAAGCAATTACAGGCACACCACGAGAAATCAACTCGCAGCCACCAGCCGTGACGATGGCATCGTCCTCAATGCGAATGCCAATGTTCCAAAACGCCTCTGGCACATCCGGCCCGGGGCGCACATACAGGCCTGGCTCAATGGTCAGCACCATGCCCTCGCGCAAGATACGACTGGGCCGGTTGACGATGGTTTCGCCCGACAGCGGGTCTTTGCGCTCGCTGGTTTGACCCAACTCAGACGGCTCCACATAGCTGCCGCAATCGTGCACATCCATACCCAGCCAATGGCTGGTGCGGTGCATGTAAAACGGAAAGTAGGCACGCTTTTCAATCACGTCTTGCGCGTTGCCATGCTTGGCTTTTTTTAACAACCCAAGGTCTAACAAGCCTTGCGCCAACACTTTGACGGTTGCGTCGTGCGGATCTACAAATCGCGCACCTGCCTTTGTCGCCTCCACGGCTGCGTCTTGGCTAGCCAGCACCAAGTTGTACAAGTCCCGCTGCGGGCCTGTGAACTTACCGTTAGCCGGAAAGGTGCGGGTGATGTCGGAGGCATAGCCATCCAACTCGCAACCCGCGTCAATCAACACCAATTCACCATCTCGCACAGGTGCGGCATCGGCGCGGTAGTGCAACACGCAGGCATTGGCGCCCGCCGCCACGATGGAGGTGTACGCGGAAAACTGCGAGCCGTGCATACGGAACTCGTGCAGCAATTCAGCATCCAAGAGGTACTCACGCACATCTTGGCCTGCACGCAACATGCGTGCGCTGGTTTGCATGGCGCGGATGTGGGCGCATGCGCTGATGGCGCTGGCATGACGCATCACGTCTTGTTCGTGGGCGTCTTTGATGAGGCGCATCTCATCCAGCGGGCCGCAAGCATCGCGCTGTTGCGCAGGGCATTGCGCACCAAAGCGCACGCGTGCTCGCACAGCATTGAGCCAACCGTCTACGCGGGTTTCCAACCCTTTGTGTGTGGCGAACGGATACCAAACCGTGTGTTGGTTCTCCAGCAATTTAGGCAGTTGCTTGTCCAGCTCAGCCACCGATAGGGCGGCGGTCACGCCCAGCACGGCCACGGCGGCGTCTGGCCCCAGACGGTAACCATCCCAAATTTCGCGTTCCAAGTCTTTGGGCTGGCAAAACATTGTGCTGCGACCTGTGGCGTCGAGCACCAACCACGCATTGGGTTCAGTAAAACCAGTCAGGTAATAAAAGTAGCTGTCGTGGCGATACGGAAAATCGCTGTCGCGATTACGCGCGTGTTCTGGCGCAGTGGGAATGATGGCCACGCCACCTTCGCCCAACTGTTCCGCCAAACGGGCGCGACGTGCGGCATAAATCTGGGCGTGTGCAATCGGGTGTGTCATGTCTTACCTTGTGTGTTCAGGCGGCGTTGAGTTGCGCCAATCGCTCGGGCGTGCCCACATCGGTCCACGCGCCTGAGTAGAGCGACGCACTCACCGCGCCATTGTCCATGGCGGCGCGCAGCATGGCGGCGAGTGGGGCCTTCACGCCAGCGGGGTTGCCTGCGGGAATGGGGCACCACGCTGCCTCAAAGAAGGTGCGTTTGTAAAGGGCGATGGTGCTGAAGGTGTAGCGCAGTTGCTCTGTGCCAGCCGCAGGCGAAGTCAACTTGGGCAAATTCAAAGCCAAGCCCTCGGCGGACAAACCAAAGTCGCCGCCCAAGTTGTGTTCGGGATTAGGCACCAACCAAATGTGGGCGAGCTGCGAACTGGCCTTGAAGCGCTCATAGGCCTCGGGGGCAAATACAAAATCTGGCGCAAACACATCGCCCGCAGCTACCCAAAACACATCAGCCAGCTGGGGCAGGGCACGGGCGATGCCGCCTGCGGTTTCTAGTGCACCACCGAAGTCCACGCCTTCTTGCGAGTAATGCAAGTGCATGGGCGCGAGGCCTTCCGTGTCAAACGCTGCGCCAAAGTGCTGAGGAATTTGCTCACCCAGCCAAGCGGTGTTAATGACCAAGCGTTCTACACCGCCGCGCTGCAGGCCCTGCATGGCCCATTGCATGAGGGGTCGTCCGCGCACAGGCAACAGGGGCTTGGGCGTGTGGTCGGTCAGCGGGCGCATGCGCTCGCCGCGTCCTGCGGCCAGAAGCAGGGCGGTGGCCAAGGCTGGTGAAGAGGCGTAAACAAGGGGTTTTGTCATCACGTGTCAGTGTAGCCAGCCAGCGATGCGGTCTATTTGCAAAACATCTGTCGCTTGCGGTCAGCCAAAGGGGGGGCAGGCTCGCTAAAATCGTGGTTTTCCCTCATTACCCACCGGAGTCGCCTGACATGGCAAACACCCAACAAATGGCCAGCGCAATTCGCGCCTTGGCAATGGACGCTGTACAACAAGCCAACTCAGGACACCCCGGCGCGCCGATGGGCATGGCCGACATGGCCGTCGCTTTATGGGGCGACCACCTGCGCCACAACCCCAAGAACCCCCATTGGTTGAACCGCGACCGTTTTGTGCTGTCCAACGGCCACGGCTCGATGTTGATTTACGCCTTGTTGCACCTCACCGGCTACGACTTGCCGATGGACGAGTTGAAAAACTTCCGCGTGCTGCACAGCAAAACCGCCGGACATCCTGAAGTGGGTGTGACGCCAGGCGTCGAGACAACAACGGGCCCCTTGGGTCAAGGCATCACCAACGCAGTGGGCATGGCATTGGCCGAAAAATTGTTGGCTTCTGAGTTCAACCGCGAAGGCCACAACGTGGTGGACCACCACACCTACGCCTTCATGGGCGACGGTTGTTTGATGGAAGGCATCAGCCACGAAGCCTGCTCATTGGCAGGCGCATGGAAGCTGAACAAACTCATTGCCTTGTACGACGACAACGGCATCTCCATCGACGGCCAAGTGGCCCCTTGGTTTGTCGACAACACACCCGAACGCTTCAAAGCCTACGGCTGGAACGTGATTGGCCCCATCAACGGACACGACGCCGCGGTGGTGAGCCAAGCCATTGCATCCGCCAAGCTGAGCACTGACAAGCCCACACTCATCGTTTGCAAAACCAGCATCGGCAAAGGCAGCCCCAACCGCGCTGACACGGCCAAGGCCCACGGCGAACCTTTGGGCGCTGAAGAAATTGCGCTCACACGCGCAGCTATCGGTTGGAACCACGCGCCGTTTGAAATGCCCAAAGAGGTTTACGCTGATTGGAGCGCTGCAGCCAAAGGCAAGGCTCAAGAAGCAGAGTGGAAAACAGCTTTCGCCGCTTACAAAGCCGCTCACCCCGGCTTGGCCAAAGAGCTGCTGCGCCGCATGGCCGGCGAATTACCCAAGAACTTTGCACAAACCGTGGTCGACACGGTCATTGATGCACACACAAAAGCCGAAACGGTTGCCAGTCGCAAGGCCAGTCAGTTGGCACTGGAACACTTCACCGCTGCACTGCCCGAGCTCTTGGGTGGCAGCGCCGACTTGACCGGCTCTAACCTGACCAACACCAAATCCACGCCCAACCTGCGCTTTGATGCAGCGGGCCATGTGGTGAAAAACGAAGCTGGCCAAGGTGGCCGCCACATCAACTACGGCGTGCGCGAATTCGGCATGGCCGCCATCATGAACGGCGTGGCTTTGCACGGTGGTTTCATCCCTTACGGCGGCACGTTCCTGACGTTCAGCGACTACTCACGCAATGCCATCCGCATGGCCGCGCTGATGAAGCAACGCGTGGTGCACGTGTTCACCCATGATTCGATTGGCTTGGGCGAAGACGGCCCGACCCACCAGTCCATCGAGCACGCAGCTTCTTTACGCCTGATTCCTAACCTCGACGTGTGGCGTCCTGCTGACACCGCCGAAACCGCTGTGGCTTGGGCCGTGGCATTGCAAAACACCAACCGCCCAACCGCACTGTTGTTGAGCCGCCAAAACCTCCCGTACCTGCCAAAAGGCGATGCCGCTCCTCACAAAACTGCTGGTGACATCTCTGGCCTCGATGCCATCAACAAAGGTGCTTACGTGTTGGCTGAGCCGAGCGAAGTGGGCATCAAGAAAAAGGCGCAAGCTGTTTTGATGGCCACGGGCTCAGAAGTGCAGCTGGCCATGAAAGCGCAAGCCTTGTTGGCCGAGCGCAAGATCGCCGTGCGCGTGGTGTCTGTGCCCAGCACGACCACCTTTGACCGCCAAAGCGTTGCTTACAAATCTGCCGTGTTACCCGCAGGCGTACCTCGCATTGCGGTGGAAATGGGCTCCACTGACGGCTGGTGGAAATACGGTGTGTCTGCCGTCGTGGGTATCGACACCTACGGCGAATCTGCCCCTGCCCCCGTCTTGTTCAAACATTTCGGTTTCACGCCAGAAAACGTGGCCGACACGGTTCAAGCTGCACTACAAAAGTTCGCTTAAACCGACGACCAGCGGGATGGCTTCTGTGGAGGGGCCGTCCCAAGATCAGCCTCGTGAAAGGCGAATGATCTACAAACTGGTCTATTAAAAGTTTCTAACTTCCTCCTGAGGCATTCACATGACCATCAAATTAGGTATCAACGGTTTCGGCCGTATCGGTCGCTTGGCTTTGCGCGCTGCGTTGAAGCACGGCTACACCGACATCCAAGTTGTCGGTATCAACGACCCCAAGCCCGCCGACTACTTGGCTTACATGCTGAAGTACGACAGTGTGCATGGCCGCTTTGATGGCACGGTGGACTTCACCGACGACGCGCTGATCGTCAACGGCAAAAAAATCAAGCTCAGCCACGAGCGAGACGCACACAACCTCAAGTGGGGTGAAATGGGCGTTCACACCGTGCTCGAATGCACAGGCCATTACCTGACCGAACCCACTAGCCAAATGCATATCGCTGCAGGCGCTAAAAAGGTTGTCATTTCTGCACCTTCCAAAGACAGCGTGCCCATGTTTGTCTACGGCGTGAACCACAAAAAATACGCGGGCGAGGCCATCGTGTCGAACGCGTCTTGCACCACCAACTGTTTAGCCCCTGTGGTCAAAGTGTTGAACGACAAATGGGGCATCAAGCGCGGCCTCATGACCACCGTGCACGCAGCCACTGCCAGCCAAGCCACCGTGGATAGCTCGTCTCGCAAAGATTGGCGCGGCGGCCGCGGTATTTTGGAAAACATCATCCCGTCCAGCACAGGCGCAGCAAAAGCGGTGGGCGTAGTGATTCCAGAAATCAAAGGCAAGATCACCGGCATGGCTTTCCGCGTGCCAACGTCTGATGTGTCTGTGATCGACCTGACGGTTGAGCTGACCAACGAAGCCAGCTACGCCGAAATTTGCGCTGAGATGAAAGCACAAAGCGAAGGCGCCATGAAGGGCGTGCTTGGCTACACCGACGAAAAAGTGGTGTCCACCGACTTCCGTGGCGAGCCATGTGCCAGCGTGTTCGACGCGACAGCCGGCATCGCTTTGGACAAGAACTTCGTCAAGATCGTCGCTTGGTACGACAACGAATGGGGCTATGCCAAGCAGTGCTTGGAGATGGTTCGCGTGGTGGCTAAGAAGAAGTAATCTTCACCGCCTACCCACAACATAGCGCCCTCGGGCGCTATTTTTTTCGTCTGTACTTTCAGCTTGGTAAAAAAAATACGTGAATTTACTTGAAATCATGTAACAAAGTTTCATAGAATTGAGCCATCTAAGGAGACTGACATGACCATCAAAATTGGTATCAACGGCTTTGGCCGCATCGGCCGCATGGTATTTCGCGCTGCCATTCAAAACTTCAACGACATCGAAGTTGTCGGTATCAACGACTTGCTAGAGCCCGACTACTTGGCATACATGCTCAAGTTCGACAGTGTGCACGGCCGCTTTCAAGGCGAGGTGACTGTGGATAACGGCCACTTGGTGGTCAACGGCAAAAAGATTCGCCTGACCCAAGAGCGCGACCCTGTGGCGTTGAAATGGAACGAGATTGGCGCTGACGTGGTGGTGGAAGCCACCGGCCTGTTCCTCGACCAAGCCACCGCGGAGAAACACTTAACCGCAGGCGCCAAAAAAGTGCTTCTGTCTGCCCCCTCCAAAGACGATACGCCCATGTTTGTGTACGGCGTGAACCACACCACTTACGCTGGCCAAGCCATCGTCTCGAATGCCTCATGCACCACCAACTGCTTGGCACCGATTGCCAAAGTGTTGAACGACAAATGGGGCATCAAGCGCGGCCTGATGACCACCGTGCACGCCACCACTGCCACCCAAAAAACCGTGGACGGCCCGAGCAACAAAGACTGGCGCGGTGGACGCGGCATTTTGGAAAACATCATCCCCTCTAGCACCGGCGCAGCTAAGGCCGTAGGCGTAGTGATTCCAGAAGTCAAAGGCAAACTCACAGGCATGGCGTTTCGCGTGCCCACCTCTGACGTGTCGGTCGTGGACCTGACCGTGGAGCTCAACAGCGAAGCCACTTACAAAGAAATCTGCGCCGAGATGAAAGCGCAAAGCTTGGGCGCGCTGAAAGGTGTATTGGGTTACACCGAAGAAAAAGTGGTGTCCACCGACTTCCGCGGCGAACCATGCACCTCGGTGTTCGATGCCGATGCGGGCTTGGCCTTAGACAGCACTTTCATCAAAATCGTCAGCTGGTACGACAACGAATGGGGCTACTCCAACAAGTGTTTGGAGATGGTGCGCGTCATCGCTAAATAAGCAACACTGGCACTTGATGTGCCTTGTGGTTCATACAACGCCAGCGCCAAAACGCTGGCGTTTTTTATTGCGCAACTGAAGCAGCGGGTGCTGTCACCACAGATGCCGAAGTCGCTGGCTCGCTAGGGGCGACGACTTGTGCAGCAGCATTGTGCGTTTGGCCATGCGTCTCTGGAGCTTCACCGCCGAACAACACCAAAAGCCCCAACACCACAAACACCGCCGCGCTGATGCGGTGCACCCAAGTGAGCGGCACCAAACGCGTGATGCGCTCGCCAAACCACACCACTGGCGCATTGGCCAACATCATGCCCAAGGTGGTACCCGCCACCACCCAAAACCATGATTTGTATTCAGCGGCCAACATCACCGTGGCGATTTGTGTTTTGTCGCCCATCTCGGCCAAGAAGAAGGCAATGACTGTTGTGCCAAAGACGCCAAACTTTGGCGCGACATCCGCATCTTCGTCATCTAACTTATCGGGCACCAACATCCAAGCCGCCATCGCCAAGAACGACGCGCCCAGAACCCAGCGCAACACGGTGGGGCCCATGAAACTGGTGATCCATGCACCAAAACCACCGGCTAAAGCGTGATTGGCCAACGTGGCCACCAAGATACCCCACACGATGGGCCAAGGTTTACGAAAACGTGCGGCGAGCACGAGCGATAAAAGTTGCGTCTTGTCGCCCATTTCGGCGAGGGCGACGATGCCCGTTGAGATCAAAAATGCTTCCATCAATTGATCCTACCGCGGCACATGGCAAACATAGCAATTACCCTGATGTAGTTCAAAAGAACGCAATAGAATCTGTTTCATTTTAAGTTATCGTTAGATTTGGTGCATTTTTTGCTTATATCTGGTGCGATTCGATAAAACAGGTGCAATACGCACCAAATAAGTTCAATTTTCCAAGGATACGATTTATGGATGCACACAAACAGGGCGCGGATGCTTTGTTCATTCTGCTGGGAGCCATCATGGTGCTTGCCATGCATGCTGGCTTCGCATTTTTAGAACTGGGTACAGTTCGCCGCAAGAACCAAGTCAATGCATTGGTCAAAATTTTGGTGGACTTCTGTGTGTCCACCCTCGCCTACTTTGTGGTGGGTTACGGCGTGGCTTATGGCGCAAGCTTCATGATCGGTGCTGAATCATTGGCCGATAAAAACGGCTATGAGCTGGTGAAGTTCTTTTTCTTGTTGACCTTTGCTGCAGCCATCCCCGCCATCATCTCCGGAGGCATTGCTGAACGCGCTAAGTTTTGGCCACAGCTGATTGCCACAGGCGTCATTGTTGGTTTTGTTTATCCCTTCTTCGAAGGCATTGCTTGGAACCAACATTTCGGTTTTCAGGCTTGGCTCAAAGAATTGACCGGTGATGAATTCCACGACTTCGCTGGCTCTGTGGTGGTGCACGCCGTAGGCGGCTGGATTGCTTTGCCTGCGGTGTTGTTGCTCGGTGCACGTAGCAACCGCTACCGCAAAGATGGCGCCATTTCTGCGCACCCACCTTCGAGCATTCCGTTCCTCGCTTTGGGCGCTTGGATTTTGATCGTGGGCTGGTTTGGCTTCAACGTGATGAGCGCACAAACCCTCGACAAGATCTCTGGCCTCGTGGCCGTCAACTCGTTGATGGCCATGGTGGGCGGCACCTTGGTGGCACTGATCGCTGGCAAGAATGACCCTGGCTTTGTGCACAACGGCCCCTTGGCTGGCTTGGTCGCGGTATGCGCAGGCTCTGACTTGATGCACCCCATGGGCGCATTGGTCGTGGGCGCTGTGGCTGGCGGCATTTTTGTGGTGATGTTCACGCTCACTCAAAACAAGTGGCGCATCGACGACGTTTTGGGCGTGTGGCCATTGCATGGTTTGTGCGGCACTTGGGGCGGTATTGCCGCTGGCATTTTTGGCACACAGGCTTTGGGCGGCATTGGCGGCATCAACCTCACTGCGCAATTGGCCGGCACGGCACTGGGTGTGGTGTGGGCGCTGGTCGGTGGCTTTGTGGTTTACGGCGTACTCAAAATGACCATGGGCTTGCGCATGAGCCAAGAAGAGGAATTCGAAGGTGCCGACCTCACCATTCACAAAATCACAGCGTCTCCTGACCGTGAAGTGAGCTGGTAAAACTCTCCAACTGTGGTTTTTCGGGCATGAGTCAGCTTAAATACAGGTAAACGCTTGGATTTTTTTCTAACTTGTGCTCCATAATGATTGCGACTTTATAAATGCAAGTCATTTATGAGGTTGTGTTTGGTGATCGGTCAGTTTCGGTTCGGGACTCCATCGCTTTGTTTTTGTGTTTTAAGGAGTCCCTTTCATGGGCAACAAACTGTACGTCGGCAATTTGCCATATTCAGTGCGCGACAGCGATCTCGAGCAGTCATTTGGACAGTTCGGTACTGTGACCAGCGCGAAAGTCATGATGGAGCGTGACACCGGCCGCTCTAAAGGTTTTGGTTTTGTCGAGATGGGCAGCGATGCCGAAGCTCTGGCAGCAGTTGAAGGCATGAACGGCGCACCTTTGGGTGGTCGTAGCCTGGTGGTGAACGAAGCTCGTCCCATGGAGCCACGTCCTCCCCGCTCAGGCGGTTTTGGTGGTGGCGGTGGCTACGGTGGTGGTGGCCGTGAAGGCGGCGGTGGCGGCTACGGTGGTGGCGGTCGCGAAGGTGGTGGTGGCGGTTTCCGTAGCCCCTACGGCGGCGGCGGTGCTGGTGGCGGTCGTCGTGAAGGCGGCGGCGGTCGTGGCGACGGCGGTGGCCGCGGCGGTTTCGGTGGTGGCAACAACTACTGATCGAACTGCTTCACTGCATATCAAAAGGCTCCCGCGGGAGCCTTTTTTATTTCTTATCTTTATCTTTCGGCGGTAGCAAGGTGCCTCGTACTCGGCCTGTGAGTTGCATCACGCGGTCTAGATTGTCATAGTCGATGCCATCTTGCGATGTAAAGCGGTCGCCCGCCCCGCGCACCAACACAACCGGCAAATGCGATCGCACCTGTTCGGTATTGGCAAACAAATGCAAGAAGTCACTGTGCATTTCGCTGCGCGGTGTAAACAAGCCCTTTTCGTCCGTACTGGCCTCGCGCACCACGACTGCTTTGTCAAACAGCTGCGCTTCTGAGCCATCTGCATTAATTAAGCCTCGTGCGGCAACTGCAGTTGTCACACGCCCCTCAGCGCCCAATATGCGTATGCGCGGCTGATCAATTTCTAATGTGTCGGTGTCCGGGTAGTGGCGCCCTTCTGTGCCTACCATTTCACTTTTTAAGTGACCATCTTCGGCAAACACCTTGACCGAGAAATCGCGCATGAAATAGTCAGGCACGTGACGTGGTGCGGCTTCTAACTCAGCCTCACCCATAACGGGGGTATTGCGAACCAGCCAGTAAGTGGTCATGGCCATCAGCCCCATAAGTAACAGTGGCAAGTAAACCGCTAAGCGATCAAACACGCGCCGCACACGCATCAGCAGCGACAAAGGCGTCGCAATAATCATGCGAGATAACCTCGCAAAAGTTCAGCGTAGCGACCACTCGCAACCAGCAACAAATCGCAAAACTCACGCGCTGCGCCATGACCGCCCGCGCGATCTGTCACGTAATGCGAAATGGCTTTGACTTCGATGTGCGCGTTGCTCGGAGCACAAGCAAATGCAGCACGGGTCATCACCGCCATGTCTGGCCAATCGTCGCCCATGTGTGCGGCTTGCGACCAGTCAAGACCCAGTTCGTTCAAAATTTCTTGTGCGGCGGGTGCCTTGTCTTCGGTGTCGTAACGCACATGCGTGATGCCCAACGCTTTGAGGCGTGCACGCAATGGTGCACTGTCGCGCCCTGTGATGACAGCGGGTGTGATGCCTGCTTTTTGCAGCATCTTCAATCCATGGCCATCGAGCGTACAAAAGCGTTTGATGGTTTCACCGCTTTCAGTGAACAGCAACCCGCCATCGGTGAGCACGCCATCTACGTCAAAGAACGCCACGCGCACGTTTTGCGCGCGCAACAGAATGGCTGGGTCTATGTTCAACGCGGGTGTATGAGTGCTCATCAGATGACTTTCGCGCGCATGAGGTCGTTGGTGTTGAGTGCACCACACAGTGTGCCTTGCTCGTCCACGACCAGCACGCTGGTGATGCGATGCAACTCCATCAGCTCTGCCGCTTCAGCGGCTAATGCGCCAGAGCGGACAGTGCGTGGGTTGGCGTGCATGACTTGTTGCGCAGTTAGCTGACGCATGTCTGTGCCGGTTTCGATCAAGCGGCGCAAGTCACCATCGGTGAAGATGCCCAACACTTGTTTATTGGCATCCACAACCGCCGATGCGCCCAAGCCTTTGGCGCTCATCTCACGCATTAAGTCGCTGAAACTGACTGTTGGTAAAACGCTTGGCACAGCATCGCCGCTACGCATGACATCGCTCACATGCGTTAGTAAGCGGCGGCCCAACGCGCCCCCTGGGTGTGAGCGGGCAAAGTCTTCGGCTCTGAAACCACGTGCGTCTAGCAACGCAACTGCCAATGCATCGCCCATCGCCATCTGTGCGGTGGTACTGGCGGTGGGGGCCAAGTTGAGAGGGCAAGCTTCTTTCAGCACGCCGGTATTGAGCACGATGTCGGCGTGATTCGCCAAGGTTGAATCTGCACCACCTGTGAGTGCCACCAATGGAACGCCTTGACGCTTGAGCACCGGCAAAATCGCAGCGAGCTCGTCGCTTTCACCGCTGTTAGAAATAGCAATGACCAAGTCGGTGTCTTTCACCATGCCCAAGTCGCCATGGCTGGCTTCGGCCGGATGAACAAACATGGCGGGGGTTCCGGTTGAAGCAAGTGTGGCAGTTATCTTGCGACCCACATGGCCGCTTTTGCCCATGCCCATCACGACCACACGGCCTTTAACTTTGAGAATGGCGTGCACAGCTTGCACAAAGCTTGGCGACAAACCATTGCGCAAGTGACGCACGGCATCGGCCTCAATGTCGAGCGTGTCATGAGCGAGTTGCAAAATGCGCTGGTCATCCAACAGCGACTGTGTGACTGTGGTGTGTGCGTGGTTTTGGGTCATCGCTTCATTTTATCGGTGGGGTGGCTTATTTGCCGATGCAAAAGCTGGAGAAGATCACGCCTAACAAATCATCTGGTGAGAATTCGCCCGTGATGGTGTTGAGTGCGTTTTGGCTCAGTCGCAGCTCTTCGGCCAGCAAGTCGAGCGCTGGGACCTGCGCTTGCAAGCTAGCGTTGGCCAGCATGAGATGTTCATCGACCTCGTGCAAAGCTTGTACGTGGCGCTCGCGGGCCATGAACATGCCCTCGGCGCTCCCGCCTTGCCAACCCACCACATTCAGCAGCTGTTGGCGCAGGGCCGGTAAGCCATCGCCAGTTTTGGCCGACAAGGTGATGTGTGTGGATGTTGTCGTGCCAGCTTGGTTGGGCACGGTTGCGACTATGCTGTTTGCATCCGCTTTGTTCCACAGATGCAAAACGGGCACATGGGTATCTAACTTATCTTGCAAGGTTTGTTCTATTTGCAGGTCAGCTTCAGCATATGCGGCTTCATCTTTGCGCGTGAGGTCATGCAAAAACAGCACAGCATCAGCTTGGCCAATTTGATCCCATGCACGGGCAATGCCAATGCGTTCGACCTCATCTACATCTGGATGCTCGCGCAAACCTGCCGTGTCCACCACATGCAAGGGCACGCCTTCTATCTGGATTGTTTGCTGCACCACATCACGTGTGGTGCCGGCAATAGGCGTGACGATGGCCAACTCTGCGCCCGCTAAGGCATTAAGCAAGGAGCTTTTACCTGCATTGGGCTGGCCTGCAATGACCACTCGAATGCCCTCTCGCAGCAACGCGCCTTGCTTCGTTTGTGCCATCACGCGTGCCAAGTTTTGTTGCAAACGCGTTAACTGGCCTTGAGCATCGGCTTGCTTTAAAAAATCGATGTCTTCTTCGGGAAAATCCAGTGTCGCCTCGACCAACATGCGCAGGTGAATTAGCGCATCACGCAACTGGTGAATTTCATTCGAGAACGCCCCCGCTAACGAACGGCTCGCACCGCGTGCTGCAGCTTCGGTACTGGCATCGATCAAATCGGCCACGGCTTCGGCTTGGGCTAAATCAAGCTTGTGATTCAAGAAAGCACGTTGCGTGAACTCACCTGGCTGGGCCAAGCGAAGGCCACTGAGCAATGGTTTGTTCTGCTCATTTAACGTTGCCCCCACCTGCAAACAACGGGCCAAGATGAGCTGCAACACCACAGGGCCACCATGGGCCTGCAGCTCCAACACGTCTTCGCCTGTGTAGCTATTGGGGCCTGGAAAGTGCAGCGCCAACACATGGTCTATTGGTGCACCTGTTTCGTCTGGCAAAGGCAAATACGTGGCTTCGCGTGGCTTCAGTGCTCGGCCACACAGTGCTTCTATCAATGCGCCTAAGTTTTTTCCGCTGACGCGCACGATGCCCACGGCTCCACGACCGGGGGCGGTGGCAATGGCAATGATGGGGGCGTCGTGTTGAGAAAGCATGGGTAGATTGTCCAGAAAAAAACCCGCCATCCGAAGATGGCGGGTTTTTGAATGCCAATTTTCTAAATCAGAACTTGGGCAAGTTGAATTGTGGTGGCACGCCCATGCGCGTGTTGATGAGCCACTGCTGAGTGATTGACAACACGTTGTTGGTGATCCAGTAGAGCACCAAGCCGGCAGGGAAGAAGAAGAACATCACGCTGAAGGCCAGCGGCATGATCCACATCATTTTGGCTTGCATAGGATCTGGTGGCGCGGGGTTCAATGCTGTTTGCAACATTGTGGTCAGCGTCATGAAGATGGGCAAAATGAAGTACGGGTCCGGCGCTGACAGGTCGTGAATCCAGCCCATCCAAGGTGCGTTGCGAATTTCAACTGTCGACAACAACACCCAATACAAGGCAATGAACACCGGAATTTGAAGCGCGATAGGAACGCAACCACCCATGGGGTTGACCTTTTCTTCGCGGTAAATCTTCATCATCTCCATTTGCATTTGTTGCGGATTGTCTTTGAGACGTTCGCGCATTTCCATGATTTTTGGATTGATGGCTTTCATCTTGGCCATGCTTTGGTAAGCGTGTGCATTCAACCAATAGAACGCCGCTTTGAGCAAGACCACCAAGCTGACGATAGACCAGCCCCAGTTTCCCAAAATGTTGTTGAGTTGGTGCAACAACCAAAACAAAGGCTTGGCCAAAATGGTCAACCAGCCGTAGTCTTTGACCAACTCCAACCCTGGGTAAAGAGCTTCGAGTTTTTTCTCTTCTTGTGGGCCAGCGTACAAGGTGGCAGCAATGCTCTTTGTCTGACCCGGTTTGATAGCCTCCAAAGGAGAAATCATCGTCACGCGGTAGCAGCAATCGGGCATGGTGGAACCAATATCCACGGCATCGATTGAAATGTCACGGCTCATGCCCTCGGGCAAGATCCAAGCGCTGGCAAAGTAATGCTGCACCATGGCGATGTAGCCTGTGGTGGATTGCTTTTCAACATCTACTTTTTTCTTTTTGATGTCAGCAAATTCCACCTTTTGATATTTCTTGGCTTCTGTGTAAATCGCAGGGCCAGTGAAGGTGGAGTAAAACGAAGATTCGCCAGTAGGCTTGTTGCCGTCACGCACCAATTGGAAATACAACTGAGGCGCCACATCTTGTGCGCCTGTGTTCACGATGTCGTGCTTCACAACCATGTCGTAAGCGCCGCGCTTGACGGTGTAGGTCTTTACCAGTTTCACGCCACCTTGTGCCGCAGATTCAAACGTAATGGACAACTCGTTGTCACCCTCTTTGAGTTGGCGTGCGCCTGGGCGGACCGTCATCACTGATTTATGTGTAGGCAATGCCACGCCGGGAACGCTGGAAATCAAACCCGTTTGTGCGGTATAGATGCGGTCTTTGCTGTCATCCAGCAACACCACATTGCTGCCATGCTTGTGTTCATCCGCATGCTTCAACAACTCAAGACGCACCAAGGTGCCGCCTTCTGTGTCAAAACTGATTTTGGCAACGTCTGTTTCGATTTGCACCAACTCTTTGGTAGCTGCACGCGTTTCAACCGAAGGAACTGCTGCTGCGGTGCCTTGTGGCAAAACTGCCGCTGGTACGCCTGCCGCTTGCGGTAAGGCAGAAGCAGCATCTGGCGCTACTTTGGCTTGCTGTGCAGGCGTTGGGAAAAACGTGGCCTTGTTTCCGTTGTGAACTTGCCATTGGTCCCACAAAAGAACCATGGAGAAACCAAAGATCACCCACAAAATGGTGCGGCGAATGTCATTCATGAAGTTTTCTTTCCTGAGTTGGAAGAGGTCAAAGAGCTAAACAAAGCAGGTGGAACAGGATCATTCCCGCCAACACACCAAGGATGACAACGTGCCAAACGGTGCAAAGTCAAATAGCTACCCCGTGCGGCACCATGAAGCTCTAAAGCTTGCAGCGAATACACGGAACACGTAGGTTCAAACCGACACGACGAACCTAGCCACGGGCTGAGCAGCAAACGATAACCACGCACCAATGTCATCAAAATTGACTGCATCATGCGGTGCTCACTCGGCCAAACAATTGTTTGAGCTCTTCTCGAACCGTTTGTTTCAGCGCATCCGAGGATGCACTCACAAACTTTTTCGGGTTAAACGTTGCTCGCAAGCGAACCACATAGGCGGTCGGCATCAAGCCTTTTTCAAACTCACGCGAAACCGCGTGAACTTGTCGTCGAATTAAGTTGCGCGTAACGGCACGCTTGGCCCACCGTTTTGGGGTGAGTGCGCCCATCATCAACACACCATCGACAAACAGGGTCGGGGTTTGTTCAAACCCAGACCCTGTTGAGGCTTTGGCAGATGGTTGCCACTGGTGCAACACAAAATGCGGCGTACGTGCCACAGATCCTGCCGACATGACGGCCTGAAATTCTGACCACTGTTTCAGACGTTCCACGGCGCTTGGGTCGCGGGCCTGTTCAGCGGTCAAAAATTAGACAGCCAGACGTTTGCGACCTTTGGCGCGGCGTGCGTTGATCACAGCGCGGCCACCGCGTGTTTTCATGCGGACCAAAAAGCCATGGGTACGGGCGCGACGGGTTTTAGAAGGCTGGTAAGTGCGTTTCATGATTTTTCCAAAAAGCTAAGCCCTGAGATCAGGGAAACCAATGATTATCTCAAACTTTTGGGGCACTTGCAGACTTTTATCCACACTCTTTTTAGCTTGGCTTTTTTAAAAGACTTACAAATTTGTGCGCCCTGTGGATAATTTTTTGATAAAGTGCTCTATTGCCTGTCTTTTAAAGGCAGCTATCCACAGAAAAATATCTCATGAATCAGGGTCTACCTTCCTCTGCCGCTGACGGCCTACCACCCCCATCAGGTGACGGTTTGTGGCAAGCTTGCGTTGATCAATTGGCGCAAGAACTGCCGGAACAACAGTTCAACACGTGGATTAAACCGCTCGTTGCCAACGTGGCTGACGACTTAAGCAAAGTCGTTATTTTTGTTGGTAACCGCTTTAAATTGGATTGGATCCGTGCCCAATATGCTAACCGCGTAGCGGGTTTGCTGCAGCAACTCCATGGCCAGCCAATTCAAGTTGAGTTAGCGATCACTCCCAAAGAAACTCCCGTCAGAATTAAGCCTGTCTCGTTTTCTCAAGAACTCGAATCCTTACCTGAAAGCTTTGTTGGCTTAGAAGAAGGCATCCCCAGCGGCCCACGTACACGCCTCAACACTGCGCTGACCTTTGACACTTTGGTTGAAGGTACGGCTAACCGAATGGCTCGTGCTGCGGCCATGCATGTGGCTACCATGCCAGGGCAGTTGTACAACCCTTTGTTCATTTACGGTGGTGTGGGTTTAGGTAAAACTCATTTGATGCACGCGGTGGGTAATAAGCTCTTGTCAGAACGCCCTGAAGCCAAAGTTCTCTACATCCATGCCGAACAGTTTGTTTCGGATGTGGTTAAAGCTTACCAACGCAAAACTTTTGATGAATTCAAAGAGCGTTATCACTCGCTCGACTTGCTTTTGATTGATGATGTTCAGTTCTTTGCCAACAAAGAGCGTACGCAAGAAGAGTTTTTCAACGCGTTTGAAGCGCTGCTAGCCAAAAAGTCCCACATCATCATGACGAGTGACACCTATCCAAAGGGTCTCACCGACATCCATGAGCGTTTGGTCTCTCGCTTTGATGCAGGCTTGACCGTGGCCATCGAGCCGCCTGAACTTGAAATGCGTGTGGCGATTTTGATTAGCAAGTCACGCGCAGAAGGCTCTGAAATGCCAGAAGAAGTGGCATTTTTCGTGGCCAAGAACGTGCGCTCTAACGTGCGTGAATTAGAAGGTGCGCTACGCAAAATCTTGGCTTACTCGCGGTTCAATCAGAAAGAAATTTCAATTCAGCTAGCTCGCGATGCTCTGCGTGATTTGCTTTCTATCCAAAACCGCCAAATTTCCGTAGAGAACATCCAAAAAACTGTCGCTGACTATTACAAGATCAAAGTAGCAGACATGTACTCTAAGAAGCGTCCAGCGTCGATTGCAAGGCCTCGCCAAATTGCTATGTATCTTGCGAAAGAACTCACACAAAAGAGTCTTCCAGAGATCGGTGAGCTGTTTGGAGGCCGTGATCACACAACTGTGCTCCACGCAGTGCGCAAAATTACCGCCGAACGGCAGCAAATGGCTGATTTAAACCAACAGCTGCATGTTCTTGAACAAACACTCAAGGGCTAAACAGCTAAAACAACAACCTTGTGGATAGTTTCTGGACAACACCAGAGTTATCCACAGAAAAGTAGGAATTAAGAAGTTATCCCCTTTTGAACGACAGCAGAAAAGCAAGCTTGCCAACACCTTAAGGGTGAGTCCAAGTACTTGAAAAAAAAGAGGAAAATGCTGTTGTCCACAGAAAGATGCTTTGCTTATCTACTACTACTAATTTAAATAAAGAAAACAAGAGGAAGAGATGATCGTACTGAAAGCAACACAAGACAAAGTTTTGTCAGTTCTGCAATCTGTTGCAGGTATCGTTGAACGTCGCCATACATTGCCAATCTTGGCAAACGTGTTGATTCGCAAAACAGGCAGTTCGTTACAACTGACCACGAGTGATTTAGAAATTCAAATTCGCACGACTGCAGAGCTCGATGGTGATGCCGGCAACTTCACAACGACAGTTGGTGCACGTAAGCTGATTGATATCTTGCGCACCATGCCTTCAGATCAAACGGTAAGTTTGGAATCAAACCAAAACAAATTGATTTTGAAAGGTGGCAAAAGCCGCTTTACTTTGCAAAGCTTGCCAGCTGAAGACTTTCCATTGGTGCAAGAGGCTGCCAACTTTGGTCCTTCTTTCAGCGTGCCGCAAAAGACTTTGAAAGAGTTGTTGCACCAGGTGTCATTCGCCATGGCAGTGCATGACATTCGTTACTACTTGAACGGTATTCTGTTTGTTGCTGAAGGCAAGCAGCTCAGCTTGGTTGCTACGGATGGCCATCGTTTGGCCTTTTCATCAGCAACACTGGATGTAGAAGTCCCACGCCAAGAAGTCATCTTGCCGCGCAAAACAGTGCTCGAAATGCAGCGCTTGTTGAGCGACAAAGAAGGTGCAATTGAAATGCAGTTTGCTGGTAATCAAGCAAAGTTCACATTCGATGGAATGGAGTTTGTTACCAAGTTGGTTGAAGGCAAGTTCCCTGACTACAACCGTGTGATTCCAAAGAACCACAAAAACACCATCACCATGGGTCGTACGGCTTTGCTCGCTACCTTGCAGCGCACAGCGATTTTGACCAGCGAAAAGTTCAAAGGCGTTCGCCTGAACTTAGAACCTGGTGTTTTGCGCGTCGCATCAAGCAATGCTGAGCAAGAAGAAGCTGTCGACGAACTTGAAATTGATTACAACGGCGACGCCATTGAAATTGGTTTCAACGTCACGTACTTGATCGATGCTTTGACCAATATGGACCAAGACATGGTGCAGGTTGACTTGGCTGATTCCAATAGTTCAGCACTCATCACCATCCCAGAAAACACCACCTTTAAATACGTGGTGATGCCAATGCGTATCTAACGCGTTGCTGTTTCCTTTTTTACTGATTGAAATCGTGGGGCGCTTGTGCCTCACGCACGAAGACTTGCTATGACCGAACCCACTCAAACTCCTGAAACCCCAGTTACGCCTCCAGCCGGTGAAGGCTATGGTGAAGGGTCAATTCAAATTTTGGAAGGCCTTGAGGCGGTTCGTAAGCGTCCTGGCATGTATATCGGTGATACATCAGACGGTTCAGGTTTGCACCACTTGGTGTTTGAGGTGGTTGACAACTCTATTGACGAAGCCTTGGCTGGTCATTGCGATGACATCGTGGTCACGATTCACAGTGATAACTCGATCAGCGTGACTGATAACGGTCGTGGCATTCCTACAGGCGTGAAGATGGATGACAAGCATGAGCCTAAGCGCAGTGCTGCAGAAATCGCGTTGACCGAGTTACATGCGGGTGGCAAGTTCAACCAGAACAGCTACAAGGTGTCTGGTGGTTTGCACGGTGTGGGCGTGTCTTGTGTGAATGCATTGTCTAAGTCATTGCGTTTGATCGTTCGCCGCGACGGCAAAGTGCACACCTTGGAATTTTCCAAGGGCTTTGTGCAAAACCGTTTGATTGAAGTAGTGAATGGCGTTGAAGTTTCTCCAATGCGAATTACGGGCGATACAGAAAAGCGCGGCACAGAAGTTCACTTCTTGCCCGACACAGAAATCTTTACTCAAAACACTGATTTTCACTATGAAATTTTGAGCAAACGTTTGCGCGAACTCAGCTTCTTGAACAACGGTGTACGTATCCGTTTGTTGGACGAACGCACAGGCAAAGAAGACGATTTTTCTGGCGCAGGTGGTGTGAAGGGCTTTGTGGACTTCATCAACTCGGGCAAGAAGGTATTGCACCCCAATGCCTTTTATGCCGAAGGTGACCGTCCTGCTGATACTTACGGTGGCATTCCAGGCACCAGCATTGGTGTTGAAGTGTCCATGCAGTGGAACGATGGCTACAACGAAAACGTTTTGTGCTTCACCAACAACATCCCACAGCGTGATGGCGGTACCCACTTAACGGGTTTGCGTGCTGCGATGACGCGTGTCATCAACAAGTACATTGAAGAAAACGAATTTGCCAAGAAGGCCAAGGTTGAAGTGACGGGCGACGACATGCGCGAAGGTTTGTGCTGCGTGTTGTCTGTCAAAGTGCCTGAACCAAAGTTCAGCAGTCAGACCAAAGACAAGTTGGTTTCTAGCGAGGTGCGTGCCCCCGTGGAAGACATCGTTGCCAAAACACTGACCGACTATTTGCAAGAGCGCCCCAACGATGCCAAGATCATTTGCGGCAAGATTGTGGAAGCCGCACGTGCCCGCGAAGCTGCCCGTAAAGCCCGTGAAATGACTCGCCGCAAAGGTGTGTTGGATGGAATGGGCTTGCCAGGGAAGCTGGCCGACTGCCAAGAAAAAGACCCGTCCCTGTGCGAAATCTACATCGTGGAGGGTGACTCTGCCGGTGGTTCAGCCAAGCAAGGCCGTGACCGTAAATTCCAAGCGATCTTGCCTTTGCGTGGCAAGATTTTGAACGTTGAAAAAGCACGTTACGAAAAGCTGTTGACCAGTAACGAAATCTTGACGCTCATCACTGCGTTGGGTACCGGCATTGGCAAAGCAAGTGCTGAGTCTGGCAAGTCTGCTACCGATGACTTCAATGTAGACAAGTTGCGTTATCACCGCATCATCATCATGACCGACGCCGACGTTGACGGAGCACATATTCGTACTTTGTTGTTGACCTTCTTCTACCGCCAAATGCCAGAGTTGGTCGAGCGCGGCCACATCTACATCGCTCAGCCACCGTTGTACAAAGTGAAGGCGGGTAAAGAAGAGCTGTACCTCAAAGATGCATCTGCTTTGGATGGTTTCTTGCTGCGCATTGCGATGAAAGACGCCAGCATCACCACTGGTGGTGCTAATTCTCAAGTTTTGAGTGGCGATACGTTGAATGAATTGGCCCGCAAACACCAAGTGGCCGAAGCGGTGATTGCTCGCTTGAGCGGTTTTATGGATGCTGAGGCCTTGCGTGCCATGGCTGACGGCGTATCCGTCAATCTTGACACCGTGGCTGATGCTGAAAAGTCTGCTGTGGCGATGCAAGAAAAATTGCGCGAACTCGGTAGCGGTTCAGAAGCCACTGGCGAGTTTGACGAGCGCACAGACAAACCCATTTTGCGTATCAGCCGTCGCCACCATGGCAACGTCAAGAGCAGTGTGATTACCCAAGACTTCGTGCACGGGGCCGATTACGCAGCATTGGCTGAAGCCGCTCAAACCTTCCGTGATTTGGTGGGTGAGGGCTCTAAGGTGCATCGCGGTGAAGGCGAAAAAGCCAAAGAAGAAAAAGTATCCGATTTCCGTCAAGCTATGAAGTGGTTGATTGGCCAAGCTGAAAACGCCACCGCTCGTCAACGCTACAAAGGCTTGGGCGAGATGAACCCAGCACAGCTATGGGAAACCACGATGGACCCCACTGTGCGTCGTTTGTTGCGTGTGCAAATTGACGATGCCATCGAAGCCGACCGCGTGTTCACTATGTTGATGGGCGACGAGGTGGAGCCTCGCCGCAACTTCATCGAAAGCAACGCCTTGCGCGCTGGCAATATCGATATTTAATTCGCTTTGCTCTTCCAGCGTGAATGCTCTGGAAGGGTTTCAGCGTCAAACACTTTTTGTTGTTCGACGCTCAGTTGGTTGTAAAACGTTCGCGTAGCTTCTGTGCGTTGCTTGACGTGTGCTTGCATGGTTGCCAAGTTGACTTCGTGCAGTGCATTCATCTTATCCATGCGCTCAGGCGTGCTGAGTTTGGCCAAGGCCTCTCGGTCTATGGGGTGCACTAGGCGGTTGGCTGGCACTTTCATGCTTTGCACAAAGGCCATCCATGCAGGCTCTTGTGCTCCAGCCAAATGCAACTTGGCTTTCAATTCAGCCTGACGTTTTTCCCAATGCTTGACCATGCGCTCATGCATGCGACCCTCATCGTGTTGCATACCCATCTCGCCCATCATGGGTTGGGCTTGTGCGGGTAAAAGGGCTGTTAGGGCTGTACCAGCCAACAATACAGAAAGCGCAAATCGGGTGGTGATCAAACGGTTCATCTAAGCTCCTTGAAGTCAGTGGCGAGGTGCCTCTGTCAAGTTCCTACTGTGAACCGCCTGTGTATCGCGTCTGTGCGCTGCTGCACAAGTTACGTAAAGTTTTGTAGCAGGACCTTAGCCCATCAAGCCTGCACGAAAGTCGTCCACGGCTTGCACCAGCTCTTCGCGTGTGTTCATCACGAAGGGGCCGTATTGTGCAATGGGCTCGTTCAATGGTTTGCCTGCAATGACGATGGCCCGTGTGTTGGCTTGCGCACGCAGCACCAAACCATCTCCATTGCTGGTGAGCACGGCCATGCGCTTGATAGGCACAGTGGTGCTTGCTTCTCCTTGCACCACATCTACACCACCACGATACACATACACAAACGCGTTATGTGTCGTTGGCAATGGCTGCTCAAACACAACACCGTCCGTCGCAGGAAAGAGTAGGTCTAAATACAAAGGTTCGGTGTGTTCGCGTTGCACCGCACCCTTCGTGCCGTGTGAGCTGCCTGCAATTACACGCAGCAACACGCCTTCTTCGGTGGTGACTTCAGGGATATCTTCACTTTGAATATCGCGGTACCAAGGCTCGCACAGTTTGTTTTTGGCGGGCAAGTTCAGCCATAGCTGAAAGCCTTCCATCACGCCTTCTTCTTGCTCGGGCATTTCGCTGTGTGTCAGGCCTCGTCCTGCAGTCATCCATTGCACACCGCCGTTTTGCAAAAGCCCTTCATGGCCACCGCTGTCTTTGTGGCGCATGCGACCCGCAATCATGTAGGTCACGGTCTCAAAGCCTCGGTGAGGGTGGTTGGGGAAGCCTGCAATGTAGTCGCCGGGGTTGTCGCTGCCAAACGCATCAAGCATCAAAAACGGGTCTAAGCGTTCTTGCAAATCATGGCTCAGTACGCGGGTCAGTCGTACGCCCGCACCGTCTTGGGTGTCTTGACCTTGGACCAAGCGCTCGACACCGCGTGCGTGTGTGATGCTGCTCATGCGACTTGGTAACCTTCGTCAGCAATGGCGTGCGCAATGTCCTCACGCGCCTTGTTGCTGTGCACATCGACCTTGCCAGCGCTGCGGTCAATCTCAACTTTGGCCTCAGGGTCTAAGCGTGCAATGGCTTTCTTGACGGCCATTTCGCAGTGGCCGCAAGTCATGCCTTGAACTTGAAACGTGTTATCCATCATTTGCTCCTTATAAAGCGGTAACCTTAACGTATGTCTGAATTGTCCTGCGATATTGGTATTGGTGGAATGACCTGTGCATCGTGCGTAGCCCGTGTGGAACGCGCGATTGCCAAACTGCCCGGCGTTGAATCGGTGAGTGTGAATTTAGCCACTGAATCCGCGCGTGTGACGTGGGCCCCTTCGCAAGTAGAAGAGGAAGACCAAACCCAACAAGCCCGCTTGCGCCGAGCTGTGCGTGACGCAGGTTACGAGCCACTCGCCGCAGAACATTTAGAACATGCGCCAGAGGGCGCATGGGTAGGCTTCATGCCCGTGGCCATGGGCCTCATGCTTAGCGCCCCTTTGGTCTTGCCCATGTTGGGTGATGTCTTGGGTCAGCACTGTATGCTGCCCGCGTTGTGGCAGTTTGTGTTGGCCACGCCTGTGCAGTTTGTGCTCGGTGCACGTTTTTACAAAGCAGGGTGGCACGCTTTGTTGGCCGGCAGCGGCAACATGGATCTGTTAGTCGCTTTGGGCACCAGCGCTGGTTGGGCTTTGTCGGTGTGGTTGTGGCTCAGTGCGCCTGCAGGCGCAATGGCGCATTTGTATTTTGAAGGCTCGGCGGTTGTCATTACCTTGGTGTTGATGGGCAAGTGGCTAGAGGCCCGCGCCAAGCGACAAACCACCGATGCCATTCGCGCTCTGCACGCTTTGCGCCCTGCACGTGCGCGCGTCATCACGTTGGATGGTGAGGTGGAAATTCCGATAGAAGAGTTGTTGGTGGGCGACCGTTTGGTGGTCTTGCCTGGCGAACGTTTCGCGGCTGATGGCGTGGTGCTTGAGGGTGAAACACAAGTAGACGAAGCCATGCTCACGGGTGAGCCCTTACCGGTGCACAAGGCTGTGGATTCACGCGTGACGGGTGGCAGCATCAATGGTGAGGGCCGTGTGGTGGCCCGTGTGAGCGCCACAGGCACCGCCACGGTGCTGGCCAACATCATCCGCTTGGTCGAAGACGCGCAGGCAGCTAAGGCGCCAATTCAACGCATGGTCGATCAAGTGTCTGCCGTGTTTGTGCCCGTGGTCTTGGTGTTGGCTTTGTCAACCTTGTTGGCTTGGTGGCTCACTGGCCACAGCTTAGAGGTGTCGCTCATCCATTGCGTGGCTGTCTTGGTCATTGCGTGTCCTTGCGCCTTGGGCTTGGCCACACCCGCGGCCATCATGGCGGGTACAGGTGTGGCGGCCAAGCACGGCATTCTCATCAAAGATGCGCAAGCACTTGAGGTGGCTCACATGGTGGACACGGTCGCCTTTGACAAGACGGGCACGCTCACTTTGGGCCAGCCGCGCTTGTTGTCGTTGTTCGCAGTCGATGACGTTGGGACGCTTCAACGTCCGTTGAGTCCGTTCTCACTGGGTCAGGCCGCAATGACAGACCCATCCATTGCGCATTCCTCCGCGCAGTCGCTGCTCACTTTGGCGGCCAGCTTGCAACGCGGTAGTGAACATCCTTTGGCCCATGCCGTGGTGCAGGCGGCCAAAGCACAGGGTCTTAGCTTGGCGCCGCCAGAAGGCGTCAAAGCCTTGCCTGGCTTTGGCAGTGAAGGCTTAGTCCAAGGCCGCCAGTTGCTGTTGGGCAGCTTGCGTTGGATGACCAAGCTTCAGTTGGGTTTCGGCGAATGGCAGGCGCATGCGGAGGCTTTGCAAGCGAAGGGTGCCACTGTATCGGTTCTGGCCGAACGCACGCCGCAAGGGGTGGTTGCGCTTGCCGTGTTGGCTTTTGGTGACGAGCCAAAGCCTGGTGTGCAAGACGCTCTCGCCAAACTGCGTGCCCGTGGTCTGCGGTTGGTCATGATTTCTGGCGACAACGCAGGTGCGGCCCAAGCCATGGCCGCGCGCTTAGGGTTACACGCAGACGAAGTGCATGCTGAAGTCATGCCCGGTGACAAAGCGGCTTTGGTCAAAAGCTTGCAAGTCAACCCACACGGCGCACCACGTGTGGTGGCTTTTGTTGGTGACGGCATCAACGACGCACCTGCTTTGGCCGCCGCCGATGTGGGCTTGGCCATGGCCAACCTCAACGCCGATGGTCAACGCGGCGGCACCGATGTTGCTATGCAAGCGGCGGGCATCACACTGATGCGCGGCGATGTGGCTTTGGTTGCGGGGGCTTTGGATATTTCAGCGCTCACCGTGGCCAAGATTCGACAAAACTTGTTTTGGGCCTTCGCCTACAACGCTGCCGGTATTCCTCTTGCTGCGATGGGCTACTTGAGCCCCGTCGTCGCTGGTGCTGCGATGGCGCTGAGTTCTGTGAGCGTGATGACCAACGCCTTGTTGCTCAAGCGCTGGATGCCTTGAGCTACTGACATACGTACGTGCATTCGTCGACATTCGTGTTGCTTTTTCTTGTAAAAACCGCACATTCTGTGTTGAACAGGACACCCTAGTAAAATCGCCCGCTGCTAAGCAGGGCGGCAGACAGCCCCTGCTCTTACGTGCTTAGGCACACCCAAAGGTTGGTTTTATGTTGTACCCCAAAGAGTTTGATGTCATCGTGGTTGGCGGTGGTCATGCTGGCACTGAAGCCGCATTGGCCGCGGCACGCATGGGCGCTAAAACTTTACTCTTAAGTCACAACATCGAAACCTTGGGCCAGATGAGCTGCAACCCTTCCATCGGTGGCATTGGCAAAGGCCATTTGGTCAAAGAGGTAGACGCTTTGGGCGGGGCGATGGCCTTGGCTACGGATGAGTCAGGCATTCAGTTTCGGATTCTTAACAGCTCTAAAGGGCCGGCCGTGCGTGCCACCCGTGCACAAGCCGACCGCATTTTGTACAAAGCGGCCATCCGCCGCATGCTCGAAAACCAGCCCAACTTGTGGCTGTTTCAGCAAGCCGTGGATGACTTGATGGTGGAGGGCGACCGTGTGGTGGGTGCTTGCACTCAAGCGGGTATTCGCTTTCGCAGCCGAACCGTGGTGCTGACGGCCGGCACGTTCTTAGATGGCAAGATTCACGTTGGCTTGAACAACTACGCCGGTGGCCGTGCGGGCGACCCACCTGCCTTGAGCCTGTCGGCCCGACTCAAAGAACTCAAGTTGCCACAGGGCCGTTTGAAAACCGGCACACCCCCGCGCATCGATGGACGCACGATTGACTTTAGCCAATGCACTGAGCAACCGGGTGACGGTGTGGCGAACCAAACTGAAAACGGAGCACGCTCGGCAGGCGTGCTGGGTGAGGTGCCGGTGTTCAGTTTCATGGGCCGTGCGTCCATGCATCCGCAACACATGCCTTGCTGGATCACCCATACCAACCAACGTACCCACGACATCATCCGTTCCGGTTTTGACCGAAGCCCCATGTTTACCGGCAAGATCGAAGGTGTGGGTCCACGCTACTGTCCGAGCGTAGAAGACAAGATCAACCGCTTCGCCGACAAAGACAGTCACCAAATTTTCTTAGAGCCCGAAGGCCTGACCACGCACGAGTACTACCCCAATGGCATCAGCACCAGTTTGCCGTTTGACATTCAATACGACTTGGTTCGCTCTATGAAGGGTTTGGAAAACGCTCACATCATTCGCCCTGGGTACGCCATCGAGTACGACTACTTTGACCCACGTGAGCTCAAACGTAGTTTTGAAACCCGCGCCATCGGTGGCCTGTTCTTCGCTGGACAAATCAACGGCACGACTGGCTATGAAGAAGCGGCGGCTCAAGGTTTGTTCGCCGGTATCAATGCTGCACTTCAATGCCGCAGCTTGGCCGGCGCGGCCAATGACTTTGGCGGCGCATGGACGCCTGGCCGCGACCAAGCCTACTTGGGCGTGTTGGTCGACGACCTCACCACCAAGGGCGTGACCGAGCCGTATCGCATGTTCACCAGTCGAGCCGAGTTCCGCTTGCAGCTGCGCGAAGACAACGCCGACGTGCGTCTGACAGAAATTGGCCGCCAAATGGGTCTGGTCGACGATGCGCGATGGGAGGCCTTCAGCCGCAAACAAGAAGCTGTTTCACGTGAAACAGAGCGGCTCAAATCCATCTGGGTCAGCCCCCGCAACTTACCTGCTGCCGAATCTGAGCGCGTCTTGGGTAAAGTCATTGACCGCGAATACAACTTGGCAGATTTGCTCCGCCGACCCGATGTGAGCTACCAAGGCTTGATGTCTCTGGATGGTGCCAAGCATCAAAACCAAGAGGTGGCCGATGGCTTTGCGGGCGACGATGTTTCACGTGAAACCACCCGAGCCATCATTGAGCAGATTGAGATCGCGGCCAAGTACTCGGGTTACATCGACCGCCAACGCGACGAAGTAGAGCGTGCCGCGCATTATGAAAACCTAAAGTTGCCTGAAGACTTGGACTACAACCAAGTCTCGGCCCTGTCCATTGAGGTGCGTCAGCGACTCAGCCGCCAGCGACCAGAAACTTTGGGTCAGGCCTCGCGCATGTCTGGCATCACGCCAGCGGCCATCTCTTTGTTGCTGATTCACCTCAAGCGCTCGCGCGTCAAAGGCTTTGCCCAAGAGGCAGCGGCCAGCAGTTCAACCGAGGCGATCTGATGCATCCGTTTTTGCCTACTTTGCAAAAAGGCATCGATGGTTTGGGCTTGGTTCTGGCCGAAGATCAACAGACCCAGTTGTTGGCCTACATGGATTTGATTGGCAAATGGACCAAGGTTTACAACCTGACCGCCGTCCGTGATGCTAACGAAATGCTCACACACCATTTGCTGGACAGCTTGGCGGTCATCGCGCCGCTGCGTCGGGAGTTGGTGAAGCTAAGTTTGCCGAGCGCGAGTTTGGTGGCTGCGTCTGACGGCGGCGAGAGGCAGGTCGTGGCCAAGTTGCCCCAAGCCAAATTTAGCTTGCTCGATGTCGGTGCGGGTGCGGGCCTGCCGGGCATCGTCATCGCTATCACTTGCCCCGACGTTTCGGTGACGTGTGTGGACACGGTGGCTAAAAAAGCGGCCTTCATCCAACAGGTGGCCGCAACGTTGCGGCTGCCCAACCTCAAGGGCTTGCACGCCCGCGTTGAGAGTTTGACCCAACCCTATGACGTGGTGTGTTCCCGTGCCTTCGCCTCGTTGATCGACTTCACCACTTGGTCCAAGTCTGCCTTGGCAGATCAAGGTGTGTGGATGGCGATGAAGGGCAAACACCCAGACCAAGAGCTGGCTGTGTTGCCAGAAAGCGTCAAAGTGTTTCACGTGGAACAGCTTCAGGTGCCCGGCTTGGATGCCGAGCGCTGCATCATCTGGATGCGCGGTTAAACTTCCCTCAGTTATAAATCTGAGATTTCTATGTTCGGTATCGCGGACTACGGCGCATTCGTCGTGGCCATCATTGTTTTTCTGGCCATTCCCGGCCCCGGTAATTTGGCTTTGCTCACGGCAACAGGCAAGGGCGGTGTGCGTTCGGGCTTGGCCGCAACGCTGGGTGTGATTACCGGCGATCAGGTGTTGTTGTGGTTGGCTGTGGCAGGTTTGTCTGCGCTGCTTATCAATTACCCCACCTTGTACAGCTCCATTCAATGGGCGGGTGCGGCGTATTTGATTGGTTTGGGCTATTCGCTTTTCAATGCCAAACCTGGTGATGCGCCGGTGCTGAACATGAAGCCTGATCACTATTTCCGCCAAGCCCTTTTCATCACGGTTCTTAACCCAAAGGCTATTGTGTTTTACATGGCGTTCTTTCCTTTGTTTGTCGATCCTGCGATTCACTTAGGGCTACTTACTTTTGCAGTGATGGCTGCCACCATCGCGGCGCTCACATTCGCATATGGTTTGGTGGTTGTGTTTTTGGCGCATCATTTGGCTGAACGTGTACGAGCCAATCCCTTGGTGGGCGTGATGCTTAACAAAACTGCGGGTACGTTGCTCATTTGTTTTGGCCTCAAGTTGGCCTTGTTTAAATAATTTTTACGTCTCTTTCGAAAGTTCTGTATGGCCAAAATTTTTTGCGTTGCTAACCAAAAAGGTGGCGTTGGCAAAACCACCACCACCGTCAACTTGGCCGCTGGTTTGGCATTTGTGGGTCAGCGCGTGTTGATGATTGACTTAGACCCACAAGGCAATGCCACCATGAGTTCGGGCGTCGACAAGCGCGAGATGGAGTTATCGGTTTACGACGTGCTATTGGAAGAGGCCACCATTGCGGAAGCCCGCATTCGCAGCAACTGGGGCACCGATGGTGTGCGCAGCAAAATTCCGACCTACGACGTCTTGGGCGCTAATCGCGACTTGGCCGGTGCCGAGGTGGAGCTGGTGTCCTTAGAGCGCCGAGAAAACCGCCTCAAGCAAGCCTTGGCCGTGGTGGATGCTGAGTACGACTTTGTGCTTATTGATTGCCCCCCCTCCTTGTCGATGCTCACGCTTAACGGGTTGTGTGCAGCGCATGGTGTGATCGTGCCCATGCAGTGCGAATACTTTGCACTCGAAGGGTTGACCGACTTGGTTAACACCATCAAACAAGTGCATGCAAACCTAAACCGAGAACTCAAAATTATTGGCTTGTTGCGCGTCATGTTTGACCCTCGCATTACGTTGCAGCAACAAGTGAGCGACCAATTGCGTGACCACTTTGGTGACAAAGTGTTCAGCGCCGTGATCCCACGTAACGTGCGCCTAGCCGAAGCGCCTAGCTACGGCTTGCCAGGCGTGGTGTTTGATCCGTCCGCCAAAGGCAGCCACGCGTTTGTGGACTTTGCGCAAGAAATGGTCGAGCGCGTGAAGATGATCTAAGCTAATTAGAAATAAGTCATGCTTTTTACTCTGACGTGCACGACGTGATCAACTCCGTTTTAATTCTCCCCGGTTGGCATAACAGCGGCCCCGACCACTGGCAAAGCCTGTGGCAGGAGCGGTATGGCTATTTGCGCATAGAACAACACAACTGGGATTTCCCGTTGCGTGGCGACTGGATGATTCGGCTCGAAGAAGCTGTGCTGGCCAATCCCAATGCAGTTTTGGTGGCGCACAGTTTGGGTTGTGTTCTCGTCTCTGCTTGGGCTACGCATTCGATGAACGCAGACAAAGTCAAAGGCGCATTGTTGGTTGCGCCTGCAGATGTTGAGCGCCCAGAAATGCAACATATGCTGCACAGCTGGAGCCCTATCGTGCGGGAGCGATTGCCGTTTCCCAGCATCGTCGCCGCGAGTCGAAACGATGCTTATTGCAGCCTATTGCGTGCCAGTGGTTTGGCGCATGCGTGGGGCTCGCGCTTGGTTGACTGTGGCATGAGTGGACACATCAACACTGATTCGCGCTTGGGCGATTGGCCTGAAGGATTTGCCCTCTTACAAGATTTACTGAAAGAAGAAGTACCTTATGGTCACTAAAAAAACAAAAGGCCTAGGCCGTGGACTCGAAGCTTTACTCGGTCCTAAAGTTGATGACAGTGTCGCCGCACAAGCGGCGGCAGCAGAAGGCTTGCCAAGCACTTTGCCGCTGAGTCAAATGGTGGCCGGCATGTATCAGCCGCGTACACGCATGGACGAGGGGGCGTTGTATGAATTGGCCGAAAGCATCAAGGCACAAGGGATCATGCAGCCCATCCTTGTGCGTCAATTGCACGACGGCCCCAATGCTGGCAAGTATGAAATCATTGCAGGTGAACGTCGCAGTCGCGCTGCCAAATTAGCAGGTCTCGACACCGTACCCGTACTCGTGCGCAACGTGCCCAACGAGGCCGCCGCCGCCATGGCGCTGATTGAAAACATTCAGCGCGAAGACCTCAACCCGCTTGAAGAAGCCCAAGGTCTGCAGCGTCTCATCAAGGAGTTTGGTCTCACGCATGAGTTGGCCGCACAAGCCGTTGGCCGTTCCCGCAGTGCTGCCAGCAACTTGCTGCGCTTGCTCAACTTAGCGGAGCCTGTGCAATCCATGCTCATGGCGGGGGACATCGACATGGGACATGCCCGTGCGCTGTTGGCTTTAGACCGCGCCACACAAATTACCGCAGCGAACCAAATCAGCGCCAAAAAAATGTCGGTACGGGAAGCTGAGAGTTTGGTGAAAAAACTAAGCGCTGAATTTAATCTCGTGCCTCAAAAACCTAAAAGTGAAAAGTCGCGCGATATCAAACGCATTGAAGAAGAGCTGTCAGATTTGCTGACCGCACAAGTTGAAGTGCGTGTGAAGAAGCGCGTCAAGCGCCATGGCCGAGTGGAAGAGTTGGGAGAGCTGTCGATTCAGTTTGGCTCATTGGATGAGTTGAATGGGCTGATCGACAAGTTGCGAAAGTCGTAAAGACGATGTTGCAATGGCTACAAAAGATCGTATTACCAGAGAGCATTTTTAAAGGCTCTCACGACGATCGTCGTCGCAGTTTGTTGAAATACATTTTGCTGCTGGTAGGTGCTTGTTCGTTGCCTTTTTATTTTATTAACCATCCAGACTACGACCATACTTCTAATCTCATAGGAACAGCTGGATTCTGGTCGTTGCTACTACTTTTATTGCTGCGCGTTCCTTATCTGCTCATTGCGCACGCGACGTTGCTGTGGTCCATAACTTATGTCGCTTATTTGGCATCAATGACAGGTGGAATTAATTCGCCAGTTTTGGTTTGGATCACTGCCGCCACATTACCTGCAGTGTTGCTTTTAAGCCGCATGGCCGCGTTGAGCTGGGTCATCGTTGCTTTTTCAACCAACATGATTTTGTTGATCATCAGCAAATATGGGTTGGTCAATAGTGACATCAACATGGCTAATGAGGTCATGGCGTGGACCGTTGCCAATAAATTATTTGTCAGTGGTTTGGCAATGTACGTGGTGTTTGTGACTGAGCGAATGCACCGCATACAAGTTGCAGAGATGGACCAAAGTAATGCTGAGTTGGAGCAAACCCATCAAGCACTGTTACGTGCACAAGCCCATAAAGACGAGTTCATCGCGGCAGTGGGTCACGAATTGCGCACGCCGATGAATGCAATTCTTGGGCTCAATGGTATTTTGCGAACTGAGTTATCTGCGAATGCAGAAGACGCAAAGGTGGTCGATCACATCCGACGGTCGACAGAACAGTTGCTTCAAGTTGTCAATGATATTTTGGATTTTTCTCAATTGCAGGCGGGACGACTTTCGCTGCATGAAGACGAGTTTGCGTTACGCGAAACCTTGGCTAAATTGCTATCTGACTATGAATCAAAAGCGCAGATCAAAGGATTGACGATTCATCTAGAAGCCGCGGCCGTACACCACATGTGGGTCAAGGGGGATAGGCAGCGTCTCTTGCAAGTGCTTAGGAATTTGCTAGACAACGCATTGAAATTTACGGCGACCGGGCATATCGATGTTCGAGCACAACCCGTTGGCGGCGGCGTCTTGTTTGAAGTGCAGGATACGGGCATAGGGATTGCAGCAGATCGTCACAAACAAATTTTTAACGGTTTTGAGCATGCAGATGTACAAACGAATCGCCAATATGGCGGGACGGGACTAGGCCTGTCGATCTGTGAGCGGTTAGTGAGTTTGCAGGGCGGCACGATTGGGGTGAGTAGCGTTCAGGGTAAGGGCTCGCGGTTTTGGTTTCAGCTGCCATTGCGAAGTGTTGCGATGAAAGAAGCGCGAGCTGCAGCAGAGATGATGCGCATATTGGCAGATAAGCCGATACAGGTTTTATTGGTAGACGATAACGCAGTCAACTTATTGGTTGCGCGGATGATGCTCAAAAAATGTTTTCCGAAGGCAAACATTGTCGAGGCCAGCAGTGGGGCAGATGCTTTAGAAAAATTAAATGCTCAGATATTCGACTTGGCACTCATGGACATGATCATGCCGGAGATGGACGGCATGCAAGTGACGCAAGCATTACGGACCACCTTTCCTGCGCCGATTTGTGACATTCCCGTTCTTGCGCTCACAGCAAGCGCCAATCCGGTAGATCATGATCGCTGCTTGGCATCAGGTATGAATGATGTGGTCAACAAGCCACTGGATGAACAACAATTGATGGCCAAGATTTCAAATGCGCTCTCTTCACATGCGATGCGGAGTCAAGCATGAGTCAATACATGTTTGATGATTTTGCGGCATGGGCAATTCCGCGGTTACCGAAGCGTTTCAGAGAGGGGCGACTTCCATATTTGTTTGCAGTGGTTTGGTTGTTGATCGTTGTTATGGTCATCTTGGCGATCATTACCCCTTACCCCAACGGCGTTCCAGTTCCTCTCGCGTTCGCTTTTGTATTGGTAATTCTTCAGCTTTTATTCATATGGGGTTTGCCATTTCGGACATCCGTGAATATCGGCTTGTTGGCAGGGCTGATGCAGGTGTCTTATGCCGCTTGGATGTCCGGGGGTATTTTTTCGCCGCGTATGGCGTGGATGACGGCGATTCCCTTAATTCCCTTTTACGCCATCAGTCGCTTAGCAGGCCTTCTTTGGTTGATGGTTGTGGTTGTCGTAGAAATGGGAATGGCATATCTGACATGGCATGGATTGCTTCCGGAAAATCCAACCTTAGGCACGGCACAGGTGATGTCCTCATTTGCAAGTTATACGGTTGTGACTTTGATTGTGATCACGGTTCCGTTTTTATATGACAGTTTGTTTCGTAACGCCTACAACGCAAGTTTGCAGCGTAATGTTGAGCTCGAAGAAAAACGACAAGAGTTATTGCGTACGGCGGCACTGCGCGAGCTTTTTATCGCGACAGTTAGCCATGAGTTACGTACGCCTATGAACGCTATTCTTGGTTTTAACAATATGCTTCTAGAGCGAGTGGCCAACAATCCTCAAGCTAGCAAAATTTTGAACCACACGCGGCAGTCAGCCGATCACTTGCTGACCGTGATTAACGACGTTCTTGACTATTCACAGTTGCAAGCGGGCAAAATCAATGTGCAAGCCGAAACATTCGCTTTGCGTGAAACAGTCAGTACAGCATTTGATCTTTTTGCACAGCGCGTAGAAAGCATGCATTTGCAGTACACCTGTACGATCGATGACAACGTGCCTCATTGGGTGCGTGCAGATCGACACAGGCTGATGCAGATCTTGGTTAATTTATTAGGCAATGCCATCAAGTTCACCCACCAGGGAAATGTCACCTTGCGCGTCCGAAGGCAACCGTTGTGTGTGCACTTCTCCGTCAAAGACAGCGGCATTGGCATACCAGAAGCTCAGCAGCCAAAAATCTTCCAGCGCTTTGTACAGGCAGATGAAGAAATTCAATCACGTTATGGCGGTAACGGGTTGGGCTTATCAATCACACAACGCTTGGTTGAGTTGATGGGCGGACATATTGGCTTTGAAAGCAAGTCCGGACAAGGGTCCACGTTTTGGTTTACCTTGCCACTGGTTGAAGTTGATGCGCCTAAAGAAGACATCAAGAAACCAGAAATCCCTTTAGCCGAGACCAACGCTGCGCAGCGATTTTTGGTGGTTGATGATCATCCAATCAATCGCTTGTTAGTCCGTCAAATTCTGAAAAATCATTGGAAGAATTGCGAACTAGTCGAGGCAGACAATGGCATCAAAGCTTTAGAGGCTTTGCGTGCTCATAGTTTTGATGTGGTTTTGATGGACATGGTGATGCCCGAAATGGATGGCATTGAAGCCACAACCGCCTTGCGCCAGACTTTTGATTTACCTATGCGTGACACCCCTGTTCTAGGATTGACAGCCAATGTCAATCCGCATGACCTAGAGCGCTTTTCTGCTGCTGGAGTGAATGCGGTTGTGCTTAAGCCGTTTGATGCAGCGAAGGTGTGCGCACAAGTCGAAGCAATGCTTATAGCGAAAAGATCTTCCCTGGGTTCATGATGTTGTGCGGGTCGAGTGCCCGCTTGATCGTGCGCATCATGTCCACCGCGCCTTCGCCCGTTTCGGTTCGTAAGAAATCCATCTTGTGCAAACCAATCCCGTGTTCGCCCGTGCACGTGCCGCCTAGCTTCAAAGCACGTGTCACCAGTTTGTGATTCAAGTCTTCAGCGGTTGCGCATTCATGCGCGTTGTTGGGATCAATCAAATAGCCGAAGTGGAAGTTGCCATCACCCACATGGCCGACCAAGAAATAGGGAATGCCAGTGGCATCCGCTTCCACGATTGAATCCAATAAACAATCGGCCAGCTTGCTGATTGGCACACACGTGTCAGTGCTGATCGCACGACATCCGGGTTTGCTTTGAATAGCAGCAAAGTAAGCGTTGTGTCGTGCTGTCCAAAGTCGCGTGCGCTCTTCGGGTGTGGTGGCCCATTCAAACGATTGACCCCCATATTCAGCTGCAATCTCTTGCACCGTTTCCGCCTGTTCCTTCACACCTGCGGGTGATCCGTGAAACTCCATCAACAGCATGGGCGTCTCGGCCAGTCCCAATTTGGCGTAGTTGTTCACAATGCGAATGGTGTTGCCGTCAATCAACTCCACACGCGCAATCGGTACGCCCATTTGAATGGTGGCAATAGTGGTGTGCACCGCAGCTTCAATGCTGGGGAACGAGCAAATGGCGGCAGACACCGCCTCGGGCAAGGGGTAAATGCGTAGCGTAATCTCTGTCATCACACCCAGCGTGCCCTCGCTGCCCACAAACAAACGCGTTAAGTCATAACCCGCCGCCGACTTCTTTGCGCGTGTACCCGTGCGAATCACCTCGCCACTCGCGGTTACCACTTCCAACGTCAACACGTTCTCACGCATCGTGCCGTAACGCACCGCGTTGGTCCCGCTTGCGCGTGTGGCGCACATGCCGCCAAGCGACGCATCGGCACCGGGGTCGATCGGAAAAAACAAACCCGTACTCTTGATCTCTTCGTTCAACTGCTTGCGCGTCACACCTGGCTGCACCGTCACCGTCAAATCTTCGGCGTTGATGCTCAGCACCTTGTTCATGCGGCTCACATCCACACTGATGCCGCCTTGCACTGCCAACAAATGGCCCTCAAGCGACGAGCCCACACCAAACGGAATCACCGGCACCTTGTACTGCGCCGCCAACTTCACCGCATCCGCCACATCCTGCGTGCACTCGGCAAACACCACCGCCGCCGGTGGCGGCACATGCACAAACGGCGACTCATCACGCCCGTGCTGCTCACGAATGACCAAGGCCGTCGAGCAATTCGCCCCAAACCGCGCCTGCAACGCAGCAATCATTTCGGCGGGCACCTCGCGTTGGGTCACAGCGGGTGTCAGATGTTGGGGGTGGGTGGGGGCGTTCATGCGTGTCTCCAAAGCGATCAGTCATTCTAAGAACATGTCCCCGTCAGCCAAAAGCCCCTGCGCGACAGGCAAAATAGGCCCCAACCACATTGACGAGGCAACGGCACATGGGCAACCGACTTTCACAAATCGCCACACGCACCGGCGACGCTGGCACCACCGGTTTGGGCAACAACCAACGGGTGTCTAAAAATAGCTTGCGCGTTCACGCCATGGGCGAGGTAGATGAACTCAACTCCAACATCGGCGTCTTACTTTGCGAAGACATGCCCCAAGACGTGTGCGACATCTTGGTTGAAATCCAACACCAACTCTTCAACCTCGGTGGCGAACTCTCCATCCCCGGCTTTGAACTGCTCAAACAAGAAGCCGTGCAAGCCCTAGACACTGCGCTAGAAACCTACAACGCCAAGCTCCCCAAGCTTGAAGAATTCATCTTGCCCGCAGGCACGCGCGGCGCTGCACATGCACACATCTGCCGCACCGTGGCACGTCGTGCCGAACGCGCCGTGGTCGCCTTGGGCAACGAAGAAGCCATTGGCGACGCACCCCGCCAATACCTCAACCGCCTGAGCGACCTCATGTTTGTCCTCGCCCGTGTTCTCAACCGCATGAACGGCGGCGACGACGTGTACTGGAAGAGCGAACGCATGAAACGCAGCGACGCATAAAAAATACCTCTCGCTCACACGCCAAACAAGTCGCACTCAAAAACATTGAAAAACCGTTGAAAAACAACGCGTATACGCCAATTAGCGTATTCACCAAACAGGGAAAACCCGAGACAATCATTTTTGTCAAATTTGCCAATTAGATCAGCGGATTTAATGTTTCTTCCGGTTTTTGCGTTTGTGGTGGGCGCATCTGCTAACTTCCTTGAATGTGGCTGCATAGGCAAAGAAATTTAGAACAGTTACCACAAGTGTTACCACGATGTTCGCCTAGGTCGCTTCTCTTTATGAGATTACCAACGCACCCCTAACGACACCTCAGAATCATCTTTACTGATAGTTGATGGGGGGGATACCTGTACAGATTGCTTTTGGTGATGAGTACCTGCCTAGATACACAAAAAGGAGCTACAGAGATCTGCTGACACTAGTAATGCTTACCTACTTACCACTACCAGTTGTTACTTCTTATCAATCCTTGTCTTAACTCCGTCTTTGACATGCTTCATCCATTGAACATACATCTGCTCTCTTAACCAGTCTTCATGATCAACTGTTGTAATGAACGAATCGTGTACAGGAAGGACAGGGATATCAAAAATGATTAGATGTAATTATTGAGTCAATGCGCAAGGGAAAGCTTACAAAAGAGAACTTCTTGACCCCGTAAAAACTTTATCTCTACCTGTCCATTAGCTTCATGTTTAGATATTTCATCGAACATGTGTGTGGGATTTTTTACTTGCACATTTGCGACCTCTAAGATCACATCACCAAAACGAAACCCACTTAAAAAAGCGTTTGAATTTTCTAGTACTGCATCAACGTGAACACCTATCATTTATTTTCTCCATTTCATTGAGAGATTGATTTTTGCTAGTAAGTCTAGCCTCAATGTTATTTACTCAAGTTAAGGTCCATGATCTTAAAAGGCTGCTGGCTGCTATGACTGATGCTAGATAAAATAAATGTATGGTTGATGAGAATTTTTCTGGCATCGTACGTAGTGGCTCTTCCCACAGCATTAGCGTGTCCGAACATACGGGCAATGCCAAAACTCCTAAGAACATTGTTCGCTCTGATGCAGATGATCCAGATGCAAAAAAAATTGCACTTGAAAAGAAAAAAGCGGCACTAATTCAAGCAAAGCAAGCATTAGCTGCGGCAGTTGATCAACACGTGGAGAACATTGCTGCCGGTGGCTCATCTGCCCCAAACATTCAAAGCGTAGATTCAGGCGCACTAGAGTCGAATAAACAAAAGCTTGCGGCAGACAAAGGCGCCAATGAAAATCGGCAAGCAATTGATGCCGATGCAGCAAACAAAGCCAACATTCAAGGCGTCAATACCGACAGCATTGCTTCCAATATGCAATCTGTTGAAACTGACAACATTCCTGCCAATCTACAAAATATTCACCAAGGCAAAGGCATTGCAACTAATCTTCAGGGCATTGGTACTGATGCAATCTCAGCTAATAACCAGAATGTTGGAAGTGGCAACATTGCAGCCAATTTGCAGAATGTCGGCAATGGCAATATGGCTGCAAATATGCAAGACCTTGCCAATGGCAAATCAATTCAAGATAACGTTCAAGGTATACCCAATGACGCAGTCGCCAAGAACAATCAAGCTTTCACTACCGACAAAATCGCGCCCAACGTTCAAGGCGTTGACAAAGGCAATATCGCTAGTAACAAACAAGATGTTGGGATTGCCAGCATTGCGCCAAACAATCAAGACGTTGGCCAAGGGAACATCGCTGGAAACACGCAAGACATTGCTAACGGCAAAGGCCTAGCAGCTAACGTTCAGGGGATCCCGGTGGATCGCTATGCCGCAAATCAGCAACCCATTGAACAATCTCTTACAGAGCCGAATAACCAATCGGTACCAAAAGATAAAGCGGATCGAAACGGTCAAGGCCTTCCCTCAGAGGCGAATGATGACAATCACCAACCTTTGTTGAATGGTGACTCAGCTTCAAATGATGCTAAGACAGCCAAGCTTGTTTATAAAGACGACAATCAAGGCGTTGGTGAAAACTCGTTAGATACCAATCGTCAGCCCATAGATAGCAGTGTTCCCTCATTGAACATGCAAGGCGCTCCTGAAGATGGACCTGCGGGAGTGAATCGACAGCCAACTGAAAAAGAAAATCTCGAAGACCGCTTTGTGGTTTTACCTTCGGACAATATTGAAAGAGGACAAGTTGACTTTGGTGACTCAGTTTCCCATAGCAACGTTGTTTCACAGCAGCCATCATCAACTGGAAAAGTTAAGAAGCAAGCTGTCAATTTAAGTGTCAAACCAACACCTAAGGCCCTCCCGTTGACTGTTCAACAAGCAGCAAAACTTAGGCACGATAAGTTTGTAGAGGAATTTCACGGCCGCCTAGCCGGTATCAAGCATGACGTTGATTCGTTAAATACCAAACTCGATCGTCTTGAGAAAAGAAAATAGGTGTTAAAAGTTTCCTGTGGATGTTGCGCAAGTTCTTGCTTCATTTAGTCGACAAGTTGAATCAAATACTACGCACTCGTAACATCATATTTTTTGCAACGCGGCAAACACTCTCAGCACTGTCGGCAGGAGAACCTCCTAGTCCGCTCTCGCTACCAACTTTGCACAGGGATTTTTTGCTATCAAGATGAATAATTATTTTGTGTTCTTGTTTTTTCAGCTTAACAATAACCTTAATGCGTGGAGACTTGCGATGAAACACTGACTCAAACACTACTCGAGCGTCTTGTTTATGTAGCTCGTTTTCTAAATCTGCAGCGAGTCTGGGTAGCTGGTGATCCAGTAAGGTGTTCGCCAATTGCTGGCGTTCCGGAGTGTCCAGCATGCTGATAAACGTCAATCTTTCCTGTTTATGTTCACTGTTAAATAGCATTTCAAAATTGTAAAGTTATGGACCTTGGTGCGGCAATTAGCCACTTGGCGTACACCACGGAGCGTATGTTTGTGTCGTGCCTAATCAAAAAATATATATGGCTCAATTTACGGTGATGCGATACTAAAATTTTGGATACTTAGATATTATCCAGATGCTATAGTTAAACCATTAATTTTCATTAACAGATAGATGTACTGAAGTTCGGCCTTCTCGCAGTCTGGACCTCCGACCCAACGAGCTAATGAGTGGGCTGGAATTTGCAAGTGCTTTCCCTCTATTTCAACTTCTACGCGGAAATAGCAGGGACTGAATTCTCGAAATGCAATGACTGTGCCCCAGCGGCCTATTGGCCAAGGTTTGCGTATTACGACAACTTGCTTCCCGGGACGAGCAAGGCAATCTAAGTTGTCCTCAAAGGCTTGTTGGATTTCAACGCTAGAAGTTTTTGCACTAGCTTTTGCAAAATCGTTAGCAGATTCGATAAATTGTTCGGCGTTCATACCTACAGAATCGACTTAGGGCTGTTGTTCCTTTAATAGCTTCTTACTTTTCTTCTCTGAATCGAGCTGAATTCTGGCTAATCAGGTCTTACATTGAAAGAATGAGTTAAAAATTATTATTAATAGAGCCGCAGTGACTTAGCACTCGCAGACTGTTTAAATGCTAATTTTGTATACAAAACATAAGAAGTAAGAGGCGAAGTGGGACCACCTAAGATGTGAATTAATTCACTTTATATGGTGCATTTCTATGAATTTCTTTGTTGCGCAACCTGAAGATCTTGAGTACTCCATGCCACTTGAGCCTATGCGCTTAGAGGTGGTTGGCGAGCAAGAAATAGCCCTTAAAAGTCTACTTTCATCTTTGGTAGTCAGCCATCCGAAAAAGCTAACAAAAGACCAACGACACAAGTTTAGGGACTGCTACAGGGTCATCTTGCTGAATGTTATTTACAACAGCATTAGAGGCACGTATACCGGCATTTCTCTAGCTAACAGGGCATATGACAAGGGAAATTACTGGCATAGCCTAGGCCTTACTTATAAGTTTACCAAAGCAGCTATCGAGCGCTTAAATGCAGATGGCTACATCACCGTTTTTAAGGGGTTTTACAACCATGTTGGGGGCTTCGGTCGGATAACCCGTATCTATGGAACTGAGAAGCTATCAGAGGCTGTAGAAGCGCCATTAATCGGTGATCATTTGCAAGCTGTCGACGATACAGAGGTCATCGTTTTAAAAGGCTTTTTATACGGCCCAGAGGAGCTTCCTGATAATCACCATGACCTTGTTCGCCTGAGAGCCATAAACACCTTTTTAGAGGGCTTTAAATGGCCTCAGAAGGGCCCTATGAAACTTGTCTACTCTGGAGGTCCAGTTCGTGGCGGTCGAGTCTTTTCTCGCTTCCAGAACATGCCTAGGAACATTAGGGCAGAGCTAACAATCAATAGGCAACCAACGGTAGAGCTTGATTACAAATCCAACCATCTGATGATGCTACTTGCTGGCCATGTTGATCCTCTACCAAATGACCCCTACACGGACATCGCCTTACTTGCATCAACAACAAGGGAGAAGGTCAAAGAGTTCATGACTGCATCGTTAGGGGCAGACAATGAAGACACGGCTTTCAATGCTTTGAAACGTAGACGTGTAAATCGAGAGCGGTTCAATGCACTCAAGGAGGCTACGCTTACTGCTTTTCCTTCAATAAAAGGAGCCTTGTTCAAAGATATGGGGGCTATGCTGCAAAGCCTTGAAGGTCAGATAGCTTTGGACATCATGTACGAAGGTGTTATGGCTGATATCCCTGTCCTTCCTGTACACGATTCGTTCATTACAACAGTTGATCATGAAGACTGGTTAAGAGAGCAGATGTATGTTCAATGGATGAAGCATGTCAAAGACGGAGTTAAGACAAGGATTGATAAGAAGTAACAACTGGTAGTGGTAAGTAGGTAAGCATTACTAGTGTCAGCAGATCTCTGTAGCTCCTTTTTGTGTATCTAGGCAGGTACTCATCACCAAAAGCAATCTGTACAGGTATCCCCCCCATCAACTATCAGTAAAGATGATTCTGAGGTGTCGTTAGGGGTGCGTTGGTAATCTCATAAAGAGAAGCGACCTAGGCGAACATCGTGGTAACACTTGTGGTAACTGTTCTAAATTTCTTTGCCTATGCAGCCACATTCAAGGAAGTTAGCAGATGCGCCCACTGTGAGTGGTGGTTGGAAGTGGTAACCAATGAGGTAAAGTAAAGGTTGCGAGACAAGTAATGTGAGTGGATCCAGGTGTTGCCATCCATGTTGGCGGTAGGTTCGACAGTGGGTTCATGGGAAATCATCAAGGCCAAATAGAGATCCCAGCGTTACTTTCGCTCTGCACATCAAAGTCTTTAAACGTCAGTGAATCCATCATTTGCAAGATTCTTGGCGTCTACGCGAGAAAAGCAGTACTTAGCCCAGTCGTTCATTAGAAGCTTGCGTTTTTCCAGTAACTTGCCTCTGCGGTAAGCGGCTTCAACTTTATTCTTAATTGCATGTGCCAGTGCCATTTCAGCTACTTCAGGACTGTGGTTTGTCTCTTCAGAAACCCAGTCTCTAAAGCTGCTCCTGAAACCATGTGTAGTCATAGAAGGTTGAAACTGTTGCACAAGTCTTATCATATAAAGCGAGTGAAAACGGTGACCTTCCAAGCAGAACAAAAAGGGCCCTCCTGATGTCAACAATGATGCCTTTTCAATAAGTAATAGCGACTTATTGGCTAGTGGAATTTGATGTTCAACTCGTGCTTTCATTTTTTCGGCAGGAATAGTCCAAATATCACGCTCGATTTGTGACGTTTTTGCTTGAATTACCTCGCCAGCCCTGCAACAGTTCAAAACAGCAAACTGAAGAGCTAGAGAGGGCAAGGTATTAATCTGTGAAAGGTAGAAGAAAAAATCAGGAATCTTGTCATATGGAAGTGCATTGTGATGAGTTGCCGGTTTTTTTATGTTGGGCAGTAAGTTTTCAAGGTGGTTTTTCCATGTTGCAGGATTGGGTGACGATCTGTAGCCAGTAGTTATGGATGCAGAAATAATTTTTTCGATTCGTCCTCGCAGTCTAGTGGCGGTAACAAACTTGGTATTCCACATTGGAGTCAAGATCTGAATTATGTGATTTGTGGTAATCGCCTCCATTTCTAACATGCCAATTACAGGGTTTGCGAATTGTTCAATGGTCATTAGCCAGTTATGTTCATATTTTGAAGAACTCCACTTGGGCGCCATTCGATGTATGTAGTCGGCTGAAAAAGCTTTGAAAGTTATTTTTTTCTTTGAAGAAGTCTTTTCCTTTTTCTCGATTTGTCTAAGTAATGAAGGGTTCTCATCATTGAAGAGTTGCCCACGAAATTTCAACGATTTCTTTTTGGCGGCGGAGAGTCCAACCGCGGGAAAACTACCAAGACTCATGTCATGACGTCGACCTTCAAAAGTGAACCTAAATATCCAATATTTTTTTAGGTCCGAGCGCACCCATAGATGCAAACCACGCATTTCTGGAATGGAATATCTTGCAGGTTTCGATAGATTGTTGAGAGTTCGCCAATGTGTAGATTTTTTCATTTTGAGATACAAAAAAGTTACCACGCGTAGACGCCAAGAATCTTGCAAATGATGGATTCACTGACGTTTAAAGACTTTGATGTGCAGAGCGAAAGTAACGCTGGGATTTCTATTTGGCCTTGATGATTTCCCATGAACCCACTGTCGAACCTACCGCCAACATGGATGGCAACACTGAGGCGCATGTGATTGCGGTACTTAAAGAGTGGTTGAAAGGACGATCATTGTTGATGTCAACGCATCGCCCTCAGTTATTGGAATGGGCAGATGTGGTCGCCGTTATCGAGGCTGGCCAATGTGTGATGGCTGGCCCAAAACAAGAAATGATTGAAAAGCTATCGCGCGGCATTGACGTGAAGACAGGCGGAGCATGAGCATGAAAGAAAAACTAATGGCCTATTGGACAAAGGTTCAGTCCGTATGGCACAAACTTCAAGAGCTGTGGCAAGACGATAAAAAAGTAGCCGGTTTTGGCGTGCGTACGGTCGAAGATGATGAGCGTGATGCAAGTCGAATGTTGGTATGGGTCACCGCAGCTACGTTGTTGTTGGGTTTGATTTGGGCTGGCTTTTTTAGCCTAGATGAAATCACGCGAGGCCAAGGAAAAATCATCCCTTCGAGTCGTGAGCAAGTGATTCAAAGTTTAGATTCAGGCATCTTGCGCGAAATGCTGGTGCGAGAAGGTGACGTGGTTGAAAAAGAACAAATACTGTTGCAAATGGATGACGCGCGCTCAGGTGCGGGCTATCGCGAAGCAAATGAAAAGTATTTGTCGTTGTTAGCCATTGCCGCGCGTTTGCGAGCTGAGTCAAGTGACTCTGCATTGAAATTCCCGCCAGAGTTGAAAGATGAAACGCAACTCATCAAACAAGAAACACAAGCCTACAAGGCGCGTAAAAAAGCGTTGATGGAGTCACTCGAGGCAGTCGACGCATCTTTGGCTGCCATCACCCGTGAAATCACACTTACCGCACCATTGGTGAAAGGTGGCGTGATGTCTGAAGTCGAACTGCTACGTTTAAAGCGTCAGCAAGCCGACCTCATGGGCCAGCGAGCCGAGCGTAAGAACCGCTACATCACAGACGCCAACACTGAATTAACGCGCGTCTCTTCTGAGTTGTCACAAACAAAAGAGAGTGCTTCAGCCCGTGAAGATGCCTATTTGCACACCACCATCAAATCGCCCATGAAGGGTGTTGTGAAGAATGTGCAAGTAACCACGGTAGGTGGTGTGATTCAGGCTGGCCAGCCGATTCTTGAGATCGTGCCAACGGAAGATGAAATGCTGGTGGAAGCCTATGTCAAACCATCTGAAGTTGCTTTTTTGAAAGTCGGACAAAAAGCCGTTGTCAAGTTGACTTCCTATGACTTCAACAAGTATGGTGGCTTAGATGGCGAGCTCGAGCACTTAAGCCCCGACACATTGAAAGACGAGCGTCAACAACGCAAGCCAGGCGCAACGCCAGCCGATATGGAAGAGGGCTTTTATCGAATTTTGGTACGCATCAAAGATCCTAACCTTGTGCGTAAAGGCTTGAAGATCGAACCTACGCCAGGCATGACCGCAACTGTTGAGATTCGCACGGGTCAAAAAACAGTGCTGGAATACCTCTTCCGCCCACTGCAAAACGTATCGCAAGCATTGCGAGAGCGTTGATTTAGGATTGGCGTCAGACAAAAACCTACGCCACCTAAATATCGCTTCTTATGACGCAACAAGATCCCGCACATTTAGAGCAAGTCTTGCAGAATCAACGTGATGCACATATGTTGCATCCGTACCCCAGTCTGGCTGAGCGTCGCCAAGACTTGTTTCAGTTGAAAGCCTTTGTGCGAGACAACGCAGAAGCTATAGCTGATGCTATTCATGCAGATTACGGGCATCGTTCACGCCATGAAACCATGTTTGCTGATGTTGCGCCGGTGATTCAAGGCGTTAAGCACGCGCTCAAACATCTCGCTAATTGGATGCGTCCTCAAAGACGCGGCGTAGACTGGTTGAATTTTTTTGGTGCAAAAAATCGTGTTTTCCCTCAGCCGTTAGGCGTGATCGGCATCATCGTTCCGTGGAATTTTCCAGTTAACTTGAGTTTCATGGTGTTGATTGACGCATTTGCAGCTGGCAATTGCGCAATGGTCAAGATGTCAGAGAACTCACGTCATTTGACAAAGCTGTTGATCGAAAAGTCACCCCAGTATTTTTCAAAAGACAAGCTGATATTTATTGAAGAAACAGGCGGTGTAGGCGAGGTTTTTTCACAGCTTAAATTTGATCATCTGGTTTTCACGGGTTCATCACAAACAGGGCGAGCGGTGATGGCAGCGGCCGCACAAAATTTATGCCCGGTGACATTGGAGTTAGGTGGAAAGTCGCCAGCTGTGGTGTGTGAAGATTTCTCATTACGCCAAGCGGCTGAACGAATTTTGTTTGTCAAATGCTTTAACGCAGGACAAATTTGTACCAACGTAGATCACCTTTACTTGCCTAGGCATCACATCGGTGAATTTGTTGAGATAGCCAAAGAAATTGTTCAAAGACGTTACACGTCATTAGAGAGTTTGGATTACTCCAGCATCATTGATGCCCGATCGTTCCAACGGTTGATCGACGGACTACAAGAAGCAAAAGCGCGAGGTGCAACGCTCGTCCCCTTGTTGGATGGAAAACCGTGGGATGAAGAAACGCGCAAGATCGCACCGCATTTGGTGCTAAACATGCCACTAGGTTGTGCTCTTCAAGTGCGAGAAATATTTGGCCCTATCTTGCCAGTGATTGGATATGCCACGTTGGATGAAGTTGTGCAAGGGATCAACAGCACGCCGACACCACTGGCGTTTTATGCGTTCAGTCATGACGATCGCGTGGTGGATGATTTGGTTCGTCGTACACGCTCTGGTGGTGTAGCGATTAACGATTCACTATTTCATACCGCGCAGCACAGTTTGCCATTTGGAGGTCTGGGCGAAAGTGGCATGGGTCATTACCATGGCTACGATGGCTTTGTTACTTTTTCAAAAATGCGTCCGATCTTTTACCAAGCGCGCATCAGTGGCATGCGCTTCATGTGGCCACCGTATGGCAAGCTTGCAACCAAATATCTAGGCTACTTACTCAAATGAAACGTCGCGATTTTCACCAGCTGCTTCAAGGCAGTGCTATGGCCTTAGCGCTCTCACCATGGATGAAGGACGTAGCAGCAACAGAGTCCAAATTGCACGCATGGCGCGCCAATCCTTTTGCATTGGGTATCGCAAGTGGTCGTCCTCGTGCGGATTCAATTGTGCTGTGGACGCGCTTGCTTTTCAGCCAAGAAGATCGGGCCGTAGAGACCGAAGCATTGCGTGTCGATGTGGAGGTATTTGCCGATGCCAATCTCAAGCGCCGTGTGCAAAAAGCAGAGGTGTTCACAGATGCCTATCGCGCCCACAGCGTGCATTTGCATGTGCAGCATTTAAAACCCAGTACAGACTATTGGTATCGTTTTCGACAAGGCGATGCCTATAGCCCCGTCGGCCATACGCGCACAGCGCCGGCATTGAATGCTGATGTGCGTGAGCTGAGAATCGCACTGTCGTCATGCCAGCACTATGAGCAAGGGCAATACATTGCGCACGCAGAGATTGCCAAACAAAAGCTCGACTTCGTCCTGTTCATGGGTGACTACATCTATGAAAGCAGCAATCCGCAATACGCCATTCGCAAACACAGCGGCGAAGAACCCAAAACACTGGCGCAATACCGTGAGCGCTACGAGCAATACAAACGCGACCCCATGTTGCAAGCGGCTCATGCCGCCCACCCTTGGGTGCTGATGTGGGACGACCACGAAGTGGTGAACGACTACGCCAACGACCAAGACCGCCAATACACCGATCCACAGCAAATGCTACTGCGTCGCGCAGCGGCGTATCAAGCTTACTTTGAGCACCAGCCCGTGCTGTTGGGGCCCGACAAAGACAACCCCGCCAACATGCGTTTGTATGAACAACTGAGCTGGGGAAAGTTGGCCGATGTATGGACCCTCGATTGCCGCCAATACCGCAGCGCCCAAGCTTGCCGCGACCCAGTGCGTGGCGGTGGCCGAATGGTGGTGCAGTGTGATGAGCTGAGTGACTCCACACGCACGATGCTGGGCAATGAACAAGAGCGCTGGATCACGGACAGCTTGAGCCAATCCAAACGCCAATGGAAGCTAGTGGCCCAAGCCACACAAATCAGCTCCACCAGTATCCCCGCGCCCGTGGGCCGTAGCTACTGGAACGATGCCTGGGATGGTTACCCCGAAGCACGCAAGCGCCTGTTGCAAACCGTGGTGGATGCCAAGTTGAGCAACGTTGTTACCTTAGGCGGCGATGTGCACTGCAACGTGGCCGCCAACTTGCGTCTTGAGCCCAATAACCCACAGTCCCCCATCGTGGCCAGCGAGTTTGTGACCACCTCCATCACCTCACGCGGTTTGGGCGACAAGCCTGCAGCGCTGATTCGTGAAAGCAATTCCGACTTGTTGCACTACCGCTCAGACGAGCGCGGCTACGGCTTGATCACCGTCACGTCTAAAGAAGCGCGTTGTGATTTCAGAGCTACCAAGTTTCCTGCGGGAAGTGAAGCTGGGCTGAAAACGCAGGCGAGTTATGTGGTGAAGAGCGGCAAACCAGGTCCGCAAGCGGTTTAACGCTTAGGCAGATAGCACGCCACGGTCTAGCGTGTAACTGCGGTCACTCACCCACTGTGCAAAGTGCGTGTTTTGCTCAGACAGCAACACGCTCACACCTTGGCGCTTGAGCGCCAAAATCATTTCACCCATTTGCTCGACGATGACGGGGGCCACGCCTTCTGACGGTTCGTCGAGCAGCACCATCAGCGGGTTGCCCATGAGGGTGCGCGCCACGGTGAGCATTTGTTGCTCGCCCCCGCTCATGTGGCTGGCAGGGCGTTGCTGCATGTCGGCGAGGTTGGGGAACAAAGCAAAGATTTGTTCGAGTGACCATTGCGGGGCAACCGTGTCGTCTGCAAAACGACGCGCAGCTTGCACACCGAGTTGCAAGTTTTCCAGTACGGTCAGGTCGGTGAAGATGCGGCGGTCTTCGGGCACATAGCCCAAGCCGAAGCGTGCGGCTTGGTAGGGTTCGGCGTTGGAGATGTCATGGCTCGCAAACACCACGCTGCCAGTGCGTCGGGGCATGAGGCCCATGATGGCTTTGAGCGTGCTCGATTTGCCCGCGCCGTTGCGCCCAATGAGTGCTACCACTTCGCCGCGCTGCACATGCAGCTGTGCGTTGAACAGCACTTGCGCTGCGCCGTACCAAGCATTTAAACCTCGGACGTTCAGCAACGAGGGGGTGGGTGCTTGTGTCATGCCTGAGCCTCTGTTGTTGAAGCACCAAAGGTTTTGCCGCTGCCAAAGTACACCGCCTGCACCTGTGGATCTGCCTGCACTTGCGCAGGCGTGCCTTGCGCGAAGAGTGCGCCACGCGCCATCACCAGCACGCGATCGGCGTGTTCAAACACCACGTCCATGCTGTGCTCGGTAAACAGCACGGCCACGCCGCGTTGGTTGACTAAGCTACGTGTGAGTGCCATCAGTGCGTGTCGTTCGTCGGGGGCCATGCCTGCGGTGGGTTCGTCCATCAGCAGCAAGCGCGGTTCGTTGGCCAGTGCCATCGCTAGCTCAAGGCGCTTCACATCGCCGTAGGCGAGTGCGCTGCAAGGGCGGTTGGCTTGAGTGTCCAGCTGCACTTGCTCAAGCAGTTGCAGCGCATCTGCACGGCGGTAGTGGGTGGCGCGTTGCCAAGGCGCGAGGGATTTGCCATCAGCTGACAGCAATGCCATTTGCACGTTCTCAGCCACGGTGAGCGAGCCAAAAGTTTGTGCAATTTGAAAGGTGCGGCTCACGCCCATGCGCCACAGCTCGTTTGGCTTGCGACCAAGAAGCGACACACCATCCAAGGTGATGCTGCCGCTGTCAGGCGAGAGTTGGCCGTTGACCAAATTGAAAGTGGTGGATTTGCCTGCGCCGTTAGGGCCGATCAGGGCCAGCAGTTCGCCCGCTTGCAAATTGAACGACACATCGTTCACGGCTTGGTTGCCGCCGAAGGCTTTGTGCAAATGTTGAACGCTCAGAAGCGTGGTTTTGTGGTGCGTGCTCATGCATCACCTCGCACTTTGGATGAGCGCACACGCAGCCACAGCGCTTGCACCGACCCTGCAATGCCCTGCGGAAATACCAGCACCAGCAGCAACATGCTGCCACCCAACACGGCACGCCAGTAGTCGGTGCTGCGGGCCAAGCTGTCTTGCAGCGCCGTAAACGTCACCGCGCCTACGAGTGGGCCGACGAGCGTGTGCACGCCGCCTAGCATGACCATGACCAAACCATCGACCGACTTGCTCACGCCCAACACATCAGGCGAGATGCTGCCTTTAGAAAATGCAAACAACGCGCCCGCCAAACCCGCAAAGCCAGCGGCCACCACAAAGCCCAACCATTGCACATGCGCCACGTTCAGGCCCATCGCTTCTGCGCGGCCCACCGAGTCGCGGCTGGCACGCAATGCGTAGCCAAGCGGCGACATCAACACGCGGCGCAGTGCGTACACGCTTGCAGCAACTAAGCCAAGCGTGAGCCAGTAGTAAGCAGCTTTGCTTTGCAACCAATCGCTAGGCCACGCACCCGTGATGCCGTTGCTGCCACCCGTGAAGTCGTCCCACTGAAAACAAATGGACCACACAATTTGTGCAAACGCCAAAGTCAGCATGGCCAAGTACACGCCCGATAAGCGCACCGCAAACCACGCAATGGGTGCAGCCACCAACGCACTGACGAGGGGGGCCAACAACAAGGCTGCTTCGCTAGACACACCCGCCCGCAACACCAGCAGCGCGGCGGCATACGCACCCACACCAAAGTAAGCCGCGTGGCCAAATGAATGCATGCCTGCTGGCCCCGTGATGAAGTGAAGACTAGCCGCGAACAAGGCAGCAATAAGAAGGTCAATACCCAACACCAGTGTGTAGGGCGAGTCCGTGGTGAACAACGGCAGTGCCAACAATGCAGCACCGACGCACAGCCATACCCATTGCGAGTGAACGCTGCCTAAAGTAAACGGTGCTTCTTGCTCGGTGCTGATGCGCGGCGCACTTTGTGGCTTGCCCAGCAAACCCCAAGGACGGACCATCAACACCACAGCCATCACCAAAAATTCGACCACGAGCGTGAGTTTAGAAAAAGCAAACGACACGCCCAAAATGTTTACCGTGCCCACAGCGATGCACAGCGCTTTGATTTCGGCAATCAACAAGGCCGCCACAAACGCGCCGGGGATAGAACCCATGCCGCCCACCACGACCACCACAAACGCATCACCAATGGTGGCCATGTCCAGCCCCAAGTGCGGGGGCTCGCGGGGCAGTTGCAGCGCACCACCCAAGCCTGCCAAAGCGCAGCCCAGCGCAAACACTGCGGTAAACAAGTGGCGCGGGTTCAATCCCAAAGCGCCTAACATCTCGCGGTCTTGCGTGGCGGCGCGCACCAACACGCCAAAGCGCGTGCGCTGCAAGCACCACCACAACACCGCCAACACCAGTGGGCCAATGGCGATCAGAAACAAGTCATAGGTCGGAAAGCGACGGCCCAAGATATCCACAGCACCGCTCAGCCCCGGTGCGCGCGGTCCCAGCAAATCTTCAGCGCCCCAAAGCCACAACGTGCCGTCTTGAATGACGAGCACCAAGGCAAAGGTAGCAAGCAACTGAAACAACTCAGGCGCTTTGTAAATGCGGCGCAGCAACAGCACTTCCACCAACGCACCCAACAAACCCGTGACGAGTGCGGCGCAAAGTAACAACAAGAAGTAGGCAGTGGTTTGACCAGCAGCGTCACCTAGCACCACACTCAAAGCGGCGGACACAGCCGGCGCAGCATGCAACACAAGCGAGTACGCCACATACACACCCAGCATGAAGAACGAGCCATGCGCAAAGTTGACGATGCGCGTCACGCCAAAGATGAGCGACAAACCTGCAGCCACCAAGAACAAAGACGATGCAGCAGCCAGCCCGTTGAGGGCTTGTACGAAGAGGCTGGCGGCGTCCATCAAGGTGTGTGGCTTTGAAATTAAAACGCCCGCAAGAGGCGGGCGTTGTGTTTGGGTTCGAGTGGCGTTTAGTTGCTCGGTCTGAGTTTTTTCACAACGTCATCGCTGGGTTGCACGCTGGCTCCGTCGATGTAGCGGTAGTCTACCAACACGCCCTTGCCGCCTTCATTTTTTGTACGACCCAAGAACGCGCCCAAGGTGGACTGGTTGTCTTGCTTGCGGAACACCACGGGACCATAAGGCGTGCTGAATTTCAAACCGCTAAAGGCAGTGACCAGCTTTTCTGTCTCAGTGCTCTTGGCCTTGGTGATGCCTGCAGCCAAAGCGTGAATCATGCTGTAGCCCACGACCGAGCCCAAGCGGGGGTGGTCGTTGTATTTGCGGTGGTAGGCCAAGTAGAAGGCTTTGTGCTCAGGTGTTTGCACGCCGTACCAAGGGTAGCCCGTGACGATCCAACCGTTGGGGGTTTCGTCTTTGAGCGGCTCCAAATATTCGGGCTCGCCGGTCAAGAGGCTCACCACCTCGCGGCCTTGGAACACACCGCGTGTGTTGCCTTCGCGCACAAACTTGGCGAGGTCTGTGGCAAACAACACGTTGAAGATGGCATCGGGCTTGGCATCGGCAATGGCTTGCGTCACAGAGCCTGCGTCGATCTTGCCCAGCGTGGGCGCTTGCTCGGCCACAAACTCCACATCGGGTTGTGCAGCCTTCAGTAATTGTTTGAACGTGGCTGCAGCTGACTGGCCGTATTCGTAGTTGGGGTACACCACGGCCCAGCGTTTTTTCTTGAGTTTGGCGGCTTCGGGCACGAGCATCGCCACTTGCATGTAGGTGCTGGCGCGCAGGCGGTAGGTATAGCGGTTGCCGTTTTGCCAAACCATTTTGTCGGTCAGCGGCTCGCCAGCGAGGAAGAACACTTTGCGTTGTTTTGCAAAGTCGCCCAGCGCCAAACCAATGTGCGAGAGGAAAGCACCAGACAGCACATCTACCTTTTCGCGGCTTAGCAGCTCTTCGGCGGCACGCACGGCGTCGCCGGGCGAGGCGTTGTCGTCACGGGTGATGAGCTGAAGCTGTTTGCCGTTCACGCCACCTGCGGCGTTGATTTCTTCCACGGCCAACTCCATGCCTTTTTTGTAGGGGTCGAGGAAAGCGGGCTGGGCCTTGTAGCTGTTGATCTCGCCAATCTTGATAAGGTTTTGGGCGAAGGCTGGTAGAGCTGCCACGCTGAATGCGAGGGCTACGGTGCGCAGGGCGGATGCAAGTGTGGTGTTCACGAAAGAAGCCTTTGAGAGCAAATGCTGGCCACGTGCGGCAAGCACCTAAAAATTGTGAAGCTTCAATTGTCTTGCAAACCCGAAACACAGTTGCATACGTTTTCGAAAGTCCACAGAAAGACCTGTGCTAGCCTTTGGCCATGCCGTTATCGCGCCGTTTATCTGCCCCTAAGTTTGAAGCCCGCTGGCCTGCCGTGGTGATTTGGCTATGCGCGTGGGGCTTGCTTTGGGGCTTGGATGGGGTGCTCAACTTGGGTAACTTGGCCTTGTTGTTGGTGTTGGCTAGTGCCATTTCAGGGGTGTGGTTGTCAGCTCTTGCATCGATAGGTGCGAGCGCTGTTTTTGTGCTCATGTTCAATTGGTTCTTCATCGAGCCGCGTTACACCTTCAACGTGCATGTGCATCAAGATTTGTTGCTGTTGGTCACCATGATGGGTGTGAGTGTGGTGGTGAGCTATTTAATGGCGCGTCTACGCGCAGCGGCCGAGCTAGAAAGCCAACATGCCCAAGCGTCTGAACTGTTGCGCGAGCTGAGCGATCAGTTCCGCGAGACACGCGACATGCAGCTGCAAGGCCAGCGCCTGCAAACGTTGATGGCGCAAGAGGCGGCATGCGAGGTGTCGGTGTTGTTGCTCCAAGACGGCGCATCAGACGAGGGGGTGGGCCAAAGTCAATTGATTGGCCAAGCCAAAGGCCAAGACCTGCAAGGTTTGCTGGCCTGTGCACAAAACTTTGCAGCGATGGGGCCAGGCACAGGTCGTCATGAAAATCAAACCACCGTGTTTTTGCCTTTACGTGGCCGTTCTCGCGCCTATGGCGCAGCGGCTTTGCATGCGAATGGCGCAAAAGGGCTGACTGCGCTTCAACGAGAGATGCTGCAGCAAGCCGGCGATTTATTGGGTTTGGATATCGAACGCGCACAAACACTGCGCCTAGCCCAACAAGCCAAAGACGATGCACAAAGCCAAAGCCTGCGCAACACCTTGCTCACCTCTATCTCGCACGACTACCGCACGCCGCTGGCCAACTTGATGGGCGCAGCCTCGGCGATTCACGACCAAGCGGCGCGCTTGAGCACCGATAAAGTAGCCGCATTAGCGCAGACAGTGATTGACGAAGCGCAGCACCTTAACCGCATGACCACCAACACCTTGCAGCTGGCGCGCTTAGACGCTGCACCGTTGCAAATCAAAAAGGATTGGGAGTCGTTGCAAGAAATTTTGGGATCGGTGTTGGCCAAATCGCGTCAGCGCCATCCCCAGCGTGACATCGTGGTGGTAGTGCCTGATGGCTTGCCGCTTATCTATTGCGATGCGATTTTGTTGGTTCAACTTTTTGACAACTTGATTGAAAACGCCATCAAGTACAGCCATGACGACACACCCATCGACATCCAAGTGCAACCCAAACCCAGTGCACTCGAGGTGCGCGTGATGGACCAAGGCACAGGCATTGCCGATGCTTGGAAAGGCAAAGTGTTTCAAGCTTTCGAGCGTGTCCATGCAGATACCGCGCAAGCCGATGCGACAGAGGCCACTCAATTACGCCGCGGCATGGGCGTGGGCTTGGCTGTGTGCAAAGCCATTGCCAAAGTGCATGACGCCAAGCTTTGGGTCGAAGACCGTGCGCCTCATGGCGCGGTGATGTGTTTGCAACTGCCTGTGCTGCAACAACCCAATGTGGTGATGGAGGCGTAACGCGCATGGCCCTCAAAGTATTGTTGGTCGAAGACGACCGTGATTTACGTCAAACTTTACGCGACGCATTGAGCGTGGAAGGCTATGAGGTGGTGGCCAGCGGCAGCTCGGCAGATGCCAGTGCGGTTTTGCGCAACACGATGGCCTCAGGCAGTCCGCTAGATCTACTGGTGCTTGACTTGGGGTTGCCTGATGGCGATGGTGGCGACTTGCTGCGAAGTGTCCGTGCGCAATATGCATTGCCCATTCTGATCATTTCGGCGCGACATGACGATGCCAACAAGGTGGCTTTGCTCGATGCAGGCGCAGACGATTATTTGGTCAAGCCTTTCAGCATCAGTGAATTGCTCGCGCGCATGCGTGTCACGTTGCGCCACCGTGGCACGGTGGTCTTAGCCCCGCAAACCCAATACAACTGCGGCGCTTTAGACATTGACCTTCCCAAACACACCGTGTTCAAGGCTGGCGAAGCGGTGCATCTCACGCCCACCGAGTTCAAACTGTTGGCGCGCTTGGTCCGTCAAGCGGGGCAAGTGGTGACACACCGTCAACTGCTGGTGGATGTGTGGGGCGCTGAGCATGTGGACCAAACGCAATACCTGCGCTTGTACATGGGCCAGCTACGTGCCAAGCTAGAGCCCAACCCAACAGAGCCCGCTTTGCTGTTGACCGAGCCTGGCGTTGGCTATCGCTTAGCTGAATAGTTCACATTTATTGGCGCATAGGCGGACACTTATGCTTTCCTAATGCCGATGCTGGCAACCTTGAGGCACTTAGATAGGAGTCCTCATGTCAGCCATTGATTCAGACAACCCCTCGGCGCACATCAAGCGCCAGTCAACCGCCGCGTTGACCTTGGGTGCCATTGGTGTGGTGTACGGCGATATTGGCACCAGCCCGCTGTACACGGTCAAAGAAGTGTTCTTGCCCGCCACAGGCGTCGCGCTCACGCCTGAAAACTTGATCGGTGCCGTGTCCGCCATTTTTTGGGCCTTGATGCTCATCGTCACGCTCAAATACGTGATCTTGATTTTGCGTGCTGACAACCGCGGCGAAGGCGGCGCCTTAGCCCTTACTGCTTTGGCGGCCAATGCAGTCAAGCACAAGCCACGGCTGCGTCACTTCTTGTTGCTGTTGGGGCTTTTTGGCGCCACCTTGTTTTATGGTGACAGTGTCATCACACCGGCCATCTCGGTGTTGGGGGCGGTGGAAGGTTTAGAAATCGCCACCCCATTGCTGCAGCCTTATGTGGTGCCCATTGCCTTGGCGGTGTTGGTGCTGCTGTTTTTCATGCAGCGCTGGGGCACCAACTTTGTAGGCAAGTTTTTTGGCCCCATCATCGTGGTGTGGTTTCTCATTCTCGGCTACACCGGCATTGAGCAAATTGTGCAAACGCCAGAAATTTTGGCGGCCTTGAATCCACTGCACGGCATCAACTTTTTGATGGACCGTGGCCCCTTTGTGTTGGCGGCTGTTGGTGCGATTGTGTTGGCGCTCACGGGTGCTGAAGCCTTGTATGCCGACATGGGGCACTTTGGCCGCAAACCGATTCAAATTGCGTGGATGGGTTTGGTCATGCCGAGCTTGGCGCTGCACTACATGGGCCAAGGCGCGTTGCTCATGCACGACGCCACCGCGATTGAAAATCCTTTCTTTCGCATGTTCTCCGAAGACTGGTTGATCCCAGCGGTGTTGTTGGCAACGGTGGCAGCCATCATTGCTTCTCAAGCGGTGATCTCGGGTGCGTACTCGATGACCAAACAAGCGATTTTGTTGGGCTTCTTGCCTCGCATGGACATCAAGTACACCTCGGAGCAAGAGGTGGGTCAAATCTACATGCCTGGCGTGAACTGGATCTTGTTAGCGGGTGTGGTGCTGGCGGTGTTGGCATTTAGAAGCTCTTCTGCCTTGGCCGGTGCGTATGGCATTGCAGTGACGTTGACCATGGTCATCACCACCATCATGACGTTCTTTGTGGTGCACGATGCATGGAAGATGCCTACGCCTTTGGCGATTGGCGCAACGCTGTTCTTTCTCGCCATTGATTCGTTCTTGTTTGCAGGCTGCATCATCAAGTTCTTTGATGGTGGTTGGTTGCCACTCGCCATGGGTTTGACCCTGTACTTGGTCATGACCACTTGGTCACGCGGCCGTGAGCTGGTGGTTGACACAATCCGTCGTGACGGATTGGACTTGAATACCTTCATTCAGCACATTGATTCGGGCCACACCCACTTGGCCAAACGTACCGCCATTTATGCGGTGGCCAATCCTGAGACCGTGCCGCAAGCTTTGTTGCACAACATGAAGCACAACCAAGTGCTGCACGAGAAAAATGTCATCCTCACGGTGGAGTTCGACAACGTGCCTTGGGTGTCAGACAAGCAACGCGTGCGCGTGGAGCGCTTGAGTGAACACTTCTGGCAAGTGTGGGTGAAGTTTGGTTTCATGAACACGCCTGATGTGCCAAAGGCTTTGAAGCATTGCGAGCCTCTGGGGTTGGAGATTCCCGTCTTTGAAACCTCGTATTTCTTAAGCCGCGAAACGGTGATCTCGACACCGGGCGGCGGCATGGCGCAGTGGCGAGAAAAACTGTTCTCTGCCATGACGCGCAATTCAGGTGGCGTGGTTGAGTTTTTCAACCTGCCAGATAACTCAGTTGTAGAACTTGGAACACGGGTGCAAATATGATCGAACACACATTACCTGTCACGCTCAAACTCACAGGCAAAGCGGGCCTTGACCCTCGGGTGGCCGCGGAGTTTGCAATGGCCGCCGCGCAGTTTGATGGCGATATCACCGTCATGTGTCATGGCAGAACCGTCAATGCCAAATCGGTGGCCCAAGTCATGGCTTTGGGCGCGACTCACAACGATTTGGTGGAGCTGCATGCCGATGGCGAACATGCGCAACAAGCGGTGAATGCTTTGATTGCGGTGATTCAAAAAGGCTAAGCGCTTCCTCAAACAAAAGCCCCGCCAGCTTTGCAGCTGACGGGGCTCTTGTTTTGACGCTTGTTACACGCGACGAGCGCGTGTGCTGAAACTTAAGCAGTTTCCAAACGTGCTTCCAAAGCTTTGAGCGTATCGCTCATGGCCTTAGGCAGGTTGTGGGCCAGCTTGCTGAAGTGCTCTTCGTGCAATTTGAACTCTTCGGCCCAAGCGGCTTTGTCGATGCTGGTCACTTTGGCGAAGTCGTCGGCGCTGAACTCGATGCCAGACCAGTTGATTTCGCTGTAGTTCGGGGCCACACCAAACATGGTGTCGTGGCCTTGGGCTTTGCCTTCCAAGCGGTCGATGATCCACTTCAACACGCGCATGTTGTCGCCGTAGCCTGGCCACACGAACGAGCCAGACTCGTCTTTGCGGAACCAGTTGACGCAGTACAACGCGGGCAGCTTGTAGCCAGCAGCGGCTTGTTTAGCGCCGATGTCCAACCAGTGTTGGAAGTAGTCGCTCATGTTGTAGCCGCAGAAAGGCAACATGGCGAACGGGTCACGGCGCACCACGCCTTGTGCGCCAAAGGCGGCAGCGGTGGTTTCAGAGCCCATGGTTGCAGCCATGTACACGCCTTCGGTCCAGTTGCGTGCTTCGGTGACGAGTGGTACGGTGGTGGAGCGGCGGCCACCAAACATCATGGCGTCGATGGCTACGCCATTGGCGTCGTCCCACTGTGGGTCGAGTGCTGGGTTGTTGGTGGCAGCCACGGTGAAGCGGGCGTTGGGGTGAGCCGCCTTGGTGCCTTTTTCTTTAGCAATGGTAGGTGTCCAGTCGTTGCCTTGCCAGTCGATCAAGTGGTCGGGCAGCTTGCCTGTGTCTTTTTCCATACCTTCCCACCACACGTCGCCGTCGTCGGTCAAAGCGACGTTCGTGAAGATCACGTCTTTGTGCAGGCTCAACATGCAGTTGGGGTTGGTTTTCATGTTGGTGCCGGGGGCGACGCCAAAGTAGCCAGCTTCTGGGTTGATGGCGTACATCTTGCCGTCGGCGTGTGGCTTGATCCAAGCAATGTCGTCACCGATGGTGGTGACTTTCCAGCCGTTGAAGGCTGCAGGTGGCACCAACATAGAGAAGTTGGTTTTGCCGCAAGCGCTAGGGAACGCAGCTGCCACGTGGTACTTTTTGCCCTCAGGGCTGGTCACGCCCAAGATGAGCATGTGCTCAGCCAACCAACCTTGGTCGCGGCCCATGTTGGATGCGATGCGCAAAGCAAAGCACTTCTTGCCCAACAAAGCGTTGCCGCCGTAGCCCGAACCGTAAGACCAGATTTCGCGGGTCTCTGGGTAGTGCACGATGTACTTGGTTTTGGGGTTGCAAGGCCAGGTGGTTTTGTCTTTTTCGCCAGCAGCCAAAGGCGCGCCCACGGTGTGCACGCAAGGCACGAAGGGGCCGTCAGTGCCGATCACTTCGTAAACGGCTTTGCCCATGCGGGTCATGAGTTTTTGGTTCACCACCACGTAGGCGCTGTCAGACAGCTCAATGCCAACGTGGGCAATGTGTGAACCCAAAGGGCCCATGCTGAATGGAATCACGTACATGGTGCGGCCCTTCATGCAGCCGTCGAACAGAGGGTTCAACGTGGCGCGCATCTGGGCGGGTTCCATCCAGTTGTTGGTGGGGCCGGCGTTTTCTTTTTTCGCTGAGCAGATGTAGGTGCTGTCTTCTACGCGAGCCACGTCAGATGGGTCGGTGATGGCGAGGAAAGAGTTGGCGCGCTTGGCGGGGTTGAGCTTCTTGAAGGTACCGGCGGCGACCAATTCGGCGCACAAGCGGTCGTACTCTTCCTGGCTGCCGTCACACCAGTAGACGGTGTCTGGCTTGCACAAGGCGGCCATTTCGGCAACCCAAGCAACCAGCTTGGTGTTCTTCACATACGCGGGGGCGTTGATGTTCATAAAAAGCTCCTAAGTCAAAAAATTGAGGTCAGAGCCCAGCTAACTAAAGCGCGAGGCTCTGACCTCAATTCATTGCCACTGACCTACACCAGCGGGATGGCTATTTTATGAAACTCTGCCCTTCCTGAAGCTTGCAAAACCCCTATGAGTTACATGAAAACCCCGAAAAGTATTACTTTTGAGGCTGATTTATGTAATTTCTAGGGTAAGGCCTAGGCAGAAGTTACAACGCGAAGCACCTCGCCGCCATAGGCTTCGAGCTTTTTAGCGCCAATGCCCGCGATGCCTTGCAGGGCTTCGAGGTCTTGCGGCTCGGCCTGCGCAATGGCGGCCAACGTGGCGTCATGGAAGATGACGTAAGCGGGCAAGTTGTGCGAACGCGCCACTTCGGCACGCCAAGCTTTGAGTGCGTCGTAGCGTTGTTGGCCTGCGTCGTCCAGCGCTATGGGCGCAGGTTTGGCGGCGCCGCTGGCCAAACGTTTGCCTTTTCGGTCGGCAGGTGTGGAAACCGAGGCGCGCAGACGCACCGTGACTTCGCCTTTGAGCACTGCACGTGAGGCCTCGGTCAAATACAAGGTGTTGAAGGCTTGGGCGTCCACGCCCAACGCGCCCAGCGCGATGAGCTGGCGCAACACGCCGCGCAGTTGCACCTCGGTGAAGTGCGCGCCAATACCAAAGGTGCTGAGCTTGTCGTGGCCGTATTGGCTCACCTTTTCGGTGGTCTTGCCCCGCAAGATGTCCATCATGTGGCCCGCGCCAAACGACATGCCGCTTTGCTGCTTCACGCGGTAGATGGTGGACAGCAGCATGCGGGCGGCTTCTGTGCCGTCCCAAATTTCGGGTGGGTTCAAACAGTTGTCGCAGTTGCCACAAGTGAGTCTTACCTGCCCGTCTTCGGCAGATTTGTAGGTCTCGTCGAAATACCCCAGCAACCGCACCCGTCGGCAATCGGTCGCCTCGGCCAAAGCCAACAGTGCATCGAGCTTGCCGCGCATGACTTGTTTGAACTCTTCGCCTGCTGGGCTTTCGTCAATCATGCGGCGCTGGTTCACCACGTCGTTCAGGCCATAGGCCATCCACGCGTGCGCGGCTTGGGCGTCGCGGCCGCCACGGCCGGTTTCTTGGTAATAGCCTTCGATGTTTTTGGGCATGTCCAAGTGCGCCACAAAGCGCACATCGGGTTTGTCGATGCCCATGCCAAATGCGATGGTTGCAACCATCACCAAACCCTCTTCACGCAAAAAACGGTTCTGGTGCTTTTGACGAATGGCGCTGTCTAAGCCCGCGTGATACGGCAGTGCAGCAATGCCGGCGTCGCACAAGTTCTTGGCCACCTCTTCCACGCGCTTGCGAGATTGGCAATAGACGATGCCGCTGTCTTGCCAGTCTGGGCCTGTGTGCTCGCGCTGGATGAAGCGCAGCAGTTGCAGCGAGGCGTCTTTTTTCTCGACGATGGTGTAGCGGATGTTCGGGCGGTCAAAGCTGCTGACGAACTGTTGCGCGTCTTCGAGCTGCAAGCGCTCCACGATGTCGGCACGTGTCAGCGCATCGGCAGTGGCAGTCAGCGCCATGCGCGGCACGCCCGCGTAGCGCTCGTGCAATACCGTCAAAGCGCGGTATTCGGGGCGGAAGTCGTGGCCCCATTGGCTCACGCAATGCGCTTCGTCAATGGCAAACAGGCTGAGCTGGCCTTGCTCATGCAGCATGTCCAGCTGCGCCAAAAAGCGCGGAGTGGTGATGCGCTCGGGCGCGGCGTACAGCAGGGTGATATCGCCACGGCGCAGGCGTTGCTCCACCGCATTGGCTTCTTCGCCACTCAGGCTGGAGTTTAAAAACGCAGCCTCAACACCCGCCTCGTGCAGCGCACCCACTTGGTCGTGCATGAGCGCAATGAGCGGCGACACCACGATGGTGATGCCGCGCCCAGCCCGTTGGCGGGCAATGGCCGGAATTTGGTAGCAGAGCGATTTGCCGCCGCCCGTGGGCATGAGCACCAGCGCATCGCCGCCGTTGCACACGTGGTTGACGATGGCTTCTTGTGGGCCGCGAAAGGCGTTGTAGCCAAAGACTTCGCGCAAGATGTTTTGCGGATTCGCATCGGCCACGGGTGTGTCTGTGGTGTTGGAGGCGTGGGGCAAAACGTGCGGCATGGGGCGGTATTGTCGCCCTTCTTACAATAGAGGGATGACTCAAGCCTACACACGCGCAAAAGAATTACCCGCCATCTTGGCCAAACGCATCGCCATCCTTGATGGCGCGATGGGCACCATGATTCAGCGCTTCAAGCTGAACGAAGAGCAATATCGTGGCGAGCGCTTCAAAGACTTTCATAAAGATGTGAAAGGCAACAACGAGTTGCTCAGCCTCACACGCCCCGACGTGATTCGCGACATCCACGAGCGTTACTTGGCCGCTGGCGCTGACTTGATCGAGACCAACACCTTTGGCGCGACCACCATCGCGCAGGCCGATTACGACATGGCCGACTTGGCCTACGAGATGAACTTGGCCTCAGCCCGCATCGCCCGCGAAGCCTGCGACAAATACAGCACGCCCGACAAACCCCGATTTGTGGCGGGCGCAGTAGGCCCCACACCCAAAACCGCCAGCATCAGCCCCGATGTGAACGACGCGGGCGCACGCAATGTGAACTTCGAAGAACTGCGTGCCGCTTATTACGACCAAGTGAAAGCGTTGGTTGAAGGCGGATCAGACGTGTTGTTGGTCGAAACAATCTTTGACACCCTCAACGCCAAAGCCGCGTTGTTTGCGATTGAAGAATTCTTTGAAGCCTCGGGCGAGCGCCTGCCCATCATCATCAGCGGCACGGTGACTGACGCTTCGGGCCGCATCTTGAGCGGCCAAACCGTGACTGCGTTCTGGCACAGTGTGCGCCACTCGCAGCCGCTGGCCATTGGTCTGAACTGCGCCTTGGGTGCGACGCTGATGCGCCCTTACATCCAAGAACTCAACAAGGTCGCGGGCGACACCTTCATCAGCTGCTACCCCAACGCTGGCTTGCCGAACCCCATGAGCGACACCGGCTTTGACGAAACGCCAGATGTGACCAGCCGCTTGCTCCACGAGTTTGCAGCCGAAGGTTTGGTCAACATCGTAGGTGGCTGTTGCGGCACCACGCCCGAGCACATCGCGGCCATTGGCAACGCGGTGGCAGATCAAAAAGCGCGTGCGCTGAGCGCGGGGCCTTTTTACCGCGAAGCGGCGTAAACGCACGTGACTGCGGCTGAACGCCAGCCGTAACAGAATGGGGTTTTGTTTGCGTTGAACCGGAGACTCACCCCATGTCAAAGCTTCCCTTGAGCGCCTGCGAGGCCGCCCACCAACTGGCCCAACGCAGTTTGCGTGCCGAAGATTTGGTCCGCGATTGCCTAGAACGCATCGACGCCCGCGAGACGCAAGTGCAAGCTTGGACCCATGTGGCGCGTGAGGCTGCCCTAGCCAGGGCCAAAGCTTTGGACCAAGGCGCGCATCAAGGCTTGCTGCATGGCTTGCCCATCGCCGTGAAAGACCTCATTGCCACCGCCGACATGCCTACGGCTTATGGCTCGCCCATTTACGCCGGCCATCAACCCGCGAATGACGCCACCTGCGTGGCCTTTGCGCGAGAGGCAGGCGCTGTGGTGTTGGGCAAAACCGTGACCACCGAATTCGCCACGTTTCAGCCCAACCAAACGCGTAACCCACACAACCTAGCGTACACGCCAGGTGGTTCGTCCTCAGGCTCGGCCGCTGCGGTGGCCGACGGCATGGTGCCGCTGGCGCTGGGCACGCAAACCGCAGGCTCGCTCATGCGCCCTGCGGCTTATTGTGGTGTGGTGGGCTTCAAACCAAGCTTTGGCGGTATCAACCGCGCGGGCGTCAAGCCTTTGTCTGACACCTTGGACACCGTGGGCACCATTGCCCGCAATGTGCCCGATGCGGCTTTGTTTGCGGCCGCATTAAGTGGCCGCACGTCATGGCTGGTGTGCCCCTTGGCTGACCATGTGTCTCGCCCTTTGCATGTGGGCATGTGCCACACCTACGAGTGGGCGCAGGCATTGCCCGAAACGCATGCCGCTATGCAAAACGCGGCTCATGCCATTCGGGCCAATGCAGGCATGGTGCTGCGAGACGTGCAGTTGCCCGTGGATTACCAACAGTTGGCGCAAGCGCAAACCTTCATTCAATTGGCGGAGCAAGCGCAGTGTTTTGCATACGAGCGTTTGAACCATTGGGCGCAACTCAGCCCCCGCTTGCAGGGCATCGCGCAGGCAGGTTTGGCTGTGACGATTGAGCAATACGACCAAGCCCAAGCGATGGTGGCGCGATGCCGTGCGCAGTTGGCCGAGGTGTTTCAAGACGTCGACGTACTGCTTGCGCCCAGTGCGCCTGGTGCTGCGCCGTTAGGACTAGACAACACGGGCGACCCTGTGTTTTGCCGCATTTGGACGGTGTTACACACGCCCACCGTCAACATTCCTGCTGGCTTTGCGCCGAATGGCATGCCTGTGGGCTTGCAGGTGGTGGGTCCGGTAGGGGCAGATGGGTTTACTTTGACGGCCGCGCATGCTTTGCATGCCAGTTTGGACATGTTGCAGAAGTGAGGAGAGTTTGTTTTTAACTTACAAAAAATGTGAGTTAAAAGATGCCCGCATACGCCAATCGGAGGATTTACAAGGCATGTTCGAATCATCAAAATTAACGTAATTAAGAAATTTGTTACGTTATGCCAAATCAAGCTTTTATCGAAACCCCCGCTGGCCGCCATCTGAAAAGCCGAGTAGACGCCGTTATGGCCATTTACAAAGAACACGGCCATGTGAACCGTTCCTTGATTTCAGAAAAATTGGAATTGACCAAACGTCAATCCAGCCAGCTCTTGCGTGAATTTTTAAGCGCTCATGCACCCGTTTTAGAGTGGGATGATTTTAAAAACGGGTATCGCGCGCACGGTAAGTTCAAAACTCACTGAGCAGGTTTGCGCGACAAAACTCGCACCAGTTCATACCGCGTGTCGGATGAATCCATGGGGGGATTCGTAATAGGTGTGGAACGCACCAACAACACGAACTCGACCCCCGGCGTAAAGGTGAAGCCCTCAATTGGGCTGTAAAAGTTAAGCCACTTCTGTCCTTTTTTCTCTTTCACTTGCAAGCAGCGCATAGGCGCAGCAGCAACGCACGCCTCATCGTGACCCGCGACGGTGAGTGTGATGTCCTTGGCTTTTGCGTTGACTCGGCTTGAAGGGCATTCACCATCAGACAGCCAAGCAGCTCCTGCATCTTTCATCATGCAGCGGTTTGAAAACGTTTGGGTCTGTTGCGGCAGTTGGCCGCAGACCGGGGCGTATTCGCGGGTGCAGATGCCGGCTTGAGCGCCTGCCGCAAAACAAAAAATTGAAATAGCCAGTAGATTTTTTCGCATGGTTTGTATTTTCGGTGATGAACCCAAGCTCGGAAAACGCAGCGGTTAAAATAATGGCTTCCCCAAGGAGCGTTGCAGCTTCACCCGTCCTTTAAGGACTCGCGCGTGAAGTCAGGCTTGGGGCCGAATCTTTTGCAACGACGCTCACCTGTATTGATAGCCCCCAGGTGAGTACCCCCATGAATTCCACTGCAGTTGCCCCCATGAAGCTGTCTGGCCTTGAGCCGGTGTCTATTGGCGAGGGCAGTTTGTTCGTCAACGTCGGCGAGCGCACCAACGTGACCGGCTCCAAAGCCTTTGCGCGCATGATTTTGAACGGCGAGTACGAGCAAGCGTTGGCCGTGGCGCGTCAGCAAGTGGAAAACGGTGCGCAGGTGATCGACGTCAACATGGACGAAGCCATGTTGGACAGCCAAGCCGCCATGGTGCGTTTCCTCAACCTGATGGCGGGCGAGCCCGACATTGCGCGCGTGCCTGTGATGGTGGACTCATCGAAGTGGTCGGTCATCGAAGCGGGCTTGCGTTGCATTCAAGGCAAAGGCATCGTCAACTCGATCAGCATGAAAGAAGGCTTGGACGAGTTCAAGCGCCAAGCCACCTTGGTCAAGCGTTACGGCGCAGCTGCGGTGGTGATGGCGTTTGACGAAAAAGGTCAAGCTGACACCTACGCACGCAAGATTGAAATTTGCGAACGCGCTTACCGCGTGTTGGTGGACGAAGTGGGCTTTCCACCTGAAGACATCATCTTTGACCCCAACATCTTCGCCATTGCAACCGGCATTGAAGAACACGACAACTACGCGGTGGATTTCATCGAAGCCACGCGTTGGATCAAGCAAAACCTGCCCGGCGCAAAGGTGAGCGGCGGCGTGTCGAACGTGAGCTTTTCATTTCGCGGCAACGACCCTGTGCGCGAAGCGATTCACACCGTGTTTCTGTACCACGCCATCAAAGCAGGCATGGACATGGGCATCGTCAACGCGGGCATGGTGGGCGTGTATGACGACCTCGAGCCCGTTCTGCGCGAGCGCGTAGAAGATGTGGTGCTGAATCGTGTGCCCCAATACAAAGAAGGCGAAGCGCACCTGACTCCAGGCGAGCGCCTGATTGAAGTAGCCGAAACTGCCAAAGGCGCAGCCAAAGATGACAGTCAAAAGCTGGCATGGCGCGGCACCCCTGATGCGCCAGTTAGCGTGGCGCAGCGCTTAAGCCATTCGCTTGTGCACGGCATCACCGACTTCATCAACGACGACACCGAAGAGGCCTACCGCGAAATTTTGGCCAAGGCGGGCCGCCCGTTGCACGTCATTGAAGGCCCGTTGATGGACGGCATGAACGTGGTGGGTGACTTGTTTGGCCAAGGCAAGATGTTCTTGCCGCAAGTGGTCAAAAGCGCCCGCGTAATGAAGCAAGCCGTGGCGCATTTGCTGCCCTACATCGAAGCTGAAAAACTGGCGCAAGAAGCCGCCGGAGAAGACGTCAAAGCCAAAGGCAAGATGGTCATCGCCACGGTCAAGGGAGACGTGCACGACATTGGCAAAAACATCGTCACCGTGGTCTTGCAGTGCAACAACTACGAAGTGGTGAACATGGGCGTGATGGTGCCTTGCCATGAAATTTTGGCCAAGGCCAAAGAAGAAAACGCAGACATCATTGGCTTGTCGGGCCTCATCACCCCGTCGCTGGAAGAAATGCAATACGTGGCCAGCGAGATGGAAAAAGACCCGTATTTCCGTGACCGTCAAATGCCATTGCTGATTGGTGGCGCCACTTGCAGTCGCGTCCACACCGCTGTGAAGATTGCCCCGAATTACAGCGGCCCCGTGGTGTACGTGCCCGATGCCTCGCGCAGCGTGAGCGTGGCGCAAGGTTTGTTGTCAGACCAAGCCGCCAAATACATTGCCGAGCTGAACGCCGACTACGCCAATGTGCGCGAGCAGCACGCCAACAAAAAGCAAACACCCTTGGTCACGCTGGCCCAAGCGCGTGCCAATGCAACGCCTGTGAGCTTTGACAACTACAAACCTGCCAAGCCAAAGTTCATTGGCCGCCGTGTGTTCAAAAACTTCGACCTCGCCGAGCTTGAAAAGTACATCGACTGGGCGCCGTTCTTCCAGACTTGGGATTTGGCTGGCCCATTCCCCGCCATCCTTGATGACGCCGTTGTGGGCGTGGAAGCCAAAAAGGTGTACGCCGACGGCCAAGCGATGTTGAAAAAAATCATCGCCAACCGCTGGCTCACTGCCAACGCGGTGGTGGGCTTGTACCCAGCGCAGCGTGTGGGCGACGACATTGTTTTGTATGCCGACGAAACCCGCCAGCAACAGGTGATGACGTGGCGCGGCTTGCGCCAACAGACGGTGAAGCCAAACAACAATCCCAACCGTTGCTTGGCCGATTTCGTGGCTGACCAAACCCAAGCAGCTGACTATGTGGGTCTATTTGCCGTGACCGCAGGCTTAGGCGCGGAGAAACAAGAAAAACGTTTCATCGAGGCGCATGACGACTACTCAGCCATTTTGTTCAAAGCGTTGGCTGACCGTTTGGCTGAAGCCTTTGCCGAGTGCATGCACCATCGCGTGCGCACCGACTTGTGGGGCTATTCCGCAGACGAAGCGCTGAGCAACGAAGACCTCATCAAAGAAAAATACCAAGGCATTCGCCCCGCGCCTGGCTACCCTGCGTGCCCCGACCATAGCGCGAAGCAAGACATGTTTGCCTTGTTGCAGTGCGAAGACATCGACATGGGCCTGACCAGTAGCTTGGCCATGACACCCGCAGCCAGCGTGAGCGGTTTTTACTTGGCGCACCCCGAGGCCACCTACTTCAACGTGGGCCGCATTGGCGAAGACCAAGTACACGACTTGGCGCAACGCCAAGGTGTGGCGGTGAAAGACTTAGAGCGTTTGCTAGCGCCTAACCTGTAAAAGCAAAAAGGCTCCGTTGATACGGAGCCTTTTTTGTTTGTGAGCGGTGAGCGCTTTACCAACGCAATAAGCGTAAGCCCATCAAAGCGCCAATACCAGCCATCACGGCGATGCCTGCCACATACCAAACCGCCACAAACGCATAGGCTGTTTCGGTGCAGTGCAGTGAATAAACCAAACTCGCCAAAGTGCCCGCCATCAAGCCCGCGCTTGCACCCGCCAGTGCGGGGCGTGTGGGTGCCATGTCGCGCAGCATCCAGAGCAAAGCCGCCAACAACGGCACAGACAGCGCCGCAATGCTGGCGCTGCACTCTTGCCACGAATGGCCAAGCATCAGCTGCATACCCGTGTCCGCGTCCACAGTTGCGACTTGCATCAAGGCCAGCAGGGCCATGCCCGCAAGCGCGGCAGCGATGCCCCACACGCCTCGGCCAGCGGCAACGCCTGGTCGAGCTAAGTGCATCACCACAGGCGCGGCGAATGTGCAGGTGAGCACCAGCCACACCACCTTCACCCAAAACGCTTGCGTGTGGGCGAGGGCATTCAGCTCGGGGTTCAAGCCCCACAGTGTCAGCACCAGTGCCAAGCTAATGGCTGCGCCAGCAGCAGTGGCTTGTGCGCAGCGGCGCAAGGGCGAGGCAGTTGGTGTGGCGCTAGCTTCAGTCGCGAGCATGGCAATGAGATCGTTGGTTTTCATGGTGTGACTCCAAACTTTTGGGCCAAGGCTTTGAGCCCGCGGTGGATGTTGACTTTGACAGCGGCTTCGCTCTGTCCCGTGAGTTGAGCAGACTCAGCAATCGACAAGCCTTGCAGCTTGGTGTGCTCGATAGGCAGGCGTTGTTTGTCGGGCAGTTCAGACAACAGCTGGTGCACATCGCGCTGCGCATCGCTTGCTTGTGCGTCATCGTTAGCCCACAACTGTTCTGCCCAATCGTCGATGTCGTCGTGCTTGCTTTCACGGCGCGAATGAGCGCGCAAGTGGTCAATCAACTTGTAGCGCGCAATCGCATACACCCACGCCGTCAGCGGTTGATCGCTTTGGTAGGTGTGACGCTTTTGATGAATAGCCAACAAGGTCTCTTGCACGAGGTCCTCCACGTCTTGTGGGCGTGAATACAAACGGCGTTTCAAGAAAGCGCGCAAGTGCCCGCTGATGGCTGACAGCGCTTTTGCATAGCTAGGCGCGTGGCCTGCTAACGCTTGCATCCATGTGGCGTGCAGTGAGGTTTCTAAGGTTTGTAAATCCACGGTCACATGAGTTCGTCGCAGGGCGATGAAAAGTTACAAAGAAAAATTTATTTAAATGTTTGTAACCAATTTGAAGGCGGCGGCGAATTAATCCTAGACCGCTGGTCACGATTATCAACTCACCCTTCAAAGGACTTTCATCATGAAAAAGCAACAACTTCTCTCTTTGGCTTTGGGCTCTGCATTTGCTCTTGCCTCCATCAGCCCCGCTATCGCAGCCAACCCATTTGAGACCAGCAAGCTCGACAGTGGCTACCAATTGGCTCAAGCCGACATGAAGCAAAAAGACGGCAAATGCGGCGAAGCCAAGTGCGGCGCTGACAAGAAAAAAGAAGCTTCATGCGGCGGCGATAAAAAGAAAGATGCTTCTTGCGGCGCTAAGAAGTAATCAACATCTTTCGTATGGAGTGACGCCATGTCTCATCGAATGCCTTCTGGTGCTGGCCTAGGTTTCAGACGCGAGTTGATTCAGCCGCTCAAGCAGAGCGTGCCATCGGCCATCGACTTCTTTGAAGTTGCGCCCGAAAACTGGGCTGGCTTGGGAGGCCGATCGGCCAAAGATTTGCGTCACTTCACCGAGCGTTACCCGTTTGTGTGCCACGGCTTGTCCCTCTCTTTGGGTGGGCCTGCGCCGTTGGACACACAACTGCTGCACAAAACCAAAGCCTTCATGAAGGCTCATGGCATGCAGCTCTTCACCGAGCATTTGTCATGGTGTTCTGATGAATCGCACCTGTACGACTTGCTGCCTATCCCATGCACACAAGATGCGGTGATGTGGACAGCCAAGCGCATCAAGCAAGCGCAAGACATTTTGGAAATGCGCATAGGCATTGAAAACGCATCCACCTACATTGCCCCACCCGGCGCGGAAATGAGCGAAGCCGAATTTGTGGCGGCAGTGGTGAAAGAGGCAGATTGCCTGCTGCATTTGGATGTGAACAATATTTACGTCAACAGCCAAAACTTTGGCTTTGACGCCCTGGACTATCTCAATACCTTGCCGCTTGAGCGCACGTGCTATGTGCATGTGGCCGGCCACTATGTAGAGCCTGATGGCCTGCTGATCGACACACATGGCGCAGAGGTGGTTGACCCCGTGTGGCATTTGTTGCTGGCGGCGTACGAGCGCATGGGCGGCGATGTGCCCACCTGCTTAGAACGTGATTTCAATTTGCCCAGCTTGAGCGAACTGACGGCCGAAGTCATGCAAATTGCACACTTGCAGGCGCAAGCGCCATGCATGAAGAAGGTGGCGTGATGACGACTTTGCGCAGAAGTTTCCAGCAAGACATGGCGCGCCACTTGCGCGACCCGCATCACACCATGCGTCCCGCAGGCGTGCCCGCACGGCGCATGGCGGTGTACAACGAGATGCTGTTCAACAACGTGTGCGGCTTCATCGACACCTGCATGCCGCTGAGCCGCAAGTTGCTGGGTGACACCGCATGGCGACGTTTGTGCCGTACTTTTTACCGTGATTGGCCTTTGCACACACCATGGTTTCGAGACATTCCACGCGAGTTTGTGCGCTATTTGCAAGAGGGCCAACCCAAGCAACCTTTGCCACGTTGGCTACCTGACCTGGCGCATTACGAATGGGCTGAGCTGGCGGTAGATGTGATGGACGTGACGCGCCCAGCAGCCAACGCACAAGGCGACCTGATGGCAGAAATCGTGGTGCTCAATCCCGCACGCATGGACTTGCACTACGACTGGGCCGTACATCGCATTGGTGAGAAACACAAACCACGCAAACCGGTTGATACACATTTGGTGGTGTACCGCGATGCAGACGATGCGGTGCAATTCACCGAAGTGAATGCCGCTGCCGCACATGTGCTGGCGTTGCTAGACGCGCAGCCCATGACCGGCACACAAGTGATGCAGCTCATCGCCGAACAAATGTAACACCCGAAGCCCGAGCTGCTGGTGGCATTTGGTGCCACTTTGCTCAAGCAACTACAAGAACAAGACATTATTTTGGGAACACAGCCATGAGCCACAACATCCATCACGTGTGTATGAAAACACGCCTCAACCAATACCTAGGAACGTTCGACGCTTTGGGCTTATGGGTAGGCCTACTCAGCCTGCGCTTGATTTTGGGCTGGGACTTCTTTGAATCCGGTTTAGAAAAATTCAACGGCGAAAACTGGTTTGCAGACATACAAGATCAGTTTCCATTTCCCTTTAACCTCGTGCCCCCAAACATCAGTTGGCAAATGGCCACTTGGTTTGAATTGGTTGGTGGCATCGCTTTGGTCGTCGGGCTTGGCACGCGCTTTTTCTCTGTGTCTTTGCTGGTGCTGAGTGTGGTGGCCATTGCCAGCGTGCATTGGCCAGAGGCTTGGCGCACATGGGGCGAGTTGGCACAAGGCTATGTGTTTACCGACAAAGGCTTTGGTAATTTCAAGTACCCCGTGGTGCTGATGGGCATGTTGTGGACCCTGCTGTGGATGGGGCCAGGGCGTTTGTCGCTGGACCATATGCTGCGCCGTCAAATGGGCTGAGTTTTTAGAGTTTTACCCGCGTTTTTTTAGAGAGTTACGGGCCGTAATTACAAAGATAAATATTTGCATATTCGTTTGCTCAGGTTCTGGGTGGGTGTGACGAAGTAGACGCTGAGGCCAAGGGTTGGCCGATTCTTAAACAGGCATCTATGAAACATCACATCCTTCAAGGCGCGGGCTTGGCTTTGCGCCCCGCGTTGTTAGCGCCGTTGAAAAACGGGGCGCCCAATAACTTGCAGTTTTTAGAACTCACCCCGCCCGACTGGATAGGTCTGGGTGGTAGCGTGGGGGCTGATTTGAAACAACTCACCCAGCATTACCCCAGTGTGTGCCTGAGCCAGAGCTTGTCTCTCGGTGGGCCCAGTCAGCTTGACAAAGAAGTGTTGCGCGATTTGCGAGCCTTCATTGCCGAGCACGACGTTCAAGTGTTTTCAGAAGCCCTGGCTTGGAGTGCCGACGATGCGCCCCTGTTCATCAACTTGCCCATTCCCAGCACACGCGCAGCGGTGGCTTGGACGGTGGACCGCATTGCACAGGTGCAAGACGCTTTGGGTTTGCGCATTGGCATTCGCAACGTGGCTCACCGCATGGCCCCGCCACAAATAGAAATGAATGAGGCGCAGTTCATCAGCGCTGTGGTCGATAAATCTGGTTGCAGCATGCATTTGGATTTGCATGCGCTGGCCGCCAATGGTTTACGTTTTGGGTTTGATCCCCACGCATTTTTGCAAGCGCTGCCATTGGCCAGCATCGACTACGTGCGCGTGGGCCATGAGTACCCTTTGTTGGGCGAAGTGTTGGCGCGCACGCACCGCCGTGTGGCGCGCTGCGTAGACGATGTGAAACAACTGAATGTGGAGGCACTGACATGCTGAACGATTTCCGCCAAACCCAATTTGCACTCGCTCGCCACTTGCGTGACCCTTTGAGCGTACCTTTGCCTGACGGCGTGAACGCGACCGATGCCAGCGCTTGTTCGCAAGAGATGGTCGACCACTTGTGCGACATCTTGGCACCCGCGTTTCCCGTCACTCATGCTTTGCTGGGCGACGACATATGGGGCCTGACCGTGCGCTTGTTTCTCAAAGACGCGCCGTGCCATGAGCCATGGGCCACTGCGGTTCAGCGTGCGTTTGTAACGCATGTGTGCGCCAGCGCAGAGATGCATCACTTGCCCGCTTGGTTACAAGATTTGGCCCATTTCGAATGGCTGCAAAGTGCGGTCAGCACCACGCCGGTGGTATGGCCCACATTCGATGCATCCGGTGACACCATGCACCACGCGGTGGTGTTGAACCCGACACATGTGGAGGCTGCCTACGAGTGGCCCGTGCACGGCATCGACACCGATCACAAGCCCGACGACATGCAAAGCACGTATGTCACGATGCTACGTGATCCGCAAGACGAACTGCATGTGCTGGAAAGCAGCGTGTTTCGTGGCCAGTTGATTGACCTGCTCCGCGAAGGCCAAACGGGTGAGCAAGCGTTCATGGTCTTGGCCATGTGGCTGTCACACCCCGAACCCGAAGTCTTTGTGCGCGAAGGCGCACAGGTGATGGCTCAGCTGCAACGCGAAGGCGTGGTGTTGGGCACACGCCTTCAGTGATTGACCAGCACGCGTCGGTATTGCAGCGCTTCGGCCACGTGTGCCACTTGCACAGTGGCGCTGTCAGCCAGGTCTGCGATGGTGCGAGCCACCCGCAACGCACGGTGTGTACTGCGGCTAGACCAACCTAATTTGGTCGCCGCGTTTTGTAGAAACGTAGCTGCTGCGGCATCGAGGTGCATGTGCGCTTCTAGTGCTTGACCTTGCAAGCCTTGGTTGGGTGCGCCTTGTCGTGCCAGTGCTTTGGCGTGTGCGGCCAAACAGCGTGTGCGCACCGTAGAGGTGGATTCACCGGGCACGCTTTGCATCAACACATCCGCTGCCAACGTGGGCACTTCCACTTGCAAATCAATTCGGTCTAGCAAGGGACCGCTGAGCTTGCCTTGGTAGCGTGCCACTTGATCAGGCGTGCACCGACAGGCTTTGATGGATGAGCCTAAATAGCCACAGGGGCAAGGGTTCATGGCTGCGATCAGTTGAAAGCGCGCCGGAAACTTGGCCTGCGTGGCCGCGCGTGAGATGGTGATGTGGCCATTCTCTAAAGGTTCACGCAAAGCTTCCAAGGCGCTGCGCTTGACTTCTGCCAATTCATCTAAGAACAGCACACCGTTGTGTGCCAGCGATATTTCACCTGGACGCGGCGGTGTGCCGCCACCAACTAAGGCGACAGAGGTGGCAGTGTGGTGTGGGCTTCGCGTAGCCCGCTGCATCCATTGGTTCAACTCAAACCGGCCTGCGAGGCTGGCAATCGCCGCACTCTCTAACGCTTCATCCAATGTCATGTCGGGCAGCAAAGCCGCGAAGCGTTGGGCCAACATGGACTTGCCAGTGCCTGGTGGACCTACTAATAGAAGAGAGTGCCCACCCGCTGCTGCAATCTCTAGGGCGCGACGTGGACCGGCCTGGCATTTGACATCGGCCAAATCAGGACCGTGCTTAGTACTTGTTGCGGGCAAGGTTGATGCTTCAATGCGGCACCAACCGTCGGTGGTGTGCAAGTGTTGCGTGGTGCCTTCTTCGCGTTTGGCCACCAAGCCTTTCACCTCTGGTTTGGCAAAGTGCGCCACTACATCACTCAAGTGCTGGGCGCGATACACCTCTGCTGTTGGTACCAAGGCAGCTTCTTCTGCGCTAATCGGCGGCAACACCAAACGTGTGCGCACACCTGCACCGCGCAAAGCCAGCCCCATGGCCAGCGCACCACGCACCGGACGCAACTCGCCCGACAGCGACAGCTCACCTGCAAACTCATGCAGTGCCAAAGCGGATTCATCAAGTTGGCCGTTCGCCGCCAAGATACCCAAGGCAATGGGTAAATCAAACCGGCCTGAGTCTTTGGGCAGGTCCGCGGGGGCCAAGTTGACGGTGATCCTTTTATTGGTAGGGAAGTCGAGCCCCGCGTTTTGGATGGCGCAGCGCACGCGTTCACGGGCTTCTTTCACCTCGGTATCTGCCAAGCCAACCAAGGTGAAACTAGGCAGACCATTGGCTAAGTGCACCTCAACAGTTACTGCTGGTGCAGCTAACCCTAAAAGCGCGCGGCTGTGGATTAATGAAAGCGTCATGAAAGTTCTCTTTTTGAGGCTTTATCCCCAAGGCGGTGCTTGTAAGACAAAGTAATGCACCAGAAATGTGCACGAAAATAGCTGAGTAGTCAGACTACTGCATCACTTTGGGTCTTGGTTCTAGTGAAGATGGCACTTTTGTGGATTTCAACGCTGGCACGGACCCTGCTAAGTAGGTGTATCCCTCTTTATTTTTCAACGGAGAAAACTATGAACCTCAAGTCCAAACTTTTGCTGGCTCTCTTGGCCACATCTTCTGCCGCTTTTGCGCAAACAGCGCCTGCTGCTGAAACGCCAGAAGTCACTTACAACGTTGGTGTTGTGAGCCAATACCGTTACCGCGGTCTCGCTCAAACTAAGGGCGACGCAGCTTTGCAAGGCGGCGTTGACTACGCAAATGCCAATGGCTTCTATGCTGGCGCTTGGGGTTCGACCATCAAGTGGATTAAAGAAACAGGCACTGCAAACAGTATCGATGCAAAAGGCCCAGTTGAACTCGATTTGTACGGTGGCTACAAATTTGAAGCCGCTGGCTTGGCTTATGACGTTGGTTACCTGCGTTACCAATATGTTGGCAACACATACAACAAGATCGGTGCAGACTATTCAAATGCAAACACTGATGAAGTTTATGGCGCTGCTACCTATGGTGTGTTGACCGCTAAATACTCTTACACACTGTCGGATATCTTTGGCCAGCACGCAAATGGTGGTTCTAAGCACAGCGGCTATTTTGATTTGACAGCCAACTTTGATTTGGGCGAAGGCTATACCTTGGCACCACACGCAGGTCGTCAAACTGTCGCAAACAACTCTGGCTACAGCTACACAGATTACGCGCTGACATTGGGTAAAGATCTCGGCGATGGTTTGTCAGCTAGCGTTGCAGCAATTGCTACAACCGGCAAAAACAACATTAACCTCACAACAAACGGCTACAACACAGCCAAAAATACTGTGGTTGTTGGCGTCAAGTACGCGTTCTAAACCAACGCACTGTCTTCTCTAGGAGCAACCATGAAACTCATCACCGCCATCATCAAGCCGTTCAAGTTGGATGAGGTCCGCGAGGCCCTCTCCCAAATTGGCGTGCAAGGCATCACTGTTACTGAAGTCAAAGGCTTCGGCCGTCAGAAAGGCCACACCGAGTTGTATCGCGGTGCTGAGTACGTGGTTGACTTCTTGCCAAAGGTCAAGATCGAAGCCGCGGTTGACGCTGAACACGTCGACCGCGCGATCGAAGCCATCGAAGGTGCAGCACGCACTGGAAAAATCGGCGACGGCAAGATTTTTGTTTACGACCTCGAACAAGTCGTCCGCATCCGTACCGGCGAGACCGGTCCAGAAGCGCTTTAAGAAAGAAGACCATCATGAAAAAATTTCTAAGTTCTCTCACTCTAGGCTTGGGCCTATTGCTCTGCGGCGCTGTCGCGATGGCAGCCGATGCAGTTGTGCCTGTGCCTAACAAAGGCGATACAGCCTTTATGACGATTTCGACGGTGTTGGTCATCTTGATGACCATCCCAGGTTTGGCTTTGTTCTACGGCGGTTTGGTTCGCAGCAAGAACATGTTGTCTGTGTTGATGCAAGTCTTCGTGGTCAGCTCAGCCATCTACGTGTTGTGGGTCATCTATGGCTACACGGTGGCATTCAGCGGCGGCTCACCATTCTTTGGTGGCTTCGACAAGTTGTTCTTCAAAGGCATCACGCCTGACTCTATTGCTGCCACGTTTAGCAAGGGTGTTGTGATTCCTGAGTTCACCTTCGCTGCTTTCCAAGCTACTTTCGCTGCCATCACTTGCACCTTGATCGTGGGTTCATTCGCTGAGCGCGCCAAGTTCTCTGCTGTGTTGTTGTTCTGCGTGTTGTGGTTCACATTCAGCTACCTGCCTGTTGCACACATGGTTTGGTATTGGGACGGCCCAGATGCGATCACTGACGCTGCTTCTTTGGAAACTGTGACTGCCGCTGCTGGCTGGTTGTGGGCTAAGGGTGCGTTGGACTTCGCTGGCGGTACTGTGGTGCACATCAACGCAGCGGTGGCTGGTTTGGTTGGTGCTTATGTGATTGGCAAGCGCGTTGGTTACGGCAAAGAGTCGATGGCTCCTCACAGCTTGACATTGACCATGGTCGGTGCCTCTCTCTTGTGGGTGGGTTGGTTCGGTTTCAACGCCGGCTCTAACCTCGAAGCCAACGGTGTCGCTGCTCTCGCTTTCGTGAACACTTTGGTGGCAACTGCTGCTGCGACTCTGGCTTGGATTGCTGGTGAAGCATTGGCCAAAGGCAAAGCTTCTATGTTGGGCGCTGCCTCTGGTGCAGTGGCTGGATTGGTGGCGATCACCCCAGCTTGCGGTTTTGTGGGCCCTATGGGTGCCATCGCCATCGGCGTGGCTGGCGGCTTCTTGGGCCTGTGGGGTGTGAATGGTTTGAAACGCCTCTTGGGCGCTGACGACTCACTCGACGTGTTCGGTGTGCACGGTGTCTGCGGTATCGTGGGTGCTCTGTTGACTGGCGTGTTTGCTGCTCCTTCACTCGGCGGTACAGGCGTGTTCGACTACGTGACCAACGCTGTGAACCCTGACTACTCCATCGTGGATCAAGTGATCATCCAAGCAACTGCGATTGGTACCACCATCGTTTGGTCTGCAGTGGTTTCATTCATTGCCTACAAACTGGTTGACATCGTGTTGGGTCTGCGTGTGACGGAAGAAGAAGAGCGCGAAGGCCTCGACATCAGCTCACACGGCGAAACGGCCTACCACCGTTAATTTTCAAGAACTTCAAGTTTTCCTTGGACTTTACAGCCCGCCTCACGGCGGGCTTTTTTATGGGCACTCGTTTTGTGTGAACGACTTGTCTCCTGTGTGCCATCCGTAAACGATTTTGACGGGGCTGTGCAAAAAATTCAAAGTCAGTGCCAGCCCTAACGGCTACCATGATGCCCATGCAAGACACCCTGCAACACATCACCGACCGCATTCTTCAAGCTTCCAAGACGGGCCAGCCTTTGCGCTTTCGAGGCGGCGGGACCAAAGACTTTTTAGGTCAATCGCTGCAAGGCGAGGTGTTGGACACCACTCCCTACAGCGGCATCTTGAGCTACGAACCGAGTGAGCTGGTCATCACAGTGCGATGCGGCACACCACTTGCCGAGGTCGAAGCCGCCTTGGCGCAAAAAGGCCAATGCTTTGCATTTGAGCCGCCACACTTTGGCAAAGGTGCCACGATTGGTGGCATGGTGGCAGCGGGCTTAAGCGGTCCTGCGCGAGCCAGCGTGGGCACGGTGCGTGACTTTGTGTTGGGCGCTCGCGTGATCAACGGCAAAGGCGAGCACCTCACCTTTGGTGGCCAAGTGATGAAGAACGTGGCGGGCTACGACGTGTCGCGTTTGCTTGCGGGTAGCTGGGGCCAGTTGGGTCTGATCACCGAAGTGTCATTAAAAGTGTTGCCAGTCGCCCCAGGCGAAGCCACCTTGGTGTGCGCGGGTGTGACGCAAGCGCAAGCATTGAAGTTGATTAACCAATGGGGCGGCCAGCCGTTGCCTTTGAACGCTAGCGCATGGGTGCATGACACCAGCGCAACGCCCGCGCAAGATTTCTTTTTTATACGCTTGCGAGGTGCAGTAGCAGCGGTGGACGCAGCCGTGGTCAAGATGACTACCGATGTTCAGGCCTTGGGTGCTGAGGTGACGCGTATGAGTGCAGACGATGCGTCTGACGACTGGAAAGCCAGTGGCGAACAAACCTTGGAGTTTTTCCAAGCACCCACTGAACTAGATTGTTTGTGGCGATTGAGCGTTCCGCAAACTGCGCCTGTGTTGGATGTGCGCGTGAACGGCGCGGCATGTCCGCAATACGTCGAATGGCATGGCGCGCAACGCTGGCTATGGGCGCCTGCCTCTGCTGCATCACTTGTACGCGAAGCCGCAGTGAAGGTCGGCGGCCACGCCACTTTGTTTCGCACCAGTGCTGCCAGTCAACAAACTTTGGGCGATGTGGACAAGCAAGCGGGCGTTTACACGCCTCTCAACGCCGTGCAACAGCGCATTCAAAACGAACTCAAAAAACAGTTTGATTCAGCGGGCATCTTCAACCCCGGTCGCGCTTAAAACTGAGAGCCTCACATGCAAACCAACCTGGCCCCCCAATACCTCGGCACGCCTGAAGGCGAACAAGCCGAAGCCATCTTGCGCAAGTGCGTGCACTGCGGTTTTTGTACAGCAACGTGCCCTACCTATCAACTGTTGGGCGACGAGCTAGACGGACCTCGCGGGCGTATCTATTTAATGAAACAAGTGTTTGAAGGTGCAACGCCTACTCGCGCTACGCAGCAGCATTTAGACCGCTGCCTCACGTGCCGCAACTGCGAAAGCACTTGCCCCAGTGGCGTGCAATACGGCCACTTGGTGGACGTAGGCCGCAAAGTGGTGGACGCGCAAGTTCAGCGCCCCTTGGGTGAGCGCCTGATGCGTTGGGCTTTGAAAGAAGGCTTGACCTCTGCTGCGTTTGCGCCCGCTATGAAGCTGGGCCAAGCTGTGCGAGGCATCTTGCCCGCGCACCTCAAGGCCAAAGTGCCCGCGCCACAAACGGCAGAGCGCAACGGCGTGGTGTGGCCCAAGGCGCAACACGCTCGCAAAGTGCTCATGCTTGCAGGCTGTGTGCAGCCCGCGATGTTGCCCAACATCAACACCGCCACCGCGCGCGTGCTGGACGCGGCAGGTATTCAAACCATCGTCGCGCCGAAGGCGGGGTGCTGTGGCGCGGTGAAATTCCACTTGAACGACCAAGACGGCAGCATGGTGCAAATTCGCGCCAACATCGACGCCTGGTGGCCGTTTGTCGAGCAAGGTGTGGAAGCGATTGTGATGAACGCCTCAGGCTGTGGCGTGATGGTGAAAGACTACGGCCATGTGCTGCAACACGATGCTGCTTACGCAGCAAAAGCCAAACGCATCAGCGACCTGACTCAAGACTTGAGCGAGTTGCTGCCAGACTTGGTGCCCGTGCTTAAACCCAAACTCAATGCAGCGGCGGTTGCAGCAGCAGGCGCTCAGGCCTATCACCCACCTTGCACCTTGCAACACGGCCAAAAGCTCAAAGGTGGTGTTGAGCAACACATGGCGGCTTTGGGCTTCTCGATTCAGGTTGCCAACAACGAATCACACCTGTGTTGCGGCTCTGCCGGTACGTACAGCGTGCTCAATCCAGACATCAGCTACACCCTGCGTGACCGCAAGCTGGGCAACTTGGATGCGCTCAAACCCAAAGCCATCCTGAGTGCCAACGTGGGTTGCATCACCCATTTGCAAAGTGGCACGGATGTGCCGGTGAAGCATTGGGTGGAAGTGCTGGACGCCGCGTTGAACTAAACCCACGAAGCAAGCAAACCTAGTTTGGCCTACTTTACGGATTAGGCGGCGAGGGCGGCCTCAATGTCTTTCGCCAATTTCGCTGGCGCATCCATCGACGCATAACGCTTGAGCACGTGTCCGTCTTTGCCCACTAAGAATTTGGTGAAATTCCATTTGATGGCTTCGCTGCCTAACAGGCCTGGCTCCTCTGCTTTGAGCCACTTGAAGATTGGGTGCGCAGCGTCGCCATTCACATCTACTTTTTCCATCATCGCAAAGCTTACGCCGTAGTTGCGTTGGCAAAACGCGCCAATCTCTTCGTTGGTTCCTGAGTCTTGCGCGCCAAACTGGTTACACGGAAAACCGATGACGGCTAAGCCTTTGTCGGCGTAGGTTTTGTGTAGTGTTTCTAATCCTTCAAACTGCGGTGTGAATCCGCACGCACTGGCGGTGTTCACGATCAGCAGCGCCTTGCCTTGGAGGTCGGCGAATGAGATGGGGGTGCCGTCAATGCGTTTGGCTGTGAAGTCGTTGAGTGTGGTCATGGTGTGGTGTCTTTCGTTGTCTGCGCTTGTGAGGCTAAAAGTGCGGCCAACACAATCATGCCCCCACCCAGGCCAATACGCCATGACAACGTGGATGCCCCTAATGCCACGGAGGACACGCTGGCAAACACCACCTCCGACATCATCACCATCGCGGTGGCGTGTGCGCTCAAACGTGCGGCGCCATATTGCAGGGCAAAGTTTGAGATCAAAAATGCAGCACTTAGACCCAGCACCCACGGCAACCATGCCAACAGCTGAGAGGCGTTGGCACCGTCAACCGTGATTGCAACTATTGCCGGAATGATGCCAGTGCAGGTCGCTAATGCTGCACAAGTAACGGCCATGAATGCGCCGCCACCAAACATGGCGACCATGCGTGCTGACTCAGGTGCGTGCTGCAAACGCAGCAGCCAAATGTTGGTCAATGCAAAACAAAAGCCGGCTAGGAGTGCCAGTACATCGGGCAAATCTTGCGGAAGTGGCCACGATGACTCTGGTGTTTTCAAAACCAGAATGACGCCCAGCAATGCCAACCCTAAGCGTGCTAAGGCACCGCGCGTCGGTCTTTCCCCCAGCAACCACCAAGCCAGCAAGAGCGACCATGTGGGCATGAGATAAAACAGCAAGACTACACGCACCACATCACCCGTTGTCACGGCCCAGTTAAAACCGATGTTGGTAAATCCTGAGGCGGCCATGAGCCACCAAAGCTGAGGGTGTTGTTTGAAATATTGCCAGCCAGATGGGCTGATAAAGCTCAGTACGAGCGTGGCAAAGGTGAACACAAAGGCGGTGGCCCAAAGGGGGTGAAGGCCTAGGCCATCCAGTTGGCGCAATGGCCACCAAGATAATCCCCAAACCAAAGCGTTGAGTGCCAAGGCCGAAACGGCGAGCACGGGACGCGGGCTCATGGCCTTAACCGTGTAAGTCGTCGTTTCGGGCAATGTGCATCAAACGTGCAAGTTCTTCACGATGATGCAAGTGGTTGTGCTCGTGCCAAAGTTTGATGAGCCACATCACATAACCGACCAATGCGCCAAAGGCCGTGATCGCACCAAAGGCACTCATGCCCATGCCCGTGCTGAAGGTGTATAAAAAACCGAGGCCTAAGATGCACAGCTGTTCGTTTAGGTTTTGCACGGCAATGGAGCGACCTGCACCCATGAGGTTGTGGCCACGGTGCTGCAAAAGTGCATTCATTGGTACGACCAAGAAGCCGCCTAAGCCGCCCAAAATAATCAGGAATGGCACAGCCACCCAGAGGTTGTCGATGAAGTTCATCGCCACCACGAAGCAACCCATAGCAATGCCTAAAGGCATAAGGCGCGTGGCATGATCGAGCTTCATCTTCAAGGAGGCGACCACCGCACCCACAGCAGTGCCAATAGCCACGACGCCGACCAAGCTAGAGGCTTGTGTGGTGGTGTAGCCCAAAGCGGCCGCGCTCCAAGCGAGCACGATATAGCGCAGGTTTCCGCTCACGCCCCAAAACAAGGTGGTGGTGGCCAATGAAATTTGGCCCAACTTGTCTTGCCAAAGGCGTTGGTTGCAATGCCAAAAATCGGGCACCAGCGCAAGCAGGTTGCGCGTCATGCTCTTTTCAGGGTCAAGACGCATTGGAATCAAGGCTGCGCCAGTGTAGGGAATGCGTTTGTTGAACCACGCAGCCAAGGCGTAAAGAGGAATCAGCAAACAAATGGCAGCTTCGGCGGATGTGTCCACGCCGGTAGAAACAAAGGGCAGGTCAAACGACAACAAAAAGCTAGACAAATTTGGCCCCACCAATTGACCACCCAACAACACACCCAAGATGATGGAGGTGATGGTCAGGCCTTCAATCCAGCCATTGGCTTTGACCAGCTGTGACGCGGGCAGCAGCTCGGTCAAGATGCCGTATTTCGCAGGTGAGTATGCGGCAGCGCCCAAGCCGACGACCGCATAGGCGAGCAAAGGGTGCACACCAAACAGCATCATCAAGCAACCCACGACCTTGATGGTGTTGCTCATGAGCATGACTTCGCCCTTTGGTCGCGAGTCAGCAAACGCGCCAACAAATGGCGCAAGAACGACGTAGAAAAGGGCAAACATAGGCACCAGAGCGGCGCGTTGCCACTCGGGAGCACCGTCTGTTTTCAGTAATTCAACGGCTGTCACAAACAGTGCGTTGTCGGCCAACGAACTGAAAAATTGGGCCGACATGATGGTGTAAAAACCGCGCTTCATGGATAGGTTTGGCAGGCACGCAGACGGCTGCAGGCCTGTTGATTCTTCTTTCTTCTGTGTCTACCCGAGGTTATATCACGCGAGTGCCACAATATTGACTATGCCCCGTCCGATTCAAGCCTTTGTTCACACCGACGCTTTGCGTCACAACTTGGCGCGCATGCGTGCCGCTGCACCCGATACACGTGTTTGGGCTGTGGTCAAAGCCAACGCCTATGGACACGGCGTTGAACGTGTGTTTGAAGGTTTGCGTGGCGCGGATGGTTTTGCACTGCTCGACTTAGAAGAAGCGCAACGCATACGAAGCCTCGGTTGGCGCGGGCCAGTATTGCTACTTGAGGGCGTGTTTGAGGCGCGTGACCTTGAGCTGTGTTCACGCTTGGACCTTTGGCACACGGTGCATTGCGACGAGCAAATTGACATGCTCAGCCGCCACAAGACACAAGTGCCGCATCGCATCTTCCTCAAAATGAACAGCGGAATGAACCGTTTGGGTTTCACGCCCACACGCTTTCGTTCGGCCTGGACACGCTTGAACCAGTTGCCGCAAGTGGACGAAATTTCATTGGTCACCCACTTCAGTGATGCAGATGGCGCCAAAGGCATTGCAGAGCAAATCGCCTTATTTAACAAAACCACGGCAGATTTGCCAGGTGAGCGAAGCACCTGCAACAGTGCAGGCTTGTTGCGCCATGCCAGTGATGAGACTGTTGCTGCAGATTGGGTGCGCCCAGGTATTGCGCTTTACGGCAGTGCGCCAGATTTCCCTGAGCGCAACATCGCGCAATGGGATTTGCAGCCCTCTATGAGTTTGCGCAGCCGCATCATCGCGACACAAGAATTGAACGTGGGTGATACCGTGGGCTATGGCTCATCGTTCACTGCCAATGTCTCCATGCGCATCGGCATCGTGGCTTGCGGTTATGCAGACGGTTACCCGCGCCATTGCGCAACGGGCACGTCTGTGCTGGTGGATGGTGTGCGGACACGTACTTTAGGTCGCGTGAGCATGGACATGATTGCGGTGGACCTCACGCCTTGCACCGCCGCAGGTCATGAGGTGGGCTTTGGCAGCGAAGTCACGCTATGGGGCAAGGCCAGCAACGGCACGGTGCTGCCAATTGATGAAGTCGCGCAAGCCGCAGGCACAGTGGGTTACGAGCTGATGTGTGCTGTATCCAATCGCGTGGGATTCACGCAAGACTGATCGCGAATCGTGGGTGGCCTGATGCGTTCAACGTCGCTTCGTACGCGCCTTTGCAGGGCCGATGAATACGCCGCCTACCCCAGAGGTGGATGCAATTGTGACTAAATTGGCGATGCCTTCACGCGTTTCCATTTGTATCAGCACAAACACTTGTGCGTTAGCTATTTGGGCGTCGTTGGGTTAGCGGCCCCAGCGTTAGGCGCGAGAGCCAGCCATGCCGCGAATGCCACCTTGACCATCAACTTGTGGATAACGGCAAGTTTTCAGAATGGCAGCGGCTTGCTAGGCGGTCTCCATCATGGGCATCAGTTAAATAAATTGATGGGTGTTTTCATTCGATTGCCTGTGAGTCATCAATTCATTTATGAACATTTAGAGACTAATTAAATGAATTAAATAGAGTAAATAATAAAGTAAAGTATTACTAAATTAAATGCACCGATTGTTTTCAACAAGAAAACGCGCAGGCACTATGAAACACCTCAGTATCAAACTACAGCTCACACTAAGCGCCATAGCTTTGGGGATGGCGCTTTTGCTTGCCCAGTTGGTTTTGCAGTTTCAGGTCTTGCGATCAGATATCGTGCATCGGATTGAGAAAAACGAATTTCGACAGCTCACCGAATTTGCCAAAAATTTAGACGACCGCCTAGAAGACAGCGTAGCCATGTTGAGCAGCGTGGGTATGAATTTACCTGCAGAGGACATGACAGATTTACGCAAGTTAGAAAAGCTTTTGCAGCGTGAGCATGCGTTACTCAATGTCTACGATGACCTTTACATCTTCGATTTGAAAGGTGTTTTACTAGTGGATTGGCCGGTGAAAACTGGGCGACGGTCGCTAGATATGTCATCGAGAGACTACATCCAAGGTGTGTTGCGAACACATGAGCCTGTGATTTCAAAGCCCATCTTGGGCAAAGCGACCAAGCAACCGATTGTGGTGGTTGCAGTACCTATTCTGGATAAAAACAACCACATGATTGGCATCATGGGAGGGGTTCTTAATTTATACAAACCCAATTTGTTGGGTGCAATTGCAGCCAAGAAAAATGGGCAAGATGGTTATTACTTCTTGGTGACCAAAGATCGTATGAGGATTGCGCATCCCGACCCGAGCTTGGTGTTTAAGGTTGTCCCAGAACGTAGTTCCAATCTGCCGTTTGAAAATGCACTTCAAGGCTTTGAGGGCACGCAGGAGGGTTTCAACACGCGAGGCCTCAAAGCCTTGTTCACGTTCAAGCGAATGGAGATCACCGACTGGATCTTAGGCTCAGTGATACCTTCCTCAGAAGCTTTTTCGCCGATTGATGATTTGTATCAGCGTATGTTGATCGTCACGGCGCTGCTAATGCTGGTGATCATTCCTTTGTTGTGGGGGTTTGTTGCAAAGCTGGTAAGTCCTTTGGGTCAGCTGGCCCAAGCCATGCACGACAAAGCGATGCAAATGCGCGATGGCAAACACGCAACGCCTATTGATGAAATTGGCGGTAAAGAAATTAAGACCGTCGTACACGCATTCAATGAGTTCATGGTGGCACGGCTTAAGGCAGAAAAGGATTTGTCTATCGCCCGTGATGCCGCCCAAGCGGCGAATGAATCCAAAAGCAATTTTTTGGCAAACATGAGTCATGAAATTCGCACACCCATGAACGGTATTTTGGGGATGACAGAGCTGTGTTTACAAACCCAAATGACCGAGGAACAGCGCAGCTACTTAGAGATGGTTTCTGTATCCGCGAACTCGTTGTTGGTGGTCATTAACGACATCTTGGATTTTTCAAAAATTGAAGCACGAAAGCTCTACCTTGATCCGCATGAGTTTTCGCTACATGGGCTGATTCGTCAGGCTACACGAACGCTCTCTTTGCGTGCATCTGAAAAAGAGCTGGAGCTCGTTTGCGATATTGCGGCAGACGTGCCAGATAGGGTCGTGGGGGACCCTTTGCGTTTACAACAAGTGATCAGTAACTTGTTGGGAAACGCCATCAAGTTCACGGCACAAGGTGAAATCATGCTTACCGTGGAGAACATGCCGTCTGCACCGACATCCGAAGGTGTTTGGTTGGTCGTACGCATCAAAGACACAGGGATTGGCATTTCGCAAGACAAGCAAGCCATGATCTTCGATGTGTTTACACAGGCTGACTCTAGTACGGCCAGACGTTATGGCGGTTCAGGATTGGGGCTGGCCATCAGTCGCAGCTTGGTTGAAATGATGGGTGGAGAAATTCAGGTCCATAGCCAGATGGGCAAGGGCAGCACATTTACTTTCACGACACATTTGCAGCAAGTGAACGTAGCAGCCGTTTCGAGTCCACAACTTCAGTCAGAGCTGCTAGGTAAGACAGTTTTGGTCGTGGATGACGTTGCCAGCAGCAGGCGTGTACTTGCCAACCGTTTGACAAGCATTGGTTTGCACCCCGTGGTCTGTGATGGTGCAGCGCAAACCATGCATTCGCCTCAGTTGGTTCAGGCCAAACTTGCACTGATTGATGCCAACATGCCTGATATCGATGGTTATGCATTGGTGGCGCAGTTGCGTAATTTGTACTCATCACAGCAATTGCCGATCATTTTGGTGGGCGCATTGAGCGAACAAATTAGTCAAGAGCAGCTGACACAGCTCGACATACAGGGCTTTTTAATCAAGCCCATTGATGTGGCCGAGCTCATCACGCTCTGTAATCGCTTATTGAGTCATTCGACCGTGCCGCAGCGTGTTGGACACACTCTGAGTTCAGAGCAGGAGTTGACTCACGTTTCGCGACCCGTTTTGCTGGTGGAAGACATGCCGATCAATCAAACTTTGCAGTCTATTTTGCTCACACGAATGGGCTACGAAGTGACACTGGCCAATAACGGTGTGGAAGGGCTAGATGCATTTATGAACGCTGAATTTGATTTCATCTTGATGGACATTCAAATGCCGGAAATGGGAGGTATCGAAGCCACGCAGCGCATCAGAGAATTGGAACAAGCTCGTTACTTGAAGCGTACGCCCATCATCGCAGTCACGGCCAATGCACTAGTCGGCGATCGAGAGTTGTATTTCAACTCAGGAATGGATGGTTATGTGTCAAAGCCATTGACGCTAGAGGCTTTAAAAACTGAAATACAAACAGTCTTAACGCATGCCAAGCTAAAAGAGTTGGCCTGTTAAAACACCACAACACTGGCTATTTATCCAGTAATATCTGGGCATGGCCAAAGAAAAAACTCAATACACCTGCACCGACTGTGGAGGCATCACTGCCAAGTGGTTAGGCAAATGCCCGAGCTGTAATGCTTGGAACACGCTGATTGAAACCGCTGTCGACAGCAGCGGCCCCACCAAAAATCGCTACGCCGGCATGGCTGCCTTAGCTCCCGCATCCGAAGTGGCGATTCTCTCCGACATCGAAGCGCAAGACGTGGCGCGCACACCCACGGGCCAAGAAGAACTCGACCGTGTGTTGGGCGGCGGCATGGTTGAGGGGGGTGTGGTGCTGATTGGCGGAGACCCTGGCATCGGCAAATCGACTTTGATTTTGCAAGCCATGGACGGCCTGCAACGCAGCGGCATGAGCACCTTGTATGTGACTGGGGAAGAGTCAGCCTCGCAGGTGGCTTTGCGCTCGCGGCGCTTAGGGCTGGAACACAGCCAAGTGCAAGTGGTGGCGGAAACACAGCTTGAAAAAATACTCGCTACCGTGGACAAGCTACAACCTGCGGTGGTGGTGATGGACTCCATACAAACCGTGTACTCCGACCAGCTAACCAGTGCCCCAGGTTCTGTGGCGCAGGTGCGCGAATGTGCCTCACACCTCACACGCATGGCCAAGTCCACCGGCACGGCGGTGGTGTTGGTGGGTCACGTCACCAAAGAGGGTGCTTTGGCTGGCCCTCGCGTGCTGGAGCACATGGTGGATACGGTGTTGTACTTTGAAGGCGACACGCATTCAACATACCGACTCGTGCGTGCTATCAAAAACCGTTTTGGCGCAGTGAATGAAATTGGCGTCTTTGCCATGACCGAAAAAGGTTTGAAGGGTGTGAGCAACCCGAGCGCCATTTTCTTGAGTCAACATTCCGAGCCCGTGCCCGGCAGCTGTGTGCTGGTCACGCTTGAAGGCACGCGGCCAATGTTGGTAGAAATTCAAGCCTTGGTGGACAGCGGTGGCCCATCACCCCGTAGATTGAGCGTGGGCTTAGATCGCGACCGCTTGGCCATGCTGCTGGCCGTATTGCACCGCCATGCGGGTGTGGCGTGTATGGACCAAGACGTGTTTGTCAACGCCGTGGGCGGTGTGCGCATCAGCGAACCCGCGGCTGACTTGGCAGTGTTGCTGTCCATCCAAAGCAGCTTGCGTGGCAAGCCACTACCGCAAGGCTTTATTGCTTTTGGTGAAGTTGGCTTGGCTGGCGAAGTGCGCCCTGCACCTCGTGGGCAAGAGCGACTGAAAGAAGCGGCCAAGCTGGGTTTTACGGTTGCTGTCATTCCTAAAGCCAACGCACCCAAGAAGCCCATTCCCGGCATGACCGTACATGCGGTGGAACGGGTAGACGAGGCCATGGGCTTGGTACGTGAGTTGGGTTAATCGCTAACGCGGCTAGGACGTCGCGTTTGGGTGACTCAAGAGGCTGAGACAATAAGCGTATGAACTTTCAACGATATCTGGTGCCGATTGGCACAGTGGGCTTTACCGCTTGGGCCTGGCAAAGCTGGGGCTGGATGGGCATTGCCATGGTGGTGACGGGCGGTGTTATGTGGTTGTTGCTGTATTTCACGCGCTTGGTGCAAATCATGAAGCGTGCAAGCAAGCGCCCGATTGGCTTTGTGGATAGCGCCGTCATGCTCAATGCCAAGCTCAAAGCGGGTGTGAGTCTGATGCACGTCATTGCCATGACACGTGCTTTGGGTCAGCCGGAAACCGAAAAGGGCGCCCAGCCTGAGGTGTTCAGCTGGCGCGATGGCAGCCAATCGGTGGTGCGTGCGGTGTTTGTGCAAGGCAAGCTGCAAAGCTGGACCTTGGACCGCCCTTTCCAAGCCACTGATGTCGACCCCGTGAGTCACGCGGCCAACGACTAAGTGCATTGAATTAGCGGTACTTAGGCCCGCTAAAATGAGCTATTACGCCGAAATAGGCGACAACAACATCAGTCCAAAGGAAATCCCATGAGCGTCGTGATCCCATCATCCATGTCTGACCGTGACGGCAAAATCTGGATGGACGGCCAGATGGTCGATTGGCGCGATGCCAAGATCCACGTGTTGAGCCACACCCTGCACTACGGTTGCGGCGCCTTTGAAGGCGTGCGCGCTTACAAAACAGAGCAAGGCACTGCCATCTTCCGTTTGCAAGAGCATACAGACCGACTGTTCAACAGCGCCAAGATCTTGCGTATGGCCATCCCGTTCACCAAAGATCAAGTGAACCAAGCCCAACGAGACGTGGTCCGTGAGAACAAATTGGAGTCGGGCTATATCCGTCCCCTCACTTGGATTGGCGACAAAAAATTGGGCGTGAGCCCCAAAGGCAACACCATCCACTTGATGGTCGCCGCTTGGACTTGGGGTGCGTACCTGGGCGAAGAAGGTATGAAGCGCGGCATCCGCGTGAAGACTTCGAGCTACACACGCCACCACGTCAACATCACGATGACGCAAGCCAAAGCGGTGAGCAACTACACCAACTCCATCTTGGCCAACATGGAAGTGACCGACGAAGGTTACGACGAAGCTCTGTTGCTTGACACTTCAGGCTTTGTGTCTGAAGGCGCTGGTGAAAACATTTTCGTGGTCAAAGACGGCGTGATCTACACCCCTGATTTGTCGGCTGGCGCTTTGAACGGCATCACCCGCAACACCGTGTTCCACATCGCCAAAGACCTCGGTCTTGAGATTGTGCAAAAGCGCATCACGCGTGATGAGGTCTACATCGCTGATGAAGCCTTCTTCACAGGTACGGCCGCTGAAGTCACACCAATTCGCGAACTCGACCGCATCCAATTGGGTGAAGGCAGTCGCGGCCCGATCACAGAAAAAATCCAAACTGCGTTCTTTGACATCGTCAACGGTCGCAATCCCAAGTACGCACACTGGCTCACCAAAGTCTAAGTAACAAGGTTTGAGCCCCTGTCTGAACTTTTAGGAATTACAAAAATGAGCAACTCAGTTGAACTCTTGGCCAAAGATTTGAACGGCCATGGCGGCGTGTACTGCCCCAGCGACAAAGCCGACATGAAACTCTGGAACACCCACCCCAAGGTCTACTTGGATGTGGCCAGCACGGGCGTTGCCAAGTGCCCTTACTGCGGCACCGAGTACAAACTCAAAGCCGGCGAACACGTTGGCCACGGCCACTAAAAACGCGCTCATCATTGCGCCCCAATGGATTGGGGATGCGGTGATGACCGAACCCTTGCTGCGCCGCTTGGCTGCGCGCGGCGAGCGCCTCACTGTCGCAGCCTTGCCTTGGATTGCACCGGTTTACCGCGTGATGCCGGGCGTGGCCGAAGTGATTGAGATGCCGTTCAAACACGGCGGCTTGCAACTGATGGGTCGAATCAAATTGGCCAACCATTTGCGCGGCAAATTTGATGTGGCCTATGTGTGCCCCAACTCCCTCAAGAGCGCCTTGCTGCCATGGATGGCAGGCATCGCCAAGCGTGTGGGCTATACCGGCGAAATGCGTTTTGGTTTGCTGACCGACCGCTTAGACAACCCAGACACAGAAGAACGCCCGCCGATGGTGGAGTGGTATGCGGCGTTGAGTCTGGTGGGCCAGACCCGTTCTGGCCCTATGAAACTCGTGGGTGATTTGCGCCCTGTGCTCAAAGCTGGTGTGGGCTTGCTCGACGAGGCGCTCGAAGAGTTGGCCACCAACATGCCCACACTGCCTACCTTGGCGAAGCACAGCTTTGTTGTGTTTGCGCCGGGTGCGGAATACGGCCCTGCCAAGCGCTGGCCTGCCAAACATTTCGCTGAGTTGGCAGCAAAGATAGATCGCCCCGTGTTCTTATTAGGCTCCAACAAAGAATTCGACATCTGCCAAGAAATTGCGACGACAGCTAACGCGACGAAGCCCGGTCATTGTTTCAACTTGGCGGGGCAAACCAACTTGATGCAGGCTTTTGCGCTCATTGCTTATGCGCATCGCATGGTCAGCAATGACTCTGGGCTGATGCATGTAGCCGCTGCGTTTGGCGTGCCGCAAGTGGCGGTGTATGGTTCCTCTAGCCCCGAGCACACCCCGCCACTGAATGACCGCGCTCGTGTCGTGTGGCTTCGTGTGGATGCCAGCTACCAACCGCCCTTGGCTTGCGCACCTTGCTATCAGCGAAGCTGTCCTTTGGGACATATGCGTTGCTTAGAAGATGTGTCAGCCGATCGCGTGTTTCGTTTGCTCTGAAACTTAATCGCCGCACCATGACCGAACAAAAGCCAAAACTCAGCATCATCACAGCGGTTTACAACCAGCTGCCGATGAACCAGATTTACTGGGAAAACTTGGTGAAGAACACCAAGCATTCCTTTGAGCTGATCGTCATCGACAACGCATCAACCGATGCCAGCGCTGATTTTTTTGAGTCAGTGGGCGTGCAAGTCATTCGCAACCCAGGCAACTATTCGTATCCCGTGTCTCAGAACCAGGGCATTGCGATCGCCAAAGGCAAATGGTTGGCATTTTTAAACAACGACATCATCGTTAGCAAAGACTGGGACGAAACACTCATTGCCAATGCCGAACACAATCAGCTGGATGTGATCACCTCTTGCGGCATAGAGCGCATCGAAAGCAAAGCTGCAACCAAGAGGCTGCGTCGCCGTTGGAACCGTATCCGCGGCTTGGTAGGTTTGTTTGGTACTGGCCGCAACAGCTTGTTGCTCATGCACAAGTGGATGTACGGCAACTGGACGACGTTTTGTCAAAACCGTCGTGACAAGTTCAAGCACCAAGCGGTGGAAGGTTTTGTGGGCAACACGGTGATGTTTTCGCGTCGAGCCTTAGACCTTTTGGGGCCTTGGGACGAAACCCAACAAGCCGCAGACTTCGATTTGTTTTTGCGAACCGCTATGCGCGCTCGCGAAGTGGGCGATATACGCCCCATGCATATTGCGCTGGATTGCTTCAACCACCACTACATTCGCCTGACCATGAAGGGCGGATACCCACCTTTTGTTGACAAGGACAAGCTCATTCCGCTCGAGCAAAAGTGGACTGCAGAGCAAAGGGCGCTGCTTGTCGAAAATTGAGCTCAGTTCAAGAACGCGCGCGCGCGTGACTTCGGCGTGGCCAGCAAATGCGCCAATGCTTCCATCACCACCGGCACAGCAATATCGCTCACAGCTTTGTCAGTTGGCGCAATGATCTGGGCGTAAGTGTCAGACAGTGGCTCCCAAGAATCCACCGATAACACACTGGGTTCATACAGTGCGATCACGGGTTTGTTCCATGCACTAGCGGCGTGAACTGCATAAGTGTCGGGTGTGACCACCAAATCAGCAGATTGAATCGCGGCGAGTGAGGGCGTCACGGTGGGTGCAAATGGGCTGATCGACACGCGATCCATCAGCGTGCCAAACATGTCATGCATGGCTGCTTCAAGCGCTGGACTTGCGCTGAGCAGTTGCATATGTATGTGGGGTTGCTGCGTATAAACGGCATTCACAAACTCATTCAGCCAGGGCAATGAGAACGATTTGTTGGCCGCGCTGCTTTGGCTGTTGATGACCATCCATAAGCCATTGCCTTGATTAGGTAAAGCGCCTTCGGCAGAGCCTAAATGAATATCGTAAGCATAGGGGGCAGGTGTTATTCCCAGAGTTTCTAAAAACCGTATGTGGCGCGCCGAGTAATGTTGCGCTTTGGTATTTGGACTGTAGCCCCAATCACCCGCCATCACGACATCGTTTGGCAAAGGCTTGGTGGGATGCTTTAAAAACAAAAAGCGCTGCTTGGCGTTCACCAAGTTCAGCACAATTTGAACAGAGGGGTTGGCGAGATCTAAGCCAAAGTGCACGACCATGTCATAGCCTATGAAACGTGCTTTCAAACTGGCCCACATGCGCGCAAACACATTGCGACTGCTGGACATATGCAGCCATTTCACATCAGGATGGAAGCGATACAAGGCTGCATTGCTGCCGCCGCACAATACGCCAATTTCGCAGTCGGGCCACAACGCGCGTAAGGGTTTGAATAAACCTGTGACCACAATCGCGTCACCAATTTTGTTGTCGTGCGACAAGATGAGAATACGTTTTTTCATAGGTGTCGTCACTTAACAAGCAAGGCATGAGCTTGTTGCGTTATGCGAGCGATCAGGTCGTGCGCGAGAGGGATGTCAGCAATCAAACCCACGCTCTCACCCACGGTGGCGTGAGCGCGTGTGAAATCGCCCGCTTTCACGCCTGCGTCGTAGTCGGCACGCGCCAGGTCTGGGTTGGCGCGTAGCGCAGCGATGTCGCTTTCGAGTTGGCGATGCAAGTCGTTGCGAATAGCTCGGAAGTCATAAGGAGTGGGCCAATTCTTTCGGCGCAAGATGTCAAACACAGCACTGCGCGCTGTGCCATCACCTGTGGTTTGCACGGCTTGCGCCTTCGCACCAGAGGCGGCCAAGCTCTCCGTGGTAGCCCACAAGCGAGAACCAATCAATGCACCATCAGCACCTAGCATGAGTGCAGCTGCCAGTCCACGCCCATCGCTGATGCCGCCTGCAGCGAGCAACAAAGTATTGGGTGCGTGGTTTATTAAATAATCAGCAATTTCAGGAACCAGCGTGAAGGTGCTGCGTCCTTCCAACGCATTGGCACCATGACCGCCAGCTTCCACACCTTGCGCGACGATCACGGATGCGCCGGCTTCGATGGCAACTGGCACTTGGTCCATGCGTTGCACTTGACAAATCAGTTGTGCGCCTGAAGCTTGAATGCGTGCGGCATACGTTCGAGGGTCACCAAACGACAGCATGATGGCGCTGGGTTTCTCTGTCAAAACCCAATCTAATGCTTCTGCATTTTCGTCAAGCTTCCAAGTGATGAAGCCGCAACCCAAGCGTGCGTGACTGCTTGCATCATCTTTCAGCAGCGTCGTGGCTAAGGCGTATTCACGCTGCGTCCAAGCCAAGTCGCCATACCCGCCGCCTACCAAGCCCAATGCACCAGCTTGGGCACACGTCGCAGCAAGCACGCCACCTGAAGCGAGCGCCATCGGTGCCAAAGCAATTGGCGTCTTGAGTTGGAAACGCTGCGCGAAACGTGTGTTCAGGGCCGAGTATGTCATGCCCAATATTGTGACGCGATTAATGAGCAGGCAACATCACCACAAATTGAGCGCCACCGCCTTCGCGGTCTTCGCAGCGCACACTGCCACCATGGCGTTGCACAATTGAGCGTACGAGTGACAGGCCAAGGCCTACGCCGCCTTCACGCTCGCTGGCGCCGGGCAATCGGTAGAACGCTTCAAAAATTCGCTCTCGCAATTCGGCTGGAACGCCAGGACCACGGTCACACACGGATAGGCGAACCCAAGCTTCGCCATCTTGCATCATGCTGGCAAGCTGAACCTCGATGTCTGAGGTGCCGTAGCGGCGTGCGTTCTCCAGCAAATTACGCAACATGCGACGCAGTAGTTTGGCAATACCAGGAGCCACGATGCTTTTAGGGCTGAACCCAAGTTCTAGGCGTGCATCCACACGCGCGCACTCTTCACTGGCAAGGCCCGTTAAGTCCACTAGTTCCACTGTGCCGAGGTCTGCTTCTTTGGCATCCAAGCGGCTGGCCAGCAAAATTTCATCAATCAACTGGTCCAGCTCACCCACACTACGCGAGATTTCAGCCTTCATCGCGGGGGAGGGAGAGTTACCCATCAATTCGAGCCCCATGCGGATCCGCGTGAGTGGCGAGCGCAACTCATGTGATGCGTTAGCCAGCAAGGATTTGTGCGAGGTGACCAGTTGCTCAACTTGCGATGCTGCATGATTGAAACGCTGGGCAAGGTAAGCCACTTCGTCATTGCCTTGTTCAGCTACGCGTGCAGATAAGTTCCCCGTGCCCCATTGTTCGACACCTTTTTGCAAGTTTTCTAAACGACGTGTGAGGCGGCGTACGATGGGGTAGGTGCCCAGCGCCACCGCGAGGGCAACAAGTCCCAGTGTCCAAGCAAAACCAAAAGGCGGGCGCGACCAAAAATTGTGCGGTGGTCGAGGCAAATGCACGTGCATAAGCTCTCCGTTGTGCATGCGCACCATGAACTCGGGGCCTGATCCAAAGTGGCCTGGTGGATGTGGCATGTCCGGCTCATCTAAAGGGGGGGCCTCGACGGGTAATCCGTCAGGTAACCGCAAACGAGCTTTGCCCTCGCCCACCAGTTGACCTGCCACGTTGCGCACCATCACTTCACGCAAGGGTGGTTCTGCTGTCATCCGCATCACCCAACCTGTGAGTAACGTCAGCACTGCAACGGCTAACACCACTGCCAGCCATATGCGAACGTACAAAGGCAGGTGAAGTGAACGGCTCGGGTTGGCAGGGGTAGGCATCGCGTTAGTCTTGTTGTTTGGCGAACACGTAGCCCACACCACGTACGGTCAAGATACGTTTGGGCACTTTGGCATCGTCTTCAATGGCGGCACGAATACGCCCCATGTGCACGTCAATGGAGCGATCGAACGCCTCAAGCTCTTTGCCGCGCACAGCCTCCATGATTTGGTCGCGTGACAACACGCGACCCGCGCGTTCGGCGAGAACCCACAACAGGTCAAATTGGTACGCGGTAAGGTCACATACGTGTCCGCGCACGCTGACTGTTCGGGCGTCCCGGTCAAGTTCGAGGGAGCCAAATTTAAGTGTCTGATGAGTTGCGTCAGCAGCGTCACCTGGTGCATGGCGGCGCAAAACAGCGCGAATACGAGCCAGCAATTCACGTGGTTCAAATGGCTTGGGCAAATAGTCGTCTGCACCCAACTCTAAGCCTACGATGCGATCCATGGGGTCGCCTTTGGCTGTGAGCATCAACACGGGCGTTTGTGCCAAAGCACCGGGCAAAGCACGAATGCGCTTGCACACCTCTAGGCCATCGATGTCAGGCAGCATCAAGTCGAGCAGCACCATGGCAGGTGCAGTGTCTTGCAAGGCCTTGAGACCATCTAACCCGTTGGCGGCATGTTTAACAGAAAAACCAGATTGTTCAAGGTACTCGCTTACCATATTGGCGAGGCGATGGTCATCTTCGATCAGGAGCAAGGTATTCATGGTGTATTCATCATGCCTTGCCAAATGTATGTTTCTCTAAAGCAACGGTAAAGACGAGGTAAATCAGAGGTGTTTCTCTGGTGCGTTGTGACCATGCGCTACAGGCAAGACTCGCGAGGCCAACCACACCAGAAATAGCACAGGCGCCCCAAGCAGTGCAGTGCTGGTGAAAAATGCTTCATAACCATGCGCGTCTACATACACGCCTGAGAAACCAGCCAGCCACTTAGGTGCAAGCAACATCATGGAGCTAAACAATGCGTATTGCGTGGCTGAGTAGTTCACGTTCGTGAGGCTAGACAAGTAGGCAATGAAGGCCGCAGACGCAATGCCACTGGCCAAGTTGTCGGCGGAGATGACCCAGACCAAAGCGGTGAGATCATGCCCACGCGTAGCCAGCCAAGCAAACAACAAATTGGTGAGCGCGCTCAGTGCTGCGCCCAACATCAGAATGCGCATGACCCCCAAACGCATGGAGAGAACGCCACCAATAAAAGCGCCCAACAACGTCATGATGACGCCAAACACTTTCGTCACCGCAGCCACTTCATCTTTCGTGTAACCCATGTCCACATAAAACGGGTTGGCCATGATGCCCATCACTACATCGCTGATGCGGTAGACCGCAATCAGTCCAAGGATGAGTGCTGCTTGCCAGCGGTAGCGGTGGATGAATTCCACAAAAGGTTCGATCAAAGCACCTTGCAGCCACTCACGCGCATTGCGCGCGGGGGGCATTACGCGCTGTGCAGGCTCGGGTGACAGCAATACGGTCAAAACGCCCAAACTCATGGATGCGGCCATGACCAAATACGCGGCTTGCCATGCAGCATGCTGGTAAACCGTTTCATCAGCGTCTGATGCGCGGGCTGCCACCCACAATACCCCAGCGCCCGCCCAAATCATGGCCAAGCGGTAACCCGTTTGATAGGTCGCAGCCAAAGCTGCTTGGTGTTGCACATTGGCAGACTCAATACGAAACGCATCAAGCGCAATGTCCTGCGTGGCCGAACCAAAAGCAACGACGACGGCGCACCACACAATCGGCTCTAGCGCAACTTTCGGATCAAGCAGCGCCATACCCACCAAGCCTGCCATGACGATGAATTGAGCCAAAAGCAGCCAACTGCGGCGACGGCCCAGCAGGCGTGTGAGCAGTGGCAAAGGCATGCGATCTACCAAGGGTGACCACACCCACTTGAAGCCATAGGCCAAACCTACCCAGCTTAAAAAGCCAATCGTGCTGCGATCAATGCCCGCTTCACGCAGACGAAAACTCAAAGTGCCAAGTACCAGCAGCAGCGGTAGACCTGCAGAAAAACCAAGGCACAACATGCGCCAAGATGCGGGTTCTAGGTACACATGCAGCGCTGCTAGCCAACCTATTTTGCTAGAGGTGGCCTTGTGCGTGGAGGCTGGACTTGTTGTATCGTTCATGTTTGTATTTTCAGGCTTTCTTAAAGAGAATTTTGATGCTTACCAAACGTGCTTTTCTTTACGGTTGTGTTGGCTGCGCTTGCGGCCTAGGTGGTGCTGTGGCGTTGGCTCGCGATGGTGTGGATGTGAACAGAGAAGCCTCGGTGTTTGCAGGCCTCGTGCCAGCCGCTGAAGTGGAGCAATCAGCCCACAAACAATACAGCGACATGATGAAAGAAGCTGCCAGCAAAAACGCATTGGGGCCAGACAATCACCCTGAAGTCATTCGCTTGCGTCGCATCGCCAAAGAGCTGATTCCTCACAGCTATGACTGGAACCCGCGTGCCAAAGAGTGGCGCTGGGAAGTCAACCTCGTAGGTTCCAACCAAATCAATGCGTTTTGTATGCCGGGCGGCAAAATCGCTTTTTATAGCGGCATCTTGACGCAACTCAAGCTCACTGACGATGAGGTGGCGATGGTCATGGGCCACGAAATTGCCCATGCCTTGCGCGAGCACGCGCGTGAGCGCATGGGTAAAGCCGCTGCCACCAATGGTGTAGCTACTATTGGTAGCACCGTGGCTTCGGTGTTCTTTGGCGTCAGCCCACAAATTACCGACTTGGTAGCCAAGCAAGGTGCCAATTTGCTCACCCTTAAATTCAGTCGCGATGACGAAACCGAAGCTGACTTGGTAGGCATGGAAATCGCCGCACGTTCGGGATATGACCCGCGCTCAGGCGTGACGTTGTGGGAAAAAATGAGTGCAGCCAACAAAGGTGCACCTCCTCAATGGCTCAGCACCCATCCTTCAGGTAACACACGCATTGAAGAAATCCAAGCCAACTTGCCCAAGGTCATGCCGTTATACGAGCGTAGCAAATAAAAATACGCTTGAGGGCGTACACCCTCAAGCGAATAGATTTTGGACGCTGAAAAAATTAACATTGCTACTAATTTCAGCAAATTAGTAGCAGCCGTGACTTCCACCACACACATTTCTAGCGCACCCGCAGGGCCTCGCCTTGACCGTTTTCACAACCAGCAGCGTCGTGCAGAGCGACTCAACTACGTCGCCATCGCGATAGGAAGCTTGATCGTTCTCTATGTACTGGTCACGATCATTCGACCACTCTTTGCAAGCACGCGGCCCGGGCAGATCACACAGGATTTCGGTTGTGTGTCAAAGTCTTCCGTGGGTGACTGCGCAATGAGTGTGCACTGACAAATACGTTGCAATCCCCTGCCCACGTTTCAGGTCCCACCCACATAAGGGTTGGTCTTGCGTTCACGGCCAAACGTACTTTCAGGGCCGTGACCCGGAATGAACACCGTATCGTCACCCATTGGCCAAAGTCGTTGCGTGATGCTATTGATTAAGTCCTCGTGGTTACCACGAGGAAAGTCTGTCCGTCCAATGCTGCCAGCGAACAGCACATCACCCACAAACGCACGTTTAATTTCTGGCGAATAAAACACCACATGGCCGGGCGTATGACCAGGACAGTGGCGAACCTGCAAGGTATGCCCACCAAGTGTGACGGTGTCTCCATCATGCAACCAGCGTGTTGGTTTAAAAGGACGAGCTGGCGGGAAGTGGTAATTGGCTGCAGCCTGAGGCAACCCATCTATCCAAAATTGGTCATCTTCATGTGGCCCCATGATCGGTAAATTGAGCTTCTCTGCCAAATCGGCTGTTGCACCTGCGTGGTCAATATGCGCGTGCGTGATCCAGATTTGCTCCAGTGTCACGCCAAGCTCTTTGCAAGCGGCTTCCAACACAGGCAAATCGCCGCCTGGATCAATCACTGCGGCTTTCATCGTCGCATCGCACCAGACGATGGAACAATTTTGTTGGAAAGGGGTCACGGGAACGGTTTCGTACTGGAGCATGAGGTAAATGGTAGCGTTAAATAACGGCTGTAAGCGATAACATTGCTTCATGACCAAGTCAAAGATCCCCAAAAAGTTATTAGGCGCGCTGTGTATCAGTGCCTCAGTTTTTACACCCTTCTGTTGGGCGCAAGACGCATACACATTGCAAGGGGATGTCGGTGGCGCTGTGTACCGCACACCCGCTATCACTCGCACTGCAGACAGCACCAATGCGCTACTACCTTACGCTTACGCTGACTATGGCCCTTTCTATGCACGCATCAATACCTTAGGCTACAAAGTTATGCCACTAGGGGCGGGGCACATGGAAATATCAGCAAGGGTCACACTCGAAGGTTACAAGTCTGCACTGGCAGGCATCCGTGATCGCGCAAACCCTTTGCCAATCGGTGTCGGCACATTCCAGTCAACTGAGTACGGTGCATTTTTTGCTTATGATTTTTATGATCCGACATCTGGTGGCAATTTGTTGGACTTGATGTACGCCGCTAAATTTTCCTTGGGCGGCGTCAGTTTTTATCCCCAGTTGGGTTTGGAGCGAAGAAGCGCTAAGTATGTGCAGCATCTATATGGCATCAGTTCGACAGAATCGACCAACAGCGGCCTCAGCACATACTCAGGCAAAACATCGACAACTCCCAATTTTGGTCTGACAGCCGAATATCCATTAGTTAAAGATTTAAGTTTGGTGTATCAAGTTAGAAAAAAATGGTTCGACAGCGCCATCACTGACAGTCCTTTGGTGCAAACTAAAAACCAGATCTCTAGTTATCTAGCAGTCACCAAAAGCTTTCATTGATAACGTGACGTACTTGTAAACCTCGCATTATGAGAAAGCTATGGAGTTAAAAAACTTTTATACCGCTTTAGCCGCCGGAATTATTTTTGCGGTTTCATTTCGAGTGAATCAAATCTTTGATCAGTACTTTGTTTACTCTGCAGGCATCAGCCTTTTATTTATTCCGGCGGGCGTCAAGCTGCTATTGTTACTAGTTGGGCGAATGCCAGCATATGTTGGTTTGTTAGTCTCAGGTGTGTATTTAGGCTGGGGCATTTGGCCAGACAAGGAACTAGTGTCCGTGTTTCTATTTGCATTCAATGGGCTGACATGCTATGCGCTGGTAGCGTATGGGCTTATGAAGGTGCTGCGCATTAGGAGAACTTTAGATAATTTGCGTTATGGGCATATCGTGTTGTTATCTGCAGTTGCTAGTGCATCGAATGGCTTTGTACATACGATGTTATACATTGCAGACGGGGTGGTCATTACAGAAGAATATTGGAACAAATCGCTCGCGATGACATTTGGCGACTTCATGGGCTGCTTTGTCACCGTGAGTTTGTTTCATACAGCAGTCATTGTGTTTAAGTCATTGAAAGTGCAGAAGTATCAATAAGCATCATGAGCATTGCAGTTACTAGAGTATTTTTCCTTTTATTGATTGGATGTGCGAGCACTGGGCATGTGATTGCGCAGGCCTTGTACCTGCCCAGCGTCTATAAGGCTAGCTTTGGCGATGGATTCAAAACGGATAAATACAAAACAGGTTATTACGATCGCTATCAAGATGCCGACAACTTAGTTGGTGTGGAATACAGTCGCAATCACTTCCAAATGGGCGATTGGTATAGCAAGGGCAATCAAGTTTCTGTTGTCTCGAAAAATACGGATCAGTCAGGGACGACTAAAAATCTAACAGTCGGATACAACACACTCGAAACCGTCAATGCACTGTGGACTGCAGATGCCAGCTATTCAAAGCGATTGCATGAAAAAACGACTGCAGAAATTACCTATAACCGAGATCGCGTAGAAGTTCAGCAGTCACTCATGACAAGGGTTGTGGCGAATAACTACAACGTGAGTGTCGAACAGGCGATCCTCGCTGCGATGAAGATGCAGTTCACACTCGGCGAAACAAGGTATACAGACGGTAATCACAGGCCGCTAGCAAAAATAAAAATGACATACGACGTCTTGCCAGAGCAAGGTGTTAATTTGCAATTACGCAGTCGATATTTCAAAAATACAGATACCGGTGTTACCAGTGGTTATTTCAACCCATACCGTTTCGTCGAAAATATCGCAGCGATAGAGTTCAATCGCGCGGTATCGAGCTGGAATCTCAGTGCGAACGTGGGTTATGGTCGTCAAGCAGGAGGGGATGACGCCAAAACACTTGCAAAAGCATTTGAATTTTCGGCGACCAAGCCCATTGCGAACCGTATTTACATCAAGGCCAAGGCGGGCTACTTTAGATCGCTGGGTTACAACGGCCCAGACTTCATTTACCGATACGTCAGCGAAGATGTGATCGTGGTGTTTTAAGCGCGCTTTGGGTCGATGAAATGACTTGCAAAACAAGTCCATATTGAGCTATATTTTTGTATGCCAATGGAGGGTTTGCAGCTGTGAACAGCGTCAGCGTAACTTCGATCAACATTCCTACAACAGCCAGTGTGTCTGCGCAAATCTCAGCGCGGCCAAATAAAGTCGCCGGAAACGCGACGCCTCAAATTGCAGGGCTAGGAAAAGACGCACTCGAGATCAAACAACAAGCGAAGCCCGACTTATTGGCTAGCCTCAAGGCAATAGAAGCACAAATTGCCGCCCGCGCAAAAGAGGCGTCTAACGTTAATTTGCTAGATATTTCATACAACAAAAAACAGGCCTTGCTATCGGTCAAAGTAGAGCAGCAACAAACAGGCAACCTAATTCGTGAGCTTCAATTTAAAGACTACAAAGCTCAGGCTTACTCACCACATGGCTATAAAGGGTCATATGTTGATATCGCTGCTTAAAGGCGGCCAGATGCAGTCTCGGTTCGCTTTTAGGATTCAACGAGGTCTTTAATGGCATGGACGACAGCTTGAAAGCTAATAGGCTTGTGCATGACTTGTACGTTTAAGCTGGCAAATAAATTGATATGCGAGGGTGATGTATCGGCCGTCACGATGATGGCGGGAATTTCCTCGTTGTAGTTTTCCCGAATTTTTTGAATCAACACATCTCCTGTGGTGCGACTTAATCTGTAGTCGCTGAGGATGCAGTCAATGGAGTCAATATTTTCAAGTTGTTCGTCTAGTGCTGTCTCAGATTCGGACAAAACGTGAACGTAGGCCCCTTCGTTCGCTAAGGTTTGCTTGTAGGCATCCACAATGACAGGATTGTCTTCAATCACTGCAATGTATTTGCCTTGCAAAATCCGGTGTTTTTTGAGGGATTTAGTTTGTGTTGTTGCTAGCTCTAGGGCTTCATGACTTGTGGATGTCACGTAAGGTGTTGTGATCACAAATTTAGAGCCCATGTCGGGTTGAGAACTGAGATGCACGGTAGCGCCAATGAGGTCGGACAAGCGCTGTACGATGGACAGTCCCAGTCCAAGCCCATCATGCAATGAGCGAGTTCGATCTGCGCGATAAAACTCACCGAAGATGTGTAACTGTTCTGATTCCTCTACCCCGCATCCGGTGTCAATCACTTCAACGACCAAACAGCCAATCTGTTCAGTGAGATTCACATCTACGCTGCCAGTCTCGGTGTATTGAATCGCATTTGAGATGAGATTGCTAATGATTTGTTGCAAAAGCAATTTATCACCGCAAACATTTAAATTCGGATTTGAAATTTTGAATGTCAATCCTTTCGCAGCTGCGCGTGTGGCATTCAAGTCGCGAAGCGTATTGGCTAGTTCTTGCAAACTGAAAATACGATTGTTAACGGGTGTGACAAGGGCATCTAACTTGCTAATGTTGAGCAACGAATCAAACATTGAGTTAAGCGAAGTGATGCTACTTTTGATTTTGCTCAGCAACAGTTTGTCTTGCTCAGGAAATTTGTCTGCATCAAAGATGTCTAGATAGACGTTCACCGCGTGCATTGGTTGACGCAAGTCGTGACTAGCCACTGCAATAAATTTAGATTTCGCAACATTCGCAGCAATCGATTGATCTCGTTCGTTGGCTAGTTCTTTGTAGAGGTGTTCATTCCTAAATCTAAGGCGAAGTGAATCTTCAAATGTTCTAGAAAAATTCTTAGAAATGCCGAGAACAACAAGATATAAAGTGGCCAGACCAACTGAAAAAGTCCAGGGCAAAATATCTATTGACCATATCGCTGTGCTGAGCGATGGGATGATGATGGGCAGTGTGAATGAATAAAAAGTAGGCTTGTGCACGCTATAAGCAAACATACTTGAAATCATTGCAGCTGTGATCATGTAAACATAAATGATGCGATTGACCATCTGCAAATCAGGCGCCATCAATACCCAGCCTAAACCCCACCCTAAGCCCACGATGCCGACAGCTAATGAGGCCATTTTCAAATCACGCTGCGGATTGCTAATGTCTTCTACTTTGTCTTTAAGCTTAAAAAATATCCATGTTCGGATCACGACAACGACGAACATGTAAGTCAGCCAAATACCCAAATACTTTGGATTGACTTCACCACTAAATGCAGGGATACAAAGTAGGGGGGCTAATATGTTCGCAGGCGTGGCTGATCTAGCGGCCTTGATGATGTGTACGGCTTTTTCACGCAATAGATACAACTGACTTGCTTCATCTTCAGCAAGACGCGCATTATTAGCCTTGATCGTTGCGGGTTTGAGTCGTGCTGTGTTGCTAGGCATAAGCGTTTTAGAAAATCACTTTGACCTTGTTTCAAGAAGCAAGTGATGTTTTTGTGCTTTGATCATTGCCTGCGTTCTGTTGAAAACACGCAGTTCTTTAAAGATCTGATTGATGTGAATCTTGACAGTTTGTTCACTGATATCAAGGTAATCTGCGATGACTTTATTTGGATGGCCTTGAGCAATCAAGTCAAGAACTTCAAGCTGTCTTTGGGTGAGTCGAAATTCTTTGGGTTCAAGATTGACGTCAGTGGCAACATAGTCCGGATCAATGGCGAACAAGGGCTTGAGTTTCAGAATAATGAAATCAGCCGTGCTGTCTTTTGAGAGAAATAGCGACGCACCAGCCGATGCGGTTTTAGGTTCCCAAGAGTTCACATCCAGCCCAGAAATGGAGACAACATGTTCGACATTTGGAATTTTTTTGAAAACTTTGATGCCTGCAAGTCCACTGAGCCCGGGCATCTGCACATCAAGCAAAACGATCCACTGATGATTAGATTGCTCTAAAAGCGATAAGCCATCATTAGCGTTGCTCGCAACCGCAACTTCAATTCCATCACCAGAAAAGACATGGCTTAATTTTTCTCGCAGTGCATCGCGATACACCGGATGGTCATCAATGATTAAAAGAGATTTTTTGTAAATTGCATCCATGAGAAAGTAATACTAGCCAGTAGCCTTGTGTAGATCAACTGAATTTTGGTTGTATATGGGTTTTAACCGAGAGCTTATTAGGTGTAAGTAATTACAAATAATTGCTAGTGCGTTGCCAGATGCATAGTGCGGGAGTTTTTTAAAACAGAAACGCACTTTTCGACCCGATTTTTAATATGAGCGATTTGAAGCGCTAGGTCAATCTCTGTTTTAGATACTTCCTCGAGAAATTGCATCGCTTCTGGTGTCAAGGCTGCGCCTTTGCTTGTTCTGCCCCAAACGATGAGGTTAGTGTTCAGCTCGGATTCCCAACGTTTTAACTCGCCCCAAACATAGCGGTATGACAGCCCCAGGTGCTTGGCGGCCTTGTTGATAGATCCAGTTTCGTTGACACTTTCAAGCAAAACTAGAAGTGGGTGTTCCAACCTGTTGCTTGTAGGTTTGTTCGAGAATTTGTACTCAATGGACAAATGAAGCATTTGGTTATTCAGTCAGACTGAGTTTGGCGATACGTAAAGAGCTTGTTCACCAGATCATGCTAGGCAGACGAAGCTGTTCATTCAATATGCAATCAGTTCTAGAACCAATGGGCTAGGCGCTTGAGTTAATAAGGTGGATTCAAAAAGCGCTAATGGTCACTTCATCAGGTTTCTTCATCAATTCAATGTGGGCGTTGGAGTAGTCACGAGAAATATTTTCAACTTTAAGTGAATTTGGTAATTCAGAGAATTGATTGCTCGCAAAAGTGCGTGGCGCCACATTGTGATTTTCAGAATAGACAGACATCGCACAACTAAGCGCTGCCAAGACTATGAGACCAGAGATAGGCTTTTTGAAGTTGAATTGCATATGACCTCTTCAAGAAAAATGAGTAAGGTCATTAGAGAGGCGACGCATAACGATCTCAATAGCAAATAGGTTCTAGAACATTCAATCAAACTTTGAACCATTTGCGATATCAGCCAATTCATGGCAAACGCGCACAACCATTTTTTTAGGAGCCGCATTGGTCTTGACGGAGCCTTTACCTGCTGGGCCATCAAAGTCATAAAACGCTTGCGTTAAACCGTCAATATCCATTTGGTATGCGTGAATGCGATAAGCATCGCCATTCGGACAGAGCCCTGTAAAAATAAAATCTTGTTCATCGTTCCCAAATGCAATGGGAGTAGTTTTTGACAAGTCAGCCCTTGCAAATACAGCCGAAAAAGAAGCAATGTTTGCAACGAAGCAAGTGATAAGAAAAAGCCGAGAAGATATGAAGGTTTTAGACATGTGTAAATGCTATTTTTAAAAGGAATCAGCAAGCCATAGCAAGATGGTTCTAGAGCCAATTTCGTATAGAGACAGAAACGTGTTGCAGATAAGATTTTTATAACGTCAAGTGTTTTGACGCACAAAGAAATGGACGTGCAACTATGTTGAAAAAATAACTTTCTTGATCTGCCAATTTTTAGTGCGTGCTGGAACGCGCAAGGCATTGACAAGCATTAGGCACAACTACAGCCACTGACAGCCTAAGCGATCGATTAATTGCGGGTTGTGCTAGCAGGTGAGCCAGCTTCAGAACCCTCGCCCCATTTGATTTCTATTGAAGATTGAGGCGCAAATTTTTTTGCAGATGATTGAGGTGCGGTGTGCCAAAAAAGAATCGCTGCCGAGCTGATACTCGTAATTGAGAGAAGCACCGCGATGATGAAACTGAGCTTCATAACTTAGCTACCTTGGCCCCATGAAATTTCAGTACTCATCTCAGAGGCCGGGTTGTAGTTCTGAACTGCTGGATACAACCAAGAAAGAACGGTGATTGAAATTGCGCTGACGACAGTGATGAGCAGAGCGGAGATGGAAGACGTGACGATTGCGAATCTCATGTGTGTGTGAATGGTTGATCAAATAACAACCAAAAATCTTAGATTGACCCAGACACAAATTCAATAACAAATACGCTCTAGAACCTATGCTTTAGGGGAGCAATTGAATTGGTTCGGTAAGTGTGTAAATGGCGTGCAAGCAGTTCATCAACGACATTCATAAACGGAGAAGAACGCGCCTATGTATTGAGGTCGGTAGTGATCATGAAACGCATTTCTTGTCACTTCAGAAAAAAGTGGCTGATCCGTGTAAAAGTTCACGATTGAAAATGGTGCCCCACTGTTAGGCATAGCAATGTACTTGTACTTACAGTGTTCGAGTTCTGTCGCAAATAGTTTGTCTGAAACACCTGAATAGTTCAAATCCATGAACCCAGCAAATTCAAATTGAGAAGCTGTGGGCTTAACCAAGTAGGGCCTTAAAAATGTCAGGCGGTAGTTGTCATTTTCTTTGTCTGTGACGCCCATCAACAAGTTTGGAAATTTCTCATTGAGTATTTGAATTTCCTGCTTCGCTTGAAATTGAGACTCAATCACTGCATTACTTTTGATTTCTGACTCATAAATATTTTTCCAAACAAAGGAAAGTACGTAAAGAGCCAAAATTACAAATCCGATTTTGATGGATGAAAACTTAACGTCAGTGCTATGAATTTGTCGTAATTGGATGTCGTATAGAAACGAATTCAAAACGACAATAGGAATCAGATGGTGAACACCTGCGCCAGGTTTTGAACCAGCAATGACAACTAGGATCTCAATAAAAACAACGCCAAACCATCTGTATGCATCGAACTTTGATGTGGTGGTGTATTTGAACGTTAGTGCAATGGGCACCCATGTCAGCAAAAGAAAAAACAGATTCTTTTCGAAGTACGCAAAAGAAATGCCGTGCATTGTTGCCAATTTCAAATATTCAAAATATTGAAGCAGTGATGTTTGGCGATCTAAGAAAAAGCTTAGACATATCAAGCTAAATGCGATAGCGAATTGGACACTGTGACGAAAAGAATAGTTGCAAAAGAAAATTAAGAAGGGCAGGATGTACAAAATTCCATGAGCTTTAAAAGAGCTCGCAAGACCTGCCAATACACCTAGCAACAGTGCTTGGGATTTGGGTTGTTGCTCAATAACAAAAACAGCCAACGCGACCAGTAAGACGAAGTAAGGTTCCGCGCGATTCCAAAAAAGAATCAGGTTAAAAGGGAGCAATAAAAGCAAATACGCTCTAGATAGTGCATTCTTATAACTGTAAAAAAGTAGACAGCAAGCCGCGTTGAAAGCAAGCACGCTAGGTAATTTGGAGCTTAGGATGAGATCGTTGCTAATTGCTAGAAATGGATATTGAACCCAATAAAGCGCCGGGCCATAGAGAAGACCGTGCTTGGATGGGGCGTCTATTGGTGGATACAAGTCGCCACCCTGCATCCATATCAAAGTGATTTGCGTGATGGTGGGTTCTAGATGATCAATGAAGTTCGGGTAGAACAAATACAAAATAGAACATGACGCAGTAAAAATGAAGGCAGCGTAAGTCAGCGGCTTTGAAAGCGTATGAATGAGTCCAGCGTATCGAATGGGAATCAGTAGAGAAACCATCCCTCCTAACAGGAGTGAAATTCCAACGCCATACATACCTAGAAAAAGTAGATAGTGTTTAAGCATTCCCATTTCTAGACCTCACAGATGTTGAAAAACAAAACCCGCTTACGAGCGGGTTTGTTGATTTGCTGCGTTAACTCAACATTCATCCGTTCCATGCCCAGGCGCAGCCTGGGTCGGCACATGGTGGCGCAAGCTCACTTGCTGGTTCTTCTCATCCACAAACACCAGCTGAGGTTCATGGCCAGCCACTTGGTCTTCATGCACTTGCGCGAATGACGCAATGATCAACAAGTCACCCACACTGGCACGACGTGCGGCTGAACCGTTGACCGAAATCATGCCCGAGCCGCGCTCGCCTTTGATGGCGTAGGTGATGAAGCGTTCGCCGTTGTTGATGTTCCATATGTGGACTTGTTCGTTCTCACAAATGTTGGCGGCGTCCAGCAGGTTTTCGTCGATGGCGCAGGAGCCTTCGTAATGGAGCTCGCACTGTGTTGTGGCAACGCGGTGGATCTTCGACTTGAGGAGGGTGCGGAACATGGTGAGAAAGATTTAAAAACTAAGCAATGCCCTAATCATAGAGCCCGAAACTGAGCCTTGGCTAACAAGGCTCAGCTCATATCAAGCACCTAAAAGCTTTGCTGCGCCTAGGCCAGCCACACGGCCACTGGCCAAGCAAGCGCTAAGTAGGTAGCCGCCTGTGGATGCTTCCCAGTCCAACATTTCACCCGCCACAAACAAGCCGGGTAAGGCCGTGGCCATGAGGTGTGCGTCCAGTGTTTCAAGGCGAACGCCACCTGCGCTGCTGATGGCTTCATCGATGGGGCGCGTCGCAGTCAGTGTGATGGGCAGATGCTTGATGGCCGCTGCCAATTGGACCGAGTTGTTCATCGCTTCTTTGCTCAGAACTTCGTGCAACAAGCCCAAATGCAAAGCGGTGAGGTTGAGGCGGCTTTTCAAATGACTGCTGAGCGAGCGTGTGCCACGCGGGTGCGAGACCTCAGCCAACACGCGCTCGGGCGTGAAGTCAGGTTTGAGGTCAAGCTGCAAGGTGGCAGAGCCATTGCGTGCAATTTCGTCGCGTAACAGTGCAGACGCGGCATAAACCAAACTGCCTTCCAGGCCCGTGGCGGTAACCACAAATTCACCTCGACGGCTAAAGGTGAGGCCCGCACTGTCGGTGAACGACAAAGCCACAGATTTGAGCGGTGTGCCTGCAAACTGGCCCGACAAGTGGCTGCTCCATCCAGTCTGACCATCACGGCCTTGCACATCAAAACCGCAGTTACTGGGGCGCAGTGGTGACACGTCAATGCCCAATGCGCCCAGCCAAGGTTGCCATGCTCCGTCTGAGCCCAGCTTGGCCCAACTGCCGCCGCCCAATGCCAACAGCACGGCATCGGCTTGTGTGCTGTGTGTGCCTTGGGCGGTGTCGAAGCTGAGCGTGAACTTGTTAGCCGCGTGCTGCAAGGCACCGTTCCAACGGTGGCGCATATGAAACGTCACAGGAACACCTTGCGCTGGGTGGCGCAAGCGGTGTAACCACGCACGCAGCAGCGGTGCGGCTTTCATGTCTGTGGGGAAGATGCGCTGCGAGCTGCCCACAAACGTGTCAAGGCCAAGGCCCTTGACCCATTCGCAAATAGCAGCCGCATCAAATGTTTTAAGCCAAGCCGCGCAAGCCTCGCTGCGCTCGGCGTAGCGGGTGGTGAAGATATCAAAAGGCTCTGCGTGTGTGAGGTTGAGTCCACCCAGGCCTGCGAGTAAAAATTTGCGGCCGACGGAGGGCATGGCGTCATACACATGCACATGAACGCCTGCTGCGCTGAGCACTTCAGCAGCCATGAGGCCGGAGGGGCCCGCGCCAATGATGGCGATTTGTTTGTTGGAATTTGTAGTCACCTGCTAAGTGTAGGCGGCGAATACGCTGCATCGTGAGCGAAAATTAGCGCATGACTGGTTGGCAAGCACATCTCAAACTTAACTACACACGTGCCGATCAGCGCACGGTGGCGAAATTCGAACACGAAGGCCCGCTGCGTGTATTGCAAAGTCTTTACCCAGAAGGTGACGCGGTGTGCCACAACGTGCTGGTGCACCCGCCCAGTGGCTTGGTCAGCGGCGACTTGTTGGACATTCAGTTGAACTTGGGCGCGGGCACACATGCGTTGTTGACCACACCCGGCGCGACACGCTTTTACAGAAGCGAGCAAGGTTTGGCTACGCAACAAGTCAAAGCCCATTTGGGCGATGGCGCTCGCTTAGAGTGGCTGCCACTCGAAACCATTGCCTACAACGGCTGCCACGGTTTGAACCATGCTGTGTTTGACCTTTCACCCAGCGCCGAGATGATGGCGTGGGACATCACGGCGTTGGGTTTACCAAATGCCAATTTACCTTTTGAGCGCGGACAGTTGCAGCAGCACATGGAAGTGTCGGGTGTGTGGCTAGAGCGGGGCTTGATTGATGCACAAGACACACGTTTGATGGATGGGCCTTTGGGTTTGGCCAAGCGCCGATGCATGGCCACGTTGGTGTTTGCGTGCGGCGCAGATTTGCCGCGCGAGCGACGCGATTTGGCTTTGGCCTTAGCGCGTGAGTTGGCGGAGGCTGCACCAGTGGGTTTGTTAGCGGGCGTGACATCACCACATCCGCGCATTGTGGTGATGCGCACCTTGTCCCCATTGGTGGAGCCAGCGCAGAATTTGTTGCGTGGGGTTTGGGCGGCTTGGCGGCGTGGGCTGTGGGCGATGGGGGACAAGCCGCCGCGTATTTGGTCTATGTAATTCGACTTGATCCGCAATAGATCTTCAAGATTGAGCATCATGCACAGAAATGGCGCATGTGATCTGCAGTTACGCACCAACGCAGACATCTGGAGAGAACAAAACTGTGCAAAAAAGGGCACGCATGTTGCATACTTCGAATCACTATGGAACTCACCCCTCGCGAAAAAGACAAGCTCTTGATCTTCACTGCCGCCTTGTTGGCCGAGCGCCGACAAGCACGTGGCTTGAAGCTCAACTACCCCGAGGCCGTAGCCCTCATCAGCGCCGCCGTGATGGAAGGTGCGCGCGACGGCAAAACCGTGGCGCAATTGATGAGCGATGGCCGCAATGTGCTGACCCGTGCCGACGTAATGGACGGCGTAGCCGAGATGATTCCGGACATCCAAGTTGAAGCTACCTTCCCCGACGGCACTAAGCTTGTGACCGTTCACCAACCCATTGTTTGAATGCTATGAAGACACTTTTCTCTCTCGTCACGCTCTTACCAATTTTGGCCTTCGCGCACGAAGGCCATGGCATGGAAGGCGCTTCGCACTACCACGCCACAGATGCTTGGGGGTTTTTGGCTGCGCTTGCCATCATCGCCGCCATGTGGTGGATGGGTCGTGGCAAATAAAGCGAGGCATATATGACACCCGGTGAACTGTTGCTCGATGAGGGCGAACACATCCTCAACCCAGGGCGACGCACGCACACACTCGTCGTAAAAAACGCCAGCGACCGCCCCATCCAAGTGGGCTCGCACTACCACTTTGCAGAAACGAATGCTGGCTTGAGTTTTGATCGCGTTGCCGCACACGGCATGCGATTAAACATTGCATCAGGCACCGCGGTGCGGTTTGAACCAGGCCAACAACGCACGGTCGAGTTGGTGGACCTGAGTGGCGACCGCCAAGTGTTTGGCTTTCGCGGTTTGGTGAATGGTGCGATTGATCAAGGCGCAGCCGATAAAGGACACAAGTAATGGCAACCATCGGCAAACGCGCCTACGCTGAAATGTTTGGCCCCACCGTGGGCGACCGCTTGCACTTGGCAGACACCAACTTGGTGGTTGAGGTTGAAAAAGACTTCACGCTGCAAGCGGGTGGCTACGGCGAAGAGGTGAAGTTCGGCGGCGGCAAAACCATTCGCGATGGCATGGCGCAATCACAGCGCACACGTGACGGTGCAGGCACGGGCCCGCAAGCGGGCGGTGCCGTGGACACCGTGATGACCAACGCGCTCATCATCGACCACTGGGGAATTGTCAAAGCCGACATTGGTTTGAAAGGTGGCCGCATTGTGGCCATTGGCAAAGCGGGCAACCCAGACACACAACCGGGCGTAGACATCGTCATTGGCCCAGGCACCGAGGTGATCAGCTGCGAAGGCAACATCGTCACCGCGGGTGGTGTCGATACACACATCCACTTCATCGCACCTCAGCAAATTGAAGAAGCGTTGACGAGCGGCGTGACCACCATGCTTGGCGGCGGCACAGGTCCAGCCACTGGCACGTTTGCCACCACCTGCACACCCGGCGCTTGGAACATTGAACGCATGCTGCAAGCGGCAGATGCATTCCCCATGAACCTCGGTTTCTTGGGCAAAGGCAATGCCGCTCTGCCCGATTCGCTGCACGAGCAGATCAACGCAGGCGCGATTGGTTTGAAGCTGCACGAAGACTGGGGCACCACACCTGCCGCGATTGACAACTGTTTGAACGTGGCCGAAGCCACCGACACACAAGTGGCCATCCACACCGACACGCTCAATGAGTCGGGCTTTGTGGAAGACACGGTGGCCGCCTTCAAAGGCCGCACCATCCACACCTTCCACACCGAAGGTGCGGGTGGTGGTCACGCGCCCGATATTTTGAAAGTGGTGGGCGAGGCCAATGTGTTGCCCAGCTCGACTAACCCCACGCGTCCTTACACGGTGAACACCCTTGACGAGCATGTGGACATGCTCATGGTGTGTCATCACCTCGACCCTGCAATTGCAGAAGACCTCGCCTTTGCCGAAAGCCGCATTCGCCGCGAGACGATTGCGGCTGAAGACATCTTGCACGACCTAGGCGCCATCAGCATGATGAGCAGCGACAGCCAAGCCATGGGTCGTGTGGGTGAGGTGATCATTCGCACGTGGCAAACCGCACACAAGATGAAAGCGCAGCGCGGCTTACTGCCAGGGGACACCGACCGTCACGACAACGCACGCGTGAAGCGCTACATCGCCAAGTACACCATCAACCCATCGATTGCCCACGGCATCAGCCACGAAGTGGGCAGTGTGGAGGTGGGCAAGTGGGCCGACTTGGTGGTGTGGAAGCCTGCGTTCTTTGGCATCAAGCCCAGCATTATTTTGAAAGGTGGTTTCATTGCCATGGCTGCGATGGGTGACCCCAATGCGTCTATTCCCACGCCTCAGCCCGTGCACTACCGGCCCATGTTTGGCGCGTATGGCGGTGCACTGCACCGTGGCTCGCTCACTTTCGTGTCGCAAGCTGGCTTAGCTGCAGGCATTGGAAAAAAGTTTGGTTTGCATAAAACCTTGAGTGCTGTGAAGAACATTCGCAACGTTGGAAAACGTGACATGATTCACAACGACTACGCGCCGCGCATGGAAGTGGATGCACAAACCTATGCAGTGCGTGCCGATGGTCATTTGCTCACCTGCGAACCCGCGGTGAGTTTGCCCATGACCCAACGTTATTTCTTGTTTTAAATTTCTCTGATGCTCACTTGTTCTAAATTAATCGCGGGCGGCCAAGGCTTGGCCGCGGCACTGGTCAAACGCGCCGCCACCGTGGAGCTGGACTGGGACGTGCGCCAAAAAAGCCGCTTTGATGCGACTGATTCAAATGGCCGTGCCTTTGGTGTGTTTCTGGCACGTGGCACCTTGGTGCGCGGCGGCGATGTGCTGGTGTTGGAAGATGGCTCACTCGTGCGCGTGCAAGCTGCACCGCAAGAAGTGCTGCGCATCACCGCGTGTGCCGAACACGGCTCGTCGTTTGATTTGACACGTGCTGCCTATCACTTGGGTAACCGCCATGTGCCGATTGAGTTACAACCCGACCATTTGAAAATTGAGCCCGACCACGTACTAGCCGACATGCTGCGCGCTATGCACATGACGGTGGTGACTGTGCAAGAAGCGTTCGAGCCTGAAGGCGGTGCCTACAGCAGCCACGGACATGCGCAAGGTCATGGGCACTCGCACGATCACGGCCACTCTCACACAGATCATGCACATGGCCACGTGCATGGACCCAACAGCAAGCATGACCATTGATGCGGCAATTTCAGTGTCGTCTTCTACGCCAGCGCTGATTCAACTCATTTGGCTCGCGTCACCCGCGCTGCCGATTGGAGGCTTCTCGTATTCCGAAGGCTTAGAGGGTGCGATCGACCACGGCTTGGTGCATGACGAGTACAGCGCTGCTGATTGGTTGGTGGATCAACTACACCTCACGCAATCGCGTGGAGACATGTCGGTGCTCGGTCAAATGATCGTCGCATGGCAAGCCTTGGATCACGAACGCTTAGAGGTCTTGAGCCAATGGGTGCACGCCACACGCGAAAGCGCCGAGCTACGTTTGCAGAGTGAACAAATGGGTCGCTCGATGTTGGAGTGGCTGCGCAACCAAGATGCCATCGATGCAGACACCATCGCGATGTGTAACCGATGGGTGCCCACCTATCCACTGATGTTTGCGTTGGCTTTGTCGCGCACTGGCGCATCGTTAGAGCAATGCCTGCAAGCCTACGCTTTTGGTTGGGCAGAAAACATGGTTCAAGCTGCTATCAAATCGGTGCCACTTGGACAAAACTCCGGGCAGCGTATCTTGACGAAACTTGCGCAGCACATTGCACGTGCCGTCAGTCACGCACTGCAAGTAACAGACGGCACGCGTCAAGCCTTTTCACCCATGCTGGCCATTCTCTCGGCCCAACACGAAACCCAATACTCACGACTGTTCCGATCATGAAGCACCTACACAACATCGCACACCGCTCCAAAAAATTGCCGCCCTTGCGGGTGGGCATAGGCGGCCCTGTTGGCTCTGGTAAAACAACTTTACTGGAAATGCTGTGCAAAGCCATGCGTGACAAATACGATCTTGTGGCCATTACCAATGACATCTACACCAAGGAGGACCAGCGCTTGCTCACAATTAGTGGTGCATTGCCCGCGGAGCGCATCATGGGCGTGGAGACGGGTGGCTGTCCGCACACCGCAATTCGTGAAGATGCATCCATTAACCTTGAAGCCATCGACCGCATGTTGGTCGAGTTTCCAGATGCCGACGTGGTCTTCATTGAGAGTGGTGGTGACAATTTGGCTGCCACTTTCAGCCCCGAGTTGAGTGACTTGACGATTTACGTTATCGACGTGGCGGCCGGCGAAAAAATTCCACGCAAAGGTGGGCCTGGCATCACCAAGAGCGATTTGTTCATCATCAATAAAACTGATCTTGCGCCCCACGTCGGTGCTAATTTGGATGTTATGGAAGCCGACACCATTCGCATGCGCACCAATGTGAGTGGTTTGAGGCCTTTTGTGATGACCAATTTGCGAACCCTCGATGGTTTGCAAGAAGTGGTGAAGTTCATTGAGACCAAAGGCATGTTGTTGTAATCAGGCGAGAATAGGGGTTGTTTCCCCATACATTTGCGCATCATCCATGTCTAAAGTATTTCGATTTTTCTTGTCATTGGCAGTGATGGCTGCGTGCGTGCAGACCGCACATGCGTCGCTTCAAGACGAAATTCAGGTTTACACCGATGACATTAATCAACCGGGTGAATTGGGCTTGGAGTTGCACATCAACACCACACCCAAAGGCGTGACAACGCCTAGCTATCCCGGTGAAGTCTTGAATCATCATGGCCTGCGTGTGACGCCTGAAATTTCTTGGGGGTTGACCAAGACGGTCGATGTCGGCCTCTACATTCCCACGGTGCGAAGTGGGGATGGTCATTACTATGCAGCTGGCGCCAAAGCGCGTATCAAATGGCTGCCTATTCAGCCCAACGAAAACAGCGGCTGGTTCAGCGGGTTGAACTTAGAAGTGGGGCAAGTCAAGTCGCAGTTTTCAGAGTCCATACGAAGCACTGAAGTGCGGACCATCGCGGGTTGGAAAAACAAAGATTGGTTGTTGGCCGTGAACCCAATTTTTGGGTGGGATATTTCTAGCGGCTACACACATGGATCGCCTGATTTCACACTCGCGACCAAGGTGGCGAGGAAGGTCTCAGAGTCTGTCGCATTGGGCCTAGAGCATTACAACGGCAAAGGCCGATTGAACAGCATCTTGCCGAATGATCAACAAGAAAAATCAACGTATGTGGTGATGGACTACGAAGGCGAACCGTTTGATTTCAACTTTGGTGTGGGCAAAGGCACAACCTCAGTCACCGATACTTGGACAGTTAAGGCAATCGTGAGTTACCCGTTTTAAGTTGATCAATCTTTGTATTTAGAAACCATCACGGCCAGAGGCAGCAGTCCAAGCGAAAACAGAATCGCGCCAAGATTCATCAGCGTGTCTGTTTGCATCAGGCAAAACCCCAAAATAGACACGCCCACCGCAAATGGCGTCAACTGATTCAATTCAATTTTCGGCAGCTTTTTCATGCTTTGTATCTTAATGTGTATCGGGATTTTTGCAAAAATTAGTTCTGCCACACCCCGTAGCCCAGTTTTTGCAGTCTGATCGCTAAGTCAACTTCCATGTATTGGGCATCTCCATAGGGCATGGGATTGAGCTTTTCATAGATCTCAGGCATCAACCGTATGCCGTATTTCATGGCGTACTTGTTGGATTTGATGCCCGCTTTGTGTTGGTCGAAGCGATGATCTGGGTCGTGGCCCGTCATGCCCACGTAGACGCAGGGCTTGCCAGTGACGTAATCGGGATTGGCTTTTTTGAACTTGGCTTCGTACAAGACGTCCTTGTCCAACTCAATCACGTAGACGTTGTGACGCTCACGCATGTCCGTCTTTAAATCAAACCCTCATAGGCAATCGTGTGCGGCGCATGGTCACTGAATTTGATGTCTTTGAAAGTGTTCGTTTCCCTGGCTTTGGCCGCGAGTGCTGGCGTGGCCAAGTGGTAGTCCAAACGCCAACCCACGTTGTTCGCATAGGCTTGGCCGCGGTTGCTCCACCAGGTGTAGGCGGCGTCGGTGGCGTCCGGCTCTAGCTGTCGGTAAACATCCACAATGCCGCCTTCGGTGGTGAGCTTGGTCATCCACGCACGTTCTTCGGGCAAGAAGCCGCTGTTCTTTTGGTTGCCTTTCCAGTTCTTCAAGTCAGCTTCTTTGTGGGCGATGTTGATATCGCCGCAGAGCACAAACTCGCGGCCGTTCTTCAAAGCTTGCAGGTGTGGATACATGGCATCTAAGAAACGGTACTTGGCTTCTTGGCGCTCAGGGCCGGATGATCCGCTGGGAAAGTAGCTGCTGATGATGGACAGTTTTTGTGTGGGCGTGTCAAAACGCAGCTCGATGTAGCGGCCTTCGGCATCGAACTCGCCGCCGTCAAAACCCACGATCACATCGCTGGGCTCGTGCTTGGTGTACACGCCCACGCCCGAGTAGCCTTTTTTCTGGGCGTAGTGAAAGTGGCCTTTCAAACCGGCCAAGGTGTCGAAGCTACCCACGACATCGGAGGCTTGGGCTTTGATTTCTTGGACGCAAATACAATCAGGGCTGGCTTTTTCGAGCCAAGCTTCCACGCCCTTGCGGGCGGCCGAACGAATGCCGTTGAGGTTGAGGCTGGTTAGTTTGAACAAGGAATTTCCCCATGAGTCAGAGTGTGGCTGCCAACGATGCGTTGGCACAAGAATTTGTGCAATTTTCGCTGGATTGTGGCGTACTGAAATTTGGGGAGTTCAAAACCAAAGCGGGCCGCATGAGCCCTTACTTCTTCAATGCCGGTTTGTTTGACGATGGCGCGAAATTGGGCAAGCTCGCCAGCTTTTACGCGCAACGCTTGGTACAAAGCGGCATCGAGTTCGACATGATTTTTGGCCCCGCCTACAAAGGCATTCCTTTGGGCGCAGCTGTGGCGATTGAGCTGGCCCGTTTGGGCAAGAACGTGCCCTTTGCCTACAACCGCAAAGAAGCCAAAGACCACGGCGAAGGCGGCAGCTTGGTGGGTGCGCCACTCAAAGGTCGCGTGTTGATCGTGGACGACGTGATGAGCGCAGGCACTGCGGCTCGTGAATCCATCGCCCTGATCAAAGCCGCAGGTGCCACACCACACGCTGTGGCGATTGCGCTGGATCGCCAAGAAATGGCCACTGAAAAACAAGCCGATGGCTCGACAAAAGACGTGCCTTACAGTGCCGTGCAATACGTGCGTGAGCAAGTCGGGCTGCAGGTGTGTGCAATTGCAGAGCTGAGTGACTTGTTGACTTATTTGAGCGCGCATGCCACGGGCGATATGGCCGAACATTTAGACCGCACGCAAACCTATCGAGAGCGTTACGGCGTGTGATCTGAACCGAGACATGCACCTTTGTCGAGGCATCTATTTTCAAATAGGTGTTTTCAAAATAGACAGGGGACGCATATGGGGTTTCAATCCATTGCCACATTGGGTCGCACAGCCTGGGCTGTTGGCGTTGCATCATTGCTGAGTGCTTGTGTGGCGACTCAGCCTTTGGTGTATTCAGAGACATCTGGCGTGTCGCATCCAGTCAAGGTGCAGGTGTACCGGGCTGCAGACCAGAGTATCAGTCATTACGACCTAGCAGAGGTGCAGGCTGTATTGTCAGGCGTTCAGCAAACTTTGCGTGATCGAGGCATCGACATTCAATTTGATGTGCTGCCCAACATACAAATCAGCGACAACTGGGAAGACTTGTACTCGCAAGACATCTTACGCATGAGCAGCCGTATACGCAGCGAAAACAACAAACAGCTGCGCCTGTTCATCACCAATAAAATTTGGAGCTGCGGCAATCACACTGTCGAAACCACCGTGATATTAGGGTGCACGCCGGTTGGTAGTCCAACCGTTGTGGTTCAAGGCACAGTGGATGGAGCATCTAGCAACTACGGAACAACAGACCATATCTTGTGGCTGCATGAAATGGGGCATTCGGTGCAATTAGGGCATGCCAATGATTTGCATCGCGTGATGACACCCACTCCGCAGCCTTACTCTACCGAACTCGAACGTTATGAGGTACGCCAATATGGCAACTTAGGCGAATCGCTTCAGCCGAAAGTGGTGCAGGCTGCGGTGACAGCTCAGTTGCCTGCGTTGCGAACGCAACCGATGGCTGCAACAGATGTGGCGACACAGGTGCGTCATGCAGGTTTGCATGGTTTGGATTTGAGTCCATTCAAAACACTCAGCGATGCAGAGTTGTTGCCTTTGGCTCAGCTTCTCAATGATCAGGAGTCGCCAAGCGTGCAAGCCAATGCTTTGGCCGTGTTAGGTCAATTAGGTGGTACGCAATCAGCAGCGGTTGTGATGACTTATGCACAGCAAAGGCCAGCCAGCCATTTGCGTGAGATGAAAGAGATAGCCATCATTGCGTTGGCGAAAAATGAAACACCAGATGTGACAGATCAAGCCACGGCTATGGTGATTCGGGCGACACGCCCTAGCTTTTGGTGTGCGAGCGGCGCTGGTGCAGATGAGCTGAAAGCATGTCAAAGATTGGCGCATATGGGCATAGGCGCTTTGGCACAGAGTCCGAACGCGCAAGCCAGAGCTTATTTAACGGAACTGGCCCTGTCAGGATTCCAAGCGACGCAATTTGAACCAAATGGCATTTCTGCTGGTGCTGTGGGACGAAAACCTGAACGGATTGCAGCTCAGAAAATCGATGTTGATTGGGCGACTGAATCGAGTAAAGCGGCAGCAAAATTTTTGCGCAAAAGGGCAGACATACCGTAACAGTTATTGAATTTGGTCAGCGCACCATGCGCACGAAGAGCGATGCGCCTGCGCTAGTTTCAACAATTGACCAGGCAAATGGACGATCGGCTTGAGCCTTCAAAAAATCATGTGGCAGCCACGCCGTAGCCCATGGTGCGTGGCAACCAAAGTACCAGCTCCGGGAGAAACGTCAGGGCAAGTAACAAGCCCAACAGCATCACCAAAAACATCCAGCCTTCGCGCATCATCTCGCCAATAGGAATGCCGGTGAGGGCTTTGGTGACAAACAGCAGCATGCCAAAGGGTGGATGAATCAGGCCAATCATCATGTTGAGCACGACCAAGACGCCAAAGTGAACGAGGTCAATACCCAGAACATTCACAGCAGGCAAGAGCATGGGCACAAACACCAGCAGCAGCACCGACACGTCAAGAAAGCAGCCTAGCACCAAGAACAGCACGTTGACCATCAGTAAGAACTGAATGCGGCTGAGCTGCATGCTGTCCACCCACGCGGCCATGTGTTGCGGCACCTGCTCAGCGGTGAAGGCGTAGTTCAAGATGAATGAGCCTGCCAAGATGATAGTGATGACCGCACTCGCCCGCGTGGACTCCATCACCACGCCCCAAAAGCTGCGCCAAGTCAACGCGCGGTACACCACAGTAGACAAAATCAGCGCGTGCAATGCGGCAACAGCTGCAGCCTCAGTGGGCGTGAACGCGCCCGAGTAAATGCCCCCAAGCAACACGATGGGCATAGACAGAGGCAACGCGCCGCGAAACAGAATGCTGGGCCATTCGTGCATGGGAATAGGCTCTTCGCGTGGCATGTTGCGTTTGGTGGCAATGAAGTGCACCACGCACATCATGAGCACCGTCATCAACAAACCTGGCACTACGCCGCCTAAGAACAAAGCGCCAACGGATGCGCCTGAAACCAGCGCGTAAATCACCATAGGGATGGACGGTGGAATGATGGGGCCCAGCGTGGCGCTGGCCACCACCACCGCACCCGCAAAGCCGCGTGTGTATTCGGGCTTCTTGAGCATCTGGCGAATCGTCACGAGGCCTGGGCCCGCGGCATCGGCAATGGCGCTGCCACTCATGCCTGAGAAGATGACGCTGACCAAAATATCCACCTGCGCCAACCCACCGCGCATGCGGCCTACCAAGATGCGGCAGAAATCAAAAATGCGTTCGCTCACGGTGCCTGCGTTCATCAAGTTGGCAGCAAACACAAACAGGGGTACGGCCAGCAGCACATAACTGTTGTACAGCCCGTTGCTCACTTGCTCGGCCACCAATCCTAAGTCTTGGCCTTTGGTGATGAGGTAAGCCACACCGGACATGAGCATGGAAAAACCAATGGGCATACGAAGCAACATACCCAGCACCAACACGGCGGCGAGGGCGCTGAGGGGCGTCATCGTCATGGCTTGACCTCGTGAATATCTGAGTCGCGGTTGTTCATGGCTTGCACCAAGCCGTGCCAGCTGCGTGCTGCCAATGACACCAGTAGCAACACGAAAGGCAGAAACACCCATTCAAACGACAGACCTAGCACTGCTGTTTTTTCGCGTGCCATGAAGTGCACATATTCCCAACTGGCAGGAATCGCCGCGATAGACAAACCGCCGATGAGTGTGTGGCCAACCATGCGCATCAGTCGACGTGTAGAGGGGTTGACGCTGTTCCATACCAAATCGAACATGACATGTTCTTTTTCGGGAACAACAAATGCGCAGGCCCACAAGATGACCCACAAATACAAGATGACGGCCAGCTCGTCGCTCCAAGGCAAAGGCTGGTTAAAAATAAATCGCGCAATGATTTGCACAAGAAAAGTGAAGAACAGTGCGAGGAAGAGCAAGCCTCCCACAGCATTTGCGATTTTTCGCAAGAGCATTTTTATTTGCTTGCGTTGATGCGCTCAATCAAGCCCTTGGGCCAGCTTTGCGCCATTTCAGATTTGTCGTAGGCTGCTTGAACGGTTTGTCTGAAAGCCTCTTCGTGCGGCTTGTTCACTTTCAAGCCTTGCTTTTTGAAGAAATCCAAAATTTGCGCTTCTTCCTTGATCCGGTTCTCGTTGTTGAACTTAGCAGCCGCTTGCGCAGCAGCTTTGAGATTCTTTTGTTCTGAAGCGGAGAGGCTGTTCCAAGTTTTGTTGGATACAGCAATGAACAAACTATCCACCAAATGGTTGGTCAACACGATTTGCTGCGTGACTTCATAAAACTTGGCTGCGCGCACGGTAGGTAGTGGGTTGTCTTGGCCGTCAATGGTGCCGGTTTTGAGGCCCATGTACACCTCGCCAAATGCAAGTGGTGTGGCAGTAGCGCCCAGTGAGTCTCCTAAAAACAACCACTCTTTGGAGCCGGGCATGCGCAACTTCACACCTTTGAGGTCGGCGGGCGTGTTGACTTTGCGCGTGTCGCGCAAGTTGAGTTGACGCGTACCCAAATAGGCGGTGGCAAGGATGGTGACATCCATTTTTTCAGACGCTGCTTTGAACAACTCTTCGCCGATGGGTCCGTTGAATACCTTTTGTTGGTGCTTTGGATCGCGGATGACATAGCCCGCTGTGAAGATAGAAAACTCAGGGACTAGCTTGGCAATGTCAAACGCTGAGATAGAGGCCAACTCCAAATTGCCACGCGCCATCGCGGCGGGCTCTGTACCTTGCTTGAACAAAGCACCGTTGAGGTTGATTTGCACGTCGTACTGGTTAGGCGCTGACTTGTTGAGCGACTCCTTGAGCACATCCCACATCTTCCCGTGCCAATCGTCTGGCACTGCAGGGCTAGAGATCCGCAATAGGGTTTTGGTGCCCGCTGCATTTTGAGCCCATACGACTGTTGTGCTCGCTGTCATCAGTGCAGAAGCTGCAGCCAAGCCCAGCAGTGTGCGACGAAGCAAAGTGGATGTGTGCATTGTTGTCTCCTCAATATCGGCTGTGATCAGCTCAGTTTTTTCATCAAGAGTTCATTGACCTGCGCAGGGTTTGCCTTGCCTTTGCTGGCCTTCATGATGGGTCCGACCAAACCGTTCAAGGCTTTGGCGTTGCCCGCTTTGAACTCTTCCACGTTCTTGGGGTTGGCGGCCAGCACTTCATCGATGATGGCTTCCAACGCGCCCGTGTCGTTGATTTGTTTGAGGCCTTTGGCTTCGATGAGTGCGTCGACATCGCCTTCGCCGCTACCGGAGGGGCTTTCTTTATTCCACAAACCTTCAAACACTTGGCGTGCAGCGCTGTTACTGATGGTGTTGTCGCTGATACGGCTGATCAATGCGCCCAGTTGTGCGGCGCTGACAGGGATGTTGTCAAACGTCACCTCACCGCTGTTCAAGCGGCGAGAGACTTCACCCATGATCCAGTTGCTTGCCAATTTGGGTTGGCCGCAGGCTTTGGCTGCGGCTTCGAAGTAAGCGGCAGTGGCTTTGCTTTGTGTGAGCAAAGTGGCGTCGTATTCGGGCAATGCGTAGTCTTTGACAAAGCGTTCAGCCATGACGCGCGGTAGCTCGGCCATTTCGCTTCTCACGCGCTCAACCCAATCGCGACCAATGACTAACGGTGGCAGGTCTGGGTCTGGGAAATAGCGGTAGTCAGCGGCGTCTTCCTTGGTGCGCATGGCGCGTGTTTCACCCGTGTCAGGGTCAAACAACACCGTTGCTTGTTCGATGGCGTGACCGTCTTCGATTTGGTCGATTTGCCAGCGCACTTCATAGTCGATGGCTTGTTGCATGAACTTGAAGCTGTTCAAGTTCTTGATTTCGCGGCGAGTTCCCAACGGTTGCCCGGGCTTGCGCACCGAAACGTTGGCGTCGCAACGGAACGAGCCTTCTTGCATATTGCCGTCGCAAATGCCAATCCACGTGACGATTTTGTGCAGTTCTTTGGCATAGGCCACAGCTTCTTCGCTAGAGCGCATGTCGGGTTGCGTGACGATTTCTAGCAGTGGTGTGCCCGCACGGTTCAAGTCGATGCCTGATTGCCCAATGAAATCTTCGTGTAACGATTTGCCCGCGTCTTCTTCGAGGTGGGCACGCTCTAGGCGCACAGTTTTGTGCACGGTCTCTTTGCCAACTTCCAAGAAGAACGACACCTCGCCACCTTGCACCACTGGAATTTCAAACTGGCTGATTTGGTAGCCCTTGGGCAGGTCGGGGTAGAAGTAGTTTTTGCGAGCAAAGATGCTGCGCTCGGCAATGTGTGCGTTGACGCCCAAGCCAAACTCAATGGCGCGTTCGACTGCGCCGATGTTCATCACGGGCAGCGTGCCTGGCAGGGCCATGTCCACCGCGCAAGCTTGCGTATTGGGCTCTGCGCCGAACGCCACTGAGGCACGGCTGAAAATTTTGCTCTTGGTGGAGAGTTGAGCGTGTGTTTCGAAGCCAATGACGACTTCGTAGCCTTGAACTAATTTAGCTGTCATTTCAAATGCCCTCCGGTTGTTGGAGGTGATGGTCAGTGGCCAATTGGTACTGGTGTGCGACGTTCAACAAGCGCGCTTCTTGCAAATAGTTGCCAATCAGCTGCATGCCCACAGGCATATGGCCCTTGCCGAAACCCACGGGCATGCTCATGCCGGGCAAGCCAGCCAATGAGGCTGGCAGTGTGAAGATGTCGGCTAAGTAGTCAGCCAACGGGTCGCTGGCGTTGTTGCCCAATTTCCATGCGACGGAGGGGGCCACGGGGCCGGCAATCACATCGCACTCAGCAAAGGCGCTTTGAAAGTCGTCTGCGATCATGCGGCGAATTTTTTGCGCTTGCAGGTAGTACGCGTCGTAGTAGCCGTGGCTCAACACATAAGCGCCGGTCATGATGCGGCGTTTGACCTCTTCGCCAAAGCCTTCGGCGCGTGTCTTTTTGTACATGTTCACGAGGTCGGTGTAGTCCTTGGCGCGGTGGCCAAACTTCACGCCATCAAAGCGGCTCAGGTTCGAGCTGGCTTCGGCGGGCGCGATGATGTAGTACACAGGAATGGCCAGCTCAGTGCGCGGCAAAGTGATGGGCACGAGCTTGGCACCTTGGGCTTCGAGCGTTTTGAGCGCTGCGTCAATCGTCGTGCGTACGTCGGCGGCGAGGCCTTCGCCAAAGAACTCTTTGGGAATGCCAATACGCAGGCCAGTTAAGCTGTCGCCGAGCTTGGCCGAGAAGTTCTCGGCAGGCACGTCTAGCGAAGTTGAATCGCGGTCCAAATCAGCACCGCACATGGCAGACAGCAGTAACGCACAGTCTTCGGCGGTGCGAGCCATGGGGCCTGCTTGGTCAAGGCTTGATGCGTAGGCAATCATGCCGTAGCGACTGGCGCGGCCATAGGTTGGCTTGATGCCGGTGATGCCGCAAAAGCTGGCCGGTTGGCGAATCGAGCCACCGGTGTCAGTGCCTGTGGCAGCGGGCGCCAAGCGTGCGGCCACTGCAGCAGCGCTGCCGCCGGAGGAGCCGCCAGGTACGCGCGAGGTGTCCCAAGGGTTGGTCACTGGGCCGTAGGCAGAGTTTTCGTTGGCTGAGCCCATGGCGAACTCGTCGCAGTTGACTTTGCCCAAGCTCACCATGCCGGCGCCGTTTTGGTCGTTCACGCCAGCGCCTAGCTTTTGAACCACGGTGGCATCAAATGGTGAGCGGTAGCCGCTCAGAATTTTGGAGCCAGCGGTTGTGGCGAAATCGCGGGTGACAAACACGTCTTTGTGCGCAATCGGTACGCCCTCCAAAGCGCCTGCTGTGCCAGCGGCAATGCGGGCATCGCTGGCCTGGGCTTGAGCCAGCGTCACTTCGCTGTTGATGTCCAAAAACGCGTTGTGCGGGTTGCCGCCCGCGCGTGCCAAAAAGGCCGTGGCCACTTCGACAGCGCTGGCTTGCTTGGTTTGGAGTGTTTGGGCCAGTTGGGCCACGGTCATGTTGTGCAATTGGGTCATGGTTTAAGCCTTACTCAATCACTTTGGGAACCAAGAACAAACCACGCTCCACGGCTGGGGCACTTTGTTGGTTCAGGTCGCGTTGGTTGGGCTCGCTGGCCACGTCTGGGCGCAGGCGCAGTTCGATATGCGCGCCTTGCATGGCGTCCACGGGATGGGCCATGGGCACGACGCCCGTGGTGTCCACGGCGCGGATTTGTTCGACGATGCCGAAGAAATCGTTGATTTTGCTGAGCATGCGGGCCTGTTCATCAGGCTGGAGCTCTAGCCGGGCCAGGTTGGCAATGCGGCTGATGTCTTGGTCGTTCAGGGACATACTTTTGTAATGGGATAAACCCGTGGTTTACGGGCGATGCGGTATTATCCTGTCTTTGTGTCCGCGCCCGCGGGCTAGCTTTGAGGACAGACATGTTTGGATCTTTTCGTCGGTATTTCTCCACCGATTTGGCGATTGACCTCGGTACCGCCAACACCCTGATTTATGTGCGCGACAAAGGTATCGTGTTGGACGAGCCATCGGTTGTATCAATTCGCCACGAAGGCGGCCCCCAAGGTAAGAAGACCATTCAAGCCGTGGGCCACGAAGCCAAGGCCATGTTGGGTAAAGTGCCCGGCAACATCGAAGCGATTCGCCCCATGAAAGACGGCGTGATCGCCGACTTCACCGTGACTGAGCAAATGCTCAAGCAATTTATCAAGATGGTGCACCCACGCTCAGTGTTGAAGCCCAGCCCTCGCATCATCATTTGCGTGCCTTGCGGTTCTACCCAAGTGGAGCGTCGTGCGATTCGCGAATCGGCTTTGGGTGCTGGTGCCTCTGAGGTGTACTTGATTGAAGAACCCATGGCCGCAGCCATCGGCGCAGGTTTGCCTGTGTCTGAGGCTTCGGGTTCGATGGTGGTCGACATCGGTGGTGGTACCACTGAAGTGGGCGTGATCTCTTTGGGCGGCATGGTCTACAAAGGCAGCGTGCGCGTGGGTGGCGACAAGTTTGACGAAGCCATCATCAACTACATCCGTCGCAACTACGGCATGTTGATTGGCGAGCCAACGGCTGAAGCCATCAAGAAAGAAATCGGTTCTGCATTCCCAGGCTCTGAAGTCAAGGAAATGGAAGTCAAAGGTCGCAACCTCTCTGAAGGTGTGCCACGTTCTTTCACCATCTCTTCCAACGAAATCTTGGAAGCGTTGACAGACCCACTGAACAACATCGTCTCCGCCGTGAAAAACGCGCTGGAGCAAACGCCTCCCGAACTGGGCGCAGACATTGCCGAGCGCGGCATGATGCTCACCGGTGGTGGCGCGTTGTTGCGTGACCTCGATCGCTTGCTGGCCGAAGAGACTGGCTTGCCAGTGTTGGTGGCCGAAGATCCACTTACCTGCGTGGTGCGTGGTTGTGGCTTGGCCCTTGAGCGCATGGAGCGTTTGGGCTCCATCTTCACGAGCGAATAATTAAGTGCCACTGGGCACCCTCGACCGCTCCCCCCCGGCCTTCTTCAAGCAAGGCCCTTCAGCCGTCTCTAAATTACTTTTCTTCAGCGCCTTGTCGGTGCTGTTGATGGTGGCTGACGTGCGGTTTGGTGTGACCCAGCCTTTGCGTGCCACCTTGTCGGTGGCGTTGTACCCCGTGCAGTGGTTGGCCATGCGCCCGCAAGTGTTCATGGAGTACACGGGCGAATACATGCAAGAGCGCGATGTGGCGCAAGCCTCTGAGCGGGAGGCGCGCCAGCAACTGCTGGTGCAGGCCCGTCGCTCGGGACAAGTCGAGCAGCTGGCGCTTGAAAACAAACAACTTCGCGAGTTGTTGAACTTGAGCAAGCGTTTAGAAACAAAGGGGCAAACGGCAGAGGTGTTATATGACGCAGCCGACCCCTTCACGCGGAAACTGATCATTGACAAAGGCATGGTCAATGGCATCAAACCTAGTTCTCCAGTCATGGACGAACATGGCATCTTGGGTCAAGTGACGCACGTGTTGCCATTGCTGAGTGAAGTGACGTTGGTTACCGATCGCGAACACTCCATTCCCGTGCTCAACACTCGCACTGGCGCGCGTGGCGTGGCTTACGGCGAATCTGGCGGCGCACCTTTGCTTGAGCTGCGATTCATGGCGACCAATGCGGACATTGAAGTGGGTGACATGTTGTCAACCAGCGGTGTGGATGGCATTTATCCAGCTGGTGTTTTGGTAGGAAAAGTATCCAAGGTCGAGCGCCGAGCAGAAACCGCATTTGCGCGCATCTTGTGCGAGCCCGTGGGTCGCGTACAAGGCGCACGCCATGTGATGGTGCTGGAGCCTTTGAGCGATCAACTGCCAGCGCGCCCACAAATTGAAAAAGTACAGCCCGTGGCCTCGCAGAAAGGTGGTCGCAAATGATCATGCCTCGCGGCCAACAGCTGTTATTACCCGCCAATCCCTTGTTTGTATTGAGCACGCTGATTGCAGCTTTGTTCACCAATATGGTGGCCAATATCAGCTTGGTGGGTAATGCAGCTTGGATGCCTGACTTTTTGGCTTTGGTCTTGGTGTTTTGGTGCGTACATCAACCACGCTTGGTCGGCATTGGCGTCGCTTTTTTCTTTGGCGTGGCAACCGATGTGCACCAATCGGCGCTGCTGGGTCAGCATGCATTGACTTATACCGCCTTGGGTTTCATGGCGGTTTTAATGCATCGTCGTTTGCTTTGGTTCACTGTGCCTTCGCAAGCCATGCAAGTGTTGCCAATGTTTGTTGCCGCACACGCCTTAGAGTTGACGGTTCGCATCATGTCTGGTGCCCTGTTTCCTGGCTGGACTATCTTTTTGGCGCCATTGCTTGAGGCTTTGTTGTGGCCTGTGGTCAGCGTGTTTTTGTTGGCGCCTCAACGTCGCGCACCGAACCCAGACGCGAACCGACCGCTATGAGGGTGATTCGCGACATCGAGTCCGACCTGCGACGCTTCAGGTCGCGTATGGTGGTGGTGACGGGCTCTATCTTGGTGTTGTTTGGGTTGCTTTCTGTGCGCTTGTTTTATTTGCAGGTGGTGCGCTATGACGACCTGAACGCGCAAGCTGAAAACAACCGAACGGCCATCGTGCCCATCGTGCCTAACCGTGGTGTCATCATGGACCGCAACGGCATTGTGTTGGCCACCAACTACTCGGCCTACACGCTTGAAATTACCGCATCCAGAGTTGTCGCGCCTCTTGAAGAGGTGATTGAGCAGCTGTCGAGTGTGATTGACATTCAGGCGCGCGATAAACGCCGCTTTAAAAAGCAATTGGGTGAATCGAAGAGCTTCGAATCAGTGCCCATCCGCAACCGTTTGACGGATGAAGAGGTGGCCCGATTTGCTGCGCAGCGCTATCGTTTCCCCGGCGTTGAAATTCGTGCGCGTTTGTTCCGTAACTACCCATACAACCAATTGGCCAGCCATGTGATTGGTTACATCGGGCGTATCAATCAAGCCGAAAAAGGCAAGATTGAAGAGTCGGAAGATTCAGGCAACTACCGCGGCACCGACTACATCGGCAAGCTTGGCGTTGAGCAAAGTTACGAAAAGCAATTGCATGGCACTACTGGCGTGCAAGAGATGGAAACTTCGGCCGGTGGCCGCGCGGTGCGACGCCTTAACAGCAGCCAAGCCATTCCCGGCAACAGCGTGGTGCTCTCGATCGACATCAAGCTGCAAAAGCTGGTCGAAGACCTGTACGGCAAACGTCGTGGCGCGCTCGTTGCGCTTGATCCAAAAACGGGCGAAGTGCTGGCCTTTGTGAGCAAGCCCACGTTTGACCCCAACTTGTTTGTGGATGGCATTGACGCTGAAAACTGGGCTGCACTGAACGAGTCGATTGACAAGCCTTTGCTCAATCGTGCATTGCGCGGAACTTATCCGCCGGGGTCGACTTATAAGCCATTTATGGCGCTGGCTGCCTTGCAAACTGGCAAGCGCGCAGAGAAAACCATCATCTCTGATCCCGGCTTTTTCATGTTTGGTAACCACCGTTTCCGCGATGACAAAGAAGGTGGTCATGGCTCGGTCGATATGTACAAGTCCATCGTCGAGTCGTGCGACACCTATTACTACACGTTGGCACGTGACATGGGCGTGGACTTGATGCACGATCAAATGAAGCCCTTGGGCTTTGGACAAATCACGGGCATCGATATTTTGGGTGAGTCGCGTGGTGTTTTACCTTCGACAGAGTGGAAGCGCACTACCTATAAAAAGCCAGAGCAGCAGCGCTGGTACTCCGGCGAAACCATTTCGCTAGGCATTGGTCAGGGCTACAACAACTTCACCATGCTGCAAATTGCACAAGCCATGGGCACGGTGGCTAACAACGGTTTGAAGATGCGACCGCACTTGGTTCGCGAAGTGTTGGATGTGGAAACCAAAGCCTCTACCGCTGTGGCCAAAGAACCTGTCGAACAGTTGGCTTTGACGCCCGAGAACTTAGAGGTGATCAAAAAAGGCATGGTTGGCGTGAACATTGAAGGTACGTCGGCCACCAGCTTTGTGGGCGCGCAGTATGTGAGCGCAGGTAAGACTGGCACAGCGCAGGTCTACACCGTGAAGCAAAACGAAAAGTACAACGCCGCCACCATCGATGAGCGCATGCGCGACCATGCCTTGTTTGTGGCCTTTGCGCCAGCGGATGATCCCAAGGTGGCTTTGGCGATGGTCGTAGAAAACTCAGGCTTTGGTGCGCAAAATGCGGCACCTATTGCACGCCGTGTGTTTGATTTTGTGATCATGGGGCAATACCCCTCGCAAGAAGACATTGAGGCTGTGCAAAAGGGACAAGCGACCCGACCCATTGGCAAGCCTCGTGCCGTGGCCAATGTGCCTTGGCCTCCCAAGGCGGCGGAGTTGGCGGTAGAGGAGCCCATTGCTGCTGCATCTGCCGCTGAAAGAGCTGCGGCAACGGCTGAGAAGGCTGCATCGGCAGCTGCCAAGCCGACACCTGTGCCAGCCCTTGTGCAAAAGTCAGCGGCTAGCGGGGTTCGCTAAGTCGCCAAAGTTTGATGGCCTCTGTAGCGATTTAACGCAAGAAAGCGTCGTAGCTGGTTTTACAGATCAGCGCACTCACCACCACCAGGAACATGCCGCGGACAAAGCCCGCGCCGTGCTGCAGCGCCATGCGCGTCCCTAACAAACTGCCTGCCACATTGGCCATCGCCAATGGCAGCGCCATGTGCCACCAAACGTGGCCTTTCAGGGTGAACAAGGTCAGTGCAGCAATGTTGCTAGAGAGGTTAAGCAGCTTGGCTGCGACCGAGGCGTTAAGGAAGTCATAGCCCAACCAACGCACCATTAAAAACACAAAGAAGCTGCCCGTACCTGGACCAAAGAAACCATCGTAAAAACCAATCGTTAATCCGATTGCGGATGTTGCCAACAGCTCGGCACGACCTTGAAAACGCGGTGTGTGGTGTCGACCCATATCTTTGCGCATGAGGGTGTAGATGAGCACCACCAGCAACACAGCAGGTAGCAAGCGGCGTAAAAACTCGGGGGACACCAAAGTGACCAACCATGCCCCCGCAAATGCGGCCACCATGGTTGTGGCAGCTGCTGGCAGCAAAGCACACCAGCTCACCTGGATGCGTCGGCTGTACTGCCAAGTGGCAAAGGCCGTGCCCCACACTGAGGCGCTTTTGTTAGTGCCAAACAAAGTGGCTGGGGTGGTGGTCGGGTAGACCGCAAACAAGGCCGGTAGCAAGATGAGGCCACCGCCGCCCACGATCGAATCTACAAAGCCAGCCAAGGCTGAGGCGAAGGTGGTGAAAAAAAGTTCCATGCAAGGGATTGTGTCGTGAATTAAGACGCGACCATAAAGCAAAAGGCACCGGGGTGACCGGTGCCTTTTCGGGGTGACGTTCCTGTGGAAGCGTCTGTTGTGTATGTCTCCTCAGACCCTCGTGATCACAGCGTTACCACTGCATCGAGTGACATGACTGTAATTGCGGCTATGTCGGGTTTTGCCTAGGACATTCCCTTGAGGGCTAACCCTAGGTTTGTCGTCATCAGCATTGCTCGGCCTCATGTGCAAGCCATTGCGCAGCCTTCTCGGCCATCATCAATGTTGGACTGTTGGTGTTGCCGCTGGTGATGGTGGGCATCACACTGGCATCCACTACACGCAGGCCTCGCACAACGCCGCCGCGTCCATCGCGTAAACGCAATTCAGGGTCCACCACAGCCAGCGGATCGTCGATGCGACCCATACGCGCCGTGCCTACGGGGTGGAAGATGGTGGTAGCAATGTCGCCCGCCAAACGCGCCAAGTCTTCGTCGGTTTGGTACTGCACGCCTGGTTTGTATTCAACAGGCTTGTACTTAGCGAGTGCTGGTTGGGCTGCAATGCGGCGTGTGACGCGTAATGAATCGGCAGCGACTTTGCGGTCAGCTTCGGTGCTCAGATAGTTGGGAGCAATTTTGGGTGCATCGGTAAAGTTGGCGCTGGTGATGTTGACCGTGCCACGGCTGGTCGGGTTCAAGTTGCACACACTGGCGGTGAACGCGGGGAAGCTGTGCAGCGGGTCGCCGAACGCATCAAGGCTCAACGGTTGCACGTGGTATTCAATGTTTGGGTAAGGCTGATCGGGGCTGCTTCGGGTGAAAGCACCGAGCTGAGAAGGCGCCATGCTCATGGGGCCGCTGCGCTTGAACGCGTATTCCAAACCAATCTTGGCTTTGCCCCACCAACTGCTGGCCAAGGTGTTGAGGGTTTGCACACCCTCAACTTTGAACACGGAGCGAATTTGCAAATGGTCTTGCAAGTTGGCGCCAACGCCAGGCAAATCAATGACCGGCTCAATGCCGTGCTGCTTGAGTAGTTCTGCAGGGCCAAGGCCAGAGAGCTGCAAAATTTGAGGCGTGCCAATCGCACCAGCGCTCAGCACCACTGATTGTTTGGCAGTGACGGTGGTGTAACTATGGCCCGTCCACACTTCCACACCTGTGCAACGCTGTGTGCCATCGGCATCGGTGCTCATCACGAGTTTGGCGACTTGTGCGGATGACCACAGTTCAAAGTTAGGACGTGCGTAGCAAGTGGGGCGAATGAAGGCCTTCGCTGTGTTCCAACGCCAGCCGCTTTTTTGGTTGACCTCAAAGTAGCCCACACCTTCGTTGCTGCCGCGGTTGAAGTCGTCGGTGGCGGGAATGCCCGCTTCTACAGCCGCTTGTGCAAATGCGTCGAGCACATCCCAGCGCAAGCGTTGTTTCTCGACGCGCCATTCACCGCCCGCGATGTGGTGGCGCAAGGTTTCGCCGTACACCGTGTTGTCGGCCAGCAGCACATCACTGCGCTCACCTTTGGCGCCGTGCATGGCATTGGCACCGAGGTAGTGGTCTTCGTGGAGTTTGAAATAGGGCAGGGCGTTGTCCCAGCGCCAGCGGGAATCGCCCGTGATGTCGGCCCATTGGTCGTAGTCACGCGCTTGACCACGCATGTAAATCATGCCGTTGATGCTGGAGCAGCCGCCAAGCACCTTGCCGCGTGGGTAGCGCAAGCTGCGGCCATTCAGGCCTGCATCGGGGGCTGTGTTGTAGAGCCAGTCAGTGCGGGGATTGCCAATGCAATATAGGTAGCCAACAGGAATGTGCACCCAGTGGTAATCGTCTTTGCGACCGGCTTCGATGAGCAAGACACGTTTGCTGGCGTTAGCGCTCAAGCGGTTGGCGAGCAAGCAGCCGGCTGTGCCTGCGCCGACGATGATGTAGTCAAATTGGGTGTCGCTCATGCCAATGTCTCAAGTCTTTGTGTTTATGTGATGGATGGTAGCTTGCTTGTGTGCGTTCGTTGTTGTAGTTGTCAGAGCAGGGGCGAGCTGGGCAGTGTGTTTTGCTCCTCGTCTGCTGCGCATCCGAATGTCGCTGCAACACACCGCCCAGCCCGCCCCTTCTCTGACAACATGGGCCTCGCTGCTGATGCAGCATTGGTCCATGCATGTCGTCTGTGCCTGTACCTGTACCCGTGTACGTTAGAGCGCCCTTGCGTGTACAGCGGTAGATTGGGGTGGCATGTTGCCGCGACATTCGGATGCGCAGCAGACGAGGAGCAAAACATGCCGCCCCAAGCTGCCGATGCACGCGCAACAGCGCCATACCTCAAAGAGAAAAAGTTACTTAGATGTTGGCATGACGAACTCAGCGCCCTTGCCAATGCTCTCAGGCCAGCGTTGCATGACGCTCTTTTGCTTCGTGTAGAAACGCACACCTTCTTCGCCGTAAGCGTGCATGTCGCCAAACAAGCTCTTCTTCCAGCCACCAAAACCGTGCCACGCCATGGGCACTGGGATTGGCACGTTGATGCCGACCATGCCCACTTGGATGTGGCGCGCAAACTCGCGGGCCACGTTGCCGTCGCGGGTGAAGCAGCTCACGCCATTGCCAAACTCGTGGTCGTTGATGATTTGCACAGCCTTCGCAAAGTCGGGCACGCGCACGCAAGACAACACGGGACCAAAGATTTCTTCTTTGTAGATCTTCATGTCGGTGGTGACGTGGTCAAACAAAGTGCCGCCCAACCAGAAGCCGTTGTCGCAACCTTTGCCCGCTTTGGCGCCTGCAAACTCACGACCGTCGACCAGCAACTGCGCGCCTTCGGCCACGCCCGCGTCGATGTAGCCTTTGATGCGTTGGCGAGCAACGTCGGTCACTATAGGGCCCATCTCGGCGGCAAGGTTTTCGCCGTCTAGCACTTGCAAAGACTTGGTGCGTTCGATGAGTTTAGGAATGACTTTGTCAGCCACATCACCCACCAGCACTGCCACGCTGATGGCCATGCAGCGCTCGCCTGCTGAGCCATAAGCTGCGCCGATCAAAGCGTCGACCACTTGGTCGATGTCGGCATCGGGCATGACCACCATGTGGTTTTTCGCGCCGCCCAAGGCTTGCACGCGTTTGCCGTGGTGTGCACCAGTTTCATAGATGTAGTTGGCGATGGGTGTGGAGCCTACAAAGCTGACCGCTTTCACGTCGGGGTGAACCAACAAAGCATCCACAGCTTCTTTGTCGCCTTGAACCACGTTGAACACGCCGTCTGGCAAACCAGCTTGCTTGAGCAATTCAGCCATGAAGAGTGCAGGTGTTGGGTCAATCGGGCTTGGCTTCAACACAAACGTGTTGCCAGCGGCGATGGCGACAGGGAACATCCACGCAGGAACCATGACGGGGAAGTTGAACGGGGTGATGCCTGCCACCACGCCGAGGGGTTGGCGCATGGTCCAGTTGTCGATGCCGGTGGACACTTGCTCGGTGTAGTCGCCCTTGAGCAACTGAGGAATGCCAGTGGCGAACTCGACGATGTCGATGCCACGGCTGACTTCGCCTTGGGCATCTGTGAACACCTTGCCGTGCTCAGCGGTAATCATGTGAGCCAGCTTGTCTTTGTTTTGGTTGATGAGTTCCAAGAACTTGAACATCACGCGGGCGCGGCGCAAAGGTGGGGTGTCTGCCCATGCGGGGAAAGCTTTTTGTGCAGCGGCAACGGCTGCGTTCACATCGGCCACGTTGGCCAAGCTCACATTACCAGTGACCGCGCCTGTGGCGGGGTTGTAGACAGGTTGTGTGCGCGTGCTGCTGCCGTTGGCAACTGCGCCGTTGATGTAATGCGCGATGTGGGCTTGTGTCATGGTGTGTCTCGTTGTGTGGAAAAGATGACGCAGTGTAGGCAGGGCTTGTGCATCCAACAAGGGTTAAACCTTGAATTTATTGTTCAAAATAGTGAACAATCGAGGTATGAATGATCAAAAAATCAGCGAACTCTGGCACCATCTGCATTGGCTCAGTGTGTTGGCGCAGCAAGGTAGCTACACCGCTGCAGCCACACGCTTGGGAGTGAGCAAGGCCGCCATGAGCCAACGCATTGCCGAGCTCGAGAGTGCTGCGCGCGTGCCACTGGTGCAGCGCACCACGCGCAGCGTGCGATTGACCGAGGCAGGGCAGCGGTTGGTGGATGACACGCGTGCCTCTTTTGAGCAAATCGAACACAGTTTTGCGCAAGTGCGCGATTTGGCCGGGGTGCCAAGCGGCTTGTTGCGCGTGACAGCCCCCGTGGCCTTTGCGCGTCAGCAGCTGACTCCGCGTTTGGCGGACTTTTTGCGCGACTACCCAGACGTGCGTTTGCAGTTGGACATGTCGGACCGGCTCAGCAGCTTGGCCACGGAAGGGTTTGACTTAGCCATCCGTCATACGGCACGACCACCCGACACACATGTGGCGTGGACTTTGTGCAGCACACATTCGGTGTTGGTGGCCAGCAAAACCTATTTGCGCCGTGCGGGTACGCCGCAAACCCCCGTTGATTTGCAAGACCACAACTGCCTGCACTACTTGCGCGCGCAAGACACGCCCACATGGACGCTGGCGCGTGCGAAGCCCAAAGCAAAAGACAAAGCGAATGATGAACGCATCACCGTGCCGGTAACAGGACAGCTTGCGGCGAACAACAGCGAGGCGTTAAGGGAGGCCGCTTTAACGGGGTTGGGTATTGCACTGTTGCCAGACTTCAGCGCGCAAGCGGCCTTGCAACAAGGCAAGCTCGTACAGGTGTTGCCAGACTGGCAACCCGTGGGCGCGTTTGCTGAGCAGCTCTATGCCATTCGCCCGTATTCACCCCATGTGCCGCGAGCGGTAACTGCATTTGTGGACTATTTGCGCAAAACTTTGGCCGAAGGCTTTGCCGCTTAGTGGCCCGTAGGGTCAGCGGCCGCCCGAAGCTTCGATGAATGTCATGGTGGTGTAGCTGGCAGCATCGCTCAGCAGCCATACGATGGCTTGAGCCACTTCTTCCGCCGTGCCGCCGCGTTGCATGGGGACCAAGTGCGACAAGTCGCGCACGCGGTCGGGCAGGCCGCCCGAGGCATGGATGTCGGTGTCAATCAAGCCCGGCCGTACGGCGTTGACGCGAATGCCCTCGTTGGCCACCTCTTTGGCCAGACCGATGGTGAAGGCATCAATCGCGCTCTTGGAGGCGGCGTAATCCACGTATTGCCCAGGCGCGCCTAGACGAGCAGCAGCACTCGACACATTCACGATGCTGCCGCCCGAACCGCCGTGAGCAGTGCTCATGCGTTTGACAGCTTCACGCGCGCAGGCAAACGAGCCCAGCACATTGATGCGCATCATGCGTTCCCATCGTGACCAGCTTTGAGCTTCCACTTTGGCGGTCACATCCACCACGCCCGCGTTGTTGACGAGACCTGAAATACGCCCAAGTTTGTTGTCGACCTCAGCGAACATGCGCAAGATTTGCGCTTCGTCGCCCACATCGGCTTGCACGGCGATCGCCGTGCCGCCCGCAGCTTGAATTTGCTGCACTAAGCTATGAGCAGCCGAGGCGTTGCTGGCGTAATTCACGGCCACCGCCCAACCTTGTTGAGCTGCCAACAAGGCGGTGGCAGCGCCAATACCGCGGCTAGCGCCAGTGATTAAGAGAACGGGTTTCATATCTGTCTCCTGTGTGCGTGCTTTGCAAGCTGATGGGCGGCACGATACACCGAAGGTTTTGAAAACCGAGTAACCTGTTTGATAGTGATTTCAGAAAAACTTAAGAGAGGCATTTATGACTGTTCGACTCCACGCCACCGATGGCTTTGAATTTTCAGCTTATGTGGCCCAGCCCAAGGGTGCACCGAAAGGCGCCATCGTGGTGCTGCAAGAGATTTTTGGTGTCAACGCGCACATCCGCGAAGTGGCGGATGGTTATGCAGCTCAGGGCTACTTGGCGGTTGCACCTGCCACCTTCCACCGCGCCAAGCATGGTGTGGAGTTGGGCTACACGCCAGACGACATGCAAGCCGGCATGGCTTTGAAAGCAGCAATTGAGGCTATGCCCGCTCCAGGCGTTATGGCTGACATTCAAGCCGCCGTGGATTACGCCGCCAAGACCAGTGGTTGCAAGGTGGGCATCGTTGGGTATTGCTGGGGTGGCTTGCTCACATGGCGTGCAGCGGCGTTGGTCAAGGGGCTTAGCGCGGCAGTGCCTTACTACGGCGGTGGTTCAACCACAGACGAAGAAATTGCGCGTCATCCAGACTGCCCTGTGCTGGCGCATTACGCCGAGCAAGACCATTGGATTCCTTTGGAAACCGTGGAGAAGTTCAAGCACGCTCACCCCGAGGTGGAGGTGCATTTGTATCCAGCTGACCACGGCTTTAACTGTGACCACCGAGGTGCATACCAAGAGGCGTCAGCCAAGATGGCTTTGCACCGCACCTTGGCGTTTTTTGCCAAGCACGTTGGCTAAGGACCGGCCCACGCACGCGCAGTGACCCGCGCTGCGCTTCAGGCTAGGCCGTGTAGTTTCTTTGCGGCGTCGATGGCGAAGTAGGTGAGCACACCATCTGCACCAGCGCGTTTGAAGGCCAGCAAGCTTTCCATCATCACAGCGTCGTGGTCGAGCCAGCCGTTGACGGCGGCTGCTTTGAGCATGGCGTATTCGCCGCTGACTTGATAGGCGAAGGTGGGCACTTTGAATTCGTCTTTCACGCGACGCACCACATCGAGGTAAGGCATGCCGGGTTTGACCATGACCATGTCTGCGCCTTCGGCGATGTCCAGCGCCACTTCGCGTAGGGCTTCGTCGGTGTTGCCGGGGTCCATTTGGTAAACCTTTTTGTCGGCCTTGCCCAAGTTAGAGGCAGAGCCGACCGCATCACGAAACGGGCCGTAAAACGCGCTGGCGTATTTAGCGCTGTAAGCCATGATGCGCGTATGAATCGCGCCACGTGATTCGAGCGCTGCTCGAATCGCTCCAATTCTGCCGTCCATCATGTCACTGGGCGCCACGATGTCCACGCCAGCATCGGCTTGCGTTAACGCTTGCTTGACCAGCATCTCTGTGGTGACGTCATTCAAGATGTAACCAGTGTCATCCAGCAAGCCGTCTTGGCCATGGCTGGTGAAAGGGTCAAGCGCCACATCGGTCATCACGCCCAGCTCTGGGAAATTCTTTTTCAGCTCACGCACCACGTGGGGCACGAGGCCGTCGGGGTTGGTGGCTTCAATGCCATCGGGTGTTTTGAGGTGTGCACTGATAACGGGGAACAGCGCCATCACAGGAATGCCCAGCTTCACACATTGCTCGGCCACGGGCAACAACAAGTCCAAGCTCAGACGCTCAACACCCGGCATCGAGCCCACGGCTTCGCGGCGTTTCTCGCCTTCGAGCACGAAGACGGGGTAAATCAAATCGTTCACGCTCAACGCGTGTTCGCGCACCAAGCGGCGGGTGAAGTCGTCACGGCGCAAACGGCGAGGGCGGTTGGCGGGGAAGGAGGCGAATGGGTGTTGCATGGGTGAAATTGTGCCTGTTTATCGGTGTCGCCAAGGTGCAAAAAGCGGTGTTTGCCCCATTGAGCCCCAAGAAATGCTTTGCTAGATTGCCCTTGGGCAGCTTGCTGCTCCCCGCTTTTCCTCCCTAAGCGGGCGTCTGACGTGTCAAAGCGCTCGGATGACTTCGCCCGACCTCGTGTCGGGCTTTTTTTGACCGCGGCTAAACTGCAGCCATGCTTTGGATCAAATCTTTTCACATCATCTTCGTCGCCAGCTGGTTTGCGGGCCTGTTTTACCTGCCGCGGATTTTTGTGAATTTGGCTTCTGTGCCTGAAGGATCAGAAGCCGAAGAAGCCCGTTTACTGTTGATGGCTCGTAAGCTGATGCGTTTCACGACTTTGTTGATGCTGCCAGCGGTAGGCTTAGGCATGGTGCTTTGGCTCTATTACGGCATTGGTTTAGTGGGCGTGGGTAATGGTTGGATGCATGCCAAGCTCACCATCGTGTTGTTGGCGTTGGGCTATCACCACGGTTGTGGACGTTTGCTGCGCAAGTTCGAAGCGCGCACCAACACGCGCGGTCACGTTTGGTACCGCTGGTTCAATGAGATTCCCGTCGTCTTGCTGACCATCGCGGTGATCTTGGTGGTCGTCAAACCTTTCTAAAACAGCGGCTGGACCATGCGTAAAACCTCCGCTTGGCCCCTCTCGCAAATATGCGTGGCGTTGATCGTCTACGCCAGCCTTTATCCGTTTGATCATTGGCGTGACCAAGGTATTTGGACTTGGTCTTTCCTCGCTGCGCCCTGGCCCAAATATTGGTTGGGCTTTGATGTGGTGGCCAATGTGCTGGGCTACGCACCGCTGGGTTTCTTCTTGACCTTGAGTGCCATGCGCATGGGCTGGCAAACGCGAGAGGTGTTGCTCTCCACGCTGGCTGCTGCTTTGCTGTCATTGACGATGGAAGGTTTGCAAAGCTATTTGCCAGCGCGCGTGCCTTCGTTGCCAGATTTCTTACTCAATACCTTGGGTGCATTTATTGGTGCGGTGTTGGCCAACTCACTTGAACACCTTGGGTTGCTACGCCGCTGGAGCCAGTTCCGTGAACGTTGGTTTGTGCGCGATGCCTATATGGCGTTGGTGTTGATGGCAGTGTGGCCTGCGGCCCTGTTGTTCCCAGTGGCCGTGCCGTTGGGGTTGGGCCAAGTGTGGGAGCGTGTGGAAGACACCTTGACCAGTGCCTTCGAAGCCACGCCGTTTGAAGACTGGATTCCGCTGCGTGCCTTTGAATTAGAACCGTTACTGCCAGGCGCTGAGTTGATGTGCGTGATGCTGGGCTTGCTTGTGCCGTGCTTGTTGGGTTTTGGTGTGATTCGCCAGGTGGGGCAAAGATTCTTGTACTTGCTGGCCGTGCTGGCCATGGCGATGGGCATGAGTGCTTTGTCTGCTGCGCTGAGTTATGGGCCTGTGCATGCATGGACGTGGCTTGATTTGCCTGTGATGTTGGGTTTGATTTTTGGTTGTGTGGTGGCCTTGGTTTTTCTACCGCTGTCGGCACGCATCGCATGGACTTTTCTGTTGTTGGCGGTCTTGGTCCAGCAAAGCGTGCTCAACCAATCGCCAGAGAGCGCCTATTTCGCTCAAACCTTGCAAACGTGGGAGCAGGGGCAATTTGTGCGTTTTCACGGCTTGGTGCAATGGCTCGGTTGGCTTTGGCCTTACGCTGTGATGATGCTGGCGCTGGTGCGCTTGTCGCGCGAGCGCAGCACACAAAACTAAAATCTCTTCATGACACAAACCTCTTATTACAAACACCACATTTTTTTCTGCCTGAATCAGCGTGATAACGGCCAAGATTGCTGTGCAAACCATGGCGTACAAGAGTCGTTTGACCATTGCAAAGCTCAAGTGAAAGCTGCGGGACTTGCAGGTGTTGGCGGTGTGCGCGTGAACAAAGCTGGTTGCCTTGACCGCTGTGCGGGTGGTCCCGTGGCAGTGGTTTACCCAGAGGGTGTTTGGTACACCGTGATGGACAAGAACGATGTGAACGAGATTGTGGAAAGCCATTTGAAGAATGGCCAAGTGGTCGAACGCTTGGTAGTGCCCGCCAACGTGGGGCGCTGAGCCATGAATTCGCAGACCCAAAAAATCACACTGCAAGGCGAAGCCGGCGTTATCGAAGCTTTGCGCGACGAGCCTGAAGGTGCATCACGCGGCGTGGCCATCGTGGCCCACCCACACCCGCTGTTTGGCGGCACGATGGACAACAAAGTGGTGCAAACACTGGCGCGTGCTTTTGTGCAATGTGGCTGGACCGTGGTGCGTTTTAACTTTCGTGGCGTGGGTGGTTCAGCGGGTGAGCATGATGCTGGTGTAGGCGAAGCGTGCGACTTTTTGAGTGTGGTCGAACAAGTCGCGCCGAATGGCGCATTGGCGATTGCAGGTTTTTCGTTTGGTTCGTTTGTGGCCAGCCATGCCTTGGCTGAACTTCAGGCGCATCGCCAGATTGAGAAAGTGGCATTCGTGGGCACGGCTGCACAGCGTTTCACGGTGGCCCCCATTGCGGCCGAGTTGCACGACAAAACCTTGGTGGTACACGGCGAGCAAGACGATACGGTGTCATTGGCCTCGGTGATGGACTGGGCGCGTCCGCAAAGTCTGCCTGTGACGGTGGTGCCAGGTGGCGGTCATTTCTTTCATGGACAATTGCCACTTCTCAAGAATTTAGTGGTGCGGCATCTTCAGGGTTAAGCCCGGCCCGTGACCACGCAGCGTTTGCATCCCAGACGCGTCAATTCTTTGATTCATTTTTCATCAGAAGACAGCAATGACACGATTCCTGCGCACCACTTTCATCGGCATTTTGATGGGCTTGACTTGTGTGTTTCAGGCGCAAGCCCAAGTGCCGCAGCCGCCTGAAATTGCTGCCCGTGCGTATTTACTGGTGGATTTGACGGCTCAGCAAACCTTGGCGGAGTTGGATGCAGACAAGCCCATTGAGCCCGCATCATTGACCAAGCTGATGACGGCTTACATCGTGTTTGATGCGCTCAAGGCGAAGAAGATTAGCTTGCAACAAACCTTTGGCGTGAGTGAGCGCGCTTGGAAGATGCCCGGCTCTCGCATGTTCATCGATCCCAAGATGAAAGTGCCAGTCGAAGACTTGATCAAAGGCATGATTGTTCAATCGGGCAATGACGCCACCATGGCGCTGGCAGAAGGCGTGGGCGGCACAGTGGAGCATTTTGTGCAAATGATGAACGCGCAAGCCAAAGTCTTGGGCATGAAATCTACCGGTTACAAAAACCCAGAAGGCTTAACTGAGCCAGGCCACACCACCACAGCGCGCGACCTAAGCATCTTGGCCGGACGTTTGATGCAAGACTTTCCTGATTACGTGGGTTATTACGCGATCAAAAAATACCGCTACCCAGGCACACCTGCCGCCAACGAAAACAACCGCAATTTGTTGTTGTTCCGTGACCCCAGTGTGGACGGTTTGAAAACAGGCCACACCGATGCCGCCGGTTTTTGCTTGATTGCCACCGCCAAGCGTGATGCGCCTGGCGTGGGGCAACGTCGCTTGTTGTCGATCGTCTTGGGTGCTTCCAGTGAGAACGCGCGCGCCACCGAGTCGCAAAAACTGTTGAATTGGGGTTACACCGCGTTTGATGCCATTAAGTTGTTTGATGCCAACCAAGCCGTTGTGACCCCCAATGTTTGGAAAGGCCAAGGCGGCCAAGTCAAGCTGGGCCGCTTTGCACCCATCGTGGTGGCGGTGCCAGCTGGCGCTGCTGGCCGCATCCAAACCCAAGTGGCGCGTCCCGAGCCTTTGCTGGCGCCCCTCAACCGCGGCCAAGCGGTGGGTGCTTTGAAGGTGACTTTGGACCAAAAGCCGCTTGTGGATGTGCCTTTGCTGGTGCTAGAAACCGTAGAGCAAGCCGGTTTTGTGGGCCGCGCATGGGACACCGTGCGGTTGTGGGTGAAATAAGCCCTTTTTGAGGCATTTCGGACTAGATTTGCCTCCCACCCTTGTTGCTGATACACTAGAAGGCTTTTCGGAATTTCCGAAGGGATTCACGTTTTCTTTTAATTTCAACGTTTAGGGACGTTACAAACAATGCCAACCATCAATCAATTGGTGCGTCAGGGGCGCGAGGTCGAAACGATCAAGTCCAAAAGCCCTGCGATGCAAAACTCTCCACAACGCCGTGGCGTGTGCACCCGTGTGTACACCACGACGCCTAAGAAGCCAAACTCTGCGCTGCGTAAAGTTGCCAAAGTTCGCTTGACCAACGGTTTCGAAGTCATTTCGTACATCGGCGGTGAAGGCCACAACTTGCAAGAACACAGCGTTGTGCTCGTGCGCGGCGGTCGTGTCAAAGACTTGCCAGGTGTGCGTTATCACATCGTGCGCGGTTCGCTCGATTTGCAAGGTGTTAAAGACCGTAAGCAATCGCGTTCTAAGTACGGTGCAAAGCGTCCTAAGAAGGCTTAATTGCTCTCTAGGCCTAATGGCCATCAGCCTTAGCGAGGCTTAATTCGTCAAATCGGTGTTTTGGTCGTCAGGCAGACGATGCAAAACGAAGTGGCCCGAAGCATCCATGTTGGGTGTGGGTCGAGTAAGTGGAAGTCATGATGACTTTCCGGGCTCTCGAAAGAGTGCCAACTGAAGCAATATGAGGTGAAACAATGCCACGTCGTCGCGAAGTCCCTAAACGTGAAATCTTGCCGGATCCAAAGTTCGGTAATGTTGAGCTGTCCAAATTCATGAACGTGATCATGGAAGGCGGCAAGAAAGCTGTTGCCGAGCGCATCATTTACGGTGCCTTGGAGCAAATCGAACAAAAATCGGGCAAAGATCCGCTCGAGTTGTTCACTGTGGCCATCAACAACGTCAAGCCCATGGTGGAAGTTAAATCCCGCCGCGTGGGTGGTGCTAACTACCAAGTGCCCGTTGAAGTTCGTCCAGTCCGTCGCTTGGCTTTGTCCATGCGCTGGTTGAAAGAAGCCGCTCGCAAGCGCGGTGAAAAGTCCATGGCTTTGCGCTTGGCCAACGAATTGTTGGAAGCGTCTGAAGGTCGTGGCGGTGCCATGAAAAAGCGTGACGAAGTTCACCGCATGGCCGAAGCCAACAAGGCGTTCAGCCACTTCCGCTTCTAAATTCAAAGGTAAAACATGGCCCGCAATACCCCCATTGAGCGCTATCGCAACATTGGTATTTCAGCGCACATTGACGCTGGTAAAACCACAACGACAGAGCGTATTCTTTATTACACCGGTGTGAACCACAAGATTGGTGAAGTGCATGATGGCGCTGCCACCATGGACTGGATGGAGCAAGAGCAAGAGCGTGGCATCACGATCACTTCTGCTGCGACCACTTGTTTTTGGAAGGGCATGGATGGCTCTTTCGCTGACCACCGCATCAACATCATTGACACCCCTGGTCACGTTGACTTCACGATTGAAGTTGAGCGTTCCATGCGCGTGCTCGACGGTGCTTGCATGGTTTACTGTGCTGTGGGTGGCGTGCAACCCCAGTCTGAAACCGTGTGGCGTCAAGCCAACAAGTACAAAGTGCCACGTTTGGCCTTTGTGAACAAGATGGACCGTACAGGTGCCAACTTCTTCAAGGTCGTGGACCAGATGAAATTGCGCTTGAAGGCCAATCCTGTGCCAATCGTGATCCCAATCGGCGCTGAAGATAACTTCACAGGCGTGGTTGATTTGCGCAAGATGAAAGCCATCATTTGGGACGAAGCGTCTCAAGGTATGAAGTTCACCTTCGAAGAGATCCCAGCTGACCTCGTGGCAGTGGCCAAAGAGTGGCGTGAGAAGATGGTTGAAGCTGCGGCTGAAGCCTCTGAAGAGCTGATGAACAAGTACCTCGAAGAGGGTGACTTGTCTGAAGAAGAAATCACACACGGCTTGCGCGTTCGCACCATCAACAGCGAAATTCAACCAATGTTGTGCGGCACAGCGTTCAAGAACAAAGGCGTTCAACGTATGTTGGATGCAGTGCTTGAATTGATGCCTTCTCCTCTCGACGTGAAAGCCATCAAGGGCTTTGACGAAGACGAAAAAGAAGTGATCCGCAAGGCTGACGATGACGAGAAATTCTCTGCGTTGGCGTTCAAGTTGATGACCGATCCATTTGTGGGTCAGTTGACATTCGTGCGTGTTTACTCTGGCGTTCTGAAAAAGGGCGACACGGTTTACAACTCGGTGCGCGGTAAGAAAGAGCGTATCGGTCGTATCGTGCAAATGCACGCCAACAACCGTGAAGAAGTGGACGAAATCCGTGCGGGCGACATCGCTGCTTGCGTGGGCTTGAAAGACGTGACCACAGGCGAAACCTTGTGCGATCCAAACGCAGTGATCACTTTGGAGCGCATGGTGTTCCCTGATTCCGTGATTCGCCAAGCTGTTGAACCAAAGACAAAAGCTGACCAAGAAAAAATGGGCATGGCTTTGTCACGTTTGGCTGCAGAAGATCCTTCTTTCCGCGTGCAAACTGACGAAGAATCTGGCCAGACCATCATTGGTGGTCAAGGCGAATTGCACTTGGAAATTATTGTCGACCGCATGAAGCGTGAATTCGGCGTTGAAGCCAACGTTGGCAAGCCTCAAGTGGCTTACCGCGAAACCATCCGCAAGACTGTCGAAGAAGCCGAAGGCAAATTCGTTCGTCAATCCGGTGGTAAGGGTCAATACGGTCACGTGGTGCTCAAGGTTGAGCCTCAAGAAGCTGGCAAAGGCTTTGAATTCGTTGACGCTATTAAAGGCGGCGTGGTTCCTCGCGAATACATCCCTGCAGTAGAAAAAGGCGTGATCGAAGCGTTGAGCCAAGGCGTGTTGGCTGGTTACCCAGTCGTTGACGTCAAGGTCACATTGCACTTCGGTTCGTACCACGATGTGGACTCGAACGAAATGGCGTTCAAGATGGCAGCTATCTTTGGTTTCAAAGAAGGTTGCCGCAAAGCTCAGCCAGTCATTCTGGAGCCCATGATGGCTGTGGAAGTTGAGACACCTGAAGACTACGCTGGTAGCGTGATGGGCGATTTGTCCTCACGTCGCGGCATGGTGCAAGGTATGGACGACATGGTCGGTGGCGGTAAAGCAATTAAAGCTGAAGTGCCATTGTCTGAAATGTTCGGTTACTCAACCACCCTGCGTTCGATGTCACAAGGTCGCGCAACTTACACGATGGAATTCAAGCACTACGCTGAAGCTCCACGTAACGTTGCAGAAGCCATCGTGGCCGCTCGCGCTAAATAAAAAAACCCCATGGGGCTGCGCAAGTGGCCCCTGTCTGCGACGATGCGCCGCCCTGTCACCCGTGCGGGGCGAATCAGCAGCATCGTGCAGACATAAAACCTGTACACGGGCACTGCTCTTTGGAGAAAAGAAATGGCAAAAGGAAAATTCGAACGTACCAAGCCACACGTGAACGTTGGCACCATTGGTCACGTTGACCACGGTAAAACAACTTTGACAGCTGCGATCACCACGATCCTGTCTTTGAAGTTCGGCGGCGAAGCTAAGGCTTACGACCAAATTGACGCGGCTC
>NZ_NESD01000002.1 GCF_003063545.1 Limnohabitans sp. Jir61 | reverse complement strand
TGCGCGGTACAAAGCGCGAAGACGTGCAGCGCGGCCAAGTGCTGTGCAAGCCAGGTTCAGTCAAGCCACACACTCACTTCACAGCTGAGATCTATGTGTTGTCTAAAGACGAAGGCGGCCGCCACACACCATTCTTCAACAACTACCGTCCACAGTTCTACTTCCGTACGACTGACGTGACTGGTGCTATCGAGTTGCCAGAAGGCAAAGAGATGGTGATGCCTGGTGACAACGTGTCGATCACTGTGAAGTTGATCCACCCCATTGCGATGGAAGAAGGCTTGCGCTTCGCTATCCGCGAAGGCGGTAAGACAGTTGGCGCTGGTGTGGTTGCCAAGATCATTGCTTAATCGAGGAATTTAAATGTCCTCGAAGCAAAAGATTCGCATCCGCCTGAAGGCGTTTGACTACAAATTGATCGACCAGTCTGCTGCTGAGATCGTTGACACTGCCAAGCGCACCGGCGCGATTGTCAAAGGCCCAGTGCCTTTGCCAACACGCATGAAGCGTTTTGACATCTTGCGTTCACCGCACGTCAACAAGACCAGCCGTGACCAGCTCGAAATCCGTACCCACCAGCGTTTGATGGACATCGTGGACCCAACTGATAAAACAGTTGACGCCTTGATGAAACTCGACCTGCCAGCGGGCGTGGACGTCGAAATCAAGTTGCAGTAATGCAACTTTGGGGTGGGCCAAAAGCCCATTCCAGCCCCCGCGCCAAAGAGTAGTTGCTCTTGGCGCGGTTTTCGCGATATACTCGCGGACTCTGTGCAATTTGCACGGAGATTTATCAACCGTCTTTCACGCAAAAACGTAACTGCCAATTGAAGTGGTTGCGGTGAGAGTTTTGGAGAAAACAATGAGTCAAAGCATCCGTTTGGGATTGCTGGGCCGCAAGGTGGGCATGATGCGTCTGTTCACTGATGATGGGGATTCGATCCCTGTCACGGTGTTGGATGTGTCCAACAACCGCGTGACCCAAGTGAAAACCCAGGAAAACGACGGCTATGTGGCCTTGCAGGTCACATTCGGTTCACGCAAGGCATCTCGCGTGACCAAGCCAATGGCTGGACACCTTGCGAAAGCAGGCGTCGAAGCCGGTGAAATCATCAAAGAATTCCACGTGACTGCTGATGTTGCAGCTAAGTACGCCGCTGGCGCTACTGTGCCTGTGACTGATGTGTTTGCAGTGGGCCAAAAGGTGGACGTGCAAGGCACAACCATCGGTAAAGGCTTTGCTGGCACCATCAAGCGTCATCACTTCAAGTCACAGCGCGCGTCGCACGGTAACAGCCGTTCGCACAACGTGCCTGGCTCTATCGGTATGGCACAAGACCCAGGTCGCGTGTTTCCCGGTAAGCGCATGTCTGGCCACCTCGGCGACGACATCGTGACGACACAAAACCTCGACGTGATTCGCATCGACGAAGCTCGCCAACTGTTGTTGATCAAAGGCGCTGTGCCTGGTTCAGCAGGCGGCTTCGTGACTGTGCATCCCGCCGTCAAAGCTAAAGGAGCGAACTGATGCAAGTCGAACTCCTGAACGACCAAGGTCAAGCTGCGTCTAAGTACGACGCACCTGAAACCGTGTTCGGTCGTGAATACAACGAAGATCTGGTTCACCAGATCGTGGTCGCTTACCAAGCTAACGCGCGTCAAGGCACTCGTGCCCAAAAAGACCGTGAGCAAGTTAAGCACTCCACCAAGAAGCCGTTCAAGCAAAAAGGCACCGGCCGCGCTCGCGCTGGTATGACGTCATCGCCTCTGTGGCGTGGCGGCGGTCGCATTTTCCCGAACATGCCTAACGAGAACTTCACACAGAAGATCAACAAGAAGATGTACCGTGCTGGTATGGCTTCGATCTTGTCCCAATTGGCCCGCGAAGGTCGTTTGGCTGTGGTTGAGTCTTTGAAGGTTGACGCTCCTAAAACCAAATTGTTGGCAGCTAAATTCAAGGCGATGAACCTTGAGTCAGTGTTGGTGATCTCCGAGGAAGTTGATGACAACTTGTACTTGGCTTCACGCAACTTGCCAAACGTGTTGGTGGTTGAGCCTCGTTATGCCGATCCACTGTCATTGGTGCACTACCGTAAAGTCCTCGTGACTAAGGGTGCCATGGACCAACTCAAGGAGATGTTCGCATGAGCGCACACAAATTTGACGAAGGTCGTTTGATGCAATTGTTGGTCTCTCCCGTCGTGTCCGAAAAGGCCACCATGGTTGCAGAGAAGCACAACGTTGTGACATTCAAGGTGCTGCAAAACGCTACTAAACCAGAAATCAAGGCCGCAGTGGAATTGATGTTCAAGGTTGAAGTTCAAGGCGTGAATGTGGTGAACACAAAAGGCAAAACCAAGCGTTTTGGTAAGTCCATGGGCCGTCGCGACAACGTTCGCAAAGCTTATGTGACCCTGAAAGCTGGTCAAGAGCTGAGCATCTCTGGGGAGGCCGCTTAATCATGGCAGTCATCAAGATGAAACCTACGTCGCCCGGTCAACGTGGCGTCGTTAAAGTTACCCGTGATCACCTCCACAAAGGTGAACCTTACGCTCCGTTGCTGGAACCCCAGCACCAAAAATCGGGTCGTAACAACAACGGTCACATCACTACCCGTCATAAGGGTGGTGGTCACAAGCATCACTACCGCGTTGTGGATTTCAAGCGTAACAAAGACGCTATCCCTGCGAAAGTGGAACGCATTGAATACGATCCAAACCGTACGGCACACATCGCTTTGGTGTGTTACGCAGACGGCGAGCGTCGTTACATCATTGCTCCACGTGGCTTGGAAGTTGGCGCATCGTTGCTCAGCGGTTCGGAAGCCCCGATCCGTGCAGGTAACACCTTACCAATCCGCAACATTCCAGTGGGTTCAACCATTCACTGTATCGAGTTGAAGCCAGGTGCTGGTGCACAAATCGCGCGTTCAGCTGGTACATCGGCCACTTTGTTGGCTCGTGAAGGCACTTACGCTCAAGTGCGTATGCGCTCTGGTGAAGTTCGCAAGATCCATATCGAATGCCGCGCCACCATCGGTGAAGTTGCAAACGAAGAACACAGCCTCCGCCAATTGGGTAAAGCTGGTGTCAAGCGCTGGATGGGTATTCGCCCAACAGTGCGTGGCGTCGCTATGAACCCAGTGGATCACCCACACGGTGGTGGTGAGGGTCGCACCGGTGAAGGCCGTCATGCAGTTGACCCATGGGGTAACCTGACAAAAGGCTACCGTACCCGTAACAACAAACGCACACAAGTCATGATTGTGTCGCGTCGTAAAAAGTAAGGGGTAACAAATGACTCGCTCTCTCAAAAAGGGTCCGTTTGTTGACCATCATTTGGTTGCCAAGGTCGACAAGGCCATCGCAACTAAAGATAAAAAGCCAGTGAAAACTTGGTCACGTCGTTCCATGATCTTGCCCGATTTCATCGGCTTGACCATCGCTGTGCACAACGGCAAGCAACACGTGCCCGTGTATATCACTGACCAAATGGTGGGTCACAAGTTGGGCGAATTCGCTCTGACTCGTACCTTCAAAGGTCACCCCGCGGACAAAAAAGTCCAGAAGAAATAAGGAAAGACCATGGAAACACGTGCAGTCCTTAGGGGCGTCCGTTTGTCGGTCGACAAAGGCCGTTTGGTCGCGGACATGATCCGCGGCAAAAAAGTTGACCAGGCTCTGAACATCCTGACATTCACGCAGAAAAAAGCTGCGGGCATCGTTAAGAAAGTTTTGGAATCTGCGATTGCTAACGCTGAACACAACGACGGTGCAGACATCGACGAGTTGAAGGTGAAAACCATCTACGTCGAAAAAGGCGCCACGCTCAAGCGTTTCACTGCCCGCGCCAAAGGCCGCGGTAACAGTATCAGCAAGCCAACCTGTCACGTTTACGTGACAGTCGGTAACTGAAAGGTATAGGAAGATATGGGACAAAAAATCCACCCCACAGGCTTTCGCCTTGCAGTGAGCCGCAACTGGGCTAGCCGTTGGTACGCAAGCAACAATGACTTCGCTGGCATGCTGGCCGAAGACATCAAAGTGCGCGAATACCTCAAGGCCAAGCTGAAAAACGCTTCTGTCTCTCGCGTTCTCATCGAGCGTCCCGCTAAAAGCGCACGCATCACCATCTTCTCGGCTCGTCCAGGCGTGGTGATCGGCAAAAAAGGCGAAGACATCGAGAACTTGAAGAAAGAACTCGCAGCTCGTTTGGGCGTGCCAGTCGCAGTCAACATCGAAGAAGTGCGCAAGCCTGAAATCGATGCTCAATTGATCGCTGACAGCATCACTCAACAGCTCGAAAAACGCATCATGTTCCGCCGCGCTATGAAGCGCGCTATGCAAAACGCCATGCGTCTGGGTGCTCAAGGCATCAAGATCATGTCGGCAGGTCGTTTGAACGGCATCGAGATCGCACGTACCGAGTGGTACCGTGAAGGTCGCGTGCCACTTCACACCCTGCGTGCAGACATCGATTACGCAACTTCTGAAGCTAAAACCACTTACGGCATCATCGGTGTCAAAGTGTGGGTTTACAAAGGCGATACCTTGGGTCGTAACGACCTGCCGGCCGCTGCTGAGCCCCGTGCTGAAGAAGAGCGTCGTCCTCGCGGTCCTCGTCGTGACGCTCGCCCAACCGGCGATCGTCCCGCACGCTCAGGCGCTCGTCGCCCAGCAGGGACCAATGCCGCACCAACGGATGGCAGCGATAAACCCGCTGAAGCCGCTGATGCCCCTAAAACTGCCGTCAAGCGCGTCCGCAAGGTTGCCGCGCCCGCATCCACTGGCACGGCTGCGGACGGAACAGGAGAATAAGCATGCTGCAACCAGCACGCCGTAAATACCGCAAAGAGCAAAAAGGCCGCAACACCGGCATCGCAACACGTGGCAACACAGTTGCATTCGGTGACTTCGGTCTGAAATCCACCGATCGCGGCCGTCTGACGGCCCGCCAGATCGAGGCCGCACGTCGTGCGATCTCTCGTCACGTCAAACGTGGCGGCCGTATCTGGATTCGTGTGTTCCCTGACAAGCCGATTTCCAATAAGCCTGCTGAAGTGCGTATGGGTAACGGTAAAGGTAACCCCGAGTACTACGTGGCTGAGATCCAACCCGGCAAGGTCCTCTACGAAATCGTAGGCGTCCCTGAAGAGTTGGCCCGTGAAGCATTCCGTCTGGCCGCTGCAAAGTTGCCCTTGCGTACCACTTTTGTGGCTCGCATGATCGGCCAGTAATTCAGGAGAAATAAGAAATGAAAGCTGCTGAACTGCGCCAAAAAGACGTTGCCGGCCTCGAAGCTGAAGTCAAAGAGTTGCAAAAAGCTCACTTTGGCTTGCGCATGCAAAAAGGTACGCAACAACTCAACAACACGTCACAACTGCGTTCTACACGTCGCAGCATTGCACGTGCAAAAACCATTCTTGCTGAAAAGCAAGCCGCCAAGTAAGGAGTGAACATGACGGACGCTAAGAAATCCCTCAAACGCACCTTGATTGGCAAGGTGGTTAGCGACAAGCGCGCTAAAACAGTGACAGTGCTCGTGGAGCGTCGTGTGAAGCACGCCCTCTACGGCAAAATTGTTGCTAAGTCGAGCAAGTATCACGCACATGACGAAACAGGTGAATACCACTTGGGCGACATGATCGAGATCACAGAAAGCAAGCCAATTTCGAAAACCAAAAACTGGGTTGCGACCCGTTTGGTTGAGAAAGCTGCTGCGGTTTAAATACCAAAGGACTTCGGTCCTGCAAGGCTAAAGAAAACGACCCACAATGTGGGTCGTTTTTGTTTTTGTAACGTCATTTATTGGAGACATCATGATCAAAGTTGGAGACACCCTGCCACACACCACCCTGATGGAGTACTCAGAGGTCGAAGGTGAAGGCTGCAGCATCGGCCCGAACGCTGTAGACGTGGCCAAAGCAACTGCAGGCAAAACCATTGCCTTGTTTGCATTGCCAGGCGCATTCACGCCTACGTGTTCGGCCAAGCATGTGCCAGGCTATGTGGCATTGCACGACGAATTCAAGGCTGCGGGCGTTGATGAAATTTGGTGTGTGAGCGTCAACGACGCGTTCGTCATGGGTGCATGGGCACGTGACCAACACACCAATGGCAAAGTGCGCATGCTGGGCGATGGCAGTGCAGACTTCGCTAAAGCCACTGGCTTGGTGTTGGATTTGACGGCTAAGGGCATGGGCGTGCGTAGCGATCGCTACTCGATGCTCGTCAAAGACGGAAAAGTCGTTGCTTTGAACGCTGAAGCACCAGGCAAGTTCGAAGTGAGCAACGCTGAGACTTTGCTGGCACAAGCAAAAGCTTAATCGTTTACAAAACAAAAAAAGCCGCGCACTGCGCGGCTTTTTTAATGAATCTGATGCGTCTTATGCGAGGTTAACCAATCGATACACGACATAAGCGCAACCAACCAAAATGGCAAGCGCAAAGAGACGGGATGTACGTGTATCTCGTGATGCTTGAGTTTCAGTCGTCAGCACCTTGTCGCCTGTGAGCATAGGGGCAATTAAATCGTCGTTCTTGATGCGCTTGTAATAAAGCACAGTGCCGACATGCAGAACAATCAGCACAATCAAAATCACCTTACCCACTTCGCTGTGATATTCGGTGGCCATCTCTACCCAATCCGCAGGAATAAACGCAGTCCATGGCCCAGTGTTGGCAATTTCATCGTCGCTAAAAAAGCCACTGAACACTTGAATCAGCAACACGCACAACATCCCAAGCACTGACAGTGCACCCAATGGGTTATGGCCAATGCTATGGGGCGCTTGTTGGGTGCGAACGGCCTGAATATAGGCACGTAGCTTTGCTGGTGTGGGTACAAAGTTGATGAACCGAGACCAGTGGCCGCCCACAAAACCCCAGACCAGTCGAAACAGAACCAAAGTCAGCACAGCATAGCCAAGCCAAAAATGAAGCTGTATGAGGCCGATCTCACCGGTCGCAATCAGACCTGCAACGCACAAAGCCAAAAGGACGTGAAAGCTGCGTGTGGGAAGGTCCCAAACGCGAATGCGATGCAAAGAATGAGTGTGTGGCATAAGATAAACCGGAGCAAAAGACAGACTGTGACAAAGTTCGTAAACTCAGCACGTCGAGACAACTCTATTTTCTACCCTAAAGGACCCACACTTATGAAAAAAATCATCCTGTCATTGATCGCGATCAGCGCAGCGTCTGTTAGCTTTTCTGCAGCAGCTCAGTTTGCCAAGCCAGAAGATGCTGTGAAATACCGCAAGGCAGCATTCACAGTCATGGCCACACATTTCGGACGCTTAGGCGCAATGGCTCAAGGCAAGGTCCCCTTCGATGCCAAGATAGCCGCAGATAACGCAGAAATCGTTGCAGACATGGCCAAGTTGCCATGGCATGCATTCGGTGAAGGCACAGAGACTGCAGAGACCAAAGCTAAGCCAGAAGTCTGGAAGCAAGGGGCCAAATTTAAAGAAGCCTCAGACAAGCTTCAAGCAGAAACGGTCAAGTTAGTAGCCGCGACAAAAACAGGCAAAGATGATGCTTTTAAAACAGCATTTGCTGCAACGGGTGGTGCCTGCAAGTCATGCCACGATGATTTCAAGAACAAGTAAAAAACTTGACTTAACGAGCACGAACTTAGTTATGTACGCGGGGCAAGGCGATAAGCCTTGCCCCGTTTGCATTGGTGCTCCTAGTCCAACGCGCGACAGGGCGAGCAACAAACTTCGGCGCGAAAAAAAGTAACAGCCGCAAAGTGCTCTGATAATTCAAGACATGAAAATTCAACAAGAAAGCACGACGCCATGAACGACGATGTATTGCCGCGCCGTGTCGCGATATGGGTATTCGTAGCATTTGCTTCTGCCTATTTCTTGTCAACATTGCTGCGCGCCATCACGGCAACTTTGTCGCCGATGTTGACCTTGGAATTTGGCTTGCAGGCGCGTGATCTTGGGCTTCTTGCGGGAGGCTATTTCTTTGGCTTTTCACTGACGCAATTGCCGATGGGGCATTGGTTAGACCAGCATGGACCAAAGAAAGTCGTCCTCAGTTTTTTAGGCGTCGCAGTGCTGGGTTGCTTGGCCTTTTCATGGGCCACAGATTTTTATGGTTTGTTGATGGCGCGAGTGCTCATTGGCGTTGGTGTGAGCGCTTGTTTGATGGCGCCTCTCACAGGCTATCGACGCTGGCTGGCTCTAGAGCATCAACAACGTGCCAATTCGTGGATGTTGATGACAGGAGCCTTAGGCATGCTGGCATCCACACTGCCCGTGCAATGGTTGTTGCCAGTCGTGGGATGGCGTTGGATTTTTGTGGGCCTTGCATTGCTCATCGTGTTGTCAATGGCGTTGATGGCATGGCAAGTGCCCAAGTGGCGGTTGCCAGAGCCAGCTTTAGAAACTGAGCCAAGCAAGCGAATAGGGATCTTGGCCAGTTACAAACAAGTGTGGGCTCACCCGTATTTCCGTAGCCTCACCCCGATGGGTTTTTTCAATTACGGTGGCTTTGTCGCCATGCAAACCTTGTGGGCAGGGCCATGGATGGTCAAGGTTGCGGGCTACACGCCGCTTGAAGCGGCCACAGGATTGTTTTGGGTGAACGTATGCATGCTCATCACGTTTTGGCTCTGGGGTTTGTACACGCCGAGTTTGACCAAGCGTGGCTACAGTGCCAATAAATTGATGGCCTATGGCGTGCCAGTGAATTTATGTGTCCAAACCTACATCATTCTCTCTGGGGCAGACGCAGGTGCCTTGCATTGGATCGTGTTTTGCATCAGTAGTTCATTTGTAGCCTTGGCTCAACCCGCCGTCGGTATGGCATTCCCAGCGGCCGTGGCAGGCCGGGCGCTGTCGGCGTTTAACCTGGTGCTGTTCTTGGGCGTGTTTGTTGTTCAGTGGGGCATGGGTCTGATGATTGACGGATTCAAAGCCCAAGGTTACTTAGAACCACAAGCATTTCAGTGTGCAATGGCGGTTTACTTTGCCTGTTGCTTGGCATCTTATGGCTACTTTTTGAGGCACAAGTCAGACAGCTGATAATTGGCACACTTCATCTGAAATCTTATGAGCAATCGCATTCTCATCATCGCCCATGCACCGTTAGCGAAAGCTTTGCACGATTGCGCCATGCATGTCTACGCAGAGTGCTCTGCAGATGTCATCGCCCTAGATGTGCTGCCAGACGCACAGCCCGAAGACACCTTGGCGCTAGCGCTTGATGCGGCCGGTTCCGCCCTAGACAGTGGCCTGTTGGTGCTGACTGATATTTTTGGCGCAACCCCCGCCAATGTGGCACAAAAACTTGTTGCGGGCAGCAATGCCAAGTTGATTGCGGGCGTGAATTTGCCCATGCTCTTCAGAGCCGTTTGTTATCGCCATGAGCCATTGGATGCGCTTGTGGCACGCGCCCTCACGGGCGGTACACAAGGCGTGATGCAAGTCGCCATCACCGCCCCTCAAAACCAAAATCGTCGAATCCATGATCAAAACCACAACGACCATCAGCAATAAATTGGGCTTGCATGCCCGAGCATCGGCCAAGCTCACCAAACTCGCGGGCAGCTTTCCGTGTGAAGTCTGGATCAGCAAAGGCGAACGACGCGTGAATGCGAAAAGCATCATGGGCGTCATGATGCTTGCTGCAGGCATCGGCAGCGAAGTCGACTTAGAAACCGATGGCGCGCAAGAGCAAGAAGCCATGGATGCTTTGCTGGCCTTGATGGCCGACAAATTCGGCGAAGGCGAATAAGGCGCACGCACATGACCTTTTCTATCCACGGTTTAGCAGTTGCTCGCGGCATTGCCATTGGACGTGCTGTGCTGGTGGCATCCAGCCGCGTGGATGTGGCGCATTACTTCATTGAGCATGAACAGGTCAGTGCTGAACTCAAGCGTTTAACGTTAGCGCGCGACGCCGTCATGGCAGAGCTGCAAAGCCTGCATGACAACTTACCCAAGGATTCGCCGCCCGAACTGTCGGCAATTTTGGAAGTGCATTTGATGCTGGTCCAAGACAGCATGCTTGAAGATGGCGTGACAGGTTGGGTCAAAGAACGTTTCTACAACGCTGAATGGGCGTTGACCTCACAGCTTGACGTGGTCGCGCGGCAATTTGACGAGATGGATGATCCCTATTTGCGCGAGCGCAAGGGTGATTTAGAGCAGGTGGTGGAGCGCATGTTGCGCCACATGAAGGGCGAGGCCCATGTCATGCCTCACCCATCCGCCAAGCGCGGTAATCAGCCTCGTCAACAAGATCTGCAGCTCGACGATGACATGGATGTGCCACTCGTGTTGGTGGCGCATGATCTGGCGCCTGCTGACATGCTGCAATTCAAGCAAAGCGTGTTCACGGGTTTTGTCACAGATGTGGGCGGCAAGACATCGCACACGGCAATCGTGGCGCGAAGCCTAGATATCCCTGCGGTGGTGGGTGCACGCACAGCCAGCCAGTTGGTGAGACAAGACGACTGGATCATCATTGATGGCGATGCGGGTGTGGTCATCGTCAATCCGTCGCCCATCATCTTGGCGGAGTATGGGTTCAAACAACGACAAGCCGCCTTAGAGCGCGAGCGACTATTGCGCTTGCGTCATACGCCCGCTGTGACCTTGGATGGTCAGCGTGTGGACTTGCTGGCCAACATTGAAATGCCTGAGGACTCTCCTGCAGCTTTGGCTGTGGGCGCAGTTGGTGTGGGCCTCTTTCGCAGTGAATTTTTGTTCATGGGGCGTGCAGGCGGATTACCCGATGAAGAAGAGCAGTACCAAGCCTACAAACGTGCGGTCGATGGCATGCAGGGCTTGCCTGTCACCATTCGCACGGTGGACATTGGTGCGGACAAGCCGTTAGACCGCACGGCCAAAGATGAAACGCATTTAAACCCAGCCTTGGGCCTGCGCGCGATCCGTTGGAGCTTGGCTGACCCTGCGATGTTTCTGACGCAACTGCGCGCGATTTTGCGTGCTGCTGCACATGGGCAAGTGAACTTGCTCATCCCCATGCTGGCGCACGCACGAGAAATTAAACAGACATTCGCACTGATCGAAAAAGCGCGCAAGCAGTTGGACGAACGTGGCGATGTATTTGGCCCCGTCAAGATCGGCGCCATGATTGAGGTGCCTGCAGCTGCGCTGAGCGTGAAGATGTTTTTGCGCCACTTTGATTACTTGTCGATTGGCACCAATGACTTGATTCAATACACCTTGGCCATTGACCGAGCAGACGAACTGGTCGCGCACTTGTACGACCCATTGCACCCTGCCGTTTTACGCTTGTTGGCCGACACCATTGCAGAGGCGCGTTCACAAGGTAAGGGTGTGAGCGTATGCGGTGAGATGGCGGGCGACCCTGCCATGACACGTTTGTTATTGGGTTTGGGTTTGCGCAGCTTCTCGATGCACCCCACACAAATCTTGGCTGTCAAGCAAGAGGTGATTCGCGCAGATGCCTCACGCCTTGAGGCGTGGGCGCAAGAGGTATTGGCCAGCGACGAGCCGGCCGAGTTGATGGGCGTTTAAGCCTTCGCAGCTTCAGAGGCTGCGTGTGCCTGCTGATCTGCGTGGTATGAAGACCTAACCATCGCGCCGACGGCCGCGTGGCTAAAACCCATCTCGTAGGCTTTTTCCTCAAACATCTTGAACGTGTCTGGGTGCACATAGCGGCGCACTGGGATGTGGCTGGTACTAGGCGCCAAGTATTGGCCGATGGTGAGCATGTCGATGTTGTGGTCGCGCATGTCTTGCATCACTTGCAAAATTTCTTCGTCGGTTTCGCCCAAGCCAACCATCAAACCGCTCTTGGTAGGAACGTTGGGGAACAAGGCTTTGAACTTCTTGAGCAAGTTCAAGCTGAAGGCGTAGTCGCTGCCAGGGCGCGCTTCTTTGTAGAGGCGTGGCACGGTTTCCATGTTGTGGTTCATCACATCAGGAGGTGCGGCTTTGAGAATTTCTAAAGCGCGGTCATCGCGGCCCCGGAAGTCAGGCACCAAAATTTCAATTTGTGTTTGGGGTGACAACTCACGCGTGCGCTGAATGCAATCCACAAAATGTTGGCTTCCACCATCGCGCAAGTCATCACGATCGACGCTGGTGATGACCACGTATTTCAGCTTCAAGTCGGCAATAGTTTTGGCTAAGTTTTCTGGCTCGTTCACATCGAGTGGGTCTGGGCGGCCGTGGCCCACATCGCAGAATGGGCAGCGACGTGTGCACTTGTCACCCATGATCATGAAAGTGGCCGTTCCTTTGCCAAAGCATTCGCCGATGTTGGGGCAGCTGGCTTCTTCGCACACGGTTACCAAATTGTTGGCGCGCAGTACGTCTTTGATTTCGTAAAAACGTGTCGAGGGTGAGCCTGCTTTGACGCGAATCCAATCAGGCTTTTTCAGCACTTCGCTTTGTTCCACTTTCACCGGAATGCGTGAGAGTTTGGCAGCAGCTTTTTGCTTGGCAGAAGCGTTGTAGTTTTCGACGGTTTGCGCTTCGCGCACGACTTGGTTGTCAGGGGTAGACATAGCGAGTGGCCTTGTAGATTCAGGGCGTCAAATGGGTGGCGAGCTTTTGGCTCAAAACATCAGCGGCTTCTTGCCAGCTGACCGATACGCCGATTGTAGAAAGGTCGACGGTTTGCAGGCCTTGATAGCCGCAGGGGTTGATGCGTTGGTAGGGGCTTAGGTCCATGGCCACGTTCAGCGCTACGCCGTGATACGTGCAATGGCGGCTCACCTTGATGCCAAGAGCTGCGATTTTTCCGAGACCTGCAAAGTCTGGGTCTTTGCTGGCATCTTTCTGCGGGCGTTGGGTCAGCATGGCGTGGCTGTGTGGATCGTCTAAGCGAACATAAATTCCGGGTGCGCCAGAAACTCGGTGACCCGTTACGCTGAAGTGGGCCAGTGTGCGAATCACGGCGTCTTCAATGCGGTACACATATTCTTTGACGTAGTAGCCGGCACGTTTGAGATCTATCAGCGGGTAGGCCACCACCTGACCGGGTCCGTGGAAGGTCACTTGACCGCCTCGATTGGTGGGTATTACGGGAATATCGCCGGGGGCAAGTAAATGGTCTTCGTGCCCTGCAAGGCCTTGCGTGAACACGGGTGGGTGTTCGCACACCCACAGCTCGTCGGGTGTATCCGAGTTGCGAGCTGTCGTGAAATCCTGCATCGCTTGGTAGGTCGGCAGGTAGGGCACAAGGCCGAGGTGTTTGATCACAGCACCACTTTCACCAGTGGATGAGAGGTGAGGGTGCGGTACAGCTCGTCGAGTTGTTCGCGGCTGGTGGCCGTCACGGTAATGGTGACGCCTAAATAATTACCGCCTTTGCTTTCGCGCAGCTCTACCGTGCTGGCGTCAAACGTGGGGTCGAATTGCTCAGCAATGTAGGTTACAGCGTGCACAAAACCATCGACCTTGGTGCCCATAACTTTGATGGGGAATTGGCTTGGATACTCGATCAATGAGTCAGCTCGAGGGTTTTCTGGAGGGGTGCTGGGGTTTGTCATGACTCAAATTATCCTCTTCTTAGTCCAGTAGGCCGAAAAGCGTATGGGTTATCACGTACAATGATTGGTTCTATAGAGACATGACGGATGTAACCTGGGCGTAAACATAGATGACCAGAATACAGCCTCAAGATCAAGAGAACCTACAAGAAACGTTTGAGCCACTCACGGCCGAGCAGGTTGCAGAGTTGCGCAAGCATCAGCCCCTTCTGTCGGTATGGCGGGTGGTGGGAGTCCAAGCGGTGCTGGGGCTCTTGGTGGCAGGTCTTGTGTGGTTTGTGTCGGGGCGGATGGCTGCGGTTTATTCGGCGGTTTACGGCGCCTTGGCGGTGATTGTCCCTGCGGCGCTGTTTGCGCGAGGTTTGACCAGTCGGGTCGCTTCCGCAAATGTCGGTGCTGCAGTGTTTGGCTTTTTCCTTTGGGAAATGGTCAAGATAGGCCTCACGGTGGCAATGCTTTTTGCGGCGCCGCGTCTGGTGAATGATTTGAGCTGGCCTGCCATGTTGGCGGGTCTGGTAGTGACAATGAAGGTGTATTGGGTGGCGCTTGGCTTTCGCAAAGTGTTTTACCCAGTTAAGCCAACTTAAAGAAGAGCGAACGAATGTCTGTTGAACATGGTCCGACCGCTGGTGAATACATCGTTCACCACCTGACGCATCTGCAAAACAAGCCGATGGCTGGTGTCATTGACTTCTCCGTTTACAACTTGGACTCGATTTTCTGGTCTGTGTTGTTGGGTGTGGTTGCTAGCTTCTTCTTGTGGCGTGCTGCCCGTGGTGCAACTGCTCACGCACCAGGCCGCTTCCAGGCTGCTGTAGAAATCTTGGTCGAGATGGTGGATAGCCAGGCCAAGGGAATCATTCACAGTGCAGAAAGCCGCAAGTTGGTTGCGCCTTTGGCGCTGACTGTGTTTGTCTGGATTTTCTTGATGAACGCCATGGACTTGTTCCCTGTTGATTTGTTCCCCAAAATTTGGGAAATCATCTACGGCGCGAACGGTGGCGACGCCCATCACGCTTACATGCGTGTTGTGCCTTCGGCTGACTTGTCCACCACGTTGGGTTTGTCAACTTCTGTTTTGTTGGTCTGTGTGTTCTACAACATCAAGATCAAAGGTATCGGCGGTTGGGTGCATGAGTTGTTCTGCGCGCCCTTCGGTGCTCATCCCCTCTTGTGGCCCGTGAACTTCATCATGCAAATGATTGAATTCGCAGCCAAGACCGTGTCGCATGGCATGCGACTGTTCGGCAACATGTACGCTGGCGAATTGGTGTTCATGTTGATCGCCTTGATGGGCGGCGCTGCTGCTGCCACGTTGCCAGGCATCTTGTTGCCCATCGGTCACATCATTGCTGGTTCAATTTGGGCCATCTTCCACATCATGATCATCACATTGCAAGCCTTCATCTTCATGATGTTGACGCTGGTGTATGTGGGTCAAGCGCACGACGCGCACTGATTTCGGTTTTTTCTTAACTTTTCTCTCTCATCCATTCTTTAGGAGCAACAAAATGGAACACGTCCTCGGTTATGTAGCACTCGCAGCTGGCCTCATCATTGGTTTGGGCGCTATCGGTGCTTGTATCGGTATCGGCATCATGGGTAGCAAATACCTCGAAGCAGCTGCTCGTCAGCCAGAGTTGATGAACGAATTGCAAACAAAAATGTTCTTGTTGGCTGGTTTGATCGATGCTGCGTTCTTGATCGGCGTTGGTATCGCCATGATGTTCGCTTTCGCGAACCCCTTCGTCCTGAAGTAATTCTCGCAACTACCAAAAGAAAGGTGTTGCCGTGAGTATCAACGCAACCCTGTTCGTCCAGATGATCGTTTTTGCGGTCTTGGTGTGGTTCACGATGAAATTCGTGTGGCCACCCATCGCAAGCGCACTCGATGAACGTTCAGAAAAAATTGCCCATGGTTTGGCTGCTGCCGAACATGCCAAGATTGAACTGTCCAACGCGCACAAAGAAGTGGAATTGAAGCTGGCTGAAACCCGCAACGAATCTACCGCTTTGTTGGCTGATGCCGAGCGCCGCGCCCAACACTTGATCGACGAAGCCAAGGCTCATGCCACGGTTGAAGCGAACAAGATTGTGGCTGCTGCTCACGCTGAAGCTGCGCAAGAAGTCGTGAAAGCACGTGAAGCCCTGCGCGAGCAAGTGGCTGCATTGGCTGTCAAAGGCGCCGAGCAGATTCTCCGCAAGGAAGTCAACGCTAGCGTTCACGCCGACTTGTTGGGTCGTCTGAAGACTGAGCTGTAAGAGGACAACATGGCCGAACTCGCCACCATTGCCCGCCCTTACGCAGAAGCTTTGTTCAAGGCTTCGGCCGCAGACCTGAGCGGTACTGCTGCATGGCTCGAAGAGCTTGCGGCAATCGCCGGGAACGCCCAATTGCTGCAATTTGCAGAAGGCCCCAAAGTCACCTCAAACCAAGTGTTTGATTTGATTGTTGGTGTTGCCAAATCCAAATTGCCAACTGCTGCGCAAAACTTTTTGCGCGCCGTGATTGACAACGGTCGCTTGAGCGCATTGCCCGAAGTGGCAACGCAATTCCGCGCACATGTCAACGCGCAAAGCGGTACGGCAGACGCTGTTGTGTACAGCGCTTTTGACATCGACGCAGCAGCTTTGGCTGATGTGAAGACTGCTCTCGAAAAGCGTTTTGGCCGCAAACTCAACGTCTCTGTGGCCTTGCAGCCTGAGCTGATTGGCGGTATTCGCGTGGTGGTGGGTGACGAAGTGTTGGACACTTCTGTCAAAGCCCGTTTAGATCAAATGAAAGTTGCGCTGACGGCTTAATGCCTGTCAGCCCTAACAAGAAAGAAGGAAAGAGTCATGCAACTCAATCCAGCAGAAATCTCTGAGCTGATTAAGAGCCGTATCGAAGGTTTGGGCACTGATGCCAACGTTCGTAATCAAGGCACCGTTTTGTCGGTGACTGACGGTATCGTTCGCGTGCACGGTCTGTCAGACGCGATGCAAGGCGAAATGTTGGAATTCCCCAACAACACATTCGGTCTGGCCCTGAACCTCGAGCGTGACTCGGTCGGTGCTGTGATCTTGGGTGAGTACGAGCACATCTCTGAAGGCGACATTGTCAAATGTACAGGTCGCATTTTGGAAGTGCCAGTCGGCCCTGAACTCATTGGCCGCGTGGTGAACGCTTTGGGTCAGCCTATCGACGGCAAAGGTCCAATCAACGCCAAGATGACCGACGTGATCGAAAAGGTTGCGCCAGGCGTTATTGCTCGCGAATCTGTGAGCCAACCCATGCAAACTGGTTTGAAGTCTGTTGACTCCATGGTGCCAGTGGGCCGTGGCCAACGTGAGTTGATCATTGGTGACCGTCAAACAGGTAAAACAGCTGTTGCGATCGACGCCATCATCAACCAAAAAGGTCAAAACATGACCTGCGTTTACGTCGCGATTGGCCAAAAAGCCTCGTCGATCAAAAACGTGGTTCGCGCTTTGGAGCAAGCTGGCGCGATGGAATACACCATCGTTGTGGCTGCTTCTGCTTCTGAATCTGCAGCGATGCAATACGTGTCAGCCTACTCGGGTTGCACGATGGGCGAATACTTCCGCGACCGTGGCGAAGACGCCTTGATCGTGTATGACGATTTGTCTAAGCAAGCTGTGGCTTACCGCCAAGTGTCTTTGCTGTTGCGTCGCCCACCAGGCCGCGAAGCTTACCCTGGCGACGTGTTCTATCTCCACAGCCGTTTGCTAGAGCGCGCTGCCCGCGTGAACGCCGACTACGTCGAAGCTTTCACCAAAGGCGCCGTCAAAGGCAAAACTGGTTCATTGACTGCATTGCCAATCATTGAAACCCAAGCCGGTGACGTGTCTGCTTTCGTGCCAACCAACGTGATTTCGATCACTGACGGTCAAATCTTCTTGGAAACATCGTTGTTCAACGCTGGTATCCGTCCTGCGATTAACGCTGGTATTTCAGTGTCTCGCGTGGGTGGTGCAGCTCAAACGAAATTGGTAAAGAACTTGTCCGGTGGTATTCGTACCGACTTGGCTCAGTACCGTGAATTGGCAGCGTTTGCTCAGTTCGCTTCTGACCTCGACGAAGCCACACGTAAACAGCTCGACCGCGGTGCTCGCGTGACTGAATTGCTCAAGCAAGCTCAGTACAGCCCACAGTCCATCAGCATCATGGGTGCAACCCTGTTTGCGGTGAACAAAGGCTACATGGATGACATCGAAGTCAAACAAGTTCTGCACTTTGAATATGAAATGCACGCTTACCTCAAAGCTAAGCACGCTGCCTTGTTGGCCAAACTCGAAGCCGACAAAGCCATGGACAAAGACGCCGAGGCTGAACTGACCGCAGCATTGACTGCGTTCAAGAAAACCTTCGCTTAATCCGTACCTGACACAAGGAGCCTCAAATGGCAGCAGGTAAGGAAATTCGCGGCAAGATCAAATCGGTGGAAAACACCAAGAAGATCACCAAAGCCATGGAAATGGTGGCCGCGTCTAAGATGCGTAAGGCGCAAGATCGCATGCGTGCGGCTCGCCCTTACAGCGAGAAGATTCGTCATGTCGCGGCTAACCTCGGCAAGGCCAATCCTGAGTACGTTCACCCCTTCATGGAAGTGAACCAAGCCAAGGATGTGGGCTTTATCGTGGTGACCACAGACAAAGGCTTGTGCGGCGGTCTCAACACCAACGTGTTGCGTATGGTCTCGAACAAGCTGCGTGACTTGCAAACCGAAGGCCACAAAGCGAAAGCTGTGGCGATCGGTAACAAAGGTCTGGGTTTCTTGGGTCGTTCAGGTGTTCAAGTTGTGTCGCATGCGACACAACTCGGTGATACACCTCATCTCGACAAGCTCATCGGCCCCGTGAAAGTGTTGTTGGATGCGTATGTTGCAGGCGAGATCCATTCGGTCCAACTGTGCTACACGCGATTCATCAACACGATGAAGCAAGAGTCTGTGGTTGAGCAACTTCTGCCTTTGTCGGCAGACGCGCTAAAGCCTCACGAAGGTCACGGTACCTGGGACTACATCTACGAACCGGACGCACAAACCGTCATCGACGAATTGTTGCTCCGCTACGTAGAAGCTATGGTGTATCAAGCCGTGGCTGAAAGTATGGCGTCCGAGCAATCGGCCCGTATGGTTGCGATGAAGTCTGCGACCGACAACGCTGGGAACGTGATCAACGAACTCAAACTGGTTTACAACAAGACGCGTCAAGCGGCGATTACGAAAGAACTTTCGGAAATCGTTGCAGGTGCGGCTGCTGTCTGATTTTAATTTTTGGAGCAAAAAATGGCTCAAGCCCAAGGCAAGATTGTTCAATGTATTGGCGCGGTGGTGGACGTCGAGTTCCCACGCGACCAAATGCCCAAGGTCTACGACGCGCTCAAGCTCGAAGGCACTGCACTGACTCTGGAAGTTCAGCAACAGCTCGGTGACGGCATCGTCCGTACCATTGCGCTGGGTACTTCCGACGGTCTGCGTCGTGGTTTGATGGTGACTAACACTGGCGCGGCGATTACCGTTCCAGTGGGTAAAGCCACCCTCGGTCGCATCATGGACGTGTTGGGTAACCCCATCGACGAACGTGGTCCTGTTGACCAAGCTCAAACCGCTTCTATCCACCGTAAGGCTCCTGCCTATGACGAACTCAGCCCTTCGCAAGAATTGCTCGAGACCGGCATTAAAGTGATCGACTTGGTCTGTCCTTTCGCTAAGGGTGGTAAGGTTGGCTTGTTCGGTGGCGCGGGTGTGGGTAAAACCGTGAACATGATGGAGCTCATCAACAACATCGCTAAAGCGCACAGCGGCTTGTCCGTGTTTGCTGGTGTGGGTGAGCGTACTCGTGAAGGTAACGACTTCTATCACGAGATGGCTGACTCTGGCGTTGTGAACTTGGAGAACTTGGGTGAGTCCAAAGTTGCCATGGTTTACGGTCAGATGAACGAGCCCCCAGGCAACCGTTTGCGCGTTGCGTTGACAGGTTTGACCATCGCTGAATCATTCCGTGACGAAGGCAAAGACGTGTTGTTCTTCGTGGACAACATCTATCGCTACACCTTGGCCGGTACTGAAGTGTCCGCTTTGTTGGGTCGTATGCCTTCTGCTGTGGGTTATCAACCTACACTGGCCGAAGAAATGGGCCGTTTACAAGAGCGTATTACCTCTACCAAAGTGGGTTCTATCACTTCCATCCAAGCCGTTTACGTGCCTGCCGATGACTTGACCGACCCATCTCCAGCGACAACCTTTGCTCACTTGGACTCCACCGTTGTGTTGTCTCGTGACATCGCCTCGCTCGGTATCTACCCAGCTGTGGATCCATTGGATTCAACCAGCCGTCAATTGGACCCATTGGTTGTGGGCGAAGAGCACTACTCCACAGCTCGCGCTGTGCAAGGTACGCTGCAACGCTACAAAGAATTGCGTGACATCATCGCGATTTTGGGTATGGACGAATTGGCTCCTGAAGACAAGCTGGCTGTGGCCCGCGCTCGTAAGATCCAACGTTTCCTGTCTCAACCATTCCACGTTGCTGAAGTGTTCACTGGTTCACCCGGTAAATACGTGACCTTGGCTGAAACCATCCGTGGCTTCAAGATGATTGTGAACGGCGAGTGTGACCACCTGCCAGAACAAGCCTTCTACATGGTCGGTACCATCGACGAAGCGTTCGAAAAAGCTAAGAAGATCTGAGAGATCCTATGAGTACCATCCACGTAGATGTTGTCAGCGCAGAAGAGTTGATCTTCTCCGGCGAAGCCACCTTTGTGGCCTTGCCAGGCGAGGCGGGCGAGCTCGGTATTTATCCGCGCCACACGCCGCTGATTTCACGCATCCGTCCAGGTTCGGTGCGCATTCACACGGCTGATGGTGGTGAAGAGTTTGTTTTCGTAGCAGGTGGCATTCTTGAAGTGCAACCCGACTGCGTCACCGTCATGTCTGACACCGCGGTTCGCGGCAAAGACATGGACGAAGAAAAAGCAAACGCAGCCAAACTCGCAGCTGAAGAAGCCGTTAAGAACGCAAAATCAGACGTCGACATGGCCCGTGCTCGTTCAGAGCTCGCCATCTTGGCTGCTGAATTGTCGGCCTTGCGCCGCTACCGCGCACACAAGTAATTTGCTAGCGCGTCAGCGTTCAAAAGCCCCTGCCTCACGGTCGGGGCTTTTTTATTACCAGTTCTAAAAAACGTGGACAATTTGAACCATGTCTAAAGCCAAACTCCGAGCCGCCACCGTCGGCGGCACAGCTGATGCGATTGAAACCCAGTTTTACGAAGCCCTGCAAACAGGTGATCTCGAAAAACTCATGGGCTGCTGGGCAGACGAAGACGACATCGTGTGCGTGCATCCTGGCGGCCCCCGCTTGATTGGAAATGCAAGTATTCGTGCAGCGTTTGAAGCCATGTTTGCCAACGGAACGATTGCTGCGCGACCCGAACACATTTGCAAAGTCGAATCCCTCACCAGTGCCATGCACAACGTGATAGAGCGCGTGGCATTGCTGACCACCGATGGCACGCAAGAAGCCGTAGTGGTAGCCACAAATGTGTATCAGCGCACAGCACAAGGCTGGCGCATGGTGGCTCACCACGCCAGCCCAGGCAGTGCACCAGCCCATGCTGAAGCACACGAAGCGCCACAGGTCTTGCATTGATTTGGGATTACCAACCGCCATGGTGGTTACTAGGCGGTAACGCACAAACGATTTATTCAGCCAAACTGGCACAACGCTATGTCGGCGCAAAGCCGCGTTGGCAGCGTGAGCGTTGGGACACCCAAGATGGCGACTTTGTTGATGTCGATTGGCGTAACGATGAGATTGCTTTACCCGACGATGCACCCTTGTTGGTACTGTTCCATGGCTTAGAGGGTTCATCCAGTAGCCACTATGCACAAGCTTTTGCGCAAGAAGCGAAGTTACGTGGATGGCACATGGCTGTGCCGCATTTCCGAGGATGCAGTGGTGAACTCAATTGGGCTCCACGCGCGTACCACTCGGGTGACTTTGAAGAAGTAGGGTGGATGCTCAGCCGCTTTCAAATGCTGCATCAAGGCCCCCTCTTTGCTGTCGGCATTTCGCTCGGCGGTAATGCGCTTATGCGTTGGGCGGGTGAGGTGGGGCACTCGGCCAATCAAGTGCTTCAAGCTATTGCTTCGGTGTGCTCGCCTATTGATTTAACGGCCAGCGGCAACGCCATTGACACAGGGTTTAACAAGGCGGTTTATGCCCGCATGTTCTTAGCCACCATGAAGCCTCGCGCCATGCAAAAGCTTGCACAATTTCCGGGTTTATTTGACCCGCTAGAGCTGAGGGCTGCCAAGACCTTGTACGCGTTTGACAACGTCTTCACAGCGCCTTTGCACGGATTCAATAGTACAGATGATTACTGGGATAGGGCCAGTGCAAAACCAGGGCTGTCGCGCATCCAAGTGCCTGCATTGGTGTTGAATGCACGCAATGACCCGTTTATCCCTGAAAGCTGCTTGCCTACCCAAGGCCAAGTGAGTGACCTTGTCACACTTTGGCAACCAGAACAAGGTGGACATGTGGGTTTTGCATCGGGCACATTCCCTGCCGATTTACAAGAAATGCCATGGGCAGTGATGGAGTGGATGACACAGAATGGATGATCTCGTCAAACAAGCCATGGCTAAGTGGCCCAATGTGCCCGATTGCTTTGGATGGCTAGGGTTAGATGCACGCGGTGATTGGTACATGCGTGATGACCAAGCACAAGCATTGGGCACATTCACGCAAAGCAAAGGCTCACGCCTGCAACATGAAAAACTCATTGCCTTCATTGGCCGCAATTACACGAGCGACAAGCAAGGCTGTTGGTATTTTCAAAATGGACCACAGCGCGTCTACGTAGAGTTAGAAGCCACGCCTTGGGTGTGGCGTTTGCAGACAGATGGAAGTATTCAATCGCACACAGGGGAACCCGCTCGCATGCAGCGCTGCATCGTCGATGAGCATGGGCGTCTGTACTTGGATACCGAGCAAGGCTTTGGCTTGGTGCACACACAAGACGTGCTGCAAGCTGCAGAGTTCATAGAGATGGGGTTGTGGGTGCCCCAAGAAGTACCAACACGGAAGTTGCCTGAGCGTTTTGGCTACGTGCGCAGCCCGCAAAAAAATCAGTAAGCCGAGGCGTAAAAAAACCGGTCAAAACCGGTTTTTTACAAAAGCTGAAAATCTTATTTAGCTTCAGGCTTCTTCGGTTCAGCAAACTTAGCACCGGCAGCGTTAGCCATGTAAGCAACGCCACGGCCCACTTCGTAGTCTTCAAAATTACCGCCACCCTGTGGGCCCATATTGCCTTTTCCTTTAAGCGCGGACGTCATCAGCGCATCAAAGCCCTTCGCGATGCGAGGGCCCCAAGCTGCAGCGTCACCAAACTTAGGTGAGCCAGCTGCACCAGAAGCGTGGCAGGTGGAGCATTGAGCTTTGAAAACTTCTTCGCCAGAACGTGCAGCACGGTTAGCGTCTTTGATTTCAACTGCACCAACCTTTTGAATGCGAGCTTCAAGAGCTTCATTTGGGTTAGAAGTCGTCGCCATTTGTGGGCGGAAAGACGTAGCAATGTACGCAATCAAACCCACCACAACGAGGACGGGAAGAACAAATGTCTTCATCGTAGAGACGAAAACGTCAGAAGTTGAGTGGGATTGGTCGTGGTTATCGTGGCTCATTGCAAAAATCCTGTGGACTAACTCTAAAACTAAAGAAATTATAGCGGGGCACCTACAATCAACAGCTTACAGCGTGCGGCTGTAGCTCAGTGGATAGAGTATTGGCCTCCGAAGCCAAGGGTCGTGGGTTCGATCCCCGCCAGCCGCACCATTCTTAATCAACCGCATTTTTCAAAAGCAATGCACGGTCATACAGTGCATTTTTAGCTTCACCACTAATCTCCGACGCCACTTTGACGGCAGTCTTGAGTGGTAGCTCCTGCATCAAGATGTTCAGCAGTCGATCGTTGTCTGCACCCTCTGCGCGTTCTTGTGCTTGCGCATGCACAACCAACGCAAATTCTCCACGTGTGCGCTGAGGATTGCCTTGCAACCATGCCGTCAAATCTTTGGCTGCCATGGTGGCGATTTCTTCAAATTGCTTAGTCAACTCGCGGCCAACAGTCACAGGGCGATCACCCAACACACCCAAAGCCGCTGCAAGAGCTTCGATACGATGAGGCGCTTCTAGTAACACTTGTGTGCGGGGCTCGTGTGCAAGCACATCCACAGCGTGTCCACGTTCGGTTGCTTTGGATGGCAAGAAGCCAACAAACACAAAGCCAGACGAATCATGTGCAGGTGTGCCACACGCACTCAGCAACGCAGTCACGCTGCTTGCGCCTGGCAGGGGGACCACGCGCAAGCCTGCACTCTGCACTTGCCAAGTCAAGCGCGCGCCAGGGTCACTCACGGCGGGTGTGCCTGCATCGCTCACGTAGGCAACACGTTGGCCAGCTTGTAGGCGACGAATGACTTCTTCAGCCGCTTCAGCTTCGTTGTGTTGATGCACGGCCAACCAATAGGCTGAAGACTTGTCGATGCCGTAGGCACGCAACAAAGTTTGTGAGTGACGCGTGTCCTCACAAGCCAGCGTGTCGCAAAGACTCAATACATGCAGAGCACGCAAGCTGATGTCGGCCAAGTTACCGATGGGCGTCGCCACCACATACAGCGCACCTGTTGGGTTATTTTGAGAAGCGGCAGCGGCGTGCGCAGCAGATAAAGCGGAATCAAAGTTGGCGTTCATCAAGGAGGTACTGTGAACAAACCTAATGGTCAAACGCAAAAGCAATCAACCACCAAGCAAAAAGGAGATGCGGCTGAAGACCGCGCGTTGCACTATCTACAAGGCAAAGGCTTGCAACTGGTGCAGCGCAATTATCGGACGCCTGGACGGGGTGGGGGCGAAATAGATTTGGTGATGAGGGATACAGATGGGACGTTGCTGTTTGTGGAAGTCCGAAAGCGGCAAAAAGCCTTGCATGGAGGGGCCTTAGCCAGTGTTACCTTAGTCAAGCAACGGCGAATCGTATTTGCCGCCCAGCATTACCTGTTGAAATTGCGCAAGGTTCCCCCATGTAGGTTTGACGTGGTCGCCGTCGAAGGCGATGAATTACAGTGGTTTAAAGCTGCTTTTGACGCCCAATGACCAATAGGCGGGCGAAGCGCACAAAAGGTATCATTCAGCCATGCTTGAGCAACGAATTGAACAACACTTCATCGACTCCGCCGACCTGAAATATCAGGCCGCCCAAGTCTTGTCTAAACCTATCGCCGCAGCTGTATCGGCCGTACTTGCTAGCGTCACCAGTGGCGGCAAAGTGCTGGCTTGCGGTAACGGTGGTTCTGCTGCTGACGCGCAGCATTTTGCGGCCGAATTTGTGGGCCGTTTTGAGCGTGAACGGCCAGAATTGGGTGCAATTGCCCTCACCACCGATAGCTCCATCATCACGGCGATAGCCAATGATTACAGCTACGAACAAATTTTTTCTAAACAGGTGCGGGCGCTCGGTCAATCTGGCGACGTTTTGTTGGCCATCACAACCAGCGGCAGTTCCCCCAACGTGTTGGCCGCGATTCAAGCCGCGCATGAACGTGACATGACCGTGGTAGCCCTTACCGGCAAAGGTGGTGGGAAGATGAGTCAAGCACTGCGTGAAACTGATGTACACATTTGCGTGCCACACGACCGCACGGCCCGTATCCAAGAGGTGCACTTGTTGGCCATCCATTGCATCTGCGATGGTGTGGATCGACAACTCCTAGGCGAACAAGAAGGTAAAGAATGACATCGAAATTTGTAAAGGCTGTCTTGGTCTTATTGGCTGCTTTTCAATTGGCAGCTTGCGCCCCCCTGATGTTTGGCGGCGTTCTTGGTGGCGCGATGGTGGCCAGCGACCGACGTTCAGCTGGTATTCAGCTAGAAGACGAAACCATTGAGCAACGCAGCTCTACGGCAATTCGTGAAAATTTTGGTACCAAAGAGCACATCAACATCACCAGTTACAACCGTCAAGTGTTGATCACGGGTGAAGCCTCTTCAGACACCGTGCGTCGTCAAGTGGAATCACTCATCAGCCGAGTTGAAAACGTCCGCGCTGTGGTGAATGAACTTGCGATTGGTCAGGCATCAAGCCTAAGCGAACGTTCCAACGACGCGTTAGTGGTCGCCAAAGTCAAAGCATCCATGGTGGATACCGAAGATGTGTTCGCCAATGTTTACAAAGTTGTTGGCGAGCGAGGCACTATTTATTTGATGGGCCGTGTCACTCAGCGTGAGGCATTGCGTGCCACGGAAGTGGTGCGCGGCGTGAGCGGTGTGAAGCGTGTTGTTCGTGTCTTCGAGTACATCACAGAAGATGAGTTACGAGCTTTGCAACCCAAGCGCAAGGATGAGCAAGTTCAGCGTACGCCGGTCATGACAGGATCTGGCAGCTCACTCTCAACCAGCCAGCCTGTTGTGACGCCAATCAAATAGAGCTAGCAGATCAACAGTCAAAAAAGCCCCGCTTCGCGGGGCTTTTTGCTGCGCGTTTGGTTTAACGCAAACGCTTGATCAAGCTAGATGTATCCCAGCGCTTGCCGCCCATGTCTTGCACGTCGCCGTAGAACTTGTCGACCATCTGCGTCACAGGCAACACAGCGCCATTGCGCTTGGCTTCGTCAAACACCAGTCCCAAGTCTTTGCGCATCCAATCTACGGCAAAGCCGAAATCAAACTTGTCGGCCACCATGGTCTTGCCACGGTTGTCCATTTGCCAGCTTTGCGCTGCGCCTTTGCCAATCACATCGAGCACGAGGTTCATGTCGAGGCCGGCTTTTTGGCCGAAGGCAATCGCTTCGCTCAAGCCCTGCACCAAGCCTGCGATACAGATTTGGTTGACCATCTTGGTCAGCTGGCCCGCGCCTGGTTCGCCCATCAACGTGAATGCGCGAGAGAAAGCCATGGCCACAGGTTTGACTTGTTCAAACACTGGCGCATCGCCGCCGCACATCACAGTCAGCATGCCGTTTTGTGCGCCACCTTGACCGCCGGATACAGGTGCGTCGATGAAGTGGATGCCTAGGTTTTTGGCGGCGGTGTAAATCTCACGGGCTACGTCAGCGGATGCTGTGGTGTGGTCGACCAACACGGTGCCTGGTTCCATGCCAGCCAGCATGCCGTCAGCACCAAACACCACCGAGCGCAAATCGTCGTCATTGCCCACGCAGCAAAACACAATGCTCGCCCCCTTGGCGGCTTCGCGTGGGGTCAGTGCGCTCTTGGGGGCTTTGCTGTTGGCAAACTCTTTCACCCAAGCTTCGGCTTTGGCGGGTGAACGGTTGTACACCGTCACCGCGTGGCCTGCGGTGGCCAAGTGGCCGGCCATGGGGTAGCCCATTACGCCCATGCCGATGAAGGCAACGTGGGCAGAGGTGGCGGGTTCGTAGGTTTTGGCGTTGATGCTAGACATGTGTGTATCAGAGGAGGGTTGAATTGCGCTGAATCATAGGGGCAGAACAGCGCCCCCACATGTCACGCAGGTAACCTGTGCGCGCCTTGTTAAAGTAGCCCCAACATGAGCAATACAGACACCGCTTTCAGCAACACCCTGCGCGATAAGCTTCACGCCGTGCAAGCCCGCATCACAGCGGCTTGCGTCGCCAGTGGCCGCGCTGCTGATAGCGTGCAGTTGTTAGCCGTGTCCAAAACTTTCAGCGCAGACGATGTGTGCCAAGTCGCTGCCAGCGGCCAACGCGACTTTGGCGAAAACTACATCCAAGAAGGCGTGGACAAGATCACAGCCTTGCAAGACAGCCAGCCCGCACTGGTGTGGCACTGCATTGGCCCCATGCAAAGCAACAAAACCAAACTCGTGGCCGAGCACTTTGACTGGGCGCACACAGTAGACCGCCTCAAAATCGCTCAGCGTCTGAGCGACCAACGCCCTGCGCACTTAGCGCCGCTGAACGTGTGCCTGCAAGTCAACATCGACGGCGGCGAAACCAAATCAGGCATCGCCCCTGCCGACGTGCTGGCGCTGGCCGCCGAAGTGGCCAAACTGCCCCGCTTGGTATTGCGCGGCCTCATGACCATCCCGGACCCAGTGGATGGCTTTGACGCGCAAGTAGCCGTGCACGCCAAAGCACGTGCCTTGTTTGACGAAGTGAAAACTGCGCTAAACCTGCCCCGGTTTGACACCCTGTCGATGGGCATGACGGGTGACCTAGAAGCCGCTGTGCAGGCGGGTAGCACGATGGTGCGGGTGGGGACGGCGATATTTGGGGGGCGTGATTACAGCAAATAGTTCTGTTATCTTTCGTTTGCAAAAATAAACAAAAGAGGCGACTGTGGACAAGAACGTTTTGGCTGAGGTAGAAAAGCTGGGGGTGGAGGGCGTATTGCTTGAGATGGCAAAAGGTGGATTTGGACATCCAGGTTCGCCGCTTCGATTTGATATTGAAAATTGGATCAAGCACGAGCAGGCAAAAAACAATCTCTCAGTGATTTAGTAAGAGATCAAAGGGAGAGAGAAACCTTAGAGATTGCCAAGCAGGCAAATGTAATTGCTACAGAGGCTAGGCAAGTTGCAAAAGACCAAGCTCGCTGGACGTTTTGGTCATTTTTTATCGCAATGATTGCTGCAGCTATCGCTGCAGCAGCTTGGATTTTCCCAAGAAGTAGCGGTTAAAACCTCGGCAAATCCGGATGCTTAATCTGCCCCGCACGCACCAACATCTTGCCGTATTCGGCACAGCGGTGCAGGGTGGGGATGACCTTGCCGGGGTTCAGTAAACCCTTGCTGTCAAAGGCTCGCTTCACGCCAAACATCTGTTCGTTTTCTTCGGCGCTGAACTGCACGCACATGCTGTTCACCTTCTCGATGCCCACGCCGTGCTCGCCCGTCACCGTGCCGCCCATGGCCACGCTGGTTTCCAAAATGTCTGCGCCAAACTGTTCGCAGCGGTGCATTTGGTCGGGGTCGTTTGCATCAAACAGAATCAGTGGGTGCAAGTTGCCGTCGCCTGCATGGAACACGTTCAAGCAGCGCAGTTGGTATTTCTTTTCCATCTCTTGAATGGCTTGCAGGATGTCAGCCAAACGCTTGCGCGGAATGGTGCTGTCCATACACATGTAGTCGGGGCTGATGCGGCCCGAGGCGGGGAACGCGTTTTTGCGGCCGCTCCAAAACTTCATGCGTTGTGCTTCGTCGCGGCTCACAGTGATGGCGGTTGCGCCGCAGCCGCGCAGCACGTCGCTCATGCGGCCAATTTCTTCTTCCACCTCTTCGGGCGTGCCGTCGCTCTCGCACAGCAAAATCGCGGCGGCGCTGAGGTCGTAGTCGGCGTGGACAAAGTCTTCCACGGCGGCGGTCATGGGGCCGTCCATCATTTCCAAGCCGGCGGGAATGATGCCTGCGGCAATCACTGCAGCCACGGCGTCGCCGGCTTTGCGCACATCGTCAAAGCTCGCCATGATGCAGCGGGCCAGTTGTGGCTTGGGCACGAGCTTGACGGTCACTTCTGTAGTCACTGCCAACATACCTTCGCTGCCCACGACGACGGGCAACAGGTCGAGGCCCGGGGTGTCTAGGGCGTCGCTGCCAAATTCAATTGGTTCGCCTTCAATGGTGAAGCCCTTTACTTTGAGCACGTTGTGCACGGTGAGGCCGTATTTCAAACAATGCACGCCCCCTGAGTTTTCGGCCACGTTGCCGCCGATGGTGCAAGCAATTTGGCTGGATGGATCCGGCGCGTAGTACAGCCCGTATTGCGACACCGCTTCGCTGATGGCGAGGTTGCGCACACCGCACTGCACCACCGCAGTTCGTGCAACGGGGTCGATGTTCAGAATTTGGTTGAACTTGGCCAACGACAGAGTCACGCCCATGGTGTGCGGCATCGCGCCACCCGACAGACCGGTGCCTGCGCCGCGTGCGACCACGGGCACGTCTAGCGCGTAACAGGCCTTGAGCACGGCTTGAACTTGGTCCACGGTCTCGGGCAAAGCCACACACATGGGGCGGGCGCGGTAGGCGGTGAGGCCGTCGCACTCGTAAGGCACGGTGTCCTCGGTGGTGTAGAGCAGGGCGTGCTGTGGCAGCACTTGCAGCAGGGCTTGCACCACTTGAGCTTGGCGCTCGGCACGGGCAAGGGTGTTTTGCTGGTCGGAGGTGAGTGGTGCGTTCATGCGTTGCACTTTACGGCAAAACTGGCGGTTGGCGTGTGAAGAAAGTTACAGCGTGCTTTGAAATGGTTTTGCGCCGTTAGATTTCACTCGCTGCCTTACGGGGTGAGCGTTACAAACCGCGGCTTACATCGCTTCGCGACGAATGGCGCCGCAATTTGCACCGCTCACCCCGCAAGGCGGAGGTATTGTGCGCAAAAGGGTATTTCGTCACGTTTTGTCGGGTGTCGTGAATGGGAGGGGTCGGTACCGTCATACGGCGCCATTCGTCGCGCAGCGATGTAAGCCGTGTGGCGGTAACGGCCCCTCACATTCACAGCGAGAACAAGGACTTAAGGAACAGCCTTCTTCAACCAATCCGCAAACGCCGCGCACTCCCACCGGTCCATCGCGCCTGTGCGCCAACACAGGTAATGCCCATGCGGGCTAGGCACTTGACGCGGGAAGATGCGCACCAGTGTGCCGTTCTCTAGCCACGGTGCACCCAGCTTCAAGCGCACTAGGCCCACGCCTAAGCCCTGAGCTGCGGCGTCGCACATCAAGCCAATGTCGTTGAAGCTGCTGCCGTCAATCGGTTCGGGCCAGTCTTGGTCATGCGCGGCAAACCAGGTGCGCCAAGGCTCTAAGGGGCTGCGCAACAATGTGGCGTCAGCCAAGTCTTCGGGGTTATCAAACGGACCGTGTTCGCGAATGTAGGCGGGCGAGGCCAAGGGCGTCACGTCGTCTTTCATCAAGCACATGTGTTCCACATCGGCGTAACGGCCCGTGCCAAAGCGAACGGTCAGGTCGGCGTCTTCGGCCACCACGTCCAACAGCGGGATGCTCACTTGAAGAGTGATGTCGATCTCGGGGTACGCATCAGCAAACTGGCGCAGGCGCGGCATCAGGATGGAGCGAGCAAAGGTGGGCGTCACGGCCAAGCGCAGTTTGCGCTTGCCGGGTGTGGCGCTGCCATCTTTGCCGGGGAAGCGTTCCAGAATGGCCAAGCCTTCGCGCACATGGGCGAGGTATTCGCTGCCTTCTGTGGTGAGCGAAAAATCCGCACGGCCAAACAGCTTGACGCCCAGCAACTGTTCCAACTGCTTCACACGGTGGCTCACCGCGCTGGGTGTCACGCATTGCTCTTCAGCGGCTTGTGTGACCGAGCGCAACCGCGCCAACGCCTCAAACGTGAGCAAGCACTGAATGGGCGGGATGCGGCTGGTCATGTCGCTTTATTTGAAGATGACGGTCTTGTGGCCGTTCAACAGCACGCGGTGTTCGCTGTGCCATTTGACAGCGCGGGCCAGCACTTGGCTTTCGGTGTCGCGGCCTTGGGCGGTGAAGTCTTCCACGGTTTTGCTGTGGTCCACGCGGGCCACGTCTTGCTCAATGATGGGGCCTTCGTCCAAGTCGGCGGTCACGTAGTGGGCGGTAGCGCCAATCAGTTTCACGCCACGGTCATGCGCTTGGTAATAGGGCTTTGCACCCTTGAAGCTGGGCAAAAAGCTGTGGTGAATGTTGATGGCGCGTCCTGACAGTTTCTTGCACAAATCGTCGCTCAAAATTTGCATATAGCGGGCCAGCACCACCAGCTCAGCGCCTTCGGCTTCGATCACCTCAAAAGCTTTGGCTTCGGCTTGTGCCTTGGTCGCTGCGGTGACGGGAATGTGGTGGAACGGCACGTTGTAGCTGGCCGCCAATTGGTAGAACTCGCGGTGGTTGCTGATGATGGCGCGAATGTCCAAAGGCAGCAGGCCGCTTTTGACGCGGAACAACAAGTCGTTCAGGCAATGGCCTTCTTTGCTGACCATCAAAACCGTGCGCATGGGTTGGGTGGTGTCGTGCAGCGTCCATTTCATGCCGAAGGTGTCTGCAAAGGTGGCGAGCTGCGCACGCAAGTCGTCTTGGCCCACGGCATCGCAGGCGAACTGCACGCGCATGAAGAACAAACCCGTGGCGGGGTCGTTGTACTGGGCGGCTTCTTCGATGTTGCCTTTGCGCTCCAGCAAAAAGCCAGACACGGCGTGCACGATGCCCTGGCGATCAGGGCAAGACAAATTCAGGATGTATGCAGTCATGTGCGCAATTGTAGGTAGGACTGGGCATGAAAAAGGGCACCGAAGCGCCCTAGGTGTCTTGTGTGCAGCTGGTTCAGTGCACCACAACTGGGTTTTGGGCCAGTTCGGCGTAGCCAGCCAAGGTGTCTTCCACCTCTTCTTGGCTGGGCGCGTTTTCTTGCCAAGCGCGCAAATGGGCTTGGAACTGTTCGGCCCATGAGCCTTCGAGGTAAATCTCTTTGCCTGAGCGCTTGTCTACGATCTCAAAGCCGTGGCGGGCCAAAGCGGGCACGTCGGGGCGGACAGGCACAGTTGCATCGTCCACCTGTAGGTGCATGACCGAATACGTGTCGGAGTTGTAGAGCATGTCCATGGGGATCTTTCGGCGGAAAACGAATTGCATCTAAGCATATCGGATTCAAAAGCCCAAATTCAAGGGCTGGGCTTTTCGGCTTTGCTTAAAAGTTGGTCCACAAAGTCGCCATTTGCATTGGTAATGCGTAAACGCACGGGCAGATAGCCCAACGTGGGGGCAAACCAGAGCTCAATGTGTTGGTCAAACTCGCGGCGCGGCTTACGGTTGAGTTTGATGGCGCTGATGTCGCCAAAGGGCAGTTGCAGCATTTCTTCTTTTTCAACCAAGAATTGCCAGACCTCGGCCTCACGCTGCGACACGGTTTGGAACGACAACATGGTGCCTGCTGGAAAGCGCGTGGGATCGGCCGCTAACAGGCTGCTGAGCTGCAACACCACGCTCAGGCGATCTTGCGCGCCTTTGAGCAGCGGTGCATCAGGCGAGTTGGCACTGAAGCTGATGATGCCTTTGTCGCGCTGAAAGTGGGCCGCTAGCTCGCTGCGGGTTTTGTCGCCAAAACGGATGGGCATGATGCCTTCGGCCCCGAGCGTGCCTTTGCTCACCTGTACCCGTGAGCCTAATAAAAAGGCGCTCACTTCTAAACGGGCTTCGTATTCTTTGCCGTCTTGTTGCCAGTTGAGCTCGGCCGAGGCCCAGTAGTTAAAGCCTTTGGCTTGGCCTTGCACTTGGTATTTCAGCAGGGCAGAGTCTGGCGCTTTGAATGCGGTGATGTCGGTCAAGCCTTCGCTACCGGCGCGTTTGTAGGGTGGCAAATCCACGCCAGAAGCGCTACGCGCTGGCAGACTGAGTGGGGCGGCGAGGTCGTGGCCGAACTCATCAAACTTCAAGGGCTTGGTGCTTTCGCTCGTCTCAGCGACGGCATCCGGTTGTGACACAGGGGCAGGTTTGGCTGGTGCGGGCTTGATGGGGTTAGGCACTTGAGGCGCGCGAGGTGCAGCCACCTCAATTTGCCGTGTGATCAACGCTTGCGTGCGCAGTGGCTTGCCCGCTTCGGGCGAAAACCACAGCGGCATGCCGGCCAACACCCACAGGTGCAAAAGCAACACGCCAGCTACCAACAGCACCGCATGTTTGCGTTGCAAATGGATGGGGCTTGATGGCAGGGCACGGGCGTGCATGGCGGGCAGCGTTCTTTCATAGAATCGTGGCATGAAATTAGCCACATACAAAGACGGTACACGTGACGGACAACTGGTGGTTGTATCGCGTGACCTGAGCACCGCGCATTATGCGACGGGCATCGCCACCCGCATGCAGCAAGCGCTGGACGACTGGGGCTTCATCGCCCCGCAGCTGCAAGACTTGTATGAAACCCTCAACAACGGCAAAGCGCGTCACGCCTTTCCGTTTGACCCCGCCATGTGCATGGCACCGCTGCCCCGCGCTTTTCAGTGGGTGGATGGTTCGGCCTATTTGAGCCACGTCACCACGGTGCGCTCCGCGCTTGACATTGATTTGCCCAACGACACGCTGGAAACAGACCCCTTAATGAGTCAAGGCAGTGGCGACTGTTTTGTAGGTGCGCAAGCCGACATCCATTGCACCAACGATGCCATGGGGCTCGACTTTGAAGCTGAGCTGGCCGTCATCACAGGTGACGTGCCGATGGGCGCATCTGTCGACGACGCGCTAGAGGCTGTGCGCTTGGTGGTTTTGGTCAACGACGTGTCACTGCGCATGGTGGCGAAAAACGAATTACCCAAAGGCTTGGGCTATGTGCAATCCAAACCCGCTACTGCGTTTGGCCCTGTGGCCGTCACGCTCGACGAGCTGGGCGACGCTTGGGACAACGGTCGCGTGCGATTGACGGTGCAGTCAACCGTGAATGGCCGCAAGGTGGGCATGTGTGACGCGGGTGCAGACATGGCGTTTCACTTTGGCCAGTTGATTGCACACGTCAGCAAAACGCGACCTGTTCGCGCTGGCGCTGTTGTTGGTAGCGGTGCTGTGAGTAACGCACCGATCGAGAACAATGGCAAACAAGAATGGCCCAAGGGTGTGAGCTGCTTGATCGAAAAACGCGCCATTGAAATGTTGCTGGATGGCAAAACCAGCACCGAATACCTCAAGCCGAGCGACAGTGTGCGCATTGAGGTCAAAGGCAAAGATGGTCAAAGCGTCTTTGGCGCGATTGACCAAACAGTTGTTGGGCCGGACGTTTAACTGATCCTCTCAAAGTAAAAAGCCCGCTTGCGAACAAGCGGGCTTTTTTGTGCGTGGCACAAACGCCAAGCAGCTTTATTTGACCAACGCTGGGTCAGCCGCCATGTTGTCAAACTTCTTGAAATATTGACGAGCCATGGCCACCACTTGTGCGTCGGTGGGGTGGTCGCTGGCGATGCTGTCCACTACTGTGACATGGGCGTGGTGCTGTTTGCACCAGTCACGGAACTCGTCGCGTGCCAAGCCTGGGCCGGTCACCAACACCTCGTGTGTGCCTTCTAGCGCTTTGGCAATGTCGGCATACAAATGCGCAACTTCGTTGGGCTTGCCTTGGTGCTTGTGATGGCTGCGTGATTTGACGCGTTGGCTCTCCACGTGCTCACGGTCAAACATCAACACATGGGCTTCTTTATGGTCCATCCAAACAACGGCGTGAAAAGTGGTCATGTTGTTTCTCTTTCTTAGTGGTGGTTGTGTTCGATTTTTTCTTGGCAGCCAATGCAACGAGCTGCTTCGGGTGCGGCGCTCAGGCGTGCTTCGGGAATCGTGGCGTCGCAGTCAATGCAGTGGCCATAAGTGCCTGCGCTCAAACGGGCTAAAGCTTCGTCAATTGCAGCCAGTTCGGCGGTTTCGTGTTCGTTGATGGCGAACTCCAAGTCGCGCGCGGTGTTGACCTGTGCGTCTGAGTCTTCGTTGTGCGCGAAATGTTCGGCAGCCACTTCTGCACGGCTAGCTTTGCCACCGCGTTGCTGTGCAATTTGCGCCAACAAGTTTGCGCGTTGGTGCTCAAGCTTTTGCTTGAAGGTGGTGGCGTGTTGTGCGTCCATCTGAGCTCCTTGGTTTTGTTGAGTTCATGTTGCGCCTATCTGGCGCATGGATCATTGACGGAGGTCAATAAAGCGTCGTATGACGGGCGTTAGCCGGACGCTTCGATTGGTTTTTCATATGCGTCATAATTCCGCGCATGCAACAGCTGCGCCATGCCATCCAACTCACCCGCCTCGTGCTGGTGTGGTTTGCGTTGTCTGTGGGTGTGGCCATTGCATCTCCCGTGCTCAACCCTAAGGGCATGGACATGGTGTGTACCGGCACTGGCGTGATGAAGCTGGTGGTGCAGGGCGACGATGACAGCGCCGCATCGGCCAAAACGATGGACTGCCCTTTGTGCACGCCCATGACCGCGCCGCCGCCCGAGCTCAACACCACGTTGACTCAACCCTCCCCACTGGCCCATGCCTTGCAGCCTCTCGCTGCTGCGCACATTGCGGCCATCACTGCGCCCCCGCTGCCATCGCGTGGGCCGCCAGCACTTTTCCTTTGATCTTTAAAGCGGGCGATCGGCTCTAACGAAGCCGCCGCCCAGTTTGTTGGCTTTGCATCGTCTTTTCACTGACGTGTAGCAGCCGAGATTTGTGGAAAGTCGAATGAGAAAATTAAAACTCACACCAATCGCGCTGATCGCTTTTTCAATTGGTAACCAAGCATTTGCTGACACGGCGATGCAATCTATCGAAGTCATCGCAGATAGAACAGCGGGGCAAAAATATCAGATGCCCAACACGGTGGAAAGCACGACGGCAGAAAAAATTTCTGAAACAGTGAACATCATCGATACGCCAGACGCGTTGAAATACATGCCTAGCTTGATGGTGAGGAAACGTGATTCGGCAGACTTTGGCGGCGCAACGCTTGCAACTCGTATTTGGGGTGTGTCTTACAGCGCCAAAAGTATCGTCATGGTAGATGGCATGCCGATTTCCAGTCAGTTGTACAACGATAACAACTATGGCCCGCCTAAATGGTTTGTGGTGTCACCGGATGAGATTGATCGCATCGATGTGATGTACGGCCCGTTTTCTGCGGCGTACTCGGGTAACGCTATGGGCGCCGTTGTGGACATCACCACGAAACGACCCTCCAGAGAGTTTGAGGGCTCATTCAGTGTGACGGATGCCTTCCAGAACTTCAGTCAATTCAAAACGGATGACACGTACAACACCAAGCAGGCGACAGTTTTGTTGGGTGGTAAAAATGAAGCGATGTCATGGCGTCTCTTGTTCAATCATCAAGATGCCAACACACAGCCACGCGCTTTTGGCACGGGTACCACCGTGACACCGTATCCGTATATCAAAAAAGATGGCACGAACGGCGGTTATTACTTGGGCGCCACCACGTTGCTGCATGGCGTCAGTGACAACGTGAATGCCAAATTAAAGTTGGACCTCAACCAAGACACGCAACTCTCATTGAGCTCAGGCGTGTTCATGGGTAATACAGACTCATCGTCTCAAACATATATGTCGAATGGGTTTTGCGCCACAGGCGCAGGCCCTTGTTCGACGCTTGCCAGTGGCGTTTACGGATACAAGCAAGAGCATTGGGTGAATGGGGTTGGTCTAAAGTCTGATACGCGAGGTGCATGGGACTACGAACTGAACTTGTCCAACGTGCGCTACGTGAACGATGTGCAACGAACGGCAGGTTATTTAAATAGCGATGGTTCTGCAGTTAACAATAATTCAAATTACAAAGGGCAGGTGAGAGACATGTCTGGTACGAACTGGACAAATTTCGATGCCAAGGCTATTTATCGCCCCGCCGAAGCACCAGCACATCAGCTGAGTTTTGGTTATCACCAAGACTTTGCCAAGTTGAACAACGTCACCAACAACGTGACCGACTGGCTTGGTGGCAACACGGGCACCGCTAGCGCGATCGCTCAAGGCATCAGTGAAACAAAAGCGATTTGGGCGCAAGATGCTTACAAGGCCAACGAGCGTGTTCGCTATACCGTGGGTGGCCGGTATGAAACGTGGACGTCGCATGATGGTGGCGTTTATGCAAGTTCAACCTCTGCGTTGAACCAGCCGCTTGTTTCTGTGAATCACTTCTCGCCCAAGTTTGCTGCGCTGTTTGATTTACAGGATGGCGGGCTGCTTAACTTGTCACTGGCCAATGCTTATCGTTTCCCCACCGTGGGCGAGTTGTACAACGTCTCCACTTGCACGGCTGGCACAGGAAGCCCAGCTTGCAGCAGCGGCTCGACGCAGCCCTTTAACATCAGTCCAAACGCCATCAAGCCAGAGAATGTGAATGCATTTGAGGCAGCGTATTCCAAGGTTGTAAACAGCGTGAGTTACAGAGTTTCATTCTTTGCAGAGGACACGAAGGATGCGTTGATTTCTCAGTACGGCTATCCCAACCCAGCCAACCCAACGGGGCTGTATTCCTATTGGCAGAATGTGGCTAAGGTCCGTTCGCGTGGCGTTGAGTTGAGCAGCAACATTGAAAAATTTATTTTCAATCAACTCGATTTGTTCTCAGCCATCACGCGCGTGGATTCAGTGATTGCTGCAGACGACGGGTATGGTTATGGCACGGGATCAGCAAAGTCGGTCGTTGGAAATAAAACCCCAGGTGTTTCGCCTTTGCGCGTGAAGTTTGTTGCCACCTATCGCCCAGACGAAAAACTGTCTATCTCTTTGGGTGGTAGTTATCAGAAACAGTTCTATTCAACCATTGACAACAACGATGTGAATCCAGCCACTTATCAAGGCTTTGAAGGCTACACGTTGTTTGACATTAAGGCCCGTTACAAGGTGGATAAAAACCTAACGGCATCTTTGGGCGTAGATAACTTGAACAACCGCAATTACTTCATGTATCACCCATTTCCGCAACGCACCTTTATTGGTAATTTGAAATACAACTTCTAATTAACGAATCAACCCGAAAGCAATTGACATGCGACACCTACTTTCACTCACGGCAGCGAGCTTGGTGCTAAGCACCTTGGTTACCTGCGCACAAGCGCACGTTGTTTTATCTGAACCTAAAGCAATTGCAGGCAGTTACTACAAAGCCACGCTTCGCGTGGGCCACGGCTGTAACGGCTCGTCAACCCATAGTCTCGTTGTGCAAGTGCCGGCAGGCTTTCAAGGGGCTAAGCCTCAGCCAAAGTTTGGTTGGACTGTCGCGGCACGTAAAGCCAAACTCGCCACCCCCTACAACAGCCACGGCAAAACCGTGATCGATGACGTAGTCGAACTGCGTTGGGTGGCTGTCAGCAAAGAAGCTGCGCTACCCGATGACCAATTTGATGAATTCGCCTTCATGGGCCGCTTGCCAGATGGCGCTGGTCCGATGTGGGTCAAGATATTGCAGACTTGCGAGAGCGGTCAAAATGACTGGTCAGAAATTCCCGCCAATGGCACATCGACGCGCGGCTTGAAATTGCCCGCAGCTTTATTGGATGTGCAGCCAGCACCCGCACACGAACACCACCATTAACCCCAAGGAGTTTTTATGAAGTTTGCCAAACACCTCATCGCCGCCGCACTCACCGCTGTTTGCTCCGTCAGCGCATTCGCGCAAAACGTCACCGTCACTGACGCATGGGCACGTGCCACTGTGCAAGGTCAAAAGGCCACGGGCGCATTCATGAAGATCACCGCCAAAGACAATGCCAAGTTGGTGGCCATCAGCAGCCCTGTTGCTGGCGTGGCCGAGATCCACGAAATGAAAATGGACAAGGACGTCATGAAGATGGCGGCCTTGCCCAATGGCTTAGATCTGCCCGCTGGCAAAGCGGTCGAGCTCAAGCCCGGCGGCTACCACGTGATGTTGATGGATTTGAAAGCGCCTTTGACCAAAGACACTACTGTCCCAATGACGCTCACTTTGCAAGACGCTAAAGGTGTGAAGTCGAATTTCGAGTTGAAGCTGTTGGTGGGCATGCAGCCACCCGCCATGCCTAGCCACGACCACAGCACGCACAATCACAGCGAGCATAGCCACGGCGATCACAAGCACTAAGCTGTCAGCCTAGTGTGGGTTGGGGTTTGGTTTAATGCGACATATACATATAGGAGACAGACATGACCAACCCCGCCGGTTTTGATTTCACCAAGTTCGTTCCGGGCTTCGATTTTTTAAAGAACCTCACGCCCGGAGGTGGAACCACATCGACTGCTGCGCCGGGCTGGGTTGCTCCCACGCTCGACCCTGAAGAGCTGGAGAAGCGCATTCAAGAGCTCAAGACCGTTCAGTTTTGGCTTGAGCAAAACAGCAAAGCCGTGGGAGCCACGATTCAAGCCCTTGAAGTGCAGCGCATGACCCTCAATACCTTGAAGGGCATGAACATGAGCTTCAACGACTTGGCCGACTCGCTCAAGGTCAAGCCCCAAGCGGTAGCGCCTGCTGAGCCAGCTCAGCCTAAGTACACCTTCACGCAAGCTGAGGCGGCGCATGAAGAGCCTGCACACGAAGAAACCGAACATGAAGAGGCCAAGCCCAAAGCCAGCAAGCCTCGCAGTAAAAAAACAGCAGGTGTTGATCCATCTCACTGGTGGGGTGCCCTGACCGATCAGTTTCAGCACATTGCCACACATGCCATGAAAGACATGGCCGACCGTGCGCACGCACATGCATCGACCGAAGCTGGAAAGCCCGCCGCAAAAAAGCCAGCAGCAAAAGCAGCCGTGCGCAAGCCTGCAGCTAAGAAGCCTGCTGCTCGAAAAACAGCTGCGCGTAAAACCCCAGCGCGTAAAACCGCGGCAAAATCGAAGCGATGAAACTCTTCCCCTACGGCCACGCCACCCACCCAAAGTGGGAGATGGCCGCAGGTTTGGTGCTCGCGCAGCTGCGCGCTCACATGGCCTTGGCCGAGTACGCCGATGCGCCGCACCTTGGGCTGATCTACATCACAGACCACTATGCTGCTGATGCTCAGCACATCTTGACGCACCTGAGCGCTGAGCTACCCGAAGTCACCGATTGGGCCGGCACGGTGGGTGTCGGCATTGCTGCTAACAACGTCGAGTACTTTGACGAGCCAGCCCTCAGTGTGATGCTGTGTGACATCTCGCCCGAGCACTACCGCGTGTTCAGTGGTGTGGCCCCGCTGGTGCAAGCGGGGATGAGCGGCAGTTCATTTGTGCCGCACACCGCGCTGTTACATGCCGATGCGCAAACGCCTGATGTACCTGAGCTGATTGCCGAGTTGGCCCATCGCACCGCCAGTGGTTATGTCTTTGGTGGCTTGTCGGCCAGTCGAACAGACGTGGTGCAGTTTGCGCAAAGTGGTGACGGCAACATGGCTGGTCAGGGCAAAGCCACGGGCGTGTTCCATGGTGGCTTGAGTGGTGTGGCCTTTGATGCAGATGTCGCCATGATCTCGCGTGTCACTCAGGGCTGTTTGCCCATTGCCAAAGTGCACACCATCACCAGTGCCGACAACAACGTGGTGCTCACCTTAGATGACGAGCCCGCGCTGCATGTGTTGGAGCGCGACTTGCAAATCAGCCTCGCCAATACCCAACCTGCCATTGCCAAAGTGCGTGCGACCTTGGTGGGCTTGTCCGCAGAGCATGACCCCGCTGTCAAGCGCACAGGCGAGTTTGATGACGAGGTGCTGGTGCGCCACATCATCGGCATCGACCCAGGCCGTGAAGCAGTGGCCGTGGCACAACCTGTAGAAGCGGGCATGCGCTTGACCTTTTGTCAGCGCAACGCAGCAGCTGCGAGAGCCGATCTCACGCGCATTTGCGCCGAAGTGCGCGAAGCCTTAGAGCCCGAGGAAATGACGGCCGATTTGGCAGGTGCATTGAATGCCGATACCAACATCAACCCATACCCTGCGCGTCGAATGGCGGGGGCGATTTACGTGAGTTGTGCCGGTCGAGGCGGCCCGCACTTTGGCGGGGAAAGCGCGGAGTTGCAAATCGTGCGCCGCGCCTTGGGCGATGTGCCCTTGGTGGGCTTCTTTGCCGGTGGCGAAATTGCGCACCAAGCGCTGCATGGCTACACCGGTGTGTTGACGGTGTTCACGACCGAGGCTTAACAAGCGCTAAGCCTCGACTTAGGGTTTAGTGCTTCGCAGCCATGTGCGCTTCTTTTTGGTCGAGGATGACCTCAGGCGCTTCCAATTCTTCAGGCGTTGGGTTATTTAAGCCGTCATGCAAGCGTTGCATGTCTAAGTCGCCCGTCCATTTGGCAACCACCAAAGTCGCCACGCCGTTACCCACCAAGTTGGTGAGCGCACGTGCTTCAGACATGAAGCGGTCAATCCCCAAGATGAGCGCCAAGCCCGCCACAGGCACGCCACCCACGGCTGACAGCGTCGCGGCCAACACAATGAAGCCGCTGCCCGTGATACCTGCTGCGCCCTTAGACGTGAGCAGTAAAACAGCCAGCAAAGTGAGCTGTTGCGTGAGGCTCATGGGGGTGTCGGTGGCTTGCGCAATGAACACCGCAGCCATCGTCAAGTAAATGGATGTGCCATCCAAGTTGAACGAGTAGCCGGTTGGAATGACCAAGCCTACGACAGATTTGCGAGCGCCAAGGTTTTCGAGTTTTTCCATCATGCGTGGCAAGACAGATTCAGACGACGACGTGCCCAACACGATGAGCAACTCTTCTTTGATGTATTTCACAAACTTCCAAATGCTGAAGCCGTGCAACTTGCTGATGATGCCCAGCACCACAAACACGAAGATCAAGCAGGTCAAATAGAACGTGCCCATCAACTTGCCCAGCGAGAACAAGGAAGCCACGCCGTATTTACCAATGGTGAACGCCATCGCGCCAAACGCGCCTATGGGGGCCACTTTCATGATGATGCCCACGATGTCAAACAACACGTGCGATAACTTCTCAATGAAGTCAAACACCATCGTGCCGCGGCCGCCGAACTTGTGCAATGCAAAACCGAACAGCACAGAGAACAACAGCACTTGCAAGATCTCGCCTTTGGCAAACGCATCCACCACTGAAGAGGGGATGACGTTCAGCAAGAAGTCGACCGTGCTTTGCATCTTGCCGGGCGCTGTGTAGGCGGCAATGCTCTTGGTGTCGAGCGTGGATGCATCCACATTCATGCCCACACCAGGTTGCACAAAGTTGACGATGACCAAGCCAATGATGAGGGCCAAAGTGCTGACCACTTCAAAGTACAGCAGCGCCAAGCCGCCGGTTTTGCCCACCTTCTTCATGTCTTCCATGCCGGCGATACCAATCACCACAGTGCAGAAGATGATCGGCGCAATGATCATCTTGATGAGCTTGATGAAGCCATCGCCCAAAGGCTTCATGTCAGTGCCGACTTGTGGGTAGAAGTGGCCAAGCAAAACGCCCACGACCACGGCGAACAGCACCTGGGCGTAAAGCGATTTGTAGATAGGTTTTTTGGTGGATGTAGTGGTCATGAAAAATTTCTAAGAATGAACCTTAGAAATTTAACCCCTCATACCCCTATTCATCATGTGGGTTCCCACATGATTGATCCGTATCAAACCCCGCGGGCGCGGTCTTCTTTGAACTTCGCGCGGAATGCACCAAACTGGCCAGCCTCTAAGGCCTCGCGCACTTCGCGCATGAGGTTGAGGTAGTAGTGCAGGTTGTGCACGGTGGTCAGCATGGGGCCGAGCATTTCGCCGCAGCGGTCCAAGTGGTGCAAGTACGCACGACTAAAGCCGCCGCTGGTTGTGCCGTCGGGGCGTGTGTGGCCCGCGCAGGTGTAGCAGGTGCAGGTGCTGTCGAGCGGGCCGTGGTCTGCCTTGTGGCGTGCGTTGCGCAGTTTCAAGTCGCCATATCGGGTGAAGATGGTTCCGTTGCGCGCATTGCGTGTGGGCATGACGCAGTCAAACATGTCCACGCCGTCAGCCACGCCTTGCACCAAGTCTTCTGGCGTGCCCACGCCCATCAAGTAGCGTGGTTTGTTTTCGGGCAAACGGTGCGGCGTGTGTGCCATGATTTCTAGCATTTGGTCTTTGGGCTCGCCCACGCTCACGCCGCCAATGGCGTAGCCGGGGAAGTTCATGTCTACCAACGCGTCGAGTGACTCTTGGCGCAAGTTGGTGAACATGCCGCCTTGCACGATGCCAAACAAAGCATTCGGGTTTTCTAAGCGTGCAAATTCATCCTTGCTGCGCACGGCCCAGCGGCGGCTCATCTCCATCGACTTGCGGGCTTCCGCCTCTGTGGTGAGGTGACCTTTGGTTTCGTAGGGTGTGCATTCGTCGAGTTGCATGACGATGTCGCTGTTGAGCGTGGTTTGAATCTGCATGCTCACCTCGGGCGACATGAACAGTTTGTCGCCGTTCACGGGCGAGGCAAACGTCACACCTTCTTCTGTGATCTTGCGCATGGCGCCGAGCGACCACACCTGAAAACCGCCGCTGTCTGTGAGGATGGGTTTGTTCCAACGCTCAAAGTCGTGCAGGCCGCCAAAGCTTTGCATCACATCGAGACCGGGACGCATCCAGAGGTGGAAGGTGTTGCCCAGAATGATTTGCGCGCCCATCTCTTCGAGGCTGCGAGGCATCACGCCTTTGACCGTGCCGTAGGTTCCCACGGGCATGAAGATGGGGGTTTGCACCACGCCGTGGTTGAGCGTGAGCGTGCCGCGGCGGGCATGGCTGCCTGCGTAGCTGCCGTCTGCGGCAGGGGTGTCTTTTTTGAGAACGTCAAACTTCAACATGGTCGGTCTTTCAAGCAGTTTTTCTCTCTAACAGCATGGCGTCGCCGTAGCTGAAGAATCGGTATTGGTTGGCAATGGCGTGGCGGTACAGCGCGTGCATGTGATCAAAACCTGCAAACGCACTGACCAACATGAGCAAGGTGCTCTTGGGCAAATGAAAGTTGGTGATCAACACATCCACCACTTGGAACGTGAAGCCAGGCGTGATGAAGATTTGCGTGTCGCCGCTCGTCAGCCCACTTTGCGCCCAGCTCTCCAACGTGCGCACGCTGGTCGTGCCCACCGCCACCACGCGGCCACCGCGCGCGCGGCAGTCGGCAATGGCTTGCACAGTTTCGGGTGGAATGTTGTACCACTCGCTGTGCATGCGGTGCTCGGCCAAGTTCTCGGTTTTGACTGGCTGAAACGTGCCCGCGCCCACATGCAGCGTGACGCTCGCGCGTGACACGCCTTGGGCCTCTAGCCCTTGCAACACGCCTTCGTCAAAGTGCAGCGCCGCGGTGGGCGCTGCGGCCGCACCTGGGTGCTTGGCAAACACGGTTTGGTAACGGCGCTCGTCCTCGGCTTTGTCTTCCTCGGTTTCGTGCTGTGCGTCAGCCGTGTTTTGGTGGCGCTCGATGTAGGGCGGCAGCGGCATATGGCCGTGCGCTTGCATCAGCGTGTGCGGCTCGTCGCTGAACTTGAAGCGAAACAGTTGGCCGTCTTCGTTGGGCCAGCGGCCCAAGAGCGTTGCCGTGTAGCCGCCCACCATCAACAGCTCGGTACCAACGGGTGGCTTTTTGCTCACCTTCATGTGAGCCACCACTTCGTGGTTCGTCAGCACGCGCTCCACCAAAAGTTCTAGCTTGCCGCCAGTGGGCTTCTCGCCAAACAAACGGGCTTTCACCACTTGGGTGTCGTTAAACACCAGCAAGTCGTCGGCTTTCAGCAACGAGGGAAGGTCTTTGAAGGTGCGATTGGCAAATTCAGCACGGCGGCCATCTAGCAAGCGCGAGGCGCTGCGTTCAGATGCGGGGTGCTGGGCAATCAGGGACTCAGGCAGTTCGAAATCGAAATCGCTGAGCGTGTAAGTGTGTGACATGTGCTTGAGGGCCGGACGGGCCCGTTCCAAGTTGAAGGGGATCAGATGACAGAGGCACAATTGTCCCATGACTCGCGCCAAGCCATCCGTGAAGCCTGAAGCCAAAACGGACAACAAACCCCTCTCCGCACCGCAAAAAGCGTTGCGCAAGCTTGGGCTGGACCGCGACATTGATTTGGCCTTGCACCTGCCCCTGCGCTACGAAGACGAAACGCGCATCGTGCGGTTGGCCGACACGCGCGAGGGCGACATGGCGCAAATCGAAGCCACGGTGGTGTCGTGCGACATTGCCTACAAACCACGCCGCCAATTGTTGGTGGTGGTGGACGATGGCTCGGATACGTGCACGCTGCGCTTTTTCAGCTTTTACCCATCCCAACAAAAAGCTTTGGCGGTGGGCAACCGCCTGCGTCTGCGTGGCGAGGTGAAGGGGGGCTTTATGGGCCGCACCATGATGCACCCCAGCTTTCACATGGCGGGTGGCGAGCTGCCCAATGCACTCACGCCGGTCTACCCCACGTCGGCGGGTTTGCCACAGGTGTATTTGCGCAAGGCGGTGCACAGCGGGCTGGTACATGCGGCACGGCATGGCGCGTTTGTCGAGACGATTCCACCTGAGTACATGCCGCGCTCTGCCATGAGCGCTGGCGCGAAGGCTTGGAGTCTTGAGCAGTCGCTGCACTTTTTGCACCACCCCACGCCCGACGTATCGCTGGCGCAGTTGGAAGACCGCACGCACCCCGCGTGGCAACGGTTGAAAGCCGAAGAACTGCTGGCGCAGCAGTTGTCGCAGCTGCAGTCCAAGCGTGCGCGTGACGAGCTGCGTGCGCCGGCTTTGGTTTTGACAAAGGACGGTTTGCACGAGCAGTTGTTGGGCGTGTTGCCATTTGGTTTGACCGGCGCGCAACGCCGCGTGGGCGAAGAGATTGCACAAGACTTGATGCGCCAAGTACCTATGCACCGCTTGCTGCAAGGCGATGTGGGTTCTGGCAAAACCGTGGTGGCGGCATTGGCCGCAGCTGTGGCGATGGATGGCGGCTGGCAATGTGCGCTGATGGCCCCGACCGAAATTCTGGCCGAACAACACTTTCGCAAACTCATTGGCTGGCTAGAGCCGTTGCTCACACCGCTGGGCAAGCGCGTGGCGTGGCTCACGGGTAGCCAAAAGAAAAAAGAACGCACAGAAATGCTAGGCCTCATTGCCAGTGGCGAAGCCGCCTTGGTGGTGGGCACGCATGCGGTGATTCAAGAACAAGTAGTCTTCAAAAACTTGGCGCTAGCCATCATCGACGAGCAGCACCGCTTCGGTGTGGCTCAGCGTTTGGCCCTGCGCGAGAAGATGCTCACGCACGACGGCATGCCACAGCAAGAGCCGCACATGCTGATGATGAGCGCCACGCCCATTCCGCGCACTTTGGCCATGAGCTATTACGCTGACCTTGATGTGTCCACCCTCGACGAGTTGCCGCCGGGCCGCACGCCTGTGGTGACCAAGCTGGTGTCCGAGTCACGCCGTGATGAGCTGATCGAGCGCATTCGCCATCAGCTGGACGAAGGCCGTCAGGTGTATTGGGTGTGCCCGCTGATTGAAGAAAGCGAAGCGCTCGATTTAACCAACGCCACCGAAACACATGCCCTGTTGATGGATGCGCTCAACCAACCCGGTACAAAGCCTGTGCTGGTGGGCTTACTGCATTCGCGCATGCCGCCCGCTGACAAAAAGGCGGTGATGGCGCAGTTTGAGAGCGGTGTAATGGGCGTGCTGGTAAGCACCACCGTGATTGAAGTGGGTGTGGATGTACCCAATGCCTCGCTGATGGTGATTGAGCATGCAGAGCGATTTGGCCTGAGTCAGTTGCACCAGTTGCGCGGGCGTGTGGGGCGCGGTGCGGCCGCATCTGCGTGTGTGCTGATGTATGCCACAGGAGAGAGTGGGCGAGTGAGCGAGACCGCGCGTGAGCGGTTGCGCGCGATGGTGGAAACCTCGGATGGGTTTGAGATCGCAAGGCGTGATTTAGAAATTCGTGGGCCCGGTGAGTTCTTAGGCGCGCGTCAATCGGGCGCTGCGTTGCTGCGTTTTGCGGACTTGGCCGAAGACGGCGAGCTGCTTCAATGGGCCAGAGAATTAGCGCCGCTGATGTTGGACAAATACCCAGAATTGGCCGATCGGCACGTGAGCCGCTGGTTGGGTGGAAAATCAGACTTCTTAAAGGCTTAAGAACATGACCCTCACCGAACTCAAATACATCGTGGCCGTGGCCCGCGAAAAGCATTTTGGCCGTGCGGCGGAGGCATGTTTTGTGTCGCAACCCACGCTGTCGGTGGCTATCAAGAAACTCGAAGAAGAGTTGGATGTGAAGCTGTTTGAGCGCGGCGCCAATGAAGTGGCAGTGACGGCGCTGGGCGAAGAAATCATTCGCCAAGCGCAAAGCGTTTTGGAGCAGGCAGCCAATATCAAAGAAATTGCCAAGCGTGGCAAAGACCCGCTGGCTGGCCCATTGAAGCTGGGGGTCATTTACACCATTGGCCCGTATTTGTTGCCAAGCTTGGTGCGACAAGCCATCTCAAAAACACCGCAAATGCCGCTGATGCTGCAAGAGAACTTCACAGTCAAGTTGCTAGAAATGTTGCGCACGGGCGAGATAGATTGCGCCATCTTGGCAGAGCCTTTCCCAGACACGGGCTTGGCCACCGCGCCCTTGTACGACGAGCCTTTCATGGCGGCCGTGCCCAGCAACCATGCACTGGCCACCTTGAAGCAGGTGAGTGCGGAAGAGCTGAAAAATGAAACCATGTTGTTGCTGGGAAATGGCCATTGTTTCCGCGACCACGTGTTGGAGGTGTGCCCTGAATTCGCACGCTTCTCTAGCAATGCTGAGGGCATACAAAAGAGCTTCGAAGGTTCATCGTTAGAGACCATCAAGCACATGGTGGCGGCTGGCATGGGTGTGACCTTGGTTCCGCGTTTGAGCGTGCCCAAGGAGGCATTGAACACACAAGCCAAACGCAAGAAGAGCGAAGAGACGTATGTGCGCTACTTGCCCATCACAGACGACAAAGGCGGTGAGCCGCCTACGCGTCGCGTGGTGCTGGCTTGGCGTCGCAGCTTCACGCGTTATGAGGCGATTGCTGCTTTGCGCAACGCCATCTATGCCTGCGAGCTGCCAGGCGTGAACCGTTTGTCGTGATGGGTGTGTGAATGCGTGAACGCTTGAACCTGTACTTAGATTTGATTCGTTGGAACCGCCCTGCGGGTTGGTTGTTGTTGTTATGGCCATCACTCTCTGCGTTGTGGGTGGCGGCTGATGGCTGGCCCGGTTGGCATTTGGTGGCGGTGTTTGTGTTGGGCACCATCCTCATGCGCAGCGCGGGTTGCTGCATCAACGACGTGGCCGACCGTGAGTTTGACCGGCATGTCAAACGCACGGCAGAGCGACCTGTGACACGTGGCGCAGTGTCTGTGCGCGAGGCCTTGTGGGTGGGGGCGATGCTGGCGCTGGCTGCTTTTGCCTTGGTGCTGACCACCAACCCTGCCGCCATCGTGTGGTCGTTTGCGGGCTTGGCCGTGACCTTGATTTATCCCTACGCCAAACGCTATGTATCCATGCCGCAAGCGGTGTTGGGCGTGGCGTTTAGCTTTGGCATTCCCTTGGCTTTTGTGGCGGTGGGAAGTGCAAACCTTGAGTGGCAAGACATCAACCTTCAATCCTTGGGCGATGCCGTACCCATACAAGCGTGGGGTTTGATGTTGTTCAATTTATTTTGGGTGTTGGCCTATGACACCGAGTACGCGATGGTCGATCGTGACGACGACATTCGCATTGGCATGAAGACCTCGGCCATTACCTTGGGTCGTCACGACATATCAGCCATCATGGCGTTTTATGCGGTGTATTTGTGCGGCTGGTATGGGTTGCTAGAGCAGGAGAAGTTAAGCGGGCATTGGACGCTTGCTCTGTGCTTGGCTGGGCTGCAAGCGGTGTGGCACTTTTTGCTCATCTTGGATCGTTCGCGGGACGGTTGCTTTAGGGCGTTTCGTTTGAACCATTGGTTGGGTGCGACGGTCTTTGCTGGGATTGCTGCGGGTTACGCCTTGCGTTGATGCTGGATTACGCATGAGCATGAAAAAAGCGCTTGGGCCGATGCCGCAAGCGCTTTGTGTTAAGAAGCTTTAAGCGCTTGGCTTAGTGAGCTTTTGACTTTTTAGATTTCTTCTTTTTCAGTTTCTTTTTCTTGGCTTTCTTAGCTGCTTTCTTCGCGGCAGCAGAGTCAGTGTTGTTCACTGCAGGTGTTGATGCTTGCTCAGGCTGAGCCACTGGTGCTGCAGGCATGGCAGGCGCTTGTGCCAAGGAAGTCAATGGCAAGCCCAACGCGGCTGCCGACAAAAGAGAGATGAGAAGTTTGTTCATGGATGCAAATGTATTAAAAGTCAACAAAGTGATTGTCGCACCAGTTGTATGGCCTATTCTTACGCGCCATATTCATTGCCAAGCTCGTGCGCACGATGCTGCGCCGCTTGTAACGCAATTTGAAATAGCTCGCCCACTTGCGCGCTTTGCATAGAGGTGAGGGCTGCGTATGTGGTGCCGCCTTTAGAGGTCACACGCTCGCGTAAAACAGAGGGGGGCTCGTTGGCAGTCTTGGCCAGTTGCGATGCGCCTTCAAAGGTTCCGATAGCCAGTTGAGTAGCTTGCTCGACGGTGAGCCCCATTTTTACGCCAGCATCGACCATGGCTTCAATAAAGAAAAACACATAAGCAGGGCCAGAGCCGGAGATGGCGGTGACCGCATCAAGAAGAGGCTCGTCTTTGACCCATAGCAGCGCACCTGTGGTGGCCACGACTTGTTCAATCCATGTCTTATCAGCGGCAGTGACGGCCGCACGTGCAAACAGGCCTGTTTGGCCAAGCCCCACGAGGGCTGGCGTATTGGGCATGGCGCGAACAACACGCTCGCTGCCCAACCAGCTCGCAATGCTATCGCTACGAATGCCGGCGGCCACGCTCAGATGTAGAGCGTTAGCGCAGAAATTACATGTTTGCTGGGCTGCTTCTTTGAATGTTTGGGGTTTCACTGCCCAAATGACCAAGCCAGCTTCGGTCAATGTGGCATCGGCTGCAGCCAAGACGCGAACGCCAAATTGGGCCTGCAGGCGCTGGCGCGCTTCTACAAAAGGCTCGACCACCAAGATGCGATCGGCAGGCGTGCCTTGCTTGATCAGGCCGCCAATGATGGCGCTGGCCATATTGCCGCCGCCAATGAATGCAAGGGTTTGAGGGGTGTTGGAGGGTATGGACATACCGGAATTGTCTGCGAAACCAAAAAGAATCGTAAAAATAGTTTGACGCGACCCAAAAAGTTATGGCATAATCTGCGGCTCCGCTAAAAAGCGGGGTTTATCTGCCCCAAGTTGAAGCGTTGCGAGTGGTTCGCGACGTGGATGACGGGCCCAAGACTGATCGGTTTGTTGTGCGGCGAAAGCTGTGTGCAAATTGATGCAAGTTGGGAATATTGAAATGATCCAAACTGAAACACGGTTAGATGTCGCTGACAACACCGGTGCGAAGTCCGTTTTGTGCATTAAGGTGCTCGGCGGTTCTAAGCGTCGCTATGCAAGCGTGGGCGACATCATCAAGGTGAGCATTAAAGAAGCCGCTCCGCGTGGCCGCGTCAAAAAAGGCGAGGTGTATAGCGCTGTTGTGGTCCGTACTGCCAAAGGCATCCGCCGTGGCGACGGTTCGCTCGTTAAATTCGATGGCAACGCAGCTGTGTTGCTCAATGCAAAGTTGGAGCCTATCGGCACCCGTATCTTCGGCCCAGTGACGCGCGAGTTGCGCACTGAGAAGTTCATGAAGATCGTGTCATTGGCTCCTGAAGTTCTGTAAGGACTAAACAATGAACAAGATTCGCAAAGGCGACCAAGTCATCGTCCTTACTGGACGCGACAAAGGTAAACGTGGCGTTGTGTCGCTGCGTAAAGATGACAGCCACTTGGTGGTCGATGGCATTAACTTGGTGAAAAAACACACCAAGCCAAACCCAATGGCTGGCACGCAAGGCGGCATCGTTGATAAAACAATGCCTATCCATCAGTCCAACGTAGCCATTTTCAATGCTGCTACTGGTAAGGCTGATCGTGTTGGCATCAAAGTCCTGGCAGACGGCAGCAAGGTGCGCGTCTACAAGTCCAGCGGCGAAGAAATCAAGGCGGCATAAATATGGCACGACTCCAACAACACTACCGCGAAAAAGTTGCGGCCGAATTGACTGCTAAGTTCGGTTACACATCGCCTATGCAAGTTCCACGTTTGACCAAAATCACGTTGAACATGGGTGTAAGCGAAGCTGTGGCTGATAAGAAAGTCATGGACAACGCTGTGAGCGACCTGACCAAAATCGCCGGCCAAAAGCCAGTGGTGACCAAGGCTAAGAAGGCTATTGCGGGTTTCAAAATCCGTGAAGGCCAGCCAATCGGTTGCATGGTGACTTTGCGTGGCGTTCAGATGTATGAATTCCTGGATCGTTTCGTGACCGTGGCTTTGCCTCGCGTTCGTGACTTCCGTGGTATCTCTGCCCGCGCCTTCGACGGCCGTGGCAACTACAACATCGGCGTTAAAGAGCAAATCATTTTCCCTGAGATCGAATACGACAAAGTTGACGCTTTGCGCGGTTTGAACATCAGCATCACCACGACGGCTAAGACTGACGAAGAGTGCAAGGCGCTTCTCGCTGGTTTCCGTTTCCCATTCAAGACAGAGGTGGCACGTGGCTAAACAAGCATTGATCGAGCGCGAGCTCAAGCGTGACCGTTTGGTTGCAAAGTACGCTGCTAAGCACGCAGAGTTGAAGGCTATCGCCAACGACTTCAAGCGTAGCGATGAAGAGCGCGCAGCTGCCCGTTTGGGTCTGCAAAAGTTGCCTCGCAACGCGAACCCAACACGTCAACGTAACCGTTGCGCAATCACCGGTCGTCCACGTGGCACGTTCCGCCAATTCGGCCTTGGCCGCGCCAAGATTCGTGAATTAGCCTTCCAAGGCAACATTCCCGGCATCACCAAAGCCAGCTGGTAATAGGCAGGGAGATTCAATATGAGCATGAGTGATCCAATCGCCGACTTGCTGACTCGCATCCGCAACGCGCAAATGGTGGCTAAGCCCACTGTGATGGTGCCTTCTTCCAAAGTGAAGATTGCCATTGCGCAAGTGCTGAAAGACGAAGGCTACATCGACGGTTTTCAAATTAAAAAAGACGCTGGCAAGACTGAACTTGAGATTACTCTCAAGTACTACGCAGGTCGCCCAGTGATCGAACGCATTGAACGTGTGAGCCGTCCCGGCCTGCGCGTTTACAAAGGCTGCGGCGCTATCCCCCAAGTCATGAACGGCATGGGTGTGGCAATTGTCACAACACCTCAAGGTGTGATGACTGACCGCAAAGCACGCGCTACCGGTGTCGGTGGCGAAGTGTTGTGCTACGTCGCTTAACCGCAGCCTAAAGGAAAGACTGAAATGTCCCGAGTAGGAAAAATGCCTGTGACCGTCCCCCAAGGTGTGGACGTGTCTATCAATAACACCCAAATCAGTGTCAAGGGTACCGGCGGTACGCTGTCGATTGCCGCTAACGCATTGGTGAAGGTTGTCAACGAAGCTGGTCAAGTGACTTTCACACCAGTTGATGACTCTCGCGAAGCCAACGCCATGAGCGGAACTTTGCGTCAATTGGTCAACAACATGGTGACCGGTGTGACCAAAGGCTTCGAAAAGAAGTTGGTTTTGGTTGGTGTGGGTTACAAAGCTGCTGCACAAGGTTCTAAGTTGAACTTGGCAGTGGGCTACTCTCACCCAGTCAACAAAGACATGCCTGAAGGTATCAAGGTTGAGACTCCAGCTCCAACCGAGATCATCATCAAAGGTGCTGACCGTCAACGCGTCGGTCAAGTGGCCGCTGAGATTCGTGCGATTCGTCCCCCAGAGCCTTACAAAGGCAAGGGCATCCGTTATTCGGATGAGAAGATCACGATCAAAGAGACCAAGAAGAAATAAGGAGCTGCAACATGTTGACCAAAAAAGAGCAGCGACTCCGCCGGGCACGTCAAACACGTATTCGCATCGCCAACCAAGGCGTTGCACGTTTGATGGTGAACCGTACCAACTTGCACATCTACGCTACTGTGGTTTCCGCTTGCGGCACCAAAGTGGTTGCGACAGCATCTTCAGCCGAAGCCGACGTGCGCAAGCAACTCGGCGCAGCAGGCAAAGGCGGCAACGTCAATGCAGCGCAAGTGATTGGCAAGCTGATCGCTGAAAAAGCGAAAAAAGCTGGCGTCGAAAAAGTGGCGTTTGACCGTTCAGGTTTTGCTTACCACGGTCGCGTCAAGGCTTTGGCCGACGCAGCCCGCGAAGCTGGCTTGCAGTTCTAATCGGATTGGAAATTACACATGGCTAAATTTCAAGCTAAAGCGCAGGGTGACGGTCCAGAAGACGGACTCCGCGAAAAAATGATCGCGGTCAACCGCGTCACCAAAGTGGTTAAGGGCGGCCGTATTCTCGGTTTCGCAGCTTTGACTGTGGTGGGTGACGGCGATGGCCGCGTGGGCATGGGCAAAGGCAAGTCGAAAGAAGTGCCAGCTGCTGTTCAAAAAGCGATGGAAGAAGCCCGTCGCAACATGACCAAAGTTACTTTGAAAAACGGCACGATTCACCACACGGTGCACGGTCGTCACGGTGCTGCAAACGTCATGATGATTCCAGCGCCTAAGGGTACCGGCATCATCGCGGGCGGTCCAATGCGCGCTGTGTTCGAAGTGATGGGTATCACTGACATCGTGGCAAAAAGCCACGGTACATCAAACCCATACAACATGGTTCGTGCAACCTTGGATGCTTTGAATAATTCAACTACGCCAGCAGAAGTTGCTGCTAAGCGTGGCAAAAACATCGAAGAAATCTTCGCTTAATCTCGGAGCATTCAATGACTACCCCTCAAACTGTGAAGATCCAATTGGTGCGCAGCCCAATTGGCACCAAAGAATCGCACCGTGCCACCGTTCGTGGCTTGGGCTTGCGCAAACTGAATTCTGTGAGCGAGTTGCAAGACACGCCTGCAGTGCGCGGCATGATTAACAAGATCAGCTATCTGGTCAAAGTGCTGTAAAAGGTTGAAGATGGAACTCAATAACATCACCCACGCACCTGGCGCAAAACACGCCAAGCGTCGCGTTGGTCGCGGTATCGGCTCTGGCCTCGGCAAGACTGCTGGTCGCGGTCACAAAGGTCAAAAGTCTCGTTCAGGCGGCTACCACAAGGTTGGTTTCGAAGGCGGTCAAATGCCTTTGCAACGTCGTTTGCCTAAGCGCGGCTTCAAGTCCACCACTTTGAAGTACAACGACGAAGTGACCTTGGCTGACTTGCAACAACTCGGCGCTGCTGAAGTTGATATGTTGACATTGAAGGCCGCTGGTCTCGTGGCATCTATCGCTCGCGTGGTCAAGGTTGTCAAGACTGGCGAACTCACAAAAGCTGTCAAGCTCAATGGCATCGGCGCGACTGCCGGCGCTAAAGCTGCGATCGAAGCCGCTGGCGGCTCTGTCGCTTAATACTAAGCTTCAACAGGAATAGCACTCCGTGGCAACTACCTCTCCATCGATTGGCAATACCGACAAGTTCGGCGACCTCCGTCGCCGTCTGGTCTTCTTGTTGCTCGCCTTGGTGGTGTACCGCGTGGGTGCGCACATTCCTGTGCCCGGTATCAACCCAGACCAATTGCAACAATTGTTCAAGGGCCAGCAGGGCGGTATTTTGAGCTTGTTCAACATGTTCTCGGGCGGTGCTTTGTCGCGCTTCACCGTGTTCGCGTTGGGCATCATGCCTTACATCTCTGCATCGATCATCATGCAGTTGCTGACTTATGTGTTGCCTTCATTGGAGCAACTCAAAAAAGAAGGCGAAGCAGGTCGTCGCAAGATCACTCAGTACACACGTTTTGGCACTTTGGGCTTGGCTTTGTTTCAGTCCATGGGTATTGCCTTGGCGTTGGAAGCATCAGCCGGTTTGGTCAACGTACCAGGCTTTGGTTTCCGCATGACAGCCATGGTCAGTTTGACCGCAGGCACCATGTTCCTGATGTGGTTGGGTGAGCAAATCACTGAGCGTGGTTTGGGTAACGGTATATCTATTCTGATTTTTGCTGGTATCGCAGCAGGCTTGCCCGGTTCTATCGGTGGCTTGCTTGAACTGGTGCGTACTGGCGCGATGAGCATCTTGGCTGCTATCGTCATCGTGATTGTGGTGGCCTTGGTCACTTACTTCGTGGTGTTCGTTGAGCGCGGTCAACGCAAAATCTTGGTGAACTATGCGCGTCGCCAAGTGGGTAACAAGGTGTATGGCGGTCAATCGTCTCACTTGCCCTTGAAGTTGAACATGGCGGGTGTGATTCCTCCCATCTTCGCTTCTTCCATCATTCTCTTGCCCGCAACTGTGGTGAGCTGGTTCAGCTCAGGTGACAGCATGCGTTGGCTCAAAGATATTTCTGCAGCACTTGCACCCGGACAACCTGTCTATGTGATGTTGTATGCAGCTGCGATTGTGTTTTTCTGCTTCTTTTACACCGCCTTGGTCTTTAACAGCCGAGAAACAGCGGATAATCTGAAGAAGAGCGGTGCTTTTGTTCCCGGTATTCGTCCCGGCGACCACACTGCCAAATACATCGACAAAATTTTGGTTCGACTCACGCTTGCGGGCGCCGTGTACATCACCTTTGTGTGTTTGCTACCTGAGTTCTTGATCTTGAAATACAACGTGCCTTTCTACTTCGGTGGTACTTCGTTGCTGATTATTGTGGTTGTCACCATGGACTTTATGGCCCAAGTACAAAACTACATGATGAGCCAACAGTACGAATCACTGTTGAAGAAGGCAAGTTTCAAAACAACGCTCTAACGGGCCAAGTAAAAAAGTCGTGTTTCATGCCAATGAGGGTGTGAAATGAAATGAGTTTTAGGAGAGTGAAATGAGAGTTTCGGCTTCGGTCAAAAAAATTTGCCGCAACTGCAAAATCATCCGCCGCAAGGGCGTGGTTCGTGTGATCTGTACAGATCCACGCCACAAACAGCGTCAAGGTTGATTGAACTGGTTTAAAGAGGACGCACATGGCACGTATCGCTGGCATTAACATTCCGCCGCACAAACACGCTGAAATCGGTTTGACATCGATTTTCGGTATTGGTCGCACACGCGCTCGCAAAATTTGCGAAGCATGTGGCATTGATTACGCAAAGAAGATCAAAGATCTGACTGACTCGGACCTCGAAAAGATCCGTGACCAGATCGCTGAGTTCACGATTGAAGGTGACTTGCGTCGCGAAACAACAATGAACATCAAGCGTTTGATGGACATCGGTTGCTACCGCGGCTTCCGTCACCGTCGTGGTCTGCCAATGCGTGGTCAACGTACGCGTACCAACGCTCGTACACGCAAGGGTCCGCGTAAAGCAGCCCAGTCGTTGAAGAAATAATAGGACTGAACAATGGCTAAATCTCCAAGCGGCGCAGCTTCACGCGTACGTAAAAAGGTTCGTAAGAACATTGCTGACGGTATCGCGCACGTGCACGCGTCGTTCAACAACACCATCATCACCATCACTGACCGCCAGGGCAATGCTTTGTCATGGGCTTCGTCAGGTGGTCAAGGTTTCAAGGGCTCACGCAAGTCCACGCCTTTCGCAGCTCAAGTGGCTTCGGAAGTCGCTGGCCGCGCAGCCGTTGATCAAGGCATCAAGAATCTTGATGTCGAGATCAAAGGCCCAGGTCCTGGCCGTGAATCTTCAGTGCGCGCTTTGGCCGCATTGGGCATTCGCATCAACTCGATTGCTGACGTGACACCAGTGCCGCACAACGGCTGCCGTCCACAAAAGCGTCGTCGTATCTAAGCGTTCTTCGCTTTTTACTGTTAACCACAAGCCCACCGCCGCTGGCTAACCCCCAGCGGCTCCTCGCTTCTAGCGAGCAGCTGATTAGATAAGGAAATTCAAGTGGCACGTTACCTAGGCCCTAAGGCCAAACTCTCACGCCGTGAAGGCACCGACTTGTTCTTGAAGAGCGCTCGCCGCTCTATCAGCGACAAGTGCAAATTCGACAGCAAACCAGGCCAACACGGCCGCACATCAGGTCAACGTACGTCTGACTTCGGTTTGCAATTGCGCGAAAAACAAAAAGTCAAACGCATGTACGGTGTCTTGGAGCGTCAGTTCCGCCGTTATTTCGCAGCTGCTGACCGCCAAAAAGGCAACACTGGTGCAAACCTGTTGACCATTTTGGAAACACGTTTGGACAACGTGGTGTACCGCATGGGCTTCGGCTCTACACGTGCTGAAGCACGTCAGTTGGTGTCACACAAAGCCATCACTGTGAACGGTCATCAAGTCAACATCGCTTCTTACCTGGTAAAAGCTGGTGACGTGGTGGCTGTGCGCGAAAAGTCTAAAAAACAAGGTCGCGTGTTGGAAGCCCTTGAGTTGGCAAAACAAGTGGGCATGCCTGCTTGGGTTGAAGTCAACCTCGAAAAAGCTGAAGGCGTCTTCAAGAAGACCCCAGACCGTGACGAATTCGCTGCGGACATCAACGAATCTCTGATCGTCGAACTTTACTCGCGTTAATCCTGGTTGAAGTTTTCAACCTAACGCACCCCACGCTGCCTGCTCGCGCAGCGTGGTCCAGACACCCAGCCTTACCGGTGTAACGAACCGGGGGTATTGAGAGGAACTCTGAATGCAAACGAACTTGCTGAAACCAAAAAATATTCACGTCGAGCAATTGGGTCACAACCGTGCCAAGGTTATCTTGGAACCGTTTGAGCGTGGCTATGGCCACACGTTGGGAAACGCCCTGCGTCGCGTATTGTTGTCATCCATGGTTGGCTATGCAGTGACTGAAGTCACCATCGCCGGCGTGGTGCACGAGTACTCGTCTATCGACGGCGTGCAAGAAGACGTGGTCAACATCTTGTTGAACCTCAAAGGCGTTGTGTTCAAAATGCACAACCGCGATGAAGTCACTTTGAGCTTGCGCAAAGACGGCGAAGGCGCTGTGACTGCTGCTGATATTCAAGTGCCTCACGATGTTGAAATCATCAATCCTGAGCACGTCATTGCTAACTTGTCTCAAGGCGGCAAGATCGACATTCAACTCAAAGTTGAAACAGGCCGCGGCTATGTGCCAGGTACTGTGCGTCGTTATGGCGAAGAGCCAAGCAAATCAATCGGCCGTATCGTTTTGGATGCTGCTTTCTCTCCAGTCAGCCGCGTCAGCTACAGCGTTGAAAACGCTCGCGTTGAACAACGTACCGACCTCGACCGCTTGGTCATGGAAATCGAAACAAACGGAGCCATCACTGCGGAAGACGCCGTGCGTGCTTCATCCAAGATTTTGGTTGAGCAATTGGCTGTGTTTGCACAGTTGGAAGGCGACGCCATTAATAGCTTGATGAGCGCTCCAGCTGCAAGCAACCAAACTTTCGACCCCATCTTGTTGCGCCCCGTCGACGAGTTGGAACTGACGGTTCGCTCTGCCAACTGCTTGAAAGCAGAAAATATCTATTACATCGGTGACCTGATTCAGCGCACTGAAAACGAGTTGCTTAAGACACCTAACTTGGGTCGTAAGTCACTCAACGAAATCAAAGAAGTGCTCGCTTCACGCGGCCTGACTTTGGGCATGAAACTCGAAAGCTGGCCACCTGCCGGTTTAGAGCGTCGTTAATTTAAAAAACCCCGACTTTTAAAGTCCCCTGGCCGTACCTGATACGGCGGCCGGCAAAACATCAAAGGAAATCAAAATGCGTCACGGACACGGACTTCGCAAACTCAACCGCACTAGCTCACATCGTTTGGCTATGTTGCGCAACATGATGAACTCGCTCATCGAGCACGAAGCCATCAAAACCACATTGCCAAAAGCCAAAGAATTGCGTCGCGTCATCGAACCGATGATCACTTTGGCCAAAGAGCCTACAGTTGCAAACCGCCGCTTGGCATTTGATCGCTTGCGCGATCGTGACAGCGTTGTGAAATTGTTCAACGAATTGGGCCCACGTTTCAAGACACGTCCAGGTGGTTACACCCGCATCTTGAAAATGGGTTTCCGCGTGGGTGACAACGCACCGATGGCATATGTTGAATTGGTAGACCGCGCAGAAGTTTCTGAGGCTTCTTCTACCGAAACAGCCGCTTAATAGGTTATACTAATCCTCTTGACGCGCGATGGAGCAGCCTGGTAGCTCGTTGGGCTCATAACCCAAAGGTCGTAGGTTCAAATCCTACTCGCGCAACCACTTTAAAACGCCCGCTGAATTTATTCAGTGGGCGTTTTTCTTGGAAAATTCACAAATGGAAATCAGCCGCGTCGAGGCACTGTCACAACGCATCGTGCAAAGTTATGCATGGGGCGATGTCGTGTGGCATGTTTGGGGCTCACAGAAGGTGCTGAAAGCGAGCGCTAAGGTAGGTGGGGCCAATGATGACGGCAGAGCGGTGCTCAGCCCTTTGGTGTTGCTGCATGGCGGTTCTGGCAGCTGGACACATTGGGTGAGAAATGTCGAACATTTCGCCCAGCAAAGAGAAGTGTGGGCGCTAGACATTCCGGGCTTTGGAGATTCAAGTCTGCCCAGTGGCGTCACTGACGCCGATGGCTTGGTGCCCTACATTGCTGACATTCTCAAGCAAACATTTCATGACACCGCAGTTGATGTGATAGGGTTTTCTTTTGGCGGCATGACAGCAGGTTTGGTAGCAGCCGAATATCCAGCACTGATACGCCAGCTGATTTTGGTGGGCGCGCCAGGCTTGGGTCTGTTTGGTAAAGAGTTACCCATGCGTGGCATGATCCCCAGCATGGACAAGGATGCGCAGCGCCAAGTACACAGACACAACCTCAACACAATGATGTTTGTGCATCCAGAGAGCGTGACCGAGGATGTGATTGACCTGCAAGAAGTCAATGTGTCTCGTGACCGTTTGCGCCGCCGACGTATTGCACGTACCAATGTTTTAGCGCAAGTGCAAACACGGTGGACATGCCCTGTGCATGGCGTGTGGGCTGAGTTTGATGCCTTGTATAAAGATTCTTTGCAAGAAATCCCACATGTACTTACAAGCATGGCGTCATTCAACGTCGTGCCCAATGCCGGGCACTGGGTGATGTTTGAGAACCCAGTGGCATTCCATGCAGTTGTAGATTCATTGCTCAAACAGTGAGATAAAACAAAGTTGACGCAGCGCCACATAAGCGCACAATGAAAACATGTTGTACAAATTCAAATCGAAAGCCACGGGCGACCTCATCATGTTAGAGCCCCAAGGTAAACACATACTCAAACTCATTGGTAAAGAGCCGGGCGCCAAAGGCATCATCTTGCCCAATGAAATACTGGCTGCCATTGATGCCTTGAACGCCGCAGTTGTTCAAGAAGAGCTGACCATTCAAGCCGCCAAGGATGCAAGCAAAGGTGAGGGCGAAGATGGAACAGCAGCGCCTAAAACTGAAGGCGCGCGCTCCATCAGTTTGAAGCAACGTGTCGTCCCCTTCATTGACATGCTGCGCCGCGCACACGCCGAAGACAAAGAGGTTGTCTGGGGTGTTTGACAGCGAGACCAAGCACCACGCCTATGAAGCACTGACACCCGATGTGGTGTTAGATGCCCTGTCGAATTTAGGGCTAGAAGTCGATGGCCGACTTACGGCGTTGAGCTCGTATGAAAACCGCGTGTACCAAGCCATGTTGGATGACAACAGCTCGGTGGTCGCCAAGTTTTACAGGCCGGAACGTTGGGCAGATGCGCAAATCCTGGAAGAGCACAGTTTCGCTGCAGAACTGATGGCGGAAGAAGTGCCATTGGTCGGCCCGTTAAATTTGCATGGCAAGACCTTGCATCATGCACATGGCTTTGCATTCAGCGTCAGTCCACGTCGCGGCGGCCGTATGCCAGAGCTAGACGATACAGAAGTATTGGAATGGATCGGCCGCTTCATCGCGCGCATTCACAACGTCGGCGCACAGCAAGACTTCGCGTCGCGCCCACCGTTGGATGTGAATACATTCGCTATTGACTCACGCGACTGGTTGATGGAACACAGCATCATTCCGATGGACCAGCAAACAGAATGGTTGGCCGTATGCAATCAAGCGATTGACATAGCGAAAGATAAATTCGCAGCGCATCCTGCCCATCACATTCGACTGCATGGCGACTGCCACCCAGGCAATATTTTGTGGACACCCACAGACCTGCCCAATGGTGGTCCACACTTTGTAGACCTAGACGATGCGCGCATGGGGCCAGCCATTCAAGACTTGTGGATGTTGCTCAGTGGGGAACGTGCTCAGCGCACACAACAGTTATCGATGTTGTTAGACGGCTATGAGCAAATGCGAGAGCTCAATCGAAATGAACTGGCGTTGATCGAGCCATTACGAACTCTGCGTTTGATCCATTACAGCGCTTGGCTGGCAAGACGCAAAGACGACCCCGCCTTTGTTCAGCACTTCTCGTGGTTTGGCAGCAGTGACTATTGGGCGGGGCAAACGCACATGCTGGTGGAGCAGTGCGAAGCCATGCAAGAAGAGCCGCTGTACGTTTAACAGCCGAGTAGGTCGGCCAGTGCGTGAATGTCACGCGCATGCAAATCGTTGCCCGCTTGAGGCGATACATCTTTTGGCTGAGCTGCACCAAATTCAAAAGGTCGCTCAATGTAGGCCGTGCGCAAGCCACATGCGCGGGCGCCCTCTAAGTCATCGTGGTGCGCGGCGCACAGCGTGACTTGATGCGGTTGTAAATCGAATGTAGAAGCAACACCCAGATAAGTCGCAGGGTCGGGCTTGTAGGCGCGGAACACCTCAGCAGACAACACACAGTCCCAAGGTAAGCCTGCGCGCTTGGCCATGTTGGTGAGTAAGCCAGTGTTGCCGTTTGAAAGTGAGCAAATGGTGAACTTGTTTTTCAATCTCTGTAAGCCCGCCACACTGTCGGGCCATGCGTCTAATCGATGCCACACGCGGTTGAGATGCACGCGCTCGGCCTCACTCAAATACGTTAAACCGAACTTCGGCAGCAAGTCATCCAGTATCAAACGGTGCAACTCATCAATGCGCGTCCAACCCAACTCGCCCGAGCGAACACGTGCCATCGCAGGCTGATAACCAGCACGCCAGGCCAGCGCGAATGCGTTGGCATCCACAGCAGGGTAAAGCGATTGCACTTCGCGCATGATGCTTCCGTGCCAATCGACCACAGTGCCAAAAATATCAAAGGCCAACACTTGCGTGTTGGCCTTCAAGTCGTCTAAAGACGCGGGGTGGGTTGTGTCCATGTAAGTCATGGACTTAGTTTTACACCAAAAGTGCGTTCACCCGTTTCACATAGGCGGCAGGGTCTTCTGGCAATCCACCCTCAGCCAACAAGGCTTGGTCAAACAAGATGTGCGCCAAATCGTTGAAGTGGGGGTTAGCGTCGCCGCTGAGCTTCTTCACCAATGCGTGCTCAGCGTTCACTTCCAAGATGGGTTTCATCTCTGGCGCTTGCTGGCCAGCTTGCTTGAGCATGCGAGCCAGTTGCATGGACATGCCGTGGTCTTTGACCACCAAGCAGGCGGGGGAGTCGACCAAGCGGGTGGTCACGCGCACGTCATCGGCTTTGTCTTTTAAAGCTTCTTTGAGCTTGGCCAACACGGGCTTGAAGTTTTCAGCCGCATCTTCCGCTGCTTTTTTCTCAGCTTCGTCTTGCAGCGAGCCCAAATCCACAGCGCCTTTGGCGACGGATTGCAATGATGTGCCATCAAACTCTTGCACAAAGTTCAATGCCCACTCGTCCACACGGTCGGTCATCAGCAAGACCTCTATGCCCTTTTTGCGGAAGACTTCGAGCTGTGGGCTGTTCTTGGCAGCCGCCAAGGTGTCAGCGGTGATGAAGTAGATGGCCTCTTGGCCTTCTTTCATGCGCGCCTTGTAGTCGGCAAATGACACGCTCACAGTGTCAGTGCTGGTGCTGGCAAAGCGCAGCAACTTGGCGATCTTGTCTTTGTTAGCAAAGTCTTCGCCCAAGCCTTCTTTAAGGACTGCGCCGAACTCGGCGTAGAACTGGCTGTACTTTCCTTGCTTGGCCTTGTCTTCGTCATCCAGCACATCCGTTACACCGTCATCGCAGGCTGCTGGGGCTTTGTCGTGTTTGGCCAAGTCTTCCAACACGGCCAACACGCGGCGGGTGTTGCCTTCGCGAATCGCTTTGACGTCTCGGCTCTCTTGCAGCAACTCACGGCTCACGTTCAGTGGCAAATCGGCCGAGTCCACCACGCCTTTGATAAAGCGCAGGTAAGAGGGCATCAACGCCTCTGCATCGTCCATGATGAACACGCGTTTCACGTACAGCTTCAAGCCCGCTTTTTTGTCGCGGTTGAACAAGTCCATCGGCGCTTTGCCTGGGATGTACAACAGCTGGGTGTACTCGGTGCTACCTTCCACGCGGTTGTGGCTCCAAGCCAAGGGGGCCTCAAAGTCGTGACTGATGTGTTTGTAGAACTCGTTGTGCTGCTCGTCAGTCACGTCCTTCTTCGGACGTGCCCACAGGGCGTTGGCTTGGTTGATGGTTTCCCATTCATCGGTGAGCACCATTTCGCCGGGTTGGTCGTTTTCTCCCTCTTTCCATTCTTCTTTGCGCATGCGGATGGGCAAAGAGATGTGGTCTGAGTATTTGTTGATGACGGACTTGAGCTTCCATGCGCTCAGGTATTCCTCGGCATCGTCGCGCAGGTGCAAGATGATCTTGGTGCCGCGCTCGGCTTGGGTGATGGTCTCCACCTCAAAGTCGCCCGTGCCGGTGCTGCTCCAGCGCACACCCTCGCTGGCCTTCAGGCCAGCACGGCGAGACTCCACTGTGATGCGGTCAGCCACGATGTAGCCTGAGTAAAAGCCCACACCAAACTGTCCAATTAACGCGCCTTGGTCTTTGGCATTGGCTTTGTCATCGCCACTGAGCTTGCCCATGAATTCGCGCGTGCCGCTCTTGGCAATCGTGCCAAGGTGGGCAATGGCTTCTTCTTGGCTCATACCGATTCCGTTGTCGGCAATGGTCAGGGTGCGAGCGTCTTTGTCAAAGCTCACGCGCACTTCGAGGTCTGACTGTCCTTCAAACAAGGCATCGTTGTTCAGGCCTTCGTAGCGCAGCTTGTCGCAGGCGTCAGAGGCGTTAGACACCAACTCGCGCAAGAAGATTTCTTTATTGGAATACAGCGAGTGCGTGACAAGGTGCAGCAGCTGTGAAACTTCGGCTTGGAAGGAATGGGTTTGTTTGGTCATGGTCTTCAAAAACTAAATTACAAAAAACAACGCCCCAAGTTGTGGGGCGCAGGCCTAAATTTCAAGAGGGATAAAACGAGAGAAATTAACGTTACTTAGAAGCGCTCGTGGGCGCCTAGGTAGCGCCACTGCCCCGCAGGCAGCTGCCCCAGTTGGACATGCCCAATGCGGATGCGCTTGAGGCCAACGACCTGAAGGCCGACTTGCTCGCACATGCGGCGAATTTGGCGCTTCTTGCCTTCGGTCAGTACAAAGCGAAGCTGCTCTGGGTTTTGCCATTCCACTTGTGCACGTTTGAGAGGTTTGCCATCCAAGCTCAAGCCGTGGCGTAAACGTTCGAGCTGAGTCTTTGGAAAGACCGATTGGACGTTGTTGGTCACGCGGTCGTGGTCACCAATGGCGCTGAGTTGGTTGGCTCTGCCGCCATAGGTGGCAGATGCAGCGGTGGCCGCGGCGATGTTTTCTTGGCCTGTATAGGTCACGCGCACCAAATATTCTTTTTCCATCTCCGAATCTTCGCCAATTAACTGGCGTGCGACTCGGCCGTCTTGCGTCAAGACCAACAAGCCTGTGGAGTCGATGTCGAGTCGGCCCGAAGGGGCGAGGCTTCGCAACTGTGTAGGCGTGAAGCGTCGCTTGGAAGAGTCGCCCGCCCAATGTGTTCGTGGGTTGATCAGCATGATCGCGGGCTCATGCCCGTCTTCGGCTTGGCCGCTCACATAGCCCATGGGCTTGTGCAGCAGGATAGTGACTTGTGTGTCTTGGTGGCCCTTGGCACGTGGATCAACCTCTACACGGTCATTGGAGCCAACTTTCACGCCCATTTCGGCAGGGCGACCATTCACCAACACCCAACCTTGATCTATCCAAGCATCGGCCTCGCGGCGTGAGCACAGGCCAAGTTCGGCCATGCGTTTGTTGAGGCGGATGAGTTCTGAAGGGGTGTCTGACATAAGGGGCAAATTCTACGTGCCGCTGGCACGCAGGGCGGCAAGGTGAAGCACGCGCATGCCGCCGTACTCAATGCGAATCGCGCCTTGCTCTTCGAGGCGGTTCAATGCCACATTTACGCGCTGACGTGACAAGCCAACCAGATAAGCCAGCTCTTGCTGCGTGATGCGTAACACCTCGCCCACGCCTGGGTAAAGCGTGGGGTTGAAGAGTGTGGCCAAGTTGCGTGCAACGCGCACATCGGGGTCGGTAGATCGGTCAATCTCACGTGCTTCGATGAATTGCGCCAAGCGCTCATTAAGCTGATTCATCACAAAGCGGTTGAAGCCGATCGAGTTGTCGAGCAACCAATGAAACGTGTCCACAGGAATGCCCGCCACCACGCTGTGCCGCAACGCCATGATGTTGTAGCGGTAGGTTTCGCGCTTGATGGCTGTGCCTTCGCCAAACCAACCGCCGGGCGGCACGCCCGTGAAGGTGATGGTGCGACCACTGGCGCTGTCGGTACTCATCTTCAACAAGCCTTCCACCACGCCAAACCAAAAGGTGGCTTGGCGACCCATGCGGCACACATAGTCGCCAGGCATCGGGTCGCTCACCACCACTTGTGATTCGATGCGTTTGCGCTCACTCGGCGTGAGCAATGCAAGCCATGGGATGGCTGCCAATTCTGCGGGCGTTGCGCTTCGGCGGCGTTGGTAAACACTGGGGGCTTGTGCCATAAATACTGATCAAGTCAAAAGTTTTATTGGGGTAATCACTGCTAGGTGACTACCCTAGATTGTCGTCGAAACGACAACTTGACGTCAAATCAGAACCTACGATCGCATCCAACATCAGAAACGCGTCACCTATGCGTCATGATTTTTTGTCGACACATCAAGCAAGGATTAGGAATGCAGACCACGTTCCCACGACTGTTACTCAAGCATGCCAGCGAGCGCCCCGCAGCGCCTGCCATGCGCGAGAAGGAATACGGCATTTGGCAAACCACCACTTGGGCCGACATGGCCAAGATGGTGGAACACATGGCGTGCGGTTTGCACCAAGCAGGCCTCACACGCGGTGAGCACTTGGTGGTGATTGGTTCCAACCGCCCCCGCCTGTACGCCACCATGTTGGCCGCGCAATCATTGGGCGCGATTCCAATTCCTTTGTACCAAGATGCCGCAGCACCCGAGTGCGTGTTCCCACTCAACAATGCCGAAGTGCGTTTTGCGGTGGTAGAGGATCAAGAGCAAGTGGACAAATTGCTCGAAATTCGTGAGCAATGCCCACAAATCGCACACATCTTCTTTGACGATCCTCGTGGTCTGCGTAAGTACGACGAGCCAGGCTTGGCCTCACTCGAAGAGTTGCTCGCTGCGGGCGCCGTATTTGCCAAGCAGCACCCAGATTTCTACTTGGATGAAGTTGAAAAAGCGCACACCGACGATGTGGGTGCGATGTTCTTCACCTCTGGCACCACAGGCAATCCCAAAGGTGTGGTGCACACGCACAACTCCTTGATCAACCGTGCTGAAGCTGGCGCTTTGTTTGACAAGCTCAGTTCGCATGAAGATGTGTTGGCTTATTTGCCACCCGCTTGGATTGGTCAAAACATCTTCAGCTATGCACAGTGGTTGTATTGCGGTTATGTGGTGAACTGCCCCGAGTCGGCCGCAACCGTCACCATCGACTTGAAAGAAGTCGGCCCCACTTACTACTTCGCGCCACCCCGCGTGTTTGAAGGCCTGCTGACCAGCGTGATGATTCGTATGGAAGATGCTGGCGCTCTCAAGCGCGGCATGTTCCATTACTTCATGGATGTGGCTCGCAAATACGGCCCAACCAAGATGGATGGCAAATCCATTGGCTTGGTAGGTGGCTTGCTCTACGCCTTAGGTAACTTCTTTGTGTATGGCCCACTGCGCAACAACCTCGGCATGAGCCGCGTGCGTGTGGCGTACACCGCTGGTGAAGCGATTGGCCCAGATTTGTTCAGCTTCTACCGCGCCATTGGCGTGAACTTGAAGCAGCTTTATGGCTCCACAGAAACCGCTGTGTTCGTCTGCTTGCAGCCCGACCACGAAGCACGCGCAGACACCGTGGGTGTGCCTTGCGCTGGCGTGGAAATCAAAGTCGCTGACAACGGCGAAATCTTGGTCAAGTCGCCAGGCTTGCTCAAAGGCTATTACAAGAACGACGCTGCCACAGCTGAAGTGTTGACCGCCGATGGCTGGTATCACACCAGCGACGCAGGCTTCTTGGATGCGCATGGCCATTTAAAAATCATTGACCGCGTCAAAGACGTGGGCCGCATCAAAGGCGGCACTAACGACGGCGCTATGTTTGCGCCTAAGTATGTGGAGAACAAGCTCAAGTTCTTCCCGCATATCAAAGAAGTGGTGGCCTACGGCGACCAACGCGAAAAAGTGTGCGTGATGATCAACATCGACATGGAAGCTGTGGGTAACTGGGCTGAGCGTCGCAACTTGCCTTACGCAGGCTATACCGATTTGGCGCAAAAGCCTGAGGTGTACCAGCTGATCAAAGAGTGCGTTGAGAAAGTCAACGCAGATTTGGCTGCTGACGAACTCTTGGCCGGTAGCCAAGTGAGCCGCTTCCTCGTGTTGCACAAAGAACTCGATGCAGACGACGGCGAACTCACCCGTACCAACAAAGTGCGTCGCGGCTTCATCGCTGAAAAATACGACGCCTTGGTCACTGCGCTCTACAACGGCGCAACCGAGCAATTCATTGAAACCCAAGTGAAGTTTGAAGACGGCCGTACAGGCAGCGTCAGCGCAACATTGAAACTGTCTGACGCGAAAACCTTCACACCTGTGGGGAAAGCAGCATGAGCAAGAAAATCGGCGACGTCATCCTCGACGTTAAAAACATCAGTTTGCGTTTCGGTGGCGTCAAGGCGCTGACCGATATTTCGTTTAACGTCAAAGAGCACGAAGTGCGCGCCATCATTGGCCCCAACGGCGCGGGCAAAAGCTCGATGCTCAACTGTATTAACGGGGTGTACACGCCGCAAGAAGGCTCCATCACCTTCCGTGGTCAAACCTTTGACCACATGGACAGCCACCAAGTGGCCACCATGGGCATTGCACGCACCTTCCAAAACTTGGCCTTGTTCAAAGGCATGAGCGTGCTCGACAACATCATGACCGGTCGCAACTTGCGCATGAAGAGCAATATCTTCATGCAAGCCTTGCGCATTGGCCCCGCCGAGCAAGAAGAAATTCGCCATCGTGAAAAGGTCGAACGCATCATCGACTTCTTGGAAATTCAAGCTTTTCGCAAAACACCTGTGGGTCAATTGCCTTATGGCTTGCAAAAGCGTGTCGACTTAGGCCGTGCGTTGGCGCTTGAGCCACAAGTGTTGTTGCTCGACGAGCCCATGGCCGGTATGAACGTTGAAGAAAAGCAAGACATGTGTCGTTTCATCTTGGATGTGAACGACGAGTTCGGCACCACCATCGTGTTGATCGAGCACGACATGGGTGTGGTGATGGATATTTCTGATCGCGTGGTCGTGCTCGACTACGGCAAAAAGATCGGCGACGGCACCCCCGATGAGGTGCGCAACAACGAGGAAGTGATCAGCGCTTACCTCGGCACTTCACACTAAGGACAAGAACATGGCATTTTTTCTTGAAACCCTGTTTGGCGGCCTCATGGCCGGCATGCTGTACTCGTTGGTGGCCCTCGGCTTCGTGCTGATTTACAAAGCCTCTGGCGTGTTTAACTTCGCACAAGGTGCAATGGTGTTGTTTGCTGCGCTGGCCATGGCCCGCTTTGGCGAATGGATTCCAGCACTCACAGGCATCGACAACTTCTTCCTCGTCAACTTGCTCGCTTTTGCAGGCGCAGCTGCTGTGATGTTCATCGTGGCTTGGGTGATTGAGTTCTTGGTGTTGCGCCACTTGGTCAACCAAGAAGGCACCACGCTTTTGATGGCAACTCTGGGCATCACATACTTCCTCGACGGTTTGGGTCAATCCATCTTTGGCAGCGACATCTACAAGATTGATGTGGGCATGCCCAAAGAACCATTGATGTTGCTCGAGTCCACCTTTGACGGCGGCATCATGATCAACCAAGAAGACTTGGTGGCAGCTTTCATTGCTGCTGCGCTGGTTGCATTGCTCAGTGTGTTCTTCCAAAAGACCACCACAGGTCGCGCGTTGCGTGCTGTGGCGGATGACCATCAAGCTGCTCAATCCATCGGTATTCCACTCAACCGCATTTGGGTCATCGTGTGGTGCGTGGCCGGTGTGGTGGCTTTGGTGGCCGGCATGATTTGGGGCTCTAAGTTGGGCGTGCAGTTCTCCCTCTCCACTGTTGCGCTTCGCGCTTTGCCTGTGGTGATTTTGGGTGGTTTGACATCCGTGCCTGGCGCCATCATCGGCGGCTTGATCATCGGTGTAGGCGAGAAATTGTCTGAAGTGTTCCTCGGCCCATACGTGGGCGGCGGCATTGAAATTTGGTTTGCTTATGTATTGGCCTTGGGCTTCTTGTTGATTCGTCCACAAGGTCTCTTCGGCGAGAAGATCATCGACCGCGTGTAAGGAAAAGAAACATGTTTTACAGAGAAAACGGTCAATTCAAAACGACATACAAGGAAGACCTGCAAATCTTCCCGATCACGCAAGACCGCATTGGCGTATTGCTGCTCATTGCATTTGCATTCATTGGTGTGCCGATGCTCGCTGACGAATACATGTTGCGTGCGATTTTGATTCCCTTCCTCATCTTGTCACTCGCCGCTTTGGGTGTAAACATCTTGGTGGGCTATTGCGGCCAAATCTCTTTGGGTTCTGGCGCGTTCATGGCGGTGGGTGCCTATGCTGCCTACAACTTCTTTGTGCGCGTTGAAGGCCTGCCTTTGATCGTGTGCCTGCTGATGGGCGGCTTCTTCGCCACATTGGTGGGTATGTTCTTTGGTATTCCTAGCTTGCGAGTGAAGGGGCTTTACTTGGCTGTGGCCACCTTGGCTGCGCAGTTCTTCTGTGACTGGGCTTTCTTGCGTATCAAGTGGTTCACCAATGATTCTGCTTCTGGCACAGCTTCGGTGGCTGATTTGCAAGTGTTTGGTTTCCCCGTCAACACGCCATTCGAGAAGTACATCTTCTGCTTGAGCTTCCTTGTGGTGTTCGGTTTGTTGGCCAAGAATTTGGTTCGCAGTGCCATCGGTCGCGAGTGGATGGCCATCCGCGACATGGATGTGGCTGCTGCTGTGATCGGCATTCGCCCCATGTACGCCAAGCTCAGCGCGTTTGCTGTGAGCTCGTTCATCGTGGGCGTGGCTGGCGCTTTGTGGGCCTTCGTTTACCTCGGCTCTTGGGAGCCTGCAGCGTTCTCCGTCGATCGTTCATTCCAGTTGTTGTTCATGGTCATTTTGGGTGGTATGGGCTCCATCATGGGCAGCTTCTTTGGCGCGGGCTTCATCGTGATTCTGCCCGTCATCATCAACCACGCATTGCCTTGGTTGGGTGACTTGGTGGGCATCCCTGTTAGCACCGCCGCGCTCACTCACGCTGAGCAAATGATCTTCGGTGCTTTGATTGTTTGGTTCTTGATCGTTGAGCCTCACGGTTTGGCCAAGTTGTGGAGCGTGGGTAAGCAAAAGCTGCGTCTGTGGCCTTTCCCTCACTGATTTGTAATTCGTTTTTCTGGTGTTCGTATAAATTTTCTAAGGAGACTTCAAATGAAAATCCGTTCCCTCATGATGGCTGTCGCCGTCGCAGCGACTGGCTTGGCCAGCGCCTTGGTCAGCACCACTGCCCAAGCGCAAGCCAAAGAGCAGTTCTTCCCTGTATTGCCATACCGAACTGGTGCCTATGCACCTAACGGTGTGCCATGGGCTAACGCTTATGTGGACTACCTCAAGCTCATCAATGCACGCGATGGTGGTATCAATGGCGTGAAGATCACTTTTGAAGAGTGCGACACCGCCTACGCCACAGACCGCGGCGTGGAGTGCTACGAGCGCCTGAAAGGCAAATCACAAGGTGCTGTGTTCCAGCCCTTGTCGACTGGTATCACGTTTGCTTTGACAGAAAAAGCCCCTAACGACAAAAACCCATTGATCACTGGCGGCTATGGTCGTTCAGAGTCCAGCGATGGTCAGGTGTTCAAGTGGAACTTCCCATTGCAAGGCACTTATTGGTCTGGCGCTGACATCATCATGCAGCACATCACCAAAAAAGAAGGTGGCAACATCAAGGGCAAGAAGATCGCTTTGGTCTATCACGACAGCCCATTCGGCAAAGAACCCATTCCGCTCTTGCAAGAGCGCGCCAAGATTCAAGGTTTTGACCTGCAACTCTTGCCCGTGACGGCACCTGGCGTGGAACAAAAAGCCACTTGGTTGCAAGTGCGTCAAGCCCGTCCTGACTACGTCTTGTTGTGGGGCTGGGGCGTGATGAACTCTGCCGCTTTGAAAGAAGCTGTGGCCACAGGTTACCCACGCGAAAAAATGTACGGCGTGTGGTGGTCAGCCGCTGAGCCAGACGTCAAAGACGTCGGCGAAGCTGCCAAAGGCTACAACGGCTTGGTCGCTACAGGCGAAGGCGGCAAAGTGATTGCCGACATCAAGGCCCTCATTCATGGCAAGAAGCAAGGTACCGGCCCAATCGAAGAAGTGGGCGGCACGCTCTACAACCGTGGCTTGGTCAGCGCTGCATTGGCTGTGGAAGGTGTGCGTCAAGCGCAATCTCGCTACGGCAAGGGCAAGGTCATGAACGGTGAACAAATCCGTTGGGGTTTGGAAAACTTGGCCCTGGATCAAAAAGCACTCGACAAGCTGGGCTTGGGCACGGTGATGCGCCCACTGAGCACATCTTGCTTGGACCACGAAGGCTCACGTTCAGCACGCATGCACACATGGGACGGCAAGAAGTGGGTGTTCAGCTCTGATTGGATCGAAGCTGATGACACCATCATCAAACCCCTCGTGAAGCAATTTGCTGACAAGTACGCTGCTGAGAAAAAACTCACACGTCGCTCAGCTGCAGATTGCGGCGCATAACAGCGACGCATGAGGTGACGCACATCAGCCCAGAGGGCTGATGATTTGGCGGCTCTCACGAGCCGCCAAACCTCAGAGGCAAACAACCGTTTGCTTTGAGGTTTGGTCCAGTCCAACAACGTTTTTATAGCAAGGTAAGTTATGAGCGCCAACAACATCGTTCTCAACGTCAATGGCATTGAAGTCATTTACAACCACGTCATCCTGGTGCTTAAGGGCGTTTCGCTCAGCGTACCCGAGGGCAGCATTGTGTCTTTGTTGGGCGGCAACGGCGCTGGCAAAACCACCACCTTGCGCGCTATTTCCAACTTGCTCCAAGGCGAGCGTGGTGCCGTGACCAAGGGCAGCATTGAGTTCCGTGGCGAGCGCATTGAAAACCTCACGCCGGCAGACCTCGTCAAGCGCGGCGTGGTGCAAGTCATGGAAGGCCGTCACTGTTTCGCCCACTTGACCATCGAAGAAAACTTGCTCACCGGCAGCTACACACGCACCAGCAAAGGCGAGATTGAAGCCAACTTGGAGAAGGTCTACAACTACTTCCCACGTTTGAAAACCCGTCGCACATCGCAAGCGGCTTACACCTCAGGTGGCGAGCAGCAAATGTGTGCGATTGGTCGCGCCATCATGGCCAACCCCAACATGGTGTTGTTGGATGAGCCTTCGATGGGCTTGGCCCCACAGATCGTGGAAGAGGTGTTCAACATCGTCAAAGATTTGAACGAAAAAGAAAAAGTCACTTTCCTTATCGCCGAGCAAAACACCAACATGGCTTTGAAGTACGCCGACTACGGCTACATCATGGAGTCAGGCCGTATCGTGATGGACGGTGCAGCTTCTGACCTCGCCAACAACGAAGACGTGAAAGAGTTCTATCTCGGCATGGGTGGTGGTGAACGCAAGAGCTTCAAAGACGCCAAGAGCTACAAGCGCCGCAAGCGTTGGTTGGCTTAAGAGGAGCGCTTCATGTCCAATCACTACGACGCGCTCGAAACGCGCAACCCCGTCGAGCGCGAAGCTGCGCTCATGGCTGCGCTGCCTGCGCAGATTGCGCACGCACAAAAAAATTCCCCCGCATTTGCCAAGTCATTGGCAGGTGTGAACGCTGCCAGCGTGACCACTCGCGAAGCGTTGGCCAAGCTGCCCGTGATTCGCAAGTACGAGTTGTTGGCGCAGCAGCAAGAGCAACGCGCCACCAACGTGTTTGGCGGCTTTGCATCCATTGGTTTTGGCAAAGCCATGCCACGCGTGTTTGCCAGCCCCGGCACGATTTACGAGCCTGAAGGTGCTCGATCCGATTACTGGCGCATGGCCCGTGCCATTTACGCTGCGGGCTTTCGCCCCAATGAGTTGATTCACAACTGCTTTAGCTACCACTTCACGCCTGCGGGTTCGATGATGGAAACTGGCGCGCACGCCATTGGTTGCACCGTGTTTGCAGGTGGTACAGGTCAGACCGAGCAGCAAGTGGGAGCGATGGCTGAGCTAAAGCCTGCGGGCTACATCGGCACACCGAGCTTCTTGAAAATCATTGTTGAAAAAGCGGCCGAGATGGGCGTGAAGTTGCCCAGCGTTACCAAGGCCTTGGTGTCGGGTGAGGCTTTTCCTCCCAGCTTGCGCGATTGGTTGGCAGAGCGCGGTGTGGCTGGCTACCAGTGCTACGCTACCGCCGACCTCGGTTTGATTGCCTATGAGACCGAAGCCCGTGAAGGCTTGGTGTTGGACGAAGGCGTGATTGTTGAAATCGTTCGCCCCGGCACGGGCGACCCTGTGCCTGAAGGCGAAGTGGGCGAGCTGGTGGTGACATCACTTAACCCCGACTACCCCCTCATTCGTTTTGGCACGGGCGACTTGTCTGCCGTTCTGCCCAGCCATTGCCCCACAGGGCGAACCAACGTGCGCATCAAGGGTTGGATGGGCCGTGCAGATCAAACCACCAAAGTGCGCGGCATGTTCGTGCACCCAGGTCAAGTGGCTGAAGTGGTCAAGCGTTTCCCCGGAATTAGGCGTGCGCGCTTGGTGGTGACGGGTGAGATGGCCAACGACCAAATGAGCCTCAAAGTCGAAGCTCAAGATGTGGATGGCTTGGTGCAAAAAATTGGTGATGCTGTGCGCGACATCACCAAGCTGCGCGCCGATGTGACCTTGGTTGCAGAGGGTAGTTTGCCCAATGACGGCAAGGTCATTGAGGACGCACGTACCTACCAATAAACGGCTTGGGGCATTTCGATTGACGTGCGTCAAGGAAAGCCCTTACGTGATAACCGAAATGACAGAAATGTCAATAGTGCTTTAGTATGGGGACTTATTTAGAGGAGTCCCCAATGAAACAACTATTCACATTGAGCTTGCTTGCAGTTGCCGCCTTGACAAACGCTAACGCTGCAGATTTCCCAGTCAAAGACAAACCCGTCACCATCGTGGTGCCGTTTACAGCTGGCGGTCCAACGGACCGTGTGGCACGTGATTTGGCTGAAGCTCTGCGCAAACCATTAGGTGCCAATGTGGTCGTTGAAAACGTGGCAGGCGCAGGTGGCACGATTGGCGCCAACAAGGTGGCCAAAGCACCGCAAGACGGACACACTGTGTTGTTGCATCACATTGGCATGGCCACATCGCCAGCGCTTTACCGCAAGATGCCTTACAACACGATGGACGACTTTGAATACTTGGGAATGGTCAACGATGTGCCCATGACATTGATCGGTCGCCCCACATTGCCAGCGACGAACTTCAAAGAGTTGCAAGGTTGGATCAACCAAAGCAAAGGCACGGTGAACTTAGGTAACGCTGGCTTGGGCGCTGCATCCCACCTGTGCGGCTTGTTGTTCCAAAGCGCGTTGAAGACCGACATGACGACCGTGCCCTACAAAGGTACAGCGCCGGCTATGAACGATTTGATGGGCGGCCAGATCGACTTGCTGTGTGATCAAACCACCAACACCACCAGCCAGATTGAAGGCAAGACCGTCAAAGCATTTGCGGTCACCACGCTCAAGCGTTTGAACACGCCCGCTTTGAAGAACTTGCCTACCTTGGATGAGTCAGGTCTCAAAGGTTTTGAAGTCACCATTTGGCACGGTTTGTATGCCCCCAAAGGGACACCCGCTGATGTGACCGCCAAGATCAACAAAGCCTTGAAGGCCGCATTGAAAGACCCAGAGTTCATTAAGAAGCAACAAGGCTTGGGTGCTGTGGTCGTGACCGACAAACGCATCGAACCCGCCGATCACAAAAAGTTCGTGGCATCTGAAATTGCCAAGTGGGGACCCATCATTCAGGAAGCTGGCGTTTACGCTGACTAAAAAAAGCCACCTTCGGGTGGCTTTTTTCATGGGGTAAATACGGACGCATTTCGATGCCGAAGTGACAGTTGCAAACGTGCGTGAATGGCACCATGGACATGTCAAACATCAAGGACCCACCATGCCCCTCCAACGCCGTCGATTCACGCAAGCCTCTTTGCTCAGCATTTTGTTGTTACTAGTCGTTACAGCACAAGCGCAGCAGGCTTGGCCCAGTAAACCCGTGCGAATCGTGGTCCCATTTGCCCCAGGTGGAACGACAGACATCTTGGCGCGCGCCATTGCGCCAGAGTTGACGCGGGCATTTGGGCAAACCTTTTTTGTCGAAAACAAAGCGGGAGCAGGCGGTAATTTAGGCGCCGACATCGTGGCCAAATCTCCCAGCGATGGTTACACGCTGCTCATGGGAACAGTGGGTACGCACGGCATCAACCGTGCTTTGTACAACAAGTTGCCGTTTGACCCGATCAAAGACTTTGCGCCGATCACTGTGGTGGCGGGCGTACCCAATGTGATGGTGATGAATGCCGAGATTGCCAAGAGCCGCAACATCAATTCAGTGGCTGACTTCATTGCGTATGCCAAAGCGAATCCGGGTAAGCTCAACATGGCATCGAGCGGCAATGGCACCTCCATCCATTTGGCGGGTGAGCTGTTTAAAAGTATGAGTGGCACCTACATGGTCCACTTCCCTTACAAAGGCTCTGGTCCTGCCATTCTCGACATGTTGGGTGGCTCGATGGACGTGATGTTTGACAACTTGCCTGCAGCGATGCCGCACATCAAGTCTGGCAAATTCAAAGCGTTGGCCGTCACCAGCGCTCAACGTTCTGAGGCCATGCCTGAGTTGCCAACGATCGAAGAAGCCGGTGGCCCCACATTGAAGGGCTATGAGGCCAGTTCATGGTTTGGTTTGTTAGCGCCTGCAGGCACACCACCTGAGGTGGTGCGTCGCATTCAGCAAGAAACAGCCAAAGCCATAAGTACACCCTCCGTGAAAGAAAAGTTGTTGGCACAAGGTGCGATTCCAGGCGGCAACACGCCTGAAGAATTTGCCAAGTTTATTGATGCCGAACACAAGAAGTGGGCGCAGGTGGTGAAGGTGTCGGGCGCCAAGGTCGACTGAAGCGCTGGTTTAGCCCATCAGGTGTTCAAAGGGCAGCGCTTGCTTGACCAAGATCACGGTGCAAGGTGCATCCATCGCCACCTTGATGGGGACGGTCGCGACAAAGCGTTGCATTTGTAGTCCGTGGGTGGCTGCGCCCATCACGATCATGCTCACGTTGTTGCCTTCGGCGTAACGCACGATGGCGTTGGCCACATCGCTGGCTTCAAGCACGTGGTACGAAGTTTGGTGATCATCCAAATCCAGTGGTTGCGCCCACTGCTGAAGCATGGTTCGGTACTGGCGGTGCAATGTGGTTTCGCTCTTGTCGTGCTCAGACGTGCTGCTGAGGTTGGGCGAGATCACCGTCACCACGGCCAAGCGTGCACCAGGGCGGATGCCCAGCGAACGTGCCACCGCTTGGCGCAGCGAATACAGCGTGGCATCACTCACATCATGGTTGGGCACAGCCACCATCAGAATCGGCACTTCATCAATTTGTTGCGATGGCAGAGGGCTAGGCTGGTAGTGCATACCAGCCGCTTTGAGCCAGCGTTTGAAGTGCGTGAAAAACGGCGTACCTTGCAGCTGCTTACCGCGTTTGGTGACCTTCACTTGCTCGGGGTGCTCAAGGTCAAACGCCAAGTGTGCGGCCGAGGGGTAACGCTTGGCCGCTTCGGGTTCCAAGCAGCGCAACACCACTTCTTGCAACCACTCGGGCAAGTCATCGCGCAAGCGGCGTGGCGGGGAGGGGTCCATCCACAAACGCTGGCGCATACCGCCTTGTGTTTGTGGGTTACCAAAGGGCAGTTCGCCCGTGGCGAGTTCGTACAACAACACGCCAATGGCAAAAATGTCGCTGCGCGGGTCACCGCGCACGCCCACCACTTGTTCGGGTGCAATCCATGCGGGTGAGCCAACGGCTTTGCGTAGCTCTTCGGCCAACAAGTCTGGGTAGTGCGCGTGGCACGACAAACCAAAATCCAACAACACAGCATGGCCGTTGGGGTGTAGCAGCACGTTGGCGGGCTTGATGTCAAGGTGGCAGGTGTTTTGCTGGTGCAAGCTGTGCGCGGCGCGGGCAATGGCTGCACCCAGCCGCGCGATGTCTGTCACTTCTGCAAGGGTGCGGTCATGTGTGTGTGCATCAAGCACTTGTTGCAAGGTCTGACCTTTGACATGCTCCATTACCAAGTAGGGCAGAGTCACCAAGTCGCCCGCCGCTACAAAGCGCGGCACATGTGTGCCGTTCAACACTTGCAAAATTTGGTGCTCGACCTCGAAGCCCACAATGTTTTCAGCGCCGTCACCTGCGGTCATGCGCGGTACTTTCATCACCATGTCAAACGGCGCGGGGCGCTCGTCGGCGTATGTGACTTCGTAGATGTGCGCCATGCCCCCGGCATGCAAGCAAGCGCCGATGCGGAACCCGTCCAGCTCGGTGCCTGCTTCTAGGCGTTTCATTTGCCGGTCTCCAAGCGCTGGGCAAAGAATTCAGGAAAGCCCTCTTCGCGCACGGCACTTGCAGCAGCGCGATGGTCATACGCCACGCGATGAAAGGTGAGCTTGGCTGCAGTGCTATCAAACACCGCATACATGGCGCGCGGGTTGCCATCGCGTGGTTGCCCAACCGATCCGATGGTGGCAATCCACTGGCGGTGTTTGGGGGTGGGAATGGGCACGCCCGAAGTGGGCTTGAAGGGCATCAACTGGCGGCCTGTACCTCGGTAGTACAACGACTGGTGGTGCACATGACCACCGAACACGTAGCGCACATCGGGGTGGCTGCATGCGGCGTCGAGGCTAAGGCCAGCAATGCGTTCGTCTTCTACATAGCGCCAACGCTCGGGTGCATCGGCACTGGCGTGCACGAAAAACATTTGGTCTACACGCTCGGTCAATGGCAAGGTTTCTAGCCAGAAACGTTGCGCTGGTGAAAGTTTGTCGTGTGTCCACTGCGCAGTTTGGCTGCCCAACGACGGGTTGGGTGTGTTGACGTTGTGTGTTTGCACCAGCTCTTCGTGGTTGCCACGAATCACCACAGCGCCTTCATCTTGCAGCGCTTGGCAACGTGCCACTACTTCAGAAGGAAATGCGCCATAGCTCACCATGTCACCCAAGATGGCAAAGCGCTCAACGCCTTGCGTTTGCGCATGTGCCAAGCAAGCGTCAAGCGCATGCAAATTGCTGTGGATGTCAGAGAGCAGGGCGTATTTCATGTCAACGCAAAGCGCTGTGGCTTAGTAGGTGTAAACGCCTTTGCCGGTCTTGCGACCCAACTGGCCTGCGGCCACCATCTCTTTGAGCAATGGGCATGCACGGTATTTGCTGTCGCCAAACTCTTGCAAGTACACGTCCATCACGGCCAAGCACACATCCAAGCCAATCATGTCGGCCAAGGCCAATGGGCCGATGGGTTGGTTGCAACCGAGCTTCATGCCTGCGTCGATGTCTTCGGCGGTAGCCACACCTTCGGCCAACACAAAGAAGGCTTCGTTGATCATGGGCACCAAGATGCGGTTCACTACAAAGCCAGGCGCGTTCTTCACGGTGATGGGGCTCTTGCCCAAGCGTGTGGACAGGTCATGCACCGCAGCATGTGTGGCATCAGAGGTTTGCAAGCCACGGATGATTTCAACCAAGGCCATCATCGGCACGGGGTTGAAAAAGTGCATGCCAATGAAGCGGTCAGCACGTGTGGTGACCGCGGCCAGCTTGGTGATGGAGATAGATGATGTGTTGGATGCGATGATGGCTTCTGGGGCCAACATGCCGTCGAGTTGTTTGACGATCTTGACCTTGAGGTCATAGTTCTCAGTCGCGGCTTCGATGACGAGTTGTGCGCCTTTGAGGTCGTCGTAGCTGGTGCTGGTTTTGATGCGCGACAAGGCGGCTGCTTTGTCGGCTTCGGTGATTTTTTCTTTCTTGATCAAACGGTCCAAGCTGCCCGACACAGTGGCGAGGCCTTTGGCCACAGCTGCGTCAGAGATGTCGACCATCACCACGTTCACGCCAGACACAGCACATGCTTGTGCAATGCCATTGCCCATGGTGCCAGCGCCGATGATGCCTACGGTTTGAATGCTCATTGGGGAATCCTTGTTTTACTGTTAAATCAAAAAAACGATATTAGCGGGGGAAGGGTTGCGTTTGGCTGACGTGCATCAATTTCTTGCGCTCCAGCGAATTGACTTGGGGCGGCTTCCTCATACTGGAGTACCAGAAATCGTCAGCCGCCCCAAGCCAACTCGCTTACGGGAGTTAGGCGCGAAAGCGCTTCTTCGTCAGGTGCAGGGCAATCTTCCAACCTATCAGTGCATATGCCGCCAGCACGCCTAGGTGCAGCGCAGGGTTGGCAGGCCACTGATCTAGAAACAATGGGCGCACGAGGTCGATGGCTTGGGTGAGGGGCAGCCACGCTGAGATGTCGCGCACGATGCCTGGCAGTTGATCGCGCGGGAAGAACACGCCGCTCAAGAACATCATGGGGGTGAGGAACAGCGTGAAGTAGTAGGTGAAGAAATCGTAGCCTTTGGCTAGCGCGTTGAAGATGAGTGCGATGCAGCTGAAGGTGATGCCCACGCACAAGAGGATGGGCCAGGCGGCCAAGAGCTTCCAGCTTTGGGTGATGCCCAGTGCAAACATCACGCCCAAGATGGCGGTGATGGTGAACAGGGCTTTGAAGGCTGCCCACAGCATTTCGGCCAAGAGCACGTCGTCCAAACGCATGGGCGCATTCAAGATGCCGTCCCACGTTTTTTGCACATGCATGCGTGAGAAGGCCGAGTACAGCGCTTCAAACGTGGCGGCGTTCATGGCGCTCATGCAGATGGAGCCGCTGGCCAAGAACAAGATGTAGGGCACTTTTTGTTCATTCAAAGTCACCTCGCCAACTAGCGCGCCTAAGCCATAGCCAAAGGCAACAAGCCACATCAAAGGTTCAGCAATGTTGGCCACGAGGCTAGGAATAGCGAGCTTGCGCCACACCAAAAGGTTGCGCATGAACACGGGCCAGAAGCGGAAATAGGTGTGCATCGCGTTTAGCCTTCCTCACGGATTTGGCGTCCGGTCATTTTCAAAAACAAGTCTTCCAAATTGGCTGGGCGGTGCAGCGTGCGCAGGCCCGTATGAGCGCTGAGCGCTTGCAGCAGTTGGGCTGCGTCTTGGGTGTAGAAGAACACGGTTTCGCCGCTGGTTTCAACGCGTTGTGCCAAGCTGGCGATGTGGCTGTCGACCAACGCTAGCGCGCCATTGCCGTACACCTCCACCACATCGGGTTCTAGGTGCTGCGCAATCAAATCACGCGGTGTGCCTTCGGCAATTTTTTTGCCGTGGTCGAGCACCAACAAACGGTTGCACAAGCGCTCAGCCTCGTCCATGAAGTGGGTGGTCAGCAAAATCGATTTGCCTTGTTGCAGCAGCTGTTGCAAACGCTCCCACATCAGGTGGCGCGCTTGCGGGTCCAGGCCAGTCGTTGGCTCGTCAAGCAGCAGCAAATCTGGGTTGTTGATCAGGGCGCGCGCTAGGCTGAGTCGGCGCTTCATGCCGCCCGACAACTCGCCGGGTTTGGCGTTGGCCTTGTGCGAGAGCGCAGCGAACTCCAGCAGTTGCGGAATACGCGCTTGGATGTCGGCCTTCTTCATGCCGAAGTAGCGGCCAAACACCATCAGGTTTTCGGCGCAAGTGAAGTCGGGGTCGAGCGTGTCGAATTGGCTCACTACCCCTAAGCGCGCTTTGATGGCCAGTGCATCGTCGGGCATGGACAAACCAAACGCGTTGATGCTGCCGCCATCGGGCTGCGCGAGGCCGAGACACATGCGAAGCGTGGTGGTTTTACCCGCGCCATTGGGGCCAATGACGCCCAAGCATTCGCCGGGGGCGATGCTGAACGACACATCGTTCACCACGGTGTTGTCACCGTAGCGTTTGAGAAGGTGGTTGCATTCAAAAAGTGGGGTGCTCATAGGTTTGATTGTGCCTGTGGCACGGCAGTTTCGCTGTGCGGTCTGTCGCTCGGGTGCATGGTGTGAAGCGCCTAAAATCTGCGCAACTTACTTCAAGGCTACGCTGTGTCCGATACTTTATTTGTTCTCTCCCAATATGTGATGCCCAAACAGTTGCTCACGCAGTTTGCGGGCGCTGTGGCGCGTGCGCGTTGCGGCAAATGGACACATGCCCTCATCCAATGGTTTGTGGGCAAGTACCAAGTGAACATGGACGAGGCAGCCCAGCCCGACATCACGCAGTACGAATGTTTCAACGACTTCTTTACACGTGCCCTCAAGCCCGGCGCACGCCCCTTGGCCGATGCCGCGTTTGTGTGCCCGGTGGACGGCGCGATCAGCCAGCTGGGTCACATCGATGGCGACCAAGTGTTTCAAGCCAAAGGCCACAGCTACAGCACGCAAGCGCTGGTGGGCGGTGATGCCACCTTGGCCGCGCAGTTCCAAGACGGCGAATTCGCCACGATTTACCTCAGCCCTAAGGATTACCACCGCATCCACATGCCCAGCGCAGGCCGCCTGCGCCGCATGATTCATGTGCCCGGTGATTTGTTCTCGGTCAACCCAGCCACCGCACGTGGCGTGCCCGGCTTGTTTGCGCGTAACGAGCGTGTGGTGTGCGTGTTTGACATGCCCGCAGCCTCAGGTGAAACACCTCAGCAATACGTGTTGGTGTTGGTCGGTGCGACCATCGTGGGCAGCATGGCCACACCATGGCATGGTGTGGTCAACCCACCTCGCCCAGGCACGGTGCGTGAATGGACCTATGACGACCAAGACCTGAGCCTGAACCAAGGCGACGAAATGGGCCGCTTCTTGTTGGGCTCGACCGTGGTGTTGCTGTGGCCTAAAAACACCATCGCGCTCAACTCTGCTTGGCAAGCCGCACAAGGTGTGCGCTTGGGCGAGAAGATGGGTGATGCAGTGCACGCTTAAAGCAGCGCCCTGCACACGTGAAAACCGCCTCTGTTGAGGCGGTTTCTTTTTGGGCGGTTGATGTGAGGCTTATTGAAACGCAACTTCCGCAAAGCTGCGCAACTTGCGGCTGTGCAGTTGTGCAGGCCCTTGCTGGCGCAGCAGCTCAATCGCGCGCATGCCGATGCGCAAGTGTTGGTCTACACGCTCGCGGTAGAAGTGGTTGGCCATGCCCGGCAGCTTGATTTCGCCGTGCAGCGGTTTGTCGCTCACGCACAGCAGCGTGCCGTAGGGCACACGGAATCGAAAACCGTTCGCGGCAATCGTGGCGCTTTCCATGTCGAGTGCCACAGCGCGGCTTTGGCTAAAGCGGCGTTGCGGTGTGTTGTCTGGCAACAGTTCCCAGTTGCGGTTATCGGTGCTGGCCACGGTGCCTGTGCGCAAGATGCGTTTGAGTTCTGCGCCTTCGCATTGTGTAACATCCTTCACCGCTTGCTCGAGCGCGACTTGAATTTCAGCCAGTGCAGGGATAGGCACCCACAGAGGCAGCTCTTCATCCAACACATGGTCTTCACGCACATAGCCGTGGGCTAGCACGTAGTCGCCCAGTTGCTGCGTGTTGCGCAGGCCTGCGCAGTGGCCCAGCATCAGCCACGCATGTGGGCGCAGCACGGCGATGTGGTCGGTGATGTTTTTGGCGTTGGCAGGACCTACGCCGATGTTCACCATGGTGATGCCCGTGTGGTCTGCGCGCACCAAGTGGTAGCCGGGCATTTGTGGCAAACGTGGTGGCACTTTGCCCAAGGCATCGTTGGCTTCTGCGGTTAGGCCAACGCGGCGCGTCACCACGTTGCCGGGTTCCACAAACGCGATGTATTCGCTCTTAGGGTCTTGCATGGCCTCATGGCCCAAGCGCACAAACTCGTCAATGTAGAACTGGTAGTTGGTGAACAACACATAGTTCTGAAAATGCTCAGGCGATGTGCCGCTGTAGTGGCGCAGGCGCTGTAACGAATAGTCCATGCGCGCAGCGGTGAACAGCGACAAAGGCTGTGGCTCGTTAGGTCTAGCCTCAAACGTGCCATTGGCAATCCCGTCGTCCATCGCAGTGAGGTCGGGCAGGTCAAACACCTCGCGCATGAGCTGGCGACGCTCGGCGCTCATCTCGCCTTCCACATGGTCGTGGTCGGCGAAGGAGAAATGCACAGGGATAGGCTGGTGGCTCATGCCCACCTCTAACGTACCGCCATGGTTTTGCAATAGCAGGCGGAATTGCTCGCGGCAATAAGCAGCAAACAAATCGGGGCGGGTGAGGGTGGTCTCGTAGCGGCCAGGCTCGGCCACAAAGCCGTAGCTCAAGCCTGCGCCTTCGCTGTTGGCTTGTAGCGCGCCGGTTTTGGTGTGGATGCGCACAAACGGGTAGAAGGCCCGCACACGTTGTTCAAACTGCTTGCCAGCCACAAACTCGCGCATGGCTTGGCGAAGGTGGTCAAGACTGGTTTGGTACAGCGCCTGCACTTGGGCAAGGGCGCTGTCGGCGTCGCTGTGACGGGTGGGGGCGGTGAAGGGCGGGCGAATACTCATGCCCCGATGTTACGAGCGCTTTGTGTCACTTTTGAGCGCGCTCGCAACAGCCCTATTACATATTGCGACGGTACTGACCACCCACCTCAAACAAGGCGTTGGTGATCTGGCCCAGTGAACACACACGCACCGCATCCATCAACACCTCAAATACGTTGGCGTTGTCGATCACGGCTTGTTGCAGGCGTGCCAGTTGCACCTCGGCTTCGGCTTTGTGGCGGGTGTGGAAGTCGTTCAAGCGGTTGAGTTGGCTTTGCTTTTCCTCTTCGGTCGAGCGGGCCAATTCCAGCTTGTCCATCACTTGCTCGCCGTGCGGGTTGCGGAAGGTGTTGACGCCGATGATGGGCAGCTCGCCTGTGTGCTTGAGCATTTCGTAGGTCATCGATTCGTCTTGAATCTTGCCGCGTTGGTAGCCGGTTTCCATCGCGCCCAACACACCGCCTCGTTCGGCAATGCGCTCGAACTCGGCCAGCACGGCCTCTTCGACCAACTCGGTGAGTTCTTCGATGATGAACGCACCTTGGTTGGGGTTTTCGTTTTTGGCCAAGCCCCACTCGCGGTTGATGATGAGCTGAATCGCCATGGCGCGACGCACAGAATCTTCGGTGGGCGTGGTGATGGCTTCGTCAAACGCGTTGGTATGCAGGGAGTTGCAGTTGTCGTAAATCGCAATCAGCGCTTGCAGCGTGGTGCGGATGTCGTTGAACTGAATCTCTTGCGCGTGCAATGAACGGCCAGAGGTTTGGATGTGATATTTAAGCTTTTGTGAACGCTCGTTTGCGCCGTACTTCTCTTTCATCGCCACAGCCCAAATGCGACGTGCCACGCGGCCCATCACGGTGTACTCGGGGTCCATGCCGTTGCTGAAGAAGAAGCTCAGGTTAGGTGCGAAGTCGTCAATGTGCATGCCGCGCGCCAAGTAGGCTTCCACAAAGGTGAAGCCGTTGGAGAGCGTGAACGCCAATTGAGAAATGGGGTTCGCACCCGCTTCTGCAATGTGATAACCGCTGATCGACACGCTATAGAAGTTGCGCACTTGGTTGTGCACAAAGTACTGCGCGATGTCGCCCATCACCTTCAGTGAAAACTCGGTGCTGAACAAGCACGTGTTTTGGCCTTGGTCTTCTTTCAAGATGTCAGCTTGCACCGTGCCGCGCACGTTTTGCATGACCCACTCTTTGATCTTGGCGGTCTCAGTTTCGGTCGGGTCGCGGCCGTTGTCCTTTTTGAACTTCTCAATGTTTTGGTCGATGGCGGTGTTCATGAACATCGCCAAGATGGAGGGCGCTGGGCCGTTGATGGTCATCGACACGCTGGTGGTGGGATTGCACAGGTCAAACCCGTCGTACAACACCTTCATGTCGTCCAGCGTGGCCACGTTGACGCCTGAGTTGCCTACCTTGCCGTAAATGTCTGGACGTGGGTCTGGGTCGTTGCCATAAAGCGTGACCGAGTCAAACGCGGTGGACAAACGCTTGGCATCCATGCCTTCGCTCACCAACTTGAAGCGGCGGTTGGTGCGGAAGGGGTCGCCTTCGCCCGCAAACATGCGGGTTGGGTCTTCGCCCTCGCGCTTGAAAGCGAATGTGCCAGCGGTGTAGGGGTAGCTGCCGGGCACGTTGTCGAGCATGAGCCACTTCAAAATTTCGCCGTGGTCTTCGTAAGTAGGTAAAGCCACTTTGCGAATCACCGTGCCGCTGAGGGACTTGGTGGTGAGCGCTGTGCGAATCTCTTTGTCGCGAATCTTCACCACGTACTCGTCGCCTGCATAGGCGGCTTGCATGTCTGGCCATTGGGCCAAGAGTTTGCGCTCTGCAGCACCTAAGTTTTCTTCGCGCGCAAAGGCCAAGTCGATGGCTGCTTCTGATGCTTTGGCGCGGCCTGGCTTGTCTTCGGACAACATGCGCGCAGCTTCGCGCAGTTGTTGAATTTCGCGAGCCAGTTTGGCTTGTGTACGTGCACGCTTTTTGTAGCCGCGCACGGTGTCGGTGATTTCGGCCAAGTAGCGTGTGCGTGCGGCAGGCACCACAGGCGTTTGGTTGCTGCTGTGGCGCACGTCCACCAATGGCAAACGGCCTTCTTTGAAAGTCAGGCCCAGCTCGGTCAAGCGGCCTTTTAGGGCTTGGTACAGCGCAGTCACGCCGTCGTCGTTGAAGCGCGCGGCCATGGTGCCAAACACCGGCATTTGCTCAGTCGGTGTGTGCCACGCTTCCTTGTTTCGTTGCACTTGTTTGGCCACATCGCGCAGCGCGTCGCTGGCGCCTTTGCGGTCAAACTTGTTGATAGCCACAAACTCGGCAAAGTCGAGCATGTCGATTTTTTCCAGCTGGCTGGCTGCGCCAAACTCAGGCGTCATCACATACATGGGCACATCCACATGCGGCACGATGGCGGCGTCGCCTTGGCCAATGCCCGAGGTTTCCACAATGATCAGATCAAAGCCAGCGCACTTGGTGGCGGCCAACACATCGGGCAGGGCCGCGCTGATTTCGCTGCCAAAGTCGCGGGTGGCGAGTGAGCGCATGAACACGCGTTGACCGCTATCTCCAAGGCCAGAATTAGAAGATTTCGCCCAAGGCGAAATGGCATTCATGCGAATGCGGTCGCCGAGCAAAGCGCCACCGCTCTTGCGACGAGAAGGGTCAATAGAAATGACAGCAATGCGCAGCGCGTCGCCTTGGTCCAAACGAATGCGGCGCACAAGTTCGTCGGTCAGCGAAGACTTGCCCGCACCGCCGGTGCCGGTGATGCCGAGCACGGGCACTTTGTGGTTCAGCGACTCTTTGCGAACGGCTTCAACCACTTTGGGGTCAGCCTTTTCGTTCTCCAAGGCGGTGATGAGCTGTGCCAGTTTGCGCCATGCCATTTCGTCGTGGCCTTGAATCTCTTTCACGGCAGAGGGGGCGTAGCTCGACAAGTCTTTGTCGCAGCGCATGATCATTTCGCCGATCATGCCTTGCAGGCCCATCTTCTGGCCGTCTTCTGGGCTGTAAATGCGGGTCACGCCGTAGGCTTGCAGCTCGCGAATTTCTGGAGGCACGATCACACCGCCGCCGCCGCCAAACACTTGGATGTGTTCGCCGCCACGCGCGCGCAGCAAATCGACCATGTACTTGAAGTACTCCACGTGGCCGCCTTGGTACGAGCTGATGGCAATGCCTTGCACGTCTTCTTGCAGCGCAGCAGTCACCACTTCGTCCACCGAGCGGTTGTGGCCTAAGTGAATCACTTCAGCGCCCATGCCCTGCAAGATGCGTCGCATGATGTTGATGGCGGCGTCGTGGCCGTCAAACAAAGAGGCAGCGGTGACGAAGCGCACTTTTTGCGTGGGCTTGTAGTTGGCAAGGGCTTGGAATTCGGCGGACAAGTCAGACATGCGGTGCTCCGGAAGACGGAAGGGAGGGTGAATTTACGTTTACGTAAACGTCAATCATAGCTGTGCTTCGTGAATTTTGCTCAACATCGCTTGCAAAGCGCGTCACGACTAGGGTTTGCACTAGTCCCACGCGCGACTAAATCGTAGTTTTACGTACAAAGAAAAGCGCCCAAAGCTGTCCAAGACGATCAAAATCGCAACCTGTATTTAGGTAAATTTTTTCATCCGACATCGAAGGAGACAACATGATTCGAACCCTCAAACTTACCGCCATTGCATCCATGATGTTTGCTGCTGGCTTGGCTACAGCGGCTGACACCATCAAAATTGGCGTGACTGGCCCCTATACCGGTGGCTCATCTTCTATGGGCGTGAGCATGCGCGATGGCGTTCGCTTGGCAGCACAAGAAATCAACAAAGCCGGCGGCGTGTTGGGCAAACAAATCCAGCTGGTCGAGCGCGATGACGAAGCCAAAAACGAACGTGGCGTGCAAATCGCCCAAGAGCTGATCAACAAAGAGCAAGTGGTTGCGACCATGGGCTTCATCAACACGGGCGTGGCTTTGGCCTCACAACGCTTCTACCAAGAAGCCAAGATCCCCGTTTTCAACAACGTGGCCACCGGCTCGATCGTGACGCAGCAGTTCAAAGCGCCTGAGTTCCCAGATAACTACATTTTCCGCAACGCCGCGCACGACAGCATCCAAGCACCAATGATTGTGGAAGAAGCTATCACACGTCGTGGCTTCAAGAAAGTTGCCATCTTGGCTGACTCTACAAACTACGGCCAACTGGGCCGTGATGACTTGGAAAAAGCCTTGGCTGTCAAAGGCGTGAAGGCTGTTGCAGTTGAGAAGTTCAACGTCAAAGACGTTGACATGACCGCTCAGTTGCTCAAGGCCAAAGAAGCTGGCGCTGAAGTGATCTTGACTTACGCGATTGGCCCAGAGTTGGCACAAATCGCCAACGGCATGACCAAGTTGGGCTGGAAAGTCCCAATGATCGGCAGCTGGACTTTGTCAATGGCCAACTTCATTGACAACGCAGGCCCTGGTGGTGAAGGTGCGCGCATGCCACAAACCTTCATTCAAGAGCCCAACACCATGAAGCGCAAAGCCTTCATCGAAAGCTACCTGAAGACCTTTAAGCCAAAGAACAACCGCATCGATTCACCCGTGTCCGCGGCTCAAGGTTACGACTCTGTGTACCTGTTGACTGCTGCGATCAAGCAAGCCGGTACCACAGACGGTCCAAAGGTTCGCGAAGCTTTGGAAAGCTTGCAAGCCAAAGTGGAAGGCGTTGTGACAACTTATGACAAGCCATTCACACACGACGACCACGAAGCCATCACTGCCAACATTCCAGTGTTCGGTGAAGTCAAAGGCAGCCGTGTGGTGTATGCCTACGAAGAAGATGCCAAGCGTGGCTCTGACATCCGTACAAAGGCAGCCAAGCAACCTGCCAAGAAGTAATTTCTAGGCACACCAGCACCGTACTATTTGCATAGCGAGCAGTACGGTGCTTTTTTTGTGTTGAGTATTTAATAAGAAACAAGAGCGCATTTATGGAAATTCTGCTGCAACTTATCTACAGTGGCATCGCGCTGGGCATGATTTACGCGGTCATCGCGTTTGGCTACCAGTTGACGTTTGCTACCTCTGACACCTTGAACTTCGGTCAAGGCGAGGCCTTGATGTTGGGCGCCTTGGTGGGCTTGACACTGGTTGACAGCTTGGGCGTCAATTACTGGCTGGCCCTCCCCGTGGTCGGAGCATTCGGCTTGCTGCAAGGCGCTTTGGTTGAACGCATTGGTGTGCGACCCGCCATCAAAATCAAGAGCGAGTTTGGTTGGATCATGTCCACCATCGCCTTGGGCATTATTTTTAAAAACGTGGCCGAAAACATTTGGGGCCGGGATGATTTGAAATTCCCATCACCTCTACCAGAAGCGCCCATGAAAGTCTTGGGCGCCAACGTGCTGCCGATGGAACTGCTGGTGATCGCTGGCGCTTTGGTGATGATGTTGGCGGTGGAGTTTTTCAACCGCAAAACCATTTACGGCAAAGCCGTGGTTGCCACGTTCAACGACCGTGATGCAGCTAAGTTGATGGGCATCAACACGGGCTTGGTCATCACCTTTTCGTATGCCTTGTCTTCTCTCACTGCTTCGTTTGCAGGTGTGTTGATTGCGCCGCTCACGTTGACTGGTGCCACCATGGGTGCGGTTTTGGGGCTCAAAGCTTTTGCGGTCGCCATCATTGGTGGTTTGACAAGCGGCATGGGCATTATCGTAGGCGGCATCATTTTGGGTGTGGCCGAAACAACAACAGGTTTTTACATTTCCACTGGCTACAAAGACGTGCCGGGCTTGGTCTTGTTGCTCTTGGTCTTGGCAGTCAAACCTGCGGGACTGTTTGGTAAATCTGCGATCAAGAAGGTTTAAACATGAATCGCAAATATCTACTCGCTTCTATCGTGGGCTTTGTGCTGTTGGCACTCGTGCCCGTGTTCACGCACAACCCGTACTACATTCACTTGGTCGAAACCATCATGATCTACGCGATCTTGCTGTTTGGTTTGGACATCGTGGTGGGCTACACCGGTCAAGTGTCTTTGGGCCATGCTGGTTTGTTTGGCATTGGTGCCTACACAGCAGGCGTGCTGTTCATGAAACTCGGTGCGCCTTTCTGGGTGATCGTGCCCGCCAGCATTGCCGTGACTGCTGTGTTTGGCGCATTGCTCGCGTTGCCCGCGCTGCGGGTTTCTGGGCCTTACTTGGCGATGGTGACCATGGCCTTTGGCACCATCATCCAAATCTTGATCAATGAAATGACCTTCCTCACCGAAGGCCCCATGGGTATCAAGATCCCTAAGCCGACTGTGGCTGGCTACAAGTTTGACGAACAAACCTTCTACTGGGTGGTCACGGCTTTGTTGGCCTTGTCGCTGCTGGTGGTGCACCGAGTGTTGCGCTCACAACTTGGCCGCGCGTTTGAAGCGCTGCGCGGTAGCCCTGTGGCGTCTGACTGTATGGGTGTGTCGGTTTACAAATACAAGGTGTATGCCTTTGTGATCAGCGCTGGTTTTGCTGGCTTGGCTGGTTGCTTGTATGCCTACTCTGAGCAATACATTTCTCCCAACACCTACAACAACGAACTCACCGTTATGTTCTTGTTGGCCGTCATCATGGGCGGTCGCAAGACACGCATTGGTTCGATGTTGGGTGCCACCATCATCGTGTTGCTGCCTAAGCTGCTGGATGATTTGGAAATGTTCCGCATGGTCGCCAGTGTGTTGGCTGTGTTGATGTTGATTGGCGCCATCATTGGCGTTGCTCGCAAAATCACCACGCCACAAACCATGGCTGTGCCAGTGGTGGGTACAGCTGCTTTGGCCGTGTTTGCTTTCTGGTTGGAAAGCATCACTGACTGGCGCTTGTCCATCTTCGGCTTGATGATTCTGTTCGTGGTGTATTACCTCCAAGACGGTATCGTGGGTTTTGTGCGTAGCTTGTGGGCGCATCGCAAACATGCCGCTGTGCAACACGTCGAGCATGTGACCAGCAGTGGCGACCCCATCATTCGTGCTGCCAAGCATGGCGGCGAAGACTTGTTGGTGGCCAAGCAAGTGTTGATGCAGTTTGGCGGCTTGAAGGCGATCAACCAAGTCGATCTGCGCATCAAGCGCGGCACCATTCACGGCTTGATTGGCCCCAACGGCTCAGGCAAGAGCACGATGATGAACGTGCTGACAGGCATCTATGTGCCAACTGCCGGCAGCATTGAGTTTGAAGGCACTTCAGTCGTTGGCCGTACCTCGTCAGACATCGCGTTGTCTGGCATTGCGCGTACTTTCCAAAACGTGCAGTTGTTTGGCGAAATGACCGCCTTGCAAAACGTGTTGGTCGGTTTGCACCACACCTTCCACAGCAATTTTGTGGATGTGGCGTTCAACTCTTCACGCTATGTAGGCGAAGACACAGCCGCTAATGAACGTGCCATGGGTCTGCTCAACTTTGTGGGCTTGTCTGAACTGGCTGATGAACAAGCGCGTAACTTGCCCTATGGCAAACAGCGCTTGCTCGAAATCGCCCGCGCTTTGGCGCTTGACCCACAACTCTTGTTGTTGGACGAGCCAGCTGCAGGCTTGACCGCACCAGACATCAAAGAGCTCATTCAAATCATCCGCAAGATTCGCGACCACGGCATCACCGTGATCTTGATCGAGCATCACATGGATGTGGTGATGGGTGTTTGCGACACGGTCTCGGTCCTCGACTTCGGTCAAAAGATTGCCGAAGGTTTGCCCGCAGAAGTGCAGGCTGACGAGAAGGTGATTGAAGCCTACCTCGGCGGCACAGCGGCCTAAGCGCATACGGAGAATTAGAGATGTTGACGATTAAAAACCTCGAAGCCGGTTACGGCAAAGTCCACGTGCTGCACGGCATTTCTTTGGAAGTGCCCAAAGGCAAAGTGGTGACCCTGATTGGCTCCAACGGTGCTGGCAAAACCACCACCATGCGCGCTATCAGCGGCATGATCGCGCCCACTGCCGGCGAGATCACCTTAAACGGAGAACGCATTGACGGCATGGAGTCTTTCTCCATCGCCAAGCGCGGCCTGGCCCACTCACCCGAAGGTCGCCGCGTGTTTGCCACCATGACCGTGACAGACAACCTCACCTTGGGCGCTTTCCCTCGTTTGACTGGCAGCCGCCCCAAAGGCGACGTGGCAGGTGACTTGGACCGCGCGATGGACTTGTTCCCTCGCCTCAAAGAGCGTCGCAACCAATTGGCCGGCACTTTGTCGGGCGGTGAGCAACAAATGTTGGCCATGGCCCGCGCTGTCATGCTCAACCCCGAAGTGGTGTTGCTCGATGAGCCTTCTATGGGCTTGGCGCCTATCTTGGTGGAAGAAGTTTTCAAAATCATTGAAAACCTCAAGAGTCAAGGTGTGACCATGTTGTTGGTGGAGCAGTTCGCTGCCGCCGCCTTGAACGTGGCCGACTATGGCTACGTCATGGAAAACGGTCGTATCTCTGTGCATGGTGAAGCCAGCAAGCTCAAAGACGACCCAGCGGTCAAAGCTGCCTATTTGGGCGGAGGCCATTGATCAGGCTTTAGGGTTTACGAAAAACCTTCTAGGGTTTTCCTCCGAAAGGGGCGGAAAACGTGGGTTCAGTCTCTATACTGCCCATGTTTTCACGCTCCTTCCTTATTTCATGCCTGTTTCTTCCTCTTCGCAAGTGCGCCCAGCCGATGGCTATGCGGGCGACGTCACGCCAGAAACTGCCAACGCGTGGATGCAGTCTGGCGAGGCTGTGATGGTGGATGTGCGCTCTGAAGCTGAGCTGGCTTGGGTGGGCTTTGTGCCAGGCGCAGTGCCCGTGCCGTGGAAGCAATGGCCGGGTATGGCCATGAACCCCGCGTTTGATGAGGCGGTGAAAACCGCGGCCAAAGGCAAAAAAATTGTGCTGCTGTGTCGCAGCGGTGTGCGGTCGATCGTCGCCGCCCAACGTGCCACAGAGCTTGGCCTTGAGGCCTACAACATCCTCGAAGGCTTCGAAGGCGATGCCAATGCCGACGGTCATCGCGGTACCCAAGGTGGCTGGCGCATGCGCGGTTTGCCATGGCGTCAAAACTGATTCACACCCTATGACATTCCTTGCACTCGATGTGGGCAACACGCGCCTCAAGTGGGGTCTGTACGACAGTCCCGCGCCCGGAGCCAAACTGCTGGGTAGTGGCGCAGTGTTTTTAGAAAACATTGACCGCTTGGCCGACGAAGACTGGCGCGAACTGCCAGAGCCCACGCACATGTTGGGCTGCATCGTGGCTGGTGAGGCCATTCGCCGTCGCGTAGAAGAACAAATGGAGCTGTGGGACATCACGCCACATTGGGCCGTATCGTCTGCCGCAGAAGCAGGGTTGACCAATGGCTATGACCACCCCACGCGCTTAGGTGCAGACCGTTGGGTGGCCATGATTGGCGCACATGCACGCATGCTTCGAAGCATTCACGGTGATGCCCCCAAGCCCATGGTGGTGGTCATGGTTGGCACGGCAGTGACCGTGGAGGCCATTGACGCGAGTGGTAAGTTTTTGGGTGGTTTCATCTTGCCCGGCCACGGCATCATGTTGCGTGCTCTGGAGTCTGGTACTGCGGGCTTACGCGTACCAACTGGCGAAGTTTGCGAGTTCCCAACCAACACCAGCGATGCCCTCACCAGCGGCGGCACCTACGCCATTGCTGGCGCGGTTGAACGCATGGTGCATCATGTGCGCCAACATTGCAGCGCAGAGCCCGCGTGCTACATGACCGGTGGCGCAGGTTGGAAGATGGCGCCCAGCATGTCGGTGCAGTTTGAGCTGGTTGATTCGCTGATTTTTGATGGCTTGCTTGAAATCGCCAAGCAGCGCTTGGACCATCCATCGCCTGTGTGGCCCTCACGTGCGCTTTATTAGTGCATTACTAACTTTGGTTTGAACGGGATAGCCCTTCATGACAGAGGGCCAGCGCTGCGGCTAGACTCAAGCCATGAAAGTCCTTGATTCACTCACCAAGCAAGCTTCCTCCATCGCGGCCATTCGCCGCGATATTCACGCCCACCCCGAGCTGTGTTTTGAAGAAATTCGCACCGCCGATTTGGTGGCGCAAAAGCTAACTGAGTGGGGCATTCCCATTCATCGCGGCATGGGCAAAACAGGTGTGGTGGGTATCTTGAAATGCGGCACGAGTGATCGCGCGATTGGCTTGCGCGCCGACATGGACGCCTTGCCCATGCAAGAGTTCAACCAATTCGCCCACGCCAGCCAACACGCCGGCAAGATGCACGCGTGCGGCCACGACGGCCATGTGGCCATGCTTTTGGCGGCGGCGCAATATTTGTCAAAGCACCAAGACTTTGATGGCACGGTGTACTTCATCTTCCAACCCGCCGAAGAGGGCGGCGGCGGCGCTCGCGAGATGATTCGCGATGGCTTGTTCGATAAGTTCCCCATGCAAGCCGTCTACGGCATGCACAACTGGCCGGGCCTGAAAGAAGGGCAGTTCGCACTCAGCGCTGGCCCTGTGATGGCATCAAGCAACGAATTCAAAATCACCATTCATGGCAAAGGCTGTCATGCCGCGTTGCCCCACAACGGCATTGACCCCGTAGTCATTGCTTGCCAAATGGTGCAAGCCTTTCAAACCATCATCAGTCGCAACAAAAAGCCAGTCGATGCAGGCGTGATTTCGGTCACCATGATCAACGCCGGCGAAGCCACCAACGTGGTGCCCGACCATTGCGAGCTGCAAGGCACGGTGCGCACCTTCAGCGTCGAAGTGCTCGACATGATTGAGCAGCGCATGCGCGACGTAGCCGCACACACCAGCGCAGCTTTTGGCGCAACCTGTAGCTTTGAGTTTGAACGCAACTACCCACCCACCATCAACCACCCCGCAGAAGCCAACTTTGCACGCGAAGTCATTGCCGACATCGTGGGTGCAGACAACGTGCTGGCGCAAGAACCCACCATGGGCGCAGAAGACTTTTCGTACATGCTGCAAGCCAAGCCCGGTGCGTATTGCTTCATCGGCAATGGTGATGGTGTGCACAGAGAAATCGGCCACGGCGAAGGCCCGTGCACCCTGCACAACCCCAACTACGACTTCAACGACGCACTCATCCCCTTGGGGGCGAGCTATTGGGTGAAGCTGGTCGAGGCATCGCTGCGCTGATCTTTCTAATTGGGGTCAGAACCTAATTAATGAAAATCAATAGTTGTTTCGATGTCTCTGGCTGAGTGAAGAACTCGTACAACAGTGATGCCGTTTGTGTCTGGTAAATAAAAAATCACGTAACGTCCAAATGGAAAAGACCGCAAGTCTTTGGCAAGTTCACGTCGTTCTCGTCCCATGAGGGGATGTGATGCGAGTAAGAAAAATTGCGCATCAAGTTTGTCAATCCAAGCATCTGCAGCGGCAATATGGTCTTCTGCGATGAAACTCCAAATATCGAATAGGTCTGCGTTTACCTTCGGGAGCTTATGAACAGTCGGCATTGATGCGGGCTTGCTGTTTAAAACTTGCAGCATCCCACTTTGACGACTCACCGCTGTTAAGTCCGAGTTGAATTTCTTGGCGTAACTGCTCAAGCTTGATAGATTGAGCGTGGTCGTTTTGCGCCATCAGGCGCAATGCGTCGCGTACCACTTCGCTTGCTGAGTTGTACATACCTGTTGCGACTTTGGCGCGAACGAGCTCTTCAAGTTGCGGCGTAAGGTTGACATTCATGCCCATGATTGACTCCAAGTTCTGCTACGAATTGTGGCGAAAGTGTCAATTTATGTCAATCTTAGACAATGGCTGGCTTAATAAGCCGATAGCAGCGCGTTTAAGTGTGCTTTGTGTTCTGCAGTTGCATACGGCAGTAGCAAACTCAACACACTCTTAGCCCCGCGCAACAGCGAAGCCTGCGCGCTTTCGGGCTCTAGAGCATGGCGCGGATCGCGCACGTATTCGTAGCTCAGCCACCACGTCAGCATCACCACCATGTGTGTGGCAGTGGCTTCGCGTTCGCTCACGGTGATGGCCAATGCGCCGTCGTGTTCAAGGCTGTCTAGCAGCGTGCGAAACGCGGTGGTCTTGTGCAGCAGCGCGTCTTTTATGTGCGTTTCAAGCTTGCGGTTCTTGCTGAGCAAGTCGTTCAAATCGCGGTACAAAAAGCGGTATTGCCACACCAGCTCAAACAACGTGTGCATGAAAAACCAAGCGTCTTCCACGTCGTGCACGCCGGGTGCAGCCTCTAGCAGTTCATCCAGCGCCGCTTCGTAGCGGTTGAACAGCGCCGTGACCAACTCCTCTTTGGCAGGGTAGTGGTAGTAGAGGTTGCCGGGGCTGATGTTGAGCTCGGACGAGATCAATGTGGTCGATACATTGGGCTCGCCAAAGCGGTTAAAGAGGTCAAGCGTGACCTCCAAAATCCGCTCTGCGGTACGGCGTGGCGCTTTCTTTGCCATCAATTATTTCTTGACTGTTTTCTTAGCTGGCGCTTTCTTTGCGGCAGTTTTAGTCGCAGGCTTGGCTGCAGTCTTTGTTGCGGCTTTAGGCTTCATACCTAGCTGCGCCTCCAGTGCCGCCACACGCGCATGCAGCGCTTGCAATTCAGCAGCCGATGGCACGCCCAAACCATGCATGGCCTTGGCCACGCGCTCTTCAAAAATGCCTTCTAGCTTGCCCCATTGGCCTGTGGCGCGTTCGCTCAGCGTGTGGGCCGCTTGTTGGGCCTTCTGTGTGGCCTCGGCCAGCTTTTCTTCAGCGGTGGTGTGCACCTTGCGTTGCATGGTGATGCCATCGCTCACCAGTTTTTCAAACGCTTTGGTGCCGTCTTGTTGTGCCTTGGCAAATGCGCCCAAACCAGCCAGCCAAATTTGCTGGGCTTGCTCTTTCACGTTGTCAGACATCGCTGCGGGATCAAACGGGTTTTTGGTAGACATGTGGGCACACTTTCAAACAAAACATAAAACCGCACTTTAACGCCGAGTGCAGCCAAACACCATATGAAGTTTAGTTAGACTTCTCTAACAATGAGTAGCGAAAAACCCGAGACAAACCACCAAGCTTGGTATGTGGTGCACACCAAGCCCCGTCAAGAAGCCCGAGCCCTTGAAAACTTGCAAAACCAAGGTTTCAACTGCTTCTTGCCCACCATGCAGGTGCAAAAGCTGCGCAACCAAAAAGTGCAGACCATCACCGAGCCCATGTTCAGCCGTTATCTGTTCATTCAGCTCGACGACCAAACCCAAAACTGGGGCCCCATCCGTTCCACCTTGGGTGTGAGCAAGCTGGTCAGCTTTGGTCCGCAGCCCGCCAAAGTGCCCCATGAGTTCATTGCATTCTTAAAAGAGGCCCCGCCCGAAACCCTAGAGCGCATGTTCGCCCCCGGCGACAGCGTGCAAGTCGCCAGCGGCCCCCTGCAAGGCTTAGAGGGCAAATACATCGCCCACGATGGCGAAACTCGAGCCTTTGTGTTGGTTGATTTGCTTGGGCAGCCACAAAAGCTGCGCATGGCGGTCGAGAGCCTGCGCGTGGTCTAGCTTCACAGCGATAATTCTCAAATGCATCAAGTAGTACCAGTCATTCTTTGCGGCGGTTCTGGCACGCGCCTGTGGCCCCTGTCTCGTGCGGGTTTTCCAAAACAGTTTTTGGTTTTGTCGGGCACCACCAGCTTGTTTCAGCAAGCGGTTGAGCGCGTGAACCAACTGGGTGCGGCAGACATCACAGTGGGCCGCACTTTGGTTGTGACCAACGAAGAACATCGTTTTTTGTCACTTGAGCAACTGCGCGAAATCAAAGGTGTGGATGCCACTTTGTTGCTAGAGCCCACAGGCCGCAACACGGCGCCCGCTCTCACCTTAGCGGCACTACAAGCGACCGAAGATGGGCAAGACCCAATTCTGGTCGTCACACCCGCCGACCAAACCGTGCAAAACCCAGTGGCGTTTCAACATGCGCTGCAACAAAGCATTCGTATCGCAGCAGATGGCAGCATCGTCATCTTGGGCATCACCCCTGATAAGCCCGAAACGGGCTATGGCTACATCCAGCAGTGGGGTGCAGCGGGCACGCATGGTGAATACACCGTAGCCCAGTTTGCCGAAAAGCCCAGCTTAGAAGTGGCCAAAGCCTATTTGTCTGGCGGCCAACACACGTGGAATAGCGGCATGTTTGTGCTGCGTGCCAGCACATGGCTCAAAGCGTTGCAGCACTTTCGCCCTGATATCGCTAAGGCTACACAAGTGGCGTGGCAATGTAAAACCATCGACACACCTTTCATTCGCCCTAACAAAGAGGCCTTCATCCAAGTGCCGTCTGAGTCGGTCGACTACGCTGTCATGGAAAAGTGCCCAAGTTCTAGCTACCCGATCCACATGGTGCCCTTAGACGCGGGCTGGAACGACCTAGGCGCCTGGGATGCCGTTTGGCAGGTCAACCAAGACGGCCACCAAGACGCCCAAGGCAATGTGGTGCAAGGCGACGCTTTGTTGGTCGATACATCCAATACCTTCATTCACGCCAGCAGCCGCCTGGTGGGCGCAGTGGGAGTGAGCAACCTTATCGTGGTGGAAACGGCCGATGCCGTGCTGGTGGCCGATCGCTCACAAAGCCAAAACGTCAAAAAGCTTGTGCAGCAACTCGAAGCTAACAAGCGCGAAGAGCTATCCTTACACCGCAAAGTGCACCGCCCTTGGGGCTGGTACGACAGCATTGATGAGGCCGAACGATTCAAAGTCAAACGCATCCAAGTTAAACCCGGTGCAAGCCTGAGCTTGCAAAAGCATCATCACCGCGCTGAGCATTGGATTGTGGTGAAGGGCACGGCTGAGGTGATGTGTGGCGACAAAGTCACCTTGTTGGGTGAAAACCAATCCATCTACATCCCTCTAGGCGAAGTTCACCGCTTGGCCAATCCTGGCAGCATTCCGCTGGAAATCATTGAAGTGCAAACAGGCAGCTATTTGGGTGAAGACGACATCGTGCGTTTTGAAGATACCTACGGTAGAGGATAGTGTAAGTCTACTTTTTATCTACTTCGACATATTTGTCGTAGTTGATAATTGAAGACTTTGCTAAAGCGCGAAAAGCGGTAGCGTGTCTGCGCCACTTTTGCTCTGATCTAGTGACATTTAACTCTTCCAATTTACCTGAGCACATTGCCATCATCATGGACGGTAATGGGCGTTGGGCGCAAAAGCGACACATGCCCAGAACTGTGGGGCATGCCAAAGGCGCTGCCGGCGTTCGCAGTTTGGTGGAGTTCTGTGCCAAGCAAGGCATTCCCTACCTCACCTTGTTTGCATTCAGTACCGAAAACTGGAAACGACCTGAAGACGAAGTGTCCACACTGATGGGGTTGTTTGTGCAGTACCTCGAAAAAGAAATGGAAAGCTTGGCTGCTGCGGGCGTACGCCTCAAAGTCATTGGCGATATTTCGGCTTTTCCTGCTGAGTTACAAGCTCGAATCCAATCGACAGAAGAGGCCACAGCCCATAACCACGCCATCACCTTAACAGTGGCTGCCAACTACGGCGGTCAGTGGGACATAGTTCAAGCCGTCAAAAACTGGCAGCAAGCCAACCCTTCTCTGCATGTGTCACAGCTGTCGCAAGATGCATTGGCTCAGCACCTCAGCACAGAGGGTATGCCTGATGTAGATTTGCTCATCCGAACAGGCGGTGAGCAGCGCATCAGCAACTTCTTGTTGTGGCAATCCGCCTATGCTGAGTTGTATTTTTCTGATGCACTGTGGCCTGAATTTGATGAGGCTGAAATCAGCAAGGCGCTGCATTGGTATAAAACGCGTGAACGACGCTTTGGCAAGGTGAGTCATTGAAATGAGTAGCATGGAAAAAATTTACATCGCTGGTCATCGAGGCATGGTGGGTTCTGCCATTGTTCGGGTCTTAGAAAAACAAGGGCAAGTAGACATCGTGACCCGCACGCATGCTGAGCTAGATTTAACCAATCAGTTGGCCGTGCATCAGTTCTTCGCGGCAGAAAAGCCCTCGCAGGTGTACTTAGCCGCAGCAAAAGTGGGGGGCATCCACGCCAACAACACCTACCCCGCCGACTTCATTTACCAAAACCTCATGGTGCAAGCCAACGTCATTGAGGCTGCATTTCAAAATGGTGTGCAAAAGCTTTTGTTCTTAGGCTCGAGCTGCATCTACCCGCGCATGGTGCAGCAACCCATGCGTGAAGACGCCCTGCTTACGGGCACGCTAGAGCCAACGAATGAGCCCTACGCCATTGCCAAAATTGCCGGCATCAAACTGTGCGAGAGCTACAACCGCCAATATGGCGCTAGCCACGGCGTGGACTACCGCAGCGTCATGCCCACCAATCTGTATGGTCCGGGCGACAACTATCACCCCGAAAACAGCCACGTCATTCCTGCACTCATTCGCCGCTTCCACGAGGCTAAGCTGGCCAATACGCACAGCGTAGCCATTTGGGGCACAGGCACACCACGCCGCGAGTTTTTGTATGTAGACGACATGGCGGCGGCCAGTGTGCATGTCATGCAGTTGCCCAAGGCCACTTACGACCAACACACCACGCCCATGCAAAGTCACATCAACGTGGGCAGCGGCTCGGATGTGACCATTGCCGAAGTGGCACACACCATCGCCCAAACCTTGGGCTACCAAGGCCAAATCGAATTCGATACATCCAAGCCCGACGGCGCCCCACGCAAGTGGATGGACAGCTCGCGCCTCAACGCCCTAGGCTGGCAAGCCAAGGTGGATTTACAACATGGCCTTGTTGCCGCCTATCAAGACTTTGTGAGCAAACTATGACCCAACAAAACCAACCCAAAGTAGCCCTCATTACGGGCATCACAGGCCAAGACGGTTCGTACCTTGCTGAGTTTTTGTTAGAGAAGGGCTACATAGTCCACGGCATCAAGCGTCGCGCATCGTTGTTCAACACCCAGCGTATTGACCACATCTACCAAGACCCGCACATTGAGCACGCCAACTTCAAGCTGCACTATGGTGACCTGAGTGACACCAGCAACCTCATTCGAATCGTGCAAGAAACGCAGCCGGATGAAATCTACAACCTCGGCGCACAAAGCCATGTGGCTGTCTCATTTGAGTCCCCTGAATACACTGCCGATGTGGACGGCATTGGCACCCTTCGCTTGTTAGAGGCCATCCGTATATTGGGCCTTGAAAAGAAAACCCGTTTTTACCAAGCCAGCACCTCAGAGCTGTATGGCTTGGTGCAAGAAATCCCGCAAAAAGAAACCACGCCTTTCTACCCGCGCAGCCCCTACGCCGTGGCCAAGATGTATGCGTATTGGATCGTCGTCAACTACCGCGAAGCCTATGGCATGTATGCTTGTAACGGCATTTTGTTTAACCACGAAAGCCCACGCCGTGGTGAAACCTTCGTCACCCGAAAAATCACCCGTGGCTTAGCCAACATCGCCCAAGGCTTAGAGCAATGCCTGTACATGGGCAACCTAGACGCGCTGCGCGACTGGGGTCATGCCAAAGATTATGTGCGCATGCAATGGATGATGTTGCAGCAGCCACAAGCCGACGACTTTGTCATAGCCACAGGCGTGCAATACAGCGTGCGCCAGTTCATCCAATGGAGCTCTGAGGAGCTGGGCGTGACATTGAAGTTTGAAGGCAAAGGCGTGGATGAGACGGCTACTGTCGCCGCTATCAAGGGTGATAAAGCCCCTTGTCTCAATGTGGGTGATGTGGTGGTCAAGATCGACCCGCGATACTTCCGTCCCACAGAGGTCGAAACTCTGCTGGGCGATCCATCTAAAGCCAAAGCCAAGCTGGGCTGGACGCCAGAAATTACCGTACAGCAAATGTGTGCTGAGATGGTGGCGACTGATTTAGAAGAAGCCAAAAAACACGCACTCCTAAAAAAGCATGGTTACAACCTTAATGTGAGTGTTGAGTAAAAGGGGGTTGATAAAAAATCAATTTAGCATCGTACTCTCTAGTGTGGATAACCCTACGCACCTGATAAACGAAAGCTTTGTTAACGGCCTATAGCGTGCCCACTTTATTTATTCATTAAGTTCGTGTCCGTACAAACTCTTGTCAGATGGCCTCAACATATTGCCATCATCATCATCATCATCATCATAGAAGGAAATAGTTGTTGGGCGGAAGCGCGTCAAATGCCTCGCCCTGTGGGGCATGCTGAGGGCTGGGCGGGCTTAAAGCGCTAGTTGAGCATTGCGCCAAGATAGGTATTAAGAGCATTACGCACTTTTTCCGCAGTGACAAAACTGGGGCCGCCCTGTAGGCGAGGTGTTCACCTTAATGGAGCTGTTTGTTTATTACCTTTAAAAAGAAATGGACGCACTCGCCGCTGCAGGTGTGCGTCTGAAGACCTTTGGGGGTAAGGAAGGTTTTTCGTCAGAGTTTCAAAATCGAACTCATCCCGCAGGAGATGTTGCTGTTGCCACATAAAAACAAACAAGCGATTACCCTGTACGTGGTTGATAGCTTCGGCGCTCAGTTGGATGAGGAAGCAGTGGCGGTCAGTTTAAAACTGGCATGTCACCAACCCGACACTCAATAGACATCGGCTAACAAGCCAGGAGGCCCAGCACTTCAGGCTTGACTGAAGGGGGCCGCTTATTCGTACAGTCGGCGAGCAATACATTTCAAATTTTTGAAATTGCAACCTGCCTATGATTCCATTCATCCGTTCCTTCAGTATGTGTTGCTAAAAGTAGTAGTCATCTTTCATTGAACACGTCAAACTGTGCTTCGTATGAATTGCTTGATAGTTTGGCAGCTTAAGGCGAATTTAGCTGATAGTCGAGATGCCTAGTTAAACTGCAGAATCAAGTAATGATTGAACGTGCCAACAAGCATCGCGCACTCTAACCTTATGCGAGGTCTGAAAACGAACTTGGATCCGTGTCAAACTATTTTCTTGAATACACATCCGTTATCGAATTCAAATACAAAACTGATTACGCATCAACAGCACGGGTGGTAGTCCAGATGTACCAAAGCGCTTTTTTAACTTTAAAGAGTTTTACAACAGAATTTATAGTCGGTAAAATTAAAGCATACATGTAGCTCTAATGATTCAACATAATCAAAATACCCAACTATAGCTCGATATTTAAAGAGCAAGCCTTTCAAATATTTTATTAAAAGACGGAGCCAACTTGTAGTAATTTATTAAGTGGGAATTGCTAAGTAAACAATGTCAATTAAAAGAAATATTATTGCGAATTACATCGGAACAGGTGTCGCAGTGTTGGCGCCAATTCTTGCTTTACCTTGGTATCTTTCGGAGCTCGGCTCCAAGCAGTTTGGCTTGATCGGATTTATTGCAATGTTGCAAGCGGTCCTTGGTATGCTGGATGCTGGCATGGGTCAAGCACTGGTGCGTGAGATTTCTCTTCGTTTTAACGCCACTGATCAGGGGCGAGACAGAGCTGCGTCGCTGCTTTTTGGTTTCGAACGAATATACTGGGGCATTGCGTTTTTTGTGGGTGTGGGCGGGGCGGTGTTTGCTGACACTTTTGCAAGCCATTGGTTAAATTTAGAAGGGCTGCCAGTTGCAACTGGTAGGAATGCAATTTATGGAGCAGCCGCCATCTTTGCAGCCCAGTTTCCAGGGTCAATCTATCGCAGTTTGCTGGTCGGGGCTCAGGCGCAAGTTGCTCTGAATGCTGTTATTTCGGGTGGAACCTTGATAAGGCATTTCGGCGGCGTAATCGTTGTATTTTTATGGCCAACATTTTCTGCGTATATCATTTGGCATGCATGCGCTGCACTTCTGGAAACATTGATACGGTGCAATCTTGCGTGGAGAGTTCTGGGTGTAAAGCGCGGACAGGTTATATGGGATAAACAAGAGTTTCAAGAGGTGTGGCGAGTGATTGCAAGCATGTCAGGGGTTGCGTTGCTTGGTGCACTTACAGTACAAATGGACAAGATCATTCTTAGTCGGATGGTGAGTATTGAACAATTTGGTTATTACACTGTCGCCGCTACAGTCGCAGCGGGACTGTTGCAATTGATTGGCCCCTTGGTTCAAGCGGTAATGCCACGTGCGATTCTATTGAGAGCAGCGCCTATTGCTTTGCGTGCGCTTTACGTTAAGTTGTCGATATTTATTTTGGTAATGACTAGCTTGGTAATCGTGATTTTTCTACTTGTCGGTAAATGGTTGCTTACTATTTGGCTAAGAAACCCGCAGGCGGCAGAGGTAATCTATCCATTGCTGACTGTCTTGCTGGTGGGCACCTGCTGCAACTACCTTTACAATGTTGGATATTTGAACTGGATTGTGAAGAAAAGAATTCACCGGATGCTTCTAGTAAATACTCTAGCTCTGGTGCTCTCAGTTCTTTTGATCCCGCCCCTTGTCGCGTGGCAAGGGCCAATCGGCGCAACCTTTGGGTGGTTGTCGATCAATTTTATTGGACTTTTAATCAGCTTAGAATGGCTAAAAAAAACAGATGAATGAAATAATTAAGAAAATTTATTGGATTGTCAGTGCGCAGTTCGGCTTTGATCCTAGGCGAATGGTGAGGTCATGCAGAGGTATTCCGCGCTACATAGTTGGATGGATTCGTTTTCGTAAGAATTACAAGGGGAATCTCAAGTTCCGTCCTTGTTTGTTTGATTGGTATGACGAAGGTGGATCCACCAAGGATGAGTATTTTTGGCAGGATCTGTATGTGGCTAAAGAGATTAATTATGCAAATCCTATTAAGCATGTGGATGTCGGTTCTCGCATTGATGGTTTTGTCGCGCATGTGGCTAGCTTCAGAGATATAGAAGTATTTGATATTCGCCCTATTACCTCTAAAATTCAGGGGGTCATATTTAGGCAGGCAAATCTTATGAGTCCAGAAGATTCGCTTATTGAGTATTGTGATTCTCTATCCTGTTTACATGCTTTAGAGCATTTCGGTTTGGGTCGTTATGGTGATCCGATAGACCCTAATGGATATGTGGCCGGATTGGGTAACATGGCTAAGATACTGAAGCGTGGAGGAGTATTTTATCTTTCTGTTCCTATTGGTCAGGAGCGCGTGGAATTTAATGCACATCGAATATTTGATCCACTTTCTTTGGTGAAGCTTGCCGCAGTTCATGGACTAGTACTAAGTAAGTTTTCTTGGGTAGATCCAAGTCGTACGCTTGTGCATGCCTCAAATCCTAAGCAGGATATGACGGACTTGTCCAAGTTGCGTTATGCATTAGGTATATTTACATTTATCAAAGAATGAGACAGCATAAATGATAAAAATAGTAAGGAAAGTCGCGGGACTTAGCATCAATGAAGACATGCGCAATAAGTGGCTTGAGCAGACACTGGCAGCCATCCCGGCAGGTGCACGCATACTTGACGCAGGGGCGGGTGAGCTAAGGAATAAACCACTATGCAACCATCTTGCCAATGTTTCGCAAGATGTGTGTCAATATGAGGGTATTGGGGACGAACTGGGTTTGCAAACTGGTGCTTGGGACACCAGCAAGATTGACTTGGTCTGTGATATTGTGAATATTCCAGAATCAGACGCCTCATTTGATGTAATTCTGTGCAGCGAGGTATTTGAGCATTTGCCTTGCGCGCTCAAGGCCTTGGATGAATTTCGGCGCCTTCTCAAACCAGGCGGCAAACTGATTATTACCGCTCCTTTTGCATCTTTAGTTCATTTTGCCCCCTATCATTACGCAACCGGATATAGCCGCTACTGGTATGAATATCATCTTCCATCACGAAGTTTTGAGATTCAAGAGTTGACTTCAAACGGTGATTGGTTCTCTTATGCTAAGCAAGAAATCCTAAGGCTGCCAGTAATGGCGAAGCGCTATGGTGACAGGTGCTGGCCGTTGGCTTATCTAGTTGCTGGTGTTGCTTTTGTATATTTCATGTTACGTGGCAAATCTCAATCAGCATCGGATGTTGCTTGTTTTGGCTGGCACTGCATTGCTATCAAGCGTCAAGAGGATTGAAATGTTTTTTCCTGAAAGAGTAAATTCAATTCGTCCTAAAGATAAGGTACTTGAAATCGGGCCGGGCGCCTCGCCTCATCCCAGAAGCAATGCATTTCTTGAGCTTAATTTTGATACGGTTCAAGATAAAATTTCTCAGCGTGGCGGAATTGTTAACGAAGCTAATTTCAATGGCCGACCTGTCTATTATTATGATGGGGGGGGGTTTCCTTTTGAAAATAATCAATTCGATTATGTAATTTGCTCTCACGTAATTGAGCATGTTCCTGATCCAGTTTATTTCCTAGGTGAGTTATTTAGAGTGTCTTCTGGACGTGGATATCTGGAATATCCCTTGATCACTTACGAATATTTATACGACTTCGATGTTCATTTAAATTTCGTTAAGTTTGATTTCGAACGGAATGTGTTGAGATATCTGCCCAAATTTGAAACTAACTTCAATGAGTTTTCTGCTGTAGCCTTATTCTTTCATAAAACACTCGAATTTGGTTGGGATGATATCTGCGCAACCAATAAAAAGCTTTTTTTTGAGGGTGTTGAATTTGATCGGCCTTTTTTTATTGAAAAAACTAGCGAAATCGATAGACTTCTTCCGTCGGTATCATTTATTAAAAATAAAACGCCTATTCGTAGGTTTCTTAATCGGCTTATGAATAAGCTTGGATTGTAAATTTAGGTGTTTGAAAAAATTAATTTGCAAAATCCTAGTGCCTAATATTTTTTGCAAATATTTATTGTAATTTAATTAAATGAAGTTTTTGTAATGAATTTTTTTCGTACTGCCGTTGTTAAACTTTCTCGTAAATTTGCTGCTTATTTTGGCGGTACACTACTGTCAAATATTATTTATAAACAAATACTGATCCAGCGAGCATGTGCTGTTAAAGAATTGGTCGAAATTGAATGCTGCAAGTTGGAGCAAGGGCTTGTTTGTGTGGTGTTCAGCAAGGATCGAGCGCTACAACTCCACGCTTTATTGAATACCTATTTCATTTGCGTGAAAAATCCAGTTCCAGTCTTCGTGATTTACGCTGTTAGTAGCGACGAACATGAGAAAGCCTATCGTGAGGTTGAGGAAATATTTTTCAATAGATCTGTAACAGTCACTTTCGTTAATGAATCTCATAATTTTCGCACTAGTCTATTATCTGTTTTGGATAATGTGAAAGTCACCTCGATTTTCTTTTTGGTCGATGATATTGTTTTTATCCGCCCATTTGATTTGAGTATTGTGGCAAATCTAGATTCGCGACACACAACTCTTAGTCTGCGACACAGTCCGAATCTTCGACGAAGTTATACAGCGAATGTAAGTCAATTACCTCCAAATTTTTTTCAAAGTGAAATCTCTCCGGATTTACTTATGTTTGCATGGTTTGAGCGGGGTTGCGAGTGGTCAGATCCATGGTCGGTTGATGGGCATATTCTTTCAACGGCAGAAGTGCGTGTTTTGAGTCGAATTTCAAAATTTAAAGCTCCAAATAGTTACGAGGTCGCCCTAAAAACATTTAATGATCTAATGACACAGCGTGTTGGAGTTTGTTTTAGGGAAAGCAAAATTCTTAATTTGCCGATCAACAGAGTACAAAATGAGATACAAAATCTAAGTGGTAGTGTATCTGCTCTATTTTTGTTAGAGCAATGGAATAATGGGATGATGATAGATACAAGTGTATTTAAAGATCATATACCTTTAGCGCCACACGAAGAGCATGTAATAAAATTCAAAAGGAGATCTTGATGCCAAGACTGGTGATAGTTGGTGCGGGTCTTGGTGGTTGTTTTTTGGCTGATGCGCTAGCTGAAATTTGGGATGTTACTGTTGTTGAGCTAGGGTCGCGATCAACACAGTTGCAGTCGCGAATTAAGGATATTGGAAAGGCGGCCATCACCTACCCACATGTCGGTTCTGGGCTAGGTGGCTCGACGACTGTTTGGCATAACGGTCTAATTGAGATTGAAGACGAGATCTTTGCAAAGAAATGGCCATTTAGTAAAACTGAATTGAGTGATTATTATGATGCTGCTTTTAATAAGCTATCAGGGGTTTCTCGGCATGCTGTTATGGATGCAACTCAGGCTTTGCGGAGTAAACTTATAGCTAATGGTATACCAGAAAATTTATTGCATCAGGGGCTGTATTATCCTAGTCGAAGGATAAATGTATGGAAAAAATTCAAACTTAAAAGCAGAGTAAAATTAATAAAGGGTGAGGTTACGGATTTTACTGTGGATTCATCTTTTAAAATACGCCAGTTAAAGCTGTCTTGCGCGAATGGTGAATTTCTTATTGAAGGTGATATTTTTGTAATTGCCGCTGGTGGTTTGAGTACTCCACTTTTGCTTCAGAAACTAAATGATGTGAAAAATTACAGTGGCTCAGACTTGGCGGGTTTTAATTATGAGGATCATCCAACAGGGTTTGTCGCTGAAGTGACGCTTGATGCTCCGATCTATAAATTATGGAATTTTCAAGTACTCGGTGGAAAAGGTACTTTGCGGCTGCCAATGGTTGTGTCGCAGGATGGATTACTTGTATCTTTTCAGCTTAGGCCGGCAGTGCAATTTCGGCCACGAAACAAAGTTTCTAGTGTGCTTAGCGATTTGAGAAATCAGCCCTATAAAATACGTAATTATTTTCGAATACTTTCACACTGGGATGATTTTCTTGATGTGCTATCCTTTAAATTTGGTATTCACCTCCCAACTCGCCATTACACATTACTAATGGTGGCAGAACAACCGACAGAAGCTGTTCGTAGCGTGTGGACAGATAACGAAAGACGGTTGATTTTCCGCAATTGGAAATTGGATAAATCTTATACCGATGTCCTGCAGAAAGCTATTAATCAAGTGATCAATAAACTTGGGGGCAAGCTTTTAAACGCACACGTATTTCCTTGCTGGAATAATGATCTTCAATCATCATCACATCACTCAGGAACAGCAAGAATGCATGTTTCACCAAGTCAAGGCGTTTGCAATGAAAACGGTAAAGTTCACGGTATTGATAATTTATATGTTTGCGATGGATCACTCATACCTGCAAGTGGTTATGCCAATACCGGACTTACAATTGCTGCTTTGTCACTAAGAATGGCCGATCATTTAGTAAAAAAACTATAAAAAAAGATTACAACCAATAATGAAAAGAATAGTTGCTAAGTTGTTTTTTTGTGTTTTCGCATATGCATTTTCTGCTATGTATTTTATACGCGAGTACTTAGTTGCTTTAATGCCATTGTCGACAAATGGAAACATCGGTGGCGATCCGCAGTATTATTTAGTTTTAGCTCAAAAAATCCTTACAGCCATAAACACTAATGGTTTCAATGCATATGAGCTTCGTCCAGAAGGGCAAGGAATTTCCGGCGTTGCTGCTTTGCTATTCTTAATTTATGATAATATCTATTCAATAGTATTGGTTAATGCCTTGCTACATGCTACATCAGTAGCAGTGATTGTTTTGCTACTTCGCATGTGGTTTACATTACATACATCTATAATAGCGTCTTTACCTCTAGCAATATCTCCATACATGATTGTTTGGTTTTCACAAATTAATAAGGAAAGTTTTGTTATAACTGGAGGGGTTTTATTTGTTTATGGTTTCGTAAAATTGTATGAATCTGCGAAAGATGACATATCGGGTAAGAGCGGGCTTCAATCATTAGTAATGGCGGTGTCTGGACTTTTCTTAATTTTTTTAATGCGCCCGTACGTCAATCAAATATTACTTCCAATAATATCTATTGTGTTTTTGATAAGGAGTGTTTATTGCGCATCAACAGGGCTTAAGCCATGGATATTAATTCGTTTTTTGTCCTATGCATCTGTTCTCATTGTTACGTGTTCTGCTTTAGGAACTGGGGCAGTTTCAGACAGCACGTTAAATGGATTTGATAACTATGCAGATGCTTCAATGCAATCACACAAGTCTGAGAAGATTTATGTGCAATGTCTTTCATTTATAGACGCGAGCGTTTGGCACGATGCTGAATTTATGCCTTCAATTGTAAATAAAAAAATAAAAGCATTGATGGCTAATCGTTGTCTAATCTTTTCTACTTTAGAAGGACAGAGAAATTTGGCAACAATATACTCGTTTACAGATACAAATATTTTCCCAAAAACCACTATTGAAGGACTTGAATATATTCCTCGCGGTGCATTAATTGGAGTTTTTTCACCTTGGCCAGATCATTGGTTCTATAATTTTAAAAATGAAATATCTCTTTTTTATACTATTGTTCCTTTTGAGGCACTATTTTTTTATATGGGCATGATTGCCTTAATTTTGTGGGGCGGGCGCAAAAGGGATGCATTAATTATAATCCCTGTTGGTTTGTCAGTATCAATGATGGCTGTTTATGGTGTTGCTGTTCCGTATTTGGGCGCACTCTATCGTTATAGATACACTTGGTGGATGCTAATTTTATGTTTCGGTTTTGCTGCATTGATTGATTTGTATAAAAGTTGGCATTCTCATCATGCTTATCAGGGTAAATAAGTGAATTTACAAGGGGTTTCTGTTGATTGAAGTATCCATACTTATCTGCACTAATCGGGTAGACTGTTTTTTCTATCGAGCAATTAACTCAGTTTTGCAGCAGGATTTCAAAAATAATTATGAAATAATTATTGTCTTGAATGGTGAGGCGTCACTCTCGTTGGATTTGGTTAAAGATACACTATTACCGTACGATCAGATCAAAATTATTAATTCGAGTGTATCTTATTTAAATCATTCTTTAAACTTGGGGTTGGACTTTGCGAGTGCAAAGTACATCGCTCGCATGGATGCGGATGATATTTCTTATCCTAATAGACTATCAACGCAGTTTGAATTTATGGAGAGCAATCCTGAAATTGCAGTATGTGGCTCTTGGTATTCGATGATCGATATAAATGATATTCCATTCGAAACTGTGCGGCTACCAACTGAAAATGAATTTATTCGACGTGCTTTATTTTTACGCAACCCTCTGTGTCACCCGACTGTAATGTTTCGACGCGAAATCGTCGCGCAGGCTGGCGGGTATTTAGGTGGCCTATATGCGGAGGACTACGATTTATGGTTGCGTTTAATGAATACTGTAGATATTAAATTTGCAAATATTCCTGAGGTTCTCCTAGGATATCGAGCTGAAGCTGGCGGTATAGCTAGACGTTCTGCAGTTGCTTATGCCGTCGTCGCAGGGGCACAATGGTCTAACTTCGTTCGAGGGGGGGATCCCCGTTGGCTGGTGTCTGCTTTGCTAACGTGTGCAAAACGTTGGTTTTTTTCACAGCGCAGAAAAGGTAATGATGATGCAGATAAATAATAACCATAAAAAAATTTGTTTTGTTTCAACAATTACAAACAGTCTGATTTTTTTTATGTCACCGCATGTTTTAGAATTGTCAAAAACTTACGTCATAACGCTGGTTGCACGTGGTGATGCCTCGGAGTTGGGGGGGGTGCTATCAAAGCAAGTCGCATTTCAACCGCTGAACATTGAGCGCGATATTTCTCCTTGGAGAGACTTTCTAGCGCTTATCAAGCTAATTACTATTTTTCATAAGCACAAGTTCGATTGTGTTCATTCGCTGACACCCAAGGCGGGATTGCTTTCAATGATTGCTGCTCGCTTCGCGGGGGTGCCTGTTAGGGTGCATACCTTCACGGGGCAGGTCTGGGTGAGTAAGACCGGTATTATTCGGTGGTTACTCAAACAATTAGACAAGATCCTTATTTGGGCGGCAACTGATTTGCTTGCAGATGGTCATGAACAAGTTGATTTCTTGGTGCATGAAGGCATTTCAAGTGCGGGAAGGATCAAAGTGTTGGCTAATGGATCGATCTGTGGTGTTGATACGACGCGATTTTCACCTAATGAGACAATGCGGAAGGCGCTTAGAAGTCGTTTTCAGATACCACAAGAGGGGGTTGTGGTTTTATACTTGGGGCGTCTCAAGCGAGATAAAGGGGTAGAAGATCTTTGTTCTGCTTTTAATCTGGTTGCTAAGTCTGACCCCTCCGTGTTCCTAATGGTGGTGGGGCAGGATGAAGATAGTCTGGAAGAGCGAGTGTCAGAAGTGGCAATCAAATTTCCAGGACGTGTTCATCGGGTAGTTGGAGTAACGCAAACACCCCAGCATTTCATGGCAGCAAGTGATATTTTTTGCTTGCCAAGCCATAGGGAGGGATTAAATGTGACATTGCTTGAGTCTGCTTCAATGAGTTTACCTGCGGTTGCGTCACGTATTTACGGTGTGACAGAAGTTGTGGTGGACGGAGAAACAGGTATGTTGCACGAGCAAAAAAATATTACTGATCTTGCTGCCAAGCTTCAAAAAATTGCGGCTGATCGTGAGATGCGGATTAAGTTAGGTGTAGCTGCGCGAAAGCGGGTGATGATGCTTTACCCGCAAACGCTTGTTGTGCAAGCAATGTCGACTTTCTATGCTAATAAATTAAATACTAAAAGAAGTTAAGATAATTCTTAAGCGTCCTATTTGTAAAGCGTTTGCAATCCTCATGAAACGGTTATTCGACTTGCTGCTAGTTGTCTTTGTAGGTTTATCTACATTAATTCCTATGCTTGTCGTTGCATTGCTTATTCGTTTGACTTCTAATGGCCCGGTGCTGTATTGGTCTGACCGGATTGGTCGAAACAATGTGATCTTCAAAATGCCGAAGTTTCGTAGCATGAAAGACGGCACACCTGCAGTGGCCACACACTTACTCAACAATCCTAAGCAGCACCTCACACCCATTGGTTCCTTTTTACGCAAAAGCAGCCTGGACGAATTGCCGCAACTGTGGAGTATTTTGATTGGCGACATGAGCTTTGTGGGTCCAAGGCCTGCCTTATTTAATCAAAAAGAATTGATTGATCTGCGAACACTAAACTGCGTGCACACCTTGGTGCCAGGTTTGACAGGTTGGGCTCAAGTAAATGGACGCGATGAACTGCCCATCCCGCATAAGGTGGCATTTGATGCTGAGTACTTGGAGCGTCAAAGCTTCTTGTTTGACATCAAGATTCTATGGATGACCTTTCTGAAGGTAATTCAACGTGATGGTGTGTCGCACTGATGAACAGGACTAGATTGTTGCTCTGTTGTATTCGAGCCAGAATATTTAGTGGCAAACGTTACTGTGCTATCGGGGACATTTGATGTGGTGTGGATTCTTAGCGATTTAATTTGGGCTGGTCTACTGGCGCTGATGTGTTTTAGACTGGTATGTCTTTGTAGGTAAGAAAGTGCAGCATGGTCAGCTGCCGTGGCGCATGAGGTAAAGATCACCGCCGTTGGCAACAGCTTTGTGCTTAGCAACTGATGCAGCAACTTGCGATAAATGCACAGGTCGATATTGCAACTCTCGTTGCTATGGGCGTATATAAAGCACGGTGGTTGGCAGCAGTTATGTCATGATGTCCTGTTGCATCATGGGGACCGAAGCTATTAAAGATTTGGGATTTGTTATGAAGGGCTGTAGTGGTGTACTTGTGCTGGTTTAAGACTATGCCCCTTGGCTTAAGGCTTGTCTGGTGCAACGCTGCTGGACCGGGTCAGGGATGCAGATGGAACCACTGAGATGGGAAAGTCGAAATCTCTAAAGATAACTAATGGATACCGTGTTACGCAGAAAAAATAAAATAACAATTAAAAAATGAACAATGATTTAGATAAAGATTCGGCAAAAATTCACAACAGTGATGAAATCATGATCCGAACTTTGAACCGTTTTGCAGCGCTTGCTTTGGAACTTCCGCGTCAAGTTAAACGCGGGGGAGTGTTGGTGCTTGATGCCGGCCTTTGTGTTCTGTCGGTCTGGCTGGCCATTTACTTGCGCATTGGCAACATTGAATCGCTATATGGTTCGGGCATTTGGCCTGCAATGGTATCTGTAGTGCTGGCTTTGCCCATTTTTATCACCTTTGGATTTTATCGTGCCATCTTCCGATACAGTGGTTTGTCTGCAATGGTGACCGTGGCGCGGGCCCTGCTGTTATACGGATTTGTTTTTGCCTCCATTTTCACGTTCTGGGGTGTGGACGGTGTTCCCCGGACGGTGGGGTTGATCCAACCCATTTTGCTGCTGCTGCTAGTGGGGGCTTCGCGCGGAGCAGCACGCGTGTGGTTGGGGGGACTTTATCGCCAGCAGTTGCGCAAGGCGTCTTTGCCGCAGGCGCTCATTTATGGCGCTGGTAGCGCCGGGCGGCAATTGGCCTCTGCGATGGCCAGCAGCCCTGAGATTCGGGTGCTGGGCTTTCTGGACGATGACGAACGTCTCCACGGCCATGTGCTCAACGGTTTGCCCATTCACAACCCTGCTAAATTGGCGGAGGTGATGAATGGCACGTGCATCAGTGATGTGCTATTGGCATTGCCCAGCGTTTCCCGCCAGCGGCGGAACGAGATTTTAATTACTCTTAAGCCACACAAAGTGGCGGTGCGAACTCTGCCAGGCCTCAGCGACATTGCCACAGGCAGGGTTAGCCTGTGCGATGTACGTGAGTTGGATATTGACGACTTGCTGGGCCGTGAGCCCGTCAAGCCCAACGGATTACTGCTCAACCTGAACACTCAAGCTAAAACCGTTTTGGTGACGGGTGCCGGGGGGAGCATTGGCAGCGAACTTTGCCGCCAGATCATCAAGACAAATCCAAAACAGTTGCTGTTGGTCGAGATGAGTGAGTTTGCGCTCTACCAAATTCACCAAGAGTTGCAGTTCATTTTGGCGAGCGAGAGGCTCAATGCCACTGTACCGATGAATGGGGAGTCTCCCGAAGTCGCTAATAAAGTGAATGATTCGGATATTGAAATCGTCCCTTTGCTGGCCTCGGTCTGCGATGAGATGCGCATACACGAGATTATGACTACATGGAAGCCGCACACGGTCTATCACGCGGCGGCCTACAAGCATGTACCCCTGGTGGAACACAACCCGGCCGAAGGTTTGCGCAACAACGTGTGGGGCACCCGCGTATGTGCCGAAGCTGCCATGCGCAACAGCGTGCGCAACTTTGTGTTGATCAGTACAGACAAGGCGGTGAGGCCAACAAACATCATGGGCGCAACTAAGCGCTTGGCCGAGATGGTGCTACAAGCCTTGGCCGAGGTAAACGCAGGGGTGACTGCCCAAGGGAGTAGTGCAACGGGTGTCAGAACCACATTTTCGATGGTGCGCTTTGGAAATGTGTTGGGGTCGAGTGGCTCGGTGGTGCCGCTGTTTCGTAGGCAGATCAAAAACGGCGGACCAATCACCCTGACGCATGTAGACATCACCCGCTACTTCATGACCATCCCTGAAGCAGCTCAGCTGGTGATTCAAGCAGATGCCATGGGGCAGGGCGGCGACGTGTTTGTGCTGGACATGGGCGAGCCAGTAAAAATTATTGACTTAGCCCGGCGCATGATAGAGCTATCAGGACTTGAGCTGAAAGACGAGACCAACCCAAATGGCGACATAGAAATACAAGTGACAGGATTGCGCCCCGGCGAAAAGCTGTATGAAGAGCTGCTGATTGGCACGAACCCGCTGGCTACCAGTCATGCCCGCATCATGAAAGCACATGAAGACTTTTTGCCTTGGTCCGAGTTACAAGGCAAGTTAGCAGCCTTGGGATTAGCAATGGACACCAACGATGTACCGCTGATTCGGACACTGCTTAAAGGTCTCGTGCCAGGCTACCAGGCCGATGGCGAGGTGGTTGACTGGATACATTTGGCAAACAATCCAACCAACACCACATCGCCATGACACACACAGTAGCAGCCACAGCAATGCCTCAAAAACCGCGCCATCCTCAAATTGCGATGGTCATGGTTTGTTTATTGGGCATGGCCGTATTCACCTCGGTGGCTTTTACCAATATTGCGGTGTTGGGGCTGGTGTTGTTGGCCCCTCTTGCTTGGCGTGATTTTTTGAAAACCAAGCAAGTGATAGAACCCGATGCCAAGCTATTTTGGGGCTTGGTAATGGCCCTGTGCGTTTGGGATGTCTGCACCAATGTGTTGGCAGGTTTTGCTTTGGGGGCTGCGCTGAAAGAGCTGCTGCATGACCTGCGCACACTGGGTTTTGTGGTGGTGCTGTGGGCTGTGTTTGTTAACCCACGCGTGGCGCGTGTGGCGTTTTGTGCATTTGCTGGCGGTGTGTTGGTGTTGGGCAGCTTGAACTTGCTGTTCACCTTAACGGGCTATGTGCCGCAAGGTGAATATTTCACAACAGGGCACATGCGTATGTCGCACATGTCGCATATGTATGGGCAGGCGCTGGTGGGCTTGGTGTTTGTGCTGGCTCAAATGTGGCTAGTGCGCCCTCAGTTGGCGTGGCGTGTGGCTGTGCCCTTGGTTTTACTGGTGGCTTCTTTGTTCTTGGCCAGCGAGCGCCGAACGGGTTGGCTGCTTATGGCCGCAGGCTTTGGAGTTTGGGGGCTGTTAAATGCCAAGCGTTTGTTTGTGGGTAAATACAAATGGTTGTTGTTGCTGGCCGTGGCGTGCGTTTTAAGCGTGGTGGCCACATCGGATGTGGTGCACCGGCGCATGGCCTTGGCTGCCGTTGAGTTTGGCCAATATCTGGACATGACCCCGCAAGAGCGATCAGGCAATGTTCTTGGCTCGGTTTCCGTTCGTATGCAATATGCAGCTACTGCATGGGAAGCTATCAAGCAAAGCAACTGGTGGGTGGGGGTTGGTAGTCTCGGCTTTTCGCAGGCTTATCAGACTGCTGCCACCGCGTTACAGGTGTCGCCGCAGTCTTGGGCTACATATAACTGGGGTAATCCACATAACGAGTACCTGTACATGCTGGCCACCAAAGGCGTGGTGGGTTTGGCTTTTTATTTGGCCATCTTCGTCCAAGCCTGCCGAGTGGCATGGGGCAAAACAGACGAGGTTCAACGCATTGGTTTGGTGATGTTTGTATTTTTGTTCATGCTCAGCATCACCACCAACTCCATGATGGTTGATATGGAGGAGGGGCACTTCACCTTGTTAATTTTGCTGGTGTTTTTAGCGCCCAAATCTCTAGGGCTGGATGGCTCAAAATCAGAAAACATTTAACCTCATATGACTATTCTCGTTACCGGCTGCGCCGGCTTCATCGGCAGTAATTTTGTTCACTCATGGCTGTCGTCGTCAGACGAACCTGTGGTTAATTTAGACAAACTCACCTACGCAGGAAATATTGCCAATTTGGACGCCCTGAAAGGCGACAAGCGCCATGTGTTTGTGCAAGGCGATATTGGTGACCGTGCTTTGGTTTCTAAGCTGTTGGCCGAGCACAAGCCCCGCACCGTGCTGAACTTTGCTGCCGAAAGCCACGTAGACCGATCCATCCACGGCCCCGGTGACTTTATTGAAACCAACGTGGTGGGCACTTTCAACTTGCTAGAAAGCGTGCGCGCTTATTGGCAAGACCTGCCTGCGGCTGAAAAGCAAGCTTTCCGCTTTTTGCATGTGTCGACCGACGAGGTGTATGGCACGCTGCTGCCCGCCGACCCGCCGTTTGCAGAAACTAAAAACTACGAACCAAACAGCCCGTACTCGGCTAGCAAGGCTGCTAGCGACCATTTGGTGCGCGCATGGCATCACACCTATGGCTTGCCTGTGCTGACCACCAATTGCAGCAACAACTATGGGCCGTATCACTTTCCAGAAAAGCTGATTCCTTTGGTGCTGCTCAACGCCTTGGCTGGCAAGCCACTGCCTATTTATGGCGATGGCCAGCAAGTGCGTGATTGGTTATATGTAGAAGACCACTGCCGCGCCATTGCCCGTGTACTAGAAGCTGGCAAAGTGGGCGAAACCTACAACATTGGCGGCTGGAACGAAAAGCCCAACCTTGAAGTGGTGAACACCTTGTGTGCCGTGCTGGACGAGCTGCAGCCCCGCGCAGACGGCAAACGCTACGCTGAGCAAATTACCTACGTCAAAGACCGTCCCGGCCACGACCGCCGCTACGCCATTGACGCCCGCAAGATCGAGCGCGACTTAGGCTGGAAGCCGCAAGAAACCTTTGAGACCGGCATTCGTAAAACGGTGCAGTGGTATTTGGCCAACCAAGCGTGGGTAGAGGGTGTGACCAGTGGTGCTTACCGCCAGTGGGTGGGTAAGCAGTACGGCGGTTGAATAGGTTTATGTTGAAAATTCTTCTCTTAGGCAAAAACGGCCAAGTGGGCTGGGAGCTGCAACGCAGCTTGGCCCCCTTGGGCGAGGTGCTGGCACTTGACCGCCACAGCACCACCTACTGCGGTAATTTATCTAAGCCCGAAGAACTGGCGCAAACGGTGTTGGCTTACAAGCCAGATTTCATCGTCAATGCTGCTGCGCACACAGCGGTAGACAAAGCCGAGTCAGAGCCCGAGCTAGCAAAGGTGTTAAATACAGATGCTCCTGCGGCCTTGGCCAAAGCTGCCGCCCAAGTGGGGGCATGGCTGGTGCACTATTCCACCGACTATGTGTTTGATGGCAGTGGCACACACGCCAGGCAAGAGGGCGAGGGCACAGGCCCGCTGAGCGTGTATGGCCAAACCAAGCTCGATGGCGAAAAGGCAATAGTGGCCAGTGGCTGCAAGTATTTAATCTTCCGCACCAGCTGGGTGTATGCCGCTAGAGGCGGCAACTTTGCCAAGACCATGCTGCGCTTGGCGCAAGAGCGCGACAAGCTAACCGTCATCAACGACCAGCATGGCGCGCCTACAGGCGCAGATCTGATAGCCGACGTTACGGCACATGCCATGCGCCGCGTGCTGAACACACAAAACATTTCATTTAGCGGGGTGTATCACCTCGTGGCTTCGGGTGAAACAACATGGCATGGCTATGCCAGCCATGTGATTGAGAAGGCTAAAGCCATCAAGCCCGAGCTTGGTTGGAAAGTGGTTGACATTGCGCCAGTGCCCACCAGCGCTTTCCCTACGCCTGCAGCACGCCCTTTGAACTCGCGCCTATGCACAGAAAAGTTGCAGCAAGCGTTTGGCCTGGTGTTGCCACCATGGGAGCAGGGCGTAGACCGCATGCTTGCCGAAATACTCTAAACAAGTAGAACAGATATGACCAAACAACGCAAAGGCATCATCCTTGCAGGAGGCTCCGGCACCCGTCTGTACCCCGTCACTCAAGCGGTCAGCAAACAGCTGATGCCCGTGTATGACAAGCCCATGATTTACTACCCGCTCACCACGCTGATGCTCAGCGGTATTCGTGAAGTGCTGATCATCTCCACCCCGCAAGACACCCCCCGTTTTACCGAGCTCCTAGGTGACGGCAGCCAGTGGGGCATGCACATTGAATACGCGGTGCAACCTAGCCCCGATGGTTTGGCTCAAGCGTTCATCATTGGTAAAAACTTTGTGGCCGACCACCCCAGTGCTTTGGTGTTGGGCGACAACATCTTCTACGGTCATGACTTGGTGAAGCAACTTCACAGCGCCGATGCCCGCAGAAGCGGAGCCAGCGTGTTTGCCTACCATGTGCACGACCCCGAGCGCTATGGCGTGGTGGAGTTTGATGGCCAGTTCCGTGCCTTGAGCATTGAAGAAAAGCCAGCCAAGCCCAAGAGCAACTATGCCGTAACTGGTTTGTATTTCTATGACGAGCAGGTGTGCGACATAGCTGCCGCCGTCAAGCCATCGCACCGCGGTGAGTTAGAAATTACCGATGTGAACAAGCGCTATTTAGAACTGGGCCAGTTGAATGTAGAAATCATGGGCCGTGGCTATGCGTGGCTAGATACTGGCACACATGACAGCTTGTTAGAAGCCGCTAGCTTTATTGGCACGCTGCAAAAGCGCCAAGGCTTGATGGTGGCTTGCCCTGAGGAAATCGCCTATGGCTTGAAGTGGATTGACGCAACTGCCTTGCAAAAGCTGGCTGCACCTTTGGCTAAAAACGGTTACGGTCAATACCTGCTAAATCTCTTGAAGTAACCGTCATGCCTTACCAAGTAACGACCACGCCCATTGACGGCGTGCTGGTGCTAGAGCCCAAAGTGTTTGGGGATGCACGCGGTTTCTTTTTTGAAAGCTTCAACGCCCGAGACTTTGAGCAAGCCACGGGGTTGAAAGAAACCTTCGTGCAAGACAACCACAGCAAATCGGCCAAGGGCGTGCTGCGCGGCTTGCACTATCAAAGTCAACACGCACAGGGAAAACTGGTGCGGGTGACGCAGGGTGCGGTGTTTGATGTGGCGGTGGATATTCGCAAAGGTTCGCCCACTTTTGGCCAATGGTATGGACAAGAGTTATCTGCAGAGAATAAAAAACAAATGTGGATACCTGCGGGGCTAGCACATGGTTTTTTGGTTATGAGCGATGGTGCAGAGTTTTTGTATAAAACTACAGACTATTACTATCCAGAGTACGAACGCAGCTTGTTATGGAACGATGCGACGGTGGGTATTGAGTGGCCGTTGCATTTGCTAGATGCACCACCTTTACTGGCCGCAAAAGATGTGGCAGCACATACTTTTGAGTAATCCAAGTTTGATGCCTGATGGGGCGTTAGCGCAAACGTGCCATCCAAACCGTCAGCCCAAATAGACCTAGGCTGCTGACTAACGCAAAAGCCGCCATGTGCTGCGCTGCATCGATAGGCTGCGCCAAACCTATCGGTGTTAACAGAACCACAGCTTGCAAAAGCCCCAGCGCCATGCATGCCCATGAATACGCGTTGGCAGATTGCGTCTGAAATGGGCGGTGGACGAAAGCGGCAGACAAGCATGCGCTGCCTTGCCACAGCACTAATGGCGCGATGCAGGGCCACACGCCGCTCCATCGAGGGTCTAACCACTCTTGGTAAAGCGCAGCTGCGCACGACATACCCAACACAATGACACAGGCGAATGCGCCTAGACCTAGCCACCACGGGCTAGCCCATGCGGTTTGTGAGTTGAGGGTTTGCTTACCTTGCGCCAAGGCCACCTGCGCCCACGCCATGTGAACCACGGCAGGCAAAAAGCCCAGCACGCGCAGCAGGGCGCTCATCCAACCGGTTTCCTCCGCACCATACAAGCGTTGCCACACCACGATGATGGCTGTGGCTAGCAGCGCATCTATCAGTTTGTGCGCAATGCGCAGGGTGGCACTGCGCTGGTCGGCATGATGGGTGTTTGCTGTGGCGGATGCCTCTGGCGTAGATGCATTTGATAAAGCCCTGTTGGCATGCGCAGCACGAGCGTGCAATGCTGGTACTAGCCATGCCGCACCCACGGCATAGCCCAGCAGTGCTGACAGTACTAATGTGGGGCCACTCCAGCCGACCGATGCGCCAAGCAGCACTAACGTGAGCGCCGATGCTGCTGCTGTTACAGGCGGTACCACACGCACAGCCGCTTGCTGCCAAGCGGATCCCGCGCGCAGAGTAAAGCTTTGCGCCAACATCCAGCCCATTTGGCAAAACGCCAGCAACAATGCCCACAGCAAGGCAGGCCAAATGCTGAGCTGACTGAACCACAAGGCCAGTGCTGCCACTGGCAGCAAGGCCAATCCTCGTAAAGCGCTGGCACGCCAGGCGTGTTGTGCTGCAATGTGTGCCGGCAAATGCTGGTTGGCCAACATCCCCAGTTGCGATTGCGCCAGAGCCAGTGTCATCTAGAAAAAACCGATTTGGCTGATGACTGAAAACTCGCCCACTTCTTGCGGCGAGAACAAGCGCAGCATGAGAAGCGCAAAGGCTACTTGCGTGGCAAATGCCACGGCACTCGACAGAGCCACAACGCGGCTGGTGCTGCTGAAGCGCTTAAACAGACTCAACGCTTACCGCCTTGCTGTCCTGCGATAGCCTGGGCAAGTGCGTGTGCATTTGCATAGGGGGCCGCCACTTCGGGCACGATGTGCAGATGTTTCCAAATCGCTAACTTGCCAAGCAAATTAGGCCACGCGAGTTCGCGCACATCAGGCACTACGTATGGGTAAGCATCTAGCGCCTCACCAAAGCTGAATTGCCAGCTGCCTGGATCGTCACGCAGAAAATGAAAGTTGCCTTGGTAGTGCGCCGCAAAGTAGCGCACCCAGGCGTAGTCGTTGCTCACCACGGGCAGGCCTACGGCGCAATACTCCAGCAGTTTGGTGGAGGTTTGTTGGTTGTAGGGCTCGATGTTGCCCACCAGGTTTAAGCCAAAGCGTGCACGGCGCAGTTGGTGCAGCACATCGGCATGGGGTACGCGGCCAGTGCAGGTCACGCTGGCGGGCAGCTGTGCGCGCAGTGCATCGGGCACATCGCCAACCAGTAGCAACGTGCGGCTTGCGTCATGAATGCTTTGCAGCAGCGGCACAAAGGGCAGCAGGCGATTCATTTCGCCCAAGTAGACCAAGTCAAACTCATTAGGCGGAATACGTATGGGGGCATCGTCTTCGTACGAGGCTTCAGGCAATTCAGGCGCTGCCGCATCGAAGAAGGCTTGTGCCACACCCATGTCGCGCAGGGCGTATGGCACGCCATCGTCAAAGCCCATGCGCTCGCGTACCCAGCCGTTTTGGAACAAACGGTAGTCAGGCTTGGGCTGTGCCCAGTGCTTGATGAAGTCTTTCAGCCATGCTTTGGGCGGGGCTGAGGTGGACGCGTATTCGTGGATATGGAATGCGTTTTTCAGGCGACGCGCCTCAGCGCTGGGCACGCGCCCGCACCTCCACCACACGACTTGCGCATTGAGAGGCACAGTGGCCCCGGCGTCGTGCACCAAGGCTTGGTGGCCGTGCGAGGTGATGAAGTCAACGTAAGCATCAATCTCAGGCAAGTAGGCTGGCCCGCCACGCACGAAGTGGATGCAGACGATGGCTTTTTGCGCATTAGCGCTGATGGGGGCTGCGGTATTCAACATGTGCGCAGCACCTCTTGCCAGTTGCCCACAAACCCATCGATGTGATGGTGCGCCACGATGCGGGCCATGTCGTCACGCACTTGTTGTTGGGGCAGACTCAGCACTGTCATCACGGCTTCTGCCAACGACACGGGTGCGTCGCCACGGGCCAGCAGATAAGGTGCGTCCAGGTCGTACAGTTCGCGCATGGCGGGGATGGGCAGTGACACGCAGGGCACGCCGCAGGCGAGTGACTCTAGAGCTGTCATGGGGCAGCCCTCGTAGCGGGAGGTGAGTAGCGTCATTTGCCAGGGTGTGTACAAACTTTTGCCGCTGGGGTGTTTGCCCAAGAAGTGCACGCGGCCGTGGTACATCAAGTCCATGCCGTCGTGAATCATTTTGCGATGCATGGGGCCTTCACCCACGATGCCTAGCTGCGCTTCTTCGGGCAAATAGCGGATGGTGTCTAGCAACAGAAGTGGGCGTTTTTCAGCCGACAAGCGGCCCACGTAGCCCAGAAGCAAAGGCGGAATTCCTTCACCACCATGGCCTGCGTGCACATGAATGGCTTGGCCTTCGGGCATGGGGGCGATGCCGTTGGATACGACGGTGCAGCGTTGTTGCTTGCCCAGTGTGATGAAGCTGAGCAGCGAGTCTTGCGTGGTGCGCGACACGCACACAAACTGACTGACTTGTTTGTAGAGTAGCCTGAGCCACAGCTTCTTGAGTGCCGATGTGCCTGCCTCGTGCAACACATCCATCAACGGGCCATGCACCCAACTGACCAGTGGTTTGCCCGTGATGGCTTTGAGCGCTGCGCCGCAGTAGGTGGGGCCAAAGTTGTGGGTGGCCACGATCACATCGTGTTGTTTGGCGGCACTCACCAAAGTAGTCCATTGCGTTTGTTGCCAAGGCAGGGCGGTCACTTGCAAGCCTTGCACACTAAGCGCATCGGCCAAGGTGCGCGTCATGGTGTGCACGCCGCCCCAAGTGGGCTCTTCTAGCAACAGGATGCGGCGGGTGCTCATACGTTGTTGAACAGCTCAGCGCGCGCCAAAACCTGTGCACACGGTCTTGACGGTTTTGGCCGCAATCAGCAAATCCAGTGCAAGCGAGTAGTGCGCCACGTAATACAAGTCGTAGCTGAGTTTGATGCGCGTGGTGTCTGCACTGTCTGCATAGCCCTGCTGCACTTGGGCCCAACCTGTGAGGCCGGGGCGCACCAAGTGACGATACGGATAGCTAGGAATGGTGGCGGCAAAGTCGCGTACAAACGCGGTTTGCTCGGGGCGCGGGCCAATCAGGCTCATGTGGCCCATGAGCACGTTGAAAAGTTGTGGCAGTTCGTCCAAACGGCTGCGGCGCAATAGGCGGCCTACGCGGGTGATGCGTGGGTCTTCAGCTTGCGCAAAGTGCACGCCTGGGGCTTGCAAACCGTGCACCATGTTGCGGAATTTCCACAGTGTGAACACGTGGCCATCGCGGCCCACGCGGGGCTGCGAAAACAGGGCTGGGCCTTTGGAGTCAAAGCGCACAGCGAGGGCCACGCCTATAGCGAGGGGCAACCACAAGGGTGCGAATGCAATGACGGTGATTACATCCAACAAACGTTTGGCGCGGTCGTAACTCGGGTCGTTGTCGATTTCCCAAAGCGAGTCAGCGGCGGTGGGCAGCATCTTGCGACCGCTGGTGAGCTCGGCCACGGCTTCCACGCTGTACAAGCGCAGGTGTTGCATCTTCAGCTCGCCCAACAAACGCGTGCGCTCGTCGGTGCTGCGCACATGGCGGTCGAGCACCACGCCGTCGCAGGCGGGCAGCGGTGTGTCGCTGTTGGGGTTCCACGCGATGAGTTGCACGGCTTGTGAGTCTAGCGTGTTGGGGCTCAGGCACGCGGCCAGCTGTGCGGGTACATTGGCGTCGAGGTGCACCAAACGCAAGGCGCGGTGTTTGACATGGCGGTGATAACCCCACCATAGCCATAGCGTGGTGGCGGCATAGGCCCAGACCACGGCGGCGCGTGAGTAGGGCTGCTGCAAGAGTGCAAAGCCCAAAGGCGTAAACAAAAACGGCGCGGTGGTCGATACCCACAACACACCGCTGCGCTCGGCCACGGGTAGGTTAGACGCGCGCATCAGCAAGTGCGTGGCGATGGCGTAGGGCAGCACGCACCACCAGAGGGTTTCGCCAAACTGGTAGGTCATGACGCCCGCGTCTTCAAACAACTGCGCAGCCATCAGACTGGGCAGCAGCATCCACACGCCCCACAAGGCCCAGCGTTGCAGGGCATCGCGGCGGCGCACCGATGCAGATACCAAACCAGCGCTGTTGTGCGTGCTTGTGTTTGCGTCATCTTGGGCAAGTGCTTTTGTTTCGGTGACTTCTTGCGTGCATTGGCGGTACACCTGCAGCACGCGTTCGGCCATGGGCTCTGCGGCAAAAGCGCTCTCGAAGGTTTGCTGTGCTGCGCGGCCTAAGCGTTTGCGCAAGTGCGGGTCGCGTACCAGTTGCAACAGTTTTTCGGCTACAGCGTCAGGTGTGTTGGCTGTCAGCACACCATCTTGGTAGGGGATGATTTGCTCGCGAATGCCGGGCAGGCTGCTGGCCAGCACGCACAGGCCCGCACGCATGGCTTCGAGCACGGTGATGGGCATGCCTTCATGGTCTGACAGCAGCACAAATACGTCGTGCTGAGCAAGCAGTTCGCTGACGTTGCTCACGTCACCCGCCCATGTGATGTTTTTGAGGTTGAGCGCTTTGGCCTCTGCACGCAGTTCAGCGCAGAGTGGGCCATCGCCCGCTAAGGTGACGGGCAGCTCGAACCCCAAGGTGTTGCGCACTTTGGCCAAGGCTTGCAGCAGTAAGTTATGCCGCTTCGGACTTTTCATTCGCGCCACCATGATGAGGCGCGGCGTGCTGGCGGCTTGTTGTGTTGGCTGTGCGTCTGCGTCCCTTGATTCGGAGGAGACGTCCGTGCCTGTCACTTCTGATGTGGGTAAACGCGCAATGCCGTTGGGGATGACGTGCACGCGGTCAGAGTCGATGGCGAGGTTCAGGGCCAGTTCGCGTTCGTACTTGGACACGCAAATCATCTGCGTGGTCCATCGTGCCATCATGCGTTCGGCCAATGCGGCAGCGGTGCGGCGCACCAGCGGCACTTCGGGTTTGAAGCCAAAGCCGTGCACGGTGTACACCGCAGGCACATGGGCGCGATGCGCAGCCACGCGTGCCACCAAACCACCAATGGCGCTATGGCCATGCACGATGTCTGGCTTGTGTGTGTGGATGAGTTCGGTCAGCTCCTGCACCGCAGGCCAAAGCTTGAGTGGGTTGAGCGACTCCAGCATGTCGGGCATGGGGCAGACGGTGATACCGAGTGCTGTGAGCTCGCGACCCAACACAGACTCTTCCACAGGTCCGCCAATGATCACGGTGAATTGCACACGCGCTTGCAAGGCTTGGCATAAGTCACGCACATGCGACTGAGCACCACCGGCTTCGCCGCGTGTGATGACGATCATCACGTGCGGTACTTGTGCGGCGGCTTGCAACGCTGCAAGGTCTAGGCTTGCCCATGGACTGTTGCGGCGGCGTTGGGGTTCGACGAGGCCAGCTAGGTGCAGCGTTTTTTCGACGTTTACGCCATGGTCAATCACAGGTTCATTAGGGGTGATTTCAATGACATCGTTCGATGAATTCGCAGTCTCGCCAGCGCTGGTGGCTGGTTCGTGACTGACGGGTGTCTGCTGTGAAGCGTCTTCCATGACAACTGCTGGTGCAGTTGGACTATGCGCTGCCTCATTGGCATTGGCGTCAGCAACTTCGAATTTAGGCTCTGCCGCCTTGCGCTTAGCGCGTAGTTTTTTTGCAGGCGCCGCAGGCGGCACAAAAGCCGGCGGGAAGTCGTCAAACAGGGACAGCGTGCCGTCGTCTTGATTTTTCATAGGGGGGTGTCAAAACCTTGTGGGTTCATGGATTGCCAGCGCCATGCATCGGCGCACATGCGATCTAGATCGAATCGGGTTTCCCAATTCAGTAAGGCTTTGGCCTGTCGTGGATCGGCCAAGCACTGGGCCACATCGCCGGGACGGCGTGGCACCACTATGTGGGGAATGGGCACGCCGTTGACGCGAGCAAAGGTGTCGACCATGTCTTGCACGCTCACGCCGCGGCCTGTGCCGAGGTTGACGGTGAGGAGTTTGGGCTCGTTCAAGGCACGCAGCGCAGCCAAGTGGCCTGCGGCCAAATCGCTCACATGCAGGTAGTCGCGCACGCCTGTGCCGTCGGGGGTGTCGTAGTCATTGCCAAAAATTTGCAAGTGCTCACGCTGGCCCAAGGCCACTTGTGTGATGTATGGCATGAGGTTGTTGGGAATGCCGTTGGGCGCCTCGCCCAGCAAGCCGCTTTCGTGCGCACCCACAGGGTTGAAGTAGCGCAGGATGGCGATGCTCCAGCGTGGGTCAGCTGCGTGCAACTCGCGCAGCGCGTCTTCGCACATGAGCTTGGTGCGGCCATAGGGGTTGGTGGCGGTGAGGGCTGCCGTTTCGGGGATGGGCACGCTCACGGGGTCGCCATACACGGTGGCGGATGAGCTAAACACAATGCGGCGCACATTGGCGCGGTCCATGGCTTGCAGCAGGTTGATGGTGCCGCTGACGTTGTTTTCTAGGTAGCGCAGGGGCTGGGCCACCGACTCACCCACAGCCTTGAGGCCAGCAAAGTGGATGACGCCTGCAAAATCATAGCGGGCAAATAGCGCGTCTAAGGCTGCGGAGTCGCGGATGTCGGCTTGCACAAACTCAATGGGGCTGGCGCCCAGCTTGGCCAAACGGTCCAGCACTTTGGGGCTGGAATTGCACAAATTGTCCAAAATGACGACGGGCTGGCCTGCTTCTGCAAGGGTGACGACGGTGTGCGAGCCAATAAAGCCCGTGCCGCCTGTGATCAAAATGGGTTGTGTCATGCCACGAAAAAAATGTGAAGTTTGACCATTATCCCCTGTAGATACGGGCTCTCGGCCCTAAAATAAATGCAGCTTGCCAGTGCGCACAGTTAGTGCTCTGGTGAGTGATTTCTATCTTTTTACCTTTTTAGTACTTTCATGAAACGCACACACTCTTCTCACGCTGCAGCGCAAGCAGGCGCTGAATCTTGCATCGCCCTGATCGACGCCCGTTTTTTGGCGTGGTTGCAAGGCCAAACCGACACAGCACAAGACCACGTTCGCCCACAACTGCACCAGTTGCTCAGCAACGCGCTTGCGCACAATAACCTCGATCTGAACCTGCGCCGCATTTATTGGTACAGCGATTCGACAGACGATCAAGCGATTGGTGGCCAAGTGAGCCGCGCCGTTTTGCCGCACAGCCAAGACGGTGGTTTGTCAATGTTGCGCACTTTGGGTGCTGACCTGAAACGTTTGGCCGAGCGCGGCGCGTGCGACCACCTCTTGGTGGGCAGCGATGACGAACGCTTGATCAGCCTGATTGACGAAGCCCAGTTGCACGGTGTGTCTGTGCACTTGTTGGCCGATGAAGCCTCGCGCAACATGTCGCAGCTCAATCGCGAAGACCCAGGTTGGGCACGCTTGTTGTCGCAAGCCGACCAACGTGTGGTGTTGGGTGCGCAGGCAGCTCGTGACGGTGGCGCGCGCCACGCCAGCTCGATGCACGCAGTGCCTCAGGTGGACCCCGAGCAGTTGCGCGAACAGCTCAACACCGTCATCAACACATGGTGGGCCGATGAGCCCGAAGACCTGCGTGAAGAGCTGCGCGAAGAACTGCAAAACACACGCGGTATTCCACAAGAGGTGGACCGCCAATTGCTATTGGGCGTGCGTCGCGTGTTGGAACGCGCACTGAGCTTCCAAGAGAAAAAGCTCTTGCGCGAAATGGTGCGTGAACTGGTGTTGGGCCCGCAGGCTGCAGCCGCTGCACCTGCGGTGGAACACGCTGAATAAACCACGTTGACGAAACCCATCACGGAGTTACACACCATGAGCGATTTTTCTCCCGCAGACATCTTGGCCCAGGCGCTGCCCTATATCCGCAAGTTCCATGGCAAAACCTTGGTCATCAAATACGGCGGTAACGCCATGACCGACCCTGCTTTGCAAAAAGCATTTGCCGAAGATGTGGTGTTGCTCAAGCTCGTGGGCATGAACCCTGTGGTGGTTCACGGCGGCGGCCCACAAATTGAAGGTTTGCTGCAACGCTTAGGGAAAAAGGGCGAGTTCATCGAAGGCATGCGCGTGACCGACGCCGAAACCATGGAAGTGGTGGAGTGGGTGTTGGGCGGCGAAGTGCAGCAAGACATCGTTGGCCTCATTAACCAAGCTGGTGGCAAAGCCGTGGGCTTGACCGGACGCGATGGCGCGATGATTCGCGCCAAGAAGCTGACCGTGCACGACAGCAAAGACCCTAGCAAAACCTACGACGTGGGCCAAGTGGGCGACATCGTCAGCATCGATCCCAGCGTGGTGAAAGCTTTGCAAGCCGATGCCTTTATCCCTGTGGTGAGCCCGATTGGTTTTGGCGAAGGTAATGAGAGCTACAACATCAACGCCGACGTGGTGGCTGCCAAGCTGGCCACTGTGCTCAGCGCTGAAAAGCTGTTGATGCTTACCAACATCCGTGGCGTGCTCGACAAACAAGGCGAGCTGATGACCGAGCTGACACCGCGTCGCATTGACGAGCTGATTGCCGATGGCACGATCAGCGGCGGCATGATTCCTAAGATTGCTGGCGCTTTGGACGCTGCCAACAGCGGCGTGAAAGCCGTGCACATCATCGATGGCCGCGTGCCCCACGCCATGTTGCTAGAGGTCTTGACCGAACAAGCCTTTGGCACCATGATTAGGTCGCACTAACTTCACCGCTAAGCCATGTCCGACAACGCCTTGCCCGACGAAGCCACTCCCAAACGTCAACGGATGAAGCCGGGCCAACGGCGTGAGCAAATTTTGCAAACGCTGGCGGGCATGCTGGAGCAGCCAGGCACCGAGCGCATCACCACGGCGCTTTTGGCTGCCAAGCTGGATGTGAGCGAAGCGGCGCTGTACCGCCACTTCGCCAGCAAGGCGCAGATGTTTGAAGGCTTGATTGATTTCATCGAGCACAGCCTGTTCAGTCTGATCAACCAAATTGCCGAGCGCGAAGGCGACGGCGCACAAAAAGCCGCGCGCATGGTGACGGTGTTGTTGCAGTTCGGCGAGAAAAATCCAGGCATGACCCGCGTGATGGTGGGCGACGCCTTGGTGTTTGAAAACGAGCGTTTGCACCAACGCATGAATCAATTGTTTGAACGCATCGAATCGGCCTTGCGCCAAGTGCTGCGCGCAGCGGCTGAGGCCAATAAATCAGCTACGCCCACGGCTGACGCGCACGTGCGTGCGGCGGCATTGGTAGCGTTTTCTTTGGGGCAGTTGCAGCGCTTTGCGAGATCTGGATTTAAGAGGTCGCCACTCGACCACTTAGATGCTTCATTGGCCTTGTTGATTTAAAGGCTCAGGCCTACTTTCGAGCCGGCATTTTGGATTTCTTGCCAAGTGGCATCGTCGACCACGATGCCATTTTTTTTGCGCGCTAGTCGAGCAGCGCGTTCTGGTTCACCAGCGAGCTGCACACCGTCGCTGCCTTGGATAGCGGGGCTTTGGCGTAGCCACTCAATGAAGGCTAGGGTTTCTTGTGCAAAGCTCATCTGTGTGCCCAATGCTTTTGGATCGATGATGATGCTGAGCATGCCGTTGTAAACAGCGCGTTTGCCGTCTGCCGCACCATGCCAACTGCCCCCACCGCTGAGTGCGCCGCCCAGAAGTTCGCACGCCACGGCAAGGCCAAAGCCTTTGTGTTCACCAAACGGCATGAGTGCACCAAACTTGCCATTGCTTTGCGGCACCACCACAACGCCTGGGTTGTTGGTGGGCTGGCCATGTTCGTCGATCAAGGTGCCGCTGGCCACCGTTTTGCCTTCGTTGTAGGCCACGCGCATCTTGCCTTGCGCGACGCGGCTGGTGGCAAAGTCGAGCACAAAGGGCTCTTGTGCGTTGTCACCTAAACCCACAGGAATGCCAATGCAGCAGGGGTTTGTACCAAAGCGTCCGTCCCCGCCATGCCAAGGCGCCACAGCTGGTGCTGCCATTACGTTGACAAACTGAAGCGATACCCAACCTCGCGCCACCGCCATCTCGGCGAAATGGCCGATGCGTCCAAGGTGATGCGCATGCGCCAACGACATGATGCAAGCGCCGTGTTGAGCGACACGTTCAAACGCAAGGTCCATGGCCTGCACGCCCACGGTTTGCCCAAAGCCGCGTTGTCCGTCTAAGCCCAGCAACATGCCACTGTCCACGCGCACAGCCACTTTGCTGTTGGGAATCAGGTTTTTCTCAAGCACGGCATCGATGTATCGCGGGGCCATGCCAACGCCATGAGAGTCATGCCCGCTTAAGTTGGCCATCACCAAATTGCTGGCGACTTCGCTCGCTTCTGCTTCGTGACAACCAGCAGCTAAAAAAAGTTGGGTGATGTGCTGGGTGAGCTCTTGGTCGTTAAAGGTGTGTGACATCAGGGACTTTACGGGGGGTTAATTGGCAATCGTCATACCATAATAGAACAACATTCACCTGAAAGGCAACCCATGAAATTGGTTCGTTACGGCAATCCTGGCAAAGAAAAACCGGGTCTGATTGATGCAGAAGGCAAGCTGCGTGACTTGAGCAAGGTCATCAAAGACGTCACCCCCGATCAGCTCGGCGACAAAGCGCTGGCCAAGTTGTCAAAACTCAAAGCAGACAAGTTGCCTTTGGTCAAAGGGAAGCCGCGTATGGGTTGCCCCATAAGTCATGTGGGCAAGTTCATTGCCATTGGTTTGAACTATGCCGATCACGCGGCGGAGTCGGGCATGCCCATTCCCAAAGAACCTATCGTGTTCACCAAAGCGACCAGTTGTATCCAGGGTCCTAACGACGACGTGATGTTGCCCAAAGGTTCAGTCAAAACCGATTGGGAAGTCGAGCTCGGCATCGTCATTGGTACAGAGGCCCGTTACGTGTCCCAAAAAGATGCGGTGAATCACGTGGCTGGTTACTGCTTGATCAACGACGTGAGCGAACGCGAATACCAACTCGAGCGCGGCGGCACATGGGATAAGGGCAAGGGTTGCGACACCTTCGGCCCCATTGGCCCTTGGCTGGTCACGCGCGACGAAGTGCCTAACCCACAAAAGCTACACATGTGGCTCGACCATAACGGCGTGCGCATGCAAGATGGCAGCACCAAGACCATGATTTTTGGCGTCGCCAAATTGGTGAGCTATGTGAGCCAGTTCATGACCTTGCTGCCAGGTGACGTGATCACGACTGGTACCCCTCCAGGCGTGGGCATGGGCGTGAAGAAAAATGGCAAACCTGCACCTGTGTATCTGAAGCGCGGTGACACGATGTCACTGGGCATTGAAGGCTTGGGTGAGCAGCATCAGAAGGTTGTGGCTTTTAAGCTTTAAGGGCTTATCTGTAGCCGCGATAATGAGCGGATGGTTAGTTCCAAAATAAATATCCATCCGCTCGTTGTAGATCTCGATGGCACGCTCATCCGCACCGACATGTTGGTGGAGAGTGCAAGCCAGTTTTTGATTCAACACCCGTTTCAGTTTTTTAAACCTTTGCTGTGGCTTTTACGCGGCAAAGCAGTTTTGAAAACCGAGCTGGCTCAACGTGTGCAGATGGACGTTTCTGCGCTCCCTTACAACGCCGACTTGTTAGATTGGTTGCGCGCAGAAAAACGCAGTGGTCGCCGCTTGGTGCTGGCGACAGCTAGCCATCGCGTATTGGCTGAGCAAGTGGCGCAACACCTGCAATTATTCGACGAGGTGCTGGCCACCGAGGGCGCAACGAACCTCAAGTCAACCGCCAAAGCTCAAGCTTTGACAGAGCGTTTTGGTGAAGGGGGTTTCGATTACGTGGGCAACGATTGGCCTGATATGCGGGTCTGGGCCAAAGCACACACCGCTCACGTGGTGGACGCGCCTGCATCGCTGCTGAGTCGCGCACAGGCGCAGGGCAATGTGGGGCAAGTGTTCAATACCCATATGCCTTCAAAGCTTGTCGCTGTGCTCAAAGCGATGCGCTTGCACCAATGGATGAAAAACCTGCTGGTGTTTGTGCCGCTAATGGCCGCACATCAATATGCAGATGTACAGCGCGACGTGTTGGCATGGATGGCGTTTGTGATTTTTAGCCTCACGGCATCCAGTGTGTATTTGTTGAATGATTTGGTGGACGTACAAGACGATCGCCACCATGCGCGTAAGCGCAATCGTCCTTTTGCGTCGGGTGCGTTGAGTTTGATCGCAGGCTGGGCGACATGGCCGGCGTTATTGCTGGTGGCTGTTGCGCTGTCGTTGTTAATCATGCCGCTGTTGTTTACGGCAAGCCTTGGCATTTACTTCGTGTTGACGGTGGCTTATTCGTTACATCTCAAACAGTTGGCTGTGGTGGATGTGCTCACGCTTGCTGCGCTTTACACCTTGCGCATCATTGCGGGCGCTGCAGCCATTGATGTGGCGGTGTCGTTTTGGTTGTTGTTGTTTTCCATGTTTATCTTCTTGAGCTTGGCTTTGATCAAGCGTTACAGCGAGCTTAAAGTCGCACGAGATGCTGGTAAGACGGGGGCGCTGCGTGGCCGAGGTTACGAACCCGATGATTTAGAGCTGGTGTCAAGCCTAGGTGGTAGTTCTGGGTTTATCGCTGTTTTGGTGTTGGCGCTGTATATCCAAGACGGACAGGCCGCTCATTTGTATGCCACACCGCAACTCATTTGGCTGGCATGTCCTGTGATGTTGTTTTGGATTTCACGCGCGTGGCTCATTGCCCATCGCGGCCGTATGCATGACGACCCGATTGTGTTTGCCTTGAAAGACAAAATCAGCTGGGGCGTGGGCGTCTTCATGTTGGCTGTGCTTGCTTTGGCTCGCGTGCTGTCATGAAGACGGCCGCTCGCATTGCGCTTGTTTATGCGCTGGTGTCTGCCTTTGCGACGGTGGCAAACATTGCGACGCAAGCTCTGTCGATGTGGATCTACAGCGGTGCTTATGCCGTTGAGCTGTCGGTGTTGGCGGGCACAGCGATGGGGTTTCCCATCAAGTACGTGTTGGAAAAAAAACACGTGTTTGATTTCAAGGCCGACAACCTAGGCCACGACACGCGTTTGTTCATCCTCTATGGTTTCATGGGCGTATTCACCACGGCTATTTTTTGGGGTGTTGAGTTTGGGTTTCACCATTTCTTTGGCACAGATGCCATGCGCTACTTGGGTGGCGCTATTGGTTTGACTTTGGGTTCGTTCATCAAATACCACCTCGACAAACGTTTTGTCTTCAAGCAGGAGCAGTCATGAAACCCGTGAGTGCTTGGGGACGTTTGTCGAATGACTTGCACGAGGTGCAGGTGTTGACGGACCGCACGCATGTGGCCCCTGTTTTTGCTGCACACCAATCCGGCTTGGCTTTTGGCAATGGTCGCAGTTACGGTGATGTGTGCCTCAATCCCAAAGGCAACTTGTGGCAAACCTCGGGATTGAACAAGCTCATCGCTTTTGATGAGGCCACAGGCCGTTTGGTGTGTGAAGCGGGCGTGTTGCTACGCGACATTCAGCGCTTATTTGTACCTCGCGGTTGGATGCTGCCGGTTACCCCTGGTACTCAACTCATCACCGTAGGTGGTGCGATTGCCAACGATGTTCATGGCAAAAATCACCACGCAGTTGGATCGTTTGGCGACCATATGTTGGGTGTGTCTTTGGCACGCACCACAGGTGAAGTGTTAAGGCTGGATTGGGCTAACACGCCAGATCTGTTCAGCGCCACGTTAGGCGGCATGGGGTTGACCGGCGTGATCGTTACAGCCGAGTTGCAACTGCGTCGTGTGGGCAGCCCTTGGCTACGCACCGAAACATTGCCTTACCAAGGGCTGTCAGAGTTTTTTGAACTGGCCGATGCCTCCGAGCACGATTGGGAGCACACCGTGTCGTGGATCGATTGCTTGGCTGGCAAGACAGCGCGTGGCATTTTCATGCGCGCTAACCACATGACGGCTCAAGAAGCCGCTGCAAAGCCTTCTCTTCGCCAAGCATTGGCTGCGCAGCAGCGCAAGATGCAAAGCCAGCCTTTGAGCATGCCGTTTGTGCCACCGATTTCGCTGGTGAATGACTTATCGCTCAAGCCATTCAACATGGCCTACTACCAGCTACAAAAAATGAAGCGTGGTTTTGATGTGGCGCACTATGAGCCCTTCTCGTACCCATTGGATAACTTGCAGCACTGGAACCGCATCTACGGCCCTCGCGGGTTTTACCAATACCAAAGTGTGGTTCCGCGTGAAGCGGGGCAGCCCGCCGTGCAAGCCATGCTCGACGCCATCGCCGCATCGGGTGAGGGGTCGTTCCTTGCGGTGCTCAAAACATTTGGCAACCGCGAAGCCAAAGGCATGCTCAGCTTCCCGCAACCGGGTGTGACGCTGGCTTTGGATTTCCCCAACCGTGGCGAACGCACGCTCAAGCTGTTTGAGCAACTCGATGCCATCGTGCGCGAAGCCAAAGGCCGTTTGTACATGGCCAAAGACGCGCGAATGTCGCGCGACTTGTTTGAAGCCGGTTATCCGCGCTTGTCTGAATTTACGGCGTACCGTGATGCGGGCATCAGCTCTGCCATGTCGCGCCGTTTGATGGAGTTTTAAGAATGCAACACATCGTCATCATTGGCGCAACCTCGGCCATGGCCGAACATTGCGCCCGCTTGTGGGCGCAAGCTGCCCCCGTTCGTCTTACCCTCGTGGGCCGCGACGAAGCGCGCACCAACCGAGTGGCAGACGACTTGCGTGTGCGTAGCCCACAGTCCACCGTGCAGGTCATGACGGCTGACTTTGTAAATGCATCAGCCATTCAACACACGGTCAACACCATCGTGGCACGGGCCCCTATTGATGTGGTGCTGATTGCCCACGGCGTACTGTCAGACCAAACCACATGCCAAGACGATGTGTTGGCGTGTGATGCTGCATTGCAGGTCAATGGTGTTTCACCCGTGTTGTTTGCCGAAGCATTCGCCAAGCCCATGGTGGCAGCTAACCACGGCACGATTGCCATCATTGGCTCGGTGGCGGGTGACCGTGGCCGCAAGACCAACTATGTGTATGGCGCAGCCAAAGGCTTGGTGTCGCGCTACGCGCAAGGCATGCAGCACCGCTTGGCGCACACGAACGTGAAAGTGGTGCTCATCAAGCCAGGCCCCACCGACACCCCCATGACAAGCGATCTCAAAGCCAAGGGCCAGAAAATGGCCTCGGTCGAGCAAGTGGCGCAAGACATTGTCAAAGGCATTGCTGCTGGCAAACCCGTGGTTTACACGCCCGGTATTTGGCAAATCATCATGTTGGTGGTGATGCACTTGCCACGGTTCGTATTTAACAAGCTGAATATTTAACTCAGCTGCACCACCTGCATTCCGGGTAGTGTGGGCGTTGGAAATTCTTCATGGTCAAACGCCTTGTCGCCATCCTCTGATGCCACGCCCGTGGTCACCAAGTTTTTAAAATCAAACTTGGTGTGATCCATCAAGTGTGAAGGCACGACGTTTTGCATGGCTGCAAACATGTTCTCGATGCGGCCAGGGTGCTTCTTCTCCCACTCGCGCAGCATCTCCCCCACCACTTGACGTTGCAGGCCGTCTTGGCTGCCGCACAGCGTGCACGGGATGATGGGGAACTGGCGCACTTTGGCCCAGCGTTCTAAGTCTTTTTCGGCCACGTAGGCGAGGGGGCGAATCACCATGTGGTCGCCGCCATCGCTCACCAGTTTGGGAGGCATGGCTTTGAGCTTACCGCCGTAGAACATGTTCAAGAAGAAGGTTTGCAAGATGTCATCGCGGTGGTGGCCCAGCGCAATTTTGTTGCACCCCAACTCGCCCGCCACGCGGTACAAAATGCCGCGGCGCAAGCGCGAGCACAGGCTGCACATGGTTTTGCCTTCGGCAATTTTTTCTTTGACGATGGAATACGTGTCTTGCGTTTCGATGCGGAACTTCACGCCCACTTGTGCCAAATACTTGGGCAGCACATCGGCAGGGAAGCCGGGCTGCTTTTGGTCGAGGTTGACCGCAATCAACTCAAAGCTGATGGGCGCGCGCTGCTGCATCATCAACAAAATGTCGAGCATGGCGTAGCTGTCTTTACCGCCGGACATGCACACCATGATTTTGTCGCCTTCTTCGATCATGTTGTAGTCGACGATGGCTTGGCCCACTTGGCGGCACAGGCGTTTTTCGAGCTTGTGGTTCTCGTGCTCGATTTTGAGTTGCTTGGGGTCTTTTTCTGCAGTAGTCATATTGATTTGTTGGGGACAGAGCTAAAGGTCTGTCCCGCAATTAATTCCATTGTCCTGTTTCCATGCGAATGGCCACTTCGCAGTCTTCAAAAATTTCAAGCTTGGCGATTTTTACGCGCACACCCAACACACCTGGCAGTTGCATGAGGCGATGGGCGAGTTTGCCAATGAGGGTTTCGAGCAGGTTGACGTGCTCGGCCGTGCATTCTGTGATGATGATTTGGCGCACCTTGCGGTAGTCCAGTACGTGGCAAATGTCATCGTCGTGCGGCAGCAGGGGTTGTGTGCCAAGGTTCAACTCGGCGTCTACTTGAATGGGCTGTGGGTCAATCTTCTCGTGCTCCAAGATGCCAAGGTTGGCATCAAAGCGCAGGCCGGTGAGGTTCAAAATTTGTGTACCTTTGCTTGCCATGTCACAACACTCCTGGTTTGGCGCGGAACACTTCTACACCCACCGCTTCGCAGTCGGGGTAGACGTCGGGTTTGCGAGTGGACACGCGCGCGGCCATCACGCCGGTGTGTTCAAGCAAGTGCGTGAGAATGTCGTCACACAAAGTTTCTTGCAGGTTGACGTGGCCTTGCGCGATGCGGGCGTGCACCACAGCACGCACAAAGTCGTAGTCCACCACTTCGTCGATGCGGTCGTCTTTGGGGCTGGTGCCCGCGAAGGACACATACAAGTCCACATCGATGACGATGCGTTGCGCTGCATGCAGCTCAAAGTCGTGGATACCAATGTACGCTTGCACGGTCAGGCCGCGCAAAAACAAGCGGCGGCATTTGAGCAATAGGGTGTCGTTCATGATTTGAAAAGTTCCTCGACCACAAACATCACATCGCGTGCCAGTGGTACCAAATGTTGGCCGTTGTCCACGCGCACGGTTGTGCCGGTGATGCTGGCGTTGCCCGCCAAAAACGCCACGCTGCTGGCCACGTCGGCAGGGTTGATGGGCTGGCGCAGCAAGTTGGCGCTTGCGGCACGGTTGAAGTTGTCTTGGGTTTGTGGACCGCTCAGATACATCAGGCCGGGAGCGACGGCATTGACGCGCAAAGTGGGCGCGAGCGATTGGGCTTGTAAGCTGACGGCGCGCTCCAGCGCGAGCTTGGATAGCGTGTACGAAAAATAATCGGGGTTAAGGTTGAACACCTTTTGATCCAACACATGGATGACGCTAGGTTTGGCGTGGTGCTTTGTCGAAGCCAAAGCTGGCGTTTCTGTCGCTGCGGTGGCACTTTCAGCGCTGATGGCTTCTTTCGCGCCATCGGCATGCAGCGCCGCCATCCACTTGCCAAAGCGCATAGGCGCCATGAGGTTGACCTTGATCTGCGCCAAAGCCTGAGCCTCGTCAAAGTCTGCGCCTTCGTCAGGCACAAACAACGAGGCGTTGTTCACCACGCATTGCAGCGCTGTGCCGGTGATGGCCACGGTCGTGTTAAAAATGCTTTGGCAGCTGGCTTCGTTTTCCAAGTCGCCTTGCACGGCCAGTGCATCCACGCCCAAGGCGCGCAGCTCGGCGCACAGGGCGCTGGCTTGCGTCTCTGAGTGGTTGTAGTGACACGCGACATTCCAACCCGCGCGCGCAAAGGCGAGGCCGATTTCGCGGCCTAAGCGAACGCTGCCGCCAGTGATAAGTGCCCAAGAGCGCATGGTGTGAGGTGCCTGTGGTGGAAAGACGGTGAGAAAGGTGGTTGGGTCGAGTTACGATCTGCACCCAATGATTACCCCCCAATTATCCAACGACCCGGGCCAACAGGCTTTGTACACGCTTATTCAGCGCAGCATCGCCAATGCAGGCGGCTGGCTGGGCTTTGACCACTTCATGGCGCTTGCCCTCTACGCCCCTGGCATGGGCTACTACGCCAACAGCTTGCGCAAATTTGGCCTGACGCCCGAAAGCGGTAGCGACTTTGCCACCGCCCCCGAAATGTCCAAACACTTTGGCCGCACGCTGGCCCACCAAGTGGCCGAAGCCTTGCAAGTCACGGGCACTGACGAGCTGTGGGAGTTTGGTGCAGGCTCTGGCGCTTTGGCCTTGCAACTGCTCGATAGCCTTGGCGACAGCGTGAAGCGCTACACCATCGTCGATTTGTCGGGCAGCTTGCGTGAGCGTCAACAAGACACACTGAAAGTCCATGCACACAAAGTGCAGTGGGTGGATGCCTTGCCCGAGCAGCTGAGTGGTGTGGTGGTGGGCAACGAGGTGCTCGATGCCATGCCTGTGCAGCTGCTGGTGCGTAAAAGCGGTGTGTGGCATGAGCGCGGCGTGATTTGGAATGCGGATGCTGCTTCACCATTGCAATGGGAAGACCGCGTGACCGATCTGCGTCCTCCCATGGACGTGCCAGGCGAACACGATTACCTGACCGAAATTCACAGCCAAGCCGAAGCCTTTGTGGCCACGTTGGCCGACCGTTTCAAAGCAGGCGAGGCAGCCACGGGCAAAGGCGGCGCGGCTTTTTTGATCGATTACGGTTTTCCCGAGAGCGAATACTTCCACCCCCAGCGCAGCATGGGCACGCTGATGTGCCACCAGTTGCACAAAGCAGATTCAGATCCGCTGGCTGATGTGGGCCGCAAAGACATCACCGCGCACGTGAACTTCACGGGCGTGGCACTGGCCGCACAAGACGCAGGCCTGAGTGTGTTGGGCTACACCACCCAAGCGCATTTCCTCATCAACTGCGGCTTGCTGCCCCCGTTGGTGGATGCGCCACTCGACGAAAAGAGCATGGCGCAAAAGCTGATCACCGAGCACGAAATGGGCGAGCTGTTCAAAGTGGTGGCTTTTGGCACGACCGAGTGGGAGCCGATAGGCTTTGCGCAAGGTGACCGCACTTACGTGCTGTAAGCTGCTTTATGACACGCTGGCTCATTGTTGTTTTCTTAGCGCTGTTGCTGATCAACGCGGTCACGCCTTGGCTTCAAAAGCTAGGCTTTGGGCGTTTGCCTGGGGATATTCGGTTCAAAATTTTTGGGCGCGAGATATTTATTCCTCTCGCTTCTACGATCATTCTTAGTCTCGTGTGCGCGGGCATCTCTAAGGTTTTGTAGTTGTTTGCGGACTCCCCCCCTGTGTCAAGCAGAGTTGGGTGTACCTGCTCTGCTCCTACGCCGCTGAAGCGGCTAGATGTCGCTGCCGCAGGCACACCCAACTCCGCTTGACGCGCGTGTTTGTGGGATTAATACGAAACGCGGGGAGTTACTTCGGTATTTCCTGCGGACATGCGTACGTGAAACACAAAACTAGGTTAGCCCAAAGCAGCGAAGCGGCACGGGTGGTGGCCGCGGCAGCGACATTAGGTGCGAAGCGACGGCGGAGCAGAGCGGTTACCGCCCATGCCGTTTCGATGCGCCCCACTTTCCGCACCACGCCAAACAACCCCGCAGCTTTCAAAGCGCAGCAGCAACAGCCTTCAACCGCGCTGCATCCATACGTGCCCCCACAGCTGGTCCTGTGAGCCCTTCAGCCAAAGCCTGCGAACTGATAGCCGCACCGTCCACCGACTGAGCCGCCTTCAACAGCAAAGCCAAGCGAGGCCCCTGTGCATAAGCCTCGTCCTCTTTGCCCAAACGTCCACGCGCATCACATTTACACGCTTGCAGAGCCAGCAAAAACCGCTCAGGTCGACGCAGCGCATCGCAACGCACCAACAAACGCAACACAGCTTCAGCACCAAAGCCCAAGCTCTGATGGATGTTGCCGTGTTCACGCGCCACAAGTTCAGCCAGTTCTTTGCATTCCACCGGCACGCGCCAACGGGTGCAGAGTGCGCGGGTGAGTTTTTCGCTGCGCTGTTCGTGGCCGATGTGGCGGGGCAATACGTCGGCAGGGGTCGTGCCTTTGCCGAGGTCGTGACACAGGCAGGCAAAGCGCACTTCGAGTGGCGCATTCACGCGCGCTGACGTATCAAGCACCATTTCTAGGTGGATGCCGGTGTCAATTTCGGGGTGGTACTCGGCGCGTTGCGGCACGCCGTAAAGCTTGTCCACTTCAGGCAGCAAACGTTGCAAAGCACCGCATTCGCGCAGCACTTGTAGCATGCGTGAGGGCTTCGCACCCATCAAGCCGCGAGACAGCTCTTGCCACACGCGTTCGCTCACCAAGGCGTCTACCTCACCTTCGGCCACCATCTCACGCATGAGCGTCATCGTCTCAGGTGCCACGGTGAAATCAGGAAAGCGCGCCGCAAAGCGTGCCAAGCGCAGAATGCGCACAGGGTCTTCGCGGAAGGCCTCGGTCACGTGGCGCAGCACCTTGGCGGCGATGTCGCGTTCTCCGCCATAGGGGTCAGTGCGCTGGCCGTGTTCGTCTTGCGCGATGGCGTTGATGGTCAGGTCACGTCGGGCCAGGTCTTCTTCTAGCGTCACATCGGGTGATGCATGCACAGCAAACCCGTGATAGCCGCGCGCGGTTTTGCGTTCGGTGCGGGCGAGGGCATATTCCTCGTGTGTGTCTGGGTGCAAGAACACCGGAAAGTCTTTGCCCACAGGCTGGTAGCCCTGTTCCACTAAAGCCTCGGGCGTGCCGCCAACCACCACCCAGTCGCGGTCAGACCCGGCAACGCCCATTAGGGCATCGCGCACTACACCGCCGACCAAGTAGGTTTTCATCAATGCCCCGGGATAAACAAGCGTTTGATGGATTTGGGTTCAGACACGCCGAGTGCGCGCAGACCTTGCGTGTGGCCGCTGGCAATGTTGTTGACCTTCATGGAATCCAAGTTGTCTCGGCTCATCAGCGTGGGGCCAGGTGCGAACTCCATCAAAAGCGCTTGCAGCCAACCGATGGCATAAGGCAGTGAGATAACAGGGCGTTCTTTGCCTACCCAACGGCCTGCGAGTTGTACCAGTTCAGTCAATGTCAGGATGTCTGGACCGCAAAGTTCATACACCTGGCCTTCGGTGCTTGAGGTGTTGACGCAATGCACGATGGCTTGCGCCACATCGTGCACCCACACCGGCTGAAAACGTGTGTGAGCCCCGGCCAGTGGCATGACGGGGAAGACCTTTTGCAACTTGGCAAACAGGTTGATGAACTGGTCGTCTTTGCCAAAAATCACGCTGGGGCGCACCAGCGTCAAACCCAGAGGCTCTTTTTCAGCAGCAGAAAGCAGAGCCAACTCACCACGCGCCTTGCTGCGTTGGTACATGGAGGGCCCGTGCACATCTGCACCTAAAGCACTGATGTGGATGAGGCGCGTGACGTTTTCGGCTTGGCACGCGCGTGCCAAGTTGGCGGGCAGGGTGACGTGGGCGTGGGTGAATTCTTCTTCTGTGCCGTGCAAGATGGCGATGAGGTTGATCACCACATCGTGGCCATGCACCAAGGCTTGCAGTTGGTGGGCAACATTCACATCGGCTTGCACCACAGTCACGCCGGGCATCATTTGGATGTGGCGTGCAGGCAGGCGTCTCGTCGGCACGGTGATTTGGTGGTGTTGCAGGCTCAGACGCGAGCACACATGGCGGCCTACAAAGCCGCTGCCACCGAGGATCAAAATTTTCTTAACTATGGGTTGTTGCATGCTTGAACTGTAGTGCGAATGAAAAAACCTTGAGTGGTTAGAATTTTTACATGTTGACACCCTCTCGCCTTGGCCTTGTATTGCTGCTTGTTGTGGCCTTGTGTGATGTCGGTTTACGCTATCAATCGTTACCTAGCCCTGCGGTCGCGGCTGTCGTGCCTGATGTCTCAACAGAGGCGCAAGCCTGTGCCAGCTTTAGCATCGTGCGCGAAGGCCTCATCCCTATGCCCGAAGGCGTGCCTGCAGCGCATGCCAGTAGCTTGGTCACTTTTCCTATTTCCCACCCTTTGAATTCACAAAAAGCCTTGGCTGCTTTTTGGTTCGCGGGCACACGCGAAAGCGGAGCGGATGTGCAAATTGCCTCGTCCACGTTTGATCGCAACACGCAAACGTGGGATGCGCCGCAATGGGTGGTCAATCGCCACGCCGTGGGCAAAGACCTTGGCATTCAAATCCGCCGTATTGGTAACCCCGTGGCTTGGGCCGATGCTGCAGGCCGCCTGCATTTGTTTGTGGTGGCCACTGGCTTGGGTGGTTGGGCGGCCTCACGTGTGGTGCATTTAACAGAGCAAACTCCTATGCAATTCAAGGTGGTGCGCACCTTGCCGCTCACGGCCTTGGTGCCAGCGTTCAACACCAGTACCTTGGTGCGCACTGTACCGCTGGCCTTGAACGATGGCGGTGCAGTGTTGCCTTTGTATTTTGAAATTGGCATCAAGTATGGCGTGGCTGTGCGTTTGAATGCACAGGGTGAGATGCAAAGCATCACCCGCATCACGCAACGTCGCGAGGTGTTACAGCCCACCTTGGTGGCACATTCGCCCACACATTGGTCAGCCTTCTTGCGTGACTACAGCCCTACTGAAATGGTTGCGCACTCTGAAACCTTGGATGCGGGTGCGCATTGGCAAGATGTTGGCAACTTATCGCTCTCTAACCCTGGCGCGTCGATTGCTGCTTTGCACTTGTCTTCGGGCGGTTTGATGCTGGCGCATAACCCTGCAGGTCGTGGTCGTGAGGTGTTGTTGCTCAGCACCTCTGCCAATCAACCACTGTCTTGGACCACACGCACGCTGATCGATGGCGTGAAGGCTGACGAATACTCGTATCCCACCTTGATTGAAGTGCCCCAAGGATTCGCCAATCAACCCACGCATCCTGATGTGTGGTTGAGCTACACCCACATGCGCAAATCCATTGCGTTTAAACAATTGCGATGCGTCGGGAGTAAGTCATGAGTTGGTTCGAGATGACTCATGCGATGTTGCCCGCATCCGTGTTGTTACCTGTATGGGTCGCGCTGTCTTGGGCTGTTGTGATGTCTGCCGTGGTGTTGCGGCTGGCTTGCCGACTCAAGTTCAAGCTGTGGATTGCTGCGGTGTTGGGTGTGTTGGTGTTGTTGCCACAACTTAAGCTGGCGAGCTACTTGGCGTTGGCATTCCAGACGCCGAGCTTGGTGTTGTTTGCCTGGGCTGTGTGGTGCTGGACGGATGCGCTTCAGCTGCGTAAGGCCCTGACGACGACGCCTATGCCTGTGGCTTTTTTAGGGGTGGTTTTGGGTTGGGCGTTGGTGCTGGACACCTTGAACTACTGGCCAGCATTTTTTAATCCACAGTTGTATGCGCTGGGGTTTGAATCTGCAGGCTTATGGCTGGTGCTGGCTATCACAGCCGCTGTGATGTATTGGGCGCAGCCGCCCAAGCGTTGGGCGCTCAGCGCTACTGCTGTGTTGGCTGCTTATGTGTTGCTGCGCTTGCCCACAGGCAATGCCTGGGATGCCTTGCTAGACCCGTTTGTGTGGCTGGCCTTGCATGTGCAGCTATGGCGCACGTGGCGTGCGTTACGCCTTGCTTAAGGCTTCTTCACCAGCAAGTATTCGCGCCAGAACATCACGCGCTCTGGCGTTTGCAAACTCTTGAGGTTGATTTCACCCGCAGGGTGACGGCCACGCAAACCAATGCGTTGCGCCAAGATTTGGCATTCGGCTTTTTCGCAATCAGGCGCGGCTTCTTGCCAATAGCGATGAACCACCACTGCATCGTCAGTTTTTAGACGTTTTGCAATGTCTGCGTCTTCGTTGGGTTCATGGTCCATGTAAGGCGTAATGTTGCCGATGCCTGGAATCAAAAAGCGCCAACGTTCAAAGTCACCATTGAAGTTGCTAGGCGTTGCCAGCTTGGCGCCTTGCAATTGCGCCACCACCTCTGGCGCATAGGTGTTTGATGCAGTGTGCAGCGGCGCACAGAGCATGCCAAACCATGCAAATAGGCTGAGTACCAAACCAAATAACCAAATCCAGCTAGCTTGTATAGATTGCGCGCCTGCGCGTGAGAGCAGCGTGCCAAACAAACGCAGCAAGGCCAGCACTTGCAAAGCCAAGATCAATAGCAGTCCGAGTCGGCCCCAAAGTGGGTACAGGTCAATGCGCCAACCTGCCCACAAGAATAATCCCAAGAAGCCAAGCCCTAATAAGCTAAACACCGTGCCTAAACCCATTGCAGTGCGCTGTGCCCACTGTGGCAAACGCCATAACCAGATGGCACATAAAACGCTCATCACAGGCATGAGGGGAATCAGGTAACGTGCAGATCGTTGGCTCGGCACCATGAAGAACACGCTCAGCAACAGCACATAAATCCAGAGCACAGCTTGTGGTTGTACAACGCCACCTAAGCGAGCACGCCAAGCGGGGCGCATTTGGAATAAGCCCCAAACAGCAACGCCAAAGATCAGTGGGCCGAGCATGGCTCCGTTTTGCATCAAGCCCAAGGCTTGCACCCAAATGCTGAAGCCGCCGACAAATGCGGTGTGCAAATAACTTGGCCCTCCTGCGCTGACCTTGCCCCAGTTCTCACCCACCACAAATTCACGCCACACACCCATCGGATCGGGGTCAACCACAAACCACAGGGCGAACAAGCCCAATGCAAAGAGGGTGCTCAACGTCACGCGCACAAACCATGTACGCCAAGCCGCGTGGTTGAACCAACACAGACTCACAAAGAGCGTTGCTGCCAATGGCGCAATCAGCACAAATGATTTGTACAAAGCCACCATGCCCCAGCTGATGCTGGCCACGACAAACACACTGTGCGCAGGTTTGAACTGGCCGCCTTGTATGCCTTGGTTACGCGCACGCAGCACTTGGCATAGCAGCCACCAAAACGGTAGATTCATCCAGAAGGTTTCAATCGCACTGGTCAAGTATGGGCGGCCATAGCGGTAGGTGCTAAAGCACCCCAAGAAGATCAAGCCAGCCATCCACCCCAAGGTATTGGCATTCAGAACTTTGGGAAAAGGCGTTGGCTCGGTTTTCTGGCGCAGCCAGTCATTGGCCAAGGCGCGGGAGGCCCAGACGACCAGTGTTGTATTCGCGAACGTGTAAAGCAGGCTGGGAACGCGAAGCCACAGCAGTTTCCAATCGAGGCCCAGCCACGGCACAACCATCGCTTGCCAAAACAGCAGCGGTGGTTTGGTGTTGCGCATGTGGTCAAGCTCAGAGGCTAAAGGCAACCATGTCCCTGTGCTTTGTGCTTGCAGCCATGTCTTGAAAGCAATGTGGGTGTAAACCAACTCGTCGCCGTTGCGCGGAATGTTTTCGCCGCCTAGGTCAAACATGTAAACCAACACAGCCAACACTAGCAAACCGAGGGTGATGCTTTGGTAGCGTTGTGTGCGCTCGTCGTCCGACACCTCGCGAGGGTTGCCTTTGAAGGTCCACCAATCATTGGCAAAGTAGTTGATGACGCTGGCCAACACGATAGCAAGCACGTTGCCTAGCAAGTAGTGCAGATGTTGCGCAAGCCACAGCGTCAAGATGTATTGCACGCTTGTGCCCAACCAAGAGGCGAGTCCATAACGCACAAATTGCGTGGCAATGCCACCATGAAACTCGGCTTGGCGGTCGCGCCATGTCCACAGACGGTTCCATGCAAAGTTGTTGACTGTGGCCAACAAAATCGCAATGGCGAGCGAGGCATACAAACGCTGCTCGTCAGAAGCGATAGATCCCAATAAAAACTCTTGGCACAAGTACAACACCGCCAAGTTGACCACCGTGCCGCTGGCCCCCACCAAACCAAACTTGATATAGCGCCAACGCGCCAACATGGTTTGCACGATGGACGGGCTGTTGTCAGCCAATGTGTGTGTGGTCATTTAAATTAGTTGCAGTTTGTGCAGGACCAGTTTTTCAACTTCAGCTACCGTGATGACTTTGAGGCACTGGTTGTCACCGTCGCAAAAGCTATCGCGATGGTTGTAGGCTGTGAGGCAAGGCGAGCAAGCCATGCCAGATTCAAGTACGGTGGCGCGTTCGCTAATGGGGCCATACAAACGGCCAGTTTCTGGGCCAAAGAAGGCGATCACATCTATCGGTGTCAAGCTCGCAAAGTGGCCGGGGCCGCCATCGTTGGTCACCAACAACTCGGCGTTGTGAAACAGCATCAGCAGCTCGCGTAGGTTACGCGTGTAACCCGTCAGGCCAATGCACAGTGGGTGGCTCACAGCGTGCAGCACGCGCTGAGCTTGAGGAGTGTCTTCGGGTAAGCCAATCACGCCAACGGCGCAGCCATTGGCAATCAGTGTTTTGGCCAGCGCGATGTAACTGTCTTCGGGCCACGCACGGATGGGCAGTGCACCGCCACTCACGTACAGCAACACGCGCTTGGTGTTACCCATGAAACTACCAAAGTCGGCCATCAAACGCTCTTGAAAGGCTTGTAGTTCAGCTGTATCCACGGGCAGTTGAGGCAAGCTTTGCTGAATGGCTGGGAGTACAAAGCGGGTGAGTGGACGCGAGGACGTGTCCTTCAGTTGGGCAGATGTCCACTGCAAAGCAGCTTCTATCACTTTGGCCAACCCGACAAATTGCAGGCTGATGTGCTGGTAGGTGTTGTATGGCACAGGCGCGTTCATGAAACTGCCGCGATACAAACCTTCTTGCGTGTGAGAGGTAAAGCCCACGCGCACACGGGCGCCGCAAGCGTAGCTGAGCAAGGCGCTGATCCGTGAGAACAGCTCGCAGTCGATCACGCCATCCAGTTGCAAGGCGCGCAGGTTCCGCGTGGTGTGCCATAGATCGTGCAGCAACGAGCCCAGCGATGAGTCGTCGAGCGAATGCAAATGAGCTTCCGGTACAAAGCCCAGCAAGCGCATCACACCTTGGTTTTTTTTGAGCTGCAACACATGCAACTCAGCGTCTGGGTGCTTGGCCTTGAGGTGGTCAAACATGGCTTTGGCCAACACGACGGAACCCATTTCCGACAACAAAATCACCAAAATGCGCGGCGTGGTATTGCGGTGTTGGCGGGCATTGGGTGCTAACAGCGCCAATAGTTTGGACCAGACTGAAAGCAGGGCGCACAACGCTTGGCCTGCCCAGCGATCGATTGCGCGTTGTGTCGAAATTTTCATAGTGCTGAAATTATCCCATTCCCCTAGGTATAGGCCTTGTCCGTCGGATACACCTCATAATTCGGCTCATGAACCAACTCGACGCCCTCAAGCAATACACCACCGTCGTGGCGGACACTGGCGACTTCAAGCAACTCGCTCAGTTCCAGCCGCAAGACGCGACCACCAACCCATCGCTGATTCTCAAAGCGGTGCAAAAGCCCGAATACCTGCCCCTGCTCAAAGACACCGTGGCTGCACACGGCAGCGAACCGATGGACGCGCAGATTGACCGCTTGTTGGTACGTTTTGGTTGTGAGATCTTGGCCACCATCCCAGGTCGCGTGTCCACCGAAGTGGATGCCCGTTTGAGTTTTGACACAGCTGCCACGGTGGCGCGTGCCAAGCGCATCATGGCCTTGTACGAGGCGCAGGGAGTGAAGCGCGAGCGCGTGCTCATCAAAATCGCTTCCACTTGGGAAGGCATTCAAGCCGCTGCCGAGCTAGAGCGTGAAGGCATTCGCACCAACCTCACCTTGCTGTTCTCGTTCGCCCAAGCCGTGGCGTGTGGCGATGCCAAGGTGCAACTCATTTCCCCCTTCGTGGGTCGCATTTACGACTGGTACAAAAAGTCCGCTGGCGCAGCGTGGGTAGAGGCCGACAACGCCAATGCCAATGACCCCGGCGTGAAGTCAGTCCGTGCGATCTATAACCACTACAAACGCCACGGCATCCAAACCGAGGTGATGGGCGCGAGCTTTAGGAATGTTGGCCAAATCACCGCCTTGGCTGGCTGCGATTTGCTGACCATTGCACCTGAGTTGCTGGCGCAATTGGGTGCAAGTAACGAGCCTTTGACGCAAGCCTTGAGCGCTTCTGCTGCCTTGCAGCTGGACTTGCCAGAGGTGCATCACACCGAGGCATCTTTCCGCTACGCGATGAATGAAGATGCGATGGCTACTGAGAAACTGGCTGAAGGCATTCGCGCTTTCTGTGTGGATGCGGTGAAGCTTGAGGCGTTGATGCACTGATTTGTTTGTGCTGGGCTGGCTGCTTTGGCCTACGCGCGTGAGCGAATGGGCAGGCCAGTCGCTCACGCTTTGGGCGATCAAAGAGATTCATCGACAGAGTTGTTCAGACGAAAAAAAGCCCCGCAGTGCGGGGCTTTTTTATTGGTCTGTCAGTCTGCAAAAAATGCATCCCGACGCAGCATGAGAGTGCAGGGCAAGGCGCTGGCGCGCTGACAGTGGCATCGCCACGGCAAGCGGCTGCAACGCCGCCCTGTGCTCTCAGGCAAGGAGCACGTATTACATGCCCATGCCGCCCATGCCACCCATTCCGCCCATGCCACCCATATCAGGCATGCCGCCGCCGGCTTCGTCTTTTGGTGCTTCTGAAACCATGCACTCGGTGGTCAACATCAAAGAGGCAACAGACGCTGCGTTTTGCAAAGCAGTACGTGTCACTTTAGTTGGGTCCAAGATGCCCATTTCGATCATGTCACCGTAGGTGTCGTTCGCAGCGTTGAAGCCGTAGTTGCCTTTGCCAGCCAACACAGCGTTCACCACAACGGATGGCTCGCCACCAGCGTTGTAAACGATTTCGCGCAATGGAGCTTCGATGGCTTTCAACACCAGTTTGATACCGGCGTCTTGGTCAGCGTTGTCACCTTTGATGGTGCCAGCTGTTTGACGTGCACGTAGCAAAGCTACGCCGCCACCAGCAACGATGCCTTCTTCCACAGCAGCGCGAGTGGCGTGCAATGCATCTTCCACGCGGGCTTTCTTTTCTTTCATCTCGACTTCGGTGGCAGCGCCCACCTTGATCACGGCAACACCGCCAGCCAACTTGGCCACGCGCTCTTGCAGTTTTTCGCGGTCGTAGTCAGAAGTGGCTTCTTCGATTTGCACGCGCACTTGTTTCACGCGAGCTTCGATGTCAGCAGCTGCACCAGCGCCGTCGATGATGATGGTGTTTTCTTTGCCCACTTCGATGCGCTTGGCTTGGCCGAGGTCAGCCAAAGTCACTTTTTCGAGTGTCAAGCCAACTTCTTCGGCAATCACTTTGCCGCCGGTCAAGATAGCGATGTCTTCCAACATAGCTTTGCGACGATCGCCGAAGCCTGGGGCCTTGACAGCCACAACCTTCAAGATGCCACGGATGGTGTTGACCACCAAAGTAGCCAAGGCTTCGCCTTCGACTTCTTCAGCAATGATCAACAAAGGACGGCCAGCTTTTGCAACGGCTTCCAAGGTTGGCAACAAGTCGCGGATGTTGCTGATCTTCTTGTCAAACAACAACACGAATGGGTTGTCCAACAAAGCAGCTTGCTTCTCTGGGCTGTTGATGAAGTAAGGAGACAGGTAGCCGCGGTCGAATTGCATGCCTTCCACAACGTCGAGTTCGTTGTTCAAAGACTTGCCGTCTTCCACAGTGATCACGCCTTCTTTGCCCACTTTTTCCATGGCGTTAGCGATGATCTCGCCAATGCTGTGGTCGCTGTTAGCAGAGATAGAACCGACTTGAGCGATTTCTTTGGTGGTTGTGGTGGCCTTGGTGGCTTTCTTCAACTCTTCGATCAACGCTGCAACAGCTTTGTCGATACCGCGCTTTAAGTCCATGGGGTTCATGCCAGCGGCAACGTACTTCATGCCTTCGCGCACGATGGCTTGAGCCAACACGGTAGCGGTTGTTGTGCCGTCACCAGCGTTGTCAGACGTCTTGGAAGCAACTTCCTTGACCATCTGAGCGCCCATGTTTTGCAACTTGTCTTTGAGTTCGATTTCTTTGGCCACAGACACGCCGTCTTTGGTCACGGTAGGGGCGCCGAAAGAACGCTCCAACACCACGTTACGACCCTTAGGGCCCAAAGTCACTTTGACCGCGTTGGCCAAAATGTTCACGCCTTCAACCATGCGTGCGCGGGCTTCGCCGCCGAAAATTACGTCTTTTGCTGCCATTTTGATATTTCCTTAAATTTCTGAATTCGTGAACTTATTCGACGACGGCGAAGAGGTCTTCTTCTTTCATCACCAACAGTTCGTCACCAGCCACCTTGACGGTTTGGCCGCTGTACTTGCCGAACAACACGCGGTCGCCGACTTTGACGGTCAAAGCTTTGACGTCGCCTTTGTCATTGGTCTTGCCTGGTCCGACGGCCAAGACTTCACCTTGATCTGGCTTTTCAGCAGCTGAATCAGGGATGACGATGCCAGAAGCGGTTTTTGTTTCGCTGTCGATACGTTTCACGATCACGCGGTCGCCGAGAGGACGAAGTTTCATTGCATCTCCAAATAAGAGCTAAGGGTTTGAAAGCAAAGCGTCCAGACAGTCTGGACGCCGATAAAGCCACTGGTAGGGTGTTGTTAGCACTCCCGACCATTGAGTGCTAATTTTAGGGTAACTCTGAGAATTTCAAGTCCTGCAGATGTGAAAAAGCACCGACTAAGCGGTGCTTTTTTGAAATCAGGGCAATTCATGCCCGATTCAGGGCGTTACTGTTGACGGCTGTTCGCGTTTAACAGGTCAGCCATGACGCGGTAGTCAGTTAATGGCGTGTGCCACATGCGAACTTCACGCTCGATCACAAGCCAGCCAGCGAGTTTGCGCTTGCAATACTTGGCAAACGTAAACAGGCCCAAGAACAACGCAGTCCAAAGCACCACCCAAGCGCCCAATTCTTGACCTTCTGGTGAGGCATCCACGATGTCATAGATTGATGCGATCAAGCTTAAAGCGCCAAACATCAGCAGGGCTGCAGCGTAAGTGCTTTCTTGTTGCAGGCGCTGTACAACGATTTGTGCAAAAGCGTAGGCGCGCTCTAAGCGAGCCACACCAGGGTGTTTGGTGCTGTAGCTGAGGTTGATAAATGTCGTCATGAGGAGCCTTTAAAAATTTATCAGTCGGTGTGTCTATCAATCCATTATAGGGATAACCCTAATATTCCGTGTTTATAAGGGGCATTTGTTAGGGACTGCAAAAAAGCACTCCAAATAAATAGTACTTAATAAGTATTCAAAGGGTTTACACTAACTTTTGTAGTTCTAAGGAATTAATCATGAGCTACTTACCTGCGGATGCAGGTAATTTTTAACCCTTGGCAAGTTAGCCAAATTTTGAAACAGAAGGATATTTATGAAAACGATCAGCCGCTTGTTGGCTTCATTGGTGTTGGTTGCTACCGCTGGTGTTGCTAGTGCTCAAATGAAGGCACCTACAAGCTCTTCTTACTATGGTGAAGTCGGCTACACAGCAACCTCGATTGGCGATAGTTCATTGACTTTTAAGCCTCAACTTATCCGTTTTGTGGTGGGTAAAGACATCAATCAAAACTTGTCAGTAGAAGGCATGTTCGCACCAACAATTGCGAAAGATACATACCGTGGTGTTGATATCAAAGCTCAAACATACGGCGTCTTCTTGAAGCCAAAACTGGAAATCGCGAAAGATACAGAGGCATTTGCACGCTTGGGTTGGGCGAAGTCCCAACTGGATTTGAGTGCGAATGGTGCATCGGTTTCTTCATCAGACTCGTCAGTGGCTTTCGGCGCAGGCGTGCAAACACAATTTAATAAAGATGTGTACGGTCAAATTGACTACTTGCGTTTCTACAGCAAAGATGGCGTCAAGGCTGATGGCTTGACCTTCTCTGTAGGTACACGCTTCTAATTCAAGTAAATACCAAAAAACGCCTTGTATGCAAGGCGTTTTTTTTATGCTAAGTGCAATCCATCACATCATCAAGGCAGGTCCAAGTTTTCAGCCGGCGCGGAAGCCGACCGCGGCCCCACCAGCCCCAATTTGGATTTGAGCGACTGCGGCTGCCCCGTGATAAGTGCCGCGTAGTTGGTGGTGTTGGACAGTACTTTCTTCACATAGTCGCGGGTTTCGTGGAAGGGCACGTTCTCGGCCCAGATCGCGCCTTCCAGCACTGGGCCTGTACCGTCGTTGGGCGCACGCCAGCGGCGTGAGCGGCTAGGGCCTGCGTTGTATGCGCCTGCGGCTAAAGGCATGGAGCCTTCAAAGCTGTCGAGTACCAGTTTTAAGTAACCCGTGCCAATGGCGATGTTGGTGTCGCGGTCGGTGATTTGGTCTGGGGTGAAACCTGAGAGACCAATTTTCCGCGCTGTCCATTTAGCGGTGGCTGGCATCACCTGCATCAGTCCCGATGCACCCACGCCAGAGCGGGCGTCAGTGACGAAGCGGCTTTCTTGGCGAATCAGGCCGTATACATAAGCGGGATCGAGGTTGATGGTTTTGCTACGCGCAATGACCGCGTCTTTGTGTGGCATGGGGAAGCGTTGTTCAAAGTCGATGGCTGCGCGTGTGCGTTCGCTGGTGTTGATGCAACGGTCCCATACTTGGTTGTCGCAGGCGTGTTGTGCGGCAGCTAGCAATTCGCGGTCGCTCATCATGCCGGCTTTGCCTTGGGCATCGACGAGGTTGGTGGCATAGTTCCATTCACGCACGCCTTCGCTGCGTAAGCCCATGCCAATGGCGTAGAGCGCGCGTTGCAGAGAAGGGTTGCGGCGGGCTACTTCCAGCTCTTCGGCGGTGGGGGCGGGTGGGCGTGCAGGCGTGGTGACTTTGCGGCCCAGTTCTTCCAGCGCGAGTTGCTCATAAAAGCCACGTACGCCGGCAATGCTTTCAAACATTGCGTTGGCATCTTGCTGAATTTGAGGCGTCACTTTTTTGCGTGCCAACAAGGCGCGTGCGTGCCAGTAAATCCAAGTTGGGTCTTTGCGTGCATCGGCACTCATGGCGGCGATGCTGCTTTCGACTACAGGCCACTTGGGTGTGTTGCCCGCGCGCAGTGCGGCGCGAGCTTTCCAGCCCAGCATGTCGTCGTTCAAGTCTTTGTCGTGCGCGACGCGCGCAAAGTGGGTGAGGGCATCGTCATCCAAGCGCATGGCCGATTGACGACCAATCACGCCCCACACCCAGTGGCGCTCCTCGGTGGTGAGGTAAGGCTGCCACTTGTTGCGCATCAGCTTGTCGGCTTTGTCTGGGTCAGTCGAGGCTATTTTGACGAGGGCAAGGACCACCAATTCTTGGCGCACCTTTTGTGGTGCGGCAATGTGTTTGGCTAAAAACTTCTCAGCGTTGTTGATGGCTTCAGGTGCAACGCTGGCTGCATCGGGGGCGACGATTTGAACAGCGTTGCGTGCAGTGCGTGGACGGTTGTGTTCCACCATCAAGCGGGCTTTACGCCAGATGTCGAGCGCAGTGAATTGCTTGGTGAAGTACAGACGGTCAGCGGCCAAGGTGCAGCCGTCGTCAGCCTCTTTCATGCCCATCCAGTTTTTGCGCACTTCGTCGGCAATCGATGCGCTGGCGTGTGGGCCTTTTTCCAGCAGCTCCACAGTTAAGAAGTAGCAGCGCAGCTCGCGGTCGTCGCGCATGCGGTAGTGCTGATGTTCGTCTGCCAGCGTGCTCCAGTCCCGTCGTTGGCCCAAGAGCAGAAGCCAGTCGTTGCGCAAGCGGTCTTCTTGATATGTGGCGGGGTAGCGGGCAAAGAAAGCGCGCACTTCTTGGTGCGAGGCTTCGTCTAGTCGAGCTTTGAGTTCCCAGTAAGCAGCCCATGGCTCTAGCAAGTGCCCTTTGGCTTGGGGCAGCAAGGCTGTGAGGCGTTTGCGGTCGCCGCGCTTGAAGGCTTGGGCCATGTCGGTGATCACGGCATCGGCCTGTGCGTTGTTAGACGCATTGGCAGCCAAACTGGGTTGAACAGCACCAAACGCAAGGAAAACGCTGGCAAACAATGACACAATGACTCGAACATTCATGCACTGATTATCTGTGGACAAAAAAACCTTGCGCCAGCAGCTCATTGAAGAGCGTTTGAACTTGCCCGATAGGCTGGAACGGGCCGACCTGTTGCAACGCGTGATGCGGATTTGGTTGTTCAACCGTCCTGACACCGTGGTGGGTGCCTACTGGCCCATCAAAGGCGAGTTTGACCCGCTGCCCGCCTTGCACCGCTGGAAGGAAGACGGCGAGTTGTCAGACCAGCCGCAGCGCAGACGCATTGGTTTGCCCGTGGTCGATAAGGCGCATAAAACACTTACCTTTCATGCGTGGTACCCAGGCTGCCCGATGGAAGAAGATGCTTATGGCATCCCCAAGCCCAAAGACACCGAAGTGATCGTGCCCACTTTGTTGTTTGTGCCCTGCGTTGGCTACGGACCAGGCGGCTTCCGCTTGGGCTATGGCGGTGGTTTTTATGACCGCACCTTGGCCACCTTGCAACCCAAGCCTTTCACGGCAGGTTTGGGCTTTACCCACGGCTTTTTGCCTGACTTGATGCCAGAGCCCCATGACATGCCGCTGGATGCCCTGTTGAACGACAACGGTATTGTTTGGCCCATGGGCTAAAGCCTCATGGCTATCTCAGTGCCATCAAACTTTTGAAGTCTGCTTCGTAAGCTTTAAGCGTCTGCAACATGTGCAGGCGTTGCGCTGGCGTGGTGCTGTTGTGTAGTTTGGCGAAGCCTGCACAGTTCTCATTCCACAGTTCACGGTTGTAGGCTCGGTAGCGCTCGTTGGGTGAGTTAAAGCTGCGGTCGACCAAGCCCCGCAGCAAGCTTTGCGCTTGCTCTTGTTTGTTTGCCGTGTTGCCCTCTTGTGAAATGCGTTGCAAGGTTTGCATGGTGTCGGCTTGGCGGCGTTCGCGCTCGGCGTAGCTCAAGGCTGGGTCAAAGATGGAAGTGCTAAGCCATTGGTTCAGCGCATCGCGTTGGGGCTTGTCTAGGCGACCATAAAAATCTTCGAGTCGGCTGGTGGCTTGCTTGGTGCGATAGCGCAGCCGTTCTTCGGTGTCTGGGTCTAGCCAGTCTTCTTTCCACGTCTTGTTGGTCTTGTCGAAGCGCTTGCGCACACTACGTAGTTGGTCAGCACTCAGTTGGCTTGACAGTTGAGCAGATGCCGGCTCGATGTGTCGCAGTAAGCCAGTGAAGCTGATCTTCATGTCCTCAGTGATCGCACATACCTGTGCGGGCGTGATGTCATTCGGGGCCATGGCTTGCATGCGTTTGAGCAAAGCCACGTACTCGGTCAGTTGCTGTTGGCGATGCCAGCGCTGCAGATCGGTCAGCGCATCACGGGTGAACTGCTTTTGCTCACCCTGTAAATCGGCGTAGCCATCGAGCCACCAGTAAATCAAATCGTCGCTGTTGTTGTAGACCACCTTGATGGTGCTACAGCCGCTCAAAGTCATCAGCGCCGCGAGTGCAAGCCAGACGGATGCATGGCGGATAATTCTGCGCAAGATAAGGATGAATGACATGAAAGCTTTGGATGTGGTGATCATGGCTGCCGGCAAAGGCACCCGTATGAAGAGCAGTATGCCTAAGGTTTTACACCGTTTGGCAGGCAAGGCTTTGGTGCAGCACGTGATCGACACGGCGCGCACCCTGAAGGCCCGCCACACCATCGTCATCACAGGCCACGGTGCAGAGCAAGTCGAACCCGCTTTGTTGGCGGCCAACACCACTGACCACTTGCAATTTGCTCGTCAAATGCCCCAACTCGGCACAGGCCATGCGGTGCAACAAACCGTGCCTTTGTTGGCCGATGACGGCGTGGTGGTGGTGCTGTCAGGCGATGTGCCGTTGACACAAGCCGACACGCTGCAAGCTTTGCTGGACTTGTGCGATGGCAAACAACTCGCACTCCTCACCATCGACTTTGCCGACCCCACAGGCTATGGCCGCATCGTGCGCAGCCCCAGCGGCCAAGTGCACGCCATCGTCGAGCACAAAGATGCCAATGCAGAGCAATTGGCCATCAACGAGGTGTACAGCGGCATCATGGCTGTGCCCGCCAAGTTGCTCAAACCTTGGCTGGCGCGTTTGGACAACAACAACGCGCAACAAGAGTTTTATTTGACCGATGTGGTCAAGTTCGCCGAGGCCGATGGCGTGCCGGTGGTGGCTCACAAAATTTCAGATGCCGCGCAAGTGGCGGGCGTCAACAGCCCCACACAATTGGCCGAGCTAGAGCGCGCGTTTCAACTGCGCCAAGCCCACGCCTACATGGCTGACGGCGTTCGCATCATCGACCCCGCACGCTTTGATGTACGCGGCCATTTGAGCTGCGCGCAAGACGTTGAGATTGATGTGAACTGTATCTTCCAAGGCAATGTGTCACTCGGCCAAGGCGTGAAGATTGGCGCGAACTGCGTGATTGCTAACTGCACCATCGAAGCTGGCGCAGTGATTCACCCCTTCACCCACATCGATGGCGAAAAGCTGGGCGTGACCGTGGGCGAGGGCGCATTGATCGGCCCATTCGCCCGCTTGCGCCCTGGCGCACAACTGGCGGCTGAGGTGCACATTGGCAACTTTGTGGAGGTGAAAAACTCCACCCTAGCCAAAGGCGCAAAGGCCAATCACTTGGCTTATTTGGGCGATGCCACCGTGGGCGAGCGCGTCAACTACGGCGCAGGCAGCATCACCGCCAACTACGACGGGGCCAACAAACACCGCACCGTCATCGAAGCCGATGTGCATGTGGGTAGCAACTGTGTGTTGGTCGCGCCCGTCACCATTGGCACGGGCGGCACAGTGGGCGGTGGCTCTACCATCACCAAGAGTACCGAGCCCGGCGCGCTGAGCGTGGCGCGTGGCAAGCAAGTGAGCATTGCCAACTACAAGCGGCCTGAGAAAAAGCCAAAGGCATAAAACGAAAAAGGCAGCCTAGGCTGCCTTTTTTATGTGTTGCGCAGCACAGGCCACGTGCTGGTGAACTTCGCACGCTTGGTCGCAAAAAACGCTTTCACATTCCGCACATTCGCATCCTGCGTGAGCAGGCGTTGCGTGATGGCCAGATAGTCGGGCATGTCTGCCGCTTGCACCACCAACACAAAGTCAGGCCCCGGTGACACGCGCCAACATTGCTGCACGGCGTCGTCTGCCACGGCGCGTTGCTCAAAGGCGTCAAGGTGTTCGGCACCTTGTGCATCGAGCGTGACTTCTACCAAGGCCGTCAAGCCGTGACCAAGTGCAGCACCTAATTTGTCGGAACTCAGTACCGCTATTTGTCGCTCAATCCAGCCCTCGTCGGTCAGGCGCTTGACGCGGCGCAAGCAGGTGGGCGGCGAAATTTTGAAGCGCTCGGCCAAGGCCACGTTGCTCAGCGTGGCGTCGTGCTGCAAGGCGTCGAGCAGTTTCAGATCGGTCTCGTCAAGAAATTCTTGTTTCATAAGCATCATTTAATTGAAATTAAATTCCAAATTAAGTTAATGATGGAATTTTCGTTCAAATAATAGAAAAAATAAACAAGAAATTTCTTTTTGGTCTGCTTAATATCTGGGCAACCCAATTTAGGAGTGCTCTTTATGTGTGGCATCGTCGGCGCCGTTTCTACCCGCAACATCGTTCCCATCCTCGTGCAAGGCTTGCAGCGACTGGAATACCGTGGCTATGACTCTTGCGGTGTGGCGGTCCACTCGGCTAGCTTGGGTGCCAAGCAAGGTGGCTTGCAACGTGCGCGCAGCACGGCACGCGTGTCTGAGCTGATGGACCAAGTCAAGGCCGACCACATCGAAGGCGGCATTGGCATTGCGCACACACGCTGGGCCACGCACGGTGCGCCTGCGGTGCACAACGCGCATCCCCACTTCAGCCACGGCACGGGTGCTGGCGCTGGTGTGTACACAGGCGATGTGCCTAACAAGGTGGGCCGCGTGGCGCTGGTGCACAACGGCATCATTGAAAACCACGACGAGCTCCGCGCTGCATTGCAAGCTAAGGGCTACGAGTTCTTGAGCCAAACCGACACCGAGGTCATTGCCCACTTGGTGGACAGCCTTTACAACGGCGATTTGTTTGATGCCGTCAAAGCCGCCATCGTTCAGCTGCACGGCGCGTACGCCATTGCCGTGTTCCACAAAGACGAACCGCACCGCGTCATTGGTGCACGCGCAGGCTCGCCGCTTATCTTGGGCGTGGGCAAAGAGCACAGCGAAACTTTCTTGGCCAGCGATGCCATGGCCTTGGCCGGCGTGACCGACCAAATCGTTTACCTCGAAGAGGGCGATGTGGTGGACATTCAAATTGGCAAATACTGGGTGCAAGACCGCAACCACAAAGCTGTGACACGCGAAGTTAAAACTGTTCAAGCACACAGTGGCGCAGCAGAGTTAGGCCCTTACCGCCACTACATGCAAAAAGAAATTTTCGAGCAGCCGCGCGCCATTGCAGACACGCTCGAAGGCATTGAGGGCATCACGCCCGAGTTGTTTGGTGACGGTGCGTACAGCGTGTTCAAAGCCGTCGACAACGTGCTCATCCTCGCTTGCGGCACCAGCTACTACAGTGGCTGCGTGGCTAAGTATTGGATTGAAGCGATTGCCAAAATCCCTTGCCAAGTGGAAATTGCCAGCGAGTACCGCTACCGCGAATCGGTGCCCAACCCCAACAGCTTGGTGGTCACCATCACGCAAAGTGGTGAGACGGCCGACACCTTGGCCGCGTTGCGCCACGCGCAAAGCTTGGGCATGGACAAAACGCTCACCATTTGCAACGTGTCCACCAGCGCCATGGTGCGTGAGTGCAAGCTGGCCTACGTCACGCGCGCTGGCGCTGAGATTGGCGTGGCTTCCACCAAAGCATTCACCACGCAGTTGGCCGGTTTGTTCTTGCTCACCTTGGCCTTGGCGCAAACCAAAGGCCGTTTGAGCGATGAGCAAGAAGCTGCGCACATCAAAGAAATGCGCCACTTGCCCGCCGCTTTGCAGGCCGTGCTGGCGCTTGAGCCGCAGCTCATTGCTTGGTCGCAAGAATTTGCCAGCAAAGAAAACGCTTTGTTCTTGGGCCGTGGCACGCATTACCCCATCGCACTTGAAGGCGCGTTGAAGCTCAAAGAAATCACCTACATCCACGCAGAGGCCTATGCCGCAGGCGAGTTGAAGCACGGCCCCTTGGCGCTCGTTACCAGCGCCATGCCCGTGGTGACAGTGGCCCCTAACGATGCGTTGCTGGAAAAACTGAAAAGCAACATGCAAGAAGTCCGCGCCCGTGGTGGCGTGTTGTATGTGCTGGCCGATGGCGACACGAAGATTGAAAGCAGCGAAGGCGTCAACGTCATTCGCATGCCCGAGCACTATGGCGTGCTCTCACCTATTCTGCACGTCGTGCCCTTGCAGCTGCTCAGCTATCACACCGCGTGTGCGCGTGGCACGGATGTGGACAAGCCGCGTAACCTTGCGAAATCAGTGACCGTTGAATAACGCGCCTCGCATCGAAGTCCTCTCTTCCCGCCTGCACGGCAAAGGTGTATTCGCCTTGTGTCACATGGCTGCAGGCGAGAGGGTGATCGAGTACGTGGGCGAAATCATTTCTATGGCCGAGGCGCAGCGTCGCCATCCGCATGACCCGAGCAACCCCGAGCACACGTTTTACTTTCACATCGACGACACGCGGGTGATTGATGGCTTGTACGACGGCAATGCTTCACGGTGGATCAACCACTCGTGCCGTCCTAACTGTGAGCCTGTTGAGGTGGATGGCCGCATCTTCATTCAAACGCGCCGTCAAGTGTGGCGTGGTGAAGAGTTGACGTTCAACTACGGCTTGGTAAGTGACGAGCCAATCACCGATGCACTCAAAGCCAAATACGCTTGTCGCTGTGGCGCAAAAAAATGCAAGGGCACAATGCTGGCATGACAGATACCTCCGCAAAATGGGACAAGGCATGCAAGACCTTGGATGAAGAATTTCAACTCATTGCCAGTGAGCTACCCACTATAGAAACGGCCAAAGCGTTGTTTTTGCAATTGGTGGGTCGTCGAGAAATCACGCAAGAGGCAGCCAATGCCTTGATGTTCAGTTTGTATTTTTCCGGTTACCTCAGCATGTTGTTGTCGTTCAAGCAACAAACGCCCGACTTTGAAGTGCCTGATTACTTGCACAACCATCCGGTGCTCGAGGCTTCTAACCGTTGGGCCCAATTGGCCACCGATGGCCATTTGTTGTTGCAGTTGGCGCAGCCCATCATTCGCGACACGCAAGATTTGTTGAACGCTTTGAACTAAACCCGAGCAATGAACCCTGAAGATTTGCAAAAGCTGGTCACGCTGCGCATGCCGTTTGGCAAACACCAAGGCACGGTCTTGGCTGACCTGCCTGGCAACTATCTGAACTGGTTTGCGCGTGAGGGCTTTCCCAAAGGCGAAATAGGACGCTTGCTGAATTTGATGCACGAGATTGATCACAATGGGTTGAGCGACTTGCTGAAACCGTTGAGAGGTGAGTAATAAAACGTACGCCAACAGGCGTATTGAGTCGCCGCACGATCGCAAAGAGAATCCATTTCCAAACAAACTTGGATTGATATGAGCGACGCAGTAAAAAACGATTTGCAACAAAAGCTACAGGCTTTGTATGTGGACTTAGAGAAGGCGAATATCGCCTTGTTCAGCAGCAAAAGTGTTGAGAATGAACTGGTTGTGCGTGCGCTTGAAGATCAAGTCAATGAGCTGATTGATACGCTGATCGAAATGGATGCCGAGCCGTTGGAGAGTTGACGCAGTTTTAGCGCACAGTCCCATATGGGCAATACCCAGGCCGAGGCCCCACTTGTGGATGCAGTCTGCAGGTGTTGGGCCTTTTTTCATACACGTTGCAACGCCGCGTTTTGGCATCTAAGTTTTGGCAGTCACCATTGGCGCGACGCGACAGGGTGAAGATGCTGTTCTTGAAATTGAAGTGCTCGATCACGCCGATCTTTTGCAGGCGTTTGGCAATTTGCTTGGGCTCTTCGTGCTCGGCTTCAAATGGGTCGACCAGCTCTAGGCGTACCAAGTCGGGCAACTTCACTTCCACCGGCATGGTGCAGCAGTTGGCAGCACAGGTGCTACACAGGCCGTTACGGTAGCGGGTCCAGGTGTCGCAGTTGTCGATGTTGACGATGGAGATGTGTGACCTCATGCTGCGTGCTCCACGGATGCAGGCAAAGATGGCATTTGATAGGCTAACACTTTGAGCGAGCGCTCGGGTGACACATCTGCGAACACCACAGGGTTGGCCACGCGTTCAACAAACTTCAGCTCAGGGGCGAGCTCTTTCATTTGATCTTGCAAAAAGTCTAGGCCCAGCTCAGGTGCATTCAGGCACAAAAGCGCATACCCGCCGGGGGCCAGTAGTTCAGGCAAACGGCGCATGAGTTTGGCGTAGTCTTTGGTGGCGACGAAGCTGCCTTTTTGGTAGCTGGGTGGGTCGACGATGACCAAACCATAAGGGCCGCCACGTGTGATCTTCCCCCACGTTTTAAAGATGTCGTGCATCAAAAAAGTCGCGCCCGTGGTGATGCCGTTAAGCGGGTGGTTCTGCTGGCCAATCGCCATCGCGCCGTGACTCATGTCCACATTCACCACTTGCTTAGCTCCGGCTTGCAGGGCCACCACCGAGAAGGCGCAGGTGTAGGCAAACAGGTTGAGCACTTTCAGGCGCGGCTGGTCAGCGCCGTAGTTGCGCACCATGCGTCGCACCCATTCTCGGCCTTCTGCCATATCCAAAAATAGGCCATGGTTTTGGCCTTTGAGCACATGGACCCGAAAGCTGCTGCCTTTCTCTGTCACCACATGTGGATCGGGTACTTCGCCACTCATCAAGCGTGTTTCAAGGTGGCCTTCGGCGCGGCATTGAAAAACCCAGTTCAGGGGCTGATCGGGCGAAATCTGTGCCCAGCGTGTCGACAGCGCGACACCGATCGTGGCAAGTTCATCGTCACTCACAGCTTGAAAACTGGTCAACACCAACACGGGCGGAAACGCATCCAGCGCCCATTGTTCGCACCCCGGGAACAAGCCACCACGGCCGTGGAAGACGCGTTGTGCGTCAGTGGGTAGCGCCATCGTGGCTATGGCATTCAGCAGGGCTTGCATGTGAGGTGTAACGAGACAAATTGGATGAGAAGTGCATAAGTGTATGTACTTGCCCTCTCAGACCTCGGGGTAAGGGCGGCGCGGTAGGATAGCCCCCTTTTTCAAAAAACAGTTCGGACATCTCATGACCCCAGCAGAGCAAGAATTACGCACCGCCGCACTTGACTACCACCGCTCGCCCACCAAGGGCAAGATTCGCGTGGAGCCAACTCATCCGCTGGACAACCAGCACGACCTGAGCTTGGCTTATTCACCTGGCGTGGCGTACCCCTGCTTGGAGATCGAGAAAGACCCACAACTTTCATACGAATACACCAGCCGTGGCAACTTGGTGGGCGTGATCACCAACGGCACAGCAGTGCTCGGTTTGGGCGACATCGGTGCATTGGCCGGTAAGCCTGTGATGGAAGGTAAAGGCTGTTTGTTCAAGAAGTTCTCAGGCATTGACGTGTTTGACATCGAACTCGACGAACACGATGCCGACAAATTGGTCGACATCATCGCGGCTATGGAGCCTACCTTTGGTGGCATTAACCTCGAAGACATCAAAGCCCCCGAGTGTTTCTACATCGAGAAAAAACTGCGCGAGCGCATGAGCATCCCCGTGTTCCATGACGACCAACACGGCACCGCCATCATCTCGGCTGCGGCCATGTTGAACGGTTTGGAATTGGCAGGCAAAGACATTGCCAACATCAAAGTCGCCGTGTCTGGCGCAGGTGCTGCTGCCTTGGCTTGCTTGGATGTGTTTGTGGGCTTGGGTGTCAAGACTGCCAATATTTATGTGTGCGACTCCAAAGGCGTGATCTACGAAGGCCGCCCAGGCGGCTACGACGAGTCCAAAGCCCGTTTCGCACAAAAGACCGAGCTGCGCACTTTGGCCGATGCGGTCAACGGCGCGGACGTGTTCTTGGGCTGCTCAGCCCCTGGCGTGTTGACGCAAGACATGGTCAAGACCATGGCCGTCAAGCCACTCATCTTGGCCTTGGCCAACCCCGAGCCAGAAATTCGCCCCGAGTTGGCCAAAGCTGTGCGCCCCGATTGCATCATTGCCACCGGCCGCTCTGACTACCCCAACCAAGTGAACAACGTGTTGTGTTTCCCTTACATCTTCCGTGGCGCTTTGGATTGCGGCGCGACCAAGATCACCGAAGAAATGAAGATTGCCTGCGTGCGCGAAATCGCAGACTTGGCCAAGCTGGAAGTGACCGCCGAAGTGCAAGCCGCTTACCCAGGTTTGGATTTGGCGTTTGGTGTGGACAACATTATTCCTAAGCCCTTTGACACTCGCCTCATCCAGCGCATCGCACCAGCGGTGGCTCGTGCGGCCGAAGCGTCGGGTGTGGCCAAGCGCCCCATCAAAGACTTTGACGCTTACGCCAAAACTTTGGCTGCTTGGGTGAAGTAACACCTTGAGTCGGCTTAAGCTCACCCGCGACAAAATGTACAAAATGGTATCGCGCCAAATGCATGGCGTGGTTCCGTGTTGGGTCTGCGGTGAGCATGTGGCGCAAGCCGACGCCACGCTTGAGCACATTCAGCCGCTCAGTGAAGGTGGCAACAGCCACCAAGAGAACTTGGCTATCAGCCACGACCGCTGCAACAATTTGCGCCACGCAAAGACCAAAAACTGATGCCCCATCGCAAAAAACACTCAGCTTTACTTGGCATCTGTTTGTTGCTGTTGGCGGTGATGTGTTTTGCCACACTGGACACTACCAGTAAGCGTGTCACGACGGTAGTTCCGTTGATGATGGCTCTGTGGGGGCGTTACTTTTTTCAGGCTGTGCTCACCACGGCTGTGGTGTTTCCCATCAAAGGCTTGGATGTTTTTAAAACTGAACATCCACGACGACAAATCACACGCGGCGTGTTGTTGGTCTCAGTCACGGGCTTGGCGTTTTCCAGTTTGAAGTTTATGCCTGTCGGTGAGTTCACCGCCATTGTGATGACCGTGCCCTTGTTGGTCACGTTATTGGCCGCACGAATGCTAGGTGAACATGTTTCGGCACGTCGCATGGTGTTGGTGTGTGGCGGCTTCATTGGTACGCTCATCATCGTGCGACCTGGCACACAAGTGTTTGGGTGGCCTTTGTTAATTCCTCTGGCGTTAGTCATTGTGAATGCGGCATTTCAGTTGCTGACCAGTAAACTGGCGCGTACCGAAGACGCAATGACCACGCAGTTCTACACCACTTGGATAGGCACACTGCTGACCTCTATTCCCTTGTTTTGGTTCTGGTCTCCCATCACAGACACGCAAGTTTTATTGGAGTTGATCTTGATGGGCGTAGCAGGGGGCGTGGGGCACTTTCTGCTTATCTTGGCTTTTGAGCGTTCGCCGGCAGGCACGCTCATGCCTTACATGTATGCGCAAATCGGGTTTGCAATGCTTGGTGATTGGCTGGTGTTCCAACATGTGCCAGACCAACTGTCGATGCTCGGCATCGGCCTGATCACCCTCAGTGGTGTAGCCGGCGGTTTATTGACTGTGTACGAGACACGACAAAAAACACAAGACTAAAGCGACAGTTTTAGTCGCTAAGTGGCTGAATCGCGTTTTCTAAATTCATAAAAATCGGTCGGCCGTCGGGCGTATTGAGCGGTACGATTTTTTCTTCATGACCATTCGCCGCAGGAATGAGCGCGCACAGCGTGGGGCTAGTGCGTAGCTCGCCATTCAGATGTACTTCAAGGTCAGCGATGACCAGTTGCACATCGGTGAGGATTTGTTTGACTCGCATGTTGATTTTTCCCTTTTAACGTTGTGGTGTTCGCTCAAGTTTTTGCACATCAAAATGCTGTGCTTTGAGGCGATCTAACAAAGCGTCATACGCTTTAGCGTTCACCAGCGGTGTGCGTGACAGCACCCACAGGTATTCACGCGATGCGTCGCTCACCGCGGCCAGTTGGTAGTCTGCATCGAGGTCAATCACCCAATAATCGCCCCACACGGCTGAAAGCCAACTCAACCACGCAGGCGCAAAGCGCACTTGGAGTTTTGGCGATGTCGCGGGGCCGACTTGGTGTGCTTTACCCAGTGCGTCGATGGTGCTGCCGTCGGCAGTGACACAGCTGTTGAGTACTTGAACTGATCCATCGGCTTGCGCCAAATACTGAGCGCGTGTGTTGGCTGCGCACTTGGTTTGGAACCGGTTGGGGAATTTGGCGATCTCATACCAAGTGCCCATGTAGCGCGGCACATCCAACGAGGCAATGGTTCTCACGCTGGGTAAGTTAGCAGGCGTTGCCACGTTTTGAGCTGCTACGTTCAATACATGGCAAACCAAAACGGTAGCGAGACAAAAGCGTTTGAGCGACATCGACGTTCCTTAATAACCGAATTGCATCTGCACATGGCGCAACACGATGTCAGCGATTTGAATCAACAGCATCAAAGCGATGGGCGATAAATCCACAGCGCCCATGTGAGGCAACACGCGGCGAATAGGAATGAGCAAGGGTTCAACCAATTGCGCCAAGAAATAACGTGCATCCGACGCTGAACTGAACCATGACATCAATGCGTAGGCAATCACCATCCACATCAGGCTCGACAAAATGACGCTGAGCAACTCAAACCCAGCGTTGGTGACTAAGCTCAGCCAATGCGCTGTTGCACCTGCCACGATCCAGAGCAGGGAATGTTTGGCCAGCAGTACCGCGTAGGCGGCGACCAAGCTGGCCGTGTCCAAGCGGCCGATGGCAGGCACAAAGCGACGCACCGGCAACACAATCCAATTGGTGATGCTGAACACAAATGGAGCAAGCGGATTACCGCCACTGCTAGAGAGGTTGATGCGCTGTAAATGCATGTACATGCGCAGCAAACAGGTGCCAGCCACCAAGCCCACAACGAAGTGGAGGATCAAAGAGAAAATTTGTATCAACATGGCTTGAGTTTAGGCGGGCTAAGGCAAAATTTGAAGATTCACGAAAGATTGTTCCGCATGCAACAAATCCCTACTTTGCCGCGTTTTATTTTTGCCAGCCGCTGGCTGCAGCTGCCTCTGTATTTAGGGCTCATTGCTGCGCAAGCGGTGTATGTGTTTCATTTTTGGGTGGAGCTGGTGCATTTGATTGAGGCTGCATTTGGCAGCCAAGCGGCGCTAGATGCGTTGGTCACCAGCATTGGTTACAAAACTGGCATGACCGTCACGCACCTGAGTGAATCCATCACCATGCTGGTGGTTTTAGGGCTCATTGACGTGGTGATGATCTCCAACTTGCTCATCATGGTCATTGTGGGCGGCTACGAAACTTTTGTGTCTCGTATGTATTTAGAAAACCACCCTGATCAGCCAGAGTGGCTCAGCCATGTGAACGCGTCGATCTTGAAGGTTAAATTGGGCATGGCCATCATTGGCATTTCGTCCATCCATTTGCTCAAAACCTTCATCAATGCCGCCAACTACGATGAGAAAGTGTTGATGTGGCAAACCATCATTCACATCACCTTCTTGCTCAGTGCTTTGGCGATTGCCTTGACTGACAAAATCTCCCAAGCGGCCCATACCTCGCACGCGCCTTCTTCGCACTAAACAGAACTTACTCAGCAGCACGCCACTCTTATGCAAGCACGCAACCCCATTCATCGCAACGCACTCGTTCTCTTTTCGGGTGGGCAAGACTCCACCACCTGTTTGGCCCATGCGTTGGCGCAATACGAGCGCGTGGAAACCTTGGCGTTTGATTACCGTCAACGACATTTGGTAGAGCTTGAAGCCCGCATCCAAGTGCTGGCGCAAGTGCGTGAGCAATTCCCGCAGTGGGGACACAAGCTGGGCGAAGACCATTTGCTTGATCTTGGTGTGTTGGGGCAAGTGAGCGAAACCTCGCTCACGCGTGACACCGCTTTTAAGATGGAAGCCTCGGGCCTACCTAACACTTTTGTGCCGGGTCGCAACCTGTTGTTCCTCACACTCGCCGCTGCTTTGGCCTACCGCCGTGATTTGGATGTGATCGTCACCGGCGTGTGCGAAACCGATTTTTCGGGCTACCCCGACTGCCGCGACGACACCATGAAGGCCATGCAAATTGCCTTGTCACTGGGCATGGACCGCCGCTTGTTGATTGAGACACCGTTGATGTGGATCGACAAAGCGCAGACGTGGCAGCTGGCCTTTGATCTTGGCCAAAAAGCACACGCCGATGGTGGGAATCAGTTGGTGGACCTCATCGTCGAACACACCCACACTTGCTACATGGGTGACCGCACGCATCGCCACGATTGGGGTTATGGCTGTGGCACATGTCCAGCGTGTGATTTGCGAGCTAAAGGCTGGGAGCGCTGGAAGGCGTAAGCCTTTTATTCCGCTACCAAAACGAATTTGGCTGCACTGCCTTGAGGCGCAGGCACAAACTGCCAAACGGTTTCGTGATGGCTGGCCACGCTGGGGCGGTGGGCAATAGACACCAAGCCGCCACCTTCTTCGCGCACCATGGTCAGAAGCTTTTCGTAGAGCGTTTTCTCGGCTGCTTCATCCAATGCACTCGTGGCTTCATCGGCAAAGATCCAGCGCGGACGCTTCAGCAACACACGCGCCAAGGCCAAGCGTTGTTGTTCGCCGCCTGAGAGCTGTTGAGTCCAGTGGCCGGCCACGTCTAGGTCATTTACTAGGTGCGGCAACAAGGCGTCGTACAAAGCATTCTTCAAGGCTTCATCGGTGTAGTGCTCGGCACTGTCGGGGTAGGCCAGCGCTTGGCGCAAGGTGCCTTCGGGGAAGTAAGGGCGCTGCGGCATAAACACGCTGCGCTCAGGCAGTACCACGGGGCCGTAGGTGATGGGCTCGCCACGGCGGTCGTGTGTGGGCGATGTCACGTGCGGCCAAATACCTGCCAACACGCGCAGCAAAGTGGATTTGCCGCAGCCCGAGGGGCCGCGAATCAAAACGGTGTCGCCAGCAGCAGCGTTGAGTGAGGTGTCGGCCAGCAGCACATCGCCATTGGGCAGAGAGATGGTGAGTGGCGTGGTGTGCAAGGCATTGATACCCGAGACAGCGCCGGTGAAAGACAGAGGCGCAGTGTCTGGCTCGGCTGCCTCATCCACTTTGACTGCCAGCATCTGATCTTGAAAACTGGTCAAACGCAGCGTGGTGGCTTGCCACGATGCCAAGCGGCTGTAGTTGCTGATGAACCAGCTGAGCGACTCTTGCACTTGGCCAAACGCAGATGAGATTTGCATCAACTCGCCCAGCTGAATCGCACCGCTGAAATAACGGGGCGACGCCACCAACATAGGGAACACCACTGCGGCTTGGCCGTAGCCTGAGTTGAACCAGGTGTAGCGTTTTTGCACGCGCAACAAACGCATGAAGTTGTCTAGCACTTGTGCAAAGCGTTCTTGCAGCGATAAGCGTTCTACACGGCCGCCACGGTCGAGCGCGATGGCTTCGCTGTACTCGCGCACGCGCATCAGGTGGTGACGAAAGTCGGCTTCAAGACGTTGTTGAGCGAAGTTGAGTGACGCCATCGAGCGGCCAATGAAGTGACCAATCAAGCTACCCGCCAGCGCGTAGGCCAAGGCCATCCACACCATGAAACCGGGGATGTTGTAGGTTTCGCCCAGCACATCAAAACTAAAGCCGCCAGACAGGCCCCACAAGATGCCCACAAAGCTCAGCAACGTGACGCTGGCATCGAGTAGGCCGAGTGACAGGCTCACGGTGTCAGCGGTGAACTGCTGCACATCTTCTTGAATTCGTTGGTCGGGGTTGTCTGTGCCGTTCTTGCTTTGCAACTCCAGCTGGTAGAACACATGGCCTTTGAGCCAGCGTTGCAAGTAGTCGCGCGTCATCCACGCACGCCACCGCACTTGCAGCAGCTGCGTGAGGTAAAAGCGATACACCGCCACGATGATGAAGCACGTGGCCAGCATGGCGAACACACCGAGCTGATGCCAAAACACAGCGGCGTCACGGTTTTGCAGTGCGTCGTAAAACACGCGGTTCCAGTCGTTGAACAGCACCATCATGTAAACCATGCCGAGGTTCAAGCCCACGCACGCGGCCAGCAGCAAGCGGGCGCGCCATTTTTCTTCCGACTTGAAATAGGGCAGTGACAAAGCCCAGACGCGGCTGAGTTGCAAGCGGCTTTTTTGCCAATTCGTCGCCACGTTGTTGGCAACGCTTCTGAATGCGTTCATGTTTTTTAGACTTCGGTGTTGCGCACCCCGCTGGCCACATGGCCTGCGGGTACGTGACGGGCGGCAGATTCGATGTGGCCGGTTTGGTCGTCAAAGAAAAAGTCGGGTTCAAACTCGCGCAAGAACTCGCCTTTTTCAAGGCCGCCCAAGAACATGGCTTCGTCTACTTCAATGTTCCAGTTCATCAGCGTGCGAATGGCACGCTCGTGCGCGGGCGCGCTGCGAGCGGTGACCAGCGCGGTACGTATGCGCATGTGTGGTGTGCCCGCTTGTTGTAGCCCTTGGAGGGCCAGCAGCAATGGTTTGAATGGGCCAGCGGGCAAGGGCTGCGCGGCATTGGTTTTTTCGTGCTGCTGAAACGCGTCCAAGCCTTGAGTTTGAAATACACGCTCAGCTTCGTCGCTGAACAACACCGCATCGCCGTCAAACGCGATGCGCACTTCGTGTGGGTTGGCTTCGGATGCGTGCGCTGAGTGTGGGTACACCTGCGCGGCGGGTACGCCTGCGTCCAAGGCCGAACGAACGTCCGACAAATGCGTGGACAAAAACAAGTTGGCGTTGAGCGGTCGCAAATAGCGCCAAGGCGATTGCCCGCGCGTGAAGCTGCCGCGCTGAATCGGTAAGCCGTAATGTTGGGCCGAGCGGAACACGCGCATACCACTGACCGGGTCGTTACGCGAGAGGATGACCACTTCCACACGTTGCGCTTCAGAGGTGTTGAAGGCCAAGAGCTTTTGCACCAACGAGAAAGCAACGCCTGGCTTGGCCGGTGTTTCGAGGCGGTCGAGCTGCAGGTTCATGTAGGCGCGGTCGTCGCCTTGTTCGAAGACTTGGTTTTCTTCTTCGAAGTCGAACAGCGCTCGCGATGAGATCGCTACAACTAACTTGCCGTCTAAAGAAACACCCATGAATTACCTCACCCACTGATTGAGTTGAATGATGGGCAGCATCACCGCTAAGACGATGAGCATCACCATCGCACCCATTGCCACGATGAGCAGTGGCTCCAGAATTGTTGCCAGTTGCAAAGCGCGGCGTTGCACTTCTTCGCTCAGCTGCGCGGCGGCGCGTTGCAGCATGGTGGGCAGTGTGCCGGTTTGCTCGCCCAAGCGCGAGAACATCACCAACAAGCGTGGAAAACGTTTGTGTTGTGCGATAGCCGATGCCAGCGGTGCGCCTTCGCGCACCAGTACCAGCGCGTCTTGCGCATCGCGTTTGAGGGCGGTGTTGCTGAGGGTGTCGGCTGCGGCTTGCAGCGCTTTCAAAATGGGCACGCCTGCAGTGGCCAGCATGGCCAAGGTGCTGGCAAAGCGTGCAGCGTTGTAGCCACGGGCCAAGCGGCCAATCAGCGGCAGCTGCAACCACATGGCATCAAAACGCAAGCGCACATCGGCTTGTTTTAAAGCGATATGTCCGCCTGCGGAAAGCAAGGTGATCAGCACCAAGCCCCACACCCAAAAGTTCTGCACAAAGCTGCTCAAGGCCAGCATGAAGCTGGTGAGCGCGGGGAGTTGCTGCTGATTGCTGCCAAACACCTGCGCCACTTGCGGCACAACATAGGCCAGCAAGAACAACACGATGACCAAGGCCACCACACACACGATGGCGGGGTAAAGGCCTGCGGCCAACAACTTGCCACGCAAGTTTTGCTGCTCTTGCAAATCGTCGGCCAAGCGTTCAAGCACCAGCCCTAAGTGGCCGCTTTGCTCGCCCGCACCAATTACCGCAGTGAAGATGGCACTGAACTCGCGGGGGTGTTGGCTCAGCGCTTTGGCAAACGGTGCGCCCGCATTCACCTCGGTGCGCAGGGCAGACACCAGGTCGCGCTGACGGGGTGTTTCAGCTTCGTCACTCAAGGCAGATAGTGCGCGTTCAAGTGGCAAGCCCGCGTTGACCAAACCTGAGAGCTGGCGTGTCCACACAGCCAGTGCTGTGCTGCCAAATACCTTACTTTCCCAAATGATGGTATTCAAGCCGCTGCTGGTGCGTTGTACTGGTTCTACCTTGAGCGGCACCAAATCTTGTGCACGCAACTGGCTGCGTGCGGTTCGCGCTGTATCGGCCTCCAGCACACCACGGCGCGTTTGGCCTTGAGGGTCTAGGGCTTCAAACGAGTAGGCGGGCATGGTGGATTTGGCTAAGTGGCAGGGGATGGTTGCAGAGGTTTAGTCGCGTGTCACGCGAATCAGTTCTTCGCGGGTAGAAATACCGTGGCGCACCAAGCGTTCGCCATCATCACGCATCAGCGTCATGCCGTTGCGCAAAGCTGCATCGCGCAGCTGCGCTTCGCTGGCTTGGTTGTGGATGAGGGCGCGGATGTCGTCGTTAGTGGTGAGAAGTTCAAAAATGCCAGTGCGGCCTTGGTAGCCGCTTTGGCCGCAGGCGACGCAACCCAAGCCGTAGGCTTCTCCACTGTTATCGCCGCAATGCGTGCAGGTTTTGCGCAGTAGGCGCTGGGCCAACACACCCAGTAAAGACGAGCTAAGCAAGAAGGGCTCTACGCCCATGTCGGTCAATCGGGTGATGGCGCTGGCCGCATCGTTGGTGTGCAGCGTGGCCAACACCAAGTGGCCGGTGAGCGAGGCTTGAATGGCGATTTGCGCAGTCTCGTAATCGCGAATCTCACCAATCATGATGATGTCTGGGTCTTGGCGCAGGATGGCGCGCAGGGCTTTGGCAAAGTCCAAATCAATCTTGGGGTTCACCTGTGTTTGGCCCACGCCAGCCAGCTCGTATTCAATCGGGTCTTCCACCGTCATGATGTTGTTGCGCGTGGCGTCTAGCCCTTGCAGGGCAGCGTACAGCGTGGTGGTTTTGCCTGAACCCGTGGGGCCAGTCACCAAGATGATGCCGTGCGGCTGATGCACCAGCGCTTCAAAGCGGCGCAGGGTCTCGCCTTCCATGCCCACGGCTTGCAGCGTGAGTTTGCTCTCGGTTTTGTCTAGCAAACGCAGCACGGCGCGTTCGCCGTGCGCACTGGGCAAGGTGGACACGCGCACGTCAATCGCGCGTTGACCGAGTCGCAGCGAAATGCGGCCGTCTTGCGGCAAACGCTTTTCGGCAATGTCCAACTCGGCCATGATTTTCAAGCGCGAAATCAATGCCGCGTGCAATGCACGGTTAGGCTGCACCACTTCGCGCAGCGTGCCGTCGACACGGAAACGCACACTGCTGTGGCGCTCATACGGTTCGATGTGAATGTCGCTCGCGCCATCGCGTGCGGCTTGCGTCAGCAGCGCGTTGAGCATGCGGATGATGGGTGCGTCATCCGCGGCTTCTAACAAGTCTTCTACCGCAGGCAGCTCTTGCATCATGCGTGTGAGGTCGGCATCGCTCTCGACTTCGCTCACCACTGCAGCGGCATTGCTGTCGGCTTGTGCATAGGCTTCGCTGATGCGTTTGGCCAGTGTGGCTTTGTCGGTGTATTCAAACGACTGCACCGCGTGGCGGCGCGTCACCTCGCTCCAGGCGCTCAGGTCTGGCGCATCGCTGTGCCACAGCGTGAGCGTGTGGCCATCGTCCTCCAGCAACAGCTGGTGGGTGCGTGCAAAGGCGTAGGGCAGCGGGCGGCGCATGGGTTACTTTGCTTCTTCTTTGGGCTTTGCTTCTGGCGCAGGCGGCAACACAGGTGAATTGCCTGAACCCAAAAATGGGTTGAAACCAGGCTGTGCGTTTTGCTGCATACCTAACATTTGCTGGTAACGGTTATTGCTCAGTGCATCTGATGCTGCCGCGTCACGCATGACCACTGGGCGCAAGAACACCATCAGATTTTTCTTGGTGCGTGTTCGGCTTTCGCTTTTGAAGAGCCAACCAATGACAGGAATATCACCTAGGGCAGGTACTTGACTTGCCGCGCCGGAGTATTCGTCAGACAGCAAACCACCCAACACGATGATCGAGCCATCGTCGACCAGCACATTGGACTCAATGCTTCGCTTGTTGGTGATCAGACCGGTGGACGACCCCACAGAGTTAGGCACTACGCTTGAAACTTCTTGGAAGATCGTGAGTTTGACCGTGCCAGTCTCGCTGATTTGAGGTTTGACTTTGAGTGTTAAACCTACGTCTTTGCGTTCAACGGTTTGGAACGGATTGACGGAGCCATTGGTAGTATTGTTGTTGGTGTACTGGCCAGTCACGAAAGGTACGTTTTGACCCACCACGATCTTGGCCTCTTCGTTATCCAAGGTCAGCAACGTAGGTGTAGACAACACATTGCCATCACCGTTTTGTTGCAAGAAGGTGGCTAAGCTGCCCAGCACGTAAGTGCCATTGATTTGTTTGGCGCTACCAATGTTCAAACCGCCACCCAAGGTACTGAGTGCTGTTGCGCCGCCAGATGCGCCAATGATGTTGCCTTGGCCTATGGTGGTGCTGATGGGGTTGTTGAAGTTGGTGCCAATGATGCCGACAGTGCCACCCGATTGGCCTCGTGCCGTTTGCCATTGGATGCCCATCTGTGCTGCTTTGTCGGCATTCACTTCAGCAATCAAACTTTCCACCATGACCTGCGCGCGACGTTGGTCAAGCATGTCAATTACGGCACGCAGTTGGCGGTATTGCGGTTCAGGTGCTGTGATGATCAGTGAATTGGTTGCGGTGTCCGCTTGAATTTGTCCGCCCGTGGCTGAACCTGTTGAGGCTGTTGTGCTGCCCAGTGTGCTGCCTGCTGTGGTCGGTGTTGGTGTGGCAGGTATCGGGTTGGCGGTGGTGTTGATCACTGGCGATGCATTGCCAGTTGCGCCACTTGCTTGTCCGCTGACTGCTGCACGCAAAGTGGTTGCCAGTTTGGTGGCGTCTGCATTTTTGAGATACACCACATGGATGTTGCCACTTGCGTTCGTTCCGCTAGGTTGATCAAGCTTCATGACCAATGACTTCACCAGTGCCACTCGGGCTGGGTTGGCCGCGCGCAAGATCAATGCATTGCTGCGTGGCTCAGCGAGCAGTGTGGTTTTGTATTCGCCGCCTGTTTGACCTGCTGCTGCAGGTGCTTGCGTCACATTGCTGCCTGATTCCACCAAGCGCAGCACCAAAGGAGCCAGGTCAACTGCGATGGCGTGTTTGAGTTGGATCACTTCCACGTCACTGGCATTCGAGACGTCTAGGGTTTCAATGATGCGGGCCATGCGTTGCAGGTTGTCTGCATAGTCCGTGATGATGATGGAATTGTTGCCTGGGTTGACATTGATGGTGTTGTTCGGGCTGATCAGCGGACGCAACACGGGCACCAAGTTGTTGGCTTGCTCAAAGTTGAGTTTGAAGATGTGCGTGACGATTTGGCCGCTACCCGAGCCACCGCTGGCCTTTTGGATTTCTTGCACATTGCCGCCTTGCAGTTTGGCATCTGCCTCAGGCACGATTTTGTAAAGGCCTTTGGTTTCAACCATCGCAAAGCCTTGCAGCCGCAAGGCCGCCAAGAACTGGCCCCACGCTTCGTTGGGTGACACGGGCAGTTCGGTCGTCAGATTGATCGTGCCCTTAACGCGGGGGTCCACCACCAAGTTGCGGTTGGACAAGGTGGCCAAGGTGCGCGCGACAGATTCAATCTCAGCATTCACGAAGTTGAGCGTGATTGGTTGCTGAGACGACTGTTGTTGCGAGGTCGCTTTTTTTGTTGGCGGTGCGGCGCGTGTGAGTGATATCTCAAGTAACGCAGGTGCGAGGCTCAAGCCCAGCGCTAGCGCCAAGACTGATGGTTGGAGAGAAAAGTGTTGCTTAGCCATACGCGTTAACCCATTTTCAAAATCGACTTTGAGCCTTGGCGCTGGCCAAGGATATTCAATAAATTGGAGAGTGCGGCCTCTGCGTCAGGCGCGGCAGAAGCCTCACCATTGAAGAGCACGCGCCCATTTAGCAGTTGGCCGCTGCCACTCAGTTGAAGGCCGCCTTCTAGCGTGTCGAGTGACAGCGCCATCGTGTCGCCGCCTTGCAAGCGTATGCGGTAAGTGCCCAAAGGACGCAAGGTGGAAAGACGGGTAGACAGCTGTTGCATTTGCAACTCGGCTTGGCCCTGCAGTTGTTCTTGACCTGCTTGTTGCGTCCATTGCAGCTGAGTGGTGTGCAGTTGCATTTGGCCTTCGGGCTGCACCGTGTTCCAAGGAGCGCCTAAACCGATCAGCCAGCTGGCCGGCCAGTTAGACGTGTGGTCGCTTACCTGCACGCGCATGCCACGCCACATGGGTGAAACATCTACGTGCACAGGTGTTGGCGTGCAGCAGTCAGACGCAATGGTTGCAGTGAGCGCGAGTCGCAGATTGACGAAATCAATGTGTGGGCCGAGCTGCCATGTCACACGCGTAGGCAGTACGCTGGTATTCGTGGGGCGCGTCAAATGTGACGAGGTCTGAATGTTCAGTGGACCTTCGTTGAGAACCCACTGTGCCGAGCCGTTCCACACGGTACCCTGTGGGTCTTGCAGCAATACACGTTCACCGCTTATTTGTTCAACGGTTTGCGTGAGCCAATGAGCGGGTGCTTGTGTGACACAAGCCAACGCCAAACCCAAGCTTGCACCCGTCCACGCCCAGCATTGGCCGGTGCTTGGAGCTGTGGTGTGGCGTCGTTGCATGGTTAATTTGTTTGTGAGCCACGCTGGGGCAGTGTTAACACAAGACTGCCATCCCAAGCTAACACTGGAGAAGTTGCAGCAGAGCCATTGCTGCGTGTGAGGTGCACCTCGAGAGGCAGGGCTTGTGCTTGGTTACGAGCTTGCGCTAACCAGTTGGCCAAGGTGGGTGCAGGCACGGCTTTGATCTGCACATTGACACGATCGCCTTGTACGTTGAGTTGAATCTGTGCGTTGGGTGTGAGCCCTTGTAAAAGGCGTAACGCTTCATCACGTGACAGTGCAGTGCGTGTTTGCAAGGTTTGGGCTTGCGCTTGTAAGGCAAGCATATGGGCTTGTTGCTGGCCAATTTGTGTGCGGCGGTTGTCGCCGTCGCGCAAGGTGCTGAGTGCAGGTGCAATGGCGACAGACCCAAACAACAACGCACCGAGCAACGCTCCCAATACGGTCAGGCCGTGTTGTTCGCGTGGGCTCAAGGCGTGCCAACGCGTCATGGCCTGAGTAAGAAGTGCTTTCATTTCGCCACCTCCGCTTGCAACACCCATGTGTCGTTGCTTTCTTGACGCAGGCTTAAGCCTTGGCGATTGAGGCGTGTCATCGCCGTCGCACTGTTATCCAGTGCAACACCTTGGATGCGCAGCGCATGGTTGGTGAAGTGAATTTGTTGCGGCGTTTGACCGGCTGGCAATACGCTGGCTAAGGCTGCGAGCATGGGCTCAAAGTCTGTGCTTGAGGCCGCGCTAGATTTTTGTTGCAGGGTGTCGACCTCGCGTTGCATTTGTAACGGTGCGTCGATGACCAAGCTCACAGCTGGGAAGGTGTTTTGCAAGATGGTTTTCAGCGAAGCCTGTTGCGCGCTTAAGGCGCTTTGCTCTCGCCATGCCAAAGCATTGAGCCCCAGCACTTGCAGCGCGACCAGAGTTAACATGCCCCAGCGCACAGGCTTCCAAGATGGCGCGTAAAACAAAGTGCGCCATGCAATCATCGCTTGGCGTTGGATGCGCTGCATGGGGCCTTGAGCCCACTCGCCTTGCGCCAAATCCCAATCCGATTGGCTCGACTTGACCCAACGTTGCGCTTCGCTTTGCAGCATGGGCTGACGCTGCAGCGTGCTTTGCACGCGCGCGACCATGGCAGGTTCGGCTTGAATTTGTAAATCGTCTTGGCTCAGTTGAGCAAATGCCCGCCATTGCGCAATGTTGGGAGGCAGTAGCGTCACACCGTGCGCGTGGCACAACACACTTTGTGAATGGTCGGGTTCACCCATGACTTGCAGCACAGCTTTGTCGCGTGGTGACAGTTCAGGCACGATGCGCTGCACGGTCAGGCCAGCGGCTTGAAGCGGCGCGAGTGTCTCGCGCAGCCATTGTTTGTCACACACGGCCACCAAGGTTTCTCCGCCTGTGCGCGCAACATCTAGCGCATTTGGAGCGAGCACGAGATGCAGCTGTTGTGGGTCATCTAGTAGGCGGTCTTCCAGTAAGCCATGCAACACATTTTGCAAACGTGGGCCATGGCTGGCCGGTGGCAGTTGCACATGCAACCAGGCCAAACGGCTGTGTGGCACAACGGCCACCACCTCGCCCGCATGAGCCGACAAGGTGCTGGCCGCGCCAATTGCGTGGCGCAAAACGCTGTGCCCATCTGAATGGACATGGGCGTAGCCAGTGCTCGCAGCGTTAGCAGAGTGGGGCAGTGCAATGATTAGCATGGAAAGCTCATTGTAGAGAGCCTGAATCGCGCCAAAGCACCTTCAAATCCTGCCCGTCGCGTACCACCAAAGACCGCTCTTGCAGGGTGGTTTGTGGCATGCGCAAGCGTCCCAAGACTTCAAAATATTGCGTGCTCACGCTGTGACTACCATCTAGGTTAATGGGGCGGCCCAAGGCCTTTTGAAACGCGTCCACCGTGCCCCAGTGTTGACGCTCGCGCTGTTGAATCAAACGTTTGGCATCTGACAGGCCAAGTCCTGGCACGCTGGCATACAGCACTTGCAAGCTGGCCGTGTTGAGGTTCACGGGTGTTCGCATCGGCAGGAGTGTGATGTGAGGGCTGAGCATTTGCAGCGTTTGTGGAGACACGCCAAACCAGCTGAGTTGTTCCACACGTTTGGGCATGAGCGGCGAACTGCTGTTGTACTTTTGTGCGTTCAGCAGACCTTGGGTCAGTAAGTTGAGTTGTGCAGGAGCTACGCCCAAGGTGTCAAACAAGCGCTCAAAGGCAATGACTGTTTTTCCATCGAGTTGTTCGCCTTGCAACAGATTGGCCACGTTGAGACGGCCTTGTAAATCATTGATCTGACCTGAAAGCAGAACTTGTTGGGTGAACTTTTCTTCTTCAGCGCTGCTACCCGTGCCATCGGGCAGAGCCGCTAAAAAGCTAGACAAACGAGCCTCTTGCAGTGGCACGGCCCAAGGCTCAGCAAGGTGGTCAGTGGGTGCATTGGCATCGCCCGCGCGCGTATCTTCACGCAAGATGACACGTGCCCAGTCCAATGCGCCGGTCAACAGCCAGCGCGCTTGTGTGCGTTGACGTTCTGCACTTTCAACCTCAATAGATTTCCATTGCTGCCAAAGTGCACCTGCCGCAAACGTCGCCACCAAAGCCACGGTGAGCATGGCGGCCAGCAGGGCTGCGCCGCGTTGTTGAGAGTAGGCTGCGCGCTTCATGTTTTGGTGTTGCTGAAGTTGGAACGCACCCAGTCGAGGGTAATGCGTCCGCGCATGCCGGTGCTGGCGGGGAGGTCAATTTGCAGGCGTATGGCGTCGGGTAACGCGCTTTGGCCAGTCGTATTGCTGCTGCTCGACAAAGGGTTGGTCCATGCATTGCCACGGAAGTAGGTCAGTTGCCATGCCTCCAGCGGGATCAGGCTGGTTTCAAATGCGGCGTCATCGCTGCTGGGGTTTTGGCCCCAGCGTTCGGCTTGTGCCCAAGCTTGTTGTAACGCTGCACGCGTTTGCGTTGGGGGCGATTGCCAACGCAGCCATTGGTCACCGCGCAGCGTCCATGCCACCACCCACATGCCAGCGTCTGAGCCGTCGGCACGCCACGCGGTGGCGTGGCGAGTAAGGCGCAATGTGCGGCCATCCCATTGCACGCCAACCTCCGCAATATTGGGTACAGGTTGCACGGCATTCAGATCGGCCTGCCATTGAGCGAGCACGGTTTGCAACACGGCAGTTTTGTCGACCTGCGCTTGTGTGATGTCGCGGCTGCGCATGAGGCTGTCAAGCCCACGCCAGCTCAAACCTGCCAGCACCGCCATGAGGGTGATGGCGATGAGCAACTCGATGAGCGTGAAGCCGCGTTGCTTGTGCATCAGTAACGCCCCAGCACGGTGGTGATGTTGAGTACGGGCGTGGCCGCATCAAACACTTGCGCGTCTACGCGTCGAAACGCGGGGTTGGGCGTGCTGCGCACGGTCAACGCCAATTCAAAGTTGCGCTCAGCTTGGGGGCAGGGTACGCGCGAGTCGCCAACGCTCGGTAGCTGTTGGGAGAGGCGCAGTTGGTTCAAGGCGTTGTCGGCGCAAATTTGCGCGAGCAGCACATCGGCTTGGCGTTGCGCGTTGCGCGTGAGCGCGCCGCTGACCTTGAGCCCACTCATCAAGGCGATGGCCACGATGGCGAGCGCCACCAAGACCTCAATCAGTGTGAAACCGCGCTGTTTCATGGCAACACTTGAAAAGGTTTGAGCCCGTCTGTGCCAATGGTCAGGGACGGTGCGGGCTTCGTGTTGCTGGCCGTCGCCATGCTCAGTGTGATCCGTGTAGGAGCCAACATGGGTTCGGGACCGAGCACCACCAAATTGGCTGGGGTTGCATTGTTTGCGGACGGAGTGGTTGTGTTGACGGTGGCTTGTGTGCCTGTCGTTGACCAAGTTTCGGTTCGCGCTGCAATGGGGCTGTTTGGGTTGCCAGAGGCTGGCCGAATGACAAAGCCTTCAGGCGTAGCTTGCCAAAGCAAAGCGACGCCACTGGTGCGCGATTGCGCTCGGGCGGCTTCGAGTATGGCCACCAACCGTTGTGCTTCTTGCTCTAGTTGAGTTTGGCTGCTGTTTCGCAGTGACAAACTCACACCGGCCATAGCGAAGCCAATGATGGCCAGCACCACCAACAGCTCCAACAAGGTGAGGCCGCGCTGGCGCTGCATGGCTGGTAATGTCGCGTGTTTTATTGCCAGCTGCCGAGGTCGGCGTTTTTGCCTTCGCCGCCGGGTTGGCCGTCAGCGCCGAGTGACAGCACATCCACTTCACCCTTCACGCCGGGGTTCATGTATTGGTAGGGACGGCCCCATGGGTCGTTCGGCAGCTTGTCGATGTAGGGCTTCCAGTTGAGAGGCGTGGGGCCAGCCGTGGGCTTGACCACCAAAGCGTTCAGGCCTTGCTCGGCGGTGGGGTAGTTTTGGTTGTCCAAGCGGTAGAGCTTGAGCGCGTTCATCAGGTTTCCCACGTCGGTTTTGGCGGCGGTCACACGTGCATCGTCCGCACGGTTGAGCACGTTGGGTACCACGAGTGCAGCGAGCACGCCAATAATGGCGAGCACCACCATCAGTTCAATCAGCGTGAAGCCACGTTGGCGTTTGGCTTTTGGGGCGGTTTGTTGGGCTTGCATATCTGGCATTTCAAAAATTTTTTATCAATGATCAATCATAATCCGCTGATGCTTCGACATAGACCTTCATTTGCCACTGCTCTTAGCGCTTCGTCGCGCTTGATGTTGCCTGCTGCATCCTTGCTGGTTTGGGGCGCTGTCGCGTTCAGTGCGGTCACCTGGGGTTTGCGTTGGTCGGCCACAGGCGCTGCGCCCGGCAATGCAACCGCTGTCGCGCAGTCATCGCCAGAGATCGATGTGTCTGCCGCCGCCCGCACCCTAGGCGCTGCGCCAGTGCAAACTGCGGCTGCGCCCACATTGGCCAGCCGTTTTCAATTGCAAGGTGTGATGGCTGGCGGGCCTGATGCTGGTGCCGCCCTCATCGTGGTGGATGGCAAACCCGCCAAACCCTACCGTGTGGGCGCTATGGTGGCCGATGGTTTGGTGCTGCAATCAGCCGAAGGTCGTCGCGTGAACCTTGGTGTGGCGATGGATGGCCCGCAAACTTTGGTGTTGGAATTGCCAGCCAAAAAATAAGCAGCCTCCTAAGTTGGCTGAATGGCATTAAAAAAGGGTAGCTAAGCTACCCTTTTTTCGTTTTCGTCTGAGCGTTTCAGCGCTGCAAGAACAAGCGATACGCTGGGTTTTGCGTTTCTTCCACATACGGATAACCCAAACCATCCAAGAAAGCGGTGAACGCTTTGTTGTCGGCCTTTGGCACTTGCAAGCCCATCAAGATGCGGCCGTAGTCCGCGCCTTGGTTGCGGTAGTGGAACAGGCTGATGTTCCAGCCCGGGCGCATGGCCAGCAAGAACTTCATCAACGCACCTGGGCGCTCTGGAAACTCAAAACGCAAGATGCGTTCTTCGTGTGCCAATGACGAATGCCCACCCACCATGTGGCGGATGTGCTCTTTGGCCAGCTCGTCGTGTGTGAGGTCAATCGAATCGAAACCACTCTTGGTGAAGTGGCTCGCAATCTTGCTGCTTTCGCCTTTGACGCCCGTGGTCAAACCCACAAACACGTGGGCCTTGGCTTGGTCGCTCATGCGGTAATTGAACTCGGTGACGTTGCGGGGCGACTTGCTGCCGCCAAAACTGGGCAGCTTGCCAATCAGCTCGCAAAAGCGGCGCAGGCTGCCGGGCTGCTCGGGGATGGTCACGGCAAACAAAGCTTCGCGTTCTTCACCCACCTCGGCACGTTCAGCCACAAAGCGCAAGCGATCGAAGTTCATGTTCGCGCCGCACAAAATGGCGGCGTAGGTTTCGCCCTTGGTTTTGTGCTCGGCCACGTATTGCTTGATCGCGGCTACAGCCAATGCGCCTGCGGGTTCAACGATGCTGCGGGTGTCCACAAACACGTCTTTGATGGCGGCGCACACAGCATCCGTATCCACCGTGATGAAGCTATCGACTAAGTTTTTAGACACGCGGTAGGTCTCTTCGCCCACCAGCTTCACCGCTGTGCCATCGGAGAACAAGCCCACGTCGTTGAGCGTGATGCGTTTGCCTTTTTGCACCGATTGCATCATGGCCGACGAGTCGTCCATTTGCACGCCAATCACTTTGATCTCGGGGCGCACGGCCTTGATGTAGTTGGCCACGCCGCTGATCAGGCCGCCGCCGCCAATCGCCACAAACACTGCGTCGAGTTGGTGCAAGTTCAAGCCTTGCAACTGGCGCAGCATTTCCATGGCAATCGTGCCTTGGCCAGCAATGACATCGGGGTCATCAAACGGGTGCACAAACGTCATGCCGTTTTTCTTTTCGAGCGTGAGGGCGTGGGTGTAGGCGTCTGAATAGCTGTCGCCCGCCAACACCACCTCGCCGCCCAAAGCCTTGACGGCTTCAATCTTCACGCTGGGCGTGGTGGTGGGCATGACGATGATGGCTTTGGTGCCTAGGCGTTTGGCACCCAGTGCCACGCCTTGGGCGTGGTTACCGGCAGAGGCGCAAATGACGCCTTTTTTCAGCTGGGCTGGCGTGAGGTGCGCCATCTTGTTGTACGCACCGCGCAGCTTGAAGCTGTGCACGGGCTGCTGGTCTTCGCGCTTCAAGAGCACGGTGTTGTGAATGCGGCGGCTCAGGTTCTTGGCCACCTCCAGCGCAGATTCAACGGCCACGTCGTACACGCGGGCGGTCAAGATTTTTTTCAGGTAATCGGCGGGCTGCAGGGCGCGCGCTTTGGGGGTGCGGGTAGACATGGGGTGATTGTCTCTTATGCGAAATGGCGAAAAAAAACCCCAAGTTTTGCAACTTGGGGCTGAATCCACTTTTGAGGGTGGAGGAGACAAGCCCCTAGTGTATGCAATTTTTGTTGCGGCGCAACATTTCGCAGACAATTGCACTAGAAATTATTTGGAGATCAACATGGAATGCACCGTCAGCTGGACTGGTAACTCTGGCACCCGCTCAGGCATGGGCTTTATTGCAGAAACAGGCAGCGGCCATGTGGTGGCGATGGACGGCGCACCCGATGCCGCCAAGCCCGAGAACGGCGGTCAAAACTTAGCGCCACGTCCGATGGAGTTGCTATTGGCAGGAACCGGCGGCTGCACCGCGTATGACGTGGTGCTCATCTTGAAGCGCGGCCGTCACAACGTGCAAGGCTGCAGCGTGAAGATCGTCAGCGAACGCGCCACCGAAGACCCCAAGGTGTTCACCAAGATCAATATGCATTTCACCGTGACGGGCCAAGGCGTGCCAGCCAGCGCGGTAGAGCGTGCCATTGCCATGAGTCATGACAAATACTGCTCGGCGAGCATCATGCTGGGCAAAACTGCTGAAATCACCACCAGCTTTGAGTTGGTCGAGGCTTAACAGACTTAAAGCAAGGTTTAGATGCGGTGCGCCACGGTGGTCATGACCTTGGCGGCTACTTGCATCATGGCCTTGAAGGGCGCAGGCAGCTCAGCCGCACCCGCAGCCAACGCCTCTTTGGCGTGCTGCGCTTCATCGGTTTTCATTTGAGCCACGATGGCGCGGCTGGGGCCATCGTTTGCGGGCAACAGGCCTAGGTGGCTTTCTAAGTGTGCTTCGACCTGACGCTCGGTCTCCACCACAAAACCTAGGCTCATTCGGTCGCCGCCCAGCTTGGCGGCTGCGTAGCCAATCGCAAACGAGCCTGCGTACCAAAGTGGGTTGAGCAAGCTGGTGCGCCCGCCTAGCTCGTGCAGGCGCTGCTCGCACCAAGCCAAGTGGTCGGTTTCTTCGTTACAGGCCGTGGTCAGGTGCTGGCGCAATGCGTCGTTCTTTGTGGCTAAAGCCTGCGCGGTGTAAAGCGCTTGGGCGCACACCTCACCCACATGGTTCACGCGCATCAGGGCTGCGGCTTCGGCCTTTTGGCTTTCGGTCAGTGGGGCAGGCGTGGGTACCTCGGCCGCCCACATGGGGGTGGGCCGATTGGCGTGGTGGCGGGCAAAGACGGTGCGCAAGGCGCTGTCGGCGGCGGTAAGTAGGGCATCCATGACGTGCAGTTTAAGTTCTCCAGCCCACGGGCCGTGCTGACCTAGGTCAGACTTTGTGTCTTTGTGGAAATCCTCGATTTCTGAGGGTTTGCGATGGGTTTGAGGCATTTGTGTTGCAAGGGTGCAACACAAAACCCCTATTTTTAAGGCTTGTCATAGAACATTGCACAAGCCTCTGTTTCAATACACCCAACTTCCCGAAAACGGAGGTTGGCTTTGGGTAAACCAAAAGCCCCTGTTCAAACCTTGGAGAACCTTGAAATGAAAAAAACCCTCGTTGCTATCGCAGCACTCGCCGCCGCTACTGGCGCAATGGCTCAATCTAGCGTTGAGCTCTATGGCATCATCGACATGGGCTATAACAAAATCGTGTCTGATGGCACAGCTAAAATCACTCAAACTTCTGTTGGCGCTGGTGCTAACTCTGCTAACGGTTCTGGTAACCTGAACGGTTCACGTATCGGTTTCCGCGGCAAGGAAGACCTCGGCAACGGTTTGAATGCAGGTTTCGTGATCGAATACGGCGTTAACTTGACAGGTATTGGTACCGCTAATACCGCTAACGATGCCAACGCTGACGCCCTGACTAAGGAAAGCGCAATCGGTCAAGCTGGCTTGGCTAACGTGCGTCAAGGTTTCTTGAGCTTGTCAAAGAACACTTTGGGTACAGTTAACGTTGGTACACAGTACGCATTGCACGATGCGACATCTGGCGCAGTTGCTGGTTCTTCTGCTACTGGCGGCACCAACAACGTGGTTGGCGCTTCTAACTTGTTGAAGTACGGTTACACAGGCGGTCAACCTCGCTTGGCTAACGCTATCGGTTATGTGTCTCCAACATTTAGCGGTGTAACTCTGCGTGCAATCCGTAACGAAGGTAAGGCAGTTACTGGTGACTCTACAGTTGCGGGTACTTCAAAAACAAACAGCGCCAACTCTTTGGCTGTTGATTACGTGAACGGTCCATTGAAAGCTGGTATCGCTCAAACGAAGTACGAAAGCGTTGGCGCTATCGCAGCAACTGGCGGTCAAACAATGTTGGTTGACGTGTTGGGCGGCGGGAACGACCGCGTTGGCGCAACAGCACTGGCTGCAGGCACATTGATGAACATCACAAACCGCGTTGCTGGTGCTCAATACAATGCTGGATTCGCTAATTTCGGTGTCAACCGTGGTACTTACGAAACCAATGCTTTAGCTTCAACAGCCAAGGACATTAAATCTGGTCAAACCTTGTACTCAGTTGCAGTTCCAGTTGCTGCTGGTGTGAACGTGATGGGCGGTTATGCAACCGGCATGTTGAGCCAAGGTGGTGCAGATGCATACAAGACCTCTGCTTATGACTTGATCGTGGTTAAAGAATTGAGCAAGCGCACAAACGTGTACGCTTTGTATGTCAAGACTAAATACACAGCTCAAGCTACCACTAACAGTGCCGCTGACGCACAACAATACCAATACGGTGTTGGCGTTCGCCACTCTTTCTAATTCCCACGCTAGCGTAAGCTAGTTAAGGATATTAAAAAGACCCAAAGCCCCATCCCTTGCAAAAGTGGTGGGGCTTTTTCAATTTAAAAGATCAATATATTGGAGACAAATATGACATCAATGACAAAAATCGTTTTGGCTTGCGCTGCTTTGGTTGCTGCAACAGGCGCATTTGCACAGAAGGCTGGGGACAACATTGTCGGGCTTGGCTTGGCTTATATTAGCCCACGTGCGGATGTTGGAGCTTTGAGTACTACGGGCAATATGGGTGCTATCTTGCCGGGCACAACTGCCGATGTCGGCGCAAAAGCCACTGTGTCAATTGGCCTGTTGCACATGTACACAGATAATATTGGTGGTGAATTTACACTTGGCATACCTGCCGAGTTCTCACAAACTTTAACCGCCAACGGTACAGGCCATCCCGACGCAGCCAAGATGAAAATCTGGACCCCGACTGCAGTAGCTAAGTATTTTTACGCAACGCCACAAGATAAGTGGCGCCCATACTTGGGTTTTGGTATCTCCCGAGTCTCATTCCACAATGTCTCAACATTAAATGATGGTGGTACTGTGACAATTTTAGGTGGAACATCTGCCAATTTCAGTTCGTCATGGGCTCCTGTCTATAACGCTGGTGCTGTTTACAACATTGATGACAAGTGGAGCATCAATGGCTCTGTGTCCTACATCCCTGTTAAAACAGATGCAACATTTGTTGGAAAAACTTTGGGTCCATACCAAGGCGGAACTACAACAGGTGCAGTGAAACTTAATACAACAGATTACATTATCCGTATCGGTTACCGCTTCTAATTCTCGCGCTGGCTAAGTCAGTTAAGGATTAAAAGTTCAAACCCCACCACTCGAAAGAGTGGTGGGGTTTTCTTATGGATGTTGAGATGTTGACTTGCATCAATAGATGCTGGCAGATGGTTTGATGTGCATCAAGCCTTGGTGTGCGGGGTTGCAGTGAAATCAATAGCACGGGAATAGACCCGAGTCACGCTAAGGAAATACATCATGAAAAAAATTATCGTCGCCGCTGCTGTGGGTATGTTGGTTGCTGGTCAAGTTGCTGCACAAGAGAGCCCATGGTTGGTTCGTGCTCGTGCTGTGAACATGCATATGACAAACAACAACGCGACACCCGTTGCTGGACTTGGCGTACAAAACAAAGCAATTCCTGAAGTGGATATTTCTTATTACTTCAACAAGAACGTGTCTGCAGAGCTGATTTTGACTGTCCCACAACAAATGAAAGTTGTGGCTGCAGCGAGCGACGTGGGCACTTTCAAAGCTTTGCCACCCACACTGACTGCGCAATACCACTTCACAGATTTTTCTGGCTACACACCCTATGTGGGCGCTGGCCTGAATTTCACAAAAATCACGAAAGTCAGCTTGGGTACTTATGGTTTGGATAACCACAGCTACGGCTTTGCATTGCAAGCTGGCGTGGACGTGCCATTGACGAAGCAACTGTCTTTCAACTTCGATGTGAAGAAAGTCCAAATTCAATCAGATGTGTACGCAAGCGGCGCGAAGGCAGGCACGCTCAAACTTGATCCAACATTGGTCGGCGTAGGCGTTGGCTACCGCTTTTAATTCTGATGCTGGCTAAGAGCCAGCTAAGCATTTAAAAGTCAAAAACCTCCATCACATTCATGCGTGATGGAGGTTTTTTCGTATGGATATTCAATGACTGTCGTTGTCGCCTAGGTCACGGTGATTTTCGGGTCATGCCAAGTCGTTCAATGTTGAGTTTTTCAGCCTCATAGGTTTGTACGGCATAGCGTGTGTAATCTTCAGTGCTCATGTAGATCACGGGCTGAGCATATTTGTCGAGTGTCTCTAAGACCTTGGGGTCATCCAAAGTTTTCTTGAAGGCGTCGTGCAGCACTCGAACGATGGTGGGGTCCATGTTCTTGGGGCCGCCAATGCCAAACGGGGACTCGCTGATGGTGTCCCATCCGCACTCTTTGACGGTTGGCACATCGGGTGTGAGCTTGCTTCTGCTGCGGCCCAGTGTGGCCAATACACGCAATTTGCCCTCTTTCACCCAAGGCATGTATTCAGGAATGGCGCACATCAAGCGAATTTGCCCACCCAAGATGGCTTGCATCAACTCGGCAGACCCCTTGTAGGGAATGTGATTGAGCTCGATACCAGCCTTGTTCGCAAACTCTTCCACAGCCAAATGCGGCGTTGTCCCCGTGCCTGTGCTGCCATATTCCAACTTGCCTGGATTGGCCTTGGCATAAGCCACCATGTCGTTGAGTGTTTTGAATGGCACGTCCGCATTGGCAACGATGCCAAAGGTATATCCAGTCAGGCCTACGATGTGGGTTAAATCCTTCACGGGGTTGTAGGGCGTTTTTTGCATGTGCGGCAAACGGTAGACCCCCAGTGGCAACTGGGTCACTGTATAGCCATCAGGCTTGGCGCTGAGCATGGCCGTGGCCCCCAATGTGCCGCCTGCGCCCGGTTTGTTATCGATGATCACTTGCACACCCAGGGCGCGGCTTGCACTTTCTGCAAAGGCGCGCATCACCGCGTCGCTGCCGCCACCTGGCGGCCAAGGCGCAATCAGGGTGATGCTTTTGTTAGGAAATTTATCGTTGGTGCTGGCAAATACGGTAGTCGAAACGGCACTGGCCAATGTGCAGCCCATGCCTTGCAATGCGGTGCGTCGATTGAAGTTAGTCATGATGGATAAACCGTGCAGCCTGCACCGCACTTGGGGTTGTCAAACGAGGGATGTGCCCCAGCATAGGTGCTTTGATGCGTTGCGTCAAAGCTTGAATATTGGCATCCACGTGGCTCATGTTGGCATCCACCACATTGGCCACCCAACCCATGAGCGAGAGACCGCGAGCTTGAATGGCTTCTACCGTAAGCAAGGCTTGACTGATGCAGCCCAAGCGCATGCCCACCACCAGCACGACAGGCAGCGCGATTTGCTGGGCCAAGTCTGCGGTGTCAAACGTGTGGGTGAGCGGCACACGAAAACCACCCACGCCTTCCACCACCACGGCATCTGATTGCGCACGCACTTGGTCAAAGCAATGCAAGATGTGCGCAGGGTCAATGGCTGTGTGTTCGAGCTCGGCGGCTATGTGAGGTGCAGCAGGTGTTTGAAACAAATAAGGTGTGGTGATAGCTTGCGGTAACTGCACATGGGCACTGGCTGCCAGCATGTCTGCATCGTCGTTGTGCCATGCACCATCGCGCCATTCAGCGCCGGCTGCAATGGGTTTCATGGCAGCCACGCGTACACCGCGTAGTGCCAAGATGTGCAGCAGTGCAGCCGATACCAAGGTTTTGCCAATTTCCGTGTCCGTGCCTGTGACAAAGCACGAAAACGCACCTGGCGGCAAGCCATGCAGCTGTGGAGATGCCGCGCTCATGCTGGGCCTCCACTGACAAGCGCTTTGACGAGTTGCGCCACATCAGCCGTGGTGTGCGCTGCAGACAGTGTGATGCGCAATCGCGCGGTGCCCACAGGCACCGTAGGCGCACGAATGGCAGTGATCCAAAGGCCTTGTGTTTGCAAGTCGGCTGAGGCTTTGAGCACGTCCGCATTGCTACCAATGATGATGGGCTGAATGGCTGTGCGTGATGGCAACCGTGACCAGCCCTCGGGAATAGGCGCTGTGGAGAACTGCTGAATCAACTCATTCAAGTGTGCGCGACGCGCTTTGCCTTCGTCACCCATGATGATGCGCAGGCTGGTCAGCAGTGCGTGTGCCAATGCAGGCGCTGCTGCCGTGGTGTAGATGTAGGGGCGAGAGCGTTGCACCATCCAATCAATGAAGGTGTCGTGCGCCGCCACAAACGCGCCGCCCACGCCTGCAGCTTTGCCAAGTGTGCCCATGTAGATGAGGTTGGGCGAGCGCAGGTTGAGGTGCTCCAAAATACCGCAGCCTGTGTCACCCAACACGCCAAAGCCATGGGCGTCATCGACCACCAGCCAAGCGCCATGCTGCTCACACAAAGCCAAGAGCTCGCGCACTGGGGCAATGTCGCCGTCCATGCTGAACACACTGTCGGTGACCACCACTTTCGTTTGGCTGGTGCAAGCTTTGAGCTGCTCGTTCAAGGTCTGCGTGTCGCAGTGTGGGTAAAGCTGCACCGCGCTGCGTGAAAGACGAATGCCGTCAATCAACGAGGCATGGTTAAGCGACTCAGAGAACACAGTGATGTCACCCTGTGCACTGTCAGCCAAGGCGCTCAAGATGCCCAGGTTGGCCATATAGCCTGTGCAAAAGTAAAGCGCGCGTGCCGATTCAAGGTGGGGCGAGAGCATGGACGCCAGCTTTTCTTCCAAACGCGCATGCGACTGAAAATGCCCGCTGATGAGGTGCGATGCACCACTGCCAGCGCCATACAACGACGCACCTTCTTTCAACGCTTCCACCACTTTTGGGTGGGCCGCTAAGCCTAGGTAGTCGTTGCTGTTGAACGCCAGCAGGGGTTTGCCATCCACCACCAAATGCGGTTGGCAAGGTGACTCGGCACTGAGGCGCTTGCGACGCAAACCTTGGGCATCAATGTCAGCCAGTTTGGTGGAGAGGTTTTGAAGCAAGGGGTGCGTCATGCGTGCACCACTTTTTCAAACACGGTGTGTAAGCGTGTGGCGAGCAAATCAATCTCGTCGTTGCTCAAAATGTAGGGTGGCATCAGATACACCGTGCGACCAATCGGACGAATCAGCAGTTCGTGCTCAAGTGCGGTGGCAAAGAAACGCCGTGAAAAAGTGGCTGCTTTTGCGGCATCAGCCACTTGTGCATCAAAAGCCCAAATCATGCCCTGTTGGCGGAAGTTCTTCACGTGACTGTGCTGCCTCAACGGCTCAAGTGCGGCCGTCATACGCTGGGCGCGCACTTGGTTTTGTGCAAGCACGTCGTCTTCTTCAAATATCGCCAAGGTTGCCAGCGCAGCTCTGCATGCCAGTGGGTTGCCTGTGTATGAATGCGAATGCAAGAAGCCACGGGCTACGCTGTCGCTGTAAAAGGTTTGGTAAATGCTGTCGCGCGTCATCACCAACGACAAAGGCAAATAGCCACCGCTGATGCCTTTAGACAAACACACAAAGTCAGGCCAAATGTGTGCTTGCTCACACGCAAAGAATGTGCCGGTGCGACCGCAACCCACCGCAATTTCATCCGCAATCATGTGCACCTTGTATTGGTCGCACAGTTGGCGAACCAGTTGTAAATACAAAGCGCTGTGCATGGCCATGCCGCTGGCACATTGCACCAATGGCTCAACGATGACGGCGCTGATGTGGTCAGCGCGCTCTTGCAGCAACAGCTCTAACTCGTGGGCAGCGCGACGGGCTTGGTCGTCGTCGGTTTCGCCGTCTAAGGCCAAACGCGCATCGGGTGACATGAGGCAGTGCGTGGGTTTGAGCAGTGCGTCATAGGCATCACGAAAAATTGCTACATCGGTGACAGCCAATGCGCCTATGGTTTCGCCGTGGTAACCACCTTTGAGGCACACAAACTCTTGCTTGGCAGGCAACCCAAGGTTGCGCCAAGAGTGAAAACTCATCTTCAGCGCAATCTCTACCGCTGATGCGCCGTCTGACGCATAAAAGCAGTGGCCCAACACACCCTCCGTCAAGGCAGACAGTTTTTCTGACAACGCCACCACGGGTTCATGCGTGAAGCCCGCCAACATGGCGTGTTCTAGGGTATCGAGCTGGTCTTTGAGGGCGGCATTGATGCGTGGGTTGGCATGACCAAACAAATTGACCCACCACGAGCTCACGGCGTCTAAGTAGCGTCGGTTGTCGCCGTCATACAGCCATACCCCTTGGCCACGTTTGACGGCCACCAATGGCACGGTCTCGTGGTGCTGCATTTGGGTGCAGGGGTGCCACACGCTTTGTAGGCTGCGCTGCACCAGCTGAGAGGAATGGGTGTTTTGCAAAAAAACCTCACATCTAAATAAAGGGCTTTTCGCCACGAAAGGCACATTATCCCAGTCCATTCCTACGTCAGCCTTAGGTTGGCTTTTGTTGCTATATTTAGTGGATATCTTTTTAGAAGTTTTCTGTATGCAATCTACTTTGCAAAATGAACAGCCTGTTCATTTCGTTAAACCTGTGCAAGCCCCTGCAGTTGTTGACCACGCGTGGTCTTTGGCCGCTGTGGAAGAGCTGTTCAACCTGCCTTTCAACGACTTGATGTTCAAAGCGCAGCAAGTTCATCGTGAGAACTTTAATCCTAATGAAGTTCAGCTCTCAACCTTGTTGTCCATCAAAACGGGTGGTTGCTCAGAGGACTGTGGCTATTGCCCACAAGCCTCACGTTACGACACCGGCGTGGAAGCTACCAAGTTGCTCGACGTTGAAACCGTCAAAGCTGCAGCCACAGAAGCTAAGAAAAACGGCGCAACCCGTTTTTGCATGGGCGCTGCATGGCGTGAACCCAAAGACCGCGACATTGAAAAAGTGGCTGAGCTGATCCGCACGGTCAAGGACCTTAATTTAGAAGCTTGCTGCACTTTGGGTATGTTGACGGCTCAGCATGCCCATGCGCTCAAAGACGCGGGCTTGGACTACTACAACCACAACCTCGACACTGCGCCCGAGACCTACGGCAACATCATCACCACCCGCGTGTACCAAGACCGTTTGGACACGCTTGACAACGTGCGCTCAGCAGGCATGAACGTGTGCAGTGGTGGCATCGTGGGTATGGGCGAGTCACGCGCTCAACGCGCGGCGTTGGTGCACCAGTTGGCTAACCTCAATCCTTATCCTGACTCAGTGCCCATCAACAACTTGGTGCAAGTCGAAGGCACTCCTTTGCACGGCACTGAAAGTTTGGACTTGTTGGAGTTTGTTCGCACCATCGCGGTGGCGCGCATCACCATGCCTAAAGCCCGTGTGCGTTTGTCTGCTGGCCGCCAAGAGATGGGTGAAGCCATTCAAACTCTTTGCTTCATGGCAGGGGCTAATTCCATCTTCTATGGTGACAAGCTCCTCACCACGGGTAACCCTGACTGGGAACGCGACCAAGCGCTTTTGGGTAAGTTGGGAATGAAGACCAATTGAGTTGAAAGTCTCTCAAGTGACGCCATCTTGATCCCCATCAGATGGCAAGGCTTTGAAACTCAATAAGAATGGTGCTCTGTTTCACAGAGCGCCATTTTTTTGCGCCTCGCGCGTGGATAAAAATTGTTCAGCCAAGGAGTCCAAATGAAGAAGCTTTTACTCGCAACCGTTGTTGCCGTCTCCGCGGGATTGTTCGCTTTGGGCAATTGCTTTGCACAAACTTTTCCCAACAAGCCCATTCAAATCATCGTACCTGTAGCAGCAGGTGGTGGCACTGACTTGTTGGCCCGAACCTTGGGGCAAAAAGTGAGTGAATTGCTGGGGCAACCCGTGGTGATTGAAAACAAACTCGGTGCTGGCGGCAACATCGGCGTAGAAATGGTGGCCAAGGCCAAGCCTGACGGTTACACCTTGATTCTTTCGCCTGGCACCATCGCCACCAATGTTGCGGTGTACCGCAAGTTGCCATATGACTTGTTGAAAGACCTACAAACCATCACCTTGGTGGGGCAAACAGGTTCGGTGCTGGTGGTGCATCCATCCGTGAAAGCCACCAACTTGCGCGAGTTTGTTGAATTGGCGAAAGCCATCCCAGGCGAGTTGAATTTCGGCACAGCGGGTATGGGGAGCCCGCAGCATTTGCATGCTGAATTTTTTAACCAACTAGCAGGCACGAAGACCAATCACATTCCGTACAAAGGTCAATCGCAAGCGATGACCGATTTGGTTGGTGGTCAATTGGCTTATATGTTTAGCCCTATTCAAAACGCGCTGCCGTATATCCAACAAGGACGCATCCGTGCGCTGGCAGTGGCTGCTTCTACGCGTAACCCCGTGTTGCCCAATGTGCCTTCGCTGGCTGAAGGTGGTTATAAAGGCGTGGACTTGGCCAACTGGTTTGCATTGTTTGCCCCAGCAGGTACGCCGCCTGCAATTGTGAAAAAACTCAATGCTGCATTTGTGCAAGTGGGTAAAAGCCCAGAGATGAAAGCCAAGTTTGAAAAACTTGGGTTTGAACCTTTCTTCACCACCTCAGAAGAGGGAACCGACTTCATGCGTGCCGAGCTGGTGCGATGGGCACGCGTGGCAGCCTATGCCGGCATCAAAGCAGAATAATGAGCACACCATGACAACACAACACTTAGAAGACTTGGCACTGGCCAACCACATATTGGTCAATGAGGGCGTGCTCGATGGCTTTGGCCACATCAGTGTGCGCAACCCAAATAACCCAGAGCGTTTTTTTATCGCGCGTAGCATGGCGCCTGCTTTGGTAGAAGTGGAGGATATGGTCGAGGTCGACCTCGATGGCAACGTGCATGATGCCCAAGGCCGTCGCACCTATGTGGAGCGTTTCATTCACAGCGCCATCTACAAAGCACGCCCAGATGTGATGTCGGTTATTCACAGCCACTCACCAGCAGTGATTCCGTTTGGCGTGACGGGCGCACGCTTACGTCCCATCTGTCACATGAGTGGGTTTTTAGGCGCGGTGACACCGGTCTATGAAATTCGACATAGCGCCGGCGAAAGCACAGATTTACTGATCAGCAATCAAGCTTTGGGCGAGTCGTTGGCCAAGGTGTTGGGTCAATCCAATGTAGCCCTCATGCGTGGACATGGCAGTGTGACCGTGGGTAACTCCATCAAACAAGCCGTTTTCCGTGGGGTCTATACCGAGAGCAATGCCCGTTTGCAAAGCGAAGCTTCGCGTTTGGGCGAAATCACTTTCTTAACGGAAGCTGAAGCCCAAGCCACATCTGACATGAATGATATGCACTTGGACCGGCCTTGGGAAATGTGGAAACGCAACGCCAACAAGGGCCGTTGAGCAATTATTGATAAGTGTTTCTGCTTAGGGCTTTCCCGAGGGTCTCTGTCCCTAGAATGTGGAGTCCCAATTCATTACTTCTTCAACTGGAGCAACTCATGAAAAAGCAGTTCATTACCTTGGCCGTGGCCACCTTGTTGGCTGGCACCGCATTCGCGCAAGCCAATGACACCCTCGCCAAAGTCAAAGCCGCAGGCTCAATCACCATGGGTGTGCGCGACTCTTCTGGCGCTTTGTCTTACACCTTGGGTGACGGCAAGTATGTGGGCTACCACGTTGAGATTTGCCAACGCATCATCGCCAACCTCGAAAAAGCAGCTGGCAAAAAGTTGGAAGTGAAATACACACCCGTGACTTCACAAAACCGCATTCCTTTGGTGGAAAACGGTACTGTGGACATCGAGTGCGGCTCGACCACCAACAACGAAGCTCGCCAAAAGCAAGTGGCCTTCGCATTCACCACCTACGTTGAAGAAGTGCGCATCGCCGTGCATGCCAACTCGGGCATCACAACTATTGCTCAGCTGAACGGCAAGAACGTGGCCACCACCACAGGTACTACCTCTGTGCAACTGTTGCGCAAGAACGAGCGCGCCACTGGCGTTGACTTCAAAGAAGTGTTCGGCAAAGACCACGCAGACAGCTTCTTGCTGCTCGAGTCTGGCCGCGCTGATGCATTCGTGATGGACGGCCAAATCTTGGCTGGCAACATCGCCAACTCTAAAGCTCCCGCCGATTTCAAAATCGTGGGCGAAGTGTTGAACGTCGAGCCCATCGCCATCATGTTCCGCAAGGACGACCCAGCTTTCAAGAAATTGGCTGACGACACCATCGCTGGCTTAGCCAAGTCTGGCGAGCTCGCCAAGCTTTACGACAAGTGGTTCACGCAAGCCATTCCTCCAAAGAACATCAAGCTCGGCATGCCTGCCAGCGATGCCAACAAGGACGCTTGGAAAAACTTGAACGACAAGCCTGTCGAAGCCTACGCCAAGAAGTAATTTAGAAGACGTATAGACATGACACTCGATTGGCAGGTTTTTCTTCAGGACGACGGTGGTGGACGAACCTACCTCGAGTGGATGTTTGAAGCCTGGGGCTGGACGCTTTCAGTAGCGGGCAGTGCTTGGGTAGTGGCGATGGTGTCAGGGTGCCTCATGGGCATTCTGCGTACCTTGCCCCAAGATACGCGTTTGAATGTTTGGTTAGCGAGATTCGCCAACGCGTGGGTGGAGCTGTTTCGCAACATCCCCGTGTTGGTCCAAATTTTTCTCTGGTACTTTGTGTTGCCTAAGGTCTTTCCGGCCATGCAACAAGTGCCGGGGTTTGTGTTGGTGGTGTTGGGCCTAGGCTTCTTTACCTCCTCACGCGTGGCCGAGATGCTGCGCGCCGGTATCCAAGCCATGCCGCGCGGCCAGCGTTATGCGGCCATGGCCATGGGTTTTACCACTTGGCAAACCTACCGCTATGTGTTGTTGCCTATTGCGTTTCGCACCATTTGGCCACCGCTCACCAGCGAGTCGATGAACTTGCTGAAAAACTCTTCGGTTGCCTTTGCGGTGTCGATTGCCGAACTCACCATGTACGCCATGCAAGTGCAAGAAGAAACCTCGCGTGGCATTGAGGTGTACTTGGCCGTGACGGCGTTGTACACCGTGTCAGCCTTTGCTGTGAACCGTGTGATGGCCTTCGTGGAACGCCGCATGCAAATCCCTGGCCTCGTGGTCGCGGGCAATGTGGGCGGGGGGCACTGAGCATGAGCGCACTTGATTTTTCTTTTGTCGAATGGGACATCTTCAACAAGTTTGTGTTGAAGGGCATGTTGTTCAGCGTGGAGCTGACCATCGTCGCTACCGTGGGCGGCATTGTGTTTGGCACCATCCTCGCGCTGATGCGCTTGTCGGGTAATAAGTTTCTAGAACTGCCAGCCGTCATCTATGTGAACGGCATGCGATCCATCCCCTTGGTGATGGTGATTCTGTGGTTCTTCTTGCTGATTCCGTTTTTGATTGGCCGCTCCATCGGCGCGGAGCTGTCGGCCACGATTACCTTTGTGGCGTTTGAAGCGGCGTACTTCAGCGAGATCATGCGGGCGGGCATTCAGTCCATTCCGCGTGGTCAAGTGATGGCCGGTCAAGCTTTGGGCATGACCTATAGCCAGAACATGCGCCTCATTGTGTTGCCACAAGCTTTTCGCAACATGATTCCTGTGTTGCTCACGCAAACCATCATCTTGTTCCAAGACACCTCGTTGGTCTATGCCATTGGTGCGTATGACTTGCTCAAGGGCTTCGTCACTGCAGGCAAGATTTATGGCCGCGTGGAAGAGGTGTACATCTTGGCTGCCTTGGTGTATTTCGTGATTTGTTTTGGCCTCTCGGCCCTCGTGCGTCGCTTACAAGCGCGCATTGCCATCATTCGTTAAGCGTCGCGAAGAATGCGCGTTCAAAATTCGAGCTGGAGTTCATCGTGATTGAATTAAAAAATGTTTCCAAGTGGTACGGCCCCGTTCAGGTGCTGAACAACTGTTCCACCAACATCCAAAAGGGTGAAGTGGTCGTGGTCTGTGGCCCATCAGGCTCAGGCAAATCCACCCTCATCAAAACCATCAATGCCTTGGAGCCTTTCCAGCAAGGCGAAATCATGGTCGACGGCATTGCTGTGCACGGCAAAGACACCAACCTGCCCAAACTGCGCAGCCGCGTGGGCATGGTGTTCCAGCACTTCGAGTTGTTTCCGCATCTGTCGGTGACCGAAAACTTGACCATTGCGCAGCAAAAGGTGTTGGGCCGCAGCGAAGACGAGGCGCATGCCCACGGATTGAAATACTTGGAGCGCGTGGGTCTGATGGCGCACAAAGACAAGTTCCCAGGCCAGCTCTCAGGCGGTCAACAACAACGCGTGGCGATTGCCCGTGCCTTGAGCATGGACCCCATCGTGATGTTGTTTGACGAACCCACCTCAGCACTCGACCCCGAGATGGTGGGCGAGGTGTTGGATGTGATGGTGGACTTGGCCAACGAAGGCATGACCATGATGTGCGTGACCCACGAAATGGGTTTCGCCCGCAAAGTGGGCAGCCGCGTGATCTTCATGGATGTGGGCGGCAAGATTTTGGAAGACTGCTCGAAGGATGAGTTTTTCAACCACCCCGAAAACCGTCAGCCACGTACCAAAGAGTTCTTGAACAAGATCTTGGCGCACTGACACCTAATTGGGGTCAGATTCCAATTAATTAGGCGTCTCTTGATGGGGCGCCTTTTTCTTTGTTGCTTTGTTATTTGCATTCGTGAAGGTTTCTCTTCGGAGAGGGTTGCGCAGCTTGGGTACGGCGGCTTCCTCATGCTGGGGTACCAGAAATCGTCAGCCGCCGCACCCAAGCCGCGCAACTGGTGTTGGTTGAAACATTTCAGGCGATTGTGTTTGCGTTGGCTGGAGGTGGCTTATTGCGTAGGACCGCAAAGGCAGTCATCGTCGAGGCAACTTGGGTAGCACCAACAGTTCTAATCCAACTTTTGTAGGTCGCAGTCTGTGGGTGGAGGCAGTGGGCAGGTGACGATTTCTGGTACCCCAGCATGAGGAACCTGCTCACTGCCTGCGCACACAGCGAGCTCAGAACCAAAGCCAACTTCGTCGACAATCAAGGCATGACGCAACAAATCACCATCACAAAACCCGACGACTGGCACCTGCACGTGCGCGATGGCGCTGCACTCAACACCGTGGTGCCCCACACCGCCGCCGAATTTGGCCGCGCCATCATCATGCCTAACCTCAAGCCCCCCGTCACCACGGCGGCGCAAGCGCTTGAGTACAAACAGCGCATCTTGGCCGCAGTGCCCCAAGGCATGAGCTTCGAGCCTTTGATGACGCTCTACCTCACCGACAACCTGCCCGCAGACGAAATAGCCCGCGCCAAAGATGCTGGTGTGGTCGCCGCCAAGCTTTACCCAGCTGGTGCCACTACCAACAGCGATGCCGGCGTGACCGACATGCGCAAGACCTACAAAACACTCGAAGCCATGCAAAAGGCGGGCATGTTGTTGTTGGTGCACGGTGAAGTCACTAGCAGCGACATCGATTTGTTTGACCGCGAAGCTGTGTTCATCGACACGCAGCTCATTCCGCTTCGTAAAGATTTCCCCGAACTCAAAATTGTGTTCGAGCACATCACTACCGCTGACGCCGCGCAATACGTAGCATCGAGCGACAAGTACACCGGCGCGACCATCACCGCGCACCACTTGCTGTACAACCGCAACGCCATCTTCACCGGCGGCATTCGCCCACATTTCTATTGCTTGCCTGTGTTGAAGCGCGAGACACACCGCTTGGCCTTGGTGCATGCGGCCACCAGTGGCTCACCCAAGTTCTTCTTGGGCACAGACAGCGCCCCACACCCGGCGCAACTCAAAGAGCACGCCACCGGCTGTGCCGGTTGCTACACCGCCCATGCAGCTATGCCTATGTACGCCGAAGCATTTGATAACGCAGGCGCGCTCGACAAACTTGAAGGCTTCGCCAGCTTCCACGGCGCAGACTTTTACGGCTTGCCACGCAACACCGGCACGCTCACCCTGCGTAAAGAAAGCTGGACGCCGCCCGAAAGCTTTGCGTTTGGCGAGGCAGACTTGAAGCCCCTGCGCTCTGGCGAGGCCTTGCCTTGGCGCGTGGTTTAAGTCCAAAAACAGAAGGCTTTGCAGGCGCTGTCTTAGCCGAGATTGATTGGTCCCAACCCTGGTTCGCACCGTGGCGCGAACTCGGTGAGCCCACGGCGCAACTTGCGCTTCAGCAGCGAAGCGTGGCCGAAGCACTTAACGCAATACATCACGCAGCCAAGCGCGAGGTCGGCGCTGGCTCGGGTGATATTGCGAGCGCAGCGAGCGTGAATACGCTCCGTGCTGGCCTGGCGCTTGGCGATGCCAATGAGGTGAAGTTCGTCCCCCAATCAGCTCTGCCCGAAGGCCAAGCCTACGAAGACTTCATCTTCAAAACCGCGCAAATCCCCACTCGAGACGGTTTGCACGACTTTTTCAACGGCCTGTGCTGGCAACGCTTTCCATTGGCCAAACGCCGCCTGAACCAACTGCAAGCCGCAGAAATTGAAGACCAAGGCGTTCGCGCCACACGTGGGCCCGTGCGCGATGCACTCACACTCTTTGATGAGAACGTGGTGCTCATGCACGCGCCCGACGAGGTGTGGGACGCACTGCAAGCGCGTGATTGGCTCAAGCTCTTTGTAGACTTGCGCGAGCAATGGCAACACGTGCACCTCGTGTTGTTTGGCCATGCCTTGGTGGAAAAACTTGTCACACCCTATAAGTCGATCACGGGCCATGTGTACCGTGTAGATAGTCAAGTGAACCCACACGACGAAGCTGCGCTTGACGCGTGGCTGGTGCAAGACCTGCAACCCGAGAAGCTCGCCACCAAACCTTACGAGCCGTTGCCTGTGCTGGGCATTCCGGGTTGGTGCGCCGCCAATGCAGAGCGGGCTTATTACGAAGACGTCAATGTGTTCCGCCCGAAGCGCGAGATGGTTAAACCTAAATCGCTTGCGACGTAAACCTTCTAAATCGAACCAAGGCTTTGCCTAACTTTTGTGTGGTTTTTAAATGCCATGCATTGAATTGCCAGCAATCGCCCCTACCATTCACAACAGCGGACCTTTGTACTACCCGCTGAAAAGGAAACCATGAAACGCATTCTTCTCTTCGTCCTCACCAACCTCGCCGTCATGGTGGTGCTGGGGGTCGTCGCCAGTTTGCTCGGCGTCAACCGCTTTCTCACCGCCAACGGTTTGAACCTGTCTGCCTTGCTGGGCTTCTCGCTCATCATGGGTTTTGGCGGCGCATTCATTTCACTCTTGATGAGCAAGCCCATGGCCAAGTGGAGCACGGGTGCTCACGTCATCAATCAACCCGCCAACCAAGACGAAGCGTGGTTGGTCAGCGTAGTTCAGCGCTTGTCTGAGCGCGCTGGCATCACCATGCCCGAAGTGGCCATTTACGAAGGCGAGCCCAACGCGTTTGCCACCGGTGCATTCAAAAACTCAGCATTGGTGGCTGTGTCCACTGGTTTGCTGCAAGGCATGACCAAAGAAGAGATCGAAGCCGTGTTGGGCCACGAAATTGCTCACGTTGCCAACGGTGACATGGTCACGCTCACGCTCATCCAAGGCGTGCTCAACACCTTTGTGGTGTTCTTGAGCCGCGTCATTGGCTACTTCGTCGACAACATGCTGCGCAGCAAAGACGACGAATCTACTGGCCCTGGCATGGGTTACTACATCACCAGCTTTGTGCTCGACATCTTGCTTGGCTTTGTGGCCAGCATGATCGTGGCGTGGTTCAGCCGCTACCGCGAGTTTGCTGCGGATGAAGGTTCTGCCAAACTCTTGGGCAACAAGCAACCCATGATCAATGCCTTGGCGCGTTTGAACAGCATGCAAGCGGGCGAGCTGCCCACCAGCGTGGCGGCCATGGGCATCACGGGTGGTTTGGGCAAGTTGTTTGCCTCGCACCCACCGTTGGAAGAACGCATTGCTGCGTTGCAAGCAGCGCGCTGATTTTTGAGTACGCCTAAATCTCCTTGGACGGTCGCCCCCGCGCAAGCGGTAGCGACCGTTGCCATTCAGCCTGCTGCTGAACTCACGCCTGCGCAAAAGCGTTTCAATACGTTGCTGGCGCGTGTGTCGGCGTTGTCTGATTCGATTGCCACGCTAGAGGCCTTGTCCACGCAGCACCGCAGCAGGCACTTGACGGCGATGAGCGCGTTGAAGAGCCAAGAAGACGCGGCACGTAAAAACCTGTTGCTGTATTTGGATGGGTGCTTGCACAGCGCAGAGCTCACGGCCACACACCGACGCAGCGCCACGCAAATCATCCTTGCGCTATGCGAAGCACTGGAGCACAAGAAAGATGGCCAAGTGCAAGCCGTCTTCAACCAACACCACAGCGAAGAAGACGCGCAAGCTTTGGCCGAAGAAGCGCGTGCCGGTGCAGAGCACGCCAAAGCGGTGTTTGAAGATTTGTTAGGCAAACCTTTGCATGACGCGGACGATTTGCACACGGCAGAGGCCGTGTTTGAAGCGGGCCTGCGCCAATACCGCGAGCAGCAGCAACGTCTCGAAGACAAACGCCAAGCCAAGAAGGCCAAGAAAAAACCAGCAGCCCGTCAGCTCAAAGACGCGCAGCAAAAGATGGATGCCAACACCGCGCTGCGCACGGTGTATCGCCAGCTTGCCAGTGCCTTGCACCCCGACCGCGAACCGGACGAGGCCGAGCGTCTGCGCAAGACCGCGCTGATGAGCGAAGTCAACGCTGCGTATGACCGCAAGAACTTATCCGAGTTGCTCAAGCTGCAATTGCAAATTGCACAGATCGACAGTGCAGCCCTGAGCCGCATTGCGGACGATAAGCTCAACGCCATGTGCCTGCTGCTCAAAGAGCAAGTAGAGGCGCTGGAAGAAGACGAAGCGCAAGCCCAGTTTGAAATTCGCCACTACCTCGGTGTGAATGAGCTAGACCACATCAGCGCCGAGAGCTTGGCCCGAGCGCTGGCCATTCAGCTGCGCGACAAAGAGCACGAAGTCGACACGCTAGAGCGCGACCTGCGTCGCATTCAAAACGAAGCAGAGCTCAAACGCTGGCTCAAAGAGCAAGCCCAGCTGGCCAAAGAGGCGCGTGCGGAGCTGACCGATTTGGATCGGTTGCTGTACCGATAAAAAGAAACAGCGCCGATGAAGGCGCTGTTAAGCTTTTTAACCGCTGAGTTATTAGCCCGGAATATCTGGCTCCACCAATTTGGCCAATTGCTCCAGCGATTCTTGCCATCCGAGGTAACACATCTCAAGGGGAATCATCTCAGGAATGCCTGTTTGGGTGACGTTCAACTCAGTGCCGCAGATCACCGGCGTGAGCGACACCGTCACCTCCAGCACACCGGATAAGTTGGGGTCTTCAAACTTGTCGGTGTAGCGGATGCGCTCGTGTGGCACGAGCTCAAGGTACTCACCACCAAACGAATGTCCATTGCCACTGCCGAAGTTGTGAAACGACATGCGGAATGTGCCACTTACTTTTGCATCGAGGTGATGCACGGTGCAAGTGAAACCATAAGGCGGCAGCCACTTCGCCAAAGCGCTGGCTTCTAGAAAAGCGCGATACACCTTTTCGGGCGATGTTTTCAAAACACGGTGAAGGTGAACACTTCGGCTCGACATGTCGATCTCCATGAAAGAGTTTTCAAATACTTGCAGCTCTTAAACCGGCAAGTAACCTTCCACCGACAAGTAACGCTCGCCCGTGTCGTAGTTAAAGCCTAGCACGGTCGCACCCGCTGGAATCTCTGGCAGCTTCTGTGCAATCGCAGCCAGTGTGGCGCCAGAAGAGATGCCCACCAACAAACCTTCTTCCGTCGCGCTGCGGCGGCCCATTTCGCGGGCGGCGTCAGCTTCAACTTGAATCACACCGTCGAGCAATGCTGTGTCTAAATTCTTAGGAATGAAGCCTGCGCCAATGCCCTGAATGGGGTGGGGTGCAGGCGCGCCGCCGGAGATGACGGGCGACGCTGTGGGCTCCACCGCATACACCTTGAGCTTGGGCCACTTAGCTTTGAGCACTTTGGCCGTGCCTGTTAAGTGGCCGCCTGTGCCTACGCCTGTGATCATCACGTCCACGCCATCAGGAAAGTCCGCGATGATTTCTTGCGCGGTGGTGCGTGTGTGCACGTCGATGTTGGCTGGGTTTTCAAACTGCTGAGGAATCCATGCGCCGGGTGTTTGTGCGGCCAGTTCTTCAGCGCGTGCAATCGCGCCCTTCATGCCTTTTTCGCGTGGTGTCAAATCAAACGATGCGCCGTAGGCCAGCATCAGGCGGCGGCGCTCGATGCTCATGCTGTCTGGCATGACCAAGATAAGTTTGTAGCCTTTCACAGCAGCCACCATCGCTAGGCCAACGCCTGTATTGCCCGAGGTCGGTTCGATGATCGTGCCGCCTGCTTTGAGTGCGCCCGACTTCTCTGCCGCTTCCACCATGGCCAAAGCAATGCGGTCTTTGATGGAGCCACCGGGGTTGGTGCGCTCGGATTTGATCCACACCTGGTGTGTGTTGCCAAACAAGCGGTTGATGCGGATGTGTGGCGTGTTGCCGATGGTGTCTAAAACGCTGTTGGCTTTCATGGGGTGCTCCTGATGTGTTTGATGCTTGGTCTGAAATATACGTGGCTTTGAAAGTGCCGTCTGTCGCGCAGTTTTTGCGGTGTTGTTAGCGGGGGTCAGCCATGAGCTGGCGTGCGACAGCCTCACCCACTTTGATGCCATCCACCCCTGCCGACAAAATGCCGCCCGCATAACCCGCACCTTCGCCTGCAGGGTACAGGCCAAAGAGTGTGGGGCTTTGCAAGCTGTCGTCTTCGCGGGCAATGCGCAGGGGCGATGAGGTGCGTGTTTCTACACCGGTCATCACCGCATCGTGCATGTCAAAGCCTTTGATTTTTTGGCCGAACACCGGCAGCGCTTCGCGCATGGCGGTGATAGCGTAGTGTGGCAATGCGCTGTTGAGGCTCACCATCTTCACGCCTGGTTTGTAGGAAGGTTCGACGCTGCCTAGCGCAGTGGATGCACGGTCAGCCACAAAGTCGCCCACCAGTTGTGCGGGCGCTTCGTAGGTGCTGCCGCCCAGTGTGTAGGCGTGGGCTTCGAGTTGGCGTTGCAACACGAGGCCAGCGAGTGGGTGGTAGCCACCGGGGGCATCGTGCGTGGTGTGGCGCACGCTGTTGCCTAGCTCTTGGCCCAGTTCGGTTTCAAAGGCGGCGGGGTCGGTGGGGTAATCGCTCGGGTCAATACCTACGACGATGCCTGCGTTGGCATTGCGCTCAGCACGTGAGTATTGGCTCATGCCGTTGGTCACCACGCGGCCTGCTTCGCTGGTGGCAGCCACCACTGTGCCGCCGGGGCACATGCAAAAGCTGTACACGGCGCGGCCGTTTTCGGCGTGGTGCACCAGCTTGTAGTCGGCGGCGCCCAAGAGCGGGTGGCCAGCGTGTTGGCCCCAACGTGCGCGGTCAATCACGCCTTGTGGGTGCTCAATGCGCACGCCTACCGAAAACGGTTTGGCTTCCATCGCCACCGCATGGCGGTGCAGCATGGTGAAGGTGTCGCGCGAGCTGTGGCCCAGTGCCATCACCACATGGCGGGCGGGCAGGGTGTAGGTCTCGTCGGTGGCGTGGTTGTGAATGCGCAGGGCTTGAATGGCTCGGGGGGATGACGCGTTGCTAGCGTTGTCTTCGTAGTCGATATCCACCACGCGTTGTTCAAAGCGCACTTCGCCGCCTAAGCGGATGATTTCTTCGCGCAAGCCTTCCACCACTTTCACCAGTTTGAACGTGCCGATGTGCGGATGCGCGGTGAACAAAATTTCTTCGGGCGCACCAAAGCGCACAAACTCATTCATCACCTTGCGGCCCAAGTGGCGCGGGTCTTTGATTTGGCTGTACAGCTTGCCGTCCGAAAACGTGCCTGCACCGCCTTCGCCAAACTGCACGTTGCTTTCGACATTCAAAATCTTTTTGCGCCACAAGCCCCAGGTGTCTTTGGTGCGTTGACGCACGGTGGTGCCGCGCTCAATCACTATGGGCTTGAAGCCCATTTGCGCCAACACCAGCGCCGCAAAAATACCGCAGGGTCCAAAGCCGACCACCACAGGCCGCTCGCCTGCATGTGTACCCCAGTCGCCCGGCGCATTTGCAGGCGCGTGCCACGACATGTCGGGCGTGGGTTGGATGTGTGAGTTCTTTTCGTACTTGGCCAGCAGCGTGGCTTCTTGCGTTGCATCGGCCAAGGTGATGTCGACGATGTAGACCACCAACAAGTTTTGCTTTCGCGCATCAAAGCTGCGCTTGAACACATTCAGCGTGGCGATGGCGTTTGTTGATATGCCCAAAGCTTCAGCAGTCAGTGCGCGCAACTCATCAATCGGGTGAGGTGGAAGCTGGCGGTCTGCCTCGGTTTCGGCCGGCGCATCGGCAGCGCGGCGTTCTTCTACAGGGAGGGCAGACAGCGGGAGTTTGAGTTCTGAGAGTCGAATCACAAGCGTGTGGCCCGTGGTGATCGGGCAAGTTATGTCGAGGGCCTTGATTATCCGTCGATAATCAAGCCGTGAAGCTCGCTAGGCCGTCGCTGGTGCAATCTGGGAAACCAGGCACTGGAGGAACGTCCGGACTGCGTAGGACAGCGTAAGAGGTAACACCTCTCCACCGTGAGGTGAGGATTAGAGCAACAGAGACGAGCCGATTTAGTTCGGGTGAAACGGGCAATCTCTACGCGCAGCAATACCAAGTAGGCCAGCGTTGATGTGGTTCCGCAGAGTTGGCGGGTAGGTAGCACCGAGCCGAGTGGGTAACCCTCGGCCCAGATTAATGACGGTCACGCCGTGGGCAACCACGGTGCACAGAATCCGGCGTATCGGCGAGCTTCACACTTTTCTATTAGACACATACCCTTTGACCTGACTTGCCCAGCAGAAGTGACAATGTCATACGCAACGGATATTTCAGAATCCGACGCGAGCTTGTTTTTGAAAGGTCATCTCCATGTGGCATCAACGCCTTCAAATCACAACACGATGGTTGACTGTTGTGGCTTTTATTAGTTTTTTTGGAAATGGCCTAGCAGCTCAAAACTCTGAAGCGGATGTATCTGTCCCTAGAGGAATTCAAGACATCGTCGCGCTGATCAAACAAACCGCAGCGGATACCCAATTACGTGACTCAGATATCAAGCGTCTGTCGGAAAAAGTCGCTGCTGACGCCTCGTCTCAAGATAAATACATTTTTTATTACTTGCAGGCGCAAGCGGCAGAACGACTAGGTCGAATCGATTTACGCATTGGTTTTCTCAAGAATGCACTGACGTTTGCGAAAGAAAGAACGGCCCAAGAATTCATCACAGCACAAGAGTTGGGCGCTGCCGAGTTAGAGGTTGGCAATGCCAAAGTTGGAATCGAGCGGTTCATGGGTTTGCTCGCTAGGGTGCCTAACAACATGAGCGGTATGTTGATGGGGCAAAACTCAACGATTGCACGATCATTTGCGCAAATAGGTGATTTCCAATCGAGTGAAAATTATTTGCGTAACGCAGATTCCACCTTGGTGATGCTAAGGAGGAGTAACAACTACGGCACTTATGGGTTCAATTGGAATCGAAACTATTTCCAAGCTGTCGGTGAGCTTGCTTATCAAAAAGGACGTTTGCTAGATGCAGAGATTGCTTATCGCAAAGCAATTGAATACTTAGAGTCAGGCATGGTTGCGCATGAAAAGCGATTTTTGGCAGGCGGCATGGGGTTGGGGGTTCCGGGGACAGGGAGCGATACAGATACGGGCAACCCTAATTCATTTAAGGCTGCCAATGAAGGCTTGTACCTCAAGTTGAGTGATATTTTGTTGAAGTCACGCAAGGTGAATGAGTCTGAATACTTCGCCAGAGAGGGATTGAAAAAGTCTTTGGCTCGAACAGGCAAGGCATCGCTTGCCACGTCTAACGCACTTCGGCAACTTGCAGTGGTGATGTTGAATCGCGAAAGAAATAAAGATGCCATTTACCTGCTGAATCAAAGCTTGCAAGGTTTAATAGATGCAGGCGTGACCGCTGAATCTATTCAGTTGGCTGTGACTAAAAAAACCATGGCATCCGCTTTGATTGCAAATGATCGATTTGTAGAAGCTTTGAAAATTTACTCTGAATTAGAGGCGACAGTTCAGACTTATCCTGAAACAGGCCGATTTGTAGAAGTCAATAGCCCTGATCGGGTGCTGGCGCTGATTCGTACGGGTGCTTTGCAAGAAGCTGAAGATTTTGCGAAACAACTGCTTGTGTTGGCGGAGGCTCGATCTGGCAAATCGTCGCGTGATGCAACGCAGGCCAAATTGTTGCTTTCCGTTGCTTTGGCAGAGCAAAGAAAAGACGAGGCAGCACACGCCTCATTTGCCGTAGCCATCAATGAATTGATTGATCAAGAGCGAGAAGTTTCTGAAGAGGCAGATGGGATCTCCTCCAAGGAGAAAAAATTCCTTGCTGGCTATGTCGAGTCGTATCTTGGCGTTTTGTCACGTGCTTATGGAAAAACACAAAACTCAAAATTGATCAGCGAGGCTTTTGTGTTGGGAGATTTGGCGCGAAGCAGTAATGTCCAGCGTGCGTTGAGTGCGAGCACCGCTCGAGCCAACATCACCAATGAGCGTTTATTAAAACTGGTTCGTGAAGAACAAGATTTGAATCAACAAATCAGTTTCTTAACGCGTTTTAGTAAAGAGCTTGCAATGCAGCCTGCAAATCAGCAGTTGCCACAAATTCAAGCGAAGATGAAGTTAGACATCGAGCAACTTCGAAAAGACGCAAAGCAGGCCTCGCATTTAATTGCACTGGATTTCCCTGAGTATGCTGAATTGGTTAGTCCCAGACCCATTGCGTTGGAGAAGATTCAAAAGTTAATCAAATCAAATGAAACGCTGATCACATGGTTTATTGGCAAGCAAACCAGTTATGTTTGGGCGGTTAATCAGCAAGGTGAGCCGCTGTTTAAGTCTATTGAGATGGGGCAGGCAGATGTCCGCAAGTCAGTGACACAGTTGCGTAAGTCGCTAGATCCTGGAGTTGATCGCATTGATGCAATCCCACAGTTTGATTTCCAGCTCTCGAATCGTTTGTATGACACTTTGTTTAAACCAGTTCAAGAGGCGTTTGTTGGGAAAAACACGCTTGTTGTCGTGCCTCATGATGAAATTGGTCAGTTGCCATTGGGTGTTCTGACAACTTCACCTTTTCAGTTGAAAGGTAAACCTGAAAAAGTATTTGCCAATTACAAAGAGGCACCTTGGTTGATTCGTCAGTTTGCCATCGTCAGCTCACCTTCTGCGACATCTTTGAGTGCTTTACGCTCATTACCAGAGCCTAAGAAGGGAAGGCTAGATTTCATTGGTTTTGGGGACCCACTTTTCAGTGTGGCCCAAGCTAACTTGGATGAAAAATTACCTGTGAGTACAGAGAGGGCATCAAGAGGTGTGCCATTTCGTTTGAGAAGCTCACCCAACACATCTTCAGTGAGTTCGGCGCAAGTGAGTTTGTTACCTAGGTTGCCAGACACCAGTGAAGAAATTTTAGAAATTTCCAAGCTTTTTCAAGTTGTGCCTGAGCGAGATATCTATTTGCAAAAACGTGCGAGTATTGATGAAGTCTTGAAAGTTGATTTGTCTAATCGCAAAGTCGTCATGTTCTCCACGCATGGTTTGATTCCTGGAGAACTTGACGGCCTGACACAACCTGCGTTGGCTTTGACAAATCCAGAAGTTAAAAATCAAAAAGGTGATGGCCTGCTGAAAGTAGACACCATTTTGACGCTCAAGCTTGATGCGGATTGGGTGGTGTTGTCTGCTTGTAACACGGCTGCAGGTGAAGGCGATGGCTCTGAGGCTTTGTCGGGACTAGGTCGCGCATTTTTCTACGCAGGAGCACGCGCCATATTGGTATCTAGTTGGCCTGTTGACAGTGAAGCGGCGCGTCAGTTGATGACTGATTTATTTAGACGCTACACGCAAGAAAAAGGCGTGAGCAAATCGCAGGCACTTCAATTGGCCAGTTTACGTATGCTGGATCAAGGCGCGCCTGACGATGAAAAATCAGGCTATACCTATTCACATCCTTTGTTTTGGGCGCCGTTTACCATGGTGGGTAATTAATCAACAGAGTTGTTCAGTTCGCGAGGCGACATGAATTTCAAATACAAGGTGGTTCATGTCGTCACAATGCGCTAAAGATAGTTTTGAGCAGCCCATCGTGCTTGAAACCGCATTAGCTAAATCGATGGTGTTTTCAGATATTGATATCCAAAGTCGCATGAGCGTGGCGCGGCCCGACGAGCTGCAGTTTGAATACACGCGCCTGATGATGGGTGTGTTGCTGTTTCAGCCGCAACCTAAACGTATCTTGATGGTGGGCCTGGGTGGCGGCTCGCTGGCTAAGTTTTGTTACAAGCATTTGCCAGAGACGCACATCACGGTGGTGGAAATCAATCCGCATGTCATTGCATTGCGCCAAAGCTTCTTAATCCCCGATGACGATGCGAGCTTTCAAGTGGTGCAAATGGATGCTGCACATTTCGTGGCGCAGACTGAGCAAAAATTTGATGTGGTGTTTGTCGATGGCTTTGACCAACACGGCATGCCCGAGCAGTTGTGTTCGCCTCAGTTTTATTCAGACTGTCGCCGCGTGTTGAATATGGGTGGCGTGGCTGTGGCCAACTTGCACCGCTTCAGCGCTTACCGCGATGTGTATGTGGACCGAATCGAAGCGGCGTTTGACGGTGCGTTGTGGATTGTCAATGCACCGGGCACGACCAACTGCGTGGTGTTTGCCATGCAGGAGTTCTCTAAAGAAACCAAGCTCAGCTATAGCAAACACAAGCCTGCTCATATGAGCGAGGAAGCTTGGGTGCAAATATCCTCTAGCGTGGCGCGAACGTTTTTAGCGACGCAAGAAAGTTTTAAGGCTTAATGCGCCGCCCATTCGATGATTTGATGCTCGCGTGTGACATGCGTTGTGGTGAAACCTATTTGTGAAAAGTAGGTCACCATGGCTTGTCTGAATTCTTCAGGGCCAACCGTGCGCAGCTTGAACTCACCGTTGAAGACATGCGCGTCCTGCTTGTGTTCCACGGCTACCAATTGCCGTGATGTCAGTTGTGCCAAGCTGCACAGCCAATGAAAAGTGCGTGCTGGTATGCGTGCGCCAGTGGCGACAGCGACGATCACATCTTCACCTTGCCATTGCAGTTGGTCGGTCATCACGATCACGCCTGATATGTCTGGGCGCATTTGGTGTGGCAACAGCGAGCCTTCTTGTCGCCATGCGCAATGAAAACTTTGGCAAGGGTCTTGGGGCCGATCTTGGTAAATGCCGCAACCTTCGCTTGTGCAGTGCGTGCAGGGTGCGCCAAGATGAGCCCTTGCAACTGGGTGATTGATGTCAAGCCAACCTTCGCAACAAGCAGTGCAAGGTTGGCAGTTTCTGGTGTTAATTGTTGACATTTGCCAACGGTAATTGGCGCATCGTTTGGTGTGGGTGACGTCTATGTCATCCGAATGGTGAATGACTCAAATGTCATCAGCCATTGAGGTTGCGTATGCGCTCCACATGCGCCAGTAGCGAGCGCATGGCCACAGGCCACAACCGCGGTGCCACATCGTCATAAGCTAGCTTCACCCAATCGTCCATGCTGCCCTCAGGGTGCTGCTGCATGACCTTCAAAATTTTGGCTTCGCGTTTGAGGCGATGCGCTTTGAGGTGGCTGATGCAGGCACGCGCATCGTACGGCTCGCCCCACAAGTTACCCAGCACATAGCCGTGGGCGGGCAAGATGAAGTCGATGCGGTCTTGTTCACACGCAGCCAGCAGTTTGTCGAGCGAGTTCAGGTAATCGTGCATGTTGCCATCGGGTGGGTCGATGACGGTGGTGCTGCCGTTGAGCACATGGTCGCCGCTGAACAACAAACCATCCTCTTCGAGTACCAAGCACAGGTGGTTGGCTGCATGGCCTGGTGTGTGAACAACGCGCAAGGTGTGCGTCACCTCATGGCCTTGCAACACCAAGCGCTCGCCGTCTTGCAACTCGCGGTCGGGTGTGAACGCGCTGTGCGCCCGCGCAGATGGAAGTGAGGCAAGGCCAAGAATAGGCGGCGTGTGTCCGTGTTGTGTGCACATGGCTTGCAGTGGTGCTGCACCCGGTGAATGGTCGGGGTGCGAATGCGTACACACGATGTGGCGAATGTTGCCGCCTGCGGCACGCCACAAACGGTCGAGGTGTTCAAGGTCGGCCGGGCCGGGGTCGATGGCGGTGTAGCCGGTGTCGGGGTCGCCCACCAAGTAGCTGTTGGTGCCGGGTCCGGTCATCACGCCGGGGTTAGGGGCGGTGAGGCGCTGCACATTTTTCAGCAACAACACAGGCTGGTCGCTCACCCAATCGAGGTGGTGCAGCATTTGCCCATCGGGGCAGGTGAGGGCGAGTTCGCCAAACGGTGCTTCGTGCTCCATGTAGCGGGCTTCTTTGCCGCCTAGCCAGCCAGCACGAGGGCAGCTGGTGAACCATGGTTGTTCGCTGGCGCAGTCGGCCAACACGCTGTCTACGGTCGCGTAGTTTTGCATGCGCTCTAGCGTTTTGATGGTGGGGTAGATGATGAAGAAGTTGCCTTGCATGTGACGGCTTAAAGCATCTGCAGGGCGCACCCACTCGGGGGCAAATTGTTCTTTCTCATCAGCCACGGGCGTTTGTGCGTCGGGCATGCGGGCCACGAGGAAGGGCACGTCGAAGCGGCGGGGCAGTTCGCGGTCGGTGATCCAGTGGGCCAGCACAAACACTTCATCTGCAGCGAGAGTGAGTCCGCGTGCAGCGCATTGCTGCGCAAAGTCGCCGCCCGATGCTTTGCGGTCGAGTGCGGCAATGTCTGAGGCGTTGGCCATTTGACCGTTGGCATGACGTGCCAGCAAGATGCCCAATTCTTCAAAGCTTTCGCGAATGGCGGCAATGGCTTGGGTCAGGTGCAAGTCACTCTGCGTGTCCCGACGTTTGGCGTGTGGGTGAGCTTGCGCGTCAGCGGCGTCAATGCCGCCGCCGGGAAACACATACGCGCCCGGTGCAAAGCTGGCCGTCATTGAACGGCGTGTCATGAGCACTTCTAGGCCTTGCGGGCCATCACGCAGCAGCAGCACGGTGGCGGCGGGTAAGACGCGTGCGGGTTCTTTGTGGGGATGAAGGAGTTGGGAAGAGCGTGCCATGCGCACATTATGGAGAGGCCCAACAAACGTGGCTTTGTACGTGTTTACCCTTGCGTAAAATCCGCATGAATTTAGCCGCTGCTTGCGTCAACAATTTGCCTAAGACAAATTATTCAGGAGTGATCTGCATGCACCGACGCATATTTAAAAACGTTTTGGGCCTAGCCTTGACCCTAGGCGCGCTGTGCGTGCCGCAACTTGCCACTGCACAAGCTTGGCCAACCAAGCAACCCATCAGGTTGGTGGCTGTCTTCCCGCCGGGGGGGTCTGTTGATCAAGTGGCGCGCATCATTGCGCAGCCGTTGTCTCAGCAGTTGGGTCAGAGTGTGATTGTCGAAAACCGTGGCGGCGCATCTGGCGTCATTGGCACGGCGGCTGTTGTGCAAGCGCCCGCAGATGGCTACACCTTTGCTGTAGTTTTTGATACGCACGGCGTGAATCCTGCGCTCAACCCCAATATGCCTTTTGACACTAAAAAAGATTTAGTACCTTTGGTGCTGGTGGGTACATCACCCATGGTGCTGGCCACCAACGTCAACTCGGAATACAAAACATTCAAAGATGTGGTGGATGCAGCGAAAGCGAACAAGAACGTGAGCTTTGGCACGATTGGTAATGGCAGTTTGGGTCACTTGGCGATGTCTTTGTTAGGTAAAGACGCTCGCGTCGAGTGGACGCATGTGCCTTACAAAGGTGGTGGCCCCTTGATGAGCGATGCTGTTGCAGGTCATGTGCCTTTGTCGATCGGCTCTGTGTTCGTGACCAAGCCACACATTGACAATGGCCGCATGCGTCCTTTGGCTGTGACGACCAGCAAGCGCGCAGCAGATTTGCCGAATGTTCCAACAGTGGCTGAAAACGGCTACCCCGGCTTTGAAGCGCCTGCATGGTGGGCTGTGTTGGCTTCTGCAAAGACGCCTCCAGACATCGTTAAACGCATGAATGAAGAGCTCAACAAAGTGTTGAAAAATCCTGAGGTTGCCAAGAAATTAGATGCACAAGGCATTGATGTGATGGGCGGAAGCTCAGCGCAGGCCAGTACGTTCATCGACAAGCAAATGACTATTTGGGCCAAAGTTGTGAAAGACAACAATATCAAAGCAGACTGATTTTTCAAATTGGATTTGTCAGCAAAAAAGCCACCGTTTAGGTGGCTTTTTTATTTAACAAATCATTTTTTTTAGCGTGGTGTTTCGCCTTCAGGTGAAACATGCAAGGCGACTAAGAAGCGTGCCACCATGTTGTAAGTGGCAATTGCAGCCGTCAGCTCCACCAGTTCAGTATTGGTGAATCGGGCTTTCAATGCCGCAAACAAACCATCTTCAACAGTTACCTTTCGTGTCATCTGTGCTGCGTATTGCACGACCAAGCGCTCGATGTCGCCCAGTGCGGCGTCCACTACAGGTTGGCAGGCATCGCCTTGCACGATTCGGTTCAACGCGTCAAGCTCGGCTTGTGTACCACCTGCGGTGAGGAAGTCTGGCGCATGATGGTGGTATTCATACTGAGCACCTGTTAGCAATGCCACTGTGCAAATGCCCAACTCGCACAATCTCCGGCTTGTGGGCAAGCCCGTGCGGATGTTTTTCAAATACACGTTCCAGCCGCGTGCGACGGGCTCGCTCCACAACAATGCAAGATCAAGGTTGATGAACTCGCCGCCGCGGCGCGCCAAGATGGCGTCAACCAAGTCTTGGGGTTGATGTTTTTGTTCTGGGGTCCAAGCAGGAATGCGCATGTGAATAACAGGTGAGTGAATAGTGGGGCATGAGCATAAGGCCAAGTTCACCAAAGCTTTGACCACTGTGCGACACATGGATGAGGCTCTCAGCCATTCGCGTGACGGCTTTTGCTGTGTGCCCGATAATCAGCGCATGCGAATTCGCTTTACCAAAATGCAGGGCGCGGGCAACGACTTCGTGGTCTTGGATGAGACCACGCAGCGTTTGCACCTCACGCCCGCCCACTACCGTTTTCTGGCCGACCGTCACTTTGGCGTGGGCGCAGACCAAATCCTCACCGTGCGCCCAGCGCCTCAGCCTGACGTGGACTTTGAATACGTCATCCACAACGCCGATGGCGGCGAGGTTGAGCAATGTGGCAACGGCTCACGTTGCTTTGTGCGCTTTGTGCGTGAGCAAGGGCTGACCGATAAAACCACCGTGCGCGTCAAAGTGCATGGCGGCGTCATCACGTTGCAAGAAATGCCAGATGGCCAAGTGACGGTGGACATGGGTGCACCCGTGTTTGACTTGCCTCATGTCCCGTTTGCGCCCAAATACGCCCAAGCACTCAACGACACCCAGTGGCAATTGCAACTGGGCAATGGAGATTCGCCCAAAGTGGGTGTGGTGTCAATGGGCAACCCACACGCCGTGCAAGTGGTGGACGATGTGGACACTGCCCCCGTGTTGGAGCAAGGCCCCCTCATTGAAAACCACGCGGCTTTTCCTAAGCGCGTGAACGCAGGCTTCATGCAAGTGGTCAATCGCGGCGCTGTGCGTTTGCGCGTGTTCGAGCGCGGCGCGGGCGAAACATTGGCCTGCGGCACGGGCGCTTGCGCGGCTGTGGTCACCGGGATTCGCTGGGGTTTGCTGGATCCACGCGTGACCGTGCAAACCCACGGCGGCACACTCACCATCGAATGGCAGGGCGGCGATGCGCCCGTGCACATGACTGGCCCAGCCACCACCGTCTTTCAAGGCGAAATCAACATTCCGGATACCCTATGACCAACGCTGCCATGAACCCCATCACCGAAGACGACATTGCCAATTTTTTGGTGAACACGCCTGATTTTTTTGAGCGTCACGCCGAGCTGTTGTCAGCCGTTAAATTGACCAGCCCACACAACCATCGCGCGATTAGCTTGCAAGAGCGTCAAGCCGAAATGATGCGCGAGAAGATTCGTGCCCTCGAGCTGCGCATGATGGACATGATGCGCCACGGCACAGAAAACGAGGTGCTGATTGAACGCATGCAGCGCTGGGTCAAAACCCTGTTGATGACCAGCAACGCACGTGATTTGCCACACACCATTGCGGACCATATTCAACACGACTTCATGGTTCCGCAAGTGGCCATCAAGGTGTGGGGCGTGCGCGAGGATTTCAAAATTGAACCCTTCGCGCAAAGCGTGATCGACCCCATCAAAGACTTTGCTGCGTCGCTGACCACGCCCTATGTGGGCATCAACAACAACTTCGATGCTGTGCAGTGGCTAGCCGACCCCGCCGCCGCTCAGTCGGTGGCCTTCATCGCCTTGCGCGCCACGCGCCCCGACGACACACCACAAACTGCCGCTGAGCAGCCGGTGATTGGTTTGTTGGTCTTGGCCTCGCCCGACCCACAGCGCTATTACGAAGGCATGGGTACTACCATCATCGAACGCATGGGTGACTTGGCCAGCGCAGCACTCTCACACCTGCGCTAAAAACAAACATTCAAAGCACATGGACCTGGTCGCCCGCTACCTCGACCACGTTCGCTTTGAAAAGCGTTTGGCTGAGCGCACCGTCACGCTTTACAGCCTAGACCTAGAAAAACTCACCGACTACGCCGCACAAGCCAACGTGGCACTCGAAGCGGTGCAAAGCACACACATTCGCCGCTGGGTTTCGCACATGCACAGCGGTGGCCGCAGCGGGCGCGGCATTGCGCTCATCCTCTCGGGCTGGCGCGGGTTTTATGTGTGGCTGGGTCGTCAAGGCTTGGTCACGAGCAACCCCGTGCAAGACGTGCGCGCACCCAAAGCCCCCAAGCCCTTGCCCAAAGCTCTGAGCGTGGACGATGCCGTGCAACTGGCCGAGTACCACGCCGCACCTGACGCCGCTGACCCGTGGCTAGAGTGCCGCGACGCCGCGCTGGTGGAGCTGCTGTACGGCTGCGGCCTGCGTGTGGGTGAGCTGGTGGGCTTAGACGTGCAAGCGGGCGCACAAGCCAAAGGCTGGATTGACTTTGACGGTGGCGAAGCCCACGTGCTGGGTAAAGGCAGCAAACGCCGCAGCGTGCCCGTGGGCGGCAAAGCGCTAGAAGCCATGCAAGCATGGGTCGCAGTGCGCGACCAAGGCCTCACACCCGCCACCTCCGAGCAAACCGCGATGTTCATTGGCCGCAACGGCACACGCCTCACGGCGCAAGCTGTGTGGCAGCGCCTGCGTCAGCGCAGCCTGAAAGCGGGCTTGTCCACACCAGTGCACCCGCACATGCTGCGTCACTCATTTGCCAGCCATGTGCTGCAGTCGAGCCAAGATTTGCGCGGGGTGCAAGAGCTGTTGGGCCACGCCAACATCACCACCACGCAGGTGTACACGCGCTTGGACTTTCAGCATTTGGCACAGGCTTATGACTCTGCGCATCCTCGGGCTCGGAAGAAGTAACTTTTGTTCGTTGCTAAGTGCGGCCCAAGTCAGGGGTGGGGCAGGCGCATCGGCTCATGCGTCGCTGCGCGCCAAAATCGCCTCAACGCCTACCCCACCCCTGACTTGGGCCTTGTTGGCTTGCCAACATTGGCCTGCGTGATTTTTGTCACATGCCACAAAGAGTGGTTTGCGAATGCTGGGTTAACAAGCACTCGTAGCCATGGCGTGTACCGGAGCCCGATGCGGCGATTTTGGCGCGCAGCGACGCATGAGCCGCAGCGGGCTCCGGTACGCGACGTGGCGAAGCGCAAGAAACAGCAACAAACACCAAAACCACCAGCGAAATAAACCGCAAAGTACAAGTCAAACCACCAACGACTCAAACGACAATTGAGTCAATGAAAACAATCAAGCTAAGAGAAGGCAAAGAGCGTTCTGCGCTGCGCCGCCACCCGTGGATTTTTGACGGTGCCATTGCCAAAGGCAGCGGCGATGCCGGCGAAACCGTGCGCGTGGAGTCGTACGACGGTCAGTTTTTGGGCTGGGCATCGTGCAGCCCTGAATCAAAAATTCGTGCGCGCATTTGGAGTTTTGACGAAGGTCAGCGCATTGATGCGTCGTTTTTTAAAGCCTCCATTGCTCGCGCTATCGCGGCGCGTACCCGGTTTGACATTCAAAGCAATGGCGTGCGATTGATTCATGGCGAGTCCGACGGGTTGCCCGGCCTCATCGTGGACCGCTATGACGACATCTTGGTGGCATCGTTTTTGTCGTGCGGTACGGAGCGCTGGAAAAGCGTGATTGCCGACGAGTTGCTGACGCAAACAGGCCTGACCAAACTCTACGAACGCTCAGACTCGAACGTGCGCAAGCTTGAAGGCTTGCCCGAGGTCACTGGCTGGCTTCGCGGCGAGGGTGCTACGGGTGTGGTGCTGCGTGAGCACGATTGGCAGTTGTCGCTCGACGTGGCCGAAGGGCACAAGACAGGTTTTTATTTGGACCAGCGCGACAGCCGCAAAAAATTTGCTGATTACACCAAGCGCTTGCAGTTTCAGCGCGTACTGAACTGCTATTGCTATACCGGCGGCTTCACCGTTGCCGCTTTGGCTGGCGGTGCTGCGCATGTGACGTCGATTGACTCTTCCGGCCCCGCGATCGAGCTGGCCAAGGCCAACGTGGCGCTGAACGGCTTTGACGCATCTCGCACCACGATGATGGATGCCGATGTGAATGCCTCGTTGCGTCAGTTCATTCAAGAAGGCCAAACTTTTGATGCCATCGTGCTGGACCCGCCGAAGTTTGCGCCGTCTGCCGCGCACGCTGACCGCGCGGCGCGTGCCTACAAAGACATTAACCGCTTGGCGTTCAAGTTGTTAGAGCCGGGTGGCGTGCTGTTTACCTACAGCTGCTCGGGCGGCATCAGCGCGGATTTGTTCCACAAGATTATTGCCTCTGCTGGCATTGATGCGCCGTGTGATGGCTATATCAGCGAGCGCATGCAAGGCGCGCCCGACCATCCGATGACGCTGACCTTCCCTGAAGGTGAATACCTCAAGGGGCTGGTGGTGGTGAAAGCGGCGGAGCTGGTTGAAAAACCTAAGTCGGCCACAATATCGGGTTGATTGAAACGTTTAGAAATAAGGCTTCTCTTTTATGTTGATCCCCGCCACCATCCTGACCGGCTTTTTAGGTTCAGGCAAAACCACTTTGCTCAAGCGCGTGCTGACCGAGGCCCACGGCCAAAAGATTGCCATCATCGAAAATGAGTTTGGCGAAGAAAATATCGACAACGAGATCTTGGTGTCTGACACCAACGAGCAAATCATTCAGATGAACAACGGCTGCGTGTGCTGCTCGATCCGCGAAGACTTGCGCACCACACTGCAACTGCTGGCCGCCAAAAAACGCAAAGGCTTGCTCGACTTTGACCGCGTGGTGATTGAAACCACGGGCTTGGCCGACCCCGGCCCTGTGGCGCAGACCTTCTTCATGGACGATGAGATTGCAGAGAGCTTTTTGCTCGACTCCATCTTGACCTTGGTCGATGCCAAGCACGCCGCTCAGCAGCTCAATGACCGCCAAGAGGCGCGTCGCCAAGTGGGCTTTGCCGACCAGATCTTCATCAGCAAGGTCGACCTCGTAACGCCCGCCGAGTTGGACGCGTTGCAACACCGCTTGAAGCACATGAACCCACGCGCCCCACAAAAAGTGGCGCATTTCGGTGAAGTGTCCTTGAGCGAAGTGTTTGACCTGCGCGGCTTCAACCTCAACGCCAAGCTCGACATCGACCCTGACTTCTTATCAGACGACGACCATCACCACCATGATGGCGAGCACTGCGACCACCCCTCGCACAAGCATGGTCATTCACATGACCACGCCCACCATGACCACGAACACGGTGAACACTGCGACCATCCTTCACACGCGCATGAGCATGATCACGGGCCAGGTCACCATCACCACCACGATGACGATGTGAAGAGCTTTGTGTACAAGTCCAAGCGCCAGTTTGACCCCGCCAAGCTGGAAGACTTCCTTGGCGCCATCGTCAACATCTACGGCCCAAAGATGCTGCGCTACAAAGGCGTGCTGAATATGAAGGGCACAGAAAAGAAAGTGATCTTCCAAGGCGTGCATCAGTTGATGGGCAGTGATTTGGGCCCCGATTGGGCCGAAGGCGAAGAGCGCATCAGCAAGATGGTGTTCATCGGTATTGACCTGCCAAAAGACATCTTGATTCAAGGTCTTGATCAGTCCTTAGTTTGATGAAATATGGCAGTTTTTGCAAATTTAATGAAACCTTGGGGTTTGTGGCTACAATCCCGCGCGCCAGACCCTGCCAGCACACCCGTGCTGTCGGAGGCCGCTAGGAGACCCACAGTGAACGCTAAATCCAAGAAAACCGCTTCCAAAAAGCCTGTTCCCGCTAAAAAAGCGGCCAAAACAGTTGCATCGCCTAAAGCGGTTGCGAAGAAGATCGTGAAAAAACCTGTGGTGGCCAAGGCCCCCGCTAAGTCTGCCAAGCCAGCGGCTAAGGCTGCGGTGAAGTCCACCGCGAAGCCTGTGGCCAAGAAGGCTGCACCAGCCAAGGCGGCTGCTAAGAAGGTGGTTGCTAAAAAGGCGCCGGTCAAAAAGCCCGTCGTCTCCAAAGCAGTTGCTAAAGCAGCGCCTAAAAAAGTGGTCGCTAAGAAAGCGGCAGCGCCTGCTAAAAAAGCAGTGACCAAGAAAGTGCCTACCAAGGTCGTCAAGGCTCCTGCGAAAGCTGTCAAAACCCCAGTCAAGACGGTGAATACGCCGGTCAAGGCTAAAGCCCCTGTAAAAGCACCGACTAAGCCCGTTGCAAAGAAGGCCGCTGCGAAGCCTGTGGCCAAAGTGGCAGCCAAGACAGCGTCAAAGGCCCCTGTTAAAGCCGCGCCAAAAGCAGCCGCTAAGCCCACCGTGAAGGCTACACCTGCTAAGAAAGCGCCTGTGGTCAAAGCGGCAAAGCCTGCCAAAGAACCCAAAGTCAAAGTGGTGGCCGCACCTGCACCCATCGTGCACGTCACGCCCATCATTCCTGGCTACACCCCTGTGGTGCACAAGAAAAACTCCAGAGCTGCCAAGATGGCGGCTTTGGTTCCACCCCCGCCAGCTCAAGTGGTTGCGTCCAACGCAGCCAAGAACAGCTTTATGCCTATGACGGCACCCTCTGCTCCAACCATTGTTCCTGTGATACCTAAAAAAGACGCCAAGCTTGCCAATAACTGGAAGACCAAAACGGTTGACCAACTGACCGATGCAGAAATCATCGCAATGCCCGACACCGAGTACATGAATGACATGCAAATGGCATTCTTCCGACTCAAGCTCGTTCAGCTGAAAAACGAAGTACTGAGCAACGCCAGCGAAACAACCGAGCATTTGCGTGAAGACACCGTGGTGGTGCCTGATCCAGCCGATCGCGCAACTATTGAAGAAGAACACGCTTTGGAGTTGCGCACACGTGACCGTGAACGCAAGTTGCTCAAGAAGATTGAGCAGTCCATCCACCGCATCGACAGTGGTGACTATGGTTACTGTGACGAAACTGGCGAAGCCATCGGCGTGGGCCGTTTGTTGGCTCGTCCAACCGCTAGTTTGTCCCTCGAAGCCCAAGAACGTCGCGAAATTAAGCAGCGCATGTTCGGAGATTGATAGCCAAAACGCCAAAAATCATCAAAAAGCAGGCTCACAAGCCTGCTTTTTTTATGCCTGTTTTTCTTCATAAGCCACTTTTAGTGCCTTTTCTAAGTGCTTCATTTATAACGATTTTTAGGCTGTGACGTAGATGTTAAAATCGCTGTAAGTTGTTGATTTCATTGAAAAAATTCCTAATTTGGGTGTTCTGAACTGGTTTTCCTGCTACAGTGCAAATAAGTGCAATTAAGTGGTGAAAAGTGCCTTTTGGCTTTTTCGCTCCGCTTGGTTGTTTGATTTGTATGTGGAAAAAGGGTAGTCAACGTGTTTCAGGGCGCTTCATCGCTGAGTCTCGACGCCAAAGGTCGTCTGTCGGTGCCAACTCGGCATCGCGACGTCTTGAGCGCGACTGCGGCTGGGCAGCTCACGATCACGCGTCACCCCCACGGCTGTTTGATGGTTTTTCCACGCACCGAGTGGGAGAAGTTCCGCGAACGCATTGCTGCGCTGCCAATGAGCGCGCAATGGTGGAAACGTATCTTCTTGGGTAATGCGATGGATGTGGAGATGGATGGCACAGGTCGTGTCCTCATCTCGCCTGAGCTGCGCACGGCAGCGGGCATCAGCAAAGACACCATGCTGCTTGGCATGGGCAATCATTTTGAACTTTGGGACAAAGCGACTTACGAGGCGCAAGAGGCCCAAGCCATGCAGGGCGACATGCCTGATGTGTTCAAGGAATTCTCTTTTTAAAGGATGACGGTGGACACGCCATGGCAGCACACCACCGTCCTACTCAGCGAAGCTGTCGATGCTCTCGACATCAAGCCGGACGGTACCTACGTAGATGCGACCTTTGGTCGCGGTGGGCATTCCCGTCTCATCTTGTCAAAGCTTTCGTCCCAAGGCCGTTTGATTGCATTCGACAAAGACCTCGATGCGATCGCGGTGGCCGAACAAATTCAAGACCCGCGCTTTTCGATTCGTCACCAAGGCTTCACGCACTTGGGCGAGTTGGATGCGGGCTCGATCGACGGCGTGCTGATGGATTTGGGGGTGAGCTCACCCCAGATCGACAACCCAGCACGCGGTTTCTCTTTTCGAAACGACGGTCCTTTGGATATGCGCATGGACACCACCCGTGGCCAGAGCGTGTCCGAGTGGCTGGCCGAGGCGGAAATTCAACACATCGCGGAGGTGATACGTGAATATGGCGAAGAACGGTTTGCTTTACAGATTGCAAAGGCGATTGATGCTCGCCGACAAGAACGGGGCGTGCCTACATCCACCTCTGAATTGGCCCAGCTCGTGGCTGACACGGTCAAAACCCGCGAGCCGGGCAAGGACCCTGCAACGCGCACATTTCAGGCTTTTCGGATTTTCATCAATGCCGAGCTTGAGGAGTTGCAACAAGCGTTAAGCGCTTCGTTGCAAGTCTTGCGCCCCGGAGGTCGATTGGCTGTGATCAGTTTCCATTCTTTGGAAGACCGCATCGTCAAGCAGTTCATCACGCAGCATTCGCGTGAGGTGTACGACCGTCGGGCGCCGTTTGCTGCACCCAAAGTGATGGACTTCAAAGCGATTGATCGCGTCAAACCCAGCGTTGCTGAGGTGGCGGGCAACCCCCGCTCACGCAGTGCCATCATGCGCGTGGCTGAACGGTTGGGAGCTGGCGTATGAGTCGCGTGAGCTTGCTCCTCATGATTGCGGTCATGGCCAGTGCGCTGTATTTGGTGCGCACACAGTACGAGTCGCGCTCGCTCACGACGGAGATTGACCGCGCCACCAGTTTGGCGCGCAACCTAGAAACAGAAAACGACCGCTTGGATGTGGAGCGCCGTGCGCAAGCCACACCCCTGCGTGTCGAAAAACTCGCGCGTGAGCAGTTGCACATGCGCACCATCACACCAGCCATCACGCAATACGCCACCGTGTCGGGTGGCGTTGCTGTGTCTGCATCTGCTCCTGCGGAGGTTCGCCCATGAGCAGCCGTAGCGTGCAATACACCTCTAGCCCCTTGCTCGCGAGCAAGACGCCCATCTGGCGCAGCCAGTTCATCGTGGCTGTCATTGCTGCGGGCTTCTTAGGTTTGGTGGCGCGCGCTGCGTATGTGCAGGTGATTGACAACGCTTTCTTTAAGCGTCAAGGCACCGTGCGCTTCGTGCGCACTTTGGATTTGCCAGCCAACCGTGGCCGCATCTTGGACCGCAACGGCAACATCTTGGCGTCCAGTGTGCCCGTGCCGAGTATTTGGGCGAACCCAGAAGACATCGAGCGCGACCCCACTCAACTCAGGGCGTTGGCGAAGCTATTGGGCATGACCGCTGCAGAGCTCGACAAGAAACTTCAAGACGAAGACAAAACTTTTGTGTGGCTTAAGCGCCAAGTGGACGAGTCGGTGGCCAAAGACATTGCTGCCCTCAAGATCAAAGGCGTATACGACCGCAAAGAATACAAGCGCGTCTATCCAGAGGGCGAATCGGTGGCTCACGTGGTGGGTTTCACCAACGTTGAGAACTTGGGTCAAGAAGGGGTGGAGCTGACCTTCAACAAAGCCTTGGGTGGCAAAGCCGGTTCACGCCGCGTTATCAAAGATCGCTTGGGTCGCGTGGTGGAAGACATTGGCGAAATGGTGCCGCCTTTGGATGGTGAAGATTTGCAGCTGAGTATCGACAGTAAGGTGCAGTACTTTGCGTACGAAAAAATCAAAGAAGCGGTACTAAACAATAAAGCCGCTGCAGGTAGTGTCGTTGTGCTCGATGTCAAAACGGGCGAGATTTTGGCGTTGACCAACTATCCCAGTTATTCGCCAGCTAAACGTGGCAATTTGAGTGGCGCGCAGTTACGCAATCGCGCACTCACCGATACCTTTGAACCAGGTTCGACGATGAAGCCAATTGTTGTGGGGCTGGCTCTGGAAAAAGGACTTGTCACGCCAGAGAGCACGATCCAAATTGGGAACGGCAAATTCAAGGTGGGTACTGCCACGATCACAGATGAGCATGCACATGGGTTGTTAACTATCAATCAAGTGATTCAAAAGTCCAGCAATATTGGGGCATCTAAGTTGGCGTTGCAAATGCAACCTCACGACATGTGGGAAGTGTTCACACAAGTCGGTTTAGGGCAAAAACCTCAAGTGCCTTTTCCAGGCGCAGTGTCTGGCAAGGTCCGTGCCTACAAGACTTGGCGCCCCATTGAGCAAGCCACCATGAGTTATGGCTATGGTCTGTCAGCCAGCTTGTTTCAGCTGGCGCAGGCGTATACGGTGTTTGCGCACGATGGTGAGATGGTGCCTGTGAGTCTGGTCAAGACCAACCAGTCGGTGGTCAGTGGTGTTCGGGTGTTCTCGTCGCAAAACGCAGCGTCTATGCGCAATATGCTGCACATGGTGACCATTCAAGGTGGCACTGCCCCTAAGGCGCAAACCATGGGTTATGCCGTGGGTGGAAAAACAGGGACTGCACATAAGGTCGAAGGTAAGGGTTACGCGAGTAAAAAGTACCGTGGCTTTTTTGTTGGCATTGCACCGATTGACAACCCTCGCATCGTGGTAGCAGTGATGGTGGATGAGCCCACGAATGGTGCTTACTTCGGTGGTGATGTGGCAGCGCCCGTGTTTAGCCAAACGGTGCAACAAACTTTGCGCATGATGGGTGTGCAGCCTGACATGGCGGTCAAGCCCCAAGTGGTGACCCAAGTTGAAAAGGAGTCCTTCTGATGAAGCGACTTCATAGCCCGCAAGACGCCGCGCAGTGGCTGCGCACCCATGTGCGCGGTGTGGTGCACACTGACAGTCGTCGCGTTGGATCGGGCGATGGCTTCATTGCTTGGCCTGGTGGTGTGACGGACGGCCGCGAATTTGTTGCCGCTGCGTTAAAACTAGGTGCGACAGCTTGTGTGGTGGAGCAATCAGGCTCTGATGTGTTTGCATGGGGCGAGAACCCAGCCATTGCCACCTATGACGGCTTGAAAGCGGCCAGTGGTTTGATCGCTGCCGCGTATTACGAACAACCCAGCCATGCGCTAGACGTGGTGGCTATCACAGGCACCAATGGCAAAACATCCACTGCATGGTGGTTGGCACATGCCTTGCAAAACGCAGGCAAGCGTTGCGCCATCGTGGGCACCTTGGGTGTGGGCGAAGTCGGTCACCTTGAAGTGACGGGTATGACCACACCCGACCCCGTTCTGCTGCAAGGCCGTTTGCGCAACATGGTGGATGCTGGTGTGAATGCTTGTGCGATTGAAGCTTCGTCTATTGGCTTAGCTGAGCATCGCTTAGACGGGACGCAGGTGCGCGTGGCCATGTTCACCAATTTCACGCAAGATCATTTGGACTACCACGGCGACATGGCCAGCTACTGGCAAGCCAAGCTGACTTTGTTCAGCTGGGCAGGATTGCAAGCGGCTGTGGTGAACGTGGACGATGCACAAGGTGTGGCATTGGCTGCACAGTTGCAAGCGCGTGACGATTTGCACGTGTGGACAATTTCTTGTGTGCCGAATGCAGTGCGAAGTACAAAACACATCGTGGCACGCCACATCCAACACGGCGCCATGGGCTTGTGTTTTGATGTGGTCGAGGGTGACGAAGTTCGCACGCTTGAGACGCAGTTGGTAGGCCACTACAACGTGAGCAATGTATTGGGCGTCATCGCCTGCTTGCGCGCTTTGGGCTACAGCTTGGCAGATGCCGTGCAAGCCTGTCACGTGTTGCCTGCAGTGCCAGGCCGCATGCAAACCGTGGGCGAGGCGGGTGAGCCTTTGGTGGTGATTGATTACGCCCACACACCCGATGCCGTGGCGCAAGCTGTGCAAGCTTTGTTGCCACTGGCGCAGTCACGCGGCGGTGAGTTGACTTGTGTGTTGGGTTGCGGTGGTGACCGCGATGCTGCTAAGCGCCCCTTGATGGCCGCAGCCGCAGAGCAATACGCGCAGCACGTGGTGCTGACCAGCGACAACCCGCGCAGCGAAGACCCACAAATAATTTTGAATCAGATGCTGGCTGGTTTGCAAAATGCAGCCAAGACAAAAGTGATTGCCGACCGCGCTCAAGCGATTGCGCAGACTCTGCTGCACGCGCGTGTGCAAGATGTGGTGCTGGTGGCTGGCAAAGGTCACGAGGACTATCAAGAAATTTCAGGTGTCAAACATCCGTTCAGTGATGTGCAACATGCACGCGACGCGTTGACACAAAGGAGGGCGCATGTCTGACATGAACCTCAGCTTGAAGCAAATCAACCAGTGGCTCACAGGCGCACTGTTGCATGGTGACAGTGGCTTGGTCGTCCAACGTGTCAACACTGACAGCCGTACCTGCCAAGTGGGCGATTTGTTTGTGGCCTTGAAAGGCGAGCGCTTTGATGCGAACGACTTTTTATCGCAGGTCGCAAGCAACGGCGCAACGGCTGCCTTGGCGCACCATGGTTTAGACGCTGCCAAGTTGGCAGGCGTGCAAGTGCCAGACACGCGCATTGCTTTAGGCCAATTGGCCAAAGGTTGGCGCAGTCAATTCAATTTGCCCGTCATTGCAGTGACCGGCAGCAACGGCAAGACGACGGTCACACAAATGATTGCCAGCATCTTGCGTGCAGGCTTTGGTGATGACGCCTTGGCCACGCAAGGCAATTTGAACAACGACATTGGTGTGCCGCAAACCCTGCTGCGCATGCGCGCGCATCACCGCAGCGCTGTGGTGGAGTTGGGCATGAATCATCCTGGCGAAATTGCAGGATTGGCCGAAATGACGAAAGCCACCGTCGCGTTGGTGAACAACGCACAGCGTGAACATCAAGAGTACATGGCCACTGTCGAAGCAGTAGCGCAAGAAAACGGCGAAGCCATCAAGGCTTTGCCAGTGTCCGGCGTGGCAGTGTTCCCTGCGCACGACGAATACAGTGCACTGTGGAAAACCTTAGCAGGCAGCCGTGTTTGTATGCGTTTCTCCATGACAGGCGAAGCTGAGGTGCAGTTGCTCAAAGCCGATTGGTTGAATGACCACTGGGCTGTGGAAGCACAAACGCCATCGGGCGTGTTGCGTACGCAACTTCATATCGCTGGTCGCCACAACGTGGGCAATGCGTTGGCGGCTACAGCCTGCGCCTTAGCAGCAGGTGTTTCGCTCGATGTGATCGCGCAAGGTCTCAACAGTTTTGAACCCGTCAAAGGACGTTCACGTGCCTTTGGCATTCAGTGCCAAGGCCACGACATCACTGTGGTGGATGACACCTACAACGCCAACCCCGACTCAGTACGCGCCGCAATCGATGTGCTGGCAGAGTTACCTGCGCCACGCTTACTGGTGCTGGGTGATATGGGGGAAGTGGGCACACAAGGCCCAGAGTTCCACCAAGAGGTGGGCATCCACGCTGCAGAAATGGGCATTGACCATGTGCTGTGTTTAGGTGACTTGGCTGCACATACGGCCACAGCCTGCGGCGCGAACGCACAACACATGACAGACATCGACACACTCAACGCGCAAGTGCTGAAGCAGTTGCCGCAGCTTGGCAGTGTGCTGGTGAAAGGCTCACGCTTCATGAAGATGGAGCGCGTGATTGAGGCCATCAACGCCTGTCACGATCACCATAAAAAGGAAACGACACCATGCTGCTAACACTAGCCCAATGGTTGCAAACGCTCTCGCCAGAATTTGGCTTTTTCCGCGTGTTCCAGTACCTCACCTTCCGTGCGGTGATGGCGGCGTTGACCGCTTTGTTGATTGGTTTGATTGCTGGCCCAGCTGTGATTCGCCGATTAGCGGCGTTGAAGATTGGTCAGCCCATCCGTGAATACGCCATGCAATCGCACCTGGCTAAGAGCGGCACACCCACCATGGGCGGTGTGCTGATTTTGATTGGCATCGCTGTTTCCACTTTGTTGTGGGCTGATTTGTCCAACCGCTTTGTATGGATCGTGATGATCGTCACCTTTGGTTTTGGCGCGATTGGGTGGGTTGATGACTGGCGCAAAGTCGTGAACAAAGACCCAGAGGGTATGCGTTCACGCGAGAAATACATGTGGCAATCCATCATTGGTTTGACTGCTGCACTTTACTTGGTGTTTAGCATTTCAGAGAGCAGCAACTTACGCGTGTTGGAGTTGTTCTACTCGTGGGTGAAGTCGGGCTTTGATGTGAATTTGCCCCCTAAGGCGGGTTTGCTTTTGCCCTTCATCAAGGAAGTGAGCTACCCACTGGGCGTGTTTGGCTTTGTGATCATGACCTACTTGGTCATCGTGGGCTCGAGCAATGCTGTGAACTTGACCGACGGCTTGGATGGCTTGGCCATCATGCCGGTGGTGATGGTGGGCTCCGCTTTGGGGGTGTTTGCCTATGTGACCGGTAGCTCGGTGTATTCCAAATACCTGTTGTTCCCTTACATCCCCGGCTCGGGCGAGTTGATGATTTTCTGTGCGGCCATGGCCGGTGCAGGCTTGGCGTTCTTGTGGTTCAACACACATCCCGCGCAAGTGTTCATGGGTGACGTGGGTGCGCTCGCTTTGGGCGGTGCGCTGGGCACGATTGCAGTGATCGTGCGTCAAGAAATTGTGCTGGCCATCATGGGCGGCATCTTTGTGGTGGAAGCCTTGTCGGTCATGTTGCAAGTGACGTACTTCAAATACACCAAGAAGAAATATGGCGAAGGCCGTCGCATTTTGAAGATGGCGCCTTTGCATCACCATTTCGAGAAGAGCGGCTGGAAAGAAACCCAAGTCGTCGTGCGTTTTTGGATCATCACCATGCTCTTGTGTTTGGTGGGTCTGTCGACTTTGAAGCTGAGATAAGAAGATGCAGCAACTCCACAACCAATCAGTGCTGATTCTGGGCTTGGGTGATTCCGGCCTGGCGATGGCGCGTTGGTGCGTGCGCAACGGTGCGCAAGTGCAAGTCGTGGACACGCGTGCCGAGCCGCCGCATTTGGCAAGTTTGCGTGCAGAGTTGCCAGAAGTGAAATTTGTGCATGGTGCGTTTGAGGCCAACTTGGTCGAAGGCCAAGATGTGCGTGCGGTGTTCAAGAGCCCAGGTCTGAGCCCTGAGTCTGTGGCGCCTGTGTGGAACGCTGCAGTAGATGCTGGTTTGTGGGTGGGCACTGAGCTGACTTTGTTTGCGCAAGCGTTGAGTGATTTGCAAACCAGCATGGCTTATCACCCCAAGGTCTTGGCCATCACGGGCACCAACGGCAAAACCACCGTCACTTCCTTGACTGGGCAATTGTTAGAGCGTGCAGGTAAACGCGTGGCAGTGGCCGGCAACATCGGCCCCACATTGTTGGATACCTTGTCGCAAGCGTTGGACAAAGCGGCCGAAGAACAAGCCGCTGCTGATGTGATTGCCGCCCAAGAAGCTGAGGCACAGGCTGCAGACGAAGCCTTGGCAGAGCAAGCGCGTCTTGACGCAGAAGCCAAAGAACAAGCCGCTACTGCGCAAATGGCTTTGGATGCCGAAGATGCGTTGGCGCAAGAAGCTGCCGCTGAAAGTGATGCTGAATCACAAATGGCATTGACGGACACTGAAGCCGAGCAAGCTGAGGCAGTTGCAGCCGCAGATGACGAACCATTTGAAGTGGACTTGCCGCCACTCGTGCCACCGCCGCCGCCACCCGCAGATCATCTGTATCTGCCGCAAGTGTGGGTGTTGGAGTTGTCGAGCTTTCAGCTGGAAGGTGTGGACAACTTCGAGCCGACAGCAGCCACGGTGCTCAACCTCACTCAAGACCACCTCGATTGGCATGGCAGCATGGACGGCTACGGCGCTGCGAAAGCCCGTATCTTTGGCAAGCGTGGCGTGTTGGTGCTTAACCGCGAAGATGCAGGCGTGATGGCCATGTTGGACAGTGCACCTGCTGAAGCAACAGAAGTCGTAGCCAAACCCTCGCGCGCCAAAACGCCCAAAGTTCAAGTGCGTGCGCACCTTACCTTCGGTGGTGACTTGCCACAGCGGCCCGGCGACTATGGCATTGAAACCGTCAACGGCATGACATGGCTGGTGCGTGCGCTCGAGGCGGACGAAACCCGTAAACGCAAAAAAGACGACGAAGAAGAAATTCACATTCAACGCCTCATGCCAGCCGATGCGCTTCGCATTCGCGGTCGCCACAACGCACTCAATGCTTTGGCTGCATTGGCGTTAGCCGGAAATGCCGGTGGCGATCTGGCCCCCATGTTGTTTGGTCTGCGTGAGTACCAAGGCGAGCCCCACCGTGTGGAGCCCGTGACTGTGCTCAATAGTGTGGAGTATTTTGACGACAGCAAAGGTACCAATGTGGGTGCCACTGTGGCTGCCTTGCATGGTCTAGGTGTGGACCGCCGCTTGCTGGTCATCTTGGGCGGTGATGGCAAAGGTCAAGACTTTGCACCTTTGAACGAGCCCGTCGCACGCTATGCACGTGCCGTGGTGCTGATTGGCCGCGATGCGCCTGCATTGCGCGAAGTGTTGCAGCACAGCGGCGTGACCTTGTTGGATGCAGCTACTTTGGAAGAGGCCGTCAAACGCTGTAGTGAACTTGCCCATTCAGGCGATGCCGTGTTGTTGTCACCCGCGTGCGCAAGCATGGACATGTTCCGTAACTACGCGCATCGTGCCGAAGTGTTTGTGAACGCTGTGAACCACTTGGTGGAAGAAGCTGGAGGCATGGTGTGAGTGACATGAATGCATCCAGCAAAGCCTTTTTCATGCATCGCATGAAGCTTGGTCTTGGCCGTCTGTTTGGCGGTGAACCCGAGAAGGGTATGGATGCTTTGCCTGTGCGTGTGCACGGCACCGAGTTCACACGTACTGCGGCGTCACCCGTGCATGTCAAAGGGTTTGATCAACCGTTGGTGTGGGTCACGTTTGCCTTGCTGATGTTCGGCTTGGTCATGGTGTATTCGGCATCGATTGCCATTCCCGACAACCCACGCATGGGCGCGGGTTACACGCAAACGCATTTCTTGTTCCGCCATGGTCTATCGCTATTTGTAGCGTTTGTGGCGGCTCTGCTGGCTTTTCAAATTCCCCTTAACACGTGGGAGCGGATCGCGCCTTGGGTGTTTATTGTCTCCATCGTGTTATTGATCGCCGTATTGATTCCGTTCATTGGTAAATCGGTCAATGGCGCACGCCGTTGGATTGGCTTGGGCTTCATGAATTTCCAGCCATCCGAATTGGCCAAGTGGGGGGTGTTGCTCTACGCCGCCAACTACATGGTACGCAAGATGGATGTGAAAGAAAACTTCTTCGCTGCGGTCACACCGATGGGTGCTGCAGTAGCGGCGGTGGGTTTGTTGCTCCTATCTGAGCCAGACATGGGCGCGTTCATGGTGATCGCTGTAATTGCCATGGGTATTTTGTTCTTAGGCGGCGTGAACGCTCGCATGTTCTTCTTGATTGCTACGGCACTGGTGGGTGTGTTTGGCTTGATCATCGCCACCTCTGAATGGCGTCGTGAACGCATCTTTGCTTACCTCGATCCATGGAGCACAGAGCATGCACTGGGTAAGGGCTATCAGTTGTCGCACTCACTCATTGCCATTGGTCGCGGGGAAATTTTTGGTGTTGGTTTAGGTGGCAGTGTCGAGAAACTGCATTGGTTGCCCGAAGCGCACACAGACTTCTTGCTGGCTGTGATTGGCGAAGAGTTTGGCTTTGTCGGTGTGGTCGCTGTGATTGGCATGTTCATGTGGCTGACCCGCCGCATCATGTACATCGGCCGTCAAGCCATTGCGATGGACCGTGTGTTCGCAGGTTTGGTCGCACAAGGCGTAGGCATTTGGATGGGCTTTCAGTCTTTCATCAACATGGGTGTGAACTTGGGCGCCTTGCCTACCAAGGGTTTAACTTTGCCACTCATGAGCTATGGCGGCTCTGCGATTTTGTTGAACCTCATTGCCATTGCGGTCGTGTTGCGCGTGGACTTTGAGAACCGCGTGGTCATGCACGGGGGGCGTCTATGAGCACGACCCAACGCACCGCACTCATCATGGCTGGTGGCACAGGAGGTCACATTTTCCCAGGCTTGGCTGTGGCTGAGCAATTGCGCATTCATGGCTGGAATGTGCATTGGCTCGGTGCACCTGAGCCCAGTATGGAAAGCTTGCTTGTGCCTCCTCGTGGCTTTGCGTATGAGACCGTTCAGTTTGGTGGCGTGCGCGGCAAAGGTGTCAAAACTTTGGCGCTATTGCCTTTCAAGTTGTTGCGTGCGTTCTGGCAAAGCCTGTGCGTGGTTCGCCGCGTCAAGCCCGATGTGGTGGTGGGTCTTGGCGGTTACATCACATTCCCCGCCGGCATGATGGCCGTGCTGTGGGGTGCACCTTTGGTGTTGCACGAGCAAAACTCTGTGGCGGGCATGGCCAACAAAGTGTTGAGTGGCGTGGCTGACCGTGTGTTCTGCGCTTTCCCCAATGTGTTGCCAAAAGCTGAGTGGGTGGGCAACCCCATGCGCGATGGGTTTGTGAAACAGCCAGAACCTGCGCAGCGTTTTGCTGAACGCACGGGCCCTCTGCGAGTGTTGGTGGTCGGTGGCAGTTTGGGCGCACAAGCACTCAACACCGTGGTGCCGCAAGCCTTGGCCAAAATCCCTCACGATCAACGCCCTGTGGTGACCCATCAAAGTGGTGCCAAACAAATTGATGCACTGCGCACGGCCTATGCCGAAGCAGGTGTGCAAGCAGAACTGACGCCTTTCATCGACGACACCGCGCAAGCCTTTGCCGATGCAGATGTGGTGATTGCACGCGCGGGTGCCAGCACTGTGACCGAGTTGGCCGCTGTTGGTGCTGCTGCGATCTATGTGCCCTTCCCCCATGCGGTGGATGACCACCAAACCACCAACGCACGCTTTGTGGTGGACGCAGGTGGCGGTTGGTTGATGCCACAAAACGAATTGAAAGTCCAAGACTTGGCAGACCGTTTGCAATTCATGACGCGCCGCACTTTGTTGGCATGTGCCGAGAAAGCTTATGCCGTGCGTCAAGTGGACGCGGTAGATCAAGTGGTGGCCGCTTGCGAGCAGCTCGCAGCGAAAGGAAAAAAATAATGAAACACGCCATTCGTCACATCCATTTCGTCGGCATCGGCGGCGCAGGCATGAGCGGCATTGCTGAAGTGTTGTTGAACTTGGGCTACGCCGTGTCAGGTTCCGATTTGTCAGACAGCGCGGCCTTAAAACGCCTGCAAAGCTTGGGCATCCAAACCCATGTGGGCCATGATGCCAAAAACATTGCAGGTGCCGATGCGGTGGTTACGTCCACTGCGGTGCACGCAGACAACCCTGAAGTGGTGGCAGCACACGCCAAGCTGATTCCCGTCGTGCCACGCGCCGTGATGTTGGCAGAGTTGATGCGTCTCAAAACTGGCGTAGCCATCGCTGGCACGCACGGCAAAACCACCACCACCAGTTTGGTGGCCAGCGTGTTGGCTGAAGCCGGCATGGACCCCACGTTTGTGATTGGCGGCAAGCTCAACAGTGCAGGCGCGAATGCCAAGCTGGGTTCGGGCGACTACATCGTGGTGGAAGCCGACGAGTCAGACGCATCGTTCTTGAACCTCTTGCCCGTGATGGCCGTGGTGACCAACATCGACGCCGACCACATGGACACCTATGGTCATGACTTCAACAAGTTGAAGGGTGCGTTCATCGAGTTCTTGCACCGCATGCCTTTTTACGGTGCAGCGATTTTGTGCACGGACGATGCCGCAGTGCGCAGCATCTTGCCCGAGGTGTCACGCCCCATCACCAGCTACGGCTTCAACGAAGAAGCGCAAGTGCGCGCGGTGAATGTGCGCGCTGACAACGGCCGCATGTGCTTCACGGTGCAGCGCCGTAACGGTGTGACATTGCCTGACCTCGACATCACGCTCAACCTGGCGGGGGAGCACAACGTGCTCAATGCCTTGGCTGCGATTGCGATTGCAGTGGAGTTGAACGTGCCGGATGAGGCATTGCAAAAAGCCTTGGCCGAGTTCAAAGGGGTGGGGCGTCGCTTCCAACGTCACGGTGAAGTGGCTGCGAAAACGGGTGGCGAATTTACCCTCATCGAAGACTATGGCCATCACCCGGTGGAAGTGGCTGCCACTCTGGCGGCAGCGCGTGGTGCATTTCCTGGCCGCCGGTTGGTGTTGGCATTCCAGCCACACCGCTACACCCGCACGCGCGATTGCTTTGAAGACTTCGTCGAAGTCATGGGTCGCGCCGATGTGTTGTGGCTCTCTGAAATTTATGCCGCGGGTGAAACGCCGATTGCCGCTGCCGATGGCCGCGCACTGTCGCGCGCCATGCGTGTGGCAGGCCATGAAGCCTTGGTGTTCGTGGACGACATTCAAAAAATGGCCCAGGTCATTGCCGACAACGCCCAAGCGAGCGATGTGGTGATGTGCATGGGCGCAGGGTCGATTGGCCAAGTGCCAGCCAAGGTGCTGGAGTTGGTGCAACAACGTAAGAGCTAAAACATGACTTTCAATATCAACACTGCCAAAGTTGCCGTCCTCATGGGTGGCCTGTCTGCTGAACGTGATGTGTCCATCATGTCAGGCAGCGGTGTGCTCAAGGCTTTGCAAAGCAAGGGTGTCAACGCCACCGCGTTTGACCCAGTAGAGCGCAGCTTGGATGAGCTCAAGCGCGAAGGCTACACACACGCCTTCATCGCGCTACATGGCCGCTATGGTGAAGACGGTGCCGTGCAAGGTGCGTTGGAGTTGCTGGGCATTCCCTACACCGGTTCAGGCGTGATGGCCTCTGCGATGGCCATGGACAAAGTTATGACCAAGCGCGTGTGGAGCGCTGTGGGTTTGTCGACACCCGGCTATGTGTGGTTGTCACCCGAAGACCAAACCGCAGACAACATCCAAGCGATTCCTGCCAAGCTCGGCTTGCCTTTGATCGTCAAGCCACCACGTGAAGGTTCATCCATTGGCATGAGCAAAGTCACGCAAGCGAGCGAGATCCAAGCTGCAGCTCAGTTGGCTACCCGATACGACCCCGATTTGTTGGCAGAAGAATTCATCACCGGTGAAGAGTTGACATGCCCGATCTTGGGCAACGGCCCAAATGCCCGTGCTTTGCCCGTGGTGCGCATTGCCGCTCCCGATGGTGCGTATGACTACAACAACAAGTACTTCACCGATGACGTGAAGTACCACTGCCCAAGTGGTTTGCCTGAAGCCGAAGAGCAAGAGATTCAACGTTTGGTGGTGGCCGCATATCGTGCATTGGGTTGCCGTGGCTGGGGCCGTGCTGACATCATGTTGCGCGCCACTGACCGCAAACCATTTTTGCTGGAGATGAATACATCGCCCGGTATGACCAGCCACTCCTTGGTGCCCATGTCTGCTCGTGCGGCGGGTATCAGTTACGAAGACTTGTGCTTGATGTTGTTAGAGAGTGCAACGCTAGATCACCCCGGAGGTCCAAAAGCCGTATGACCACGCGCTACACCCACATGCGTCCACGTCCCAAGGTGAATGCCTTGGTGGCTGTGCCGCTTGACGTCAAGCTCATGCACATGGCGGCATCGCTCATGTTCGTGGGATTAGTCGTGGGTGCGTTGGTGGGCGGTGTATGGGCTTTGGTGCAACTGCCTACGTTTGCGCTGCGGGGTATCACGGTGCTGGGCGATGTGGAACACAACAACGAAGTGACCTTGCGCGCCAATGTGGTGACCAAGTTCACAGGTAACTTCTTCACGGCCGATTTGGGGCGTGTGCGCAGTGCATTCGAGAGCGTGCCATGGGTGCGTTTGGCTTCGGTGCAGCGTGAGTTTCCCAACCGTTTGCGCGTGACGCTGCAAGAGCACAAACCTGTGGCGTACTGGGGTGATGACGGTGAGCAACGTTTGGTCAACAGCTACGGCGAAGTGTTTGAAGCCAATGTGGGTGATTTGGATGACGACAAGATGCCACGCTTGAGTGGCCCTGACAGTCAATCACAACAAGTGTTGCAAATGTATTTGGCACTGCAACCTGCTTTCAAAGCGTTGAGTCTGCCAGTTGACAGTTTGGCGCTGACCGATCGCGGGAGCTGGCGCGCCAAACTGGCGCACGGCGCAGTGATTGAGTTAGGCCGCGGTGGTGTGGATGAAGTCATGGCGCGTGTGCAACGCGTCTCACAAACACTGGCACAAGTGACAAATAAATTAGGTCGCAAAGTGACGTCGATTGAATCGGCAGATTTGCGACACGACAACGGTTATGCGCTTCGGGTGCGCGGGGTGAGCACGCAAGACGTGTCTTCCAAACGCTAACGAGCACAGAGAGAAGTAGAGAAAGAACGAGGCTGTTATGGCAAAAGATTACAAAGAACTGGTGGTCGGCTTAGACATTGGCACAGCCAAGGTCATGGTGGTCGTGGCCGAAGTGTTGCCCGATGGCGAGCTGAAACTTGCAGGCCTGGGCGTAGCCCCGAGCAACGGTTTGAAACGTGGCGTGGTGGTCAACATCGACGCGACCGTGCAAAGTATTCAGCAGGCTTTGAAAGAAGCCGAGTTCATGGCTGACTGCAAGATCACGAATGTCTACACCGGCATCACCGGCAGCCACATTCGTGGCATCAACTCCACCGGCATGGTGGCGGTGAAAGACAAAGAAGTCACGGCAGCCGATGTAGCACGCGTGGTGGAAACCGCCAAAGCCATCAACATCTCCACCGATCAACGCTTGTTGTTGGTGCAGCCGCAAGAGTTTGTGATTGACGGCCAAGACGTGCGCGAGCCGATTGGCATGAGCGGCATTCGTTTGGAATCCAAAGTGCACATCGTCACAGGTGCACAAAGCGCGGCTGAAAACATCATCAAGTGCGTGCGTCGTTGCGGCTTGGATGTGGACCGCTTGATGCTCAACCCATTGGCATCGAGCATGTCGGTCTTGACCGATGACGAGCGTGAGTTGGGCGTGGCCTTGGTGGACATTGGTGCAGGCACGACCGATGTGGCCATCTTCACCAATGGCGCGATTCGTCATACGGCGGTGATTCCAATTGCGGGTGACTTGATCACCAGCGACATCGCGATGGCTTTGCGCACGCCGACCAAGGACGCAGAAGAAATCAAGATTGAGTCTGGCTACGCCAAGCAGTTGCTGGCTGATCCTGATATTCAAGTGGAAGTGCCGGGCCTCGGCGACCGAACACCACGCATGTTGAGTCGTCAAGCGTTGGCGGGTGTGATTGAGCCTCGTGTGGAAGAAATCTTCTCACTCGTGCAGCAAGTCATCCGTGACTCAGGTTACGAAGAAGTGTTGTCGTCAGGCATTGTGCTCACGGGCGGCAGCGCGGTCATGCCGGGCATGGTTGAGTTGGGCGAAGACATATTCTTGAAACCAGTACGCCGCGGTGTGCCGCAGTACAACAGTGCCTTGGCAGATATGGTGGCTCAGCCCCGTGCGGCCACGGTCATGGGTTTGCTGGCTGAGGCAGGTGTGGACCGTCAACGCGGCTTCAAAGTTTCACAAAAGAGTGGATCTGTCAATTCGTTCATGGACAGTATCAAAAACTGGTTTGTGGGGAACTTCTAAACATGATTCCACACACCAAGCTCCATCTCGCACGCGGCAGCCCGCCGCAACGACCGCACAGGCATCGACGATGTCGATACTGTGCCGCCAACGCGCCACCCTCATAGAAGGAGCGCGATGAACCAAAAGCAAAAAACAAACGACTTAGGCAACTGCAAAATTTTTAGATTAGGAGAAACATCATGAGCATCGAAATGATCGAAGTTGAAGCATTCAACTCAGGCACCCAAATTAAAGTCATTGGCGTGGGTGGCGGCGGCGGTAACGCTGTGGAACACATGATCAGCTCTGGCGTTCAAGGCGTGGAGTTCGTCACAGCGAACACCGACGCACAAGCACTGCGCGTGAGCAATGCGCACAAAGTGATTCAGTTGGGTTCCACAGGTTTGGGCGCTGGTAGCAAGCCAGACCGCGGCCGTGAAGCTGCAGAGGCCGCGATTGACGACATCCGCATTGCCCTCGAAGGTACCAACATGTTGTTCGTCACAGCAGGTATGGGCGGCGGCACAGGCACAGGTGCTGCACCTGTGGTGGCACGTGTGGCTCGTGAGATGGGTATCTTGACCGTGGGCGTGGTGACCAAGCCCTTCGAATTCGAAGGCAGCCGACGCATGAACAATGCTGAAGCAGGCTTGGCCGAACTCGAAGCCAATGTCGACTCACTGATCGTCGTGTTGAACGAAAAGCTGATGGACGTGTTGGGCGAAGACGCCAGCCAAGACCAAGCTTTCGCATTTGCCAACGACGTGTTGAAAAACTCGGTCGGCGGTATTGCCGAGATCATCAACGTCGAAGCGTTGGTGAACGTCGACTTTGAAGACGTGCGCACCGTGATGAGCGAAACCGGCAAGGCCATGATGGGCACAGCAGCTGCCAGCGGCCCAGACCGTGCACGCATTGCGGCTGAGCAAGCCGTGGCTTGCCCATTGCTGGAAGGCGTGGACATGTCGGGTGCCAAGGGCGTGTTGGTGTTGATCACCGCAGCCAAGGGTGGCTTGAAATTGTCTGAGTCGCGCGAAGCCATGAACACCATCCGCAAGTTTGCCTCGCCAGATGCACACGTGATTTACGGTACTGCTTACGACGAAAACTTGGGCGACCAAATTCGCGTCACCGTGGTGGCCACAGGTTTGGCCGGCAGCCGCCGCGCTGCGCCTCAGTTGCAAGTGTTGCGCACAGGTACGGACGGTGTGGGCTTCCCAACGACGCAAGCTAACAATGCATCACCAGCTGGTGTGTTAGCTGCTGCAACGGGTGGCTTGGCAGGTTTGGCCAGTGGTTTGGGCCTTGGTTCCGCTGCGGCGCAACCTAACTACGACTCCATGAACTCTCCCGCCGTGTGGCGTGGCAACCGCACCTCGGCAGCTGCCAAGGTCGATGCCTTGTCGTCTGGCGGCATGGACGACTACGAAATCCCAGCCTTCTTGCGCAAGCAAGCAGATTGAGATTCATTAATCACTGCGATTAAATAAGTGAATCACCTCTTTGGAGGGGATTCACTAAAATCTCACTGTGCTTAAACAAAGAACCCTTCAATCCCTCACCAAAGCGGTGGGTGTCGGTCTTCACAGCGGTCAACGCGTGGAGCTGACATTGCGCCCTGCGCAACCCGACACGGGCATTGTGTTTCGTCGGGTGGATTTGCCGCAGCCTGTCGATATTCCGATCACCGCCACGGCGGTGACGGATACGCGGTTGGCTTCGACCATCTCCAATGGCGGTGCGAAGGTGTTCACCGTAGAGCATTTGATGTCGGCCTGTGCAGGCCTTGGCATTGATAACCTCTACATCGACATCACTGCGGAAGAAGTGCCTATTCTTGATGGCTCGGCTTCGTCGTTTGTGTTCTTGCTGCAAAGCGCGGGCATCGTGGAGCAAAACGCGCCCAAGCGTTTCATTCGCGTCTTGAAGACGGTGGAAGTGCGTGAAGGCGAGGGCGCCAATGTGAAGTGGGCGCGTCTTGAGCCTCACCACGGCTACAAGCTGAGCTTTGAAATTGATTTCCGTCATCCCGCGGTGGACTCCACGGGCCAGAGCGTGGTGTTTGACATGGACACTGATGTGTACACCCGTGATATTGCACGCGCTCGTACATTTGGCTTCACGCGTGATGTGGAAATGATGCGTGCCAACGGCCTCGCCTTGGGCGGCGGATTAGACAATGCCATCGTGATGGATGACTACAAGGTCCTAAACAGCGATGGTTTGCGCTATGACGACGAGTTTGTGAAACACAAAATTCTCGATGCCATGGGCGATTTGTATTTGATTGGCAAGCCTTTGTTGGCTTCATATGTGGCCTTCCGCTCGGGTCATGCGATGAATAATTTATTGCTACGCGAATTGCTCAGTCAGCCTGATGCGTATGAAGTGGTGACCTTTGACGATGCACGCAAAGCACCTCCTGGTCTGGCACAGCTATCGCCTGCTTGGTAAGTCGTCTGATATTGGTGTGATTTAAATAGGGGGACTTGATGACAGTATTCCACGTCTCCACCGTGTTTTTGTTGCTGGGTTTGCTCTACCTTATTTTGCCGATTACAGTTTGGATGGCTTTGGTTAAACAGCCATCGCGTGGCATCACTCTATGGTGCTTAGGTGGCGTGATCTTAGGCATAGGTTTGATCCTGGTCGGCTTAAGAGCTTTACTACCTGTTGTTGTTTCGTACCCGATTGCAAATTTAGTGATGTGGAGTGGTATCTCCATTCAAATCGCAGCTTTGCGGTATTCATTGGGTCAAAACACATCCATCCGCATTATTTTTTCGTTGCTGATGCTGAGCTTAGGAGCATTTGAGTTTTGTCGCCAGATTTTGCAGAATTCAGTTTTGCGCTTTACGTGTTCGATGTTCATTTTTACTTTAGCTTTTACCTATATTTCCTATTTAGGCTGGCACATATCAAAACGCTATCAGCTCAGAAGTGCGAGATGGTTTTCGTTCGTTTACAGCGTTACGTCAATTGTGATGTTCGTACGAATGAGTCGAGCTCTAGTGGGATTGTCAGAGCCTGATGTGATCTCGCAAGGAGTGGACAGCTACTTGACAGTGGCCGCAGGTTTTTTGATTTCGATTCTTGGAAACTTTGCCTATGTTGGCGTGGTTCTAGAAGCATCGACGAGAAGAGAAATGGATGCTGTAGCGCAACGTGCGCGGCAAGATGAAAGTATTCGCTTGAGCGAGCAAATTGCACAGCTGGAGCGACAACGCACGCTGGGGACCATGTCCTCATCGTTTGCACATGAATTGAGTCAACCCTTAACCGCGATTTTGATGGATGCTCAAGCTATCAAGTCGAGCGTGGTTGCTGGCGAGTCAAATATGAAAGAGATTGTTGAGTCAGTAGAGGAAATTGAAAAGAACACATACCGCACAGTGACCCTTGTGGAACGTATTCGTAATTTCATACGACCAGCGCAAAACGAATATGAGCGTGTCGACTTAAGAACAGTTTTGCAAGATGTTGCTAACTTGCTGGCATACGAAATACGCAAAAATAATATGAAGATTGATCTTCAGTTGGATGAGGAATCATGCTTCGTTGAAGGAGACCGCGTTCAACTGTCTCAAATTGTTTTGAACGTATATCGCAATGCCATTCAAGCGATGCAAGAAACTAAAAATAAGCGAATCATGGTGACTTTGGAAACTGTGGATGAGCGCGTTGTTTTGCGAGTCAGAGACTTCGGCTCGGGTATTGCAGATGAACTCAAGGATAAAATTGGTCAGCCTTTCATGACTACCAAAAAGGATGGTTTGGGTGTTGGCCTGTCTATCTCACGCACGATTGCTGAAATGCACAGTGGCAGCTTAAACATTTCGAATGTGGTCGACGGTGGAGCGATCGTTGAGCTAAATTTGCCAGCATTTCAGTCCTAAGAGTTAGCGACTTCGTCCCCCCTTGTACATGCCACTTGTGCTGCGCTGTAATTCAGTCGCTATAGCTAGCTTAGCCATCGAGTGCCCCGCATGTGCATGAGTGATCGCAATGCCCAACGCATCCGCCGCGTCTGGCCCCGGTAGGCCAGGTAAGTTAAGTAAGCGCTTTACCATTTCTTGCACTTGTTCTTTCTTAGCCAAACCATGGCCCGCTACCGCTTGCTTCATTTGTAGCGCAGTGTATTCGGCGACTGGTAAGTTACAGGTGGCTAGCGCAGTGATGCATGCTCCTCGCGCTTGACCTAACAAGAGCGTGGCTTGTGGATTGACGTTGACAAACACAATTTCGACTGCCGAAGTATCAGGTTTGTAACGCTCCACCACCTCGTGAATGCCATCAAACAATACTTTCAGCCGCTCGGCCAAATTACCTTGTGCTTCTTTGTTGGTTTTGATGGTGCCGCTGGCTACATAAAGCAGCTGGCTGCCGTGCTTCTCCACCACGCCAAAGCCGGTGGTGCGAAGTCCGGGGTCAATACCAAGAATTCGCATTTACGGCAGTTGTGCGCTACCCATGCGCATCAAAATGATTTCAGTTCGGCCCAGCAGGTATTCAGATTGCGGGAACTTTTGGTAATGCTTGGGGCGCGGCAGCATGACAGCCAAGCGGCCAGCTTCCCAAGGTGTGAGTTGTGACGCAGGCTTTTGAAAATAGTGTTGTGCTGCAGCCTCTGCGCCAAAAATGCCTTCGCCCCATTCCACGTGGTTGAGATAAATCTCGAGGATGCGTTGTTTACTCAGAACGCTTTCAAGCATCAGGGTCAAGACAAATTCTTGGCCTTTACGGATAAAGGTACGTTCGCCTGAGAGAAATAAATTCTTTGCCAGTTGTTGCGTGATGGTGGAGCCTCCCACCACTTTTGGTGCTGCTTTACCTTGCGTTTTTTTGCTGGCCTGCAGTTCAGCTTTGGCGTTCTTGGCCCATGCTTTTTCGATGGCATCCCATTGCACGCCATCGTGTTGCGCGAAGATATCGTCTTCAGAGGCAATCACGGCACGTTTGAGGTTGTTTGAAATTTGCATATAAGGTACCCAGTCTTGTCGCCAACGTAGACGGTCTTTGGTATTGAAGATGCGCCAAGCCTCCGAGCGTTCAAAGGAAGTGGACTCAGGCACTAGACGAGCCATGAGTGCAATGCGGCCCAAGAAGAAAACTTGCAAGCCAAGCCATGCCACGCAAACCAGTAACAACCATCGTAGCCAAGGGCGAAAGCGTGAGGGGTTCATGTGGCGCTGAGTTGGCGTTAGTTGGCAGCTTCGCCGCCACGGGTTTGCAAGGTGTTGTTGCGACTGAAGATGAAGCGTGAGACCACGGCCAGTTGATCAGCTTGCTTGCGCATTTCTTCGGTGAATTCGCCAAAGGGTCCTGCGGCTGTGGCAATGGCTTGGGCGCGACGGTCAAGGTCGGCTTGGCCCGAGCTTTGCACTACTTCCGTGGCCAACACGCGGCCATTGGTGTTGACTGTGATGATCATGGTCAATTCACCATAGAGCTTTTGCCCGCCGTTAGTTGCAGGGAAATAGCGCGTGCCACGTTCTTCGATTTTGCGACGCAGCGTGTCGTAGTAAAGCGCATAAGCCACTTGTTTGGTGGCGGGGCTCACGTAGTGTTTGCGAGGGCGTGCGTTGTCTTGGTTGATGCGCTCCTCGATCTCTGCCAAGAGCTTGAGTAGTTGACGGCGTTTTTGTTCAATCGCGTCTTGTTCAGCTTGTGACTTTTGTGGCTGAGGTGGCGGCAGTTGGGCGAGCAGATTTTTTACTTGGGCCAATAGCAGCGATTGTTCTTTGCGCATCGCTGCTACTTGGCGCTGTATAGATTCGGTCATCTCACCCACGGAGGTGGTGGCGGCCGTTGGCAGAGGCGAAGTGGCTCGTCCTTCTTTCAGTTCTCCACCACCTGCGAGCTGGGTTTGCGCCAACGCTTGTGCTTTGTCTGGTGCATCAGCTTTGGCGCGCGTGTTGACCAAAATCACGTCCAGCGGTGCGTCGCTGAACAAGCGGTCAAAGCGCTCAGGTGCAGCGATGCGCAGCGTGAGCAGAGCGCCATGAAAGACGAATGAAATGAACAAGGCTTTTTGCAGCCTTGACCATTGCTTCCATGAATAACGCGAGAGCATCACGCTGCCGTTCCTTCCGTTGTGGGTGCCTCGTTCACGTCCATGGCCAAGGCGATGGGTCCTGCAGCGCTGTCATCTTCGTCTTCCGTCATCTCAGCTTGCTCGGCACTGGTGGGCGAATCGGCTTCAAGGATGTGGAGCAAATGGCCACTGATATCGAGGCTGATGTCGTCCACATCACTCAAACGAATCTGCACACGTGCGCCGCGTGGCAAGTCACCGCCTCCAAACACGGGCAAGACCAAAGGCAAGTCATCAGCGCGCGCCATAGGTGGTTGGCCCGGGAAAGCTTTGAACACCGTAGCACTGAGCTCGGTGATGTTGTGTTGCTTTAAATACTGCAACGTCCAAAAACGCTCCATACCGTTTTGGTAGGCGTTGTACGCGCCATAGGCGCCATCGAATGCAGAGATGATCGAGAACAACTCGGCATCTTTAGGTTTGAACGGTGCGGCCAAAGCCGCTGTGCTGCCGTGTTTGGCGCACGCAATGATTTGCCATTGGTTGACGAGGTCGGTATAGCGGCGAAGGGGCGAGGTGCTCCAAGCGTAGCTGGGAACGCCAATGCCAGCGTGTGGTAATGCTTTGGTGCCCATGCGCACTTTGACGCCGGGTAGCAAGCTGGCTTGGCTGCGGTAAATGCCGGGCACGCCGAGTTCAGCCATCCAATTGCCCCAGGTGCTGTTGGCCAGAATCATGGCCTCGGCCACCATCAAATCCAGCGGTGCGCCGCGTTGGCGGATGCTGATTTGCACATGTTCATCTCCTTTGGGCTCAGCGCCGTCGTTGCCGACCAAACGGAAGTTGTAATCAGGGCGGTTGAAGTTTTCGGGTTTGCCGCGCACCACTTCGCGCTGGGCTTTGAGGTGTTGTGCCAAGCGGAACATGAATGCCAGTTGCGCACGTGGCATGGCAGGCTCCACCACGTCAGCGGCGTGCGTGAAGCTGTTGTCGTTCAGCCAAGCTTCGGTGACGATGGCGTCGAGCTGGTCGTGTCGCAAGTTGGCAGCAATCGGTACACGCTCCACGCGTGTTTCGGTGTTTTGCAAGGCCAGCGTGACTTCGTCAAACGTGGCGTACAACGACACCGCAGGGCAGTCACGCCCTTCTTGCAAGGTGTAAGTTTGCACCACATCGTCGGGCAACATGGTGATCTTGTAGCCGGGCATGTAGACGGTGGACAAACGCTTGCGGCCCAACTGGTCAATTGCGTCGCCCGGTTTCAAAGCCAGTGCAGGCGCGGCGATGTGAATGCCTAGCGTGACCGTACCTGTGCCCAAGCCTTGCACAGACAGGGCGTCGTCAATCTCAGTGGTTTGTGAGTCGTCAATTGAATACGCCTTCACATCGACCAGTGGCAACTCGTCGGCAATGACGGGTGCTTGTAGGTTGGGAAAGCCCGTGCCTTTGGGGAAGTTGTCAAACAAAAAGCGTTGCCAGTGGAACTGGTAGGCCGAGTTGATAGCACCTGCTTTTTGCAGCAAAGCGAGTGGTGCGGTTTGTGTGGCGCGTGCTGCTTCGACCACGGCTTTGTACTCGGGTGCGTTCTTGTCAGGCTTGAACAAGATTTTGTACAGCTGCGTTTGAATCGGTGCGGGGCAAGTGCCTTGGCCCAACTCAGCCGCCCAGCTTTCAATTTGCGCTTGGATTTGCTTTTTCTTTTCGATGCCAGCGAGCGCTTGGGCAATCACCTTGGCAGAAGCTTTCTTGAAGCGGCCTTTGCCAGAACGACGAAAGTAATGCGGTGCTTCGAACAAACGAAACAGCGCTGCGGTTTGTTGAGTCAGGGTAGCTTGTGCGCTGAAGTATTCGCGGGCGAGGTCGGCAAAACCAAACTCGTCTTCGGGGGCGAATTCCCATGCGAGGTCAAGCTCGATGGTGGCGCTCAAAGTCTGTGCATCACGCATCAGGTCGGCGGGCGAGGGTTTCTCAAACTTGAGCAGCAAATTGGCGGCCTTGACCTTGACCCGTTTGCCGGATTCCAGCTCGATTTGGGCCGAGCTTTCAGCTTCAGAGAGGATGCGGCCCGTCTGGAATTTTCCAGCTTCTTCAAACAATGCGTACATGGGTGCAATTGTCCCATGCTCGGCAGGTGTGCTGCCTTAAGGGGCAGCTTGTAAATCTAGAAATGCCAGCACTAGCGGCAGGTAGGTTTCAAAGTTGCTGATGGCGTGGTCTCCGCCCTCTATGACCACTTGGGTTGAGTCGGGGTAACGGGCGGTCATTTCTCGCCAATCCAACACTTCGTCACCTTTGGCGATCAAAGCCCATGCGCGTTCGGGGTAGGGCAGTGGGCCGACCTCCAGAGTGCGCAATTCGTCCACAAATTCGGGCGCAAAGTAAAAGCGTTCAGCTGGGTCATGCCAAGCGGTTTGATCGCCAATGTATTTGGCCAAATCGCGTGCAGGGTGGATGGCGGGGTTGAGCAGAACGGCTTTGCAAGCGCGTTGAGTTGCTAACCATGTGGCGTAAAAACCACCCAGCGATGAACCTATCACCGCCATGCTTTGGGCGGGCCAGTGGGCAGTGCCTTGTGCAATCAAGGCGGCAGCGGCTTGGGGAGAGGGCGGCAGCTGAGGGCACCACCAAGTGATGTGTGGAAACTTTGCCGCCATGACGGCCGCTACTTGCCTAGCTTTGGTGGACTGAGGCGACGAGCGAAAACCATGCAAATACAGCACGTGTGTGGTGGGCAATGGCTTAACAAACATAGTCATGCCTCATGCTAGCAGTGCCAGCCAAGAGGGTCTCTTGACAGGGGATAATTACGTCATGTCCACCGTCATCCATAAACCCAGCCCATTTCAGCGCTTGATGCCTTTGCTCAAAGGTTTTGATGGCCCATTGGCATTTGGCATTTTTTTGTTGGCGTGTGCAGGCTTGATGACCATGTACTCGTCTGGCTTTGCCAATGGGGCGCGTTTCTTTGACCATGGCCGCAACATGATGATTGCGGGTTTCATCATGTTTGTGGTGGCACAAATCCCACCGCAGCGTTTGATGGCGTTTGCGGTACCGCTTTACACCGTGGGTGTAGCGCTCTTGGTGGCGGTGGCTTTGTTTGGTTTGACCAAAAAAGGCGCACGCCGTTGGCTCAACGTGGGGGTGGTGATTCAACCCAGTGAGATCATGAAAATCGCCATGCCGTTGATGCTGGCTTGGTGGTTTCAAAAGCGCGAAGGCCAATTGCGGCCGCTCGACTTCTTTGTGGCTGGGATGTTGCTGTTGATCCCCGTGGGATTGATCGTACGCCAGCCTGACTTGGGTACTGCCATTTTGGTGTTATCCGCTGGTATGGCCGTGATTTTCTTTGCGGGCTTGAGCTGGTGGCTCATCGTGCCGCCCATTCTCATGGGCCTCGTGGGTGTGGGTTTGGTCGTGTGGTTTGAACCCACTTTGTGTGCGGATGGTTTCCGTTGGCCGATCTTGCATGATTACCAGCAGCAACGTATTTGTACTTTGCTAGATCCGTCAAGGGATCCGTTGGGTAAAGGCTTTCACATCATCCAAGGCATGATTGCGATTGGCTCTGGTGGCTTTTGGGGTAAGGGCTTCATGCAAGGCACGCAAACCCATTTGGATTTCATTCCTGAGCGCACGACCGACTTTGTGTTTGCTGCCTTTGGTGAAGAGTTCGGTTTGATTGGCAACTTGATGTTGATCGCGGGCTTTATCTTTTTGATTCTGCGCGGCTTGGCCATCGCGGTAGAAGGCCCCACACTGTTTGCTCGTTTGCTGGCAGGCAGCGTGACCTTGAGCTTCTTCATCTATGCCTTTGTGAACATGGGCATGGTCAGCGGCATGTTGCCTGTGGTGGGCGTGCCGTTGCCATTCATCAGCTATGGCGGTACGGCGATGGTCACGCTCGGGCTGGGCTTAGGGATATTGATGTCTGTCGCCAAGGCCAAACAGTTGGTGCAGTCATAATTCGCGCATGATTTCACGCGAACCCACCCTTGAGCGATTGGCCATTGCCCGTCAACTGTTGTTAGAGCCTTTTGGTTTGGACGAAAACGACTTGGCCAAAACATTGGCCGAGATCAAAGCGCACAAGGTTGACGAAGCCGATTTGTATTTTCAATACACCCGTGCCGAAGGCTGGAGTTTGGAAGAGGGCATTGTCAAAACTGGCTCCTTCAGCATCGACCAAGGCGTCGGTGTTCGCGCTGTGAGCGGCGAAAAAACCGCTTTCGCATATTCCGACGATATTTCCAAAGCCTCTCTGATGGACGCCGCACGCACGGTGCGCACCATTGGCGCAGCGGCAAAAGGTGGCCGTGTCAAAGTGCCTTCACGCAAAGTGGCGTCGAGCCGTTCTTTGTATGGTGACTTGGACCCCATCTCTTCACTCAACAGCACGGAGAAAGTCGAGCTGCTGGGCCGTGTCGAACAAATGGCTCGCGCCAAAGATCCCCGTGTGATTCAGGTCATGGCCGGTTTGGCAAGTGAATATGACGTGGTGATGGTGGTGCGTGCCGATGGCACCCTGGCTGCCGATGTGCGCCCCCTTGTTCGTCTGAGCGTGACCGTGATTGCCGAGCAAAATGGTCGTCGTGAAGTGGGCTCTGCCGGTGGTGGTGGTCGCTTTGGCTTAGACCATTTCGACGATGCGCTGGCACAAAGCTATGTGGATGAAGCAGTGCAATGCGCTCTGACTAACCTTGATGCACGTCCAGCGCCCGCGGGCGAGATGAGTGTGGTGTTGGGCTCAGGCTGGCCCGGCATCTTGTTGCATGAAGCGATTGGCCACGGCTTAGAAGGTGACTTCAACCGCAAAGGCTCTAGCGCATTCAGCGGTCGCATCGGTCAGCGCGTTGCTGCCAAAGGCGTGACCGTGCTCGATGACGGAACCATTCCAGACCGCCGTGGCTCACTCAATGTGGACGACGAAGGCAACCCGAGTCAGCGCAACGTGCTGATTGAAGACGGCATCTTGAAGGGCTACATCCAAGACGGCATGAATGCCCGCTTGATGGGCGTCAAGCCCACCGGCAATGGCCGCCGCGAAAGCTACGCCCATGTGCCCATGCCACGCATGACAAACACCTACATGCTGGGTGGCGATAAATCGCCTGAAGAAATTGTGTCGAGCTTGAAGAAGGGCTTGTACGCCGTGAACTTCGGCGGTGGCCAAGTGGACATCACCTCAGGCAAGTTTGTGTTCTCGACATCTCAAGCGTTTTGGGTGGAGAACGGCAAGATTCAATACCCTGTTAAAGGTGCCACCTTGGTGGGCAACGGCCCCGATGCATTGACGCGCGTGAGTTTGATTGGCAACGACATGAAGCTTGACCCAGGCGTGGGCACCTGTGGCAAAGAAGGTCAGAGCGTGCCAGTGGGTGTGGGGCAGCCGACGTTGCGTATTGATGGTTTGACAGTCGGAGGAACAGCCTAAAGGCTGTGTTTGGGACCACGTAAACCCTAGCAACTTGTCAGCAAACTGCCAGATTCCTTGTGCTACATTCAAACCCATGAGTTCAGCCCGTTTTTACTTTGCTTACTTTTTTATCTCACGCCCCCTCGGCGGTCGAGAGATCTGAACGTAGCCCAAACGCTCTGAACTCCCAAACCAACCGCCGGACCCCGGCGGTTTTTTTTTTGCCAAATTCTTAAATCACTTTTTTCAAACTTCAGGACGAGACCATGAAAACGAACACCAGTTATCCAAGCCACGTTGAAAACACCAGTCAAACCGACGACCAACGTATCAAGGACATCACCGTGCTGCCTCCTCCCGAACATTTGATTCGCTTCTTCCCCATTCAGGGCACGCCCGTGGAGAAGCTGATTACCAAGACCCGCAAGACCATTCACAACATCATGCACGGCAGCGATGACCGTCTGCTGGTGGTGATTGGTCCATGTTCTATCCATGACCCCGCTGCCGCGATTGACTACGCACGTCGTTTGCAACCGCTGCGCGAAAAATACGCCGACACGCTTGAAATTGTGATGCGCGTGTACTTCGAAAAACCACGTACCACCGTGGGCTGGAAGGGTTTGATCAACGACCCGTATTTGGACGAGAGCTACCGCATCGACGAAGGTCTGCGCATTGCTCGCCAGCTGCTGATTGAAATTAACCGCCTCGGTTTGCCCGCAGGCAGCGAGTTCTTGGATGCCATCAGCCCGCAATACATTGGTGACTTGATTTCGTGGGGCGCGATTGGCGCGCGCACGACCGAGAGCCAAGTGCACCGCGAATTGGCCTCTGGTATTTCTGCGCCCATCGGTTTCAAGAATGGCACCGACGGCAACATCAAAATCGCGACTGATGCGATTCAAGCCGCTGCAGGCGCGCACCACTTTTTGTCGGTGCACAAAAACGGTCAAGTGGCGATTGTGCAAACCAAGGGCAACAAAGATTGCCACGTCATTTTGCGTGGCGGAAAAGCCCCGAACTACGACGCAGTTAGTGTGACCGCCGCCTGTGAAGAATTGGCCAAAGCTAAGTTGCCAGCCACCTTGATGGTGGATTGCAGCCACGCCAACAGCAGCAAACAACACGAACGTCAGTTGGTGGTGGCTAAAGACATCGCCGAGCAAATCAGTGGTGGTTCAAACCAAGTGTTTGGCGTGATGATTGAAAGCCACATTCAAGGCGGTGCTCAGAAGTTCACGCCAGGAAAGGACGATGTGTCTAAGCTGGAATACGGCAAGAGCATCACCGATGCGTGCTTGGATTGGGATGACTCGGTCGCTTCGTTGGACGTGTTGTCTCACGCTGTGGCTGCGCGTCGCAAGCGCGGTTAATTGCGTGTTGCTTTCCTTGCGCTGGGATTTGAATTCCTCGCGCAAGGTTGAGCTTCTTTGATGCCCGTACGGCGAGAGCGCGGTGTCTGACTTGGCTTAACGTCCCTTCGGGCCGTGATGGCGCCAAATCAGACACCGCGCTCTCGGCGTTTTGGTTGTACGAAAAACCTCGTGCATGCAAATCTGCGGTGCTCACTGTGTCATCGAACTGAGAAGCAGGAGCAAATACCAACACAGTTCTAGCGCTCACTTTCAGCGCGCAGAGTGGTCAGCGCCTGATACGGCGCCATCACGGCCCGCAGGGACGCTAAGCCGTGTCAGGTGCTGGCCGCTCTGTGTGTGTGCGAAAGAAATAGTAGCAACACACACACAAGCAGCGATAGAAGAAGAGAAGTTAAGAAGCCAGAGCAGCCAGCAACTTCGCGTGAATCCCACCAAAGCCACCATTGCTCATGCACAGCACATGGTCCCCTGCACGCGCAGCAGCCACGACTTGTGCAATCACTTCATCCACAGACCCCGCCACCGAAGCCCTTGCGCCCATGGGCGACAAAGCCTCGACGGCATCCCAGTCCAAACCACCTGAGTGACAAAACGCGAGGTCTGCGTCTTCCAAACTCCAAGGCAGTTGCGACTTCATCGTGCCCAGCTTCATCGTGTTGCTGCGGGGCTCAAACACCGCCAAGATGCGGGCGTTGGGTCCTACTTTGCGGCGCAGACCATCGACCGTGGTTCGAATGGCGGTGGGGTGGTGCGCGAAGTCGTCGTACACCGTGATGTCGCCACCCGCGCGAGGCACCGTGCCGCGCACTTCCATGCGTCGGCGTACGTTTTGAAACTTGGTCAAAGAGGCTGCCGCTTGTGCGGGTGATACGCCCAAGTGCTCTGCTGCGGCAATCGCCGCCAAAGCGTTGAGCTGGTTGTGCACGCCGGTGATGTCCCATTGCACGCGGCCTACTTCTTGGCCGTGGTTCAGTACTGCAAAGTTGTCGGGCTCACCTTGCACAGACCAACCATCTTGGCCGGTTGCGTTGGCGCTTACGCCAAACTTGGCCACGCCGCTCCAGCAGCCTTGGTCCAACACGCGCTGCAAACTGTCTTCATCTGCATTGACCACCACACGGCCACTGCCGGGTACCGTACGCACCAAGTGGTGGAACTGGCGCTCGATGGCGGCGAGGTTGTCAAAGATATCGGCATGATCGAACTCGAGGTTGTTCAGAATCGCTGTGCGGGGGTGGTAGTGCACAAACTTGCTGCGTTTGTCGAAGAAGGCGGTGTCGTACTCATCGGCTTCAATCACGAAGGGTGTGCGCTTGTGCGCGGCCACATCGGCAGCGCTGCTCAAACGACCCAAGCGGGCCGACACGCCAAAGTTCATGGGCACGCCGCCTACCAAGAATCCAGGCTCCAAGCCAGCCGCTTGAAGAATCCAAGCCAGCATGGAAGTGGTGGTGGTTTTGCCGTGTGTGCCAGCCACAGCCAGCACATGGCGGGGTTGGCTGGGGTGGTGCAGCACGTGTTCTGCCAGCCATTGGGGGCCGCTGGTGTAAGTGGCGCCGCTTTCCAAAATGGCTTCCATTAGCGGGAACTTTGGGCTGCCGTCGCCCAAGCGTGCGCGTGAGACGACGTTGCCAATCACGTACACATCGGGCTTCAAAGCCATTTGGTCAGCGCCAAAGCCTTCAATCAGTTCAATGCCTAAGGCGCGGAGTTGGTCACTCATGGGCGGGTAGACGCCCGCGTCGCAACCTGTCACTTTGTGGCCCGCTTCGCGTGCCAACGCAGCCAGTCCACCCATGAACGTGCCGCAAATTCCCAAAATATGTATATGCATCTACCCATTTTAGGAGGGTGTTTCGGCTGCGCTTGAGCGGCTTGGTCTGGGTGGCCCCACAATCGCGTCTATATGAATACGGTTCAAGAAGAAATAGCAGCCACGGCTGCACGCATGGTGGTGGAAGAAGGGCTCGAATACGGCCCCGCCAAACGCCGTGCGGTCAAACAACTGGGTTTGAACGCGCGCGCGCAGTTGCCCAACAACGACCAAGTCGAAGACGCGGTGCGTGAATACTTAGATTTGTTTTGTGCTGACACCCAACCCGCAGAACTGCAAGCCTTGCGTGAACTGGCTGCGGTGTGGATGGAGCGCATGTCAGCTTTTCGGCCGCATTTAGGTGGGGCGGTTTTGCGGGGTACGGCCACCGGTTTGTCCGATATTTATCTGCAGTTGTTTTGTGATGACCCCAAATCAGCAGAAATTAGCCTCATTGACCACAATGTGCGCTACGAGGTCAGCACGGTTCAGGGCTTTCAAGGCGAGGCAGTGGACGCCCTAAGTATCTTGAGCAGTTGTCCAGGTTTGTCGCAAAAAGTGCTGGTCCATCTGATGATTTATGACTTGGACGATATGCGTGGCGCCTTGAAGTCTGATGGGCAAGGCAGAACCTACCGTGGTGACTTGGCTGCACTAAATAGACTGATGAAGGAAGTTGAATGACGTTCAATGCAAATAGACGTACCGCCATGTATGCAGGCGTTGCCGCGCTGGCTGCCATTGCAGGTGCTGGGGTGGCATGGAAACGGCAATTATTGGATGACATGGCGCCTGAGGTCATGGCTGCATTTTGGTCTGCTGAGTTTGATACCCCCAATGGCGAGTCCTTGCCCATGACTACTTTTCAAGGAAAACCGCTTGTCATCAACTTTTGGGCCACATGGTGCACGCCTTGCATTGAAGAAATGCCTTTAATTGAGGCTTTTTTTCGTGAAAATGAATCAAAAGGCTGGCAAGTTCTCGGCTTGGCGATTGATCAACCCAGCCGTATTCGTCAGTTTTTAAGCCAGTTTCCAGTCAATTACAAGATCGGACTCGCTGGCTTGAATGGTACCGATTTGGCCAAGAAGCTAGGAAATGACGTCGGCGGATTGCCTTTTACGATCGTTTTAGATGCAAAAGGACAACTTAAGCAACGTAAGCTAGGAAAATTAACGCCCGATGACATCAAAAAGTGGACTGAATAAGCGGTTTTGGGTCGCACAAATTTGCAAATTGGTGTAAATTAGCACCTTATTTACAACAAATAGGATGTAGTTATGGATTTGCGAAAACTCAAGACGTTGATTGACCTGGTCTCCGACTCCAATGTGTCTGAACTCGAAATCACCGAGGCAGAAGGCACGGTCCGTATCGTTAAGAGTGCACCTGCCCCCGTGGCGATGGTGACGCAAATGGCTGCTCCTGTTGCGGTGGCCGCGCCTGTGGCTGCTGCCCCAGCACCTGCTGCTGCCCCTGTGGTTGATGCTGCACCTGCCGGTCACACCGTCAAGTCGCCGATGGTGGGCACGTTCTACCGTTCTTCTAGCCCTGGCGCCAAGGCATTTGCCGAAGTGGGTCAGCAAGTCAAAGAAGGCGAGACCATCTGCATCATTGAAGCCATGAAGATCTTGAACGAGATCGAGGCGGACAAGTCCGGCACCATCACCAAAATCTTGGCTGAAAACGGCCAGGCTGTGGAATACGGCGCACCCCTGTTCATCATTGAATAACAGGCGGGCTTCCCATGTTTAAAAAAATCCTGATCGCCAACCGTGGCGAAATCGCGCTGCGCATTCAACGCGCCTGTCGCGAGTTGGGTGTCAAAGCGGTGATGGTGTACTCCGAAGCCGACCGTGATGCCAAATACGTCAAGTTGGCTGACGAAGCCGTTTGTATTGGCCCAGCGTCATCGGCGCTGAGCTATCTCAATATGCCTGCCATCATTGCAGCCGCTGAAGTGACGGACGCCGAAGCCATTCACCCTGGCTACGGCTTCTTGAGCGAAAACGCCGACTTTGCCGAGCGCGTTGAAAAGAGTGGTTTTCAGTTCATTGGCCCGACCGCTGAATCCATCCGCATCATGGGCGACAAAGTGTCGGCCAAGCAAGCCATGATCAAAGCAGGCGTGCCTTGCGTGCCAGGCTCTGAAGGCGAATTGCCTGACGATCCAGCTGCCATCAAGCGCATTGCCAAGAGCGTGGGCTATCCCGTCATCATCAAAGCCGCTGGCGGTGGCGGTGGTCGCGGCATGCGCGTGGTGCACACTGAAGCTGCCTTGATCAACGCCGTGGCGATGACCAAAGCCGAAGCGGGCACTGCCTTTGGCAACCCTGCGGTGTACATGGAGAAATACCTCCAGAACCCACGACACATCGAAATCCAAATCTTGGCTGACAAGCATAAGAACGCTGTGTACTTGGGCGAGCGCGATTGCTCGATGCAACGTCGTCACCAAAAAGTGATCGAAGAAGCACCTGCGCCTGGCATTCCACGCAAGTTGATCGACAAGATCGGCGAGCGTTGTGCGGCGGCTTGTAAAAAGATCAACTACCGCGGTGCGGGCACGTTTGAGTTCCTGTACGAAAACGGTGAGTTCTATTTCATTGAAATGAATACCCGCGTTCAGGTCGAACACCCAGTGACGGAATACATCACCGGCGTGGACATCGTGAAAACACAAATCATGGTGGCTGCTGGTTTGAAACTGCCTTTTGCGCAGCGCGACATCCAAGTGCGCGGCCACTCGATTGAGTGCCGTATTAACGCGGAAGACCCGTTTAAGTTCATTCCGTCGCCTGGCCGCATCACCATGTGGCACGCCCCTGGTGGTCCTGGCGTGCGTGTGGATTCGCACATCTATACCAACTACTACGTGCCACCAAACTACGACTCGATGATCGGCAAGATCATCGTGCACGGTGACACCCGTGACGAAGCCTTGGCGCGTATGCGCACGGCCTTGAACGAAACTTTGGTTGAAGGCATCAACACCAACATCCCGCTGCACCGCGAGTTGATGGTGGACGCCAAGTTCATGGCTGGTGGTACCAACATCCATTACTTGGAAGAGTGGCTCGCCGCTCACAAGCGCTGATGTTTGAGTTGCGACTGATGTGCCCCGAAGACAGCGTCGAAGCTGTTTGCGAGGCACTGGATGCACTCGACGCTTTGAGTGTGTCCGTCGAAGATGCGGATGCCCAAACCGATGCCGAGCAAGCCTTGTTTGGCGAGCCCGGCATGCCGCCTCCCAAAGAAGGTTGGAAGCGTTCGCGCATTGTTGCCTTGTTCGCTGAAGAGTCCACGGCTAAAGATGCATCACGTTTGTTGGCCCTGCAAGATTTCTTTGCGGACAGCCAAGTGTTGGGCATTCAGCCTGTGGCCGATCAAGACTGGGTGCGCTTGACGCAGTCGCAATTTGCGCCGGTCGAAATCACGCCTGAGTTTTGGATTGTTCCTACGTGGCACGAACCACCTGAGCAAGCCCAAAAAGTCATTCGCTTAGACCCAGGTCTGGCGTTTGGCACAGGCACACACCCCACCACCCGTATGTGTTTGCGCTGGATCGCCACGCACGATGTGAAGAATCAACGCGTGCTTGATTACGGTTGCGGTTCAGGCATTTTGGCCATCGGCGCTGCTTTGTATGGTGCCAACACCATTGATGCCGTGGATATCGACGACGCGGCTGTGACAGCCACAGTGCTCAATGCCGACGCTAACAATGTGCAATTGCATGCTGGCTTGCCCGACAAGGCCACAGGTCAATACCAAACAGTGCTAGCCAACATTTTGGCCACGCCGCTCAAAGTGCTGGCACCGTTGTTACGCAGCCATGTCGCCGCTGGTGGAAACCTCGTGTTAGCGGGTATCCTTGAGCGACAAGCCCAAGAACTCAAAGACGCTTATGCGCCTTATTGCACTTTGCAAGTGAGCGACTCTGAAGATGGCTGGATTTTGATGACCGCCCACTGCTGATGCACATTACCCACTGCCCCCAATGCGAGACCGCCTTCAAGGTGTCGCCCCAACAGCTTGAGCTGGCCAAAGGGTGGGTGCGGTGTGGTCGTTGTGCGCATGTGTTCGAAGCGGCACTGTATTTTGAAACACCGCCTGATATCCCCGCGCCGCCCTTGCCTAGCGCAGATGCGCCTTCTTTGTTTCGTGCCGCCATGGCTCCTGCTATGGCCGCTCAAGAAGTCAAACCTTCTCATTTGAAAACCGAATCGGTTCAAACTACAGATGAAGCATTGCCGTTTAAGTGGGTTGTGGCTGCAAGTGTGTTGGTGATGGCGTTACTCATGCAGTTGGTTGTGTCTCAGCGTGATTGGTTAGCTGCTGAGGAGCCTGCTTTACGTCCTTTGCTCTCAGCGATGTGTAGCTGTGAAGTGAAATGGCCTCGTGAGCCTGAGGCTGTGTTAATTGAGAGTAGTAGCTTCACAGAAAATCCACAAGGCGGATACACCGTACAGCTACGCTTGAAAAACACCCAGCACCATCCAGTCGCCATGCCTGCCTTAGAACTCAGTTTGACTGACTTACAAGACCAAGTTCTGGTGCGTCGTGTGTTTACCGCCGAAGAGTTGTCGGGCAAAGACCATGTGCAAGCGTTGCGTGATGTACGTTCAACCTTAAATTTTGAGTTGGACGAGAAAGTCAGCAAACGCATCACTGGATTTCGCGCCTTCGTTTTTTATCCTTGATTTTTTGAAAGTAATTTATGGCATCGCTGATTTGCGGCTCGCTCGCGTTTGACACCATCATGGATTTTGAAGGCCGATTTGCTGAGCAAATCTTGCCTGACCAATTGCACATTTTGAACGTGTCGTTCCTGGTACCGGCTTTGCGTCGCGACTTTGGCGGCTGCGCTGGCAACATTGCCTACAGCTTGAAAAGCTTGGGCGGTACGCCCGTGCCCATGGCCACATTGGGCACCGATGCGGCGGACTATTTGCAGCGCCTCAAAACCTTGGGTATCTCCACTGAGTACGTGCGCCAAGTTGAAGGCAGCTACACCGCGCAAGCCATGATCATGACCGATCGTGACAACAACCAAATCACGGCCTTTCACCCTGGTGCAATGATGCAAGCGCACATCACCAAGATTGAAAAACGATCAGACATCAAATTGGCCATCATTTCCCCTGACGGTCGTGATGCGATGGTTCAACACGCGGAACAACTCAAAGCGGCTGACATTCCTTTTGTGTTCGATCCAGGTCAAGGTCTGCCGATGTTTGATGGCGACGACCTCAATCGTTTCATCGATCAAGCCACTTGGGTGACGGTCAATGACTATGAAGGCAAGATGTTGAGTGATCGCACAGGTCTGAGCCATGCTGACATTTCACGCCGCGTAAAGGGGTTAATCGTCACTTTGGGCGCAGAGGGCTGCGAAGTGTGGGTTGACGGCGAGAAGACCCTTGTGCCGCCTGTCAGGGCTGCTGCCGTGGTTGATCCCACGGGCTGCGGTGATGCTTGGCGTGGTGCCTTGCTGTTTGGCTTGGAGCAAGGTTGGTCGTTGGCCAAGTGCGCAGCCTTGGGTAACCAAGTGGGTGCGCTAAAAATTGCACAACGCGGGCCACAGAACTACAACGTGGATAGTTTGCGCATCGCTTAATTCGAATCGTTTAACTCGCCAAAGCTGACCAATCGGCTTTGCCACAAGCAGCTGCGCTCACCCGCAGCTGTTTTCGTTTGGACGTTTGTCCTCGAATCAATTCCACATCACGTTTGGCAATACCTAATGCAGCCGCTAACCACGCTACCAATGCCAAGTTGGCCTTGCCATCGACTGGCGGTGCATGCAAACGTATGCGCAACGCACCATCGTGCTCGCCATCTGCCTGTGTGCGTGAGGCGTTGGGGATCACGTGGATGTCAACGATGACATCGCCTGTTTTTTCTAGACGAAGGTAAGTGGTTGTTGGAAGTGTCATGGAGGAGAGCCAAAGAAAAAGCCCGAGACCTTGCGGCGTCGGGCTTGAGCTTCGGTAAACCGAGCCTTGATCCGTGAGGATTAAGGCTTGCTCGCTGTTGGGAAAGGCCAAGCAGCTTGCGGGTTCAACGTGGTCTGTGCGCGGGCAGCGGGTGCTTTCGCAGCTTTCTTTGCAGCAGGCTTTTTAGCGGCTTTTTTCGCAGCTGGTTTTTTGGCAGCAGGCTTTTTAGCAGCAGCTTTCTTAGCGGCTACTTTCTTAGCTGCTGGCTTTTTAGCTGCGGCTTTTTTCGCAGCAGGCTTTTTAGCGGCTACTTTTTTGGCTGCTGGCTTCTTAGCCGCAACTTTCTTAGCAGCTGGCTTTTTGGCCGCTACTTTTTTAGCTGCTGGCTTCTTAGCTGCAACTTTTTTGGCAGCAGGCTTCTTAGCCGCTACTTTTTTAGCTGCTGGCTTTTTAGCCGCGACTTTCTTAGCTGCTGGCTTTTTGGCCGCGACAGCTTTCTTTGCAGGGGCCTTTTTAGCGGCCGGTTTTTTTGCAGTTGCCATTTCTGTTCTCCTAGATCGAATTTAGATCATTGGGTGATAAACACTTTGCACTGGTTTTTGTGTGCAAAGCGATTCATGGCGCTGGACCCGGGTCCAACCCCATGAACAGGGTACGTCTACCACCACACCTCGATGGGTGTTTGTGTTGGTGGATGACAAGTTCGTTGACATGTATGTATTTAGGCAATCAATCCCAAGACAGAGCACCACCAGATTGGTACTCGATCACGCGGGTTTCAAAGAAGTTGCGTTCTTTCTTGAGGTCGATCATCTCGCTCATCCAAGGGAACGGATTCTCTTCGTTAGGGAACAGGGCTTCCAAACCGATTTGTGTGGCACGGCGGTTGGCGATGTAGCGCAAGTAGCCTTTGAACATGGATGCATTCAAGCCCAACACGCCACGTGGCATGGTGTCTTCGGCATAGCGGTACTCGAGTTCAACGGCTTTCATGAACAAGGCGTTGATCTCTTCCTTGAACTCGGCTGTCCACAGTTGTGGATTCTCGAGTTTGATCTGATTGATCAAGTCGATGCCAAAGTTGCAGTGCATAGACTCGTCACGCAAGATGTACTGGTATTGCTCGGCAGCACCGGTCATTTTGTTTTGACGGCCCAAAGCCAAAATTTGTGTGAAGCCCACGTAGAAGAACAAGCCTTCCATCAAGCAAGCGAACACGATCAACGATTTCAAGAGCGTTTGGTCGGTTTGCAGAGTGCCCGTGTGGAAGTTGGGGTCCATGATCGCGTCGATGAACGGAATCAAGAACTCGTCTTTGTCGCGAATCGATTTAACTTCGTGGTATGCGTTGAAGATTTCGCCTTCGTCCAAGCCCAAAGACTCGACGATGTATTGGTAAGCGTGTGTGTGGATCGCTTCTTCAAACGCTTGGCGCAGCAAGAACTGGCGGCACTCGGGTGCTGTGATGTGGCGGTAAGTGCCCAACACGATGTTGTTGGCAGCCAATGAGTCGGCCGTTACGAAGAAGCCGAGGTTACGCATGATCAAACGGCGCTCGTCGTCGGTCAGACCGTTGGGGTCTTTCCACAAGGCGATGTCGCGTGTCATGTTCACTTCTTGCGGCATCCAGTGGTTGGCGCAAGTGGCGAGGTATTTTTCCCAAGCCCATTTGTATTTGAACGGCACCAACTGGTTGACGTCGGTTTGGCCGTTGATGATGCGCTTGTCAGCAGCCGTCACACGGCGCGCGCTGGCGGCAGACGAAGTAGGCGCTGGCGTGGCAGATGGTGTAGGTGCTGCAGTTGAAAGCGGCACGGTTGCGCCGTCATTCAAAGTGCGAGTAGCAGCAACAGGCTGCATGGCAGGTGTCGCAGAAACAGGTGGGAGTTCCATCGAGCGGTTAGGTAGTCCGCTTGCAAGAGGTGATGGCGATGAGGGCTTGACTTCTTCGTCCCAGGTCAGCATATGTATTTATCCAATGTATGAATTATGAATGCAACGAAGACAAACGCAAAGCATTCGTGAACTTCGTTGCAAGTTTGTGTTGTATCACTGACACGATTCGCAGGTGGGGTCATCCACACCGCAGAATTTGATGTCGGTGGCGGGGATGGCATTCATCTGCGCTTGCGCAGCAGCGGCAGCTGCTTCGAGTGCGCTCATACCACCTGCTGCTGGGCCTGAAGACACAGCGTTGTGTGAGCCAGCTTGCACAGTTGATTTCTCGACTTGTTGTGCGCTTGAGGTACGGAGGTAGTACGTGGTCTTCAAGCCGCGCAACCAAGCGAGCTTGTAAGTCTCGTCCAGCTTCTTGCCTGATGCACCAGCCATGTAGATGTTGAGTGACTGCGCTTGGTCAATCCACTTCTGACGACGTGATGCAGCTTCGACCAACCATGTGGGTTCGACTTCAAATGCGGTGGCGTACAAGGCTTTGATTTCTTGTGGCACGCGGTCGATGGGGCGCAAAGAGCCATCGAAGTGTTTCAGGTCCATGACCATCACGTCGTCCCACAAGCCAAGGCGCTTCAAGTCGTGCACCAAGTAGTGGTTGATGATGGTGAACTCACCAGACAAGTTGGACTTGACGGACAAGTTACCAAAGCAAGGTTCGATCGACGCGTCCACACCAATGATGTTGGAGATGGTCGCTGTAGGAGCGATGGCCACGCAGTTGGAGTTGCGCATACCGTCTTTGGCGATCTTGGCGCGCAGTGCGTCCCAGTCCATGGTCTTGCTGCGGTCGACTTCGAGGTAGCCGCCACGTGCTTGAGACAACATGTCGAGTGAGTCGATCGGCAAGATACCTTGGTCCCACAACGAGCCTTTGTAGCTGGCGTATTGGCCGCGTTCTTTGGCCAACTCAGATGATGCCCAGTAAGCGTAGTAGCAAACGGCTTCCATCGAGCGGTCAGCAAACTCAACTGCGGCTTGTGAGGCGTAAGGCACGCGCATTTCGTACAAGCTGTCTTGGAAGGCCATGATGCCCATGCCCACCGGACGGTGACGCAAGTTGGAGTCGCGTGCTTTCTTGACGGCGTAGTAGTTGATGTCGATCACGTTGTCGAGCATGCGCATAGCCACTTTGATGGTGCGCTTGAGTTTGTCGTGGTCGAGTTCTTTGCCGTTAGGACCGTCTTTCAAGTGTTGAGACAGGTTGACGGAGCCCAAGTTACACACCGCAGTTTCAGTGTCGCTGGTGTTGAGTGTGATCTCTGTGCACAGGTTGGACGAATGCACGACGCCCACGTGTTGTTGAGGTGAGCGCACGTTGCATGGGTCTTTGAACGTGATCCATGGGTGGCCAGTTTCAAACAACATGGTGAGCATCTTGCGCCACATGTCGGTCGCTTGCACGGTCTTGCAAGGCTTGATTTCGCCGCGCTTGGCTTTGGCTTCGTAAGCCACGTAAGCGGTTTCGAAGGCGGTGCCGAACAAATCGTGCAAATCAGGCACATCAGAAGGAGAGAACAAAGTCCACTCACCTTTTTCCATCACGCGACGCATGAACAAGTCTGGAATCCAGTTGGCCGTGTTCATGTCGTGGGTACGACGGCGGTCGTCACCGGTGTTCTTGCGCAACTCGAGGAATTCTTCGATGTCCAAGTGCCAAGTTTCGAGGTATGTACACACAGCGCCTTTGCGCTTGCCGCCTTGGTTCACAGCCACAGCGGTGTCGTTGACGACTTTCAAGAATGGCACCACGCCTTGCGATTCGCCATTGGTGCCTTTGATGTGGCTACCCAAAGCGCGCACACGGGTCCAGTCGTTGCCTAAGCCGCCAGCAAATTTAGACAGCAATGCGTTTTCTTTGATCAACTCATAGATGCCGTCCAAGTGGTCAGGCACGGTGGACAAGTAGCAGCTAGAGAGTTGTGAACGCAAGGTGCCGCTGTTGAACAGGGTCGGCGTGCTCGACATGAAGTCGAACGACGACAGCACTTCATAGAACTCAATGGCACGGGCTTCGCGGTCCACTTCGTTGAGCGACAGGCCCATGGCGACGCGCATAAAGAAAGCTTGTGGCAATTCAATGCGGGTCTTGCGCACGTGCAAGAAGTAGCGGTCATACAGGGTTTGCAGGCCGAGGTAATCAAATTGCAAATCACGGCTGGCTTTGAGAGCTGCGCCCAAACGTGGCAGGTCGAACTGCAACATGGCTGGGTCGAGCAAGTCGTTGTCCACACCTTTTTGGATGAACTGTGGGAAGTACTCGGCGTAGTGCTGGCCCATGTCGGCGTGCAGCACTTCTTTGCCCAACACTTCTTTGGCGATCGTGTGCATCAACAAACGCGCGGTAGCGTAGGTGTAGTCTGGGTCTTTTTCGATCAGCGTACGTGTAGCCAAGATGGCGGCTTTGTACACCTCGTCCATCGGCACACCGTCGTACAGGTTGCGCATGGTCTCGGCCATGATGGGATCTGGTTTGACGTCAACGCCTAAGCCAGCGCATGAATCGTTGATCAAACGCTTGAGGTTATTCATGTCCAAGGCCACACGTTGGCCGTTGTCAATCACGTGCAACATAGGAGCTGCAGGCGCTTGTTCTTCTTTGATGTGGGCACGCTCTTGGTTGCGGCTTTCGCGGTAGAGCACGTAAGCACGTGCGATTTCGTGGTGGCCGCCACGCATCAAGCCCAATTCCACTTGGTCTTGCACGTCTTCAATGTGGAAGGTGCCACCGCCTGGGCGTGAGCGCATCAGCGCACGCACCACGGCTTGGGTGAGCGCCTCGACCATTTCACGAACGCTGGCAGATGCCGCACCTTGGGTGCCGTGCACGGCCAAAAACGCTTTCATCATGGCGACCGCAATTTTGGCGGGTTCGAAGGGAACCACAGCGCCGTTACGGCGAATGATTTGGTAATGGGCCAACATGGTGGGATTTTCATTAGCTGCGCGGTCTTGCGCCACGGATGGATTGACCATGGGGCTTGTTGCGTGCACAGAGGTCTCAGCTGTTTGCATGTCTTTTTTCTTTCGGGTGGGCAGTTCAATAGAGCGTACAAAAACGGCACTTTGGCCGGTTTTTTGAATGTCAGGCCGACACTATATCTGGTGTTCGAGTTGATGCCAAGACGCTACCGGTAGTGTTTTGGTAGGAAATACTTACATTTGAAATTTCACAAAATGAAGTCGTCCTAGACATTAATTTTTCATGCCCGTATGAGCTTAGTATTTGCGGGAATTTGAATTGGCGATCAAGCGTTTACGCCGTGTTCCGAGTTGTTTGCGGCGCAGATGCGCATGGCGTCTCAAAATGAAAATGATGTGCACAAACTCAGTGCAAAATTTTTTTTTTCGCAGATGATGAAAAATTAATTTTTCTGCGGGAAAGAATGATCAGTCCAACCTAAAGATTGCTGCAAATGTTTCCAATTAAACCCAGCCCCCGGGTCTTGCTTGCGTGTTGGTGCCACATGTTCGTGACCCGCAATGTGATGCAGTTGGTAGTGTTGTGCGATGGCTGCACACAAGCTGCTGAGGGTTTCGTATTGAGGTGATTCAAAAGTCTGGCCTTCTAAACCTTCAAGTTCTATCCCAATCGAGAAATCGTTGCAGTTGTCGCGCCCTTGGTAGTTGGAGCGACCTGCGTGCCACGCACGGTCATCGCAGCTGACAAATTGGATGAGAGCACCGTCGCGGCGGATCACAAAATGCGCCGAGACCTCTGCACCACGAATTTGCTGGTAGTAGGGGTGTGCATCCCAATCCAGGGTGTTTGTGAACAAGGCTTCAATTTCAGGACCACCGTATTGCCCTGGCGGCAAGCTGATGGAGTGCACGACCACCAAATCAATGGAGGTATTCGCGGGGCGAGGTCCAAAGTTGGGCGAGGGCGTGTGCTTGGCAAACCGATACCAGCCATCGCGCCAAAGGGAGGTCATGGCATCAGCCTTCATGGCTGTCGCGATGCGCAGCGCTGCAATACAGGCCACGCGAGCCACGTATAGCATCGTCTTCAGGCACATGAGTGCCGCAGTGGGCACAAGGCACCATCACTTGCGGGCCTGAAGGTTTGTGGCTGGTTTGATCGGGTTTTCGTTGCTCGCGAATCCACCAGATACCGCCTAACACGATGAGCAGCAGAACGAGGTATTTCATGTCACACGTCCCAACACCACTTCCAGCACAAAGCGTGAGCCTGCATAGCCCAACAGCAACAAGCCTGTGCCGATGTAGAGCACGCGCACTGCTTTGCGGCCACGCCAGCCAAAGCGGCTGCGTCCCACCAGCAGCACTGCAAATGTGATCCAAGACAGCAGTGAGAACACCGTTTTGTGGTCCCAGCGCCAAGCGGCTTGGGCGCCATACAAACTATCGCCAAAGAGCCAGCCTGCGCCCAAGGTTGCGGTCAGCAGCGCAAAGCCTGCGGTGACAAAGCGAAAGGTCAAACGTTCTAGGGTGAGCAAAGGCAAGCCCACATGGGTGTCTGCACCCAAACGCATATTCTTCTCAGCACGGGTCATCAGCCAAGCATGCACCACGGCTGCAGCAAACAAACCGTAAGAGGCCACACCTAGTGCCAAGTGCAGCGGCAGCAAGGGCGAGCTTTGTGTTTGCAGCACAGTGCCAGGGAAGGCCGTCGCCAACAAGACAACGACCGCGCCCACGATTGACAACGTCCAACGGGTGCGCAGTTGTGGAAACCAATGCTGTTCCAGCACATAAAACGTCAGCATGAGCCAAGCTGTGACCGACAAAGCCGGTGCAAAGCCAAATCGCAATCCACCGTCTTGTGGGGCAAACAAAGCGAATACAAGACCTAAGCCGTGCAGTGCCCAAGGCACGCTCAAGAGGCGGTGGCCCATGTCGGGCGCGACGCGAGGCCCAATGAGGGCGGTCAACGCATAGGCCGCTGCCGTGGGCAGTGCGAGCCAAAGGTTAAGCGGGATGTCGCTGGCTAAAATCATGGCAACAGTTTAGCGTTTCGCTACACACGAAAAACCAAGCCCTATCAAGGGGTACATATGGCATCAGCCCTTACCGACAAACTCTCACGCCTCGTCAAACACATCAGCGGACAGGCCCGCATCACCGAAAGCAACGTGGCCGACATGTTGCGCGAGGTGCGCATGGCCTTGCTCGAAGCCGACGTGGCCTTGCCTGTGGTGCGCGATTTCATCGCGCGCGTCAAAGAAAAAGCCCTTGGCCAAGAAGTGATTGGCTCTTTGCAGCCCGGCCAAGCCTTGGTGGCAATCGTCAACCAAGAGTTGGCCGCCACCATGGGCGAAGGTGTGAGCGACTTGAACCTCGCTGCTCAGCCACCCGCCGTGATCTTGATGGCAGGTTTGCAAGGTGCAGGTAAAACCACCACCACCGCCAAGCTGGCGCGTTGGCTCATCAACCAACGCAAGAAAAAAGTGCTGACGGTTTCAGGCGACGTGTACCGCCCAGCGGCGATTGAGCAGCTCAAAACTGTCACGGCCCAAGCCGGCGCCGAATGGTTCCCCAGCACGCCCGACCAAAAGCCCGCAGACATTGCCCGTGCTGCGCTGGACTACGCCCGCAAACATTACTTTGATGTGTTGCTGGTCGACACCGCGGGTCGCCTGGCCATTGACGAAGCCTTGATGGCTGAGATCAAAGATTTGCACAGCGTGTTGAACCCGATTGAAACCTTGTTCGTGGTCGATGCCATGCAAGGTCAAGACGCCATCAACACCGCCAAGGCGTTCAGCGATGCATTGCCATTGACTGGCATTGTCCTCACCAAGCTCGATGGTGATTCACGTGGTGGTGCGGCGTTGTCTGTGCGCCAGATCACGGGTGCGCCCATCAAGTTTGCGGGTACCAGCGAGAAGCTCGATGGCTTGGAGTTGTTCGATGCCAACCGTCATGCCGGCCGTGTGCTGGGCATGGGCGACATCTTGGCCTTGGTCGAGCAAGTCACCGCCGGCGTGGACATGGCGGCTGCGCAAAAGCTGGCCGAGAAGGTCAAGCGCGGCGATGCGTTTGACTTGAACGACTTCCTTGCGCAAATTCAGCAAATGCGCTCCATGGGTGGCTTGTCCAACATCATGGACAAATTGCCCACGCAAATGGCCGCTAAGGCAGGTCAAGTAGACATGGACAAAGCCGAAAAAGACATTGGTCGCAAGCAAGGCATCATCCACAGCATGACGCCGCTGGAGCGCCGCAAGCCCGACCTCATCAAAGCCACCCGCAAGCGCCGCATTGCGGCCGGCGCAGGCGTTCAAGTGCAAGACGTGAACCGCTTGCTCAAAGAGTTTGAGCAAATGCAAACCATGATGAAGAAGATGAGCGGCGGCGGCATGATGAAAATGATGAAAAAGCTCGGCGGTATGAAAGGCATGATGGGCGGCGGCGGTGGCTTCCCAGGTATGCGCTGAGCTTCTAATCGCCAAAGAAAAAATCCCTGATGCTTTTCAGCTTCAGGGATTTTTTTCATGGTGCACGCCAAACGCATCGCAGCGTCATGGTCTCACGTTTGTAACAAGGCCGAAGCTTCATCAATCAGTGAGTCATCGCTTTAAGCCGACTCTTTCACAAACACCTCGCCACGCAACGAATGCGGGTTGGCTTCCGTGATCTTCACGTCAATCAATTGGTTCATCAGGCGCTCAGGGTTAGGGCCTGCTTTGAAGTTGACGATGCGGTTGCACTCGGTGCGGGCGCGTAGTTCGGTCACGTCTTTTTTGGCGTAACCATCCACCAACACACGTTGCACCGTACCCACACGTTGCACATTGATGTCGCGCATGTTGTCTTCTATGATTCTTTGCACCTCTTGCAACCGGCGCAGTTTCACCTCGTGTGGTGTGTCATCGTGCAGATTGGCCGCAGGCGTGCCAGGGCGGGGGCTGAAGATGAAGCTAAACGAGTTGTCAAAGTACACATCGTGCATGAGCTTGATGAGCTTTTGGTGGTCCTCTTCTGTCTCACCCGGAAAACCCACGATGAAGTCCGAGCTCATCGCCATGTCAGGACGAATGGCGCGCAGCTTTTTCACTGTGCTCTTGTATTCCATGGCGGTGTAGCCGCGCTTCATGGCCATCAAGATGCGGTCGCTGCCGTGCTGCACGGGCAGGTGCAAGTGGCTCACCAACTGAGGCACCTTGGCGTACACATCGATCAAGCGCTGTGTGAACTCGTTGGGGTGGCTGGTGGTGTAGCGGATGCGCTCGATGCCAGGAATCTCGGCCACGTATTCAATCAGCAACGCAAAGTCGGCAATCTCAGCCGTGCCGCCCATGGTGCCACGGTAAGCGTTGACGTTTTGACCCAAGAGCGTGACTTCTTTCACGCCTTGTGCGGCCAAGCCTGCCACTTCCACCAACACATCGTCAAACGGACGGCTCACCTCTTCGCCGCGGGTGTAAGGCACCACGCAGTAGCTGCAATATTTGCTGCAGCCTTCCATGATGCTCACAAAAGCGCTACCGCCTTCCACGCGCGCGGGTGGCAAGTGGTCAAACTTCTCAATTTCTGGAAAGCTGATGTCCACTTGAGGCTTGGCCAAGCTTTCGCGTTGGTTCAACAATTCAGGCAAGCGGTGCAGGGTTTGGGGCCCAAACACCACGTCCACATAAGGCGCGCGGGCAATGATGGTGTCGCCTTCTTGGCTAGCCACGCAGCCGCCCACAGCAATCTTGACGCCCTTGGCTTTCAAATGCTGGATGCGGCCAAGGTCAGAAAACACCTTTTCTTGGGCTTTTTCTCGCACTGAGCAGGTGTTGAAGACGATCAAGTCGGCTTCCTCGACATCGTTGGTTTTTTCGTAACCTTGGGCTTCGCCCAGCACGTCGACCATCTTGTCCGAGTCGTACTCGTTCATTTGGCAACCGAAGGTTTTAATAAAGACTTTGCGGCTCATGGCTGAGCCTCCCCGTAGGGATAAATGCAGCGGTTCATGGCGTTGATCCAGAGGCTGTTGATGAAGCTATCAATTGTAGTGGTGGCTTCTTTTGCGTACGTTTTTTGCTTTTGTCATTTGCGGCAATAATTTGCCGACATCTGTGGTGATTAAAGCTTGTGTCAAATCGAGCCGATACTCACTCACTTGCCCGAACAGGGGCGCGTGCTGCGCGTGTCTGTTTGGCTTTATCAAATGCACCCACTCAAGTGAATGGCCATGAAAAAATATTTACGACTGATCATTGAAATCGTCATGGGTCTGCTTCTCGCAGGCGCCTTGGCGTTTGGCTACTGGAGCTATACCGGTAAAAACCACATCCTGAGCGAGCTCACAGAAGCAAGCGAAGGCGCGAGCGAAGCTCAACAAGAGCTTGAAAAGCTCACCAAAGAATTGGAAGAAGCCAAAGAAAAGCTGGAAGAGTACGAACCTGCTGCTCAGCAAATGGCGGCGGTCAAAGAATCGTTCAGCAATGGCATCGTGTTGCAAGACTACGAAGCGTTCATCAAGGCCCAAAAAGGTCCAGTGACGAGCGAACGCCAATTGGGCTTGGGCGCTTTGCGTTTGCTTACCAAAGGTGCTGAAGACCCAGACACCGTGAGTGCTTTCCAAAAGGCGCTGGAGATGGCTGAGTGGTCGTCGCGCGTGAAATCCATCTGTGCTGCGCAAAACGCGTTGGCTGCAGCTGGTCAAAAAGTTAAGGTCTTGGCGGACTGCGCTGCTGAGAAGCCTGATGCAAAAGCCCATAAAAAAGGCCATGCAGTGCATTGGGATTACGCTGGTGACATGGGTCCAGAAAACTGGGGTGACGAATTCCCAACTTGCGGCAAAGGCCAAAAACAATCACCTTTGAACATCACCGGCCCTTTCGAGAAGTCGAAAGACGTGTTGGTGGTGAACTACAAAGAAGGCCCGCTGAAAATTTTAAACAACGGTCACACCATCCAAGTGAACGTGGAGCCAGGCAGCACCTTGAAGATCAACAAGGATGTTTACAACCTGTTGCAATTCCACTTCCATCGTCCTAGCGAAGAGCAAATCGATGGCAAGCCCATGGCCATGGTGGCGCATTTTGTGCACAAGAATGCCGATGGCAAACTGGCTGTGTTGGGCGTGTTGCTCAACGACGGCAAAGACAACGCATCCATCCAAACTTTGTGGGACAGCGCACCTAAAGCCGAAGGCCCAGAAGTCGTGTTTGACAAGATCAAGTTTGACCCAAGCAGCTTGGTTCCAGCCGCTTTGACACATTACAGCTACGAAGGTTCGTTGACCACGCCCCCTTGTACAGAAGGCGTGAACTTCTACATCTTGAAGACGCCGGTGGACATCGGCAAGAAGCAGGTGGTGGAGTTTCCATTTAAGCGCAACGCACGCCCAGTGCAACCTTTGAATGGCCGCAAGATCAACGCCAACTGATCGTTATTGCCCTCCATGAAAAACGCCTGCAGATGCAGGCGTTTTTTTATGGGGCCTAAAGAATCAAGAAAGCTTAGGTGGTGGTGAGGGGAGGGTGTAAAGCAACGGCATGGCAACGGCCACCAATAAAAAGACCATCACCACAAAGATCAGCAGAAGCTTGAAAAATTCCGGTGAATCAGGAAATTTTTGTTTGGGCGCAGGTGGTGTCTCAAAGTTAACGTGGGGCATTTGCAATCCAAGGCCTTCAGATCCTGCGTGCGATCGAAACACATTGACCACGGGCATGCCGTTAGGTTGTGCACCACTCAATGCGCATGCGAATCTCAATGCAGCCTGAACTTTCAATTCGCGTGAGGCAAATTGACTATATCCACCGTCTTCTAATTCGCGAACTTGCGCTACGGTTAATCCGCACAAATTTGCTGCACGTGCATGGTCTAACTTGCATACGGTTCGAAGGCGCAGCACGGCTTGTGGGTCAATCAGTTCAGCATTCATGGAATCAACTTTTTATATCTTTAAGCCTTATGGATTTATACGCCACAAAGCGTATAGACCTCGTAAATTTTTCAAATGACAATCTTGTCATATTTTGCGATTAACTTAAATACTTTTCTTTTTTCTATTTCTAGATGAATTTCCAAAAAATCAAAGAAAGCGACGAGGTTGAGTTGCCCTTGCTTTTGAAGAGCAGGCTAGTTAGCTTGGTGGATTACATCCAGCAAAAAATCAATGATGGCAAGTTTGATGCGCTGTCATTGGCAGAGATCGCTAAAGATAATCGCATGACTATCCCACAGCTGATGGAGTTTGGTTTTACGAAAGCCAATTTGGTCTGTCATGCTGTTGTTGTCAAGAATGACGCCATGATTAAAAAAATGATCGGCATGGATTTATCTGCAATGGGTAAGACGCTGACCGAGCAGGTCAAGGCTTATTTGCTTCAGATGTTTCAATATGACCTCGATCAATTGGTTTTTCGTACAGCGATCCAACCTTATGCATGGGTGTGGTCTGTGGTTGATGAAGAACGTGTGACCAACCAAGCCATGAAATTAATGACGCCTATATACATCGCACTGCACACACATGAGCTAGATCGAATTGATGCACGTTGCCAAAGTATTTGGGCGCTTTATATGCGGGGTCTGCGAACAGCAGCCCTAAGTAAAGGCACTGCCGACGATTGCTTAGCGGCTATTGCAACATCTCTCGAATTAATCACTGAAAGCTAAAAATGAACGACCAAAAAGACATGTCCAAAGAAAACAGTATCTTCATTGGTGAAGGTGTTGTGTTCAAAGGATCAATCAAAGCGCCGAATCAAGCCATTATTTCGGGAAAGTTTGATGGCGAATTAGATGCACGCGATGTGCTGATTGGAGCTTCAGGTGTCGTGACTGGAAAAACGACCGCTCAGTTCGTCGACGTCAAAGGTGAACTCAATGAAAGCGTAATCAGTCGCGAATTGTTGATTGTGCGAGGCACAGGCCGCGTACGCGGCACTGTGACTTATGGCGAGATTGAGATCGAGCGCGGCGGTCAGGTCAAAGGTGACATGATCCAACGCTAAATCAGCCCAACCAAGCTCTAGGCTTAGCGCTTAGATCAGTTTGAGGCGCTCTGAAGAGGGCACCACACGCGTCAGGCGAACACCGTAGCGGTCGTTTACCAAGACAATCTCACCTTGGGCAACCACTGAGTTGTTGACCAGCAGATCGAGTGGTTCGCCCGCAATACGGTCGAGCTCTACCACGCTACCTTGCGTGAGACGCATCAAGTCCTTGATCTTGATCTGTGCACGACCCACTTCGATGGATAAGTTCACAACGATGTTTTGCAGAACTTCAGGGTTGATGTTGCCCGGCATGGTGGGTTTGAAGTCCTCCAAGCTGGGCTCAGTATCTTCCTCTTGTGTAGCAACTTCGGCCACTTCTTCGTGTTCAGTCGCCTCAGCGGCTTGCGCAGCAGCAGTCTCGGCTTCGTCGTGTTCTGGAGTTGGGTTTTCTTTTTCGTCAGTCATGATGTATTCCTGTCTCAGGGTTTGCCGTGAACGTGTTCGTGGTCAATTTGAACGGCCACTTGTGAGCCGCGCGTGCCCACATTGACGTGGAAGGTTGGGACGCCATTGGCTGTCATCAGCGCTGTATCGTCCTTCTTGAAGAACAACAAATCGCCTTCTTGCAAATGGTTCAAGTGGTGCAGCGTGGTTTTGATTTCACCCATGGTGACTTGCAATTCCAGCTTGGCATCACCGACCGCAGCAGCAAGTTCTTTACGCCATTTTTTGTCTGACTCTTCGTTGCCTTCGCCACTTTGTACACGGCTGCTGAGCAGTTCGCGTACGGGCTTCAAGGTCGCGTAGGGGTAGACCAAATCAATGAAGCCTTTGCCGCCGCTGACGGTGGCGTCGGCTTCAAAGCGGCTCAAGACCACCAAGTCGTTTTCATCGGCAATTTGTGCGAACTGAGGGTTGATCTCAGAGCTCACGTGTTCGCATTCGATCGGCATCAAGGGGCCCCACGCTTCGGTGAGGGAGCGGAAGAACACTTCAAGAATGATCTTGATGATGCGTGTTTCAGTTGGAGTGAACAAACGGCTAGGCGGTAATTCGCCCACGCCTTTACCAAATCCACCAAAGAAACTGTCGAGCGAGCTGAACACCACATTGGGGTCAATGATGATCACCGAGTTGCCACGTAGTGGATTCATGCGAATCATATTGACTGACAAGGGCGCACGCAGGCCTTTGAGGTAGTCGCCAAACTTCAAAATTTGAACGCGTGTGGGGTTCACGCGTGGGCTGGTACGTAGCACTTCTAGCAGGCCAAGACGGAACAGTCGGATGAAGCGTTCGTTGATCATGTCGATCGACGAAACGTTCACACCTAAGCTGCTGTCTTCGCTGGCGAGGTCGTGCTTACGCACCCGCACGCTTTCATTGAAGCCAGTGTCGGTCTCGATCGAACCGTCGCGCACGCCTTCCGACAGTGCGGCCAGTTCTTCGTCCGAGAGCAGGTTTGATTTCATGGGTGTTAAAGAGTTACTGCATCACAAAAGAGGTGAAGAACACGTCTTCGATGCCGCCGAAGTCTTCGTACTTCATCAAAATTTCATTCATCACAACTTTGATTTTCGCAGCCATGTCTGTCCGGAAGTCGGCTTTGGACACGTCGGCTTCAGTGCTTTGACGCATCACGTCCAGTACAGCAGCGCGAATAGCAAATTCATGCTTTTTCACATTGTCGAACACGCGCGAATCGTAGTGGGTCATGATTGCCACTTTGACGACCATGATTTTTTTCGAGTTCGTGATATTGGTCATGAACTCTTTGTCGATTTCCAAGTAGGTGTTCTCAAAGCGCGTGGCTTCGGCTTCCTTCTTGACTTTCGATGGGCCTTCTGGTGTAGCGTTGTGTGCGTTCTCCGCTTCTTTCTCTAATTCATCCACTTTTTCATGGACTGCCGCTTCGCTCTTGTGTTCGAAGTAACCAGAGAAAAATAAGGTGCCGAACATCACTGACATGATCAGGATGATCACGGACAACACAATGACCAAAATCAAAAGAATGGGTTTCTTTTTCTTGGGTTCGCCTTCAACAACTTCTTCTGTTGCCGGTGCTGCTTCTGCTTCTGCCATATCGTTCTCCTAATGTTCAGATTGTCATGCGTAATTTATGCATAGAGGTCAAGCAAGGACGCATTGGCCTTGTTACGGGTTGAAGTAGCGCCAGAAGCGCTGCCTGTACCGCTGACTTGCGATGGTGAATTGTCTCTAACTTGGGTATTCCTATTGGAATTTCCAGAATTGTTTTGTTGGGTGTTGCCGCCGCCTTGACCCACGTTCACTTGTCCGGCATTAATGCCAAAGTTTCCAAGTGCTTCTTTTAATCGCTGGCTACTGTTTTGCAGCAAGTCGCGCGTGAGCGGGTTGTCAGCACGGAAAACAGCATCGAGTTTGCCGTCTTTCATTTCGAGTTGAATTTCTACGCCGCCTAAGTTTGAGGGACGCAGCGCAAACTTCATCTTCCACTCGCCATCGCTGAGCTGCTTGTGCATGCGAGCCGCCATTTCGGTGGCCATCTTGTCACTCAGCTGGTCATAGACCTCGCTCATGTTGGAGGCAGAGGCTTGTGCGGCATTGGCTGGGTTTGCATTCGCGGCATTTTTGTTGCTGCCGAGTGCTTGGGCAAAGCTGCTGAAGTTATTGCCTTCACCTTGTGAGGGCTGTTGGTCTGGATTGCTGTTGCCGCCGGGGTCTTCAGAGAAGCGAGTCAAGAGAGCGCTCACATCTTTTTCGTCCACGCCGGTGCCTAACAGAGACAACATATCGATGGTGCTCGGCGTTGGCGTGTTCGCTGCGCTGGTGTTCACGGGCAACACGACGGCAGGCAAGACGGTGATTTGTAATTGTTGGATCGCTGCCATGTCGGTAGGCGTCAGTCCACGTACCGTAGGCGCCACCAAAGTGGTGGCCGCTGCTGCCAAGCCCGCACCAGACACCACAACGGGTTGGTCGGCTGAGGCTGTCATGGCAGCTAACTGTGCAGCCACAGCGCTGTCTGCTGTCGCAGTTACGTTTTGTGGCACACCATTGAGGAGCACACCGCTCATAGCTGCTGGCTGTCCGTTTGGCATAGTTAGTTGTAAACCTGTGGCGTTTGCAGCGGTGGTGCCGACGAGCACAGTGGCCGGTGTGGCAGGTTGCTGCGCCAATAAGTCTTGAATGGCTGATTCATCCAGTCCCATTGATTTCGCAAAAGCGGCCAGGCTTTCTGGGCTAGGTGCCTTCTTGGGGTCGGTGATGATGCGCATTTGTGGGCTGAGCTCAACCGTTTGCAACAAGGCTGCGTTGGCGGGAGCGGTTTGTTCTGCTTGAGCTGACGTGAGTTCTGCCGCGGTGATGGCTGTATTCGCAGTCCCGATGGCGTTGGCCGCAGCTGTTTCTGCTGAAGCCACAGGTGCGGGGGCAACGGGGGCGCCTTGCATCAGGCCTGCCAAAAGCACATCTACATCGGTGTGTTCTGTTTTGCGTGTGTTGTCTTTGCTGCGCTGACGGGTGTGGCTAGAAGATGTATCGCTGTCATCAGCCTCAGACGTGGTGTTGTCTGCACGCGCCTGCTGAGTGTCTGTTTCTGAGCGATCTGCGCTGCGTTTGTCTTCAATTGGCCGTGAATCTTGTTTATCAATGACGGGTTCGGCCTGTTCGGTCGTATCAGCGGCAATAGTTTGCCGCTGCAGCGGAACCAAGCGCTGAAGCTGTCGCGCCATCACATCGGCGAAATCGAACCCCAAATTGGCACCCGCAGACGGGACCACACCAGTGCGCGCGCCTTGAGGCACCGCATTTCCGGTGTTGTTTGGCACCAGCGGCGCTGGTGGCATTTGGAGATAGCTGGACAGGTTCATGGTGGTCTTTAAACGAGTTTGCCAAGGAGTTAAGCAAGAACCGTGACAGGACAGTTCTTGCCGTTCTGGGCTGAGAGGTTGATCAGTGTCAGTTTGACTTGGCACATCGATTGCTTAATGAACATGCCTCGAAAGTATTTTCAAAGCAAAAAGAAACCTAAACGTTCCACTTTCAACTGGATTCCTTCAATGAGCACTCTCACTCTGTCAACGATTCGACACAACTTGTCGAAATTTGACCTCTCCGGACTAAGTATTCCGGTGGTGGTGCTCGTCATCATGGCGATGCTGGTCCTGCCACTGCCGCCTTTGTTGTTGGACTTTTTGTTTACTTTCAACATTCTTTGCAGCTTGGTGGTGATCATGATCGCCATCGGCACACGTAAGCCGCTCGAGTTTTCATCCTTTCCTACGGTCTTGTTGTTTGCCACCATGTTGCGCTTGGCGCTGAACGTGGCATCCACTCGTGTGGTGTTGGTCAACGGCCACGAAGGCGCTCATGCTGCCGGTAAGGTGGTGCAGGCTTTCGGTGAGTTCGTGATCGCTGGTAACTATGTGGTCGGTTTCATCATCTTCGCGATTTTGATGATCATCAACTTTGTGGTGGTGACCAAAGGTGCTGGCCGCGTTTCTGAAGTGAACGCCCGTTTTACTTTGGACGCCATGCCCGGTAAACAAATGTCGATCGACGCTGACTTGAACGCTGGCGTGATTGACCAAGATACCGCCAAACAACGCCGCGCCGAACTGGCCCAAGAATCTGACTTCTTCGGTTCCATGGACGGTGCTTCTAAATTCGTGAGCGGCGACGCCATGGCCGGCTTGTTGATTCTGTTGATCAACTTAATCGGTGGTTTGATCATCGGCGTGGCTCAGCATGACTTGCCAGTCGCAGAAGCCGGTCGCATTTACACCTTGCTCACCATTGGTGATGGCTTGGTTGCTCAAATTCCATCGTTGTTGTTGTCACTGGCCACTGCCATCATCGTGACCCGTGTGACGACCGCTGAATCTATTTCTGAGCAGGCTTCTGTTCAGTTGGCTAATCCAACGGCTTTGTTTATCTCTGCTGTGATCTTGATGATCTTGGGGATGGTGCCTGGCATGCCGCACTTGATGTTCATCACTTTGGCTTTGGCTTCTGCCGGCTTGGGTTTAATGATCGTCACACGTGAAGTACAAGACGAACAAGCTGTGCAAGCTGAAAAAGACGCTGCACCCACAGACGCTCCCAAAGAACTCGACTGGGACGATGTGGACCAAGTCGACCTCATTGGTTTGGAAATTGGCTATGGCCTGATTCCCTTGGTCAACGCCGAAACTGGCGGCGAGCTGATGACACGCGTCAAAGGCGTGCGCAAAAAATTGTCTGCCGAATTGGGCTTCTTGGTTCAACCCGTGCGTATCCGTGATGACTTGAACATCGACCCAGATGCTTACAACATCGTGCTCAAAGGCGTGGTGCGGGGCAAGGGCGAAGTCAAAGTCGGTCGCGAGCTGGCGATTAACCCAGGCCACGTGTATGGCCAATTGGAAGGTATTCCAACTCGCGAGCCAGCATTTGGTTTGGAAGCGGTGTGGATCGAACCTTCACAACGCGACCAAGCCCGCACCCTCGGTTACACCGTGGTCGATGCTGCCACCGCTATTTCGACCCATCTCAACAAAGTGTTGCGCGAAAACGCTTCTGACTTGTTGAGCCATGACGAAACCCAACAGTTACTCGACAAGTTGGCGGCCAAGTCACCCAAGATCGTCGAAGACTTGGTGCCAGGCAAGTTGTCACTCGGCATCTTGACCCGCACCTTGCAAAATTTGTTACAAGAGTCGGTGTCAATTCGCGACATGCGCACGATTGCGGAAGCTTTGACCGAAGCCAGCACCCGCACGCAAGACCCAGAACAACTGACCGCCATGGTTCGCCCCAAACTTGGCCGCATGATCATGCAAAGTTTGATTGATGGTGACAACGGTTTGCAAGTCATGACGCTCGAGCCTTCTTTGGAGCAATTGCTGCACAACGTGTTGCAGCAAAGCCAACCAGGCCAAGCCGTAGTGATGGAGCCAGGCCTATCAGAAAACTTATTTGCCGGTCTGCGCGAAGGTGCGCGCACCGTAGAAGAAATGGGCCACCCCGCTGTGTTGGTGGTGTCCCCCGTGATCCGTGGCTGGCTGTCCAAAGCCGCACGATTCCGCGTGAACGATTTGACTGTGCTGTCTTACAGCGAAATTCCGGACGATCAGGCCGTCAAAGTGATCCACACCGTGGACGCCAAAGCCCGATAACCCGTAAACCTATAACAAAGACAGAGTGAGCTGACCTATGGAACTCAAACGCATCCTTGCCCGCGACATCCGCACCGCGAACGAAAAGGCCGTGGCCCAATATGGCCCCGACGTGCTCGTCATCTCGAGTGGCCAAGTCAATGGCTTGACCGAACTGATCGTCGCGGTCGATTTGGCACCTTTGACGCCTGAAGAGGCTGATCCGTTTGTCAAGTCGGAGTATTCCAAGCCCGGCAAGCCTTCTGGCAAGTTTGATGTGTTGTTGGGTCAAACCATCGACCAAAACAAGCGTGATGCACGTGAGCGCCAAGCCACCAAAGTAGCCAAGCCTCTCGTAGAAATGGCTGCCAAAGCTGCTGCGCCTAAGGCCAAGCTCGCTGCCAAAGTAGCAGCTCACCCTGTGGACGAAAAAGCCCAGCGCGCCGCCGAAGAACACGACACCTTGCGTGGCCGCGAAATCGTGGCGCTGGTGCGTGAAGAACTCAACTCCTTGCGTCGTGAATTTAAACTCGGCCAACAAATGGCCGCTTGGCAACAAGGTGGCATGCAATTGCCTGCAGCCATTGCACCTTTGCGTGATGCCTTAAACGACGCCCCCATTCCTGTCGCCTTGCGCGCCTTGTTGATCGACAACATCAAAGACCACGACAACATGGCTGATGCCATGGGTGCGTTGAGCCGTCAATTGGCCCACTCTGTGGAACAAGAGCAAGCGCAAACGCCAGTGTCAGGTATTCATGCCTTGGCTGGCCCATCGGGTGCTGGCAAGTCGATGATGGTGGCTCGTTTGGCCCAACATGCAGCGCAATTGCACGGCAGCGAAAAAGTCATGGTCATCAGCTTCCAAGATCAGCGGGCTGGCGCTTGGAATCAAACTCAGTTGCTGTGTGCCCAGTCCGGTGTGGATTCATTCCGCGCCACCAACGCATCAACCTTGGAGTTGTTGCTCGACGAGCACACCGATCGCAAACTCATCTTGATTGACACCGCAGGTGTGCAAATGAACGAGCGCTTGGCCGAAATTCGCGCCTTTAACCTGAATGTGCAATGCCACGCTGTGATTCCCGCTGATGCATCCGCAGCCAATATCCGCCGCGTGTTTGACAACGCCGATAACGTGTGGGCCTCTTTGATGCTCAGTAAGTTGGACGAGTCCACTCAGCCATGGGCTTTGTTGCAGTTCTTGACCGACAAATCTTTGAGCGTGTCTGTCGCCAGTCATGGCGAGCGCACCTTAGATTTGGTGCAAGACGTGTCTTTGGCAGGCTTGGTGCAATGCGCTCTCGACAACCTGCCATTGCCAGAAACCGAAGAGCAAGCGCAACAAAACGCACGTGATGCAGCTGTCAATGATTTGGCTGCTTCCAAACTGGCGCAAATCGCCGCTAAATTTAAAACCGAAACCACAGGCTTGACCCATGAGTAATCCACGTAGAACAGAAGTCATCGGCATTGCCAGCGGCAAGGGCGGCGTCGGTAAAACCACTACCTCCATCAACTTGGCGGTGGCGCTGACTCAGCTCGGTCACAGCGTCATGCTGTTTGACGCTGATTTGGGTCTGGCCAACGCACAAATTGCACTGGGCGCTCGCGCTGAGTACAACTTGGGTCACTTCTTGGCAGGTCAAAAAACCTTGCAAGAAATTCTTATTACCACTCGCCAAGGCGTGAAGCTGATTCCTGGTGCCTCCGGCATGCAAGAGTTGGCTGGCTTGAGCGACATTCAAGCGGCCAGCATCGTGCAGTCGTTTGGCGTGTTGGCAGACGATGTCGATTATTTGATCGTTGACGTCGCCGCCGGTATTTCACCCTCGGTGCTGTCTTTCTTGGCTGCTTGCCAACGCCGCTTCATCGTGGTCAAAGACGACCCGTCGTCGATTGCCGATGCCTACGGCACCATCAAGATCTTGAGCAAAGAGATGGGCCTCGACGAAATCTACCTCTTGCCCAACATGGTCAAGAGCCAGTCGGAAGGCTGGAAACTGTACAAAAAGCTCAACGACGTCTGTGTGCGTTTCTTGGGCGAGTCGGTGCACTACCTCACCTCGATCGAAGAAGACGAGATGGTGTTGCGTGCCCTCAAAAAATACCAGTCGGTGATGGAACTCGCCCCTGGTACGGCCGCCGCTCGTGATTACATGCGCTTAGCTGAGGCATGTACGCACTTGCGTCCGATTGACCACCCATCCGGTGGTCTGCAATTCTTCATGGAACGACTGATGAAAAACAGTTCGGCTGACGCATGAGAACACTATCTCCCGTACAAATGTACGAGTCCTGCAAGCCCAAAGGCGAGGACTTGGTCATGGCCCATTTGGGTCTGGTCAAGCGTGTTGCCTTGCACTTGAAGGCCCGTATTCCTGCATTCATGGAGCTCGATGAGCTAGTCCAAGTGGGCATGATTGGCTTGCTTGAGGCTTCTCGCGCTTTTGATCCGTCAAAAGGCATTGAGTTTGAAAACTTTGCACACAGCCGTGTGCGTGGTGCCATGCTTGATGAGGTACGACGTTTGTCGTTCTTACCCCGTTCAGCCGTGGCCTTTAACAAAGAACACAACACCACGGTGCACGCCTTGGCAGCCGAGTTGGGCCGCACGCCCACGCAGGCTGAAATTGCCGAATACATGGGCAAAGACCTTGAAGAGTTTCATAAAGAGCGTGGCAAAGCCAAACGCTTTGAAACCTATTCGATGGAAGTGGTCACCGAAGAGGTGATGACGATTGCTGACGACAGCTCACAGCAACCCGAAGTGATCGTCGAAGAAGCCCAGTTCATGGATGCCGTGACCGATGCGATTGCCCAACTGCCCGAACGTGAGCAGTTGGTCATGCAGCTCTACTATGTGGAAGAGTTCAACCTCAAAGAGATTGGCGAAACATTGGGTGTGAGCGAATCTCGCGTCAGTCAAATTTTGTCTTCTGTTGTGAAGAAATTGCGTGGCACGCTGAAGGTGGGCGATGCTGAAGAAACAGAGAAAGTTGAGACAAGGAGACGCGCATGAGTAATTTCATGATGAACATGATCTCTTGGGTCTTGCTGATCTTGGTGATCTTGACTTTGTATCTCATCGACAAGATCAATCACTTGGCTCGGATGTATGAGGCACCTAAGCCTGAAACGCCAGGTCTACCTCAGTTCGAAACAGAAATTCCGAGCGACTTGCTGTTTTCTGGCTTAGAAGGCAAAAAGTTGTGGGACGCCATGAACGGCAGGCAGGTTGACGGCTTTGATGCAACGTTGATTGAAGCTTTACGCCCACACTACGAACCTATCTTGCGCGAGCACATCACAGCCACCTTCAAAGATGGACTTGAAGAGGAAGGCAGTGACGAGAGTAAGGTGCCAAGCTCATTGCGAAAAATATCAACTGTGCGTGGCTTTATCCAATCTTGGTTGCCACCACAGCATCTGGGCAGCATTTATCGTTCGGCGGTGGAATTCGCTGGCACGTATGCCAACAATCCTGACCCCGAGGTATTGCTCCGTTTGAAGCAAACCGTCGATAGCGTGGCAGACATGCTTTATCAACGCGTAGGTATTACCAATGAAGTGCCGTTCTCAGACTTCTTGTTTGATGATGTAGAAATTCATGAGCCTGAAGAAGAAATGCTCGCATTGACAGATCAATCGGGTGCAGCACAGACTCTGGGCGAGGGCGTTTTGGAAAACAGTGACACCTTTGAACCTACGCCGCTAGAGCTTGCGCAGGGTTTAGAGCATGTGCAGGCTTACGAGGATGAACAGCGGCAAGAAATTGCCGCCGAAACAGTCGAGGCGGTGATGATTCCTGAAGACACACATGAAGAAGCATCAGTGGTTGACGTATCAGCTGAGGCGAAACCTGCTTAATATGAATTCATCTATCGTTGCTGCGAATATCTCTCAAGTTTGGGGTGACTCTTCCGATACTGTCTGTGTACGCTAAGAAATACACAGGAGTTATCAGATGCGAGCCAATTCACGAGCCATTCAAAGTTACGGCGATGTCAAAGTCAGTAGCGGCGTAGCCACAGCGAACAATGTGCAATTGATTCAAATGTTGTTTGATGGCTTGTTGGAAAGTCTGTCCACTGCACGTGGCCACATCCAACATAAAAATATCAATGAAAAATCTAAAGCCATTGCACGTGCCAGTCGCATTGTGATTGGCTTGCAAGGTGCTTTGGATTTTGAAAAAGGCGGCGATCTGGCCAACAACCTCAATGAGTTGTACAGCTATGTGACCCGTCGACTGTTTCACGCAAACGCCCACAATGATGTGGTTGTTTTGGATGAAATTTACGGTTTGATGCGCGAAATTCGCGATGCTTGGGAGGGCGTGCCTTCCTTGGTGCCAGCGAGCAACCGACCAGCCGGCATGATGAATTGATAGGGCTTTTCTGCTTTCCAGCAGATTTGTCTTGTTTATCAGTTAATCTTGCAGGTTGTGAGGGACAATTTATAGGCGCATCCAAGTTTTTTGCTTGGATGCGCCAACCTGCTTGGGGAGAGTGTTAGATGTCAGCAATTATTGGTTTGGTCGTTCTGTTCATTTGCGTGTTCGGTGGTTTCGTGATCGCCGGCGGTAGTTTGGCGCCCATTATCAAATCCACTCCCTACGAGATGTTCATTATTGGTGGTGCGGGTGTGGCCGGCATGATCACAGGTAACTCGGGTGCCATCTTTAAGGGCGCTTGGGGCGGCATGGGGCGCGTTTTGAAAGGTCCCAAGTACCACAAGGAAGACTATATTGGCATCATTGCCGTCATCTCCAAGCTGATGAAAACACTCAAAGCTGAAGGTGCTGTGGCGATGGAATCTCACGTCGAGAACCCTGAGGCGAGTGCCATATTTGGCGAATGTCCCAAGATGTTAGCTGACCACGGACTGGTGGGTTTGATTTGCGACACCATCCGTTTGATGGTGGTTTCTTCCGGTACTTTGAGCCCTTATGCGGTGGAAGACGTGATGACCGCTTCTATCAAGCATCACCACCACAGCGAAATGCAAAACGCAGATGCGTTGTCTACCCTTGCAGGCGCGCTGCCCGCGTTGGGTATTGTGGCTTGCGTGTTGGGTGTGGTGAAGACCATGGGCGCGATTGACCAACCTCCACCTGTGCTGGGTGCCTTGATTGGTGGCGCGTTGGTGGGTACGTTCTTGGGTGTGTTCTTGGCTTACGGTATTTTTGAACCTTTTGGCAAGCGCTTGGTGCAAATCATTGATGAAGATAGCGAAGCTTTGAAAGTTGCTCAGCAAGTCATCATTGGCAATATGCATGGTTATCCAGTTCCTTTGGTGATTGAAGCTGCACGTGTGTGTATCAATCACCACGCTCAGCCGACCTTTGGCGAACTCTTTGACGCATTGAGGAAATAATGGCTGACGAAAAAGACGCGGCAGCCGCCCCAGCGGATGCCGATAAAGCAGCACAAGAAGCCGCAGCAGCGGCCGCTGCCGCTGCTGAAGCTGCAAAAGCGGAAGAAGAAAAAGAAGAAGCACCAGCCCCTGTCATCATCATTAAGAAAATCATTGATGAGGGCCACGGTGGTGCTCATGGTGGTGCTTGGAAGATTGCGTTGGCCGACATGATGACGGCGATGATGGCCTTCTTCTTGTTGATGTGGCTGTTGGGCGCGTCTAACGAAGATCAGCGCAAAAGCATTGCCGATTACTTCAAACCCACTTCACAAAGTTTGGTTGCTATCGGTCAACTGGCGGGCTCCAACGGCGTGTTGGGTGGCCGATCCATCATTGATCCCGATGGCTTTCCGTTTGCAGCCAAGCAAACTGCGTTGCTGGAGCGTTTGACACCTCGCTCTGAAGGTGGCCCCAACCCTAGCACTGACCCCGGTCAAGAAAACAACAATCCCTATTCAGACCCAGACAAGCTGACGCCTGAACAGAAGAAAGAAATTGCCCAAGCCCAAGAAAAGGCCGACTTTGACAAGCTTGAAAAAGAGATTGAGCAAAAGCTGTCGGAAAACAAAAAGCTGGGTGGACTGAAAGACCAAGTGTCTGTCACGCGTGACAAGCAAGGCTTGCGTATTGAGATCATCGACAAAGCCGACTTTGCCATGTTCCCAAGCGGTGGCATGAGCATGCAAGGCAAAGCATCTAGCTTGATCACTGAAATCGCAGCTTCATTGGCGGATATGCCCAACAAAATAGCGATTCGTGGCCATACCGACAGCGTGCCCTTCAACAACAAAGAAGGTCGCAACAACTGGTCGCTCTCTGCCGAGCGTGCAGAAGTGACCCGTGCTTTGCTGGAAAAGAGTGGGATCAAAGAAAGCCGCTTCGCTCGCATTGAGGGCGTAGCTGACACCGATCCTTTCAACCCGAAAGACCCGCGTGATCCTCGCAACCGTCGCATGAGTATCACGGTGCTTTACAACGAACAGGACTGATCAGTCTTTTTCAAACAAAAAAAGGCAGCTTGATGAGCTGCCTTTTTTGTGTCGGAAATTAGCTGTGGTTTTTAAGCAGGACGCAACTCATACTTGTTGATTTTCTCAATCAAAGTGGTGCGCTGCAAATTCAACAATTTAGCTGTACGTGACACATTGCCAGAGTTACGAGTGAGTGCCTGCTCAATGATGCTGCGTTCAATTTGCGCCATACGTTCTTTGAGTGACATGCCTTCTGGCGGCAGTTGAGGCATACCTTGCGCCAACATGATCAAGCCTTCGATTTCGTTTTCCTCTTCCTCAGGCTCGTCTTGCATTTCTGCCAGAACTTCTGGGGGCGGCGTCATTTCGAGCTTGGCCAGCAGTGGCGCTTGAGCTTGCAACTCAGCTTGTGCAGAAACCAACCCCTTGGGCAGCAGGGTAGGAGGAATGGCGCGTAAATCGAGTTCTTGGCCAGCGTAGAGCGTGCTGAACCGGTCCACAACGTTGGAAAGCTCGCGAACGTTTCCAGGCCAGGGGTATTTTTGCAAAGCCGCTAAAAAATCGGGTTTGAATCGAATCGGTTGCTTGCCAAAGGTGACACATTTTTTTGCAAAAAAAGCCAACAATTCTGGGATGTCTGTGTTGCGTTCACGCAACGGAGGCGTCACCATGGGCAGCACATTGAGGCGGTAGTACAAGTCTTCGCGGAACCGACCTGCTGCAATTTCGTTTTCTAAGTCACGGTGCGTCGCGGCGACAACACGAACATCGACTTGAACTTGCCGTGTTCCACCGATGGGGTCGACGGTGCGTTCTTGCAAAACGCGTAGCAACTTCACTTGCATGTCTAAAGACATGTCGCCGATTTCATCGAGAAAGATCGTACCGCCATGGGCCAATTCAAAACGACCAATGCGATCTGCGACGGCGCCCGTGAATGCGCCCTTTCTGTGGCCAAACAGCTCACTTTCCAGCAAATCCTTGGGGATTGCGGCACAGTTGATGGGTACAAAGTTAGCGCCACAGCGGTCAGATTGCTCATGCAGCAGCCGAGCTAAAAGCTCTTTACCTGTTCCGCTTTCACCAGTGATCATCACCGTAGCGTTGGAGTTGGCCATCGTAGCGACCAACTGACGCAGAGCTGCGGCTGATTCGCTGGAGCCAATAAAGTTTGTTGTGGGCTTCATGTCAAAAATTCCTACACATGATTGTCGGTGACAACAAATCTTTCACAAGACAGAAAAAGTATTCGTATTGCAAATAATTAAAGATGCAACGCTCGGTGCCGAATCTAGGGGGAGACCTCTCAAGGACATAAATATGAACCGCATCACCATTTGGGCTGTGACAGCCGCCACCATCCTGTTGACAGCTTGCGCCAACACGCCGCCACCCATGCCTGCACCAGCGCGTGTCGATGAATCGGCCAATATGATCACGCCCATGACCCAAAAACGTGAGACTTTGGTGGCAACTGGCTACGCGGTCATTAGTATCCAAAATCATCGCAATCCAGCCCAGCAGCGTTTGTTGGCCATTCGTGCTTCAAAACTTGACGCTTATCGCGCTTTGACGGAGCAGGTCTATGGTCAACAACTGGACGCCAGTACCACTGTGGCAGATATGACCGTCATGAGTGATACCTTCCGAGCCCGCGTGGAAGGTGTGATCTATGGCGCTGTTTTAGTCAGTATCACGCCTGTGGGTGATGACACTTATGAAACCACCATGTCACTGGATCGCAACGTGGTCAATGACTTACGTGCTTTGTACATAGCCAGTTTGAGCAGCAAGCGTAATTAAGCATTGCCAAAGAAGCGTTTTTATGTGGACTTCGCCTTATCGACACCTTTATTTACCAATCCTGTTGGGGTTGTTGGGTGTCAACTTTTCAGTCGCAGCTGCAGACTTGAGCGCTGAAGAGCGACTCAGGGCTATTCGTGCCGCCATGGTGGAAGCTGCTATGAAGTCCAACACCCGTGTCAGCGCTACCAGCTGGATGGAAAGCGATGGCAAGCTGCGTGAGTTGAATCGTTTTTCATCAGAAATTAAATTGCGTGATTTGCAGGTGGCTCAATACGTGCGTGACGCAGGACAGCAACCTCGAGCGGAGTTGGCAGTTACTAACAACGTAGAAGCAGTCCAGCCGGGTCGATGCGAAGCACCTCAAGCCAAAGCCCCTTTGCGTCAGGTCATGACAGTGGGCGTTGATTTATCCCCAGGTCTGGCCCCAGCGCAACGCTATCAAGCGCAACAACTTGTATTTGCCGCACGTACAAAGCTCATGCAAGCTGGGGCAAGAGCTGATCGTTGGCATTTGATCAGTGCGCAAGCTCAAACACGGACTTATGACAGATTGGTTCATGGCCATGGTGAAGAGCATGTGCAGTGGCATGCGCAACTCACTGTCACGCCAGTACCTTTGGCAGGTGTTTCCGATGACTATTCTGCATTTGGTCTGAATTTGTCTGTGAGTGGGCCTGGTAAGCGCCAAGCTTGGTTCAATGCACAAGAAGTGGTGATGCCGAGTATCCCTACGCAAACCTATGGCACACCTAAGATGGACACTGACACCAATGCAGAGATTGCCCGTGCAGTCTCTGCCATGGTGCAGCAACTGGATAAACAATTGGCTTGTGAACCACAAACCTTCACAGTTCAGCAAACACAAGGACGCTTAGCGCTCAATGCTGGTGAAAACGCGGGACTTCGCGTAGGCGATAAGCTCATGGTGGCAGATCCATCTGTCCTGCCGCGCCATACCTTGGAGCCGGGTGCACTTGACGCGGCTGTCCTGGCCGAAGTCAAATCAGTCAGCGCGTATCAAGCCGAAATCAAACAAGTGGCTGGACGCAAACAAAAATTCAATGGGGCTTGGGTTGCTTGGCCTTACACGTACTAAGAGATGACGGGAGAACCGACTATGAACATGACTACCACTTCCGTTCGCACCTTGCTGAGCTGCATCGCCTTGGCTTACCCATTGTGGGCGATTGCTGCAGGCCCAACGACTCGGACCACATATCAAGTGGAGACGGGTGAAACGTTGGATAAGGTCATCCGCAAAACGATGCCCGATAGTCCACTGCGTATCGAAATTTTGCGCAATGCCTTTGTTCAACAAAATCCTCAAGCATTCACCAAATCTCCTCCCCGTTCTTTGATGGCGGGCGCTATCTTGAATGTCCCTAGCCATGATGATCTCTTGCGCAGCTATACCGTGCCAGGCCACTCACCGGGCAACAGCGGCCTACACAGAGGTGGTGGCTATTCCACGGCTGATATCAACATGAACGAGCGCAAAAACTGGGTGCGCTTTCCCTAAAGGGCCAACATGGCCATCATGGGACCAGAAGGCGTCCACGCGATTGCGCGTGTGGCGCCTATTCATTTGGAGACGCGTACAGTTTATGTAGAGGCACCTGTTGCGCGTCAGTTGGGGCTGCATGATGGGCAAATTGTGCAAGCTGTCGCAGCCATGCGCAACGATCAGCTCAAACTGGTTCTGAATGAGCACAGTTTCAATATTCCCCTGTTTCCGTACATCAAAGAGGGTGACCACCTTCAGTTGCGTGCGCAGGAATTGAGTAACGGCAAATGGGCTTTGCAGTTGCTGCACACTGGTAGTTTTGCAGGAACTGAAGCATCGCAAGCAGCTATTCCGACGCGCCTGAATGCACTCATGTTTCAGCCCGGTGGTTTTGCAAACCTATTGACGTTGCTACGTCCTGGGGTGCTCGAAAGTCTGGTTCCTCCTGTTCAAGATGCGGCCGAGTTAAAAAAACGTATCAATGCACAGCGCCTAAGCATGGGTGGTTTGCAAGCGCAAACTTTGAAGCGCTTTGTACTGGGCCATGCCAAGACAAGTGAATCAAGCTTGGCTGATGGTGATGCTGTGCCAGACAACACCAAAGTTTTGCTGCGCTTATTAATGGCGGAGCGCGAAGGCATCGAAGACAAAGATGCCGATTCTGAACATAGTTTGCATCATGCCTTGGATGAGCTAGAGGCAGCGCAAGTTCAGTCGGCTCAAAACCTGCATAAAGGTGATTTGAATTTAGCTTTGGTGATCCCATTTCGAGATGCGGACCCTGTGGAGTTGCACTTCGAACAAAAAGGTAACAAGCCAGGGCAACCCAAAAACCCATTGGTGGTGAACATGCACACGCAAAGTCGGGTGCTAGGTGAAGTCTGGCTAAAAACCACGATAAGCAATAGCTCTCAGGTCGACCTCACCATGTGGGCTGTAAAAAAAGACATTGCTGAGTTAGCCAAGTTCAATGCCAGTGAGCTTACTTATGAGCTTGAAAATGCAGGCTTGGTTATGGGCAGTTTTCAGGTCTTTAATGCACCAAGACCAGATGCCAAACAAGATAGACCAACACCAGATCACGGTGCATTGGTGGACACCCAAGCATGACCGACAAACACTACACGCAAGCCGTAGCGCTGGAATATGGTCGTAACAAGGCACCTGTGCTGACAGCCAAAGGCGATGACGAACTCGCGCGTCGGATCGTGGCAGAAGCAAAAAAACAGGGTGTCTATGTGGCAGAAGACCCGAGACTCTTAGCCATGCTGAGTCGACTCGATGTAGGTCAGGAAATACCGCAAGATATGTTTACGGCAGTCGCAGTGATTCTTGCTTGGGTGTATTGGCTCAAGGGCATGCAGCCCGGTGATGAAAAGCCTAATCAGGCTTGATAAGCAGTATTTACGCCTCTGCGTAGCCGCGTCCACCGCGGCGTCCGCGCGAGAGTTTGCCCAAACGGTCATAAATTTCAACCGAGCTCGTGGGGTCTTCCACTTGCAGGCTTTGCAAAGCGCCGCGGATGGCGTCAATTTTTCGAACGATCAGCACTTCATTGCGGCGATGCAGATCGCGGCAATGAGCCATGCGTTCTTTGAAGCCATCCCACTCGGGGCCGAGTTCATCAGCAGACTCGGGACCGTGAATACCCGCCAACTCTGCGAGCTGTTGCAGTAGCGAATTTTTAGTGGTCTGCGATGCTTCAAAGGCATCTAAGTTTTGCGCTTTGAGTTGCTCAAACTCAAGTTCGAGCATGTCCTCAAGCGTTTGCGCCAGCGCCAAAGCCTGCTCCAATGAGGAGGCCTCAGTCGCGGCTGTTGTTGTCATCTCGGGCAAGGCCAGATCAGTTAGAAATCATTTTTTCCAAGGCCACAAAGTTTTCAGCAATGCGGCGTGGATTAACGGGGTATTTGCCGTCTTTGATCGCTTGTTTGATCGCGTCCACTTTCGAGCGATCGAAGTCAGGCTGAGCCATGACTTTTTGGGCGACGTTGCTCAAGCTCACTTTGTCTGCTCCTGTGGAAGATGCTTTATCCATAGATGGAGCCAAGTCTTCTTTCGCCTGAGCGGCAGAAGGGCTTCGTTTTTCGACTTTATCGATGGTACTGCGCAGCGCAGCATTCGACTGGGTCATACGACCATAGTTTGAAATAGCGTCATTCATGATGTTTTCACTTTCTTAACCTGTTAGCAGGTCAAACTTTTTCACAACACTTCAATCGACTCCAAATTCTAGAACTTGAGAGTTTTTTTGAAATATTTTTTTAATACCGCTTTTTACTTAACCTTTGCGGCATTCGGTCCAGTGATCACGCCATAGAGTGATCGACCCGACTCGACATTTTTCAAGCGAATTTGTTCACCTAAACCACCATCTTGCAACGCTTCAGCGCGCATTGTGATGGAAAAGCCTCTTCCTTCGCCAGCTGTCACTTGAACCTCTTGCCCGCGCTTCACGAGCACGGCATTTTTCACGTCATAGGAGCGAAGAGGTGTATTGGGCGTGAGGTCACGCACCAATTCCATGTTTTTTAATAAATTAGCATCAGAAATGATTTGGTTTTCCATGCCTGCTGCTGGCATCTCTGCGTAACTGAACATCGAGGGCGAGATCACAGTCCCACGCTTGAGCAACTCTTTAGACACCAAAACTTTGGACAAAACTGGCGCAGAGGCAACAGTTCGATTCACTTGTGCAGGGGCTTGTCCAGTATTCAGGTTGATGAAAAGTTGCCAAACAGGCTGTGCGCAGCGCACCCGTACAGCAGGTTGATTGGGAAAAGGATGCTCAAACTGCAGGTTTTGTTGACAGTTTTGTACCGCGATGCGTGGGTCAACAGGGACAACTTGCACCTGTTTTCCTTGAAAAGAGGGGTGGCTTGCAGCCCATTCTTGGGCTTGTTTTTGCAGAACCTCAAAGGCACTGTCATTCGTCACCAAATCGGCAGCAAACCCAAGCTGGGCTTGGCTTAGCAAGCATGCAGCCAGCCATAGACCCACGCTTGAAGCGCGAGGGGTGTCGGCATTTTTTAGGCACAGCAATTGCATAGTCGTTAGGGTCAGTGTGAATGTTTTGACATTTGTTCAGATACACACCCTCATGCAAAAACGAAGCCAACTTTTAAAACGGACCGAATAAACGGAGCACTCCATGCGACTCGACCCGTCCTATAACCCGCAGGTGAATACCGCCGACGCCTCTGGCATGCCAAAGCTGCCACGCAGTCAGCTGGCCTACGCGCGCACTGCGCCAGCCTTCACCCGTGCGTTGGCGAGTGCAAATCAATCAGGGGCATTAGCGCCAGAGGGTAGTACCGCGGCATGGAACACGCAGGTGCGTTCTGGTCAAACTTTGACAGGGATCGTTCGAGAGCAAATGGCGCAACGCGGCGTCAACGTCTCCAGCAATGAAGCCATGCGTTTGGCGCAAACCGTGGCGCGATCGAACAACATCACCAACGCGAACATGATTCATCCAGGTCAACAATTGAACCTGGACAGTCTGAATTTCTCTTTGCAGCAAGCTATGGCCGTGAATCAGGCCATCGCAGCCAATAAAGCTGCAGCGGCAGTGGCGGCATCTCCAGTCGTCACGCCTGCCGCCAATGTGAATACGCTCAATACCAACACGCCCATGGGTGCAACTGCCCTAGCGGGTACTGCCCAAGTACAGTTACTCACGCGCTCAGACCGCAGCGGTAACGTGGTGCTCGAAAAAACCATCGATCGCGCCATTGAAAAGGGCTTCATCCCCGCACAAGACAAACAGGCTGTGATGAACAAAATTGTTCAGCTCTCGCAAGAGCACCGCTTTGCCCCCGATGACTTTGCCCGCCTCACCTTGATGGAGAGCGATGGCATGAACCCCAAAGCCTCCAACAGTCGTTGTCACGGCATCATTCAGTTTTGTGATGGACCTGATCGCGGCGCTGCAAGCGCAGGCTTTGGCGCGAACCCCAAAGCGATTTTGGGCCACAGCGTGTTGCAGCAGCTCGACATGGTGGGTAAGTATTTTGAAGACACGGGCCTGAAGAACTTTGGCCCTGTAGGTTTGGATGATCTGTACTTAACAGTACTCACCCCAGCGGCGCGCAACGAAACGCGACCCAATGCGGCGTTGAACATTCCAGGTCAGCAAGCGGCTTACTTGCATGTGAACCGCGACATGCGTGCGCCCATCACGCGCAATTCAATCTTGGCGGGTTTGCATCAAAACGCCAATGAACGTTTAGGTACGGAAGTGGCGCAACGCCCCTCCATGCAGGCAGCTCGCTTGAGCGCCTATGCCGCACAGGCGGCTGTGACGGAATCTCGCTAATTTCAGTTCAGCGGCAAAAGATTGCCGCTTAAACCGTCAAAACCGCCGTGGCACGGCTCTTGCATTAATCGACATGAGGTCTCACAACTTGAGGCCATGTGTCAATAAACAGGAGTCTTGTTATGGACGTTTTTTCATCTGCTTTCGGAATACATGAGCGAGCGCTCGGCGTGAGAAGCCAGCGCATGGAAGTATTGGCGCGCAACATCGCCAACGCTGACACGCCCAACTACAAAGCACAAGACGTCGATTTCAAGGCCATGCTCAAAGAAGCCAAGACTGAATATTTGACGGCCACCAATGAGAAGCACTACGCCGGTCTGCAAGAAGCCCCAGACAACGGCATGCGCTATCGCACACCTTTTAACAGTTCATTCGACGGCAACACCGTTGAGATGAACGTCGAACAAGCCCAATACGGTAAGGCAGCTGGTGACTACCAAGCCACCTTGCAGTTCCTGCAAAACCGCATCGGCGGCTTGCGTAAAGCCATGCGCGGGGAGTAATAAACCATGCAACTCGATAACGTCTTTGGTATTGCAGGCACAGCGCTAAACGCGCAAGCCATTCGCATGAACACCACGGCCTCTAACTTAGCCAACGCCAACTCGGTGGCAGGCTCAGAAGAAGAAGCCTACCGCGGCCGTCGCCCCTTGTTCAAAGCCTTGATGGAAGAGCAAATGACACACGGTGGCGCTCAGTTTGTTGGCGGCGTCAAAGTTGACCGCATCGTCAACGACCCAGCACCCATTCGCAAAACTTGGGAGCCAGGTAACCCACTCGCTGACAAAGAAGGCTACGTCTTTCACTCCAACGTGAATGAAATGTCTGAAATGGTCGACATGATGGCTGCATCGCGTTCATACCAAAACAACGTTGAAGTGGTGAACACCGCTCGTCAATTGATGATGCGCACCCTAGAAATTACCAAGAGCTGATTCAAGCTAAACCGGAGTCTTAAATGGCCATCGATACCTCATCATCTATTAGCGGCATCATGACGACGGCGCAATACAACGCGCAAAAGGCAGCAACCCCGCAGAAAACGAGCATGGGTCAATCTGAGTTTTTGACACTGTTCACCACACAGCTCAAAAACCAAGATCCAACAGACCCTGTGAAAAACGAAGCTTTCGTGGCGCAGCTTGCACAGTTCTCGCAACTTGAAGCGACAACAGGCATGAAAACCAGCATGGAAAGCTTGGTTTCTAGCTTGGCGAATGATCGTCTCTTGGGCGCAACCTCATTGATTGGTAAGACAGTTGGTGTGCCTGACGGTCCTGTGGAAGTGACAGATACCACCGTTTCACAAGGCACGATCAATCTTCCAACCGGTGCCGATGGCATCAAGTTGCAAGTGTTTGATGACAAAGGCATTTTGGTGCGCTCTCAAATCATGGGTGCACAAGCTGTGGGTGATGTCACTTTGTCATGGGATGGCATGACCGATGGTGGAACTGCAGCAGCCAATGGCCTCTATCGCTATGTGGCCACAGTCAACAGCAACGGCAATGTGACCAAACCAACTGTCAACACTTACGCCACCGTCAAGGGCGTCAGCAGTGCAGGCACTTCAGACGGCACCATGCTGCTGGAAGTCGCAGGCGGCAAGACTGTCAACTTGGCCGATGTCAAACGCATCAGCAACTAATTTTCAGAACAAAGAATTTCTCTCAGGAGCTAAAGCACCATGTCCTTCTATACCGCACTCACAGGTTTGAACGCAGCCACCGCCCAAATGGGTGTCACGTCCAACAACATTGCCAACGTTTCCACCACTGGTTTCAAACGCAGTCGTACCGACTTTGGTGACATTTTTGCGACATCGCCTCTGCAAAAAGCCTCGGCCACGATTGGTCAAGGTGTTGCGTTGAAGAAGGTGACGCAAGAGTTTGGTCAAGGTAACTTGGTGTTCTCGTCAAACACACTTGACTTGGCCATCAGCGGTGACGGTTTCTTCCCCTTGAAATCTCAAGACGGTTTCCAAGACATCTTCACGCGTAACGGTGTGTTCATGATGAACGACCAAAACAACGTGGTGAACACGGCAGGTCAAAAGTTGATGGCGGCGTCAGTCGACTCGTCCGGCAAAGCGAACTTGGACGACATGAACGTGTTGACCATTCCTCAAAAAACAACGGGCATGGCCAAGCAAACCAGCAAAGTGTCATTGGGTTTGAACTTTCCTGCTGACGCCACGGTGATTACCAAAGATTTCAACCGCAATGATCCAACCACCTACAACAAGAGCACGGCGCTCACGGTGTATGACGCCGGTGGTAACTCGTATTTGGCGTCTGTCTATTACGTGAAGACTCAAAACGCGAGCCAGCAAATGCCAAACAACAAGTGGCAGACCTATGTGTATGTAGGCGACAAGTTGGTCAATGCGTCTCTGCAACAAGCTACCAATAGCCTTGGCGAAGAAATGTACGTCAACAAGTATGGTGAACTGCGAGCGAAAAGCGAATTCAAAACACCAGAACAAATTGCCGAATTGAACAGTAGCTTCTCCAAGAAGACCATCAAGTTTTCTTTGGACCAACTGACCGATGTGCGAGTGTCTAAACCTGCAACCGTAACCGGTGGTATGGCTACCGACCTGGGCACAGGCTCTAACGACGGCATTGACTTCGGCAATTATTTGAACATCAGCAAGTCTGATTTGCTGCGTCAACAGGGCAGCAGTGCTGTCACTTACTCCATGGATTCCAACATCACAGGCGCACGTTCTGTCGAGTTTGGTCCAGATGCCGCTCGCGTCACCGTGGATATTCCTGCAACAGGTTCTACACCTCCAACGCCAGAAGATGTGGCTTCTGCATTGAACCTCAATGCCAGTTTTGCATCGACCTATGTTGCGCAAGCGGCCAAGCCCTCAGTCACGCTGCAAGGCATGAACTTTGGCGCTACCGCACCAACTTCAAACCCATTTGCCAGCTTCAGTATCAACATCGGTGGCAAACAGATGGACTTGAAATCTCTGTCTGTCGACACCGTAGCTGGTGCAGACATGGCCACAGAGCTGCAAACCAAATTGCAAGCCATGGACGAAGGTCGCACAGACATCACCGTGACTTGGGATGACGCAGCCAAATCAATCACGGTCACAGATGCCGCGCAACGCAACATCAGCGGCGCAACGCTGACCAAAGTCACTGGTGCCGCCTCGGACGTGTCTGTTGGCTCCACCATTAAATACGCCGATTCCATCCTGAAAATCACAGCCCTAGACCCGAATGTCTCGGCTGCTGATATCAAGGGAACAACGTCTGCAAAAGGTGTGGTCATCACGCAAGGCACGACGGTGATGACTGCTGACAAGATCACCGCTCAAAATACACCATATACCCGCGCAACTGCTGCATTCACATTTGATGATGCAACCAAGGGCTTTAAGGTGACCTTTGGTACAGCAACACCGCCACTGTTTGAAGAAGCCGCATCAGGCGCTGATTTGGCTGACAAATTGAATACCAATGCAGCTTTCGTGACCGATTACATCGCCACTTATTCAGCAACTGACAAGGCGTTGACGATCAAAGCAAAAGATCCATCAAGTGCCAGCTCACAAGCCATTGCGAATTCAGTCAAGGTTTTCCAAAGCGTGACCGATGTCACGGGGCCGTTTGCTCAAATCAATGATGTCGATGCAACGACAGGCGTGTCTAACAATCCTGTATTGACAACAGGTGTGGCATCTGCACTGGACAGCAGCAAACGCAGTATTGATGATTTGCGAAATCTCTTCACAGTGAACGTGGACAACTCCATTGATTCAGTCACAGTTGGCTTGGATCATTTGGTTGAAACCATGAGCAAATTGCCAGCATCTGCAAATAAGAAGCTGTCAGGTACCCAGATCGCTGCCGAATTGACGAACGTCATGGCACGTGCATATGGCGACGAGAAACCATTCAACTTCTCAACCATTGGCGCGCCGACATTCGCGCTCACACTGACTCGCGCTGATAAATCCACGTTGCCAACCTTGCCCATCGATCTCTCTGCATCCAAAGACATGCGCAGTGAGGACATGGTGCGTGAAGTGCAAAAGCAAATTGATGCAGATCCTCAGTACAAAGGCAATGTTGCAGTGAGCTATGACACTGCCATGCAAAAGTTAATCTTTACACCAACCAATAACTCAAAGCTCAAAGTTTCTAGCGATCAAGCTGCTATGAACTTGGCAGACCCATTGGTGCAGGGTGTGAACGATGGCGATGTGGGCTTGACTCTGTCACCGTCTGTCTCTACATCGCCTTTCCGTGCTATGAATGATCAACGCTACGGCATGAAGGTTGAGTACGACTCTGTCAAACAATCTTTCGTGTTCCAGTCTGGCACAACAGGCGACACATCTGGCTTGTCGGTCACAGGTATCCGTCCTGGCAGTTTGGCCACGCAGATTTCCAAAGGCTTGGGCATGACGGGTGACCCTGCTGCCTATATTGTGACGCCATCAACAGTGGATGCTTTGCGCGGTGTGACATCAAAACCAGCAGTTTTGACTGCCAATCCTCTGGCAGTGAACGTAGACAACAACTTCTCAGTGGACAGTACCAACAACCAATTCGTGGTGTCTGTCAACGGCATCACGGGCACGGTGGTCATTCCTCCAAAAGATAACTACACCTTAGGTACGTTCATGGAGGCATTGCAAAACGGCATCAACAACTTGCAAGGCCCTTCCAAAAATGGACTGACTCCAGACTCTGTCAACGGCGTCAAGGTGAGCTACAACAGCAAGAGCAATGCACTCGAATTCACCACAGGTACAGCATCCAATAGCTCTTACGTCAAGATCACCGGCGATTCACGCTGGGGCTTAGACAACTTAGATGCCAAATTTGGCACAACCACAACTTGGATCAAACCCACACCGTTCAAGGACGATAAAGGTGCAACGGTCTACATCGATGGTTTTGGTGCAGAGTCATCCACCGCGACAGGCTTTGACACATTGCCTTCATGGTCACCGGTCTATTTCGACAAAGGTGAGCTGACGTTTGACACTGCGGGTAACTTGATCTCCCCGAAACAAGGTGCTCAGTTGGACACGGTGTACTTGCCAAACGGTAAGGGCGCTTTGACCATGAACATCGACTACTCCAAGTCAAGCCAATTTGCGTCACCATTCTCTGTGTTGTCGCAGTCGCAAGACGGCGCACCTGAAGGTGACTTGGTCGGTTTGGCCATTGGTGACGATGGCCTGGTGACTGCTAGCTTCTCCAACAGCTCACAAAAAGCCCTAGGCAAAGTGGTGTTGGTGAACTTCTCCAACCCATCTGGCCTGCGTCAGATTGGTGATACCAACTACTACAAAACCTCTGATTCTGGTGTGCCTCGATACGGCGAAGCTGGTGCAGCAGGTTACGGCACGGTGCGCTCAGGCGCCACAGAACGCGCCAACGTCGACTTGACCCAAGAATTGGTGGACTTGATCACCGAGCAGCGTAACTTCCAAGCCAACGCCAAGGCCATGGAAACCAGCACCTCGATGACCAACACCATCATTCAGATCCGTAACTAATAAGTTGCATTAAGAGCCTGATATGGACCGCTTATCCTTTAACGCGATGGCTGCGATCAACGAAGATCGCTTGATTCGACAGCAGCTGTCGAACGACATCGCCAACGTCACCACCGTCGGTTTCAAGCAAACCTTCGAAGCCACCATCCAGCCGCATCAAGCAGTGGGTGAGGGCTTTGATTCACGCTTGCAACCCCGTCTGTACACCACAGACCGTGTGCGCTTGGATGCGGGCCCTTTGATGGTCACAGGCCGCGATTTGGATGTGTCCTTCAACCACAAAACCGTTTTGGGCGTGACCGGCAATGACGGAAAACTGGCATTTACTCGCCGCGGTGATTTGCGAGTCAATCCCAACGGCGTATTGGAGACAGGGTCGGGCCATATGGTTCAAAGCCAAGATGGCGGCCCTATCACCATCCCCGTAGGGTCAGTGGTCAACATCACCAATACGGGCCAAATTTATGCCTCAGACCCCACACAGCAAGGCGTTCCGCAAGAGCAGCTCATTGGCAACTTGTTGCTGCGCGATGCGAGTACCACGCACCTGATCAAACGCGAAGACGGCTTGTATCGCGTTGACGAAAAACCACTTGGCACGGACTTTGCAACTGGTCCTGAGCCAGTTTCTTTGACACCGAAGGCCCTCGAGGGCAGCAGTGTCAATCCAATGGCATCGATGGTGAAGCTGATTGAACAGAGTCGCTCTTTTGAGCATCAGATTCGAATGATCAAAGAAAGCAAATCCAACGATGAGTCGGGCGCCTCCATGATGAAGGTGTCCTGAATTTGACAGATTAAAGGGGGCGATAAGCCATGGACGCATCATTATGGGTAGCCAAAACGGGTCTTGACGCGCAGCAGACGCGCATGAACGTCATCTCGAACAACTTGGCGAACGTGAATACGACCGGCTTCAAACGCGACCGTGCCGTTTTTGAAGACTTGCTCTATCAAAACGTCAAACAACCCGGTGGTCAAACCACCAACAACACCTTGTCACCTACAGGCTTGATGCTCGGTACCGGTGTGAAGATCAATGCCACCGAGAAGCTGCACTTGCAAGGTAACTTGGTCAACACCCAATCGCCACTGGATTTGGCGATCATGGGCAACGGCTTCTTCCAAATTCAAATGCCAGACGGCACCACGTCCTACACACGTGACGGTAACTTCAAAATCAGTAACACCGGTCAAGTCGTGACGGCCTCTGGCTTTCCTCTGATTCCTGCCATCACCATTCCAGCCAATACGGCCGCTGTGACCTTTGGTCAAGATGGCACCGTGTCTGCTGAGCTAGATGCAGGGGCTGGTTCTCAAAACATTGGACAAGTACAAATTGCCCGCTTCGTGAACCCAAGTGGTTTGAAGCCCATCGGCAATAACTTGTATGAAGCCTCACAAGCCAGTGGCGTTGGGCAAATTCTCACGCCAGGTCTCACGGGCGCAGGTGCGTTGAAGCAAGGTTCTTTGGAAGCTTCTAACGTGAACGTGGTCGAGGAAATGGTCAACATGATCGAAACCCAGCGCGCTTACGAGATCAACTCTAAGGCTATCTCCGCTGTGGACGGCATGCTGAAGTTCTTGAACCAAAACATCTGATCAAGGTTCAACATGATTGCTCTTCGCCTTCTCGCACTCGTCGCCATTGTTTATTTGCTGCAAGGCTGCGCCGCCGACCCCGTGGATTTGGTCTTACGACCCTCCCCAGAGTTTCAGCCTGTCTATCCACTTGCCGCTGACCGGCAAAAAGTTGCCACCGGCGGCATTTATAGCAACCGGCAAAGTGATGCCTGGTTCGGCCGTGGCCGCAATTACCAAGTGGGCGACATCATCACTGTTTTGTTGAATGAATCGACTCAAGCCGCTCGCACCCAAAACACCGATGTCAGCCGTGAGTCTAAAAACTCATTGCCATCTGGCTTCAATACCAAGATCGGCAGCATGTCTCCTTTCTTGAATGGTATTGATGTCAACAATAACAACAACAGTTCCAAGGGCGCAGGTAAGGCTGACCAACAAGCTTCTTTGTCTGGCTCTGTGGCTGTGACCGTGGTTGAAATTTTGGCCAACGGTAACTTGATGATTCGTGGCGAGAAAAAACTCGGCCTGTCTGAAGGCACCGAAGTCATTCAAGTCTCTGGCGTGATTCGTCCAGAAGACGTGGGCCCCAACAGCACCGTGCAATCACGCCGTTTGGCCAATGCACAAATCGCGTACCGCGGTTCAGGTGATTTGGCCAATGCCACCAAAGCAGGCTGGGGTACCAGTTTCATGCACAAATACTGGCCGTTTTAATCATGAACATCATGTCTACATTCCTGCGTATCGCGTTAGCTAGCCTGTGCCTGATGGCTGCAGGTGCTGCACAAGCCGACCGCGTCAAAGACATTGCCACGCTCGCCGCCCAACGCCCTAACCAATTGATTGGTTATGGTTTGGTGGTTGGCTTGCAAGGCACGGGCGATGACGCCTCTGTACCCTTCACCACACAAAGCATGAAAGCCATGCTCTCGCAAATGGGTGTACGCATAGACGGCCCATTGACCGACTTTGAACAAGCCGCTACAGCTGCACGTGTAGACATCAAAAACACGGCTGCAGTGTTGGTGACTGCTGATTTGCCAGGTTTTGCCAAACCAGGCCAACGCATTGACATCAACGTGTCTGCCATTGGTAAGGCTTCCAACCTTCGCGGTGGTAGCTTGATCATGACAGCCATGCGTGGTGTGGACGGAGAAATCTACGCCTTGGCACAAGGTGCTTTGACAGCCACGGGTATTGACGCCAGCGCTGCTGGCTCGAAGGTGCAAATTGGTGTTCCCACATCAGCCCGCATTCCTGGTGGCGCGATTGTGGAACGCATTGTGGACACACCGTTTGAATCGGCAGAGCACGTGATCTACAACATCCGTGAAAACGACTTTTCCACGACGACTGCTATCGTCAATGCGATCAATAAAAAATTTGGCGGTGACGTGGCACAAGCCATTGATGGTGTATCGGTATCGGTACGAGCCCCCCAAAACTTGAATCAACGCGTGGCATTTATGAGCATGGTTGAGGCCTTAGAGGTCACGCCAGGTGAGCCACCCGCTCGCGTGGTGATCAATTCACGCACAGGCACGGTGGTGATTAACCGCTCAGTGCGTGTCACGGCTGCAGCGGTGTCACACGGCACCATCTCGGTAGCCATCACGGCCACCAATGAGGTGTCACAACCCAACATGCTCGCAGGTGGTCAAACCACCGAAGTGCAAAACGCCGACATCAAAGTGGCTGAGCCAAACAAGCCTATGTTCTTGTTCCAGCCCGGTGTCGAGCTTCGCCAAATTGTGGATGCGGTCAACCAAGTGGGCGCCACGCCTTCGGCTTTGATTGCCATTCTTGAAGCTTTGAAAAGTTCTGGCAGCTTGCGCGCCGAATTGGTCATCATCTAAACGAGACGAATCATGAGTAACTCCGTCGATACCTCCACCTCTAAGTCCTATATGGACTTTTCGGGCCTGGGCGAATTGCGCGGCAAGGCTCAGCAAAACCAAGACAAGGCTCTGAAAGAGTCGGCCCAACAGTTTGAAGGACTCTTCATCCAAATGATGATGAAGTCCATGCGCGAAGCCAATGCGCCGATGAAGGATGAAGACAACCAATCTCAAGCCATGGAAACGTTTGAAGGCATGTTCGACAAAGAAGTGTCCTTGCAAATGTCAAAACGTGGCGCGATGGGCGTGGGTGCATTCATGGAGCGTGCGGTGAAGCAACAAACATCAGCACCGCCCAGCACCGAGGCTTTGCTCAAAGCCCGCGGTAAAGCGATCCCGCTCAACCCTAAGCAAGAAGCCATGCCATTGCCGACAGCGGCTGATTTAGCCAAAGGCATTCTGATGGATAAGCCTGCACGCATCAAGACTTTGCAAGAGTTCAAGATGCCATTCTCTGGGGGTGCTAAATGAGTGACATGCTCGGCATCAGCAGTGGTGCAATCGGTGCTTATCAACGTGCACTGACCACAGTCAGTAACAACATTGCCAACGTCAATACCGAAGGGTATTCACGTCAAGATGTTGTGCTGCAAGACTCAGCCCCCAAGAAGTTGGCTGGCATGTACATCGGTACCGGTGTCATGCTGCAGACGGTCAAACGTCAGTTTGATGCATTTGCAGAATCGAACCTGCGCAACAGCACCAGCGATTTATCCAGTCAAAAGCCGATGGTTGATTACGCCAAGCGCGTGATGGACATCATGGGTGACAAAAGCATTGGTTTGAGCTCTGCTTTTGATAATTTCTTTGCTGCTGCAAGTGCCTTGTCAGCAGATCCTGCCTCTACGGTCCAACGCACCAGCTTCATGCGTACTGCAGATGGCGTGGCCTCACGTTTTGGTGAATTAAACACACAGCTCGACTTGATTTCTACGGAAACACGTCAAGGCTTGGAAAGTGCAGCGACTCAAGTCAACACCCTGACAAGTCAATTGGCTTTGATTAACCAAAGCTTGACCAAGTCACCAACCTTGGCTGGACAACCGCCAGAATTGTTAGATCGCCGCGATTTGACATTGCGTCAGCTGTCAGACTTGGCACGCATTAAAACCAGTTTCGCACCTAACGGCGCGGTCAGCGTCAGTATGGGCGCGACCATGACACAAGGTCTTGTGGTTGATGGCAACAAAGCCCGTCCCATCGGTTTGAACAGTACGGTCAAAGACAAAGTTGAACTGATTCTTGATCCATACGGCAAGACTGAATCACTGGCAAGTGCGAGTGGCGGCCAAATCGGTGGCTATCAAAGCTTCATCAGCCAAGTGCTCGAACCTGCACAAAAGAATTTGTCTGCATTGGCTCAAACCTTTGCGACCGAGACCAATAGCATTCAAAAGAATGGTATCGACGGTTACGGTCAAATGGGACAAGATTTGTTTGCATTTGACCCCGCAGCTTCTAGCCCCGCAGCAGGCCTGCGTCTGGCGATGAATGATGGCATGCGTGTGGCTACCGCTTCACAATTTCGTGTGAGTGAAGGTAATACCAACATCACCACCACACGTGCCACGGTGAAGTTCACAGGTACTACGCCCACGACACCACTGAGCAACTCCAACCTCGTCAACAACGGTAACGCAACAGCTGGCGTGACCTTCAAGGTTGACGGCGCGCAGGCTTATGCACCCGTGACAACACTGTCTGGTGGTGTCGGCGCGACGTTTTACTTAGATGATGCAGCGGCAGGTCAGCAACTCCAAGTCATGACCCGTGACGGCCGTCAATTGCTGGGCCAAACCCTCAATGAAAACGAAAAATTTCAACTCTTCAAGCCAGCCAATGGTTTTGCAGACAACGCCACCTACAGCGATCAATACCTGAATAAAACAGGGCCTAACGCTTATCGCAATCTAGATTTGTTCTATGGTGCCAAGGCGAAGGTCTTGTTTGGTCAAAACTTTGACCAATATGGCGCAGCAGGTGCACCCATTCCTATGCCTGCAGTCATGGAGACCTCACGCATTCCTGGCAATGGTGACTACATTCCAGATGGTGCACTCTCGCTCAATGGCGTCAAGCTGGGCGAACTCAAAGCTTTGGCGATCCCTGCAGATGTGGCTGCTTGGATCAACGACAAAACACCAGATACCAATATTCGCGCTGAGGTATTCAGTGAAATTCGTGTCCCTACAGGTCAAATTGACCTCAAAAAAGGCCTGACCATCAATGGTGAGGTGATCCAGGGCTACCACGACCTAAAAGGTTTGGTGGATGCGATCAACAGTTCGCTCAACCCTGATCAAACATCCTCACTTGATGTCAGCAAGCGCGTCGAGGCTTCGCTCACTTCTTCAGGCGAATTGGTGTTGAGAAATTCGAATGGTCAACCCATTCAAATCAATGCAAACGTCGGCACTTTAGAGCCTGCAGCCAATGCATTGAATATGCAACTTGGTACCTATAACGCTCAGGTACGCATGACGCAAATCGTGCGTGATTTGCATGTGCCAAGTGGCAATTTGCAGTTTGCTAAATCATTAGAAATCAACGGCGTTAATCTGAGTCAAGCTTCTTATAGCTTGGGTGCTGATACGTCTTATAAAGTCAGCTTTGGCTATCCACAGCAAGATTTCACGGGCACACCGTCAGAGCTGATGGCAGCCATGAGCGACCGCACCAAAGCATCAATGTCTGGCATTGATTTCGGTACCGTATCACCTGCCGATGCATTCAAGTCATTCAACATCGAAATCAATGGCGCAAAAGTCAACTTAGACAACATTCATCCTGCGACAGGCGATCTGGCTGGGATGGCGACTGAACTTGAAGCCCGTTTGAACGAGGCAGATGCAGGACGTAACGCGCTGCACGTCAACGTGTCCGGTAACCAATTGGTGTTTACCGATGATCTCGGGCGTAATTTGACCAATCTGAGTTTGACAACCAGCGAATCAGCAGCCTTGGCCGGAACTAAAACAGGTCAAATGGATCAACGCTTTGGCGATGAATACCATGCAGAATTTAACAACGGTGAACTGGTCATCAAGGCCTATGACGCCAAAATGTCTGATGCAGACATTGCCAATAAATTCAGCATCAAGCTTGGCAACCTCACCGTAGACGCGAAGGCAGGCATGTCATCAATGGATGATTTGATTGCTCGCATCAATAGCCACCAAGCCGATACAGGGGTCACCGCTGGTTACGACAGTAACCTAGATTTGAAATTGACGGTCACCGATGAGAAGGGCGTCAAAACCATCTCGATTGGCCCTGGTAAAAATGCCGATGGCACATTCACCAGCAATGCCTTGGGTCTTGAACCCATGGACTATTCTGCAACCGAGCGCTTAAAGCGCATGTTGGCAGACGATCCGACTAAAACAGACATTCGTATGTCGTTTAGTACCTACACCTATGGTGATCCAAAGCACGAGCAATTTGGCAGTCCAGCAGATTTGGCCAAAATCGGTTTGCGCACGGGTGCGTATATCGAAGGTGGTTCACCGGATGATTTGTTGCTGTTCGTCACTGGCAAAGGCTCAGCCAAGGTAGCAACCACTTTCAGTGGTGAGCCTGCCAACGCACGCGATACTTTGCGCAGCCAAACGCTCACCGTTAAATTTACTGCGGCAGACCGCTACAGCATCTTTGATGCAAAAACTGGAACCGAATTGGCTAGCCGTCAGTACGACCCAACATCTTTGGAACCAGTGATCGAGTTTCAAGGTCTGAACATCAAACTGACGCATGCTGCGTCGGTGGGTGACAGCTTCTCCATTGATGGCAACTTCGATGGCTTGGCAAACAACGTCAACATGCTTGACATGGTTGATTTGAATAAAAAGCCAGTCACCAATGGCAAAACGATTGCCAATACCTACATTGATCAAATCAACAACGTCGGTAATTTGGCGCAACAAGCCATCATCACGCAACAAGCTTTGACAGTGGTCAACGACCAAGCTGTTGCAGCGCGTGACAAAGTTTCGGGCGTGAATTTGGATGACGAAGCTGCGGCTTTGATCCGCTACCAACAGGCCTACCAAGCATGCGCAAAAGCACTTCAAGTTTCGGGCGAACTGTTCGACACGATTGCCCAAATTCGCTGATAAAAGAGAGCTCCTATGAAAATCTCAACCTCACTCTACTTTGACCGTTCGACACAACAATTGGGCAACGTACAGGCCAATTTGTCCAAAGTGCAGGAGCAAATGTCGACGGGTTTGCAAATTGTCAAACCCAGTGATTCACCTGACAAAGCGGCATTGGTCACACGCATTGAGTCCGAACTTGCCCGTCAAACCAGCTACCAAGACACCCTGAAAGCTGTGAACGTGCGTTTGACTGCACAAGAAACAGCACTCACCAACACCAGTGATGTGTTGTCGCGCGTCAAAGAGTTGGCAACACAAGCAGCCAACGACACACTAAGCCCTGCTGATCGTCAAACTGTGGCTATTGAGCTGAGTTCGCTGCGCGACCAAATCATGAGCTTAGGCAATACACAAGACAGCAATGGCAACTACCTTTTCTCAGGTAGCAAGGCCAGTGTTCCGCCTTATTCAAAAGATGACAAGGGCGTGGTGACTTACCAAGGTGATCAATCGCGCATGAAAGTCAACGTTGGCGACAGCCGTCGCATGAACTTGAACATGCCCGGCACAGACGCTTATGTTCGCTTGGTTCGCGATGACGGAAAAGGCGGAAAAGTCGGTGTTGATTTTTTCCAAGCCTTGGATGATTTGGTGACTGCCGTTAAAAGCAGTGATCACACTAATATCCAGCGTGGTATTTCGGAAGTAGACGGTATGCAGCAAGGCGTCAGCGATGGCTTGGCGCAAGTCGGTACCGACCTCAGCGTGGTAGACATGCAAAACAGTGTGTTGGACCAAGTGGTGCTGCGTTTAAAAACCACACGTTCAGACATTGAAGATTTGGACTACACCGAAGCTGCAACGCGCCTCAATAAAGATCAACTGTCTTTGCAAGCTGCACAAAGTAGCTTTGCCAAGATTTCGCAGCTGAGCTTGTTCAACTTCATTAAGTAAAGACGCTCAAGTTTTTACTTAAGCTGCCGATTCGATCGTCGATAAGCCTTTAAAGAAACCCAACACCATGGCCACCACCGCAGTTTCATCCAGCACCACGTCAGCCACCTCGGCTGCCAGCACTGCGAATAGCGCGGCCACAACTGCGGCTGCCAATCGTGCGGCTGCGCAAAAACTGTTGAGTTCATTGGGGGCTGGTTCGGGCGTCGACGTTGCATCATTGGCTCAAAACTTGGTGGATGCTGAAAAGACACCGCAAGCCAACGCAATCAATCAAAAAATCACCAAGAACGAAGCTCGCATCTCTGGTTATGCAGCCATTTCTTTCGTGATGTCGGGTTTGAATGACGCGTTCACTGCGCTCAAAGACCAAAATAACTTCAGCTCGCTCACTGCCAGCAACAGCCAGCCAAGTGCATTCACCGTCACAACCACGGCTGCTGCAGTGGGTGGCAGTCATGACATCGAAGTCATGCAGCTGGCCAAGGCGCAACGCAGCATCAGCGGCGGTTTTTCATCTGCCGGTGTGCCCATCAACGGCGGCAACGCCATGTCGCTCACCCTGACCGTCGGCGGAAAAGCTGCACCTGCCATCAGCTTGGCTGCTGGCAAAGACACGCCGCAAGACATTGTCAATGCCATCAATGCTGCTAAAACTGGTGTGACAGCCACCTTGGTCAATACTGGCGATGGATCAGCTAACCCATTTCAAATTGTGCTCACAGGTGCCAAAGGCGCTGCGAATAATTTTTCACTGGCCACTTCTTACACACAGATAGACGGTTCGAGCAGCAGCAGCCCTAACACGGGCTCGTTGGGTTTGAATTTCACAGGCAATGCCGCTGATCAAGTGGCGGCAGATGCCAAAGTGAAGGTTGATGGCATTACCTTCACACGCAATACCAATACGTTGACCGATGTGCTGCCTGGCGGCACCTTGGATCTGAAAACAGTCACCAGTGGCTCTGCATCACTGAGCTTGGTGCGTGACACCACAGCGATCAAAGACAAATTCAAGGCATTGGTCACCAGCTACAACGATGCAGCATCCATGCTCAACGTGGTGTCTGACCCTAAATCCACGGTTGATACCTATGGCGCGACTTTGGTGGGTGACTCCACTGCACGTAGCGTCAAAGCGCAAATGCGCGCGTTGGTTCAAGGCGTGTCCAATACACCTGGCACAAAAATCACTGCCATGTGGCAACTCGGCATCAGCACTGATCGCAGTGGTGTGATGGCCTTGGATGAAGCCAAACTAGACGCTGCGTTGAATGACAACTTTGAGGATGTCGTCAAAACCATGACGGGTAACACCAATGGCTTGAGCGCCTACAGCTCTCAGCCAGCTGGTTTTGCCGGTGAGGCGATGCGCAAGTTGTCAAAGTTGATTGGACCCAACGGCCCGTTGCTGACCAACACGCAAAACGCAGACACGCAAAACGCCAAATACAAAGACAACTTGTCCAAGCTGGACACGCGTATGACGGCTTTGCTTGCACGTTACAACAAGCAATTCTCTAGTATGGAAAGCATCGTGGGTAACGTGAATAGCCAAAAGACCAGCCTCAAATCTAGCTTTGACGGCATGATGTCTGTTTATACAAACAAAGCCTAAAAATTCTTTTTTAAATTCCTAAAGTTCCGTCGAGTCGTGCCGATTTAGGGCGAAACCCCACATTTGTTTGGGGTAAAGGCGGTTCTTATGGGTAATGAAATTCAACCAAAAGTACCTCAGCCAGCACCTGCTCGGCCTGAGGCCGTTGTCGCGGGTCAAAAGCCGCCTGCAGCTCAATCGGCTGTTGAACTGAAAAAAGACATCGAACTATTGCCTCTTCCAAAGCCAGTCATCAAGTTTGATTCTGAGGCTGCGCACAAGAACTTAGAAGAGGCACTTCAAAAGCTCAATGACATGATGAAAGACAGCGGACGCACGCTGAGCTTTTCTATGGACGTCAAGCTGGGCCGCCCCATTGTCTTTGTCAAGAATATGGCCAATGGCGAAGTGGTTCGTCAAATACCCAATGAAGTTGTGGTGCGCGTGGCCCATGGCATTGAAGACTTCAAAGGCATGTTGCATAACGAAGCTGCCTAAGGCATACGCCACTTGGCATATAGATACATCTTTATTTGATTTTTTTCAAAAAAACGCTCAAGTAAAAACCACCAACACCGAATCACTGGGTATCAGGAATTGAAATTCTTGAAATTTTTCACCCTCTCTTTGGACTTTTAGGAGAAACACCATGTCCGTTATCAACACCAACGTCAAAGCATTGACAGCGCAAGCATCTATGAGCAATGTCGAGAAATTGACTGCAACAACTATGGAGCGTCTCTCCACTGGTCTGCGCATCAATAGCGCCAAAGATGACGCTGCTGGCCTCGCCATCACAAACCGTATGACATCACAAATCCGTGGTTATGCAGTTGCCATCCGCAACTCTAACGACGGCATCTCGATGGCTCAAACCGCTGAAGGCGCGATGGGTCAAGTGACCAACATGCTGCAACGTATGCGTGAACTGTCAGTGCAAGCTGCAACTGGCTCTGTGAACGCCGATGACCGCAAGTCGATCCAACAAGAAGTGGATCAACTCAAGGCAGAAATCGACAACGTTGCTACTAAAACAAACCACAACAACATCAACTTGCTCGATGGCAGCGCCGGCAAAATTGTGTTGCAAACTGGTGTGAATGCCAACGACACCATGAACATCGCTTTCGGTTCTGTGAAGACGAAAGACATCGGCATGGGCTCACGTGCTTCTTTGTCTTCTGTGGCAACAAACTATGCAGTGGCTTCTACAGATGCGCCTGCTTTGAAAGACGGCGACTTGCTCTTGAACGGCGTGGTGGTCGGTGCCTCTTTGGCCACTGACGACACCAAGTCTTTTGACAGCAACGCTTCTAGCGCCATTTCTAAGGCTGCTGCGATCAACCGCGTGACAGAGCAAAGCGGTGTGACTGCCACTGTCAATCAAACGACTGTTCACGGTAGCGTGATGACGGCAGCAGCTACAACTGGTGTCACTATCAAAATCAACGGTGTTGATACTGCTGCATTTGCGACAGCTGACGATGCTGAGCTCTCACGTGCATCTGTGGTGACTGCCATCAATAACATTTCAGGCCAAACTGGCGTGAAAGCGATCAACACGCACGACGACAGCAAGGGTGTTGTTTTGGTTGCGGAAGATGGTCGCAACATCACCATCGAAACTGCTACAGCAGAAGAGAAGACTGGTTTGGCAGTTGGTGGTACAGGTGCAGCTGCTAAAACCTATGAAGGTACATTCGAGCTGAATACACAAGACGGCCGAGCTATCAATGTGTCCAGCAATGTATCTGGAAAATTGTCAAACTCAGGCTTGAACTTCGGTACTTTCCAGGCTGATACAGCACAAGCTGTGACACTGAGTCGTACCGGGCACACAGGTACTGCGGGTCCTGTGACTGGTGATGCCGCTGGCGCCTTGATGGGTAACACTTTGGTAATCAATGGTGTGGGCATTGATTCTGCAAACGCTAATGATGATCAAGCCTCGGTAGATACAACGGTTATTGGTTCATCTTCTAAGTCTGCAAGCGCAATTGCGATTGCCGCTGCCATCAACAAGAAGACAGGTATGACTGGTGTGACTGCAACAGCAGAGCCAAATACAGTTCGTGGATCTGGCTTTACCGCAGGTACAGTGACTAAGCTGAACTTGAATGGTGTTGATGTAGCGATTAATTTGACATCTGATTCCAAGCGCGATGATGTGTTGAATGCAATCAATACTTACCAAGGTCAAACTGGCGTGGTGGCTTCCGCATGGGGTGATGGCATTACATTGACAGCAGCAGATGGTCGTAACATTACGATCGATACAGATGCAGACGCTGAAAATTTAGGCTTGAAAGGCGTTTCAGTTGGTGATACCGGTGCTACTGGTGATGGTACGAAAGCGGTTGCATATTATTCAACTGTGAAACTGTCATCTGATAAAGCTTTCTCTTTAGAGAGCGGCTCTGAAGGCAACGACAACTTTGCAGCTTTGGGCTTCCGCCGCGGTAGCTTCGGTGGTTCTGACAATGCCTTGAAGATCAAAGACATCGATGTGACCACACAAACTGGTGCCACCGAAGCCCTCAAGGCCATCGATGCCGCATTGAACACTGTGGCAGCTGACGAAGCCCGTGCCGGCGCCTTCCAAAACCGTTTGGAAGCCGTGGTGTCTAACTTGACCGAGTCAAACCAAAACATGTCTGCATCACGCAGCCGTATCTTGGACACTGACTACGCGACAGAAACCACCAACATGGCGAAAAACCAGATTATTTCGCAAGCCGCTACAGCGATGTTGGCGCAAGCGAACCAATCTTCGCAATCTGTCTTGTCACTCTTGAAGTAATCAAGACAAAGCCCCAAGCGATTGGGGTTTCTAAAAAAGCGAGCCTTGTGCTCGCTTTTTTTATTGGAATTCACTCAAGTTTTACTGACTCGTGCCGATTAGTAGGAGACGAATCCCTGCAAGGGGAGTCTTTTGCTGTGTAAAAGACTTCTATTGCCCCTCCATTTGTGAGAAAAGAGTACACCATGGCTAACACAATCAACACCTTCAGCAGTCCAGTAGTGACATTTCGAAATGCTCCAGCCAAGGTGACATCCACCACGGATATCTCTCTTTTCACGGCAGATCAAATCAAGGCGCTCAGCTCTGCCGAAGTAGCTGGTTTGAATGAAGATCAAGTGTCTTCAGTTGCTGTTTCAGCCATGTCTGGTTTTACGGCCAAACAGTTGTCAGTCATGTCAGCCTCCAATGTGGCGGCTATGAACGATTCGCAGATTGGTGCACTCAACAATACGCAATTGGCAGGATTCGGTGCCAAGCAAATGAACGCATTAACGGCATCTCAAATTAATGCATTAAATACATCTCAGCTTTATGCATTAAAGGCCACGCAAATTTCGTCGCTCAGTACAGCTCAGATGGGCTATGTGAGCACGGCGCAGCTGGGGGCTTTGTCATCCAATCAAATTCAAGCGCTGACCACCGACCAAATTGTGAGTTTGATTGCAGATCAATTAGGTGCCTTGGGTACTTCGCAAGTTGCTAATTTGAAAGATACCCAAATTAAGGCAATTGAAACGCGTGACATCAACGGTTTCACCACCGCTCAAATGGTTGCCTTGACATTGAACCACGTCAAATCACTCACGACGGCGCAATTGCGTGCCATGGGTACGGATCAAATTCAAGCGATTGAAAGCAAAGATATCGTGGGCATGAGTGCGTCCCAATTGGATGCATTCACATCGACCCAATTGGCTGGGTTGAGCAGTGCACAGCTCAATGCCATGACTGTGACTCAGCTCTCATCACTCGATGATGCGCAAATCCAGTCGTTCACCACAGCTCAAGTGGCAGCGCTTAGCACCACACAAATCAGCCGTCTGAGAGCCAATCAAGTCGATGCATTCAGCAGCGAGCAATTAACGGCTTTGAGCAGCACGCAAGTCAAGGCTTTGACGGCTTCTGCGCTTGAAACGCTGAACAGCACAGATTTATCTTTGTTCACGACGGCAGAAGTTGCCGCACTCACCAATGCACAAGTCAAAGGCCTAAGCGCCACATTCGTGTCAGGTCTGAGCACCGCCCAAGTCAAAGGCATGGGCACAGCTCAAATTCAAAGCTTAACGGCAAACGCTTTGTCTGCACTCTCAGATGCGCAGACACAGGCGCTGACCACAGATCAAGTTCAATCGATCAGCGTCGCGCAACTCAAATCGATGACTGCATCGAAAATGGGCCAACTCACCACGGCTCAAGTTGAAAAATTAACTGCTGACCAAGTTAAAAACCTCAGCGGTTCGCAGCTTCAATCGCTGACCACCAACGGTGTAGCCGCGTTGAACACCACGCAAATCAACACACTCACTGCCACGCAAGTGAAGCTGTTGAGCACGGCAGCCATGAATGCCCTCACCACGGCACAAATGAGTGGTTTGAACGCTGCTCAGTTGAAAGTAATCAGCGCTTCGCAAATTCAAGCCATGCGTACCGATTCAATCGCCGCGTTGAGTACTGACCAAGTTAAGTTACTTTCAACGGCTCAGCTTCGTGCATTGACGACAGGTGCAGCAGCTGCCTTGACGGCAGATTTGGTCAATGCTTTGACAGCTACCCAAGTAAAAGCCCTCAGTGGTGAGCAAGTGGCTGTCTTGTCGACCAATGTGATAGCTGGTATCAGCAGCACAAACTTGGCAGCGTTGACAACTGGACAAATTCAAGCCCTCACAACCACTGGTGTAGCCCAGTTGACGACTGACCGCGTGCACGATTTGACGACAAGTCAACTCAAAGCCATGACCACGACAGTGTTGGCATCTTTGAATACAGACCAGCTCAAGGAATTGAGTACTTCGCAAGTCAAAGCATTGACATTGGATGGCTTGAATGCATTGAGCTCAACCAAGCTGCAAGCACTCGATACGACTCAATTGACGGCGTTGACCACCACTCAGGTGAATGGCTTGTCAAGTACCCAATTGGCCTTGCTGAGCACGGATCAAGTTTCAGCTTTGACAGATGCCCAAATCACAGGTTTGGAGTCCACTGACTTTGCTGCCATGTCTACAGCACAAGTGAAAGCATTGACAACAGCTCAGCTGTCAGTCATGGCGACCGATGACATCTTGGCACTGAGTTCAGGGCAAGTTTCTGCCATGACCACAGACCAACTCCAAAGTTTGAGCCAGGCTCAAATCAAGGCGCTGGAGACCAGTGACGTTGTCGCGCTCAATACGGACCAGATTCAATCTCTGGGTACAAACCAAGTGAAGGCTTTGACAACGGCTGATATGGCCGCGTTGACCACAAGTCAAGTGGAGAGCCTCACGACAGACCAAGTGAAGGTCATTTCTTCTAACAACGTGCGCGCTCTAGCTACGGCACAAGTTGCCCACTTGAGCACGGACCAAGTGAGCGTCTTGAGCCACGGCGCCATTGGTGCACTGACTGGTGCACAAATTGATGCGTTGGCAGACAAGGTGTCGAGCATTACCACTAGCCAAATCAGGTACCTGAGCACATCGGCTGTGTCGGCTCTCGACACAGCGCAGGTGGGTGGTATGTCCACAGACCAAGTCAAAGCCTTGACCGTTGAGCAAGTGGCTTCTATCAACACAGCCGCTGCTTCTAACTTGTCTACCGAACAATTGGTGGAGTTGTCGACTGACCAAATCAATGCTTTGTCAGCAGACAGCATCAAAGCCATTGGTGTGAATGTGGGCGACTTGACCACCAACCAAACCAAAGCGATCAATACTGCAGCGATTGCGAATTTGAGCAGTTCACAAGCTGTGATTCTCAGCACTGAACAAGTTGCAGCATTGACCACAGACCAAATTGGCGCATTCAGCACGGCCAATATCCATGCCATGGGCACGGATCAAGTCAACGCATTGACCAAAGGTCAAGTCGTTGCCATGCGTGATACGCAAATTCAAGCATTGAATACGGATCAAGTGGCAGTCTTGGAGACGGATCGTGTGGCAGCTTTGCATACGTCGCAGCTGCAAGCATTGGGTTCTACGAACTTGGGTGGTATGACCACTGCACAAGTCGCTTCATTGACAAGTAATCAAGTGAAGAGCTTGTCTACAGCTGCTGTGGCTGGACTAAGCACGGCACAGGTAAGCGGTCTCAAAACAACTCAAATTGCGCAGCTCAGCACAGCACAAGTTCAAAGCCTAGAAACGGCCGATTTGGCAGTGCTCAACAGCGATCAGCTCAAAGCACTCAGTACCTCACAGGTCAGCACCTTGAACAGTGCTCAGATCAGCGCATTGAATGCTTCTGAAGTCGATGGATTGACAACCGATGCTGTGCGAGCACTGAGCACAAACCAAATTCAAGCACTCACAACCGATGCTGTTGCAACACTAGGCACTGCACAAATTGGTGCCATGGCTGTTGCGCAAATTCAATCGCTGACGACAGCTGAAGTGTCAGCTTTGACAACCGATGTGATTCATAGCCTGAGCACGACGCATATTCTTGCCATGGAAACTCAAGATGTTGCCGCTTTGAGCACTGCTCAAGTGGATGCACTGACAACCTTGCAGGTAAGTGTGTTGACGACAGGTCAAATTCAGTCGCTTTCTACAGATCAATTGAAAGCGCTGGATCAAGGTAAGTTGCAAGCTTTGACCACTGCACAGGTTGTCGCTATGAGTACACAGCAACTCAGCAGTTTGTCGACTGATCAAGTGTCTTATCTGAAAGATGCAAGTGTTAAGGCTATGACAACTGATCAGGTTGTTAATCTGACGACTGAACAATTTACGGCCCTGACAACCAGTGCTGTGAACAACTTAAGTACGGCACAGATTGCTGTCATCACAACTGCACAAATTGCTGCGATGAGCGTAGGTCAAGTGCAAGTCATCAACACCGCTCAAGCCGCAGCACTCAATGCGCAGCAGTTGGTAGCAATGAACACAGACGAAGTACAGGCATTGACAACCAGTGCAGTGGCTGCATTGACAGTAGGTACAGCTTCGTCATTCAGCACAACGCAAATTTTGGCCTTGAGTACTGACCAAGTGCTGGCCATGGAAACGGCTGATTTTGCGGGATTGAGTGGTGCGCAAGTGAAGGCACTGACGGCTGATCAAGTGGCGGTCTTGGAAACGGGCGATGTCAGAGCTTTGGTGGCTGATCGCATCAACCAATTCAGCACAGATCAAGTGCATGCCTTGACTACCACGCAGGTGGCCGTCTTGACATCGGATCAAGTGTCTGGGCTATCGTCGACTCAGCTCAATGCGTTGACGACAGATCAATTGGTGCAAGTATCCACCTCTGCGGTCAAACAATTAGGTACCGCTCAAGTGGCTGCGTTGACAACGGCGCTGTTATCTGCCCTGACGGCCAATCAAGTCGGCGCATTGACTCTGGGCTCGGTGCGTGCCATCACAACAGCACAAGTATCAACACTGACAACGGATCAGTTGAATGCTCTGAAAACTAGCAACGTGGCTGGTTTGTTGACAACGCAAGTCACTGCACTTTCTTCAGTACAAGTGGCTGGCTTGAATACGGCAACAACCAATGCGTTGACTACCGATCAAATTAAAGTGCTCAGCACCGATCAAGTCAAAGCACTGGATGTGGCTGTGATCACCGCGTTGAAGACTGAGCAAGGCAAAGTATTGTCCACATCCCAAGTGGCAGCATTGACCACAGATCAGGTGAATGCACTGACGACATTGGCTGTTTCCAAGTTGAGCACCACACAGCTTGTAGCGATGACAACGGACCAAGTTGCCGTCTTGTCAACGGCTAAAGTTGAAAAACTCAGCACAGGTCAAATCTCCGCCTTGACCACAGATCAAGTTGCTGCAATCAACACCTCGGCAGTTGCCAAGTTGAGTTCTGCGCAGTTGACTGTGTTGAACACATCACAAGCTGCCGCTTTGACTGATGGTCAAATCACTGCGCTTTCAACCAATCAAGTTGTTGTTCTGAAAGCAGACCAGGTGGCCGCACTTGGCACCGCTCAGTTGAGCGCCATGAACGACGACGACATCAGGGCTTTGACAACCGACCAACTGCGTGCCTTGACATCAGCACAGCTTCAGTCGCTCGTGACGACCGATGTGGCATTGATCAGTACGGCCAAGCTGTCTGCAATGCGTGGTGATCAAATCTCATCCTTGACGACTGACCAAGTGGTTGCTCTGTCAACAGATCAAGTGGGTGTGTTGACGTACGACCAAGTCAGAAGTTTGACGACAGATCAAGTCAGCAACATGGAAACTGTGGATGTGGCAACGCTGAGTGCCGCTCAAGCCACAGCCTTGACAACATCACAAATTGGCGCCATGTCTACTTCGCAAGTGGATGCTTTGACGACATCTGTGGTGGCTGGTTTGAGCAGCACACAGCTGAATGCGCTGAGTACGGATCAAGTGTCTAACTTGACGACAGATCAAGTGCATGCGTTGACGAATGGTTTGATTCGTGACTTGAGTACAGCTCAGGTCAGTGTGTTGACTGCGGGCCAATTGGGTGCCTTGAGCACAGCTCAAGTCCGCTCGATTGAGACACAAGACATTGCGGTGCTCAGCACGGACAGTGTGAATCAACTGAGCTCGGATCAATTCCAAGCGCTGACAACATCACAAGTGACGGCTCTGACGGCTGACCAGGTGACGAACTTGACAACAACCAACGTCCAGGCGATGAGCACAGATGATGTGCAGGCGCTGCTCACAACACAAGTTGAATCGTTGACTACGGCACAAGTGGCGGTGTTGACAGTCAATCAAATTCAGTCGTTGACAACGGACAGTGTTGTGACATTGAACACAGCGCAGTTGCAGGCCTTGGATACTTTGACTCAAATCCAAGCTGTGACGACAGATCAAGTGGGCGCGTTGTCGTCCGATCAAATTGTTGGATTGACCACGGGGCAAATCCATGTGCTGAACACCTCTCAAGTGAAGGCGCTACGTGCTGATTTGGTCTCTGCATTGAAAACAGTTCAAGTGGAACAACTCACCACAGAACAATTGCATGTACTGACTACGTCGAACGTAAGCGTTTTGACGGCAGATCAAGTCAATGCGTTGGGCGTGGACAACTTGAATTCCTTGTCTTCTGATCAAGTGAGCTCAATTTCAGGTGCTGCAATCGCTGCGCTGAATACAGATACGTTTGCTGGCTTGAGCACAACTCAAATCCATTCACTGTCTGTGAATCAGATCAACGTTCTGACAACAGATGAAGTGGGTGCCTTGATTGAAGATCAAGTCAAAGCCCTGACTTCGTCACAGATCCAAGCATTGACAACAACGGCTGTGCGTTCTCTGAGTTCTACTCAGCTCCAAGCATTGACAACGTCACAAATTGCTACGTTGACCAACAACACAGTGGCATCGTTGAGCACAGATCAGTTGAATAATTTGACAACTGATCAAGTCCAATATCTGTCGAATGCTGTGGTGTCAAGCTTGTCTACGGATCAAATCTCAAACTTGAACACAGATTCGTTGAATGCCATGACCACTGCACAGGTTCGCGCATTGACATCGGCTGAAGTGACTGTGTTGACAACAACGCAAGTTCAAGGTCTTCGTTCTGAGCAAGTCTCTGCCTTGGATGTTGAAGATGTGGTGGGCATGTCGACCGACAGCTTTGCCGCCTTGAACACAGCACAGGTTTCAGCCTTGACATTTGCAATGGTGAAAGCCTTGCATGACGATCAATTGATTGCCATCGATGCCAATGTGAGTGCATTGACACAAATTAAGGCATTGACAGCTGGATTGACTGCTGTTTTGACGACCGGCCAGATCCAAGCCTTGACAACCAGCCAAATCGCCGACTTGACAACAATTGCTGCAAATGCGTTGACCACGGATCAAGTTGCTGCACTGAGCACTGATCAAGTTGTGAAATTGTCTACAGCCAATGTGGTGGCTATGACAGCAACTCAGATTGAGGCTTTGACGACTGCACAGTTGCCTTCATTGACGACAGCACAGATTAAAGTCTTGGCTGCTGAGGATGTGCAAACCTTCACAACTGATGAGGTTCAGGCGCTAGACACGGTTCAGTTGCGAGCTTTGAGCACATCAGTAGTGGCTGGTTTGACAACGGACCAAGTGACAGCAATTGATACTGCGAAGCTCCAAACTTTGACGACAGCTCAAGTCAAGGCATTGACAGTGACGCAAGTCCCAACCTTGACAACTGATCAGGTCAGTCATTTGACGACAACGCAATTGACTGCGTTGAGCAGTACACAGGTTGGTGCGCTGACTACGACCCAAATTGGTTCGTTGACTGCAGGTCAGATCTACGGGTTGATTAGTCGTAGTTGATTTAGAAAATAAAACCCTAGGTGTGCGGTGTACACCTAGGGGAATTATTTAAATTTCATACAAATCTAAAAAAAAGCCAGGTAAAACCTGGCTTTTTTTAGGTGAAATTATTAACTTATTTATCAGATTACGCTTTCATAAGTCCCTTATTCGCGAGTACTAGGCCAGTTTGTGCGAGGTAAGTGGCACCATCTTGCTGTGCAAGCTTGCGGATTCTGTTGGAGTCTTCAACCAAGACTTCACAATTGTATTTTTTGAGATTTTCAATCCAATATTCAGTAGGTTGCTCATTGACATGATGATGACCACCTTGCCCTGGAAGTGCATTAGTCATCACAATAATCCGTCCACAAGTTAATGACGATAAAAGATTATCTAAAAATTCAGCTTCAATGTGTTCCACAACTTCTTGACAGTGCACTAAGTCGACGCGGGCAACTACCTTAGATTTGGTCAAGTCAATTTGGACTGTAGGGTAGATTGCATTTAAACAGTTGTCTAGCATTCCATCAACTGCCAATACCTTAAGACCAGCTTTGTGGAAGTACTGAGATGAATACCCTCTGCCAGATCCCAAATCTAGTACAGAGTTAATAGCAAAACGTTTTATCAAATAATCCCATACTGAGGGCGCGTGGGTAAATGGGTCACCATCGGTTATGTTGCCTCCTAAATGAGGGCTATTTTCGTTTGTAACTGGTGTCAATCCTGAGTAAGACATAGGTATCCTTTGCGCTGAGTGAATTGTGGGTGGAGGGGGTAAATTTTATCTAAACTTGACATCAATAGGAAAATAAAATTCAGTTTTATATCCTAGGTGTTATTTCGTCGATAAAATTTTTGTATATTGTTGGTATGCCATTCATAATAAATAAATTTTTTGCATACTCAATGAACAATGATTTGTTGCATGCTGTGTAATCATTTCCTTTTGGAATCAACAGGTAATCATTTTTTTCCAGAGCTTCAAATAATTGTTGAATTTCGTATTCTTCTAAACATTGAATTTCAAAATGGATTATGTCTGGTAATATTTTCGAATCCAAAAAACTTGTTTATAATTGTAAAATCCATTCCTTCAGCATCAATTACAAGTATATTTGGACCTGTGTAGTTGTTTATTTCTAATAGCTTCGAAATATTGATTGTTTCAGTTTCTATTATTTCGATGCATTGATTTATTTTTTCTTTTAATTCATGTGTTATTGTTTTTCCGCCAATGGCATTCTTATTGTCAAACGCTGAAGATATACCATTAACCCAGTTTGGTAAACCGAGTGCTTCAACTTTCGAAGGATTGATGCAGTTCATTTTTAATGTTGAATCTTCAACACCAAATGATTTATTTAGGAGAGTACAGTTTTTATTGTTTTTGTATGACTCCTTGAGCTTCTCGAATAGATAAGGATTCGGTTCAAGAAGCGTGCAAATAGGATCGAAGTTTATTAATGCTGGACGAATCGGATCGACGAGTATTCCATCGGCGGCGCCTATTTGCCATATTGTTGGATTTGACTTTTTTTGCAAAAAATAAAATATTAATTTAATTAAGTCAAAAGGAAGTAAGTTTGCTGTTTCTAGAAGGTGCGAATTTCCCCATTTTTGCTGATAGCTTAAAAAATCTTTTCTTAATTTTTTAATATCTTCAATTTTTTCAATAATCAACTTCTTGTTATCCGTGTTTACAATTTCTAGCATGGATAAGGCATCTTCAATGTCACCACGTTTAATTAACTCATGAGCTTTTTCAGTAATTTTATCTGTGCTTACCCAAGAGCTACCCCAAGTATGCACTCCCCAAGTGTTTGACAAATCCAAATTGGTTAATTTGGATGAAGGCTCATTGTATGAATACGGATAAAATGTCGCTGTATTTTTCCTGATGTGCTTATGCTTCTTTAGAAATTCACCAAATAACCATGGACCTGTTTCGAAGTTAGGTTCTTTCATATTGAGCTGGATGGTATTTATATGCTCAATCATTTCAATAAAAATTGGATGTAATTTAGGTGCAGCTATAAATCCAATGGAGCAGTAATTGGTATTTTCATCTTCGTTGCAAACTACTAGTTCACGTGAAAGATCACTAACGTCAAACCATTCGAGCGGCATCATGTCACAATCTAAAAATATGCCGCCATATTTATACAATATTTCATAACGAGCAATGTCTGCTTTTCCGGCAAGCGAATTCATCTCATGAATTTTTGCTTTAGAAAAGTTTAGTTCGCTGATATCAGAATCAGTCCACGTGCGAAATTCGCATTGGGGGAATTGTCTTTGCCACGATAACCAGAAATTTTCATAATTATCTGGAATATCATTATTGCCAAACCAAATGCGATGAAAGATTACATTTTTCATTTTATTTTATTTCACTTTTTGAAATTGTATTCGTCTTGTGTCGAATCATAATTTACTGTTTGCTTGTATGTTCCATGAGTACTCATAAACATTTGCTTTGAGAAAACAGGTCCAAGTCCTTGGTATTGCGGTGCCCATCGATGTTGTGGAATAAAGTAGTGACTAGGCCAAATTCGAAATTCTGGATCAACGGGCCTGCGTTTGTGGTACTCATATGTAATTTGCATTGTTGCAAGCGCCCTCCAAGCTGGAAAATTTTCCATACGATTATTTTTTGCTATACGTTCAATAATAGTATTTACAATTTCATTTTTAGGCATGCAATATAAGTATCCAGATGCTATGCGGCCTGGTAATGCATATTCTGATTCGTAGCATGCAGCCATCTTTGTGCCTTCAAATAACCAGTCTTCTAGTGGTCTGATGCATGGACCATCTGCATCAATACCAAAACCGCCTTCGTTATGAATGATTTCCCATCGCATAATATCTGCTACGCCATTCATTTCTTTCATCGTATGCCAACGGTGCATGAGTTGAGATTTAAGTCGCCACTCGTAGTTCTCAAGTTCATGGTTACCCCAAACTTTAATTTCCCATGTTGGATTTAAATCTACCCAACTGTTTATATAAGCATCAGGCCTTATTGACTCATCTCCTACCCACACAATATGAATTGTTTTTTTCATATATTTTAAATGTTTTGTTTAGAAAGTAATGGGTGGATTTTTTTCTCGTTATGTATGGGGGCATTTGCTACAAAGTTTGCAACATCGCAGCATCCATGCTCGAGTGTATGAAGAATTAATTTTTCTGCCATACTCGGCTTTATTACATAGCCAAGTAAATAAGATCCAAAATTTAATTTTAAAATTCCATTAAATTCTATTTCTTCCCAGTCATGAGTAAAAAAAGCATCTTGCTCAGTAATTATTATATTTTGATTTATTGCTACGCAGCGTTCCCAAAGTGAAAAATGGGAAACGAATCTAAGAATTTCATTCTGGGTAATAGAAGGCGTTTCTTTATTTAATTTAATATTTAAATTTTCGAAAACGAATTGGGCTTGGCTAATGTTTATCGGGTCAATTATTTCAGGTTTATAGCCATTGCAATAGTATGCAGAATCTCTCGTTAGTTCCGCAACCGCCCGTGCTGATCGATCATGGTTTGTAATGATATAAGTTAACATTTGAGTTTTCATTTCGATAAATAATCATTTGAATAAAAACCAGCAATAATCGTGCTCATTGCTTTTTGATGATTTGCGAATGTTCCATTTTTTATCCGAGTTAATTCGTCATTGATATCATTTTCATTGCCATTTATCCATATTAATTTTCGAAATGTATGCCAAACTAATTCTGTGTAGGCATGTTGTGCCGTTTGAATGTTTGAATCTTCAGATCGTGATGATAGAGAAGTTAAAAAAGGAAAGGTGACAAAGGCTTTTAACTCGCCGGAATGCACGAGGCTTCGGTAGTAAAGATCAATGGGGATGTTCAGTTCATCTGGTGCGTTGAGTAGGGCCGCTACTTTGGCGATAGATTTCTTATTCACAATGTAGGCAGCTGTGCTTGCGAAATTCATTTGCGCAAGATCAAGCACACGTAATTGGTCTTCCTTGGTGCATTCTTGCTTCAGCTGATACAGCGTCATCATTTGCGAGGCTTGCGGAATACAGACATCTGTGTACAACATGTCCCAATCCATGCTGTCGAGTGAAGTGACTTTTTCGACTAGGTGTTGTGTCTTGTTACAAAACACAACATCATCTTCAACGATATAAAGGTGGCTGTCGCTCTGTATGTGCTGGTTCATCAAGGCGCGGTGACTCAGAAAGCAACCCTTGGCGCCATCCGATATTTGGCCTTTGACTTGGTTCGTTTGAACAAAATTTTTATCAATGGCTTCAAACCGGTTTAAAACCCATTTTTTGGAATTGAATTGATGAAAATTGGCTTCGATCAGATGCCGTTTCTCATGTTCAAAGCTTAGATTGATGTAGTGACAATTCATATAATCAAACTATTAAGCGGTCAGATAAATGCCGATGCCGTTATTGCCGCGACCAAATACGAATTGCTTTTCGCCGGCTTGAATTTTTTCGAGTTCTAAGACCATTGCGTGGACCCGGTGCGTAATCAAAGCAGTATTGATGACGAAGTCGGTTCGGGCTGTGATGCCCTCATCGCCCATTTGGTCAAAGTTGGAGATGGCTGTTGCAATACCAGCTCTGACATGCTCTGGACTTAGATCTTTGATTCGCACAATGCCGAGTCGTTGTTGGTCTTCGACTGAAATGGCAGACTCTAAATCCCGAATGTTTTCGGGGATGATGGGAATTAGACCGGTGGCTAATGCATCAAAGACACGTGTAGATAAATCCTCGACCAAAGGCAAAATGACTGTGCACTTGTGATTTGCCCATTCGTCATATCGTTCAGCGATTGACTTATCCCAATAGCGCCCGCGATTGGATGTGGAAGTGATGAAGAATTCAGCAACATCGCTGATGGAAGCCTCTAAATTTTTGATGATGCTTGCTCGGGGTGACTCAGGATAGTCAAAATAATTGAACAATGCTTTATTGACGCGCGAGGTTGAATTGCGTTTGTAACGCTCTTCAACAATCATATTTTTACTGAACTGCAGCGTACATGGAGGAATGTGAGATGCGACAGCTGAGTATGGATTTGTCAGATAGCCGGGTACGCCAATGTTGTGCGTTAAAAAATTCAAATCACATGAAATGGCTGATTTGTAATTATTGAAATATGCAATATGGTTGTCAAAGTGCCAGAGCGAAATGACCGAGTTGCTATTTGCCTTCGCTCGCAATTCCCATAGTAAGTTAGAAATGTCAGCCCCATGTGTTTCAACAATGTATAGGCATGGGAGCTCAAATGAGGCGCTATACGTCACGGGTGTCCAGTTGGCCTGAGAGAAATGATGCTCTAGGTCAAAAAAGTAATCACTGTTCCACTTGCTGGTGTCGTTTGGTGTTTCTATTTCTGAGTAAAGAATGTAGCAAACCGTTTTACTTTCGCAGACGTTTGCAATTCTGACTTTCATGTTGTCAATGATGGTGTTGGGAGTCATTTCAATGCCTTAGGAAAGCTTTTGAATTTTTCCGACATACGGAGAAAATTTCTCTAATGCAGTCAAATTGATTTTTTGAAGGATGGTTTCTTGAGTCGCTTTTTCTAAGGCTTTGAGGTACCGATCCTCGTTTGAGTTCATAAACTCAAGTGTTGCGACTTCTCTGAAACCAAACCAGCCTTTTGCAAATGCATGTTCACCAGCATTGATTTGACTGTTGTTTGATTCCTCACCAGGTGCACAAAGAAATGGAACACTGATGTAGGCACTGATCAAGCCTTCTTGGATGCCAGCGCAAAGCACGTTGTCAATAGCAATGCCCGATTTCGCATTCTTCATAAGAATTTTCGAAATTTTGGATAAGCTGTTTTGATTGATGATGTAAGCGTGTGTTCCATAGACGGTCGCGCTCAACGAGAGTTTCAACGGAGTTGGTTTTTTGCCAGCAAGAAATTGGGCCTTGCATGCTCTGGCAATGTGAAGCTGGTCCTCGGGTTCCACAATGGTGGCGTCTAGGTAAAGCATGTCCCAGTCAGTGCCACTGAGTTGTTGAACCAAGTCGTCGATCAGAGTCAATGAATGGTTGAATAGCTCATCATCTTCTATGAGCAAGAGATGCTCATGGGTGCTTTTGGCTAATTCAATACAACCCATGTGACTTAGCCAGCACCCCCATTGCCCATTTGAAAGAGAAGGATTGCTGTCAGCATAGTTAGCGCCTAGTACGGCAGGAAAACGTTTGATTTCAAAGGGTAAACCTGCTGCTGAAATTTGCTGTTCAATCAATTCACGCCGTTGTTCGGCTGAATCGAGGTTGATGTAATAAGCATTCATGGCTTAAATGTCCAAAATTAAATCTTCGAGCGCTTTGGCTTGCTGCTTAGGCGTTGGTGGCCATGATTGGCGATCTAATATTCCTGCTAGTTTTGATTTTGTTTTTTCACGCTCACTTGAGTTAGTGGCTAGCAAGAGTGCCTTGTCATGGTATTCATCAAAGCTTGTGCATGTCAGCTCGCTCATGCCAATGTCATGTAGCAGGCTGGCAGCGACGCGTGACGCGAAGCTACCCCCGCACAGCGTGACCACAGGCAAACCAGCGCGCAATGCATCGCCAGCTGTGGTGTGACCGTTGTAGGGGTATGTGTCAATGAAGACATCAGCCAGACGGTACCGGGCTAAGTGATCTTCCACGCGTGGGAGGCGTGATGCAAAGATGATGCGATCAGGATCAATACCATGGTCGCGTGCGCTTTGCGTCAAGTTTGTATGTGCGCCTTCGTTGAGCTTCATCAACCATAAGACACTGCCTGGCACCTCTTTGAGCAAATCCATCCAGACTTTGAAGAGGGGTGGATTGATTTTGTAGTCATGGTTGAAGCTGCAAAACACCACGCCTTCCTCGGGTAGACCAAAATCAGAGCGCTTGGGCGTTTCAGCAGAGGGCACTACAGAGTCATCGCGCGGCAGATAGCAATGAGGCAGCGTCAAGATTTTTTCTTGATAGTGTTGTTCAAACTCGGCTGGAATGATGCGTGGATCAGAAATCAGGTAGTCAATGTAGGGCAGGCCAAGTGTTCCAGGAAAGCCAAGATACGTGACTTGGGTTGGCGCAGGGCGATGTGCCAAGATGTCTAGGCGAGTGCCTTCGGTATGACCAGATAGCTCGATGACCACATCAATTTCCATAGCTCGCATGAGCTTGGCAACTTCAATGCTAGGCATCGTGTGGCAATCGATGTAGTTGTCAAACGCGCAGCGGTAACGACGCCATAAATCGCTGTCGTCAGCTACGCCAGTGAAAAATCCCGTCAATTCAAATTTAGATTTGTCGAACTGCTCAATCAAACCAATCAGTAAATAGCCAACTGGATGAATGCGGAAGTCGGCTGACATAAATGCCACACGTTTTTTACGGTGGTGGTATTTTTCGCCAGTCCAAAGCGGGTTGGGTGATGCTTGGTACTTGTCAGCGGCATAAAGTTCGGCGCACTTGCGAATGGTCGCAGCATCGTCTGTGATGGACATGATGGTCAACGGGCCGCATGTAAGCTTTCCTGCATCGATGCCAGCCATGATGCGCGCTTTAGCGCCTTCAAAATCTGTCCAATCACAGTTGCTCATGCGAGCGCCCATGAGGTGGCCTTCCCCATAGGCGTAGTCGGGGGCAACTTGCAACGCGTGCGCAAAGGCTCGCGTGGCAAGTGTGTATTGTTTGTACTGACCTAAGAGTTGGCCTTGGCCTTCGAGGGCACGGACATGGTTGGGTTCAATTTCAGTAGCCGCCGTTAATGCAAGAAGCGCATCATGGTGACGGTTGATGCTTTGAAGCAATGCAGCCTTGTTGGTGTAAGACTCCATATAGTGTGGGTCTACCTCAATAGCTTGGTCATACGCTGTCAATGCATTTTCTGCCAAACCTAAATCATGCAAGGTTTTGGCTTTTGCAAAAAAGCCTAATGGCAATTGAGGGGCGGCTTGAGTGGCTCGATCAAAGAACGTTAAAGCTTCTTTTGGATTGCCTAGTGCACTACATGACACGCCCAAGGAATAGAGTGACATGAAGTTATTTCCATCCAAAGTCAACGCTTGACGCAAAAGCTGTTCTGCTTGTGCATGCTGGCCTGAACCTTGGAGGGAAATGGCTTGTGAATTAAGCGCTGCTGCTTCAGGGTTTGTGCTGACCGCATGCGACACGCCTTTACTAGACAGACGCAATATTTCTAGATGTGCTTGCGCTCCAGCGAGTTTGGCATCGAGCTTCAGCGCCTTAGTGACGGCTGCTGTCGCTTCTGGTATTTGATTGAGGTGATAGTAAATGACAGACAAAGCCAAATGTGCTTGTGCAAAATTTGGCGATGCTTTGACCGCTTTTTGCATGTGAGTCAGTGCTTCAGCGTAGCGGCCGCGACCGGATTCAATTGCGCCTATTGAGTAAAGCGCTGCGGCATTTTTGCTATCCATCTTCAGGGCTTGCATAAATAAAGCCAATGCCTCATCCATTTCGCCCGCATGCTGGTGTGCAATGGCATCATTGATGATGGTTTGAATTGATTTTTTCGGTGCTTTGGTATTCATACAGATCTTTTCGATGTCGTTATACCCAGTCAATCGGAACATGTTGTCCGGCTGAGGCTAAAAGTTGTTGACGTTTGACCCGCAGATCAAGGCTGGGAGCCGGCCACTTTTTATAGATTGACAGATAGTCTGTGACTGTGGACATGCCGTTTGCAGTGGTGGTGTGGCCGCGACGTTGTTCTTGATTGACATAGTCTTTGTAGACCATTGCACCTGTGATGCTGGCGTGTACAAATGGTGTGTCACTGGCCACATTGAGCAAAAAGTCCCAATCATCCAAACTGGATAGGTGTGGGTCTTGAAAACGCCCATGAACAGCTTCATGCGGAAAGATGACACTGTGATTCAGTATGAAGTTTTTGACATACAAGGCATTGAAGTCTGCATTTGCCACGGAAAACGCTTGACCTGGCAAGGGAGGAATATCAGGACGTTCTCGATCTTCTTGAATCACGCAGTAGTCTGTGTAGATGACACAACCTGGGTTGTCTAATGTGGTGAGGAAAGCACGCTCTAGATAGTCAATGCTAAAAGCATCGTCGTCATCCAAAAAAATAATGTATTTTCCACGAGCCAGTGAAAGGCCCATGTTTCTGCTGAGTGCTGGGCCGTGTTTACCGATGCGTTTACTAAAGGTGTCTTGTGGCCTTAGGTTTTGGCTAACCACGTGCATGGTTTGTGCATCCACAGTGTCCGATATGACAATCATTTCATGGTCTGTGAAAGTATTTGCGCAGACAGACTGCATCGCGCGCGCCAACAATCTTGGACGCTCATGCGTTGCAATGATGATGCTGAAGTAGGGCGGCTTCATACGTTGAATTTATTTTTCAATGAATGTGTGATGTCAGTGATGACAGGTACCCAAGCTTTGGCTTCAGGTTGTCGAAACAACGTGATGCTGGGGTACCAAGGTGAATCAGGCCGATCAAGTAACCAACGGAAATCTGGCGCAAAGGGCAACATGACCCAAGTGGGCTTACCCAGTGCGCTGGTCAAATGTGCAACAGAGGTATCGACGCTGATGACCAGATCAAGTTGATCGACCAAACCTGCTGTTTCGTTGAAAGAACTTAACTGTGATCGCCAGTCGTGCAAATGCGGCCATTGCTTCAGACGTGCTTCGTCGTAGGGCCGAATTTCTGTTTGCAGAATATGGAAGTCAATTCCTAATGAGAGCACAGGTGCAAGCATGTCTATGGTCATGCTGCGGTTGTGGTCGTTGATGTGTGTGGTGCTGCCAGACCAACTGATACCGACTTTTGGTCGGTACGTTGGGGTCATGCGCTGCCTCCATTGCTGGCTGATGTTTGAATCAACTTTCAGATAGTTGGGTGTAGCTGGAATGCTGCCGACTAGTGTCTGGAAGATGCGCGGTAGGCTCATCATGGTGATGTAAAAATCATGCGCAGGTAAGCTGTTTACAGTCTGATGAGACGAAACCACTTGAATGTCAGGATGCATGCTGCTGAGCAGTTGTATCAAACATGGTTCTACGGAAAGCACCACCTGGACGCCGCGCTGCTGAAGCAAGACAGCGTAACGCGCAAACTGAATTTGATCGCCTAAGCCTTGCTCAGGACATATCAGTAGGGTTTTGCCTGTGATGTCTTGCACGCCGTCCCAAATAGGACGATGCATAGGCAGGGTCGGGTTGTTGATAAAGTTTTTGGTTTGAAAGCGTTTTTCGTAATGCTTCCAACCCTCTTCAAAATTTCCCGCAAGTAATAAGTCAAACGAGAGGTTGTATTCGTATTCGGGGTTTTCTGGCTTGAGTTTCATTGCGATACGAAGGTCAGCAATGCTTTCGTCAAGTTGAGCCAACCCTCGGTACGCATTACTGCGTGCCATATAGGCCGTTGTTGTTGTGCCATCAAGCTTGATCGCTTGGGTAGCGGCTTGAATGGCTAATTCAAATCTTTCTTGCTGAACAAGAACCTGCGCTTGCCTTGCATGAGAAATGGCTTTGTTTGGTCGCAAAGCTATGGCTGCGCTGATGCTTAAAAACGCATCGTCAAACATTTGCATTTCTGCTTGCGCGTCTGAGAGGTTTTCGAAGGCATCCGCATAGTCAATTTTGATTTGCAAGGCTGCGCAGTAACAGTCAATTGCTTTTAAAAATTGACGTTCTTGATGGTGAGCTACACCTTTGCAGTAATAAAAGTGGGCATCATCCGGAAAATCGTCTATCGCGAGGCCATACCAATGGGCGGCTTCGTCAAATTGGTTCGCTTGCATAAGCGCAGCACCCTGACGTAGCAATGCCTCTCGCGTGCGGCGAGATGTGGCGATAAGACTGACGGCTGTGTGGCTCATGACAATTTTTTGACACTTTTAAACAAGATTGCAAGCTCGATATGCAATAAGCAAGCCAACATGAATAACCAGGTCTAGGTGTCAAGCAAAGCGGCAAACAAAAGCTGGCATAGAAATCGCATGTGTGTCGGTAACCTAATTGCACAACCAGGAGTTTTTAAATGACCCTTATCCAAGAATTAATGAACCAAAGCGCCACCGGTAGCCTTTTGCAAGGTGGCATGGTGAAACGTTTCAGCCCTTTGGAAATTCGCGAAACCATTCAAACTTTGGTGGCGACCGAGCAAATTGATACGGCATATGCTTTGGGCGAAGCCGGTTTGGCGATTTACCCCGCCAGTGAAGACATGTTGGCCATTTGCGGCTTGCTGGCTGTGATGCGCCAGGACTGGCCAGCTGCCGTTGAGTTGCTGCAAGAGTTGGTTGAAGCACAAGGACAAAACATTCAACCCTTCACATATGTGATGCTGGTGCGTGCGCTGCGTTGTAACCTTGACCCCGCTGGTGCATTGAAGATGGCCAATCAAGGCTTGCAATACTATCCAGGCCAATTGGAGTTGGAAGCCGAGCGTTTGTCGCTTGACATCTACTCTGATGCTGTGACCAGCTCAGCACACACCCATTAAAGCGGCAATCTTGCCGCTTGGAGCGGCAAGTGTTTGCCACGTGGTTTAAACCGATATGGATGTTGAAGAAATCAGTCAGCTAGGACTTGACCAAGTTATTCAGCTGGCTGAACAATTTCAAAGGGCAGGGCGCATTGCAGATGCGATTGCGCTTTATAGCCTTTGGAATGAAAACACAGCATCCAATGATCGCCACATTGGCTGGTTCAACCAAGGTGTCATGCAGCTCAATGCAGGTGATATCAATGGTGCAGAACATGCCTACCGTGCTAGTTTAGAAATATTCCCTGCATTTGCTCAAGCACGTATCAATTTAGGACTATTGTTAGAGCGTAAAGGCTTGAACGATGAGGCTATGTTGGAATGGAGCCAGGTTGCTAACTCTGGCTATTTGCAAGTTGCAGCAAATTTAGATTTGCAAACCCTTGCACTTAATCACATAGGTCGTTTGCAAGAGCAGTTGAAGCACTACGATTTGGCAGAGAACGCGCTTACCCAGAGTTTGCAGCTCAAGCCTCGTCAAGCGGATGCATTGCAGCATTGGGTTCATTTGCGGAGCAAACAATGCAAGTGGCCTGCGATGCAGGCGATGCCCGGCGTGCCTGTGAATGCCATGCTCACTGGCACATCGCCTTTGGCTATGTTGGCATTGCACGATGATCCTGCCTTGCAACTCATGGCTGCGCAGTCATTTGTCCAGCGTAAATTTAATTTGTCCACGCACCGCCTATGTGTGAATGCGCCATATCGCCATGAACGTATCCGAATTGGATATTTGTCTGGTGATCTGTGTACTCATGCGGTCGGTTTGTTGATGGCGGATTTATTAGAAGCGCACGATCACGAACGATTTGAAATCTATGCCTTTGACTACAGTGTTGAAGATGGCAGTGAATACCGAGCACGTTTGAAACGCGCCTTTGATCATGTGATTGACATTCGACATTTGAATGATCACCAAGCCGCCTTAGAAATTGCGAACGCAGAAATTGATGTACTGCTTGACTTGCATGGGTTGAGTTCCGGTGCGCGACCTGGTATTTTGGCTATGCAGCCTTCGCCTCTGCAGGGCACCTACTTGGGGTTTATTGGTACGACCGCATTGCCATGGATTCAATTCGTGGTGACCGATCGGTTTACGTTGCCAGAGACATTGATTCCATATTTCTCAGAAAAACCGTTGTATGTGGACGGAAGTTTCTTACCGTTAAATCACGCACCAACGCCAGCATGCAGCGAAACTCGCACAGAGCTAGGTTTGCCCGAAGATGCTTTTGTCATGGTGTGTTTTAACAACGTCTATAAATTCAATGCAGACATGTTCGCCACTTGGATGAACATATTGAAACGTGTTGATGATGCTGTGCTGTGGCTATTGGATGACAATGCCAGCGCCACGCGTGAACTTAAAAAAAGAATCACGCAGCATGGCGTTTCTGCAGATCGAGTAATTTTTGCAAAGCGCACATCGCATGCACAATACCGTGCGCGTATGCAGTTAGCAGATGTGTTTTTGGATACAACACCTTACAACTCAGGTTCTACAGCGCGTGATGTGCTTGACTGCGGCTTACCCCTAGTGACATTGAGTGGTCGCACCTGTGTAGCCCGCATGGCTGGTAGTTTGTTGCACTCGGTTGGATTGGATGAATTGATTACCTACAACCACGCAGATTATGAGAATTTGGTGGTGGATTTGGCACAAGACCGTGCGCGTTTGGCTTCCTATCGCTATCAATTGATTCAAGGTGGCAGCGTCCGTGAAGCTGCACCCGCTAAGTTAGTACGCAGCTTAGAAACACAGCTGGCGCAGCTGGTCGACACTCTCTAATACATTTAATAGCTTTAGATTCAGCGTTAGCTGTCGATCAAAGAAGGTCTATCTTCTTTGATTGCTTCTACGTGTCACTTTCTGTCTCCACAAGTTCCAGCTTAAAGCCCGTGCTCAGCATGGCTTCCGGCAGCAGCAGTGGCATGAGTGTCAGTCAGGCGATAGCCGCCAAAAGTCTTACGCCCATCGTGGTGCAGGACAGCTTAGCCAATGTGCAGGCTAATTTGTCTGGGCTACAAAAACTTGCTGCTTCAGGAAAATTAGGAAGTTTTAGCATCTCTGAATCGACAGCCAAGGTTCAATTCACAGCGGCACAGCTCAATACCAGTGCGGCTTTGGTCTCCAAGCTCAGCGCCTCAGGAGTTGCGATGTCGGTCAAAGACACGGCAGCCAATCTTGCGCGCATTGCCTCACGATTGACACCAGATATGGAAGTGTTCGTTCAGGACAGTTCGGCTCACGTGCTTACCAGCTTAAGTGCATTGCAGTCTTTGGCAACCGCCAACAAGCTAGATGCTGTAAGTTTTACAGATAGCAATCCAACTTTGATATTGAATGCAAGCCAATTTGCAGGAACATCAGCTTTGCGCGCATTGATGACAGCCAATATCCAAGTTGTGGATACAGCAGCAAATCTGGTTTCTAGTAGCGTGATAGGCGCAGCATCTGTCACAGTGAAAGATACAGCTTCGGCATTGCTGCGTAACTTTGATGTGATGCGAGTCAAGGCTGCCAATGGTGGGTTGTCTTCTGTGGTCCTCACTGATAAAAAACCAGCCCTCACCTTGACAGCTGCACAGTATCTAGGGAGCGAAGCGCTACGAGCGAAGCTACAGGGGGTGGGTTACACCATCCAAGACACGGCAACTGCTATAGCTAGTAATGCACAGGCTTTAGCGGGCTTGAACGTGTCTGTCATCGATACGGTAGCCAATGTGCAGAGCAATTTGGATGCATTGCAAGGTTTCGCTGAAGGGGGCAAGCTGAGCGCTTTGAAGTTCACAAATGCCAACAACCCAACGCTGACCATGACAGCCGCGCAGGCTTTGAAATTAGGCAACATAGCAGCAGCTTCTATTACCTTAAAAGACACGGCAGCGAATATTCAGAGTAATTTTGATGGATTGTCACTTTCTAAAAAAATTACTTCTGTTCAACTCACCGACACAGCACGACCAGTTTTACAGTTGACTGAGGCTCAGTACAAAAAAGGTGCAACATTCATGGCCAAGGTCACGGGTGTGGCTGTATCCGTGCAGTTCAGTGGCAACTACGGCGACTACAAAGTCAAAGCGAATACCGATGGAAGTTATTCAGTAGGAAGTAACAAGTACAAAGGTGTGAATATCTTTTCTTTTCGCGATACAGCTACATTCGTTGATACAGGTGATGCGAATATCAATGCAGTGTTGTTGGGCGGTACACCCTATTGGTGGCGAGATGCAAGCAAGCCAATGGGTACATCGGATGTTCAGGTCAAGTCTGGTGTTTATGCATTAGCAGAAGGGGCAAGTCGTCAGACCTTGACTTACAGCTTTTTGAACCAGCAAAACGTGGCGGGTACTGCAGATGATGTGCACTTTCAGAGTATGACTTTGCCTCAAAAGAAAGCAGTGCGTGACGCATTTGACTATCTATCCAGCATCATTAACGTTAAGTTTGAAGAGTCAAATGTGCCTGGCCAGGCTGACATTAACTTTGGTACCAATGACCAATCGGCTAAGAGTAGTTCCGGTTATGCCAATGTGCCAAACGGTAGTGGAGATCACGGTACTTACTTGATGCTTGATAACAGCAGGGGTAATTTAAACGGCAATATGGATCAAGGTAGCTATGGCTGGGAAACACTGATACATGAAATTGGTCATACATTGGGTCTCAAACACCCAGGTGATTACAACGCCAGCGGCGGCGGTTCGCCAGGACCATTCTTAAGTAAGGCTTTGGATAGTCGCCAATATACGGTGATGTCATACAACAATCCGGCCGGCAGCATGCTGGTCAATGCCACTTCCATTGGCGGTGGTGTGACCAGTTACAAAGGCACGACAGTCAACCCCAGTACTTACATGATGTTTGACATGGCAGCCTTGCAGTTCATGTATGGCGCGGGTGATGGCAAAGTGGCAGATAAGTATCAAGTCACATCATTCACCGCAAATTGGGCCGGAATGGAAACTTTGTGGGCACCTAAAAACGGTGTCATTGATGCTTCTGCGGTTCGAAATTCCAATATCATTGATTTGCGTGCGGGTGCTTTCAGCTCAATCAATGTGATTCCACAAAGTATTACGAACAATTTTCCAACATCGTTAAAAAATTCGGCGACTTATATGGGTCTGAACAACGTCGGATTAGCTTATGGTAGCGAAGTCAGTTTAGCTAAGGGCGGGAGTGGCGATGATATTTTTTACACCAGCGCAGCATCTGATGTGACTATTGATGGTGGTGCAGGGGCGAATGACACCGTTTACTTAGCAGGTTCGGCTTCTGATTGGGTGCGAAGTAATAACAGCTACGTGAATTCAAAACTATCACGCACGGTCACTATCAGCAATGTAGAGGTTATTAAGTATTACAGCCCTGAAACCAATGCAATGACACACGCGCGTTTGGACATGCAAGCCTAATTGAGGTGAACATGATGAAACAAAGTGCTGCAAATGCAGCACTTTGAATTTATAAGCCTAATGCAGCACGTTGTTCATTCGTCATCGCAGCAAGCTGTGAAGAGCCAAACGCAGCAGCTTGTTGTGCATTGAAGGCAGACAATTGTGCTGTACTAAATGCAGAGACTTGTGATGTCAGCATATTTGACAGGTTTTCAACTGGAATGGCTGGAACTTGCCAGTTGGTGAATGCGGAAATTTGATCCGTTGTGAATGCCTGCATTTGACGCGTGCTGAAAGCCGCAATTTCTGTCGTTGTTAAATTAGAAATTTGATCAGAGTTGAAGGCGGGAATTTGCGTGTATTGGAATCCGCGAATTTGCCCCGTCGACAAAGCGGCGAAATGCTCGGTTGTCATGGCTTCAATTTGCGCAGAGGTCAGTGCTTTCATGGCACCAGTAGCAATTGATTGAGCTTGGGCGGCAGACATAACGCCAATTTGTTCAACAGTAAGTACGCCGATTTGATGGCTATTGAGAGCAGCAATATCGTTAGATTCCAATGCAACAAACTGATCTGCTGTCAAAGAAGCCAATTGGTCTGTTCGAAGCGCGCTCACTTGATCACTACTCAACGACACAATTTGGTCAGAAGTGAATGCGCGTAGGGCAGTTGTACTGATTGCAGGCATATCGCCAGAATCGATGGCACTGATCTGCGAGGTTGTAAATGATGGCAGTTGATCTGCCGTCAATGCACCAATTTGCAAGCTAGACATTGCCGCCATGTTGTCTGATGTCAAGGCTGACAACAATGAACCAGAGATACTGGATAGTTGTGATGTCGTGAATGCAGATATTTGCGTGCTATCGAAGTTGGCGTATTGCCCTGTGGTCATTGTGTTGAGCGTTGCATTGCTCAGTACAGAAATCGCGGAGGTGCGTATGGCTGGAATCAAAGCGTTTGGCAATGCGCTGAGTTGATCTGCGCTGAATGCGCCAATTTGTGTTGCATTGAGTCCTGCGATATCTGCGGATTCGAGTGCTTGAATCTGCTCGGAACCCATGGCAGCCAATTGGCTGGTAGACATACCAGCAATTTGCTGGCTGCTCATGGCAGAGATAGAAGCAGGTACCAAACTGGCAAGTTGCTGTGTAGAAAGCAAAGCAACTTGTGCCACAGAAAGTGCCTGTATCTGGGTGTTTCCCATGGTGGGCAATTGATCCGTCGTCAGCGCGCTCAGTTGTGTAGTTGTTAAGTTGCGTAGCTGTGAAGATGTCAGGGCATTCACTTGATCGCTTGTCAACGCAGTAATTTGTGCAGAAGTGATGCTTTGAATTTGCTCAATGCTCAACCCAGCAACTTGTGCCGTTGTGAGACTGCTAATTTTCGAATTTGGAAGCGATGCAAGCGCTGTAGTACTCAAGTTTTGTACTTGCGGAACAGTCAAAGCAACCAATTGATCGGCGTTGAATGCATTGGTTTGAGTGGTCGTCATAGCAGCCAGTTGAGCGTTGCTCAAAATCGATACTTGTGACGTGTTCATTGCTGCAACTTGAGAAGTTGCCAGTTGCGGCATTTGGTTAATGGTCAGTGAACCAATTTGTGATGTGCTCAAGAGCGCAACGTCTGAATCACTCAATGCCGATAAGTTGCTGCTGTTCAATGCACTGACTTGCGTTGTGGTCAATGCCTTGAGTTGATCATTCGTCAGTGCACTGAATTGTGCCGAACTCAAGACATTAATTTTTGCAGAATCCCAAGTTGCTACTTGCGCCGTCGTCAATGTCTGTAGTTGATCTGAAAGTAAGACTTGCACTTGAGTTGTGCTAATGCTATTGACCTGAGTAGAGCTGAGCGCGCTAATTTGGCTGTCATGCAAGAGCTGAACTTTGGCGGTTGAGAGGCTAGCCAATTGCGATGCACTTAAACCTACGACTTGGTCGCTAGGCCATGTTTGGAATTGAGACGTACTGAGCGCATCAATTTGCGCAGTGCGCAAAGCCGACACTTGTGTCGTGCTTAGGCTGGATAGCTGTTCTTCGCGCAGTGCCGGTATGTCTTGGGTATCAATCGCTGCAATCTGGCTTGTTGACAAGGCTTGAACCTGATCTGTGCTGAGTGCAGAAATTTGATCACTGAGCAGTGCAGAAACGTTTGCCGTGGTCACGACTTGAATTTGTGCCGTACTCAATGCGCCTAGTTGTTCGTTCGTAAGCGCTGCGGTCAAGCTAGTACTTAGTCCTTTGATGACGTCAGTGGTCAGTGTCGAAATTTGTTCTGACTTCAGAGTTACCAACTGGGTGCTACTTAGGGCGTTGAATTGTGTTGTAGTCAATGCATTGATCTGTTCGCTAGACAAAGCGCGCAGTTGTTGCGATGCAAAGGCACCTACTTGAGTCGCTGTAACAGCTTGCATTTGTGCTGTTGTGATTGACGGCAGCTGATCGCTCGTGAATGACTTGATTTGGTTGGTTGTGAGCGCTGCAAAGTCATTTGTTTCAATTGCAACGATTTGGTCAGGGCTAAATGCTGTAATTTGATCCGTGAACATTGCACTAATTTGGGCGTTCGTTAGATCTGCGATTTGATTGGTGAGCAAGGCAGAAATTTGTTCAGCACTCATGGCAACCAAGTCGCGAGTTTCAATCGCTTGGAGTTGTGCGCTAGTCATATTCTGAATTTGATCATTGGTCACAACAGCCATTTGTTGTGCTGTGAGTGCAACAATATCTCGTGTTTCCAAAGCTGCAAACTGCGTCGTGTCCAACCAAGTGACTTGATCATTGGTCAATGCTTGAATTTGAGTTTCAGATAAGGCGACCACTTGCTTGGTTGTGAGTGAGCCTATTTGATCTCCATTCATGGCTGCGAGAGTATCGGCACGAAGGGCTTGGACATAGCTGGTGCCCAGTGTTTTGATTTGATCTGGCGTCATTTGCTGCATTTGTGCTGAGGTCAAAGACCCAAATGCATTTGTTGTCAATGCTGCCAATTGGCTGGTAGATATGGTGCTGATGTTTTCTACACTGATGCTGGCTACTTGGGCGCCATTCAAGACGCCCAACTGTGAAGTGGTGAGGGCGCCCAACTGTTCGGCAGACAGAGCGCCGATTTGCCGGTTGACTAACCCTGTGATGTCTAGGGTTTCAATAGCAGCAATCTGATCGGTGCTTAGTGCATTGATTTGTGGATTGGTTAAGCTGGCTACTTGCGCACGTTTGAGGCTTACCACTTGTGATGTGGTTAATGCACCGATCTGATCAGGACTGAAAGCCGTGATTTGGTTGGCTGACATTGCACTCAAGTCATTGCTTTCAATGGCAATAATCTGTTCCGTGGAAAGCACAGAGATTTGTGAACCTGTGAGGCTTTGTATTTGTCGGCTGCTCACTGCTGCAATTTGTGCTGTGTTAAGTGCGCCAACTTGATCAAGTCCTAATGAGGCGATTTGATTATTTGTCAGTGCAGTGATTTGACCTGTACTCAAAGAGTTCACTTGGTCAGTGTTCAGAGCGTTGAGTTGTCCTGCTGACAGCAATGCCACGTCATTTTTTTCTATGGCAGGAATTTGATCTGTGGTGAGCGAGAGCATTTGACTCGTGCTCAGAACTTTGATTTGATTGCCCGTCAGTGCGACGACTTGTGAAGTTGTGAGTGAACTGACCTGATCAGTGGTTAACGCGGTTACCCCCGTTAATGTGATGGCCTGAACTTGCTTACTGGTCAGAGCCGACATTTGGTCGGTGGTCAGTTTGCTCAGTTGTTGATTTGTGAGAACACTGATGGCCTTGGGCGTCAGGGCTTGAATTTGATCAGTGCTGAGTGCAACCAACATGGCTGTCGTTAAGCGACTGACTTGATAGTTCGTCAGGGCAGGTAGCTGTGAAGTGGTCAGCGCTTGGACTTGTGTGTCATCCCAAGCAGCAATATCTTGCGTTTCAATCGATGCAATTTGTTTTGCTGTTAGTGCGGCAATTTGATCTGTTTCCATGGCCGCAAATTGCTGCGTTTGCATGGCAATGATCTGATTGCTTGTGAGTGATGCCAAATCTTCTGTTTCTAGGGCTTTGATTTGATCGTCGGTGAGGCTTGTAATTTGTCCAGCTGTGATGGCGCGGACTTGTTGGTTTGATAAGGCTGCAATATTGGTGGTCGATAGCGCTGATAAATCTTGTGCCTCAAGTGCAATGATTTGCTTTGCTGTCAATTGACTCGCTTGTTCACTCGTCAACGCGGCTACTTGTGATGTTGTTAGCGCAATAATTTGGTCTTTCGTTAAGCTCTGGATGTCTTGTGAATCAATCGCAGCTATTTGTGTCGTTGACAGAGATGCAATTTGACCAGCACTGAAACCGGTAAATTGGGCGCCTGTCAATGCGGACATTTGCGACTCATCTAAGCCAGAAAGTGCACTGGTGCTTAATGCGGAAAGCTGAATGGGTTTGAAACTTGCGACTTGTGAACCCAAGGCCTTGACTTGGTCGCTACCCAAAGAACCCATTTGGCTATTGCTCAAATACGGTACTTGCTGCGCCGAGATGGCTGCAACCTGTGTTGTGGTCAGTGCCGCAATGTTTTGAGTCGGGATGGCACTGACCTGTGAGGGCTTGAGTGCTGTCACTTGATCTGCTGTTAACCCTTGAATTTGGCTGGTACTAAACGCAGCTAATTGACGTGGATTCAGTGCAGTGACTTCATTCGAAGAAATGGCAGCAATTTGCTCATTGTTCAGTGCGCCAATTTGTGCGGATGTCATTTGCGCCAATTGGTTGCCAATCAATGTATTGACTTGCGCTGTACTTAAACCTGCAATCGTTGAAGTTTGAATAGCGCCAACTAAGCTTGCTTTAAGCGTGCCAAATGATGTTGAGTCAATGGCTGCAATTTGAGTACTACTTAACGTAGCGATTTGTGAAGAGCCGAATGCTTGTAATTGATCGCTGCTGATAACAGCGATCTGAGCAGTGCTCATACTTTGGAGAGCCGCTGTACTGAGTTTGGTAATTTGTGTTCTGGTCAGCGCGCTGATCTGTTGCGTTGACATGGCTTGCACTTGTGTGGGCGTGAACGATGCAAATTCAGTGTTACGAACCGTGGCTAAGTCTGTTGTTTGAACTGCATGAACCTGTGTCGTTGACAGTGCGGCTAATTGCCCACCAGAGAAACCGACGATTTGACTGCTGGTTAAGGCGGCTATTTGATCAGTACCTAGCCCAGACAGATCTCGCGTTTCAATGGCTGCTAATTGCTTGGCAGTTAATCCATTGATTAATTCAGTACCCAAGGCAGTTAGTTGTGAGCCACTCATGGCTTGAATTTGCGCAGGTTTCAGCGCAGAGACTTGGTTGGCTGACAGTGACTTGATTTGTGCAGCACTCATAGCCGCTATGCCATCTGTACTGATGGCGGCCAATTGATATGCGTGTAGATTACTCACTTGCGAAGTGCTCATACCGCCAATTTGGGCGGCACTAAATGCAGCAATTTGCTTGCTAGAGAGGGCAGCTAAGTCCGCAGTTTCGATGGCTGCAACTTGTGTGGTTGTGAGTGCATTGAGTTGACTATTCGAAAAGGCGGCTAACTGTGTGACGTTGAGAGCCACCATTTGTGCAGTGGTCAATCCAAGCAAATCACGCGTCTCTATCGCTTTAATTTGCGTGGCTTTCATGCCCGCAATTTGTGAAGTGCCTAAGGCAGCGAGTTGTGTGTCAATCAAGCCAATGATCTGGTTGGTCGTGAGGGCTTGAATTTGACTTGTTGTTAAGTTGCTTAGTACTCCAGTGCTAACCGATCCCATGCGTTGATTATTCAGAGCAGACACTTGTGACGCGCGCAGGCCTGACAGTTGAGACGCAGTCAGCGCGTTGACTTGAGTGGATGTCAAGGCACTGATTTGTGTGGGACGCAAGCTATTCAATTGGTCTGCACTAAAAGCAGCAATTTGTGAAGTTGTTAAAACAGCCAAGTTGCTGTTGTTCAAACCTTGAATTTGTTTGGCTGACAAGCCTGCCAGTGCTGCAGTTGTGATCGCTGTGGCTTGTGTGCCTGTTAGTCCGCTGATTTGGCTAACTGATAAAGCGCTGACTTGTGTTGAGCTAAAGCCGGAGATATCTGTGGTCGTTCCAAGTGTCGGCGCACTCATTTGTACGCTGGCATATGAATAGCTGCCTAGCGTATTGCCCAGAGGTGAATTGATACCGTTTGACATATAGAACGAACTTTTAAAAGTGTTGTGTTGAGTACTCGACACCACGCATGCAAAATTCGAGCCGGATTAATGACGGAACGGTAATTTTCACAAAAAACGGCATTTGTAGTTAAAAATCGGCAATATGTTGCCGTTTTGCCGCCATTTCTTTGCCGCTTTGCCGCTCCTTAGCCACCGATATAGGGTAAATATTTCTTTATGAGCCCCTCAAGTTGTCGGAAAACAAGTTGGCACGGTTACTGCTTGATAGCTTGGAAATTTGATTGACCCGTATCGGGCAGGAGAAAAAAATGGCAGTTATCAATACCAACGTCAAAGCATTGTTCTCTCAGGCAGCCTTGCGCTCTACTGAGAGAAGCCAGTCCGTGGCTATGCAGCAATTGTCGACAGGCAAACGCATTAACTCGGCTCGCGACGATGCTGCAGGTATGGCCATCGCCACACGCATGACGCATCAAATTCGCAGCTTGAACCAAGCAGTGCGAAATGCAGGCGACGCGATCACCCTTATTCAGACGGCTGAAGGCGCGACCAACGAAATCACGGACATGATGCAACGCATGCGTGAGTTGGCCGTTCAAGCAGTCAACGACACCAACGACAACGCACAACGTTCTTATTTAGATCTGGAATTCCAGCAACTCAAACAAGAAATCGTGCACATCTCCGAGACAACAGAGTGGAACGGGTTCCCTGTGCTGAACGGTACGGCCGGTGAACGTGTGGGTGAGATGCCTGTCTATAAAGCAACTGCCACCAGTGAGTTTTCGACAGCGTATGTCAACCCACAAACTGAGCGCAAGATCTCTGGGACTGGTGCTGGTGAAACGCAGCGCATTACTTTCTCGGGTGATGGCTCTGGATTAAGTGTGACTGGTTCAGACAAATCAATTTCTATTGATGGCGTGACTGTTCCTGTTACGAAAACAAACTTGTCTGATGCTCTCGTTGAAATTCGCGACGCATTGAAACAAAATGAACGTTTCTCTGGTACGTCGGGTCGCGAAGTGACGATTGATGCTGCAAACAATGCATTGGTCATCAAGTACGCAGGCTCAGACAAAGATGTATCTAAAGTGGATGTAACAATGTCAGCCGCTTTGGCCGCTACATTGACGGCAGAAGTCGCGCCGCAAACGGCACCTGATGTTGCTGTAGTCGCTGCCAGTGAATCGTTTTCAGATGGCCAAGGTGCTTTCCTGAAGAGTGGTGCCTTGACGATTGATTGGACGCCGAATTCACTCGATGCGACCCAAAATAAACTGACTGCATCGTTCTTGACGAGCGATGGCAAGACGATCCAAATGACGGGTGTGCTTGGTGATCCAGATGGATCCACCATTACTTTCCCTAAAGATCAGGGTTTGAATGGTCAAGTGATCTCCAATGACATGACCTATACCTTCCGCGATAGCCAAGGCAATGCCATGGATGTGACAGATCGTCCGGTCTCTATGGAAGTTAACGTTTCTGGCGGAATTCCTGCGCTCAAAGCGGGTGACTTGTTGATCAACGGCGTAGATGTAGGTCCTACATTTGCTGAAGACGACACGTTATCGCCTCCTAACAACGCGGCAGGTAGTGCAATTGCCAAGGCTGCTGCGATTAACCGTAAAGCTGTGAGCACCACACAATCTGTTGGTGAATCACAAACCTTGACTTTGATGGGGACGCCTAAGTCCGGCACTATCACCGTGGGTGGTGTTTCAGTTCAATTGAACGAAACTGTACACACCACGCCTGTTCAAGCTGCTGCAGCGATTGCAGCTGCATTGCGCGCTAGCCCACTTTACGATGCTGGCACAGGTCGAACAATTACTTACAACGCAGGCAGTAGCACCATTGGTGTCAATTACGGGGTAAATGAAGGCGATATGCCTGACATGCCTTTTGCATCGGGCACGACTGGTTTGGTTGGTACTGTTGATACAACAGTCCAACATCAAACAACGGTTCAAGGTACAGGTGTTTTTGCGAAAGTGAATGCAAACATCGTGACTGGCCGAGCTATGTCATCAACCAACGTGGTCAAAGGTGCTGTTTTCATTAACGGTTTTGCCAGTGCAGACATCACCACCGTGTTGAATAACCCACGCGAGACACGTGCGAATGTGGTTCGTGCGATCAACTTGATTACAGATAAAACTGGCGTCAAAGCGATTGACACCGGCTTTGATAACCAAGGTGTGACTTTGGTTGCCGCCGATGGCCGCAACATTGAAGTTAAATTTGAATCTGATTTCAATGCCAACTTGTTTGGTCAGAGCATTGGTATGCGTGAGGGTGTCCAAGCGGGTACTTTTGCTTTGGAATCAAAGATTGAAGCGCCTGTGATCCTGACCTCTTCTGCCATTGGTGACATTGGCCGCTCAGGCTTGACGGCTGGTAACTTCACAAAGAACCAATCGGTGTTCAACACCAGCGAGCGTGCGCCTGTGGTGGCGACGCAAGCACAAGTCGAGAGTGTCAAATTTTCTACAGGTAACGGCCCAGCGGTCGCTGATGAGTTGTTCACTCTCACCATCAATGGTGTCGAGTTCACGCATAAAGCGGTGGGTGGTGAAACTCCTGCTCAAATCCGTAACTCTTTGATTTCAAAGGTCAAAGATGTTGGCGTCACGGCGACAGCCGGTAATTCGACAGATGAGTTGTTGCTGACTGCTGATGTTCCAGGCATCGCCTATTCATTGAAAGTCTCGGATACAAGCGCCGCTGGTGCTGTGACGAATGACAACGTCTATGGTGTGACAAAAGCCAATGTCCCAGCTGATGTCAAATCGTTGGGTTTGAATGACTTGGTCATCAACGGTGTGAAGATTCGTGCGACAACTACTGCAGACGACAAGTTCTCCAGTACAGCTGCCACGAGCAGTGATAAAACAGCCAGTGCCATTGCTATTGCCACTGCTATCAATTCGCAATCTGCTGAGACCGGTGTACGCGCTATTCCCAACCCAGTGATCAGCCAAGGAGCTATCACAACCGTGTTGCCACAGCCTCTCAAAGGCCCGCAATCGTTGTTTGTCAACGGTACAGAAGTGACGGTCGAACTCGATCCGATGGACTCTCCATTGCAACGTCGTACCAAGGTTGTTGATGCGATCAATCAACGCGTGGGTCAGCATGGCGTGACAGCCAGCGATAACGGCTATGGCGTTAGCTTGGCCAGCGACGGTCGCAACCTGTCTGTGTGGTTTGACTCCAGCGTGGGAAGCTTAGATGCTGCCAGTTTTGGTTTAGATAAGGGCGGTTCTGTCGCTCAGGTCTCACAAATTGCATTGAGTGGCACAGATGTGGGCGCCCAGTTGAGCATCAAACTCAATGGCAAAACCATCACGACAGCAGGCAGTGCCACAAGTTTGGCAGATGTTGCTGCACAAATGAAAACGGCCATCGAGAATTCTGGTTTGAAGAACATCGGTGTGTCAGTGGTTGGCAATGCCTTGCAGTTGACCTCTCAAGTCCCTGGTACTGCTTTCAGTCTGACAGGGGCATCAGTGACGCCAGCCGACTCTAATTTGAGCATGAAGCTCGAAACCATTACGCCAAATGGCACTGGTAGCAATGATGTGACGGGCATTTTGCACGCCACAGAAAAATCAACAACAGCGACAACGCTTTATGGCACTGTTCGCATGATCTCTGATCCAGCCTTGTTGCCAAACTTGCCTGCGCCTGAAGGTGCACCACCCTCAGACAAGCTTGCATTACAAAAGGCATCTGGCAAACCATTCACCATTTCGGTTGGTGATGATGGCTTCGGAAAAAATAGCAACTTCGCAGCCATGGGCTTTGAAGTGGGCACATTCGGCGGTCAATCCAGCGCTGCTATGGATCCTCCACGTGTGGGCCGCTTGGCTTTCCAGGTGGGTGCCAGTGCCAACCAAATGATCACCATCGATTTGGCGGACTTTGGCAAGAATGGTTCGATCACTAGCCAAATTACCGGTGACGTCGATTTGAACGTCGAGCAGCGTACTGCACGCATCAACACCCGTGATGGTGCGACAGCTGTATTGACCATGTTGGATGATTCGATGGACAAGATCAACGCCACACGCGCCACCATGGGTGCGGTGATGAACCGCTTGGATCACGTGATCAATAACTTGACCAACGTGTCGATGAATTTGTCTGCATCACGCAGCCAGATTGAAGACGCGGACTACGCTCAGGCCTCGACCAACTTGGCCAAGACGCAGATCATGCAACAAGCCGCGACGGCAGTGCTGGCGCAAGCCAACACCAGCCAGCAATCGGTGATGAAGCTCTTGGGTGGTTAATATCCATCTTTGAGTTAACGCATGAAAGCTGAGAAGGGCACCGTGCCTTCACCTTCCAACCTTCCTAAAGGCCCCAATTGCTGGGAGTGTCGCTACATGGCGGTCACTTGGGATGTGCGCATGCCATACGGTTGCAAACTCATGGGATTTCGTTCGAAAGTAGTTCCCTCTTTAGAGGTGCTGCGCACGGACGGGCGGTTTTGTGGCGGTTTCTCGCCTAAACCAACCAAACAAGAATCAGCTACTAAGGCCCAAAAAGCGTCTAAAAAGCCTGTCGGCAACTCGTCGAAACGTCGAGAAAATGACCCTCGTAGGCCGATTTACCACATAAATTTAATTACATAGGTTTCAAAACAACCTGGCACGGCCTTTGCATAACAGTCTTACCTTTATTTCGGACTGTACTCAAAGTGAATGCTTCTTCTGTCAACGTAATTCATGCCGTGTGGCTGGACCCTTTTAGTCCAATCGACGCCGCAGAACGCGCCCAGCTGGATGCCGCAGGTATCAGTCTGGAAACTGTTTCAACCTTGGGCGACCTCACGCTGGCTCTGCGCCGCGCACATGTGCTGGTCATTCGCTTGGGCGATAGCGCCGAGCTGCTCCAAGAAGTTCAAACCCTCATTGCCCAACTCGGCCACACCGTGCCCGTGCTGTGCCGCGTAGACCGCCGCCGCATGGAAGTGGCTGTGGACGCGATGCGCTTGGGTGCTTTGCATGTGTTGTCGGCCGATGAGTGGTCAGCCGCAGCTTGGCAAGGCGCTGTGAAAGGCTTGAACGCTCCTGAACTCAAAACCAAGAGCTACGTGTTTGTGGACCCTATCAGCCAGCATTTGTTGGCCTTGGCCCAACGCGTGGCACAAACCGATGTGACGGCTTTGCTGGTTGGCCCCACAGGCGCTGGTAAAGAAGTGTTGGCCCGTGTGTTGCACGAGTCTTCACCTCGCGCTAAGGCCCCATTCGTGGCCCTCAATTGCGCGGCCATGCCAGAGCACTTGATCGAAGACATGTTGTTCGGTCACGAGAAGGGCGCTTTCACTGGCGCTTTGAAAGAGCACAAAGGTTTGTTTGAACAAGCCCACGGCGGCACCATCTTCTTGGACGAAATTGGCGAGATGCCCATGAACTTGCAAGCCAAGTTGCTGCGTGTCTTGCAAGAGAAAAAACTCAACCGCTTGGGCGGTGAAGGCACGATTGACCTCGACGTGCGCGTGATCGCCGCCACCAACAAAGATTTGAAGCTCGCCATCGAGCAACGCGAATTCCGCGAAGACTTGTATTTCCGTATCAGTACCTTCCGCTTGCGCATTCAGCCATTGAAAGACCGTCCAGGTGACATCGTGCCTTTGGTGGCGCAGTCTTTGGCCCGTCATGTCAAAGGTGGTTTGCCTTTCACGGTGACGGCTGAAGCTCAAGTGTTGTTGCAAAGCTACCCATGGCCTGGCAACGTGCGCGAACTCGAAAACGTGGTGCAACGCGCCGTGGTGTTGAGCGGTGGCCGCACCATCAGCCCAGCGCATTTGATGTTCGATGATGCACAAATGGACGAGCAAGCTATGCCTGTGATGTCCAGCATCCAAGCCGCCTTGCCTCAAGCTTTGGCTGAAGCGCCTGTAGCTGCTTCGCCTGTAGCACCCGTAATGCCGACTGCAAGCGCACCGACTTATTACTCCCCCATGGCTCCGATCGAAACACGTGAAGAGCCGACCGCCCCTGTGAACTTAGACAGCGCTGTGAAAGCCAGCGAATTGCAAGTGATCATGGCCGCCATTGAAAGCACCGACAGCCGCATGGAAGCGGCTGCCAAGTTGGGCATCAGCCCACGCACATTGCGCTACAAGCTGGCACAAATGCGTACCCGTGGCATGAATGAAGGAGCCTCAGCATGATTGATCGCATCTCACAAGCCAACGTTCAATCGATGATTGAAACGCTGCGTTCTTACCAAACGCAGTCCACTGGCACTACCTCAAACGTCAACGAGCCATCGACCACCAAGGTCGGTCAGCCGACGTTCTTTGACTCGGTTAAGAACGCGCTGGACAAAGTCAACGAAGCCGATGTCAAAGCTGACGCGATGACGGAAGCCTATGACCGTGGCGAAGAAGTGCCTTTGACCGAAGTGGTCTTGAGCATGCAGAAATCGTCACTGGCTTTTGAAGCCACCTTGCAAGTACGCAACAAAGTGATGAAAGCGTACGAAGAAATCATGAACATGCCTGTTTGATACAGGATTGAGAGACTGATATGGCAACCGATACTTTAAATATGAACGCTGTGGGCATGCCCGTAGCCAACGGCATAGAGACCACCGGCGCAAACAATGCGAATGGTTCTACTGGCAGCGATGCCAGCCGTGTGCCAGCGTGGATTAACGCCAAAGAAGGCCCGGGCGCTGTGGTGATGGATGTGCTGCGTCAACCCAGCGTACGCAAGGCGTTGCCCTTCATCGTGATCTTCATGTTGTTGATGTCGGTGGCTGTGTTCTTCACCTCCATGAAGCCCACACCGTACCGTCCTTTGGTGTTAATGCTCAGTGATGCCGACAAGCAGTTGGCCATTGAAGCCTTGAAGGCGGGTGAGTACAAGCCAGAGGTCGATGCCAACACCGGTCAAATCTCTGTGCCAACCGCACGCTTCCAAGAAGCTCGCATGTTATTGGCTTCTAAAGGTTTACCACGCACAGAAGCTTCTGGCATGGACAACCTCAAAGACATGCCCGCCATGACCACCAGCCAGTTCATGGAGCAGGTGCGTTACAACAACGCGATGGAGCAAGAGCTTTCGCGCAGCATTGTGCAAATCGGCGGTATCAAATCGGCTCGCGTCCATTTGGCTGCGCCCAAGCAAAGCGTGTTTGTGCGTGACCGTGCACCTACCAAGGCATCTGTGATCATCACGCGTTTGCCAGGCCGCACCATTTCATCCGCCAACGTGCAAGCCATCATCCAATTGGTGGCCTCGAGCGTTCCATACTTGGCACCAGAGAACGTGTCAGTGGTAGACAACTTTGGTAGCTTGATGAACGACATGTTGACGGAGCAGCCTTTGGGTCTGACCGCACAACAGTTGACGCAAAAGCAGCAGATGGAAGACCTCTATCGCACCCGCTTGATTCAGTTGCTCGCACCCATCGTGGGCGAGTCCAACGTGACGGCACAGGTGAGCATGAGCTTGGACTTCACGCAAACCGAAGTGACCAACGAAGAATTTGACGCACAAGACAAAGGTCCGAAGACACGTTCTGAATTGTTTGTGGAAGACCGCAACACATTCCGTGACGCGATTGGTATTCCTGGCGCGTTGTCCAACACGCCACCAGCACCGACCAACCCACAAGCTACGACGCAAACCAACGCTGACCCTTTGAAGGGCGTGAGCGAAAAAGGCGTGCAAGTGACGGCTCGTAGCACCAAAAACTACGAACTCGACCGCGCTGTGCGCCACACCAAAGCAGCGATGGGCACCATCAGCAAAATCGGTGTGGGTGTGTTGATCAACGAACGTCCCATTCCCCCAGGTGCCAAAGTCGAAAAGAACGCCGATGGTTCAACCCCAACGTCTATTCCTTACACGCCTGAAGAAATCGAACGCTTAAATCAATTGGTCAAAGGTGCTGTGGGCTTCAACGAAACCCGTGGTGACGCTGTGACTGTGGTGGGCACCAAGTTTGAACCTCAATACGACCCAACCGTGATCCCATGGTGGCGCGACGAAAACTACCAAGTGATGGTGAACGCCGGTGTGGTGGGTGGCATCTTCTTGCTCATCCTCTTGACTGTGGTTCGTCCGATGGTCCGCCGCTTGTTGGCCCCCGAGATCGATCCCAAAGCCTTGGCAGCCGCTGCTGCAGATGCAGCGACCAACCAAGCCCAGATGGCGATTGATGTGGCCACGGCAGAGAATGCGGCAGCGCAAACTGCAGCCGCTCAGTCCAAGAAAGTCCACGAAGACGAAATGCTGCGTATCTCTGATGAGGCCATGCGTGCTGCTGAAGAGTCGGTCCGCTTGTCTCAAGAAGCCACTTACGCTGCTGAGCAAGCGCGTTTGGCAGCAGAGGCCAAAGCAGCAGCCGAAGCCTTGGCATTGGAAGAAGAACGTCAACTTCAAGCCGCTTTGCTTGCGCAAGAACAAGCCAACGCCGCAGCATTGGCTGCGCAATTGGCAGAGCGCGAAGCCGCCGCTAAGTTGGCCGCAGAGCAAGAAGCAGCTCAGGCTGGCGTTGACATGGCAGACATCGAAATTGAAGAGGGTGAGTCTTTGGAAGAAGTCAAAGCCCGTATGGCGACCATGAAGCCTAAGAAACAATCGATTTCTGCAGATTTGCTCAACACAGCAAATTCGTATGACGATAAAGTGGCATTGATTCGCATGATCATGTCTGAGGACTCCACCCGAGTGGCTGGCGTTCTGAAGAGTTTGATCGAGAAGTAATAAATAGTGAGGATTTGAATCATGGCTGAAGACACCATTGTGATGACCGACAAGCTGCGTGCTGAGCTTGCAAACATTACCAGCACACAGCGCGCCGCAGTTTTGATGTTGCTGCTGGGCGAAGAGCAAGCCGCAGAGATCATCAAGTACTTGAACCCTAAAGAAGTTCAAGCCCTTGGTGCCGCTATGGTGCAGGTAGCTAACTTCTCGCAAGAGGCGGTGAACTTTGTGCTCGATGAATTTGTGGAGCACTTAAAGAAGCAAAACAACGTCAGTATTGGCGGTGCTGACTATGTTGAAAAAGTCATGCGCTTGGCCTTGGGTGACGACAAAGCAGCCTCAGTGTTGGGTCGAATCATGCCAGGCCAAGGGACCAAAGGTCTGGATATCTTGTCTTGGATGGATGCGCGTGGCATTGCAGACATGATTCGTGGTGAGCATCCACAAGTCGTTGCCATCATTTTGTCTTTGCTCGAGAGCGAAGTGGCGGCTGACGTACTGACGTATTTGCCCCCTGATGTGAGACCTGAGGTGATTCAGCGCGTAGCCAGCTTAGACACGGTTCAGCCTTCTGCCATGGCTGAGCTTGAAGCCATCATGAAACAGCAGTTCTCAAAGAACGCATCAGCCCAATCCTCTAGTTTTGGAGGAATTAAAGCTGCAGCGAAGATCATGAACTTGACCAAAACAGCCTTGGAAGCCAGCATCATGAATGGTTTGAATGACATCGACCCAGACTTGATGTTGAAGATTCAAGACAACATGTTCACCTTCGAAAATTTGGTCAGCGTGGACAACAAAGGTATTCAGGTGCTCATGCGTGCGGTGGAGCCAGACATGTTGATGATGGCTTTGAAGAGCTGCAGCGAAGAAACAGCCAATCGATTCTTCGACAACATGTCCGAGCGCGCTCGCGGTATGTTCAAAGACGACATGGAAGCCAAAGGCCCACAACGCATGGCAGATGTGGAAGATGCACAAAAGCAAATCATGCGTAAGGCACGTAAGTTGTCGGATTCAGGTGAATTGATCTTGGGCGGTGCAGACTTTGTTTAATCAACCTCAACCTGCTCGGTCTGCCGTATCTTGGCAGCCCAATGCGGGCATTGCTAAAAAGCTGAGTGAACGTGGCTATGACACGACCAGCTGGACCAGTGATGATCCGTCAGCGTATGCTGATCTTGGCTATCCTGCCAAGGCCAGTGGCTTTTCTGCGGCTCATTACCAGTCTAAGACGCAGGTTTTGAGTGAGCAAGCAAAAGCATCTCTGGCGCTGTTAGATGGTGCATATCGCAACGATCAACTTGGCCAAGAACCGGCTGCACCAGTTCAAGGTGAAGTGCTCAACGAGCATTTGCCTTTTGTGACGGATTTGTTTGCTGCCACACGTAAGTCAAAGTTGCGTGTGAACGTGGATTCTGCAGTTCTGAAACGCGCCATGGCGCATGCTGAGTTGTCGGAAACCTTGGTGTTGAGTCCTATTACGACAGATGAGACGACGGCAGAGCTGATCGTGATTCACCCTGATGTTTTTGATGTTGAAGATGCATCCCAAGATGTATTGATATCGGCAAATTCATCGATTGAAGGCGAGGTATCCGAACCTGTTGAAGCTGCGAATCCAGAAGTTGAAGAAACGATAGAAGTTGTTGAAAATCTCGTGCCTGCAATTGTGGGTGGTATAGCGCCAGAAGAGGTAGAGCAACGCGAGATTGAGCAATTTACAAAGGGCTTGGCTCAGGGCAAAGAAGAAGCATCGGTCGAACTTGCTGTTGCCATTGAAAAAGCCATGGCCGAAGGGCTAGAAAAAGGCATTCAGCAAGGCTTAGAGCAAGGTCGTGCTGAAGGCAAAGAACAGGGAATGAGTGAAGGTTTAGAACTCGGTTTGGCACAAGGTGTTGAACAGGGAAAAGCTCAAGGCATCGAAGAGGGTAGGGCACAGGGCGACATCGAAGCGCGGGATGCATTGACTCAAGAGATGAGCGACCAACGCGAAGTTTTTGAAAATGCATCCAAGGAGTTGTTAGCGCTCATTGACGATCCGAAAAAGTTTTTTGAGCCATTGAAGCGACTTGCACTGCACATTGCAGAGCAGGTGGTGATAGGTGAGCTGAAAACTTCATCGAAAGCTGTTGAACGGCTGGTTCAGCGTTGTTTGGATGAGTTGGATCATCCTGTGCACGGCGCAGTTGTCTTAGAGCTCAATGCGGATGACAAAGCACGCTTACAAGAGCATGCAGGTGACTTCATCAAAGGCATGCGTTTGGAAGCTGTTCCAGAGATGCAGCCAGGCAGTGTCCGTGTTTTTGCGAATGACACAGTTGTTGAAGATTTGGTTGAGCATCGATTGGACGGCTTAGCACGTGCTTTGTTAGTCGATGTAGAGGCGTGGCGTGAAAAGTCACCATTGGCTAAGCGGATCTTAAAAATTGAAGAAGAAGAGGAGGATGGCGATGTTCATTCCTGACGTCATCAATACATTGTTGATGGGTTTGATATTTATGGTGGTCATTGTGACTATCGTGCGCCCCTTCGTGCTCAATATGGTGGGGCAAGCAGCATCTAACGGTGATATGCAAAAAGCGGCCATTGAAGCTGTTGAACGTGAAATGATCCGTAAAGCGGAGTTGTTTGAAGCACAACGGGCTGAAAAAATCAGATTTCAAATGATGCTTCTGGAAAAGCCAGAAAAACCAAAACCAAAACCCGTGGTTGAGCCAGAGCCAGAAGTTGTTCCAGAGCCAGTAGCCGAGGTTGTTCCAGATCCAGTGGTCGAAGAACCCGAGCAAGAAGAGGTGGCTGTGATGGAAGTGCCTGAAGAGGCATCTGCGGATGAAGTAGTCTCCACTGAGGAGATGGCTGCTGAGGAAGCTCCCGTTGAAGTTGCTGCTGAGGATGAGCCAATGGCTGAGGGTGAAATTGAAATTCGCGAAGGCGAGACCTTGGCTGAAGTCAAAGAACGCATTCGTAAAGAACAGCAAAAAGCTAAAAAGCCTGCTATTCCACCTGAATTGCTTAATTCGGCCAACAGCTATGAAGACAAAGTGGGCGTGGTGCGGATGGTGGTTCAAGCCGATCAAAGTCGCGTGGCCTCTGTGATCCGTGGCATGATCCAAGTTAAATAAACAAGACACATCATGATCGACTTTGCCGAAGAAGTGCAAGGCAGCTTACCCAAGCTGCGCACGCCAGATCCACAACGTAGCGGGACCTTAGTGCGCTTGGTGGGTTTGACGTTGGAAACGCGCGGGATCATGGCGCCATTAGGTGCCTGCTGTGAAGTGATTGGCCAAGGTGGACATCGCGTCGAAGCAGAAGTGGTTGGGTTCAATGACAAGACTTTGTACTTGATGCCATTCACCGACCCTGTTGGTGTAGGTCCGGGCGATACCGTGCGCATCATGTCCAACTCAGGTCAAGTACGATTAGGCAACGAGCTTTTAGGTCGCGTGATTGATGGCCGTGGTGTTCCAATTGATGGCAAGCCCATGCCACATTTGCCTGATCAACTGAGTTTGTTGGGATGCCCGCTTAACCCTATGGAGCGTGGCCCAATTACAGAAGTTTTGGATGTCGGTGTCAAAGCGATCAATGGGGCATTGACGATAGGTCGCGGCCAACGCATCGGCTTGGTGGCAGGTTCTGGTGTGGGTAAGAGCGTGCTTTTGGGCATGTTGACTCGCTTCACGAAGGCTGACATCGTGGTGATCGGTTTGATTGGTGAGCGTGGTCGTGAAGTGCAGGCCTTCATTCATGAGTCATTGGGCGAAGAAGGTTTGGCTAAATCGGTCGTGATTGCGGCACCTGCCAACGTGTCACCCGTGTTGCGCCTCAAAGCCACGCACATGACACACGTCATCGCAGAATACTTCCGTGATCAAGGCAAGAACGTGTTGATGCTGTGCGACAGCTTGACGCGAGTTGCCCACGCACAGCGAGAAATTGGTTTGGCCATTGGCGAGCCACCCACTGCCAAAGGTTATCCACCTTCGGTGTTCGCTTTGTTACCAAATTTGATTGAACGTGGTGGTGTGGGCCGTCATGGTCATGGCTCCATCACATCGATTTACACAGTACTTGCTGAAGGTGATGACGGCAATGATCCAATTGTGGACATTGCGCGTGCTTCGCTCGATGGGCAAGTGATGTTGTCACGTCGCTTGGCTGATCAGGCGCACTATCCAGCGATTGATTTGAATGGCTCGATCTCACGTGTCATGCAAGCTTTGGTCAGTCCGGAAGAGCTGAAGCAGTCGAACAAACTGCGCCGTTTGTGGTCGGTCTATCAACAAAACGCTGACTTGGTGCAAGTGGGTGCATATGAAGCTGGCTCTAATCCCGAGTTGGATGATGCCATTCGTTTACGCGATCAAATCGTTGATTTCTTGCGCCAAGATATGGATAAGGGTGAAGACTACGCCATGACGCGTAATCAGCTTCACCATATGCTGTCATGAAGCCGCGCGCTGCATGGCCTGTCTTGGCGAAGAAAGCCAAAGAGAAATGTGACGATGCACTGGCTGAGCTCAAGAAATCACGTGATCGTGTCGCGCATTTGATCCAAAGTCGTGAGCGTATGGAGCTGCTCTATGCGGACTATGTTGCTCGGAGCAAGGAAGCCGAAAAACGTCCGCACAGCATGTCAGAAACATTGAACTTTCGTGGATTCATGCAGCAGTTGCAAGCGTTGATTGCTCGGGTGGACATCGATTTGAATGAAGCTCAGCATGCGACAGAGGTTGCGCGTTTGGCACTCAAAGCGGCAGAACAAAAACGCATTCAGATGGAAACTTTGGTCGAACAGGATATGAAAGCCGTTCGCGATTTCCATCGTAAGCGTGAGCAAAAAGAGATGGATGCTGCAGGCATCACCCTTTTTAACCTCAAGCACTGATCAGGCGCACTGCCAGCCTGCCTGTAGCCAGTGCCAGTAGTTGGCCTTAAACGACCAAGGAAGCCAAGTCGTAGGGGTGTGCGGCGCAAATACCTTCAAAGTGAGGTGGTCTTGCCACACATCTTTTGCCCCAACGCTCGCGAGTAATCGCTGTGCAAATGCAGCATCTGTGCTTTCTTTTGCCGTGACATGGTGCGTCCAAACGTTTAAGCCAGCTGGCAATAAACGCCCATCAGTTGGGCCTGACAGCACATCATGCAAGCTTCCCCAGCTGCGGCCTCTCAGTGTGGTTTTCAATTCGTTCAATTCACGTTCGACGCGTGCTTCATCGCGGATGCGATAGCGGTGTTGGCCTAACACGTTGTCAAACCAGAGGCATGCATGTGGGTGTGCTTGTAGTATTTCAGGCAGACGGCTCAGGGCATCTTCGCGATGGTGAACGACAGTAACGCCTGTGGATGTCAGGTACTTGCCGTGACGCAAGTTAAACAGCCAAGCAGCCAAAGGGTCAATGTCATACGCATCGATGCGTTTGAAGCGGGCTAGCCAGCTAAACGGCATCATCCATCCTGCACTACCACCCATCAATAGCAAATGGTCCGATTGGGGTTCTACTTGGGCTAAGAATTGCTCAATCAGTTGAACTGTTGGCTGCCATCGCTTGCGCGAGTAGTGCGCGTGCACATGCCAGTTAAGGCCACCGGTGCCCCCTGCATGGATCAGATCTCGCAACAAACTCATGTTGATCAGCAGACCAAGCGCATGATTTTGTAAATAGGTGTTTCAGGTGGCACGGGTTCGAAAGCGCCAATGACTCCCTCAGTTGACAAAGTGTCACCACTCAAACGCACACCCGTGTGGTACGAGAGCGATAAGGTGCGCACGGTTTGTTCCTTGCAATCGAATTCCATTTGCATGCGGGTCGACTTGAAGTTTTTGCCAGTAGGCCCATGCACTTTGGGGTCACGATAGTCCAGCATGGTCCAAGCTTTGTGGTGATCTCCGGAATGACTGATGTTGTCCGTGTCGACATAGAACGTACCGACGTCAAACAAGCCGATGGCAGTCCATTGGTTGGCGTGGACTAAGTTGCAGGTCAATAGAAGACTGGCTAGAAAGAGGGCTTTGAGGTGATACATGAAATAACTATACCGTGATCAGAAGTTGGCACGTGCTTTGCAATACCTCTACATACTGGCACGTCTAGTGTCAAAAAACCGTCATTGCGCACAGGAAAACATCATGCAAAGTTTCGATTGGGGTCAATTCATCGCCAGCACCTTCAGTGTGTTGTTACTGCTCTGTGGCGCCTTGTGGTGGGTCAAGCGTAACCGTGGCTTTGCAGCAAACGGTTCAGAAGAAAAACGTATCCAAGTGCTCGAGGCATTGCCCTTGAGCCTCAAGCACAAGATGGTGCTGATTCAAGTGGACAACCAAATGGTGCTGGCCAGTGTCAGCCCAGCTGAGGTGAAAACACTGCATGCATGGGCGCAGGAGGCTGGCCATGCTGCGTAAGCCCATCACCAAAAAGATTCTTTACGTCATCTTGGTCATGCTCTTAGTGGCACTGGCGTCGTTGCCTATGATGGCGCACGCCCAAGGCATTCCTTTGGTGAACGTCAGTGGTGGCAAAGGCGGCCAGCAATACAGCATGAGTCTGCAATTGCTGGGCTTGATGACAACCCTCACGTTGTTGCCATCCATGTTGTTGATGATGACCTCATTCGTGCGCATCATCATTGTGCTGTCGATTTTGCGTCAAGCCATTGGTACAGCCCAAACACCACCCAACACCGTCTTGGTTGGTTTGGCTTTGTTTTTGACCTTCTTCATCATGTCGCCTGTGTTTGAAACGGTTTACAAAGACGCCCTGGGCCCTTATATGAATGGCAACCTCGACTTCGACAAAGCCTTGATCAAGGCAGAAGTACCGGTGCGTGACTTCATGACCAAGCAAACCCGTGAAGACGACATTGCCATGTTCATGCAAATCGCCAACCGACGTGAACTCGATGACGCGACACAAGTGCCTTTCACTACCTTGATGCCCGCTTTCATTACCTCTGAAATCAAGAGTGCATTCACGATTGGTTTCTTGATTTACATCCCGTTTGTGGTGATCGATTTGATCGTCGCCAGCGTGTTGATGTCTATGGGCATGATGATGTTGTCACCCATGATTATTTCAATGCCGATCAAGCTCATGTTGTTCGTGCTGATTGACGGTTGGACGCTGTTGATGGCTTCGCTCGCCAACAGCTTTGTTTTCTAAGGAGTGCCATCATGGATAGCGCAGCAGTAGTAGATTTAGCTCGTCAAGCCCTTTGGATGACCATGATCATCTCTGGACCCTTGTTGGCTGTGGGTTTGATCGTGGGTTTGGTGGTGGGTATTTTTCAAGCCGCCACCTCGATCAACGAACAAACCTTGAGTTTCATTCCCAAAATTTTGGCAGTGGGTATGACTATGTCCATCGCCGGTGGTTGGATGATCAACACCATGGTGGACTACACCAAGGGCATCTTCATCCGCATTCCAAGCTTGTTCATGTAATAGCGCCTTTGTCATGAACGCCTCGCTCATTGAAATCCTAGACAAGTTTTTGGTCGTCATTTGGCCCATGCTTCGCTTGTCTGCGTTTTTGGCGTTCACGTCCATTTTTTCAATTCGTGCCGTCAATATGCGCATTCGCACGTCATTGGCGTTCGCGATGGCATTTTTTGTATCGCAACAAATTGACATTCCAAAAATTGACCCTGTCACAGCCGATGGTTTGATGGAAATTTCACGTCAAATTTTGATTGGTTTAACCCTTGGTCTGATTTTCCAAGTGGCATCTGCTGCATTGGTGGTGGCAGGTCAGGCCGTTTCTGGTTCGATGGGCCTGTCCATGGCCAACATGGTTGACCCCAATATGGGCAGCGTGCCTGTGTTGTCACAGATGTTCAACATCATGGGCACCTTGGTGTTTTTAGGCATGGGCGGTCACTTGATTGTGTTTGGCTTGGTGATGGAGTCGTTCAAGCTCATTCCAATTGGCCAACCATTTTTCAGTCAAGACATGCTCGGCAAGATGATCAACTGGAGTTCCATGATGTTCTTGGGTGCTTTGCTGATTGCCTTGCCCGTGATGATGACCTTGTTATTCATCAACATTGGTTTGGGTTTCGTGGCGCGTGCGGCACCGAGTTTGAATATTTTTACTGTGGGCTTTCCCGCGCTCATCTTGACTGGTTTCGTGGTCATGATGTTTTCGATGGGCAATAACGTGGCCCGCATTGATTGGGTATGGACGCAAGCATTCATGATGTTGCGTTCCTATTTAGGAGGCTGATATGTCGGAAGAAAGCGGCCAAGACAAAACCGAAGAACCGACGGCGCAGCGGTTAAAGAAAGCCCGTGAAGACGGGCAGATCGCACGCTCGCAAGAGCTGGCCCCTGCGGCCATGATGATTATTGCCACTCTGTTTTTCACCATGATGGGGCAGCATATTTTCTCCAGCATGAGCAACTTATTCAAACATCAGTTGCAGTTTGACCGTCAAATTCACGACAAGCCCGAGTTATTGCCTGCCATTTTCGGCAGCTCGGTGGTGGACGGTTTTTTGATTGTCTTGCCTTTGTTGGCCATTCTTTATGTGATTGCTATTTTGTCGACCACGTTGGCTGGCGGATTTATCTTTTCACCCAGCATGATCATGCCCAAGTTCAGCAAGCTGAACCCCATGACAGGTTTGGCACGCATGTTTGGTCCTGATGCTTTCATCAACCTTGGTAAATCTCTACTCAAGTTTTTCTTGGTCGGCGCTATTTTGTTGGTGTCGGTGATGAACAACTTGCAGGATTTGACGCACATCTCACAAATGGACTTAAATCCAGCCATCAAGGTAGCGGGCACCATCATTGTGGATTCGTGCTTCTGGCTCAGTTTGGGTTTGGTATTGGTTGCTTTGGTGGATGTGCCATTGCAACGCCATCAGCTCAACAAGAAATTGAAGATGACCAAACAGGAGGTACGTGACGAGATGAAGAACTCGGAAGGTAACCCAGAGGTCAAAGGCCAAATTCGTCGTCGTCAGCACGAAATTTTGAACAACAAGATGATGAGCAAGGTCAAAGATGCTGACGTGGTCATCACCAACCCAACCCACTTCGCTGTAGCTTTGTCTTATGACCCAATGGGTGATGGTGCACCACTCTTGGTAGCCAAGGGCGAAGATGGCTTAGCTGCCCGTATTCGTGAGGAAGCCAAAGAGCACAATGTTTATATTTTTGAGGCGCCTTTGCTGGCTCGCGCCTTATACTTCACGACCAAGCTGGATCATCCGATTCCAGAGGCGCTGTATCACGCTGTTGCGCAGGTCATTGCCTATGTGTTCAGCCTGAACCAGTCTTATGGTCGTGGCCAGGAAGTGGTCAAGCCATCGCCTTCCATTCCAGACGAAATGAAGTTCGACTCGAATGGTGCTTTGATGAACTCTTAAGACCCGAAGTTTGAGCCGCATGACAGACATCTACCAAAGCCCCGGTGACCGGTTGCGATTTGAAATACTCCTGAAGTCTTTGACCGAAGGCAGTATCAATCTCGCCGTGTTGAGCGAGCACGACATGGTGCTCGACTATTACGGCAGCTTGTTTGAAGAGCGCTTGCGAGCGAAAGGCGAAACTCACATTGAATGGTGCAGTTCAACGAACTCAGAACATTTGGTTCAAAAGTTCAACGAAATTTTGTCTGAAATTACGCTCAATCAAGCGCTCGAAAAAGACAAAAAGCACGCACCTCGACGTTTCTTGTTATTCCGTGACTCCATCCTGATGCAGGATTTTGAATTGCAATTGTTAGCTCGATTGGTCAATGGTTTTCCTGCTGGCAATATCAGCTTGATATTACTCATCAACAGCGCCGGTAACTACAAGAGCAAAACGCTTGCGTTCGGTAAAAACTTACTTGAATGGGAAGTTGAAACTGAAGCCGGCGAACCTAAGAAAAAATTAACCGATTGGGTCGCTACCGAGCCTGCGCCAATTCAAATTGAACCAACTTTATTGCCCGAGCCGCCAACACTTCAAGAGGAAGTGACGCCAGTCTCGAAGCTGCTGAATATTCCCGCGAAAACAGCCTGGCGTGTACCTGGTTTTGGTAAAAAACAAGAACCAAAATTAGATGCAGATCCTTTACCAGCTTTCGTACCAACGCCCGCCCCATTGCCTAGCTCGCCAACGCCCGCTGGTTTGGCTACGCAGGCCGACCGAGCCGAAGTGGCGGTAGAGACACCGCGACAACCTTTGTTGACCTCGCCATCAACAGTTAGCGCGGCGCTGTCCAGTGACGACGCTGAGTTATTTAAGCGACCTGCTCGCCAATCACGCGCAGGTTGGATTTTGTTAGTCTTGCTTTTGTCAATTGCAGTCTTTGCATTGATGTACAGAGATTTGATTCTTCTAGAAGCAGAATCGTTGAAAAAATATTTGCTCCGTGGCACGCCTGCGGTAGCTGCTGCCGACGAAGCCGCTAGCGCTGCAATGGCCGCTGCGGCTGCGAGCGCTGAAGCCTTAGCTGCTGCAGAGCAAGCTGCCTCAGTCGCTGCAGAAGCAGAGCGCGTGGCAAGCGAAGCGCAAGCGACAGCATCTGCCGCAAGTGCTGCGGCATTGACTGCCGCAGCCGAACCCGCAGTCGCTGCTTCAGCTGAAGCAACTGAAAAGAAAAAGACTGAAAAAGAAACTAAATCTGAAAAAGCAGAGACCAACCCTGTTGCAAAACAAGATGTCAAAGCAGAAGCCAATACAGATGAGGCTTGGGTCAAACAATTGCCTGCGAATGGATTTGTGGTCCAACTCGCCGCTATGGATACGCAAGAGGACATGCGCAGTTTTCAGCGCAGCAATGCCGCGTATGCCAAGGCTCGAATCATGCGTGCACGACAAAAAGATGCGGGCAAACGTTACTTTATTTTGGTGGCTGGACCTTTTGAATCCAAGGCCCAAGCCGATGCATTCATGCAATCTAACCCATTGCTTAGTAAAGGCTGGTTACGCAGTACAAAGTCAATGCAAAATCAATTTATTAAGCCCTGACGCGCAGGTATGAGCATATGAGTCAAGAACACGATAAAAAAAGCCCAGATGAATCCGCTGTTGATAACACGATTCACACTGAGTCTGCGCCTTTTGAGCCCGGCTACCATCCCGATCAGCTACCCAAAATATCAGTGCCAGACTTGTCTGATGACGTGCAGGGCTTGAGTGCAGAAGCCTTAGCGCAAGTGCCAACCTTGACCGAGTTGGTAGATACACCGGCTCCATCTGATTTGATGGATATACCCACGGATGTCCCAGCGATATTGGACGAGGTCGTCACTTCAGAGGAAGTGCCTGAAATTCAAGACGCGCCTGCTCAAGCCGATACAGGTGTGGAGGGGCTTCAAGTTCGCATGGGCAGACTCACTGACGACATAAATACACTCAACGCCCGCTTAGATCGGCTTGAGGCACGCAATAAAAAGGTTTAAATATGGCTGAAGAACAAAAAGCTGATGAAGTTGCAGAAGCTGCTGAAATTTCAGTAGCAACTGATGCGTCCGAAGCATCAGCTCAAGTTTTGGTCGATGTAGAAGCGACGGCAGATCGCTTGAACGAAATAGCTTCGCAATCGTTGGATACGAATGAGGTGGCCCGTCAGATCGAAGAGCTCACATCGGTCGTACTTGATTCTGCAGAGGTATCGACGCGTTCAGCATCTATTGCAGCTGATGTCAGCGCAACGATGCGAGCCGTCGTTTCGAAAATTCAAGAAAACAACCGCCTTAACGTGCTGCACTCTCGCATCATGCTGGGTGTTTTTTGCGCTTGTTTGTTGATTGCCATGGGCATTTTCTTCGCCATCACCATGAAGATGACAAAGTCCATCAAAGAACTCGACACCATGGTTTATGCCATGGCTAAGCGCGTGATTGAAGTCGACGCGAGCTTGACGGCAATTGGTAAGACCAATTCCGATTTCTCGGAAATCAATGAGAAGCAAGAGGAAGTAATTACCACTCAAACGCAAGTTGCTAAGCGTTTGGAAGAGCTTGGCAAGAGCTTGGCAGCTATGCCAACTGTGGTTGCGACTGAGGCTAATAAATCAAGTGACCTCAAATTCAAGGACATGCAAAAGCAGTTGTCCGGTTTGGAAAGCAAGTTGCAAACGTTTGACACCAAACTGCAAACCGTTGCTGAAAAAGCTGCGTCACGGGTGCAGCCACCATTGCCGCCTGCTGCGCCGCAAGGTCCGAGTACGCAAGTATTGCTGACCGAGATTCAAAAAATCAAATCAGATTTGAATTTAGCTGTGCAAGTGCGTGAGCGTGCTCAAACTGCTGCCGAAGCTGCAGCGATCAAAAACATTGAGAAGACCATAGACAAAGCTGCTGTCGCGGCTGGTGATGCTCAGAAAGCAGCCGATAAAGCTGCGCAATCAGCTAAGGCCGCTACAGATGCGCAAAAGGCAGCCCTTGATGCTCAAAAAGCTGCCGCTGCATCTGAGAAAGCATCTGCCGCTGAGCGTTTGGCTCAGCAAAAAGCTGCAGCTGAGCGCGCCGTCATGATGCGCATGCAGCCCGAAAAGCCTGTGAAGTCTGCAGAGCAAATCGCAGAGGAGAAAGCTGCCGCTGAAAAGGCTGCTGCAGCACGCGCTGCAAAAGCTGCGGCTGAAAAAGCCGCAGCCGATAAAGCGGCGGCCGCTGAGCGTGCTGCGGCAGAGAAAGCTCGTGCTGCAGCGGCTGCTGCCAACGTGCCGCCTGTGGTGCGTGAAAAGCCTATCCAGTACCCTCGCGTGCCGGATTAATTCAGACGCTTCGCGATCTGAATCAACACATCAAAAAGGCGACCCATGGGTCGCCTTTTTTGTCATCATCATCAGCAGTTATCTGAATTGTTAATTCGCTTGAATCGCAAAGCTCTTGGCATGGGCCAACGGCCAATCGCTGAACACTGAAGGCAGAGTGCTGACATCCTCATTGAGCAAAGCCCCTGCTTCTAAAGTGTCGACCAGGTCTGACAAATGCAAGGTTTGTGTTTCGCTCACGCGGCGCATGATATGACGTGGCGTGAAGTCATGTGGCGTTTGCAAGCCAGAGGCTTCCATCAGTTCCTGCAAAGCCTCCAGCGTGTGTGAGTGGAAGTTTTGTACGCGTTCAGCTTTGCTGGGTACGACCAGTGCCATTTGGCGCGTGGGGTCTTGGGTGGTGACGCCTGTGGGGCAGTTGCCGCTGTGACAGGTTTGCGCTTGGATGCAACCGAGTGCAAACATGAAGCCCCGAGCGCTGTTGCACCAATCCGCGCCTAAAGCCAATGCGCGTGCCATGTCAAAGGCACTCACAATCTTGCCGCTGGCGCCTACGCGAATGCTGTCTCGTAAGCCTGCCCCGACCAAAGTGTTGTGCACCAAGCGTAGCGCTTCTTGCAAGGGCATGCCCATGTGGTCGGAGAACTCCAAAGGCGCAGCACCTGTACCGCCTTCCGCACCATCGACCACGATGAAGTCGGGTTGAATGCCCGTCTCTAACATGGCTTTGACAATGGCAAACCATTCCCAAGGGTGACCGATGCAGAGCTTGAAACCCACAGGTTTACCTTCACTCAGCGTGCGCAGTTGCTGGATGAAGTGAACCATCTCAAGGGGTGTTGAAAAGCTGCTGTGCGAGGAGGGTGACACACAGTCTTCACCCACCATGACACCACGTGCTTCTGCAATTTCTTCTGTGACTTTGGGGCCTGGTAATACACCGCCGTGACCAGGCTTCGCACCTTGGCTAAGTTTAATTTCCACCATCTTGACCTGGGGTGAGCGCACGTTTTCTACAAAGTGCTCGGGGCTGAAATGGCCATGCGCGTCTCGGCAACCAAAGTAGCCTGAGCCTATTTCCCAGATCAGGTCGCCGCCGTGCGTGCGGTGATGGCGTGAGATAGAGCCTTCACCTGTGTCGTGCGCGAAACCGCCCATCTTGGCACCTAGGTTCAAAGCTTGAATTGCATTTGCACTCAAAGCACCAAAGCTCATGGCAGACACATTGAACAAGCTGATGTCGTAAGGCTGTGTGCAGTCTTTGCCACCCACTTTCACGCGAAAGTTGTGACCTGCTAATTTAGAGGGCGCGATAGAGTGATTGATCCACTCGTAGCCGATGGCGCGCACATCCAGCTGTGTGCCAAAGGGGCGTTTGTCTGACTGACCTTTGGCACGTGTGTACACCAACGTGCGCTGTGCGCGCGAGAAGGGGGATGCTTCGGTTTCTGACTCAAGAAAGTATTGGCGAATTTCAGGCCGAATGGTTTCGAGCATGAAGCGCAAGTGCCCAATGATGGGGTAGTTGCGCAAAATCGCGTGGTGCGATTGTTGTAAGTCATGCAGGCCAACGATGCTCAACAGCATAAATATGGTGGGCCACCAACCGCTGAGGCCCATCACGCCTGCACCCAGGAGGGAGAAAACGAGTAAGACAACCGATGCAATGAACGCCGTGTAGCGCACCGGATAAATCTGATTGAGTTTGTCCAGCATACGCTTCGCTCCTAGGCGTTTAATTGGTTATCGGTTTTTTGTGAGTTTAGCTGCGAGTTTCGTTTGAGCCAGCGCTGACACTTCTGCACGCAAGCGAGCTGAAGTGAGTTGTTGGTCCGCTGCCTGTTGCACGTCTGACAAGTGGGACAAAATCGTGCCCCGCAATTCGACCAAATCTTGGTCAAGCTTTTGCAAACGATCTTTCAGTTCACGTTGCAAAGCCATGCGTTGCGTTAGCAAATTAACCTCCGCTGCAATGGTGCGCCACGTTTGTGTCAATTCATCGCTAGGCGCGACACGCAGTTGTTCAAACAGCTCATTGATCAGCGGATCAAACACGGGACCAGAGGATTCACCGGTATCTGGCGTTTCAGTCAACGTGGGAACGTTTTCTGGCGCAATATGCTGCGGCTGATGAAAGCTTTGCTGAAAATGCGGTGCAGGCTGTGACGGTGCTGAAGGCGTGCTTTGGGCATGCGATTGCAAAATCGCATTCACCTGCCCCCATCCGTCTTCAGGCGAGTATTGTTTGAGTCCTTTGAAGGACAGAAATTGTGGTTCGGAACTCATTTATTCATGACACCCATGGACATGCGTTTGAGAAACTGGGGAATGCCCATAGATGCAATGTGCGTGTTCTGTGGCGCATCGGTGTGTGGTGCCGATTTGTTGGTCATGTCTTCTGGACGTACTTTTTGCATGCGGTGGCGACCCAAGATGGAATATTGGCTTGAGAGCGTAGCCGAATTGCCGAGCAAATTGTTGCGCTTCACTCCCGCAGTGGCCATGTTGGACATACCTGCTGTGCGCATGCTTGGCGCTGTGATGCGTGAATTTGTGGTTTGGCGCATGCCTTGGGCTGATTCGCGCATTTCGCGTGCGGCGCACACAGACTTACCAAATTCATTGAACGAGGTACCGCAGGCGTCTTGCAAGTCCATCAAGTAGCCACGCTCAAACATTTCACGGGCCGATTGAGCTTCGAGTACTGGGGGAGCCAACATGAAGCTAACGGGGAAACGCTGTTTAGAAAAAACATCGCTTTGCAATTGTTCAGGCTGAACACGTGTGGGGCAAACCAAGAGTGTCGGTGGTGTATGAATCGCAGAGTCAAACACCCAGCGATGGCGGCTCAAGAAACCTGCAGTGGCTGCCAATTCAATTTCAGAGACTGAGGTTGGGACGATGACCAAGTCGTATTCAAACATCAGTTCACCTGCAATGGAGTCCGTCCATGTCAAGTCACAAATGACGATCTCAGAGCTGCTTGCGGCGCGGCGCAGGTGCAGACGGGCATCCAGAATAGGGCGGTTACCGCCTTGATCCAAAGGCAAGATGTGATGCTGAACGACAACGCCAATATTGGGAGCACGAGTTAGCCATGTGCTGGAGGATCCGTGGGTGTCAAAGTCGATCAATGTCACGGTTTGTCCTTGGCGGCGCAAATAAGCGGCCAAATTGGCAGAAACGGTACTTTTACCAACGCCACCTTTTTGACTGGTGACCAAAATTTTGAATGTTGACATTTTTTTATCCTCCATGCTGATGAAGCAGCACTTCTTTTTTTTTGTTTGCTAGAACAGAAATTCTTAGCGGGGAATGGAATTTACATGGGTGTCGAACACTTGGTCAATGTGCCATTTCGAACATAAATCAGGGCTTAAATGGGAAATTTCATGAATAAAGAATACTTTTAGACGCATCGGCGGCATCAAAAGAAATTAAATTAAGAAAATTGAATATCTTGTTGATTTATAAAAGTTTTTTCAAATGTGTCAAAAAAAACAACACTTTTAGATAGAAATGCCATCCGTTAAAATAAGAAGTCGATTTTTTACAAACTTGAAAACCATGTCCAAACGTATTGCTATTCTTTTTTCTGTCTTGTCTATCGCTTTGTTGTCAGCTTGTAGCTCAACCAAATTGGATAACGTGACTGATGCCAAGGCATCTTCTACGGTCGCTTCGGTGTTGGCTGATCACTTGAACCCCAACAGCGCGATCTCTAAAGAACGCAGCGTTTACTTCGATTTCGACAAGTTCGACATCAAGGCCGACCAAGCTGCAGTGGTTGAGCGTCAGGGTAAATACTTGGCATCCAACGGCGCCTTGAAAGTGCGCGTAGAAGGCAATGCCGACGAGCGCGGTGGCCGCGAATACAACTTGGCTTTGGGTCAAAAGCGTGCTGAAGCTGTTGTGCGTGGCTTGAAAGCTTATGGCGTGAAAGATGGCCAAGCTGAGCCAGTGAGCTTTGGTAGCGAGAAGCCAAAAGCTGAAGGCCATGACGAAGCTGCTTGGGCACAAAACCGCCGCGCTGACGTGGCTTACTCTGCCAAGTAATCTTCAGATTCATCGCTGAGTTCATGCAACTCAACAGCGAGATCATCACAACACCACCGCGGGCTTCGGCCACGGTGGTGTTGTTACGTGATGAGCCCGAAAAAGGCCTGCAGGTCTTTTTATTACGACGCCACAAAGCTTCGGCTGTGTTGGGTGGTGCCTATGTTTTTCCCGGTGGCAAATTAGACGATGCAGATTGCTCGCCTGATGTGCATGCTTATTTAGATGCACCTGCAGATGAACTCCATCGTGCGTTGGGCGAGCCCGAAATTACGCCTCAGAAAGCTGCTGGACTCTATGTGGCCGCTGTGCGTGAGGTACTGGAAGAGTGCGGTGTGTTGTACGCCTGTCTCAGTGATAGCGAGGCTACGGCGCATGACGCCATGCAACGCCAACAATGGCAACAAGCGTTGCACCTTGGTCAGTCTTTTGTGGATGTGCTCGAAGCTGCAGGTTTGCGCGTAGACACTCAGCACCTCGCGCCTTGGTCGCGTTGGATTACACCGGTGCAGCCTTCGGTCACCAATAAGCGGTTTGACACCCGATTTTTTATCGCTGTCTTGCCGCACGGGCAGCACCCCATTCACGACAGCATTGAAGCAATTGACAGTGTGTGGCTCACACCGATCGATGCACTCACCCGCTACTGGGCAGGTGACTTGCCGCTGGTGCCACCGCAAATCATGACCTTGGTGTCTTTGCTGCCGCATGCAAATACGGCAAGTGTTTTACAAGCAGCCAAGGCGCAAACACCCCCAGTAGTGCTGCCAGAAACTTTTGATGATGATGCCAGCGTTCGCACGATGTGCTATCCCGGTGATGAGCTTCATTCAGTACCGCAACGCGCCATGCCAGGTCCCACCCGTTTGCGTTTTGTCGCGGGACGATTTGAGCCTTTGGGTGGCTTTGAGGAATTTTTATGAACACGATGTCTGCCTTTCATTTGCAAGGCAAAAAGGGGTTGGTGCTGGGTCTCGCCAATGAGCACAGCATTGCTTGGGGCTGTGCGCGCCAAGCGCAGGCTATGGGTGCCGAGGTGGTGGCGTCCTGCTTGAACGACAAAGCACGTGCGTATGTCGAGCCGCTGACTCAGCCGCTGGGCATGGACTTGCAAACCTGCAACATTGAAACGCCTGAAGAGTTAGAGAAGTTAGTGGCGTACGCCGTCGCTAAATTAGGCCGACTAGATTTTGTGATTCACTCGATCGCATGGGCGCCATTGCAAGATTTGCATGGCCGCGTGATTGACAGCTCAAGTCTGGGCTTTGCACGTGCTATGGAAGTGTCATGTCACTCGTTTGCCACACTTGCCAAACTGTGTGCGCCGCACATGACGCAAGGTGGCAGCATGGTCACCATGTCGTACTTGGGTGCAGACGAAGCCGTGCCGCACTATGGGTTGATGGGGCCAGTCAAAGCGGCGCTGGAATCGCTAGTGCGCTACATGGCGTTAGAGCTGGGGCTCCAAGGCGTGCGTGTGTATGCCGTGTCACCTGGTCCCATCCTCACGCGTGCGGCATCGGGCATTGAAGCCTTTGATGCGCTCATGCAAAGCAATATTGCCAAAGCGCCGTTAGGCCGCTTGGTGACGCTGGAAGAAATTGCCAACCTCAGCACCTTCTTGTGCACCGATGCCGCCAGCGGCATGACGGGTCAAACGATTTATGTAGACGCCGGCAGCCACGCCGTGAATTGAAGAGCACCATGAACGACATCACTGACACCACCAACGACCCCAACAACGAGTGGCTGGAAAACTACCCCTACGACTGCATCGTGGTGGGCCAAGCTGCACGCTTGGTACGCACGCTGACCTTGGCAGATATTCAAGCTTTCGCTGCTGTGTCGGGCGACACTAATCCCGCGCATTTGGATCCCGAGTACGCCAATGCCACCTTGTTTCATGGCGTGATCGGTCACGGCATGTGGGGCGGTTCGCTCATCAGCAGTTTGCTGGGCACCGTCTTCCCGGGCCCTGGCACGATTTACCTTGAGCAAAACCTGCACTTCAGTCGCCCTGTGCGAATTGGCGACACCTTGAATGTGACGGTCACTTGCATTAGCAAACAAGACGACAAGAAAACGGTTGAGCTGGATTGTTTACTGGTCAACCAAAAAGGCGAGCGCGTGCTGTACGGCGTGGCCAAAGTGATGGCACCTTCTGAGAAGTTGCGTATGCCACGCATCCCTGCGCCGCACATCAGTTTGTTTGACCCCGAGCAGCGCCATGCCAATTTGCTGGCGTTGGGTGCTCACCTCGAGCCCGTGCGATGTGGTGTGGTGCACCCGTGTGATACTGACTCCTTGCAAGGCGCGATGGATGCGCACCACGCAGGCTTAATTCAAGCAGTCCTGATAGCGCCTGAGAAAAAGCTGCGTGCTGTGGCTGCAGAAGCGGGTATTGATTTGACGGGCATTGAAGTGATTGACGTGGCGCACAGCCATGAAGCGGCAGACTTGGCTGCACAAATGGCAGCTGACAAAAAGCTAGAAGCTTTGATGAAAGGCAGCTTGCACACAGATGAGCTGATTCATGCCGTGGTGTCGCAAAAAGGTTTGCGCACGGGTCGACGCATGTCGCATGTGTTTCGCTTTGAAGCGCCCATGTATCCCAAGCCGCTGTACATCACCGATGCCGCGCTCAACATCGCGCCTACCTTGGCAGAGAAAGCCGACATTGTGCAAAACGCGATTTTGTTTGCACAGATCATGGGCGTGGCCACACCGAAGGTGGCCATTCTCTCGGCCGTAGAAACAGTCAACCCGAATATTCCTTCCACGATTGATGCTGCGGCCTTGTGCAAGATGGCCGACCGTGGGCAAATCAAAGGCGGCTTGCTCGATGGTCCGCTTGCGTTTGACAACGCCGTATCAAGCCACGCGGCTGAAATCAAACACATTGCCTCTGCCGTGGCAGGTCAAGCCGACATCTTGGTGGCCCCCGATTTGGAGTCGGGCAACATGATGGCCAAGCAGCTGGAGTACTTGGCTGGAGCTTCCGGCTCGGGTGTAGTGCTGGGTGCGCGTGTGCCCATTGCGCTGACCAGTCGCGCTGACACAGCGACGACTCGCAGTGCTTCGGCCTTGTTGGCCAAGCTCATTGCCCACCACTACCGCACGCATCCCGCATGAGCATCCTCTCAGTCAACGCGGGCTCGTCGAGTCTCAAGTTTGCGCTGTACCCGATTCAAGGTGCAGGCGTGGATGCTTGCATAGGCGAAGCAGAAGTCACGGGCAACATCGAAGGCTTAGAGCCTTCGGGTCAACCACGCATCAGTTTTTGTGCGACCGGCCAAGCGAAAGAATCTGCTGGCGTACCCGTGCAGCCCGAACAAGATGTGTTTGATGCGGCACTGAGCACGCTTAAAAATTTATTGGCTTCACGCTTTGCACATTTGCGCGTGCAAGCTATTGCGCACCGCGTAGTGCATGGCGGCGCGTACTACAGCAGCAGCGTGCGTGTTACGCCTGAGGTGATGACTCAGCTCGCCACACTCAACGCGCTGGCCCCGTTGCACCAACCGCACAACTTGGCTGGCATCAGCGCATTTGCAGATTCGTTTCCTGATGTGCCGCAAGTGGCGTGTTTTGACACCGCATTTCATCGCACGCTCTCGCCACTCGAAACCACATTCGCCATTGATAAAAAGCTCACCGAGCAAGGCGTGCGCCGCTATGGCTTTCATGGCCTGTCGTACCAATACGTGAGCCAAGTGCTCAAGCGCGATGTGCCTCGCTCATCAGGCCGCGTGGTGATGGCTCACTTAGGCAACGGGGCCAGCGTGTGTGCCACCACCGACCACCAAAGTCGCGCCACCACCATGGGCTTCTCGGCCCTCGATGGGTTGATGATGGGAACGCGCAGTGGCGCGCTCGACCCTGGTGTGCTGCTGTACCTGATGGAACAGGGCTGGAGCCACGACCAAATTCAAAAGCTGCTTTACAAACAAAGCGGTTTGTTGGGCGTCTCAGGCGAAAGCGCTGACATGCGCACCTTGCGTGCTTCATATTCCGACGCGGCGCGCTTTGCCACCGATTTGTTTGCCCACCGCGTGGTGCGCGAAGTGGGTGCACTCAGTGCCTGCATTGGTGGCTTAGATGTGTTGGCCTTCACCGGCGGCATTGGAGAGCATGATGCGGTGCTACGTCAACAGGTGGGCGACGCATTGGCTTACCTTGGCGTGCAAGTCGATGCCACGCGCAACGCAAAGGCCTCTGGCGACCAAGTGGTTTCGATTCACGCCGACAATAGCGCCATCGAGGTGTGGGTCATCCCCACCGACGAAGGCCGTGTGGCTGCACAAGACGCGCTTGCGTTTTTATAAATTTTTTGAAAGCATGGCGTGAACATCAAAGACGCAATGAGTTGTTTCACCACCGGCGTGACTGTGGTGACTGCTCACACCCAGGGCCTTGACTGGGGCATGACTTGTAACTCCTTCAACACCGTGTCGCTAGACCCCGCCATGGTGCTGTGGAGTGTGCGCAAAACATCGGCCAGCCACGAGGCGTTTGTCACGGCTGGTGGCTACATGGTTAACGTTCTGGGTGCTCAGCAAAAAGACGTGGCCCTCAAGTTTGCACAAGGCACGCAAGCCGAGCGATTTGCAGACCAGCCCTTGGTGCGTGGCATTCATCAACACCCGCGCCTTGATGGTGTGATTGCTTGGTTTGATTGCCGCATTGCACAAGTGGTCTCAGCGGGCGACCACGACATCTTGATTGGCGAAGTGCTCGACTTTGGCGTGCAAGCTGGCCACGGCTTGGCCTATGCGCAGCGCAGCTTTGGCGTATTGGCTGCTTTGGACGATTGAGTCCATTTTTGGTTTACAATGTTGCCCTGTTCGGTGGTATAGCTCAGTTGGTTAGAGCGCAGCATTCATAATGCTGATGTCGCAGGTTCAAATCCCGCTACCACCACCAAAATAAAAACCCACAGTTTCACGACTGTGGGTTTTTTCTTGGCTGTATCAGTTCTCCACAATCAAGCGACAGGGGGAGTGAATTTTGTGTTCTTCCCGTTTTTCGTCGCAATAGCGCATGGCTCGGCGTTCACCTTCGGCTGACATCTTGATGAAGATCGAGCAACGAAAAGCCATTTTGTCGCCATCGCTGGTGCTGTCCCATGCCGCTGCGCAATGACTCTTGTCTGTGAACTCGGGCTGAATTTTTTGTATTGCTGTTGAAGCGATTCAGGAAGACGGCTGAGCAAGACTGTTTGATATGGGGTTTCAGCCAGCAGATGCGATGTCATTAAGACAGTCAGCACACACAGGCCCAAGGTTTTGAGGTGTCTCATGTTTGAATCGATGGATGGAGTTGGTCGTCCAGTTCATTGGAGCACCCATCGATGTCTTGAGATTTGATGGAAATCAAACCATCCGTGAATGACCAGGTCTTACCTGAAAGACTGCACGTAAAGGTCGATGGCGTTGACGCTATAGAGTGTGATGCCGAGCAGTGCGCAGAAGATGACAAGTACATAGAAGTTCAGCATTCCTTCCGTCTTTTCAATCTTGTGGAGCAGCTTCAACAGTGGCTCTGATTTTGTGAAAAGGTGACCATTGAAGTTGAAGCACAAGTCGCTCGAGGAAAATTGCACTTTGTATTTTTCGTACAAATATTGGCCGTACTCAGGGTTGCTGAGCTTGCGTGCTTTTTTATCGAATTGTTTGTGTTTCATTTCTAGCTGAGCCTTCGCGCTTGCCGTGACGGTAAATTCTAGGGCTTGTTGTGGTGCAGCTTCACCACGTCTTTGCTACGCTTGCGAAAGCGGATGTTGAGCATTTCAACACCCAGCGAGAACGCCATCGCGAAGTAGATGTAGCCCTTGGGCACATGGTGACCCAAACCTTCAGCCATCAGTACCACACCGACCACAACCAAGAAGGCAAGGGCCAACATTTTGATGGTCGGATGGTTAGAAACAAATTCGCCAATCCCTTTGGCAAACAACATCATCAAACCAACCGAGGTAATGACAGCTGCAATCATGATGGCGACTTCATCCACCATGCCTACGGCAGTGATGATGGAGTCGAGCGAGAACACCAAGTCAATCACCATGATTTGCAAAATGACCGATGTCATGGTGTTGGCTGCTGCACTGCTGGCGTGCTCTTCATCACCTTCGAGCGATTGGTGAATTTCGCCGGTGCTCTTCCAAATCAGGAACAGGCCGCCCACAATCAATATCAAGTCTCGGCCTGATATGTCTTTACCGAATGCGGTGAACAAGGGTTCGACCAAGCCCACGATGATTGACAACAACAGCAGCAAACCAATGCGCATAAACATGGCCATGAACAAACCAATGCGACGTGCGAGCTCACGCTTTGCAGGTGGCAGCTTGTCCACCAAGATGGAAATGAAAATGATGTTGTCGATGCCCAGCACTAGCTCAAGGGCGGTGAGGGTGGCAAACGCCATCCACGCTTGTGGGTTGGTCAAGAGTTCCATGCGGTACTTTCTGATTCAGCTAACCCGCATGGTAACGAGCCCATAAAAGTCCACAAACTGTGGGCTTTTATGAGCTCATCGCGACAGGCTTATTGGTTCTTGAACGCAGCAGGGCGTTTGTTGACAAACGCGTCCATGCCTTCTTTTTGGTCGGTCGTGGCAAACAAAGCGTGGAACAGGCGGCGCTCAAACATAACACCGTCGGCCAGCGAGCCTTCAAAGGCGCGGTTGACCGACTCTTTGGCGGCCATGGCGGCGATTTGTGAATAGCCACAAATCATGAGGGCAGCACCCAAGGTTTCTTCCATCAGTTTGTCCAGCGGCACAACGCGGCTGACCAAGCCTGATCGTTCAGCTTCCGCTGCATCCATCATGCGGCCAGTCAAAGCCAAGTCCATGGCTTTGGATTTACCGACGGCGCGGGGCAAACGCTGTGTGCCGCCTGCGCCTGGGATGACGCCGAGTTTGATTTCGGGTTGGCCAAACTTGGCGTTGTCAGCAGCGATGATGAAGTCACACATCATGGCCAGTTCGCAACCGCCGCCCAAGGCAAAGCCGCTCACGGCTGCGATGACGGGTTTGCGGATGCTGCGGATGGTTTCCCAATCACGGGTGATGTAGTCGTTCTTGTAAACATCGGCAAAGCTGTAGGTGGCCATCGCGCCAATGTCAGCGCCTGCGGCAAATGCTTTTTCGCTGCCAGTGATGACCATGCAGCCAATGGCTTCGTTGGCATCAAAGTCTTTGAGGGCTTGGCCCAGCTCAATCATCAAACCCGCGTTGAGCGCATTGAGCTGCTTGGGACGGTTGAGTGTGATGACGCCCACTTTCTCGGCTTCGGTGTGGACGGTGATGAATTCGTAGCTCATGGGATAACTTTCTAAATGGGTTCAGAGAGGTGGAAGGTTGTTGTTCTCAACTATAGGCCCAGCCACTTGGTGATGAGCTTGGGGTTGTCCAGCACGAGACGCCATGTGCTGTTGGCTTTTGCATCGGGTAACGCGAGGATCAGACGCAGCAGTTGACGGTCGCGGCTGATGAGGGCGGTTACTTTTTTGGCCGTGCCTGCGTAGAGCGCCAAGTCGTCGAGCTTTTTAAGTCGCCACGCAGAAGTTGCTTTGCCTGCCACCTCCAAGCCCAACCACTCATCGCCCGGCGCAAAGCCAGCCTTGTGCGCCGCACTGCCATTGAGCACGGTTTTGATCTGCACGCTGTGGTCTTCTGCCACGCGCAGGCCCAAACGTTGGGCCAGTTGTGCAGGTTCGTGTTGTACGTTCACGCCGTGGTGTGCCAATAGTTTTTCTAATGGCAAGTCGCGTGTGCCATGCACCCACGCTTTGAACTCGGCGGTCCATGAACGGCCAGTTAGTTCTTTCAGCACCGCCAGTACATCGGCCTCAGTCATGGGGCCGTTGTGTTTTCCAGTACAGCAACGTGCCCACAAAGCGCGCATCACATCGTCCAGCGACACGCTGTGGTTTTTCACGCCGTGCTGGCGCAGCGTCAGGTCTAGGCACAGGGCCACCAGTGCGCCCTTGGTGTAGTAGCTCACGGTCAGGTTGGGGCTGTTGGCGTCTTGGCGGTAGTACTTGGTCCACGCTTCAAAGCTCGACTGCGCCACGCTGTGCACCTCACGGCCTGGCGTTTGCAGCACTTGGTTGATGGTTTTGTTGAGCAGCTTCAGATATTGCGCATCGTCAATCAGCCCTGCGCGGCGCAGCAGCAAATCGTCGTAGTAGCTGGTGAATCCTTCAAAGAACCAGAGCAGCTCGGTGTAGTTCTCTTGGGTGTAGTCGTAACGCGCAAACTCTGCAGGGCGCAAGCGCTTGACGTTCCACGTATGGAAATACTCGTGGCTGATGAGGCCCAGCAGCGTGGTGTAGCCATCGCTTTGTTTAGCGTCGTGTGCCTTGGCATCTTTAGCTGTGCTGCTGCTATCGCTGACACGCGGTAAGTCAGCACGGTTGCAAATGAGTGCGGTGGAGTTGCGATGCTCTAAGCCACCATAGCCATCGGCCACGGCGTTGAGCATGAACACATAGTTTTTGTGTGGCGTGGCTGAGTGTTTGTTGCCATGCCAAAAACGGATGGCGGTTTCGCAAATCTTTTGGCTGTCGCGCAGCAGGCGTTCGCCGTCAAACGCGGGTGTCGCGCCGGCCACCACAAATCGGTGTTCGATGCCGCAGGCTTTGAAGCTGCCGCTCCAGAATGCGCCCATCTCCACGGGACAGTCCACCAACTCGTCGTAGTTGGCGGCCACATAGGTGCCAAAGCCTTGACGGTCGGTTTTGACGGGGGTCAGGCCGGTAGCCACTTGCCACTTAGAAGCTGCGCCACCCGCATTGAATGAATCAGCCACCAGCTCTAACTGATGCGGCACATCAGCCAAACCTTCGGCCTGTAAACACAAACTCGTGCCATTGAAAAAGCCACGTTGCGTGGTGAGCCACGCTGTGCGCACAGAGTCATCGTGAGCATGCACTTGGTAGTGCAGGGTGACCGGTTGGCCTGCTTCGCAGTCGACCACCCACGTGGCTTTGTCCAGTTGATGCACAGCCACATGGCGCTTGCCTTGGCGTGCACTGATGCCTGTGATTTGCTTGGCAAACTCGCGCACCATGTAGCTGCCTGCAATCCACACGGGCAGCGATACGAGTTGATTTGCTGCGGGTTGCTCAATGGTGAGCGTCACGCCATACAGATGGGCGTGCAGGTCGGCGGCTTCGATTCGGTAGTGCATGGCGCTCAAGTTGCTGCAGCGCCTAGCAAGCAACACAGGGTGGATACCACGGTCAAGCGAAAGCGCATGGTCATCCAGTCGCGCAGGCCTGCTTCAGGCCATGTTTTGCGGTCCACCAAGTAGCACGCTACCAAGAGCATGGCTAATAAGGGCAGGCCTGCATAGGCCGGCATGATGACTGCCACCCACGCCACCAAAGAAGGCACCACGCCCCACATCATGTGCAGTTTGCGCTGTGGTGCGTTGTGTCGCAGACCAATGCCCCAGTGAATGCCGCCCAAAAATGCGGCGATGGTGGCGCCATAGGCGCAAAGCGCAATGGCCACAAATGGATGCGCTTCAGGTGTGACGATCCACATGAAGAGCGCAAGCACCACAAACGGGATGAGTCCCGCGTAGCCCAAGCGTCTAATCAACTGGCCAGCGTCGCTGTCGGGGGTGATGGGGGTGTGAACCATGATGAACTCGTTTCTTCTGTGTTACTTGCTGGCGTCGGCCAACAGGCGTTCAATTTTTGTACTGTCAATCGCGCCCGGCACGCGTGTGCCGTCTTGCGCCACCAGTGTCGGCGTGCCGGTGATTTTGTATTTGCGGCCGAAGTCTAAGTTGCGGTCAATCGCGGCGGTGTTGCACTGCGCGGCGGCAGGTGCCATGTCTTTTTGCATCATGTCTTTCCACGCAGTGGCTGGGTCTTTCGCGCACCACACATTGCGCGATTTCTCAACAGAACCTGGGCCCAACACGGGCATCAAGAACAAATACACCGTCACGTTGTCCACCTTGGCCAAGTCGCGCTCGAAGCGTTTGCAGTAGCCGCAGTTGGGGTCTTCAAACACAGCGAGCTTGCGCTTGCCATTGCCGTGCACGATGGTGATGGCGTCTTTCAGTGGGAGGGCGCTGAAATCAATCGCGCTGAGTTTGGACTCGCGCTCTTCGGTGAGGTTGCGCTTGCTCTTGGTGTCGATCAAGTTGCCTTGAATGAGGAAGTTGCCTGCGGCGTCGCTGTAGTAAATCTCGTTGGTGCTCAGACGCAGTTCGTAAATGCCAGCCAAGGGTGTGGGCGTGATTTCTTCAATCTTGGGGATTTGCGGAATGCGTTCGCTTAAGACTTTGCGAATGGTGGCTTCGTGGCCTTGAGCCATAGCGCTAGAGAGGCTGAGTGCCATCAGGGCAGCGGCGGCGAGTGAGCGGAAGGTGTGTTGCATGTGGAGCTTCTTTTTAAATGTTTAACCCATCGCCTGCTGCATGGCCCAAGCCTTGATAGGTGCAAGGCTGTTGAACCCATTCATGCCCCAGTTGCGCAGTGCTTGCACGCCGGCGTTGGGGTGTGCAAACAGGCGTTGCAAACCATCGCATGCCGCCCAAGTGGGCACCATGTCAGCTTTGCGGGCGCGTTCGTAGCGACGCATGAAGTAGCGGTCGCCCACGCTGCGCCAATAGTCTTTGGTTTCGCGGGCTTTCAGCACATGGGCCAATTCGGCCACATCGGCCAAGCCGAGGTTGAGGCCCAAGCCAGCCAGCGGGTGAATGTTGTGCGCCGCATCGCCCGCAAGCGCCCAAGCACTGCCATCTGCAAAGTTGCCGGTCCAACGGTCGGCGTGTGCCAGTTGCAGTGGCCACATGGCGCGTTCGCTGGTGAGTTCGATTTGGCCGAGCACGCCATTGCTGGCGTTTTCGAGCGCGATGCCAAACGCTTGGGCGCTCAAAGCCAACATGTCTTTGGCACGTTCGGGGGGCAGCGACCACACCAAACTGGCGGTGTCGCCCTGCGCGCCGCCCAATGGCAGCAGCGCCAAAATTTCTAAGCCCTGAGCACCGTGGTGAAACCACTGCAGCGCTTGCTGACGGTGCGGCGTGCTGCAACGCACGCGGGCGGCCACGGCGTGTTGCTGATAGGGCAGCACTTCAAAGTTCACACCCAGCTCATCGCGGGTGGCGCTGGCGCGGCCTTCGCACACCACGGTCAAAGCGGCAGGTTCATGAGCGGAGAGGGGGGTAATTTCAGCTTGGTAACGCACGGCTTCGGCCAGCTGGGCTTCGAGCACGGGTACGTCTACGATCCAAGTCAGGCCCTCGGGCGTGGGGCTTTCAAAGTGGGTAAAGCCGCCATCGTCGCCCCACACACGCATGTGTTGCACGGGGGTGGCGTGCAGGGCGTCCGGCCAGCAGCGAAGTTCTGAAAGCAAGCCACGAGAGGCGCTATTGAGTGAGTAAGCCCTAACGTCCTGCGTAGTTTTGGGTGGCGAAGTGACCAATCCCACACGTAGTTTTTGGCGTGCGAGCAGCAGGGCCAAGGTGCGTCCCACCATGCCATCGCCGCGAATACAAACGTCCAGTTTTTGAGCCATAAAGTCGATTGTAGGAGGGCGGCACAATGCCGCATGACGTCCAGCTTTCAGCCCTCCACTTCGCAAGCCCAAGCGGCCGCTTTACCCATGCATTCCCCTGTCGAATTTGAAGCCCGCATTGACGCCTTGTGGGTGTTTCCCATCAAGTCTTGCGGCGGCATCTCGGTGCAACAAGCGGTGCTCACGCCCACGGGTCTCGCCCACGACCGTGCGTGGATGGTGGTCGACGCCGACGGCGAGATGGTCACCCAACGCGAACTGCCGCGCATGGCACTGATTCAGCCGGAGTTGGTTAATTCGGGGGTGGGCTTGGCTGAGCTGGTGTTGCATGCGAGTGGCATGGCCGCTTTGCACTTGCCTTTGACGATGGACGGGTGCTTTGTGCAGGCGGCAAATCATTCTGCTTCCCCCGAGGCTCACGCCATCAAAGTTCGCGTCTGGGACGACCCAGTGCCCGCCTTCGACATGGGTACAGAAGTCAGCAAGTGGCTGACTGAATTTTTGGGCAGCAGCCTAGGCCCCTTGCGTTTGGCGCGCTTTGACCCAAAGCACCAACGCCCCAGCAATACCAAGTGGACGCAAGGCTTGCCGTCGCTCAACCAGTTCAGTGATGGTTTCCCTGTGCTCGTGGCCAGCACCGCATCGCTAGATGAACTCAATGCGCGTTTGCAAGCCAAAGGCGAAGTAGCGGTCGACATGCGGCGTTTTCGCGCCAATGTGGTGTTGGGCGATATGGATGCGGCGTCAAATCAAGTTGGTGCACAGCCAGCAAGTGCCCATCCCATCAACGCACACGACGAAGACCGCATTAGCACCCTGACCATTCACACGCAAGCCGATGCCAATGGCGAAGCTGCCCAGCTCAAGCCCGTCAAGCCCTGCCCGCGTTGCCCCATTCCCAACATCGACCCAGATTCAGCCCAAAGCCACCCTGCGGTGAATGACACCTTGCAGGCCTATCGCCAAGATCCGCGTGTGAATGGCGCGCTGACCTTTGGCATGAACTGTTTGCCCGTGGCGGGCATTGGCCAAGTGCTGCGTGTGGGCCAACGCGTCAGCGCCGATTGGGCGTTTTAAGCCCATCAGCCGTAACGCTCAGCCCTCAGAGTTCAGCGCGCAGGGCTAGGCACAACGGGCCGTACTACCTCGTGCAAGATGCCGCCACTTTGCACGCTGCCTGTGCTGCTGCCCTCACCGCGCGCGCGGGCTTCGCAAGCCTCGCGGTCGTCACCCTTAAACACGCGGCAGCGCTTGAGTTGGTTCTTTTCAAACAAATTGGCTGTGGTGTCGCTCAGCAGGTTGCGCTTGGCCTCGGCCAAGGCGTTACGCGCCTCAAGGCGGCAAGCGGCTAGGTCTTGCGTGGCTTGTTGGGCCTCGCATTCGGCCAAATCTTGCTGGTAGCGTGCCGTGAGTTCGTCTTGAGGTTGTGCAGGTGTTTGCGCCTGTGCGTGCAGGCAAAAGCTGGCGCAAAGCAATGCTTGGGCAGCGAACAAAGCGGGGCGAAAAACAGTTTGATAAGTGCGGTTCATCAGTGGTTCCTAGGCGAGCAACCCGCCTCATTACAATCTACACCAGTTATAAGGATATTTTTATGAGTTTGAAATGCGGCATCGTGGGTTTGCCCAACGTTGGCAAATCCACCCTGTTCAACGCCCTGACCAAAGCAGGCATCGCGGCAGAGAATTACCCCTTTTGCACGATTGAGCCCAACACTGGCGTGGTCGAAGTGCCTGACCCTCGCTTGCAACAGCTGTCAGACATCATCACGCCAGAGCGCGTGGTGCCTGCCATTGTGGAGTTTGTGGACATCGCTGGCCTCGTGGCTGGCGCCAGCACCGGCGAAGGCTTGGGCAACAAGTTCTTGGCTCACATTCGCGAAACCGACGCCATCGTCAACGTCGTGCGTTGCTTTGAAGACGACAACGTCATTCACGTGGCCAACAAGGTGGACCCCATTGCCGACATCGAAGTGATTCAGACCGAGCTTTGCTTGGCCGACTTGGCTGCTGTGGAAAAAGCCATTCACCGCGTGAGCAAAATTGCCCGCTCGGGCGACAAAGAAGCCGTCAAGCAAATGGCGATTCTTGAGAAGTGCCAAACCGCGCTCAACGATACCAAGCCCGTGCGCACCATCGACTTCAGCAAAGAAGAGCTGGTCGAACTCAAGCAGTTCTTCTTCATCACCGCCAAGCCAGCTATGTTTGTGGCCAACGTGTCGGAAGACGGCTTTGAGAACAACCCGTTCTTGGACCGCCTCAAGGCTTTTGCACAAGCGCAAAACGCACCCGTGGTGGCCATCTGCGCCAAGATCGAAGCCGAGTTATCTGAAATGGAAGACGCTGACCGCTTGGAGTTCCTCAAAGAACTCGGCCAAGACGAGCCAGGCCTGAACCGCCTCATTCGCTCTGCCTACACATTGTTGGGCTTGCAAACCTACTTCACCGCTGGCGTGAAAGAAGTGCGCGCATGGACCATCCATGTAGGCGACACCGGCCCACAAGCTGCTGGCGTGATTCACACCGACTTTGAAAAGGGCTACATCCGCGCCCAGACCATCGCGTTTGACGACTTCATCACCTTCAAAGGTGAACAAGGTGCCAAAGACGCGGGCAAGATGCGCGCTGAAGGCAAGGAATATGTGGTGAAAGACGGCGACGTGATGAACTTCTTGTTCTCGTCTTAAGCAACTGCTCTGCAGTCAAGAGAAAGCCGCTCAGTGAGCGGCTTTTTTGTTGGTGGGCGATTAACCCATCCCCCAATGCTGCGGAAACACCCAAAGCAACCCACCCGTCATCACCACATACCGCGCAAACTTACCCACCGCCATGTAGGCCACGCACGGCCAAAAGGGCAGGCGCAGCCAGCCGGCCACGGCGCACAGCGGGTCGCCCACGCCGGGCAGCCAGCTCAGCAGGCAGGCTTTAGGGCCTAGGGCGTGCAGCCAGCGCAGGGCGCGGGCGTCTTGGGCGGATGTTTCTTTGTGGCGTAGTTTGTCGCTCACCTTGTGCGCGCCGTGCCCCATCCACCAACTGATAGCGCCGCCAATGGTGTTGCCAGCTGTGGCCACAACGATGGCTGGCCAAAAGAATTCGGGGTTAAGTTTGACCAAGCCAAACACCACAGGTTCCGAGCCCAGCGGCAGCAAGGTGGCCGACACCAGCGACACCACAAATACGGTGCTCAGGCCGTATTCGGGCAGGGCCAAGGCGGCCAGCACAGATTGCATCCAAATTTCCATGCGCTCAGTGTAGTGACGCCAGCAGCTAAATAAAGCCAATCCTTCGCGAAGCCTTACAAAATGGTCATTTTCAGACCACATGCTGAAATTTTGAGCAGGTACAATAACGCCTCCTTTTTAAGCACTCCTCACTTCTTCCCACCCCATGCACATCGGTCCATACACACTGGCAAACAACCTGTTTGTCGCGCCGATGGCTGGCGTGACCGACCGCCCGTTTCGCATGTTGTGCAAACAGTTGGGCGCGGGCTATGCGGTGAGCGAGATGGTCACCTCGCGCAAAGACTTGTGGACCAGCCTCAAAACCTCGCGCCGCGCCGACCACACGGGCGAGAGCGGTCCCATCGCTGTGCAAATTGCAGGCACCGATGCGGCCATGATGGCCGAGGCGGCGGTGTACAACATTGAGCGCGGTGCGCAAATTATCGACATCAACATGGGTTGCCCCGCGAAGAAGGTGTGCAACAAATGGGCAGGCTCGGCCTTGATGCAAGACGAGCCACTGGCCATGTCCATCGTGCAAGCGGTGGTCGATGCCGCGCAGCCCCACAACGTGCCCGTGACGCTGAAGATGCGCACCGGTTGGTGCGACGAACACAAAAACGCCGTGGCCTTGGCCCGCGCTGCCGAGGCCGCTGGCGTGCAAATGATCACCGTGCACGGCCGCACCCGCGAGCAAGGCTACAAAGGCTTTGCCGAGTACGACACCATCACCGCCGTCAAGCAAGCCGTGCGCGTGCCCGTGGTGGCCAATGGCGACATTGATTCGCCCGAGAAAGCCAAAGAAGTTTTAAAGCTCACTGGTGCTGACGCATTGATGATTGGCCGCGCCGCGCAAGGCCGTCCTTGGATATTTCGGGAAATCGCGCACTACTTGGCCACGGGCGAGCACTTGGCTCAGCCTTTGGTGGAAGAAGTCAGCCGCTTGTTGCTGGCGCACTTGGATGAGCATTACGCCCTCTATGGCGAGAGCACCGGCGTGCGCAGCGCCCGCAAACACATTGCTTGGTACATCCGCAGCTTGCCTGGTGGCGAGGCGTTTCGCCAATACATGAACACCCTAGAAGACAGCGCGTCGCAACACCGCGCCGTGGCTGCCTTCTTCGATGACTTGGCCGAGCGTCACGAGCGCTTGCCCGACCCTGTTTTATTAGAAGAACCGTTAGCTTTGCATGAGTAAAAAACACATTGAAGAGGTGGTGCGTGCCAGCCTCGAAACCTATTTCCGCGACCTCAAAGGCACAGAGCCCGACAACATGCACGACATGATGGTGCGCGTGGTTGAAAAACCGCTGCTCGAAGTGGTGATGCAGCACGCCGACCACAATCAGTCACGCGCCGCCGAATGGCTGGGCCTCAACCGCAACACGCTGCGTAAAAAACTTCTCGACCACAAACTCATCAAATAAGACTGCACCCCAATGAAAGCACTCATCTCCGTCTCTGACAAAACCGGCATCGTTGAACTCGCGCGTGATTTGCACGCCTTGGGCGTGGGCCTCATCTCCACCGGCGGCACTGCCAAGCTCTTGGCCGAACAAGGCTTGCCCGTGACCGAAGTGGCCGAAGTCACCGGCTTCCCTGAAATGCTCGATGGCCGTGTGAAAACCTTGCACCCCACAGTGCACGGCGGCTTGCTGGCGCGTCGCGACACGCCCGAGCACATGGCTGCCTTGAAGGCACACAACATCGACACGATTGATTTGCTCATCGTCAACCTGTATCCGTTTGAAGCCACCGTGGCCAAGCCCGGTTGCACGCTGGTCGACGCGATTGAAAACATCGACATCGGTGGGCCAGCCATGGTGCGCTCTGCCGCCAAGAACTGGAAAGACGTGGGCATCGTCACCGATGCCAGCCAATACACGAATGTGATTGCTGAGTTGAAGGCCAACGGCAAACTCAGCGACAAACTGCGCTTTGCCTTGTCCGTGGCCGCGTTCAACCGCATCAGCCAATACGACGGTGCCATCAGCAACTACTTGTCGAGCGTGAACTTTGAAGCGGAGAAGCTGAGCGAAGACTACGTGCCCGAGCGCGCCCAATTCAGCGGCCAGTTCAACGAGCAATACGTCAAGGTGCAAGACCTGCGCTATGGCGAAAACAGCCACCAGCAAGCCGCTTGGTACCGTGACCTCGCACCTGCTGCTGGCTCGCTCGCCACTGGCGTGCAGTTGCAAGGTAAAGAACTCAGCTACAACAACATCGCCGATGCAGACGCTGCTTGGGAATGTGTGAAGAGCTTCGAGACCTCAGCGTGCGTCATCGTCAAACACGCCAACCCCTGCGGCGTGGCCGTGGGTGCGAACCCGCTCGAGGCCTACAGCAAAGCTTTCCAAACCGACCCCACCAGCGCCTTCGGCGGCATCATCGCTTTCAACCGCCCAGTTGATAAAGCCGCTGCCGAAGCGGTGAGCAAACAATTCGTCGAAGTGCTGATGGCCCCTGACTTCAGCGCCGAAGCGCTGGAAGTGTTCAAGAGCAAAGTGAATGTGCGCTTGATGAAAATTGCTTTGCCTGCCAACTACGGCGACGTGCGCAACGCGATTGAGACCAAGCGCGTGGGCTCAGGCCTGTTGCTGCAAAGCGCAGACAACCACGAGTTGGCTTTGGCCGACTTGAAAATCGTCACCGTCAAACAACCCACGCCTGAAGAGCTGAACGATTTGTTGTTTGCTTGGAAAGTGGCCAAGTTCGTCAAATCCAACGCCATCGTGTTCTGCAAAAACGGCATGACCATGGGCGTGGGCGCAGGCCAAATGAGCCGCCTCGACTCAGCCCGCATCGCCAGCATCAAGGCCGAAGCAGCAAAGTTGAGCCTGCAACACACCGTGGTCGCCAGCGACGCTTTCTTCCCGTTCCGTGACGGCCTCGATGTGGTGGTGGACGCAGGCGCTACGTGTGTGGCCCAGCCTGGCGGCTCCATGCGCGATCAAGAAGTCATCGACGCCGCCAACGAGCGTGGCGTGGCGATGGTGTTCACCGGTGTGCGTCACTTCCGTCATTGATTGCACCCATTGAATATTGACAACACCAACGCGTCGCTCGATGCGGCACTGACGCAAGAGCCTGCCACCGTGAGCTTTGCCCAGCTCGGCCTCAACGCCGAGCTGCAAAGCTCTGCAGCTCAAGCAGGCTTCACCGCACCCACACCTGTTCAGGTCGAAGCCATTGGCCACGTGCTGAACGGGCGTGATGTGCTGGCTACTGCCCAAACCGGCTCCGGCAAAACAGCGGCCTATGTGCTGCCCGTGTTGCAGCTACTCATGGCCACAGCCGCCTCACGTGACGAAGCCCCCAAGAAGCACAGCACCCAAGTGCTGGTGCTCGTGCCCACGCGCGAACTCGCCACACAGGTGAGCGACGTGTTGCGCGACTTGGCACGGCCTTTGGCTCAGTCCATCAAAGTGGGCACTTTGTTTGGTGGCGTGTCCATCAACCCCCAAATGATGAGCCTGCGCAGCGGTGCTGATGTGGTGGTGGCCACGCCCGGTCGCTTGCTCGACATCGTGGACCACAACGCCTTGAATCTCGGCCAAGTGCAGCATCTCGTGTTGGACGAAGCCGACCGCTTGCTCGACCTCGGCTTTGCCGAAGAGCTGCAACGCATCTTGGCGCTGTTGCCCGCCAAGCGACAAAACCTGTTGTTCAGCGCCACTTTCGAGCCTGCGGTGCAAACCTTGGCGGAGGCTCTGCTGAGCAACCCCGCACGCATCACCATCGCGCACACCGAAGCGCACGCGCCCGACATTGCGCAACGTGCAATTTCTGTGGACGAAAAAAGTCGCACCGCTTTGCTGCGCCACCTCATCAAAACGCACGCATGGAAGCGCGTGTTGGTGTTTGTGGCCACGCGTTACGCGTGTGAGCATGTGGCCAACAAGCTCTACAAAGCCGGCGTGTTTGCCACCGCGTTTCATGGCGAGATGAGCCAAGGCGCGCGTCAAGACGTGTTGGCCGAGTTCAAAGAAGAACGTTGGGAAGTGGTGGTCACCACCGACCTCGCGGCACGCGGCATCGACATCGCGCAGTTGCCTGTGGTGGTCAACTACGACTTGCCGCGCTCAGCCACCGACTACACCCACCGCATTGGCCGCACAGGCCGTGCAGGCGCCAGTGGCGAAGCCGTGAGCTTTGTCACCGCCGCTACATTGGCGCATTGGCAGCTGATTCAAAAACGTGCCCAAGTGCAGCTGCCACTCGAAGTGCTGGAAGGCTTTGCGCTCACTGACGTGCCACCACCAGTGTCGCCACTCAACGACGGCACGGGCGGCATCAAAGGTGCACGCCCGAGCAAGAAAGACAAGTTGCGTGCGGCTGCTGCGGCGCAAGCCGCGCAGCAAAAACCTTAATCGTTGTGGTCGTCATCCAAGCCGTCAAACGCATGACGTTCTTGGTGCTCCAGCGCTTCACCCGCTGGGCGCTTGGTGCGCACGCCGGGCTTGGCCAATAGTTCCACATAAAACTGAGTGGCTTGATTCGCCACTGCGTTGTCGATGCAGGTGATGACGTTGGCCAAGTGCACGACTTCGGCGGTTTCTTCGGTCAAGCCAAATTTGCAATCAAAGTCCCAAAAGTCTGCGCCTTCTGGTACGTCGCGGCGGCGTTCGCGTTTGAGGTATTTGCGAATGTCGTGTTTGATGGCTTCAAGCAAGCGGTCCGGGTGCTTGCCTTCGACCTGAAGTTGGAATGTTTTTTTCATGTGTGTCCTTGTGGGGAAAAGCGCCCGAGAAGGACGAGAGGTAAAAGCGCGTTAAGGCGCGACGTTGTATTTGAGTTGAAAGCTGATGGCGCTGTGCACACGGTCGCCAATTTTGGGAACGAAACCAACATTCAAGCCCAAGCTGCGGCCCTCGAATGCCAATGTGGGAACGGCTGCTGGAAACCAACCACCCTCGTGCATTTGTGGGTAACCATTGAAAGCGCCAACGGCCGCGCCGAGTTTGACGGGGCCAGCTCTGAAGGGCATGACATACGCACCCACATAGTGAGAGGTGGTGCGGTCGCTGTTTTGAAACACACCGGCAGTCAACGAATAGGTGTCTGTGATGCTGGCTTCAACGCCAAAGCCGCCGTTGTGGTTGTTCAGATTTTTATCTGTGTCAAAGTGGTACGAGTAAAAACCGGGGTTCACCCAAAACGCTGCAAAAGCAGCGGGCGTTGCGGCAATCACACACAAGGCTAAAAAAAGTTTTTTCATAGTTGTGCAAATACGTCTGCGGCAGCAGCCACAGTTTGAGCAATGTCGGCATCGGTGTGTGCGGCGCTGACAAAGCCTGCTTCGTACAACGCAGGCGCGATGTAGACACCACGGTCGAGCAAACCATGAAAGAGCTTGTTGAACTTAGGACTGTCGCTGGTCATGACCTTGGCATAGTTTTGTGGCAGCTCGGGCAATAAGAAGAAGCCAAACATGCCGCCTTGGCAATCAGCGCTGAAAGGCACACCTGCCTTGGCGGCTGCTGCGGTGAGTCCGTCGACCAAGCTTTGTGTGCGTGCACCCAATGCATCAAAGAAACCAGGCTTGGCAATTTCACGCAAAGTGGCTAAGCCGCAAGCTGTGGCCACAGGGTTACCGCTAAGGGTGCCTGCTTGGTACACAGGGCCAGTGGGCGCGAGTTGCTGCATGATGGCGCGTGGGCCGCCAAACGCTGCCAACGGCATGCCGCCGCCAATGACTTTGCCCAGTACGGTCACGTCAGGCTTGAAGCCGGGAATGAGTTTGGCGTACACGCTTTGTGCGCTGCCTAGTGCCACACGGAAACCGGTCATGACTTCGTCAAACACAAACAGTGCGCCGTATTCGGTGCATAGCTCGCGGCAGCGTTTCATGAATGGCACGCTCGCACGCACAAAGTTCATATTGCCTGCGATCGGTTCAATCATCACGCACGCGAGTTCTTTGCCGTGCAGCGCAAAAGCTTCTTCGAGTTGGGCGATGTTGTTGTACTCGAGCACCAAGGTGTCACGCACCACTTCAGGCGGCACGCCTGCGCTGGTGGGGTTGCCAAAGGTGGCAAGGCCCGAGCCTGCTTTGACCAGCAACGCGTCGCAGTGGCCGTGGTAGCAGCCTTCAAACTTGATGAATTTGCTGCGGCCTGTCGCACCGCGTGCCAAGCGCAAAGCGCTCATGCCGGCTTCAGTGCCTGAGCTGACCAAGCGCACCATTTCCATGGAGGGCACGTGTTTCAAAATCTCTTCGGCCAGCTCAATCTCGCGCTCGGTGGGCGCGCCGAATGAGAAGCCATCCAAGGCTGCTTTTTGCACAGCCTCCAGCACTACTGGGTTGCCGTGGCCCAAGATCATGGGGCCCCAAGAGCCGATGTAGTCGATGTACTTTTGGCTATTGGCATCCCAAAAGTAAGCGCCTTGGGCGCGTTGTACAAAGCGGGGCGTGCCGCCCACAGCACGAAACGCACGCACGGGCGAGTTCACGCCACCGGGGATGACTTGGGCAGCGCGGTCAAACAGGGTTTGGTTCAAATCGGTCATGGTTTTCTAACTATCAATGTTTGGTTTCGTGGCGCGGTAGCGAGAAGTCTTCTGCAGTGGCCGGCAGGCCGTCAGTGTCTTCGCCTGCGTCGCCTTCTTCATCTTCTTCGGCCCAAAACATGCGGTCGGGCACGATGTGGCCCATGCCAGGCCGAAAGCCGTTGTTGAGGCTTTGGTCAAGGTAATTCAACGCTTCACGTGTGGCCAGCTCAAGGTCGGTGCCTGCGGCCAGCACAGCTGCCAGCGTGATGCTCAGCGTGTCGCCAGCTCCGGCAAACACGGCGTCAAAGCGTTCATAGCGTTCGCTCACCATCACCGTGTGCGCAGTGGCCAAAGCGTTTTCAATGTGTTGGTCTGGGTGGTTGATGCCCGTCACCAGCACATAAGGCACGCCCACTTCGGCGGCAGCGCGTGCGATGTCGCGTGGACTGGGGCTTTTCTCGTTGCTCCACTCGGGCAACAACCAGCGCCACAGCGTGTTGTGGTTGCCGACCAGTACGGTGGTTTGCGGCAATATCAGTTCACGAAAAGCGTCTAAGTACGCGTCAATCTTTTCGTCTTCCCACCACGACAGGTTGGGCATGTAGGCAATGACGGGCACGTCGGCATAGTCGGTGCTGATCTCGGCAATGATGCTGAGGTTTTCGGGGTCGCCGCAAAAACCCACTTTGATGATTTGCACACTCACGTCTTCCAGCACGCTGCGGGCTTGTTCGGCGACTGCGTCTTCATCAAACGCGATGTGGTCAAAAATTTCAGCGGTATCGCGCATGTAGGCGCCCGTCACCACGGGTAGGGCGTGCGCACCGACCGAGGCTGCCGCCAACACGTCGGCGGACAAGCCGCCTGCACCGCTGGGGTCGTTGGCGTTGAACACCAGCACGCACGGTGGCGCGCCGCCTGTCTCATCAGACAGGGCAATTTCGGTGGGAAGGGGGGTATTTTCTGGCGCCATGGGTGGGGTCGATACAATGCATTTCATTCTATGCGTTGACGAAAGAAATACTGTGGCTAATACCTGGATGTGTCTGATTTGTGGATGGATTTACGACGAAGAGGCTGGCGCGCCTGAACATGGCATTGCCGCTGGCACTGCGTGGGCCGATGTGCCCATGAACTGGACCTGTCCCGAGTGCGGCGCACGCAAAGAAGACTTTGAAATGGTGCAAATTTAATCGCCATGGAAGTACGCGCGCAGTTTGAAAGCCATGTGTTGGCCTTGCTGCGCCATCGTCCCGCAGTGGATTTGCATGCGGCGCGTGAGCTAGAGCTGTTATGTCAACGCCAGCTCGATGCGGAAACCATTGCTGGCTGGCGCACCTTTTGGGCGCTGGCCACCCATTTTTTTGAAGGCATGCGATTGGCTCCCAATCGCAGCATTGAAGAGTCTGAGGCCAGCGCGGCCTCGCAGGTGCTGAGCGGTTTGCAGTTGCGCGAGCAGTTCAATGAGCACCACAAACCTGTGGAAGACAGCCTGCAAGTCATCAACCATCTGCTGTTTTTAGAGCAGGCTGATGTGATTTCGCAGCGCTTGGTGAGTATCTTGAATGACTGGTCTGAGTCGCCAGAGTCTGACTTGCCAACAGAAGCCCAGCTGGACGTGCAAAGCATGGCGCAGCTCGCGCAAGATGTGCAGCTAACTGCGGTTCAACAAGTGGCTGATTCATTGGCCGTTCAGTTGGCTCGCCTTCGCGCCAAACGTGTGGCGGACGACATCAAAACCAGCCTGAGCGGTGCCCAAGAGGTGAGCCGCTTGCTGCAGCACTTTGCGGTGGGCAGCCTGCGCGATGCGCAGCCGCAAGTGTTGGCGGCCCTCAAAGGCGAATAGCCTTTGATTTACTGCTACTAAGGCGATTGACAGCGCTTACGCGCTGTCGTGGTGAATAGCATTTGATCGCCTGCTGCCTCTCGTTACTTCACTTTCTTCACCACCGCATAGCGTTCCAGCGTGTGCGCACGTGCCTCGGCGTGGTCGACGATGGGCCTTGGGTAATCGCGCCCCAGCACCAAACCCGCTTCTTCTAATTCCAAAGGCTTGGCCAGCCACGGTGCGTGAATGGCTTTGTTGCTGAGCTTGGCAAGTGCAGGCACATAACGGCGAATGAACTTGCCTTCGGGGTCAAACTTCTCGCTTTGGTTGGTGGGGTTGAAGATGCGAAAGTAGGGCTGCGCATCGCAGCCGCTAGAGCTGGCCCACTGCCAGCCGCCGTTGTTGGCGGCAAGGTCAAAGTCGTTGAGGTGCTCCGCAAAATAGCGCTCACCCCAGCGCCAATCGATGCCAAGGTCTTTGGTTAAAAAGCTGGCCACCACCATGCGCAGGCGGTTGTGCATATAGCCAGTTTGGTTGATTTGCGCCATGGCGGCATCGACCAACGGATAGCCGGTGCGGCCTTCGCACCACGCGGCAAACAGCTCTTTGGCATGCTTGTGGTGATCCCATTTGATGTCGTTGTATTCGGGCTTGAAAGCTCCCGTCACCACACGCGGGTGGTGGTGCAAGATTTGGTGATAAAAATCGCGCCAAACCAGCTCAGACAGCCACACCTCTGCACCTGCCGAGCCCACCAACATGCGCTTGTACGCGGTCGATGCCAGTTGGCGAATCGACACCGTGCCAAAGCGCAAATGCACGCCCAAGTAGCTGGGGCCTTTGATGGCGGGGAAATTGCGGGTTTCGTCGTACTTGTCCATGCGGTCGAAGAAATCTTCAAACAAGGCCAAGCCGCCGGGACTGCCTGTTGGCACGTGCAGGCTGCTGAGGTTGGTGGGCTCAAAGCCAATGTCGGCCAATGTGGGGACCGGCACTTGGTAGGCCTTGGGCCGTGCGGCCAAGGCTTTGATGTATTTGCCCACGGGGTAGGACTTCAAATAGTAGTCGTTCACCTTTTGCAGCCATGCATTTTTGTAGGGCGTGAACACGCCGTAGGGCTTGCCCATTTGGGTCAACACCTCGCTGCGCTCAAAAATCACATGGTCTTTGAAGGTTTGAAAACCAATACCAAAGTTGGCTAAGCCGCCACGCACTTGGGCGTCGCGGGCAAGCGCGTCTGGCTCGTCGTCGTGGTTGGCAAACACCTCTTGCACGCCCAGCTCGTGTGCGAGGCGTGGCACTTCTGTTGAGGCCACCGCGTGTCGCACGATCAGGCCCGCACCAGCTTGGCCTGCTACGGCGTGCAGCTCAGCGTCCAGCGCGGCCAGCGATTCGCGGATGAACTCCACACGTCGGTCCGCGCGCGGCAGGCTGTCCAAAATAGCTTTGTCAAACACGAACACGCAGTGCACTTGCTTGCAGCTTTTGAGCGCTTGAAACAGCGCTGCGTTGTCGAACGCGCGTAGGTCGCGGCGGAACCACATCAGCCCTTTGTCCACGTGGGGCAAGTGGTGTGTAGATTTAGACGACTGGCTAGGCATGTTCACCCTTTAAAATTGCTGCATGACCGCTGATTCTGCCTCCATCAACCTGACGCATCATTTTTTGATTGCAATGCCCAGTTTGGAGGACGAGCTTTTTGCTAAAAGCGTGGTCTATGTGTGCGAGCACAGCGAACGCGGTGCGATGGGGCTGGTCATCAACAAACCCAGCGAGTTGTCGATGGAAGGCTTGTTCGAAAAAGTCGAGCTGCCCCTGCACCGCCAAGACCTGATGAACGCCCCTGTGCTGCAAGGTGGCCCCGTACATACTGAACGCGGCTTTGTGTTGCACGATGCGCTGTGGAGCCATGAGGCGCAGCATATCGGCGAGGCTGTAGCGGTGACGCCACCGGTCAACGCAGCAGATGCTGCGCAACAAGAGGCACATCAAGCCGCTGCCGAAGCCGCCACCGAAGTTGCCGAAGAAGCTGCGGCCCTCAGCGCCGTGAGCGACAAAGACACCGTCTACGCCTCCACCATGACCATCCCCGGTGGTTTGGAAATGACCACCTCCAAAGACGTGCTCGAAGCGCTGTCGATGGGCGCTGGCCCCAAGCGTGTGTTGATCTCTTTGGGCTACTCGGCTTGGGGTGAAGGCCAGTTGGAGTCGGAGCTGGCTGAAAACAGTTGGCTGACCGTTGGCGCAGACATGGCGGTGATTTTTGACACGCCAGTGGAACAGCGTTACGCGCGAGCCATGAAGTTGTTGGGCTTAGAGCCTTGGATGCTGTCCAACGAAGTGGGGCACTCATGAGCGCAGCGTTGGATGTGACCACACAAACTGCAGCGCCTTTGGCATCTGCGCCAAAGCCAGCGGTGCCAGCCCACTTTCAATCCTTTCTTGCGTTTGACTTCGGCGTCAAACGTACCGGCGTGGCCTACGGCAGCCGCATGCTGCGCGAAGCCCAGCCTCAAGCCACGGTCAATGCTGAAGGCGATGCCCGTTGGGCTCTTATCACCAAACGCATTGCCGAGTGGCAGCCAGACGCACTGGTAGTAGGCGTGCCGTATCACCCAGACGGTGCGGCGCACGAGAACACGGCCAAGGCCAAAAAATTTGCACGCCAACTCAATGGGCGTTTCAACCTGCCTGTGTTTGAAGTGGACGAGCGTTACAGCACCACAGAAGCGCACAGCCAAGGTGCCAAAGATGCAGACGCTGCATCGGCTTGCATCATCCTCAATCAATTTTTTCGAGAGAACTTATGAGTACCCACGGAAACCTCATGCTGGACGCAGAGAGCTTGTACACCGAGCTGCTCAAAGGCGTGCGCAGCATGCTCACGCCCACCACACGTTTGGTGGGCATCACCTCGGGTGGTGCTTGGTTGGCAGCACGTTTGCAAAAAGATTTGAATCTTGAAGGTGAAGCCGGCAGCATTTCGTCAGCCATGCACCGCGACGACTTTGCACAACGCGGTTTGGCCGATGGCGGCCAAACCAAGCTGCCGTTTGAAGTGAACGGCGCACACCTCATCGTGCTCGATGATGTGCTCTACACCGGCCGCACCATTCGCGCCGTGCTCAATGAGTTGTTTGACTACGGCCGTCCTGCGCATGTGCAGCTGGCCGTGTTGGTTGACCGTGGCGGCCGCGAGCTGCCCATTCAGGCCGACTACGCCGCAGCGCGTGTGGCACTGCCCGCTACCCAATCGCTGGCGCTGACCAAAGACGACAACGGCCAATTTAATTTCTCAGTGAAGGGCTGATCACAAGAACTCCTATGCTCTACAAACGCAACCCCCAACTCAACAAAAACGGCGAGCTGATTCACCTGCTCTCCACCGAAGGTTTGTCGCGAAATATCTTGACGCACATCCTCGACACCGCAGCCAACTTCGTCTCGGTCAACGACCGCGAAGTGAAGAAGGTGCCACTCTTGCGCGGCAAAAGCGTGTTCAACCTATTCTTCGAAAACAGCACACGCACACGCACCACGTTCGAGATTGCCGCCACGCGTTTGTCGGCTGATGTATTCAACCTTGACATCGCGCGTTCATCGGCCGCCAAGGGAGAGTCGCTGCTCGACACCATCGCCAACCTCAGCGCGATGGCCGCCGACATTTTTGTGGTGCGCCACAGCGAGTCGGGTGCGCCTTACCTCATTGCTGAACACGTCGCGCCGCATGTGCACGTGGTCAACGCTGGTGACGGCCGTCACGCACACCCCACACAGGGTTTGCTGGACATGTACACCATCCGTCATTACAAAAAAGATTTCACCAATCTCACCGTGGCCATTGTGGGCGACGTGTTGCACTCACGTGTGGCGCGCTCTGACATTCACGCGCTCACCACACTTGGCTGCGCCGAAGTGCGCGTGGTCGGCCCCAAGACCTTGGTGCCCAGCGACTTGTCCGCCATGGGTGTGCGGGTGTTCAACAACCTCGAAGAAGGCATCAAAGGCTGCGACGTGATCATCATGCTGCGCTTGCAAAACGAACGCATGAGCGGTGCGTTGTTGCCATCGAGCCAAGAATATTTCAAATCGTTTGGCCTCACGCAAGAGAAGTTGCAATTGGCCAAACCCGACGCCATCGTGATGCACCCTGGCCCCATCAACCGAGGTGTGGAGATTGACTCTGCCGTGGTCGATGGGCCACAAAGTGTCATCTTGTCGCAGGTGACGTTTGGTATTGCTGTGCGTATGGCCGTGATGTCCATCGTGGCGGGGAATGAAGCATGAACATCCTGATTCAAAACGGTCGCGTCATCGACCCAGCCTCTGGCTTTGACCACACTGCCGATGTGGCGGTTGCTGACGGCCACATCGTGGCCATTGCTAAAGCAGGCGAGAAGTTGCCCGCCAACTTCAAAGCTGAAAAAACCATCGACGCCAAAGGCTGTATCGTCGCCCCTGGCTTGGTCGACTTGCAAGTGCGCTTGCGCGAGCCTGGCTACGAACACGAAGGCATGCTGGCCTCCGAGCTCATGGCTGCTGTGGCCGGTGGTGTGACCAGCCTTGTGTGCCCACCCGACACCGACCCCGTGTTAGACGAGCCAGGCTTGATTGAAATGCTCAAGTTCCGAGCAGAAAAACTGCACCGCGCACGCGTGTTCCCACTGGGTGCACTCACCCGTGGTTTGAAGGGCGAAGTGCTGACCGAAATGTCAGACCTCACCGATGCAGGCTGCGTGGGTTTCAGCCAAGCTGAAGTGCCGCTAGAAAACACGCAAGTGTTGCAACGCGCTTTGCAATACGCAGCTACCTTTGGTTACACCGTGTGGCTGCGCCCGCAAGAAGTTCATTTGGGTAAAGGCGTCGCAGCTAGCGGCCCACTCGCCACCCGTTTGGGTTTGGGCGGCGTTCCTGTGGCCGCAGAGACCATTGCCTTGCACACCATCTTCGCTTTGATGCGCAGCACCAAAGCCCGCGTGCATCTGTGCCGCATCTCCAGCGCTGAAGGCGTCGAGCTGGTACGTGCCGCTAAAAAAGAAGGCTTGGCTGTGACGGCTGACGTGAGCATCAACTCTCTGCACCTGAGCGACCATGACATTGGTTACTTCGACAGCCGCGCCCGAGTGACCCCCGTGTTGCGCCAACAACGCGACCGCGATGCTTTGCGTGCCGCATTGGCCGATGGCACGCTCGACGCTTTGGTGTCAGACCATACGCCTGTCGACAACGATGGCAAGGCCTTGCCATTCGCCGAAGCTGAATCAGGCGCAACAGGCTTAGAACTGTTGCTCAGCCTTTCACTCAAGTGGGCGCAAGACAGCAAGGTGAGCGTGCTGCGTGCGCTCGATGTGCTGACCGCACAGCCCGCCAAAGTGTTGGGCAACGTGCAAGGCCAAAGCAACAGCTTGGGCCAGTTGCATGTGGGCGGCGTGGCCGATATCGTGGTGTTTGACCCAACGGTTGAATGGCACGTCACACCCAATGCACTGCACAGCCAAGGCAAGCACACACCGTTTGCGTTTGACATGACGGGCATGTCTTTGCCCGCACGCGTCAAAACCACGCTGGTGGCTGGGCACGTGGCTTACCAAGCCGATTGATGCGCAGCTTGCGCGCCATCGCTAAGTTTCTGCGCGTCATCGCGCAGGTCTTGCGTGGCTACTGGACGATTCGCACCATCTTCCCCAAACTCAACGACGAGCAACAGGCTCGCTATGTCGAGGTGTGGGCCCGTGGCATGCTGGCCATCATTGGTATTGAAGTGCGCGTCAAAGGCCATCCTGCGCCAGGGCCGGTGTTGATGGCGGCCAACCATATTTCGTGGCTCGACATCTTGGTCATGCATGCGGCGTGTCACTGCCGCTTTGTGGCCAAGTCTGAAATACGCAGCTGGCCTTTGGTGGGCGTGCTCACCACGGGAGGCGGCTCGCTTTACATTGAGCGCGGCTCGCGCAACGACGCCATGCGTGTGGTGCACCAAATGGCAGAGGCGTTGCGCCAAGGCCAAGTGTTGGCGGTGTTTCCTGAAGGGGGGACGGGTGATGGCATCACAGTGCTGCCATTCCACGCCAATTTGTTGCAAGCGGCTATTTCCGCAGAGGCACCCATTCAACCCATTGCTTTGCAGTTCTTCGACGCTATGACCCAAGAGGTGAGTCTCGCTCCGTGCTACCGCGATGACGACACCTTGATCAGTTCGTTGTGGCGCACGCTGTGTGCACCGCCGTTGTTGGCGCAGGTGCGCTATGGTGACAAGCAATACGCCGAAGGGCGCAACCGACGCGAATGGGCGCAAGATCTGCAAGCGACAGTAATCAATTTGTGCAAGTGATATGCTTTAAATCTTATGGCAACTAAAAAAACACCTATATCGGCCGTCAAAGTAAAAGCCGTGCCTAAACCTTTGGCTGCAAAAAAAGCTGCGGTTAAAAAAATGCCAGCTGCAGCTGCGCCGGCAAAAGTGTCTAAGAAAGCGATAGCTAAATCTGTGGATATGGATTTAATGTTTGATTTGGCGGCTGAAACTTTCCGTGTCATGTCTGCACCGATGCGTTTGAAAATTATTAACTGCCTCTGCAGTGAAGAAAAAAACGTTGGTCAGTTGCTCGATGAAATTAACACTACGCAGCCCAATATGTCGCAGCACCTGAACACCTTGTTTAAAGCCAAAATTTTAGGTCGTCGCCGCGAAGGCGTTCAAATTTATTACCGCATCATCAACGAACGTGTAGTAACCCTCTGCCGTGCGGTATGTACGCAGATTGCGATAGACAGCGATATCGAACACGTTTGATATCAATGCAGGAATAGAAAAGGGCCGCTGTTTCGGCCCTTTGGTATTCGAGAAATCAAGTTTCAAGGCTTTAGGTATACGTGACCTTCTTTGGCTTGCAAGCGCGCCACCTCTGCCACGCCTGACGGAACGATCTTGGCATCCATCGAAACTTTGTTGGCATCGATGTTGCGCGAGGTTAGCGTGTTGTTGCACACGCGAAACTGCACGCCTTTTCCTGCGAGGTCAGACACCATGCCGCTGAATTCACGGCCCTTGTTGTCTTTGGCGCCATCTAGCAAGAAGTCAATGCCAGGCCCGTGTGTCACCACGGTGATTTTGGTTGTGGGGTCTGCATTCAAGTGATTGCGCACATTGCCCAAGATGGCTGCGGCTGTATCTACACCCGTGTTGACGTGGTAGACCACCTTGATGTCTTGCGCTTGCGCCGAGCCAAAGCTCAATGCCAGCATCAAGGCAGCCAAGGTGTGAGAGATGTGTTTGAGAATATTCATTTGGACCATTCTCACATCAAGCTATCAGCCCAAATGTTTTGAGCCCAGTTCCATGCGTAGATGCCTTCCAGTTCGTTGGGGGCAGAGGACACGCCGCCAGAACCTGGCACGGTTTTGTAGGTCTTGTCTTTGTCATCGTACTGATGGACAGAGGCCACGTGAACCACCAACTTGTCATTCACAAAGCTGTAGCAAGTGTTGCTGAGGAACGGTGATGGATTGACTGGCATGTCTGACAACTGCGCCACGATGGCTGCGGCAGTTACTTTGCCATGCGAGTTGGCCATGTGGCCAGACTTCGGCATGAGTGGGGCCAGCATGATGGAGTCACCAATGACGTGAATGTCTTTGGCTTGTGTGGACTCAAAGGTTTGGTAGTGCACGCCGCACCAACGTGCGTTCACGTTGGCCAAGTTCGATTGCACCGCAATGCCACCGGCACGCATAGCAGGCAACACGTTGAGAACGTTGGCCTTCACATCGTTTTGCACATCAAACTTCAATGTGTTGGTCTTGGCGTCCACCGCCACCACTTTGTGCTGTGGCATGTATTCCAAGATACCTTTGTAGTTGTCAGCCCAGAACTTTTTGAACAACGGACCTTTGGATGTGACGTCTTGGTTGGCATCCAAGATCAGCACTTTGGATTTGGGCTTGTGCTGCTTGAAATAATGCGCCACTTGGCTGGCACGCTCGTACGGGCCAGGAGGGCAGCGGTAGGGCGCTTCTGGAATAGTGATGGCGTAGACACCACCGTCATCCATGGCTTCGAGTTGTTTGCGTAGGGCCAAGGTTTCTGGGCCGCCTTTCCATGCTTGCAAAATTTGGCCGGATGCGCTGGCTTCTTTCAGGCCTTCGATGGTGTTGAACATCAAGTCGATGCCGGGTGACATGACAAGCTTATCGTAGCGAATGGTGGGGCCGCTGGCCAAGGTGACGGTTTTCTTGACGGGGTCCACACTGGCCACGTAATCGCGCACGATGTTGACGCCGTGTTTGCCAGAGAGTTTGTCGTATGGCGTGGTGATGTCAGCCATGGTCTTGCTGCCACCAATCACCAAGTTGGAGATGGGGCACGACACGAACGCGCCGTTAGGCTCGATCAGCGTGACGTCAATCTTGTAGTCTGACAGCATGCGCACGTACTTGGCGGCTGTTGCGCCACCATAGCCGCCACCCACCACAACCACGCGTGCTTTTTCGGGCACGCGTCCAACAGAAGCACAACCCACCATGCTGCCAAGAGCGCCAAAAGAACCAAGAGCCAATGAGGCTTGAACAAAACTGCGACGTTTCATGATGAATCCTTGATTAACGCTTGGTAGCGGCGTAATAGTTGGCGATGGTGTCGATTTGGGCATCGGTCAAACCCTTGGTGATTTGGTGCATCACGGTAGCTGGGCGGCTACCGTCTTTAAATGCTTTCATTTGCAACACCATGTAATCTTTGGGCATGCCTACCAAGGATGGAATGGCCGAACCTTCGGTGGTTCGGCCATCAGTGCCGTGGCAGTTGGCGCACATGGCGGCTGTCGCACGGTTGTGCAGCTGTGTGGCTTTGTCTTGTGCGTGAGCTGTAGCGCTCACACCCAGCATCAGGATGGTGGTGGCCAGGAGACGCACCGCGAGTGGAGATGTTGTTTTCATCGAGACCTCGTTGAACGGAGTAAATCAATCAGTGATCGGTAATATATACAAAATGGCAAAACGCCATCACGGGGTAAACCCAGTGATGGCGTATCCGTGCGTTGAAAACTATAACGTAAGAATTCGAATCAAACGTCTCAATTAAGGCTGCATCAAGGTTGGAGCACTGATAGGCGGTGCATCCATCCAGCGGTCGATCAAACCTGCGCCAAGCCACATACCAATCAGGGCTACCCATGCGGTCAGCGCAAAAATGGCGCCGCCTGTCACACCTGCGCCCACAGCGCAGCCTCCTGCCAGCATGGCGCCAAATCCCATGAAGATAGCGCCCACAATGTAACGGCGCATGGCATAGCCGTCTTTGAAACCTTCGAGCTTGAGCTCTTTGCCCAGCCATGCAGCAAAAAAAGAGCCTAAGAACACACCAGGCAACAGACCAAAGTCAAAGCCAATAGCGGGTGGGTTGGGGGCTAACACGCGCATGAGCCATTCGGCCGATGGGCCGCTGAAGGTGATGCCTTGGATGTGCACCACTTCGAAAGATGCTTTAGACACGCTGTACGAGAACCACCATGCCAAGGCGACGCTTAAGCCCGTGCCAATGCCGCCCACCCACATCCAAGCGCGCTGCGTGGTGCGTGTGGTGAAGTACAAAGCCGCGCAGAGCCAAATGCCGCCCACGATCAATCCAGTGGTGTGGCTCCATCCCAAAATGGCCAGTAGGTCGCGGCTGCTGCCGCCTTCGACTGTCCACAAGTTGGTGATTTCTTGGCGCAAAGGTGAGAGTGCGCCTGACAGCGCCGATTGCGCGGTGACTGCAAAGATCAAACCCGACAGCAAAGCTCGCAAGTTACCGTTGGCTGACAAGATAAGTAAGCGGCTGGCGCAGCCGCGCGTCATGATCATGCCGGCGCCAAACAACAAGCCACCCACCAAGGCCCCTGACATGCTGCCACGCGAAGCCAACTGGCGCGCGGTGCTGACATCCAAACTTCCCAGAACAATCAAACCTTGAATAGCGATGACAGCTGCTGAAAATGTAAGCAACCACACTGAAAGCTTTTCGCCAAATTGGCGATGCCAAAACTCGATTACGGCGGCACGTAAACAAAATTTAGAGCGTTGCGCGAAAAAGCCAAACAACAGGCCAACGATCAAGCCACCAAAGGCAAGGACATAGGGTTCGCCATAGGCTTCATTGAGAGCGGTGAGATTCATATGATTTAGTCTACGCTTATATTTGCACTATGCTAAGTGCTCTGGCTTGCTTGAAACTTGATACATATCAAGTACAAACCTGCTTGCCGTATCTGGAGAAGTGATTGTGAAACTGCTGTTGATTCCTCAAATTTTTTTGAGCGTGATATTGGGTTGTGTGGGCTTTAGTCAATCGGCCCAGGCGCAAAAATCTCAGCCCAATGGGACAGCTAAACCCATCATGCAAGCTAAGCAAGTGGTACCTAACGTTTATTACGTGCAAGGTGTGTCAGAGATGGGGTCATCAGCCAATCAAAATTTCATCTCCAACGCGGGATTCGTCATCACGCCTGCGGGTGTGGTGGTTATTGATGCGTTGGGCTCGCCCGAATTGGCGCGTCGTCTCTTGGCTGAAATTGCCAAGGTCACTAAGAAACCTATTCATACCGTGGTTCTGACGCACTACCACGCAGACCATATTTACGGTTTGCAAGAGTTCAAAAATTTGGGTGCGCACATCGTCGCGCATGGCGCTGCGCGTGAGTACCTCACATCCGACACGGCACGTTTGCGCTTGGAAAGTTCACGCCAAGAACTCTGGCCGTGGGTGGATGAAAAAACTCGCTTGGTACCTGCTGATGAGTGGCTGCATGGCCCTAAAGCGTTGACCGTGGGTGGCGTGCGCTTTGACATCCAGCCTGTGGGCCCCTCACATACGGCCGAAGATTTGGTGGTGTACATGCCCCAGCAAAAAGTTCTGTTCGCGGGCGATTTGGTGTTTCGCAACCGCATCCCGTTTGTGGGCCAAGCAGACAGCCGCCATTGGATCGAAGCCATGGAAAGCCTGCTCAAGTTTGACACCCGCTGGGTGGTGCCAGGCCACGGACCCATCTCCAGCGATGCCAAGACCGACATGACCCTCACGCGTGACTACCTGATCTACTTGCGTGAGTCCATGGGACGTGCTGCCAAAGACATGGAACCGTTCGAAAGCGGCTATGCCAGCACAGATTGGTCAAAGTTCGAGAAAATGCCTCTTTTTAAATCAGCCAACCGCATGAACGCCTACAACACCTATTTGTTGATGGAGCAAGAAGCCAAGTGACCTACGCTCCATGCTTCTCTCGACGCCAAGCCCTACAAGGCTTAACTTTGTGCTTGGTGGGTGCTGGCCCCTTGGCCACCATTGCTGCGCCCATCACATTGCCCAGTACGGAGTCCTTGGCTACTTCGCTTGACCAAGCGCTTCGAGTCAAGCAGCCCTTGGTGGTCATGGTTAGCCTGCAGGGTTGTGCGTTCTGCAAAGTGGTGCGCGAGAACTATTTGCAACCATTGCGTGCTTCGGGTTTGCAGGTGGTGCAAGTTGATATGCGTGATAACCGTGCGTTAGTTGACTTTGATGGCACGGCGTTGACACACGATGCGTGGGTACGCAAGCAAGGCATTAAATTGGCTCCTACGGTACTGTTCTTTGGCGCACAAGGGCGAGAAGTGGCCACACGTTTGAAGGGCGCATACCTGCCCGATTTTTACGGCGCTTACTTGGATGAGCAGTTGACTGTGGCTCGACGCGTGGTGGCAGGCGCATGATTCCCATCAAAACCGAATCTGCATGGCGTGGCACTTCGGATTGCCGCAACTGCGGTATTCGCGACATGGTGCTGTTTGCTGATTTGAATGAGCAAGACTTCAACCTCATCCACGCACCGATTGACGACTTGGTTTATCAGTCGGGTCAATCGTTGTACGACGAATCAGACAAAGCATTAGGCGTCTTCACCTTGCGCAAGGGACTCGTCAAGCTGGTGCGCGTCACGGCCGATGGTCGAGAGCGCGTGGTGCGTGTTTTATTTCCTGGTGATGTGGTTGGGCTTGAAGCTTTGGCCACGGGTCGTTACGACAGCCAAGCTGTGGCACTGAGTGAGGTCTCGTTGTGCCGTATTCCGTTGGATGTTATTCATCAATTGGGGGCAAATAGTCCGCGTTTGCATCGCAAGCTCATGGAGAAGTGGCAAAGCGCATTGAAGCTGGCGGACGATTGGCTGGCTGAGCTGAACTTTGGAAGTGCGCGTCAACGTGTATTGCACTTCATTCGCAAAATGCATGAGGTGTCAGAGGATGGCACGGCAACCTTGTTTGGACGCGACGACATGGGGGCCATGATGGATTTGAAACTTGAAACCGTCAGCCGCGAGGTGACCGCTTTGGTTCGAGCAGGAGTGATGGAGCCGCTCGATAAACATGGGCGGCATTACAAGGTGTTACTGCCTGATTGCTTGGAAGAAAAGTAACGAGGAGATTTGGCATGAAATTTTTTTTAGTTTTAGCTTTGTTCATGGGGGCTGGCTTAGCGAATGCCCAACAACACCCGCTTTTCAAAGATGCGGATTTGCAAGCCGGCGAAAAACTGATTGCAGAAAATAAATGCAACGAATGTCACATTCGTCGTGTGGGTGGTAACGGCAGCGCCATCTATAACCCGAAAGGTCGCATCAACACCGCGGGTGCTTTGCGCGGCATGGTGGAGTATTGCAACACCGAGCTTAATCTCGGTTTTTTTCCAGAAGACACCAATTCTGTGGCTGCTGTCTTGAACAAGAAGCACTACAAGTTTCGCTGAGCTTACAAAAAGGTTTGGCGTAAACCCGATGGTTCTCCCATCAGAGATGATTTATATTAGCGGGTGTTGATATATTTAACTGATGTGGAAGGACTGTCTGTGAAAACACCAGATGGCATTCAATCGGGTCGCGTTCAAAAAGCGCCCGAAAACTTTTTAGACCGTGACGGTATCAGTACTGTCATTGCTGAGAGCAAAGCTGGTCGTCGTAACTTCATTCGCAGCGCATTTGCCGCTGCCGCCGCAGGTGCTGCTGCGCCGATGGCGTTGGCTCAGGGCAACCCTGTGCCGACTGAGGGCGGTGATCCCAATATCTTGAACTTGCCCGAGCACGCCACAGGTCTTGGCCAAGGTGTGGCAGCCAATAACGGCTACGGTGTACCTTCAAAGTTCGAGTCCAACGTGCAGCGTCGTCAAAGCCCAGGCTTGACACAAACCACACAAGCTTCGGTGTCATTTGCACCGTTGCAGTCGTTGTTTGGCATCGTCACACCCAGCGGTTTGCACTTTGAGCGTCACCACCAAGGTTGGTGGGACATCGACCCATCTAAGCACCGCTTCATGATCAACGGCATGGTGAAAACACCCAAAGTGTTCACCATGGATGAAATCATGCGTTTGCCTTCTGTGTCGCGTTTCCACTTCATCGAGTGCGGTGCGAACACCGCGGTCGAGTGGGGCAACGTGGCTGTGCCCACCGTGCAATACACGCATGGCATGGTGTCATGCAGCGAATTCACGGGCGTGCCGCTCATCACGCTGCTCCAAATCGCTGGCGCAGATTTCAAGAACGCTAAATTCATCTTGGCCGAAGGTGGTGATGGTTCATCCATGACCCGCACCATCCCCATGAGCCTGATCTTGTCAGGTGAAGTGTTGGTGGCCTATGGTCAAAACGGCGAAATGCTGCGTCCAGAAAACGGCTACCCATTGCGCTTGATCGTGCCTGGTATTCAAGGCGTGAGCTGGGTCAAGTACCTGCGCCGCATTGAAGTGGGCGACATGCCCTACGCTGCCAAAGACGAAGCTGTGCATTACATGGACTTGATGCCCGATGGTCAACACCGTCAGTACACCAACATCCAAGAATGCAAGAGCGTGGTGACCACGCCTTCTGGTGGTCAAGTGTTGCTAGACAAAGGTTTCTACAACATCACTGGCTTGGCTTGGTCGGGTCGCGGCAAGATTCAAAAAGTCGACGTGTCTGTGGACGGTGGTCGCAACTGGCGTCAAGCCCGTTTGGAAACGCCAGTGCTCAGCAAAGCGCTGACACGTTTCAACATCGATTGGGTGTGGGACGGCAAGCCCGCCATCATCCAAAGCCGTGCCACTGACGACACAGGGTTCGTGCAACCCACTTACAAGCACCTCCGTGCTGCGCGTGGCACACGTTCGATTTATCACAACAACGCCATCCAATCTTGGTTGGTGCAAGAAAACGGCGAGGTCAAGAATGTCCAAGTTTCGTAAAGTCGCTTTGGTTTCTGCTTTGACCGCGGGGCTGTTGGCTGCTGCTGGTTTTGCCAGCGCACAAAGCACAGCCTACCCAGGCGTGGGCCGCCCAGCCACTGCCAAAGAAGTCGCCGCATGGGACATCGATGTGCGCCCTGACTTCAAGGGCCTGCCCGCAGGCTCAGGCTCGGTTGCGCAAGGCCAAGATTTATGGGAAGCCAAGTGCGCCCACTGTCACGGTGTGTTTGGTGAGTCCAACGAAGTGTTCAGCCCATTGATCGGCGGCACGACCAAAGACGACATCAAAACCGGCAACGTGGCTAACTTGAAGCGCGCAGATTTCCCTGGTCGTACCACACTGATGAAAGTCGCCACGGTGTCTACGCTGTGGGACTACATCAACCGTGCCATGCCTTGGACTGCGCCTAAGTCACTCAAGCCTGACGAGGTATATGCGGTCACCGCGTACCTCTTGAGCCTGGCCGACGTGGTGCCTGAGAACTTTGTGTTGACAGACAAAAACATTGCTGAAGTGCAAAAGCGCATGCCTAACCGCAATGGCATGACCACCAAGCACGCGATGTGGGCTGGCAAAGAGTTCAATGGCACAGCCAAACCCGACACAGCCAATGTGGCTTGCATGAAAGACTGCATCCCTGAAGCCAAAGTCGCTTCGATGTTGCCCGACTACGCACGCAATGCACACGGCAACTTGGCTGAGCAAAACCGTTTGGTGGGTCAGCAGCATGGTGCCAACACAGCGGTGCCTGAAAACAAGTCAGCACCCGTGGGTGCAGTTGCTGCCGCACCGGCTGTGAAGCCTGCTGTCAAAGTGGTGGACCCAGCCTTGGCCTTGTTGGGCAAACACAATTGCACCGCATGTCACGCGCAAAACACCAAAGTGGTGGGCCCTAGCTTCAATGACATAGCCAAAAAGTATCCAGGTAAGGCTGATTACTTGGCAGGCAAAATCAAGGCAGGCGGCTCGGGTATTTGGGGACCTATCCCAATGCCCGCACAATCTGCACCTGAAGCAGACATCAAAACGATTGCTAACTGGCTCGCTGCCGGTGCTGCAAAATAACTTCACGCATTTTTAGGAGCATTACATGCAAACTCGTCGCGAGACCCTCAAGCACAGCGCCGCTGTGGCAGGCCTCTTGGCCTCTACTGGCCTGTTCCCACAATACGCACAAGCGTTTGACAAAGCTGCCTTTGACGCCAAGAGCGTAGCTGAAGCTGTCAAAGCCATGGGTGGCTCAGCCCCCGTGGAAAGCAAGGACGTCACCATCACTGGTCCAGACATCGCTGAAAACGGCGCTGTGGTTCCATTGGGCGTGAGCACCAGCTTGGCCAACGTCAAGCGTGTGTTGTTATTGGTAGAGAAAAACCCATCTGCTTTGATCGCCATGTTCAACGTATCGCCTGAAGTTGAAGCCAACTTCGCAACCCGTTCCAAGATGGGGCAATCGTCTGATGTGTACGCAGTTGCGATCACCAACGACGGCAAAGCTTTCTTCGCTAAGAAAGAAGTCAAAGTCACACTCGGCGGCTGCGGCGGCTAATTTAAAGTTTTAGGAGAAATACCATGGCAGATCCAATGCGCATCCGCGCCCAAGCAGCTGGCGACAAAGCAACCATCCGTGTCTTGATGAGCCACGAAATGGAATCCGGTCAACGTAAAGACGGCAACGGCAAACTCATCCCCGCATGGCACATCCAAGACGTGACCGCTAGCCTTAACGGCAAAGTCGTCATGACCGCCGAGTGGGGCCCCGCTGTGTCTAAGAACCCATTCCTGCAGTTCACCATCAAAGGCGCTAAAGCTGGCGACAAAGTGGGCGTGGTTTGGAAAGACAACAAGGGCGACACACGCTCTGACGAAGCAACCGTTTCGTAATGACCCTGAACGCAGTGGAGACACGAATGAAAAAAATAGTTTTTGCCTTAGGGCTCATCGGCTTGTCGGCCGCTGCGTTCGCCCAAAAATCGTCGACGGATAGCATTGCCGAATACCGCCAAATGCTACAAGACGGTAACCCTGCAGATTTGTTTGAAGCCAAAGGTGAAGACCTGTGGAAACAAAAACGCGGACCCAAAAATGCATCGCTCGAAAAATGTGATTTGGGCAAAGGCGCAGGCGTTGTCAAAGGCGCTTGGGTCGAATTGCCCCGTTACTTCTCGGACACCGGCCGTGTGCAAGACCTTGAGTCCCGTTTGGTGACTTGCATGCAAGAGTTGCAGGGTTTCAACGCCGAAGAAATTGCCAAAACACCTTTTGGTCGTGGCGAGCAAAGCAACGTCACAGCCATGGCGACTTGGATTTCTGCGGAGTCCAAGGGCATGAAGTTCAATCTCTCACAAAGCCATGTCGAAGAACGCAAGATGTATGAAGTTGGCAAGCGCTTGTTCTTCATGCGCGGTGGCTCACACGACTTTGCCTGTGCCACATGCCACAGCCAAGATGACAAACGTATTCGCTTGCAAGACTTACCCAACCTCACCAAGAACCCAGGCGCTGGCGCTGGCTTTGGTGCTTGGCCCGCTTACCGCGTGTCCAACGGGCAAATGTGGGGCGCTCAGTTGCGCTTGAACGATTGCTACCGTCAACAACGTTTCCCTTACCCCTTGTTCGGCAGTGAAGCCACCATCGCCCTCGGCGTGTACATGGGTGTGAACGGCAAAGGCGGTGAAGCCATTGCGCCCGCGATCAAACGATAAGGACAACGCAAAATGAACCGCAAATATCAAATCGCTTTGAGCGCTGTCGCCGTGGCCTTGTTGACTGCTTGTGCAGCGCCCATGCCTTCAAGCGCTGACCTCGACAAACTCACCCAAGACATCTTGGGCCGTTCCTTCCGAGCTGAAGGCCAAGCCAAACTCGACCGCTTGAACCCAGACGAAGACAACCGTTTGTGCGCTGAGTCGGATAGCACCGGTGTTGCACTCGATGCGAAAGTGGCAGAAGCCATCGAAGCGCGCAACATGAAAACCATCAAAGCACCTGCCGATGGCAAATACTTGGGCGACTTCAAAGAAGGCGAAAAAGTAGCGCAAAGCGGTGCCGGGAAAACCTGGACCGACAAAGCCGACTCTGTGAACGGCGGCAATTGCTACAACTGCCACCAAATCAGCAAAGAAGAGTTGTCCTACGGAACGCTCGGCCCTAGCCTGTATAACTACGGCAAGATCCGTGGTGTGACTAATCCCAACAGCGCAGAGGCCAAACCCATCGTGGAATACACCTGGGGCAAGTTGCAAAATGCGCGTGCGTACAACGCATGCTCCAACATGCCTCGTTTTGGACACAAAGGTGTCTTGACTGAAGCGCAAATCAAAAACGTCATGGCTTTGTTGCTCGACCCAGCGTCGCCAGTCAACAAGTAATTTCATTTAAGGCCGCAGCATGAGCTTTTCATCTGCGGCTTTTTTACGCAAATTAAATAAGTAGGTGCTGATATGAACTTAACCAAACGCGAATTCATGCAAGTCATGGGTGCTGGCTCGATGGCGGGCCTCAACATGAATGCTTTTGCCCAAGCAGATAACAAAGTGGCTGCCAATGGCCTGTATGACATTCCCAAGTTTGGTCAAGTGTCATTCCTGCACATGACCGACTGCCACGCGCAGTTGAAACCCATCTATTTCCGCGAGCCCAGTGTCAACCTTGGCATTGGCAGTATGAAAGGCCAGTTGCCCCATTTGGTTGGCGAGCATTTGCTCAAAACGGCTGGTGTGCGTCCTGGTAGCGCCGAAGCCTATGGCATGAGCTATTTGAACTTTGAAGTGGCCGCCAAGCGCTACGGCAAAGTGGGCGGCTTCGCGCACTTAGCCACTTTGGTCAAGCGCCTCAAAGCCAGTCGCCCCGGAGCCTTGTTGCTTGACGGTGGTGATACTTGGCAAGGTTCAGCCACCTCGTTGTGGACCAACGGCCAAGACATGGTCGACGCTTGTAAGTTGCTTGGCGTTGACGTGATGACCGGTCACTGGGAATTCACCTACGGCATGGAACGCGTGCAAGAAATCGTCAACAAAGACTTTGCTGGCAAGGTCGACTTCGTCGCGCAAAACATCAAGACACAAGACTTTGGCGACCAAGTGTTCAAGCCTTACGTCATCCGCGAGATGAATGGCGTGCCTTGCGCCATCATCGGTCAAGCTTTCCCGTACACACCGATTGCTAACCCACGCTACATGGTGGCCGATTGGGCGTTTGGCATTCAAGACGAAAACATGCAAAAGATGGTTGACGAAGCCCGTGCCAAAGGTGCGCAAGTGGTCGTCGTCATCAGCCACAACGGTATGGACGTGGACTTGAAAATGGCCAGTCGTGTGAGCGGCATCGATGCCATCATGGGTGGTCATACCCACGACGGCATGCCAGTCGCTACTTTGGTGAACAACAAGGGCGGCAAGACCATCGTCACCAATGCAGGCTCTAACGGTAAGTTTTTGGGTGTGCTCGACTTCGAAGTGAAGAACAAGAAGATCACGGACTTCCGTTACAAGCTGTTGCCCATCTTCTCCAACATGTTGCCTGCCGATAAAGAGATGGACGCGCTCATCAACAAAATTCGTGCACCTTATGAGGCCAAGCTGAATGAAAAGCTGGCCATCACAGAAGGCACGTTGTACCGCCGTGGCAACTTCAACGGCACGGGTGACCAGTTGTTGCTCGACGCATTGATGGATGTCCAAGGCGCCGATATGGCCTTCTCGCCTGGATTCCGTTGGGGCACATCACTCTTGCCTGGTCAAGCGATCACGCGTGAATGGTTGATGGATATGACTGCAACGACTTACTCGTATGCCACCGTGACCGAAATGACCGGCGAGACCATCAAGACCGTGCTCGAAGACGTGTGCGACAACTTATTCAACCCAGATCCTTACTACCAACAAGGTGGCGACATGGTGCGCGTGGGTGGCCTCGAATACGTTTGCAAACCCAATGAAAAGATGGGCAGCCGTATCAGTGAGATGCGCCTGAAAGGCAAGCTCATCGATGCCAACAAAAAATACAAAGTGGCTGGTTGGGCACCCGTGTCAGAAGACGCCAAAAACCAAAACCTCAAGCAAGTGTGGGAAGTGGCCGAGCAGTGGCTCAAGGCCAGCGGCGGCAAGGTGTCAACACGCAAGCTCAACACGCCAAAGCTCGAAGGTGTGCTGCCTAACCCCGGCTTTGCTGCGGTTTGAAACGAATTTAAATTGGAGTAATTGAAATGACTGTCGAACGTTACATCCGCATTGTTGCGGGCTTGTTCATCATGGTGTCACTGGCTTTGGGTGTGGAGACGAGCCCATTGTTTGTGAGCCACTGGGCTTTGGCCTTCACGGCATTTGTAGGACTGAACTTGTTTCAGTTTGGCTTTACCAACTTTTGCCCCATGGGCATCATCTTGCGCAAGCTCGGCGTGCCCGAGGGCACTGCCTGCGCCGTTGCTGAATAAGTTGTTTCAGATAGGGCTGTTGATGGACTTGAGCGCTTTGTAAGTCAATCCAGCCCCTAAGATGATCGACACCAGTGTGAGCCACGCGGTGTTTGAGAAGATGGCACCACCACTCATGCCTGAGCCCACGGTGCAACCACCCGCCATGACAGCGCCAAAGCCCATCAACACGGCGCCTGTCAGGTAGTGACCCAGTTTGTTTTCAGTTTGAAAGCCTTCAAACTTGAATTCACCAAACATCACGCTCGCCACCAATGATCCAATAAATACACCTGGCAATAAGCCCGCATCAAAACCAAAGTTAGGTGCGGTGGTCGTGGAGAGGGTGCGCATCAACCATTCTGCTGAAGGGCTGCTGAAACTCAAGCTTTGAACGGGGATCGGTTCGAACGACACGCCTGCAATGAGTTGCGTGAAACCCCAACCCAAGGCGATGGCCAAACCGACAAACGCACCGGCCCAGTTCCAAGTGTTGCTGCTACTGTCTTCGCTGTGACGCAGGCGCCAAAGTGCCACAGCTCCCATGGCAATACCTATGACCAAACCCAGCCATGTGCTGGTGAGATTGAGCAAATTGCGGTCAGGGCCACCCTCGACCATCCACAGAGATGTGACCCACTGACGTGCGGGTGCCAAAAGTCCAGAGATAGAGGCTTGCACGGTTACAGCAAACACCAAACCAGAGAGCAGGGCGCGCAAATTACCGTTGGCCGAAAGAATTAACAAACGGCTGGCGCAGCCACGCGTCATGATCATGCCCATACCAAACATCAGGCCACCCACCACAGCACCAGAGATGCTGCCGGGCGAACCCAGATGACGCGAGCTTTCAGGTTTCAAGAAACCCACCAACACAATGGCTTGCACCGCCAGAATGGCCACAGCAAAACCCATCAACCACACCGCCAAACGCGAGCCCCAGGTGCCATCGCAGCATTCAATGACAGCGGCACGTGCACAAAACTTTGAACGTTGCGCAAAAAAACCAAAAAACAAACCAATGAGCGCACCACCCACGGCCAATACCGAGTGGTCTCCGAAGGTTTCAATCAAGTTGGTCAAGTTCACAAAGTTCCCCAATGGTCAGTGGCGGTCAAGCCTTCAATTGTCTCTTTTTTTTGAAAAGCTCGAACAGCGCCATGCCAACCATCATCGCCAGTACAAATATCAAGGCTTTGTCATTGCCAGAGGCCATGGCCACCAGAGCGGGGCCAGGGCAAAAGCCTGCCAGCCCCCAGCCCAAGCCAAACATCAAACTGCCCAGCACCAATGGCCGGTCGATTTGCGTCATCTCAGGCCAATGAAAAGGCGCACCTGAGAGGCTGCACGTTTTCTTCTTGGCCCAGCCAAAGGCAAGAAATCCGACCATCACGCCGCCGCCCATGACAAAAGCCAACGAGGGGTCCCACAAACCAGCCAAGTCTAAAAAACCTTGCACCTTGCCGGGGTCTGTCATGCCAGAAATCAACAAGCCCAAGCCAAAGGTGAGGCCCAACACAAATTCAATCACGCGTTGCATGTAAGACACCTCACAACACATGGCGAATCACAAACACGGTGATGAACCCCGTGCTCATGAAAGACAAAGTAGCGACCAAAGAGCGCGCCGACAAGCGACTGAGGCCGCAAATACCATGACCACTGGTACAACCCGCACCCCAGCGTGTGCCAAAGCCCACCAGCAAACCTGCTGCAATGACCATGGCCCAATTCGCATCAATGCGAGGGGTATGCACCAGCTCCGCAGGCAGGATGAATTTGGCTACCCATGGTGCTGCAAACATACCGAGTAAAAATGTGAAACGCCAGGGGGAATCAGCAGACTTAGGCGTCAGAAGACCTTCCAAAATACCAGTGACGCCCAAGATGCGTCCACTGTTTAAAAACAACGCGCCCGCCGCTATGCCAAGCAAAATTCCGCCTAACAAGGCAGGCCAGGGTGTGAAATGAAGCCAATCGATTTGCATACTACGTATATCTAAAGTTACCTATATTATTGTGCCCTTATGAACCAGAGCTTATCTATGTCCGCTGCACTGAACCCGATCGTTCACGGCATCTTCGATCCAGCCACTTGGACCGTGACCTATGTGGTTTATGAGAAAGAGGGCAGTGCTTGCGCCATCATTGATTCGGTGCTCGATTACGACCCCAAATCAGGACGCACCAGCACTGAGTCGGCAGACAAAGTCATCGCGTTTGTGCGTGAGAAAAACCTGCAAGTGCAATGGATTTTAGAAACCCATGCCCATGCTGACCACCTCACTGCAGCCCCTTATCTCAAGGCGAAGTTGGGTGGACAAACCGCGATTGGCGACCACATCACTGCAGTGCAGCGTGTGTTCAAAGGCATCTTTAATTTAGAAGCTAGCTTCAAAGAAGACGGCACACAGTTTGACCATCTGTTGCAAATGGATGAAACATTTGCCATTGGTAACTTACGTGCCCAAGCCATTTATGTGCCGGGGCATACGCCCGCCTGTGTGGCCTATCAAGTAGGTGATGCGGTGTTTGTGGGTGACACCTTGTTCATGCCCGATGTGGGCTCGGCACGCTGTGACTTTCCTGGCGGTTGCGCCAAAACCCTCTATGCGTCAGCTCGCAAAATTTTGAGCCTGCCAGGCAACACCCGCTTGTTCATGTGCCACGACTACCCGCCCGAGACGCGTGACGTGAAGTTTGAAACCACAGTGGCCGAGCAACGCGCAAACAACATTCATTTGCACGATGGCATCGACGAAGCAGAGTTTGTGCGCATGCGCACTGAACGTGACGCTACCTTGGCTATGCCGGTGCTCATCTTGCCGGCGGTGCAAATCAATATTCGCGCGGGGGCGTTTCCGCCCAAGGACAACAACGGTGTGTCGTACCTCAAAATCCCATTGAACGCGCTTTGACACTGGCTTAGATGTTTCGGTAATTAACTACCAAAAACTCTGTCGTTCCCTTTTGGCGCTGTTGCGCCAAGAATCCATCCATCGCAAATTTAGATGGATTCAAAGGGAACACAATGATTCAACGCAAACACTTTCTCAAAACTCTGGTGGCCACAGCCTTTGTAGCTGTGAGCGGTTTGGCAACTGCACAAACCGCCCCCGTCACCTTGCTCAACGTGTCGTACGACCCGACCCGCGAGTTGTACAGCGAGTTCAACGCCGCCTTCGCCAAACACTGGAAAGCACAAACTGGCCAAGACGTGACCATCAAGCAGTCGCATAGTGGCTCGGGCAAACAAGCCCGCTCGGTCATTGACGGCATTGATGCAGACGTGGTCACCTTGGCATTGGCCGGTGACATTGATGCCTTGTACAAAAACGGTGGCCTCATTCCCCAAGACTGGCAAAAGCGTTTGCCACACAACTCGTCGCCTTACACCTCCACCATCGTGTTGGTGGTGCGCCAGGGCAACCCCAAGGGCATCAAAGACTGGGACGACTTGGTCAAGCCCGGCATCAGTGTCATCACACCCAACCCCAAAACATCGGGTGGCGCACGATGGAACTACTTGGCTGCTTGGGAATTTGCCAAGCGGAAATACGGTGGCGATGCAAAAGCCAAAGACTTTGTGAAGAAACTCTATGAGAATGTGCCCGTGCTCGACACTGGCGCCCGTGGCTCCATCATCACGTTTGCACAACGCAACCAAGGTGATGTCTTGATCGCTTGGGAAAACGAAGCTTACTTGCTCGAAAAAGAATTCGGCGCTAAGTTTGATGTGGTCGTACCTTCCATTTCTATCCTCGCGGAACCCGCTGTCACCGTGGTTGACAAAAATGTGGACAAGAAGGGTACGCGTGCCGTGTCACAAGCGTATTTGGAATATCTTTACAGCGAAGAAGGCCAAGACATTGCAGGCAAAAACTTCTACCGCCCTACATCTCCTAAAGCCCAAGCCAAATACGCCAAGCAGTTCCCTAAGCTGAACTTGGTCACCATCGATAAATCATTTGGCGGCTGGAGCAAAGCCACCAAAGAGCACTTTGCGGACGGCGCGAACTTTGATCAAATCTATCTCAAGAAGTAAGTGGGTACAGGATTTGTGGGGACTTTTGAAAGTCCTACAATCTAATAAAGTTGATGATTGATGCCTATGAAATACCTATTTGCATTTTTGCTGGCTTCTATGAGCTTTTGTGGCTACGCCCAAAAAGCGGGTGATTTGTTTGGCGGTATCAATTACTCTTTGGCGACTTTAAAAACTGAAAGCCTCGGAACTTACAAGCCCTCAACGCTTGGGCTTGGTCTGAGTTATGTGGCGATTGATAACTTGGCCATCGAAGGAGGTGTCTTTGGTGGTCTGCAAAGCTCATCTGACGCTTCCAATGCGGGCACACCTATGACGCTTAAAGTGATTGATGGATATGGCTTTAGTTTTCGTCCATTTATTGGTTTGAATGAGTCGTGGGGTGGCTATGTCAAGTTAGGCCGTCAATACGGCACACAGGAAGTTGTGTTCCAAAATGGCTCGAGTCAGCAGGCCACCTATGCGCACACCATTTATGGCTTGGGTGTGTCGCACAAAATCCATTCCCAATGGGGTATCACTGCTGATTACACCAAAACAAAACGTATCCCTAGCGAAAAGGCCACTTCTACCGCCATTGGCATTGGACTTCGCTATAAGTTTTAATGATGAGTGTCGATGGATCATCTAACTGCCCGCATGCATGCGGGCTTTTTCTTTATACGGCTACGTTGTGTATGGCTTCTTGGGCGATGTGAACTTGTTCCATGGCCGAGCCCACGAAGGCGAAATGCACATCGGTGTGGAAGACCAAACTGTGCGCGTGGCAAGCCCTGAGCACCATGACACACAAGATGCCAAAGCCTTTGCCTATGTGCGTCCGCATGACTTGGATGTGCGTCGCTACACCCATGGCGAAGAAGGCATCGTCGCTAAGCTCACGCGTGCGATTGTGGTGGGGCCGATTGCCCGCCTTGAGCTGATTGCCGCAGAAGGCGACAGCCCGTCTGACGAGCAGATCATTGAAGCGCAAATCCCTGCATCGCAGTTCTACGAGCAGGGATTTACAGAGGGGGAGACCTTGGTGCTCACACCGCGCAAAGCGCGGGTGTTTGTGGCCTAAGCGTTGTTCGCTTAAACGTATTGCTTGAGCCAAGCTATAGCGCGGCTCCAGCCATCTGCCGCAGGTGCTGCACGGAAGCTGGCACGGTAGTCGGCATGAAACGCGTGCGGTGCATCTGGGTACAACACAAACTCACTGGCCTTGGCCGCTTTGTTGCCTTTTGATGCAGCTTGCGCCAAGGCTTCTTTCATGTTGTTGATCGATGTGACGGGAATGCCAGTGTCGGCCCCGCCGTACAAACCCAGCACAGGTGCTTTCAAAGAAGCGGCTAATTCAATCGGGTGCTTTGGGTTGTTGACATTGGTTTGGCCCTCCATGCGACCGTACCAAGCCACACCTGCTTTGACCTTGGGGTTGTGCTCTGCGTAGAGCCATGTGATGCGACCCCCCCAGCAAAAACCAGTGATGGCCGCACGGTTAGCATTGCCACCGTTTTTGCCTGCCCATTGCAAGGCGGCATCTAAGTCGGCCATCACTTGTGCGTCTGGCACTTTGGAGATGATCTCTGCTTGCAGCTTGGCAATTTCGCCATACATGCTGGGATCACCTTGGCGCACAAACAGCTCGGGTGCAATGGCCAAGTAGCCGGCTTTGGCAAAGCGGCGCGTCACGTCGGCAATGTATTCATGCACACCAAAAATTTCGGAAATCACCAAGACCACGGGCAAGTCGGTTTTACCTTTGGGCGCCGAGCGGTAGGCTGGCATTTTGAAACCATTGACGTCAATCGTGACTTCGCCTTCGATCAAGCCTTCACCTGAAGTTTGAATGGCGGTCTGTGCGATCAAGGGCATGGCCGAAGCGGCGTACCCCAAGCCCAGTGCAGTTTGCAAAGCGAGGCGACGTGTGGGTGCCGATTCATCTTTGCTGTTGAGCAATGCCTGTGTGTCTTGGATCCAATTGGTGTGCATGAAGTGCCTCTTTAGAAATCGCCTTTGAGGACGGGGAAGCCCAATGCTGCCCAGTCCAACATACCGCCACGATAGTAATAAATTTTGGAAGCCGGGAAGCCATCACGTGTCATAGCCAGAATGGCCGTGGGGCTTTGTGGGCACACGGGGCCATTGCAAAACGCAAACACTTTTTTGGCGCTTGCACAGTCCCATCCTTTGGCTGTTTTCTTGCAGCCCAGTTCGTCCATGCGTGCAGACACTTCGGTGTAGACGATGTGGTGTGAACCGGGGATGGTGCCTGCGGCACGGTCTTCGGGTTCACGCATGTCGACCAACATGGCATCGCGGTCATTCATGGCGTTGAGCATTTCAATCTCGCCAACGGGGGTAACACCTGCGACCGGCACCATGGGTTGGAGCCAACCTTTGTTTTTGGCGCAGGGTGTCATGACGCGTTTTATTTCGCGCTCTTCGCCTTTGGCGTTCTTCACCACGAACTTGGTGTCAGTGCCAATGATGCGCAGGTATTCAGGGTCAGCGGCGACGCTGTTCAGGCTCAAGGTGGCCAAGCCGAGGGCTGCGAGGAGGTGGGTGATGTTGAGTTTCATCTTTTTCTTTCTATGCAAATGCTAAAAAAAGAGCTTCCCGAGGGAAGCTCATGAAGGTACGAGTACCAGTCGTATTACTTGGCGCCTGACAACACCCATGCAGCAAGGGTTTTTGCATCGGCATCGCTGAGTTGCGCTTGTGGTGGCATGGGGATAGGACCCCATTTGCCGCTACCGCCAGCTTTGATGCTTTTGGTCAGGTTGGCTTCAGCATCGGCTTGTCCGGCATATTTTTTGGCCACGTCTTGGTAGGCTGGGCCCACAATTTTTTTGTCTACAGCATGGCAAGCCAAGCAGTTGTTTTTCTTGGCCAAATCAGCGTTAGCCCATGCGCCTGTGCTGGCAAGGGCCAAAAGGGTGATGGCTGTCAATTTTTTCATTTGTCAATCCTCTGAGAATCTAATTCGTTAGTTGCTTATGTATAAATTCTAGCAATCTTGATTCAGACTATCTTCAAGGGATTTCCCTGTCTTTGCTGGACGCTTTACCAAACACGCAACATGCGTTTGGGCTTGACCAGCGATTCTTTGCACATCTTGTCATCGCCTCGTGCATGTTGCATGTAAGCAATGTTGCGAAAGTAGCTGATCTCTTTGATTTGCTCCACATTCACCACCGCGTCTTTACGAAGCTGGCCATCCATCACTACAGGGCAGGCAATGATTTGCCACCATTTGCGGTCTTCGCCGTATTGGCTGCGAAGTGCTTTGTCGACGGCCGCGATGTCCTCTGCACAGTTACTGGCCGACGCAGGTGATGCTGCCAGTCCTAAAAAGCTGGCAAGCAAAAACGTGTGGAGGAGTCGCGACATGGCCATGGCTTATTTCAGCAAAGCATTCACTTGGCGTAATTGGGCTTCGCCCAATTCACCACTTGCGGCAGACAAGCGCAGTTGCTCCATGGCGGTTTGAATGCGCAGTTGCACCAAGGCCAACTCGGCCTGTGCAGCATCGTGCTCAGCGCCTAACAGTTCGTTGGTGGTGCGCGCACCGGTGCGGTGAGCTTGGCGCGTGGATGTGAGGCGCGCCTTGCTGGCTTGCTCGGATTGACTCAATGCTTGTAAGCGGGCTTGCGCGGTGCTCAGGCTTTGCCACGCGTCGCGTACCTGTTGCTCGATTTGTTGCTCAACCGCTTCTTGGTCGTAGCGCAGTTTTTCGACTTGCTTCAAAGCTTCGCGCTCGCGCGATTCCACCATACCGCCTGTACTGAGTGGTGCATTGAGCTGAATGCCCACCATGTATTGCGCCGTTTGGTTGCTGGCACTGCCATACATGCCTTGGCCAGATAGTCGATCCATTTGCGCTTGAGCCACCCAGTTCACTGTCATGGCATTGCCAGCTTTGATGCGTTTGGCTTCCTGGCCTTGGATGGCCTGCTGCAAGCCCATCATTTGGAGACTGGGGGATTGTTGTTTGGCGCGCTGAACCCAAGTGTTGGCATCAGCCAAGTTGGGTGGTGTGAGATTGATGTTGCCGATGGGCAGCAATTGCGTGGGTTCTTGGCCTGTTAATTGGCGATAGGCCACCTTCTTGTTGGCTAAGTTGTTTTCATGCGTGAGCACTTGGGCGCGAATTTCAGACACACGTGCGTTGGCCTCTTGCACATCCATCACGCTGGCATCGCCCACGGATTGACGTTTGCTGATTTCGGCAGCAGCTTGCTGCATGGCTTTTTGTTGTCGCTGCAACACGCTGAGAGTTTGTTCAGCGCCCACCACATCAAAGTAGCGTTGCGCCGTGCGCATGATGAGTGCTTGCTGGGCTTGCTGCCATTGGGTTTGTACGATTTGTGCGGACAGCTCTAACTGCTTGCTTTGCGCTTCGCGCTCTGGGCTGATCCATGCTTTTTGTGCGCCGATGCTGGCACGCGTCAAAGCGCCTGCATTCACATTCGTTTTGAATGTCACATCGCTTTGGTCCATGGCCTCTGCACCTTTGGTGCGACTGTCTGCGCCGCCTATGCCAACAGCACCACCAGCGGACACCATGTGTGCCCACAAGGCTTTGGCTTGTTCTTGTCTGAACGTGGCCTGCTCGTGCAAGGCACGTGCGGCTGCGATTTCTGGATCACGGGCAAGCGCTGCTTGCCATGCGTCTATCAAGTCGGCGGCGTGTGTGGCAGAGGTGATGCCAGCCAAGGTGAGTGCGGCAATGAGGGGCAAGCGTTTCATGCGTGTTCTCCAGAAATGACGGAAGCAGGCTTGTTCTTGAAAGCCATGAAATAGAGCAACGGAATCACCAACAAGGTGAGTGCGGTTGAGACAAAAATACCGAAGATGAGCGAGATGGCCAAGCCATTGAAGATCGGGTCATCCAAGATAAAGAACGCACCCATCATGGCGGCCAAACCGGTCAACACAATGGGTTGAGCGCGGGTGATGGCTGAGGCCACCACGGCATCTTTCAGGGCTACACCTTGCGAGACTTGCAAGCGGATGAAGTCCACCAACAAGATCGAGTTGCGCACGATGATGCCAGCCAAAGCGATCATGCCAATCATGGATGTGGCGGTGTAGGGCGCACCCAGCAAAGCGTGGCCTGGCATCACACCAATGATGGTGAGCGGGATAGGTGCCATGATGATGAGCGGCACGAGGTAAGAGCCAAATTGCGCTACCACCAGCAAGTAAATGAGCACCAAGCCCACGGCATAGGCAGCACCCATGTCGCGGAAGGTTTCATACGTCATTTGCCATTCACCATCCCACTTCACGGCGAAGTGTTGATAGGGGTCAGCGGGTTGTTGGATGAAGTACTCATCCACAGGTTTGCCATTGGGTGCTTGAATTTGGTTCAAGCCACTGCGCATGCCAAACATGCCGTACAGCGGGCTGTCGACCTTGCCAGCCATGTCACCCACCACGTAGGTGACGGGCAGCAAGTCTTTGTGATAAATCGGCTGTTCGCGCTGGGTGTCACTGATGGTGACGAGCTGACGAATGGGCACGATTTCGCGTTGCGAGTTACGCACGCCAAGGCTGAGTAGTTTGTCTAATGAGTCTTGCTCGCTCTTGGCTAAGCGAATGACGATGGCACCTGCGTATTTGTGTTGGTCATGTGCGTAGACGGTTGATTCACCTGCCAATGCCGCACGTAAGGTGCTGACGATGGCTTGTTGCGATACACCCATCTGCGCTGCTTTTTGGCGGTTGATCAACAGCACTTGGCGAGGCGCTGCGCTGATGGTGCTGTCGTCCACATCCACCACGCCTTGTTGTGCGCTGAACATCGCGCGCACAGATTTGGCCACTTGATTACGGCCTTCGTCTGTGGGGCCATACACCTCGGCCACGATGGGGGCCAACACGGGTGGGCCTGGTGGCACTTCAATCACTTTGACATTGGCGTTGAACTGCTTGCCAATCGCTTGCAGGGCAGGGCGCTCGCGCATGGCGATGATGTGGCTTTGCGCTTTACGCAAGTGCTTGTCTTGCAAGTTGACTTGGATGTCACCCACGTTGCCGCCGCTGCGCAAATAATATTGACGCACCAAACCGTTGAAGTTGATGGGGGCACTCAGGCCTGCATAAGCTTGGTAATGCGTCACCTCTGGCACGGTGGCTAAGTGAGCCCCCAAGGCACGCAAGACTTTTTCGGTTTCTTCCACGCGGGTGCCTGCGGGCATGTCGACCACGATTTGGAATTCAGACTTGTTGTCAAACGGCAGCATCTTCAAGGCAACCAAGCCAGCCACTGGTAAGGCCACCGACACCACGATCGCGCCGAGCACGGCAGCGCCTAGGCTCCAACGGTTGCGCTGGCCAGACTTGTCATTCAAGAAAGGTGTGAACACGCCATTGAAAAAACGCTTGAGCCATTGTTTGAATGCACTGTCATCTACAGCGCCGTGGGCTGGTGCGGCTTTCATCCAAATGCGAGCGAGCCAAGGTGTGACTACAAACGCCACAGCCAGCGACAACAACATGCCCATGCTGGCATTGATTGGGATAGGGCTCATGTAGGGCCCCATCAAACCAGTCACAAACGCCATGGGCAACAAAGCTGCAATGACGGTGAAGGTGGCAAGGATGGTGGGTGCGCCCACTTCGTCCACCGCGCCTGGAATGATTTGTGTGAGGGTTTTGTGAGGGAACAAACCTTGGTGACGGTGGATGTTTTCCACCACCACGATGGCGTCGTCCACCAAGATACCAATCGAGAAAATCAGTGCAAACAACGACACGCGGTTGAGCGTGAAGCCCCAAGCCCACGACGCAAACAGAGTGACCGTCAAGGTCAAGATCACAGCAGTACCCACAATGGCAGCTTCTCGGCGACCCAAGGCAATGAACACCAAGGCCACCACAGAGGCTGTGGCGAACAGCAGCTTTTGAATCAGCTTCTTGGCTTTGTCGTTCGCGGTTTCGCCATAGTTGCGCGTGCTGGTGACTTCCACGTTTTGTGGAATCTTGCTTTGCTTGAGTGTGGCCACTTGTGCCAATACTGCATCAGCCACCTCAATGGCGTTTTCGCCGGGCTTCTTGGTGATGGCGATGGTCACTGCGGTACGTTCGCTTGGCTTGGCACCTGCCACGCCATGCCACACAGCGGTGTTGGCCTGTGCGCCGCCATCACGCACTTGGGCAATGTCATGCACATGCAAAGGCGTACCCGCACGCACGCCCACCACCAAACTGGCCACATCTTTGGCACTGCTCAAGAACGGGCCAGACTCAATCGCAATGGCTTGTTGGCCGACCAACAAATCACCCACCGGTGCGCCCAAATGCGCCGCTTGCAAAGCCATGCGTAGCTCAGGCACAGTGATGCCAGCGGCTTGCATGCGTGCAGGGTCAATGTCAATTTGAATGGCGCGTGATGGGCCGCCCACGGTGGTGACTTCGCGTGTGCCTTTGACGCGTTTCAAATCTATCTCAATGTTTTGTGAAATGCGCTCCAGTTCAAAGGCACTCAGGTCGGCGTCCTTGCCGTGCAAGGTGAGTGAAACGATGGGCACATCATCAATGCCTTTGGGCTTGATGAGGGGCTGCAACACGCCCAAGCCTTTGGGCAGCCAATCGGCATGCGAGTTAACCGTGTCATACAAACGGACCAATGCTTCGGTGCGCGGCACGCCCACCTTGTATTGCACAGTCACCACCGACATGCCGGGCTGCGAGACTGACATGACGTGCTCGACACCGGCAATTTGCGACAGCACTTGCTCGGCAGGGCCAGACACCATTTGCTCCACATCCTTCACCGATGCGCCCGGGAAGGGGATCAGCACATTGGCCATGGTCACGTTGATCTGTGGTTCTTCTTCACGCGGCGTCACCAAGACGGCGAATACACCGAGCAGAAAGCACACAAGTGCCAGCAGTGGTGTGATCTGTGAAGCTTGAAACATGCGGGCCAATCGGCCAGAGATGCGGAGTTTTGAATCAGTCATGGCGGCTATTCTATAAATAATTGACTGATTATTTAACTAAACAATTAAATAATCAATCACTTAAATAAGTCTACAATTCGTTCATGACCCAACTTCCAGAGCAAGCCATCGACCGTGTGGCCAACTACTTCCAAGCACTGGCCGAACCCACGCGCCTTCGCATCTTGAACCTGCTACGCGAGGCTGAGCACAACGTGGGCGAGCTGGCCGAGGCTTGTGGCTACACGGCCGCCAACATGTCGCGCCACTTGGCAGTGTTGATGCAACAAGGATTCGTCAAGCGCGAAGGCCGTGGCACCAGCGTGTATTACCAAATTGCGGACCCCACTATTTATGCCCTGTGTGATTTGGTGTGCGATCGCATCGCCCAACAGCACTCAGAACAATCGTGGCCAACCGCCATTGCTTCTAAAAAACGTAACGTCACAAGGAAAGCCGCATGAAAACCGCACACGATTTAGTTGTTGAAGCCAAGCAAGCCGTACAAGAAATTTCCGTCGATCAGGCTGTTGTCGCCCTTCAGTCGTGTGACGTTCTGATTGATGTGCGCGAGACAGACGAATATTTGGCAGGCCATTTACCAGGCGCCATCCACATGTCGCGTGGCATGTTGGAGTTCAAGATGGCGGGCAACCCCAAGATGCAGGCGCGAGACCTAAACATCCTGCTGTATTGCAAAACCAGTGGCCGTGCGGCTTTGAGCGCTAAGTCACTTGCTGAGATGGGCTACACCCACATCCAATCCATCGCCGGGGGCATTGATGCTTGGGTGGCTGCAGGGCACGACGTGTTCAAGCCTGCACAGCCTTCATTTGAATAAATCAAGGAAAAGCCTATGTCAGGAAAAACTATACGCGTTGAGCTATCGCAACGGCATGACTACCGCTTCGACATAGCATTTGGCGATGCAATGCCCGTGCTCACCAGCGACGAGCCCGCCCCCCTAGGAACAGGCTTAGGCCCATCGCCGGTGCAAATGCTTTGCGCAGCGGTGGGTAATTGTTTGTCAGATTCCTTGTTGTTTGCGTTTCGAAAATTCAAACACGAACCCAGTCCTATCCAGTGCGTGGTGATGGCCGAAATTGGGCGTAACGATGACAACCGTTTGCGCGTGTTGCACATGAATGCGCAAATTCGCATGGGTGTGCTGGCCGCGTCGCTAGAACAAGTCGACCACGTGTTGGCACAGTTTGAAGAGTTTTGCACTGTGACGCAAAGCGTGCGTCAAGGCATTCCCATCACGGTGGAAGTGTTTGACAGCGTTGGGCAGCAACTGAAGTAATTTGAAGAGGATCACACCATGAGTACGTTTGATCATGCCAACTTGATGCAAGGCATCAACGAGTGCTTGACGCCCTTTCGTAAATCGCAATCCGAAGCTATGCAAGGCTTTGGACAACTCGCGCGTGCTTCTATGGCTGAGGGCGCTATCACTGCCAAAAACAAAGAGCTGATCGCTTTGGCCATTGGCATTACTCAGCACTGCTCTGGTTGTGTGGGATTTCATGTCAAGGCTTTGCGTAAATTGGGTTGCACCCGCGAAGAGCTAGAAGAAATGTTGACCATCTGCGTGTACATGGGCGGTGGCCCTGCGTTGATGTATTCGGCCGAAGCCCTCAAGGCTTGGGACACATTGGCTTAAATTTTTTAATATTCGATTGAGTTTTATGATCACAGATAAGCAAGACCCCAGAAAAGTCATCTCTATCCAAGCTGTGCCAGTGGACGAGAGTGAAGAAATGGTTTCGCTCTACGCCGCAGCTAAGAAAATCTACCCACGCTCGGTCGAAGGCATTTTTGCTTATTGGCGCTGGATCACAGTGGCCATCACGCAAATCGTGTTTTACGGTTTGCCATGGGTGGAGTGGGGTACACGCCAAGCGGTGTTATTTGACTTGGAAGCCCGTCGCTTCTATATCTTTGGCTTGGTGTTGTACCCGCAAGACTTTATTTACTTGACTGGCTTGCTGGTCATCTCTGCTTTATCGCTGTTTTTGTTCACCGCAGTGGCGGGGCGTTTGTGGTGCGGTTATGCATGCCCGCAAACCGTGTACAGCGAAATCTTTTTGTGGATAGAACGCAAAATTGAAGGCGATCGCTCTGCGCGAATGCGTTTAGATGATGCAGAATTTTCTGTGAAGAAGCTCAGCAAAAAAATCTATAAGCACACAGCATGGATTCTGTTGTCACTGTGGACGGGGCTGACCTTTGTGGGCTACTTCACCCCGATTCAAGAATTGGTGTCGACAGCAGTGGCTTGGAGCTTTGGCCCATGGCAAGCCTTCTGGGTATTCTTCTACGCATTTGCCACCTATGGCAATGCAGGCTTCATGCGCGAGCAAGTGTGTAAATACATGTGCCCGTATGCACGCTTCCAAAGCGCCATGTTTGACCACGACACCCTCATCGTGACGTATGACGCAGAGCGTGGCGAGCCACGCGGTGCCCGTTCTAAGAAAACAGACTTAGTGGCTGCCAACTTAGGCTCGTGTGTTGATTGTTCGCTGTGCGTTCAGGTGTGCCCCACTGGCATTGATATTCGCAACGGCTTGCAATACGAGTGCATTGGTTGCGGTGCGTGTGCCGATGTGTGTGGCACAGTGATGGACAAGCTGGGCTACGCCAAAGGCTTGGTGCGCTACACCACGCAAAACGCCATGAACAACAAATGGACCACCAAGCAAACGCTGATGCGTGTTCTGCGCCCACGTGTGCTGATTTACACATCCATTTTGATGGCGATCATCATTGCCGTAGGTGTGTCCTTGGCCATGCGTACACCGTTCAAAGTGGATGTGGTGCGTGACCGTGCGACTTTGGCTCGAATCACTGAGAACGGTGGTATTGAAAATATCTACCGCTTGCAAGTAATGAACGCTTCCGAGGTCGATAAGACTTACCAAGTGTCAGTGGACGGCATGAAAGACATTGCCATCACCACGGATGCACAAGTGAAGGTGGCTGCAGCCCAAGCCCATTGGGTGGTGTTGAGTGTGAGCATTCCATATGGTTCGGCAGATGCGGGTTCTCACAAAATTACCTTCGATATCAAGGACACCTCTGGCAGCGATGTCATTCACGAGAAGTCCGTCTTCTTGGTGCCGCGTTAAAACGGTTAACTGTTTAAGCAGGGCCTGATGGCCCTGTTTCTTTTTGACTTTTCTATTGCCTATGACATCTCCACCTTCGACTGCTTTGCACTGGCGCACGCTGGTGCAGATGACGCGTCCCGGCTTTTTGGTCATCACGGCCGTGGCGTGTGTGTTGGGCACTTTGGTGGCTGCCGCATGTGGGCACAGCCCCAACATGTGGACGGCGCTGGCCACCTTGGTGTTGGCCTTGTTGATGCACGCCGCCGCCAATGTGATCAATGATTATCACGATGCCCTCAACGGCGCAGATGATGCCAACACGCAAGGCCTGTTTCCCTTCACCGGTGGTGCACGTCTGATTCAAAACGGCCATGTCAGCGTGCAAGACACGCACGACTTGGCTAAGGCTCTGTTTGTGTTTCTGATTCCTTGCGGGGCTTTGCTGGCGGTGAAGACGGGCGGAGGTTTGGTGGTGTTGGGGTTGGCAGGCATGTTGCTGGGATGGGGCTACTCAGCGCCGCCGCTTGCTTTGATGAAGCGTGGTTTGGGCGAGGCCACGGTGGCGTTGACGTGGGGCTTGGTGGTGGTGGGCGCTGACTATGTGCAACGTGGCCAGTTCTTTGTGATTCCTGTAGCCGTGGCGCTGAGCTTTGCGCTGTTGGTGGGCAACATCTTGGTCATCAATGGTTTTCCAGATGCGGTAGCAGATGCGCAAGTGGGCAAGCGCACGCTGGTGGTACGTTTGGGTACACGCCGCGGCGCTTGGCTGTATTTGCTCATTGCCTTGCTTGCGCATGCGTGGCTTGCGGCAGGTGTGTGGCTTTTTATTCACCCCGAGCCTGCGTTGTGGGGTTTGGTGTCAATGCCCTTATCGGTTTGGGCTTTTGTGCTTTTGCTTAAAAATGCAGACCAACCCGCACGTTTGGCCTTTGCCATTGTTTTGACCATCGCTGCTGCTGTGGTGCATGGTTTGGCCATTTCGGCTGGATTGCTCACTTTGATTTTTTAGGTCTTGTATGAACCGTCATCTAGTTTTGTTGTCTATCGCGCAGGGCTTGTTCCTGACCAACAACGTCACCTTCATTGCCATCAATGGTCTGGTGGGTTTGAGCTTGGCACCTGTCGCATGGATGGCCACATTGCCTGTCATGGGCTATGTGGTGGGTGGCGCATTCAGCACCGGCTTGGTGGCCAAATCGCAGCAGCGTTTTGGGCGCAAGGGCTCGTTTCAGTTAGGGCTGTTGGTGGCTTTGTTGTCCGCAGCCTTGGGCGCGTTTGCCGTGCTGTCGCAATCCTTCTGGTTGTTGGTCACGGCCACAGTGGTAGCGGGCTATTACAGCGCCAATGGCCAGTTGTATCGCTTTGCGGCGGCTGAGCTGTGCAAGCCTGACTACCGCGAGAAAGCGGTGTCGTTGGTGATGGCCGGCGGTTTGATTGGCGCGATCATTGGCCCCAACTTGGCGATTCAAACCAAGAGCTTATTTGGCATGCCGTTCGCCGGTGCCTATGTGGCCTTGATGGTGGTGGCTGTGTTGTCTATGGCGGTGATGAGCAAGATTGAATTCCCACCCGCACCCGTGGTCAAAGCCGATGAGGCAGGTGGCCGTCCCTTGGGCGAAATCATGCGTCAGCCTGTGTTCTTCATTGCGGCCTTGGCTGCTGCCTTGGGTTATGGCGTGATGAACTTGTTGATGGCCGCCACGCCACTGGCCATGCAGGTGTGCGGGTTCCCATTTGAAGACACAGCTTGGGTGTTGCAGTGGCACGTGATCGGCATGTTTGCGCCCGGCTTTGTGACGGGCCACCTCATCAAACGGTTTGGTGTGTTGACCATCATGGGCGTGGGCGTCTTACTGAATATTGGCTGCATTGCCGTGGCTTTGTCGGGTGTGGACTTGCACCAGTTTTTGTTCGCACTTTTCATGCTGGGTGTGGGCTGGAACTTTTTGTTCACAGGCAGCACCACCTTGTCGATGCAGGCCTACACGCCTCAAGAGAAAAACCGTGCCCAAGCCGCCATCAACTTTTGCGTGTTTTCTACCATGGCCTTCACTTCGTTTGCGTCAGGCGCGTTAGTGACCACACGAGGGTGGGCGTGGCTCAATTGGGGCTCGTTGGTGCCTGTGCTCATCACTGGTGCAGGTTTGCTCTGGTTGGCACGTAAAAAAGCCTCAGCCGCTTGAAAGCGCTGAGGCTGGTGTGAAGCGAGGGCTGTTTACATAGCAGGCTCTTCTTCCACCACTTTGAGTGGGCATGTGTTCAAACCCAACAAGGTGTACGCACCGCAAAAGCGGAACACACCTGTGGCCATCACGATGCCACCCACGATGTAGCCCCACAGTCCCACCACATTGGCGGCTGCCAATGCCATGAGTACCAAGCCTGCGACGATGCGCAGAACGCGGTCAATGCCGCCAACGTTTGCTGTCATGTATTTCTCCTAAGTGAAGCTTCATTAGACACCCAAGGCGTGGCATGGTGTTTGAGTTAAATCAATGCTTCAGAATTGGTAAAGCTGGTTCGGGTTGTCAACCAACACTCGTTGCTGTACTTCTGTGTTGGGTAGCCATTGCATGCGCTCATGCACAAGCGCATTGGCCGTGATAGCTCGGTACCGACTCACCTCATGTGGTCCTTTGCCTGGTTCTCGGTTTGTGTGTGGCCAGTCGCTGGCCCATAGCAAACGATCGGGGCGTGTGGCCAGCAAGCGTTGGCTCAGGGCCAGCAAAGTCTGCGCATCTTGGATGGGCGAACGGTAGCTGGCAGAGAGTTTGATGTAAATCTTGCCCTGTTCTAGCAAGTGCAACAAGGCTGTGGATTCAGGAGATGTGCAACTTGAGTCAGCCCACAGTGCAAAGTGATCCAGCACCACAGGCACCGCCAACTGATTGATGCACGCAGCACATGCCACGGTCACGGCCAACGGTGCATAGACTTGGATGTGCCAACCCAAGTCAGCCAACCTTGGTGCCCAAGTCTGCAAGGTCTCGCGCAATATGGCTGCGTTCAAAGCAACATCGTGCGCGCCCGAGCTTTCTAGGTTCAGTCGAATGCCCCGAACGCCTTGTGCATCCATGGTTTGCATAGCTGCCATGGGTGTGTCTGTGTCGAGCACCGCTACACCTCGGGCTTGTCCCTGCATGGCCTGCAAGGCATCGAGCATGCATTGGTTGTCGGTCCCATACACGCTTGGCTGGATGATGACCGTGCGCGTTAGTCCTTGGTGTTGCAGGTGGGCTTGCAGTTCAGGCACAGATGCAGGCCCCGGTGTGTATTGCCGTTCATCCACCATCGGATACGCCTGTACGTCACCGATGACGTGTACATGCGTGTCGCATCCACCCATAAGTATCATGGGTGTTGCAGGCGCTTCACCACGGCTTGACCCGTTGCTTGTGTGCCCAGCTTCCCGCCGATGTCGCGGGTTGATTCACCAACGGCAATGCATGCCGTGATGGCGTTTTCAATGGCGCTTGAGGCGTGCAGGTATGACTGCTGACCGCTGCGCTGTGCATGCCAGCTCAGCAGCATGGCTGCCGAGGTGATGAGCGAAAACGGATTGGCAATGTCTTGGCCTGCAATGTCTGGTGCAGACCCATGTGCCGCTTGTCCCATGGCATGGTGCAAACCGGCATTGAGTGAGCCGCCGAGACCTAAGCTACCCGAAAGTTCTGCAGTGAGGTCAGACAAGATGTCGCCAAACATATTGGTGGTCACGATGACGTCAAACCGATCAGGGGCGCGAACCACATGAGCCATCATGGCGTCGACGATGAAGTCATCTACAGTGACTTGTGGAAACTCTAAGGCAACGCGGCGGCAAGCATCCAAAAATATGCCGTCGGTGATCTTGAGTACATTGTGTTTGTGGACCAATGTCAAATGTTTGCGTCGTTGCATTGCCACTTCAAATGCGCTGCGTGCAATGCGCTCACAGCACTCACGTGTGATGCGACGCAGTGAGATGGCAACATCAGGAGTAACCAAGATCTCACTGTTGCCAGACTCCACGTTGCGGTCTGCATAAAAACCTTCTGTGTTTTCACGTACCACCACCAAATCAAATGGTGAAGTGATGGTTTTGACGCCCATATAAGTCCGTGAGGGGCGAATGTTGGCAAAGAGGTCGAGGCTTTTTCTAAAAAACTTTGAAGGATTAATTTCTCCTTTGGCTTCATCTTTGAAGTCGTAGGTGGCCATGGGGCCAAGCATTAAACCATCGGCGTTTTTTACTTTATCAAGCAAAGCTGGCGTCACTGTGGCGCCATGTATTTTTAAGCTCTCGTGACCTGCGATGTCATGCAATAAATCTAAATTGAAACCAAATTTTTCTGAGGCTGCACGCAGTACATCTACCGTGACTGCCATGGTCTCTGGGCCAATGCCGTCACCGGGTAAAACAACAATCTTCATATCACTGGTCAACTTTCACGTTTGCTTCTTTGATGAGTTTTTCAAATTTCACTGATTCAGCTTTGACATAGTCTGCAAATTCAGCGGGTGTGTTTTTTGGCACAGCCACGTTGTCTGATTCGAGTCTTGCACGGATGTCGGGCATCGCCAGTATGGCATTGACTTCGCGGTTCAAGCTGTCAATCACAGCAGTAGGTGTGCCAGCTGGCGCAAATAAACCACCCCACAAGGTGTAGCTGAAACCGGGCAAGCCCGCTTCAGCAATTGTGGGGACTTGTGGCAAGGAGTTCATGCGCTGTGGTGTGGTGACACCTAAGGCTTTGAGTTTTCCACCTTTGATTTGTGGCATCGCAGCAGAAGCACTGCTGAAGAAGGCTTGCAAGCGGCCTGCCATCAAATCAGACAACAAAGGACCAACGCCTTTGTAGGGCACATGCACCATATTGAGTTTGGCGCCAAGGGCTAGGGCCACAGCCGACAAATGGCCAGGTGTACCGGCACCCACAGAGCCGTAGCTGAAGTCGCCAGGTTTGGCGCGAGCCATTTGAATGAATTCATTCACGGTGTTGTAGGGAGCATCTGCAGGGGCAAGCATCACCAATGGCGCATTGCCAATCAAGACAACAGGCACGAGTTCTTTCATGGGGTCATAACCCATGTCTTTGATGAGCAATCGGTTCACCGTGATCTCACCTGTTTGTCCCAATAACAAGGTGTAACCATCGTTCTTGGATTTGGCTGCGATGCGTGTGCCCACTGTGCCTGAGACACCAGGTTTGTTATCGACCACCACAGGTTGTTTATAGACGGTGGAAAGCTTTTCGCTTACCAAGCGTGCAAATACATCGCCTTGTCCGCCGGGTGCATATGCCACAACGATATTGACGGGCTTGGTGGGGTAGTCTGTGTCTGCAGCAAACCCGCCAGTGGCAGCGAGGATAAGCATCAGTAAGGCAGCGATTTTTTTCAAGGCGTTCTCCGGTTATTCGGGTTTGATGTTGGCGTCTCGCACCACGCGTGACCATTGCGCCAACTCTTGTTTCAGCAAACTGTCGAGTTCTTGAGTGGAGGAGCTCACGGCTTGCAGACCTAGTTTGTTGAAGCGCTCTTTGACATCAGGGCGTTGCATGATGGTACGCAGGTCTTGGTTCATTTTGTCGACAATGGGTGTGGGTGTTTTGGCTGGCACAAAAAAAGCCAGCCAGATGGTGGTGACATAGCCTGACACGCCTTGCTCGCTGATGGTGGGCAGGTCTGGCAAGTCGGGATGGCGTTTGGCGCTGGCAATGCCGAGTGCTTTGACGCGGCCAGCTTTGATGTTGGGTACCGCAGAGTTGAATGCATCAAACATGAGCTGGATATGGCCTGCCAACAAGTCTTGTGCAGCAGGGCCTTGGCCTTTGTAGGGCACATGGCCTAGCTGTGTCTTCGTCATGTTGGCAAACATTTCTGAACCTAAGTGATAGGTGCTACCTGTGCCAGAAGAGCCATAAAACAATTTGCCGGGATTGTCTTTGGCGTAGCGAATGAACTCTTGCACGTTGTTGGCAGGTACGGACGGATGGACCACCATGATGTTTTCAATGGTGGCCACGGTGCTGACTGCAGCAAAGTCACGCACTGGGTCATAGGGTAGCTTTTGCATCAGCGCAGGGTTGGCAGCCATGATGCTGCTGGTGCCAAACAAAATGGTGGTGCCGTCAGCGGGCGAACGCGCCACAAAATCAGCGCCAATCGCACCTGTGGCGCCTACGCGGTTATCGACGATCACGGTTTTACCCATGGCTTCTGAAAGCAACGGTGCAATCACCCGCGCCGCGATGTCTGTCGGACCGCCGGTCGAAAATGGGACAACCAAACGAACGGTGTTGCTTTGTGCGAAGCTACAGCTAGCCGCTAAGAGTAGGCTGATAGCTATAGCGATGTGACGACGAGAAATCATGTCAAGCTCCTGCGGTTGAATGTCATTCGCTCAGCAAGCGTTGGCGAATGTCTAGCGGTGAGATTACTTCGAGTGGCTCTTGACCGCCTTCAGGGATACCCACTTGGGTGGCATTGAGCAGCATCGACACCATCACATAGGTGCCAGACAGCACGGTGAGGTCGACCACCGCTTGTTCCCCCATTTCTGCCACGGCTTTGTGCCAGAGATCATCAGGCACACGATGGTTGAGGCTGAGTTGAATGCAAAAGTCATAAACCAGTGCTTCATCGTCCTGCATGCCGATTGGTCGTTTGCATTCACGCAGTTGCTCGATGATGTGTGTGGACAAACCGGCACGCTGTGCAATGGGGTCATGTGCCCACCATTCGTATTGCGCATTGGCAATGCGCGCTTGAATCAGGATGGCAAACTCATTCAAGCGCTTGCTCACCGAAGTGCGAAAACGTAGGTAGTCTAAGAAATCAAAACAACGACGTGCCATGTCGGGGCTTCGCAGCAAAGCGTTATAGGGCCCGCCCAATGCAGCACTAGAAACTTTCAAAATATCGTCTGCCAAGGGCCGCACTTCAGGTGCAAGCTCTTCGTAGCTGAGTTGTCGAAAACGTTCCATCTGTGTGTCTTTCAAGGCAGGCTGCGCGCGTACACGGCCATGGCTTCTATTTCTTCATCGGTCAAGCTGCGTGCAGCGCTCGCCATCGTGCCGTCCATGTCGGCGCGGGCGCCAGAGCGTAAGTTGCGCAGCTGTGTGACGAAGTATTCAGATGACTGGCCTGACAAGCGAGGCACATGTTTTTGACCTTGCAGTTGTGCACCGTGGCATGACGAGCAGTATTGCTGTTGCGCAATTTGTTGGCCACGTGCGATTTTTTCTGCATCCCCACCGGTGTGCGGTGGTGGGGCGGGTTGTGAAGCGTAGTGCGCTGCAATATCGCGCATGTCTTGTTCGCTCAATGTGGCGGCAATGGCTTCCATGCCACCACCTTTGCGGCGTTGGTCTCGAAACTGCAGCAGTTGATAAAAGATCGACAGCTGCGGTTGTGCTGCCAAGTGGGGTGTACCAGTGATTGAGGAAACACCTTTGTCGCCATGACACGCCGCACAGACTTGTGCTTTGTCTTTTCCAGCGATTGCATCGGGCGCAGCCCATGCGATGTCAGTGGACAGCAGTATGAAAAAAAAGGCCATTGATGAAATGGCCTTTGAAGTTTGCATAGACATTACTTGCTGTGTGAGATGCGGAAAATTGCGCCAGCCACGTCGTCAGACACGAGCATCGAACCGTCCTTCATGACGTGTACGTCAGCGGGGCGGCCCCAGAAGTCGTCGCCTTGAATCCAGCCAGAGACAAACACTTCTTTCTTGGTCACGTTGCCTTTGGCATCCAGGGCCACGCGCACCACATCGAAGCCTGTTTTCTTGGTGCGGTTCCAAGAGCCGTGTTCAGCGATGAAGATGTTGTGTTTGAACTCAGCAGGGAATTGCTTGCCAGTGTAAAAGCGCATACCCAATGCAGCCACGTGCGGGCCAATTTTCAAGACAGGTTTGTCAAACTCATCACATGAGCGACCTTTGCCGTAGTCGAGGTCAAGCAAGTCGCCTTGATGGCAGAAGGGATAGCCAAAGTTCATGCGCTTGGCGGTGATGCGGTGGAGTGTGTCGTTCGGTAAATCGTCATTCACCCAGTCACGGCCGTTGTTGGTGAACCAGAGTTCTTTGGTCACAGGGTGAAAGTCCATGCCCACGCTGTTACGAACGCCTTGAGCCACAGTTTCCAAGATGTTGGTCTTGAGGTTCAAGCGCACGATGACGGCATGCGTCACGGGTTGCACAGTGATGTTGGCCGGTGTGCCGATTTGGAAATACAAGTAGTTGCCATCGGGGCTCAGCTTCATGAACTTCCAGCCGTGTGCTTCGTCCTTGGGCAGTGCGTCAAACACGACCACAGGTGCAGGTGGGTTGTCCAAGTTGGCTTCGATGTTGTCGTAGCGAATGATGCGAGACAACTCGGCCACATACAAGGCGCCATCTTTGAACACCACACCATTGGGACGGTGCAGGCCTTTAGCGATCGTCTTCACTTCACGCTTGCCATCTTTTTCGACCACGGCGTATACGTTGCCAGGGAAACGCGTGCCGACAAACAATGTACCGTTGGGTGATTGAACCATCGAGCGCGCGTTGGGCATACCTGACGCCCACAGCTCTACCTTGAAGCCCGCAGGTACTTTGAGTTTGTCTGTGGGGATGTCTGACACAGGCAACGCCGTCATGCCGGGTGGATGCGGCACCAAATTGAGTGCGACTTGATCGGGTGTACGACCTTGTGCCCATGTTGGAGGAATGGCGGATGCGGGAGGGGCAGCAGGTGCTTGAGCGATTGCCAAGCTGCTCATGGTCATTCCCATCATGAGCGCGATGGTTTGAATCTGTCGAGTAAAGCGTTGAAGTTTCACGTGTGTCTCCTTAGTAAGGAATTGGATTAAAAGCGCAATGTGCAAAAGTTGGAGTCGCCTATGCGATTTACACGTGAGTATTTTTTTCTTATTTATCTAAGTGGTAACCTATTTCTATGAATACACACGTTATTTCCTCCCCTAAAAATCTTTCAGGTGACATCTGGGGCGGTTTCGCCGCCATGTTGGTTGCATTGCCTTCAGCCATCGCATTTGGCGTGACGATCTTCTCGCCACTTGGTGCCGACTTTGGTGCCAAGGGCGCATTGGCAGGCATGCTAGGCGTGACTGCGTTGGGTTTGATTGCGGCCACGTTCGGTGGCACGCAGCGCCTTATCTCAGCCCCCTGTGCACCCGCCGCTGCGGTGCTGTCGGCGCTCACCATTCAAATGACCCAGCAGGGCACAGGCGTAGGCGCTGTGGTGCTGACCTTGTTCTTGGTCGCGTTTGTCAGCAGCTTGGTGCAAATTTCGTTTGGCTTGTTGCGCATTGGTGAGCTCATCAAGTACATGCCGTTTCCGGTGGTGAGTGGCTACCTCAGCGGTGTGGGCCTCATCATCATCATGAGTCAGTTGCCCAAGTGGATGGCGTTGCCCAAAGGCATGAACTGGTGGCAAGGCTTGCATGCGATGGAGTTGTGGCAAACGCCTAGCCTCATTGTGGGCGCTGTGACTGCGGCGTTTATGTTGATCGCGCCGCGCATCTCTACCAAGGTGCCTGCGGTGATTGTGGGTTTGATGGGGGGCATGGTCTCGTATTGGTTGCTGGCCTTCAGCGCATGGCCTGAGTTGCGCAACTTGCATGACAACCCATTCATCATTGGCCCATTGGCTGTGGGCGGTGAAGGTTTCTTTGAATCACTGCTGGACCCCTTCCGTAGCTTGAGTGAGTCAGGTTTCCCGAGTTGGACACAAATTGCATTCCCAGCCATCACCCTTGCCGTGTTGCTGTCGATCGACACGCTCAAGACCTGTGTGGTGCTGGATGCCATGACAGGCTCGCGCCACGATTCCAACAAAGAACTCATTGGTCAAGGCTTGGGCAATTTGGCTTCGTCACTCATCGGTGGCGCACCCGGTGCGGGCACCATGGGTGCAACCTTGGTCAACAAGGCCAGCGGTGGAACCACGTATTTGTCTGGCGTGTTTCAAGGCGTTTGGTCGCTGTTGGCAATTTTGCTATTGACCTCGCTCATCGCATGGGTGCCCGTGGCTGCCTTGGCTGCATTGTTGATCGTCATTGGTTTCAAGATGATCGACTGGCATTCGCTACAACTGCTCAAAGCCAAAGACACGATGCTCGACTTTGCGGTCATCTTGATTGTGGTCATCGTGGCCAATACCGTGAGCTTGATAGCTGCCTCGGGTGTGGGCGTAGCCATGGCCATCATGCTGTTCTTGCGTGAGCAAATTCACACCACCACGATTCGACGGAAATCGTTTGGCAACACCATGTTCTCTTCACGCGTGCGCGGTCAACGCGAGCGCGATGTGTTGACTGAGACCGGTAGCCACACCGTGATTTTTGAATTGCAAGGCAGTTTGTTCTTTGGCACCACCGATCAGCTTTACACCGCGATTGAGCCTGAGCTCAATAACGCCAAGTTTGTGGTGCTTGACTTCATGCGCGTGCAGTCGATGGACATGACGGCAGGCCACATGATTGAGCGCATTCGCAACATGCTGGCGGAGCGCCATGCCAAGCTCGTGCTCACGCGTGTGCCAGAGCGTTTGCCCAGTGGGCGCGATCTGCGCACCTATGTGAATCACATTGGTTTGTTGTCAGACAGCACCGCCAAAATATTTGACGAGTTTGATGAAGCGCTGGAATGGATTGAAGATCAAACTTTGATGCTGGCAGGTCATGCCCATGTGTCGAAAGAAGGCATTCCTTTGGGCAAGTTTGAACTCTTCCACGGTTTGAATGCGCAAGAGATTGAAGCACTTGAGCGTTGTGCGCAACACCATGTGTATCAAGAGGGCGACTTGGTGTTCAGTGCCGACTCAGGCGGTCATGAGTTGATGCTCATCAGTCGAGGCGAAGTCAAGGTGAGTTTGCCATTGGCCAATGGTAAAAACATTCATCTCACGACGTTCAGTCGTGGTCAGTTCTTTGGCGAGATGTCGTTCTTAGATGGCCGCGCTCACTCGGCCGATATTTATGCCACGCGCGAAACAGAACTGATTGCTATCGACCGCAAAGCCTTTGCGATCGTGGCCGCAGGCGACCCTGTGATGAGCATCAGTGTGATGCGCGCGGTGGCCTTGGCCATTGCTGACCGCTTGCGCCATGCCAACGCAGAGCTACGAGAGATGCGTCAGGCTTGATGCGGCTGCTTCATGCAACTTATGCAGCGGTGCGGCACATCGCACAAATCTTGTTGCCCGCTGGGTCACGCAAGTAAGCGATGTAGTAGCTAAACGCTGGATTGGTGCGTGGGCCCGGTGGGTCTTCGCAAGTGACGCCGCCGTTGGCCACGCCTGCTGCATGAAATGCGTCCACTTCGGCTGGCGACTTGGCTGCAAAACCTAAGGTGCTGCCGTTACCAAACGTAGCTGGTTCGCCATTGATAGGGGTGTTGATACCAAAGGTGCCCGTAGGGGTGCGGTACACATAACGTGTGCCACCACCTGCGCCTGCGGCATGGCCCAATGCACCGAGTGCTGCGTCATAAAACTTGCGTGATGCTTCAATGTCTTTGGCACCCAAGAAGATGTGTGTGAACATGCTCGTGTCTCAATCTATTTAGAAAAAATAAAAAAGCGGCTCGGTTGCCCGATGCCGCTTTTGTGCGTGAACGCGAAGAATTACTTCTTCTTGGTGTTCACAGCAGCTTTGAACGCTGCGCCGGCAGTGAAGCGAGGCACCACAGCAGCTGCGATTTTCAAGGCTTCGCCAGTACGTGGGTTCTTACCTGTGCGAGCAGCGCGAGCAGCAGCTTTGAAAGTGCCGAAGCCGATCAATTGCACGTCGTCTTTTTTGGCAACAGCGTGTGTGATGACGTCGAGGATGGCATTGACAGCGCGGCCAGCATCGGCCTTAGTCAATTCGGTGTGTGCTGCCACTGCTTCGATCAATTCAGTTTTGTTCATGAGAAGTTCCTTGTTAAAACGGGTGCATTGTGCCAGCTTTGACTAGTGTTTTTGCGGCTGAGTGGCGTGCTTTTTTCAAAACGATGGTTAGTAAATTCCCTGATTGGCTGTGTTCTGAGATAAAGGGTTTAAAAATGAATCCTGTTTAGTTACAAATGCGTTGCTGTACTGGGCTAGAAAGACTCGCATGAACATACAAAACTTGTTGCAACAATGCGTCGAACGTCGTGCATCTGACTTGCATTTGTCCTCTGGTACATCTGCCATGCTGCGACTCAACGGTGATCTCACACCGATTTCGGTCGATCCTTTGAGTCGTGACGAGATTCACTTAGCCATGATGAGCATCATGTCATCGACGCAGCAATCGCATTTCAAAAACACATTGGAATGTGACTTCTCATTAGAGATCGAGGGTCTTTCGCGCTTTCGAGTCAATGTATTTCAGCAAGCACGCGGGATGTCTGCCGTGTTTCGTGTCATTCCTCATTGCATTCCCAGTTTGCAATCATTGCAAGCACCAGCTGTTTTTTCTGAGCTTGTACAGCGAACCCGTGGTTTGGTGTTGGTCACAGGGCCCACAGGCTCTGGTAAATCCACCACGTTGGCGGCTATGGTCCATTCCCTCAATCAATCTGAGCCTAAGCACATCATCACCATTGAGGATCCGATTGAATTTGTGCACACGTCGCACCAATGTTTGATTCAACAGCGTGAGGTGGGAGCACATACCCACAGCTTTGCCAATGCTTTGCGCGCCGCATTGCGTGAAGACCCCGACGTGATTTTGGTGGGTGAACTGCGCGACCTTGAAACCATTCGTTTGGCCATGACAGCAGCTGAAACAGGTCACTTGGTGCTGGGGACCTTGCATACCTCGAGTGCCGCCAAATCCATAGACCGCATCGTGGATGTGTTTCCTAGTGAAGAGAAAGAGATGGTGCGCAGCATGTTGTCTGAATCGCTCAATGCGGTGATCTCACAAGTGCTGTGCAAGCGCAAAGATGGCGAGGATCGTGTGGCCGCTTATGAGGTGATGGTGGGCACACCTGCAGTGCGCAACCTGATTCGGGAAGGTAAAGTGGCTCAGCTGCATTCAGTCATACAAACAGGCCGCGCAGTGGGGATGCAGACGATGGAACAAAGCCTTGCTGCGTTGGCGCAGCATATCAAGTCATAAGTGGTGCCTCCGACAGGAATCGAACCTGTATCTACACCTTAGGAGGGAGTCGTTCTATCCATTGAACTACGGCGGCAGCACATGTATTTTAGGCGCCCTTGATCAGGGCCAAAAGGCAGGTTAAAGCTCTTTTCCTAATCGGCGATCTAACGAATAAGGTCCACCACCGCGCAAGGCGATCGCAAACATGATCAATCCCCACATGAGTGGGTATTCATAGCCAGGGCCAGTCCATCCAAACTTGGGAAGGTAGTGGTAGCTGATGACCATCATTTCCACAGTGATCGCGGCAGCAAATAATCGCGTACCCAAGCCTAAGGCCACGCACAAGCCACCTATTGTTTCAAGAAAAATTAACACAACGGCTAAAGGCTCTGCCGCTTCGATGCCGCGTTTTGTCAGGGCAGATGCTGCAGTGGATTCCACGCCGGCCATGAATTTTGGGATGCCATGGGGCAGCAGCATCAAACCTACGGTGAGCCGAATCAATAACCAAGACAGAGGTTCGACCGCATCGTAGAACGGCAGAAGTTGCGGAATAAATAGTTTAGGTAGGCGTGATTCAGGTGGTGTGTCATCAAGAATTTGATCGTCTGTTGTCATCGTTGTCTCCGGTTGTAAAACTACTTGCTCAACATTCGCATCGCTTCTTCTAGGCCTTTGAGCGTGAGCGGGAACATGCGGTTGCTCATGATTTGCTGAATGATGGCAATGCTTTGGCGGTATTCCCACACGCCTTGTGGCTCAGGGTTTATCCATGCAAACTTAGGGAAGGCGTGTAGCAAGCGTTGCAGCCACTCGGCACCGGCCTCTTCGTTGTTGTATTCCACGCTGCCACCGGGCTGCACAATTTCATACGGGCTCATGGTGGCGTCGCCAATGAAGATGAGTTTGTAGTCTTTGTTGTACTTGCGAATGATGTCCCAAGTCTCAAACTTCTCGGCATAGCGGCGCTTGTTGTTGCGCCACATGAAGTCGTAGACGCAGTTGTGGAAGTAATAAAACTCCAAGTGCTTGAACTCGGCTTTGGCCGCGCTGAACAGTTCTTCCACGCGGGCAATGTGGTCGTCCATCGTGCCGCCCACATCCATGAGCAACAACACCTTCACGTTGTTGTGGCGCTCGGGGCGCATCAAGATGTCTAAGAAGCCTGCATTGGCAGCTGTCTTGTGAATGGTGCCGTCAAGGTCCAGCTCTTCAGCCGAGCCCTCGCGTGCAAAGCGACGCAAGCGGCGCAGCGCCACTTTGATGTTGCGTGTGCCTAGCTCTTGCGTGTCGTCGTAGTCTCGGTAGGCACGTTGGTCCCACACCTTTACCGCGCTGCGGTTGCCGCCTTTGCCGCCAATGCGAATGCCTTGCGGGTTGTAGCCACCATTGCCAAAGGGTGAGGTGCCACCTGTGCCAATCCACTTGTTGCCACCCTCATGGCGTTCTTTTTGTTCTTCGAGGCGTTTCTTCAACGTCTCCATCAACTCGTCCCAGCCCATTTTTTCGATGGCGGCTTTTTGTTCAGGTGTGAGTTCTTTTTGAAGAATCTTCTCTAGCCAGTCGAGCGGCACTTCTTTGGTGAAGTCGGTCAACATCTCCACGCCTTTGAAGTACGCACCAAACGCACGGTCAAACTTGTCGAAGTGCTTTTCGTCTTTGACCAGCACAGTACGAGATAGGTGATAGAAATCATCCATGCTGCATGCGTCAGAGGCTGGGCCCACCACATTGGCCTGCAGCGCTTCGAGCAGTGTGAGGTACTCGCGCACCGACACAGGCACTTTGGCCGCGCGCAGGGTGTAGAAGAAGTCGATCAGCATGGCTGTGTTTTATTCAGCGTCAACCTTGGGTGCACGAAAGTGGCGTGCGGCTTGTAGCCCCATGCCGCCACCCAAGCCCACCAACATGATGGCAATGATGCTGCCCGTGCCGTAGCCGGGTGCAAACAAATCGAGCCCAAAAGCCACACCGAACCCATAGCCCAAGAGTGCACCCAACACAAAACCTAGGGCGTCTGTGAGGCCTTCTATCAATGATGCAAACATGGTGCGTCTTTCGTTTAGCGGTTGCGGCTTTGCATGAACACCAGTTTTTCAAACAGCGTGGTGTCTTGTTCATTCTTCAGCAGTGCGCCCACGAGTGGTGGGATGGACACTTTGTCGTCCGCGGTTTGCAGTGCTTCGAGTGGAATGTCTTCTGCCACCAACAGTTTGAGCCAATCAATCAGCTCACTGGTCGAAGGTTTTTTCTTGAGGCCAGGCAAGTTGCGAATGTCAAAGAAGGTTTTCATCGCCACGCTCAGCAAGTCTTGCTTGATGGTGGGGAAGTGCACCTGCACGATGTGGCGCATGGTGTCAGCATCTGGGAACTTGATGTAGTGGAAGAAGCAGCGGCGCAAGAACGCGTCTGGCAACTCTTTCTCGTTGTTCGAGGTGATGAACACCAGCGGACGGTTTTTAGCCTTGATGAGCTGTCGCGTCTCGTAGCAATAAAACTCCATGCGGTCGAGTTCACGCAGCAAGTCGTTAGGGAACTCGATGTCGGCTTTGTCAATCTCGTCAATCAGCAAGGCCACAGGCTCTTCGGCTGTGAAAGCCTGCCACAACACACCTTTGAGGATGTAGTTGTTGATGTCTTTCACGCGCTCGGCACTCTCAGTGTCGGCCATTTGGCTGTCGCGCAAGCGGCTCACAGCGTCGTACTCGTACAAACCTTGCTGCGCTTTGGTGGTCGACTTGATGTGCCACTGCAGCAGGGGCATACCTAGGGCCTGTGCCACTTCTTCGGCCAGCATGGTTTTACCGGTGCCTGGCTCGCCCTTGACCAGCAGAGGGCGCTTAAGTGCGATGGCGGCGTTGACTGCCAGCATCAAATCTTGGGTTGCAACGTAGTTGTCTGTGCCTTTGAATTTCATCGGTCGTTCCGTTAGCGTTAAATTTATAGGTAGCGTATCAGACGCTTAGCTCACTCAGTACTTCTTCGGTGTGTTCACCCAAACGCGGTGCTGGTCGCCACACACCCGTGGGCGTCCCGCTCATACGCACTGGCGGTCGCAGCTGTCGCAACATGCCTTCAAATGGATGCGGTACATCTAGCCAGCCTTGTGTGGCGGTGAGGTGTGGGTCTGTCAATAAGTCATCTAGCTTCATCATGGGCATGACGGGGATGTCATGCGTGGTGAGGTCTTTCATCCACTCGGCGGTGGTGCGCTTGCGCATGTGTTGGCCGACCACGCCATAGAGCGCATCGATGTTTTTGAGGCGTTCAGCATGCGTAGCAAAACGCGTATCGGTTTGAAACAAGTCAGGCACGCCCACGAGTTTTAAAAACGCTTGCCAATGTGCGTCGTTGTACATGAGGGCGCAGATGTGCCCGTCTTGTGTGGCGTAGGGTTTGCGATTGACCGCCAGCAAACGTGCATAGCCCATGTTGCCAAGAGAGGGCTGCCAAGTTTCACCACACAAGTGATCGCCCAACACAAACTGCAACAAGCATTCAAACATGGGTACTTCCACATGCTGGCCCACGCCAGTGCGGTAGCGCGCAATGATGGCGGCCATGACGGCGTGGACCATGTTGAGCCCCGTCACGCGGTCGGCAAAGGTGGTGGGCGCGTAACGGGGTTCGGTGCTGCCGCTTTGCGTCATCAACCACGGCATGCCTACAGCGCCTTGAATGAGGTCGTCGTACGCGGGCCAGTCGGAGTAGGGGCCGCCTTCGCTGTAGCCATACGCGCCGCATACCACCAAGCGTGGGTTGACGGCGTGCAGCGTGTCAAACGACAAACCCAAACGCGCCATGGCGGCAGGACGAATGTTGTAGACCAATACATCGGCGGTTTTGCACAAAGCCAGCAACTGTTCGCGTTGTTCGGGTTTTTTTAAGTCCAGTACCACTGAGCGTTTGTTGCGGTTGGCATTGATGAAAATGTGGCCCATGCCCGGGTGCTTCATCGGTCCCGCATGGCGCATGATGTCGCCACTGGGTGGCTCGATCTTGATGACGTCTGCGCCATAGTCGCCCAAGATTTGGGTGGCGTAGGGGCCTAGCACGACGCCGGTCATGTCGATGACGCGTAACCCTGCGAGTGCGCCGTGGGTACCGGCGTTTTGTGCCAAGTGGTCGTTGCTATTCATGGCTTATTCAGGTGTGATGCCAGCGGTCTTGACCCAGCCGCCCCATTTTTTGATTTCGGCGTCGATGGTTTTGGCGAGTGTGGCGGAGTCTTCCGCATCCAGGTCAATGCCCACGCCTTGAATTTTTTCGCGCACTTCAGGCTTGGCCAGAACAGCCATCAAAGTGGCTGTGGCTTTCTTTTGCACGTCAGCAGGCATGCCCGCAGGGGCCATCAGGCCAAACCACGCGCTCACGTTGTAGCCGCTCACGGTGTCGCCAATGGGCGGCACGTTGGGGGCTTTACCTGCACGTTTCTTGGTGGTCACACCGAGGCCACGCATACGCCCGCCATTCATTTGCGACACGGCGTTGCCCGTGTCGGCAAACGCGAATTGAATCTGGCCACCGAGCAAATCGGTCAATGCAGGTGGGATGCTTTTGTAGGGCACGTTGACGGTTTGCAAACCTGCCAACTCAGTGAGCATGGCAGCAGACACGAGTGAACCCGATGAGCCATGACCAAACGCGAGCTTGCCGGGGTTGGCCTTGGCGTAGCTCACAAACTCTTTCATGTCTTTGGCGGGGAAGTCGGCGTTCACCATCAAGATAAAGCCGGTCTCACCAATCTTGCCGATGGGCGTGAAGTCTTTCACGGGGTCATAAGGCAGCTTGCGGTACAGGTGCACGTTGGCCGCTTGCGTGGTGCTGGTCGTCACCAAAAATGTGTAGCCGTCGGCAGGCGCGCCTTTGACCATTTCAGCACCCAAGATGCCGTTGGCACCTGCTTTGTTTTCCACCGTGATGGTTTGCCCCATCGCGTCACCCATGGCTTGCGCCAAGATGCGGCCCACGTTGTCAGTGGCGCTGCCTGCACTGAAGGGCACGACAAACTTGATGGGCTTGCTGGGGTAGCTTTGCGCGTATGCCGCTGGGCTGAGCCAGCTGCACAAAGCCACAGCGGCAAGGCTCATGCACATCGTGCGACGAATGCGGGCGGGCGTTTGGATGGTGTGCATGGTTTGTCTCTTGTTATGACTTTTCATGCATTGTGGCAAAGAATATTTTGGCTGTCGGGTGGGGGTGTCTCGGTCTTCATCTTGATTAGTGAATGCTATAGTTATCTAAAAAATTGCATTCACTCATTGATTAGTAAGCACTTGACCGCAGCGAAGAGTGCGGGGTTTCATGACAAATTTATACCTAGACGCACTGACAGTGCACACCTCTGAAAGGCTTGCTGTGAGCGGCTTTCAGCCATTCCATTCAAAAGATGTATCGTCATGGTCAGGATGTATCAACGTGTTTTGCGGTCTACATTACATTAGCCCCGTCATCCAATGACCGTCCCATCCTTCGATCTTGCGGTAATTCAGTCAATTGCCAATATTCTTGGCGATACAGAGCACGGCTTCACTGGTACGGAAATCGGGAATCTATTGCAGGAGTGTCGCATTCCCGATCTCTCGCTGTGTACAACGAAGCGGATTCGCTTGTCCGAAGCCCTTCATCACAAGCAAAATCTGGATAAATGTGGCAATGGAGTCGCTGGATTCATAGAGCATGCTATGAATCCAGCCCGTCACTTTGATTCACAAGAGTGGTTTGAAGAAACAAGGACAAAACTTAATCAGGTTCTAGCGTTTGCGGCGCTTCAGCTTGCTGAGAATGGCAAGCTACGACAAACAGCTGTTGCCGAGACGCATGCCGAGGCGGCCGCTCGCGCATCGACGCTTAGAACGAATCTGGTTGCCCGAAAAGTGCACCCCGATGTGCTGCGCTATTGCCGAGAAGAGCTACTTGTAGACAACTACTTTCACGCCGTCTTCGAGGCCACAAAGAGCGTAGCCGAGAAGATTCGCCTTCGAACAGGCCTCCCTTCAGATGGTGCAGACCTCATCGATCAAGCGTTTTCCTTCAAGTCGGCTGTTCCGCACTTAGCGCTAAATTCGTTGCAGACTGAGAGTGAGCAAAGTGAGCAAAAAGGATTTATCAACCTTCTAAAAGGCCTGTTTGGCACGTTTCGAAATACCACTGCTCATGCTCCGAAGATTACATGGGAGATTGAGGAGCAAGATGCGCTAGACATACTATCCCTCGTCTCACTCGTTCATCGCCGCTTGGATTCAGCCATTCAAGCAAGAGCAATCTATGAAGGCCGGGGCTAACCCAGCGGTGCAGGGGATGCTGCGAGATAAAGCGCCGCCCAGCGCCCCTGACCTTGAACATTAGGCTCCAATAAGTCCAACAACGTCGACTCACACACATGATCAATCCCCACCTGTCTTGGCACAAGCCACAAGCCCTAAAGGCGTACCCATATCAGCCAGATCTTTCGGCAATTCCGAATGAAGCCGGTGTGTATGTCTTCTACCGAACCTACGGCCCTAAGAAGTTCCAAGTCTTTTACGTAGGAAAAGCAAAGAACCTCCGCAATCGCATCAAGGGTCAGTTAAATAATCTGAAGCTGATGACTGGAATACAGATGGCTGCAAATGGAGCAAGGTACTTGGCGTATGCAGAAGTGGCACTAAAGCCAGGGCAGAAACCGGAACCAACGATTCACGCCGCAGAAAAGCTTCTGATCCGTCACTACGTCGAAGAGGGGCACGAACTGCTAAACATTCAGGGTATCAAGATTCGCATTCAGACGCTTACTAACGAGCGTCCGAGCTCACTCAATAAGCTCGTTCCGTTGCGAACGCAAGTTGATGCCTAACCCTTCCATTGAACTTCGTGCCTCGGCAAACAGGGGCACGAAGTTCATGTCAAACGTTCATACTCTATTCAGATCCGCGCAGCTGAAAAACTTCCCAAGCAGCAGCTTGCCGCATCGTCCCACCCAAGGACTTTAGTCTCTAGTCGCCCTACGCTGCACCGCATCAATATAAGCCTGCCCATCAGGCGGGCGGCCGCTGCGTTGGCTTTCCCAAATCATTTGGCCCAGGGCGTCCATGGTTTGGTGGTGGGCGTCGTGCAGTGAGTCGAGTTTGGCGGTGAGCAGCTCCACCGCTTGGCGAATGCCGCGCGGCTGGTCAATCGAGCATTGCTCGCTCACCGATAGGTGCATGGACAAATGCAAGAAGGGGTTGGTCTTGCCGTCTTTCACTTCGTACATGCGCTCAAGCGCGGCGTTGACGTCGGCAAAGTCGGCGTGGTATTCGGGGTGCTCGGCCACCCATTGGCTGGCGAGTGTTTCGAGGGCGTCCATGGGCTGGGCGTTGCGCCACTTGGCATAGACCGAACAGAAGAAGCGCCGAACATCGGCTTGACTGGGTTCAAACATTACTGTTCAACGAACGCACGTTCCACCACAAAGTCGCCGGGGGTGGTGGTCGAGCCTTCTTTGAAGCCACGCTCTTCGAGCAAGCTGCGCATGTCTTTGTTCAGACCGGGGCTGCCGCAAATCATGATGCGGTCGTTGGCTGGGTCAAGGTTGGGCAAGCCCAAATCTTGGGTAAGTTTGTTAGAGGTGAGCAAGTCAGTCACACGGCCTTGATTTTTGTAGGGCTCGCGGGTGACGGTGGGGTAGTACAGCATTTGCGAGCTGACCATCTCGCCCAAGAACTCGTGCTTGGGCAGCTCTTCGGTCAAGTAGTCGTGGTAGGCCAGTTCTTTGACTTCACGCACTCCGTGGACCAAGATGACTTTCTCAAAACGCTCATACGTATCAGGGTCACGCACGATGCTAAGGAACGGGGCCAAGCCCGTGCCTGTGCCGATGAGGTGCAGGTTTTTGGCGGGCAGCAAATAGTCGATCAACAAAGTGCCAGTGGGCTTTTTGCCGACCACAATTTTGTCGCCCACTTTGATGTGTTGCAGCTTGGAGGTGAGGGGGCCGTCTTGCACCTTGATGCTCAGGAACTCCAAGTGTTCTTCGTAGTTGGCGCTGACGATGCTGTAGGCGCGCAACAAGGGTTTACCGTTTTCGCCGCGCAAGCCAATCATGGTGAAGTGGCCGTTGGAGAAACGCAGCGAGGTGTCGCGTGTGGTGGTGAAGCTGAACAGGCGGTCGGTCCAATGGTGAACGGACAAAACTTCTTCGTCTAGGAATGCACTCATGACTGGAATAAATCTATATAAATCAAGCCCTCTAGTGTAGGCGAGGGCTTAAAACCTCTGGCTATATGTTCGTATGCCGAACGCTATAAGCCTTGACTTGAATCAATCAGGTTTCTGGTCTTTTTCAAGTCTTGCCCACAAACCCGTTTTGTCGCCACGCCTCGTAGGTGATGACAGCCACGGAGTTAGACAGGTTCAGGCTGCGCTGGTCGGCACGCATGGGCAGCCGCAGGCGCTGGTTGAGGGGGAAGCTTTCGCGAATGTCCACGGGTAAGCCGCTGGTTTCAGAGCCAAACACAAACCAATCGCCGGGCTGAAAGGCCATGTCGTGCGCGGTGCTAGAGCCTTTGGTGGTCATGGCAAACATGCGGGCGGGGTCTGGCTTGGCGTCGTTCAAAAACGAGGCCCAGTCGGCGTGGCGCAGCACGGGCGCGTACTCGTGGTAGTCCAAGCCCGCGCGGCGCATGTGCTTGTCTTCCATCGAGAAGCCCAAGGGCTCGACCAAATGCAAGGTGCAGCCAGTGTTGGCCGCCAAGCGGATGACGTTGCCCGTGTTGGGCGGAATTTCGGGGTGGACGAGGACGATGTGGAACATGTGTGCATTGTCCCGCAAGAGCGAGTTGCCTCGTCGTGTGGTTTGCGCGCTCACAAGACCGCGTTGCGTCAGTGATGCGCTTCGCGTTCTTCCGTGCGAGCCAGCACCAAGCCTGTGATGTGGGCAGCTCCCGCAACCTGCAAAGCTCGCGCTGCCTCGTACATTGAAGCCCCCGTTGTCATCACATCGTCCACCAGCACCACGCGCTGCCTGCGCACAGCAGACACAAGTTCGGGTGCGACCCAAAACGCATCACGCACATGGTCTAACCGCTCTTGGCGCGAAGCACCCACTTGGTGGGCGCTGTCGCCACGGCGCAGCAAGGTGTAGGCGTGGGTTTTGTGTGGGGCCAAGTGGCGGGCCAGTTCTAGCGCTTGGTTAAAGCCGCGTTCGCGCAGGCGTGTGGGTGAGAGGGGCATGGGCACCACCAGTGTGGCGGCATCCAGCGCAGGCTCTACCCACGGTGCGTGGCGCATGAGGTGGGCCAAGGCACGAGCGAGGCTGGGGTCGGCTTGAAACTTAAAGCGTGCAATGCAGCCTGCCCACGGAAAGGTGTAGCTCACTGCGGCCACGCAGGCGTCTAGCGGGCTGGGGTGCTGGGCGCAGTTGTGGCACTTGGGCTGTGTGAGGGTGAGGGCGCAAGTGGGGCAACGCTGTGTGGGCTGAGCAAAGCGCTCGACACAGGGCGTGCACAAAGGCTGGCTGGGCCAGCGACGGCAGATGTGACAAATGCTAGGTAAAGAACGTGAGAGCTTCAACATGCCCCGCATTGGAAAGACATTGCGTCCATTTGGGTTGAAGCTCCGCGCAATGTTTGCGAAGAATGTGGTGTCGATAATAGGTGCCATGTCTGAACCTTCCTCGCCTGATACGCCCCCTTCGATTGACCCTGTGGCCAGCGCCCGTTGGGCCGCTTGGCCGCACGCTGCATCGCCTTGGTTGAACGAGGAAATTGGCCGACGCATGGAAGACCGTTTGCAGTGGATTCGCTTGCAACCCAAATCATGGGTGGATTGGGCGCCCTTGAGTGGCGGCCTGCAAACGCACGCCAAACTGCGCGCGCGTTACCCACAAGCGCAATGCAGCGTGGTGGAGGCATCGCCCCATCTTGAACAACTTGCACGTCAGTCGTTGCAAGCGCCGTTTTGGAAACGCTGGTTGCCAAGCCATGCGCTGAGTTTTGGCGCACCCGCTGCGGGCAGTGCCGACATGCTCTGGGCCAACATGGCGCTGCACAACAGTGCCAACCCGCAAGCTTTGTTGCAGCAGTGGCATCAGCAGTTGGCGGTGGATGGCTTTTTGATGTTCTCTTGCCTGGGCCCCGACACCTTGCGCGAGCTGGCCGAGGTGTACCAAGCCCAAGGCTGGCCACCTGCTAGCCATGCCTTTACCGACATGCACGACTGGGGCGACATGCTGGTGCAAGCCGGTTTTGCCGAGCCGGTGATGGACATGGAACGCATCACGCTGACCTATGCCGACGCTGACAGCTTGTTGGCCGAGTGCCGCTTGCTGGGCCGCAATTTGCACCGTGAGCGCTTTGCCGGCTTGCGCGGCAAGCGTTGGCTGGCCCAACTGAAAACGGCTTTGCTGGCGCTGGCCAAACCGCAACAAGACGGCCGCCTCACGCTCACCGTCGAAGTGATTTACGGCCACGCCCTCAAACCGATTCCGCGCCTGAAAGTGCAGAGCGAAAGCACCGTGTCCTTGCAAGACATGCGCACCTTGTTGTCTAAGAAATGAGTTACTCCATGTTTACTTTTTCGCGTCGCCTTGTTCTGGCAACCTTTGCTGTGTTCGCCCTTGTGGCGTGCAGCCCAGCAAAGCCTACTTTTAGCAGCATTGACGTCACGGGTGCCGACTACGCCAAGGGCTTTACCTTGACTGACCACAACGGCCAAAGCCGCAGCTTGAGCGACTTCAAAGGCAAGGTGGTGGTGCTGTTCTTTGGCTACACACAATGCCCAGATGTGTGCCCCACCACCATGACCGAACTGGTGGAAGTCAAGCGCTTGCTGGGTGCGGATGGTGACAAACTACAAGCCGTGTTTGTGACGGTCGACCCCGCGCGTGACACCTCCGAATTGCTCAAAGCCTACATGATCAACTTCGACCCGACGTTTGTGGCTTTTGTGCCTACTGCTGACGAGCTGCCTGACGTGGCCAAGCAATTCAAGATTTATTACAAAAAGCAAGTTGGCAAAACGCCCACCAGCTACACCATGGATCACTCGGCGGGTAGCTACGTGTATGACACGCAAGGCAATCTGCGTCTTTATAGCCGCTATGGTGCAGGGGTTCAGGCGCTGGCGCAGGATATTCAAACTTTGCTTAAAAACACGCCCTGATTCATCGCTTATTTAACTCGTGCGTGTTGGCTTTTTCGATCAAGAAGTCAATGCAGGTTTTGATCGCGCGTGTGCGATGTCTAGAGGGTAAGTACAGCAAGTACATGTTTGTGCCAAAGATGCTTAAGCGGTGGTCATCGAGGGTGGTGACCACTTCGCCACTGCCAATCACGTCGGCCACCATGTAGTCGGGCATCAAGCCGATACCTAAGCCACCCAGAATGACTTCTTTTAAAAATGGGTAATGATCTGAAATGACGGTGGGTGTCAACATGACTTCTTGGCGCTCATCCCCTCTGTATGAGCGAAGCGAGAGTTGCCGTCCGACCACGTTGGCGGTGATGATGGGTTGTGTGCGCAGCTGCGACAGTTCGTTGGGCATGCCGTGTTGTTTGGCGAAGGCTTTGGACGCGCAGGCCAAGTAACGCACTGTGCCCATGTCTTTGGCCACCATGGTTTCGGGGGGCTGAGGCAGCACGCGAATGGCGATGTCCACGTCGTCACGCAAGTTGTCGATTCGGTTCTCAAACACCACATCCAACACCACACCGGGGTAGCGCTGCTTGAACTCAATCAACCAAGGTGTCATCACGATGTGGCCATAGCCACTGGGCACGCTGATGCCCACGCGGCCTTGCAAGCCTTGGCCCAAGTTGGTGACGGTTTCGTGGGCGCTGGCCATCTCGTTGCGAATGGCGCGTCCGTGCTCGCACAGTCGCCAGCCCAGCTCGGTGGGTTCCATGCGGCGGCTGGTGCGGCGAATGAGTTCGGCACCCAGCGCTTTTTCAAGCTGACGCAGGTGGTAGCTCACATTGGCGCGGGTCATCTTGAGCTTGCTGGCTGCTTTGCTTAAGTTGCCCGCATCAATGATGTCCACCAGCAGGGTCAGGGAGGCGAAATCGACGTTCATAAGTAAATATTATTAGACATAGCGTCAATAAAGATTGTTATTGTCAAGAAATATTATCTGACAAACTATCGCATCAAAGATAAAAACAATCAGGAGCTCCAGTTTGACCACCGAATCTGAAACAAACGTCGTACGCACATCCAAAGACGGTGACCTGTTGGTTGTCACGATCGACCACCCACCAGTCAATGCCATCAGCGTGGATGTGCGCCGTGGCTTGATGGCTGCGATGGATGAAGCTGAGGCGGATGCCGCCGTGAAGGGCGTTTTGATTGTGGGCGCGGGCCGCGCTTTTATTGCGGGGGCTGATATCCGTGAGTTTGGTCGCCCGCCCATGCACCCCATCTTGCCCGAGGTGTGCAACCGCATTGAAGCGTGCACCAAGCCAGTGGTGGCTGCCATTCATGGCCCCGCTTTGGGCGGTGGCTTAGAGGTGGCCATGGCGGCGCATTACCGTTTGGCTATGCCCGATGCCAAGTTGGGTTTGCCCGAAGTTCAACTCGGTTTGCTGCCAGGCTCTGGCGGCACGCAACGTGCCCCGCGCTTGATGGGCGTGGAAGCTGCTGTTGAGTTGATGCTCAGTGGCCGACACATGAAAGCCCAAGAAGCGGGGGACTGCAAACTGGTTGATCAGTTGGGCGAGGGCACGGATGTGCTGCAAGCGGGCCGGAGCTTTGCACACGCGTTGTTGGCCGACGGTGCGCCTGTTCGACGTACGCGTGATTTGGATGCGTTCAAAGTGGGCTACGACCATCAGCTGGAAGTGCTCGCCAAAATCCAAAAAGACGTTGAAAAGAAATCGCGCGGTTTGTTCTCGCCACTCAAGGTGATTGTGGCGGTGCGTGCTGGTTTACAAATGGCGTTTGACGAAGCACTGGCCAACGAACGCCAATTGTTTTTGCAATGCATTGACAGCCCACAGCGTGCAGGTTTAATCCATGCCTTCTTTGCAGAGCGTGAAGTGGTGAAGGTGCCAGAGGTCAAAAGCGTCGCTCCTCGCCCAGTGACAAATGTGGGCGTGATTGGCGGCGGCACTATGGGCGCGGGCATTGCTGTGTCGGTGCTCGATGCGGGTTTGCCAGTGACCATGATTGAGCGCGATGACGAAGCTGTGGCCAGAGGCAGACAGAACGTCGAGAAGGTGTACAACGGTTTGATCGCCAAGGGACGCATGACCGAGCAAGCCAAAGCGCAAGTGATGGCGCGTTTCAGCACCAGCACGAACTACGACGCTTTGGCGCAAACCGACTTGGTGATTGAGGCGGTGTTTGAAGAAATGTCGGTCAAGAAGGCTGTGTTTGCAGAGCTTGACCGCGTGTGCAAACCCAATGCGGTGATTGCCACCAACACGTCGTATTTGGACATCAATGAAATCGCTGGCAGCATTTCGCGCCCGCAAGATGTGATTGGCCTGCACTTTTTCTCGCCTGCCAACATCATGAAGTTGCTTGAAATTGTGGTGCCTGAAAAGGTGAGCGCAGACGTGGTGGCCACCGCATTTAGCTTAGCCACGCAGCTCAAAAAAGTACCCGTGCGTGCGGGTGTGTGCGATGGCTTCATTGGCAACCGCATCTTGGCGGTGTATCGCGCGGCGGTTGATCACATGATGGAAGACGGTTGCTCGCCCTACGAGATTGATGCAGCTATGCGTGAGTTTGGTTACCCCATGGGCCCGTTCCAAGTATCCGATTTGGCCGGCGGCGACATTGGTTGGGCCACACGCAAACGACGCGCAGCCACGCGTGACCCGAAAGCGCGTTATGTGCAAATTGCCGATCGCATTTGCGAGCGCGGCTGGTTTGGTCAAAAAACGGGGCGCGGTTATTACCTCTACCCCGAAGGTTCTCGTGCAGGTGTGCCAGACCCCGAGGTGTTGCAAATCATTGATGCAGAGCGTGTGCGCGCCAACATCCAACCGCGTGCGTTGACGCCAGAGCTGATCGTTCGCAAATACATGGCGGCCATGGTCAACGAGGGTGCGAATGTGGTGCACCAAGGCATTGCGCTGCGCCCCTTGGATGTGGACGTCACGTTTGTGCACGGCTACGGATTTCCGCGATATCGCGGCGGCCCTATGAAGTACGCCGACATGGTGGGCTTAGAAAACATCTTGGCCGACATTCAAGAATTCGCCAAACAAGACCCCTTGTTTTGGCAAGCATCGCCACTGCTGGAGCAGTTGGTGAAAGACGGCAAAAACTTTGACAGCTTGAACCGCTGATCAGACATTCATTGAAGGATTATTTATGCGTGAAGCGGTCATTGTTTCCACAGCTCGTACACCACTGACGAAGTCGCACCGAGGTGAGTTCAACGCCATCTCTGGCGCAGAGTTGGCCTCACACGCAGTGAAGGCTGCGGTGCATCGCTCAGGTGTTGATGCCCAGTTGATTGAGGATGTGATTCTGGGTTGCGGTTATCCAGAGGGACGCACGGGCCGCAATGTGGCACGCGCCAGTGTGCTGCGTGCGGGTTTGCCATTGCAAATTGCAGGTGCCACTGTGAGCCGTTTTTGCGCTTCGGGTTTGCAAGCCATTGCCACAGCAGCGGGCCGCATTGTGGTGGACGGTGCGCCTGTGATGGTGGCCGGTGGACTAGAGAGCATTTCGGGTTTACGCCGCGGCCCTGGCACCACGGTGGACGATGGCATTGACCCATGGATGACGCAGCACAAGCCCGACTTGTATTTGCCAATGATTGAGACCGCAGACATTGTGGCTAAGCGCTACAACATCAGCCGCGAAGACCAAGATCGTTTTTCAGTCGAGAGCCAACGCAAAACATTAGAGGCACAAGAGGCCGGTCGTTACAAGGAAGAAATCATTTCCGTCACCACCACCATGGCCGTGACGGATAAGGAAACCAAAGAAGTGTCGTACCAAGAGGTGACGGTCGACCACGACACCAGCAACCGCCCCGGCACAAACTATGAATCCTTGGCCAAGCTGCAGCCCGTGCGTGGTGAAGAGCACTTCATCACTGCGGGCAATGCATCGCAACTGTCAGATGGTGCTGCCGCCTGCGTGATGATGGATGGCAAGCTTGCCTCTCAGTTGGGCTTGCAGCCCTTGGGCGCATTTCGTGGCATGGCACTGGCGGGATGCGAACCTGACGAGATGGGCATTGGCCCTGTGTTTGCCGTGCCTAAGCTGTTAGCACGTCATGGCCTGACGGTGGACGACATTGATTTGTGGGAACTCAACGAAGCCTTTGCCTCGCAATCCATTTACTGTCAAAAGACATTGGGCATCCCAGACGAGCGATTGAATGTGAATGGTGGCGCGATTTCTCTAGGCCATCCATTTGGCATGACGGGCGCACGTTTGGCGGGCCACATTTTGTTAGAGGGTAAACGCCGCAAAGCCAAGTGGGGCGTAGTCACCATGTGCATCGCGGGTGGCATGGGTGCCGCAGGCTTGTTCGAAATATTCTGACCAAGAGACCGATATGGATTTGAACTTTACCCCTCAAGAAGAAGCGTTCCGCGATGAAGTGCGTGCCTTTTTGGCGCAGAACCTATCGGCTGATTTGTCAGCCAAAGTGCGTGCCGGAGAACATTTGTCCAAGGCCGAGATGGAGGGCTGGCATGCCAAGCTCAACGCACGCGGCTGGCTGGCCAACCATTGGCCCGAAGAATGGGGCGGCCCCGGTTGGAACGCAGTTGAAAAATTTATTTTTGAAAACGAATGTGCCTTGGCACATGCACCGCGCATCGTTCCGTTTGGCGTGAGCATGTTGGGACCGGTGTTGATGAAGTACGGCAGCGAAGCGCAAAAAGCACATTGGCTGCCACGCATCTTGGATGGTTCGGACTGGTGGTGTCAGGGGTATTCAGAGCCAGGATCTGGTTCTGATTTGGCGTCGGTCAAAACCTCAGCGGTGCGTGATGGTGATCACTACATCGTCAATGGCCAAAAAACTTGGACCACGCTGGGGCAACACGCCAACATGATTTTTTGTCTTGTGCGCACAGACCGCGAGGCCAAGTCGCAATCGGGCATCAGCTTCTTGCTGGTGGACATGACGTCACCCGGCATTGAGATACGACCCATCATCACCTTGGACGGTGCGCATGAAGTGAACGAGGTGTTTTTCACCGACGTCAAAGTGCCAGTGGCCAACTTGGTGGGCGAAGAAAACAAAGGCTGGACATATGCCAAATATTTGCTCACCTACGAGCGCACCAACATTGCAGGTGTTGGCTTCTCTGTGGCTGGCCTAGAAAAACTCAAAGTGATCGCAGACCGTGTGCGCTGCAATGGCAAGCCTTTGTCGCAAGATCCCTTGTTCGCGGCACGCATGGCCAAGGTAGAGATTGACCTAGAGAACATGAAGACCACCAACATGCGTGTGATTGCTGCCGTGGCAGGCGGTGGTGCGCCAGGCGCTGAGAGTTCGATGCTCAAGATTCGTGGCACTGAAATTCGCCAAGAGATTTTGTCGTTGACGCGTCGTGCCATGGGGCCTTATGCCGCACCTTATTTGCAAGATGTGTCCGATGCTGAACCGCCCTTAGGTGATGAGGCTGCGGCGAAGGCAGCATCGTCTTATTTCAACAACCGCAAGTTGTCGATCTTTGGTGGCTCGAATGAGATTCAGAAAAACATCATTTCCAAAATGATCTTGGGCCTGTGATGGCTGGCTGCGTGTGAAAGGAACAACAAATGAATTTTGAACATACCGAAGACCGCCGCATGCTGATGGACAGCCTGAACCGTTTTGTGTCGGAGCAATACGGCGCAGACGTTCGCACCCAAATCGCCTATGGCGCAGAAGGACACAGCCCTAAGTTGTATGCGCACTTAGCCGAGTTGGGAACCATCGGCGCCTTGTTTCCCGAAGAGGTGGGTGGCTTTGCTGGCGCAGGCTTTGACATCAGTGTGGTGTTTGAATGCTTGGGCCGAGGCATCGTGCCCGAACCTTTGTTGGGCGCGCTGCTGGTGGGCCGTGCGTTGATGTTGGCAGGCAGCGATGCCCAAAAAGAACAGCTGCAAAGTTTGATGGACGGCACGGCCATTGCCGCCTTGGCACATGACGAACCAGGTGCACATCATGAGTTAAACCATGTGACCACCACTGCCAAACGTGAGGGCGCACATTGGGTGCTCAACGGCGTGAAAGGCTTGGTGAGCTTTGGTGAAAAAGCGGATTACTTGCTGGTGTCTGCGCGTACCTCGGGGGCGACTGACAGCGACGCAGGCATCAGCTTGTTCCTCGTGCCTGGTCAGGCAGCAGGTATCAAGTGTCGGTCGTTCAACCGCATTGATGGCGGTCGCGCTTCAGAGTTGGTTTTTGATCATGTTCAAGTACCCGCCGATGCGTTGGTGGGATCTGAGGGCGCAGGCCATGCAGTGTTGGAGCGTGTGCGCGGCTATGCATTGCTGGCCTTATGCGCCGAGGCTTTGGGCGCGATGGATGTGGCCAAAGACCAAACCTTGGAATACCTGCGCACACGCAAGCAGTTTGGTGCGCCCATTGGTAGCTTTCAAGCTTTGCAGCACCGCATGGTCGATGTGTTGTTGGAGGTCGAGCAAGCGCGTTCTGCGGTCATCAATGCTGCTGCAGCCGTTGATGAGCAAGACCGCGTGGCCCGTGAAAAGGCCTTGGCGGCAGCCAAGTACAGTATTGGTCGTATCGGCACCCTAGTGGCTGAGGAGAGCATTCAGTTGCATGGCGGTATTGGTATGACCTGGGAGTTACCCCTGTCTCACTACGCCAAGCGATTGGTGATGATTGACCATGAGTTTGGTGACGAGGACCATCACTTGGCACGTTTCATCGCTTTGAGCCAAACGCACTGACTAAGGAAATACATGTCGCAAGTATTAGTGACCCGTCGCGAAGGTGCTGTGTTGGTTTTGTCCAATAACAATGTGGCTGCGCGTAATGCATTGAGCGTTGAGTTTTACACCGCTATGGGGGAAGCCTTGAGCGATGCTGCTAATGATCCTTCCGTCGGTGCAATTGTGCTAACTGGTGAGGGCGGGTATTTTTGTTCTGGAGGTGACCTTCGCCAATTGGCAAAGCGCCGTGAGTTACCTGTCCAGGAACGTCGTGTGCGACTTGAGGGCTTGCATGATTTGATTCGTGCGTTGCGTGACTGTCCCAAGCCCGTGATAGCAGCTGTCGAGGGGGCCGCAGCAGGGGCGGGGCTTTCTTTGGCGATGGCATGTGACATGTTGGTGGTTGCCAAAGATGCCAAGTTCAGCGTGGCCTATGTGAAGGTGGGACTCACGCCCGATGGTGGTGCGACGGCTTTTCTGGCGGAGTTTGTGTCTCGGCAAGTGTTGACCGAGTTGTGCCTGACAGGTGCGCCTCTCAGCGGTGAGCGCATGCATGCTTTGGGCGCCGTCAATCGGCTGGTGGACTCAGGAAGTGCACTGTCGCAGGCGATTGTCCTGGCCACTGAAGTTTCAGAAGGTCCGCTGCAGGCTATGAGCCGCATCAAAAGCTTGTGTCGTCATGCGATGCGAAATTCTTTGGATGATCAACTTGAACTCGAAGCCCAGTTCATGGTTGAGGCCATGGGCAGCGATGAGTCCTTGGAAGGCATTCATGCCTTTTTGAGTAAACGACCACCCAATTACACCCAACTACGTCAGGTCCGCGAATGAGCACATCTACTTCACATCCGGAACACGATTTGCCTTTGGCAGGCATTCGTGTCTTGGACCTCTCGCGTGTGTTTGCGGGCCCCATGTGCGGCATGGTCTTGGGTGATTTTGGTGCGGAGGTGATCAAGGTTGAGCACCCAGGTCGAGGCGACGATACACGCGATTGGGGTATTCGCATTGGCAAGACCGAGACGACTTACTACAACAGCATGAACCGCAATAAGCGGTCCATCACGGTGGATCTTCAGTCGCCTAAAGGTTTGAAAATCATCCACGCCTTGCTGCCGCAGTGCGATGTGGTGATTCACAACTTTAAGACGGGCGGCGCCGAAAAACTCGGCATTGGTTATGAGCAGCTCAAAGCCATCAAGCCCGATTTGATTTATTGCGCCGTGGCCGGTTACGACACCAGTGGGCCTGAAGCGAGCCGACCAGGCTACGACTTGGTGATTCAAGCTGAGGCTGGCTTGATGGCGCTCAATGGCGATGCTCAAATGCCGCCCTTAAAGTTTGGCGTGGCCGTGGTCGATTTGATGACGGGCATGTATTCAGCTCAAGCAATTTTGGCGGCGCTGTTGCGCCGTGAGCGCCGTGGTGTGGGGCAGCTCATTGAGATGGCCTTGTATGACTGTGGTTTGTCTGTCTCAGGCTATTACGGCTTGGATGCTTTGCAGCTTGGCCATGACCCCGAGCGCTATGGCAACGCGCATCCTTCGATCGTGCCCTATGGCATGTACGAAGCAGCAGATGGCCCCTTGATCATCGCCGTGGGCAACAACGCACAGTTCGATAAGTTTTGCCGCCAAGTCATCATGCGCCCAGACATTGTGGAGAACCCACTGTTTGCCACCAACGTGGAGCGAGCCAAAAACCGCAAAGAACTTGGGCCCATGCTCAAAGCCTTGATTCAGTCGTTCCCGCGAGAAGTGCTGTTAGAGCGCTTAAAAGTTGCAGGCATTCCCTGCGGCAAAGTGGCAGGCTTGCACGAGGCCTTGACGAGTGAGCGAACACGCCGTGGCCGCATGGTGCAAGACATGGCGCATCCTGTGGTGGGCACCACACCTGTGTTTGCACCGCCTTACCGTTTGGATGGGCAGCGCTTGCCGATACGCAGCGCACCACCCACACTGGGCGAGGGCACACGCGCTGTGCTGCAAGAACTTTTGGCGATGAGTGATAGTCAACTTGAAGCGTTGCAAGCTGCTGGTGTACTGACCTTGCCAAACAACGGATGACCCTACTTTTTGGAGATGCCTATGCTTTCTAAACACACAATGCGTTGCATGTTGCGCTGGGTCTTGATGGGGGCTCTGTTCGGTGGGCATGCCATTGGTGTGCAGGCGCAGCAGGGGAGTGCAACTGACAAAGCCATCAAACTGATCGTGCCATTTCCAGCAGGCGGCCCGACAGATACAGCCTCGCGCATCGTCGGACAACGCTTGGCTGAACGTCTCAAACAAACCGTGGTGGTTGAAAACCGCGCAGGCGCTTCAGGCGCCATTGCCGCCGCACAAGTGGCCAAAAGCACACCTGACGGCAACACCTTGATGATGTTGGCCACGCCCACCATGCTGGCGCCTCACTTCAACAAATCGGCAGGCTACGACACCACCAAAGATTTCATGCCTGTGGCCACCGTGTATGACTTGCCCATCGTCATTGTGGTCAACCCCACACTGCTGCCTGATGTGACCGACTTGTCCAAGCTCATCGCGCACGCCAAAGCGCAACCCAAGCCCATGAACTACACAAGCTCAGGCGTGGGCAGTTTTGGCCACCTCAGCATGGAGTTGTTGCAACAGCTGGCTGGTTTTGAAATGCAGCACGTGCCCTACAAAGGCGGCGTACCCGCCATCACCGACACGATCGGTGGCGTGGTGCCCGTGATGTATTCAGATTTGGTGGCTGCGTTGCCACACATCAAGTCGGGCAAGTTACGAGCGATTGCCATTGGCTCACCCCAACGGGTGAGTGTGGTGCCCGATGTGAAGACGATTTCTGAGCAAGGCATCAAAGGCTATGACGCGGTGTCTTGGGGCGGTTTGCTTGTCGTCAAAGGCACCCCCAAAGCTGTCGTGGATAAATTAGCCATTGAAATACAAGCCATCTTGTCTGAGAAGGAAGTGCAAGAACGATTGCGCGAAGCAGGTTGCATTGCCAACTTTGAAGGACCCATTCAAATGGGACAACGTGTTCAGAATGACTACGCCAAGTGGGGGCGGGTGATTAGAGATCGAAGCGTTTCTAACGATTGACAAAACAGGAGACAACCTTGTTAAAGAATAAATCACGTCGTCAATTAATGGTCAATGCTGCTATGGCATTGATGGCAACTTGTGTGAACTTTTATGCGCACGCACAGACCTACCCATCAAGGCCAATTAAGTTGATCGTTCCGTATGCACCCGGCGGCGCTACAGACATCATTGCGCGTACTCTGGCTGAAAAACTTTCGGATCGTTTAGGGCAGCCTGTCTTGATCGACAACCGAGCTGGAGCTGGCGGTGTCACGGGCACAGATACCGCGGCTAAATCTGCGCCTGATGGCTACACCTTCTTGATTTCACTGGGCACCACGATACTCATCAATCAGTTTTTGTACGAGAAATTGCCCTACAACCCCAGCCGTGACTTTGCGTTGGTATCGCAACTGGCTTTGGCCCCTGTCACGCTATTGGTCAACCCCAATTCACCCATCAATAATGCCAACGACTTGAAGGCGCATATTCTGAAGAACCCAAAGAAACTCTCTTATGGTTCTTGGGGCATGGGCTCATATGCCCATTTGGCAGGTGCTTACCTCAGCCAAAATTTGAATGCAGACATGACGCACGCCGCCTACAAAGGCGAGGCCCCCATGTTGCAAGACTTAGTGGGCGGACAAATTGATTTCGCCTTTGCCAGTGCGCAAACTGCAAAGCCGTACATCGATGGTGGCAGGTTGCGTTCCATCGCGGTGACAGGTGAGCAGCGTATGAGCGTGTTGCCCAACGTGCCCACCATGCGTGAGCAAGGACTCAAGGACGACATCTTTCGAGTGACGGGTTGGATCGCGATGGCGGCCCCTGCCAAGACCCCAAATGATGTTTTACAACGCGTGTCAGCTGAGGTACGCGCCATTGTGGCGTTGCCAGAAACACAAGATCGAATTAATAAGATGGGGTTCATGCCTGTGGGCAATACGCCTGAGCAGTTCTCTGTTGTTTATAAAACCGAATCTCCTGTGTGGGAGCGTGTGGTGAAGTTGTCTGGCGCAAAGCTGGATTGATTCTTTAATTTCCAATTTTTTAGCAAGAAAGTCATCCGATGAGTTCTACCAATTTTTCTTGGGCTGATCCGTTTCAACTCGATGCGCAATTGACCGCCGATGAGCGTCAAGTCAAAGAGGCCGCTGCAACATATTGCCAAGAGCGCTTAGCACCTCGCGTGCTTGAAGCTTTTCGTCACGAAAAAATGGACGCCACCATTTTTAGAGAAATGGGAGAACTCGGCCTCTTGGGTGCCACGATTCCTGAGGCTTATGGCGGTGCAGGCTTGAACTACGTGTGCTATGGCCTTGTGGCGCGCGAGGTGGAGCGTGTGGACTCGGGCTATCGCTCAATGATGAGCGTGCAATCGTCTTTGGTGATGGTGCCGATCAACGAGTTTGGCTCTGAAGCGCAAAAGCAAAAGTACTTGCCTAAGCTCGCCACTGGCGAGTGGATTGGTTGCTTTGGTTTGACAGAGCCCAACTACGGCTCAGACCCCGGCAGCATGATCACGCGAGCCAAGAAAGTAGCGGGTGGTTATTCGCTGTCAGGCGCCAAGATGTGGATCACCAACAGCCCCATTGCCGATGTGTTTGTGGTTTGGGCCAAAGATGATTCAGGCGCGATTCGCGGCTTCATTTTGGAAAAAGGCTGGAAGGGTTTGAGTGCTCCCGCCATTCACGGCAAAGTGGGTTTGCGTGCATCCATCACCGGCGAAATCGTGATGGACGAGGTGTTTGTGCCAGAAGAAAACGCCTTCCCTGATGTGCGCGGACTCAAAGGTCCGTTCACGTGTTTGAACAGTGCGCGCTATGGCATTGCTTGGGGCGCACTGGGTGCGGCTGAGGACTGCTTCCACCGTTCACGTCAATACGTGATGGACCGTCAGCAATTTGGTCGCCCACTCGCAGCCAACCAACTGATTCAAAAGAAGCTGGCCGACATGATGACGGAGATTTCATTGGGCTTGCAGGGCTGTTTGCGTTTGGGCCGTATGAAAGACGAAGGCACTGCTTCGGTGGACATCACTTCCATCCTTAAGCGCAACAGCTGCGGCAAGGCGCTGGACATTGCGCGCATGGCCCGTGACATGATGGGCGGCAATGGTATCAGCGATGAGTTTGGTGTGGCGCGCCACTTGGTGAACTTGGAGGTGGTCAACACCTACGAGGGCACACATGATGTGCATGCGCTGATCTTGGGGCGTGCCATCACAGGGATTGCTGCGTTCAGTAATTAACACTGGGTGTCATCATGCGATGACGATTGAAAAAAGGGCCACCATGTAAAACATGGCGGCCCTTTTTATTTTGTTGTCTGGCCTATCGCGGCCTTGGTGCTTTAAGCATATTCAGCCAGAGCAGCTTTCATCTTCTTCATGGCAGCCACTTCGATTTGGCGAATGCGTTCAGCGCTGACGCCGTATTCGGCTGCCAAGTCGTGCAGCGTCATGCCGCCCGAGCCGTTGTCTTGTACTTTGAGCCAACGCTCTTCCACGATGCGGCGACTGCGCTCGTCGAGCACGTTCAGCGCAGCGGCAATGCCGTCAGAGGCCAACACATCGCGCTGGTGCGCAGCCATCATGGCGGTGGGCTCGTGGTTGGTGTCGGTCAAGTAGGCGATGGGGCCAAAGGCTTCGTCGCTGTCTTCGTTGGGCGTTGGGTCTAGCAGCACATCGCCGCCGGACATGCGCATTTCCATCTCCAGCACTTCTTCGGGCTTGACGTTGAGCTTGGTTGCCACCGCATTCACCTCGTGTGGGTTGAGGGTGTTGCGATGCGTGTTGTCGAGCGCGTCAGACTTGAAGCCCTGCTTCATAGAACGCAGATTGAAAAACAATTTGCGCTGGGCTTTGGTGGTGGCCACCTTGACCATGCGCCAGTTTTTCAGGATGTATTCGTGAATTTCGGCCTTGATCCAGTGCATGGCGTAGCTCACCAAACGCACGCCTTGATCGGGGTCGAAGCGTTTGACGGCTTTCATCAAGCCGATGTTGCCTTCTTGAATCAGGTCTGCATGGGGCAGGCCGTAGCCCAAGTATTGGCGTGACACCGAGATCACCAAACGCAGGTGCGAGAGCACCAGCTTTCCAGCGGCTTCGAGGTCGTTGTTGTCTTTGAGTTGACGGGCAAACTCCTGCTCTTGCTCAAGCGTGAGCATGGGCAAGCGGTTGGCAGCGGTGATGTAGGCATCAAGGTTGCCCAGCGACGGTACCAAGCCCCAAGGATTGGTGATAGCGTGTGGCTGTTGGGTGATTGCAGTCATTGAATTAGTCCTTTCGGATAACTAAAACGTATATTAGCACTCCTGCACCAAGAGTGCTAAACCCTGCTGAGTTTATGGGTTAACCCTTGGTAAAGGCGCTCTAGAAATACTGTGTTTTTTAACATATACTGAATTTAATCACAGTATTTAAGGAGCCCGTTATGCCCCCCATGACCTTGGAGCGAATTGCCGTGCAGTGCTGCAAGAGCTGCGCGCATGTGCTCAATTCCGACTCATCTGAAACCCATCTGCGTTGCGGCTTGGGCTATTACATTCAGCCGCCGCTCACGCGCAAGCAAGGCCGCATGGATAGCTATCCCGTGGTGGAGGCCCATGAGAGCTGCGGTCGCTGGCGCGAGAGCTTGAAAGGTGTGCTCAAGCGCGATTAAGCCTTAGCCCAAGAGGGCGTCAGCAAACTCTTGGGCGTTGAAGGTTTCGAGGTCTTCCACGGCTTCGCCCACGCCAATGAAGTACACAGGCACGACCGATCCGCCCTCAGCCGCGCGGCCTTGGCCCCACAGCGCAATAGCAGCCAACACGCCGCCCTTGGCTGTGCCGTCGAGCTTGGTAACGATCAGGCCCGTTAAACCCAGCGTTTCATCAAACGCCTTCACTTGGGCGAGCGCGTTTTGGCCGGTGTTGCCGTCAATCACTAGCAATACTTCATGCGGGCCTGTCGGTTCGGCTTTTTGCACCACACGTTTGATCTTTTTCAACTCTTCCATCAGGTGCAGCTGCGTGGGTAGGCGGCCTGCGGTGTCGACCAACACCACGTCTTTGCCGCGTGCGCGGCCTGCGGTGACGGCATCAAAGCTCACAGAGGCGGGGTCGCCGCCTTCTTGACTGACGATTTCCACCGTGTTGCGCGTCGCCCAAACGGCCAGCTGCTCACGGGCAGCAGCGCGGAAGGTGTCGGCTGCCGCTAACAAAACGGAGGCACCGCTGTCGCTCAAGTGGCGGGTGAGCTTGCCAATGGAGGTGGTTTTGCCTGCACCGTTCACGCCGGCCACCATGATGATGGTGGGCTTGTGTGCGCCGATGGCGAGTGGCATCTCTAGGGGCTTGAGCAGCTGTGCAATCGAGGCAGCCAGCAAGGCCTTCACGGCGAAGGGCTCGGTGGTGGCGGTGTCTTTGACGCGCTGCTTCAAGTCTTTCAGCAAATATTCGGTGGCTTGCACGCCAGCATCGGCCATGAGCAGGGCTGTTTCAAGTTCTTCATAGAGCTCGTCATCAATCTGCGTGCCCGTGAACACCGTGCTGATGCTTTGGCCAGTGCGGCGCAGGCCAGTGCCTAAGCGGGCAAGCCAGCTGGCGCGGGGGCGCTCGGCGGGCATCTGCTGTGGGGGGGCTTCGGTGGATGCAGCGCTCTCAGCTGTGGTGGTGCTGCCTGCTGTCTCGGGCGCAGGTTGGTCAGCGATTTTTTTCTTGAAGAAGCTAAACATGTGTGGGTGTTTCTAGAATCAGTCCATTCTATGAAAACCCGCACACCAAAATCTTTCAACACTCCACCCGTCAAACCTGTCGCCGAGAAGCGGCACAAAGGTGCAGGCGAGGTGCGCATCATCGGCGGCGAATGGCGCCGCACCAAATTGCCCGTGGCCTTGAAGCCCGGCCTTCGCCCCACGCCAGACCGCGTGCGCGAAACCTTGTTCAACTGGTTGGGCCAATCACTCTTGGGTTGGCGTTGTGTGGACCCGTTTGCGGGCACAGGTGCTTTGGGCTTTGAAGCCGCATCTCGTGGCGCAGCCCATGTGCAGGTGTGCGAACTTGACCCCGCTTTGGTGGCGCAACTCAGCACGCAAGTCAACCGCCTCAAGGCCACCAACGTGCATGTGTTGCGCACCGATGGTGTGGCGTGCTTGAAGCAGCTCAGCGAATCAAGCGTGGACTTGATTTTCATTGACCCACCGTTTGATGGCAATTTGTTTGAGCCCGCGTTGCAAGCCGCAGGCAAGGCGGTGAAGGCTGATGGCTATGTGTACCTTGAAGCGCCTGTGGCGTGGACGGACGAGCAGCTGACGCCCATGGGTCTGAGCTTGCACCGTCATCTCAAGGCTGGCGCGGTGCATGCGCATTTGCTGCGCCGAATTGCATAATCAGTTTTGATATTTAGAAACACGTAGGAGTGCCCATGTCTAAGCAAGTCGTTGCCATTTACCCCGGCACCTTTGACCCCATCAGCTTGGGCCATGAAGACATCGTGTTGCGCGCGGCGGCCATGTTTGACAAAGTCATCTTGGCAGTGGCCACCGCCCACCACAAGAAAACCTTGTTCACCTTGGAGGAGCGCATGGACATGGCGCGTGAAGCGTTGGCCGCACACCCCCAAGTCGAAGTAGTGCCCTTCACCGGCTTGGCGCGCGACTTTGTACGAAGCCACAACGCCACCGTGATGGTGCGCGGTGTGCGCACGGTGACCGACTTTGACTACGAGTTTCAACTCGCAGGCATGAACCGCGAACTGATGCCTGAGGTGGAAACGGTGTTTCTGACGCCCAGCGCCAAATACCAATTCATCTCTAGCACCTTTGTGCGCGAAATCTCTTTACTGGGTGCTGGCGACGATGGGCAGAACTTGGTGTCGGCATGTGTTTACCAGCGCTTGTTGGCCAAGCGTGCGGTGAAGTGACGGACTTTCTTCTCATCCGCCACGGCGAAACCGCTTGGAACCGCGAGCTTCGGTTTCAGGGACAACTCGATGTGCCGCTCAACGAGATGGGCTTAGAACAAGCCCAGCGTTTGAAAACACGCATGGTGCAAGCCTTGGCCGAATGGCAAGCGCAGGGCCGTGTGCCTACCCGACTCATCAGCAGTGATTTGCTGCGTGCCCAACAAACTGCCCAGCCCGTGGCCGAGGTGCTGGGCCACACCTGTATCTTGAATGCAGGTTTGCGCGAGCAGTGCTACGGTGTGTTTGAAGGTATGCGCAGTCCCGACATTCAAGCGCAACACCCTGAGGCCTGGCAACGTTGGTTGGCCTTTGATGCCGACGAGGCCGTGGAGGGCGCTGAAACCACGCGCGCTTTTCATGACCGTGTGATTGCCACATTGCAAGACCTAGCCCAGCAATACGCGGGCGAGCATGTAGTGGTGGTCACGCATGGCGGCGTGCTGGATATGGTGTGGCGTCATGCGCAGGCTTTGTCGCTCAGCGGCCCGCGTGTGTGTGACATTCCTAATGCAGGGCTCAATCAAGTGGCTTGGCGCGATGGTGGGCTGCACATTCAGCTCTGGGCCGATGCCGCGCACTTGGCCGATTTACCTGATCAACCTGTGTACAGCCAACAGCGTTTGCTTGAAGTGCGTGAGCAACTCGCTGCACAAACACATGTCAACGGTGTGGCCTAAGCACCGCGCCCTTGGGTAACCGCAGGTGAGCGGGGATAATTGCTTCTTTGTTTAGCCCACTGACGGATTTTTTATGGCCTTGATGATCACCGATGAATGCATCAACTGCGATGTGTGTGAGCCCGAGTGCCCGAACGAAGCCATCTTCTTAGGGCCAGAGATTTACGAAATCAACCCCGATAAATGCACCGAGTGCGTGGGCCATTTCGACGAGCCCCAATGTGTGCAGGTGTGCCCTGTGGCGTGCATTCCTGTGAACCCCGAACGGGTAGAGGGGCGTGATGCTTTGCTGGCGAAGTTTCGTTTGTTGCAGCAGTCCGCGCAGTAATTCAAAGTTGGCCTTGAAGCGCGTTGTGCTTTAGGGGTTAGAGGTAGCAGGCACCGCTTTGGCGGTGCTTTTCTTTTTGGGCTCAGCCTTCGGATTTACGGCTGTGAAGTAGGGGCTGTTTGGCTTTCGGATCTGTTTGCCGTGGTGTTTCTTGCCATTGGTGAGTGGTTCATTGCTTTTGGTGCTGGCAAGGGGTGGAGGGGGCGCGCTGAGCCTGATGGGGGTGGATTGTGCTGCTTGACGCTCGGCTTGCAGCCGTTGCTTTTCTAGAGATTGCGCCTCGCGCAAGTCACTGTTTGCCATGTTGTTTTTGTCCTGCCCAGTGGTGTGCAGTGCCGAAGTTGGTTTGACTTCTGTGGCGGTTGTGTTGCCACATTGGTTCGATGTGCTGTACGCCTCGCCGCAGCGGTAAATCGTGTCTGCTTGTGTCGGCGCAATAGCGTAAAAAATAAAGCTGATGTAGACAGTTAAGCGCTGCGCATGGCTAAGACCTGTGCCGCGTCGCAGCCATGCCCACAAAAAATTACTTGGGCTCAGCCCCTTTGGTGTGTGTCGTCTCAACATTCGCAGCCCCTGTCTTCTCAGTGCCAGGCAGCGTGGCCGGCCGAGGTGGTTTGGGCCGGGGCGGCTTGGCGGTGTGAATCATTTGCGTGGCTTTCACGATGTCGCCCGCAAGCAAATGCGGCAAGGCCAAGCTGGTGCGTGTGATGCAGTCTTCAATGGCGGTGCGTTGGTCGGGGGCTGGTTTTTTCAGCACCCAATTCGCAACCTCTGATTTCACACCGGGGTGGCCAATGCCAATGCGCAGTCGCCAGTATTGGTCTGTGCCGAGCTGTGCATGGATGTCGCGCAGGCCATTGTGGCCAGCATGGCTGCCGCCGAGTTTGAGTTTGGCTTCGCCAGGCGTGATGTCCAACTCGTCGTGGACCACCAAAATTTCCTGTGGCTGTATCTTGAAGAACCGCGCCAGTGCACCCACCGACTTACCCGAGAGGTTCATGAAAGTTTGTGGCTCCAAGAGCCACACGTTCTCGCCTTTGACCGATGTGCGAGCCACCAAGCCGTGATAGGTGCGGTCGGGTTGTAGCGACACTTTCAGGTCGCGTGCGGCCATGTCGACCCACCAAAAACCAGCGTTGTGCCGTGTGGCTTCGTATTCAGTGCCGGGGTTGCCCAGGCCAACAATGAGCTTGATCATGTGTGAATTATCAATGAGTGCGCACCAATGAAAACGGCCCACCGAGGTGGGCCGCTGTAGCAATCTACGAAGAGATTACTTTTTCTTTTTGCTGTCTGCAGCTGGGGCGGCAGCAGCAGGTGCTTCAGCTTCAGCTTTAGGAGCCACAACAGAAACCAACACAGGGTTGTTTTTACCGTGGATCACAGCAGTCACGCCTTTTGGCAAGACGATGTCGCTGGCGTGCAAAGAGTGACCTTTGGTCAACTTGCTCAAGTCCACAGCAATGAACTCTGGCAACTCTTTAGGCATGCAAGAGATTTCCAATTCTGTAGCCACGTGAGTGATCAAGCAGTGGTCCAGTTTGAAAGCTGGAGACTCTTCTTGGCCGCTGAAGTGCAATGGCACTTTCTTGTGCATCTTGGTGTTGGCATCGATGCGTTGGAAATCGATGTGCAACACGAGTTGCTTGAAGGGGTGGTATTGCACGTCGCGCAACAACACTTCGGTTGTTTTGCCGTTCAATTCCATCTGCAAGACAGAAGCGTGGAAAGCTTCTTTCTTCAAAGCGTGCCACAAGGCGTTGTGATCGATTTCGATCAATGAAGGTTCAGTAGCGCCACCGTAGACGATGCCAGGTGTACGACCAGTGATACGCAGACGGCGGCTCGCACCCGTTCCCTGCTTAGCGCGCTCAAAAGCGACAAATTTCATAATTAACTCCAGTAAGAACCCACCGCGACCAGTGTGATTCCAGTTTCAAAAATAGGCTGCATGAATGCAGCCCGGGGTCGATGTTCGACGACTTGGACGCTGGCTGTTTAGAACAGCTGGTCTTGGTCGGAGAACAAGCTCATGACCGACTCGCCGCTGGCAATGCGTTGGATCGTTTCGGCGATCAACGGAGCCACGGTGAGTTGGCGGATTTTCTTGCAGGCGCGGCCAGCTTCGCTCAAAGGAATGGTGTTGGTCACCACAACTTCGTCGAGGGCATCGCCTTTGGCAATGCGTTCAATCGCAGGGCCAGAGAAGATGGGGTGTGTGCAGTAGGCGTAAACCTTCTTGGCACCACGTGTTTTCAAAACTTCAGCGGCTTTCACCAAAGTGCCTGCGGTGTCGATCATGTCGTCCATGATCACGCAGTTGCGGCCTTCGATGTCGCCAATGACGTTCATCACTTCAGACACGTTGGCTTTGGGACGACGCTTGTCGATGATGGCCAAATCGCAACCGAGTTGCTTGGCCAAAGCGCGGGCGCGCACCACACCACCCACATCGGGTGACACAACGATCAGGTCTTCGTAGTTTTTCGTGCGCAAGTCGCCCAACAAAACGGGAGATGCGTAGATGTTGTCGACGGGAATGTCGAAGAAACCTTGAATTTGGTCAGCGTGCAAGTCCATGGTCAACACGCGGGCCACGCCAGCGGTTTGCAACAAATCTGCCACCAGCTTGGCAGAGATTGGCACACGGCTTGAACGTGGGCGGCGGTCTTGACGGGCATAGCCGAAGTAGGGGATGACCGCGCTGATGCGCTCTGCTGAGGCGCGCTTCAAAGCGTCGACCATGATCAGCAACTCCATCACACTTTCGTTGGTGGGTGCGCATGTGCTTTGCACCACGAACACATCGCGGGCACGCACGTTTTGGTTGATTTCAACGGTGACTTCGCCGTCAGAGAAGCGGCCCACATGGGCTGCGCCTACTTCGATGCCGAGGTGGGTTGCAATTTCGGCGGCCAAAGTAGGATTGGCATTGCCGGTAAAGACCATGAAGTCGGGGGTGTGGTTCGACATGATGACGTGTGACTTTCGCTTCAAGACCAATGACGCAATAAGTCGTCACTTGCAAACCAAGCACGGATGTGCTTTTTAAGAAATTTGGCAGGGGAAGAAGGACTCGAACCTTCGAATGCCGGAATCAAAATCCGGTGCCTTAACCAACTTGGCGACTCCCCTACACAGGTCAGGCGCTTTGCAGCGACCAACCGTTAACTTTCACTGGCTGCCCAACCCGCTTGTGGATGAACTGCCATATTGCTGCATATCCGCATTTGCCAGTTGTGTGGGGCTGAATCAATCAGCACACCATCGGGTAACTGGGCAAACACTGCGCTGCCAGAGCCTGTCATGCGAGGGCTTAACCCAAAAGAGCCTAACCATTGAATGGCTTCGGTAATCTCTGGGCACAACGCCTGAGCTACTGGCTGCAAATCATTACGACCAAAACCGTACGGATTAGCAGCGAAGAACGGCATTGTAGCAGTTTCTGTAGCCCTTTGCAGCTCTGGTGCGCGAAAAATTTTGGCTGTCTCCAAACCCGCGTTGGGCTTGACCACGGCAAAGCGCGCGGCAGGCACATCAATGGGCGTAATTTGTTCGCCAATGCCTTCAATCCAAGCGTTGTGACCACTTAAGAAAAACGGCACATCAGCCCCCAGTGCCAACCCCAAAGGCATGAGTTTGGAGAGCGGCCAGTTCAAGCCCCACAAACGGTTGAGGGCCAGCAGGGTGGTTGCTGCATCGGATGAGCCTCCGCCCATTCCAGCTTGGGCAGGGATGTATTTTTCAATCGCGATGTGCACACCCAAGGGCGTGCCGCTGGCGCGTTGCAGTGATTGCGCGGCACGCATGACCAAATCATCGGCAGGCAGCACCACGTTGAGGTCTTCGCGCTCTATCACACCGTCGTCACGCACATCAAAGTGCAGGGTGTCGCACCAGTCAATCAGCATGAAGACCGATTGCAGCAAGTGGTAACCATCATCGCGTCGCCCAGTGATGTGCAAAAACAGATTGAGCTTGGCAGGGGCTAAGACGTTGTGTAGCGAGCGCATGTTTTACTGGTCGAGTTTGATGCGCAGCGTCACTTCGGGCGCTGGTTCTGTCCGACGTGCAAAGAGTGAGCCTTGCGACACGCTAGATAAATCAGCCTGCCACCCTCTGATATTGACCTGTTGGCCTTGTAGCCAACCAAAGATGGCTTCAACGGGCAATGCAGCACCCGTGGCTTTTTCAGTCAGTTCAGCCAGGGAGTTGAAGTACTGGTGCTTGCCGCCATCGCTGAGCTGCACCAGTTGAGGTGTCCATTGCAGTGCGCCGAGGGTTGTACCCAGCGGTGAATACAAATCTAACTCGCCGTTTTTCGCATCGCCACGCAGCAAGAAGCTGGCACTCATCGATGAGGGGGTGTCGCCCAATACTTGCACGCTGATGCGGCCTTGCCATTCAGGCATGTTGGCTTGCTCGGTGCTAAAAGACTTGGCCGTGCGGCTAGGCGTGGCGCAGCCAACCAGCAACGTACTCATCAGCAAAGCAATCCACCAACAGCGCATGGTTTACAGCGCAGGTTTGAGGCGTTGCAAAGTTTCTTGCAAGGTCTCGTTGTTAGGTGCATTGTTCAGGCCCTCACGCCAGATTTTGAAGGCTTCGTCTTGGCGCTTCATCTTCCAAAGTACCTCACCCAAGTGGGCTGCAATCTCAGCATCAGCACGGTCTTTGTAGGCTTTTTGCAGGTAAGTCAGTGCAGCACCGAGGTTGCCCATGCGGAACTCGACCCAACCCAAGCTGTCGGTGATGAACGGATCATCTGGTGCAAAGGTCAGAGCTTTGACGATGAGTTGTTTGGCTTCAGGCAGTCGAATATTGCGATCTGCCAATGAAAAGCCCAATGCGTTGTAAGCGTTGTAGTAGCTGGGGTTTTGTGCAATGACTTTGCGCAGCAGCTTTTCCATGTCATCGAGCTTATTGAGCTTTTCAGCCAACATGGCTTGTTCGTAAATGAGGTCGGTGTCGCCGCCGCTGTTGGCCGCTAATAAATCAAAGGCAGCTTGCCATTGGCGGTGTTCACGTAAAAGTTGTACTTCAGCCAACACGCGGCTGCGCTGCTCATCGGCGTTGTTGGCTGGAATTTGATGAATCAGTTCACGCGCTTCGCTCATCTTGCCTTGGCGAGCCAGCAGTGCAGCACGACGTGTTTGGGCTTGGTTTAAGCCTCGCGTGCTGGTGTCCGAAGGTGTGTTGCTGGCCAAGATCACATAGCGGGCCAATGAGGCTTCCGCATCTTTGTCTTGGCCTTGTTCAAATTGCAGGGAGCCCAATACCAGCCATGCATCCGCTAGTTTGGAGTCTCTGCGGGTGATGGCTTGCAATTGTTCGGTGGCTTCTTTGTAGCGCTCTAACTCAATCAGTACGCGTACATAGCTCATGGCCATTTCTGAACCGTCTTGTTTGCGCAAGCCTTGTTGAACCAAGAGTTCGGCACCTGAAACATTTTTGCTCATCAACTCCATCGCCAGCAGCAAAGGGCCTTGGGCTTTGCTATCGGCGGCTTGGCCTTTTTTACTTGAGTCGACAGCCCCAGCAAAGTCATCGCTGGCCAAACGCATACGGCCCAAACTGGTCCAAGCGGTAGCACCCGTGGTGTTACTTTTGTTCAGGTAGGGCTCAAGCGCTTGCTCTACCACGGCAGCTGCACGCTTTTTATCGGTGACGCGTGCGTAGTGGCGAGGGATGAGGTTGATCGCGGCATCACGCTCGGTATCGGGTGCTAATGCAATTTCCTTTTTCAACGGCTCTAAACTCTCGACGACTTGGTTGAGCGCTAACAAAATTTGCAGCACTTGGTTGTTGGCCTTGCGGTCTTGTGGCCAAGCGCTTGACCAAGCGCGTGCAGCCATCAATGCGCCATCGCCTGAACGCGCTTGCAACGCAATTTCCACTGCACGGTCATACAAGGCTACATCATTGGATTTGCGTGCTGCATCGAGCAACAGTGAAAAACCAGCGGCAGGCTCGCCATGGCGCAGGTTCATCTCGCCAAGCAAAATTTCATAAAGCAACTCGCCGTTCATGGCAGAGTTTTCGGTCTTGTCGGAATCGCTGGCTTGCGCATGGCCGATGATGGGAGCGGCGCAAGAAGCCGCGGTGACTAGCGTGATACGCAGGGCCCAAAGACGGGCGGCGGACAAGGGGAATTTCATACTCGCATCATAATCGCTGACACATTTTCCTTGCCCACCTATGCCTGAATTACCCGAAGTCGAAGTGACCCGCCTGAGCTTTGCCGATCGCATAGCAGGCGCGCGCGTGACTGGGGTGCGCGTAGGCAAGCCCTTGCGTTGGTCTTTGGGCTGCAAGCCTGAGTCATTGGTGGGTCGGCAAGTGTTGGGCGTGCGACGCCGTGGCAAGTATTTGTTGGTCGATTTGAACGATGGTCTGTTGCTCTGGCACTTGGGCATGTCGGGTAGCTTGCTGTTTGGTAACGACCGCAGTGCAGCACAAGCACATGATCACTTTGATTTAGACACCACTCAAGGCTTGCTGCGCTTGAACGACCCACGCCGCTTTGGCGCGGTGGTGTTTGCGCCCAGTGAGCAAAGTGCAGAAGCAGTCAAACTACTGGGCCACTTGGGTGTGGAGCCTTTGAACGGTGGCTTTGAGCTAGAGGCCTTTCATGCCGGTTTGCGCAAACGCAAATCTGCCATCAAGCAGGTGTTGCTTGCTGGGGAGTTGGTGGTGGGTGTGGGCAATATTTATGCGTCAGAAGCCTTGTTCTTGGCAGGCATTCGTCCCACCACTCGCGCTGATCGCATCAGTCGACCTCGTGCTGAAAAGCTGCGCTTGGCCGTGATGGATGTGTTGACCCGTGCCGTCAAAAAAGGTGGCAGCACTTTGCGCGACTTCTCTGCCGCCGACGGCAAGAACGGTTACTTTCAACTCGAAGCCCATGTGTATGACCGCGTGGGCGAGCCATGCCGCGTGTGCGGTACGACGATCCGCCGCATTCAGCAAGGCCAGCGTTCGACCTATTACTGCACCGTGTGCCAAAAACCATGACGACGATAAAGAGCTTTGGCGACACCGTGGTGGCGTGGCAAAAAAAACATGGCCGTCATGACCTGCCATGGCAAAACACGCAAGACCCGTATGCCGTGTGGCTGTCGGAAATCATGTTGCAGCAAACGCAAGTTGTCACGGTGCGTGAGTACTTTGCGCGTTTCATGGCGCGTTTTCCCACCGTGGCAGATTTAGCCGCTGCGCATCAAGACGAAGTGCTGGGCCTGTGGAGTGGCTTGGGCTACTACAGCCGCGCTCGCAACATGCATCGTGCGGCGCAGGATGTGGTCGCTTTGCACGGTGGCGTGTTTCCGCGTGATTCTGAAACCTTGCAAACCTTGCCCGGCATTGGCCGCTCCACCGCAGCGGCGGTGGCTTCGCTGTGTTTTGGCGAACCCATTGCCATCTTGGATGGCAACGTCAAGCGCGTGCTCACACGCTATTTGGGCTTCAAAGATGATTTGGCTTCAACGAAGGTAGAGAAAGCACTGTGGGCCATCGCCCAAACCATGTTGCCCCAGTGTGATGTGAAAAATGCCATGCCGCGCTATACCCAAGGGGTGATGGATTTGGGGGCCACTGTGTGCACGCCCAAAAAACCGCAATGTGCGCAATGTCCTGTTGCCGATGCTTGCGTGGCCAAGGACGAAGGCCAGCCCGAAGCCTATCCGGTGAAAACACGCAAACTCAAACGCACGTCAGAGCAGTTGTGGTTGCTGCACGCCGTGACTAGCAATGGCGATGTTTGGCTGATGCAGCGCCCGCAAACCGGCGTGTGGGCGGGTTTGTATTGCTTGCCTGTGTTTGAAAGTTTTGAGGCTTTGGTGGCGGCTTTGCCCGCCAAGTTCCGCACGCAGCTGCAGGATGGCACGGTGTTTAAGCATGTGCTGACGCACAAGGATTTGCACTTGCATCCCGTGCATTTGAGTTTGCCAAGTTCTGTGAAGTTGGGCGCTGCGATGGGTGAGGGGCAGTGGGTGATTAAGTCCGACTGGCCAGCGCTGGGTCTGCCTGCGCCTATTCGTAAGCTGCTGACGAATTAAGGCGCAACGTCTAGTTCGCGGTGACGCTTGAGCGTGACCCACTCTTTGGCAAAGCGCTTGGATAGCAACTCCACCAAATAAACAGAACGGTGTTGTCCACCGGTGCAGCCAATGGCCACGGTCACATAGCTCCGGTGGTCTTGGTTGAGGTCAGGCAACCAGGTATTCATGAAGTCGGTGATTTGGCTGGCCATTTTTTCCACCGCGCCGTGTTCGGCTAACCAGTCCGCCACAGGCGCATCGCGACCCGTGAGCGGGCGCAAGGCGGGTTCATAGTGCGGATTGGGCAGCATGCGCACGTCAAACACGTAGTCGGCATGCACGGGGATGCCGCGCTTGAAGGCGAAGGATTCAAACATCAGCGTCAGCTGTGTGGCTGGCGCCGAAATGAGCGACTTGATGTAGCCCTGTAACTTGCTGCTGCGCAACAAGCTGGTGTCGATGATGTGCGACTCTTCCCGCAGCTCGGACAGCAGCTCGCGCTCATGCTCAATCGCTTCGACCAAGTCACGTTGTTGATCTCGAATCACGTCTTGACCATCTTGGCGCGAGAGGGGGTGGCGGCGGCGTGTTTCTGAAAAGCGGTGCACCAAAATTTCGGTGGTCGCGTCTAAGAACAGCAAACGTACATCCACGTCCATTGTTCGCAGATGAGCGAGCTGAGCAGGGACCAAAGGCAAAGAGCTGGCGCTTCGTACATCCATCGCGATGGCTACCTTGCTGATACTTTGTTGCTGTTCCAGTTGCACGAATGGCAGCAGCAACTCGGGTGGGAGGTTGTCCACGCAGTAGTAGCCCGCGTCTTCTAACGCGTTCAGCGCCACAGACTTGCCCGAGCCGGACATGCCTGTGATGAGCACCAGTTCTTGTTTCATTTTTTGCCAGTCTTCGCAGAGGTTTGAAGCATTTCACGCGCATGGGCGAGGGTGGTGTCTGACACCTTTTCGCCGCCCAGCATGCGTGCAATTTCGTTCACCCGTGCATCGGCACTCAGGGCGTTGACTTGACTCGATGTGCCTTGCGCATCGCTGTGTTTGGACACTACCAAGTGGTGATCCGCACACGCGGCAACTTGTGGCAAGTGGGTCACGGCTAGCACTTGGCGGTCAATGCCTAGCTGCTTCATCAAGCGGCCGACGGTTTCGGCCACTGCGCCGCCCACGCCAGAGTCAACCTCGTCAAAAATCAGGGTTTGCGCCGTGCCCAGCTCGCTGGTGGTTACGGCAATCGCCAAAGCAATGCGCGACAACTCACCACCCGAAGCCACTTTGCCCACAGGGCGCGGCGTGCTGCCGGGGTGGCCAGCCACCAAGAAGGTGATGCTCTCAAGGCCGCTGGCTGTGGGTTGCTCGGTCTTGTCGAGCTGCACCTCAAAGCGGCCGCCTTGCATGCCCAAGCCTTGCATGGCTTGGGTAATGGCGGTGGCGAGTTTGGGTGCGGCTTGTGTGCGGGCTTGCGAAATTTTGCGAGCTTCTGTTTGGTACGCGGCTGCAGCTTTGGCTTCTCTGGCCTCAAGCGCTTCAAGGTCGGTTGCAGCATCGAGCTGCGTCAAACGGGTTTTCCACTCTAGGTAGAGCGCAGGGAGTTCTTGCGGCGTGCGCTTGAAGCGGCGCGCCAAAGACATCCACAACGACATGCGGTCGTCCAACGTTTGCAAGCGTGCGGGGTCAAGTTCGGTGCGGCCTAAATAGGCGTTGAGCGAATGCGCCACATCGCCCGCTTGCGCGAGGCTAGAGGCCAGCACATCCACCAGCGCGGTGAATTCGGGCTCTACATCGGTTTGGTCTTGCAGCGCGTCTTGCGCTTTGGCCAACAGGCGCAGTGCGCCGCTGTCGTCGTCTTCTAACGATTGGATGGCCGCTTGTGCGGCATCCATTAAGGCTTGTGCGTTGGACAGACGCGTGTGTTGGCTGTTGAGCTCGTCCCACTCGTCTTCGGCGGGGCTCAGCTTGTCGACCTCGGCAATTTGCCACAGTAAACGCTCGCGCTCTTCTTGCAGTGTGGCTTGTGCGGTGCGTGCTTCGTGAAGGGCTTGGGTGGCTTGACGCCATTGCGTCCATGTTTGGGTCAGGCCTTGCAGCGTCACGCTTGCATAGGCGTCGAGCAAGCCGCGCACTGCATCAGGACGGGTCAGGCTTTGCCAGGCGTGTTGGCCGTGGATGTCGAGCACCATGTCGCCTAAGGCGCGCAGTTGGGTGGCGGTGGCGGGGCTGCCGTTAATCCACGCGCGGCTTTTGCCTTGTGCATCAATCGTACGTTTGAGGAGTAGTTGGTCTTCGGTGGCGATGTCTGCAAAGCCTTCGTTATCCAGCCACTTCACGATCTCGGGTGTGGTGTCAAACTCGGCGCAAATTTCGGCACGGGCTGCGCCCTCTCGCACCACGCTGGTTTCAGCACGTGCGCCCAGCACCAATTGCAAGGCGTCTATCAAAATCGATTTGCCAGCACCGGTCTCGCCGGTGAGCGCAGAAAAGCCGCTCGACAAATCGAGGTCCAGTTCGCGCACGATCACAAAATCGCGCAAAACGATATGTTGCAAACTCATGCGCCGCCCTCGTTCCAGTGCAGTTTTTGGCGCAGGGTGTCGTAATAGCTCCAGCCGCGTGGGTGCAAAAAGGTGGCGTGGTAGTTGGAGCGCTTCACGGTGATGCGGTCGCCAATCAAGAGCGATGCGAGCGATTGCATGTCAAAGTTGGCACTGGCGTCGCGACCGGCCACGAGGTCAATCGTGACCTCGCCTGTGTCAGCCAACACGATAGGGCGGTTTGACAGCGTGTGCGGCGCAATCGGGGCCAAAACCCAAGCAGGTAGCGATGGGTGAAGCAAGGGGCCGCCGACCGACAGTGAGTAAGCGGTAGAGCCAGTGGGGGTGGCAATGATCAAACCGTCGGCACGTTGGTTCGCCACGAAGCGGCCATCCACAGCGACACGCACTTCCAACATGCCGCTGGTCGCGCCGCGGTTGACCACAACGTCGTTCAAAGCGAGTGCATTGAACACGCAATGCCCATCACGCCACACTTTGGCGCGCATCAGAGCACGTCGATCTTCTTCGTAGCCGCCGCTGAGCATGGTGGTGAGCGTGTTTTTTACTTCGCTCAGAGGAATGTCGGTGATGAAGCCTAAGCGGCCTTGGTTGATACCAATTAGCGGCACGTTGTGCGGTGCCAATTGACGTGCATAGCCTAGCATCGTGCCGTCGCCGCCGAGCACAATGGCCAAGTCACAAGACTTGCCGATTTCTTCGGTGGTCTTCACGGTGTAGCCGTTCAGACCAGAACCGGCGGCTGTGTCATGCTCTAGGATGACTTCGCAGCCGAGTGTGTGCAAGAGCTCGGCAATGCTCTCTAAGGTTTGGCGAGAAGATGGGCTAGCGCTTGAACCTGAGTTCAAGTGGTATTTCCCAAGCAAGGCAATCTGACGAAACTTTGATTTCATAGGCAAATTACATCACTAAAATTCGACAACAGGATGACCATGCTAGACGATCGCGCCAAGTTATTGCTCAAAGCGCTAGTAGAGCGCTATATCGCCGACGGGCAACCCGTCGGTTCGCGCACGTTGTCTCGCGCCACTGGCATTGAACTGTCGCCTGCCACCATCCGCAATGTGATGTCCGATTTGGAGGAGTTAGGCTTCATTGCAAGCCCCCATACCTCGGCAGGCCGCATTCCCACAGCCTTGGGCTATCGCTTGTTTGTAGACACCATGCTGACCGCCGAGCGCGGTCACATGCAAACCCCCACGCTAGCGCCTGACCAGCCTCAAAAAGTAATTGCCAACGCGGCGCATTTGCTGTCGGACTTGTCGCACTTTGTGGGTGTGGTGATTGCACCCAAGCGCAGCTCGGTCTTTCGCCATATTGAGTTTTTGCGCCTGTCGGATCGCCGCTTGTTGGTCATCATCGTGTCGCCTGAGGGCGATGTGCAAAACCGCGTGTTGTTTACCGAGACTGACTACACCGCCTCGCAGCTGGTGGAGGCGTCAAACTACTTGAACCATCATTTCGCAGGCATGGCCATTGAGCAAGTGCGCGAAAAACTGCTGGCCGAGGTGGAGTCGCTGCGCGGTGAAATTGCCACACTCATGCAGGCTGCGGTGCAGGTGAGCACCGAGGCGCTCACCCAGGTGCAAGATGACGTGATCATCAGCGGCGAGCGCAACTTGCTGTCAGTGAGCGATTTCTCTAGCGACATGGGCAACCTGCGTCGCGCCTTTGATTTGTTTGAACAAAAAGCGCAGTTGGTGCGTTTGTTGGATAGCTCAGCGCAAGCCGAAGGTGTGCGTATCTACATCGGCGGCGAAAGCAAAATTGTTCCGATGGAAGAGCTGTCGGTCGTCAGTGCTCCGTACGAGGTAGACGGCCTAGTGGTGGGTACGCTGGGTGTGATTGGCCCTACGCGCATGGCTTATGACCGCATGATTCAAATTGTGGACATCACGTCCAAGCTGGTGAGCAACGCCCTCAGCCACAAATAAGCGGCTTAAGGTTTTGGCAAGCGCACGCCAAACAAAATGCCGCAAGTCACCATGGCCAAGCCTGCCAGCAAGTTCAGGCTCATCGGCTCATTCAAAAATACCACCGCACCTAACGCAGACAGGCCCGGCACTAAGGCGGTAATCATGGTTGAACGTACGGGGCCAAAGTGGCGAATCATCACGTTGAAGGTAATGCCTGAAATTACAACAGAGCCAATGCCTTGGTATATCGCTTGAAACACCATTTCTCCAACTGGAGCGATAGACAGATGGCTAGGTACCCAACCCGCATAAGACGCCAAGGCATAAGCTGGAATAAAGGTGGTGCACGAAAATGCGGTGATGGCGATGGTGGCGCGCACAGGGTCGAGTGAATGACGGCGCACCAGCACGGTGTAGCAAGCCCAGCAAAAGGCAGCGCTCATGAAGAGCAAGTCGCCCTTCCAGACTTCGCCACCATGAAAGGCTTTGAGCAAACTGGCTCCGCCCACAAAAAGGTCTCCCAAGACAATGCAAGCGAGGCCGATGGCACGAGCGCGTGTGATGTGGTCATGCAGCACCACGATGGCTAACAGTGATGTCCACAGCGGCAAACTGCCTGGCATCAACACCGAGGCATGTGCTGCGGGTGCAAAGAAAAAGCCTGAATAGGCCAGCATGGCGTAGAGCATGCTGCCAAAGAAACCACCCAGCGCCGTGATGCGCCACGGCAGGGGCGATAAGCCCATGAAGGAGCCAGAACGTTCACCCGACTGACGCTGAGTACGCATCAGCCACCAACCCCAAGGCAGCAACACGCAGCCCGCGCCGAGGATGCGCAGAAAACCTATGTCGAGGGGGAGAAGGGTGTGCGCTGCCGATGCTCTGGCCACCACAATGAAGGACGACCAGATGAGCACCGTCAATACAGCGCAGGTGAGCCCGAGGGCTCTGGGGGAGAGTTTCATGCGAGGGATGATAAATCCCTCGCTGATTTAAAGCCGGAGTCGCTTAGAAATTGAAGCCGACCAAAAGCGCAGCCTGACCCTGTTTGAATTTCACGCCAGCCAATCCTGCGCCGCCGTCTGCTGTGCGCTGAGTCAATTCGCCTTGAATGAAGTTTTGACCATAAACGTAATGTTTGATACCAACGCCGTAGCTCATGCCGCTTAAGTTGCGGCTTGGGTTGCCACCTGCTTCGTAGCGGCTTGAATAGGTACCCAGCTTGCCATAGAGCAACGAGTTGCTGATGAGCAAAATGCCAGGCTCAATGCTGACTTCGGTGGGCGAGCTGATGGCTAAATATTCTGTATCGCTAACTTTGGAGTTTTTCAAATCAAAGGTAGCGCTCACGCCCAATTTGGCTGGGTATGCCAAAGCGAATGTGTAGTTGATCTTTGCAACGCCTAAGCTGGTGTTGCTCTTGGCCGTTGCTGAGGAGGGCGTAGTTTCAGTGGAGTTCTGAGCCACACCCATGCTGAGGTTGATGCCTTCATAGTAGGAGTAGCTAGGCTTGGCTGGCTGAGCAAAGCTTGCCTGTGCGCCGACTACCAAAGCGGCCAATGTGAGAAGTTTTTTCATAAGGCACCATTCGTGAAAGAAGATTGTTGAACCATGAATCGGCTTGCGACGCAATAACTTGATTATTGTGGAGACCACAGCTCAGCTTTTTTATCAGCTGTGCCAGCAGTGGTGTAGTAGTTGCCCATGATCAAAACAGAACTACTTGTTAACTTAACGCTTCTGTGCATAGAGCGTGCAAAGTTCAAGTTTTTCTGAATTGAATGATCCGCAAACGTTGTAGTGTCTAGCTTAAATACATCAGTGCTGATTACATCATTTAAAAGTAAGTTCTTGCCACCAGTTAGCAGTACATCACCAGAGTCCAGCAGTGTGCTTGTGTGGAATGATCGTTCTTCCGGCATCGTAATGAGTGAGCCTTTAGTCCAAGCCGTGGTTGTGACTGCAGGGGTGGTGACGCCGCCAGTGGTGACTGCAGCCGTCGCAATCGTGACGGTTCGAGTCAATATTTCGGCCTTGCTGCTGGCCAAATTCCCAGATCCACCTGTAATCAGCACTTGGAATTTTGAAACCACAGTGTTAGCAGTTGTTGCAGTGCTGTAAGTTGGATTGAGGAGTGTTGCTGCATGAGCTTTTCTGCCCACGTTCATGACCGGGCCTAAGCTCCATGTGCCTGCAACATCATCGTAAATTTCGGTGGTTGTTGAATCCACCAAGTCACCATTGGTATTGCGCGGTGCACCCTCGCTGTCGTTACGGCCAGCGATAAGGACTTGTCCGTTTGGCAATAGCGTTGCTGTGTGCTGTTGTCGTGCAACGTTCAAACTACCAGTAGCTGTCATGATGCCCGTTAATGTGCTCGGATCAAACAACTCCACCACTGTGCCTTTGCCAGAGCTCACTGCACCTCCTGCGATCAGCACTTTTCCGCTGTTGAGCAAGGTTGCCGTATGGCCTGTACGCGCCTCAATCAGGGGAGTGCCTGCAGACCACGATCTGCTGCCTGGGTCATAAATTTCAGTGGTCTTAAGCGCAGTTGTAGCGACAGTGCCGTCGTAACCACCAGCCACCAAGACCTTACCGCTGCTCAATAAAGTTGCAGTGTGTCCGCGACGAACGGTTGCCATAGGACGCGTGGCCGTCCATGTGCCGAAGAACGGATCGTAGAGTTCGCAGGAATTTAAAACGGTAGAAACACCTGGAGTTGCGTTGTTCACGCCACCGCAAACTAAAACTTGACCGTTGTAAAGCGGCGTTGCCGTGAAATCGCTTCGCGCAATATTCATATCTGCGGCCGTGCCAATTGTTCCTGCACCTGTTGTTATGGAAACAATTTGTTCGGCAGTCTTGATATAGCTAGGATGAGATGAATATCGATTGTCTATATAAGTGACGCGAAGTTTGAATGGCGTGTCAGCTTGCAGGTTAGTGATTGTCGTGCTGGCCCCTGAGCTCATGCGAATGAATGTGGATTCATCGTTGCCTGTCACTATGCCAGTCGTAGCCGTATCAATTGTGAGATCTGGATGTGTCGGGAAAGTTGGCGTCAATGTGACTGAGCCACCGCGTAAAACGGTATTCGCTGAAATGTCCAATATCACGTCTGGCACGATGGCTGGTGGCGTGTTCACACTCACACTAAGTGTCACAGGTGCAGTTTGCAGTATCGAAGGACGAACAGTCGTTGGGTCTTGATAGCTGACAACAAGTGTGTACGTCGTATTTGTTAATGGCGTAACTCGAATGGCCTCGCCAGAATTAACAGTTCTGTTTGTGAAAGAGCCGTCACTTGCGCTCAAGCTACCTGCGCCGTAACTAAACAATGGCACAAAGAGGGCTGGATAACCTGGGTTCGTAGTGTTACCACCATCTGTCCTGACCAAACTGGGTTGCGGTGCTGCGGGTGCTGTGTATGTGGCTGACGTGGTTGATCCCCCGCCGCCGCCCCCGCCGCCACATGCGACGAGCAAGCAAAGGCCGCCAGCCATCAATAAATGGCGTGGCCAGCGAATGATGTGGCTCTTGAGAGAGCTGAGAATCTCGAAGGTCATGGCGTGTGTCAATACGATCTGTGGCGCTGAAATCAGTGCCGTACACAGATGTTTCGACCTCACAGCGGAATACTTGAATGTCCTGATTCAGCCCCATTCATAGCTATTGCTTGTGTTGGAGCGATGACTTCATTGGTTGGAGCAGAAGATGCATCAATGGGTTGATAACTTTGTAATTAATAAAATTCCCATTGAAATCAACGGCTTACAAGGTCTCAACTTCAATAAGTGACTTTTGCATCGTCTTTGAAGTCTGCTTCATGGTTGAGCGCCCGATTCGGGGCGGTCTAGCGCCTAGAATCACTCTGTTTTAAGGGGCGTTAGCTCAGTTGGTTAGAGCAGAGGACTCATAATCTATTAAAAAAGTTCTCATAATCGTAAAAAACCCTTATAAAACAACAAGTTGCGTGTCTTAAGCCTGTGTATAAAACACTACACACCGCTTACACACTTTTGAGGGCTGTTTTTATATAAAAACGACCACGTACAATCACTTTTTAAGGGGCGTTAGCTCAGTTGGTTAGAGCAGAGGACTCATATTTCTCAAATGTGCCTTACACGTGGAAACTGTGTAAGGGATGGTGTCAAATTCGATGAAACCTAAGTGTGGCAACACATACGGCAATGTCGAGCGAAGCCTTATTGCGAAAGCATTTTGGAACGTGTAGAGACTTGACGGCACCCGCCTAAGTTGAGCAGTCAATATGGTGAAGGCAAAGTCCAGCGAGTGGCGAAAGTCACACAAAGCGGAATCCTTTGGTCGACAGTTCAAGTCTGTCACGCCCTACCAACGAGGAAAGAGGACTGTGTAAAAGCAGTTCTCTTTTTTTTGTTTAGACACTACACACTTACTTGGTTGCTCTTTTGTCGTTTTGAAATTAAAGTGCGTTTATGTCCGCCAAACTTGAAACGACACACATAGTCACAGAAAACGAACTTGTCGTTTACAGACGAGAGCGAAGTTCAATTTGGCAATGCCGCTACAAAGTTGATGGTGTTTGGCAACGTGCCTCAACTAAAGAACGCAAGTTGAAAGATGCCAAAGAGGTAGCGAAGGCGATAAAGATACGTGCGGAAATTCGCAAGCACGACAACCTGCCAGTCATCACACGTAAGTTTAGAGATGTTGCCAAACTTGCCGTACAGCGTATGGAGCAGAAGTTAGCCAACGGTGATGGCAAAGTCTCGTACAAAGATTACATACGCATCATCAATGAGTACTTGATTCCAATATTGGGCAACAGGCTGATCACAAACATTGATAGCACAGCACTTGATCACTTGGATGCTGAACGCATACGAATGATGGAAAGAACGCCAAGCAACAGCACGATGCTCAGTCAAAACGCCGCACTGAACTTGGTGTTTGATGAGGCTGTTCTGCGTAACTTCTTAACTGATCTCAATCGTCCAAAACTTGAGGCGAAAGGTAAGAAGAGCACACGTCATCCAGCCTTCACATTGACAGAGATACAGGCTGTCATCAACAACTTTGAAGCGTGGATTGAACGAGCACGTAACGCACACAGCAAAGAGATGCGTCAAATAATGCGTGACTATTCAGAGATGCTGATAGATACAGGAGCAAGACCTGGCAAAGAGTTGATGAATTTGAAATGGAAACAGATCAAGTTCACTATGAATCCAAAACAAATACACACTGGCGAAAAATCAGTTTTGGACGACGGTACTGAAGAAGAGATTGTTCTGACTGATCTAAACAGAGGTGTTGAGTTAATTGTTACTGGTAAGACGGGTACACGTGAAATAGTTGGACGACAGCCAACGGTCAAAGTGCTTGAACGTATTGCTCGTCGTGTTTATGGCGTTAGAAATAACATCATTGATCCATTCAAAGATGTTGTGACACCAAACAATGATGACTTCGTATTGCGTACAAAAGAAAAGAAGCAAGACGTCAGTCCTGCGTTTCAACATATGTTTGAGCGTTACTTGGATGAGCACAACTTGCTGTACGACCCAAAGACAGAGCAGAACCGTGTTTTCTACAGTTTCCGTCACACATACGCAACGCTGGCACTGACGCACGATAAAGTGCCAATTCACACGCTTGCCAAACAGATGGGTACAAGTGTGCTGATGATTGAGCGTCACTACAGTCATCTGAAAGTAATTGAAGCAACAGAGCAATTGCGTGGACAAGAAACACGACGAAGAATTGCTTCAACTTCAACGGTTGAAGAAATCTATCAGTCAGCACAAGCAAAGAAGAAGGCTGAGTTGTTAGCCAGAAAAACAGCCCCTAAGAAAACGACTGCTAAGAAATCTGTCAAAGCCAAGTGAGGTAAGTGATGAATGACAAATACGCTGACCTACAACAAGAGTTAGTGAGGTCGTTGACTGAAAGACTGCTTGAAATTGAGTACGAATTAGGAAAGAGGAATTTTTTCTTTGATGATGTAGAGATAGACCGTCACATCTTTGATCTTTTGAGTGATCATCTTTGGCACAAAACAGCATACGCAGAAACGGTTTCTGAATTAGTTAAATCAGAGTCTGATGGAAATGCTTTTGACAGGCGAGTGAGAGAGCGTGTTTACGATGATTTATACGAAGCGTTAGGTGGCTTGAAGTAACGAATACACCGCCAGTTTGGCAGGACTCAGGTTGTCCATTTGATGCGTAGAACTAATACTGTGTTCACACTTAAAGGAACACAGAAATGGTTGAAGAAAATGAATTGCTGACAACTCTGAAACAGTTCACAGGTTGTGATCAGTTAGCAAGATTGACACGCACAGTCTTGCTCACAGAGGGCTCACGCTACCTTGCTGAAGCCGCAGAGTGCTTTTGGTTGTTTGATGTGTACGCATCGCACTTGAGCGGTGTTGATCACAACAAAGATTGGTTCACTTGCCTAAAACTAACAAAAATAAATCATTCAGCCTCTGTATCAATTGAAGATGGCAACGGTAGGGTGTTAGCAAAGCAGAAGATTGAATACACAGATTTCCCACTATCTGCTATCACACTCTACGGCTGTTGGACGGGTGAGTTTTGGGTGTTGATGCTGACAAGTGAGTACTGAAGCAAATTGGGCTTCACACCAACGTTAGACCAGCCCTACAACGCACGTTTAGAGAACATATAAGCCGTCTCAGTTGCGGAATAAAAAACGACAGCGTGTAGGGCTTTTTACAGCGTGACCATTTTTGCTATGCCTGTCATCCGTCTTCTCAGAGATTTCAAAAACGACATAAAAATCACCAAAAACCCGTTGATTTCGCATCTTTTTGGTGTTTTTGTTTTTTTTTGAGTTTGTTGTCGCACGTATGGGGGTGCGTGATTTATGAGGTGACGCACATAGGGGGTGTGCTTACAAACGGTAGGGGGTGTGGTCAAAAACTGGTGGGGGTGACGAAAAAGTAGTTAAGCCTCAAAAAACTACGAGGCTAAAACACTGGGGGTGTTAGATTAAAACTGGTGGGGGTAGAGATCTCGTATGGGCTTTGAAATTACGCAACAGGTTTTTGCGTAGTAGCCATACGAATTTGTTGCTGTGCCTTCGCAACTTTCTGTCTGTCACGTTCAGCCTTTAAGTTGTTGGACGCAACTTCTTTCTGTTTCTTCAACGAATCAAGTTTTGCTTGCTGTGGGTTCATTGGCTTTATAGGTTTGATGGTGCCAATCACTTCATCAAGTGGTGTGTAGTCTTCATTCGCTTTTGAGGATTGGGTTGGGTTGCTGACAACGTTGCCAATTCCAAACTGATATTCCAAAATTAAACGTGCGTGTAACGAACTATCCGCAAAGACCATAGTCCTCACAGTTTGTCCCTTTACACGCACAGTAGCCAAATACTTGTTCATACAGTTATTTATATGAACAAGGACTGTGGTTACTTCAAAAAGCCAGCACGTAGAGCACCGCTTGTCGCTTCAATCTGTAGATCAAGTTCGCCCTGTTCAACAGCCAATTTCAGCGACTCAAGTGCGGTAAGCAATTCATCACCGTTTGACACTTCAATTGCGTTTTTGCCTTTAGCGTCAAATTGGATTTGTTTGCTACCGTACTTACAAATCAGGTTGATTTTTCCGTTATCACTGATGTGCCACCACTCACGCACTTTTTTGACTGATTCAATGGTCTTGCGTTCACCTGTTTGTTTGTTCACATAAGTTTTCAAGCGAGTGGGTGCGTATGTGCGTCCCTCTTTTTGGGCTTGAGCAAGTTGAATCTGTTCAAAAATCTTGTTGCTCAACTTGTTTCTACGCTGAATCACAGGCGAAATGCCCTGTTTTTTCTTGCTCGCTACAAGCTTGAGATTTGAAAGAATGCTCATTACGATCGTCCTATAAAGTTAATAAGAACTTAACTTTAGTTTCAGAGAAGCGGAGAGAGCAACCTCAATATTTCTATCTCCTTTTCTTTGGTTTTACTAAATAGAAGTATGAGACAGTACAACGCAAAAGACATTGAATCTATGTTCAATCAGCACGAGCAACACGTGAGTCACGTAGTTGTTGCCCACACATTACATCGCCCTTATGTAGCGAGTACAGATGTGGGACGCTTCAAACACGTGCGAGCAGATCAGTACATCAAAACAAAGATGGAACAGACGAGCAAAGACACAAGACACGCATTGAACTGCTTCTACAAATTACTTTATCCAACTCACTCTAATAGACCAACTCAAAATCCCAATATCTTTAAGCCTCTGACATTCGTAACGATTGAAGGGGCGAATCAAACAACTGACAGATCACAAACAATTCACGTAAACATCTCTTTAGGCAACTTACCCTCAGTTCTCAACACAGACGACATAGAAACATTATTTAGGCACGCTTGGCACGATATGGCACATCAATCAACTGATGTGAAGGTATACGACTACTACAAAGTGGACGAGGCTTCACATTGGGCTGGTTATTCATTAAAAGAAGCACAACAAAACACACGTAAGGCGTGGGACACAAACAGCATTTGGGATGTAAGCAACTGCTGGATTCCTCACGCCGCCCTTAAAGCAGACTGAAGTCACTTTAAGGCTCTTACATCACTACGAATCGTATGAGGGGTTCGTAGTTCTTTGTCACACTTGATTGATTCATACATAGATAAAACACTCAAACATTGAATCAAACATCAAACAGAACATACACAGTGATACACAGTGATACATAGTGAACACAGCAAACGAACTGAATCAACTATAGAAAACTGTAATTTGAAGAATTGAATACAACACACGAAAGAAACAGCAGTACTAAAACGCAATGAATTAAAGCGTCTACAAGCGTAGATCTTTATGGGTTGGGTACTTGGGTAGTGGACTTCGCTAACAAACGCTTGTAGGGTTTGTATTTCAATCTGTGTTCTAAAAGCCACAGAAAACTCATAAATACGAAATCAAAGAAAATTGCTGAAATATGTAGTTCCAGCAATAACGTGTTGATTTTCAACAAAACAGCATAGAAACCCGCCAAGTTGACGGGTCGTTTACATAGAGGTTGCTCAGACCTAACTTCAGAAATTATGCTTATTTCAAGTTATTTATTTGATTACGCAAAGGAGCAACAAATGTCACAAGCAAAAACATTAAACGAACAAGAAATTAAACAGGTACTTGACTATGTGAGTACAAAAAAATATGCCAAACGAGATAGGGCATTGATTCTTACAAGTCATTTGAGTGGAATGCGTGTTGGAGAGATCGCATCGCTGACTGTTGGACACGTATTAGATCAAAATGGAAATATTAAAAATGAAATTCGTTTGACAGCAGAGCAAACGAAAGGAAAGCATCCTCGTACTGTGTTTGTTAGTTCAAAACTCAAAGAGGAATTGGCTAACTACATTCAGTTGATTCGTACAGATGACAAAGAACGGTCATTGTTTCCAACTCAAAAGAATCCTCGTATGGGATTCACAGCAAACACATTGACACAACACTTTTTGAGTTTGTATAAAGCCGCTGGTTTAGATGGAGCAAGTAGTCACAGTGGACGCAGAACTTATGCCACATCAATTGCATCACAGGGCGTTGGTTTACGTGTGTTGATGCGTTTGATGGGACATAGAAATGTGAGCACAACAGCCGTTTATATTGACGCTAATGACAATATGCTTCGTAATGCGGTTGAACTGGTTTAATGTAGGGTTGAAAATTGCCTTATTGATTTTTCGATAACTTTTTGAATATCGTTTGCTAAATCAAGCTCGCTTTTATTAGTTGTTATGTAGTCATATGAAGTAGCAGATTTGAAGTTGCTAGTAATACAAATAGTTCCTACCAATTTATTTTCTGCGATTGCTTCTTCTAAATAATTAACCATTGATTCAATGCGGTTGTAGTTAATGCCCTCAATGTCACCGCTAAGAACATAAGTAGGCAAATCTTCGTCATTAACGAAGTCAAAACAATCGTGTTCATCATCTATCAATCCAAACATAAAAATTCCTTTGTGAATACATATTTCAGTGAAAGTGAAGTGACTCTATAGGATCAAAGTTGATATGTCGAGCGAGACATTGAATCATTGATCCAATGACCGTTTTTACGTAAAAACGGCATAAGGAGCAGAAAGTTGATGTCCTCGCTCGACGAAAAAATTGTTGCTCTATAGAGTCACATATGACATACAAGTTGTACGTCAATTTTTAACTCTATGAAAGAAAAAATATGTTTATTCAAGCACTTAATCCGTCATTACTTTCAACCATCATTAGCATTCCAACACAACGAATTGATTTCTATTATTCTGAGTCGTTCAGTGACTACCTGTATGCGAATTTCCTTCCGTTACATAAAGACAAGATTGAGGCTATCTACATTGGTGATGAAGGGTCACGTTTTGGTGAAGTTGCTGATGTGATTCGTTGTGAAATGTATTTGGACAAAGTCAGTATTACAGCAGTAGAAGCAATTCACGCAGATTTAAGAAAAAGCACAGAGGAATGGCTTGAAAGTGTTGGCGGTTACGAAGCTGTTCAACCCTAAAAGTCATCAGATAGAGAGTCAAATCTCTATCTCTTCTTAATATCGTTTTTACGTAAAAACGGCAATGGGATCAGAAAGATGTTGGTCTCGCTCGACGAGAAAATTGATGCTCTATAGGATCAAGTCTGACAAGTGAGTTTGTCAATTATTCAATTTTTAGGAGAATTTAATGTACAAAGCAACACGTGATTTTATTAAGGCTCGTCAACAATATTCAAAGTATGTTGTTGAGCAAGTTTCAGTCAAGCAAATTGATGGGGGAAAGCCCAATGACTGCTTTAACAATGCTTGTGACGCGATTGATCGTACTAAAGGGATCAAACACACAAGTGGATGGATTATTGGAAAATTCAATAAATTCACAAATTCAACTGAAATTATTCAGCACTTTTGGAACGTGGATAAAGATGGAAATCATTTTGATACAACGCCACTTATTGGTTCAGAGTTTGAATATGTAATTGATTGTGAGATTAACGCATACGGACAACAAAATTATGACAACGTTGATAGTTGTGTTGCGTCTTCTTTGTTGTTAAAGAATGGTAAGTTTGTGGCAGTTGATGTTGGTCAAAATGGGGGACTTGTATATCGTAATATTGAATCTTTATCAACTAATAAGTTATTTGAAAAAGATACTAAAGGTTCAGAAAATGATGAGGCATTTGCTAATGGACGAAGTGCGATTTCTATTGGTGAGTATATGAATATCGTTATGTCACAAGATTCAACCTTCAAAATTGCCGCTTAAAGGAGAATTACAATGAATGAAAAATTAAACTGTAGAGTTTATATGAATGTGATGCTTAATGTCGCTATCAGTGTTGATGCTGATAATGAAGAAAAAGCAATTGAAATGATTCAGAATATGCCGCAAAAAGAGTTATTGAGGAGTAAGCATATTTTGAGTGTTAGCAACATTGAAGTACGTACAGTGAATACCCCTCAAAAACGGGTTATTGTGTGACTGGAGATATGGAAAATAAAAAAGCCTCATTGAGGCTTTTTTTATGGTTTGTAGAAAACAAATATTGGTTCGTACTTTCGCCATTTCCCATTAACGATACAAAAATTTTTCATACTTGGCTGTCGTGTTTCTTTTCCAACTTTCATTGATGGGCTAATTGCTAAGACCATCTTCAGTTTTCCCTCATACCGCAAACCAAATTCTTTTAGTATCTCAACTGTGTCTTGTTCAAGTGGATATTGCTTTGAGCCAACATTTATGTCCGCAATGTTGAAAGCGAGAATGCGATCATTCTTCAGCCATTCAGCCGCAGTTTTTAATGTTGGTCTAAGAAAGTTGTCACGCCAACTGTCATACTCTTTGAACTTTATTGAACTTTGAGTTGGTTCGTTGCTGTAAATCTCAGCGGAGAAGTAGGGCGGTGAAGTGAAAACGAAATCAACTTTGCCTTTGTACTTTTTGAACTCATCATTGTTGGCAACATCTTCACTACCACTACAGATGTAAGTGCCTTTGAACTCTTTGCCGTAACGCACGTGACTTTTGAATATACGTGCCATATATTCGTAACGAGAGATACCAAGTTCTTTAATCCAGTTCTCTGTATTTGGATCAGTGCCAATGTAATGAATGGCTCTATCACGCAAACTTAACGCACCTAACAATCGTCCGCCAAAGCCCATACTTGGGTCATAGATGACGATCTCTTTTTGATCAACACATCTGTCTGTCGCATATTTGTAAAGAAGACGGGCGATGGATGAGGGAAAGTTGTTAGGGGCAATGCCAGCACCAAGTTCTAAGTGCCTATAGATGAGTGGTAGTACACGCTTCGCTGAATCATTGATGCCGTACACACGAATACGAAAGAGGCTGTCGTCACTGACCTTGCTCAAGTTCACACCGTTTAGATGGTGCTTCTTTAACAAGCCTTTTGCTTTGAGTACCTTTAGTTCTTTGACGTTGATGCGAGGTGTACGTTTTTCAACTTTGGCAGACGCATCAATCCAAAGACAACGTTGTCCATTTCCAGTTGCTTCTTCTGTGAGAATTTCCTCAACAATGCGACGAGCCTCACGTCTTAAATCGCCTTTGAAAGATGTGGGTGGTCTATAGATTGGAGCAAAGTCATAGAAGCCATCTTCACGTATACATTTCGTCAACACAGCCAATGTCTTGTCACGTGCTGATTGTTTGGCAAAGAGGTCATACACACTGACCGCTTTACCTTCTCCCACTGTGTCTTGTGCTTTGAGAATGTTTGGGAAAAAACTATTGGCTATAGAAACACGAGCACCGTCTATGACGCAATCAAGTTTGCGTGTTTGTTCGTCTTTGAACCACATCTTGTCTGTATCAACTTTACAGATACGTTCAAACTCACTGCCCATCTCTTCAAGTCTTACACCTGCCTTTGGAGGCTGACCAAATTCATCCCATTGAAGCGTGACAGCAAAACAAAGTTCATCAACCCAAATCGCAAACTCTTCTTCAGTACAAGTGAACAGTTCACCAAATGACTTGTTCAGAGGGGACTTGATCAGGTCATCATTCTTTGTATAGAAGTACGACATCGTTATGCCTTGTTGCTAAAGCGGTTCAATTCTTCAATGATTACTTTGCCAAGTTCTCTGATAGCAGGGAATCTACTGCGGCTGGACATATCTTTAAGACGCTTCATAGCACCTTTAATGTCTTTTTTCTCAAGTATTAAACGTGCCTGTTCCCAAAGATAAATCTCTTTGTCCATTGATTTCAAATCAGTAAATTGATTTGGAATTTTATTGGTCACACAGTATTTCTCAATCTCACCGCGTGTGATATTTTCAACGCCTAATAATTTAGAAAGTACTTTGTAATCTTTGTAATCAGTTGGGATCGCAACACGCTCAACAAGTTCACCATCTTTTACGACTTCAACTTTATATTTTCTATTTTTCTCTTTAGAAATGTAGAAACAAGCATCTTCCAATATACGCATATTTTCCAAACAGATGCTTGTGTTCAGTTCAGATTCGTACTCAGCAATCTTTTCTAATGCCTGACTAAGCAACTTCTGGTTGTGCCAGTCAGAAAGTGATGAATCTTTGTTTGTATGTGTGATGGTTCCGTTGTACTTGGTCAGAAGTTTTGTCAAGTCTTTTTGGAATTGGTCAACGTTGTCTGGTGCGGCAATGCTGATTGAACCAACTTCGTATGTAAGTGTCTTTGGTTTTTTTGGGACGGCTGTTGACGACGAAGGTTTTTTGGGTAGTGCCTCACGTAAGGACTTAGCACTTGCGAGGGTGAAGTTAGGTGTGATCTCGCCGTTCTCAATTTGCTCAACAAGTTGCTTCTCGTCTACACTGGCAAGGTAGTACAACGTGTTGTAGCCGTTGGGCAAACGAGCGTGGTAAGTTGGGTTGCTGAGAACAGGATTTTCAGCAATTTTGATGAGAAAAGCCGCAACAGTTGAGCTGAAGGGTAGTTCCGTTTCAAGTAGTGTGTAACTGACACCAAGTTGTTCTTTCGCTTGTTTGACCAAGTTCCCAACCTCAATCACACTTTGAACACTCTTTTGCCACGCAGACTCAATACGAGTACGCCACTCCGCCAACTCTTTTTGACTACTGATGACTATGGTGTTCATTGATACTCCAAAAGGTCGTTTTTACTTAAAAAGGTAGAAAAGCCAGTGCTCAGACTTTATACTGCTTTGAGGCAATTTTGACCCAAAAACCGTCCTGTAGAAAGTGAACTGATGGCTGAAACCGTTTACGTGCTCACAAATGAGGCAATGGAAGGTTTGGTAAAGATTGGGCGTACAACGACCAGTGTTGAGCAACGAATACGAGAACTTGACAACACAAGTATGCCCCTGCCGTTTCAGTGTTTCTACGCAGGTGAGGTTGCTAACTCTGCGTTGGTTGAAGGCAAACTTCATCGTATCTTTGCTGACAAGCGAATTCGCAACAACAGAGAGTTTTTTCGCATAGACCCAAATCAAGTACGTGAGGCAATACAGTTGGCTGAATTGCGAGAAGTAACACCTCGCTATGACGTTGTAGTAGACGCTGAGGACGTACAAGCATTGAAAAAGGCTGTTGCGACTGAAGAGCGAAGAACTCGTTTGCGATTCACTGAATTGGGAATAAAGAGTGGATCAATACTGACATTCCTCAAAGATAACAAGATAACTTGCCAAGTCGTTGCTGACGGGAAAGTTGACTTTGATGGAAAAGTAATGTCTCCAAGTGCTTCAGCCCTTATTGCTGTAAAGAGATTGGGATATGAATGGGCGGCTGTCAGTGGAAGCGATTATTGGGAGTTTGAAGGTGAAACTCTCACTGCCAGAAGATTAAGAATTGAGGATGAACAAGAATGAGTTTGTTAGATAAATTACCAAAAATTGTAGAGCAAGGTCGAAAAACTGCTGAACAAATATTGGAAGGCTTACAAGGTAAGCAGAAAATTGCCCTACAAACAAGAGAATTGGTTTATCCAGCAAAGGATACTCTAATTGGAGATATGTTTAGGCAAAACAAGTTACAAACTGAAGATCCATTTAATCGACTTATATATGGCGATAATTTGCTCGCAATGGCGGCACTTTTAAGTGGTGATTCAGGTACTGATGGCATCAGAGGCAAGGTTGATCTTGTATATATTGATCCACCGTTTGACTCAAAAGCAGATTACAGAACAAGAGTGAAATTGCCAAGCGGAGATATTGAGCAGAAGCCAACTGTAATTGAGCAATACGCTTACTCAGATACTTGGAAGGACGGTACGGAGTCATACTTAGAAATGATAACTCCTCGCTTGTTCTTAATAAAAGAGCTCTTAAGTGATAAAGGTTCAGTCTTAATTCATTTGGATTGGCACGTAGGACATTATGTCAAAGTAATTGCGGATGAGATATTTGGAAAAGATAATTTCATTAACGAAATTATTTGGAAACGGACATTCGCACACGGAGATACAGGGCAAGGAGCATCTCACTTAGGTCGTGTACACGATGCTATCTTCCTTTATAAAAAGGGAGAGGCTCCAACTTTTAATCAAACATACACACCTTATGCCGCTGATTACATAGAAAAACATTTTCGATATATCGAAGAAGGAACTGGTAGAAGATTCCAGTCTGTATCACTTACTGGACCAGGTGGTGCGGCAAAGGGAAATCCATATTATGAATTTTTGGGTGTGAAGCGTTACTGGCAATTCAGTGAGTCCAATATGTATAAATTATTGGATGATGGAAAAATATACCAGAGCAAACCTAATGAGAGTGTTCCACGTAGGAAGATGTATTTGGATGAAAGTAAAGGAATTCCATTACAGGATATATGGGTTGATATAGCTCCAGTACAGGGTCAAGCAAAAGAATATTTGGATTACGCTACACAAAAGCCTGAGGCATTGCTTTCTCGCTTCATTTCATTGTTGACCAATGAGGGCGATTTAGTAGCTGACTTCTTTGGGGGGTCTGGTACAACTGCCGCAGTCTGTGAAAAGATGAACAGACGGTGGATCGTCAGCGACTTAGGAAAACCATCTTGTATGGTTATGAGGAAACGCTTCATTGATATGGACGCAAAGCCCTTCCTCTACCAAGCAATTGGTGATTATCAAGTTGAGACAATCCGTAGTACGTTGGGCAAGCGTTTTGCGATGGGTGAGCTTGCTCGCATTGTTGTAGAGCTTTATGGAGCATTACCACTATCACAAGATAACAATCCAAATAAAGACAGAGGCTATATTGGGAAGACATTAGTAATTTGCGACTCTCCCAATAAGATTACTGGTTTGCCAACGTTAAAAAAGGCACAAGCATTACGAGATCAATTGATGGGTGGTTGGGACAAGGTAGTAGTTTTAGGATGGAACTTCGCACCTGACATTGGACATTCTGTTACTCAGCTGAGTGATGAAAGATTAGAGGTATTAGTTATACCGCCTGACTTGATGGACAGGATGAGAAAGAAGGGCGGCTTTGACAAGCTCAAAGACAGCATTCGTTTCTCAAGTCTTCAATATCTCACTGCTTCTCAACCAAAAATCACGTATGGCGAAACGCATATTGTTGAAATTGAGTTGACTAACTATGTGCTTCTTTCACCTGAGGCAATTAACTTAGATGAGGCAAATCGAAAAAATCTACAAAAAATCATAAACAGTGATCCTCTATCGTTAGTTGAGTATTGGGCTGTAGATACCAACTATGACGGAGAATTATTTAGATCTGTATGGCAAGACTACAGAGGTAATACTGATAAAGACGATGATGATTTACACGTTGTCCGTAAAGCTGTAATTCAAGCAGATCCAATTGAGGGCAAGCGAAGAATCTGTATTCGTGCTGTTGATGTATTTGGTTTTGAGTCAGAAGTAGAGTTTGAGGTTTGAAATGAAAAAAGATCATCTGCCTCTATCAGAAGCATTGACCACCAAAGTCAATGAAGTTTGTATTGGACTTGAAGATGGTGTCGCAGACATTTACGAGTTAGTGACTGAGACTACTTCAAACTTGCTCAAGTATTGGTTCTTACAAGACTTCGTTGACCTTCGTAGAGGATTCAACTTTCACGTTGGACAAAAGCAAGCAATACTCAACACAATTTACGCACACGAAGTGCTTGAAAAGTCATCAGTAAAAGATTTATACACGCTGTTGGCACCTGATGCTTTGCTCAAAGATAGTTTGCTAACTCATATAAGTCAAAGCAAATACAACCATCCTAAGTACTGCTTGAAGATGGCGACTGGTACGGGGAAGACTTGGGTGCTTCAAGCACTAATGATCTGGCAAATTGTCAATAAAATTGATAATCCAACAGATCCACGCTTCACAAGAAACTTTCTATTAGTGGCACCAGGTCTGATTGTCTATGACCGTTTGCTTGATGCTTTGAAGGGCAAAGTCAAAGATGGCGTTCGTAATTTTGATGATTCAGACATAAAAAACTACAGCGAATTATTCATACCTGAAAACTACAGAGACGCTGTTTTTAGTTTTGTTAAAAATAATACCTGTGAAAAGCGGGAGATTGGCAAGAAGATCACAAGTAATGGTTTGATTGCGATCACAAACTGGAACGCACTTGTTACAGAAGATGAGTTAGTTGATTATGAAGTCGACACTTTTGGTGTTGACATTGATCCAGTTGATGTAGTTAAAGATCAGTTACCCATCGTTCCAAATACAAGTGCGGGAAACACTTTGGAAGTGTTAGATAGTCGTGCTAACAAGGGTGGAATACTTGAGTACTTGAAGTCTTTACCAGACTTGATGAACTTCAACGATGAAGCACATCACATACACGAAGTTCGAAAAGGCGGCGAGTTAACAGAGGTTGAATGGCAAAAAAGTTTGATCGCTATTGCCGCATCCAAAGGTGAACGTTTCATCCAAGTTGACTTTTCTGCTACACCATACAACCAAATAGGAACTGGTGAAAAAGCTAAGAAAGCATTTTTCCCTCACATCATTTCAGACTTTGATTTAACTGAGGCAATCAAATTGTGCCTTGTTAAAAGTATTGCTTTAGATGTGCGTAAAGAAGTCAATGACTTAGAAGATTTGGACTTTAAGGCTGAACGGGATGAAGAGGGTAAGGTTCAGTTGAGTGAAGGTCAGCGAAAGATGCTTCGTGCTGGCTTAACTAAGCTGAGGAGACTTGAAGAGGCATTCAAAGCCATTGATGAAAGTCGCCGTCCCAAAATGCTGGTTGTTTGTGAAGACACAAAAGTAACAGAGAAGGTCGTTGATTTTTTGGTTGCTGAAGGTTTAGAAACAGAAGATGTCTTAGGCATTGATAGCGGCAAGAAAGCGGAATTAAGTGAGGGTGAATGGAAAGAAGTCAAAGAGCAACTCTTCAATGTAGACAAACATCCTAAGCCTCGTGTAATTGTTAGTGTGTTGATGTTGCGTGAAGGATTTGACGTTAACAACATCTGTGTAATTGTTCCATTGCGTAGCTCTGCGGCAAACATTTTGTTAGAGCAGATTGTTGGACGTGGCTTACGTTTGATGTGGCGTGGTGAAGATGTTTACACAGAGATGAGACGTGAGAACAGGGAACTATTTGACAAAGGCAAAGAGCCTAAAAATCTGATTGATGTGCTGTCAATCGTTGAACATCCTCGTTACAGAGATTGGTACAAGCAGATGCTTGGGAATTTAGTTGGTGAAGTCAGTGATGACTCTTCAACTACAGCAAGTGGTGATTTGATCAATGTTGGGCTTGTTGACGGGTACGAAGAATATGATTTTCAAATACCTGTCATTCTGCGTGACGCTGAGGAACTTATTGAAGAGCAAGTTATTCATCCAAAGAATCTGCCCCCTTTCAAGCAGATGGGAATCGCTGAACTCAAGTCAATCATTGGAAAAGGTGATAACTGGATTAGCACTGAGTTACAAAGCGAGACAATGTTTGGTAACTACAAAGTCAGTGGCTCTATATTGAACGTTGAGGGCTACAACGACTACCTATCACGTGTGACTCATCGCATTAGTTACGCCCTATCTAATCCCGTAGAAAAGGGTGGTCGCAAAAATGTCAACAAACCATTCATAGGTTTTGACACAGTAAAGCTCGCACAGGCGATCGACATTTACATTCGTCAGTATTTGTTTAGTTCAGAATTTGATCCATTTGATGATGAAAACTGGCGAGTGCTCCTGTTGCGTGATGTGCTTGATCACATTGTTCGTGTCACAGCATTGGCTTTTTCAGAAAGCTTTGACAAAACGTTTGAAGAAGACGCACAGGTTGAGCACAGGCTGTTGAGTAGTGTTAAAACCTTAACCGTTAGTGAGACTTCTTCAATTGCTACTGTTAAAAGCATCTATGAACGTTTGCCTTTTCCAAAACGTAGTGGCGGGTTGGAGCTTAAGTTTATGGAGTGGTGTAACAAGGACAGTAGTGTTCAGGCTTTTTGTAAATTACACGAGTACAAACACGATTTCCTCTGGCTTCGTTACGTTAAAGAGGATGGAATGTTGGGACGCTATTCACCAGACTTCATTGTGCGTTGCGGGACTAATGTTTATTTGGTTGAGACTAAAGCTCAAAGCGATGTAACAAAGGCTAATGTTCAGCGTAAGTTAAAAGCGGCGACTTTGTACTGTGAGCGGATCAACAAGTTGTTACCAGAGCAACGCAATAGCGAGACTTGGCATTACGCACTTGTAGGAGAGGGAATCGTTGAGCAGTATCTAAAAGGCAATGGCTTAGTAAGTGAACTGCTCAACTACGCAAGGGTAAGACAAGTAACAACGGCTGATCAGCAAAAGCTGATTTGAACTTAGGGAGTTAGATTTATGTTGTTTTTTACAAGTGCTCCGCTAATGTCCAGCTCTTTGGCACCAGATACAGAGCCACTTGCCAAACCAACAAGTTGGCAAACTGTGTCAAATGCTACTGTTCTGAAAATTCTCAAAGGAACATACAGAAACGCAGTCTTTGATGGAGTCTTCCTTGTTGATGAAGTTGAGACTGCTAAACACAAGGATTCAAAAGACGGCTGGTCTGTTGCTATCGTCTATTGTTTATGGTTTGGAACAAGACTGAAAACACGCGGCATTGAGTTGAAGTATCAAGCAGATGGATCAGAGCTGATAGCAAACTACACAGGCGAAGTAGTTTCCAATCTGTCAACATAAGTGATGGAGTGTTGCTATGGTCAGTAGGTTCTCCGCAAGTGAAGCTCGTAAAAAGTCTGAGTTAGCTCTCCAACGTATTGAAGAAGAAAAACAAAGAGTAGAAGCAGAGAGAAAACGTTTAGCTGACGAAAGAAAGAAACAAGCTAAAGAACAAGCTTTACTTAAAACTGGGTGGCAAGCTCAGAAGAATTTAATTCTTACCGCCGCTATGGATGGGAAGCACGAACTTCAACTTGCTCCTCCTGTCTATTTGTACAAAGATTTACTTGAGTCTTTTATATCCGTTGTTGAAACTGGTCTTGTACCAAAGCAAATGACAGAGGTAGAGAGAGAGAAGTACGCTCAAGTTGCTTATGACTCATTGAAGAACTCACACAGTCGAATCTACTCATTGCTTGACAAGTTCATCGACAACCATAAAGAGCATCTTCTTTCGCACTACGGAACACTCAAGTTTATGAAGTCCTCTCTTAAAGAGGCTTTAGATGAAGCAATTGAATCTGACTCGTCAATTTTTGATGGAGATGAAAATCTTTGGTCAAGTTTGACTTCGCCAACTGATATGGCTCGTTACGTGCCTGAGTTACGTGAAATTACACGAACGATAAAAAGTTACAAAAAAACAATGGCAGAGGTTAAGTACGATCCCTACAGCGTGTCTGACATTAAGGTTAATAGTACTGAGCTTGTTTATGGTGAGTATTTCTTTACTGACGAAGATAGAGATTGGGACAAGTTGACGCCTTCAAAGCGTCAAAATAAATTGAAGGTTGTTTGGGATACAGAGCCTCAGTCTAAGTTTCTTAACGCTTCTCTTTTTAGTGGAGCTGGTCTTACGTGGTTATCTTCACACTATGGTCAAAAGTTGATCACAGCTTTGTTTGAGGCGTTGAAGGATGCCGCAGAAGAGGGGAAAGAGCAACTAACTTTGAAATTCAAGTTAGCTAAGGATGGGTGGTACTTTTCAGACTCTGTTGACTACTACTGTTGCGTACCAGATGAATTAGTTGAAGTCATTGAACGTGAAGGATATGAAATCAATGACACAGAAGCTACTGATAAAAAATACACGATCACAGTTAGTTGGTAAGACTAAGAGAGAATTCAAATGGGCACGCAACTAACAGGTCAGTGTAATTGTGGCTATGAGGCTAATGTCTTCATTGCCAGTGGACGTGCTCAACACGGAAAAGTTTTTAAGTATCCCCATCATTGTGAAGCTTGTAACTCATTAACCAGCATTGATATGTTGGGCGACGATTTCAAGTGTACTGAGTGCGGTAGCGATCAGATTCATTCGTATGCCGCATCAACAAAAACCTTGTCGTACAAGTCTTTACTTAACAGACTTCCTACGGATGTATTGAAGACGGCTGGTTATCACAGGTCTGATGTTGTACACGAAGAAACATTTTGCTATCCCTTAAAAAAGACTTTCGTTTTCTTGCGTGGAGATCACTACTGTCCAAAATGTAAATTGAACTCAATGCGTTTTTTTACTTCAATGCTCTATGACTAAAACTCAAAATGGATAACTCTGTTTATTACTTGACTGGTATGGGTGGGCGTTTAGACGCTGGATTGGGACAAGGCTTGTTAAGTAGGGGCATAGAAGTCATAGGCAGAGAGTTAGTTGGTGAGTTCAGGCGATTAGATTTTCAACAGCAGGTTGATCTAATCGTTAGTGATTTACAAACTAACTTCTGGCAAGAAAACGCTCGTGTAATTGCTAACTCGTTTGGTGCTTACTTGTTCTTACACGCACAAGCTCAAATGAAGCCTTACATTGGCAGAGTAATCTTGTTGTCTCCCATCGTTGGTGAGTTTTCTAATGAGGACACGCATATGAACTTCATACCGCCTCGTGCTGAAAAGCTTTTACGTCTTGCTGAAGATGGAATTTATCCAATTCCAAAAACTTGTGAAGTTCACGTTGGCTCAGAGGATTGGCAAAGTAATCCAGCGAACGTTACGGCATTTGGATCTAAGCTTGGCATTGATGTGACGGTTGTTCCTAACGCTGGACATAATTTGCCTAAAGAGTATGTAGGTGCCTTGTTGGATAGTTGGTTGGCAGTTGATTGACGACTAATGAACTTTCTGACTAAATGGTTTGCTAAGGCAAAGCCTGTTGAGACGCCTCAATATGAGAAGCCAACAATTGATTGTTCAAATCTAATTTTGTTGTCTGGTCCAGCTTATGGTGACAAGACATTTTTTGGAAGTTTTTTGCTAAATGCTGTTTCAGTCAGAGAGTGGTCTTTAGAACACAGTAAGAGTGTTTGGTCTACTGCTAATTTGGAACAACAGGCACGTGTCTTCTTGCCTATCTGGCTGGAAGGGGCAACTTACGATTCTGATAGTTACATCACCCTAATTGATTTGCCTATGCGGCAAGTGCTGGTGCCATACACCTATGACTTTTATTTGAAGGGGTGGCTGTCTGTCTATTGCCATCAATGTTCAAAGTTTTACGATACGTTGGTAGACAACGATCACAGTCATCAAAAAGTTGGACATACATCTAACTGGACAGAGGAATGGCTTTGCCCATCTGGTCACATCCTTCACCACAAAGAGCAAGAGGTTCGTTGGATTGTTAGAAAGACAAAGCAGGACTGACTTGTATGAGTAAGAACAAATCAAATCAATTAGCAAGATCTGCGGGTGGTCACAAAGTTTTCCAGCCTGAGCTTAGCAAGGGACTTTCAGAGACTGAGAGACAAAAACGGATAGCGTTTGTGATGATGGCATCTGGTGAAAAATCAATCAATTCTGTCGTTGATTCTTTTTACAAAATTCTGACCACCTTTGAAGCCAATCCAAAAGTTGTTGATGAAGTCAGTAAGAGAACTAAACTGAGCAAACGAGAGTTGGTAAGTAGGTTAGCGTTCTACAAAAAGGAATACGAGGACGTTGTTGAGGTTAGAGATTTGCTTTACAAAGTCTGGTGAAAGGTTTTTTATGTCGTTTTGGAACATATTTGGAAGGTTCGCTGTGTCAGACACAGGTGAGACGATTCAGAAAGTGTCAGACACTACAAGCGTCTCGTCAGACGGTACAACGTACACAAAGATGGGGTCAACAACTGTAGGCAGTGACGGTTCAGTGTTTACGCAGATGGGCAGTTTCAGCACTGATGGCAGTACACGTATGGGAAGCACAGCAACAGGTTTAGGTGCTGTGTTCAATGACCGTAGGGAAGACAAGTTTGGGTTCAACACGCACGACGATGACAAGTGGTAACAGCGTTACACTTGGCTCGCAACGGCTGTTTTTTAGTACGTCCAAAGTAATTTCTGAAAAGTTTTTTGTAGCGTAATAGTTCGTTGAAATAAAAAAATTTGAAGTTATTTTTAACTAAAAACGATACAGTTAACTACACACTTTGCTACACACCTGATAAAAGTCGCTGTAACGTGTTGTTTTATAACGATATTTTTTTATTGAAACTTCTCATAACCTATTTAACTAAGCGGTAAGTACTCAAAAAACCGCTTATAAATCAACAACTTAGGAGATTTTTAACCTTAAAATATTGCTTCTACAGTGCTTCTACAGTTTTGCAAGTTTGCAATGTAGAAAAACGTGGAGAATATAGATTTTTCGGGCCTCTAGCTCATGCTTGGTTAGAGCAGCGGACTTAAAAGAAGCCAACCTAAAGCTTAGGCAATGGTTGGCAACGATTGGGTTGCATATAGGTAAGTTAGCTCTGCTTATATGTAGAACTACTCAAAGTCGGGGAAGCCTCTGTGTAACAGCGTGGTAATCCCGAGCGAAGCCAAACAGAAATGTTTGGAACGTGTAGAGACTGTACGGGTAGGTCGTAAAGACAAGAGACAGTCCAGACTACAAACTGGAAACAGGCAGTGAAAACTGTAGTGGTAAGCATAATCCGTTGGTGCCGTGTTCGACTCACGGGAGGCCCACCATATTAGATAAGGGTTGCACATTAGCGTGTGCAGCCCTTTTTTATTTCTGCTTCTACAAAATCCGTTGCACGTAAACTGCTAAGACTTTAAAGTAAGCACATGCCCGTAAAACGTGACGACACACATCAACTTATAGAGCGCGAGCTTGTTGTCTTCAAGCGCCCAAACACTGAAGTTTGGTATTGCAGATACAAGGTGGAAGACACGTGGTTTACGCAAACTACAAAAGAGCGTGATTTAAACAAGGCAAATGCTGCTGCACAAAAAATACTGGCTAAAGCTCTTTTGCGAAAAGAGGAAAACTTGCCAGTAGTTACAAAACGACTGCGTGATGTTGCACAGTTAGTTTTGAAAGCAATGGAAGCGCGAATAGCTTCTGGTCACAAAGTCGATTCCTACACACAGTACAAGCGCATCATCGACAAGTACCTTGTTCCGTTTTTTGGAAGCATGGTCATCTCAAATATTACAAGCGAAACCATCGAAGATTATGAGAAGTGGCGCGTGAAAGAGATGGGCAAGACACCCAAGTACAGCACAGTAAGAAAGCACAACGTTGTGCTCAATATGATTTTTAAGGAAGCAATCTCACGCAACTTGATGTCAGGTTTAAAAATGCCCTATCTGGAAACGAAAGGGCAAAAGAGCGAGAGGCACGCAACCTTTACGGTATATGAAACAAACATCATTCTTGCAAACATGCCAGAGTGGGTTGCTAATGGACGTCAACACCACAAAGAAAAGCGTCAAGTAGTACATGACTACGTAAGGGTGTTAGTTGATACAGGAGCGCGACCCGGAAAAGAGTTGTTAGATTTGCAGTGGAAGAACATAGAGTTCGAAGTGCAGCACGAAACAGCAGGTGTGCAGTTTGTTGAAGATGAAGTTGAAAAAGAAGAAATGATCGACTACGAACGAGAGTATGTTGAGTTGAGCAATGGGCCGTATGACGAAGAAGGAAATCCGCTTCCAAACACAGTCTGGACACCAATAGTTTCGTTATTCGTAGATGGCAAAGAAGGTACTAGGCATGCTGTTGGTTATGACATGACATACAGAGTGCTGAAAGAGATTGCGAATAGACGCTATAAAAATATTAGGAAATCAAACAAGTTACAGCACCTCATCGAAACTAAGAATGAAGACAAGATATTCATGACGAGTGACGGCGAAGGCTTGGCAAGTGCGCTGCATATGTTCCAGCACTTTCTTGAAGAGTACAACATGTTGAAAGATAGGAACACTGGAAGAAAAAGAGTGCTTTACAGCTTCCGCAGCTTGTTTAGTACAGCGGTAATGGACTATGACGATGTGGATATGCGTGACTTAGCTAAGGCACTTGGAAACTCGCCTGAAATGTTGATGAAGCGCTATGACCGAGGCACGCTCAAGCAAATCAAACACAAGCTTAAAGCGCCTAATGCTCGTCAAGCATTGTTTAAGCCTGTAGAAGTTCCTGACTTGTACCAATCTGCGAAAGTTGCAGCTAAGGCTAGCAAGGCTAAAAGCAAAGCTAAGACCAAGTCTCAGTAGCTATCAAACAAGTTCAATAGCGTTACGCAGCACTCCTGGACGCAAATCAATGTAGCGTTGAGTAGTAGACATTGCGCTATGACCAGCAAGTGCCATCATCACTCTTACGCTAACGCCTTTCTCAGCAAGGTTAGTTAAAAAAGTTCTGCGACCGCTATGACTGCTGCCGCTGTCAAAGCCCGCTTGCTTGTAAATACCGTTAACGATTTGGGTTAGCGAGTTTGCAGTAAACGCTGCGCTGCGCTGCGTAGCAAACAAAGCTTGCTTTACATCTTTAATGCGCAACGTGCGGACGTAGCTTTCAAGCTCGCTGCGCATACGCTCATTTAAAAGCACTGTCCTGCTCTTGTTGCCCTTCGTTTGCATTGCGCTTAAGTTGATTTCATCACGCACTGTTCCGTCTGTAGCAAGCACATCGCAAACGCGAACAGCAGCAACTTCGCCAATGCGCATACCAGCTAAGTGCGTGAGCAGCAGGATTGCACGGTTGCGCTTTGCGCTTTTTGTAGCTGCTGCGCATTCAAGCAATCTTTGCAGTTCGCGCTCGTTTAGTGTTTTTGCTTGCTTCGTCATTTCGTCCTGCTTTCCTATTAAAACGTTGCTTGCAGTATGTTTTCTTATGTTCAATATTCCTACCCCTTTTTTGCCTGTTGCTAGCCTCTTGTAAATCAACGACTTAGCTGCACTGATAATGTTTTGTATAAAACATGCTCAGTACTTATTTAGCTGTTTTCGTGGCAGATTAGCCACGAACAATGCGGGATTTGCGTACACGCCCTGCAAGCGTTTTGAGGGTTGAGGGCTGGCTTGGGTAGCAGAGCTTGCACTAGCGCAGCTTGTAGGGCTTAAAAAAGGGTTACAGCCCGCAAAAAAATAGCTGCGTAAAAAATAGTGCTGGAGTACTTAGGCTTTTGAGGTGGTGATTTTTGACCCCACCCACCCCTTTGTTACTGCAAGTAACAAAACTCAAATCCTTCTCAAATGTGAACCAGTCGGTTAGACTGTGGATACACATTGTGTAACCTAGAAAGACAGCTATGAAAGATGCAGGAATGCGCATACGGGTCGAACCAGAGCTTCGCGAGGAGTTTGTGGAGCTTTGCCGAAAAAATGACGTACCCGCAGCGCAAGTACTAAGAGCATTTATGCGCGACTTCATCAAAACCAACAGCCCCAAAAGAAAGCAGCTTGGTAGCTTCAATGCCAAAAAAGCTATCCGCTAACAACAACGAGAAAATAACAATGCTGGACGATATAAAAAAAACGCTTTGGGCTACTGCTGACAAGTTACGTGCAAACATGGATGCTGCTGAGTACAAGCATCTTGTTCTTGGTCTCATCTTCGTTAAGTACATCTCCGATACCTTCTCAGCAAAGCAACAGGAGTTAACGCAACGATTGCGTGACCCAAAAGATGACTATTACATAGCTGACGCTAGTGATAAAGACATTGCAGCAGAGCTTGAGGAACGTGACTACTACACAGCAGCTAACGTGTTTTGGGTCCCTGAGGTAGCACGTTGGGAAGCGTTAAGAGCGGCTGCAAAGTCCCCCGATATTGGCAAGCGTATTGACGATGCTTTAACAGTTATTGAAACTGAAAATCCAAAACTAAAAGGCATTCTTGACAAACGCTATGCCCGTGCCCAACTTCCAGATGGCAAGCTAGGAGAGCTTGTTGACATGATTTCAACGATTGGCTTTGGCGAGAACCCAAGCACTGCTCGTGATGTTTTAGGACAAATCTACGAATACTTTTTGGGGATGTTTGCTAGCGCAGAGGGCAAGCGTGGAGGTCAGTTCTACACGCCTGCATCTATTGTCAAAACACTGGTTGCCGTTCTAAGTCCGCACGAAGGCAAGGTGTACGACCCTTGTTGCGGCTCAGGCGGCATGTTTGTGCAATCCGAAAAGTTTATTGAATCGCATGGAGGCAAGATTGGGGATGTCGCTATTTTTGGGCAAGAAGCGAACCCAACAACTTGGCGACTTGCTGCAATGAACCTAGCGATTCGTGGAATCGATTTCAATCTAGGTCGTGAACCAAACGACACATTTACTAAGAATCAGCATCCCGACCTTCGTGCTGATTTCATCTTAGCCAACCCACCTTTTAATATTAGTGATTGGTGGCACGGTAGCTTAATGGGAGATGCACGTTGGACTTTTGGCGACCCGCCTCAAGGTAACGCTAACTATGCATGGCTGCAACACATGCTGTATCACCTTAAGCCGACAGGTCGCGCAGGTATTGTTTTAGCTAACGGTAGCATGAGCTCAAGCCAAAATAATGAAGGTGTAATCCGCGCTGCCATGGTCGAAGCAGACGTGATTGAGGTCATGGTTGCCTTACCTAGCCAACTATTCTTCAACACTCAAATACCAGCTTGTCTTTGGTTTTTAGTTAAGCAAAAAAACAAACGTAAAGGTGAAGTTCTTTTTATTGATGCTCGTAAGCAGGGAGCGATGATTAGCAGAGTTCAATCTGAGTTAACTGATGAAGTGATTCGAGACATTGAGCTTACTGTTGCTGCATGGCGCGGTGAAGGCGACGACTATCACGATATTGCTGGTTTCTGCCGCAGTGTCAAACTTTCTGAGATTGCTGAACACGGTCACGTGCTTACTCCAGGTCGATATGTTGGTGCAGAAGAGATTGCAGATGATGATGAAGCATTCTCAGAAAAAATGCTAAGGCTAACTGAAATGCTTGGTGAGCAAATGGCAAGGGGTGCAGAACTTGATGGGCTAGTAAGAAGCAAGCTTAAGGAGCTTGGATATGAGTTCTAAAACTGCATGGCTTACCCTCAGCGAAATCGTTGAAGACATCATCGACCGACGCGGAGTTACGCCTCTTAAGCTTGGGGGCGATTTTTGCGATGCTGGGCATAGAGTCATTTCTGCAAAAGTTTTGAAAAATAGAAAGATTGACCTCGATGCTGACGAAGCTCGTTATGTTGATAGCGCAATCTATAAAAAGTGGATGAAATCACCTTTGCAAAAAGATGATGTGTTGATGACCTCAGAAGCTCCGCTTGGTGAGCTGGCCTATTTAAATAAAGATACAGACTGGGTGCTTGGACAAAGGCTTTTCGCGATACGTCCAAAAAAATCAGTCATGTCTGGTCGTTTTTTATATTACGTGCTGCAAACACAAAATGTTCGAGCAGATATCTTCGGCCGAGCTTCTGGAACTACTGTTCAAGGCATACGTCAAGCCGAGTTACGAATGGTAAAAGTTCCCGTACCACCAATGCCGCAGCAGTTAGCAGTATCGGATTTTCTTGGCAATATTGATGACCGCATTTCGCTTCTTAATGAAACTGCGGCAACACTTGAAGGTATTGCATTAGCCATTTTTAAATGTTGGTTTTTAGATTTTGAACCTGTTCGTGCAAAGGTAGATGGGCAAACCGTTGAAGGACTGGATAAGTCGTCCGCAGAACTCTTTCCAAACTCTTTTCAGAGTAAAAATGACACAGCAATACCCGAAGGTTGGTCTGTAAAGACAATGGGAGAGGTGTCAAGCGTGGGCATTGGAAAAACGCCACCTAGAAAAGAGCAGCAATGGTTTAGTAGCAATGCCAGTGACGTAAGGTGGGCTTCTATTCGCGATATGGGCTATTACAAGGTATTCGCCACTAAAACAAATGAATACTTAACTAAGCTAGCGATTGATAAGTTCAATGTTCGAGTCGTTCCAGACAACACCACATTAATGAGTTTTAAGATGACTATAGGTCGCTTAGCTATAACAGATGGTGAGATGGCAACCAACGAAGCAATCGCACATTTCAAACTAGAAAAGAACTCTGTTTTGACTAGTGAATACATCTATTTGCACCTAAAACATTTTGATTTTTCTAGTCTCTCTAGCACTTCATCTATTGCCGATGCAGTCAACTCAAAAACGGTTCGAGAGATTCCCATACTCGTTCCAGATAAGCGCGTAGTCGAACTTTTTCAGAATCGCATAGCACCAATATTTTCGTCAATAAAAAACATAACGAGTGAGATTGAAACCTTAACAAATATTCGGGACACTTTGTTATCGCGACTTATATCAGGCGACCTTCAGATTGCATTAGATAACGAGACTCTTGAATCCTTTGCGGATTAAAAATCATGACAGAAGACCAACTAGAACAAGAAACTTTAGGCTGGCTAGGCGATATTGGATACAAGCTGCTTAAAGGTCCTGACATTGCTTTTGATGGTAATGAGCCAGAGAGGGTTGATTACGTTCAAACGCTACTACCTTTACGTTTGCGTGAAGCAATCAATCGCCTTAACCCATCTGTACCAAGTGCAGCACGTGAAGATGCATTCAAGCAAGTACAAGACTTAGGTATACCTGTACTTCTATCTGCTAACCGTTACTTTCATAAGTTGCTTGTTAATGGCGTTCCTGTTCAGTATCAAAAAGATGGAGAGACAAGAGGCGACTTTGTTAAGTTGGTTGATTGGCTGAATCCAGAAAATAACGACTGGGCAGCAGTCAATCAGTTCACTATCAAGGGTCCCCGTCATACACGCCGACCTGACATTATTTTGTTTGTTAATGGGCTTCCGCTATCTCTCATCGAGCTAAAAAATCCAGCAGACCTAAATGCAGATGTTTGGAAAGCGTTCGACCAAATACAAACCTACAAAGAACAGATACCCGATGTGTTCCAGTACAACGAGGTCTTAGTTATTTCGGATGGCACAGAGGCGCTGCTTGGCTCGTTGTCGGCAGATGCAGAACGCTTTATGGCATGGCGAACGATTGACGGTTTAACGATTGACCCACTTGGACAGTTCCACGAACTCGAAACTTTGGTGCGTGGTTTATTTGACCCTCAATACTTTTTGGACTATCTCCGCTTCTTTGTATTGTTTGAAGACGACGGCAAGTTGGTTAAAAAGATTGCTGGGTATCACCAGTTCCATGCTGTACGTGCAGCTATCAATCAAGTCGTAACTGCATCGCGTCCTAATGGAACGCATAAAGGCGGCGTTGTTTGGCATACACAAGGAAGCGGCAAGAGTATCACTATGACTTGCTTTGCAGCTCGCGTGATGCAAGAGGCTGCAATGGAGAACCCAACAGTCGTTGTTATTACAGACCGCAACGACTTAGATGGGCAGTTGTTTGGTGTGTTCAGCTTGTCTCAAGATTTGCTTCGTGAACAACCTATACAAGTGGCATCACGACAAGACTTGCGGGATAAGTTAAGCAAACGGCCTTCTGGCGGTATCGTGTTTGCGACCATCCAAAAGTTTATGCTGGATGAAGGCGAGAATGCTTTCCCTGTTTTATCTGACCGCAGCAACATCGTAGTGATTGCAGATGAAGCACACAGAACACAGTACGGCTTTGAAACAAAGCTTAAAGGCAAAGCTGGCGAAGAACGCTATCAAGCTGGATATGCGCAGCATCTACGCGATGCCTTCCCGAATGCAACCTTTGTAGCCTTTACTGGAACGCCCGTAAGCAGCGAAGACCGTGACACTCGCGCAGTATTTGGCGACTACATACACGTTTACGACATGCAGCAGGCTAAAGAGGATGGCGCTACTGTTGCGATTTACTACGAATCACGATTAGCCAAGCTAAGACTAAAAGATGAAGACCTACCAACGATTGACGCTGAAGTTGATGAGCTGGCAGAAGATGAAGAAGAAGGCGCACAGGCAAAGCTGAAGTCTAAGTGGGCTGCACTTGAAAAGGTAGTCGGTGCAGCGCCACGTGTTGCCCAAGTTGCTGCTGACTTAGTGCTGCACTTTGAAGAACGTAATAAGGCAATGGCTGGTAAGGCAATGGTTGTTGCTATGAGCCGTGAAATCTGCGTCCACTTGTATAACGAGATTGTCAAACTACGTCCTGATTGGCACAGCGAAGACCCCGAAAAAGGCGCAATCAAAGTTGTGATGACTGGCAGCGCAAGTGATAAAGCCTTGCTTCGACCGCACATTTACGATGGCAAGACTAAGAAGCGTCTTGAGAAACGATTTAAAGACCCCAACGATGAGCTGAAGCTGGTTATTGTTAGGGACATGTGGCTAACAGGCTTTGACGCTCCCTGCGTGCATACGCTGTACGTCGACAAGCCCATGAAAGGCCATAACCTAATGCAAGCGATTGCGCGTGTTAATCGCGTGTTTAAGGACAAGCAGGGCGGCTTAGTAGTTGACTACATCGGCATTGGTAACGAGCTTAAAGCTGCCATGAAAGAGTACACAGGCAGCAAAGGCCGTGGACAAATCAAAGTCGATGCACAAGAGGCCTACAGCGTACTAGCTGAGAAGCTCGATATTCTTCGTGGAATGCTGCATGGCTTCGACTACAGCAACTTTATGACTGCTGGTCACAAAGCACTTGCAGGTGCAGCCAACCATGTCCTAGGCGTTAAGGATGGCAAGAAACGCTTTGCTGACACGGCAGTAGCTATGAGCAAGGCATTTACCCTTTGCTGCACATTGGATGAAGCGAAACAAGTACGCGAAGAAGTGGCGTTCATGCAAGGCATCAAGGTGTTGCTGACTAAGCGTGATTTAACGGCGCAGCGCAAGACAGACGAGCAACGTGACCTAGCTATCCGTCAAATCATTAGCTCAGCAGTTGTTTCCGATAGCGTTGTAGATATCTTTGATGCTGTTGGCCTTGAGAAACCAAACATTGGGCTACTTGATGATGAGTTCTTAGCTCAAGTACGAAACCTACCTGAGCGTAACTTGGCAGTTGAGCTGCTTGAACGCTTGCTTCACGGCGAAATCAAAAGTCGCTTCAAAAGTAACGTTGTGCAAGAAAAGAAGTTCAGCGACTTGTTAACCAGCGTCATTCAGCGTTACCAAAACCGTGCAATCGAAACAGCGCAAGTCATGGAAGAGCTTATCGAGATGGCTAAAAAGTTCCGCGAAGCTAGCGGACGCGGTGAACAACTTGGACTGACTGATGATGAAGTTAAGTTTTATGACGCACTTGCAAACAACGAATCTGCTGTTCGCGAACTGAACGATGAGATTTTGAAGAAGATTGCGCATGAGCTAACAGAGAATCTGCGTCAAAACTTAAAGGTTGACTGGTCTGAGCGTGAAAGTGTTCGTGCAAGCCTACGATTGATGGTTAGGCGTATTCTGCGCAAGTACAAGTACCCACCCGACCAACAAGATGCCGCTGTCGAACTAGTCTTGCAGCAAGTTCAGGCGCTGGGTGAAGATTGGGCACAGTCTGTGTAGGCTGTTTATTACTTGAAGTAACAAACTGAAATCAAGGGAAATATGGCTACTGCTAAGTTCAAAATGCCGACCGACAAACAAATATGGGCTGAGGTTGATGCATTTCTTGATGCCTACCCTGAAGCTGTAAAGGCAATCAGAAAACCGCCATCTCGCGAGACGTTATTTAAGAGCAAAAAGTCTGGGTATGAAAATACACCGAAACGATTGGCTGCTGAAGCAAAAGCAAAAAAGGATAAGGCCATTGCGATTAAGGAAGCTGACAAGGCGTATTTGACGCTAAGAAAGAAACAGGGCAAGCCAATAGTTACCCTTAAAGAGCTAGTTGCCAAGTACCCGCATATTTCTTTCGAAAGCAGCTATACACAGCAAAAACTGCATGAAACAGCTGAAATATTAGAGCAACTTGCTGCACTGGAAAAGCTTAGACATGAGGTCAATCGTGTTGAGCTAGCGAGTCGAAGATTGCAAATGAAGCACCTTAGCGAAGCCTACGGCGTCTATAGGTCTATTAATAAATGTGAGTTCGCTGAAGAAACATTCGAAAAGATGCGAAGTGCTTTATGGAATGTTTTCAAAATCAAAACGCACGATGACTTACCGCGACCCACACTGCTGTTAAAAATGGTGTTTAAAGGGGTATCCGAAAAAACTTTTCACCTTTACTCTCGGACCTTTCTTATTGCCGATAGCTATGACGTCTTGCAAGCTGACTTTGAGAGCTTCATAACCGAACTTGGCGGAATGGAAAAGATACGAAAGGCATATGCGACAGTAATCGCTGCTGATGCTGGGAAACTTGTTCCGAAGTACGTAAAGCAATCCGAAGAATACGCTTCCATACAAGCTCTAGGCAAACTCAAACCATTTGTAGTTCAGTTGAGTAGTGGTCAAACGGCTAGCTTTAAAAATGACATCTTCGGAGAGTATGGCCTTGTCCTTGCTCGAAGCGGAACTATGGACCAACTGGAGCTTTATTGTCATGTGCCATCAACGACTGCTATCGAAAACTATGTCCTGAAATGGGTCGGCGATACCGCAAAAGACAAGAAGGTTTCAGGTTGGTTTGCTGATAAAGACTTTGCTGTTTCTGGAAATATCAAAAAAGGGATTGTTGCGTATCAAGAGAAGGTGCGCAAGAACGAAGAAAAAGCGGTAGCAAAGAAGAAGAAGGAAGATGCTCGCGCAAAGAAAGACGCTGCTGAAGCAAAGCGTTTTGAAAAACAACGTGCCAACTCAAAGTTAACTAAAGTCAAGTAGCTCGTCTCCTGTCTAAGTCTCAATGTGTAGCTCTATGTTTCTTGCTGTGTCTTTGTTGAATGTGTCGGTTTCATAGTCGTGCTCATATAACTAGCCATCTGCTAGTAACCTAGACAAAAGCCTTAAGACAAGTAACGCTTGGTCAACTTGCCAGCAAGTGTTTTGGTATTTGTGTATTTTCTAAATCTATGCAGTCCATGTTGCCTTTCCATGCCTCTTTGCTAATGTAAGTACCCCAACCGTGTTCGCGACCACTTGTTAGGGGGTGGATTTTTATATCGTCTGTGCCTATGCCTGTTTCTATCCAAAGTTTTGAGAGTTTTTCTAGGAAATCTACGTCTAGCCTTTTTGTATCAATGTTTCCGAATGCAATGTGATAGTGAAGCGTTCGATTGTGGTCGTATGTATTTGTAGTGCCTTCGAGTGAAACGATAAGAATAGGAAGGTATTTGGGATTTCGTTTGTGTCCGTTGCCTGTAAGTAGCCAGTTAAGTTTTTTTCTAAAGTCGCACATTACATCGTTTGCAATGCTGACCAGTTCGGTCATTTTTGTTGCGTTTGCATTACGTGTTCTTAAAGTTGTTTGAAGTGTCATTCCGTATGTGCAATGACTTGCAAACTGTCCGTAAAGCTGCTGCTGTGCCTTTATTAGTTCTCGCTTGTTCATGCAAATATTTATCTGCACTGATATTTATTTGTGAAAAGACTGGTTCTTTTCTGTTCAAAGGCTAGATAGGGGTTGTCCATTTACAAGCACCGAAAATAAAGTTGTGTTGCCCAGTTAAAAAAAGGAGAAAGACTATGGCAACACTTGCATCGTTAAAGCTTGTAGCAGCTAAAAAACCTACAAATCAGTCACCTGTTGTGCAGCGCCGCAATAAGCTAAGCAGTAAGGTGTTCGAACAAATCCAGCTGGCACATGCACAAAGCCGCGGCGAAAGTTATGCGCCAACTAAAAACAAGACAGTTACAAATACAGGCGGTGAGCGTGTTGTTGTAACAGTGCCTAAGCGCATTAAGCCTTGGTGGTTTGTTGCAGAAAATGGCAAGTGCTGTATTGCTATCCGTTACGGCGCAAAGGTTATTGAACTTGCAAAAGGCAAGACTGCTATTGAAGTTGCTAATCCTGATGCGCTTATTGAAGCTTTGGAAGCGGTAAACGTAGCAGTACTCGCGGGTGAGTTAGACAGCCAGATTGAAGCTGTTTCAGGTCAGCTGCGGAGTGGCTTTCTAAAGTAAGCGAAAGGGTGTGTTTGCCAAGCGCCAGCACACCCATAAATACTTTTTTAGAGAGGTACTGAAATGAGAGCATTTGAGTTTGTGGATGTTGGGCAGCAGCATGTAGATGCAATAAAACAGCAAGCAAAGGCTGCACAAAAACGAGCTAAGGAAGCGGCGTTGCGGTTAAGGTTGCAGCAGACGCAGCAACGCTTAACAAAGATGTCTACGCAACCTGCATGAAGCTAACGCTGAAATCCAGTCAAACGATTCAAAAGAGCAATGTTGATGAACTGACGCTATGCATTGCGTAAACATGTATCCATGACGTGTCTTGTATAGCTAAAATAGTCACTCAAGATAGCTGTTCTTTAGCAGTGCTAGTTTTACGTAAAATGCTACTTACTTCTACAGTTGCTTCTACAGTCTTGCAAATAGCCCGCTAAGCCGCATAAACACTAGGTTTATTTTTAGTTAATCGTCTCATAAAATTTGTGCACCGAGATTGGGAAACTGCTCGTGTGAATGACGTCAAATTCGGTGAAAGCTAAGTCGCAAGATATGCCAATGCCGAGCGAAGCTAAGTGCGAAAGCACTTTGAACGTGTAGAGACTAGACGGCGTCCACCTAAAGCGCAAGCCATGGTGAAGGCATAGTCCAGGGAGTAGTGAAAGCTACACAAACCTGAATCCTTTGGTCGACAGTTCAAGTCTGTCACGCCCTACCAACTATGAAAAGCTCTTGTCAGAAATGACAAGAGCTTTTTTCATTTGGGTTTATTTCGATGGTGTTAACGTGCAGTAACTAACTTGTCGTTAGAGCAATCGAATAGGAAAAACAATGTCGTTGATGACCTCAGAAACCTTTGGTGATGTCAAGGTAAAAAATCGCATCTTTATGGCCCCGCTTACCCGCATGCGCGCTGGAAATGATGGTGTCCCTGGTGAGTTGGCTGCACAGTATTACTCGCAACGGGCCTCTGCAGGTTTGATCATCACAGAGGCAAGCCAAATCTCCGAGCACGGCAAAGGCTATCCAGCGACGCCTGGTATCTATAGCGATGCGCAACGTGATGCTTGGAAAAAAATCACTGACTCAGTACACGCTGCAGGTGGCGTCATTTTTCTTCAGTTATGGCATGTGGGACGTATTTCACATTCATCGCATCATCCCAAGGATGGATTGCCTGGGGCGCCATCTGCAATCAAGCCAACTGGTAAGGTCTATATGGCTTCGTGGGCTTTGGAAGACTATGAAACTCCAAGAGAGATTTCACTTTCAGAGATAGAGGCGCTCAAAAAGTCGTATGTCCACGCCGCGACACAAGCGAAGTTGGCAGGTTTTGATGGAGTTGAGCTGCATGCTGCGAATGGTTACTTGCTTGATCAATTTTTGCAAGATGGTAGCAACCAACGCACGGATGCCTATGGCGGCTCGATTGAGAACAGATGCAAATTGGTGCTTGAGATTTTGAATGACATCATTCCAGTTTGGGGTAGCGGCAGAGTGGGCATCCGTCTTTCGCCCTATGGTGAATTCAATGACATGAAAGATTCTGATCCGATCAAGTTGTTCTCTTACTTGATTGAAAAGCTCAATCCATTGAATCTTTCATATTTGCATTTGATTGAGCCGCGTGCAACTTCAGCTGGAGGAAACGATCAAATTGCCGAAGATGCCCCCAGTACTGGCAAGCTGTTTAGAAAATTATTCAAAGGTAAAGTCGTTTTGGCTGGAGGTTTTAACAAAGACAACGCAACCGCAGCTGTTGAGCACGCAGAAGCGGATGCAGTTGCCTTTGGTCGCATTTTTATTTCCAATCCAGATTTACCAAAGCGCTTTGAGCACGACTTGCCATTGACCCCATACGATAGAGCGACCTTCTATGGTGGCGCTGAAAAAGGCTATACGGATTACCCGTTTGCTGACTGATATTTGCAAAGTCCAGACATAGCCCAACCAGTCATAAAACTTTGCGGACCAAAATTCTTTGGCCAAAGTACCGTCTGGTACTAGCAAATATCTGTGATATACTTTCGGTTTTCCAGAGCGGCTGTAGCTCAGCTGGATAGAGTACTTGGCTACGAACCAAGGGGTCGTGGGTTCGATTCCTGCCAGCCGCACCAAATTGAACAAGGGTTTACATCTTCGGATGTAAACCCTTTTTCTTTTTCCGCGTTGATTGACTTTCCCTCCCTACAATTTCTCTTATGAAAAATTTCTTTGTTATTTCTTTTTCAGCTTTTACTGCTTTATTGGTCGGTTGTGCCACACCAGTGGCTAAGCCTGCGTTCTACCCCAATGCGCACTACCAATATGTCGGTCCTGCCCAAGCGCAGGCTGATGCGCAGGCTTGCTCATACATGGCGCAGCAATCGGATGTGGGCGCTGTGAACAAGGTGGATGCTGGTCGCGCAGCGGCAGCCGGTGCTGCTGGCGTCGGTACAGCTGGGGTGGTGGGCTCATTGCTGACGGGTCACAAGCCAGATTTGAAAGACATCGCCGCCGGCGCAGCTGCCATTGGTGCTGGTGGTGCAGCTGCTACCGCGGCTGCCCAATCGGTAGGCGGTAGCAGTTTGTACCGCCAATTCGTGCAGCAATGCTTGGCTGAACGAGGCTATCAAGTTATTGGCTGGCATTAAGTTCAGTCAGCAGCAATGAGCAAGGCCTTCACCCGTGAAACCGATGGCGAGGACGATGACCTTACTTTGCCGCCATTGCCAGCAGGTAGCAAAAATTACATCACGCCGCAAGGCTATGCGGTGCTGCGTGACGAGTTGTTTGATCTGATCGACAACGAGCGCCCGCGCATTGTTGAAATCGTGCACTGGGCCGCCAGCAATGGTGACCGTTCAGAAAACGGCGACTACTTGTATGGCAAAAAACGCCTGCGCGAGATTGACCGCCGCATTCGCTTCCTCACCAAGCGTTTAGAGATTGCCGAAATCACCGACCCCAGCAATCACCATGGCAAAGACCAAGTGTTCTTTGGTGCAACGGTCACGTATGTGGACGAGGCTGACATCGAGCGCACCGTCACCATCCTAGGTATTGATGAGGCCGACAGCCTCAAAGGCCAAGTGACGTGGGTGTCGCCCATTGCACGCGCCTTGCTCAAAGCACGCGAAGGCGATGTGGTGAAGTTGGTCACACCCGTGGGTGTGCAAGATGTGGAGGTGGTGGAGGTTCGTTATCCAGCACCTGTGGCTGAAAAGACCTAAGCCTGAGCGATCGGTCGTTTACGCTTCGCGCCCCACGCCCGACACCACGCGCTGCGCTTGCAGCACCGAAGGCACGCGGCGTAAGGAGCCCAAAACGGCGTCTAAGTGTGCACGGTCACGCACGGCAATGACAAAGCGCAAGTCAAACGCTTCTTGCCCGCTCACCTCGTCTGCCATGTTTACCAAAGTGATGTCTGCTTCCGCACTGGTGATGGCTGATGCCACGCGAGCCAGCACACCTTTGCCGTTGCTTGCTGTCACCACCACGGCCACTTCAAAGCTGCGTGCGGGTTCTTCAGACCATTCCACGTTGATGAAGCGTTCGCTGTCTTTGTATTTCAGACGCTGCGCCACGCCGCAGTTGTCAGTGTGCACCACCAAGCCTTCGCCGCGACCTAGGTAACCCACAATGGCGTCGCCCGGCACAGGGCGGCAACAGGTGGCGTATTGCACGGAAGCGTTTTCGCTGCCATCCACTGTGACGCTGCCTTGCGACACGTTTTCGTGTGCGGTGAAGCGTTCGCGGCTCAACAACAAGGCATCAGGTTTTTGGCCTGTGTCTGACAACAAGGTGGCCAATCGCTTGGCCACGATGCTGGCCACGCGCTTGCCTAGGCCAATGTCTGTCAGCAGTTCTGCTTTGGTTTTGCTGCCCGTGAAGTGCAGCAACTTTTCCCAAATATGGGCGTACTGTTCGTCTTGCGCAGGCATGTCTTCAATGCCTTCAGCACGCAGTGCTTGGGCCAACAGTTTTTTGCCCAAGTCTTGCGACTCGGAGTGCGCCATAGTCTTGAGGTGATGGCGAATTTTGGATCGTGCACGACCTGTGCGCACAAAGCCCAGCCATGCGGGGTTGGGCGAAGCCACGGCAGAAGTCACCACCTCGACGATGTCGCCATTGCGCAGCTCGGTACGCAGTGGCACTTGCTCACCGTTGATCTTGCCCGCCATCGTGCGGTCGCCCACATCGCTGTGCACCGCATAGGCAAAGTCGACGATGGTCGCGCCGCGTGGCATTGCCATGATCTTGCTCTTTGGGGTGAACACATACACCGCATCTGGGAATAGATCGACTTTGACATGATCCCAAAACTCGGTGGCGTCTCGCGTTTCATCTTGAATGTCCAGCAAGGATTGCAACCATTGGTTACCCAAGTTGGCATTGGATTCGTTGCTCGATCCTTTGTCTTTGTAAAGCCAGTGAGCAGCCACGCCAGTTTCGGCCACGAGGTGCATGGCCTCAGTGCGCATTTGAAACTCAACGTTCAAACCCGAGGGCCCCACGATGGTGGTGTGCAGCGATTGGTACCCGTTGAGCTTGGCAATGGCAATGTGGTCTTTGAACTTGCCCGGTACGGGCTTGTACATCTGGTGCAACACGCCCATGGCTGTGTAGCAGTCAATGACATCGGGCAGTACCAAACGGAAGCCGTAAATATCGGTCACCTGTGCAAAGCTCAGGTGCTTGCCATCCATTTTTTTGTAAATGGAATACAACGTTTTTTCGCGGCCCGAAATGCGCACCTTCAAACCTTGCTTAGCAAAAGAGGCTTCCACCTCTTGCTCTACCTTTTGCATCAAATCGCGTCGGCGGTGACGGGCTTTTTGAATGGCTTTGTTCAGCACCTTGTGACGCCACGGCCACAGGTATTGAAAGCACAGCTCTTGAAGTTCGCGGTAGGTTTGGTTCAAGCCCAAACGGTGGGCGATGGGTGCGTAAATCTCTAGTGTTTCGTTGGAGATGCGGCCCCATTTGGCACGGGGCATATCGCCCATGGTGCGCATGTTGTGGCTGCGGTCGGCCAGCTTGATGAGGATGACGCGCACATCACGCGCCATGGCCAGCAACATCTTGCGGAATGACTCGGCTTGGTTTTCTTCACGGGTGTTGAATTCCAGCTTGTCGAGCTTGGTCAGGCCATCTACCAGCTCGGCCACTTGAATGCCAAAGCGCTCGATCAAGTCGGTTTTGGTGATGCCACAGTCTTCCATCGCGTCATGCAGTAGCGCAGCCGACAGGGCTTGCGCGTCTAGCTTCCATTCCGCGCACTGCGCGGCCACGGCGATGGGGTGGGTGATGTAGGGCTCGCCACTGTTGCGCAGTTGACCCAAATGGGCTTCGTCGGCATAGCGGTAGGCGCGGCGCACCATGTCTAGGCCTTCTGGGTTGAGGTAGCCTAATTTTTCAGTCAACGCCGCAAAGCTTGCCGCGGCAGCATTGGCTGCGGCAGCGCTTCCAGACATGGAAGCAGGGGGCTTTAACGTGGATTGGCTGACGCTCATAGTGAATACTTTACCCGCAATGAAAAAAGCACCGACAGAGCGGTGCTTTTTACTTGGGATAACCCCGATTTAGCCTGGTACTTTTTTCAGCATCTCAATGCCGATTTGGCCAGCCGCAATTTCGCGCAAGGCGGTCACGCCTGGCTTGTTTTTGCTTTCCACCTTAGCAGTGTGGCCTTGGCTGAGCATGCGAGCGCGGTAAGTGGCGCACAGCACCAATTGAAAGCGGTTAGGGATTTGCTCGAGGCAATCTTCAACAGTGATGCGGGCCATGTGGATACTCCAGAATTCAGGTGATGTTCAGGGCTTGAAAGATCTCAGCCCGAGCCCGGCGCTGTGCCAGGTATTTGAGGCGCTGTGCATGCACGATCGCTTTAAGGTCGAACAATGCCGTCTCAAACAATTCGTTGATTATAACGTAGTCAAATTCTTTGGCCTGTGCCATCTCGTCTGCGGCGTTTTGCAGGCGCAGCTCAATGATCTCAGGCGCGTCTTCGCCACGGTTGTGCAGGCGAGACTTCAGTTCTTCCCAGCTGGGCGGCAAGATGAAGATGAGTACGGCGTTGGTAAACAGCTTTTTGACTTGAATCGCGCCTTGGAAGTCGATCTCCAAAATCACATCTGCGCCTTGCGCAATACGGTCTTCAATGGCTTTGCGCGACGTGCCGTAGCGCTGGCCGTGCACATTGGCCCATTCCAAAAACGCGTTGCCTTCCACCATTTGGTCGAATTCAGGGGGCGACACAAAGAAGTATTCGCGGCCATGCTTTTCTTGGCCACGTGGCTGGCGCGTGGTGTGGGACACGGAAGGGCGCACTTTGGCGTCTAGCTCCATCAAGGCTTTGACGAGGCTTGATTTGCCAGCCCCGCTGGGGGCCGCGACCACAATGAGGTTGCCGGGGAAGTTGTCCATTATTCGATGTTCTGTACTTGTTCGCGGAGTTGTTCGATCAACACTTTCATGTCCACCGAAATACGGGTCATTTCCATGGTGGCCGACTTTGAGCCCAAGGTATTGGCCTCGCGGTGCAGCTCTTGAATGAGGAAGTCCAAACGCTTGCCCACACCTTCTGCCTTGCCGCCTTTGGCCAGCAAGTCGTCCATCTCGTCAAAGTGGGATACCAAGCGGGTCAGCTCTTCGGCCACGTCAATGCGAATGGCAAAGGAGGTGGCTTCGGTCAAAGCACGGTCTTGCGCGGCTTCGGGCAGGGCCGTGCCTTCGGTCAAGGCCATGGCTTCGCGCCAACGCTCTAAAAAGCGCAAGCGTTGTTGCTCCACCAGTTGGGGCACCAGTGGTGCGGCCTGTGTGGCCAGCACGCGCAGCTGGCCAATGCGCTCGCGCAGGGTTTGCGACAAGCGTGCACCTTCGCGTTCGCGGGCGTCGCTCAGTTGGGTCAGGGTGGTTTGGGCCAGTTTCAGCACCGCAGGGCCAATGTCGGCGGGCGCGGCAGATTGGGCCGTGGCCAAGCGCAATACATCGGCCACAGACAGGCCGTTGGCCTTTGGCAAGTGAGCGTGTACTAGCTCTTGTAAGCCCAGCAGGCGTTGCAGCAGGGCAGGGGTGGGCTCAGAAAAGCTGCTGTCAGCCGTGCTTTCAATGTTCGCGCGCACCTCGACTTTGCCGCGTTTGAGGTGCTTGGTGACGAGTTCGCGCATGGCCGCTTCGTGCTGGCGCAGCTCTTCGGGCATCTTGAACGTGAGGTCTAGAAAGCGGCTGTTGACCGAGCGAATCTCCAGCCCCAAGCGCAGGGCTGGGCTGTTGGCGATGTCTGAAGTCAGCTCGGTTTGCGCGCTGGCATAACCGGTCATGCTGTAAATGGGCATGGGGTGGCGTTTCGTATCAAAGGTTAGATTATCTCAGGCTCTCCGTTTCAGTTTTTTGACGCAGGGGCGGGGTATTCGGATTGGTCGACAATTAGTCTTTTACCGAACCGCTAGAAGTATTAAAAAATGACCACCACCTTGCCCGCCTCTCGCCACACCCGTGCTGCCGACCAACTGCGCCCCGTGCGCATTACCCGTAACTACACCATGCATGCCGAAGGCTCGGTGCTGATTGAGTTTGGCCACACCAAAGTGCTGTGCACCGCATCGGTGGAAGAAAAAGTGCCTGGCCACAAAAAAGGTTCGGGCGAAGGCTGGGTCACCGCCGAATACGGCATGCTGCCTCGCGCCACCCACACCCGTAGCGACCGCGAAGCCGCACGCGGCAAGCAATCGGGCCGCACGCAAGAAATTCAGCGCCTCATTGGCCGCTCGATGCGCGCTGTGTTTGACCTGAAGAAACTGGGCGAACGCACCATCCATTTGGACTGCGACGTGTTGCAAGCCGACGGCGGCACACGCACCGCCAGCATCACCGGCGCATTTGTGGCTGCGCAAGACGCTGTGAACAAGCTCATTGACGCAGGCAAGATTTCAGAGAGCCCCATCACCCAAGGCATTGCTGCGATTTCGGTGGGCATGTTGGGTGACTTGCCCTTGCTGGATTTGGAATACACCGAAGATTCAGGCTGCGACACCGATATGAACGTGGTCATGACCAGCGCTGGCCACTATGTGGAAGTGCAGGGCACAGCCGAAGGCTTGCCGTTCACCCGAGATCAAATGAACGCCTTGCTGGCCTTGGCCGAAAAAGGCGTGCGCGAACTCATCGCCATGCAGCAAGAAGCCTTGGCTTCTTAACCATGACGCAGTCCATGAAACGAATCGTTCTGGCCTCTAACAACAAAGGCAAACTCGCCGAGCTGCAAGCCATGTTTGCGCCGTTGGGCGTCGAGCTGGTGCGCCAAGGCGATTTGCACATTGGCGAAGCCGAAGAGCCGTTTCACACCTTTGTAGAAAACGCCCTGGCCAAAGCCCGCCACGCCGCGCGTGAAAGCGGCTTGCCCGCTGTGGCTGACGATGCGGGCTTGTGTGTAGACGCCTTTGGCGGCTTGCCCGGCGTGCAAACCGCGTACTACGCCACCCAGTTTGGCTACGAAAAAAGCGACAACAACAACGTGCGTGCATTGCTAGAGCAAATGGCCAACATCGACAACCGCCGCGCCGCCTTGGTCAGCACCCTAGTCGCCGTGCGCCACCCCGACGACCCCGAGCCGCTCATTGCGGTGGGCCGCGCTGTGGGTGAAATTACCCGTGAGCCTGTGGGCAGCAATGGCTTTGGCTTTGACCCCATCATGTTCATCCCGCGCTTTGGCAAAACCTTTGCCGAGCTGCCCATCGACGTGAAAAACGCCAACAGCCACCGTGGCCAAGCCGCGCAGCAAATGCTCGCGCTCATGCTTGAGCGTTGGTTCGTTTGAAACACTGTCAATGACTCAAGACATCCAACACCTCATGCGCCCCGGCACGCTGTCGCTCAGCAGCTTGCCGCCACTCTCGCTGTATGTGCATTTGCCGTGGTGCTTGAAGAAGTGCCCGTACTGCGACTTCAACTCGCACGAACTAACTAGTAGCGTGGGTGGCGAGCTGCCCGAGCAGCGTTACCTTGACGCCTTGTGTGCCGACCTAGAGCACAGCCTGCCGCTTATTTGGGGCCGCACTGTGCACAGCATCTTCATTGGGGGCGGCACGCCCAGCTTGTTTTCGCCTGCTGCGATTGAGCGGCTCATCAGCGACATGCGCGCGCGTTTGCGCCTAGAGGCCGATTGCGAAATCACGCTAGAGGCCAACCCCGGCACGTTCGAGAAAGACCGCTTCCGCGCCTTTCGTGCCGCAGGCGTGACCCGCTTGTCGGTGGGCGTGCAAAGCTTTAATGACCAACATTTGCAGGCTTTAGGCCGCGTACACAACCGCGCCCAAGCCATTGCCGCGGTAGATGAGGCACGTGAAGCCTTTGACACCTTCAACCTCGACTTGATGTACGCCTTACCCGGCCAAACGCTGTCGCAGTTGGACGAAGACCTGGACATGGCCTTGTCGCTCGCGCCCCCGCATTTGTCGGTGTACCACCTCACCATCGAGCCCAACACCGTGTTTGCCAAATTCCCGCCGCAAGTGCCGGAGGATGACGACGCCTACGCCATGCTCGACCGAATCACCGAGCGCACCGCCGCCGTGGGCCTGCACCGCTACGAAGTGTCGGCCTACGCCAACGACAACCACCGCTGCTGGCACAACCTCAACTACTGGCAGTTTGGTGACTACCTAGGCATTGGCGCTGGCGCACACAGCAAGCTCAGCTTTGCCCACCGCGTGCTGCGCCAGGTGCGCAACCGCGACCCGCGCCTGTTCATGGACCACGCGCTAGACACCAGCCGCGCCGACCGCGCTGTGGCCCAAAGCACCGAGGTGTCGCGCGCCGAGCTGCCGTTTGAATTCATGCTCAACGCTTTGCGCTTGCGCCATGGTTTTTCTCTGGCCGACTTCACCGACCGCACCGGCCTGCCCGTGACCGCCATTCAAGCCGCGTTGACCGAAGCCGAAGCCAAGGGTTTGATCACGCGGGACTTTCAGCGCGTGGTGCCCACCGAACGTGGCTTTGATTTCTTGAGCGATTTGCAATCTTTGTTTTTGTCTGAGGACTGAAGCAAAAGGACGTAAAAGTCGCATTACAATGCTGGCTGAATTCAACTGGAAGCGTGGCAGAGTGGTTGAATGCACCGGTCTTGAAAACCGGCGAAGGTGTGAGCCTTCCGTGAGTTCGAATCTCACCGCTTCCGCCAAACAAAAAACGCACCCCTTGGGGTGCGTTTTTTCTTTCCCTACATACATCCCCCCTCAAGCTCCAACATCGGCAAACCATTGCCGCTTGTGCTTTGGCACGCCTTATGCATATTTGCCACCAATTGGACAACCCAATTACCGCAACAAGGAACACACGGAAATGACCTCAACATCTTGAAGGAGCTTTCTATGGAACCCACAAGCATGATGCGTGTCAACGCCCACTCCAGCAGCTATGGTGGGCACGGCAGCACGCCGCAAGACCGGCAGCACCAGCGGCGTCAAAAGAAATTGGCGCTGATTGATGCGGTAGAGCACGGCCACTTAGAAGCTTCCAAGCATGCTCTCAAGGTGTTGATGAATTTCGATCAATCGCTCAGCACCGATGCGCAGTTTGTGCGCTTGTCCAAAGCGCTAGATGCGGGCAGTGTGTACTTGGCGCAGCAGATCGTGCGCGAGATCAAAGCCAAGCTGATCAACGCCACGCCATTAACAACTCATACGGCTCATGTATCGCACACCGTGCATGCGTCACACCCACACCGGCCACACTTACCCGACGGCACGCATTTGGTGGATACACAGGCTTAGCGTGTTTTGGCCCTGCAGGCCGCTTGCATGTCGCGGTCTCGAATAAAGCCGCATTGCCCGCTGCCGCCGCCTGTTTCGGCGCGGCACATGGCTTGTAGGTCGCTGTCGCGGATAAAGCCACATTGGCCGCTACCCCCGCCGGTGGTGGCGCGGCAATAGGCTTGCTTGTCTGGGTTTTGAATGAACCCACATTGGCCCGAGCTACTAGATGATGACGTGTTGGCGCGCTCTGCGCTGGCACGGCAAGCAGCCTGCATGTCATGGTCTCGAATGAATCCGCACTGGCTGCTGCCGCCACCTGTTTCGGCGCGGCAACGCGCTTGCAAATCGCTGTCGCGAATAAATCCACAGTGGCTAGACCCACCGCCGTTGATGGCACGGCAATAGGCTTGTCGGTCAGGGTTTTGAATAAAGCCGCAGTCGCCTTGTTGGGCGAACACTGAGAGGGGCATTAGCAGGTAAGCAAGCCACAGCAATGCGCGAAGGTAATGTGTGTTCATCCGTGTTCTCCTGTCTTGTTGATTCTCGTCGTGATTGAGCGTGAGGGTAGCGCGCTAAAATCATCACAACTTCCAAAGCCAACTCTTGCGGTTGGCTTTTTTATTTCGGCGAGAGCCGAAAAGCAAAGGTGACCCGTGTTTAAAAATGTGATGGTGTATCGAATTGCTGAGGGCTGGAGCCCCAGCCTTGAGCAAATGGAACAGGCGCTAGACGCCGAGCGTTTTGTGCCGTGTGGCGCAAGCCAAGAAAAAGCGATTGGCTGGGTCGAACCACGTGGCGAGGCGCATGGCCCGCTGGTGGAGGCGGTGAGTGGTCAGCGTATGTTGAAGCTCAAGATCGAGACCAAGGGTGTGCCCGGCTCCATCGTGACCCGAAAGGCCAAAGAGCGCAGCGCGGTGATTGAAGCCACCGAAGGTCGCAAGCCCGGCAAGAAGGAAATGAAGGAAATCAAAGAAGACGTGAAGATGTCTTTGATGCCCATGGCCTTCAGCAAAGAGTCGTCGATTCTGGTGTGGATTGACCCAGTCACTAACCTGATGGTGCTGGACGCAGGCAGTCAAGCCAAAGCGGATGAGGTGGTGACGATGCTGATCAAGTCATTCGCGGGTTTGAGCCTGACTTTGATCAACACACAAATGTCGCCGCAGTCGGCCATGGCTTCATGGTTGATCACGCAAGAGTCGCCTGCTGCATTCAGCGTGGACCGTGAGTGCGAGCTAAAGGCCGCTGATGAGTCAAAGTCAGTGGTGCGCTATGTGCGCCACCCACTCGATACCGATGAGGTGAAGCAGCACGTAGAAGGCGGCAAGCTGCCCACACGATTGGCGCTGACGTGGGAAGGACGCGTGTCGTTCTCGCTGACCGAAGGCATGCAGCTGAAAAAGATCACGTTTTTAGATGTGGTGTTTGAAGCTACTTCCACTGAAAAAGACGAAGGCTTTGATACCGACGTGGCCATTGCCACGGGTGAGCTGAGCAAACTCATTCCTGATTTGTTTGAAGCCTTGGGCGGCGAGATGGCGCTGGGCTAAAAGCAAAAGGTGTGTGATGCGAATTAACCTTGTCACCCCATTTGCCGAGAAGGATGCGGCCAAGGCGCTAGGTGCGCGTTGGGATGCGGCCAAAAAGTGCTGGTACATCGTGGACGTAGATGACTTAACCCCGTTCATGCGTTGGATTCCAAACTTGGATGCAGCGCAAGACACGGGCGCTACAGCGGCCACAAGCCCCCAAGCAAGCACCAAGACTGCGACGGTGAAGACCAAGCCACCCGTGGCTTCTAAATCTGCCGTAGAGGTGCCGCATTGCGGCTGCCCAGTGTTGCCCTGGGAAGACTGCCAGCATTCGCTAGCGAAGCGCCTGACTTAGTCGGTAATCAGCTCAACGTTCAAGCGGCGGGCGCGTGGGTCCACGTAGTAGCCACCAAATTCGGTGTAGCGCAAAGCGTGTTGTTGGCATTGGCTGCAGGCGTGCACATCGCAACGGTTGTATGGGAAAAACTTCAAGGCCACAGGTGCATCGGCTGATTCGTAACGGGTGCCGTTTGAATGCTGTTCTTCAAACGTAGGTTCATACACATCGGGGTCGCGCAGTGTGGCGACGTGCGTCATCTGCTGGGCAGGCCACACGGCTTCGCTCACGCTCTCCCAGCCTGCGCAGTGTTGCAGGCTGCATTGGCAGGGCGTGTGGGGTTTGGCGGCCAGTTGGCGCAGGGCTTCAGGCGTGCTGATGAACGGAACAGAACTCATAGGGACAGAGCCTACCACTGGGCCGATATGTGAAAGCTCCAAAAACAAAAAAGCCCTGCAGTGCAGGGCTTTTTGCTGTCGCGCACGAGTCGCGGCGGGGCTGTGTGCAATTACTTGCGCTTGGCCAATACTTCGACGTTGCGGTGTGCTTCGCCTGTGAACAACTGACGTGGACGGCCGATTTTGTACTCGGGGTCGCTGATCATTTCGTTCAACTGAGCGATCCAGCCCACGGTACGTGCCAAGGCGAAGATGCCGGTGAACAAGTTCACTGGAATGCCGATGGCGCGTTGCACGATGCCAGAGTAGAAGTCGACGTTGGGGTAGAGCTTGCGGCTGACGAAGTATTCGTCTTCCAAAGCGATCTTTTCCAAAGCCTTGGCCAACTTGAACAAGGGGTCGTTCTCGAGGCCGAGTTCTTTCAACACTTCGTCGCAAGTTTCTTGCATCAACTTGGCGCGTGGGTCATAGTTTTTGTAAACGCGGTGACCGAAGCCCATGAGCTTGACGCCAGAGTTCTTGTCTTTGACCTTTTCCATAAACTCGCCCACTTTGGAGATGCCACCCATTTTTTGGATGTCTTCCAACATGTTCAAGCAAGCTTCGTTCGCGCCGCCGTGTGCTGGGCCCCACAAGCAAGCCACGCCAGCAGCGATGGCTGCGAATGGGTTGGTGCCTGATGAACCGCACAAACGCACGGTAGAAGTAGAAGCGTTTTGCTCGTGGTCTGCGTGCAATGTGAAGATACGGTCCATGGCGCGCTCGAGCACGGGGTTGACCACGTATTCTTCGGTCGGTGTACCGAACATCATGCGCAAGAAGTTACCTGCGTAGCTCAGGTTGTTCTGTGGGTACATGTAAGGCTGGCCCACGCCGTATTTGTAGGCCATCGCAACCAGAGTTGGCATCTTGGCGATCAAGCGGATCGCGGCGATTTCGCGGTGCTCTGGGTTGTTGATGTCAGTGCTGTCGTGATAGAACGCAGACAAAGCGCCCACCAAGCCAGTCAACACAGCCATTGGGTGTGCATCACGGCGGAAGCCGCGCAAGAAGAATTGCATTTGCTCGTTGACCATGGTGTGGTTGGTCACGGTTTTTTCGAATTCAGCTTTTTGTGCTGCGTTAGGCAGTTCGCCCTTCAACAACAAATAGCAAGTTTCGAGGTAGTCGCAGTTGGTGGCGAGTTGTTCGATGGGGTAGCCGCGGTACAGCAATTCACCTTTGTCGCCGTCGATGTAGGTGATGCCAGATTGGCAAGAAGCTGTAGACAAGAAGCCTGGGTCATAAGTGAACATGCCAGTTTGGCCGTACAACTTACGGATGTCGATCACGTCAGGACCAACGCTGCCGCTGTAGACGGGCATCTCGATGCTAGGGCTGCCGTTGCTGAACGACAGAGTGGCTTTGTTATCTGCAAGTTTCATGGTTCTTCCTAAATGTCTTTTTATTAAAAGCGGTGTTCGGTTCAGTCTCTCAACATACGCAGCACTTCAAGTGCTTCTTCTGTCAGGGGCTTTTCTGGCAAGTCTTTGCGTTTCAAAAAGATGTCGAGCAAATCGTTGTCAGACAAGTCCATCAATTCATACATGCCTCTGGCATGACCCACGGTTAAGCGAGATTCATGCCGCTCAAAGAACTTCTTGATGAACAAATCGTTCTCGAGCAGGCCGCGCCGGCTACGCCAGTGCAGTTTGCTGAGGGCTCGTTCGCCAAGCGAAAGCTTGCCGTCTAAGCCATCCAGCGTTGGGTCACCCACAGAGGTGTCGCGAAATGGTGCGTCCGCGTCCATGTTGGTGCTCCGTGTGATGTTTGCCGTGCCTTAGATGGCGCGACGAACCATCAATTCTTTGATCTTGCCGATGGCCTTTGTGGGGTTCAAACCCTTGGGGCACACGTCGACGCAGTTCATGATGGTGTGGCAACGGAACAGACGGTATGGGTCTTCCAAGTTGTCCAAACGGCCAGCGGTGTCTTCGTCACGGCTATCGGCAATGAAGCGATAGGCTTGCAACAAACCAGCGGGGCCCACGAACTTATCGGGGTTCCACCAGAACGATGGGCAGCTAGTGGAGCAGCTGGCGCACAAGATGCACTCGTACAAGCCGTTCAACTCATCGCGCTCTTCGGGTGACTGTAGGCGCTCTTTTTCGGGCACTTGTGTGTCGTTGACCAAGTAAGGCTTGATGGAGTGGTATTGCTTGAAGAACTGAGTCATGTCCACGATCAAGTCGCGGATGACAGGCAGACCTGGCAGAGGCTTCAACACGATCACGCCGGGGAGGGTGCGCATGTTGGTCAAGCAGGCCAAGCCGTTTTTGCCGTTGATGTTCATTGCGTCTGAACCGCACACGCCTTCACGGCATGAACGACGGAACGAAATAGTGGGATCGACGGCTTTGAGTTTCATCAAAGCATCCAAGAGCATGCGCTCGTTGCCATCCAATTCGACCTCGATGGTCTGCATGTAGGGCTTGGCGTCGGTGTCTGGGTCGTAGCGATAGATTTGGAACGTGCGTTTTGTCATGGTGTTTACCTGATCAGAAAGTACGGGTCTGCAGCGGAATGCTGTCGACGGTCAATGGCTTCATTTGCACGGGCTTGTAAGTCAGCTGGTTGCCTTCTTTGTGCCACAGGGTGTGCTTGTGCCAATCTTGGTCGTTACGGCCGTTTGGATGCTCTGGGGTGTCGCCGTAGTCGTTCACAGTGTGAGCGCCGCGGCTTTCGTGACGAGCAGCAGCAGACACCATGGTGGCTTGTGCGGCTTCGATCAAGTTTTCCACTTCCAAGGCTTCGATGCGTGCGGTGTTGAAGACTTTGGAGTTGTCTTTCAAACCAATGTTGTTCACGCGCTCGCGCAGGGCAGCGATTTGCTTGACGCCTTCGTCCATCAACGCCTGTGTGCGGAACACGCTGGCGTGTGACTGCATGGCATCACGGATGTCGTTGGCCACGTCTTGGGCATATTCGCCTGTTTTGTTGGCTTCCAAGCGAGCCAAACGAGCCAAGGTCACGTCAGCCGCATTGGCTGGCAGAGGCTTGTGCTCTTTGTTCTTTTGGTTGAATTCAACAATGTGGTTGCCAGCAGCGCGGCCGAACACCAACAAGTCGAGCAATGAGTTAGTGCCCAAGCGGTTAGCGCCGTGCACTGATACGCAAGAGCATTCGCCCACAGCGTACAAACCGTTCACCACAACGCTTTCGTTGTTGGCGTTTTGCGTCACAACTTGGCCGTTGATGTTGGTGGGGATGCCGCCCATTTGGTAATGGATGGTTGGGATCACTGGGATTGGCTCTTTGGTGATGTCGACGTTGGCAAAGTTGTGGCCAATTTCGAACACCGAAGGCAAACGCTTCATGATGGTGTCAGCACCCAAGTGGGTCATGTCGAGGTTGATGTAGTCCTTGTTTGGACCGCAGCCGCGACCTTCTTTGATCTCTTGGTCCATACAGCGTGACACGTAGTCGCGTGGGGCCAAGTCTTTGTAGGCGGGTGCATAACGCTCCATGAAGCGTTCGCCATTGCAGTTACGCAAGATAGCGCCTTCGCCACGGCAGCCTTCGGTCAACAACACGCCAGCACCGGCCACGCCAGTGGGGTGGAATTGCCAGAATTCCATGTCTTCGAGTGGGATGCCAGCGCGTGCTGCCATGCCCAAGCCGTCGCCGGTGTTAATGAACGCGTTGGTTGAAGCAGCAAAAATGCGGCCTGCACCACCGGTTGCCAACAACACGGTTTTGGCTTCCATGATGTAGAGCTCGCCAGTTTCCATCTCGAGGGCGGTCACGCCCACCACATCACCTGCGTCGTCGCGGATCAGGTCGAGGGCCATCCACTCCACGAAGAAGCTGGTTTTGGCTTTGACGTTTTGCTGGTACAGGGTGTGCAACATGGCGTGACCGGTACGGTCAGCGGCGGCACAAGCGCGCTCAACAGCCTTTTCGCCGTAGTTGGCGGTGTGGCCGCCGAAGGGGCGTTGGTAAATGGTGCCGTCTGGGTTACGGTCGAAAGGCATGCCCATGTGCTCCAAGTCGTACACGACTTTGGGCGCTTCACGGCACATGTATTCAATCGCGTCTTGGTCGCCGAGCCAGTCGGAGCCTTTGACGGTGTCATAGAAGTGGTAGTGCCAGTTGTCTTCGTTCATGTTGCCCAAAGACGCGCCAATGCCGCCTTGTGCAGCCACGGTGTGTGAACGTGTGGGGAACACTTTAGACAACACGGCCACGTTCAAACCTGCGCGAGCAAGTTGCAACGAAGCGCGCATGCCAGAGCCGCCGGCTCCGACGATGACCACATCAAATTTACGACGTGGGATAGAGCTTTTAACTGTCATGACTTAGAGCCTCCAGAGAACCTGAATGGCCCAGCCGAGGCAAGACACCAGCCAGACCAAAGTGAATACTTGCAGAACCAAACGCAAACCGACAGGTTTGACGTAGTCCATCCAAATGTCGCGAACGCCAACCCACACGTGGATGGCAAGTGCGATGAAGACTGAGAAGGTCAAAGCCTTCATGAATTGGGTGCTGAAAATGCCAGCCCATTTGTCATAGCTGATTTCGCCGCTGGTCAACAGCACTTGGCCCAAAACAGCCAAGGTGAACAAAACCATCAAAACACCGGTGACGCGTTGGGCGAGCCAGTCGCGCAGACCGTAGTGCGCGCCCACGACGACGCGCTTGGAACCGTAATTCACGGACATGTTGTTGCTCCTAGGAAATCAGTAAAGGCCAAACAGCTTGGCGCCCAAAGCGGCAGTCAGACCCAGGCTCAACACCAAGGTGACAACAGCTGAAGACTTGCCGAATTCTTTGGTCACTGCGTGGCAAACGTCCATGTAGACGTGGCGAACGCCAGCGATCAAGTGGTGCAAGTAAGCCCAAATCAGGCCCAACACCACAACTTTGACCAACACAGCAGGCACAAAGCCCAAACCGACGGTGAACGCGGCGCTGAATTTGGCAAAGGAAATTTCTGATGACACAGAGGTGTCAAACATCCAAACGAGGAGTGGCAACAACAAGAACATGATCAAACCGCTGATGCGGTGCAAGATCGACACGATGCCGGCCGCTGGAAGGCGGTAAGAAGGCAGATCGGTCAGGGCGTTGATGTTGCGGAACTCAGGCCGCTTTTTGGCAAGCTGGGTCATGTGGGCTCTTTCTTCGGGTTTATCTGTATGTCAAAGCAACTTTAAATTCTATTTCACTTCATCAAACTGACATGAGGGTTTCACGCCTGTCAGCTCAAAGCATTACGGTAGTGATGCGTGTCAGTTCGATAAAGACCACGACGCAGTTCCATGGGGGTGTCGTTGTAGGTGTAGGCCACGCGTTCCACGCTCAGAAGCGGCGTGGCTGCGTCGACCTTGAGTAGTTCGGCTTGCTCGGCGTCTGGGTTGACGGCGCGGATGTTTTCGTCGGCGCGCACCATGCGCACGCCAAACTCGGTTTCGAACAGCGCGTACATCGGGCCGCTGTAATTACTTAAGCGTTCGGCGGTGAGGCCTTTAAATGGTGCGCCAGGCAGCCACAGTTCTTCCAAAATGGTAGGCACTCCCGCATAAGCCAGCACGCGACGCACTTGCAGCACTGGGTCTCCGCTGCGCAGGCTGAGGGCGCGGGCCACGTCGGCACTGGCGCGCAGGCGCTTGCAGTCGATGATGGTGCGCTCGGCAGGGCCTTCGCTTTGGGTGTCGCCGTTGTCGGGCTGTAGCTTTAAGAAGCGGTATTGCACATGCTGTTCAGCGTGTGTCGCCACGAAGGTGCCTTTGCCTTGGCGGCGCACCACCAGGTTTTCAGCGGCTAGCTCGTCAATGGCTTTGCGCACCGTGCCTTGGCTGACGCGAAAACGGGCGGCCAAGTCCATCTCGCTAGGAATGGCTTCGCCCGGCTTCCACTCGCCCGATTGCAGGCTTTGCAGAATCAGCCCCTTGATTTGCTGATACAGCGGACTGAAGGCGGGGGTGAGGCCAGGCGCGCCCAGAGCATCGCCGCCCGCATACGGCGGGTTAGGGCTGGTTGCAAATGAGGGCGCGGAGGTGGTGGCCATTTTTTATTGGATAGACGCTTTTACGTCAGTTCTTTGTCAAGCTCGTATCATATCTTCTATAAGACATAAGACAGAGCAATTCGTCGATTTCGCGGGTAAACTCTGTCCACATTCTTTTTTTAATCACTACTTGGAGTTTTCCTCATGAGCAAGAAGCCTGTTCGCGTTGCCGTCACTGGTGCAGCTGGTCAAATTGGTTACGCACTGTTGTTCCGTATCGCCTCTGGCGAAATGTTGGGCAAAGATCAACCCGTCATCTTGCAGTTGTTGGAAATCCCTGACGAAAAAGCACAAAAAGCGCTCAAGGGCGTGATGATGGAACTCGAAGATTGCGCGTTCCCATTGTTGGCCGGTATGGAAGCCCATGGCGACCCAATGACTGCATTCAAAGACGTCGACTACGCTTTGTTGGTCGGTTCACGTCCACGCGGCCCAGGCATGGAGCGCGCTGAATTGCTCGCCATCAACGGCGCGATCTTCACAGCTCAAGGTAAGGCTTTGAATGCTGTGGCTTCACGCGACGTGAAAGTCTTGGTCGTCGGCAACCCAGCCAACACCAACGCTTACATCGCCATGAAAGCGGCTCCTGACCTCAAGCCAGGCAACTTCACTGCCATGCTGCGTTTGGACCACAACCGCGCCGCTTCTCAAATCGCTGCCAAGACTGGCAAAGCCGTGGCCGACATCGAGAAATTGTGCGTGTGGGGCAACCACTCTCCAACGATGTACGCCGACTACCGCTTCGCCACCATCAAGGGCGAGTCTGTCAAGACCATGATCAACGACCAAGAGTGGAACGCCAATGTGTTCTTGCCAACAGTTGGTAAGCGCGGCGCCGCCATCATTGACGCACGCGGTTTGTCTTCAGCTGCTTCTGCTGCTAACGCTGCCATCGACCACATGCGCGATTGGGCTTTGGGCACCAACGGCAAGTGGGTGACCATGGGTATCCCATCACAAGGCTGGTACGGCATTCCAAAAGACGTCATGTTCGGTTTCCCCGTGACATGCGAAAACGGCCAATACAAAGTGGTCGAAGGTTTGGAAATCGACGCATTCAGCCAAGGCTGCATCGACAAGACTCTGAAAGAGTTGACCGATGAGCAAGCTGGCGTTGCCCACTTGATCTAATTCTCAACAGAGACATAGAGTGAGCCATCCGCGCGACGTTCTGCTGGGGGCACAGGCCTCGGGGGTATCCCTCCCGGTCTGTGACCACTACAGCGGTGTCGAAGCGCGGATGCGCAAAAGCTTGCAGCTGCAAGCTGAAATGACGCAAGAGTTTGGAACCTGCGTCTTTGATGTGACCCTAGATTGTGAAGACGGTGCCCCCGTGGGCGGCGAGGCAGAGCATGCCGCGCTGGTCACCGAGCTGGCATTGAGTGCTGCACCCGAGGCCCGTGTGGCCGTGCGTGTGCACCCCGTTGATCACCCCAGTTTTCAAGCAGACATTGCCACCATTGCTGGCAAAGCTGCTAATCGCTTGACGCACATCATGGTGCCCAAGGTCGAGTCAGTTGCCGATGTGCAACTGGCCGAGCAAGCCTTGATTCAAGCCGGCGCCAAAGATTTGGCCCTCCATGTATTGATTGAGTCGCCCGCTGCTGTGCATCGTGCGTTTGACATTGCCGCGCAGCCGCGCGTGCAGTCGCTCAGTTTTGGTTTGATGGATTTTGTGTCTGCCCATGGCGGCGCAATTCCTGCGCATGGCATGAGTGGCAAAGGCCAGTTCACCCACCCGCTGGTGGTGCGTGCCAAGCTAGAAATTGCCAGTGCCTGCCACGCCCATGGCAAAGTGCCGTCGCATTGCGTGGTGACCGAGTTCAATGACACCGCGGCTATGCGCGCAGCAGTCCAGCGTGCTGCGCACGAGTTTGGCTACACCCGCATGTGGAGCATTCACCCCGCACAAATCCGTCCCATCCTTGAGGCCATGGCCCCTGATGCGGCAGCTATTGAGGTGGCCAGTGAGATTGTGTTGGCTGCGCGTGCCGCTCAGTGGGCGCCCATCAGCCATCAAGGTCAGCTGCATGACCGCGCCAGTTACCGCTTCTTTTGGCAAGTGTTGGAACGTGCGCACAGCACGGGCTGTAGCCTGCCAGCCGAAGTCCAGTTATTCTTCAAGGATTAACCGGAGATGAGTATGCGCAACTTCATGGCTGTGTGGGTTTCGTTGACCCTGTCTAGCTTGGCTTTCGCTGCTGAGCCTGTGGCGCAGCAACAGTCAAAAGCTACGGCTTCAACCCCCGCTAAACAGCTAGCCGTCAAGCACGCGGCGGCCAAGCCCCCAGCTAGACCAGCTGCGCCTAAATACTATTACGTCAGAGGTGATTCCTTGCCAGCTTTGCCAGCAGCAACCACGTCTATACCTGTTTCTGCAGCGCAAATGCAAATGACCGCCCCTGAGCCAGGTGACGTACACACTGGTCGCATGGTGTGCGAGTTGGGCAACTTTGTGAGTGTCACCCCTGACCCGCAGCAGCCTTCACGCTTTGTGGTGCAGATGAAGAAAAACACCTACCTGATGACGCCCGTGGAAACCACCACAGGTGCCGTGCGTTTGGAAGACGCGCAAGCAGGTGCCATGTGGCTGCAGCTGCCGCATAAGTCAATGTTGATGAACAGCAAGCTGGGTCAACGCATGGCTGACGAGTGTCAAAGTGAACATCAAACTGTTGCGGCCCACGCCATGAAGCTAAACCCGCCTCCCAGCTTGCTGGATGGCCCGACCCTTGCCAAAAAATAACCCTTTTAATTTTTGATTTGATAGACCGGAGAAAACCATGTTGAAAGCCTACCGTGACCACGTAGCCGAGCGCGCAGCGCTGGGTATCCCACCTCTGCCATTGGACGCCAAGCAAACGGCTGAATTGATCGAGTTGATCAAAGCCCCTGCCGCAGGCGAAGAAGCGTTCTTGATGGACTTGCTGACTCACCGCGTGCCACCAGGCGTGGACGATGCTGCCAAAGTCAAAGCTTCATTCTTGGCTGCTGTGGCACACGGCGAAGTGAAGGTGGGCTTGATCTCTAAGTCCAAAGCCACTGAGTTGTTGGGCACCATGGTAGGTGGCTACAACGTGCACCCCTTGATCGAATTGCTCGACGACGCTGAAGTGGCTGCTGTAGCCGCTGAAGCTTTGAAGAAAACATTGTTGATGTTCGACTTTTTCAACGACGTCGCTGAAAAAGCCAAGGCCGGTAACGCCAAGGCCAAAGAAGTCATGCAAAGCTGGGCCGATGCCGAGTGGTTCACCACACGTCCTGAAGTCGAGAAAAAAATCACCATCACCGTGTTCAAGGTGCCTGGCGAGACCAACACCGACGACCTGTCTCCTGCGCCTGACGCATGGAGCCGTCCAGACATTCCATTGCACTACTTGGCGATGTTGAAAAACACGCGCGAAGGCGCGGCGTTCAAGCCAGAAGAAGACGGCAAGCGCGGCCCAATGGCCATGATTGAAGAGCTGAAGAAAAAAGGCCATTTGGTCTCTTATGTTGGCGACGTGGTTGGCACAGGCTCTTCACGCAAGTCAGCCACCAACAGCATCATCTGGGGCTTTGGTGAAGACATTCCGTTTGTGCCAAACAAGCGTTTTGGTGGCGTGACCTTGGGCGGCAAGATTGCCCCCATCTTCTTCAACACCCAAGAAGACTCTGGCGCTTTGCCGATCGAAGTGGATGTGACCAAACTCGAAATGGGTGACGTGGTTGACGTGTTGCCCTACGACGGCAAGATCGTCAAGAACGGCGAAACCATCACCACCTTCCAACTCAAGAGCGATGTGCTGTTTGACGAAGTGCGCGCCGGTGGCCGTATCAACTTGATCATCGGGCGCAGCTTGACCGCCAAGGCCCGCGAATTCTTGGGTCTGCCAGCATCAACCGTGTTCCGTTTGCCCACAGCACCTATCACCACAAAAGCTGGTTTCACATTGGCTCAAAAGATGGTCGGTCGTGCGGTTGGTTTGCCAGAAGGCCAAGGCGTTCGCCCCGGCACTTACTGCGAACCCAAGATGACCACCGTGGGTTCACAAGACACCACAGGTCCAATGACACGCGACGAGTTGAAAGACTTGGCTTGCTTGGGCTTCTCTGCTGACATGGTCATGCAATCGTTCTGTCACACAGCGGCTTACCCCAAGTCTGTGGACGTGAAAACGCACCGCGAATTGCCAGCGTTCATCAGCAACCGTGGTGGCGTGGCTCTGCGTCCAGGCGACGGTGTGATTCACTCTTGGCTGAACCGTTTGTTGTTGCCTGACACCGTCGGTACAGGTGGCGACTCTCACACACGTTTCCCAATCGGTATCAGCTTCCCAGCTGGTTCTGGCTTGGTGGCTTTCGGTGCGGCTACAGGCGTGATGCCTTTGGACATGCCCGAGTCCATCTTGGTTCGTTTCAAAGGCGAAATGCAACCTGGCGTGACATTGCGCGACTTGGTGCACGCCATTCCTTTGTACGCGATCAAGCAAGGTTTGTTGACTGTGGCTAAGGCCGGCAAGATCAACGAATTCTCTGGTCGCATCTTGGAAATCGAAGGCCTGCCAAACCTCAAAGTGGAACAAGCGTTTGAATTGTCTGACGCGTCTGCTGAGCGTTCTGCTGCCGGTTGCTCGATCAAGCTCAACAAAGAGCCAGTGGCTGAGTACCTCAAGTCCAACGTGGTTCTGATGAAGAACATGATCGCTGATGGCTACGCTGACGCACGCACTTTGGCTCGTCGCATCGAGAAGGTTGAGCAATGGTTGGCTGCGCCAACTCTGCTCGAGGCCGACAAAGATGCTGAGTACGCACACATCATCGAAATCGACTTGGCTGACATCAAAGAGCCTATCGTGTGCTGCCCGAACGACCCAGATGACGCCAAGTTCTTGTCTGAAGTTGCTGGCACTCACATCGACGAAGCCTTCATTGGTTCTTGCATGACCAACATCGGCCACTTCCGCGCAGCTGCTAAGTTGCTCGGCGGCCAACGCGACATCCCTGTCAAGTTGTGGGTGGCTCCTCCAACAAAGATGGACGAGAGCGAGCTGATCAAAGAAGGTCACTACGCTGCGTTCGGCACTGCCGGTGCTCGTACAGAAATGCCAGGCTGCTCGTTGTGCATGGGTAACCAAGCGCAAGTGCGTGAAGGCGCAACTGTGGTGTCTACATCTACACGTAACTTCCCCAACCGTTTGGGCAAGAACACCAACGTGTACTTGGCTTCTGCCGAATTGGCTGCCATCACATCGAAGATGGGCAAGTTCCCAACAGTGGCCGAGTACCACGCTGCAATGGGCGTGGTCAACAGCGACGGCGCAGCCATCTACAAGTACTTGAACTTCAACCAGATCGACGAGTACGTTGAAACAGCCAAAGGCGTGACAGCTTAAGCTGCCTGCGTCTTCACCCGGCACTTCGGTGCTTGGGTGATAAACAAAACCCCGCAAAGCAACAGCCTTGCGGGGTTTTGTTTTGAGTGCTGTGTGGCTTAGAACATACGAGCCAACAGGCCACCTTCAACAGGACCATCGACAGGAATCCACACGTGCGTAGGGCTGCCTGCGGCCACGTCAATCGACGCACCGTTTTTGTCTTTCATCTGTTCCAGCTTGACCTTGCGGTTGCCGCTGGGGTGAATGATCTCGATGGTGTCGCCGACTGAAAATTTGTTTTTAGTTTCAATCTCAGCCCAACCATTTGCCACGCCACGCACTTCACCCACAAACTGGCTGCGGTGGGCAATGGAGTGGCCGGTTTCGTAGTTTTGGTAGTCGTTGGCAGGGCGGCGGTCCATCAGGCCGGCGGTGTAGCCACGGTTGGCTAAGCCTTCGAGTTCAGTGATGAGCTCGGGGTTGAACGGGCGGCCTGCCACGGCATCGTCGATCGCGCGGCGATACACCTGCGCGGTGCGACTCACGTAGTAAAGCGATTTGGTGCGGCCTTCAACCTTGAGTGAGTCCACACCAATTTTGGTGAGTCGCTCCACGTATTCCACAGCACGCAAGTCTTTGCTGTTCATGATGTAAGTGCCGTGCTCGTCTTCCATGATAGGCATGAGCTGGCCTGGGCGGCCTTTTTCTTCGAGCAAGTAAATGTTGTCGGCTGCAGGGTGGCGCTCACCATTGCCGCACGATGAGAAGCTGGATTCGGCTTCTTGTTGTGACTTAGCAAAGTCAAAGTCGCCTTGCATCGGAACAGCCATGGCTTCTCCGGTGTTGGGGTCGGTGGCGCTGGCTTGTGTGCCGTACTCCCAGCGACAGGCGTTGGTGCAAGTGCCTTGGTTGGGGTCGCGGCGGTTGAAGTAGCCCGACAGCAAGCAGCGGCCTGAGTAGGCAATGCACAGCGCGCCGTGCACGAACACTTCTAGCTCCATGTCTGGGCACTCTTGGCGGATTTTTTCGATCTCGTCAAAGCTGAGTTCGCGCGACAAGATGATGCGCTTCACGCCCACGTTTTGCCAAAACTTCACAGCCGCCCAGTTGACGGTGTTGGCTTGTACCGAGAGGTGAATGTCCACCTCGGGCCACTTCTCGCGCACCATCATGATCAGGCCGGGGTCGGCCATGATGAGGGCATCGGGCTTCATGGCGATGATGGGCTCGATGTCACGTATATAGGTGCGCACCTTGTCGTTGTGCGGCAGCAAGTTGCTGGTCAAAAAGAACTTTTTGCCACGTGCATGGGCTTCGGCAATGCCGATGCCAATTTGCTCGAGGCGGAACTCGTTGTTGCGCGCGCGCAAGCTGTAACGAGGTTGGCCGGCATACACGGCATCAGCGCCGAAGTCATAAGCGGCGCGCATTTTGTCGAGCGATCCTGCAGGCAGCAGGAGCTCGGGGGCTTTGAGTGTGGTCATAGAGGTGTGCTGCTTACAGGGCAGCTAAAAAATCATTCAGGGTCGATTTTCGCATCCCGCACGACTTTTGCCCAACGTGGGGCTTCTGCCTTGATCAGCGCTGCAAATTGCTCAGGCGTGCCGCCACCCACCTCATTGCCTTGGCTCAAGATTTTTTCTTTCACCTCAGCCGTTTGTAGGGCTTGGTTGCACACTGCATTGAGCTGCTTGACCAGTTCAGCTGCCATGCCTTTGGGGCCAATCAGGCCTTGCCAGTTGAGCACTTCGACTTCTGGAAAACCTTGTTCTGCCATGGTGGGGATGTTGGGCAGCAAAGGGGATCGCTTTTTGCTGGTGATGGCCAGCGCACGCATGCGGCCACCTTGGATAGACGGCATGGCGGCGTACATCTGCTCAAACATCATGTGCACTTGGCCGCCCATCAAATCGGTGGCGGCGGCAGAGCCGCTTTTGTATGGGGCGTGAATCATGTCGATGCCAGCTGAATGCTCAAATAAAGCGCCGCTCAAATGGTGCGAGCCACCAATGCCACCCGAACCGTAGCTGAGTTTGCCGGGCGAGGCCTTGGCCGCTGCCACGAGGTCTTTGACGGTTTTGTAGGGCGAGTCGTTACGTACCATCAAGATGAGAGGGCCGCGTTCAATCAAGCAAATGGGAACAAGGTCATTGAGTGGGTCGAAGTTGAGTTTTTTGAACAACGATTGATTGACTGCTAAGGGCGCGAAGTTACCCATCCCCAGTGTGTAGCCGTCAGGCTTGCCGCGCGCAATAGCTTCAGTGCCAATGTTTCCGCCAGCACCGGCCTTGTTGTCAATGATGATGGGCTGGCCAAGTATGGTGCCCATCGCCTTGGCCACTTGGCGCGAGCGACTGTCGGCGTTACCGCCTGCAGCGTAGGGACAGATCCACATGATGGTTTTGCTGGGATTAGGGTATTTATCTTGGGCTTGTGCAAACAATGGCAACAGGCTGGTGCTGGCAGCAGCTTGAATCAGGGTGCGGCGTTTCATGGCGGAAGTCTCCTTGTTTTTTGATGCAACAAATCATAGGCTGAGCGGTAGACTTTTTGAGAGCTTCAGACATAGCACAATCACGTATATGAATCGAAATGTGTTGATTGCAGGTGGCGGCATTGCTGGCATGGCCGCTGGCTTTGCGGCTGCGCGCGCGGGTTGGTGTGCCACGGTTCTGGAGCGAGCAGTTGAGTTCTCTGAAGTTGGCGCTGGTGTGCAGCTGGGCCCCAACGTCACGCGCATATTGAGCGCGTGGGGTTTGGGTGATGCACTGGCGCAAGTCGCAGCATTTCCTAGTGGTTTGCATGCGCGCAGCATGACAACGGGTGAGGTGCTGGCAACTTTGCCCGTGAAAGACGCTGCAACCATCTATGGTGCACCCTATGTGACGATTCACCGCGCAGATTTGCATGGCTTGCTTTTGCAAGCGGCTGAGCGCGAAGGTGTGCAAGTGCATAGCGATGCGTTGGTGCAACGCGTGAACCAAATGCCTGATGCTGTCTCGTTAGAGGTCATGCAGCATGGGCAGCTTCAACAGCATCACGCTGCTATGGCTGTGACTGCCGATGGTGTTTGGAGTCCCTTGCGTCAACAGTTGCTAGGCGATGGATTGGCCAGCTTCACGGGGCATATTGCATATCGCGCCTTGGTGGCGCAAGCCGATTTACCCAAGCATTTACGTAGCCAAGACGTGTCGGTATGGATGGGCGTGCAAGCCCATGTAGTGAGCTATCCCGTGCGCGCTGGAAAGTACCTGAACGTGGTGTGTTTGGCCGAGGGGCGATTGCTCGATGACGATGCGAATAACTTGCAAGCCTTACAAACGTGGAATGCGCAAAAGTCTGAAGCACAAACCCTGGCCGAGTTGCACCACGCTTTGCGCGGGGCATGTCAGCCGTTGACTGATTTGATGTCTGCCTGCAGCGATTGGCGCTTGTGGCCCTTGTGTGGCAGGCCTGCGATGCAAGGCGCACATCAGCATGCGCAAGGCCGAGTGGCTTTGGTGGGTGATGCCGCACACCCGATGCTCCCGTATTTGGCGCAAGGCGCTGGCATGGCGATTGAAGACGCTTACGAGTTGGCGGCGCAATTGTTGGGCGCTACACCAGCACATGTGCCCGAACGGTTGCAGCAGTTTGCCCATGCCCGCTGGCAGCGCAATGCGCGTGTGCAGGCGAGGGCGGTACGTAATGGGCAAATCTTCCATGCTAAGGGGCCGATGCGCATGGGGCGTGATATGAGCTTGCGCCTCATGGGCCCGCGCTTGATGGATGTGCCGTGGTTGTACGGCTATCGCTAAAGCGAAAGCCGAATCCGAATAGTTTTAGCTGAGTGCAGCCAGCCCGTGGCGCATGCGCGCACGTTGGCAAGCATCGCTGCCTTCTTCAAATTCTCGGCAAGGGGAGGGGCGCCATTCGTAAATGCCGCAGGTGGCTTTTTCGCCCACTTGGCCACTCAGTGCGCCGCAGCGTGGTGGCGAGTAGTCGGTGCCGCGCATACGGCACATCGTGGACGTGAGTTCTTGGCCCAAGCCTGAGGGCACGGAGCCGCCATGCGTGTCCATTTCTTCCACGCTGAAGTCCACCCGAAAACTGGCGCAGCAAGCGCCGCAGCTGGTGCAGGCCGACATCACTGACGTCCGAGCAGCAGGTACTCCATGAGCGCTTTTTGCACGTGCATGCGGTTTTCGGCTTCGTCCCACACCACGCTTTGTGGCCCGTCGATCACATCGGCCGACACTTCTTCGCCACGGTGGGCTGGCAAGCAGTGCATGAACAAGGCATTGGGTTTGGCCACGGCCATCATTTCGCTGTCCACGCACCAATCGGCAAAGGCTTTTTTGCGTGCTTCGTTTTCCGCCTCGTAGCCCATGCTGGTCCACACATCAGTGGTGACAAGGTCTGCGCCTTCGCAGGCTTGCATGGGGTTGTCGAACACCTTGTAGCAGTTGGCGTTGCTCAGGCCTGCAATGGCAGGGTTGACTTCGTAGCCACTAGGCGTGCTGACGTGAACGGTAAAGCCCAACATGTCGGCCGCTTGCAGCCAAGTGTTGGCCATGTTGTTGCCGTCGCCCACCCAAGCCACCACTTTGCCTTTGAGGCATTCAAGCGGGTGCACGGTCAAGCCGCGGTGCTCGATGAAAGTGAACAAGTCCGCCATGATTTGGCAGGGGTGAAATTCGTTGGTCAAACCGTTGATCACGGGCACGCGCGAGTTGGCAGCAAAGCTGTTGATCTTGTCTTGGCCGTAAGTGCGAATCATCACCAAGTCGGTCATGCGGCTGATGACTTTGGCGCTGTCTTCAATCGGCTCTGAGCGTCCCAGTTGGCTGTCGCCCGTGGTCAAGTGAACCACCGAGCCGCCCAGCTGATACATGCCAGCCTCAAAGCTCACGCGCGTGCGCGTGGAGGCCTTCTCGAAAATCATGGCCAGCGTGCGGTCTGCCAGCGTGTGGTGTTTTTCGTAGGCTTTGAATTTCTTCTTGATCAGCGCTGCGCGCGTGAACACATAAGCGTATTCATCCGCCGACAGGTCAGTGAACTGCAGGTAATGTTTGATCGTCATGCTTTTTCTGCCAAGAAGGTTTTGATCAGCGGCACCAAGATGGAAATCAACTCATCGCATTCAGCTTGGGTAATGATGAGCGGTGGCAACAAGCGCACCACGGTGTCGGCGGTGACGCTGAGCATCAAGCCCGCATCCAAAGCGCGTTGCATGATCGCGCCGCAGGGACGGTCGAGCTCAATGCCAATCATCAGGCCTTGGCCGCGAATGTCTTTCACGCCTGGCTCATTGGTAAATTCGCGCTTGAATGCATCAGCCAGGTATTGACCCATGCGGGCCGCGTTGCCCATCAGGTCGTCTTTTTCCATGATGTGGATGGTTTCCAAACCAGCGCGCACAGCCAGTGGGTTGCCACCAAAGGTGGAGCCATGTGTGCCCGCTGTCAATACGCCAGCCGCTTTGGGGCCAGCCACCACCGCGCCAATCGGCACGCCAGAGGCCAAGCCTTTGGCCAGTGGCATCACATCAGGCACCACGCCTGCCCATTGGTGGGCGAACCATTTGCCTGTGCGGCCCATGCCGCTTTGCACTTCGTCGACCATCATCAGCCAATCGTGTTGGTCGCACAGGGCGCGCACGTCACGCAGGTAGTTCATGTGCATGGGGTTGACGCCGCCTTCGCCTTGGATGGTCTCCAAGAACACAGCCACCACATTGGGGTTGCCTTCGGTGGCTTGCTTGAGTGCTTCGATGTTGTTCACGGGCACACGGATGAAGCCTTCGAGCAACGGTTCAAAGCCTTTTTGAATCTTGGCGTTGCCCGTGGCGCTGAGTGTGGCGATGCTGCGGCCATGGAAGGCTTTTTCGTAGACCACGATTTGTGGGTTGTGGATGCCTTTGTCGTGGCCGTATTTGCGTGCCAGCTTGATAGCAGCTTCGTTGGCTTCCAAGCCGCTGTTGCAATAGAACACATTGCTCATGCCCGAGAACTCGGTCAGCTTGGCAGCCAGCTTTTCAGCATTGGGGGTGTAGTAGTAGTTACAGCAGTGAATGACTTCGGTCATTTGTTGCTGCAAAGCGGCCACAAACTCAGCGTGGTTGTGGCCCAAGGTGTTGACCGCAATGCCAGCCAAGGCATCTAAGTAGGCGCGACCTTCGGTGTCCCACACGCGGCAGCCTTGACCGCGTGCAATGGCGATGGGCAAGCGCCCAAAAGTCGGCATGACATGAGGTTCGGTAGGCACAGTGCGTGTAGCGGATGACATGTAGGTACTCCAAAAATAAAAACGACCCAACGAAGGTTGAGCCGTTGAGGCGTGATTTTAAAGGCACTGACATGACAAAACCGTGGCGGTTTTGGGGGCATCCAAATGTCACAAGTCTTATATAAGATAGAATACCTGTCACCGAGCGACTGCGGGAGATCCCCCGTTCGCCACGCAACCGTTTTCAGCATCTACCCGATGGTTTCACACTCCGCCAAAGAAGTTTTTATTCTGGGTATCACCCATGAAGGACGCACGTTTCGCCCCAGCGATTGGGCCGAGCGTTTGGCGGGCGTGATGAGCCAATTCCGCCCGGGCGGCGCAACACCCGGCAGCCACTTGAGCTATTCCCCTTGGTGTGTGCCCAATGTGCTGGATGGCAATAAGTGCGTCATCGTCCACACCGACTTGCGCGACGAAGATGCCATGGCCTGGAACTTCGTGATGAACTTCGCCCGCGACAACAACTTGCAAGTGGTGGAAGCCTGCTTGCTGCCTGAGCATCCACCTGCTGTTTAATTTCGCGCCCAAAGGGCAGTGCCACAAAAACACCAGACAACAAAAAACCCGCTCAAGAGCGGGTTTTTGCTTTTTCTTTGCTGACAGCGCACCCGTTACAAACGGCGGGCTGAACATTCAGCCCGGGCTGGTTGCCTAATAAATTAGGCGGCGAGTGCCAAGGCTTTCACCTTGGTAGACAAGCGGCTCTTATCGCGAGCTGCTTTGTTCTTGTGGAAGATGCCTTTGTCAGCAATCGTGTCCACAACAGCTTGCATCTTGGCAAACAGTTCGGTAGCTTTGGTTTTGTCGCCAGCCAGAACAGCTTTCTCGACGTTCTTCACCGCAGTGCGGTACTTCGAGCGCAACGAGGTGTTGGCAGCGTTGATTTTGATGTCCTGACGGACGCGTTTACGGCCTGATGCCAGGCGTGGGTTCTTTTTCTTGGGTTTGGCTGAAGCCATGATTAAATTCCTTAAGTGTCTGAGGATGATGTCAGCAAAGCCCACGATTGTAGCAAATCCCAAAACTGGGGCCGAAGCCCACCCAAAAGGCTTGTCAAGCCCTCGCTACACTCCAAAGCGTGTCATTGTTCAAATCTGCCTCCATCGTCTCGGGCTTGACCCTGGTTTCCCGCATCACTGGGCTGATGCGCGAACTGCTGATTGCTTCGACTTTCGGGGCCAGCGCACTGACTGACGCCTTCAATGTGGCGTTTCGCATCCCCAATTTATTCCGACGTCTGTTTGCCGAGGGGGCATTCAGTCAAGCTTTTGTTCCGGTGCTGGCCGCTAGCCGCCAGCAAAACGGAGATGAGGCCACCCATGTACTGATCAACCAAGTCGCCACCTTGCTGATTTGGGCTTTGTTCATCACATCAGTGCTGGGCGTTTTAGCTGCGCCTTGGCTGGTGTGGGCCATGGCCAGTGGTTTGCAGCAGTCGCCCGAGGGTTTTGAGGTGGCTGTGGTGATGACGCGCTTTATGTTTCCGTACATCGCTTTTATGTCGCTCGTGGCTCTGGCCGCAGGCGTGCTCAACACTTGGAAGCGTTTTGCTGTGCCAGCGGCCACGCCTGTGCTGCTGAACGTGTCGATGATTGCCGCCGCTTGGTGGGGTGGCCCGTGGTTTGGTACTTTGGGCGTGCCCCCGATTTATGCCTTGGCCGTGGGTGTGATGCTGGGCGGTGTGGCCCAGCTCAGCATTCAACTCTTGGCTTTGCGCCGTTTGGGTATGTTGCCCCGCGTGGGCCTGAGCTGGCGTGCCGTGCGAGAAGCTTGGGGAGGCGAAGGCCCCAAACGCATCTTGCAGCTGATGGTGCCTGCTTTGCTGGGCGTGAGCGTGGCGCAGATTTCTTTGTTGATCAACACGCAAATCGCATCGCACCTCACGGCTGGTAGTGTGAGTTGGCTCAGCTATGCCGACCGTTTGATGGAGTTCCCCACGGCCTTGCTAGGCGTTGCTTTGGGGGTGGTGCTGATGCCTCAGCTGTCGGCGGCCAAAGCGGCCAATGACACCGCTAAATATTCAGACATGCTTGATTGGGGCTTGCGCTTGGTGCTGCTGTTGGCACTGCCGTGTGCTTTGGCTTTGCTGGTGTTTTCTAAAGCTTTGGTGGCCGTGCTATACAACTACGGCGCGTTCAGCGCCCACGATGTGCAGCAAACCACACTGGCGCTGATGGGCTACGGCGTGGGATTGCTCGGGCTGGTGGCCATCAAGGTGCTGGCGCCCGGCTACTACGCCAGCCAAGACATTCGCACGCCGGTGCGCATTGCGGTGGCAGTGCTGATCATCACGCAGCTGCTTAACTTGGCCTTGGTTCCTTACTTGGCGCACGCTGGCTTAGCTTTGTCGATTGGCTTGGGAGCCTTGGTCAACGCAGCTTGGTTGCTGTGGGGTTTGCGCAAGAATGGCACGTATGTGATGAGCGCGGGGTGGTTGCGATTCGTGTTGCAAGTGCTGGCTGCATGTGCCGTGTTGGCAGCATGGTTGTGGTGGTCTGCCCAGTATTGGGATTGGACGGCTTTGCACGCCACGCCGCTGTTGCGCGTGGGCTTGATGGCCGGTGTGTTGGCTGTGTCTGCATTGCTGTACTTTGCGACACTCACCCTCACCGGCTTGAAGCTGCGTGCCTTGTTGCGTCGATAACTTAGCGCCGATCAACCCAAACAAAGAAGGGGACTGAGCCATGGATTTCAAACTCGAAGTACCCACCGCCCTGGAATACTTTGCTTCCTTGGTGCAAAGCGATGAGCAGTTCCCCTTGCTCGAAGCTGCCGCCAGCTTGGCGCAAGACGAATACCCAGAGCTAGACATTCAAGAGGTGCTGGATCTGGTGGATCAGCTCAGCAGTCGCCTCAAACAACGCTTGCCCTCAGATGCTGGCGCTTTACAAAAACTGCGCTTGCTCAACAAGTTCTTTTTTGAAGAACTTGGCTTCAGTGGCAACCTCAACAACTATTACGACCCTGACAACAGCTATTTGCATGTGATGTTGCGCACGCGCCGAGGCATTCCCATCAGTTTGGCGGTGTTGTGGTTAGAGCTGGCGCAAAGCATTGGGTTGCGTGCGCAAGGCGTGGGCTTTCCTGGACACTTCCTGATGAAAGTACGATTGCCTTTCCCGAACGAAGGGCAGGTGGTGATCGACCCGTTCACGGGCGAGTCGCTTAGCAAAGAAGATTTGTCTGAGCGCTTGGTGCCTATACATGCCGAGTCGGGGTTGTTGCGCGACGGTCATGTGTCGGACGAATTGCTTAAGCACTATTTACGTGCCGCAACGCCACGCGAAATCGTGGCGCGCATGCTGCGCAATTTGGAAGAGGTCTACACCTCGCACCAAGACCCAGAGCGGTTGCTGTTGGTACGGCAAAGGTTGATGGTGCTGCTGCCGCAAGTGCACGACGACGAAGAATAAAAAAAGCACCCGAGGGTGCTTTTTTGTTGGGGCAAGGGGCTTTAGGCCACCACCACCGCAGGGCCATTACCCAGCTCAGCAATCACGCCAATGGTGTGCACTTGCTCACCGTGAGCGCGCAGCACGTCGGCACAAGCGGCAGCGTGTGCGGCGTCAATCACCACCACCATGCCAATGCCGTTGTTGAAAGTACGGTTCATTTCGATGTCGTCGATGCCAGCCGTGTTTTGCAACCAAGCAAACAGCTCGGTTTGTGGCCAGCTGCCTTTTTTCAGGTGAGCGGCCGTGCCTTCGGGCAACACGCGTGGGATGTTTTCCAGCAAGCCGCCACCGGTGATGTGGGCGAGTGCTTTGATGGGTGTCTCGGCCAAAGCAGCCAACACGCTCTTCACGTACAAGCGGGTGGGGGCCATGATGGCTTCTTTGAACGGCTTGCCGTCCAAGGTATCGGGTGCGTTTGCGCCTGCACGGTCAATCACTTTGCGCACTAATGAGAAGCCGTTGGAGTGCACACCAGCTGATGTCAAGCCCAACACCACATCACCTGGCTTGACGTTTTGGCCGGTCAGGATTTTGGATTTTTCCACCGCACCCACGGCAAAACCGGCTAGGTCGTATTCGCCATCGGGGTACATGCCTGGCATTTCAGCAGTTTCGCCGCCAATCAAGGCGCAGCCTGACAGCTCGCAGCCTTTGGCAATGCCGCCCACCACCGCAGCGGCGGTGTCGATGTGCAATTTGCCGCAGGCAAAGTAGTCGAGGAAGAACAGGGGTTCAGCGCCTTGCACCAACACGTCGTTCACGCTCATGGCCACCAAGTCGATGCCCACGGTGTCGTGCATTTGCCATTCAAAGGCCAGCTTGAGCTTGGTGCCCACGCCGTCAGTGCCACTCACCAGCACGGGTTCTTTGTAGCGCTTGGGCACTTCAAACAAGGCACCAAAACCACCGATGCCGGCCAACACGCCCTCGCGCATGGTTTTCTTGGCCAAGGGTTTGATGCGTTCGACCAAGGCATCGCCTGCGACGATGTCGACGCCGGCGTCTTTGTAGGAGAGGGGTTTGTTCATAGTGAAAAGGTGCTGGGGCGCTGCAAGGTGTGCGCCGATAGAATCAAGCGGTAATTTTAAAGCCATCACCTTCACACGCTGTATGCAATTCACCCCCGCACAACAACACGCCCTCGCTTGGACTGGCCTCGCGGGCGTGACCGCGCTTGTGCTGTGGCTGCTGGGCCCTGTGCTGATGCCGTTTGTGGTGGCAGCTGTGTTGGCTTATGTGCTGAGCCCGATGGTGCGAAGTCTCCAGCGTGTATTTGGTGGGCGTTTGCCCCGCTTGGTGGCGGTGGTGCTGGTTGAGGTGTTCTTTTTGACGCTGCTAGTGGCGCTGTGTACCTTACTGATTCCTATCTTGGCTCACGAGTTGCCGCGCATGCGCGATCAAGTGCCCGTGCTTGTGGAGCGTTTGCAAACCGACATCGTGCCTTGGCTGCAAGCCAAAGGCATTCACGTCATGCTGGACAGTGCCAGCATTAAAGCTTTTGTGCTGCAAACCTTCAGCACCTCGTTTGACGATGGTTTCAGACAAGCTCTGACTTCGCTACGCATTGGTGGCAGCGTGGCTCTTGCCGTGGTGGGCAATTTGATCTTGATCCCTGTGGTGCTGTTTTATTTGTTGGTCGATTGGCAGCGCTTGGTGCACCATGTGGAAGCCTTGGTGCCTATGCCTGCACGGGGTTCATACGACAGTTTTGTGAACGAATGCGATGAGGTGCTGGGTCAATACTTGCGCGGCCAGTTGTCCGTCATGGCCTTGTTGGCGGTGTATTACAGCGTGGCCTTGTGGGCCTTTGGTTTGGAATTGGCATTCCCGATTGGCGTGTTCACAGGCTTGGCGGTGTTTGTGCCATATGTGGGTTTTGGTGTGGGCTTGGTCTTGGCCATCTTGGCGGGCGTGCTGCAGTTTGCGCCCAGCGAAGCTTTGCTGATGGTGGCGGTGGTCTATGGCTTGGGCCAACTCATTGAGAGTTTTGTGCTGACGCCACGCTTGGTGGGCGAGCGCATTGGCCTGCACCCGCTGCATGTGATTTTTGCTTTGATGGCCTTTGGCCAGTTGTTTGGTTTTGTCGGTGTGCTGGTGGCCTTGCCTGCCAGCGCAGTGTTGTTGGTGGCCATTCGCCGCTTGCGTGCGCAGTACCAAGCCAGCGCTTTGTACCGTGGTGTTTGAGTGCAGATGAAGCAAATCGCACTCGACATTGGTTTGGCTCCCGGCCCGACTCTCAAAAACTTTTTCGCAGGCCCCAATCAAGCGGCGTTGCAGCACTTGCAACTCTGGGTGGGCAACGACAAGCGCTCACCCGTGCCCACGTATGTGTGGGGCGAGGGTGGTAGCGGTAAAACCCATTTGCTGCGCGCTGCGCAAGCCGCCTTGCGCGACCAAAGCTGCCCCGTGGGCTGGATGGATGCCACATTGGCCGAGCCTTCTGCTTTCAATGACGCATGGCGCGTGGTCATCTTGGACGATGTGCACCTCTACACCGCCGTGCAGCAACACGCCGCTTTCAATTGGTTTGTCAACGCCACTACGCCCAACGATGGTCAGCAGCGTTGGGTGCTAGCCGCAGGTAGCGTGCCGCCCAGCGACTTGGCCTTGCGCGAAGACTTGCGTACCCGCTTGGGTTGGGGCCATATTTTTCAATTGCAGGTGCTCAGCGAAACCGAGCGCCGCGCTGTGCTGCGCCAACAGGCCGATGACCGAGGTGTGTTCTTGAGCGATGAGGTGATGGACTTCATGCTCAACCGCTTCAGCCGTGACCTCAGCAGCCTCATTCAACTCCTCGATCAACTCGATGGCTACGCCTTGCAAACGCAACGAGCCATCACTATCCCGTTGATCAAAGCCATGCTGGAAGCCATGTGATGAAACTCGCCTTATTTGACCTCGACCACACCTTGCTGCCGATTGACTCCGACCAATCGTGGGGCGAGTTCACCGTGCGTTTGGGCTGGCATGAGCGTGATGCGTTCATCAGGCGTAACGACGAGTTTTATGCCCACTACCAAGCAGGCACTTTGGATATTCACGACTACGTGCGTTTTGCATCCGAAGCGTTTTGCCAGCGTGGCCCAGATGTGGCGGCGCAGGCCCATGCGCAATTCATGCGCGAAGTCATTCAGCCAGCCATTCGCCCCGAAGCGCTGGCGCTGGTGCAAAAGCACAAAGATGCAGGCGACCGCGTCATCATCATCACCGCTACCAACGAGTTTGTGACCCGCCCCATTGCCAAAGCCTTTGGCGTGGAAGAGCTGATTGCGGTGGAGCTGGTGCGCGATGCGAAGGGCTGGTTCACCAACGAAATCAGCGGTGTGCCCACCCTGCGCGAAGGCAAAGTGCAACGTCTGCAACAATGGCTCATACGCGAAGGCTTGGACTGGGCCGATGTAGAGACCACCTTCTACAGCGATTCCCGCAACGATTTGCCCCTGTTGGAGCGCGTCAACCACCCCGTGGCGACCAACCCCGACAACACACTGCGCGCCGTGGCCTTAGAAAAAGGCTGGCCGATTTTGGAACTGTTCCCAAAACAATGATCAAACAATTCATCAACAAGCTGATGGGCAAGTCGCCCGCCAGCACGCTGCCCAACTTAGGCAAACGCCATGTGGTGCCTGCCAAGGTGCACGGCATCAACGTCGACTGGGTGGATGAACGCGCCTTGAACGTGGTGCGCACCCTGCAAGACCGTGGCTTTGAAGCCTACATCGTGGGTGGCGCAGTGCGCGATTTGTTGCTGGGCTTGAAGCCCAAAGACTTTGATGTGGCCACCAACGCCACGCCCGAGCAAGTGAAGGCGGCATTCCGTCGCGCCTTCATCATTGGCCGACGTTTCCGCATCGTGCACGTGGTGTACGGCCGAGGCCGTGAGCACGAAGTGATTGAGGTGTCCACCTTCCGCGCCCACTTAGACAACGCCGATGCCGAAAAAGTCAAAGGCAACGAGCGCAGCAGCAAGCAAGAGCTGGCCAATATGAAGCACGCCGTTGACGCCAGCGGCCGTGTGCTCCGCGACAACGTGTGGGGCCCACAAGACCAAGACGCGGCGCGCCGCGACTTCACCATCAACGCCATGTACTACGACCCCGAAACGGGCAACGTGATCGACTACCACGGCGGCATTGCCGACGCGAAGAAAAAAGTCATTCGCATGATTGGCGACCCTGCCACGCGCTACCGCGAAGACCCTGTGCGCGTGATTCGCGCCGTGCGTTTTGCGGCCAAGCTCTCGGGCTTAGGCTTCAAGATGGAAGCAAAGACGGCTGCTCCTCTGAAAAAAGCCGCCAAGCTGCTGGCCGATGTGCCGCAAAGCCGCTTGTTTGACGAAATGCTCAAGCTTTTGCAAACCGGCCACGCGCTGGCCAGCATTGAACAACTCAAGCAACACGGTTTGGCCAAAGGTATTTACCCCTTGCTCGACATCGTGGTCGAGCGTGCCAGCGAACAATTTGTCACCACCGCTTTGAACGACACCGACCGCCGCGTGGGCGAGGGCAAGCCGGTAGCACCTAGCTTCTTGCTGGCCTGTGTGTTGTGGTCGGATGTGCGTGAGACATGGGCGCATCGCAGTGTCAAACAGCCATCGTTCCCTGCCTTGCAAGATGCCATTGACGAAGTGTTTGACTCTCGCATTGGCGATGTGTCGGGCCGAGGCAAGCTCGGCGCGGACATGCGCGAAATTTGGATGATGCAGCCGCGCTTTGAAAAGCGCACAGGCAGCGGCCCTTGGACCTTGGTGGATCAAGCGCGTTTCCGTGCTGGCTTTGACTTCATGCGCTTGCGTGCCGATGTGGGCGAGGTGGACGAAGCCTTGTCGGATTGGTGGCAAGAGTTCAGCGTGGCCAGTGACAGCGAGCGCGAAGACCTGTTGCAGCAAGTGCGCCAAGAACAACAAAAAGCCCAGCGCGCACCCCGCGTGCATGCGGTGCGTCGTGCGCCAAAGCCCGAGAGTGAAGACCCACGTTTCCGTGAGGTGGAGCCCGAAGGTGAAGAAGGTGCAGCATCGCCCGCCAAAAAACGCCGTCGTCGCCGTCGCAAGCCCACGGGCGAAGCCGGTGGCTCACCCGCCGCCGAATAAGCAGAGCCTTCGCCATGTCAGCAAAACCCGTCATGGCGTGTGTGGCCCTCGGCGCCAATTTGGGCGACGCGGTGGCCACCGTGCAGCAAGCCTTGCGCGATGTGGCGGGCTTGCCTGAGACGCAGTTGTTCAAAGCCTCGTCGCTGTACCGCAGTGCACCCTATGAGGCCCAAGGGCCAGATTTCATCAATGCTGTGGCCTTGATCCACACCCAGCTCAGCCCAGTGGCGCTGTTGCATGCCTTGCAAGCGCTCGAGCTGCAAAGTGGGCGTGAGCGACCTTTTAAGAATGCCCCGCGCACGCTCGACCTCGACCTCATTTTTTATGGCGATGTGGCTTTGGCAACGCCTGAGCTGACTTTGCCGCATCCGCGCTGGCACGAACGCGCGTTTGTGCTGCAACCCGTGGCTGAGGTGTGGCCCGAGCGTGTGAGCGATCTGCAACTTGTGGCCGTGCAAGATCAACCGATTCAGCGTATCTTGCCTTAGACATTTCTCAATTCGTATGGCACACCTCGGGAGACGTGGGATGGCTCAGGGTGATGAGCTGCGTTTACACTTCGGTGTCATTTAACTGTCACAAATAAGTCATCCCACAGGAGCTCCAAATGTTGTTTGGAAAGTTGTTGCCCACTGAAGGCAATTTTTTCGTCATGTTCAACCAGCACGCCGACCGCATCGTCGAAGCTGTGCACGCGTTTTCGCATTTGGTGGCCAATTACGGCGACCCCATCTTGCGTGACAAGTACAACACTGAAGTGGACAACGCTGAGCGCGGTGCTGATCGCATCACGCACGAATGCAATGTGGCCATTCACAAAACATTCATCACGCCCATCGACCGTGAGCAAATCCACTCCTTGATCAACACCATGGACGACGTGGCTGACTTGATCCAAGACACGGCCGAGACCATGGCTTTGTACGACGTGCGCGTGATGAACGAAGAGATCGTGCGTTTGACCGACCTCAGCGTGAAGTGCTGCGAGCGTCTGCGCGACGCCGTGTACTTGTTGGAAAAAATCTCTGACCACGGCACTGCTGAAGCTGCATTGAAGACTTGCGAAGAAATTGACAAGCTTGAATCAGATGCTGACCGCGTGATGCGCAGCGCCATGAGCAAGTTGTTCCGCGAAGAGCCCGATGTGCGCGAAGTGCTCAAGCTCAAAGCCATTTATCAGTTGTTGGAAACCATCACTGACAAGTGCGAAGACGTGGCCAACTTGATCGAGGGCATCGTCCTCGAGAATTCTTAATCACGGGCTGATCATGGAAACCGTACAAACCGCCTTCTGGGTGGTCGCCTTGTTGGTAGCGTTGGCTTTGATGTTTGACTTCATGAATGGTTTTCATGATGCTGCCAACTCCATCGCGACTGTGGTGTCGACCGGGGTGTTGAAGCCTGCGCAAGCTGTTTTGTTTGCTGCGTTCTTTAACTTTGTAGCCATCTTCATCTTCCACTTGAGCGTGGCTGCTACGGTGGGTAAAGGCATTGTTCAGCCTGGTGTTGTGGATACCCATGTTGTGTTTGGCGCTTTGGTGGGGGCCATCACTTGGAACGTGATCACTTGGTACTACGGCATTCCCAGCAGCTCGTCGCATGCCTTGATTGGTGGCATTTCGGGCGCTGTGATTGCCAAAGCAGGTGCAGGTGCATTGGTCGCTGCTGGCATTTTGAAAACTGTGGCCTTCATTTTTGTGTCGCCACTGCTTGGCTTTACGTTAGGCTCGTTGATGATGGTGGCTGTGGCTTGGATTTTCCGAAGCTTCCGCCCCTCACGCGTGGACAAGTGGTTCCGTCGCTTGCAGCTGGTTTCTGCTGGCGCCTACAGCTTGGGCCACGGTGGTAACGATGCGCAAAAAACCATTGGCATCATTTGGATGTTGCTGATGGCCACGGGGTACGCCGAGGTTGACAGCGCGTCGCCTCCTGGCTGGGCCATCGTCAGTTGCTACATGGCGATTGGCTTGGGCACCATGTTTGGTGGCTGGCGCATTGTGAAGACCATGGGTCAAAAAATCACCAAACTCAAGCCTGTGGGCGGCTTCTGTGCCGAAACCGGCGGCGCCATGACCTTGTTCTTGGCTACGGCGATGGGCGTGCCCGTGTCGACCACCCACACCATCACCGGCGCTATCGTGGGCGTGGGCTCGACGCAGCGCGCCAGTGCCGTGCGTTGGGGTGTGGCGGGCGGCATCGTGTGGGCTTGGATCTTGACCATTCCTGCCAGCGCCTTTGTGGCTGGCGTGGCTTATTGGGTGAGCTTGCAGTTGTTCTAAGGTTTGCGCGCTATAATGGCAGGCTTTTCAGCGTGTCGCAGGCCGGGTGGCTTAGCGCGTGTCTCAAACGTTGAAAAAAATTTCCACCCGAAGGATTCATCATGGTCGTCATCCGACTCTCACGCGGCGGTTCTAAAGCCCGTCCGTTTTTTAACATTGTTGTTGCCGACAAGCGCGATCGTCGCGACGGCCGCTTCATCGAGCGCATTGGTTTTTACAACCCAATCGCCAAAGGCCAAGCTGAAAGCTTGCGCGTTGCGCACGACCGTTTGAACCACTGGACCAGCGTGGGCGCTCAATGCTCTCCTACTGTTATCCGTTTGGTCAAGCAAGCTGCTAAAGCAACGCCTGCTGCTTAATTGATAAAGGCATTGCAATGACGCTGGGCCTTGAGTCCGCAGATCTTCCTGCGGACGCTATCGAAGTCGGGCGTATTGCAGATGCTTGGGGCATCAAAGGCTGGTTCAAGGTCTTGCCCCACAGCGCTTCTCCGGAAGCGCTTTTTTCTTCCAAGCGTTGGTTTTTACAACCCTCGGAAAGAGGTGCCAAAACATTTTCTGGCACCGTGCTTCTGAAAATCAAAGAAGCCAAAGATCATTCTGATTCTGTGGTGGCCACCTCGGCCGAAGTGCCAGACCGCAACACCGCAGAACTTCTCAAAGGCGCACGCATTTTTGTCTCGCGTGCCAGCTTTCCAACCCCCGAAGCAGACGAGTACTACTGGGTCGACCTGATTGGCCTTGACGTGGTCAACCGCGAAGGCGTGGCGCTAGGCGCTGTGCGCGAGTTGCTACACACCGGCCCACAAACCGTGTTAGTGCTTGCTTACGAGGAAGAGGGCAAAGCCAAAGAGCGCATGATTCCTTTTGTGTCGGCCTACATCGACACTGTCGACTTGGCGGGTCGTCGCATCACTGCCGATTGGCAACCCGATTACTAAATCGAGCCGTCCAAGGCCATCGCCATGCGCTTTGACATCATCACCCTGTTTCCAGAGCTGTTTGAGCCGTTTTTAAAAATCGGCATCACACGTCGTGCCTACGAGGCGGGCTTGGTGGATGTGCTCTTGTGGAACCCCCGTGATTACGCCGAAGGCAACTACCGCCGCGTCGATGACCGCCCGTTTGGTGGGGGCCCCGGCATGGTCATGATGGCCGAGCCGTTGGCTGCCTGCTTGAGCGCTATTCGCGCCGACCGTGGTCAAGGCCGTGATGTGGCCCCGCTGGTGCTGTTTTCGCCCATTGGCGAGACCTTGCGCCATGCCGCTGTTCAGCGTTGGTCTGACAGTCAAGGTGCTGTGCTGCTGTGTGGCCGCTACGAAGGCATTGACCAACGTTTCATCGACACCCATGTGGACCTGCAAATCAGCGTGGGCGACTTTGTGTTGTCGGGTGGCGAAATCGCCGCCATGACCCTGCTCGACGCTGTGGCTCGCTTGCAGCCTGGTGTGCTCAACGACGAAGGCAGCCATCAGCTCGACAGCTTTAACCCCGCCTTGGATGGTTTGCTGGATTGCCCGCACTACACGCGCCCTGAGCAGTGGGAGGGGCAGGGCGTGCCGCCTGCGTTGGTTTCTGGCCATCACATCAACATCGAGCGCTGGCGCCGTGACCAGCGTTTGCTGCTGACCGCCCGTCTGAGGCCAGAGCTGATTGACGCAGCCCGAGCCGCGTCCAAGCTGACCCCGCAAGACGAGGCTGTCTTGAAGGTCCAAAACTCGCTATAATGGTGGGCTTTTCGATCCTCTGGTCGGCCGCTTCGAGCCTTTGTTGCAAGAAGCCTTTTGTGTAGCGCGATCAAGATCTTTTAGAGGAAAACATGAACCTGATCCAAACTCTCGAGGCAGAAGAAATTGCCCGCCTCGGCAAAACGATTCCTGAATTCGCACCTGGTGACACAGTCATTGTGAGCGTCAACGTGGTTGAAGGTACACGCAAGCGTGTGCAGGCCTACGAAGGTGTGGTGATCGCTAAGCGTAACCGTGGCCTCAACAGCGGCTTCACAGTGCGCAAGATCTCTAGCGGCGAAGGCGTGGAGCGTACGTTCCAAACTTACAGCCCATTGATCGCTAGCATCGAAGTCAAGCGTCGCGGTGATGTCCGTCGTGCCAAGTTGTACTACTTGCGCGACCGTAGCGGCAAATCTGCTCGTATCAAAGAAAAATTGGTCAGCAAGTCAGCCGCAGCTTCTAAAGCCGCAGCAGCAGCTCAATAAGCAGGTTAATCCTTGCTTAGAAGCCACCCCAAGTGAGAGCTTGTGGTGGCTTTTTCTATGTCCAAACTTCCCATTTTTGATCCCAAACAAGTGCCCGTGTTCCAAGTGGACATGCACCTGGAGGCCGTGCCTGCGCATCACCTCACGCCTGAGGCCTTGCAAGCGCGCTTTGCCAATCCACCGCAGTGGAAGCCCGAGCTGGTGCGTGAGCGCAAGTTCATGGATCGTCAGCCTGCCCAAGCCGCTGTCTTGTTGGGAATCGTGATGCGTGATGAGCCCAAGGTGCTCTTGACCCAGCGCCCCTCTCACATGTCTACGCACGCGGGGCAGATTGCATTTGCGGGTGGCAAATGCGATGAGACGGATGCCGATGTCGCCGCCACCGCCTTACGTGAAGCGCATGAGGAAGTCGGGCTAGACGCCCACCATGTGCAGGTGTTGGGCACTTTGCCCGAATACGTGACAGGCTCGGCCTTTTATGTAACGCCTGTGGTGGCCTTGATTTCACCCGCTATGACGCTAAGGCTCAACACCCACGAGGTGTCGGATGCGTTTGAAGTGCCCTTGGCTTTTTTGATGAATCCTGCCCATCACCGCTGGCACCGCTACGAGTTTGAGGGTGTGACCCGCGAGTGGCTATCTATGCCTTACCAAGACGGCGAGCACCTGCGTTTTGTGTGGGGTGCGACTGCAGGGATGTTGCGCAACTTTTACCGCTTCTTGCGTGCTTGAACCTCTTAAATTGATAGAACTCACAGCTATCATTCAGGCATGAGTTTCCTTTCCCTGCTCCTCGCGTTGTTGATTGAACAAGCCCGACCACTGGTGCGCGGCAATTGGGTGCATGGCACCGTGCGAGTGTGGGTCAATTGGATCAGCCAGACCTTGGATGCTGGCCACCCCCGGTTGGCTTGGACGACGTGGATGCTGGCCGTGGGCTTGCCCGCCGTCATTGCCACGGTGGTGCATTGGTTTTTGATTGGTGTTTTTGGCTGGCCAGTTGCCATGATTTGGAGCGTGGCGGTGTTGTACGTGACCTTGGGGTTCCGTCAGTTCAGCCACCATTTCACCGACATTCGTGACGCCTTGGATGTGGGCGACGAGCGCTTGGCGCGCGAGCTGTTGGCCGAGTGGCAACACGTGGAGGTAGGTAGCTTGCCGCGCAGCGAATTGCTGCGTCATGTGATTGAGCATTCGGTGCTCTCAGCACACCACCATGTATTTGGTGTGCTCACTTGGTTTTCTGTGCTCGCTGCATTGGGTTTTGGCCCAGCTGGCGCAGTGATTTATCGCATGAGCCAAATGGTGTCTCATGCATGGCAAGCGTCCCCCAAAGCTACCAAAGGATGGGTGAGTGACACCTTGCAAAACGCCGCGCGCGAAGCATGGCGTCGAGTCGATTGGCTACCCGCCCGATTAACTGCTGTAGCGTTTGCCGTGATGGGCAATTTTGAAGAGGCCATTGATTGCTGGCGTAACCATGCGCAGCGTTTCCCAGATGACAACGATGGCGTGGTCCTCGCCGCTACGGCAGGGGCCTTGAATGTGCGTTTGGGTGGTGAAGCCCTGCGTGCAGAAGATGCCCACGATGAGAGCCAAGACAGTGAAAGCACCCCAGGCCGTACGCCAGAGATGGCGCATTTACCCAGTGTCGTGGGTTTGGTTTGGCGCAGTGTGGTGCTGTGGATGGTGTTGCTGGCCTTGCTCACTTTGGCCCGCTTGCTGGGCTAAAGCTTTGGCAACCCGTTGACGGGGTTCAGTAATTCACGGGCTGCGTGAGCTCGGCAAACAACATGCCGTAAAGCTTGTAGCGCGATGGGCTGATAACCCCAGCTTCTACCGCGTCTTGCACACCGCACGAAGGCTCATGCAAATGCGTGCAGTTATAAAACTTGCAGTTCGCCACATGCGGTTTGAAGTCTGGCATATAGGCCGCCAACTGCATGGCATCGATGTGATGCACGCCAAATTCTTGAAAGCCGGGTGAATCAATCAAGCCCGTTTTACGCTCGGCATCCACCCAGTGCCACGTGGTCGATGTGGTGGTGTGCTTGCCTGAGTTGAGCGCTTGAGAAATCTCTGCCGTGGCCACATTGGCGTTGGGCACAAGGGCGTTGATGAGCGTGCTTTTGCCTGTGCCTGAGGGTCCAAGCACCAAGGTGGTTTTGTGTTTCAAGCGCTCGGGCAAATCACCCAAATCACCTGATTTAAATGCACCTTGCAGCACGGTGTAGCCCATCTTCACATAAGGCTCTAAGCGGGCGAGGGCGCGGGCATGCAACTCGGTCAAATCGCGTTTGTTGAGAACGATGAGGGGCGTGATGTGCTCGGCTTCGGCTGCAATGAGGGCGCGCGTGAGCTGCATTTCAGAGAACTCTGGCTCTGCCGCCAACAGAATCAACACTTGGTCTAGGTTGGCTGCAAACGATTTGGTTCGAATCTCGTCTTGTCGGTAAAACAAGTTGTGGCGCGGCTCCACTTTTTCGATCGTGCCTTCGTCGGTGCTGGCCAACCATTGCACGCGGTCGCCCACCACCACTTGGCTTTTCTTGCCACGTGGATGGCAAATGCGACGCTCACCATCGGGTGTTTCCACCACGCAGTGTCGTCCGTGGCTGGCTACCACCAAGCCGGTTTGCTTCATGCGGCCATGCGCGCCAAGCGCTGTGAGGCGGGCGGATGCGAGTAGTAAAACGCCACGTACCAAGGGTCGGGTGTGAGGGTGGAGGCGTTGTCTTGGTAGAGCTTCAACAGCGCGTTTGCCAAAGCCTTGCCATCGCTGTTGGCCACCGCATAAGCATCGGCTTCAAACTCAAACTTACGCGAGCGACGTGCCGACAAGGGCGACACAAAGAAAGTAAACAATGGCAGCACCAGCATGAACAGCAACAAGGCCAATGCGCTGTTGTTGCCGTTGAGGTTAGGCATCACGCCCAAGCCTGTGTAAAACCAAACTTGTTGCGACACCCAGCCCAGCAAGGCAAGGCCAGCGAGGCTAGTAGCAAAGCTGGTGGCCATCATTTTGAGAATGTGGCGGTGTTTGAAGTGGCCCAGTTCGTGTGCTAACACGGCTTCCATTTCATCGCCATTCAATTTGGCCAGCAGTGTGTCGAAAAACACCACGCGCTTGGCGGCTCCAAAGCCGGTGAAAAAAGCATTCGAGTGGGCTGAGCGGCGGCTGCCGTCCATTACAAAAAAGCCCTTGGCAGTGAAGCCAGAGCGGGTCATCAGCGCGGTGACGCGCTCTTTGAGAGTGGCGTCTTCCAGCGGTGTGAATTTGTTGAACAAGGGCATGATGACGTTGGGTGCAATCCACATCACAAACAGTTGGTACACCACCAAGGCCGCCCAGGTGTAGAGCCACCACAGCGCGCCACCTGCTTGCATGAGCCACAACACCAGCCAAAGAATGGGCAAGCCCAACACCATGCCCACCAACAAACCTTTTAGCATGTCGCTCACCCACAGTTTGGGTGTGGTGTTGTTAAAGCCAAAGCGCTGCTCGATGCCAAAGGTTTGGTAAAGCGACAAAGGCAGGCCAATCAAACCGCCTATCAAAGTGAAGCTCACCACCAGCATGATTTGCTGGCCCATGCCTTCGCCCATCCAATTCAAAATCACTTGGTTGAGCAGATCCAGGCCGCCGAGTAATGTCCATGCCACCAAGGTAACGGCATCAACACCCAAGTCCATCAAGCCCACGCGTGCTTTGGCCAATGTGTAGTCAGCGGCTTTTTGATGCGCGTCTAAGCTGATGGTGTGTGCGAAGGCCTCAGGCACTTGGGCGCGGTGTTGCGCCACATGGCGTACTTGACGGCCGCTGAGCCAAAGTTTGGTGAGCAGGTTAGCCACCAGCACAGCTGCCAGCGTCAAGGTCATCGCGAGAGAGGGATTCATCATGAGGGAGGAGTTTAGATGATGGGCGACAATCTAGCCTATGTCTGAAGTTGCAACCACTCCTGTTACCCCCGTCATCCCCAAACTCGCCAAGTCAGACTTGAACTTGGTTTGGCTCGATTGCGAAATGTCTGGCCTTGACCCCGAGCGCGAGCGCTTGCTGGAAATTGCCGTCATCGTCACCAACCCCGATTTGTCGATCCGCATCGAAGGCCCCGTGTTTGTGATTCACCAAAGCGACGAATTGCTCAGCAAGATGGACGCATGGAACAAAGGTACACATGGCAAGAGCGGCTTGATTGACAAAGTCAAAGCCTCCACCGTGACTGAAGAGCAAGCGCAGGAGCAACTCATTGCCTTCATGAAGCAATATGTGTCTAAGGGCGCATCGCCCATGTGTGGCAACACCATTGGCCAAGACCGCCGCTTCTTGAACAAATACATGCCCAAGCTTGAAGGCTGGTTCCACTACCGCAATGTAGACGTGAGCACGCTCAAAGAGCTGTCACGCCGATGGAAACCCGAGGTGTTGAACGCTTTTAAAAAGGCCCAGAAACACACAGCCTTGGCAGATGTGCACGAGTCGATTGACGAGATGATTCACTACCGTGAACATTTTTTGAAACTTTAATTAGGTAAAAACCCGAATCCGTGCCATAATTGCAGTCTTCGCTACCAAGCCGTAGCGAATTTGTACATCTCCCTTCATTCACCGGGCTCGCCAAATGAGCCCCAAGCACTGAATAAACCCCTAGCGGGTCAGAGCAGGTTCCGTTTGATGGTTGATGTTTTTTAACCTAGAACGGAGCAGCCGCACAACTTGCGGCGCTCACGTGCGAGAAAAAATCATGACTGACACTTTGAATGTGACAGGCGAATTTGCGCCTGCCGAAACTATTTCTATTGCTGCTCAAAATGCAGTTTCCAATGAGGGCGTTCAAGCTCCCGAAGCCGCTCAAGCTGAAGCTGAAGCACCTAAAGTCGACGTGCCTAACGGCTTCGTTGAATTGGGCTTGGCCCCTGAATTGGTGCAAGCCGTGGGCGATTTGGGTTACACCCAACCCACCACCGTTCAACTCAAAACCATTCCTTTGGCTTTGCCTAACGACAACGCGGATGCCAAAGCTGGCTTCATCGACTTGATGGTGTCCAGCCAAACAGGTAGCGGCAAAACAGCTGCGTTCTTGTTGCCTGTGTTGCACACCTTGATTCAACAACAAGCCCAAGCCGAAGCCGCTGATAAAGCAGCTTGGGACAAGCTTGTTGCTGACGCTGCGGCCAATGGCGAAGAGCCACCCAAGCGCGCCAAGCGCAAAGACCCCACCAACACACGCAACTTCAAAGCCCCAACACCTGGCGCCTTGATCGTTTGCCCAACCCGCGAATTGGCACAACAAGTGGCGCACGACGCCATCGACTTGGTCAAGCATTGCCGTGGTTTGCGCGTGGCCAACGTGGTGGGTGGCATGCCTTACCAGTTGCAAATCGCCAAACTGCAAAACGCTGACTTGGTTGTGGCCACACCTGGCCGTTTGCTCGACCTGCAACGCTCCATGCAAATCAAGTTGGACAAGGTCCAATTCTTGGTGGTGGACGAAGCCGACCGTATGTTGGACCTCGGTTTCTCGGACGACTTGGCTGAAATCAACCAGCTCACCATCGACCGCAAGCAAACCATGATGTTCAGCGCAACTTTCGCGCCGCGCATTCAACAGTTGGCCACACGCGTCATGCGTCAACCTCAACGCGTGCAAATTGACTCACCTCAAGAAAAGCACAACAACATTCGCCAAGTGCTGCATTGGGCAGACAACGCGCAACACAAGCGTCGTTTGTTGGATCACCTCTTGCGCGACACCACCATCAACCAAGCCATCATCTTCGCTAGCACCCAAATCGAGTGCGACGGCTTGGCCAATGACTTGCAACAAGAAGGCTTCTCCGCTGTCGCATTGCACGGCGCGTTGAGCCAAGGCTTGCGTAACCGCCGCTTGATGGCTTTGCGCCAAGGTCAAGTGCAGTTCTTAGTCGCCACTGACGTGGCCGCTCGCGGCATTGACGTGCCTACTATCACGCACGTTTTCAACTTCGGCTTGCCTATGAAGTCTGAGGATTACACCCACCGCATTGGCCGTACCGGTCGTGCTGGCCGTGATGGCTTGGCGATCACGTTGGCTGAGTTCCGCGACAAGCGCAAAATTTATGACATCGAAGCCTACACACGCCAGCAGTTCACTGCTGAAGTGATTCCAGGCATGGAACCCACACAACGCGTTGAACAACGCGGCGGTGCGGGCCGTGACTACGACCGCAAAGGCGGCGGTAAGTTCGGCGGCGGCGGCGGCGGTGGACGTGGTGGCTTCGGCGGCGGCAACAAGTTTGGTGGCGGCGGTGGCCGTTTTGAAGGCAACGGCCAAGGCCGCTTCGAGCCACGTTCGGAAGGTCGTTTCGAAGGTCGTCAAGACAACCACCGTTCTGACGCACCTCGTGGCAACAGCTTCGAACCACGTCAAGGCGCTCCACGCGGCAATTTCGGCGACAACCGCGGTTTCAATGAAAACCGTGGCTTCGGGGGCGAAGGCCGTGGCGCTCCTCGTGGCAACTTTGGCGAAGGCCATGGCGCACCACGTGGCAACTTCGGCGCACCTCGTAGCTTCGAAGATCGCGCACCACGCAGCTTTGATGACCGTGCCCCAGCACGTGGCCCACGCGCCCCGTTTGAAGCAGGTCGTACACCCTTTGACAAGCCAGGCCGTCCAGCCGGTGGCAAGTCGTTTGGTGGCGGTTTTGATGCCAAAAAACGCGCACCTAAGCCACGCACACCTCGTTAATGAGTTCCCGCTTCACAGCGGGCTAAAACGCATTCAGCCACCGCGTTGCACCTTGCGTGCAACTCCGGTGGCTGAATTGTTTGTGGACTTCGATTGAGGCCTTGAGCTTTGAATTAGTCCTTGAGCTTTTGCGCCACAAAGTCCAAGCGGTCTTGGCCCCAAAACATCTCACCCTCCACCATAAAGGTGGGTGCACCAAACACATGGGTGTCTATCGCGCTTTGTGTGTAGCTGTCATAGCGGGCTTGCACCTCTGGCGTGTTGGAGAGTGCCAAGCAAGCTGCGTCTAGCTTGTGTTCGGCCAGAAGGGTGCCCAAGGTGGCAGCGTCTGCAATGTCTCGCTCTTGGTGCCAGACAGCAGCCAGTACGGCCCCTGTGATGGCTAATGCTGCGTCTGTGCCGTGGTGCATATCCACCGCAATGATGAGTTTGGCAGATGGGTCGCCTGCTACGGGGAAAAACTTGGGGTGTAGGTTGAGTGGCAAATTCAGGCGTTGGCTGAAACGTGTTAATTCGACCAGTCGATACGCTTGGCGCTGAGGCGCACGTTTGCCCAAAGGCAAACCACCCGAAATGGGAAACACCTTGCCCAAATCCATTGGCATCACACGCACCGTAGCACCTGCTGCTTTGGCAATTTGCACAAAGCGTTGGTGGCCCAAATACGTCCAAGGACTCATGGGGGCGAGGTAGTAATCAACCGTCATTGTCATGGGTGTCTCCAGTAAAAATTCAAATGAATACGATCGAGAGCATGGCCGCGTCATCAATCAGGTTGACAACGGCATAGGCGCTCAGTCGATACAGCACCGAGAGCACGAACTCGCTCAGCTCAAGGGTATGTTGCTCTTTCAAAGCTTCGGTCATGCTCAGTAGTGCGGAGGCAACTCGTCGCGCAAGCTGGTGAAGCCGCCTGTCCCGCCGTCTGGTGTTTGCTGGCGAAGTTGGCTCACTTCGCGAATGAGCGCATCAATTTGCTGCTGTTGCTGAAAAATAGTTTGATTGAGCTGCTCCACCAAGTCTTCGGTGAAGCTGGCCTTGATCTCAAGGTCCATCAAGCGTTTGTCAATGTCGGTGTGTGGCATTTGGTGTTTTTGTTATTTGAGTTTGGCCAATTCGGTGCGCAGGTTTTCGAGTTCGTCTTTGTAGCTCTGGGCATCGCCAAAGTCTACAAAACCGGTGTAGTAGGGGTGTGCCGCCATGATTTTGCGAGCATGTTTGATGGGGCACCAATACTGCTCGGTGCGCGCCACCACTTCGCGGCCATAAGCCATCACGCCATTGCCGTACGAGCAGTAAGCGCAATTGATTTTCTCAATCAAGTTCAAGTAAGCCAAATGCGCGCGGTCGAACACAAAGTAATCACCGCGCTTCACGCGGGGGAGACCATAGGCACGAAAACAAATGTGTTGGTAGACCGTGATGGATAAATCCAGAAACACGATAGGAAAGAAGAGGGCGTAAATGACGGGTGCGGTGAGCACGCTCATGAAATTGGCGGTCAGCAAATAGGCAATCACGCCGGTTTTAAAGCGGCGCTGTTGCTCAAGCACCTCATGCTCAAAGCGCACCCGTGTTTCCTCGAAGTCGGCTTGAAGTTCAGCGCGTTTGCGCTTCATCTCTAGCTCGATTTCTTGCTCCATTTTTTGGATGCGGTCGAGCAGTTCGCTGATTTTTGGGTTCATAAATGCCTTAGGTTGCGCTGATTATGGGTTGTTCCGTGCGAAAATACGCCAAAACCTGTGGCCTAATAAGGGGCTGTAACTTTTTACTTGGAAAATTTCATGGGAAACAAAATCGTCACTGAAGCCGACCGCCAACGCGCACCAAAACCAATCCCACTGCCAGGCACCACGCTGCGCACCGGTGGTCGTGGTCAACGTGTGAGTCTTGAGCGCGGTGTTGCGACACGTAGCAAAAAGAACCCTGGCAAGCGTTCAAACAAAGGCGGTTAATTCCCCCTCTTGCTTTTACAAGCCAAACAAAAAGCGACCCTCGGGTCGCTTTTTGTTTTGTGGGCGATGAAGCCTTTTACTCTGGCAGTTCGATTTTGACTTCGAGCACTTCGAGGTTATCGTGACGCTCCAGATTGACCTTGATATCTTCTGGATTGATCTTCACGTATTTAGACAGCACAGCCACTAAATCGCGCTGCAAATCAGGCAAATAGTCTGGCTGTGGGTTACGACCCGTGCGCTCGTGGGTGAGGATGAACTGCAAACGTTCTTTGGCAACGTTCGCTGTTTTTTTCTTCTCACCGAGTAATAGAGAGAGCAACGACATGGCTTACTTCCCACCAAACATACGTTTGAGCAAACCAGGCTTGACGTATTCGGTAAATCGCATAGGTACGTCTTCACCCAAGAAACGGCTGATCACGTCTTTGTACGCTTCAGACACATCGGTGTTTTCCAAATGCACTGCTGGCAAACCTTGGTTAGAGGCAGTCAACACAGTCTCTGATTCGGGAATCACGCCAATCAATGGAATGCGCAAGATGTCTTGGATGTCTTCGAGCGACAGCATATGGCCATCTTCCACACGGCTTGGGTTGTAGCGGGTGATGAGCAGGTGTTCTTTGATGGGTGTATCGCCGTCAATTGCACGTTTGGTTTTGCTGCTGAGCATGCCTAAGATGCGGTCAGAGTCGCGCACCGAGGAAACTTCAGGATTGGTCACCACCAAGGCTTCGTCGGCAAAGTGCATGGCCATCATGGCGCCCACTTCGATGCCAGCAGGTGAGTCGCACACGATGTAGTCGAACTTCATTTCTTTGAGTTCGTTCAACACGCGCTCGACGCCGTCTTGTGACAACGCATCTTTGTCGCGGGTTTGCGAAGCAGCCAGCACGTACAAGTTGTCGCACTGCTTGTCTTTGATCAAGGCTTGGTTTAGCGTGGCTTCACCGTTGATGACGTTGATGAAGTCATACACCACACGACGTTCGCAACCCATGATGAGGTCGAGGTTACGCAAGCCAACGTCAAAGTCGATGACCACCGTTTTGAAGCCGCGCAATGCGAGGCCAGAGGAAAAACTGGCGCTGGTTGTGGTCTTGCCCACGCCGCCCTTGCCAGAAGTCACCACCACGATTTTTGTCATGAATAAAGCCTTAGTTGTTTCTGTTATTTAATTGCTGAATTTTACAGTGCTTGCATCACCAACTTATCCCCTTGCAAGCTGATTTGCGCGGGTTTGCCTGCGACATCCGCAGGCAGTGGTGCATCGCCGCTGGTGCGGTAGGTTCCTGCAATTGAAAGTAGCTCTGCTTCTAGGCTTGAAGTGAAGATACGCGCTTGTTCGTCACCGCGTGCGCCTGCAATGGCTTTGCCGCGCAGCGGTGCGTACACGTGGATGTGGCCGTCTGCCATGATTTCAGCGCCTGGGTTGACCATGGCGAGCACGATCAAGTCGCGTCCCTTGGCATAGACGTGTTGGCCCGAGCGCAAAGGCTTGTCGATCACCATGGCTGCGCCGTTGCCGGTTTGCACTTCGCGCACCACTTCCACTTCGCGAATCACCTCTTGCACCACGGTTTCGACGCGTGGCGCTGCTGGTGCTTGAATGCTCAAATCACTTGCTTCAAACAACCCTGCCTTGTGCGCGTTAGCTAATTGGTGTTCATTAGCGCCGCGTACTGCCACAGGCAGCATTTGGTGTGTGCGCAGCATCAGGCACACCGAGGGGAGGTCGAGTAGGTTGTGGGGGTCCTCTAGGACGCTCAAATCGATCACCACGGGGTCGTTGTCAAAGAACCCAGGGGTAGCCCCCAAGCGGCGTGCCATATCGGCTTGGAGCGCGGATGTGTCGGGGTTTTTGAGGAGGAAAGACACCAAGGGCAACGAGGCACTTTTGATTTCGTAGGCGTGTGGCGCGGAGGCTTGGCTCATGGAACTTGCGTAAAAAAGAAAACCTCAACTTTACACGGCAAGGGTATTGATACCTAGGTAAACTTTTTTAAATGCACTCTCAACACTTCATACGTTCCATCTTTGTCCCATTTGCGCTCAGTGCAACTGCGGCGTGGGCACAGCAAGCGGCCACGCCTGCTGCCACCTCTGACATGGGGCGCATTGAAATCACGAGCGGTCGTGACAACGACACGCAACAGCGCCGTGAATCCACCGCCAGCAAAATTGTGATTGGTCGTGAAGAGATTGAACGTCAAGGTGATTCCAACCTTGGCGAAATATTGAAGCGTATGCCAGGCATCACCTTGGGTGGCGCGCCCGGTCGAGGCGGTGGCATTCGCATGCGTGGCCTGAGCCAAGGCTACACACAAATACTGCTTGACGGCCAGCGTGTGCCACCCGGCTTTAGCGTGGAGTCGCTCACGCCTGAGATGATTGAGCGTGTGGAAATTTATCGCGCACCTACGGCTGAAACGGGTGCTCAAGCGATTGCAGGCACGATCAATATCATCACGCGTGAAGGTCGCAAAGGCATGCCCACTGAGTTGAAAGTGGGCTCGTCATTTCAAGGCGGTTATGCATCGCCCACAGCTTCGTTGGTCAAATACCACGATGCTGAGAAGTGGACGGCCAACTACACCTTGTCGGTCAACCGCTATGCCGTGCCTGACCACAGTGAGACGCACATCGAGCGCGGCGGTATCACGCGTGATCGCAGCAGCAACAGTCATTACGATCGACAAGGTATGAACGCAACAGCGCGTTTGCAGCTCAAAGGGGAGCCGGGCGAAGCGCTCACTTTGATGCCATTTATTGCGTATTCGCAAGGCTCAACGCCTGGCAGCATGTGGGCATCACAGACCAACAGTCAACCGACAACGGCCGCCACACAAATCGACAACCATTTCATGGTGGCGAGGCTCAACGGTCAATGGAAGCGCAAGCTCTCCAGCGACAGCACTATGGAGTGGAAGTTCAATGTGGGTGGTTGGGACAGTCATTCACAGTCCAATCAATACTCGCTCAACCCGAGCTTGCTGCCCTCCATCAATGAGGACTCGCGCATGCAAGACAGGTCGGTCAACCTTGGCGGCAAATATACCAATGTGTTGGGCGGTGGGCATCAATGGGTGAGTGGTAGTGAAGTCGAACGTGTGCGTCGCACGCAAACCATTCTGGGTACGTACGACTTTGGCACATCCTCTCTGAACGCCAATTCCGATTTGCAAGCCAGCACTACGCGCTATGCGATTTACTCGCAGGATGAGTGGCAGCTCACGCCGCACTGGGCCACACACCTCGGTGCACGCTACGAAAGCCTGACCACTGAAGGCGCTACAAGCACCAGCGATGTGACCAATCGCAGCAGCGTGTTCACACCGTTGTTGCATGCGATGTGGCGGCCCAACCCCGACAGCCGTGATCAGGTGCGCATGAGCTTGACCAAAAGCTTTAAAACCCCCAGCATGCCTAGCTTCTTGGCGCGCCGCACGTATTCAAAAGATCCATCGAGTCCATCAAGTCCCGACACGATTGGTAACCCAAATCTCAAGCCTGAAGTTGCTACAGGGTTGGATGTAGCGGTTGAGCGTTATTTGCCTCAAGGTGGTGTGTTGAGTGCAAGTGCATTCCATCGCCGTGTACAAAACTTGATTCGCAATGTCACTAGCCCAGATGGCAGTGGCTATTTGTCCCGTCCTGAAAACATCAGCGAAGCTGTGACCGAAGGTATTGAGCTAGAAGCTAAATTTCGGATGGATCAATGGATTGACGATGCCCCCAATATCGACCTGCGCAACAACGTCAGCTTCTATCGTTCACGCGTGCTTAGCATCATGGGGCCTGATAACCGTTTAGATCAACAACCCAGCATGACGGCAAACCTCGGTGCGGATTACCGCTTGAAAATTGTGCCGCTCACCATTGGTGGCAACGTGAACTACAACCCTGGCTACAGCACCCGCTTAAGTGCTGAGCAATTAACTGTGGTTTCTCAAAAACGCGTGATGGACCTCTATGGTTTGTGGCGCGTGGATGGCAGCACGGCCTGGCGACTGACCTTGAGTAACCTTGATCCGCATAACTACAACACCGGCAGCATCTACAACGGCAATGGTGTGCTTGAAAATAGCAATACCCAAAACCGCAGCTGGACCAACGTGCAAATTCTTCTGGAGAAAAAACTATGACGCAACACGATGGCGCTTGGTATGACCGCATGTATAACAACCGGGCCTTGGTGCCTGAACACGCCGCGCACTTTGCGCATTGGCATGAGTCATCCGCACATGTGCGTGCCAAGCACCGCTGCTATCAAGACGTGGCCTATGGCCATGGCTTGAATGAAACCTTAGACATTTTTCCCAGCGACTCTGCGGGTGACAAAGCCCCTGTGGTGGTGTTCATTCACGGTGGCTATTGGCGCTCGCTCGACAAAGCCGATCATTCGTTTATCGCACCCACTTTCACGGCACAAGGCGCGCATGTGGTCGTGCCCAACTATGCGTTGTGCCCGGCAGTGACGGTGTCTGACATCACCTTGCAAATGGTCAAGTGCGTGGTTTGGGTGTGGCGCAATATTCATCGCTTTGGAGGCGACCCCAGCCGCATCACCTTGGTGGGGCATTCAGCTGGTGGCCATTTGGTGACCATGCTGTTGGCTTGCGATTGGCCTGCGTATGCCGCTGATTTGCCTGCGCATCTGGTTACCAAGGCGTTGTCGATTTCTGGTTTGTATGAACTTGAATCTGTGCAAGCCACGCCGTACCTCAAAGACAGCTTACGCTTGACCGACGATGTGGTGCTGCGCAACAGCCCCGCTTGGATGCCAGCGCCCAAGCAGAGCACGCTTTACAGCGTAGCGGGTGGCATTGAGAGCGAAGAATTCATTCGCCATAACTTTTTGATTCAACAAGCTTGGGGCAAAGCACATGTACCCGTGGCTGAAACCTTAGAGGGCTTGCAGCACTTCAGCATCGTCGAGGCGATGACGCAGCCTGGAAGCCGCTTGCACACGCTGGCGCTTGAACTGATGCACAAGTAAAAAACCACAGCAATAAAAAAAGCCTGTCATGCGTAAAGCAGACAGGCTTTTTTGTTTGGCCATCAATGGCCAAGGTGCGAGGTTTACATCAACAGATGTTCGCCAGCGTTGTCGCCGCCCAAAGTCACGTAGTTCACTTTGCGGATGTCCATCAACTTGGTGCCGCCGGCGTAGCTGATGGAGCTTTGCACGTCTTGCTCCATTTCGATGAGCGTGTTGGCCAGTTTGCCTTTGACGGGCTCGAGGATGCGTTTGCCTTCCACGTGCTTGTATTCGCCTTTGTTGAAGTCAGAGGCTGAGCCGTAATACTCTTTGAACATCTCGCCGTTAACTTCCACAGTCTTGCCTGGCGACTCTTCGTGGCCAGCAAACAGGGAACCAATCATCACCATGCTTGCGCCAAAGCGGATGCTCTTGGCAATGTCACCGTGGCTGCGAATGCCGCCGTCCGCAATGATGGGCTTGGTCGCCACGCGTGCGCACCACTTGAGCGCTGACAACTGCCAGCCGCCTGTGCCAAAACCAGTTTTGAGCTTGGTGATACACACCTTGCCTGGACCCACACCCACTTTGGTCGCATCAGCGCCCCAGTTTTCGAGGTCGATCACGGCTTCAGGTGTTGCCACGTTACCCGCGATGATGAAGCTCTTAGGCAACTTGGCCTTGATGTAGCCAATCATGTCGCGCACGCTGTCGGCGTGGCCGTGGGCGATGTCGATGGTGATGTACTCAGGTGTCAAGCCAGCAGCAGCCAGCGTGTCCACGGTGGCGCGGTCTGGGCCTTTGACGCCCAAAGAGATAGAGGCGTACACACCCTTGGCGTGCATGTCTTTCACGAATTGGACATTGTCCAAATCGAAGCGGTGCATCACGTAGAAGTAATTGTTTTGCGCCATCCACAAGCAGATGCTTTCATCCACCACGGTTTTCATATTGGCGGGGACAACAGGCAAGCGAAACTTGCGGCCACCGAGTTCAACACCTGCATCGCATTCAGAGCGGCTTTCCACGCGGCACTTGCGTGGCAGCAACAAGATGTTGTCGTAATCAAAAATTTCCATTTCCCAAGCTCCAGAAAATAACGTTCGAAGATTGAGCGCTTGGCTTGGCCGGTTTTTTTAGGCGCAAATAGCAGACATAAAAAAACCGAGCGCAAGAATCTTGGGCCCGGTGGCTGATTCTAAACCTAAAATCTTTCGATGCATTCCACCCCCCACACATCCCCCTTGCTCCAAGGCCTCAATAACGAGCAAGCCGCCGCAGTCACGTTGCCGCAGGCGCATGCCCTTATCTTGGCGGGGGCAGGGTCGGGTAAGACGCGGGTGCTGACCACGCGCATTGCGTGGCTCATGCAAACGGGGCAGGTGTCGCCAGGCGGTTTGTTGGCCGTGACCTTTACCAACAAGGCGGCCAAAGAAATGCTCACGCGTTTGTCGGCCATGCTGCCAGTCAGTGTGCGCGGCATGTGGGTGGGCACGTTTCACGGGCTGTGCAACCGCTTTTTGCGCGCGCACTGGAAACTGGCCAACTTGCCCCAGTCTTTTCAAATCTTGGACACCCAAGACCAGCTCAGCGCCATCAAGCGCCTGAGCAAACAGTTCAATGTGGATGACGAGCGTTTTCCACCCAAAGAAACCATGCGCTTCATCGCCGGTTGCAAAGAAGACGGCTTACGCCCCAAAGACGTCGTGGCCCGCGACCCCGACGACCGCAAACGCGTGGAGCTGTACGAGCTGTACGAAGCCCAATGCCAACGCGAAGGCGTGGTGGACTTTGGAGAACTCATGCTGCGCTCATACGAGCTGCTGCGCGACAACGATCCGCTGCGCGAACACTACCGCCGCCGCTTTCAACACATCTTGGTAGACGAGTTTCAAGACACCAACAAGCTGCAATACGCATGGCTCAAACAACTCGCAGGGCCTGTAGACCAAGGCGGCGGGGCTATCTTGGCTGTGGGCGACGATGACCAAAGCATTTACGCCTTCCGTGGCGCACGCGTGGGCAACATGGCCGACTTTGTGCGCGAGTACAACGTGACGCACCAAATCAAGCTCGAGCAAAACTACCGCAGCTTCAGCAACATCTTGGACAGTGCCAACCACCTCATCAGCCACAACAAAGGCCGTTTGGGTAAAAACCTGCACACCACGCAGGGCGCTGGCGAGCCCGTGCGTGTGTATGAGTCGCCCACCGACTTTGCGGAAGCGCAATGGATGGTGGAAGAAATGAAGCAGCTCTTGCGCGATGGCCAAAATGGCGATGGCGCAAATGGCGTTCAACACCGCAGCGAAATTGCTGTGCTCTACCGCAGCAACGCACAAAGCCGTGTGATTGAAACCGCGCTGTTCAACGCTGCCATGCCTTACCGTGTGTACGGCGGTTTGCGCTTCTTCGAACGCGCCGAAATCAAACACGCATTGGCCTATTTGCGCTTGCTAGAAAACCCACGCGACGACACCAGCTTCATGCGCGTGGTCAACTTCCCGCCGCGTGGCATTGGTGCACGCAGCATCGAGCAGCTGCAAGACGCATCCCGCGCCATGGGCTGCGCCATGAGCGATGCCGTGGCTGCCGTGGCTGGCAAAGCAGGCGCCAACCTCAGCGCCTTTGTGGCCAAGATTGATGTGCTGCGTGAGCAAACGCAAGGCCAAAACTTGCGCCAAATTATTGAGCTGTTGCTCGACCACTCAGGCCTCATCACGCATTACCAAGGTGAACGCGAAGGCCAAGACCGCATAGAAAACTTGCAGGAATTGGTCAACGCCGCCGAGAGCTTTGTCACGCAAGAAGGCTTTGGCCGCGATGCCGTGGCTTTGCCCATTGACGAGCATGGCGAGCCTGTAGCTATAGGTGGCAACACACCAGCCACACCGCAAACCATGATCAACGCCGACACGGGCGAAACCCTGTCGCCTTTGGCCGCCTTTCTCACGCATGCTGCGTTGGAGTCGGGCGACAACCAAGCGCAAGCGGGTCAAGACGCGATTCAGCTGATGACGGTGCATGCATCCAAAGGCTTGGAGTTTGATTGCGTGTTCATCACAGGTATGGAAGAGGGCTTGTTCCCCCACGAAAACTCGATGAACGACTTTGACGGCCTTGAAGAAGAACGTCGCCTCATGTATGTGGCCATCACACGTGCGCGCAAGCGTTTGTACCTCAGCCATTCGCAAACCCGCATGCTGCATGGCCAAACGCGCTACAACCTGAAAAGCCGTTTCTTCGAAGAGCTGCCAGAGCACACCATGAAGTGGATCACGCCTGCGCGTTCAGCGTTTGCAGATGCGATGCCAACGCGGCGTGATGCTTGGCAGAACAACAACGGTTGGCAAAACAACGCATGGGGTGGTGGAGCAGCTACGGCCGTTGCGCCCAAGCCCGTGCCTCAGCGTGCAGCCCCTGTGACCAGTGGGCCGAATGCATGGGTGCGCAGCGGTGTGCAGGTGTTCCACGCCAAGTTTGGCGAGGGTGCGGTGGTGAGCATTGAAGGCGTGGGTGACGATGCCCGTGCGCAAGTGAACTTCCCGCGTCACGGCACCAAGTGGCTGGCGCTGAGTGTGGCAAAGCTCACACAGGTGTAAGCACGATGCCTTTTAGGCGTAAATCGTGTCCGACGTGAAGCAGTCTACGAAGCTGTAGTACGTCGAGCAAAAAAACATCGCAGCCAGCATCAGCATGGTGGGCAGCAGGGCCATGGCAGCAAAGTCGGCGTCGTCGATCAAGCTGCCAATGAGCGTGATGCCAAACGTGGTGCCCAAGAAGATGAAAGACCACATCAAGCCAAACACCAAAAACGCACGCCAGTTGCTCAGGCATGCGACTGTGCTGAAGAACAAACTCTTGGTCACAGGTACGCCGTTCCAATGTGTGAGGGCAGGCGAGTGCCAAAACACAATGGACAACGGTAAATACAACATGAGCGAGAGCCACATCGCGTTTTGAAACTCGGGCTTCATCAAGGTGTCCATCTCGAGTGAGCCACCCATCAAATACAACTTCGCAAAGTCACCACCGTCGACCAAGGTGGACAAGCCCATCACGCCCACAAAGCACAACGCGTAGATCAGGCCCAACACGATCATGTTGCGTTTGCCTTCTTGGCCTGTTCTAAAACCTGCGGCCAAGATGAAGGGCATCGGGAACTTGCCTAGCTCCACTTCGCGTGTGGCGGCCATCAAGCCGAGCGACATCGCTGGTAACAACATCAAAGCTAAGAAGCCACCCAACACAGGCACGATGGACAGTATGGACATGCTTGCCATGAACATGAAGAACAAACCGGTGAGTGCCAGTGGTTGCTTCCAAAAAGCGCGAATGCCTTGGCGCACCCAGAGCGAGCCAGTTTTTGCGGGGACGACGTTGAGTTTCATAGCTCAGAGTGTGACAGGGTGTGCCACACGTTGGCGCAACACACGCTCAAAGTGTGTCGGATCGTGGGGTTGCAACATGCTGGCTTCGCGTGGCAGATAGAAGTCCCACAGGCGAGACGTCCAAAAACGCAAGGCGCCTGCACGCAACATGGGGTTGAGCAGCTGGCGCTCAGCCGGTGTGAAGGGGCGCACTGCTTGATAAGCGTCGATGAACGCTTGCGCCTTAGCCGCATCATGCGTGCCCTCGGCGTGGGTGATGCACCAGTCGTTCAAACACACAGCCACATCAAACAACCAAGTGTCTACGCCTGCAAAGTAAAAGTCGAAGAAACCACTCAGCTCGGGCGCTTCTGGTGTGCCATCAAACATCACGTTGTCGCGGAACAAGTCGGCATGCACAGGGCCACGGGGCAGGGCGGTGTAGGCCGACGAGGCTGCAGTGTGGTTTTGATAGGCCAGCTCGGTTTGAATGAGTGCAGCTTGTGATTCGTTCAAATACGGCAGCACCACAGGCACTGTCTCGTTCCACCAAGGCAGGCCGCGCAAGTTGGGCTGTTGGCGGTTGTAGTCGCGGCCAGCCAAGTGCATGCGGGCCAGCATGTCACCCACAGCGGCGCAGTGTGCAACTGTGGGGGCCAGTTCGCTTTTGCCGCGCAGGCGGTTGACCACCGCAGCAGGCTTGCCTTCAACGGTGAGCAAAATGTCGCCGTCTTGGTTAGACATAGGGTCTGGCACAGGAATACCGCCTTGTGCCAAGTGTTTCATCAGGTACAGATAAAACGGCAGTTGCGCGTGCGTGAGGCGCTCAAACAGCGTGAGCACGTATTGGCCGGTGCTGCTGGTGAGGAAGTAATTGGTGTTTTCAATCCCGCCTTGGATGCCTTTGAGCTCCACCAACTCGCCAAGCTTGAGTTGGGTCAGCAGTTCTTGCGCGGAGGACTCTGAAACTTCGGTAAAAACTGCCATGACTGCCAAGGGATTAAAAAGTTCGCACATTGTAGTTGGCGCTTAGGTGACAGTTTGGCTTGTTTTGCTGGGCTCGCTTGGGGGCTGAGGGATGAGCGGGTTCCTCATGCTGGGGTACCAGAAATCGTCACCCGCCCATCCCTCAACCCCCAAGACTGCGACAAGCATTGTTGTGAGTTGCAGGCGTGCCAAAACATATGTCGCAGACTGGGCGTGGCTGGTGGGCGTCGCCATGATTTCTGGTACTCCAGCATGAAGCAGCGACGCCCACCAGTCGCGTCCAGCGAGCCCAGCAACAAAGCACAAAGGCCACGCAACAACCCACGGCACAATCAACAGTTATGAGTGAATCCAAAACATTGCTGCTGGTCGACGGCTCCAGCTACCTTTACCGCGCCTTCCATGCCATGCCCGACCTGCGCGCTGTGCCAGGCGACCCAACGAGCGCGGCCACAGGCGCTATTCGCGGCATGATCAACATGATGCAGGCCTTGCGCAAAGAAGTGCCCACCCAGTTGGCTGCTTGCGTGTTTGACGCCAAAGGCCCCACCTTCCGCGACGAGATGTACCCCGCGTACAAAGCCAACCGCTCGCCCATGCCCGATGACTTGCGCTCGCAAATCGAACCCATCCACGCCATGGTGCGCATGTTGGGCTGGACGGTGCTGGATGTGCCGGGCGTTGAGGCTGACGACGTGATTGCCACACTTGCTGTGACCGCTGCCAAGCAAGGCGTGACGGTGGTGGTGTCGAGCGGTGACAAAGATTTGAGCCAGTTGGTGAACGAACACATCACCATCATGGACACCATGAACGGCAAGAAGCGCGACGTGGCCGGCGTGACCGCCGAGTTTGGCGTGCCGCCGAATTTGATGATCGACTATCAAACCTTGGTGGGCGACACGGTGGATAACGTGCCCGGTGTGGCCAAGGTGGGCCCCAAGACCGCGGCTAAGTGGCTGATGGAATACGGCTCGCTTGATAACTTGCTGCAAAACGCCAGCGCCATCAAAGGCGTGGCGGGTGAGAACTTACGTCAAGCCGTTGAGTGGCTGCCCACAGGCCGCCAGCTGGTGACCATGAAAACCGATTGCGATTTATCTGCCTACGTGCCCAACTTGCCCGCACTCGATGCGCTGCACTTGGCTGAGCCTGACAAGCCTGCACTCAAAACCTTTTACGAAACCTATGGCTTCAAAGGTTTGGCCCGCGCCATCAGCGAAGGTGGTGATTCGGCTGGAGCATCAGAGGCTAAGCCGAAGTTTGAACCCAATCCCAGCCTGTTTGACGAACCCGAACCCACGGTATCTACCGTGACTGACAAGCATTACGACTGCGTGCTGGACTGGGCCATGTTTGACACATGGCTGGCTAAACTCAATGCAGCCGAGCTAGTGGCGTTTGACACCGAGACCACATCGCTCGACGCCATGCGCGCCGAGATTGTGGGCCTGAGTTTTTCGGTCAAGCCGGGCGAGGCTTGCTACATCCCGCTGGCGCACAGCTATGGTGATGCACCTACGCAGTTGCCCATCAATGAAGTGCTGGCCAAACTCAAGCCTTGGTTTGAAAACGCCGGCATCAAGAAGCTAGGCCAACACATCAAATATGACCGCCATGTGATGGCCAACCACGGCATTGAGGTAAAGGGCTACGCGCACGACACCATGCTGGAAAGCTATGTGCTGGAAGTGCACAAGCCTCACGGGTTAGCCAGCTTGGCCGAGCGTCATGTGGGCCGGAAGGGTTTGAACTACGAAGACCTGTGCGGCAAAGGCGCGCACCAAATTCCGTTCTCGCAAGTGGACGTGGCGCGTGCCACCGAATACTCGTGCGAAGACTCCGACATGACGCTAGACGTGCACCAAGTGCTGTGGCCGCGTTTGCAAGCCGACGACAAACTGCGCTTCATCTACGACCTTGAAATTCAAAGCAGCGAAGCGCTGTATCGCATCGAACGCAACGGTGTGTTGATTGATGCACCCACACTCGCCGCACAAAGCCACGCGCTGGGCCAACGCATCGTGCAGCTAGAAACTGAAGCGTATGAAATAGCAGGCCAGCCGTTTAACTTGGCCAGCCCTAAGCAATTGGGCGAAATCTTCTTTGACAAACTGGGCTTGCCCGTTATCAAAAAAACCGCCACCGGCGCACGCAGCACCGACGAAGAAGTGCTGGAGAAATTGGCCGAAGACTACCCACTGCCTGCCAAAATTTTGGAGCACCGTAGCCTTAGCAAACTCAAAGGTACGTACACCGACAAGCTCGCGCAAATGGCCGTGCCCCGCACAGGCCGCGTGCACACGCACTACGCACAAGCCGTGGCGGTGACGGGACGCTTGTCTAGCAACGACCCCAACTTGCAGAACATCCCAATTCGCACCGCCGAAGGCCGCAAAGTGCGCGAAGCATTTGTGGCCCCTGCGGGCTGCGTGATAGCCAGTGCCGACTACAGCCAGATCGAGCTGCGCATCATGGCGCACATCAGTGGTGATGAGGCGTTGGTCAAAGCATTCCATGATGGTTTAGACGTGCACCGCGCGACAGCCGCCGAAGTGTTTGGCGTGGGTGTGGATGCAGTCAGTACCGAGCAGCGCCGCTATGCGAAGGTCATTAACTTTGGCCTCATCTACGGCATGAGCGCGTTTGGTTTGGCCAAAGCGCTGGGCATCGACAACAGCGCGGCCAAGAACTACATCACCCGTTACTTTGAACGCTTCGCGGGCGTGAAGCGCTACATGGACGACACACGCGAACAAGCCAAAGCACAAGGTTATGTAGAAACCGTGTTTGGCCGCCGCTTGTACTTGCCCGAAATCAACAGCCCCAACGGCCCACGCCGCGCAGGCGCAGAGCGCGCTGCCATCAATGCGCCCATGCAAGGCACAGCTGCCGATCTCATCAAGATGAGCATGGTGGCCGTGCAAAAAGCCATTGACGATCAACAGCGCCAAACCAAAGTCATCATGCAAGTGCACGATGAACTGGTGTTTGAAGTGCCCGAGTCAGAAGTGGAATGGGTCCGCACCGAAGTGCCACGCCTGATGGCTGAAGTGGCGCAGCTGAAAGTGCCGTTGTTGGCTGAGGTGGGGGTGGGACCTAATTGGGATAAGGCGCATTGATTCACTTTTAGCGACCCTTGCTTCAACGGCCCTCTTTTGAGGGCCGTGTTTTTTTATTACTTCGAGCGCATATCCCAATCGTCTAGACTGCGGCCCAAGCGGCGAGGCGCGTCTTTGTAGTTCCGGCTAGAGCGCATATCCCAATCGTCTAGACTGTGCATCAAAGTCTCAAGCTCATGTGTTCAGTTCCGGCTAGAGCGCATATCCCAATCGTCTAGACTGTCTGCACCTTCGGCAAAGGCCAGCATGAGGTTCCGGCTAGAGCGCATATCCCAATCGTCTAGACTCTGATGGATGCGTGGCTGCTGCCAGCGATGGTTCCGGCTAGAGCGCATATCCCAATCGTCTAGACTTGTTGTTGTCATACGTTCGGCACCACGCAAGTTCCGGCTAGAGCGCATATCCCAATCGTCTAGACTTGGCCGTGACGCTCGTAACTGGTTCGCGGTGGGTTCCGGCTAGAGCGCATATCCCAATCGTCTAGACTAAAGCGCACTGTGCACAACTTGCGCAATGTGTTCCGGCTAGAGCGCATATCCCAATCGTCTAGACTCACATCTGCCACCGTAAAGGTAGTGCCATCGTTCCGGCTAGAGCGCATATCCCAATCGTCTAGACTCGGAATTGTTCTTCAATGCTTCGCCCTGTTGTTCCGGCTAGAGCGCATATCCCAATCGTCTAGACTCCGAAAATTCATCGTATGCAGGCAGTCGTTGTTCCGGCTAGAGCGCATATCCCAATCGTCTAGACTCACAAAAGCTGGAGTGGATTGAGGCCTGCAGTTCCGGCTAGAGCGCATATCCCAATCGTCTAGACTACACGGCACGTAACCTCTTGTTTTACAAGGGTTTATTTGCTTTTGGACGTTCAAAAAAAACAGCTCATTCAAAACAAATCAAACTGATCAGGCGTCTTTTTCGCAGGCATGGCTTTGCGGCCTTGAAAGCTAATGATGCGTTCGTACTGCTTATCGGTCATTTGCAGAATGTTTACTTGTCCGCCCAGCGGCAGCGCTTGTTCTACACGTTGGCAATAGGTTTGTACTTGTGTATGGCTGGTGCAAAAGCGCATGTACACACTCAGCTGGCTGCGCAGAAACCCCATGTCTAGTAAATTGAGCCGAAACTCATTGGCTGCTTTGCGTTCGGGCTTGGTCACCACGGGTAAATCAAACATCACCAGCATCCACATCAGTCGATATCCGCTCAGCATGTTGTGAATCAGTCGCGCATGTCCTGCACATGTGCTGCGGGCACACATGGGTGTGGCAGATCAAGTGCTGTGCACTCGTTGGTCAGTACTTGCGCCAAAGATGTAGCCAGTTTTTGTATGGCCACCAGTACAGATGTATTGCCCGCGGGCGTGGCAAGGTCAAGGTACAGGCTTTTGACCAAGGCGCGTTTAGTCTCTGGGTTGATGTGACATGGCTGGTTGTGTTGCAGTTGCCAAACGGTCCAATCGACCACAGGTCTGAACGGCTCCATCAAGTCATCCACTAATCGCATGGCGTTGTTGTCATGGCTATGGTGCAGCCCAATGCTTGGGTGCAAACCTGCGGCCACAACTGCACGGGCCGTCGCCGCACGCAGCACGGTGTAGCCATAATTCAGCAGGGCATTGAGCCCGTCAGCTTCTTGATCACGCGTAAATAAAGAGCCAAACAGTAGGCCCCAATATTTGCGTGCGCCTTGGGCTTCAAGGTTGTCAGGGTCACCACTGCGTACGTTTTTGGCCAGTGTTTTTAAAGGCGCAGTTGCTACGCCTGTGGCTTCTAGTACGGCTGCTTGTTGCAATAGCTTGGCTTTGACAAGGCTGGCCCACAAACGTTTTTTAGTAGGCAATGTGCAGGCAATTTGTGCATCAAATCGGTGGGCTTGAAGGTGATGGCCATCTAAAGGCCACAACATGCCAACAGGTTTGTGATTAGCCGCGCACAGTACAAAAGGCACACCGCGTTCAGCCAGTGCTACCAACAAGTTGTTGGTGTAGCTGATGCCGTGTGCGCTGGCTATCAGTGCCGCCATATCGTCCAGCGCTACGCGTCCTAACTCTTGACGCTCATCGCCTGTGCTGTGCACCAGCATGAAACCGCGATAGACCGACAGATGTCTGCGGTCATCGGCAACTTCAACGATGCGGCCTTGCATGCTTAGCCTTGAAAGCCTAGGTCTTTTAGTTCGCCAATGGGTGAAATGGTGACACGGCGTCCATGAGCTTTTTGTAGTGAACCAGCCATTTTCGAAATATAAGAAAATGCATCTTCTTTACTTCGATTTCGCGCATCTACATTAGCTTCATTGTGGGGAGCCATAAATATCTGACCATTTCCACTAATCGTTGCGATGCGTCCAACATAGTCGTTGTCAGATGTGTTTAATTTCACAATGTCATCAATCAATAAACGCATGACGAGAGGTTTATTGCTCACGCTAATGGTTGGATGACGTAGTTTCGAAAAACCATGCTTTCGAACTATTTGATATGCCTCGAAGGTAGAAACAACTTCGCCTTCCCACTTGCCTTTTTCATTGCGCACAATTTCGATGCAGTAGTTGCTGTCGCCTTTGTAGCCTTTGTAAGGTTTGGCGTCGCCAGTTGGTAATACGCCGTGACGTGCTGATGCTTTGGGTTCACTGAATGCAATGACTTTGAGTGAGCTTTCTTCTAGCGTGCGAACGCCTTCCACCATTTTGTGAACGCGCACTTTGCCGTTTGCGCCCAAACCATAGGCTGTGTCGTTATGCATGGCTCCTTCATGGCCATGATCAGGCTTATGACTGACCCAAATGTTTTCGACGGCACGCTGCACATGCTCGCGGTAGGTGGGCCAAGGCATGGGCATGTTGTCCACCAATTTACCCAGCTGTTGCTGACGTGCGTTGGCGCTGGCTTGTGCAAAGCGTTGCAGCATGCCTTGGTCTGTTACGGCAATGACGCATGCATCCACTGCGTGGTGTCGGTGGTCGTTGCGGTTTTTCTCACCATCTAAACCAAGAATGTTGTTCAGTCCAAACTTGCCACGCAGCATGGCGGTCAACTGGCCTGGCACTGCACGTGTGTTTTGCGGGCAGATCAAGCTCATGTATTCCTTCGCTACACGGCTGAAGTGGCGCGTGTCGTTCAGTGCGCGCGCTAAAAATCCTTTGTCATCACGCAACCACTGTGCGTAGCCGGTTTCGCTAAAGCGGTAGCGTTTGTTTCTAGGCATCAGTTCGGCGCGTCCCAGCATGTCTTCTGTAGCCCAGCCTTGTTTGGCAAAGTCGTCTTTCGCTTGCCATGGAGTGCGATTGCCTTTGATGCGATTGGCTTGACGCATGGCCACTGTTTTGTTGCTCAGGCTGTCATCTAAGGTTTCAGAGAAAGGCAAGATGTGCTCAATCTCCACTTGATCGCTAAATAGCATTTGCGCGCTAATTTGCACACCGCTGTAGGGGCAGCGTCGGTCGGCCACATTGAAACTCAACTCTTCCCACAAAATCATTTTTTGAAGGTCGGCAGTTTTGACACGGTCAGCGCTGATGTGCAGCAGCGCTGCAATGTCTTCGCGCATACGTTGGTTGCGTTTTTGATTGGTGGCTTGGCGCTGTTGTTCTTCTTTGCGTTGCTCTTGGCTCTGCTTCAAATCACGAGCGAGTTCAATGATGACTTCACTAGGGTGGCCGTAGCGTTTGATGAGTGCGTTTACCACTGTGCGAATTTGGTTCAAGCCAATGTGTACGGTCGGGTTGGCAATCTTGCCGTAACGCTTCTCTGGTGTGTCTTCGGGCTTGCCAGTGCCAAAGCCAACATGGCGCTGCAAGTATTCGCCGTAGTAGGGCAGGCTAGGTAGTATTTCGCCTGTGCTGGCATGGCTGATGTTGCTGTGATGGTCAAAGCCTGCAGCCAGCACAGCTTTGTCATAGGTGATGACCTCGACCTTGAGTGCTGGCAATATTTTTTGCAGTGCCTTAGCGCAAAGGCTGCCGTAGCCTTCGGCTAAGTTGGTGTTGGCCACGCGTTCTGCGTTTGCCTCGTCGATACCCGTGTTGTCTTGTAACCAACGTACCAGTGTGGCTTCGTTTTCTTCTTTGACAAGCTGCATCACGATGCTGTCTTGTTGATCTTCACTCAGGTCAAACCATGCAGGGCCAAACAAATCTTTCTTGCACAGCATTGCACTGGTGCTGTTGCCTTTGAGTTCGGCGCGCTTTTCGTCTTCAAGGTTGAAATCGCCCGAAAAGCCAATGAGTTTTTTAATTTGCGTGAAGGTTCGTTTGGTGTTGCCTTCAAGCGCTTGAACGATTTGGTTGCGTTGGTCTAACGAGAGTGCTTCTTCATTCAGCCCTTCTTTCAACAAGCGTAGGTTGTTGACCTCTTGGTAAATACGAAAGCGTTGTTGGCTAGGCAGTGCCAATGGCGCGCGCTCTTCTTCCGGCATGAGCGTGCATCGGCCAGGCTTAACTGGTTTGAGTGGGCGTTGGTGCAGCAAGCAGTCTTTGAGTTCCGCACGCGCCGTTTCGGTAAACAGATTGGGGTTGAGTTCGGATTGCTTTTGCCAAAGTGCATCAAACTCGCCTTCGATCATTGCGCGATCAATGTATAGGTCGTAACGCATTTCTGTTTTGGTTTTGCCATCTTCGCGCTGCACCATGTGTTGGCGATAGCGTGCGCGCACAGATAGACCTGACTGGTGACGCATATTGAGCCATTCGCCCACGGTGCGGCATTGGGTGGCTTGCATGGCCTGACGCAGTTGGCTGATGGCCGTTTTTAATGCCCCGCTGTCGTTTTCTTTTTTGTCAGTTTTGCGGTTGCTTTTAAAACCGCGTCTTTGGTTGATGTGAAATAACGCACGCGCAAATTCATCGGGCCTTAGTGCTTGGTCAAGTCCTTTGGCGCGAAGTGCGAATGGGTCAGAACGTTCTAATAGTTTTCGATCTTCTTCGTCTTGCGGAAAGAAGCCGTGCGCGATGAGTGTTTTCATCATGCGCGCTTTGCGCTTGAGCAACCTATCGCGGCGGCGGCGCATGGCGCGTGCTTCGCGCCGAGTCACTGCAAGTGATGACCCGTCTTTGGGGTTACGACCATCGCTGAAAATCCGAACACCGGATTTGATAATGGCGCAGGGTTGGTTTTCTGCATTTAGCCTGACCATGGCCCAGCCAAGTGATGTGGAGCCTAAGTCAAGTGCAAGGCGGTAGCGCATTTTGTTCATTCTGGTTTCTTTTTAAGAAATTAATGAATCCTATTGTGCTATATTTGTCCCCGCATAAAACGATTGGGATATGCGCTCTGGACGCTAACAAGCAGAAAGATGCACCAAATGAAAGGGCCGCTATATGCGGCCCTTTATCTTTTCTGCTTCGTTATAAGTTCAAAAAAGCGGCTCAGCTCATTTTGGCTGTGCGCGTTCGGATGAGCGTCTTTTATCTGCTGTGAACACAGGGGGTGTAGTGCGCAATGCTTTGATTTGATTCAGCTCTTGTGCTGGCAGCACATTGTGTTTACTCAGTGCATGTGCGGTTTCCAGCAGTTCGCTGGTGATGCGGTCTGGCTTCTTAGCGTTCTTAATAGCAACCCATTAATGTTGTCTAGCCACAGACAAGTGAAGTCCCGATGCGTTTAAAACAGCGAGCAAGGTTTTGATGGTGGGGTTGCCACGGGGCCCAAGCGCACGGTACAGCGACTCTCTAGGCATACCCGCTTTCTCGGCCACATTAGCCATGCCTTGTGCTTCGGCAATGTGGCGCAAAGCGGTCAGCATGGCTTGATGGCCACCTGGTTGCTCAGTCTCTTCTAGTGCAGCGGCCAAGTAGGCATCTGCAAATTCGGGGTCTGCTCTCAGCATCTCAACCACCACTTCATCATGTGAGCGTCCAGTTTTTGCTGTCATTTGGATTTCCTCTGCATTTGCCAGTTGTTCCAGTAGTCTTGTGCTTTTGTAATGTCTGATTGCTGCGTGCGTTTATCGCCACCAATCAGCAACAAGATCAAGCGACGACCTGCTTGCGCGTAGTACAGGCGATACCCTGGGCCATAGTCAATGCGGGCCTCCCATACACCGTCACCCACAGGTTTGACATCGCCCAGATTGCCGCCAGCCATTCGGTTGACGCGAACCACAATCCGAGCCTTGGCTTGACGATCAGGCAATGCACCCAACCAAGCAACGTAGGGCTGTACATCATCATCGGTGCGATAAGTTTGGATGTCGTACACGTTTTGTGAATTATAAGTTACAAATTTAAATTCAGAAATCCGTGTTGATTTTTGGCTGCCTTAACTGTTTTGAGGTGAAGTCAGGCTTTCATAAGTTGCGTCTCATGTGCAACCTTGACATGCTGGTTGGCTTGGGTGGCTGCTATGTGGTCTAGGCTACGTCCGTCGACTTGTCGTGCCACACCACCTGACGAGCCAGCTTGATAAAGCGCTCTTGCTCAGCCGCACTCAAGGGGTAAAGAATGTCTGCTTGCAGCTCATGCACGATGGGCAGCAGCGCCAAGTAAATTTTGTTGCCCTTGGCAGTGAGCGATAGTTCGCGCGATCGGCGGTCTTGCTCGCTCACCACACGGCGCACCCACCCTTTAGTGTCTAGACGCTCAATCACTCCGCCAATGGTGGCGCGGTCGTAGCCAATGATTTCGGCCACGGTGGCTTGGTCGACATGCGGGTTGTTGGCGATGGCGTCTAGCGCGGCGTATTGCACCGAGGTCAGGTCATAGCCTGCGGCTTGGGTGCGCTGCGCAAAGATTTGGGTGGATTGCTGTTGCAGGCGACGTATCAAGTGCCCCGCCATGTCGTGCATCGCCATGCCTGTGTCTCCGTAGAAATACCAATATGGTAATCATACATACCATCTTGACGGCTATTAGTAAGTATAGTTATCATTTGCTCATTCCGAGGTTTCGGACAGGTATCAATAACGGAGACAAGACATGCAGTTTTACAAAGACGGATTTCGCGGTGGCAGCCCAGACATCAAGCCAGCTGCGCCCAACCGCCGCAACCGTGGCATTAACGAGCCCTTGCCCGAAAAAGTAGATGTGTTGATCTCAGGTACTGGCCCTGCTGGTCTTTGTTTGGCCGCGCAGCTGGCGCAGTTTCCAGAGATAGAGGTGATGATCACTGAACGCATGCCCAGCAACATCATCAAAGGCAAGGCCGACGGCATCAACACGCGCACGATGGAAATGTTCCAAGCGTTTGGCTTTGCCGACAAGGTCAAGCGTGAAACGTATTGGGTGAACCAAACCGCGTTTTGGATGCCCGACCCGGAAACCCCCGATCACATCAAACGCGTAGGCCGCGTGCAAGACGTGGCCGACGACAGCTCTGAGATGCCGCACATCTTGATCAACCAAGCGCGCTTGCACGAGTTGTTTTTAGAGGTGATGAAAAACTCACCCTCACGCCTAGAACCTGACTACAGCTGGGAGGTGGTGGGGCTGACCATTGACGAGACCACCGACGACCACCCCGTGACCGTGACCCTGCGCGACGCCAGTGGCTTGAACTGGGGCGCTACACGCACCGTACGCGCCAACTACGTGGTGGGCTGCGACGGTGCGCACTCGGCCGTGCGTAAGGCGATAGGCAGGGAGTTGCAGGGCGATGCCGCGAACCAAGCTTGGGGCGTGATGGACATCTTGGCCAACACCGATTTTCCCGATGTGCGACAGAAGTGTTTGATCTCTTCAGCCAGCGAGGGCAACTTATTAATTTTGCCCCGCGAAGGCGGTTACGTGTTTCGCATGTACGTTGCGCTCGACAAGCTCCGCCCCGACGAAAAAGCCGCGCACCGCAAGTTCACACAAGACGACATGATTGCAGCGGCCAACCGCATCATCAAACCGTATGCGATTGATGTGAAAGAAGTGGTGTGGTGGTCGATCTATGACATTGGCCACAGCATCACCGACCGCTTTGATGATGTGCCCGAGGGCGAGGACCGCGATCCACGCGTGTTCATCGCAGGCGACGCGTGCCACACCCATTCACCCAAAGCAGGGCAGGGCATGAACGTGTCGATGCAAGACACCTTCAACCTAGGTTGGAAAATGGTGCATGTGCTGCAAGGCCGTGCCAGCCCCAGCCTGCTGCGCAGCTACACCAAAGAGCGATTGACCGAAGCCAAGCGTTTGGTAGAGACCGACCACAAATGGTCACGCGTCATGTCAGCCCCCACCTCGCAGGCCGAGCGCGATGGCACCCAAGAGCCGCGCATCATTCGCCAGTTCAAAGACAACTTAGAGTTCACAGGCGGCACAGCGGTGAAGTACGACACCTCAACGTTGTTTGCAGCCAGCGCACACCAAGCATTGGCCACAGGCGAAGAAATTGGTCGTCGTTTCCACTCAGCCCCCGTGGTGCGCGTGTCAGACGCCAAGCAAATGCAACTGGGCCATGTGGCACAGGCTGATGCACGCTGGCGCATTTATGCATTTGCTGGCAAGGCAGATACCTCTAGCTCAGGCTCAGCCATTCACAAGCTGTCTGACTGGTTAGAGACCAACGTCAATTCACCCATCGTCAAACACACACGCAAGGGCGAAGACATTGATGCGGTGATTGACTGCCGCGCTGTGTTCCAACAAACCTTTGACCAGCTCGCATACGAACACATGCCCTCGTTGCTCAAACCCAAAACAGGCAAGCTGGGTTTGCAAGACCACGCCAAAGTGTTTTGTGTGGACCACAAGGGTCTGGGCGATATTTTTGACATGCGCGGCATCAACCGCGACAAGGGCTGCATGGTGGTGGTGCGCCCAGACCAGTATGTGGCGCATGTGTTGCCACTGGATGGTTATGAGGAATTGACTGCTTATTTCGCTGGGGTGTTGCGCTAACTCATCTCATGGTGAAGCTGATCACCCTCTACCCTGACAAAGGCATGGTTTTGAACCTCGACATTTCGCGCGGGATAATGCGCCTATGACCTTGATTTCAATTCTTGTTGGCACCTTAGTCGCTGGCATGGGCAGTGTGTGGCTGGCGGCATTGTTGGCTTATGCACTGCTGTCGCGTTTCACTCAACATTTGCTGAGTCTTGCAGCCGGCGCTTTGCTAGCTACGGCGTTCACGCGGTTGTTGCCAGAGGCGTTTGAGTTGTCCGTCAGTGCAGGTGTTTCAGCGCAGGCCTTGTTTGGTGCATTGTTGGTCGGTTTGGTGTTTTTCTTTTTGCTCGACAAGGCTGAGCTTTGGCATCACGGGCATGAGCACGGGCATGACCATTCGCATGAAGCGCATAGCCACTCACATGCTCACGACCATCACGCGCACGCGGGGCATGCTCATCATGATCACCACCATCATGGCCACAACCACCACAGTGGTGGTTGGGCAGTGTTGCTGGGCGACAGCGTGCACGCCTTTGGCGATGGCATTTTGATTGCGGCCGCTTTTGTGGCAGACCCTCGTTTGGGTATTGCTGCAGCGTTGGCAGTGATGGCCCACGAAGTACCGCACCATGTGGGCGACTTGGTGGTGTTGCGCCAAACGCTCAGCAACCCACGCGCTGCTTTGTTCAAGCTCACGCTTGCAGGTGGCGTGACCGCGATTGGTGGTTTGGTGGGCTACTTGCTCGTCGGCGCACTGCACGAATACTTGCCGTTCTTTTTGGTGGTGGCAGCCAGCAGCTTTATCTATGTGGCGTTGGCTGATTTGATTCCGCAATTGCAAAAACGTCTCTCACCCAAAGAGACGGCGGCCCAAGTGGCTTGGTTGTTTGCAGGCATTGCCCTCGTCGCCGCTTTGGGCGAGTGGGCGCAGCACTAATCTACATTCAAGATTTTTCGCAGGGCAGGCCGGCCGTGTTGCACCACTCGCTCCAGCTGCCTGCATAGAGAGCTGTGCGGCCTAAGCCCGCCACTTCCATGGCCAACACATTGGGCACCGCGCTCACGCCACTGCCGCAGTGATGCACCACGCTCTCGGGTTTGGCGCTGCCTAGCAGAGCGGTAAATTCAGCACGCAGTTCATCTGCGCTTTTGAAGAAACCATCGGCGTTGAGGTTGGTGTTGAAAGGTCTGTTGAGTGCGCCAGGAATGTGGCCAGCCACTGGGTCGAGTGGTTCCACTTCCCCACGGTAACGGGGTGCACCGCGTGCGTCGACGATGGTTTGTGTGCCGTCGTTCAAATGCTTGGCCACATGGGTGGTGTCGATGAATGTGACCAACGACGCGCGCAAAGAAAAATTGCCACGCTCAGTAGTGCGTTGTTCACCGCTAGCAATCGCACCACCCGAAGTAGTCCAAGCTTGAAGCCCACCATCGAGCACGGCTACTGCTTCGTGTCCACACCACTTCAGCATCCACCACAAGCGGCCGCAGTAGTTCATGCCATTGCGGTCATACACCACCACTTGGGTGTTGTTGTTAAGACCCATGCTTTGCAACCAAGCCGCAAATACTTCGCGTTGTGGCAGGGGGTGGCGGCCGCCATTCACGGCTTTGCCAGCATCGTGTGTGGCGAGATGCTGGTCTAAGTCGGCGTGTTGTGCGCCTGCGATGTGTTGCTCTACAAATTGTGAGTGGCCTGCAGGTGGGTTCATCAAATCGAAGGTGCAATCGAACACAGCCAAAGGTGTACCACTGGTTTGCAAGGCTTTGAGTTGAGCAACAGAAATGAGGGTGGTGTACATAGCGGTTTCCTTTGAGATATCAAAGCTAAGCGGATGACATGTCGCGTCAGTGTTCTTCGGCGGGTGTTTGTGGCGCCGCACGGGCACGCAGCAAAGTCGCTGCCATGCCACTTGCGGTGATCAGGGTCATGCCAACCCAGCCAATCAGCGGGATGTCATCACCAAACAACAGCAAGCTGTATAAGGCTGCAAACACAATGCCTGAGTATTGCAAGTTGGCCACCACCAGTGTGGCTCCCTGGCTGTAGGCGCGGGTCATGCACAGCTGACCCAGTGAAGCAAAAATGCCCACGGGAATGAGCCACACAGCGTGCTCCCATTCCCAAGTGGAGATGCCCATGAAGGCCATGCCTGCCAGTCCTGCCAAGATCGTGCCGATAGCAAAGTAAAACACGGTGCGGGTTTCAGGCTCGCCCATGCGGCCTAGCGCCATGACTTGCATGTAGGCAAAGGCAGCGCAAAAACCAGACATGAGTCCAATAAGGCCAGCATAAATTTGGTCTTGTGCCATGGTGGGGCGCAGCACCATGATGACGCCTGCAAAGCCAGCCATGACCGTGAGTGCTAAGGGGCCTTGAGACCAAGGGCTTTGGTCTTCGCTGGGTTTCCAGTTGATGAGCGAGCCACCCACGATGAAGGCGGCAATCCATACGCTGCTCATGTAGTTGAGCGTCATAGCGGTTGCCAAGGGCAATTTAGCGATGGCGTAAAACCAAGCACTCAACGAGGTTACGCCAATGATGGAGCGCCACACGTGCATGCCCAAGTATTCGGTTCGCAGCGAAATATTTTTTTGTCGCGCAATGACGGCTAAAAAAACAAAACCCACCACACCTCGGTAGAACACCAGTTCAGCCGAGTTGAAGTGCTCCGAACCAAACTTGACGCAAACCCCCATGGTCGCAAAAAAGGCTGCACCCAGCAGCATCCACAGGGCTTGCATGGCGTTGGCTTAGCTTTGCGAAAAGTTGAGTTTGCCGCGGTACCACTCGTGGAAGTGCTGCATGCCGTCTTCCATGGGGCTTTGGTAAGGGCCGACTTCGTTGTCGCCACGGTCCATCAAAGCCTTGCGGCCTGCGTCCATGCGCTCGGCGATTTCGTCGTCCTCGATGCAGGTTTCCATGTAGGCCGCGCGCTGGGCTTCCACGAATTCGCGCTCGAAGGCGACGATTTCTTCTGGGTAATAGAACTCCACCATGTTGAGCGTTTTGGTGGGGCTGACAGGGTGCAGGGTGGACACGGTCAGCACATGTGGGTACCACTCCACCATGATGTGGGGGTAGTAGGTGAGCCATATTGCACCGCGCTCGGGCAGAGCGCCGCTGCGATAGTTCAGCAGCACGTCGTGCCATTTTTTGTACACGTCAGAGCCGGGCTTGCCAAAGGTGTTGGCCACGCCCACGGTTTGCACCGAGTACTCGGGTTTGAATTCCCATTGCAAGTCGTCACACGTCACGAAGTTGCCAAGGCCTGGATGGAAGGGGCCGACGTGGTAGTCCTCTAGGTAGACCTCGATGAAGGTCTTCCAGTTGTAATTGCACTCGTGCAGCTCGACGTGGTCGAGGGCGTAGCCATCAAAGTTCAGATCTTTGGCGGGGCCCATGCCGGCGAGGTCTGCCAAGATGTTGCGGCCGTTGTCTTCGAACAGCATGCCGTTCCACTCACGCAACTTGTAGTTGTTGAGGTTGAGGCAAGGGTCGTGCGAGAAGTGGGGCGCACCCAGCAATTCACCAGAGGGCGCATATGTCCACCGGTGCAAGGGACACACGATATTGCCGCCGGCAGAGCCAGGGGCTTGGTTGTTGAGAGAGCCACGGCCCTTGAGCATCACTGCTTGGCGGTGGCGGCACACGTTGGATACCAGTTCTACGCCGTTGGCCGAGCGCACAAGCGCACGCCCTTCGCCTTCGTGTGGCAAAGCGTAGTAGTCGCCCACATTGGGCACGGCAAGCTGGTGGCCCACATAACGGGGCCCTTGCTGAAAGATGGTCTCCAGTTCGCGCTGAAAAAGCGCCTCGTCGAAATAACTGGTAACTGGTAGTTGGCTATGCGCCTGCTGCAGTTGAAGACTTAAATCAGACATGGGTGACCTGACCTAAAGACTCCCCACAGGGAGAGAAGTGAAAAAAATAAATCGGCCCGAGGGTCGATTGAAGGATGCCCATTGTACCCAAGGGGGCTAACCATGCCCCGCATGAGGCCTAAAATGACGGGCTATTTGACCCATCTCAAACACGGATATCCGCACACCATGCCCAAGGCCAAAACTACCCCCAGCGGCGCAGATACTGCGCCTGCCAGCTATGAGGCTGCTTTGAAAGAGCTAGAGGCCTTGGTGCAACAAATGGAGTCGGGCCAATTGCCTTTGTCCGATTTGTTATCGGGTTATCAGCGTGGTGCCGAACTTTTGGGTTACTGCCGTGCGCAGTTGGACGCGGTGGAGCAGCAAATCAAGGTGCTCGACAACGGCGCATTGAAGACTTGGACACCGACGTGAGCGCTGCGATGACCCATGTCATGACGACGACTGAACTCGACCAATGGAGCAACCATTGGTTGACTGTCGTTGAAGACGCTTTGTCAAGCTGGATCAGTCCACAAGCCCCTGCAGGCTTGGGTGATGCCATGCGGTATGCAGTGCTCGATGGCGGCAAGCGTTTGCGCCCATTGTTGGTGTTGGCCGCGCGTGAGGCCGTGGCCCACGGCACAAAAGACCCTGCGCTGGATGAAGCCGCCTTGCGTGCTGCGTGTGCGGTGGAATTGATTCACGCCTACTCGCTGGTGCACGACGACATGCCGTGCATGGACAACGACGTATTGCGCCGTGGCAAGCCCACCGTGCATGTGCAGTTTGGCGAAGCCCAAGCTTTGTTGGCCGGCGATGCTTTGCAGGCCTTGGCTTTTGAATTTCTCACCCCAGACGCATCGGCCATTCCTGATGGCGTGCAAGCGCGTTTGTGCCGTTTGCTCGCCACCTCAGCAGGTCATGCAGGCATGGCCGGTGGTCAAGCGATTGATTTGGCCAGTGTGGGCGTGGCCCTGAACGAAGATCAACTGCGCCACATGCACCGCTTGAAAACGGGTGCTTTGCTGGAAGGCAGCGTCATGATGGGTGCAGTCTGTGGAGAGACCACACCACAAGCGCTGAATGGCTTGAAGCGCTATGGTCAAGCCTTAGGCTTGGCTTTCCAGGTGGTAGACGATATTTTGGATGTCATCGCCGATTCAGCCACGCTTGGTAAAACCGCAGGCAAAGACGCTGCGAACGACAAACCCACCTACGTGTCGTTACTGGGTTTGGAAGAAGCCAAGTCATATGCGCAGTCGTTGTTGCGCGAGGCCCTCGATGCCTTGCATAGCTCGGGCTTGACGCACACCCACACGCTGGCCGCTTTGGCTGAGCGCGTGGTGAACCGGAACACTTGAAGAAACATGCCTAATTTGTTGCAAACCATCAATTCACCCGCCGATCTGCGGGATCTGCCGCGCCACCAGTTGCCAGCGCTGGCCGATGAGTTGCGTTCGTTCGTGCTTAATAGCGTGGCGAAAACAGGCGGGCATCTCAGCTCTAACCTCGGCACGGTCGAGTTGACCGTGGCTTTGCACTATGTGTTCAACACGCCGCACGACCGCATCGTGTGGGACGTGGGTCATCAAACCTACCCACACAAAATTCTGACGGGCCGCCGCGACCAAATGGGCACGCTGCGCCAACGCCACGGCCTGAGCGGTTTTCCGCGCCGTGACGAAAGCGAGTACGACGCCTTTGGCACGGCTCACTCGTCCACCAGTATTTCGGCCGCTTTGGGTATGGCCATTGCCGCCCAGCAAAAAGGCGAACAACGCCACGCCATCGCCGTCATTGGTGACGGTGCGATGACCGCAGGCATGGCCTTTGAAGCTTTGAACAACGGCGGTGTGTCCACCTCGAAACTGCTGGTCATCTTGAATGACAACGACATGTCGATCAGCCCCCCCGTGGGCGCGCTCAACCGCTATTTGGCGCAGCTGATTAGCGGCAAGTTTTACGCGACTGCCAAAGAGGTGGGTAAGCAAGTGCTCAAAGGCGCGCCGCCTTTGTTCGAGTTAGCTAAACGTTTTGAAGAGCATGCCAAAGGCATGGTGGTGCCTGCCACCTTGTTTGAAAAATTTGGCTTTAACTACATTGGCCCGATCGATGGGCATGACCTTGAGTCACTCATTCCCACGCTGGAAAACATCAAGCACTTAGAAGGTCCACAGTTTTTACATGTGGTGACCAAAAAAGGCCAAGGCTACAAACTGGCTGAGGCCGACCCTGTGGCCTATCACGGACCGGGCAAGTTTGACCCCGCGGTGGGCTTGGTGCCTGCCACCAGTCCCTCTAAAACCACCTTTACCCAAGTGTTTGGCCAATGGCTGTGTGACATGGCCGAGCATGACCCCTTGTTGGTAGGCATCACGCCCGCCATGCGTGAGGGCTCGGGCATGGTGGAGTTCAACAAGCGCTTCCCCGAGCGTTATCACGATGTTGGTATTGCCGAGCAACACGCGGTGACGTTTGGCGCAGGTTTGGCCTGCGAAGGGCTTAAACCGGTGGTGGCGATTTACTCGACCTTCTTGCAGCGCGCGTATGACCAAGTGATTCACGATGTCGCGCTGCAAAAATTACCCATGGTGCTGGCGCTAGACCGCGCAGGCATCGTGGGTGCGGATGGTGCGACGCACGCGGGCTTGTACGACATCCCGTTCATGCGTTGTATTCCTAACGTGAGCATGGCGTGCCCTGCGGACGAAAACGAATGTCGTCAGTTGCTGACCACTGCCTACCAACAAGACCATTGCGTGGCCGTGCGCTACCCACGCGGCGCTGGCGCAGGTGTGCCTGTGCAGCCTGGCTTGAATGCTTTGCCGTTTGGCAAAGGCGAAGTGCGCCGCGAAGGCAAGCGCATTGCCATCCTTGCGTTTGGCACGTTGCTCTACCCTGCGTTGCAAGCGGGTGAAGCACTCAACGCCACCGTGGTGAACATGCGCTGGGCCAAGCCTCTGGACACTGAGTTGCTTTCCAAGATTGCAGCCACCCACGATGCCTTGGTCACGGTGGAAGAGGGCGCTGTAATGGGCGGTGCAGGCTCGGCGGTGCTCGAAGCTTTGCAAGACCTGCAACAACCCAAACCGGTGTTGGTGTTAGGTATCGGCGATGTGTTCACCGAGCATGGTGACCCGGTCAAACTCTTGGCCGAGTTGGGATTGGATGCCGAAGGCATTCAAGCATCCATCGAAAAGCGTTTTGCAACGCTTTTGAATTAACTTTTCATTGAAGTAATTTCACGCCCTCTGAAGTTTTTTGGAACATAAGAACTTCAGGGGAAAACCCGTGGATTGATTGGCTTTGGCAACTGCATACAATGCCCCATCGCTGGGGGTGAATGCTTAGAAAAGTACGCCCTACAGGATTTGTTTTAACAACTCATGGGAGTCTCATATGGACCGTCGTTCCGTCATTAAAAACGCAGGTATTGCAGGTATCTTGGCTGCCGGTGCAGCCCCCGCAGTGCATGCTCAAGCCGCTATTCGTTGGCGCTTGGCCTCGAGCTTTCCTAAGTCGCTCGACACCATCCACGGTGCAGCTGACACCTTCGCCAAGGCTGTCAAAGCCATGTCGGGTGGTAAGTTTGAAATTTCGGTGCATGCTGCTGGCGAAATCATGCCTGCATTCGGCGTGGTCGACGGCGTGCAACAAGGTTCTGTGGAGATGTGCCACACAGCCCCTTATTACTTCTTTGGTAAGGACGAAACATTCGCTTTGGGTTGCGCCATTCCTTTCGGCTTGAACAGCCGTCAAATGACAGCTTGGATGTACGAAGGCAATGGCTTGAAGCTGATGCGCGAGTTCTACGCCAAGTACAACATCGTGAGCTTCCCAGGCGGTAACACTGGCGCTCAAATGGGTGGCTGGTTCCGCAAAGAAATCAAATCGGTGGCTGACCTCAAAGGTTTGAAGTTCCGTATCGGTGGCTTCGGTGGCAAAGTGTTGGAGCGTTTGGGCGTTGTGCCACAAAACATTCCTGGTGGCGACATCTACCCAGCGTTGGAAAAAGGCACGATCGACTCAGCCGAGTGGATTGGCCCTTATGACGATTTGAAATTGGGCTTCAGCAAGGTTGCGCCTTTCTACTACTACCCAGGCTTCTGGGAAGGTGGCCCTCAGCTCGACTTCTTCATCAACGACAAAGCTTTTGCTGCCCTGTCGCCAGAGAATAAGGCCATTGTCGAAGCTGCTGCTGCCATGGCACACACCGACATGCAAGCCAAGTACGACGCTCGCAACCCAGCTGCACTGAAGCAGTTGGTGGGCTCTGGCACCAAGTTGCGCGAGTTCCCGAAAGACGTGATGGCCGCTGCTTTCAAAGAGTCGATGGCTTTCTATGAAGAACTCAACGCTAAGAACGCCAACTGGAAAAAGGTGTACACAGATTACGCCAAGTTCCGTGGTGACTCCAACTTGTGGTTCCAATTTACAGAAATGAAATTCGACCAATTCATGCAAAAGCAAAAGCTGTAATCCAGCTTTTTCTGAACCAACAAAAAACCGCGCCTCGGCGCGGTTTTTTATGGGTCATGCGTGTGAGTTTTAAAACTCGCGAAAGGCAGCCAACTCTTCACTCAGACGTCCGCATTCGGCTTGCACATGCGCGTTGCTGACATAAAACACAGCAAATTTACCCATCAAGGTTCGCACATAAAAGCGAGGGGCCATGAACCACTCCAAGCCACGGATGCGGATGAGCTTGGCATAGGCCAGCTCGTCGTAGCTCATGTGCTTGTCCCAAATCCAGGTTTGGTGAATGCCTGTGGCGTCTAAGCGAGCGCGGCTGTGCATGACATGCCAAGTCGTCCAAGCGAGCAGGGCCCAACCCAACACAAACCAACCTGCAGCACGCAAGCCATTCAAGCCAGTGTCGCCCCCAAACTTGCCCTGTTGCCATAGGCTGAACAGCCAGTAGCCAGAACCCACAAGGGTGGCCCAAGTAATGGCTTGAAACCAGCGTGAAAAAGCGGGCCCTTCAATGCCATCGTCAGCCGATGGGTGAAACACAAAAGGTGCTGGACCTATTGCGGGCGGGGTGAATTGTTTGGTTGTGGTCATGCAGATAAGTGTGTGAGACTGGCAAGAAAAAGCCCCTCTGGCGTACCGGAGGGGCTAGTCATTAGTGAGACTTTATTTTTTGAATAAGTCTTCCATGCGCTTTTGTTCTTCTGCAGCGCTTTCACCTGCAGAGGGCTTGGCGCCGTCGAGCTTGAGCTCGGCTTCGGGGACTTCTTGCTCGGTGGGCATTTCAATGACCACTTTGTCGAGATCGACCTTTTCTTCTTTGTCCAAGAACATGGTCACGGTCTCGGGCACAAAGATCACGATCACGACCAAGATCAGCTGCATGATTACCCAAGGAATGGCGCCCATGTAGATGTCGTTGGACTTGACGGGCTTTTCAATGCGGCCTTCTTTGAACAAGGTATCCGCAATGCCACGCAAATAGAACAGTGCAAAGCCGAAAGGTGGGTGCATGAAGCTGGTTTGCATGTTCACGCACAGCAGCACACCGAACCACACCATGTCGATGCCCATCTTGTCAGCGACGGGCCCGAGCATAGGCAAGATGATGAAGGCGATTTCAAAGAAGTCCAAGAAGAACGCCAAGAAGAAGATGAAGATGTTGACCACTACGAGGAAGCCGACTTGGCCGCCTGGCAAGCCAGTCAGCAAATGCTCGACCCACTTAGCACCGTCCACACCTTGGAACACCATCGAGAACACGCGTGAGCCGATCAAGATGAACACCACCATGGCTGTGAGGCGCATGGTGCTGTGCATGGCTTCCCAAATCAGGTCTTTGTCCAAACGGTTATGAATGGCAGCCAAGATCAAAGCGCCCACGCAACCCATGGCACCGGCTTCGGTAGGGGTGGCAATGGCGGTGTTGATGCCGGGCAAACCGCCCATCGAGCCCAACACAGCAAAAATCAAGAAGGCTGAGGGGATGATGCCGCGCAAGCATTTCATCCATAAGTGGAAACCGTCTGCGGTGCGGGCTTCTTTTGGAATGCCTGGCACATGGTCAGGTTTGATGAGACCGAGACCAAATGTGTAGAGCGCGAAGATGGCCACTTGCAGCATGGATGGGCCCCATGCGCCTTTGTACATGTCGCCCACAGAGCGGCCGAGCTGGTCAGCCATCACCACCAACACGAGTGAGGGTGGCACCAACTGGGTGATGGTGCCTGAGGCAGCCAGCACGCCGGTGGCGTAGCGCATGTTGTAGCCGTAGCGGATCATCACCGGCAATGAAATCAAAGCCATAGCAATCACTTGGCCAGCCACCGTGCCGGTGATCGCGCCCAAGATGAAGCCCACGATGATGACTGAGTAGCCCAAGCCACCGCGCACGGTGCCAAAGAGCTGGCCCATGGAGTCGAGCATGTCTTCGGCGAGGCCACACTTTTCAAGAATGGCACCCATGAAGGTGAAAAACGGAATGGCCAGCAGCAAGTCGTTGCTGAGAATGCCAAAGATGTTCAGCGGCAAGTTGGACATGAAGCTCACAGGGAACCAGTCCATGCTGATGGCGAAGAGGCCACAAGCCAAGCCCAAAAACGCCAGCGAGAACGCGACGGGGAAACCAATGAGCATCGTCAGCACAAGGCCGCCGAACATGATGGGTGCGAAGTTTTGCATTTCCATGGTGCGGGGTCCTTATTGCACTGGCTTTTCGTAGTGCGTGTCCATTTCGAACTTGCCTTGCAAGTACGCCACGCGCTTGATGATTTCGCTCAAACCTTGCAGGAACATCCAGCCAAAGCCCAAGGGGAGAAGCAGCATGGCGGGCCAACGGATCAGACCACCTGCATTGCTAGACATTTCGTTGGTCACCAACATTTTGACGAAGAGCGGAAAGCTCAACCAAGCCAACATGGCCATCACGGGTAACAAGAACAGCACCAAGCCAAACAAGTCCACATACACAGGGCCTTTGTCTTTGAGCTTGCCGTAGAACAAGTCCACGCGAACGTGTTCGTTCAGCTTAAGCACCAAGGGTGCGCCCAACATGACGGTGGCTGCGAACAGGTACCACTGGATTTCGAGCCAGCCGTTGGAGCTGACGTCAAAGCCGTAGCGAATGAACGCATTGCCAGCCGAGATCACGGCAGCAGCCAAAACGCCAAATGCCGCCACGTGGCCAAATTGCTCACTGATGCGGTCGACGCCTAATGCAAATTTAAGAAGTTTTGACACTGCGTGCCTCCGTTTTTTGCCAACGTGTGATGGTAACAAGACAAAGACTTGATCGATCTTGATCTAATTGAAGTTTTCAAACTGTCTTTGAAATTAGTTCAAGCTGAATACAGGGTATCAACTGGAGTTTTTCTTTGCCCGTTTGAAGGTCCACCAAGGTAGACGCTTGCTGAGGGACTGCACCTCCCCGCAGTTCTGGGTTTGGTAGCCCTTTAGCGCGTTCAAGGCGTCTGCCCATGCTTGGTCCTGTAAGAGGTGGCGGAGTGTCAATGTGGCTGGCGTATCTAGAGCAGATTTGAGGCAAACCAAATGGAATTCTTCTTGCACCAATGGCACAAAGCCAAGACCTCGCGCACGGGCAGTGCTTTCAATGCCTAAGCCCACATCGCAGCGGCCCGACGCAATGGCTTCTGACAAAGCGGTGTGCGAGGGTTCTTCATCGGGCCAGTTGTTGAGGTCTTGAGCGCTCAGCTGGGCTTGCGCCAATAAGTCGTCTAGCAGTACCCGTGTGCCCGTGCCGGGGCTGCGCTGCACAAAGCTGGCTTGACGCTTGGCCACATCTGCCAAATTGTGCAACTGCAGTGGGTTGCCAGCAGCGGTGATAAGGCCTTGGCTGCGCGTGGCAAAGCCAATGATTTTGTGCAGGCCCGGCTGTAGCAGATCTTTGTAGGCTCTGGCCGTGTGTGAATTGGCTGCAGGGTTGCTTTGGGTATGGAAGCCGGCCAAGGTGCAGCGCCCTTCATTGAGGGCGCGAATGGCGTCGACGCTGCCGCAAAAGCGGATGTCCAAATGCAGCCCAGCGCTGGCTGAATGTTCACGCAGGCGCGGCAGGGCGTCATCATGGCTGGCATAAAGAGTCAGCACATGGGCATCAGGGTCAAACGCCACAGCAAAGGTGCGCTCTAGGTCGGCGCGCAAAGCTTCGAGTTGCGGGGCTAAACGGGCCTGGGTTTGGCGTTCTGCCCACATGAGTTTGTCGCCAAATTCGGTGAGCTTGGCCGATTGGCCTTTTTCCCACACGATCAGTTCGTGGCCCAGCACTTCTTCCCAGCGTTTGAGTTCGCCCCACACATGGCGGTAGGACAAGTTGAGCTCGCGGGCAGCTGCAGAGATAGATCCTTTTTGTGCCACGGCTTGCAGCAAGTCCATCAAAGGATGGCGCAGCAATGCTGTGTCAGTGCCTGAGGCTGACTCGTTGTCATCTCGATGGCTGAGGGTGTAATGAAGGCTGACGCTATGCACGGACTTACATATGGTGGGGTATTGGGTAGCTCAGTACGATAACTGAAGTTTTGATAGATTTATGACGACTTTGACCGATACCGCCCTGACGGCTTTACAACTACTGACCCAGCTTGATCCTGTGCTTTGGTCCATTGTCGGCCGCTCTCTCTGGGTGAGCGTGCTGGCCACAGCCATGGCGTGTACCCTCGGCGTGGTGTTGGGCGCGTGGTTGGGCGTGGCGCGTTTTGCGGGGCGTGATGCGCTGTTGACGGTGCTCAACACCTTGTTGGCCCTGCCTTCGGTGGTGGTGGGCTTGTTGGTGTATTTAATGTTGTCACGTACGGGGCCGCTGGGATCTTTGGGCTGGTTGTTCAGCCTCAAGGCCATGGTGCTGGCACAAACTATTTTGGTGTTGCCCGTGGTCACGGCATTGACCCGCCAATGCGTGGAAGATTCCGAGCGCAACCATGGCGAGCAGTTGCAGTCTTTGGGCGCCAAGCCTTGGCTGCGCAGTGTGCTGCTGGCTTGGGACGAGCGCTATGCCTTGCTTACAGTGTTGATTGCAGCGTTTGGACGAGCTATTTCAGAGGTCGGCGCGGTGATGGTGGTGGGCGGCAACATCGAAGGTTTCACGCGCGTGATGACCACGGCCATTGCGCTGGAAACCAGCAAGGGTGATTTGCCTTTGGCGCTGGCCCTTGGTTTTGTACTCATGGGCGTGGTACTGCTGCTTAACGTATTGATTTCTGCGCTGCGTCGTTGGCGACAACGCATCGATGGCGCTGGCTCAGACCCTGTGCAGGGGGTGCTGGTATGAGTGCGGTGTTGACCATGCGCGATGTGTCGGTGCAGTTTGATACGCACAAGGCCTTGCAAGACGTGAACTTGCAGATGCAAGCGGGCGAACGCGTGGCATTGGTAGGCGCGAATGGTTGCGGCAAAAGCACTTTGTTGCGCGTGGCGCATGGGTTGCTCAACGTGTCTGCTGGGCGGGTTGAGGTGGTTTCTGAGGTGAACCAAGCCATGGTGTTTCAGCGGCCGCACATGTTGCGCACCTCGGTGCTGCGCTTTGTGGTGTGGGGTTTGTGGTTGCAAGGCACGCCTTGGCGTGAGGCACATGTGCGAGCCTTGCTGGCGCTTGAGCGTGTGGGCTTGCAAGACATGGCCGAGCGTTCGGCACGCACCTTGTCGGGTGGGCAGCAGCAGCGCTTAGCCTTGGCCCGTGCGTGGGCCTTGCAACCTAACTTTGTGTTGTTGGACGAGCCCACCTCAAGCCTTGATCCGCATGCCAAACGCGAGGTGGAGCGCTTGTTAGCCGATTGGGTGGCAGCGTCAAAGGTGAGCTTGCTGTTCAGCAGCCACAACTTGGGTCAAGTTAAACGATTGGCCACACGGGTGATTTATTTGGAGACAGGTCGCGTGTTGGCGGACTTGCCAGTGGATGAGTTTTTCAATCGGCCCTTGGGTGAGAGCCACCCCGAGGCACATTTATTTTTAAAGGGAGAGTTGGGATGACACGTCGTGCACATTTAGTTTCATTGGCCAGTTTCTTTGCTGTGGCATTGACATGGGGCAGCAGCGTCGTGCATGCGCAGGTGCCCAGCATCGTGATGGCGTCGACCACGTCTACTGAGCAGTCTGGTTTGTTTGCACACTTGTTGCCTGCATTCAAACAAGCCACTGGCATTGACGTCAAGGTGGTGGCGTTGGGCACGGGCCAAGCGCTGGACACCGGACGTCGAGGGGATGCCGATGTGTTGTTTGTGCACGACCAAGCAGCCGAAGAAAAGTTTGTGGCCGAAGGTTTCAGCTTGAAACGCTCGCCCGTGATGTACAACGACTTTGTGCTGGTTGGCCCTGCGAATGACTCAGCCAAAACACGCGGCAAAGATATCGTGTCTGCCTTGCAAAAAGTGGCCAATATGCAAGCTGGCTTTGTGTCACGCAGCGACAAAAGCGGCACACACGCGGCTGAATTACGTTTTTGGAAACAAGCGGGCTTAGACAACAAAGGCGCTGGCTACAAAGAGTGCGGTTGCGGTATGGGCCCCGCATTGAACATTGCGTCATCCACTGGCGCGTATGCATTGACGGATCGCGGCACATGGCTGAACTTCAAGAATCGCCAAGACTTACAAATTTTGGTTGAAGGTGATAAGAGCTTGTTTAACCAATACGGCGTCATGGTGGTCAATCCCGCCAAGCACCCCCATGTCAAAGCAGACTTGGCGCAAAAGTTTGTGGATTGGGTGGTTTCACCTGCGGGTCAGGCTTCGATCAACGGCTACAAAATTGGTGGCGAGCAATTGTTCTTCGCCAACGCCAACAAATAAGCATCCGTGATGCGGCTAGGATTCGTGCATGAGCATCGAATCTTTAGCCCGCATGCCTTTGAGCGATGGGCCTTGCGCATTGGCCTTTTTTGCAGAGGCACAAGCATATGCCGCGCAATGCGGTGTTGCGTTGCGTTTACCACCACCTGAACCCACCACCTGCTGCGGGCGTGGCTGCAATGGTTGTGTGTGGGAGGGTTTTTTCGCGGCCGCCATGTTCTGGCGCGAAGATGCGTTGCAAGCTTTGCGATTAGCTAAGGCTTTGTAGCAAACGTTTGACCGTTCACGGTCAATCCTTGTTCTGACAACTGCTGTGCTTTGTTTTGACGAATACCTGAAACACGTTGCATCAAGTCAGACCAGTCTTTGAAGGCTCCAAGCGAACGGGCCTTTAGTACCTTGGCGCTGAGTGCCGGACCCATACCTTTGATGCTGTCTAACTCCGCTTCATTGGCTTGGTTGATGTCAAGCGCCAATGCAGTGTGACAAAACATCAGCGCCACAACGCCACTCAATAAGCTGCGCAGTACATCGCGTCGAACGCATTGATTCATCGCATTGAACACCGAGCAAGAACATGAGTAGTTTTGCAGGGGGCTCATGTGCGAGATGCTTATTTGCTCAAAGTCGCCATGTATTGCGTGACACCGCTTTGCACATCGGCAAATGTGTGGTCGCAGCCGCTTGCGCGCAGGTTGGTGAGGTCGGCTTGTGTGTAGCACTGGTATTTGCCACGCAGTGCGTCGGGGAAGGGCACGTATTCAATCAAACCGGCTTTCGCAGCACCGGCTAAATCAAGTGCTGATTCCCCCTTCTTGGCACGCATGGCGTTGACCACAGACAAGGCCACATCGTTGAAGGGCTGTGCGCGGCCAGAGCCGAGGTTGAAGATGCCAGACTTGTCGGGGTTGTCTAAGAACCACAGGTTCACAGCAACCACGTCGTCAATGAAGACGAAGTCGCGCATTTGCGCGCCTTGGGCGTAGCCGCCGTACTCGCCAAACAATTTCACTTTGCCTTCAGCATTGAATTGGTTGAACTGGTGAAACGCTACGCTGGCCATGCGGCCTTTGTGTTGCTCGCGCGGGCCGTACACGTTGAAGTAACGAAAGCCGACCACTTGGCGCTTGAACTTCTTGAAGTTGTTGTTGCACTCCAAGCGCATGCGTTGGTCAAACAACAATTTGGAGTAGCCGTACACATTGAGAGGCAACTCGTATTCAGGCGCCTCAATGAACGTGTCGCTGCCGCCGTAGGTAGCGGCAGATGACGCGTAGAGCAAACGTGTGCCGCTTTGTTGGCAGGCATTGAACAGACCACACGAGAGTGTGTAGTTGTTGTCCATCATGTATTTGCCGTCGCTCTCCATGGTGTCGCTGCATGCGCCTTCGTGGAACACGGCTTCGACTTTGCCAAAGGCGTTTTCAGCAAAGAGTTCATAGAACACATCTTTGTCGAGGTAGTCGGCGATCTTGAGGTCGGCGATGTTGCGAAACTTATCGCCCTCAGTTAAGTCATCGACCGCGATGATGTTGCTGATGCCGCGAGCGTTCAAGCCCTTGATGATGTTGCTGCCGATAAAACCAGCTGCGCCTGTGACGACGATTTTCATAATTTCTCCAGTGGCACAAAGGCCTTTGTACTTGCCCTGTATTTAGGCCATCAATTCTTCGTAGCTGACGGTGGCTGTGCCAAACTTGCCCACCACCACACCACCGGCTTTGTTGGCCAAAGGCATGGCTTCGCGCAGGCTCAAACCCGCTGCAACCAACGTGGCCAAAGTGGCAATCACGGTGTCGCCAGCCCCTGTCACATCAAACACTTCACGAGCTTGTGCCGACACGCTCAATTCGCCTTGTGCATCAAACAAGGTCATGCCTTCTTCGCTGCGTGTTAGCAACAGGGCGTCGAGTTTGAGCTCTTGACGCAGGACGTGCGCTTTTTGCACCAGTTCAGCTTCGGTGCTCCATTTGCCAATGACTTGTTCTAGTTCTGCACGGTTAGGCGTGATACAGGTCGCACTCGCGTAGCGTGAGTAGTCGCTTCCTTTAGGGTCTATCAACACGGCTTTGCCTGCAGCGCGAGCTGCTGCAATCATTTGGGACACATGGGCCAACCCGCCTTTACCGTAATCAGAGAACAAGACCACATTGTGGTTGGGTAGTAAATGCATGAATTGGTCGGTTTGCGAGGCCAGCACTTCGTTTTGTGGCGTGTTCTCAAAGTCCACGCGAAGCAGCTGCTGCTGACGACCAATCACGCGCAGCTTGACCGTTGTTTTGAGTTGGCTGTCGCGACCTAAGTGAGGTGCAATGCCAGTCTTGGCGACCAAGTCTTCAAGCAGGTGGCTCGCTTCGTCGTCGCCCACCACAGATAAGAGCGATGCTTTGGCGCCCACGCTGACCACGTTGTAGGCCACGTTGGCGCAACCGCCCAAACGGTTTTCTTCACGCGTGATGCGCACCACGGGTACAGGGGCTTCTGGGCTGATGCGGTCGACCGCGCCATACCAATAGCGGTCGAGCATCACATCGCCCACGACCAAGACGTGGGCATGGCTGAGTTGTTGTTGGGTGATCGTCATAGTTCCTCCACGCGTCGTGCGGGGTAGCTGTCCCAAGCTTGGCAGCCTGGGCATTGCCAAAAGTGTTGACTCGCTTCAAAGCCACAAGCGGCGCAGCGGTAGCGTTGCAACGGTTTAGCTGCTCGTTCTAAGGCGCGTTGCACTTGCGGATGAAATTCTTCGTGCTCAAATTTTTCGTTAGCAATCCATTGCGTGGCGGCGACTAAAGAGGGTTCGCGCTCTAAGTGCTTCGCAAACAAGTCCCCCGTATGGGCCTCACCTTGTGCTTTGCGCAAAGTGACGATGGCATTGAGCACATCGAGTGATGCAGTTTTGGCGTAGCTGGTTTCTAGCAAAGTCAGCGCTTTGGGGGCGCAGCTTAAGGTCAGGGCGAGTGCAGCCAACTTAGGCGCGAGCAAAGGCAAAGAGGCGGGTACTTGAGAGGCTAAGTCTTCAAGCGTGGTGTAGGCCTCGCTGGCACGATTGGTTTGCTCATAGGTCTTGGCTAATGCAATACGTGCGCGCGCATTGTTGGGTGCGGCCTTTGTGGCTTGGTTCAGCAAGACCACGACTTGGGCGGCATGCTGTGCCACATCGAGACTTTCGGCTTCTTCGCATAGGTAATGTGCCAAGCGACCCTGGAAACTGCCTTGTTCACTGTTGCCTAGCTTTTGAGCGATGACAGAAGCCTTGGCCCAGTCGCGTGAGCGCTCGTAAATACTCAGCAAGGCCAAGTGCGCTTGCGCTTGGTGGGCCGTGCCTTCGAGTTTGCTGAGCGCTTCTTCGGCGCGGTCGAGTAAGCCAGCTTTGAGGTAATCCAAAGCGAGGGCGTGTTGCGCACGGTCGTGATCGGCTTGGCTCAAGTCGCCACGTGACAGCAGGTGCTGGTGCACACGCACCGCACGTTCGTATTCGCCACGACGGCGAAACAAGTTGCCCAGTGCAAAGTGCAGCTCAGACGTGTCGGGGTCGTGTTGCACGGCCTCGATGAAGGCATCAATGGCTTGGTCTTGCTGCTCGTTGAGCAAGTAGTTCAAACCTTTGAAATACGCTTTGGGGGTTTGGCGGTTTTCAAGACGCAGCTGGCGCAAATCCATGCGCGAGGCGACCCAGCCCAAGATGAAGGCAACGGGCAAGCCCAGCAAAATCCAGCTGAGGTCAAATTCCATGTGTGGGGTCCGCAGAAGAAGAGGCTGACGCTGTGGTTTCAGGCGTTGTTGGGGTCTTGGCTAGTTGGGCCAAGCGGCGATGTTTCCACCAGCGCGGCACCATGCCAATAACGCCTACCGCCACGCCCATGACGAAAACGGTTAGCAGCACCAATACCAACGGCGCGCTCCAAGTGGTGCCAAAAAAGAAATGGACCACGGCATCGTGTTGGTTGTTCAGCGCGAAAGCGAACAGGGTAAAAAAAATGGCTGCCTTCAGTAATAACTGAAGCAGCCACATGAGGTTTTTCAAGTTAGCTCCTCTGTGACGAGGGCCATTTTAGCCTTGCGGCAGCTTGAAAAAACCGTTTCTCAACCTTTGAGCTCAGACCCCGCCAACAATTCCTTGGTGCGCGTGTCCACCGCTTCGCGCAGGGCTTTGCCCGGCTTGAAATGGGGTACGCGCTTTTCAGGAATTGCCACGCTTTCGCCGGAACGCGGGTTGCGTCCCATGCGAGGCGGGCGACGGTTGATCGAAAAACTGCCAAAGCCCCGCAACTCAATGCGGTGCCCGCGCACCAGCGCGTCGCTCATCGCGTCAAGAAGCGTCTTGACAGCGAACTCGGCGTCGCGGTGCGTGAGCTGCCCAAAGCGGGCAGCCAGTTCTTCGACCAGGTCTGAACGGGTCATCAGTTGTTGTCGAGCTTAGCGCGCAACAGAGCGCCCAAGCTGGTCGTACCAGCGTTTTCGCTCTTCGACTGTTGTGACAAGGAAGCCATAGCTTCTTGTTGGTCCACAGCGTCTTTGGCTTTGATCGACAACTGGATGTTGCGGGTCTTGCGATCCACGTTCACCACCACAGCAGTCACTTCGTCGCCGACTTTCAACACGTGGCTTGCATCTTCCACGCGGTCGCGTGAAATTTCGCTGACGCGCAAATAGCCGATGATGTCTTCGCCGAGGTCGATTTCAGCGCCCTTAGCGTCCACAGTCTTGACCTTGCCGGTAACGGTTTGGCCTTTGTCGTTGATCGACACGAAAGTGGTGAATGGGTCTGAGTCGAGTTGTTTGATACCCAAGCTGATGCGCTCGCGGTCCACGTCCACAGCCAAGACCAAAGCCTCAACTTCTTGACCCTTCTTGAATTCGCGCACAGCGTTTTCGCCGGTTTCGTTCCAAGACAAGTCAGACAAGTGAACCAAACCGTCGATGCCGGCAGCCAAACCAACGAACACGCCGAAGTCGGTGATGGACTTGATTGGGCCCTTCACGCGGTCGCCGCGCTTGGTGTTTTGAGCGAAGTCTTGCCAAGGGTTAGCTTTGCATTGCTTCATGCCCAAGCTGATGCGGCGCTTGTCTTCGTCGATCTCGAGGACCATGACTTCGACTTCGTCGCCCAATGACACGATCTTGGAAGGAGCAACGTTCTTGTTGGTCCAGTCCATTTCAGACACGTGCACCAAGCCTTCGATGCCTGGTTCGAGTTCCACAAATGCGCCGTAGTCGGCGATGTTGGTGATCTTGCCGAACAAGCGAGTGCTTTGTGGGTAGCGGCGGTTGACGCCCATCCAAGGATCGTCGCCCATTTGCTTGAGGCCCAAAGACACGCGGTTTTTCTCGGTGTCGAACTTGAGGATCTTGGCAGTGATTTCTTGACCAGCTGTGACCACCTCAGATGGGTGACGCACACGACGCCATGCCATGTCGGTGATGTGCAACAGGCCGTCGATACCGCCCAAGTCCACGAATGCACCGTATTCGGTGATGTTCTTGACCACACCATTGACGATAGAGCCTTCTTTCAAAGTCTCCATCAACTTGGCGCGCTCTTCGCCCATCGAAGCTTCCACCACAGCGCGGCGAGACAACACAACGTTGTTGCGCTTGCGGTCGAGCTTGATGACTTTGAATTCCATGGTCTTGTTCTCATAAGGAGACAAGTCTTTGATCGGACGTGTGTCGATCAATGAACCAGGCAAGAAGGCGCGGATGCCGTTGACCAACACGGTCAAGCCACCCTTGACTTTGCCGCTGGTTGTACCAGTGACAAACTCGCCAGATTCCAGAGCTTTTTCCAAGCTCATCCACGATGCCAAACGCTTGGCAGTGTCGCGGCTCAAAATGGTGTCGCCGTAGCCGTTTTCAACGCTACCGATCGCAACTGACACGAAGTCACCCGCTTGGACTTCGAGCTCGCCCTTGTCGTTCTTGAATTCTTCGATTGGCACGTAGGCTTCAGACTTGAGGCCAGCATTCACCACAACGTGGTTGTGCTCGATGCGGATCACTTCAGCAGTGATCACTTCACCGGTGCGCATTTCGGAGCGCTTCAGAGATTCTTCAAATAGGGCGGCAAAAGATTCAGACATTTATTTCCTTTGTCTCATCACGGGAAAGAGGGCAACACAATTGCTGCACCACATGGGCCTGCGATAAGCGGTGGTTTTGTGGCGTGAGCCACAGGTTAAGTTTTAGATCCGTTGGGCCAGTGCGCCAATGCAGCGCGAGAGGAGCCAAACGGGCCAGGTTTTGCAGCCTATTTCAAAAAATTAAAAAGGCTGCTTTGCTTGCCACCACGTCAACACTTGATCTACCGAGGCTTCGATAGAGAGCGATGAGTTGTCGAGTTGGTAAGCATCTTGTGCCGCTTTCAAGGGCGCCACGCTGCGCGAAGAATCGCGTGCGTCGCGGGCCTCTAAATCGGCGCGAAGACTGTCGAGTGTAGTCGAAATTCCCTTTGAAATCAATTGCTTATGACGACGCTCGGCGCGCTGCGCGGCGCTCGCCGTCAAAAACACCTTCAAAGGCGCATTGGGGAAGATGACAGTACCCATGTCACGACCATCGGCCAAGAGGCCGGGCAGGCGTTGAAAACTGTGCTGTAGCGCTACCAAAGCGGTACGTACGGCAGGTAAAACAGACACTTTAGAAGCATTCATGCCCGCTTGTTCGGTGCGAATGGCGTCGCTGACGTCTTCGCTGCCAAGCCATACGGTGTCGCCTTCAAAGCGCACGGGCAGAGTGCGGGCGAGGTCGGCAATGCGTGCTTCGTCGTTGGCTTCTAGCGACAGGCCTGCTTTCAAAGCGGCATAGGCCGTCACGCGGTACAGCGCACCTGAGTCGAGGTAGTGGTAGCCCAAAGCCTGCGCCACGCGGCTGGCCAAGGTGCCTTTACCCGAGGCGGTGGGGCCATCGATGCAAATGACGGGTATGTCTTGGGTGTTGGCGTGCGCCACAGAGAACAAAGCCTCGAAGTAATCGGGGAATGTTTTGGCCACGCACTTGGGGTCTTCGATGCGAACGGTTACTTTGTCGGCATTGAAAGCTGCCAGCGAGAAACACATGGCCACGCGGTGATCGTCGTAGGTGTGGATGCTGGCGGCTTTCCAGCCATCTTTCGGTAGAGGGTGAACCGTGATCCAGTCTGGGCCTTCTTCAACACTTGCACCGAGCTTGCGGCATTCAGTAGCCATGGCCACGATGCGGTCGGTTTCTTTCACACGCCAGCTGGCGATGTTGCGCAGCGTGGTGGGGCCGTCGGCGTAGAGCGCCATCACGGCCAGGGTCATGGCGGCATCAGGGATGTGGTTGCAGTCGAGGGTGATGCCTTTGAGTGGCCAAGCGCCTTGGTTGATTTCGAGCCAGTTGGGACCGCTGGTGATCTTGGCACCCATTTGCGCAGCGGCATCCATGAAGCGAATGTCACCTTGGATGGAGTCTGCACCTACGCCTTGGATGCGGATGCCTTCGCCTTCAGCAATCGCACCCAGCGCGATGAAGTAGCTGGCAGAAGACGCATCGGCCTCCACGTGAATAGTGCCGGGCGACTGATAGCTGCAGCCCTGTGGAATGGTGAAGCGCTGCCAACCATCGCGCTTGACCGCAATGCCGTAACGCGCCAACAGATTGAGTGTGATGTCGATGTAGGGCTTGCTGATGAGTTCACCCACCACGTCAATCACGATGTCGTGTGTTTTGGCTGCCAAGGGCAAAGCCATCAACAGTGCTGTGAGGAATTGGCTCGATACATCGCCGCGCACTTGAATAGGCGCATCCACTTTGAGTGATGGTTGGCCAATGTGCAGCGGAGGGAAACCATCGTTGCCCAAGTAGTCAATTGAGCAGCCAAGCAAACGCAGTGCATCCACCAAGTCACCAATCGGGCGCTCGTGCATGCGTGGCACGCCCTTGAGCGTGAAATCGCCACCCAACACCGCAAGTGCAGCCGTGAGCGGGCGCATGGCCGTGCCCGCGTTGCCCATGAAGAACTCAATCGCGTCGTGGTGCTTGAGTTGGCCGCCTAAGCCAGTGATGGTGACCGTGGTGCCTTGAACGTCTACACCGCAGCCGAGTTGGCGCAGCGCAGCCAACATCACGCGGGTGTCGTCGGAGTCCAGCAAGTCGTGGACCACGGTGGTGCCTTGGCACAAGGCCGAGAGCAACAACACACGGTTGGAAATGCTTTTGGAGCCAGGTAGGGTAACAGTGCCGGATGCGCCTTGCAGCGGCGGGAGGTCTAGGAAGGCAGTGGAGAACATCTATTAATCTTCAGAAGCTTTGTTGCAAGCGTTGCCCGCTTGCAGTGTCCAAGCCGAGCGCACATCACTGGCTTGTTGAATCAGTTGTTGCAAGGCAGCGGCGTCGCCTTGCTTCAAGGCGGTTTCAAAGTGATCGAGTGCCGTGCGAAAGTGCGCGACTTGTTTAAGCACTTCAGCATGGTTTGCACTCAAGATGTCGCGCCACACCGATGAGTCACTCGCAGCAATGCGTGAGAAGTCTCTGAACCCAGGTCCGGCCATGTCCAAGAAAGCTGCCCCTTGCGGTTGAGCCATGAGCGCGTTGACGGCTGCAAAGGCCAGCATGTGAGGCAAGTGGCTCACGGCAGCAAATGTAGCGTCGTGAGCTTCGGGTGTCATGGTGCTCACATGGCTGCCTACGGCTGTCCAAACTTCGTGTGCCGCTTGTAGGCGGTGGATGCCTGTTTTAGGCAAGGGCGTGAGGATGGTGCGGCGCTCTTGGTAAAGCGAGGCTTCGGCATGTTCGATGCCAGCCACTTCTTTGCCCGCAATCGGGTGGGCGGGAACAAAGCAACTCAGGCGCTCACCCAAGGAAGCAACTGCAGCAGCAATCACATCGCATTTGGTGGAGCCCACATCCATCAGCAAGGTGTTGGGTTGCAACACATCGCGCATGGCAGCAAAGCTGCTGTGCATGGCGCCCACGGGGACAGCGAGCAATACCAAGTCCGCGCCTTGCACAGCTTCGGCCACGCTATTGCAAGCTTGGTTGATGACCTTGAGTTCAACCGCGCGTTGGCGGGTTTTTTCTGAAGCACTGAAGCCGACGATGGTTTGCACCAATCCTGCCTCGCGCAAGGCGAGCGCAAATGAGCCGCCCATCAGGCCACAGCCGATGAGGGCAAGCCGCTGAAATGTCATTCTGAAACTGGGTAAGAACCCAAGACCTTGTAAAAAGCGCACAAGCCTTGCAGCTCTTGCAGCGCTGCAGCCACATGGGGCTGGCTGACGTGGCCTGAGATGTCGATGTAGAAGTAGTACTCCCACTGACCAGATTTGGCAGGGCGCGACTCAAAGCGCGTCATCGACACACCGTTGTTTTTGAGCGGTACGAGCAAGTCGTGCACAGCGCCCGGACGGTTCGGGACTGATACCACCAAGCTGGTGCAGTCGTTACCCGACGCAGGTGGCGTTGCCAAAGTCTGTGGCAAAGCGATGACAGCAAAGCGTGTGCGGTTGTAGGCCTCGTCTTGGATGGCGTGGTGCACGATGTGCAGGCCAAACTGACTGGCTGCGCGTTCGCTGGCCAAGGCCGCCCACTTGGGGTTGGTGGCGGCGAGGCGTGCGCCTTCGGCATTGCTAGACACCGCACGGCGCTCGGCCAACGGCAGGTGTTGGCTGAGCCAACCTTGGCATTGAGCCAATGCTTGGGGGTGAGCCATCACGACTTCGATGTCGGCATCTGAGTTGATTTGACGCATCAAGTTGTGGCGGACTAGTAAGCTAACTTCGCCCACCACATGCACGGGCGAGCGCAAGAACAAATCGAGCGAGCGGGCCACGACACCTTCGGTGGAGTTTTCCATGCCTACCACGCCGTATTGGGCTGTGCCCGCAGCGGTGGCGTGGAAGACTTCGTCAAAGTTGGCGCAGTAAATCAGGTTGGCTGCGCTGCCAAAAAACTCAATTGCTGCTTGTTCGCAAAACGTGCCTTGGGGGCCGAGCACCGCCACGCGTTGTGGCGCTTCGAGTGCCAAACAAGCCGACATGATTTCGCGCCAGATGGAGGCGATGTGTTCGTTCTTGAGCGGACCTGGGTTGGCCTGCGTGATTTTGTCGATGACTTGCGCCACGCGGTCAGGGCGGAAGAACGGCGAGCCTTCGGCGCGTTTGATTTCGCCCACAAGCTCTGCCACTTTGGCACGGTCGTTGACCAGTTGCAGCAGTTGTTTGTCGAGCGCGTCGATTTGCACGCGCAAGGCGGCAAGGGCGTCGGATTGAACGGGTTGTTGGCTCATGGTGTTGTTGCTCGTTCAGATGCTCAATCAAGCCTGTGTTTTTTCAAACGCTTGCATGTAGTTCACCAACGCTTGCACACCTTCAATTGGCATGGCGTTGTAGATGCTGGCGCGCATGCCGCCGACCGATTTGTGGCCTTTGAGCTGCAACAGGCCTGCGGCTTTGGCGCCGGCTAAGAATGCGTCGTTACGTGACTCGTCAGCCAAGAAGAAGGGGACGTTCATGCGTGAACGGCAGTCGTGTGCCACCTTGTTACTGTAGAAACTGGAACTGTCTAAGAAGTCATACAACAGCTTGGCTTTGGCGATATTTTGTTGCTCCATCGCAGCCACACCACCTTGGCGTTTGAGCCATTGGAAAGTCAGCCCAGCCATGTAAATGCTGTACGTGGGCGGCGTGTTGTACATGGAGCCGTTATCGGCCACAGTTTTGTAGTTGAACGCGCTGGGGCAAGCTCTGAGTGCATGGCCCAGCAAGTCTTCGCGCACGATGACCAAGGTCACACCAGCGGGGCCAATGTTCTTTTGCGCACCACCAAATGCCACGCCCACCCGTGCCCAGTCCACACTACGGGAAAGCACATGTGAAGAGAAGTCAATCACCAATGGTGCGTCAGAGCCCAAGACTTTGAGGTCGGGCAGGGTGTGAAACTCCACGCCGTGGATGGTTTCGTTGGTGCAAATGTGTACGTATTGCGAACCAGCACTGAGCTGCCATTGCGCTGGTGTTGGCAAGGTTGTGAAGTTGCTTTCGGCACCCGTGGCTGCCAAATGTGGTGTGCAGAATTTGCTGGCTTCTTTGTACGACTTCTCGCTCCAGCTGCCCGTGACCACCACATCAATGATTTCGCCGCGTGAGAGGTTCAAGGGCACGATGGCGTTTTCTGCCAAACCGCCGCCTTGCATGAACAAGATTTTGAAGTTGGCGGGCACGGCCAAAAGTTCGCGCACATCGACTTCGGCCTGTTCGTAAATGCTGATGAACTCTTTGCCGCGGTGACTCATCTCCATGACGCCCATACCGCTGCCATGCCAATCGGTCATCTCAGCAGCGGCTTGCTGCAGCACCTCCAACGGCATGGCCGCTGGACCTGCAGAAAAGTTAAACGGGCGGGTCATGCTTAGATTAGCCTTCGCTTGGGGCGTCAGTGCCGCCTTCTGCGTTGTCGTCTTCTGCGCCTTCGCTGAAGTGAGCGTTGGCATCGTTTTCGACAATGCGTTGCAAACCGCTGAGCTTGGCGCCTTCGTCCAAACCAATCAAGGTCACGCCTTGTGTGGCGCGGCCCATTTCGCGGATTTCAGCAACGCGGGTACGCACCAATACGCCGGTGTCGGTGATGAGCATGATTTCGTCGTCCGCTTGCACCAAGGTGGCTGCCACAACTTTTCCGTTGCGCTCAGATTGCTGGATGGCAATCATGCCTTTGGTGCCACGGCCGTGGCGGGTGTATTCGCTGATGTTGGTGCGTTTGCCGTAACCGTTTTCGGTGGCCGTCAACACGCTGGCGCGAGCGACGGTTTCGTCGGCCACTGCACTTGGGTCTTCTTGTTCAGATACCAACATGGCGATGACGCTTTGGCCGTCTTCGATCATCATGCCGCGCACACCACGGGCACTACGACCCAAGGGGCGCACATCGTTTTCGTCAAAGCGCACGGCTTTGCCGCCGTCGCTGAACAACATCACGTCGTGCTTGCCGTCTGTGAGGGCTGCGCCGATCAGGAAGTCACCTTCGTCCAAGTTGACGGCGATGATGCCGCCCTTGCGTGGGTTGTTGAATTCGTCGAGCGAGGTCTTCTTGACCGTGCCCATGGACGTGGCCATGAACACAAATTGGTCTTCGGGGAAGGTGCGTGTTTCGCCGGTGAGGGCCAAGACCACATTAATTTTTTCGCCTTCTTGCAAGGGGAACATGTTGACGATGGGGCGACCGCGTGAACCGCGTGAACCCGCAGGCACTTCCCACACCTTGAGCCAGTACAAACGGCCGCGGTTGGAGAAGCACAGCAGATAGTCGTGTGTGTTGGCAATGAAGAGTTGGTCCACCCAATCGTCTTCTTTGGTCGCTGTGGCTTGTTTGCCGCGACCGCCGCGTTTTTGGGCGCGGTATTCAGACAGGGGTTGGCTCTTGATGTAGCCGCTGTGGCTGAGCGTGACCACCATGTCGGTGGGCGTGATCAGGTCTTCGGTGCCCAAGTCTTGAGCGTTGTGCTCAATCACGCTGCGGCGTGCGCCGAGCTTGCTTTGACCGAATTCGTTCTTCACAACGGTCAGCTCATCACCAATGATGGTGGACACGCGTTCGGGCTTGGCCAAGATGTCGAGCAAGTCGTCGATCTCGGCCATGACGTCTTTGTATTCGTTAACGATCTTGTCTTGCTCAAGACCCGTCAAGCGTTGCAGACGCATTTGCAGAATTTCTTGGGCTTGGGTTTCGCTCAAACGATACAGACCGTCGCTGCCCATGCCGAATTCTTTTTCCAAACCATCGGGGCGGTAGTCGTCAGCGTTAATCACGCCGCCGTCAGCACGGCTACGGGTGAGCATTTCGCGCACCAGTTGGCTGTCCCAAGACTTGGTCATCAGCTCGGCCTTGGCCACAGGGGGCGTAGGCGCATTACGGATGATGCGAATGAACTCGTCGATGTTGGCCAAAGCCACAGCCAAGCCTTCCAGCACATGGCCGCGTTCGCGGGCTTTGCGCAGGGTGAAGATGGTGCGGCGTGTCACCACTTCGCGGCGGTGGCCCAAGAACACAGCAATCAAGTCGCGCAAATTGCAGAGCTTGGGTTGGCCGTCAATCAAGGCCACCATGTTGATACCGAAGGTATCTTGCAGTTGGGTTTGTTTGTAGAGGTTGTTCAGCACCACCTCAGGCACGGCGCCGCGCTTGAGTTCAATGACCAAGCGCATGCCTGACTTGTCAGACTCGTCTTGGATGTGGCTGATGTCTTCAATCTTCTTCTCGTGAACCAACTCTGCCATGCGTTCTTGCAAGGTCTTTTTGTTTACTTGGTATGGCAATTCGTCCACGATGATGGACTGGCGCTGGCCTTTGTCGATGTCTTCAAAGTGGCACTTGGCGCGCATGACCACACGGCCACGACCGGTGCGGTAGCCGTCTTTGACGCCGCTGATGCCGTAAATAATGCCGGCCGTTGGGAAGTCTGGCGCTGGAATGATTTCCATCAACTCGTCGATGGTGGCTTCGGGGTGGCGCAACATGTGCAAACACGCGTCCACCACTTCATTCAAGTTGTGAGGTGGGATGTTGGTAGCCATACCCACCGCAATGCCGGAGGAGCCGTTGACCAGCAAGTTAGGAATGCGGCTTGGCAGTACCAAGGGTTCTTTTTCAGAGCCGTCGTAGTTCGGGCCGAAGTCGACGGTTTCTTTGTCAATGTCGCTCAACATTTCGTGCGCGATCTTGGATAAGCGGATTTCCGTGTAACGCATCGCCGCAGCGTTGTCGCCGTCGACCGAGCCGAAGTTACCTTGGCCGTCTACCAACATGTGGCGCAGAGAGAAGTCCTGGGCCATACGCACGATGGTGTCGTACACCGCGCTGTCGCCGTGCGGATGGTATTTACCAATCACGTCACCCACGATACGGGCTGACTTCTTATAGGGACGGTTCCAGTCGTTGTTGAGCTCGTGCATCGCGAACAAGACGCGGCGGTGCACAGGCTTTAAACCGTCACGCGCATCGGGAAGGGCGCGGCCCACAATCACGCTCATGGCGTAATCTAGGTAGCTGCGACGCATCTCCTCTTCTAGGCTGATGGGCAAGGTTTCTTTGGCGAACTGGGTCATGAAAGAGGCCGTAAAGCAGGAAATCGAACATTTTAGGCTCTAAAGTTGTGGTTGCTATGCAACAGCTGCCGTCTTAAATTGTTAAGCCTCGTTATAGGTGGAAGTAGCTCGTTTTGGTTATGGCACAATCATCGGGAGCGTCATAGGTTAATCACCTAGATTGCCCTGAATTCGCAGAGTGGTCTGCGGCTTATAAATCCCTCAGAGGTGAATCATGAAAAACTTGAAGAACTTGGCAGCTTTTGTTGCTACCGCTGCTTTGGCAACTGCTGCTATGGCTCAAAACATTGACAACTGGCGCAACTCATCAGGCGACGTGTGGAAAAACTCCACAGGCGATTGCTGGCGCGATGCCAACTGGACACCTGCTACTGCTGCTCCTGGTTGCGGTGGTGCTGCTCCTGTTGAAGCAAAAGCTGCTGCTCCTGTTGCTGCCGCTTCTAAAGTGACTTACGCTGCTGACGCATTCTTTGACTTCGACAAGTCAGTGGTCAAGCCAGCTGGCAAGGCCAAGTTGGACGACTTGGTGGCTAAAGTTAAAGGCATCAACTTGGAAGTCATCATCGCTGTGGGTCACACTGACTCTGTCGGCTCTGACGCTTACAACCAAAAATTGTCTGTGCGTCGCGCTGAAGCTGTGAAGGCTTACTTGGTGTCTAAAGGCATCGAGAAAAACCGCGTTTACACCGAAGGTAAAGGCGAGAAGCAACCCGTGGCTAGCAACAAGACCAAAGAAGGTCGCGCTAAGAACCGTCGCGTTGAGATCGAAGTTGTGGGCACCCGCAAGAACTGATCTGACCTGATCTAAAAAAGAAACCCCGCCTCGGCGGGGTTTCTTTTTGCTTGAACGACAATACAAATCATGGAAAACACTGCCACTCATACCAATGTCGACCAGGCCGAATTGGCCAAATTCTCAGACCTCGCCCACCGTTGGTGGGATCCAGAAAGCGAATTTCGTCCATTGCACCAAATCAATCCGCTGCGTTTGGATTGGATCAATGGCATTGCGCCCTTGCAGGGCAAAAAAGTGTTGGATGTGGGTTGCGGCGGCGGTATCTTGACCGACGCCATGGCGCGTTCTGGCGCGCATGCTTTGGGTATTGACTTGGCGACCAAGTCGCTCAAAGTGGCGCAGCTGCATGCCTTAGAGGCCCAAACACCTAACGTGCAATACCGTGAGGTGGCGGTGGAAGCGTTGGCTGCAGAGCAGCCCGCCAGCTTTGATGTGGTGACCTGCATGGAAATGCTCGAGCACGTGCCAGACCCGTCGTCCATCGTGCGAGCTTGTGCGCAGTTGGTCAAGCCGGGTGGCCATGTGTTTTTCTCGACGCTCAACCGCAACGCTAAGTCATTTTTGTTTGCCATCGTGGGCGCTGAATACGTATTGAACTTGTTGCCGCGTGGCACACACGAATACGCTAAGTTCATTCGCCCCAGCGAGCTGGCACGTGATTGCCGAGAAGCAGGCCTTGAGTGGCAACACACCCGAGGCATGGAATACAACCCACTTACGCGGCGCTACTGGCTGAGTGGCGACACCAGCGTCAACTACATGGTTGCCACGCAAAGGTCGTTGTGATGCTAAAAAATATTCGTGCAGTGCTGTTCGATTTGGATGGCACCTTGATTGACAGCGCCCCCGACCTTGGTGCTGCCGCCGACAAAATGCGCACCGACCGAGGCATGTCGTCGTTGCCCTATGAGCTGTACCGACCGTTGGCAGGTGCCGGAGCACGCGGCATGTTGAAGGTGGCGTTTGATATGACGCCTGAGCATCAAGACTTCATGACCATGCGCGAAGAGTTCTTTGCTAACTACGAAGCGGCGATGACCGTGCGCACCTATGTGTTTGATGGCGTGGAAGATTTGATTGAGCACCTTCAGTTGCGCCAAATGCCGTGGGGCGTGGTGACCAACAAAATGGCGCGGTTCACTGATCCGCTGACTGCTGCCATGCCCTTGTTTGCCAGCGCGCGTGCGATTGTGAGCGGCGATACAACTCCACACCCTAAACCGCATCCCGAACCCTTGTTTGAAGCGGCTCGCCGTTTGGCATTGCCCCCAGAGGTGTGTTTGTATGTGGGCGATGACGAGCGTGACATTGCAGCAGGTCGCGCAGCAGGCATGCCCACAGTGGCTGCTGGCTATGGTTACTTGGGTGAAAAGACTGACATCAGCGCCTGGGGCGCAGATTTATTCGTGGATTCTCCAAATAAGCTCTTGCAATTGCTGGCAGAGGCCTAAAATAGGAGACTTGGGGCTGCACTGGTTTCGACATGGGTTCGGACGCGTGGCAGGGCATGTCGAGGTTCTGATCCTCGTAAATCTTCGGAAAAAAAACTAACTGCAAACGACGAACGTTTCGCACTCGCCGCTTAATCCGGTGAGCCTTGCAACAGTTGGCCGATAGGCTGGGTTAGGGGGTCGCAAGACTTCCTAGCTGCAAGGGAAAACATATGGGCTGGCATCACCTCGGGTACCTTGAGGTGGTGTGAGAAAAAAGGGTACTGGCTGGGTGCGTAGCGTGTCGCTGCGCGACGCACACGGCGAGACTCAAATCAGACGACTACACATGTAGAACTGTACGAAAAAGGCTTGTGGACGCGGGTTCAAATCCCGCCAGCTCCACCATCTGCAACGACAAAGGCCGCTAGGTTTAACCACCTAGCGGCCTTTTTCCATATTTCTAGCAGACATTTTTGAAGTCAAGTTGGTTACATGAGTAAAGCACATAGCGTGCTGAAATCTGATGAGTCTTCTAAATGGAGTGATTCATGTCTCAGTATTTGTGCATGCGTTTTCATCTGATGTGGCAATCTCTCTGCTTCATCGTGCTTAGTTTTTCACTTACTGCTGCATGGGCTCAGACTTATCCTAATCACCCTATCAAGTTCATAGTTCCTTACTCAGCAGGTGGGTTACCCGACACGGTGGCCCGCAATTATGCGCAGCGTTTGGGTGAGCGCTTGGGTCAGCCTGTGGTGATTGACAACAAGCCGGGGGCGAACGGCGTAGTTGCTGCGCAAGCCATGGCGGCTGCGCCGAAAGATGGCTATACCTTCATGTTGACGGACGCATCGATGTTTTCCATCAACCCTGCTTTGTATAAATCAATCAGCTACGACTACAAACGCGACTTTGTGCCAGTTTCATTAGCGGCACGGGCGCCTTTGTATTTGGCGGTCAACGCCAAAATTCCTGCGAATAATTTGAAAGAATTGGTGGCATTGGCCAAGAATAAGCCTGGCACGTTGACTTATGGGTCTTCTGGCGTTGGCAGCACGCATCACTTAAGCATGGAAGCGTTGAAATCAGCCATGAATTTAGACATGACCCATGTGCCGTTCAAAGGTACTGCGCAGTCAGTCCCCGCTTTGATTGGTGGTCAAGTGGATATGTTGTTTTCAGCGTTGCCATCTCTGTCGGGCTTTGTGAAGTCAGGGCAAGTGCGTTTGATTGGCAGCAATGCGGCCAAGCGTTCTCCTCAAGAACCCAATGTACCGACAGTGTCAGAGTTAATTCCTGGTTTTGACTTTGCGCCGATCATTGGCGTGCTGGCTTCAACAGGTACATCGCAAGCAGCCATAGATCGCATCAGCAGTGAAATAGCCGTGGTCGCAAAGATGCCCGAGGTTGTTCAGTCTTTGAGTAATTCGGGCATTGAGGCTGTGGGCGTTGGGTCTACGGAGTATGCGCGTGCCATTAATGACGAAATTGAACGCTTTGGTAAGGCAATCCAAGCTGCAGGCATCAAACAACAGGAGTGATGGGTGAGTAAATTAAAACTGAGCTTTGCGTGCTGGAACTACGATCGAACGCGCGCGCTGATGGATGGAACGGTTCAAGTTGATGGGATTGATCTGAATTATCTGAACTTGCCCGTGGAAGAAACCTTCTTTCGTATGGCTAGGTTTCAAGAGTTTGATGTCGCAGAAATGTCGTTGTCTTCTTACTGTGTCACATTGAACAAGCCTGAGCGCCCCTTTGTAGCCTTGCCAATTTTTCCCTCGCGATTTTTTAGACACTCTTGCATTTACGTCAATGCAGAAAGTGGCATTCACGAGCCCAAAGATTTGATTGGCAAACGCATTGCGAGCCCCGAATACCAGATGACGGCACCTGTTTGGATTCGTGGCATCTTGGCCGATCACTATGGTGTTGCTGTAGATGCTCAGCCATATTTGTTTGGAGGCGAGGAAGAGCCAGGACGCATAGAAAAAATGAAGCTTCAATTGCCTTCAAATTTCCAAGTTAACCCCATTGGTCCAACGCAAACCTTGTCACAAATGCTGCATGACGGCGAGTTGGATGCGCTTTACACCGCACGTATGCCATCTTCGTTTTTAAAGGGTGACGGCAAGGTGCGTCGCTTGTTTGAGAATTATGTTGATGTAGAGCGTGCTTATTACCGAGATACGGGGATTTTCCCCATCATGCACACGGTCGTGATTCGTCGTGAGGTGTACGAAGCCAATCGCTGGATTGCACAGTCTTTGACCAAAGCTTTCATTGAGGCGCAACGTCACACCTACCGAGATTTGTATGAAACGGCCGCTTTGAAGGCGATGTTGCCATGGCTGACGGCTCACGTCGAAGATGCGCGTCGAGAGTTTGGCGATGACTGGTGGGCTTATGGTCTAGAGAAAAACTACAAGACGCTAGACACCTTTACACGCTATCACCACGAACAGGGCTTATCAGCGCACAAACTCAATGTCGCGGATTTGTTTGCACCTGAATCGCTCGAAGCATTCAAAATTTAACTTAACAAGAGAATTCAATGTCTGGTAATCCAACGCAACAACGACTGATCGAAGCGGGCCTCATCATTGACCATCACGGCTTGGGGGACTTGACGCGTGGACATGTGTCCATTCGCGTGCCCGGTGATTCAGATCACTTTTACATGAAACCACACAGTTTTGGTTTTGACGAAATCACACCAGAGAACATGGTGCTTTGCAACTTGGAAGGCGAGAAAGTAGGCGGCACAGGGCGACGCCACAGTGAGGTGTTCATTCATTCCGAAATTTACAAAGCTAGACCAGATGTCAACAGTGTGATTCACGCACATCCTACTTATGCTGTTGCATTTTCGGCTACAGGCAAAAAGCTGCAACCCATCAGTCAACCCAGCGTGGCGTTTGCTGATGGGTTACCTTACTTTGACGAATCCATTGATTTGATTCGCACCACTGAGCTTGGTATTGGTGTGGCAAAAGCATTAGGTTCATGCAAAGCGGTGCTGATGCGTAACCACGGCGTGTCTGTGGTCGGATCAACGGTGGAAGAAGCCACAATTTTGTTGATCATGCTTGAGAACGCTTGTCAAATTCAATTGGCGGCCATGTCAGCTGGCGTAGGGGAAACATTTGATGTTTCCCAAATTCAAAAGTTACACCATGACATCACACGCGATGAGCAGTACACCATCAACTTCAACTACTTGGTAAGAAAAATCAAACGACTTAGCAACACACATTAAGGGGCTCATCATGTCGCTTAGAAAATGTGTCTTGGCTTGTCTGGTGTACTGGTTGGGTGTGTGTGCATTTGCACAAGACTATCCACAAAAAACAGTGCGTTTGATTTCACCCATTCCTCCAGGCGGCGCACCTGATTTGATTGCCCGCGCCGTGGGCCATCGATTGGCAATGCTTTGGTCTCAACCTGTGGTGGTGGAGAACAAAATTGGTTCGAACGGTCAATTAGCGGCTGAGTATGCAGCGCATGCAACTGCTGATGGTTACACCTTGTTGGTCGGCATGGATAGTTTGTTTGTCATCAATCCATACCTTTACAAGCAATCGACGGTGGATGTGAATAAAGAGCTGATTCCTATTGCCACCTTGGGAGCCAATCAGTTTGTGTTGTCGATCAATGCCAATCTTCCTGTCAAAACTTTGCCAGAGTTTGTGGCATATGCAAAGAATGCCAAGCCAGCATTGGCCTACGCCTCAGGCGGTAATGGCAGCCAACACCACTTGACCATGGAGTTGCTCAAAGCCAAGGCTGACATTGATTTGTTGCACGTTCCATACAAAGGCGGCACTGCAGCAACCACCGCCACTATCGGGGGTGAAACGGTGGCGATGTTTTCTGGTACCTCGAACTCATCTTTAATCAAGGCTGGCAAGTTGCGCGCGATCGCGGTGAGCGGGTTAGCGCGATCTAAGTTGCTGCCCGATGTGCCTACTGTTTCAGAGTTTTACCCTGGCTTTGACAACACGATTTGGATTGGTTTGTTCGCGCCGCGTGGTACTCCTGATCTCATCGTGCAACGCTTGCGTAAAGATGTTGCACGCGTGTTGGCTTCTCATGAATTGGCAGAATCTTTTGCCAACGCGGGTGGGATTGAGCCATTCGTCACTTCACCTGATGAAATGCAAAAACTGATCAAACGTGATCAAGCCAAATACAGCAAGTTGATTTCTGAGCTTAAGCTCAAAATTGATTAGGCTTAAATACAGGCTAGATCAAAGGTCGCAACGTCTGCGCTGTCTGTTGCAGCAATGGCAACCAAAGCGATGCCAAATCCTGGGCATTACTGTCTATGCTCGAACGCACTAAATTTAGTGCAGCAACTGTCTTGCCACTTGTGTTTCTTAATGGCACTGCTATTGCATCAACCCCTAACTCATGCTCTTGATTGGCCACACAATAATCTTGTTTGGCGATGGCTTTGAGTTTTTGTTTCAATGAGCTGGCCTGTATGGCGGTGTTTGTAGTCAACCGACTGAGTGGTGTGTTTTTTAACCATGCCATCAACTCTGTGTTGGGTAAGTTAGCGAGGAGGACTTGGCCAGTAGACGTGGCATGAGCGGGTAGGCGAGTCCCCACATGGAGTCCGTAAGCCAATACGTTGTGGCTTGCCTTAGTTTGGGTATGGCTGCCTTGCCAGATGCCACGCGCGACGATGATCACTGAATCGTTTTGCAAAACGGCAACAGAGCATGACAGTTGTGTGGCTAAGCTCAATTGATGCAAGGTCGGTTGCACTGCACGAGGTAAACGTGCGCCTGACAAGTAGCTACCAGCAAAACCGAGTACTTTTGCCGACAGCCAGAAGTACTGACCATCGGACTCCAAGTAGCCTAAGTTCGCTAAGGTCAACAAATGCCGTCTTGCAGCAGCACGCGTGAGTCCCGTGCGTTCAGCTGTTAGCGTTGCATTTAAACGTTGCCGTTCGGTGTCAAAGCTCTCCAGCACGGTCATCCCACGGGCCATGCCCTCGATCCAGTCAGACTTATTCATACGTTTGCCGTCAATGTAGGTTGCGCGATCATCGCGCAAGTATTCTATTCACCGCGCAGGTTTGCATTTTGAACTTTGCGATAGATCAAATGTGCCATTAATCTCAAGGCACTTTTAAATACAAGGATGAGAGACATGCGAACACAAGTAGTGATTGTGGGTGCCGGCCCTTCGGGCTTGTTGTTGGGTCAACTGCTACACAAGGCAGGTGTGGATGCGGTGATCTTGGAGCGTCAAAGCCCGGACTATGTCTTGGGTCGCATTCGTGCAGGCGTGCTAGAACAAGTCACGCTCGATGTGTTGACCGAAGCAGGGGTAGACAAGCGGATGAACAAAGAAGGCTTAGTCCACACAGGCTTCGACTTGTTGTTCAAAGGCGCCCGTCACCGCATTGATTTGGCAGACCTGACCGGCGGTAAAAAAGTGATGGTCTATGGGCAGACCGAAGTCACCCGCGATTTGATGGATGCGCGACAAGCCGCAGGCCTGACCACCATTTATGAAGCCGACGATGTTCAGATTCAAGGCTTCGATAGCAACAAACCGAGCGTGAGCTTTAGCAAAGACGGTAAAAGCCACACCATTGAGTGCGACTTCATTGCGGGTTGCGACGGTTTTCATGGCGTGTGCCGGGCCAGCGTGCCTAAAAAGTCGATTCAAGAATTTGAAAAGGTGTATCCGTTTGGCTGGTTGGGTGTGTTGTCAGATACCCCACCGGTGCACGAAGAGCTGATTTACGCCAACAGCACACGTGGTTTTGCGCTGTGTTCGCAACGCAGCCTCACACGCAGTCGCTACTACCTGCAAGTCCCGTTGACGGACAAGGTCGAGCAATGGTCTGACGACGCTTTCTGGGCTGAGTTACGCAATCGCCTTGACCCTGAGGCACGCGAACACTTAGTGACAGGCCCTAGCATTGAAAAGAGCATTGCCCCGTTGCGCAGTTTTGTGACTGAACCCATGCGCTTTGGGACCTTGTTCTTGGCAGGTGACGCTGCTCATATCGTGCCACCCACAGGTGCCAAGGGTTTGAATTTGGCCGCGACTGACGTGAAGTATTTGTCGGACGCGCTGATCGAGGCATGCGTTGAGAAATCACATGCAGGCATTGACCACTACTCCACCCGTTGTTTGGCTCGTATTTGGCGTGCTGAGCGCTTCTCGTGGTGGTTCACCAGTTTGATGCACCGTTTTCCTGATCAAGGCGAGATTGGTCAAAAGTTCCAAGAGGCTGAGCTGGATTATCTGATCCACAGTGAGGCTGGTTCTCGCACGATGGCTGAAAACTACGTGGGCTTGCCACTGAACTTTGGCGAGTAACTTGGCTTCGAGGAGGGGGATGACTATCAAACGTGTCATCACCCTTTTTCTTTGCAAGTTATTTCTGTTCATCAGATATATCGAAATTGCATATCTGGTAGATTCCTAACGTTCAATTTGGGGTTAATTCAATCGAGAGAATTGACCCGACAAAACAAGACCTAAAAAGAGGAGCATTTATGAGTGAGCAACATACGCCGGCATCTGGCGTGGACCGCGTCTTACAGCGCTTGTGCGATGCCAGCGCCACTATTGGTGGCGCAGTGTTAGTCGCCATTGCCTCGGTGACGGTGGTGAGCGTGATTGGCCGCGCTTTCTTTTCACACCCCATCTTGGGCGATGTGGAGTTGGTCCAGCTGGGTTGTGCGGTGGTAGTGGCTTCCTTCTTGCCCTATACCCAGTTTCGTCAAGCCAACATCATTGTGGATTTCTTCACTACAGGCACTTCAGAAAAAACACAAAGCAGACTGGATGCTTTTGGCACGTTCCTCTACACGCTGGTGTTGGGTTTGGTCGCTTGGCGCGTGTCGGTAGGTTGCATTGACATCAAAGCCAACCAAGAAACTTCCATGCTGATGGCCTTACCACTGTGGATTCCCTATATGTTGATGGTGCCAGGCTTGGCGCTGTGCTCGGTGATTGGGTTTGTTCAAACCCTGCAACACCTTGGTTTGATTGCGAAGGAAGAAGTATGAGCACGATGAGTATTGGTTTAGCCATGTTTGGCGCCATGTTGGTGCTGATGGCCGTTCGCGTACCGATTGCCATTTCTATGTTTGTGCCAGGTGCTGTGGGTTACATGGCCTTGGCGGGCTGGTTGCCTTTGCTATCGCACCTCAAAGGCGCTGTTTATAGCCGAGTGTCGATTTATGACTTGTCTGTGATTCCGCTGTTCATGTTGATGGGCGCGTTTGCAGTGCACGGCGGTTTGTCTAAAGCACTGTTTGACTTTGCCAATGCTTTGTTGGGGCGCTTCAAAGGCGGCATGGCCATGGCGGGTGTGTTGGCATGTGCCGCGTTTGGTTCCATCTCTGGCTCTACCGTGGCAACGACCGCCACCATTGCGCAAGTGGCTTACCCCGAAATGCGTCGCATCAACTACTCGGGCAGACTGGCTACTGCAGTGCTCGCTACGGGGGGCACGATGGGTGTGCTGCTGCCGCCTTCAGTGACGTTGATGGTCTACGCCATCTTGACTGAGCAGAACATCACTAAGATGTTTTTGGCAGCCTATATCCCAGCTTTACTGGCTGCAGCAGGCTATCTTCTCGCCATTGCGGTGATTGTTCGCATTCACCCAGACCAGGCGCCTCAAGCCAAAGCGGCCTCTAGCAGTGAAGTGCTGACCAGCGCCTTGAATGTGTGGCCGATTGCTGCCATCTTTTTAGTGGTGTTCGGTGGCATCTATGGCGGTGTATTCACCGCAACCGAGGGTGCGGCCATTGGCAACGTGTTGACCTTTGCCATCACCTTGCTGCGTCGCGAGATGACGTTTGACAAGCTCGTGGCGTCTATTCGCACCACGGCGCAGACCAGCGGCATGATCTTCTTGATCTTTATTGGCGCAGACATGATCAACGCCTCATTGGCCCTCTCGCAGTTGCCTGCACAGTTGGCTGACATGGTGGGCCATTTGCAGATTTCACCGCTGGTGGTGATGGCCGGCATCATGATCTTCTACATCATCTTGGGTTGTGTGATGGATGAGATGTCCATGATTTTGCTCACCGTTCCCACCTTGTTCCCAGTCATTTTGGGCATGGATTTCTTCGGGTTAAACCCGTCTGATAAGTCGCTGTGGTTTGGTATTCTTATTCTGACAGTTTGCGAGATCGGCATGATCTTCCCGCCTGTGGGTCTTAACGTGTACATCATGAATGGTTTGGCCAAGGATGTGCCCATGGTTGAAACCTACAAAGGTGTGGTGCCTTTCCTTATTACAGACGGCATTCGCTTGTCGCTGTTGATTGCGTTCCCCGCCATCTCGTTGTGGCTTGTTCATGCATTGACTTAAATTTTTATAACCGGAGACCTCAATGAAAAATCGTTTTCTCAAAGTAGCTGCAGCTGCTGCATTGACCGTTGCGGCCATTGGCCAAACTGCATCGGCACAAGAAGTGACACTCAAAGTGCACCACTTCTTGCCAGCTTCTTCGTACGCACAAACCTTGTTCATTCAACCTTGGTGTGACCGCATTGCCAAAGAGTCGAACAACAAAATGAAGTGCCAGATTTATCCATCCATGCAGCTCGGTGGCTCGCCCCCTCAGTTGTTTGAACAGGCCCGTGACGGCGTGGCCGACGTGATTTGGACATTGCCTGGCTACACCGCTGGCCGCTTCCCATCCATCGAAGTGTTTGAATTGCCCTTCATGATGCAGAGCCCAGAAGCCACCAGCAAAGCGCTGTGGGACTATGTGGACCAATATGCCAAAGCTGAATTCAAAGACGTCAAGCCCTTGGCCTTCCACGTGCACGGCGACGGTGTGTTTCACATGACTAACAAACCCATCCGCACAGCGGCTGACTTAAAGGGTTTGAAACTCCGCGCCCCCACACGCACTACCAACAAGTTCATTGCTTTGTTGGGCGGCACACCCGTGAGCATGCCCGTGCCGCAAGTGGGTGACGCTTTGTCTAAAGGCGTGATCGACGGTGCTGTAGTGCCTTACGAAGTGGTGCCTGCAGTGAAAATTCAAGAGTTGGTGAAATTCCACTCTGAAACAGATCCCGCCGAACCCGCTTTCTACACTGCCACATTCGTGTTCGCGATGAACCAAGCCAAGTACGACTCTCTGTCGCCTGAGCTGAAGAAGGTGATTGATCAAAACAGTGGCCAAGCCTTGTCAGGCATGGCTGGTAAAGCTTTCTTGCAAGCAGACATTGAAGGCAAGAAAACCACTACCAAGAACACCGTCAACGTGATTCCAAAAGCCGAATTGGAAAACTGGAAAAAGATTGGTCAACCTTTGACCGACGACTGGGTGGCTGACATGAACAGCAAAGGCAAAAACGGCAAGCAAATGCTGGAAGGTGCCAAGGCACTGATTGCCAAGTACGCTGCAGGTAAGTAAAGCGTTTCTCGCTTGAAAAAAGGGTTCCCGTTCGGGAACCCTTTTTTCGTCTGTATACGTATGGTTTAGGACCGGCTGTAAACCAGGCCCGAAGCCACACCGCCAAACAAATCCCCTTCGACCAAAGGTACGCCTGCAAACTCAGCTTGCAGCGCTTCTTGGAACGTGCGCAATGCAGATGAACCCCCTGTGAGGTAAATAGCGTCTGGCTTGCCATTTGTCAGCCCAGCGCGTTGCACGCACTCGCGAGCGCAGGCGACAGTGTTGGCCAGCAGATGTGCCAAGTGTGTGTGTAAGTCGGTGCTACCCAATGTGGATGTCAAGTTAGTTTCTACATACGAGAGATCGATGTGCGTGTCACCGGCGGTTTGCGAGCAGCGAATCTTGGCTTGCTCCACATCGTGGGCCATGTGGTGGCCGTAGCGCGCGGTCAGCACACGCATCAATCGGTCATGCAAGCGTGTGTCGGTGTAGTTGGTTTGCAGTGCTTTGGCTTGCGCCATGGCTTTGGGTTGGTATTGCCAGTTGATCAAGTGCCAGGTGGACAATTCAAAGAACACGCGGTTGGGCACCTCGCGGCTGTCAGGGCCTAAGTGACCATAGCCCAGCAAAGGCATGACTTGGCCAAGGCTCAGCTTTTGATCAAAGTCTGTGCCACCAATGTGCACACCGGTGGTGGCCAGCACATCATCCGCACGGTGGGTCTTTTGCATGCGTTCAGGTCCTAGGCGTACGATGGTGAAGTCTGATGTGCCACCGCCAATATCTGCCACGAGGACGGTGGTTTCGCGTGTGAGACGTTGCTCGTAGTCCAGCGCCGCAGCGATGGGCTCGAATTGAAATGCGATGTCTGTGAAGCCCACAGCCTCTGCAGCTTGGCGCAACGAACTTTCAGCCTGCGCATCACGCTCGGCATCGTCGTCTACAAAGTGCACGGGGCGACCCATCACCACACGCGTGGGTGCTGTGCCCAGTTGTTGTGCGGCACGCTTGCGTAACTCAGTCAAGTAGGTGGTGATGATGTCTGAGAAGTTCACCAACTGGTTGTTGATGACAGTGGTCTCCATCAGCAACGGGCTACCTAGCAAGCTTTTGAGTGAGCGCATCAAGCGACCCTCGGTGCCTTCTAAGTAATGCGTGATGGCCTCACGGCCAAAGTGTGTGCTGTTTTCTTCGGCGTTGTAAAACACCGCCGTGGGCATGGCCAGTGCATCGCCTTCTAATGGAATCAGTTGAGATTTGCCTTGCGGTAAACCCCAAGCGATGGCGGAGTTAGACGTGCCGAAGTCAATGCCCAAAATGCCATCAGCACCTTGAGCGCTTTTGTTGGAAACGGTCATGTAGGAAGTTAGCTCACCAGCCCCACATAGACGTTTTGCACATCGTCGTTGTCGTCAATCGCAGACAGGAAAGCTTCGACTTCTTCCAAAGCTTCTGGGCTCAGGTTGGCTGGGTCCACAGGGTTCTTTGGCTTGTAGCCCAGCTTGGCAGACAGCACATTGAAGCCATGCGCGGGCAGGGCGCGGCTGACCAAGTCCAAATCTGTGGGTTCGGTGATGAACACGGAGGTGCCTTCGTCACCCGCTTCAAAGTCTTGGGCGCCTGCTTCGATAGCGGCCAACTCAGCGTCTGCATCAGGCGCTGTGGGTTCGGCTTCAATCAAACCAATGTGGTCAAAGTCCCACGACACCGAACCTGATGTACCGAGTTGGCCTTTGCGAAACAGCACGCGCATTTCGGGGGCGGTGCGGTTGACGTTGTCAGTCAAGCACTCGACCATCACCGCCACTTGGTGTGGCGCGTAGCCTTCGTAAATCACGCGTTCAAATTGCACGGTTTCGCCAGTGAGGCCCGCCCCTTTTTTGATGGCGCGGTCCAGCGTGTCTTTGGGCATGGACACCTTGCGGGCTTGTTCCATCACCATGCGCAGGCGTGCGTTGGCCGCAGGGTCTGCGCCGTTGCGCGCAGCGACCATGATGTCCTTGGCCAGTTTGCTAAAAACGCGGCCCTTGGCGTTGGCTGCTAAGTCTTTGCCTTTGGCTTTCCATTGAGCGCCCATGTGTGTGTTCCTTTATGTTTGATGTGTGTTGTTAGTTGTCGGCACTAGCGCTCCAGCGCTCGTCCCAAGCGTGTTCGATTTGTCGACGGTCGCGCTTGGTGGGGCGGCCGTGTTCAATGCTGTGAGCCGGCTCTGCGGCCATGCGGTTTTGTTCAGCCAGTTTGACGCGCAATGCGATGCTCTCTGGCGTTTCTTCGTACAACAGTTGTGCCACCGGCGCAGGGCCGCGTGCGGCGCTGATGCCTTTGACTTGAACAGTTTTGGTGATGTTGCCTTGGCGCACCGTGAGTATGTCGCCCACCTTCACTTCGCGTGCAGGCTTGACATCTTGGCCGTTGATTTGCACGCGGTGTTTGGTCACTTCATCACACGCGAGGCTGCGTGTTTTATAGAAGCGTGCGGCCCAGAGCCACTTGTCGATGCGCAGACTGTCCATCAGTGGTTGAACACGTCCAACACGCGTGTGAGGTCGTGGCCTGTATAGGTAGGCTTGGGGCCGATGGCTTCAAAAGGCAGTTGTTGGCGGTTTACCCACAGCGTGGTGAAACCAAACCATGTGGCACCCAGTGCATCCCAGCCGTTGCTGGACACAAACAAAATGTCTTGCTTTTCAGCTTGGATGGTTTGCTGCACCAAGCCGTAGGCTTCGGGTGATGTTTTGAACAGACGAATGGGGTCAACCGAGATGACGTGGTCAATCAAATCTGTCATGCCTGCACTCGACACCGCCGTGCTGAGCATGTCCATGCTGCCGTTGGACAGAATGGCGGTGGTGATGCCGCGCTCTTTCAGGCTTTGCAACACGCCTAAGTTTTCAGCGAAGGGCGTGAGCTTGGCGTATTGACCCATCAAGGCCTCAACATGTTCGGGCTTGGCATCTAGCTTGAAGCGTTCCAGCGTGTAGAGCAGGGCGCTGCGCGTGATGTCCCAAAACGATTGGTAGTAGCGGCTGCCTTCTGCGCGGTGCGGGTCAGACATGGTGATGAGCCGCGTGTAGTCAATCTGCTTGTCACGCCACAGCACTGAGATGGCTGCGCCTTGGCCCGGATACAACTGCTCCGCCAATGCGCCGATGGAATACACATCGAACAGCGTGCCATAGGCATCGAACACAACAGCTTGGATTGACATGGTTAGTCTTGGTTGGGCAACAAGCAGCAGGTGTCGCCACTGGCGGGACGCTCAATCTTGATGCGGTGGATATTGGGCAACGCACCTTTGAGGTCGTTGTAGATGAAGGCGCACAGGTTCTCTAACGTGGCTGGGCCAAGACCTGCCACTTCGTCAAGGAAATGGTGGTCGAGCTTCTCACGTACTTTTTCGACTTCTTGGCGCAAAAACGCGAGGTCCATCATCATCCCAGACTCAGGGTCTGGCTTGCCTGCAATGGTCACTTCGGCGTGATACGTGTGACCGTGGATGCGCAGGCTGCCTTCCGCATCAATTTTGCGGCGCAGGGTGTGGGCGGCTTCAAAGTAGAAGCGCTGGCTGAGTTCGTATGTCATCGGATGCCAATCAACTTATGGGTTTGCACGCTCAGTCGCCAGCGCGGGTGGGCTTGGCAATAGGCCACGGCCGCAGCGGTATTGGCCGCAGCGTTGGGCCCATCCATGGGCTGCAAGTAGAAATTTTCAAAATTCAAAGATTCATACAGTGCGGGCTCTGCGCCCACTTGCGGAAACACCAGTTTGAGTTCTTGGCCGGTTTCCACCACACGTTGGCTGCCGGCCTTTGGGCTCATGCAAAGCCAGTCAATGCCTTTGGGTGGTTGCACCGTGCCGTTGGTTTCCACCGCAATGGTGAAGCCTTGCGCGTGCAGTGCTTCGACCAAGGCCTCGTCCACTTGCAGCAGGGGCTCACCACCCGTTAGCACCACAAAGCGGTGCTGGGTGTCGCTGGCGGGCCAAAAGCTGGCAATGGCTGCGGCCAAGGCTTGGGGGCTGTCAAACTTGCCGCCATGCGTGCCATCGGTGCCCACAAAGTCGGTGTCGCAGAACTGGCAAATGGCCGTGCTGCGGTCCTCTTCGCGGCCGCTCCACAAGTTGCAGCCGGCGAAACGGCAAAACACGGCGGGTTGCCCTGCATTGGCGCCTTCACCTTGCAAGGTGTAGAACATTTCTTTCACGCTGTATGTCATGCCCGTATTTTCGCAGCAAGTTACGTGTCACCTTTTTGTGGGCCAATTGGGGCATGACAAACGCCATCCATCCCCTTGCCAACACCTTCGCACCCACCGGTGAACTGCGCGTCGCCATCAATGTGGGCAACCCCATCCTGGCTCGCCGCCACCCTGAGACGGGCGAACCCGAAGGCGTGTCGATCGATCTAGCCACCCAGCTGGCCCAGCGGCTAGGCGTGCCTTTGAAGCTGGTGGTGTTTGAGGCCGCCAGCAAATCGGTCGAGGCCGTGTCGGGTGAAGAGGCCGATGTGGGCTTTTTTGCCATCGACCCGCTGCGCGGTGCTGCCATCGCGTTTACTGCGCCCTACGTGCTGATTGAAGGCGCCTACATGGTCAAGCAAGACTCGCCCTTGCAAAGCAACGACGAAGTAGACCAAGCCCAACACACCGTGGTGGTGGGCAAGGGAAGTGCTTACGACCTGTACTTGAGTCGCGAAATCAAACATGCCCAGCTCGTGCGTAGCCCCACCTCGCCAGAGGTCGTGAGTTTCTTTTTAGAGCACCGCCACGATGTGGCGGCGGGGGTGAAGCCCCAGCTTGAAGCTGAGTTGCCACGCATTCCCGGCTTGCGCATGTTGCCTGGCCACTTCATGGTCATCTCACAAGCGATGGGTTTGCCTAAGAGCCGTGGCGATGAAGCTGCTGCGTATTTGCACCAGTTTGTTGAAGACATGAAGGCTACAGGTGTAGTGAAGCAGGCAATGGCGCGTCACCGCATTGAAGGTGCGACACTTGCACCTTTGGCGGGCTGAAAGGGGTTGAGCAGATGGACGTCTTGACGACGCAAACCCTGTCAGGGGTGCAGACCAGTATTGAAGTGGCGGGCACGGTGGCCTTTGCCCTGTCTGGCGTGATGGAAGCCGCCCGTAAAAAGCTCGATGCCGTGGGCGTGTGCGCCGTGGCCAGTGTGGCGGCTTTTGGTGGTGGGACATTGCGCGACGTGTTGCTGGACCGTCGCCCCTTGTTTTGGATTGAGCAGTCTTGGTATTTATGGACCGTGTTGGCTTTGTGTTTAGCCGCTATGTTTTTGATGCGCGCCAAGCACTTCAAACCCACAGAGAAATCAATGCAATGGCCTGATGCCTTGGGGTTGGGCCTGTTTGCGGCTAGTGGCACGCAAATCGCACTTGGTATGCAAATGCCCGCGCTTATTGCTGTATTGATGGGCGTCATCACCGCCACCTTTGGCGGCGTGTTGCGTGACATTGTGTGCAATGAAATTCCCACAGCATTTCATGATCACCATCCCTATGCTGTCTGCGCGTTTGCAGGTGGTTGGGTTGTGGTGGTGTTGCACTACTTGGGTTTTGATCCTAATGCAGTGGTTGCTATTGGTGCAGCCACTGTCACGCTGCTGCGCTTGGCAGCGCTTCAGTTTGAGTGGCGTTTGCCCACTTGGAAGATCGAAGATTGAATTGGCGTTTGAGTTAGTTAGATGGCCAAAAATAAACCCGCTTAGGCGGGTTTATTTTTTGAATGAAGCTTTGTTTATGACTTTGTTACTTCATGTCCCGCCATCAGCTCTAGCGACTTCACCAAGGCTGAGTGGTCTAGTTGGTCCCAACCATTCGATGCACAGGCTTGCATGAGCTGTGCGGCCGATGCCGTTTGTGGCAGTGAAACGCCAATGGCTTTGGCCCCATTGAGCGCCAAGGCCAAGTCTTTTTGGTGCAAGGCAATGCGAAAACCAGGGGCAAAGGTGCGCTTGATCATGCGTTCCCCATGCACTTCCAAAATACGGCTAGAGGCAAAACCGCCCATCAGCGCCGCACGCACTTTGGCTGGGTCAGCCCCCGCTTTGCTGGCAAACAGCAAGGCTTCGCCCACCGCAGCAATGTTCAAGGCCACGATGATTTGGTTCGCCACCTTGGTGGTTTGGCCATCACCGTTACCGCCCACGAGGGTGATGTTCTTGCCCATCAATTCAAACAAAGGCTTGACGGTGTTGAAGGTGGCTTCTGAGCCGCCCACCATGATGGTGAGGCTGGCTGCTTTGGCCCCCACCTCGCCGCCTGAGACGGGCGCATCCAGATACTCGCAGCCCAGTGCATTGATTTTTTGTGCAAAGGTTTTGGTGTCCATCGGCGAGATGGAACTCATGTCCACCACGATCTTGCCTTGACTCAAACCTTCGGCCACGCCGTCTTTGCCAAACAACACAGCTTCCACATCGGGTGTGTCAGGCAGCATCAAAAAGATGATGTCAGCAGCGCGAGCCACATCGGCATTGGTGGCGCAGACGTTTGCGCTGGAGAGTTCGGCGGGTACTTTGCTGCGCGTGCGAACGAACAAGTCGTACTTGGCTGCCAACAAATGTTGCGCCATGGGTGAGCCCATGATGCCTAAGCCGATGAAACCGATTTTCATGAAAACTTCCTTTGTGAAATTAGTAAGTGCCAGAAGACGTGGCTGTCTTCGAGGCGTGCATTTTTGAAATGATTTGCTGCGCACCTGCAGCCATCAAACGAGCATCTGAACTGACGGTGACGAATTGAAAGCCCTTGGCTATGCGTTTGAGCGCAGACTCTGGTGTGCCGTTGTGAATGCCTGCCACCACACCGTGTGCTTTGGCACGTGCCAAGATATGGTCCACCGCTTCGGCGGCTTTGGGGTCGAGGTCATCAAAGGTGGGGTTGCAGCCCAAGGCCAAAGACAAGTCAGATGGGCCGATGTAAATCGCATCTAAACCTTCGACGCTGAGGATGTCATCCAAGTTGTCTAAGGCCGCTGCGGTTTCAATCATGGCGAAGGTAACGATGGTGTCGTTCGCGTGTTTGGGGTAGTCGGCACCGCTGTAAAGCAAAGCTCGAACAGGGCCAAAGCTGCGTGTGCCACGAGGTGCGTAGTGGGTGTAGGCCACCAGTTTTTGAGCGTCTTCTTTGGTGTTGATCATGGGGCAGATCACGCCATAGGCGCCTGCATCCAAGCTCTTCATCAAGATGCCGGGTTCCAGCCATGGCACGCGCACCACAGGCACGGTGGCTGTGGTGGAGATGGCTTGCAGCATGGGGACCATCGCTTGGTAGTCGACCACGCCGTGTTGCAAATCGATGGTGAGGGAATCCCAGCCTTGGTGGGCCATGGTTTCTGCGGAAAAGCTGTTGGGAATGGCGAGCCAGCCGTTGACGACGGCTCCGCCTGATTGCCAAATTTCGCGAAGTTTGTTGGGGCGCATGATGTGTAGAAATTGAATAGAGTTATCGAACCATGCAAGGACGTTTGTGGTCAAACTTCCAGCCGGGGATGAGGTATTGCATGGCCACGGCGTCATCGCGTGCACCTAGGCCATGTTGCAGATAGAGCTGGTGTGCTTTCTCAACTTCCACCATGTCCAGCTCTACGCCGAGACCAGGCTTCTTGGGTACTTGCACATGACCGTTGATGATTTGCAAAGGTTCTTTCGTCAGACCATGACCGTCTTGCCAAATCCAATGGGTGTCGATAGCGGTGACCTTGCCTGGTGCGGCTGCTGCCACATGCGTGAACATGGCGAGCGATACATCAAAGTGGTTGTTAGAGTGTGAGCCCCAAGTGAGGCCCCAATCTCGGCAGGTTTGAGCTACGCGCACCGAACCGGCCATGGTCCAAAAATGAGGGTCAGCCAAGGGAATGTCCACGCTTTGCAGCGACAGCGAATGCACCATTTGCCGCCAGTCAGTGGCCACCATGTTGGTGGCGGTGGGTAGACCGGTTTCGCGGCGGAACTCGGCCATCACTTCACGACCACTGAAACCTTCTTCTGCACCGCAAGGGTCTTCTGCATAGGCCACCACGCCGCGCATGTCGCGCATCAAGCGCACAGCATCTTTGAGCAGCCAGCCGCCATTGGGGTCCAGCGTGATGCGCGCTTCGGGAAAGCGTTGGTGCAGAGCGGTGACGGCTTCGATTTCTGCTTCGCCCGCTAATACGCCGCCTTTGAGTTTGAAGTCGTTGAAACCATATTTCTCGCGCGCAGCTTCAGCCAAGCGCACCACGGATTCGGGTGTCATGGCTTTTTCGTTGCGCAAGCGAAACCACGTGTTGTCGGCTTCGGGCTCACTTCGGTAGTGCAGGTCGGTTTGGTTGCGGTCACCAATGAAGAATAAGTAGCCCAGCATCTCCACCGAACTGCGCTGCTGGCCTTCGCCTAAAAGTGCAGCCACAGGCACATCAAGGTGTTGGCCTAGCAAATCGAGCATGGCCGATTCCACTGCTGTGACGGCATGGATGGTGGTACGCAAATCGAAAGTTTGTAAGCCGCGCCCGCCCGCATCGCGGTCTGCAAAACGCGTGCGCATGGCGTTGAGTACAGCTTGTACATTGCCAATGGTTTGACCGACTACCAGTTCCGTGGCGTCTTGCAATGTGGCGCGGATTTTTTCACCACCTGGCACTTCGCCCACGCCGGTTCGGCCCGCGTTGTCGGTGAGGATGAGGATGTTGCGCGTGAAGTAGGGGCCGTGTGCGCCAGATAAATTCATCAACATGCTGTCTTGGCCCGCAACGGGGACGACACGCAATTGGGTGATGACGGGAGAGGTGTGAGGCATGAAGTCTTTGTGCGCCAACTTAGTCGGCTTTGATGTTGCGTGAATCGATCAATTTTTTCCAACGGGCAAACTCAGCGGCTTGATACGCAGTGAATTGCTCGGGCGTGTTGGCCACAATCTCAAAGCCCAAGTCCAGCAGCTTGGTTTTGACCTGTGGGTCATTCAAAGCCGCCACGATGGCCGCATGCAGCTTGGCTTTGATGTCTGCGGGCAAGCCCTTGGGCGCTGCTACGGCTTGCCATGAATACACATTGGCTTCTTTGATGCCTAACTCTTCGAGCGAGGGCACATTGGGCAACAGCGGCGAGCGCTTGGTGCTGGTGATGGAGAGCGCACGCAACTTGCCTGACAAGATTTGCGGCATGGCGGTGTTGATGTTCATGAACGATGAGTCCACTTGCGCGCCCAACAAATCGGTCATCACAGGACCGCCGCCTTTGTAGGGCACATGAATGCCGGTGGTGTTGGTTTGCAACCAGAACAGCTCAGCAGTGAGGTGATCGCTGCTGCCGTTGCCAGAGGAGGCAAAGGTCATCTTGTTGGGATTGGCTTTTTGGAAGGCAATCACATCGGCCATCGATTTATGCGGCGAGCTCGCAGGCACCACCAACACATTGGGCGCTTGCACGGCGATGCTGATGTAGTCGAAATCTTTCAGCGCGTCATAGGGCACTTTGGCCAACAAGTGCGGTGCAATCACATAAGGACCAAGGGACGACACCAACAATGTGTGGCCATCGGCAGGGGCGCGTGCCACAAAGCCTGCGCCAATCGTGCCCGTGGCACCTGCCTTGTTGTCGGTGATGAAGCTGCCGCCAAGTTTTTCTTGCAGCTTGGGTGCCAACGTGCGGGCAATCAAATCGGTGGCGCCACCTGGTGGGAAGGGCACAACCAAGGTGACAGGTTTGTCTGGCCAGGCGTGGGCAGAGGCAACCAGCAGCACGCTCGCAGTGAGTGCCAAGAATGAACGTCGAATTTTTAACATGCGGTGGCGCCTCGTGTGTTGGTGTAGATGGCATAGACCGAATGGCTGCTGGCCATGAAAAGGCGGTTGTGTTTGGCGCCGCCAAAGCACAGGTTGGCGCAACGCTCTGGCAAGTGGATATGGCCAATGGCCGTGCCATCAGGTGCAAACACACGCACACCATCGAGTTCTTCGGCTTTGGCACTTGTCGAACCATCACTGCCCCAGCCACACCAAATGTTGCCTTCGATGTCCACGGCGATGCCGTCTAGGGCGCCTGGCCCTTGTGCGTCGATCACCAAGCGTTTGTGGCTCAATGCACCGTTGGCGTCCACGTCATACGCCCACACTTTGCGGTGCGGTTTTGCTCGGCTTTCTACCAAGTACAACACCGACTCGTCGGAAGAGAAAGCCAATCCATTGGGGCCTTCAATGTCGGTCAGCACTTGTTGCAGTTCGCCATCGCTGGCGTCAATGCGATAAAGCGCATGGGGCAGTTCGGCAGGTGCTGCATCGCCTTCCCAATCGCCTGAAATACCAAAAGGGGGGTCGGTGAACCAAATTACACCATTGCGTTGGCAGACGATGTCGTTGGGGGAGTTCAAACGTTTGCCATCAAACGTATCGGCCAGCACGGTGATAGAGCCATCGTATTCGGTGCGGGTGATACGGCGTGTTTGGTGCTCACAGGTCAGCAAGCGGCCTTGTGCATCGCGTGTGAGGCCGTTGGCGTTGTGAGATGGCGACCGAAATTCACTCACGGACCCTGATGCATCGTCCCAACGCAAGATGCGGTTGTTGGGAATGTCAGATACCAGCAAATAGCGACCATCGCCAAACCACACAGGACCTTCAGCCCAACGCAAGCCAGAGGCCAGTTGCTCGACGCTGGCGCTGAACAAGCGCAGCTTGAGAAATCGGTCATCCAGTACTTGCACCCGAGGGTCTGGGTAGCGTGCGTTGGTGTCAAAGGCGATGGCAGGTCCTGTGGTCATGGTGTTATTTCAAAATCAAGTTGGGCAACCACATCGAGAACGCAGGCACATAGGTCACCAGCATCAAGGCTGCAATCAAGCCGCCATAGAACGGCCAAATGGTCTTCATCACGGTGCCCACAGATACTTCACCAATCGTGCAACCCACAAACTGTGTAGTGCCCACGGGTGGGGTGTTCAGTCCTAGGGCGCAATTGATGAGCATGACGATGCCGAATTGCTCTGTGCTCATGCCCATTTGTTGGCAGATGGGTAAGAAGATGGGGGTGCAAATCAAAATCGTCGCAGCCATGTCGAGGAAGGTGCCCAAGACGAACAAGATGATGTTGACGCACAAGAAGATGACCCAAGGTGTGGCGCTGATGCTCGACAACATTTGTCCTGTGAGTTCAGCCACACCATACAAACCAATCAAATAACCAAACATCGAACTGATGCCGATCAACAGCAACACAGCGCCCGTGCTTTTGACGGCTTTTGCCGCCGCTTTTAAAAACTGTTCGCGAGTGAGTTTCTTGTAGACCATCGTTGCCAAGAACAGAGCCCAAATCACGGCCACAGAGGCTGACTCAGTGGCCGTGAACGCGCCCGACAAAATGCCCACGATGATGATCACGACCACCAGCAAGCCTGGCAAAGATTGGGCAAACGAGTGCCCCACCACAGCCCAGCCAGGGAAGGTGCCTGATGGGTAGCCGCGCTTGACAGCTACTGCATACGCTGCGACCAAGTTACAAATGGTCAACACAATGGCGGGCACGATGCCGGCCAAGATCAAAGCCGCAATGCTCACCTTGCCACTGGCAGCCAGTGTGAAGATGATGAGGTTGTGGCTGGTGGGCATCAAAGCTCCGACCAATGAAGCATGGGTGGTCACGTTGACGGCATAGTCTGCGTCGTAACCTTCTTTTTTCATCTGCGGAATCAACACGGCACCCATGGCTGACACGTCTGCTACAGGTGATCCAGAGACGCCGCCAAACAAGGTGCATGCCAGCACATTGCTCATGCCCAAACCGCCGCGCACATGGCCGGCGAGTGACTTGGCGAAATCCACAATCTTGTCGGCGATGCCGCCATACATCATGATTTCACCGGCAAAGATGAAGAAGGGAATGGCTAAGAAAGAAAACGGGTTCATGCCCGAAATCATTTGTTGAAAGCCAACCGCGAGTGGCAAGCCTTCAAACAACAGTGTGGCCAAGGAGGATAAGCCGATTGAAAACGCAACGGGTACGCCAAGCAGCAGCAGAAGCGTGAAGCTCACGCACAAAATGGTCAGTGCCATGCGGGCTCCACCTCTTCACCGCGAATCAAAGCGATGATGTGTTCTATAGAAAACAAGGCAATCAAGACGCCGGCCATCGCAGGCGGTGCGTATTTGAATGCCTCAGACAAACCGAGGGTTGGGATTTTGTAATCCCACACGCTTTGTGCCAGCACGGCACAGTTGTAGGCCATCACCAAGCCAAAGCCTAAGACCAAGACGTGGATCAGTAACTCCATCTTCAAGCGCAACGCTTCCGGTGCGAGCACCAACAAAGATTCCAAGCCAATGTGTCCAGCATCGCGCACGCCCACGGCCATGCCCAGCATGGTCACGTACAGCACGAGCAGCACAGCACCACTCTCAGCCCAAGTGGGCGTGTCGTTGAGGATGTATCGACCAATGACTTGGTAGAGCACGGCGGCGATCAGCAGCACCAGGCCACCGACGCCTACCTTCAAACATAGCCGCGCGAGGGCGGCACAAAAGCGTGTGTACATGGCTTACTTGACAGCGTTGATGCGTTTGACCATGTCTTGAAGTTTTGGATCTTTCAAGAACTTGTCATACACGGGCTTCATCGCAGCTTGGAAAGCTGCTTTGTCGACTTCAATAATCTCTGCGCCGCCAGCTTTGACGATGGCGAGTGATTTGGTTTCACGCTCATCCCACAACTTGCGCATGTAAGTCACAGACTCTTTGGCAGCTGCGCGGATTTGTTTTTGTTCGTCAGCAGAGAGGGTGTCCCACACTTTTTTAGAGAACAGCAAGATTTCAGGTGCCATCGAGTGCTCTGTCTTGTTGTAGTACTTGGCGACTTCAAAGTGACGTGAGCTCTCATACGATGGGTAGTTGTTTTCCGCGGCATCGACCAAGCCGGTTTTCAGTGCGGTGTACACCTCGCCATATGGCATCGGTGTTGCGTTTGCGCCCATGGCTTCAAGCAGGGACACCCACAAATCGCTTTGCTGCACGCGCACCTTCAGGCCTTTGGCATCGGCCAAAGTTTTGATGGGTTTTTTAACGGTGTAGATCGAGCGTGCACCTGAGTCATAAAACGCCAAGCCCACAAATCCTTGGGCTTCACAGTCTTTCAAAATTTCTTCGCCGATTGGGCCGTCCAACACTTTGCGCATGTGTTCGGTGGAGCGGAACAAGAAGGGCATGGTGGGCACCATGGTGGCTGCGCAAATGTTGTTCATGGGCGCCACGTTCACACGTGCCATGGCAATGGCACCAAGTTTGGTTTGCTCAATGGTGTCTTTCTCATTGCCGAGGGCCGACTTTGAAAACACCTTGATGCTGTGTTTGCCTCCGGTGGCTTTGCTGAGCTCTTCACCCATGTGGCGCACGGCTTGAACGGTAGGATAGTCGTCAGGGTGAATGTCTGATGAGCGGAATTCAGTGGCGTTTGAAGCTAATGCAAACAGCGAAGCTGCTGCGGTAGCGACCAAGGTCTTGAGCAAGTTAGAACGAGGGGTCATGGGAGTCTCCTGTTGTGGTTAATAGTTAGAACGGACCAGTTTTGACAAAACCACCACCTTGGTAAATCACGGCAGGGTCATTCAAATCGAGGATGGGTTGCTTGGCTTCAGCAGCAGTTCGGAAGGGCTCAGAGTTGTCTTGAGGACGATAGCCAATGTGTTTAGCAGGGGTGTTGTCCCACCACACGTGGTGGTTGTCGGACATTCCGTAGATTACGCTGTAGCCAACGACGGGCGAACTCAAACTGGCGACGACCAAGCGCTCTAGATCGTCATAACTCATCCAGGTGGCGAGCATGCGGCGGTCTTTGGGTTCAGGGAACGACGAGCCAATGCGCATGCAGACGGTTTCAATGCCATAACGGTCAAAGTAGAAACGGGCGAGGTTTTCGCCAAAGGCTTTGCTAATTCCATAGTAGCCATCGGGGCGGACAGGCATGGTCGCGTCGATCACTTCGTCTTGGCGGTAAAACCCGGTGACGTGGTTGGAGCTGGCAAACACAATGCGGCGTGTGCCATGAATACGAGCGCCTTCGTACAGGTTGTAGGCGCCAATGATGTTGGCTTGCACGATGTCGTCAAACGGCTGTTCGGTGGAAATGCCACCCAAATGCACGACCGCATCCACACCTTCTAGCATCTTGAAGACAGCAGGACGGTCTTGCAAGGGTGCCGCCATGACTTCTTCGCCAGCAGCGGGCTCACCCAAATTGCCTAGGTCGCTCACCCTCAATACATCGCAGCGTGTTTTCAGACGTGGGCGCAAGACTTTGCCCAAACCACCAGCAGCGCCGGTCAGCAAGATGCGTGAGTACAAGTGGGTCGAGGTCGAAGCCATAAATATCTTTTCGTATGTTGAGAGGAAATTTCCTGTTCAATTTGGTAGCGCTACCAAATTAATTATGAGCATGTTAACGATGCCAAAACTGGCCGTCAATGCTTTTACCTCAGGGTTTTCGCTAGGGAGGTGCTGTCGCGCTCGATGATCGAAAAACCAACATCAACGATGCGTGACGGGACGTCGCGGCCTTCAGCACGGTCCATCAATTGGCGAGCTGCCAAGGTGCCGATGTGTTCACCGTTAATTCTTACTGTGGTGAGTGCTGGCACCATGTCGGCCACAAAGGGCACATCACCAAAGCCCATCACGGCGATGTCATCTGGGACCGACAAGCCTTGCGCTCGGGCCTGTGTCATCACGCCCAAGGCAAGCAAGTCTGAGCTGCAAAAAATAGCTTCGATTTCAGGGGCTTCAGTCAAGATGCGTGTCATGGCTTCGCGACCGCTTTTGAGCGACCGCGAGGCCCCAACGTTGACCACAAAAACGGGCGGTAAACCCATTTGTGCCAATGTGTCTTTAAAAGCAAGCGTGCGACGGTCAGCGCGCTCGTCTTCGGCGCGCACGATGGCAAATTTTTGGTAACCCTTGGCCGTTAAAAACTGCGCCACTTCTCGTCCGATGTCAGAGTGCGAAAAGCCAATCAACATGTCGATCGGTGTAGGCGTCAGATCCCAAGTTTCAACCACAGGAATACCCGAGGCCAACAGCCGTGTGCGTGCTTTGCCTGGCGGCAAGATCCCCGTCAAAAAGATGCCATCGGGCCGTCGACCAATGATGGCCTCGAGCAAGGTCTCTTCTCGGTCAGATGAATAGCCCGATTGCCCGAGCATGAGCTGGTAGCCCGCATCAAACAATGTGCTATTGAGTGACTCAATGGTTTCCATGAATACCGACACCACGGTGCTGGGTACCACAGCTGCAATGAGACGGCTGCGAGACGACGCCAACCCACCAGCCATGCGATTGGGCACATAGCCTGTGCGCTGCACGGCCTCTTGCACTTTGCGCAGCACATCGGGCGACACCTGGTTAGGGGTGTTGATGGCCCTTGATGCGGTGATAGGGGCCACACCCGCGAGCATGGCCACATCGCGCAGGGTGATGGCACCGCTGCTGCGGCGTGAACGTTTGGGTTGTTCTTTGTCGGACATGAAATTCGCTTGCTTAAGTTGCAATGGTACCGCTATCATTATGTCAATGGATGCCATCAGGCACAACAAATGATAGGAGACATCGATGACACCACTCACCATCCGCATGCATGCCCGCGACAACGTGGCCATTGTGGCGAATCAGGGCGGATTAGTTACTGGCACTGTGTTGAGCGATGGCATCACCTTGCGTGATCAAGTGCCGCAAGGTCACAAAGTTGCCTTGGTCGATATTGCGTCTGGCGCGCCGGTGTTGCGCTATGGCATTCCAATTGGCTTTGCCATGCAAGACATTGCTGCTGGCAGCTGGGTGCATGAGCGTTTGCTGCAAATGCCCTCGGCACGTGAGTTGGATAACTTGCCCATCGCCACCGTGAAGCCTGAACCCTTGCCAACGCTAGAGGGCTTCACCTTTGAGGGCTATCGCAATGCCGATGGTTCGGTGGGCACGCGCAACATTTTGGCCATCACCACCACAGTGCAGTGCGTCTCGGGGGTAGTTGAGTTTGCTGTGGAACGCATCAAAGCTGAGCTGTTACCCAAGTTTCCCCATGTGGACGATGTGGTGGGCCTTGAGCACACCTACGGCTGCGGTGTGGCCATTGATGCCGATGGTGCAGAGATTCCTATTCGAACCCTGCGCAACATTAGCTTGAACCCCAACTTTGGCGGTGAAGTGATGGTGGTGAGTTTGGGCTGCGAAAAACTGCAACCTGAGCGTTTGATGCCACCTGGCGCCATTCCCATCAACGACCAACGCGGCGAGGCACTTGATGTGGTGTGCCTACAAGATGACGCGCACGTGGGTTTCATGTCCATGATTGATTCGATCATGAAAACTGCGGAGCACCATTTGCAACGCTTGAATCAACGCCGTCGTGAGACCGTGCCTGCCAGCGAATTGGTGGTGGGTGTGCAGTGTGGCGGCAGCGATGCATTCTCGGGCGTGACAGCTAACCCCGCTGTGGGCTATTGCACCGATTTGTTGGTGCGAGCAGGTGCGAGTGTAATGTTCTCTGAAGTGACCGAAGTGCGCGACGGCATTGATCAACTCACCTCACGCGCGACCACGCCTGAAGTGGCAGAGGCCATGATTCGCGAGATGGCTTGGTACGACGCTTACCTGGCGCGCGGCCGCGCAGACCGCAGTGCCAACACCACGCCCGGCAACAAAAAAGGCGGCTTGTCCAACATCGTGGAAAAAGCCATGGGTTCGATCGTCAAGTCGGGCTCGGCACCCATCTCGGGCGTGCTGTCACCCGGCGAAAAGCTCAAGCAGAAGGGACTCATTTATGCGGCCACGCCTGCGAGTGATTTCATCTGCGGCACGCTGCAATTGGCTGCGGGTATGAACTTGCATGTGTTCACCACAGGGCGCGGCACGCCCTATGGTTTGGCTGAGTGCCCGGTCATCAAAGTAGCAACTCGCACAGATCTGGCGCGTCGCTGGCATGACCTGATGGATGTGAACGCGGGCACGATTGCCGACGGGTCCAAAACGATTGAAGAAGTCGGCACCGAGCTGTTTGAGCTGATGTTAGAAGTGGCCAGCGGCCGCAAGAAAACATGGGCCGAGCACTGGAAGTTGCACAACGCCTTGGTGTTGTTCAACCCAGCACCCGTGACCTGAGATTGCTTAAACGATTTTCACGCTGAGGTTGGGCAAACCGTCGATGTGCATTTCAATCACATCGCCGCGAACCACAGGCCCCACGTTTTCAGGAGTGCCTGCGTAGATGATGTCACCTGGAAACAGCTCAAACGCTTCTGAGAGTTTGCTGATTTGTTCAGCCACAGACCAAATCATTTGGTTCAAATCTGCTTTTTGTTTGACTTGTCCATTCACCTTGAGCCAAATGTCACCTTTGGTGAAGTGACCTGTTTGTGCCACTTTGTGAACCGCACCGATGGGGGCTGATTGGTCAAAGCTTTTGCCAATTTCCCAAGGCTTCTTTTGATCACCCATGCCCCGTTGCAAATCGCGGCGTGTCATGTCAAGACCTAGGGTGTAGCCATAGACCAAGTCGAGCGCCTTATCAACGGAGATGTTGCGGCCACCTTTGCCCAGCACCGCCACCAATTCGGCTTCGTAGTGGTAGTTTTTGGTGAGAGTGGGGTAGGAATGGTCAGCCACCGTGCCTGCGGCTACGTATTGAATGGCATCCGTGGGTTTTTGGAAGAAGAAGGGTGGTTCGCGTGTGGGGTCTGATCCCATTTCGCGGGCATGTGCAGCGTAGTTGCGGCCAATGCAATAGATGCGTCGAATCGGAAACATCTCGTCCGATCCGACAATGGGGATGTAGGTAGCTGGTACGGTGAAAGGTGTCTTTGGCGTATGGGCTGCCATACCCGGTGTGGCGCAACCCACAAGGGCTCCAGATGTGACGAGGGCAGAATTCTGAAAGAATTGACGGCGTTTCATGTGTTGTCTCCTTGTGCTTTTGTGTCGCATTCTTGCCCATCGCTGAACGTTGCGCCAGTGGTGTCTGACACGTTGGTTACTCGAATTTTTTCTCTTTCTTTATGCACGTTCTGTATTCATTTCGCCGCTGCCCTTATGCGATGCGAGCACGCTTGGCTTTACAAGTCAGCGGCGTGGCTTATGAACATCGTGAAGTCGCATTGAAGGCGAAGCCAGTCGACATGCTGGCTGTGTCACCCAAAGGCACAGTGCCTGTGTTGTGCTTGGATTCAGGGGAGGTGCTGGAGCAAAGCTTAGACATCATGTACTGGGCTTTGGCGCAGAAGGATCCCGATGGCTGGTTGCCTGCCTATCCGCAAGCCAAGGCGAATGCAGATGCGTTGATTGCTGCTAATGATGGCGAATTCAAAGCCAACTTAGATCGCTACAAATACCCGCAGCGCTTTGGCTTGAACGACGGCTTGAAACACCGTGATTTAGGTGCAGCTTGGCTCAGCGAACTCGATGTTCAGCTACATAAAACTGCTTATTTATCGGGCGCACACTGGGGTTTGAGCGATGCGTGTTTGGCGCCATTCGTGCGACAGTTTGCGCGCACCGACCGCGCTTGGTTTGATGCGCAGCCTTGGGTGCATTTGTCGCGATGGTTGCTGGCGTTTGAAGCCTCAGACGCGTTTGCCGCCGTGATGCACAAGCACCCGTTGTGGGTGCCGTAACAGGCCTAAGCCGCCGCCTTCAAGAAGTCCATCACCAGCTGCCATTGCGCGGGCTCGTTCAATGCGGGTGCATGGCCGCAGCCTGCGATCTCTTCAGTGCGTAGCAAACCCTTGGTGCCTGGTCCGCGGGTGTGCATGGTTTGGATGGTCTCGGGTGAAATCAAATCCGAATGCGTACCGCGCATCACCATGACGGGAATGTTGAGTGTGTCGTACTCGTTCCACATGGGGTACTCAGGCACTTCACGGAAAAACTGCTGCGTGATGTGAGGGTCGTAGTGCGGCGTCACGCGGCCGTCGGGCAGGCGGCGTGTGGAGGTCTCGGTCAAGTGTCGCCACTGCGCATCTGTCTGGTAGCCGAAGGGGGCATAGGCTGCACGGAAGAAGGCTTCTAACTCTGGCACGGTGTCAAACGCTGGGGGCTGGCCTGCGTAGGCTTTGATGCGCTCCACTGCCACAGAAGAAATTTCAGGTGCGATGTCATTGAGCAGCAAGCTGCGAATGCGCCCTTGCAAGGCCGGTACTTCTAACCCGGCAGAGCAGACCAAGCCCAAAGCGCCACCCATGGAGGTGCCAATCCAGTGGGTTTTTTCAATGTGCAGCGCATTCATCAAGTCCAAAGTGATGCGTGCGTAGGTGGCAAAGCTGTAGTCGTCTTTGGGGGCGGGGCTCCACTGGCTCAGTCCTCGGCCAATGGTGTCGGGGCAAATCACGCGGTAGTGTGCGCACAGCTGCTCGGCCAAGGCGTCAAAGTCGCGGCCTGTGCGGGCCAAACCGTGCCATGCAATCACCACGGGCAGCGAGGCATCGCCCCACGCGGTGTAGTGGATGTTGAAGCCGTGGCATTGCAAATAGTGTGAGCTGGGTTTCATGTGAGGCGCCTTTGTCAGATGTCATTTTGCTTGAGCGTTTACGATTGACCCATGCAATTGCAAGATATTTTGTATTCCCAAGGTTTTGGCACGCGACGTATTTGTGCGGGCTTGATTCAACAAGGTTACGTGCAGGTCGATCTGGGCGAGGGCTTGGTCACCTGTGACGATGCGCTTGAAGACGTAGACGTGCGTGAAGGTCTGTCGTACTCGGTGCAAGGCGTGCTGTGGCCGTATCACGCCAAAGCTTATGTGCTGCTGCACAAGCCCGCAGGCTACGAGTGTTCGCACAAGCCTTCGGCATGGCCCAGCATGTACACCTTGCTGCCACCGCCTTTGCGCTACCGACCTCAAAAAAGTGCGGTGCAAGGCGTCCAAGCAGTAGGGCGCTTGGACCAAGACACCACGGGTATGTTGGTTCTGACCGACGATGGCCCGTTGATTCACCGCATGAGTTCACCCCGTCACCATGTGCCCAAGGTGTATGAGGTGACGACCGATGACCCGCTGGACGACAAGCAAGTGCAACGTCTGCTCTACGGTGTGGTGTTGGATGATTCACCTAAGCCCGTCAAAGCCGCAGCCTGTGTGGCCGTAGCCGAGCACCACATGCGCCTGACGCTGACCGAAGGCAAGTACCACCAAGTCAAACGCATGTTGGCAGCGGTTGGCAACAAAGTGGTGGGTTTGCACCGCTCGCAAATTGGCGCCATGCCTTTGCCGGCCGATTTGGCGCCGGGTCAGTGGCGATGGATCAGCGAAGACGAATTGAAGCGACTAGCTACAAACGCTTAACTTTTTAGGTCTTTGGTCATTATTTGTTTTGGATCAAGCGGTTTTCGACCGATTTGAAGGCCTTCCTGCCCATGAGGTGGACCTCGCTCGTTACACTGGGTGCAGATTTTTCAAGGTATTTTCGTGTTTTTGATTCAACGTTTAACGCTGGCTATGGCGGGCGTGCTGCTTTTGGCAGTTCCGGCTGCGCAAGCGGCCAACCCTATTTTTGTGCTCAATTCTTTGGACGCCAATGTCAGCGTCATTGACCCTGTCACTTGGCAAGAAACCCGTCGTATTTCAACGGGCAAAGAACCGCATCACATCTACCTCACACCAGACGAAAAATCGGTCATCGTGGCTAATGCTGGTGGTGATTCGCTGACCTTCATCGATCCACGCACGGCCGAAGTGCAACGTGTGGTGCGCGGCACGATTGACCCTTACCAGCTGCGCTTTTCACCCGACATGAAGTGGTTTGTCACGGTGGCCAATCGCTTGAACCACATCGACATTTACCGCTGGGATGGCAAAGAGCTAACGCTGGCTAAACGCATTCCTTCCAGCAAAACGCCCAGCCACATTTGGATTGATACCAAAAGCACCACGGCTTACGCCACCATGCAAGACAGCAACGAGCTGGTCGCGGTGGACTTGGCCACACAAACTCTCAAGTGGCGCATCAAAACAGGCGAAATGCCTGCTGATGTGTTTGGTACGCCTAACGACAAATACCTTTTAGTAGGCTTGACTGGTGACAACCATGTGCAAGTGTTTGATGTGTCTGGCACACAGCCGAAGTTGTTTAAAACTATCCCCACAGGCGCAGGTGCACATGCATTTCGCGCAGCAGGCGATGGCCGCCATGTTTTTGTGGGCAACCGCGTAGCCAACACGGTCAACAAAATCGATTACCTCAACTTAGAGTCGGTCATGCAGTTCACCGCACCTGGCGGGCCTGATTGCATGGAAGTCACAGCCGATGGCAAGTTTTTGTTCGTATCATCGCGCTGGATTAAAAAAATGAGCGTGATTGACACAACAACAGGTCAATTGGTGCGGCAAGTGAAAGTTGGCAAATCGCCGCATGGCGTTTGGACTTTGGACCACGCGAAGCGGTATTGATGACTATGCGTTGCTTGGTACTTGGTTTTTTCGCCTCACTGAGCATCGCAGCACATGCAGCTGCGCCCTGCAGCAAGCCTCTTTACCTCACGTTTGACACAGGTCACATGGGCGTGGCACCGCTGATTGCAGAGGTGCTGAATCGTCAAAACGTCAAGGTCACCTTCTTCGCCGCCAATGAACCCACCAAGGTAGGTGATGGCTCACTGGGCGAGCACTGGGCACCCTGGTGGAAAGCGCGTGGGGCTGAAGGCCACGCGTTTGCCTCACACACGTTTGACCACGTTTATTGGCGCTCTGACCTGCCACGTGGCAGCTGGCAAATGCGCCCGACAGCCGGCCCGAACAAAGGGCAAACAGAGGTATGGACCAGCCAGCGTTACTGTGACCAACTTCAACTTTCCAACACGCGCCTAGAGCAAATTACGGGCGTGAAGCCTTTGCCCTTGTTTCGTGCGCCAGGTGGCAAAACATCACCATCGTTGCTCACGGCAGCTAAGCAATGCGGCTTTGCGCATGTGGGCTGGGCGGATGCGGGCTTTTTAGGGGATGAGTTGCCCAGCGATAAATTCCCCAACGCCATGCTGCAGCAACGTGCCTTGAGCAACATTCGCTCGGGCGACATTTTGATGGCGCACCTGGGCATTTGGTCGCGCCAAGATCCGTGGGCTCCGACCGTGCTCGAGCCTTTGATTGAAGGCCTCAAAGCCAAAGGGTTTTGTTTCGCCACGCTCAAAGAGCATCCAAAATACAAACCATGGATACGCTGATTGACTTGTTTGCCAACACGCAAGCCGCTTTGTATGAAAGCGTGATGCAGCCCATTGCCTTCGTTTTAGGCATGGGCAGCCGGTTGGAAGATGTGTTCAATGGCACGGGTTGGCTGCTGGTGGGATTGATACAAATTGCGGTCATGGTGGTTGTAATTGGCCCCTTGCAGCGCTGGCGCCCTGTGGAGTCATTGACCGATCAAAAAGCCATTCGCGCCGATGTGATTTACACGCTCATTCATCGTTTGGGTTTGTTTCGCGTGGTGTTGTTTTTGTTGGTGGATCCTGTGCTCGATACGCTTATGGGTGAGCTGCGGGTGCAAGGCGTGGGAACTTTCCATTTGGAAGACCTGTGGCCAGGTGTGACCGATGTCCCACTGACCAGCTTTTTGATCTACCTCGTAGTGTTTGACTTCGTCAACTACTGGTTGCACCGCGCACAGCATCATTGGAACTGGTGGTGGGCTTTGCACGCCTTGCACCACTCGCAACGCCAGATGACCCAATGGACCGACAACCGCAACCACTTGCTGGACGATTTGATCGGTGCGATTATTTGGGTGTTGATCGCTCAGTTCATCGGCATTGCCCCGACGCAGTTTGTTGCGGTTGTTGCGATTACCCAGTTGTTTGAAAACTTCCAGCACGCCAATTTGCGTGTGAGTTTTGGCCAATGGGGCGAGCGATTGTGGGTCAGCCCACGCTTTCACCGGTTGCACCATGCCATTGGTTTGGGGCATGAAACAGCCCAAGGCGCAAAGGTTGTTTTAGGTGGGCACAACTTTGGCGTGCTGCTACCGTGGTGGGACATCCTGTTTGGAACCGCTAACTTCGATTTGCGTTTCGAGGCCACCGGCATCCGTGATCAAGTTGAGCAGGGGGTTGATTACGGCGAAGGTTTCTGGTCGCAGCAGCGATTGGGTATCAAACGCCTCATGTGCGCTTTGGGTTTTTCATCTACGCGTTAAATACCTGCGGTATGCTTTTAGCATGCGTTTGTTCTTTGATTCTTTTTGGCGTGCGTTTGCTTATTGCTTGATGCCGCGCGTCATGGTCCTCTCACTGCTGCCACTGGCCATGTTGCTGGTGCTGTCGCTGAGCTGGGGTTATTTCTATTGGTCGCCCACCCAAGATTGGGTGCGCGACATGCTGGCATCTTGGCAAGTGTTGCAAGGCATGCTGGAGTGGTTACAAGACCAAGGCGCAGGTGAGTTGCAGGCGGTGGTGATACCGCTGGTGGTGATTTTTGCAATCACGCCCATCTTGGTGATCATCTCTTTGCTGGCGGTGTCTTTGATGATGACCCCAGCCTTGGTCGATTTAGTGGTGCAACGACGTTTCGCGCACTTGGCCCTGAAGCACGGCGGCACCACACTGACAAGCTTGGCTTGGACGGTGGGATCTACGGTCATTGCGATGGGCGCCATGGTCATTACTTTGCCGCTTTGGGCTGTGCCACCTTTGATGTTCATCGTGCCGCCGCTCATTTGGGGTTGGCTGAGCTACCGTGTGATGGTGTTTGATGCCTTAGTTACGCATGCCAGCCGTGAAGAGCGCTTGGCCATTGGCCGCCAGCACCGCATTTGGTTGTTGATGATTGGTGTGCTGACGGGGTATTTGGGCGCCTTGCCCAGCATTGTGTGGGCCTCAGGCGCTGTGTTTGCAGCGGCGTTTTTGGTGCTCATTCCATTGGCAATTTGGATATATGCCTTGGTGTTCGCCTTCACGTCGTTGTGGTTCACGCATTACAGCTTGGGCGCGCTGGAAGCCCTGCGTGCGGAGTCGGGCACTGTGGTGATGGGCGCCTCGGTGCCACTACCCACGTTAGCATCTGCAGATGACTCAAACACACCCACACCCCCAAGCCTCTAAAGCGCGGCCAGAGTTTGGCCTCATCATCGTTGGCGATGAAATCCTCTCGGGCAAACGTGCCGACAAGCACATGCCCAAACTCATTGAACTCTTAAGCGCGCGTGGGCTGTCCCTGGATTGGGCCGACTACGTGGGTGATTCGCCTGAGCGCATCACGCGCACCTTAGCCCGTGCGTTCGAAAGCAACAGCATTGTGTTTTCGTGCGGCGGCATTGGCGCCACGCCGGACGACCACACGCGTCAATGCGCAGGCAAAGCCTTGGGGGTGGACATCGTGTTGCACCCGCAAGCCGAGGCCTTGATTCGCGAGCGCATGCAAGACACAGCCAAAGAGCAGGGCGTGCCGTATGAGCCTGACCGTCACGACAACATCCACCGCCTCAACATGGGGGTGTTTCCGGTCGGCGCGCAGATCATCCCCAACCCATACAACAAGATTCCGGGCTTTACTTGTCACGGTGCTGGTGGCGGCGCTGTGCACTTTGTGCCGGGCTTTCCGGTGATGGCTTGGCCCATGATGGAATGGGTGCTTGACACGCATTACCCGCATCTGTTTCAACACGATGCTTGGATCGAGCAGTCCATCGTCATCTATGGCTCGATGGAAGCCACAATCACGCCGCTGATGGAAGCTTTAGAGCGCGATTTCGACGGCATCAAAATATTCAGCTTGCCCAGCGTGGATCACCCCGTGCATGGGCGCCACATTGAGTTGGGCGTGAAAGGTGCGCCAGAAAAGGTTGCACCTGCTTACGCCGCAATGCTGGCAGGGCTTCAACCATTTGGCTTTAAGTTAGGCCCAGAAATGGTGCGTAAATAATTGCGACTCGTTTTGGTGCAAAATAGCACCAAAACAGTGCTCATCAGTTTTTCGATTTTGCACACCAGAATGCGTTTTTGCGGCTGATTAGCGCGAATCTCGGTGCAAAATATGCGCCTTGACGTTGAAGCCGATAGCATGGCTTGTGCGGCGATTGCTGGCACAGAAACTGCATCCTTCATCCTCGAAACACTTTTTAATCCAACAACCCTAGCAGGAGAACTTGATGGCCAAGACCGTCGCAGACGTAATGAAAATGGTGAAAGAGAACGAAGTTAAATTCGTTGACTTCCGTTTCACCGATACCCGTGGCAAATGGCAGCACATCACTGCGCCCGTGTCGCAGTTTGACGAGAGCAAGTTCGAAGAAGGTCAAGCGTTTGACGGTTCTTCTATTGCTGGCTGGAAAGGCATTGAAGCCTCTGACATGTTGTTGATGCCTGATCCAAACAGCGCATTGATCGACCCCTTCTTCGAAGAAATCACCCTGGTTTTGGTGTGTGACGTGATCGAACCCACAGACGGAAAAGCCTATGAGCGTGACCCACGTTCGATCGCTAAGCGCGCTGAGTCTTTCCTCAAGCAGTCTGGCATTGGCGACACCGCTTACTTCGGTCCAGAGCCAGAGTTCTTCTTGTTTGACGAAGTGCGTTGGAGCACTGAGCCAAACAACACTTTCTATTCCATCAATGAATACGAAGGCCCATGGAACAGCGGCGAGAAAACCGAAGGCGGTAACCGCGGTCACCGTCCTCGCGTCAAAGGTGGCTACTTCCCAGTGCCTCCCGTCGACAGCACACACGACATGCGCAGCGAAATGTGCTTGTTGCTCGAGTCAGTTGGTATTCCAGTTGAAGTGCACCACCACGAAGTGGCGGGCGCTGGTCAATGCGAAATCGGCACCAAGTTCTCTACTTTGGTCGAGCGCGCTGACTGGACATTGCTGCAAAAGTACGTGATTCACAACGTGGCCAACGCTTACGGCAAAACTGCCACATTTATGCCTAAGCCATACGCTGGCGACAACGGTTCTGGCATGCACGTTCACCAGTCCATCTGGAAAGACGGCAAGAACTTGTTCGCAGGTACTGGCTACGCTGGTTTGTCTGACTTGGCTCTGTACTACATCGGCGGCATCATCAAGCACGCCCGTGCTTTGAACGCCATCACCAACCCAGGTACCAACAGCTACAAGCGTTTAGTGCCTCACTTCGAAGCGCCAGTGAAATTGGCTTACTCCGCCAAGAACCGCTCTGCTTCGATCCGTATTCCTAACGTGGCCAGCGACAAAGGTCGCCGCGTGGAAGCTCGTTTCCCAGATCCATTGTGCAACCCATACCTCGGCTTCGCAGCCTTGTTGATGGCTGGTTTGGACGGTATCGAGAACAAGATCCACCCAGGCGAAGCAGCTACCAAAGACTTGTACCACCTCCCTCCAGAGGAAGACAAGTTGGTCCCAACCGTGTGCTCTAGCTTAGACCAAGCTTTGGAAGCACTCGACAAAGACCGCGCCTTCTTGACCAAAGGCGGCGTGTTCACCGACTCATGGATCGACTCTTACATCGAATTGAAGATGCAAGAAGTGACCCGCAGCCGCGTGGAAGTGTCACCTGTCGAATACGACATGTACTACTCGCTGTAATTCGTTGCAACGAAGCGTGCAATAAAAGGACGGCGCAAGCCGTCCTTTTTTGTTTCAACTCCTATTTAGTGATGACCTCTTTGTTGCGCCACTCTTCTTCGATTGATCGCGTGTTACGTGAAGCCCTGTTGCTAGGGGTGTGTTTGGCTGCGTGGTCAGCCAATGCCACGTCAGAGCAGCAGCACATTTACCGCTGCGGTAACGCCTATACCAACCAGCCAGACCCTGCAGGCAACTGCAAGCCCTTGGTCGGCGGCAGCGTGACTGTGATTGAGGGCACGCGCGTGCAAGGTCCGCAAGCAGCGTCGTCTAGCGTGAACGCTGGTGGCGGCTCGAGCGTCGGTGCTGCAAGAGTTGACAGCGCAGACCAGCGTCAGCGCGATCTGCATGCACAAGTGGTTTTGCAAGCCGAGTTGCAACGTGCCAAACAGCAGCAAGCTGAGTTGCTGAGAGAGTGGAACAACGGTGAGCCAGAGCGCCGCGCCGATGAGCACCGACAACCCCAAAAATACCAAGAGCGTGTGGCGCAATTGCGCGTTGCGCTGCAGCGCATCGACGCGGATGTGGCTGGGCTGCAGCGTGAACTTGCGCGCTTGCCCGCGCCCGCATCAACCGGAGCCAAACCATGACAGCCCACTCTGGGACTCATACCTCACCCACCTATGCCCAAGCGTTTGACTTGCTGGCCACCTTGGTAGCCGTGGTGCGTATCGATGGTGTCGTGGTGTTTGCCAATGCGGCGCTAGAAGATGTAATGGGCGTCTCGCGTCGCACCATTGAAGGTTCGCCATTGGCCAGCTATTTCACTGAAACCTCGTCGTTTGTCAACGCTCTTCAAGGCGCGCAAACCAACGCCTTTGCCACCATGCGCTATGACGCGCTGATACGTCGTCCATTGCAAGAGCCCTTGCCCGTGCACGTCATCGTGGCCCCAACCGATGTGATGGGTGAGGTGTTGGTTGAACTGCTGCCCTTGGAGCAGCAAACCCGCCAAGACCGTGAAGAGCGCCTGATCGACCAAGCCCAGGCCAACAAAGAGCTGATTCGTAACTTGGCTCACGAAATCAAAAACCCTCTGGGTGGTATCCGTGGCGCGGCGCAGTTGTTGCAAATGGAGATTGAGAGCAAGGACTTGATCGAATACACCCAAGTCATCATTCACGAGGCCGACCGCTTGCAGCTGTTGGTCGATCGTCTGTTGGCGCCACATCGCCGTCCGCATGTGGTGGGCGATGTGAACATCCACGAGGTGTGTGAGCGTGTGCGCAGTCTCATCTTGGCCGAGTTCCCCAAGGGCCTGCGTGTGGTTCGTGACTATGACACGTCCATCCCCGAATTCCGTGGTGACCGCGAGCAGCTCATCCAAACCGTGCTCAATATCGTGCATAACGCAGCCCAAGCGTTGGCGGACCGCGTGCTCGAAGGGGACGCTGAGATCGTTTTACGCAGCCGCATCAGCCGTCAAGTAACTTTTGGCAAACAACGCTATCGGTTGGCACTGGAATTGCATGTGATAGACAACGGGCCCGGTATTCCACAAGATATCAAGGACAGGTTGTTTTTCCCCTTGGTATCTGGTCGAGATGGCGGTTCTGGTCTGGGGCTGAATTTGGCACAAACTTTTGTGCAACAGCACCATGGCTTGATTGAGTGTGACAGTGTGCCGGGACGCACGGATTTCAAAATTCTGATCCCGTTGCCTTGAAGCCTCAGGTGGCCCCTAACCTAGAAAAGAAAGAGCCGAGATGAAATCGATTTGGATTGTGGACGACGACCAGTCAATTCGCTTCGTGCTGGAAAAAGCGCTGTTGCGCGAGAACCTGCCCACCCGCAGCTTCACCAGCCCCCGCGAAGTGCTGCAAGCGCTCGACTCGGTGAGCGAGGAAGACGGCCCGCAAATTTTGGTCAGTGATATTCGCATGCCCGGTGGTTCGGGCTTGGATTTGCTCACCAAAGTGAAAGAGCGTTTGCCCGCACTGCCCGTCATCATCATGACGGCCTTTTCTGATTTGGACAGTGCGGTATCGGCCTTTCAAGGCGGCGCGTTTGAATACTTGCCCAAGCCCTTTGACTTGCCCAAAGCTGTCGAGTTGATTCGTCGTGCTTTGGATGAAAGTCAACGCGAACAACAGCAAAGCGAGCAACAAGACGCTACGCCTGAAATGCTTGGCCAAGCGCCTGCCATGCAAGATGTGTTTCGTGCGATTGGCAGGTTGAGCCAAAGCAATGTGACGGTGATGATCACGGGCGAGAGCGGCTCTGGTAAAGAGTTGGTGGCCCGCGCTTTGCACAAGCATTCACCTCGCGGCGATGCAGGCAACAAAGGCCCATTCGTCGCAATAAACACGGCGGCGATTCCGAAGGATTTACTGGAAAGTGAACTCTTTGGACATGAGCGTGGCGCCTTCACTGGTGCACAAACCACACGTCGAGGCCGCTTTGAACAAGCCGAAGGCGGCACGTTGTTCCTTGATGAAATTGGCGACATGCCGTTTGATTTACAAACCCGTTTGCTACGCGTGTTGAGCGATGGCAATTACTATCGCGTGGGTGGTCACAACGCCATCAAAGCGGATGTCCGCGTGATTGCAGCGACTCACCAAGACTTGGAAAAACGCGTCAAAGACGGCGTGTTCCGTGAAGACTTGTTTCACCGCTTGAACGTGATTCGGTTGCGCTTGCCCGCTTTGCGTGAACGTCGCGAAGACATTCCCACTTTGACGCGCCACTTTTTGCAGCAGAGTGCACAACAATTGGGCGTGGAATCCAAACGGATCTCAGATGGTGCACAAAACGTGCTTAACCAATTTGCATTTCCGGGCAACGTGCGTCAGCTCGAAAATATTTGTCACTGGCTGACCGTCATGGCGCCTTCGCAAGTGATTGAGCCGAAGGATTTGCCACCTGAAGTTACCCTCAGTGGCGAAGCCCTCACTGCGATGAGCCACACGGGCCAGGACACCTCTGGCTTTCATGCGGCGATTACACCTGAGACGGTTCATACGTCTTCTGCGCCCAGCGTAGTCAGCGAAAGCAGCATGCCGCCTGTGGTGCTCAACATGCCCGGTGCAGATTGGGAGCAGGGCTTAGAAGCAGAAGCCATGAGCTTGCTCGTGGCGGGCCGCACGGATGTGTGGGATGTGTTGGTCAATCGCGTGGAAGCGAAGTTAATTCAAACCGCCTTGGCCAACACGCGGGGCCGGCGCATTGAAGCCGCTCAAAAGTTGGGCATTGGACGCAATACCATCACCCGAAAAATTCAAGAATTGGGTTTGGATGATTGATCTGGCAGGCCCTTATGTGCAAGGGCTTGTGATTTGATCAAGCGAGCGTCACCACGACCGGCGTGTGGTCGCTGGGGCGCTCGTTCTTGCGTGGGGCTTTGTCGATTACGCACGTTTGAACTGTAGGCTTGAGCGCATCGCTCACCAAGATGTGGTCAATGCGCAGACCACGGTTGCGGCGGAATGCAAACTCTCGGTAGTCCCACCAGCTGTAGCTTTTTTCGGCTTGTTCAAACAAACGAAATGCGTCATGTGTGCCGAGGTCAATCAAAGCTTGAAAGTGATCGCGTTCTTCTAAGGTGCAGTGGATGGTGTCTTTCAAGGCCACAGGGTCCCACACATCGCGGTCATCCACGGTAATGTTGAAGTCACCCATCAACACCAGCTTGGGGTATTGTTTAAGTTCTTCGCGCAGCCAGTTTTGCAAGGCCTCTAGCCAACGCATTTTGTAAACAAACTTGTCGCTGCCGGGTGCTTGGCCATTGGGGAAATAGGCGCAAATTACACGCACGCCATCGACCGTGCCTGCAATCACTCGGGCCATGTCATTTTCAAAGCCGGGGATGTTTTTCACCACGTCAGTGGCTTGGCTGCGGGAGAGTAGGGCCACGCCGTTATAAGTTTTTTGCCCAAAGAAAGCCACCTTGTATCCCGCAGTTTCAATGGCTTCTTGCGGGAACTTGTCGTCGGTGCATTTGGTTTCTTGCAGCACCAAAGCATCGACGGGGTTGGCCGCCAACCAGTCCAGCACTTGAGGTAAGCGCACGGTGAGTGAGTTGACGTTCCAAGTGGCGAGTTGCATGTGTGTTCTTTAGAAGTGAAGTGCAGCCATGATGCCGACTGCAATGCCGAGCGCACCTGCGCCAAACATGGCGTATTCGACCCATGTTTTACGGGTGAGCAGGGCAATCGCAGCCAAGGCAATCGCCACTTGCAGCACCGTGGTGGCTTGTGCCCAGCGGTGGTGCTGGTGCATTTGAGCTTCAGACATTTCGTCGAACTCTTTGGATTGAGCTTCTAGCTTTTCTGCGCCGGCTTTGATGTCAGCTTTCTCGGTTTTGTAGCGTTCGATCTGGGCTTGATAGTGCTCTGCCTTACTGGCAGGTGCCAATTCCAACGCCAGCTCCGTCAAGTTTTGCTTGCTGCTTTTGGCTTGGTAGTAATTCCATTGGTTGGAGGCTTCGGTTTTTTTGATGGCTGCATCGTTTTTGTACAAGCCAGCTGCGGCTTGTGTTGCGCCACCCATATAGCCAAAGATCGCACCCACGGTGGCGATGATGGCAGTGAACATGGCGATCTTGTTGGTAAAGCTGTTGCCGTGACCACCGGCGGCATGTTCGAGTTCGTGGTCGTGTGGGCCATGGACGTGAAAACCGTGTTCAGACATTCAAAAAGCTCCTGCTTAAAGTGTGTGAGTGAGGGTGACGAGACTGTAAGTCAAACCATTCGCAGCGACGTGAGTGGATCGTGCGGTTTCTTGCCAGCTGCTGTCGAAGGTGGGGGCGAAGGCGTCGCCTTCAAAGTCGGCATCGATTTCGGTGACGACCGCGCGTGAAGCCAAAGGCATTGCTTGCGAATAGACCTCAGCGCCGCCAATCACCCACACCTGAGCATCAGCAGGGCAATGCTTTACAGCTTCTTCAATAGAGTGAGCAACGGTAGCACCTTCGGCTTGCCAATCAGCTTGGCGCGTCACAACGATATTGGTACGGCCGGGCAGGGGGCGAAATTTAGGTGGGAGCGATTCCCATGTTTTGCGGCCCATCACCACGGGCTGGCCAAGTGTGGTTTGTTTGAAGTGAGCGAGGTCTTCTGGTAGGTGCCAAGGCAAAGTGTTGTCTTTGCCAATCACGCCGTTGCGCGCGCGCGCAAAAATCAAATTCAAGGCCATGGCTTAGACCGCCACGGGGGCTTTGATGGCACCATGGCATTGATAGTCCAAAACCTCGAAGTCTTCAAACTGGTAGTCGAAGATAGAGTCGGGTTTGCGCTTAATGTTCAATGTTGGATAAGCAAACGGTTCGCGGCTGAGCTGCAGCGCCACTTGTTCGTGGTGGTTGCTGTAAATGTGGCAGTCGCCACCGGTCCAGATGAAGTCGCCAACATCGAGGTCGCACTGTTGGGCCACCATGTGGGTGAGTAGGGCGTAGCTGGCGATATTGAAAGGTACGCCCAAGAAGATGTCGGCGCTGCGCTGATACAGCTGGCAGCTGAGCTTGGCTTTTTCACCTGGGTTTTGTGCAGGGGCCACGTAAAACTGGAAGAACGCATGGCAAGGCATGAGTGCCATCTTGTCAAGCTCCGCCACGTTCCAAGCGCTCACGATGATGCGGCGGCTATCGGGGTTGCTTTTGAGCGTGTCGATGACTTGCTGAATTTGGTCGATGTGGCCGCCATCAGGGGTGGGCCAGCTGCGCCACTGAACGCCGTATACGGGCCCGAGGTCACCGTCTTCACGTGCCCATTCGTCCCAGATGGTGACGTTGCGTTCTTTGAGCCAATTGTTGTTGCTCGAACCGGTGAGGAACCACAGCAGCTCTTGGATGATGGAGCGCAGATGAACCTTCTTGGTGGTCACTAGCGGGAACCCTTCGTTCAGGTCAAAACGCATTTGATGACCAAACACGCTTTGGGTGCCCGTGCCGGTGCGGTCGGTCTTGGCAACGCCATGGCTGGCGACGTGCTGCATGAAGTCTTCGTATTGGCGGCGGATGGGGCGCATTAGGGTAATTCGGTAAAAAACTACTGAGAGTTTAAGCGCAGTGGCGTTTGTTCGACGTAATAATTAAGTTTTCTACGCCACGGGGTGTATTGACGACTATTGAGCACCCTGCGACATTAACTACTGAACTTTTTATCAAGCAGTGACGAATCTGTGCATATGCCATCTAACGAACATAGAGAACAAGACGCCACGCGTAGCGTCTACGACAGCTGTGACCCCGTTTACCTTCGAAAATTGCGCGAAGAGGCGGGAATAGATTTGGTCGCTTTGGCACGTACTGCATGTTTGTCTTTGGCACAAGTTCGCCAACTGGAAAGCAGCGACAGCGACAACTTGTTTTACTCAGATGCCATCAAACGTCAAGCTTATAAACGCCTGCTGATGATATTGGGCGCAGAACCTCCTACGGTTGAGGTTCCGCAAGCTTTGCGTGATGCACATCAAGTCGCAGAGGCGCACCTTAATACATTGGATCAAATTGTGGCGATGAGCCATCAGCCGATGCTTAATCGGACCGCATCGGATGTTGTTCGATCTTCTGCCAATAAAGTCATTGAGCATAAGCAGATGCTGGGCGCCTTTTTGCTCCTGGCTATTGCTGTGGCGCTATTGGTATTTCAAGTGCCACAAAAATTAGAAGTTCTGAATTCGCAAGTTGCAGCCACTGTCGTTGCACCAGCCTCAGAAGTTATTCAACCGATACATGTGCCTGAGCCTGTGGCTTCAGCCGCAGTGCAGCCTCTCTCTTTACCTGTTGCCTCTGCCCCCACTTTGTCGGCTTCGGCGCCATCGGTGGTGGCTTCTGTTGCAACTTTTACACCTGTCGTTACTCAGACCGCGGCCTCTGCTGCAAGTGGCTCAAGTAAAACTTGCGCCTTCACTACAGATGTCATACCGCAGCTCACCCCTCTGATCTCTCAAAAAGAAGGGCGTTATGTCTATTTGATGAGTTCGGCTAATGTGGAAATTTGTGTGGTCGATGGCAACAAGCAAGCCACGATTCTGCAGCTCAAGGCAGGTGAAAACCGCAGCGTCTACGGTGTTTCGCCTTGGCAGCTTTCTGGTTCAAACTTGCAAAAGGTTCAAATTTATTTCCAAGGCGGTCGCGTGTCCCTACCTGATAACGCTGCGACTCGTGTCAAGTTGGTGGAAGTGCCTGTTGCACATTAAATTATGTTTAAGAAGTTGAAATTAGGTCAGCCTTCAAAGGACCAGCAAATTGATAAAACGGTGATTGGCCAATCTGCTGTGGTCGTAGGCAATATTGTGTCGCAAGATTTGGTGCAACTGAAGGGGCATGTGGTCGGTAATATTGATGTCAATGGTAGCCCCAATGCGCAGTTGTCAGTTCTTTCGCAAGCTCATGTGGAGGGCGACATTAATGCACAACAGGCTGTTGTCAATGGCGTCGTGATGGGAAATATCGAATCCAATGGTCGTGTCGAATTGCATGCAGGTGCAGATGTCAAAGGTAATATTTCATATGCGACCATGGCCATTGAGCATGGCGCTAAGTTGTACGGAATGATGAGTAATAACAATGTCGAGCAACATTGAAAAAAAACACCCTTTAGGGCATGTGATCATCATTGATGACGATACATCGGTGCGCCGCAGTCTAAGTTCAATGCTTGAGCGTACAGGCTATCAGGTTACGTTGTACGAAAGTGCAGACGCTTTTCTCAGCAATCCTGTTGTGCCGCATCCGTCTGTCATTGTTTCGGATATGCGCATGCCTGGAACGACCGGCGTACATTTGCAAGAGCAACTCAAGACGCTTGCCCAATGCACGCCTGTTGTTTTTGTGAGCGGTGATAGCCGGCCTGAGGAAATCATCATGGCGATGAAACAAGGCGCAGTAGATTTTTTACTCAAGCCTTTTACTGCTCAGGCGATGCTGGATGTCATTGAGCGTGCAATGCACTTGGCTGAGCATGCAGTCCGCGTCAACGATAAAAACCTTCTCGTGTCTGAGCGTTTGCAACGCCTGACTCCGCGCGAGATGGAGGTCTGCCACTGGATGGTGCGCGGCTATACCAATCAGCAAATTGCAGCCATAGATGGTGGCGCGTCTGCAACGATCAAACTACACCGCGCACGCGTGATGGACAAAATGTCGGCAAGAACTCTCCCCGAGTTGATCGACATGTTGATCGGTATGGATATTCCTGCACCTAGGCGAACAGCGTCAGCGTAGGACGCGACCTGGGTTCAGCACGCCCTGTGGGTCGAGTGCTTGCTTAATTTGTTGCATCAGCTTCAAAGCAACAGGGTCTTTGAAGTGAGGCAGGTCATTGACCTTCATGCTCCCCACGCCATGTTCGGCGGAAATTGACCCATCAAAACGTTTGACAGATTGATAAACCAACTGATTCACGCGTTCTTCGTTGTCTCTTAAAAACGCTTTGCTATCGCCATGTTCTGGCGCTTGTACGTTGTAGTGCAAATTACCATCCCCGAGGTGACCAAAGTTGACCAAGCGCACACCTTCAATTTCGCGTTTCAGTTGTGCATCTGTTTCTTCCACAAAGCTCGGTATAGATGAGATTGGCACTGAGATGTCGTGTTTGATGTTTAAGCCTTCTTCGGCTTGCGCGAGCGTGATACTTTCTCGGATATGCCACAAGTTGCGCGCCTGAGCCAGGTTCTCAGCCATCACCGCATTCGTGATGCAACCGTTGCCAAACGCCACTTCTAACAAGTGTTCAAAGCGTTCGCGTGCATGGTCCTGCGATTCGCTGTCTGAGTTTTCAATCAACACACAGTAAGTCGCTTCTTGCCACAGAGGTACGCGCAAGTGTGGGAAGTGTTTGTCGACCAAGCTCAGCGCAAATTGGCCCATCATCTCAAAGCCTGTCAGTCCAGCACCCAAGTGTTGACGCGCCAGACCCAGCAACTTCACAGCATGCGTCACAGATGGCACAGCTGCCCACGCCGTTAGATTAGCTGCCGGCATCGGATAGAGCTTCATCGTGGCTGCCGTGATGATGCCTAAGGTTCCTTCGCTGCCAATCATGAGGTTGCGCAGGTCATAGCCAGTGTTGTCTTTGCGTAAACCACTTAGGCTGTGCATCACGTCACCTTGTGCGGTCACCACCTCCAAGCCTAAGCACAGCTCTCTGGCGTTGCCGTAGCGCAGAACCTGCGTTCCACCTGCATTGGTCGCTAAATTGCCACCAATCGTACAGCTGCCTTCTGCGCCCAAGCTCAGCGGGAATAAAAAGCCTGCTTGCGCTGCAATTTGTTGTAAATTTTGAAGAATGCAGCCCGCTTCTACTGTGATCGTCAGGTTGTCTGCATCAAGTGTCCTGACGGTTTTCATGCGTTGCAAGCTCAGCAGGACTTGTGTGCCAGATTGATCAGGGATTGAGCCGACCACCAAGCCCGTATTGCCTCCTTGTGGCACGATGCTCACGCCAGTCTGCGCGCACGCTTTAACCACCTCCGCTACTTGCCGTGTGTTGGCGGGGCGCACCACAGCCAATGCTTTGCCACGCGTGCGCTTGCGCCAATCTTGTTCGTAAATTGTCAAGTCACCTTCTGACAACACATAGGCCTCACCCAGCAGTGTGCGCAGTCTCTTCAACAGCTGGATTTGGTTTGTAGTGTGCATCTTGGCCTTAAGCGCTTGGCATTTCTACGAGTTCATTGTCTTTGGCGTATTTCAAGCGCAGACGCACATGCAGTGCACAGGCTGCGAACAATGTGACACATAAAAATATTTCCGCGAAGGCGAAGTAATTGCTTGGCGCTGAATCTCCCCAAGCGCGCACGACGCCTTCAGTGAAATACAGCCAAATCAACAAGCTCAGCCAGCGATAGGTGTACATGCGGTTTTTCAACAAACCGGTAAGTGGAAAACACAAAGGCAACACTTTGAGAGCTAGCAATGTGCCTCCAGGTCGCAGTGGCGCAAGCCACAGTTCCCACATCAAGCCAAGCACGATGAGCCCCATCAGGCAGCTCACTGCGATAAACCGAGTGAGTGTTACATGATGGAATGAAATTTCTTGAGGGTCGAGGGTAGAGTCGTGCATAGAAAGTGGGATGATTCAGGCCATGATTGTCCCGCAACTCCATGATTTTTTTGAACGGCTATCCCAATTCCCTTGGCGCAACACGGCGCGTACCTTGCGCCAGCGTTTTCGGGAAGACCGCCTAGGCCAAACCGCAGGCAGTTTGACCTTCACCACCACGATTGCGCTGGTGCCTATGCTGACTGTGGCGTTGGCTGTGTTGACAGCTTTCCCTCTGTTTGGCGACTTTCAAATGGTGTTGCAAAAGCGGTTGGTGGAGAGCTTGGTGCCCGATAACATCTCTCGCCAGGTGTTGGGTTACTTGACTCTGTTTGCAAGCAAAGCCAGCCGCTTAGGCGTCGCTGGCGTGATGGTCTTGTTGTTTTCAGCCTTGGCACTCGTATTCACGATTGATCGCACCCTCAATGCCATTTGGCGTGTACGCAAGCGCCGCCCCTTGGTACACAGCATGTTGTTGTACTGGACGGCCATCACATTGGGCCCTTTGTTGATGGGTTCAAGTTTGGTGATGATGTCTGAGTTTGTCGCAGCTTCTCGCGGTGTTGCACCCGAGGGGGCTGGGAACTTACGTTGGCTGTTCGGGACTTTGGAATTTTTATTGTTGGCTTGGGCGGTGAGTGCGCTTTATCGCTTTGTGCCTTACACGCAAGTGCGTTGGCGTCATGCCTTGGTCGGTGGTGTGTGGGTGGCTGCAGCAACCGAGCTGGCTCGTCGCGTGTTGGCCTATTACTTCGGTCAAATGCCCACCTATTCGGTCGTTTATGGTGCGTTTGCCACTGTGCCTATTTTGTTGGTTTGGATGTATCTGGCTTGGTCGATCGTGTTGATCGGGGCCGTGTTGGTGGCCAACTTGCCCAGTTTGTTGGGCGGTATTGCACGTGATGGTCGCAGCGTGGGGTGGCGTTTTCAGTTAGCCATTGAGGTGATGCAACGTTTGCAGTTGGCACGCAACACAGATGAGCACGGTGCGAGCATGACGACCTTGTGCGAAGACCTCGCACTTGACCCGTTGCAAATTGAAGACGTACTGGCTGCGTTGGTTGATCTTGACTGGATCGCACGTTTGAGCGAGTCGGTGGATGCACGGCAAACGCATGTCAAAGAAGCGCGCTACGTGATGCTGGCCGATCCGCATCGCACACCACTGACGCCCCTGATGGAACGATTGCTCTTGGTGCGCAGCCCAGAGGCTGAGGGCCTCTGGATGAAGTGGCAAGACTTGCGCTTGCGCGATGTGCTCTGAGTCGGTTCACTTGGCTGCGCTCAGAGCGATTCACATCAAACGGTCAATCCTAGAAAAGTTTTGAGCGCAGCCAAGGTTTCTTCTGGTGATTCACTCATCTGGTGATGCCCCATCGGAATCTTCGCAACTGTGAAAGTTTTGCCGTGTGCTTTGGCTTGATCGATCAAACTATTTGCTGCACGTGGTGGTGTCATCTGGTCAGATTGACCCAATACAAACAGCACAGGGCACGTGATAGCAGCCATAGCTTCTAAGCCATTGGCATAGCTATCACAAGCTAGAAAACCGCGGTGAAAAATATTTACTAGCGTGTTGCTGGCTAAAACACGTCTACCCAAGGCCATAGACGCGCCGTACACCCAAGTGCCTGGCCCCAGTGCTGAGGGCGGCGCAGACAAAGTGGCTCGTGAAAACACATTCACCATTTTCAGCGCCTTCATGGGCTCGTTCAAGGATGCCTCAATCAACGCGGGCGATACCTTCATGGGAAATGCCGTGCCCACCAACGCCAAATGCGTGATGCGGTCTTTCAAACGCGCTGCAGTTTCCAAGGCGATTAGCGACCCCCAGCTGTGACCGACTAAGCCTGCTTGTTTCACGTCTGCGGCATCTAGCAGCGCTTCGATGAACTGCGCAGCTTCTTCTACGCTGGAGGGAGCATCGCCACCACTTCGCCCGTGACCGGGTAAGTCGACGGCCAGCACATTGAAGCCGTGGTGTGCCAAGTAGCGCGTTTGCAAAATCCACACACTATGGTCGTTGAGCACACCGTGGATAAACACCAGCGTGGGCTTGGTGGCATCAAAGGCTTTACCGCCTGTGTATGCATAGGCTTCGTAGTTTTGGCCTGCAGCAGTTTTCAATGTGAACTTCATCACGCACCTGCCTTTTCTGCGGCTTTCAATGCCCGCTTCAAATCGTCAATTAAATCCGCAGAGTCTTCTAATCCAATGGACAAACGAATGGTGCCAAGGCCAATGCCAGCGCCTGCCAAGGCTTCGTCGCTCATGCGGAAATGGGTGGTGCTGGCAGGGTGAATCACCAAGCTGCGGCAGTCGCCAACGTTGGCGAGGTGGCTGAAAATTTGCAGTGCTTCGATGAAGGCCTTGCCTTGCTCACGCGAACCTTGGATGTCGAAGCTAAATACAGAGCCCGCACCTCGAGCGCCAAAACGCAAAAGCTTTTCAGCTAGCGCATGGCTGGGGTGGCTATCGATAAGTGGATGGCCCACACGGCTGACTAGAGGATGGCTGGCCAAGAATTGCACCACTTTTTCGGTGTTGGCCATGTGGCGGTCCATGCGTAGCGACAGGGTTTCAACGCCCTGCAAAATCAGCCATGCACTGTGTGGGCTTAGGCATGCGCCAAAGTCGCGCAGGCCTTCGCGACGGGCACGCAGCAAAAATGCACCAATGGTGCTTTCTTCACTGAACACCATGTTGTGAAAGCCTTCGTAGCTTTGTGTGAGCTCAGGAAACTTGCCACTCTTTTCCCAATCAAAACTGCCACCATCCACCACGATGCCGCCAATCACGGTGCCGTGACCACTGAGGAATTTGGTGGCCGAGTGGTACACCAAGTCTGCGCCTAGCTCGAAGGGTTTGATGAGGTAGGGTGTGGTGAGCGTGCTGTCCACCAACAGTGGCACACCCGCTTCGTGAGCGATGGCAGAGATGGTGGGAATGTCGAGTACATCTAGGCCAGGGTTGCCCACCGTCTCGCCAAAAAACAATTTGGTGTTGGGCCGCACGGCCGCACGCCATGCGTCGATGTCGTTGGGTTTGACAAAAGTGGTCTCAATGCCAAAGCGACTCAGCGTGTAGTGCAGCAGGTTGTGCGAACCGCCATAAAGGGCCGTGCTGGCCACGATGTGCGAGCCTGCACCCATGAGCGTGGCAATGGTCAAGTGCAAAGCGGCTTGACCGCTGGCGGTGGTGATGGCCCCAATGCCGCCTTCCAGTGCTGCCACGCGTTGCTCGAGCACCGCGTTGGTGGGGTTGCTGATGCGGCTGTACACATGGCCTGCACGTTCAAGATTGAAGAGCGAGGCGGCATGGTCGCTGGACTCAAACACAAACGAGGTGGTGAGGTGGATGGGCACTGCGCGTGCACCTGTGGCAGGGTCGGGGGAGGCCCCTGCATGAAGGGCGAGTGTGTCGAAACTGGGGTCGTTGTAGCCGGGCATGGTTTCCTCGGGTGTTTTGTCAGAATTTCGTTAGTCATTGTGGGCTATATTTCGACCATAACCGGAGGAGATAAACCATGAAAGTCAGCGATATCTTGCGCGTCAAAGGCCAAAGCGGCGGCACTTTGTTCACCATTGATCCCATGGATCCACTGGCTGACGCTGTCAAAGTCATGGCTGAAAAAGACATGGGCTCACTCTTGGTGATGGAGCACGGCGACTTGGTGGGTATGTTGACTTTCCGCGAAGTCATTCAAGCCCTCAACCGCAATGGCGGCACGATTGGCGACTACACCGTACGTAGCGCCATGGACGACCACCCGCTCACATGCACACCCGAAACCGATATTGACGATGTGCGCCGCATGATGCTCGAGAGCCACGCCCGCTACATGCCCGTCATTGGCAACCGTCAACTGCAGGGCGTGATCAGCTTTTACGATGTGGCCAAGTCGGTGGTGGACAGTCAAAACTTTGAAAACAAGATGCTCAAGGCCTACATCAAAGACTGGCCCAGCGGCACGCCAGACCCTGACGACAAGTAATCAGGGCAGGTCTCGTGGTGGTGGGATAATCTCACCCCATGAGCGGCAATACCTTCGGAACCCTTTTCACTGTCACCAACTTTGGTGAATCCCACGGCCCAGCCATTGGCTGCGTGATTGACGGCTGCCCCCCGGGTATGTCGCTTTGCGAGGCAGACATCCAGCATGACTTGGACCGTCGTCGCCCTGGCACCAGCCGCCACGTGACCCAACGCAATGAACCCGACCAAGTGCAAATCTTGTCTGGTGTGTACGAAGGTAAAACCACGGGTACCCCCATTGCACTGCTGATTCAAAACACCGACCAGCGCAGCAAAGACTACGGCAATATTTTGCAAACCTTCCGCCCGGGTCATGCGGACTACACCTATTTCCAAAAGTTCGGCATTCGCGACCCTCGCGGTGGTGGCCGTTCTTCGGCACGTTTGACCGCGCCCACCGTGGCGGCAGGTGCAGTGGCCAAGAAATGGCTCAAAGAAAAATACGGCACCACGTTTTACGGCTGCATGACGCAGTTGGGCGAAATGACCATTCCGTTTGAGAGCTGGGAGCATGTGGGGCACAACCCGTTTTATGCGCCTTGCTCGGATGTGCAAGCGTTTGAAGACTACATGGACAGCCTGCGCAAAGCGGGCGACTCGTGCGGCGCACGCATTCGCGTGGTGGCCAGCGGCATGCCCGTGGGCTTGGGCCAGCCGATTTACGACCGCTTAGATGCTGACATCGCCTACGCCATGATGGGCCTCAACGCCGTCAAGGGCGTAGAGATTGGCGCTGGTTTTGCCAGCGTGGCGCAGCGCGGTACCACGCACGGTGACTCACTCACCCCGCAAGGTTTCGCGACCAATAACTCAGGTGGCGTGTTGGGCGGCATCAGCACCGGCCAAAACTTGGATGTGAGTATTGCCATCAAGCCCACCAGCTCCATATTGAGCCCACGTGATTCGATTGACCAAAACAGCCAACCCACTGAAGTGGTGACCAAGGGGCGTCACGACCCGTGCGTGGGCATTCGTGCCACACCGATTGCTGAAGCTTTGTTGGCTTTGGTGGTGATGGACCATGCCTTGTTGCACCGCGCCCAGTGTGGTGATGTGCAAGTGGCGATGCCAGCCATTGCGGGCCACATAGGTGCCTAAGCAAGAGCCTCAATTGGCGTTTGGTTCAGGTCCGTTTTGAAACATTCATCTACAGAAGCGCGTTCGAGTAACGCGCTTTCTCGTTTTCAGCTCTTTCCTTTTGCGGCGCTGTCCGCCAGCTACTTTGCGCACATCGGGTTTTTCAACCCGTACTTGCCGTTGTGGCTCAAAGACCTAGGCTTCTCCATCACCATCATTGGCTTGCTCACCGCCGTGCAGGCGGCTACGCGCGTGCTGGCGCCTTATGGCTGGGGTTGGTTGAGTGACCACACCGGAGAACGTGTCAAGCTGCTGCGCTTTTGTGCAGGCGCTGCGCTCATCTGTTCGGCAGGCTTATTGGTCGAAGGCAGTGTGGTGTGGATTGCTGTGGTCTTGCTGTTGATGTTCATTCACACCAGCGCCATGATGCCTATGAGTGAAGCTGCTTTGGCGCACTTGGTGAGTACCGACCAAGGCTTTGATTCACGCCGCTATGGCCGCGTGCGCTTGTGGGGCTCGTTGGGGTTTTTGGTCACGGTGTTTGTGGCGGGTGCATGGTTTGAAGCGCAGGGTATGCAGAGTTTTCCTGCATGGGCGGTGGGCTCGTTGGTGTTGCTCAACCTGAGTGTGTGGTGGTTGCCCAACCGCAAAGAAGCGGTGCACCACGACGAAGTTCGTCCGTCAGTCATGCCGGTGTTGCGTCAACGCAGGGTGCAATGGTTTTTTGCCACCGTGTTTTTTCATGTGCTGTCGCACATTGGCATTTATGTTTTTTTCTCGCTTTACCTCGATGAACTGGGTTACAGCAAAACCATGATTGGTGTGTTGTGGGCGGTGTCGGTAGCTGCTGAGATTGTGTGGTTCTTCACCCAAAGCCGATGGCTGCCTAAGTTCAGTTTGTCGATGTGGATGTTCATTTGCGCTGCAGCGATGGTGCTGCGCATGGTACTCACCACATGGGCGGCTGAGTGGATATGGGCCTTGCTGTTTGCGCAGCTGTTGCATGCGCTGACGTTTGCCACGCAACACACGGCGTGCATTGCTTTGTTGTCCCATCACTTTCCAGGACGCCTGCGGGGCAGGGGGCAGGCGTTGTACGCCTCGATTGGCTATGGCGTGCCGGGTGTGTTGGGTGCTTTGGGTGGGGGCGCTTTGAGCGACGCGTTTGGTTTGTCGTCGGTTTATGCATGGTCCATCTTGACGGCTGTCATGGCCTGTGTGTGTGCTTGGCAGAGTGCACGACAGCACAAAAAAATCTAAGCTGTTTTTGCTCAGTGCGCGAGTCGCAAAAACAGTTGCTTCGATTTTTGTGACACCCAATGGTGAATGGGTACTTCAGCTTTCTCATGCATGAATAGACCTAAGCCCACACAGCACAACCAAGCAAATGCAGTCAAAGCAAAAGCCATTTGCGGGTCATAAAAGTGGCTCTTGTTCCACATGCTGCTGAACAACACGATCACGCCAAAGTGCGTTAAAAACAACACATAAGCGCTGTTGGACAACCGGTGCACCACGCGTTTCATCGGTGTCCAATGGACCATGCCTTTGGGTTTAATCACCAGCCAAGTTGCCGTGATCGCGGCCAAACACAAGCGCGAACGAAACTCCAGCCATAAAGCCCCAATAGCCAGAATAGCCGTGATGCAAAACACAGCGGTATCAAAAGTTGACCGCTTAGCCCAAGCGGCTAACACGCCCAAACCGTAAGCAGAAAAGAAATAGATGGCCCAGATGTCGAGTTCTTTCACACGGTTGAACTGCCACATGGATGCCACACATAACAGGGCCACACCGATAGTCAAACGCTTGGAATTGGTTGCTTGCAAACTGTGGCACAGGAGGATCAACAACGCATAGAGTTGAAAATCCACCGCCACATACCAAGCACCGCTACTGAGTGCTTCGAAACCAAATATGTCATGCACTAAAAGTGCGTGCGCCAGAAATTGCCAAGTGTTGACCTCTGTGGGCAACCAGTTCTCATGAATGTTGTTGCGCGACAAGTTGACGGCCAGTGTGATGAGCGCCAATGCCAACACATAAAACGGCACCAGTCGCAAATAACGTTTGGCAATTTGAACCCATGGCTTGTGCATGGGCTTATTCATCACCGATTGACCCGCCAAGTAACCGCCCAACACCAAGAAAACTTGCACAGCCAAACGTGCGTCTTCATAAAGCCAGTTCACCAAGTTCGGCCACATCAAGGTCATGGTGTCGGCCATCGGGCCGTAAGCAGAGAAGTGGTGCCAAACAATGAACTGTGCAGCCACAACTTTCAACACATCCACGGTGAAGGAACGCTCTAACAACCGAATTTTTCCTGTGTTGTTTTAGTCGTTTGGTTTGAACACCAACAACAAAGGCGAGTGCACGCGACCATCGGTGTCGCGCGGCAAGATTTCAGTCTTGTCGATGGCTTTGAGCACGGCGTTGTCCCACGCCGAGTTGCCGCTGGATTTGGTAAGTTTTTTGCTCACGATGGTGCCGTCGGGTGCGCAACGCACCTCCACCTCAGCGGCTGGGTTGCCAGACACGGAGCTGGGATCAAATGTGATGTTGGGTTTGACGCGTGCACGGATGCGACCACCATAGCTGTCTGATGGGCCCGAGGACTTCATGGCTGTGCCGGTGGCGTTCTCGCTGCCGCTCGCGCCTGCCAAGCCTGCGATGCGCTTCATGTTTTCTTTGCGAATGGCTTCGAGCTTCTTGGCTTCTTCAGCAGAAGCTTTGCTGTCTTTTTGCTCGGCTTGCTTCTTGGCTTCTTTTTCTTTGCGTTCCTTCTCGGCGCGCTCTTTCTCTTTTTCTTTCTCTTTACGCTCTTTGTCCTTGCGCTCTTCTTCTTTCTTCGCTTCTAGTTTGCGCTTGTCTTCTTCGAGCTTGGCCTTGGCTTTTTTCTCGGCTTCTTTCTTCAGCTCTTCTTTGCGGCGCTCTTCGGCCTTCAAAGCTTCTTGAATCTTTTTCTCTTCTTCAATCTTGCGTTTCTTAGCCAGTGCAATGTCTGCATCGCGGTTGGGAGCAGGAGGTTCGGGCGCTTTCACCACGGGCTTAAGCGCAGGTTCTGGTTTGGGGGCGGGAGGAGGCGGTGGTGTTTCGACCTCGACCAACTTCGGCGCAGCCGCCATGGGTACGGCGGACCACAACTCAGCCTCGACTGACAGGCTGTTGTCTTGCTTCCATTGAATACCTGCCGTCAACGCCACGATGAGCAAGGCATGTACCACCAAAGACGCGCCCACAGAGCGCGCCGTGCCTTTAGGCGCCGGCGGTGCAAATTCCAGATGCTTAGGCGATGCGCTCATGCTTCAAGAAATCAATCGACCAACTGAACCGCGAGGCCAACACGTTGCACCCCCGCGCGTTGTAGGGTGTCCATGGCTTTGACCACGGTTTCGTATTTGATGGTGCGGTCTGCGGTAATCACGACGGGGCCTTGCGAGCTTTCGCCTTGCAGTTCTTGCACGTCGCGCGCCAAGCCTTTGAGGGTCGAGCTGACCGACTTGTTCACAGTGCCTGTGCTCTTGACGGTGATGCGTTCTTCTTTGCTGATCTCCACATGAATCACTTGGTCAGGCACGCTAGAGGCTTTGCCCACGCTGGGCAAATCAATCACGGTGGGCGAGATGAGTGGGGCAGTCACCATGAAGATGATGAGCAAGACCAACATCACGTCGATGAACGGCACCATGTTGATGTCGTTCATGGCGCGGCGGCCACGACCAGAGCGAGGAGCAATAGAAGCCATGCTGCGTCTCCGGCTTAGTGGGTCATCGTGCTGGCGCTGTTGCGCTGCAAGATGTTGCTGAACTCTTCGATGAAGGTTTCCAGTTTGATCGACACGCGGTCGATGTCACGTGAGAAACGGTTGTAGGCCAACACTGCAGGAATCGCAGCAAACAAACCAATGGCGGTAGCCACCAAGGCTTCTGCAATACCTGGGGCCACTTTGGCCAAGGTCACTTGCTGCATACCCGCCAAGCCCGTGAAGGCGTGCATGATGCCCCACACCGTGCCAAACAAGCCCACGTAAGGTGACACAGAGCCGACGGAGGCCAGCATGGAGAGGTTGGATTCAATCGCGTCCATTTCACGTTGGTAGCTCGCACGCATGGCGCGGCGTGCACCGTCCATCAAAGCGCTGCTGTCGTTGATGCGGCGTTCACGCAGTTTTTGGTACTCGCGCATGCCGCTGGCGAAGATGCGCTCCATGGGGCCAGAGGTCTTGGCGTTTTGTGCGGCGGCAGCGAACAGTTCGTTCAGGCTGGTGCCCGACCAAAAGTCGCGCTCGAACTCGTCGTTGAGTTCTTTGATGCGTTTGATGGAGCCAATCTTGCGAAAGATGGCAGCCCAGCTCACGATCGAAACGGTCATGAGCATCAGCACCACAACTTGCACGACCCAACTCGCGTTGAGCAATAAATGAACGATGGAAAAGTCTTGTGTCATGTCAGGCGTTCCAATACAGAAGAGGGGATTCTCGCAGGCTTCATGGCGGCGGCATCGACCCAACCGATACGAATCGTGCCTTCGCAAAGTAAAGTTTCACCCAGCCATGCTTGTTGCGCAATGACGAGGCTGGCTCGCCCACCTTCGGCCAGAGTGGCGGTGACGCGTAGCTGGTCGTCCAGCTTGGCGGGGCGGTGGTATTTGACGGCGGTTTCACTCACCACAAACATGCCGCCGGTTTCTTCGCGCAAGGCGTGCTGACCAATACCAAGCGCGCGCAGCCACTCGGTGCGGGCGCGTTCAAAAAATTTCAGGTAATTGGCGTAGAACACGATGCCACCGGCATCTGTGTCTTCCCAATAAACCCGAATGGGGTGCTCAAAAACGGTGCTCATGAATTAGCCCAGCAAGGTTTGTAAACGTCCAATCGCTGCTTGCAACTCAGGCAGCGAGCGGGCGGTGGAAAAACGCACAAAGCGCGAGGTGTCGGCATGGCCAAAGTCGCGGCCTGGCGTGATGGCTAAATTCGCTTTGTTCATCACTTCAAACGCAAAGTCCCAGCTGCCTTTGATGCCAAGTTTGTCGGCTGCTGCCGAGCAATCGGCCCATGCATAAAAAGCGCCATCAGGCATGACGGGGACGTTCAGGCCCAACGCATTGAGCGCCGGCACAAAGTAGTCGCGGCGGACTTTGAATTCGGCACGGCGGCGTTCGTACTCGGCAATGCTCTCGGCTTCAAAGCAGGCGAGGGCTGCGTGTTGGGCCACCGTGCTGGCGCAGATGAACAGGTTTTGCGCCAAGCGCTCTATCACGGGCACGAGTGCATCGGGCACGACCAGCCAACCCAAACGCCAGCCCGTCATATTGAAGTATTTGCTGAAGCTGTTGATGCTGATGATTTGGTCGTCGATGCCGAGTGCCGATTGACCAAATTGTTGGTCGTGGCTCAGCCCTAAATAAATCTCGTCAATCAGCGTGGTGCCACCACGTTGCGACACCTCGTTGTGAATGGCGCGCAGCTCATCGGGGTGGATGGAAGTGCCAGTTGGGTTGGACGGAGACGCCAACAACACACCGCGTGTGTGTGCCGTCCAATTCGCACGCACTTGCTCAGCGCTGAGCTGAAAGCGTTCCGCTGCTGTGGTGGGTACCAACACAGCACGGCCCTCTGCGGCGCTCACAAAGTGGCGGTTGCAGGGGTAGCTTGGGTCGGGCATCAGCACTTCGTCGTCAGCTTCAATCAAAGCCAAGCATGCCAGCTGTAAAGCTGCGGATGCACCGGCTGTGATGACGATGCGGCGGGCTGGCACATTCACACCAAAACGTGTGCTGTACCAAGCGCTGATGCGCTCGCGCAATTCTGAAATGCCAAGAGCAGGTGTGTATTGCGTCACGCCATCGTGCACAGCGCGTGCGGCTGCTTCTTGCACCAAGGGCGGCGCGGTGAAATCGGGCTCACCGATGTTGAGAAAAATCATGGGCGCATCGGTGTGCGCTACCAACGCGGCACGCTCGGCGGCGGCCTTAGCCACCTCCATCACATAGAAGGGATCTATGCGTTGTGCGCGCTGGGCAATTTTCATCATTAGTCGCGCAGCTTACCTTTGGCGCGGTCAGACTCAACTTCGAGTGCGCGCAGTTTGGGGGCTAAGCCGTTGAGCACGCCGTTGACGTATTTGTGGCCGTCTGTGCCGCCGAAGGATTTGGCAAGCTCGATGTATTCGTTCAGCACCACGCGCCATGGCACGTCGATGCAGTGTTGAAACTCATACGCGCCCATCCACATCACCGCGTGTTCGATGGGGGAGATTTCATCGAGCTTGCGGTCGAGCAAGGGCTCAATCAAAGAGTCCAAAATTTCGCGTTGTTCGATGCAACCGTACAACAGCGCGTCGTAATGCACAGAGTCTGATTTGTGAAAACCGCTCAAGTCGCGGGTGAACATATCAATGTCAGCGGCTTGGTTGTTGCCAACCAAAAACTGGTAGAGGCCTTGCAAGGCAAATTCACGTGCGCGGCTGCGGCCAGATTTGGCAGCGCTTTTAGTGGCGCCGGTGCTGGTTGTTTTGCGCGGTGCTTTGTCTTCGGTATTCAGATGTTCGCTCATGCCAAGCTCTCCAATAACAAAGCCATTTCCACAGCCACGCGTGCTGCATCGCGGCCTTTGTCAGTTTGACGCGCCACGGCTTGTGGCAAGTCTTCAGTGGTGAGGATGGCGTTGGCAATCGGCACGTGGTAGTCCATGCCCACGCGTGTCACGCCTGCGCCAGATTCGTTGGCAACCAACTCGAAGTGGTAGGTCTCGCCACGGATGATGCAGCCCAACGCGATGAGGGCACTGAACGGTTCAGGGTCTTCAATTTGTGCAAGCGCAGCCAAGGCCAATGGCACTTCGAGTGCGCCCGGCACATGCACGTGAGTGATGCGGTCATCCGCCACGCCCATGGCTTTGAGTTCGGCGATGCAAGCAGCAGCCAATGCGTTGGTGATGTCGTCGTTGAAGCGCGCTTGGACGATGCCAATTTTCAAAGCACTGCCATCGAGCGTGGTGGTGGAAGCGAGGTTAGAGACAAACATGGTTTTTATTCTTCGTGGTTTTATTCTTTAGACAGGTAGCCCGTGATTTCAAGTCCGTAGCCCGTCATGCTGGGCATGCGGCGAGGGTTGCCCATGAGGCGCATTTTTTGTATGCCGCAGTCGCGCAAGATTTGGGCGCCTACGCCGTAGCTGCGCAAGTCCATGCGACCGCGTTCTGGGCCGTGGGCTGAGCGAGCAGTGCCGTCAAATTGATTCAGCAGTTGCTCACCGCTTTCGCCGCAGTTGAGCAAGACCACCACGCCAGTGCCCTCAAGGCAGATGCGTGCCAAAGCTGCATCCAAACCCCATGAGTGCATGACACGGTTGGGTTCCAACGCATCGAGGACAGAGAGCGGCTCGTGCACACGGGCCAACACTTCCGCGTCAGCGCCCCACGTGCCTTTGACTAGAGCCATGTGCACAGCGCCGCTGGTCATGTCTTTGTAGGCGTTGGCCGTGAATTCGCCGTGCGCGGTGTGCATGGGACGTGAGCTGACTTTGTGCACCAACGATTCGGTGCGGCTGCGGTAAGCAATGAGGTCGGCGATGGTGCCAATCTTCAAACCGTGTTCGGCTGCGAAGATTTGCAAATCAGGCAGGCGTGCCATCGTGCCATCGTCCTTCATGATTTCGCAAATCACGGAAGAGGGCGAGCAGCCAGCCATGGCGGCCAAGTCGCAACCCGCTTCGGTGTGGCCTGCGCGCATGAGTACGCCGCCATCTACCGCTTGCAGCGGGAACACGTGGCCGGGTTGCACCAAATCAGTTGGCTTAGTGGCTTTGGCCACGGCCACTTCGATGGTGCGCGAGCGGTCAGCGGCAGAGATGCCGGTGGTCACGCCCTCAGCCGCTTCAATGGACACGGTGAACGCGGTGCTGTACACCGTGCCATTGTGTGCGGCCATCGGTGGCAGCTTCAAATACTCGCAGCGCTCGCGCGTGAGCGTGAGGCAAATCAAGCCACGGCCAAAGCGGGCCATGAAGTTGATGGCTTCGGGCGTGACGTGGTCAGAAGCCAGAACTAAGTCACCTTCGTTCTCGCGGTCTTCTTCATCAACCAAGATCACGATACGACCGGCCTTCATGTCGGCCACGATGTCTTCGACGGGAGAGATAGAAACGGGGGAGGCGACGGGCTTTAAGCCTTGGGGGGCGCTCATGGATAGGCTTTCAATGCGGCAGCGTCACCCAGCGTGGCGTCAACACGCAACATGCGTTCAACGTAGCGGGCGACGGTGTCAATTTCGAGGTTCACTGTGCTGCCGGTTTTGAGCGAGCCCAAAGCGGTGTTGTCCACGGTGTGAGGAATGAGGTTGATGCTTACTTCAGAGCCGCGCAAGCCCAATGGGCCGTCCGCATTTAAGAAATCTTGCACGCTATTGACCGTCAGGCTCACGCCATTGATGGTGATGGAGCCTTTGTAGGCCAAGTACTTTGCAAGGTCTGTCGGGGCCATGATGCGCAGTTCCCAGCTTTCGCCGATTTGCGCAAAGTGGCTCACGTGACCAATGCCGTCCACATGGCCCGACACGATGTGGCCACCCAATCGGTCATGGGCGCGCAAAGCTTTTTCAAGGTTGACGCGGCCAAGCTCGGTTAAACCACTGGTGCGAGCCAGTGATTCAGCAGAGATGTCGATGGTGAAGTTTTGAGTGTCGAGGTCGAAGCTGGTGACTGTCATGCAAGCGCCGTTGAGCGCGATGCTGTCCCCCAGTGCGACGTCGTCGAGATACCCAGCAGGCGCTTCGATGGTGAGACGCTTGCCGTGGCTTAAAGAGCTACCCAGGTCGTGGACAGCGGTGATGCGCCCCACGCCGGTGATGATTCCGGTGAACATGGGCGATATTTTCGCAGGTTTACAGCCTGCTTACCGGCTGAGGCGGGCCAATATCCTTAAATCAGGACCGATTTGTGTCACTTCGTGAAACGACAGGGCTTTTGCATCGTCCAAAGTCGTGAACGGCCCCAAATTTGTCATGCCACGTCCTTGTCCCATCAGTTTGGGGGCTAGGTAGGTGAGCAGTTCGTCCACCAAGCCTTCGCGTAGCAATGAGCCATTGAGTTTGTGGCCCGCTTCCACGTGCACTTCGTTGATTTGCTTTTGGCCTAGGTCTTTGAGCATGGCCGCAAGGTCGACCTTGCCAGATGAATTCGGTAGGCAAATGACTTGTGCGCCTTTGGTCTCAAGCGCTTGGCGGCGTTCGACGTTGTCGACTGCGCAGTAGATCCATACAGGGCGTTGTGGGATGAACAGTTTGGCTGTGAGCGGGGTTTCGAGTTGGCTGTCCATCACCACCAGTGTCGGCTGGCGTGGGGTCTGCATTGCACGCACATCAAGTTGCGGGTCATCTTCCAACACAGTGCCAATGCCGGTCAGCACGGCACAAGCGCGTGCACGCCATGCATGGCCATCGTCACGTGCGGGGGCTGAGGTGATCCACTGGCTCACACCGTTCTCCAGCGCGGTTTGGCCATCAAGCGATGCGGCCACCTTCATACGCACCCAAGGTGTGCCGTGCGTCATGCGTTTGAAAAAGCCGATGTTGAGTTCGTGTGCTTCTTCGCCGAGTAAGCCTAAGTCCACTTGTACACCTGCTGCTCGTAAGCGAGAGATGCCTTGGCCGGCCACTTGTGGGTTGGGGTCACCCTCGGCCACGACCACGCGTGCCACACCTGCAGTTGCGAGTGCGTCGCAGCAAGGCCCGGTTCGGCCTTGGTGGCTGCAGGGTTCTAACGTCACATACGCTGTGGCGCCTTTGATATCGTTGTTCTTAGCTTGCGCATCACGCAAGGCCATGACTTCGGCGTGCGCTTGGCCTGCACGTTGCGTGTGACCGCTGCCCAGCACTGCGCCGTCAGCACCCACGATGACGCAGCCCACGCGTGGGTTCGGCGATGTCAAAAACAAAGCCTCGCGCGCCAGGGCCAAGGCGTTTGTCATATGGAGGCTGTCTTGCGCTGAGAAAGTCATGGCGCAATTATGAACGGCCGAGCTCAGTAGATGAAGTGGCTTATCGACTCCAGCACTGCGCTGCAGTTTGGCTAGCCCCTAGCACGCTGCGCACGCCAAGGTGGTCGACCGTCAAAGTGCCGCAGGTATCGGCTGTTTGTGTGCCTAGCGGTGTGGCGCTGAGCGTGTAGCTTTGTGCGGTGCTGGTGACGGTCATTTTGTAGCGTTGCCCGTCAATTTGCAGCACGCTGGCGGGTACATCGGCTGTCAACGGGTAGCTTCCGTTGGCGCTTGCTGCTCGCTCTAACCAGTGGGCCGCTTGCAGCAATGAGGCGCGCGCTTGGGCGCGTTGGCTTTTGAGAATCAGGTTCTGGTAGCTGGGCCATGCAAAACTGGCCAGCAGGGCGACGCAGGCGAGGGCAATGAACAGCTCGATGAGGGTGAAGCCGTGTTCGGCATGTGTGTGTTTCATGGGAGTTCAGTCGTGCAGCACATGCCAGCTGCGCCATTGACCGGTATTGGTTGTTGGCGTGTTGCGAACCCAAATGGCTTGCAGCACGGTGGTGCTGCCAGGCATGACACCGTTGGCCAGAGCTGTGATCCGATAAATGAATGTGGTGTTGGATGCATTACCCGATGGGAGCACCTCCACCCAATACCAAGCAGTGTTGTTGCCGTAGGGCGTATCAGACGCGTTCACTGGCATGGCCGTGGCGGTAATGGCTTTCCAGAGGCTGGCTTTGGTGACATTGGCGTCGAGTGTGTTGGGCGCACAAATACCTGCGCTGCATGCACCGCTGTTGAGGCGTTGGCGCAGCAAGTCGTACTCAGCCATCGAGGCAGGAAAAAACGCATGGCTTTGCGTGTTGTTGCCAGCGGTGTGACGCAGGTTAGTGGTGCCATCGGTGTTGATCGCTGCGCCCAAGATGTCGGCTAAAGCCACTGGCAGCACCGCTTCAGTTTTGTGTTCGGTGCGAAGCTGGTCGGTTTGTGTGTTGAGCAACTGCTCGTTCACCCATAAGTTGCGCAAGCCAAGCAGTGCGGCGATGCTGGCCAGTGTGAGCATGAGCATCATGGTGGGGAGTGCAAAACCTTTGCAGTGTGCTGGATGTCTCATGGCATGACTTCATTGCGATTGCGCAAGGTCACTACGCGTTTGAAGGTGCGGCGCACGCGGCCATCGGAGGGCAAGCTTTCATCTTGGCAGCCTTTGAGATTGGCATTGGGCTTTGTGTTGTGAATGGTGTTGATGCTGGCCACACGTAGGCACACCTCGATGGCCAAAACCTGTGTCATGTCGTTCACTTGGTTGGCGGTTTTCCATTGAATAGTTTGGGCGCTGGCGTTGGCTTCGGCATAACGCAGCTGAAAGTCTTCCAGGCCTTCAGCCAAGGCTTGATAGGTGCTGTTGGTTAGATTGAGGTCTTTGCAGCTCAGCTCTTTGTTGGCGTTGAGCTTATAGTCGTTGCGCACGCTGGTGTGAGCACTGCCGGTGTTGCCTTGGCAGTCGATGGCATCGAGTGCATGCCAATGTCCGAGGGTGAGGCTTTCGACATATTTTGTACCGTTGACGCCAGCGAGTGCCGCTTGACCAACCTCTTCGCTCAGTGAAATTTCAACTGTGAATTTGCCATCGCTATTGTTGCTGGGCTTGAGGTATGCACCACCTGCCATTTGCGCTTGTTCGCGTATGTTGCGCATGGCGACGCGTGCGTTGGCGTGCACGGCATCCGCAGCGGCCATGGCATTCCATGTTTGCTTGCTGGTGCCATAGGCTGCAGTGGCTGTAGCGATGACCAGTAAGCTCAGCGCCATGCCAATCAGTAGCTCGTGCAAGGTGTAGCCACCTTGCGATGGGGTGATGCATTTGCATTGGCTCATCGGTCAGCCCTGAAAAACAACCGCCAGCAGCTCATTTGTGCAGGGCAGGGCGGTGTGCCCGAGGTGTTATCGGTTCGGTAAGTTTCGTTGGCATCGCGCCATGCGATGACGATGCCCCACCATTGTGGAGCGTCTGCCAATGTAAATACAGCCGCATCACCTGCTGGTAATTGAGTTTGCAGGGTTTGTTGCAACTGTAATTTGTCCCATGCCGCTAACGCTTGGCGTGTACAAGGCGTGTTTGTGCAATCCGCTGCAGAGACTGTTGGGTTGCCCCAAGTTTTGGTGTACATGGAAATTTGTGGCGCGTTTAAGCGCATGCGTTCCGCCAAATCGTCGGCGATGCCTGTGGCAACTGCGCGCATGAGTTGTTGACGTTGTTGCGCTAAAGCTTGTTGATGCATCCACAGCAGGCCGAGCAAGCCAAAGGCCAAAACGACCAATGCCACGAGAGCTTCGAGCACTGCAATGCCCAGTTGTCGGTTCAGTTGCTGCATGACTCACCTGATTGCCAGCGCAAGCGGCTGGCGCTGCTGAGGCACAACACGTTCGCGATGTTGAGTGCCGTTTGCCTAGATTTGATGACCCATCGGTCACCCACGGTACCCAAGTCTCCGCGTTGGCTGATGTCGAGCGGGTCTGTTTTGGCAAACGTGACTTGCAATGGTGTTTGTACCTGAGAGGTTTGTAGCACGGTCTGATTGGTTTTAACCACCAGTTGCCAGCCACAACTCCAATCGTTATCCGTGGAGGTGCCCCATGTGCAATCGCGCAGACGAGCAAGCTGCAAAGTTTCGCCACGTTGCAAGGCGCGTACGCGAGCAGCTTGTAAATCGTTTATCAGTTGGTCGCGTGTGGCTTCGACACGGCTGCGTTCTTGCAGGCGTTGCCAGCTTGGCATGGCAAACGAAGCCATGATGCCTAGCACGCTGAGGCACACCAGTAATTCAACGAGCGTGAAACCCTGCGTCGTGATAAGCGTCCTAAGTCTATGGGGCGTAAAAAAACCTGGCGATTGCATGTAGCAAATGCTAGGTTTTGATTGGAATTCAGCACATGGCTGAGACTCGAAAACTACTTGCGAACTTCGTCCACCAAGCTCTTGAAGTCATCGATGTCTTCAAAGCTGCGATACACGCTGGCAAAACGGATGTAGGCAACTTTGTCGAGCTTTTTGAGTTCGCGCATGACGAGTTCGCCAATGCGGGTGGAGGGCACTTCGCGTTGGCCAAGTGCTAGAAGTTTTTCTTCGATGCGCTCAATCGCGTTGTCGACCTGCTCGGTGCTTACGGGGCGTTTGCGCAGGGCGAGGCCCATAGATTCAAGAAGTTTTTCGCGTTTGTATTCGATGCGGCGACCGTCTTTTTTGACGATGTTAGGGAAGCTGACGTCGGGGCGTTCGTAGGTGGTGTAGCGCTTTTCACAGGCGCCGCATTGGCGACGACGGCGAATGGAGTCGCCGTCTTCGGACATGCGGGTCTCGACGACTTGGGTTTCTAGGTGGCCGCAGAAGGGACATTTCATGTGTTGTTCTCTCTTTTGCTTTTGGTTTGCTGTGCTTTTGTGCGCTTCTTTTTGTACTGGGCTCGCTGAGGGCATTTGGTATTGGCCGCTTCCTCATGCTGGAGTACCAGAAATCGTCAGCGGCCAATACCAAACACCCTCAGTCTGCGACGTGCTTTGCTTCGCTCGCATATTTCACTCGAACCATTAGTGCATCAATAAAGAGGAAACGCTCGAGAGAAACATTTCAAACCAAAACAGCGCGGGTTGTAGGTGCGGCGGGCGATGATTTCTGGTACCCCAGCATGAAGAGCCCGCCGTACCTGCAATCTGTGCCGTTTCCGGCGCGAACCCCTGACGAACGAAAACTCTTAACGAACAACCGAACAAAACAACGCAGACAAACAAAAACCCCCGACACAAAGGACGGGGGTTAAGGAAAAGTTACTTGTACACAGGAAACTTAGAAGTCAGCGCATGCACCTTGGCACGAACTGCCGCAATGTTTGCCTCGTCGTGTGGGTTGTCCAACACGTCAGCAATCAAGTTTGCGGTGATGCGAGCTTCTTCGTCTTTGAAACCGCGAGTGGTCATAGCTGGCGTGCCAATGCGCACACCGCTGGTGACGAATGGTTTTTCTGGGTCGTTCGGGATGGCATTCTTGTTGATCGTCATGTGGGCAGCACCCAAAGCAGCTTCGGCTTCTTTGCCGGTGATCTTCTTAGAGCGCAGGTCCACCAACATCACGTGGCTTTGTGTGCCGCCGCTGACGATGCGTAAGCCGCGTGCCGTCAAAGTCTCGGCCACGATCTTGGCGTTTTTCACGACTTGAGCTTGGTAGTCTTTGAACTCGGGTTGCATGGCTTCTTTGAACGCCACAGCTTTGGCTGCGATAACGTGCATCAAAGGGCCGCCTTGCAGGCCAGGGAAGATGGCGCTGTTGATGGCTTTTTCGTGCTCGGCCTTCATCAGGATGATGCCGCCGCGTGGGCCGCGCAAGCTCTTGTGGGTGGTGGAAGTCACCACGTCTGCGTGAGGCACAGGGTTGGGGTATTGGCCTGCAGCAATCAAGCCGGAGTAATGGGCCATGTCGACCATGAAGATCGCGCCAACTTCCTTGGCGATCTTGGCAAAACGTGCCCAATCGATGTGCAAGCTGTAGGCAGAAGCGCCCGCAATGATGAGTTTGGGTTTGTGCTCGCGGGCCTTGGCTTCCATCGCTTCGTAGTCAATGGCTTCATTGGCATCCAGGCCATAAGAAATGGCGTTGAACCACTTGCCTGACATGTTCAATGCCATACCGTGGGTCAAGTGACCGCCTTCGGCCAAGCTCATGCCCAAGATGGTGTCTCCGGGCTTTAAGAAAGCGAGGAACACAGCTTCGTTGGCAGATGCGCCGCAATGCGGTTGCACGTTGGCGGCTTCAGCGCCGTAAATTTGTTTCAGGCGGTCAATGGCCAATTGTTCGGCAACGTCCACGTGCTCGCAGCCACCGTAGTAGCGCTTACCTGGGTAGCCTTCAGCGTATTTGTTTGTGAGTTGTGAGCCTTGGGCTTGCATGACGGCTGGAGACGCATAGTTCTCGCTGGCGATCAATTCAATATGGTGCTCTTGGCGCGCGTTTTCGGCCTGAATAGCGGCCCAAACTTCGGGGTCTGTTTGTTCGATCAAGATGTTGCGGTTGTACATACTGGCAGTCCTAGAAAAAGGTGGAGTAATGGCTGCCCAGGCGAACGGCAAAACACCTCTGTGAACAGAGGCTGCGCGCTTCCCAGTGGTCATACATCCACGTCAGCGGTATCGGGCAAGCCAGATACGCCTATCGCCAGTTGCGCGCGAGATAGAGTTTACCGCGCTTCAGGAAGCCCTTTATTCGCCGTCATCCTTGCCGAAAGGCGTCAAGCGCTGGGCTTTCTCCCACAAGCTCTCCAAGCGGGCTGTAGCAGCCTCGGCGGCGGTGGAGGGCGGTGGGGTAATTGGAACTTTCAAACCCTTGGCAACTTGTTGAAGGCGCGCGTTTTCGGCCATGACCTTGCCGGCGTAGCCCTGGTCGTCCTTCATGTTGCCTGCGCCCACATAGAGTTTGAGGCCGCCTTCTAGGCTGCCAGCGCGAGAAATGCACTCTTTGAGCACGTTAACGCCTACGCGCACGTTGGCCACGGGGTCAAATGCCGCTAAGGCGCCGCCAAAGCCTTGGTACTTCTGTTCGTGGACCTTGGTCATCACTTGCATCAGTCCTTGGGCGCCCACATTGCTTTGGGCAAAGGGGTTAAAACCCGACTCAACAGCCATCACGGCCAAGATGAGGGTGGGTTCGATTTGGTTGGCTGGGCCCACGTCGTAGGCTTCGGACACCAAAGCGCTCAAAGGCTCGGGCGCCACGCGGTATTTTTTGCTCAACCAATAGGCAAGGTTGGCTTGTTGCTTGGGCAGGTCGCGGGGGTCGGTGGCGGTGGCGCGGTCAACGGCGTCTGCATCGGTGGCAATGCCCAGTTCGTCGTATTGGCGCTCTTGCAGCCAGCTGATTACCTTGGCTTCGGTCACCACGCGCAGATCGGGGCGCACGGTCAGCGCCACAACAAAGAAGAAGATAGTTAATCCCACCACGGCCAAGCCGTTGTGGGAAATAGCAAAAAAGCCTTGCGCCACGTCAGCTGCAAAGGTACGTAGACCTAGCTGTAATCGGGCGATGAGGGGAATAGACATAAATTTATTAAATAGGAAGTAGCTGAAATTTTAAAGCCTCGGCGACAATCACCCCTAATTTACTGTGAGCCCTACTTGTGACTGATTCTTCTAACAAACCCCTCGACCTCGCCGCCTTAGACAAATTGACTGGTGGGGCTTTTACTGTTTCGACCTCCGCAGACCGCACTGCGCGACTGCGCGACTGGCTTGCTAACCACCCAACTTTGGAGCAAGTGCAAGCCGTTTTTGACGAAATGAGCCACCGCGATAAGGGCGCTGCCAAAGTGTTGCGCGAAAAGTTGGACGAGCTGCGCCGCAGCAAAGACCAAGACGCTCTGATTGTGGAGTGGGCCTCCAAGGGCGAAGCCCTGCGCGATGCGCCGCACATCAATTTGAGCGATGCCATGGGCTGGCAGCGCGATGCCGCCAAAGCTGGTGCGCCTTTGTCACGCGAGCCCTTGGCCGGTCTGAAAACCGCCTTGGCCGAGCGCGTAAAGGCCATTGAAGACCTCCAACACCAAACTCAAGTGCAGCGCGAAGCCGCTGTGCTGCTGGCTCAGCGAATTGAAGTGCTGTCGACCAAGCCTTGGCAAGACGCCTTGGCTCAACGCGATGCGCTGCAAGTGGACCTCGACCGTTGGGTCGCCCAAGCCCAAGCCTTGGCAGCTGACGCCCAATGGTCCAGCGTGGATGCCAAATTTGCACCCGCTTTACAAACCAGCACCCAACAAGTGCAAGCCGTGTGGACTGCTTTTGGCGAGGCCTTGACCTTGACCGAGGCCGCTGCGGCAGATGCAGCCGCACCTTTGCCTGCTGTGCCTGCTTGGTCTGACCAAATTCGTGTGGCTCGTGGTGAAGTGTTGCCCCAAGCTGCTGCGCCTGTCAAAGCCGCCAAACCAGCCGCCGCTGGAGTGGACGCGACTCGCAAGGTCAAACCCACCGCTGACAAAGCTGTGGTGGACCAAAAGCGTTTAGAACTGGCCATGCAAGCCGAGGCTTTGTTCAAGCCTGCACCCGTGGCCAAGCCTGCTAAGGCCATAGTGCCTAAAGCTGAAGAAGCGGCGCCTGCTCAAGACGCTGCTGTGGTCGAACAAGTGGCTGTTGAAGCCACACAGGCAGCAGTTGTTGATGCGCCTGCTGTGATTGAAGTTACTGCACCTGAAACAGCGGCAGCCGAAGTCGTCACGCCAGTTGCGGCTGACGTGCCTGAAGCCGTTGCTGAAGTTGCTGTCCAAGAGAGCGCCTCAGAAGCTGCCCCAGCTCAAAAAACAGCAGCAGCCAAAGCCGACGACGTGGCCCGCGTGCCAGCCGTTGGCGGCCGCAAGATGCAAGAGACTTTGCGCAACTTGCGTGAGCAATGGAAAAAAATCGACAAAGAAGCTGCACCCAACCCTGCGTTGTGGAAGCGCTTTGACAGTGCTTGTAACCGTGCCCACGAAGTGGTCGACGCATGGCTCAAGGAAGCCCGCGCTCAAACCACAGCCCACAAAGCCCAGCGCTTGGCATTGATTGAAGAAGTCAAAGCATGGACGGTTGAGCATGCCAACGGCCCCGACTGGAAGGGTGTGGCCCGCCAGTTGCACCAGTTCGCCCAACGCTGGCGCGAAAGCGGCCACCTGAGCGAGAAAATGTTTGCTGAATTGCAGCCTGTTTGGAAGGCAGCAATTCATGCAGCCCACGAACCGTTGGAAGTGATGCAAAAGGCCAGCCTGGCGCGTCGCCATGCCTTGATTGCCGAAGCGCAAGCCTTGGGCGCTGCGCCCACCTTGCGTGTGGATGCTGTCAAAGCCCTGCAACAACGCTGGCAAGAAGAAGCCCATGCTGTGGTGCTGGACCGTAAGCAAGAACAAAAACTATGGGATGCTTTCCGTCAACCGATTGACGAAGCGTTTGCTCGCAAGTCATCGGTGCGCGAACAATCCCAAGCTGCGCTGACACCTCACGACAAAGCCGTGCTGGATGCTGCCAAGGCTTTGGACTCAGCGACCGCCAAAGGCGATGCATCTGCCATTCGCGCTGCCATGCAGTTGTTGGAGCAAATCGCACGCGGTGAAGTTGTGGCGCCAGTGGCAGCCCCTGCGCCCGTTGCCTCCACTGAAGCTTCAGTTGAAACGGTCGCCGCCAGCGACGCTGCTGAACCCGCTTCAGAAATGACGACTGACGCATCAGCCGAAGCTGCATCAAGCGATGCAGCCCACAGCTCGGACGAAGCAAGTGTTGAAGCAAACGCAGAGCAATCAGCTGACAACTCTGCCGAAGCCGCAGAGCCCGTAGCCGAGGTTGCCCCCGTCAAACCCAAAGCTGCACCCCGCCCTGTGGTTGCAGTGCGCGGTGATGACCGCCCTGGACAGAAACGCACCGAAGCTGCGCCCGCAGGCCGTGGTCGCGATGGCAAGCCCGGCGGCAAGTTTGGCGATAAGCCAGCATTTGGCCGTGACGGCAAACCTGGCCGCGATGGCGGACGTGACGGTGGTCGTGAAGGCTTTGCGCCGCGCGGTCCACGATTGGGTGATGCCGCTTTCCGTGCCCAACGCTTTGCTTTGGAATCAGCCCAAGACGCGCTGCGTCGCTTGGCTGCACAAGCACATGGCGAAGTTTTGACCCAACTCATGCACGCTTGGGAAAAGCGCGATGCAGCTCAGCTGCCAGCCGCGCAAGCCATTGGTAGCAAGCTCAGCCCTGCGCAACGCACTCAGTGGTCACAGGCTTTGTCGGCTCAGCCGCAAGGTGAGGCCGTGACGCCTTTGTTGCGTTTGGAAGTAGCTGCTGACTTACCCACACCCGCTGCGCACATGGATGCACGCCGCGCCTTGCAGTTGCAAATGCTCACGCGTCGCAATGACCCATCGCCGCAAATGACATGGGCTGCAGATGCTGCTCAGGTTTTGGGTGGTGTTTACGACGAAGGCGCTGCACGTCGTTTGCAGGCTGCTCTTAAGGTGTTGCTCAAGCGTTAATCAACACTTAGTGGCAATCTACAAAGCCCCTTCGTGGGGCTTTGTGCTTTTTGGCGAAGCCAGCTCAGGACTTCCAAGCGCGGTGGTTGGCTGTCCGCATGCCAATCACTCAATACCCAGCGACTCAAGTCGTTGCCTAAGTCATGAGTTGCAGGTTTGTGGGTGTGTCCGTGCAGTAGTACATGTGCATCCGAGGTCTTGAGCCACGCAATGGCCGCTTGAGTATCGACATCAGCGTAATCTGTGTGGCTACGTTTGAGAGCCTCACTTTGGTTACGCACACTACGTGCATAAGCTTGACGCTCGGCCAAGGGTTTTGATAAGAAGGCGGCTTGCCACTCAGGTTGGCGCACTTGGGCTCGAAACGCCAGGTAGTCGTGGTCGTCTAAACACAAGGCGTCGCCGTGGCTGAGCAGGATGCGCGTTGGGGTTGCACCGTTAGTGGGTCCAAGGTCGAGCACCGTGGGGTCGCTCAGGGCCTTTATGCCTGTGCTGTTGAGTAGGTCAGCGCCGACCAAAAAGTCGCGATTGCCGCACATGAAGTACAGGGGGATGCGCTGCGCTGTGGCTTTGAGCACAGTTCTGCATTGCAGAGCAAACGTGTCTTGGGTATCGTCGCCCACCCACACTTCAAACAAATCGCCCAAGATGAACAGCGCGTCTGCTGGTGTGTGCGCCATGTGCTGAGCCCATGCATCAAACGTAGCGGGCTCGTGAGCGTCTAGATGCAGGTCGGAGATGAAATCAACACGTTGCCAGCTTTGCGGCGCTTGCACGCTGGGCACAGGCTGGGGCAGCAGAGGGGGCGTTGACATGGGTAAGTGGCCTGAAGTCAGCGCAGGGTAGTGGGCCGATTAACTTCAGGCAATTGGGAGCAAAGTAGCAGTGGCTTACAGGGCAACAGCTTTTTCGATGACCACGTCTTCTTTTGGCACGTCGTCATGGAAGCCTTTACGGCCTGTTTTGACGGCGGCGATTTTGTCGACCACGTCATTACCGCTGACTACTTTGCCGAACACGGCATAGCCCCAGCCTTGCATGCTCGGAGCTTTGTGGTTCAAAAATTCGTTGTCAGCCACGTTGATGAAGAACTGGGCTGTGGCCGAGTGCGGATCGGACGTACGGGCCATGGCCAGTGTGTAGTGGTTGTTTTTGAGGCCGTTGTTGGCTTCGTTTTCGATTGGCTCGTCACATTCTTTTTGTGTCATGCCTGGCTCAAAGCCGCCACCTTGAACCATGAAGCCTGGGATCACGCGGTGAAAAATGGTTTTGTCGTAGTGACCTTTGTTCACGTAGTGAAGAAAATTCTCGGTGCATTTGGGGGCTTTTTCAGCATCCAACTCGATGGTGATGACGCCGAGATCCAAGATGTGCAGTTCGACTTGTGGGTTGCTCATGATGTTTTTCCTTAATTGAATTGAGATGTTGCGAATGCTTAGAGCACATTCGCCGATTGAATGATGATGGGTGTGCGTGGGACGTCCGATGGGAACGGACCACCAAAACCCGTTTGCACAGTTTTAATTTTGTTGATGGTCTCCATGCCCGACACAACTTTGCCAAACACGGTGTAGCCGGGTTGTTGTGGGGTGGGATCAAGGAAGCCGTTGTCCATCACGTTGATGAAAAACTGTGACGTGGCTGAGTTGGGAACATTGGTGCGCGCCATGGCAATGGTGCCCACTGTATTGCGCGGACCGCCTTTGGCCAAGGCTTCGCGGCCTTCGTGTTCAACGGGTGGGCGTGTGCGGCGTTCGATGTAGCGTTGGTCGTAACCACCACCTTGCACCATGAAGTTACCAATCACGCGATGAAATATCGTGCCGTCGTAGTGTTTGTCGCGCACGTATTGCAAGAAGTTGTCGACAGTCTTGGGCGCTTTGTCTGGGTAGACCTCAACCACGAACTCACCGGCGTTGGTGACAAACTTCACGCGAGGCGCGTCTTGGGCTATAGCGGTTTGGGTAAAAGCCGCAAAGGCGAGTGCGCAAAAACTTGCTTTGTAAAGCGCACGGCGGGTCATCGATGTAAATGTCATGGTTTGCCTTGGGTGATTTCTAGGACGGGTTTGAGCCGCTCAATTTTTTGTGTCGGCCCAGATTGTTTGGGGGTGATGACCAATGATCGCTCGTAGGCGAGGCGTGCCATGTTCACTAGCAAGTCACCCATGTTTTCATGGGCAGTCGCGTAGTTTGGGTTGGCACGTAAAGCGGCTTCTAGGGAAGCTTTGGCACTTGGGTAATCGCCCTTGGCTGCATAGAGCACCCCAAGGTTATTGTGAGGTTCAGCCAGCTCAGGGTACTCTTGCGTCAATGCCAAATAGGTTTGAAACGCCATGTCAGGCTGGCCCAACTGTTCAAAGATGAAACCTTGCCAAAATCTCATTTGTGGATCACGAGGGTTGTTTGCCAACGCTTTGTTCACCAGTAAAAGTGCCTGTGAATATTTGGCTTGGCGCAACATTTTTCGCACATCGTTGTGCGGTGTGCTGATGATGGTGGGGGTGTAAGTTTGCCCTGGTTGCCAGTCTAAATCTGAGATGTTTTGGGCGTTTGCAGCACCAATCGTTACGCCAAAAGCCAAGCCCAGTGACAAGGCGGCCGCCCATCCACATTGAGTCAGTGCGAAGGCTTGGCGTGTTTGGGGCAGGGCCCAAGACCTGGCGAAAGTGAGTGGTGCAGGGTTTGTCATGTGCTTTGTATACTTGAAGCATTGTAAAACAGAGGGTCTGGACGACTCTTTGGCTTTCGCCTCATTACCGACCCATCATTGCGGTCTTCTCTCGATTCACTCATGACGCTTCGCATTCACAACACGCTCACGCGTGCGCTGGAGAACTTTTCGCCGTTAGAACCTGGCCATGTGCGCATGTACGTGTGCGGCATGACCGTGTACGACCTGTGCCATTTGGGCCATGCTCGCTCGATGGTAGCGTTTGATGTGGTGCAACGTTGGCTCAAAGCCAGCGGCTTCCGCGTGACCTATGTACGCAACATCACCGACATTGACGACAAGATCATCAAGCGTTCGCTGGAAAACGGTGAAACCGTGCGCGGCTTGACTGATCGCATGATTGATGCATTGCACCAAGATGCTGATGCTTTGGGCATCGAGCGCCCCACGCACGAGCCCCGTGCGATGGACTATGTGCCGCAAATGTTGTCGATGATTGGCACATTGCAGGACAAAGGCTTGGCTTATCAAGCCAGCAATGGCGATGTGAATTACGCCGTGCGCAAGTTTCCAGGCTACGGCAAGTTATCGGGTAAATCGTTGGACGAGTTGCAAGCTGGTGAGCGTGTGGCTGTTGATGACGGTAAGCAAGATCCATTGGACTTTGTGCTTTGGAAATCAGCCAAAGAGAGCGAGCCAGAAGAGGTGAAATGGGCCAGCCCCTTTGGCGCAGGCCGTCCCGGCTGGCACATCGAGTGCTCGGCCATGAGCTGCGAGATGTTGGGCCAAAGCTTTGACATTCATGGCGGTGGCGCTGACTTGCAGTTCCCTCACCACGAGAACGAAATTGCCCAAAGCGAAGGCGCGAACGGTCAAAAGATGGCCAGCGTCTGGATGCACAACGGCTTCATCAACGTGGACAACGAAAAAATGTCCAAGAGTTTGGGTAACTTCTTCACCATCCGTGATGTGCTCAAAGAGTTTGATGCCGAGACAGTGCGTTTCTTCGTGGTGCGCAGCCACTACCGCAGCCAGCTCAATTACAGCGATGTGCATCTGAATGATGCCCGTGGCGCTTTGAAGCGCCTCTACACCGCGCTGGGCACTGTGACGCCTGATGAGGTGACGATCAATTGGACTGAGCCCCATGCCGCGCGCTTCAAAGCCGCGATGGACGAAGACTTTGGCACGCCTGAAGCTGTGGCTGTGTTGTTTGAACTTGCCAGTGAGGTTAACCGCACGCAGTCGGCACAAACGGCGAGCTTACTTAAAGCCTTGGGCGGTGTGTTGGGCTTGTTGCAAGACGACCCAAAGGCTTTTGCCCAAGCTGGCGCTGGTGTGGACGAAGATGCCATTCAAGCGCAGATTGCTGCACGTGCCGCTGCCAAAGCCGCCAAGAATTTTGCTGAGGCCGACCGTATTCGCCAAGCCTTGGCAGCCGAAGGCATAGTGCTCAAAGATTCGCCCACGGGCACGACATGGGAGCGTGGCTAAATATGGCCACCACCGAAAAAGTCATCATCGCCACGCCTGAGTATTGGTCGGAGGCTTGCAAACATCTGATGAAAAAAGATCGGGTGATGAAGCGCCTCATTCCTCAGTTTGGTGAGGCCTCGCTTCAGTCCCGCGGCGACGCGTTTGTCACGCTGGCACGAAGCATTGTGGGCCAGCAGGTGTCGGTCAAAGCGGCTCAAACCGTATGGGACCGATTTGCGTTGTTGCCTCGCAAAATCACGCCCGCCAATGTGCTCAAGCTCAAGGTGGACGACATGCGTGCAGCAGGTTTGTCGGCCCGCAAGGTCGAATACATCGTCGACTTGGCGCTGCACTTTGACAATGGCGCTTTGCATGTGAAGAAATGGTCCGAGATGACGGATGACGCCATCATCGACGAGTTGGTAGCCATTCGCGGCATTGGCCGCTGGACGGCTGAGATGTTTTTGATGTTCCACCTCATGCGGCCCAATGTGTTGCCGCTTGACGATGTGGGCTTGATCAACGGGATTAGCCGCAACTACTTTTCGGGCGAGGCGGTCAGCCGCAGCGAAGCCCGTGAGGTGGCTGCAGCGTGGGCGCCATACTGCAGTGTGGCGACTTGGTATATTTGGCGATCGCTAGATCCGGTGCCTGTTTCTTATTGAGCGCCCAAGGAGTAATGAATTTTGGCTAAACGAACTTTCCTCGACTTTGAACAACCGATTGCTGAACTAGAAGGCAAGATCGACGAGCTGCGCTATGTGCAAAGCGAGTCTGCGGTGGACATTTCGGACGAAATTGACCAGCTCAGCAAGAAAAGCATGCAGCTGACCAAGGACATTTATAGCGACCTCACACCTTGGCAAATCACCAAGATCGCCCGTCATGCCGAGCGTCCCTACACGCTGGACTACATCAACGACATCTTTACCGATTTCGTAGAAATGCATGGTGACCGCCACTTCGCGGATGACATGAGCATCGTGGGTGGTTTGGCCCGCTTCAACGGCAACGCTTGCATGGTCTTGGGCCAGCAAAAGGGCCGCGATACCAAAGAGCGCGCCTTGCGCAACTTCGGTATGAGCAAGCCCGAGGGCTATCGCAAAGCTTTGCGTTTGATGAAGACGGCTGAGAAGTTCAAGTTGCCTGTGTTCACCTTTGTGGACACTCCAGGAGCTTACCCAGGCATTGACGCGGAAGAGCGTAGCCAATCTGAAGCAATTGGTCGCAATATTTTTGAAATGGCGCAACTCGAAGTGCCGATCATCACCACCATCATTGGTGAAGGTGGCTCGGGCGGCGCATTGGCCATCAGCGTGGCTGACCAAGTGTTGATGTTGCAATACTCGGTTTACTCTGTCATCAGCCCTGAAGGCTGTGCCTCGATTTTGTGGAAAACCTCTGACCGTGCCGAAGACGCTGCCGAGCAATTGGGCATCACTGCTCATCGCCTGAAAGCATTGGGTTTGGTCGACAAAATTGTGAACGAGCCCGTGGGTGGCGCACACCGCGACCCTAAGCAAATGTCGGCTCAACTCAAGCGCGGTTTGAATGACGCGTGGCGCCAAGTGACGGACATGAAGGTCAAAGAGTTGCTCGATAAGCGTTACGAGCGTCTGCAAAGCTATGGCCGCTTCACCGACACCAAAGCTGAACGCTAATTTCCCCTCGCTGGACGCGCTCCAGCACTTAGGTCCATTCGCCGTTGCGCTCAGCGGCGGGGCCGATTCCACAGCCTTACTTGTTGCCTGTGCCACACGCTGGCCGGGCAGGGCGCATGCTGTGCACGTGCATCACGGCTTGCAAGCGGCTGCCGATGGTTTTGAAGCACATTGCGTGGCGCTGTGTGAACGCATGAAAGTGCCACTGGTGGTGCAACGGGTTAATGCAGCTCACGCAGTTGGTGAAAGCCCAGAAGATGCTGCTCGTCAAGCCCGTTACCGAGCTCTGGGTGAGGCGTTACAAAACAACTGGGGTGGACAAATCAAAGACATGGCCTTGGCTCAGCATGCTGATGACCAAGTGGAGACCTTGCTGCTGGCGCTTTCACGTGGTGCCGGCTTGCCTGGTCTGGCTTGCATGCCAGCAGTGGCTGAGCGTCATGGCGTGACTTATCACCGCCCTTGGTTGGATGTGCCTGGTGCAGCCTTGCGTGAGGCCCTTAGCTCTGCAGGGCAAGTCTGGGTGGAGGATCCCACCAACACAGATACGCGCTTCACACGTAACCGTATCCGTGCTGAGTTGCTACCTGTGATTGAGCAGGCGTTCCCATCTTTTAGGCAAACCTTTGCGCGAAGTGCTTCACATGCTGCTCAAGCTCAAACCCTGCTTCAAGAGGTGGCTGAACAAGATTTGCAAATCGTGGGCAATCCACCTGCCATCAAAGCTTTGCAGCAACTCAGTGAGGCTCGGCAATCGAACGTTTTGCGCCATTGGCTGGCGCTAGAACACTCACAAGCCAGCGCTGCACAACTACAGGCATTGCTGGTGCAGGTGAAAGCTTGCACCACACGCGGCCACCACATCGACATCAAGGTGGGGCGTGGCTTTGTGCGTCGAGATGGGGTGGTGTTGCGTTGCTACAATCTGTAGGTTTTTTGCCCATAACACAACAGTTTTAAAGAAATATGGCATTGATTGTTCATAAATACGGCGGCACGTCGATGGGCTCGACAGAGCGCATTCGCAACGTCGCCAAGCGCGTGGCCAAGTGGGCCCGTGCGGGTCACCAAATGGTGGTGGTTCCCTCCGCTATGAGCGGCGAGACCAACCGTTTGCTAGGCCTCGCCAAAGAATTGGCTCCTTCCAAAGCCGACTCGGCCTACAACCGCGAACTCGACATGCTGGCCTCAACGGGCGAGCAGGCGTCTTCTGCGTTGTTGGCTATTGCTTTGCAAGCCGAAGGTCAGCCCTCAGTTAGCTACGCTGGCTGGCAAGTGCCGATTCGCACCAACAATGCCTACACAAAGGCCCGGATTGAGTCGATTGACGACAAGCGTGTGCGCGCCGATTTGGATGCTGGCAAAGTGGTCATCATCACGGGCTTCCAAGGCAAAGACGAACACGACAACATCACCACCTTAGGGCGTGGCGGCTCTGACACCTCGGCTGTTGCCGTGGCAGCAGCCCTCAAAGCCAAAGAGTGTTTGATTTATACCGACGTGGATGGTGTGTACACCACAGACCCACGTGTGGTGCCTGAAGCCCGTCGCTTAGAAACGCTGTGTTTCGAAGAGATGCTGGAGATGGCATCTTTGGGTAGCAAAGTTTTGCAAATTCGCTCAGTTGAGTTTGCAGGTAAATACAAGGTGCCGCTGCGCGTGTTGTCCAGCTTCACCTCGTGGGACATTGACATCAACGAAGAAGCCAAATCAGGCACGTTGATCACCTTTGAGGAAGACGAAAAAATGGAACAAGCAATCGTATCGGGCATCGCATTCAACCGTGACGAAGCCAAAATCTCTGTGGTCGGCGTGCCAGACAAGCCAGGTATCGCTTACCAAATCTTGGGTGCTGTGGCTGAAGCCAACATTGAAGTAGACATGATCATCCAAAACATCAGCAAGGATGGCAAAACCGACTTTAGTTTCACCGTGCACCGCAACGACTACGCTCGCACAACCGACTTGTTGAAAGACAAAGTGTTGCCAGCCTTGTGCGCAACCGATGTGCAAGGCGATACCAAGATTTGCAAAGTCTCGATCGTGGGTATCGGCATGCGCAGCCACGTTGGTGTGGCTAGCAAGATGTTCCGCTCACTGAGCGAAGAGGGCATCAACATCCAAATGATCTCGACGTCAGAGATCAAGACATCTGTGGTGATCGATGAGAAATACATGGAACTCGCTGTGCGCGCGTTGCATAAAGCTTTCGATTTGGATCAGCCAGCAGCCTAAGTTAGGGCATAATACGCACCTGCTGGAAACGTGACCGAGTGGCCGAAGGTGCTCCCCTGCTAAGGGAGTATGGGGTGTAGAGCCTCATCGAGGGTTCGAATCCCTCCGTTTCCGCCAGCAACCTCTAAAAAGCCGTTGTCAATCAACGGCTTTTTTCATTTCCATCCGAGTAACAGGTGCAGGTTACCACCGTATTTACCACTCGGCCTAGGCCAAGTTCCACGTTTTAG
>NZ_NESD01000001.1 GCF_003063545.1 Limnohabitans sp. Jir61 | reverse complement strand
GGATTCGACAGTAGCCGGTACGCATCTCAACAATAGTTTGAAAGATCTAACAAAGTTGGGAGTGAGAGATGTTCATGTTTCTGGTAGCGAGCATGTAAACATTGATTTTGGTACAGAGTCTATTTATCTAGGTGACTCACACATCCCAACCTTTAGCAGTGCATTTGATGTCACGTTAAATGTGCACCAAGCACAATTTAATGAAATTTCTGAAATTTCTAAGTCATTGGTGGAAGCAGGGGTTGATCACTTAGCTGTATTCAGCAGTGACTTGTCAAATGATGAGGTTGGCCTTGCTAACTTGTTTGGCAAGTTAGACAGTGGGTTAGATCTTACGCTTAAGGTTGACCAAGATCAAAATTGGACTTCAGTCAATAGCTTTGTTCATCATGGCGTCGACTTGTTGAGTGGTAGTAACCTTACTGTTACTTCTACGTGGGGTGACCTCATCCAAACTCTGCATGACTCAGGTTTGGGTAATGTGACTATCGAGAGTAACGCTCACGTTACTGTCAGTGATGATTTGTCTTCCGCCCTGTACGAGTCAGGCATGCTGCACGCATTGCCAGATTCAAACATTGCTATCGAGGCTTCGTCGCGTGTTCTTAACACCAGCCTTAAGGCTATGGCTGATTTGGGTGTTGATTCAGTCGTGTCAGAGACTCACCAAGATAAGCTATATGTTCAGTTGGGTATCCAACCTGAAGACCTTCACACCGTTGCCGACTTGGGTGATTTGTTCAGCTCCTTCGGTTTGGATAAGGCCGATCACACGACCTTGTTTGCACCATCTCAAGAGGCAGGCCTGGTACTCGATCAGACATCTTTCAGCACTCTGGGAGCTGAAGGCGTTCACGAATTGATTGGTCAGCTCAGCAAGTTGGGCTTTACCGAACTCGACGTGCTGGGCTCAGATAAGGTCGACACTGTTTACAACATTACCGCTCAGTCACTGCAGTTGACAGAAGTCAGACCATTGGGTGAGTCTGACACTGATTTGCTGGCTATCTTTGACCCACATCACCTGACTACCAAAGTAGTCAAGTAAGATAGGGCATGCTTGACGCTCTAAGTCCTCAAAAAACCGGTATTGCTGCGGCACAGGCGCCTGTGCGCAAAATCCTGATGCAATGCCGCAACGCGTTCTGGTTTGCGTTTGCTTTGACTTTCGTCATCGACTTGCTCAGCATCACACCACTGCTGTACATGATGAACACTATGGACCGTGTTTTGTCTAGCAAAAGTGGTGTCACGCTCGTCTCATTGACTTTTATCGTGATTGCTTTTTATGTGTTTTGGTCTGCCCTTGAGTGGATCCGTACACGTTTAATGGTTCGTTTGTCATTGCGTATCGATTGGGACTTGGCCGCAGACGTGTTCGATGCATCATTCCGCCGTTATGTGGGCCGTAAAAATGTGAACGTGCATCAGTTGTTGTCTGATTTATTGGCTTTGCGACAGTTCTTCACTGGCACGCCTGCAATTGCTCTGATGGATGCGCCATTTGCAGTCATATTCATCTTCATAGGTGCCTTGTTTCACCCCTATCTAGCCATTTTTGCTGCTGCATCATCGGCTTTGATGCTTGCAGTCTCTTATTTCACTGTCAAAGTCACGAGTCCAATCCTCAAAGAGGCGGCTGATGCCAACACTGAGGCTTCACGCGTTGCCGCTAATAGCTTGCGTCATGCCGAGTCCACGCTTGCCTTGGGGATGTTGGGAGCTGTACGTAACCGTTGGTATGACCAACACCGCCACTTTTTAAGTAACCAAGTTCATGCTAGCGAAGCTACCGGCCTGATGGGTGGCATGTCTGGTTTCTTGCAAAAAGCTATGCCTTCTTTGCAAATGTGTTTAGGTACATTTTTGGCCATGGAGGGACTTATCACCGGGGGCATGATCATGGTTGCCTCCATGCTCATAAGTAAATCCGTTGCGCCAATTCAAAAACTTATCGGTAGTTGGAAAGACATCATTGCAGCCCGTCAAGCTTACGAGCGCTTGAATGAACTATTGGCTGAAGACCAACAACGTGGCAAGAGCATGCAGCTGCCTGCACCTCAAGGCCGGCTTGAAGTTAAAACTGCTGCTGCTGTTCCTCCTGGTCATGATAAGGCAGTACTGGCTGAGATCAGTTTCGCACTCACCCCTGGCCAAGTCTTGGCAGTCGTGGGGCCAAGCGCAGCTGGTAAATCATCCCTCGTCAAAATGCTCTTAGGTGTGTGGAAGCCCGCTCAGGGTAGCGTGCGTTTGGATGGCGTCGAAATTTCAGAGTGGAGTCACGACGAAGTCGGCCCGCTTGTCGGCTACGTGCCACAAGAGATTGAGTTTTTCGATGGTACTGTGGCGGAAAACATTGCACGTTTAGGTGAGGTGGATCCTGCTAAAGTAGTGCAAGCCGCCAAGCTCATTGGCATGCACGACAGCATCCTCACCTTTCCTAAAGGGTATGACACGCCATTGGGTGAGACTGGCTTTGCTCTGTCTGGTGGTCAGCGTCAACGCATTGCGATTGCACGTGCAATCTACGGAATGCCAAAGTACGTTGTTATGGACGAACCAAACTCTAACCTCGACGAGGTTGGGGAGAACGCATTGATAACTGCTGTGCAGGCCCTCAAAGATAACGGCGGCACCGTCATCATCACTACTCATCGGCCCCGCCTTGTTAGTATTGTTGACATGATGCTGGTGCTCAAATCAGGTCGTCAGGTGGCCTTTGGTACAGCTAAAGATATGCTTGAGGCAGTGCGTAAGCTCCAAGTCGTGCCCATCGCAGCGTATGGTGCATCTGACGAGTACAACGCATCGGATGCGGACTCTCCCCCTGAGACGCCTCCACCGGTTGCAGCAGCGGCTGTCGTTGGTCGTACTGAGGACGCGGCATGACCAAGCTAAATGAAGTTGTCGCCAAGCTCAAAGTGGTTGGCGAAGCTGTCAGATCGCGCCTCACACCAGAGCTCGTTCTTGACGAACATGGCCAACCCTTGGCCATCCAGCCCTCTCTTAGCAGCAGAGCTATTGCAAAAGCCAAAGAGATTGATGCTCGACTCAGTGCATGGGTCGATACTTGGAACCCCTATAAGCCAGAAACAATTCAAGACCGTGGAAATCGCAATGGTTTGAAGCCAGTTGAGGTTGAAGAGTCAGACATTCGACGAGGAGCAGCCAAGTGGTTCTTGGGATTCTTTGCTGTATTTTTACTTTGGGCATTTTTTGCTCCTATCGATGCGGGTGTTACTGCGCAGGGCACCGTATCAGTTCTTGGTAACCGTAAATCAGTTCAGCACCCCACAGGCGGTGTGGTGCAAGAGATTATGGTTAAAGAGGGTGCCCAGGTTGAGGAGGGCCAGGTTCTGCTTCGTATCAACCCGCTCAAGAGCGAGGCTGAAATGACTGGCGTTGAGTTGCAGTACATCAACCTACTAGCAAGTGAGTCTCGCCTCAAGGCCGAACGTGACAACGTCAACACCATCACATGGTCTGACGAGTTTGATAAGCACTTCAAGCCCGAGGACACCCGTGTTGAAGAAGCCAAAAAGCTGCAGGTGCAGCTCTTTAACTCACGTCGTGCGGAGTACAACAGCCAAGTTGCAAGCCTGAACGAGCAAATCAGTGGTCTTAGCTCCACACTCAACTCTCGAAAAGTCCAGCAGAGAACCTTGACAGAAGAGATGGCCAACACTCGCTCGCTTGCCAAGGACGGCTTCGTGCCTAGCTCTCAAGCCAACTTGGCTGAGCGCATGAAAAGTGATAACGACAGCAACATAGCCACCACGCAAGCTGAAATCGCACGCGCTCGTTTGCAAATCAGTCAGCTTCGTAGCGCCTTGCTTAAAGACGTTGACAACCAGTTGCAAGACATTCAAAAGAACCGCGATGCGATGTCGTCTCGTCTGGACTCTGCCAAGTTTGATCGAGACTTGACTGAGGTGAGAGCCCCTGTGGGGGGAAGCATTGTTGGTCTCAAGGTGTTTACCGAGGGTGGTGTGATTACGGCAGGACAGGTCTTGATGGAGGTAGTCCCCAAAGACGAGACCCTCATCGTCCAAGCCAAGATCCCTGCGACCATCATCGACAAGGTACGTGTCGGTATGCCTACCGACATGCGTTTTACTGCCTTTAACCAGGCCACAACCCCTGTGATTCCTGGCATCGTGACGGTGGTGGGGGCGGACAAAGAACCAGGCGGCAATGAGAAAGACGGTGAGTTCTACCTCGGACAGGTTGAGACGACCAAAGAGGGGTTGGAGCTCTTAGGTGGGCTAAAGGTGCAGCCTGGTATGCCTGTAGACGTTGTCATTAAGGCCGGCGAGCGTTCCTTCATGAGTTATCTGCTCAAGCCACTGCGTGACAAGACCGCTCGCGCTTTCAAAGATTACTAAGCCTTATGGCGTTTGCCATGACGCCTCCATATTCAAATGTTTTGGGTAATCACAAATCCAAAACTATCTATCAATTCGTTCTTGACATTTTTCTAATCAAATCTGTCAAAAACACGATTTAATCATCAAATTCTGATAGATTAGAGCTCAGTTTGATTAACAAGAAAGCCTTCACACATGTTGAAAAAACTCTTTAAACAAGCCGCCCTTGGCGCGCTTGCGGCGGTAGCGTGGGCGGGTCCCGCGAATGCGGTTGACCTTATGACCGACTATCAAAAAGCCAAGACCTATGACCCAACTTTTCAAACAGCAATAGCTGAGCGCCAAGCAAATCAAGCCAGTGCAACTCAAGCTCGTGTGGCCTATTTGCCTCAAGGCAGCTTAAGCAACCAACGCTTGCAAACTGACACGTCTACACGCCAGACCCTGACAATCAGCCAGCCCATCATTGATCTAGGAAACTTTGCAACGTTCCGTATGGCTGAACCCCGTCAAGGCTTTGCAGAGGCCACCTTCTTGGTCAAGCAACAAGACTTGGCTATGAGGTTGCTCAAGGCTTCCAACGCCATTATCTTGGCCAATGAAAACCTTAAGCTCAACGCAGCCAAGATGGCTGCACTTGATCAGCAGACACTGGCTGCCAAGAAAAAGCTCGAATTAGGGCAGGGCACAGTCACTGATTTGCGCGATATTGAAGTTAAGTCGGCTCAAGCCAAGTCTCAGCAACTCACCTTTAAAACTGCGTTGGATGTCGCTGCTAAGCAATACGCCGCAATCACGGGTGAACGTCCCAACGTCAAAGAGTTTGTTTTGGACTCGAAAGACCGAGACATCAAACTCTTGCCAGTCGATCAGTACCTCGATCAAGCGTTACAGAACAATCCTGCACTTTTAGCTGCGCGCTTTACAGAGCGCGTTGCCGAGCTTGAGGTACAGCGTGCTACAGGCTCAATGCTGCCTGTTTTATCCACAACGCACAGTCGCAGTCGATCTACTGGTCAAGACATTAGCTACACCGGTGTGTTGGTTAACGTCCCGTTGCAAGTTGGCAGTTTTTATGCCCGCCAAGGTGTTGAGGCAAGTTACCTTAAGGCAAAAGAGGCAACTCGTGATAGCGAGGAAAAGACTCGTGTTGAAGTAGAAAAACTGCGTGAGCAAATTGAGACAGGCCTTGAAGCCCTCAAGATTCAAAAAGACGCCATTGCCGCTGCCGAACTCAGCCTAGAGGCCAACAAGAAAAGCTACGAAGGCGGTGTGCGCAGCGCTGTAGACATCTTGAACGCCACGCAAACCGTGTTTCAGGTGAAAAGCGATTACGTCACTTTCTTAACCACACAAGTTGAAAGCATCCTCAGTTTGTTACATCAAGTCAGCCCTGAATCGGGTGACACATTGGTGGTGGCTGACAAGTTTCTCTTTGCGCGTTGATAGGGTTTTGTTTTGAAGATCATTGGTAAAGCTGAACAGAAGAAGATTGACCTTCAAATTGCAAACCTTCAGCATAAGGTTGCCGAGCTAGAAAAACAGCTTTCAGCATCCCAAGCCTCGCAGCAAAAGATAGAGGCCACAGCTAAGCAAGCGCAGGTCGATGCTAAAGCGCAGCTAGAAGCCAAAGCCAATGAACTAGCCGCAGCCAATAAAGCATTGGCCGACGCCAAAGCCCAAGCCGCTGCACACGGCCAGAGCAGCAGCCAAGCGCAAGAGTCAGTCCAAGCACAGCTAGACAATAAAACCAAAGAACTTTCTGCAGCTCAAGCTGCCGCGGCAAAAGCCAAGCAAGACGGCGACGCTGCACTGGCCGCCGCCAACAAAGCATTGGCCGATGCAAAGGCTCAGTTAGACGCCAAAACCAAAGAGCTAGCTGCCGCCCAAGCCGCACTGGTCACAGCCAACAAAGCATTAGCCGATGCAAAAGCTCAGCTGGAGGCCAAAACCAAAGAGCTTTCATACGCCCAAGCCGCCGCTGCCAAAGCTAAGCAAAACAGTGATGCAATTCTTTCCGCTACAAAGGCTCAGCTTGAAACAAAGAGCCAAGACTTCGAGGCAAGAAACAAAGAGCTAACCACAGCAAAAGAATTCTCAGTAAAGTTCAAACAAGAACGAGATTTGGCCAACACAGCCTTTGCTGAAGCCAAAGTAAAAATTGAGACTCAATCCAAAGAGCTAACCGCCCTCAAAGCCGAGCGCGACAAGCAAGCCAAACTGGCCCAACAAACCGAAGCCAAGTACCAAGACAGCGCGCAAGAAAACGAGCTGTTGCTCTTGCAGCTCATGCAAGCGCAAGAAGAACTGGTCGAGTACTACGAACAAAAAGGCGAGTTCGAAAAACTCTACCTTGCCTACAAAACTCGTTGGGAGCGTTTAGAAAAACGCCTGCCAAGCTACCTAGACTTTGGCGCGATTGAAATCATCGATGTCGATGGCGTGTCAGACGTGCCATCCATCACTTGGCAAGTCAAAGACTTTGCCCAAGCAGGCGTGGCGCTGAGCGAGTTCAGCTTTGTCACCGTGCTGCATGACGGCCACCCCGGCATTGGCTTGGTCAAAGACGGCCAGCCACACGCCTTTGTGCCCAAACTACTGGGCACTAACAAAGACCAAGTTGCTACTTTCTTGGGCCTAGGTACGACCGAGTTCAAACAGCTCACAGCTGCTGTCAGCATCTTGGACCAGCTCGAAGCAGGGCAGTGGAAGGGCTTTGAGTTCCCCGCTCAGTTTGACCTGAGCTTTTGGCGTCCGTCCATTCAAACCCTCTTGGCCCAGCTCAAGCAGCTGCCAGCCTTGCTGCGCTACGACGAAGTGCGCCTAAAGCGCGAGCTGATCAACCCCGACTACGAACACCTGTGGCTAGAGTTCCGTGGCCTCAGCCTCGGTGCTGCGCAGTGGAAGAAGTTTGAAATCCGCTTGGGCGCAGCCTTGGTGCAGCACGATGGCTTCTCTCATTACCCTAAGTTTGAAATTCCGCTCATTGACGGCAAAACCAAGCCCTTTGATAGCTGGTATGCCGAAAGCCAAGATGACAGCGGGGCCAAGCTAGAGCTGCGCTTTGCGCTGGATAAAAACGTGTTGGACGTGGCCGTCTGGGCCAAACTGGCCGATGCAGACAAAGCCTTGCTCTTGCGCCTCATCTACGCCATGCCCGACGCCCTGAAGCGTTTAGAAAAACAAAAGGCAGCCATTCACCGCCCGTGGGCTACGTGGATCGACTTTGCGACTGATGCAGTCAAAGTGCTAGAGGTCAACAAAGCCGCTGCCAAGCTGCCGGCCCCTGAGACTGCTCAAATTGAGGCAACAGGTAAAACCAAAGCTACTAAAGCCTTACCAGCGCCCGCAGAGCAAGCCAAGCTGCCAGCACCGGCCAAGCTCACCAGCACGGGTGCTAAAGCAGGCAAGGTCATCAGCATCACGGCCAAGCCTGTAGCCAAAAAAGCGGCCAAGCCTGCTGCCAAGCCAGCCGCGGCTAAAACAGCAGCCCAACCAGTAGCAGCTAAATCAGCCGCCAAAACACCGCGAAAAGCTAAAGCGTGATTACAAAAGAAGAAGCCGTCCTAGCCTATCGCCTCATGCTGGGGCGTGACCCCGAGAATGACGACGTGGTCAACAGCCTGTGCCAAAACACGCAAAGCAGTCATGCATTGCGCGATGTGTTTTTAAAGTCGCCAGAGTTTCAGCAGCGCATGGGCGAGCTGCTCAAGCTGCCACAGTCTGTGCGCCATCGCCACCCCTACACACTGCCCAAAATTCCGGTAGAAACCGAAGTCTCTGCCGAGGCTTTGGACCAAATGTTTGAGCGCATCCACAAAGAGTGGGACCATTTAGGCACGACAGAGCCTTTTTGGTCGGTCGTTACCCAGCCGCAGTATTACCAAGCTGAGTTTGAGGCGCACCGCGAGCAGTTCTACACATCGGGCAACCACAGCTGCCAAGTGTTTTTGTCTGCCGTGCGCCGCAGTGGCGTCAGCCCTGCAGACCTCAACACTTGCCTAGAAGTAGGCTGCGGCGTAGGCCGCGTCACGGGCTACTTGGCGGGTGCATTTAGCAAGGTCATTGCGTGCGATATCTCTAAGCCGCACATCGACCTGGCCCAGCAACACCTGCAAGCCAAAAACATTTGCAACGTCGAGCTGGTGCACTGGCACACCGTGCAGCAAATGCAGCAGCTGCCGCAGGTCGATGCCATCTTTTCGGTCATCACCCTGCAGCACAACCCACCGCCTGTGATGGCGTGGATGCTCAGCACCTTGCTGGGCCATTTGCGCTCGGGCGGTGTGGCCTACATTCAGCTGCCCACCTACCGCAACGGCTATATGTTTGAGGCCGAGCGCTACCTGCACAGCACGCCCCCCAGCACTCTGGAAATGCACTTTTTGCCGCAGCACGATGTGTTCAAAATCATCGAGGCTGCCAACTGCCGCTGCCTAGAAATACGCGAAGACGGCATGGTGGGCGACGAAGACAAGATGCTGTCCAACAGCTTTTTGATTCAAAAGAAATAAGCCCATGTTTACTGGATCGCGGCTGACCGTAGACCTAGCTAAGCAGTTTGCTTGGCTGCTACGCAAAGACCTACGCGACACCTTTGCTAGCAAAGACGACCCAGGCTTTGCTGAGTGGTGGCTCATCAAGGGCAGACAAGAGTTTCCGGGCTGGGCCGACAGCCTAGATGCCGATCAGCGCAACGCCTTGTTTGCCAGTGCAGGCACAGCCACCATTGCAGGAGTGCAGCTAGATGTGCCCAAGCTAGCCAGCCTGCTGGCCAAATACCGCCCCGACGCAGTGAAAGAGTTTGCCAAAGACGGCAAGCTGCAAAACGAGCTGTTCTTTGCATGGGTGGTGGTGCGCGGCCTGGCCGATCACCAACTGGCCCAGCACGTCCCCCGCAGCCTAGTGGCCGCCCTAGACCAGCCTGTGCCCGACACTTTGGCCAAAGCGGGTGAAGACGACGCTTCAGCTGCCAATTCAGTGCCTGCCGCCACGCTACTGATGTACCTGCTGTGGCGCTTGATGGACGACAAAACCCAACAAGCCCGCAGCCTCTACACCGCTCAGGGCAGGCTGGCCTTTTTGGGCTGGTTCTTTAATGTGGTGGGCACACTGGGCATCGCCCCCTTGGTGGCAGGTCGCTGGAAAGCATGGGTGCAAAGCCCCGAAGGCGCAGCCGCACTGGCCACCCAAAAAACCACCGCAGCTAAGCTGCCGTGGCTGGCCCCAAATACCAAACAGCAAGCCGCAGCCCCAAGCACCACGGCTGACAAACCCTTTGGCCTGAACATCTATGGCTTCGCCTATGGCGAGCTAGGCATTGGCGAAGACCTGCGCATGGCCGTGGAATGCTGCGAAGCCGCAGGCATTGCCTACCATGTGGTGAATGTGGATGCGGGCGACGCCCGCCAAGCCGATCTGCACCTCAAGGGCAAGGTCAGCGAAGGCACAGAGCTGCCCCCCTACAACACAAACCTGTTTTGCCTGCCCGCGTTTGACACCGTCAGCCGCGTATTTATGCAAAAAGGCGCAGCCGTGTTTGAAGGCTATCGCAACATTGGCTGGTGGCCGTGGGAGCTGGCTGTATTCCCCAAAGCATGGAAGCCCTATGCCTTTGAGCTGGTAGACGAGGTGTGGGCCAGCAGCACCTTCTTAGAAGAAATGTACAAGCAGGCTACAGACAAGCCCGTCAAGCTAGTGCCATTGGCCGTGAGCGTAGAGCGTATGAAGCCCTACCCACGCAAGCACTATGGCCTGCCCGAGAAGAAGTTCTTGTTTTTGTACATCTTTGACTTCAACTCATCCGTGGCCCGCAAAAACCCCATGGCGGCCGTGCAGGCCTTTAAACAGGCCTTTAAACCCACCGACAACACCGTGGGCTTGGTGCTGAAAACCATGAACACCAAGCCAAACAACCCTGAATGGCAGGCATTCTTAAAAGAATGCCAAACCGACAAGCGCATACAGCTGATTACTGAAACCCTAGACCGCCCCGAAGTGCTGGGCCTGATCAACGCTTGCGATGCCTATGTATCGTTGCACAGGGCAGAGGGGTTTGGGCGTACTTTGGCTGAGGCTATGCTGCTGGGTAAGCCTGTCGTGGCTACCAATTACTCGGGTAATGTTGACTTTATGCAGAATGAATTGGCCCATCCTGTTGAATTTAAATTAATTGATTTAGACAGAACTGCATATCAATGGATAGATGTATCTGATGCAGCAGCTTGGGCGGAGGTAAATATTAACGATGCGTCAAGCAAACTAAAGATTTGCACTAATATATTTGATCGAATTAGTATTGATACTGATATTTTTAATGCAAATTACATTGCAAAGAAGATGACGCATGCGTTTGGGAGGCTTGATGCTTAATCTTGTAGAAATTACCAATAAAAATTATTGGCAGTCGCCAGCTATAACTGAGTTGCATGCTTATGAAAATATAAAAAATATTGCAATAACAAAAGAACATCAAGATTTTGAATACATTGCATTTCCTTGGGCAACATTAATTGATTTTCTGCAAACAGGAAAGGAAGTGCCTGACGTTTTGCTTGAAGAGTATCGATCGATAAAAAACAGAACATCTAGATCAAATACTGTTATAACCGTATGCCAGCACATATATTGCTATAGATATTTAAATATATTCAAAGAAGTTGGAGTGACTGATATCTTCTGGGCGCATGCCAAATTCAGTGATACAACTGATCCGACCGTAAAAATTCACGCGTTCCCTCTTTATCCAGTAATCATTCCTGGAGATGATTTTGATGTCAATCTCAAGCGTGATATTTTGTATAGTTTTGTTGGTGCTTACGACCCCAAGTACTATCAAACTGATGTTAGACGTAGAATATTTGATAGTGTTGATGATTCAGTTAAACGAGTAATTGTTGAGAGGAAAGAGTGGCACTATAACGCTCACGTTTATAAGTCTCAAATTGATGGAAAAAATATTGACGTACAGATAGTGAAAGACTTGGAGTCTCGCGAAATTGAATATAGAGCCTTGTTGAATCGATCAATATTTTCTCTTTGTCCATCAGGTTCTGGCCCAAACTCTATAAGACTGTGGGAGAGTTTTGCTTATGGGTCCATACCTGTAATCTTTAAAGACAACATATGCTTACCCGGAAATTTTTCGGAGTGGCAGAATGCCGCACTTTTCTTTACGGAAACACAATCTGGCGTAGATGAATGCATAAAAATGCTTCCGTCACTAGCCAACAATGAGAAGCTATTGCATGAAATGAAGGCCGCAGGAGCCGAGCTGTATAAAAAATACGGCCGTGAGAATTTTATTCATGATATAAAACTCTTGGTAACTGGTTTTATAAATAGTGAAAAAGAAACTAGTATTTTTGATCTTAAAAAAGATAAAGTGTTGATCGTGTTAGACCCTGGTTTGAAAGATTCGGGTTCTCATCATCATCAAATAAATTCTGATATGTTTGATTGTTTTAAAGATCGAGCAGAAATATTTGTGTTGGCAAATGAGAAGTTAAAGGTCAGTGCCGATATGTCGTATGAGACATATCCATGTTTTTCATATTCAGTCTATGATTTTAAATATTCTGATATCTCAAAAATTAACCAGCAGGCGATTAGATTCGCACGCGATATTTCATTGGGGATAGATAAAGTTAATAAGGCAGGCGTGGTTTACATTCACACATGTACACTGCCACTGTTGATGGGGTTAAGTTTTATCATCGGTGAGATATTCAATAAAATTGATGGCGTTTATTTGGAGTTAATGTTTCTGCCTTTCGGTTATGAGTCAGTAAATCCTAATGAAAAAGATAACAACTTGCTTGATTATTTATATGTTCAAGCAATTGAGAAAATATCAAATAAATTAAAAGAGCATGGAAAGTTTTTGAGTATTGCAACATCCAATGCACAATTTAGATCGACGTATGCACAGATGTTTGTCAAGAAAAACAACCATCAAATAGAAATTGATATTCATCCTCATGTGATGCTGAGCAATAATTCTCTTGCAGTGAAGACTAGTAAACCTAAGTCGCGTTTAGTCGATGGTGTTAATGCATTGTTACATGCGGGTGATCCTAGACCAGGAAAGGGACTTTCTTGGATAAAAAATAATATTTCAAAACTAATTAATAGCGCTCCGAAAAATGTTAATTTTTACTGTCACATAAATGAGATTAGATTTCCCAAAGATTATCCGCAAGTAGTGTCAGATGTAAAATGGATAGAAGATTTCTCCGTGGAGAATCCGAGATTAATAATCTTGAGGGATCGTATAAGTAGCGATGAATGGTTTGATTTTCTGTCTAAGTTTGATTATTTTATTATTCCAAATGACGTCAGTCACTATAAAAACAAAACATCTGGGGTAGTTATGGATGCTGTCTACTCGCTCGAAAGCGCTGAAAGAGTTTTTGTCTTTAAAGAGACATTAATTTATAAAATTATGCATGATGAAAACTTCCGTGTGTCAATGATTGAGGATCTTTATTCAATGCTTAGCACTTTCACCCCAAGGTTACAAGGCGAAAATGTAGAGATTATTAATAGCTCGAAGATCTTTAAAGAACCTCATGCTGCATTTGCTGGAAGACAGTTGAGGTTGGTATGAGAATATTAATCGTTACGCCTACATTTAACTCTGAGAAGTATATTTGCGAATGTTTAAAAAGTGTTCTTGATCAGTCTTTAGATTTTTCCCAGATTACACATGTTGTAAAAGACGGTGGTTCAAGTGATAACACGATTGGTGTGATCAGAAGTTTTCTAACACGATATATAGAGATAATTTCTGCAAAGAAAATAAATTTTGTTGTCGAAAGATCGGCTGATTCTGGAATGTATGACGCGATTAATCAGGGCGTTGCAATAGGTGATGGATCTCAGCATGGGGCCAATTTTGATTACGATCTTGTTTTTTGGCTGAATTCAGATGATAAATTAGCCAATGATTTTGTGCTCAATATTTCTAATCAACCAGATGAGGTAAGAAATAAATGGTTTATCGGTAGAGCCTTGGATATAAATGAAACCGGAGAAGTAATAACCGATACGCCACATTCCAAGATTGACTTAGAAAGATTGTCATCTGGGGATTTTAATTTTCGGGGGGGGGCTTGGCTGAGAGCTGAATCAGTCGCTATTGGCTATGATCTATTCAAGAAAGCGGGGGGGCTGAATCCAATTCTAAAGTTAGCTGGCGATTATGAGTTGTTTGTAAAGTTGTCTCGCTTAGTTCCACCAACTTGGGTTGACTTCAGAGTCAAAGAATTTCGATTACATTCAAATCAGCTATCAAATGATTTAATTAAATATGAGTATGAAAGATTTTCAGCTTATCGAAAATTTAATGAGAATCAAATTCAGCATTCTGAATTTAAGGGGCCAAAGCCTAAGGTGGTATTTTACCCTGATTACACATCTGGTAATCCGTATCAGCAAATGATGTATCAGTCAATTGAGGCTGTAGGGTTTCAGACATTTGAAAAATTGGATGCGTATTTGTCTTTAGAGTTAAACTTTAAGAAGTTTGATATATTACATATCCAGTGGCTAAACGATATCATGAGAAGACCTCATGAAGAGGTTGTCTTGATAGTAGAAAAACTAAAGACACATATAAAGAATTTGATCAGTGCAGGAAAGAAAGTCATATTTACTGTTCATAACATAGGATCGCATGAGTCTACTAATATAGATTTGGAAAAAGATTTAACCTTATTTCTATTTCAGGTTTGTGCAAAAGTACATGTGCATCATTCGATTGTGTCATCTCAGATGTTGGCATTTTATGGTACTTTGCCATGGGGAAGCCTCGTTATCGCCGAGCATGGCCCATATTCATCGACTTCGGGCGCACAAAATATAAATAATCTATTATTAAATTTTGGTTTGGATGTCAGAGACTCATATATTGTAGTCCCAGGCCAAATTCGAAAGTATAAGGATATGGAGATCATAAAACTTTTTATCAATGAAATTTCAAAAAAAAATAATGATTTGCCTATAGTTATGGCAGGGCAGTTTCATCCTGAGTTGAGTGAAAAAGATAAGAGTTTCTTCTATAAAAGAAATGTCAGAATCTCACCTATTAGACTTAATGATGAACAATATAATTTGCTTGTTCAAAATTCGTTATTTGTTTTTTTGTCTTATAAAGATATATCTACTTCAGGATCTCTGTTTCACGCCGTTTCAAATGATGCATTAGTGCTCGCACCTGCGTTAGGTACAATTCCTGCCTACATTGATGATGGGATTACTGGTTGCTTGTATGATAACAAATCAGTTGAGAGTCTTTTTGAGGCAATTGATAAGGTGTTTTTTATAATAAAAAATCATGATAGAAATTTTATAATTAATAATATCAGAAAGGTTTCTTACGGACTGAGTTGGTCAGCTTTGCAGATAAAATTATTCTGTTTTAAGTAAATAATTGGTATTGTAAAATTACTAAATTAAATTGTTTTTATGCGGCCATATAATATTGCACAAGCTAGTTAATCTTCCAAAAGTACATTAAAATTATTGGCGTAATAAGCTACGCGTGCAAAAAATTTTATATCAATTTCAATTATCTAATCACTTCACTTTTAATTATGATCATTTTTTCGCAACGTCCCACTGATCATTCAAGACTTGGTAATTCACTAGTGTGGATGTCAAAAGTTCAAAATTTTCTTGACTCTTCTAATCAATCTTGCTGTTTTCCGTGGGGTATAGAGAACTTTGGCAATTATTTGGAAGAAACATCTTATTGGATGCAAAAAAATAATGCTGATGATATTTATCGTGCTCTAACTAATAGGCAGTTGAGCGCCAAGGATATTAGTCATATTTCAAGGCTTGTTGAACATGATTATGAGATTGAAAATAATCTACAGCCTTATAGCTGGGATAATATCATTACTTTTTCTGAAAAGTTTAATTTCCTTTATATTTCTGGGAGGGTCGATATTAACGATTATGAAGTTATGAAATTAATCAATGATAATGAATTGACGATATTTCATGAGCCTTATAATTTAACTTATTTACCCCAATTTTCAGAAGTTTGTTATTCAAATATAGCTCCGAAAATTGATCTATTAAACACGCAAGCTCAATTTATAAATTCATTAAGTTTTGGTAAGAGAAAAATTGGCTTACACATAAGGCGAGGCGATTATATTGAGTGGCAAGGTGGTAAATATTTTTATGATGATGAATTCTGGATTGCAATGGTCAAGAAAAATGTCGACAGAGATTGTGCTGTTTTCATTTTTACGAATGAAATCAACAACGAGTTTCATTCTAAAATTAAACAATTAGGTGCATTTGTTAGTTGCGAGGATTATTATATTGATTTTGTGAGAATGATGTTAATGAATGAGATATATGGGCCGCCTAGTACATTTAGTGTTTATGCTGTAAATATTGCCAAAAACTGTTTTGGTTATGATGCCAATTTTAATTGGTTGCCTGCTAAATTCTAATATTAAGTTAATTGATATTTTTATCAGTATGTTTGTGGATGTGTTTATTAATGCGAATATTGGTTTTTAAATTTTTTATTTATATCGAATTTTTAAGGGTTTGAATAATTGTTTTTAATGACTTTTCTTAGTTCGAAAATTGTATTTTAATTTCAGTAATTAACTTAATTTTTAAGAAAGTAACTTCTCAATGTCAACAAAACACAAAATTGCGCTCATCACAGGTATTACCGGTCAAGATGGATCATACCTTGCAGAATTTCTTTTAGAGAGGGGGTATGAAGTTCACGGCATCAAACGCCGTGCATCGCTGTTCAATACAGACCGTATTGACCATATCTACCAAGATCCGCATGCAAACAACAAAAACTTGCATTTGCACTATGGTGATTTGTCAGACACCAGCAACCTCACGCGCATCATTCAAGAGGTGCAGCCAGACGAAATCTACAACCTAGGCGCCCAAAGCCATGTGGCTGTGTCTTTCGAGTCACCCGAATACACAGCCGATGTAGACGGCATGGGCACACTGCGCCTGCTAGAGGCCGTTCGCATGCTGGGGCTAGAAAAGAAAACCCGTTTCTACCAAGCCTCCACATCCGAGCTATACGGTTTAGTGCAAGAAATACCGCAAAGAGAAACCACGCCTTTCTACCCACGCAGCCCGTATGCCGTGGCCAAGATGTATGCGTATTGGATTACGGTCAACTACCGCGAGGCATATGGCATTTACGCCTGCAACGGTATTTTGTTTAACCACGAAAGCCCACGCCGTGGCGAAACCTTCGTCACCCGCAAAATCACCCGTGGCATGGCCAATATTGCCCAAGGCTTGGAAGACTGCCTGTACATGGGCAATATGGATGCCCTGCGCGACTGGGGCCATGCCAAAGACTACGTGCGCATGCAGTGGATGATGCTGCAACAAGACAAACCGCAAGACTACGTCATTGCCACAGGCGTTCAGTACTCTGTGCGCGAGTTCATCAGCAAAACCGCTCATCAACTGGGCGTGACCTTGGCCTTTGAAGGCGAGGGCGTGAACGAAGTGGCCAAGGTGGCCAGCATCACCGGCGACAACGCCCCCGCACTGAAGGTGGGCCAAGTGGTGGTCAAGATTGACCCACGCTATTTCCGCCCCACCGAGGTCGAAACCTTGCTGGGCGACCCCAGCAAAGCCAAAGCCAACCTAGGCTGGGTACCAGAAATCACCCTAGACGAGATGGTGCAAGAGATGGTGGCGCACGACCTTAGCAAAGCCAAGCAACACGCATTGCTCAAGCAACATGGCTACAAGGTGGCCGTTGGGGTTGAGCGCTAATTTTTTATGAAAAAAAGTTGCTTATTAATTGCTAATTGTTTTGTAAGCGAGTTGCAAAGACATTTGTCGCAATCTCAAATTTTTATTGATGAATATGATTTCTCTATTGTTTCAACTTACACCCAGCCACCTGAGAATTACCTTTCATTGCTTAGTAATGCAGATTTGGTGATTTCTCAAAATGTAAAAAATATTGATTATTTTAAAAATTCATTTATATCCGAAAATTTAAAAAAAAATGCATTGCATATTTCTACTGAGTTTTGGCGATTTGATGGTTTTTGGCCTGTTACATCGCAAAATCATAGAAAAAACAACTGGTTCTGGTTTCCAGTAGATGAATTTGGGCTCGATCTTTCTTTTTCTGATTACATGAATTATCAAGTAGATGATGATTTAATCGATGCTAATTTTTTCTCCGAGTTGAACAAATTTCGAGAGATTGATCAATATTCTTCGATAAAAATAGCTCCTTTGTTTGAATCAATTTATAAAAATGAGCGTACTTTTTCAGATCATTGGCATCCAATGCCAGTTTTCTTTTTATATATTTGTCAAGAAATTTTAAGGCAATTAAACATATCTGATAAATTAAAGCCGATGCTAGCTAATTCGATTAATGGTAATCGCTACCGGTTGATTAATAATTCTATTAGAAATAAGTTGGGTTTGAATTTTTCAGATGGCAGACTAATATTCTTAGGTCGAGATATATCAACTGAGGAGTATTTTAATTATGCGAAGCATGTTCAATCAAAAGGCTTTATCGATTCGCCTGATTTTTCGATGAAAGACTTTTCAAATGAATTTAATCTATTCATGGATTTTAAATCTGCATCCAATTGCTAATTACAGGTATTTTGCATGACGTTTGACGCCAAAATTTACGTAGCTGGCCATCGTGGTATGGTGGGTTCGGCCATCGTGCGGCGCTTAAAGGCGGATGGTTATCAGCACATCATCACCCGCACACACGCCGAGCTAGACCTGACGCAACAAACCGAGGTAGAGGCTTTTCTCAAAGCCGAAAGGCCCGACTATTTGTTTATCGCAGCGGCCAAGGTGGGCGGCATTCATGCCAACAACACCTACCGTGCCGACTTCATCTACCAAAACCTGATGATGGAGGCCAACCTAATTCAGGGCGCGCATGCTGCAGGCATTAACGACTTGATGTTTTTGGGCTCTAGCTGCATTTACCCGCGTGACTGCCCGCAGCCCATTAAAGAAGAATATTTGCTCACAGGCCCGCTAGAGCAAACCAACGAGCCTTATGCCTTGGCCAAGATTGCGGGCATCAAGCTGTGCGAGAGCTTTAACGCCCAATACGGCACACGCTACACCAGCGTGATGCCGACCAACCTGTATGGCCCAGGTGACAACTACGACTTGCAAAACAGCCATGTGTTGCCCGCGCTGATACGCAAAGCCCACGAAGCCAAGCTGCGCGGCGATGCCGAATACGTGGTGTGGGGCAGCGGTAAGCCCATGCGCGAGTTTTTGTATGTAGACGACCTAGCCGACGCCTGCGTGCAGCTGATGACAGCGGGCTATCACGGCCCTTTGCTCAACATTGGCACGGGTGTGGATGTGACCATCCGAGAACTGGCTGAGCAAGTGATGAAAGTGGTGGGCTTTGAAGGGCGCATTGTGTTTGACAGCACCAAGCCCGACGGCACACCGCGCAAGCTGCTAGATGTGTCAGCCGCCGCCGCCCAAGGCTGGCGTGCCAAAGTGGCTTTGGCCGATGGCATACAGCTTGCGTACCAAGACTTTTTAAAGAACTACGCATGACGCAATTAGTACCTGTGATTTTGTCTGGCGGCACTGGCTCACGCTTGTGGCCTCTGTCACGCGCAATGCGCCCCAAACAGTTTTTGGGTGTAACCGAAGATGCTTCGTTGTTTCAGCTCACGCTGAAGCGTTTGCAGGGCATCACGGCCGATGCCATGCGGCCCATCGTGGTGGCCAACAACGACCACCGCTTTTTGGTGGGCGAGCAATGCCGCGAAGCGGGTGTAGAGCCGCACAGCATCGTGCTAGAGCCCATGGCACGCAACACCGCGCCCGCCATTGCAGCCGCTGCACTGGCCGCCCAAGCCAACGGGGCTGACCCCGTGCTGCTGGTGTTGCCATCAGACCATGTGTTTGCCAATGTGCCTGCTTTTCACCACGCCGTGCGCGTAGGCCTAAAGGCGGCAGAAGGTGGGGCGTTGGTGACGTTTGGTATCGTGCCCACGCATGCCGAAACAGGCTATGGCTATGTCAAAGCCAGTCAAGCGCTAGACGCCAATGCCGCCGTGCCCGTGCAGCAGTTTGTAGAAAAGCCCGACCTTGCCACCGCACAGGCCTACCTTAAAGACGGTAGCTACACCTGGAACAGTGGCATGTTCATGTTCAAGGCTTCGGTGTTTTTAGAAGAGCTTGGCAAGGCCAACCCCGCCATGCTTCAAGCCTGCCAAGCCGCATGGACCAAGGCACAAAAAGACCTAGAGTTTGTGCGCTTGGACAAAGAAGCATTTGCCAGCAGCCCATCCGACAGCGTGGACTACGCCGTGATGGAGAAAACCAGCAAAGCCGTGGTCGTGCCGCTTGATGCAGGCTGGAACGATGTGGGCGCATGGTCTGCCGTGTGGCAGGTGCTGCCGCAAGACGCCCAAGGCAACGCCACCCGAGGTGACGTGCTGCTAGAAGGCGCAACCAACAGCTATGTGCATGCCGACAGCCGCCTAGTGGCTCTGATCGGTGTGGACGACTTGGTGGTGGTCGAAACCACCGATGCCGTGCTGGTGGCCCACAAAGACAAAGCCCAAGATGTGAAGAAGGTGGTAGACCGCCTGAAGGCTCAAAAGCGCCCCGAGGTAGACCTGCACCGCGAGGTGTTTAGGCCATGGGGCAGCTACGACAGTGTGGACAGTGGTGGGCGCTTTCAAGTCAAACGCATCACCGTCAAGCCCGGGGCCAAGCTGTCGTTGCAAATGCACCATCATCGCGCCGAGCATTGGGTGGTGGTGTCGGGTACGGCATCGGTTCGATTAGGGGACGAGGTAAAACTAGTCACAGAAAACGAGTCGGTATACATCCCTGTGGGTGTGACGCATTCGCTAGAAAACCCTGGCAAAGTGCCGTTGCATTTGATAGAGGTGCAGTCTGGCTCTTACCTGGGTGAGGACGACATTGTTCGGTTTGAAGATTTGTACGGAAGAGCTTGATTGCCATGAGTAACAAAACATCTGCAGCGCCCTTGGTGTCGGTGGTGATGCCATCGCTCAACCAAGTGCAGTTTTTAGAGACTGCAGTTCGTAGTGTTTTAGAACAAGACTACCCGCACGTTGAGCTGATCGTGGCTGATGGCATGTCTACCGACGGGTCGCTAGAGCTGCTGATGCAGCTACAGGCGGAGTATGGCGAGCGCTTGCGCTGGTCTAGCCAGCAAGACGGCGGAGCCGCCGAAGCGCTGAACCACGCCATAGCCCAAGCGCATGGTGATGTGGTGGGTTGGCTTAACTCAGACGACATGTACACCCAAGGGGCCGTGGCCCGTGCTATGGCGCATTTTGAAAAGCACCCTAAGCACCAAATGGTGTACGGCCAAGGCCAACACATCAATGTGGCGGGCGAGGTGTTGGCCAATTACCCCACCAAGCCGCCGTCTACTCCGCTGGATGTGTTTGCCGATGGCAGCTTTATTTGCCAGCCCACGGTGTTCATGCGCCGCGAGGCGCTGACCCAAGTGGGCGAGCTAGATGCCAGCATCAAAACCGCGTTTGACTTTGATTTGTTTGTTCGTTTTTTCAAGCGCTACCCACGCCAAATAGGCATGGTGCGTCGCGTGCAGGCGTTTTCGCGCTTGCATGCAGCCTGCATGACGCAGCGCCTGCGCCGCCAAGTGGCGCTAGACGGCATGCGTGTGGTGGCCAAAGAGCTAGGCACAGTGCCCGAGCATTGGTTTTGGACGCATGTGGACGAAATGTGCGCCAGCTACCCGCTGGGGCCAGATGCGCTGCCGCTGGTTAAGCAGCTGGAAGCGTTTTTGAAAGAGGCCAGCGCCTACCTAAAGCCAGAAGTGCTGAAAGGGCTGATAGAGCGCCTGAAGGTTGACTGGCGCCTGCGCCTAGCCACGCCCGAGCTGTTTGCTACCGTGCAGCCCGATGCATGGGCCAACAAGCAACTGACCATCAAGTACCGCTGGCAAGGCAAGCCCACTGCAGCCGTGCTGGTGCGCTGCAATGCGCCGTGGCCAGAGCCAGGCAAGCTGCGCCTGAAGGTGCTAACGCCCAGCGGCAAAGTGCAACGCAGCGTGCTGGATGTGCCAGACGACTTTGTGCTGCGCTTTGAAATACCCGAAATCATGCAAAGCGGCTGCATGATGTGGACGGTAGAAACCAGCCAAGGTTTTGTACCCGCCAAGCACGACAAAGCATCGACCGATAAGCGTAAGCTGGCGTTTCAGGTGTTAGAGCTGTCAACCGAGGATGCAGATGGTGTTTAATTTTTTTGGTTTGAAGAAAAAGCCTGTCATCGAGGATGTAGAGGCCAAAGTACCCACGCCAGTGGCCAAGCCCGCACCGATGACGTTTGACGAGGCCTTGGCTGCGCAAGCGGCTGCAGAGGCGGCTGCTAAAGGGCAGGCTGCGCCGGAGGCTGTTGCACCAGTTGCACCGGCCCCTGAGCCAGCGCCTGCACCTGTGGTGGCTGAGCCGGTTTTTGCAGTAGCTGCGGAACCTGTGGCAGATGCAGCGCCTGTGGCTGTGGCTCGGGCCGTTGTTCAGGCTGAACCAGAAGCACCAGCGGCTGTTGCTGTTGCGCCTGTTGTTGCTGTGGCCGCAGAGGCTGCGCCAGCTTTACCGGCGTCTGATGCCGCGCCAGCCGCTGAGCCCGAGGTGTTGGGTCAGATGGACACGATGAAGGCCACACGCGAAGACGTGATTGCCGCCTACAAAATCTTCTTAGGCCGCGTGCCCGAGTCGATGGAAGTGGTTGACCCCCGCGTGGGCGTAGCGTCCGCAGCGCTGCTGGTGGACTTTTTGGCATCGAAAGAGTTTTTAGACCAAGGCCCCAAGTCGCAACTGGTGCTGGCAGTGGCTAAAAAGATCTTGGATGAGCGCAAGCAAGCAGCTGCTGCTGAAGGTGCAGCTCCAGCAGAGCAAGGGCAGCCAGCGGTTTAAGCGGCATTTACTTTTTGCAAAGCGCGACATTTCGGTGTTGCGCTTTTTTATTTGTGTGCATAAAATGCACACATGAACAGCGCCAAGATTTACAACTGGAATTCAGATAAGAATCAGTTGCTGATAAAAGAACGCGGTATTTCTTTTGAACAAATCGTGTTTGAAATTGGTTCTGGAAATGAGTTGGATGTGCTGGAGCATCCGAATCAAGAGAAGTACCCGGGGCAGAGAATTTCGATGGTGCAGGTTGATGACTATGTGTATGCAGTGCCATATTTGGAAACAGACACAGAGATTTTTCTAAAAACGATCATCCCAAGCCGCAAGGCAACCAAGCAGTACAGGAGCGAGTGATGAAAAGCAAAACAAAAGCTGAACCGAAGTACGATGAAGAAGAGTTGGAAATTTTGCAGAACTTAGAGGCCGGTACTCTAAAGCCAGTGGCTGATGTGAATAAGCAAATCAAAGCGCACCGCGCAGCTGCAGACGCCACGTTTAAAAAAGACCAACGCTTAAACATTCGCATCTCGAGCCGCGATTTAAAAAGTTTGCAAGCACGAGCGCTGGAAGAAGGTATTCCGTACCAAACTTTTGCAGCAAGTTTGTTGCACAAGTTTGTGAGTGGCCATTTGGTGAGCCAGCGATAAATTAACGTAAGTACGTTTTCAAAATGGGCCTGTATTTAGAGGCCAAGGCTTCGTGCATGAACTGTGCACCGTCGTTTTGGCCCTGAGTATTGGGCCCTTTTTTTGCGCGCTCGTAGGCCTGTTCAAGCTGTTGAACGGCGCTTCGTTCGTCGGGGTCGGCCCACCAGCTGGGCTCAGTCAAGTGGGGGTAGTCTTTGGGGCCCACGTCGGCACGCTGCCAGTTAACAAGCAGGGCGTTTTGCGGGGTGAGGTAGTCTTGCGGGCCCGAGAAATCGGTGCTGACCACATGCAGGCCGTTTTGCAGGGCTTCTACCAGCGTGCGACCAAAGCCTTCGCTGCGGTGCAGCGACAGGTAGCAGTTGGCGCTGTTGTAAAGGTCGGTCAGCTCGCCTGGGCTGAGGGTGTCTTTGATGAGTTTGATACGCGGGTGCTTAGGTATCCAGCCCAAGGCTTTGGTGCCCATGTTTTGCCAGCGGCTGATTTTTAAGAACAGATAGGCTTCGGGGTGGCTGTTTGCAAACTCCAAGAACACGCGCAGCACCGCATGTGGGTTTTTGCGGGTGAGGGTGGAGTGCAGGTCAAACATGTAGAGCGACACAAAGGCCTTGGCCGGTACTTTGAGCTCTTTGCGAAAGTTGCGGCCCGTGGGCGCATGCTGCACCACAGGCAAGGGCAGCGACAGCGTGAGCTGGCGTGATTTGGCAAAGAAGGCCTGCTGCACAAAGCGGGTGGGGCACCAGATGTGGTCTACCAGTTTGAGCGCGGCGGTGTGTTGGCTAGGGAAGTCGGGCAGTTCCCACAAGAAGTAGCCAATTTTGCGTTTGGGTTGGCTAAAGAGCTGAGGGTGAACGCGGGCGAGGTTTTGGCACTCCATGGCCGACATAAAGAACACACTGGTGTCGTAGTCGTGCGTGGTCATGTGTTGCCATTGCACGCTGACTTGGCCTTGTACATCGGTGGGGATGTCGATCACGGAAAACGGAATTTCTAGGTGGTCAAGCATGGCCGCGAACGACCGCAAGTCTTCGCCCAGACCCATGGGCGAGGTGGCGTAGCCGATGAGGTTGAAACCTTTGGAAGATGAATGCATCTAACGATGATAATCGTGACATGGATGCACATTCACTCGATTTGTTTGCAGCGTTGTTGCTAACGGCCTTGTGTGCGCACAGAATTTTGCTTGTAGTGCGCCGCAGGCCTCGGGTGTCGGTGGCGAATGCACGCAGTTTGATGTTTGCTGGCGGGCTGCTGGCAAGCATGATTTATTTTTGGTTTCAATTTTTCAAAACAACTTCAGTATGAAAATCGCAATTGCAGGTACAGGTTATGTAGGTTTGTCCAACGGCATTTTGTTGGCGCAGCACCATGAGGTGGTGGCGCTCGATGTGGTGGCTGCCAAGGTAGACCAGCTCAACCGCAAAGAGCTACCCATTGAAGACGCAGAGATGGAAGATTATCTGCGCAACAAGCCGCTTAACTTCAAAGCCACGCTCAACAAAGAAGAGGCCTACAAGGGCGCGAGCTTTGTGATCATTGCCACACCGACCGACTACGACGCAGAGACCAACTACTTCAACACCAAGTCAGTTGAAAGTGTGATTGCCGATGTGTTGGCTATCAACCCACAGGCGACGATGGTGATCAAGTCCACCATTCCAGTTGGGTTTACCGAGCGCATGCGTTTGAAGCACATGACGCATAACATTATTTTTTCTCCCGAGTTTTTGCGTGAGGGCCGTGCCTTGCAAGACAACTTACACCCCAGCCGCATTGTGGTGGGTGAGCGTTCTGACAAGGGCCAAGCTTTTGCCGATCTGTTGATTGAAGGCGCGATTAAAAAAGACATGCCCGTGCTTCTAACCGACAGCACCGAGGCTGAAGCCATCAAGCTGTTTGCCAACACTTACCTAGCCATGCGGGTGGCGTATTTCAACGAACTAGACAGCTATGCGTCTTCAATGGGTTTGGATTCGCGCCAAGTGATTGTTGGGGTGTGCTTAGACCCACGCATTGGCAACCACTACAACAACCCCTCATTTGGCTACGGTGGCTACTGCCTCCCCAAAGACACCAAGCAAATGCTGGCTAACTACGCCGACATTCCGCAAAACTTGATGCGCGCCATCGTGGACGCCAACAGCACGCGCAAAGACTTTGTGGCGTTTGACATCATGAAGCGCAAGCCTAAGGTGGTGGGTATTTACCGCTTGGTGATGAAGGCGGGCAGCGATAACTTCCGCGCCAGCAGCGTGCAGGGCATCATGAAGCGCCTCAAGGCCAAGGGCATTGAGGTGATCGTGTACGAGCCTGTGCTGCACGAACCCCATTTCTACAACTCAGCTGTCGTAAATGACCTTAACGATTTTAAGAAGCAGGCTGATTTGATTGTGGCGAATCGTCAAACAGCTGACTTGGATGATGTAGTCGAGAAGGTTTACACAAGGGACTTGTTCGGGTCAGACTAATCGCTTGTTGATTTTTTGAATAAAAATATTTATCAACTTACGATTAAACTTGATAGATGACATCTTCGGAGTATCAACTTGGCTACTAAAAAAACAAGATCTTCAAAATCTACACCTAAAAAAGAGCTACCTACAACTTCTGCCGTGGCTGTACCAGTTGTCGCAACTGTGGCTGCTGAAGTAAGAAAAGTAGATACACCTGCAGCTGTGGAGCCGCAATCGGGGGAATTAAAACAGCTAGAACCATCAAAGAAAGGCGTACTTTCAGCTGTTAAGTCAAAGCCTTCTAAGGCTGTGGCTGAGTCTAAGACTGAGACTCCTGCAGTTGATGCCAAGCTTGAATCAAATTTAGCTAAGCAACCCCCCCGAGCTTTAAATTCACCGATTAGAGTTTTTCAGATTTATTTCGAGGGGTGGCAGCGAGAATTGTTGGACCCGGCGTTTTATCCACTAGACAACAGTCGCAGCAGTTCTGAGTTGATGGAGTTCAATGTCTTTGAACAACTCGAAAAAAATGCTGCAACACAAGGTGCCAGTCTATGGGGAGCACTATCTTGGCGTTTTGGTGAGAAAACAGGCATGTCTGGCGCAGAGCTGGTCAAACAAATTGTGGATCACCCTGGCTACGACGTTTATTTTTGCAATCCACACCCCTACAACGAGGCCCTGTATCACAACATGTGGTTGCAAGGCGAAGTCTCGCATCCTCAGTTCTTGGAGCTCGTCAATGCGTTCTTTAATGCAGCTGGCCTAGATACCAAAGAACTCAAAGAAATCGAGCCCTCGACCAGTTTTTCTGCTGCCAATTACTTTGTCGCTTCACCAAAGTTTTGGGAAAAATTTATCCCGTTTGTTAAACGAGTCTTGGTAACAGCAGACAAGCGCATGGCTCCGGCTGTGCGTGATTTGATTCACTCCAAAGTTGCAGACGACAAAGGCCTTCATGCTGGAGCCACCTATGTGCCATTCATCGTGGAGCGTCTTTTCGTGACTTTCATGCGAACTGAGGGTCAAGCTTTGAAGTCATACAAGGTTGCACTGCCAGAACGTGAACGTGAATTGAATGTGCATTTGAAATTGCTTCGTGAGATGAAAGACGTGGCTCACAGAACTAAGTCAGCTTGGCTCGCAGCTTGCTGGGTTAACTACCGCAATCTTTACTTTAGCCAGACCAACGGTAAGGATTGGTGCGAAAAAAATCTTCGCACAATAACGCCGACAGAAGTCTTGTTTGGCTGAGCTGTAATTTTTGTTAACAGTGATTAGCGGCTCATCAATTTGCTAATTTGATTAAGCTTAATCTATGAGCAACTCACTGCTTGAGCGAATTACGTTTGGGGCTAACCAATCAGAGGTACAAGATTTTTCACGCCTTGGACCAAGTCGTTGGATCCAAAAGCAGTTGAATCCAACTAGGGATGATCCGTCCCTTGGGTCAGCCTTGGACAAGGCGGTATTGAGAATCAGCTATTCAGCCAGTACAGCTAGCGCGCCTGAATTTGAGGCGCTAAACGAAAATCGCTCACTGAGCTTATTGAATCAAAGCACTGAGCAGCTTTGGCCTCTGACCGATAACAAGCGAAAAATAGCCTATCAGGAGCGAACAAGGCCTGTCGCAGAGGCAACGGCCTCTAAGCTTTTGCATGCTCGCTACAGCCAGTGGCAGCTTCGCGAGCTCATGGTGGATTTTTGGCAGAACCACTTTAATGTTCACGCCGGAGACATTTCAGTAGCCGTAGGAATGCCCGAATTTGACGCAGACCTTAGGCGACTTGCTCTGGGTAATTTTCAAGAGTTGCTCACGAAGGTTGCGAAGAGCACGCCAATGCTCGTTTACTTAAACAACCGCAGCTCTAAAACTGGGGCCCCGAATGAGAATTTCGCGCGTGAGTTGTTCGAGTTGCACACGCTTGGACGCACCAATTATTTGAATGATCTTTATAGCCGTTGGCGTGAGGTACCTGGTGCACTTCAAGGAAAACCCAGTGGCTATATCGATCAAGATGTGTACGAGGCAGCAAGGGCCTTTACTGGCTGGACTGTGGAAGACGGAAGAGGGATTGGCTCTGGCTTAAGTCTGCCTAGCACTGGCAAATTTACCTACCTTGATGCATGGCACGACCCCTACCAAAAAAGAGTCTTGGCCCAGGAGTTCGAACCTTATCAAGCAGCAATGGCAGATGGTCAGCGTGTACTGGATATGTTGTCCAATCACTCAGGCACGGCCCAATACATTTGCGAAAAGTTCTGCCGTCGTTTTGTGAGCGACCAACCTCCAGCCCAGCTCGTCGCCTCTGCAGCCAAGGTATGGATGGCAAATGCAAAAAGTTCCCAGCAGATTGCTCATGTGCTCGAGCACATCTTGCTCTCAGAGGAGCTTCAGACTGGGCTCAAGAGTGCAAAGCATAAAAAGCTAAAACGCCCCCTTGAGCTCGCCATTAGCTTTATGAGAAAACTTGACCTCGAGTTGGCTCCAAGTCAAGGTTTGGTGAATCAGATCTCAAACGCTGGACAGAGACTTTACTATTGGCCAACTCCTGACGGGCATCCTGATGTGAACAGCTATTGGCTGACCTCTCATGCGATTCGTCAGCGTTGGTTCTTACCAGTTGGATTGCTTGACAACTGGTGGGGCACAGGCTTCGTCGGAACAGAGAAGTTACTCAACGTTTCTGGCTTTAGCGCGACCCATGAGGGGCTGCTAGAGGCGCTTTCAAAACGATTGCTGGGTGAGTCTTCTCAGGTAAGTTTGCGGCAAGTCAGAGGGGCCCAAAAGCTGGAGGTCACTACGGGCTTATTGAGTCAGTCACAAGACGAGTGGAATGGCATACGCCGCACTTTGGCTTATCTTGCAATGAGTCCTCAATTCCAATGGAAATAATCAAAGGGATTGATCATGACCATTCGTCGACGTGAAATACTGCAAGCGCTTTCATTTGCCCCTTTGGCAGGCAGCGCCCTGACCAATTTGAGCTTTGCAGTAAACCGCTCAAGCAGCAGCACTTTGGTAGTTATTTTCTTAAGAGGGGGTGCAGACAGCCTGAATATGGTTGCACCTGTCGATGATAAAAACTATGTCCAAGCAAGACCTCCAGAGTTGAGGGTTTTGGGCGAAGGTGACAAGTCTGGATTAAAGCTACCAAGCCCGTTAAGTGATGCAGACTGGCGTTTGCATCCCGCTTGTGCCCCGTTGTTGGATCTATTTCAAAGCTCAAGAGGTCAAGTGCTTCATGCTTGTGGTCTTCTTAATGCAACGAGGTCGCACTTTGAGGCGCAAGAAATCTTGGAGTCTGCCGCATCAAGGGCTTTGAGTGCGGCGCCCGGATGGCTTTCTTCTTTTGTTCCAAAAGAGCTCAAACTTGGCGCTATCGGTACAAGTAGTGGGCAGGTGAGGGCACTCGCGGGTGTTCGTAACTCACTCAATCTTGCGGGAGAGCTCAGGCAGTCAGTATCTCTGCCGTGGGACGATCAAGGGCGCAGAGTTCTTGAGGCCATGTACGGTGCAAGTGGTGAGGGTAATGATGAGCTACTTCAGGTTGGGCAAAGCGTGTTGGGTCAGCTAGGAACCATCGAGTCAAAGCTTGCTCGGGTGGATGGACGTGTTCAAGCCTATTCACCGCCGCCATCCGTCAAATACAACAATGAAAATGGCGAATGGTTAAACGCCACACAGACTGTTGCGCAGCTCATAAAAATGGATCTAGGCTTGCAAGTCGCATGCCTTGACTTTGGAGGTTGGGACACGCATGAGAATCAGAGCGGTCGAATCAATAACCTAATCAGGCAGTGGTCCACAAACTTGCGAGCTTTGTTTGATGACATTAGTGCAAGTGGACATAACGCCACTTTCTTGGTGGTGAGCGAGTTTGGTCGTAGAGTCAAGGCCAACGCAAGCAATGGAACAGACCATGGCCATGGTTCTGCGCTTTGGGCATTTGACACAAGAGCTCGCAAGCTTTTGCCAAATACCCGCTGGCCTGGGCTATCCATACCTGAGCTGGATCAGGGCCTTGATCTGAAGTCGACCACCGACGTTAAGAGCATTTTGTCTGGCGTTGCATCTAAGGTGATTGGCTAACCCCCTCAAGGCTTTGAGCAAGCGCGGCAATGCCCTTGGGCGTGACGTGTCGCGCCTTATGAAGTGTTGAGTTGCTTGTTCTTTTAGACTCTTTGATTCGCAGCGCTTCGTCTGAGTCACATATCCCAGACAGTCCAAAAGCTAGACGTGCACACTGAACCATGCATTTGTGTCTGAGCATGCGCCTCGGGTGAGTTATCCATGCGAGGTGCTCGCTTCGTGATTCTTCAAAGTACTCACGTACCTTTAAGGGCACCACTCTGTCATGGCGATGAATCTCGCATTCAATCCAAAGTGGAATTCCATTACTTTGCTCGGGAGATTCACAAAACATCATGCCTGCGAACTGGGGGTGTGCATTCATGATTTTTGCCCACCCGTCTACGCCAACTGCAATCAAGGGCGGGCTACCAGCTGCATTGCTGAGCATAAAAATTTCTCTATTGAGCGGGTTGAGTCTGTGTGTTTGTGCCTCCAACAACAATCTTTCTAAATCTGACTGAGACCACACCTCTAAGTCACTTAAAGCAGAGGCTGTAATAGTTCGCACGTATGCGTCGTATGTCAGGCCTGATTCACGTATTGCGCAGCTAACTATTTCAACAGTACCGAGAGGTATTCCCAGCTGTTGGTTCAGTGCCGCAGTGCTTTTACGTCTGCTGCTAGATGAAACGGATTTATTTGGTGTTTTCATTTAATTAGTCTTTCATCAAAAAACGACGTTGGGCTGGGGCTGTGACCATGCACTGAGAGGCAATGTCTGGAAATTGCTTTTTCAGCACGTTGGTGTCGATTCGATTTGTCGGTTTCGCAGACTTCCATGTGGCTAGAAGTTGTCCATTGAATGTGAGCTTCTCTGCGTCTGCCATTGCGTTCATGATCTGCGTCTTGATAGTTTCTGTTTTTGCGTCTAGAAGTTTTGATTCCTCTTGTGTTTGGCGCAATTGATTCAATGACGCAAGCAGGTCTGGTGTAGCTTCAACGCTGTGATCTGGTTTTTCTGCGGGATAGAGCATCTTTACGTCGTCAACATTCTTTGGCTTGGGTGGCACACCAGCGATGACGTGCTCATACCAAAAACGTTTTGCTTGTTCGATGACCAATGCTTCAAGTTTTTCGTCACGATTGATTTGATAGGTCCTAAAGTCAGCGTTGCCAATCAACACTGCGATGTGAGCTGTTGAACAGCCTGTGATGGCCATGTACCAGATGCACTGCAGCAGATACGCTCTTGGGACTTGGTCAGTTCCAGCAGGACCCCATTCATCCTTGCTGTAAGCAGAGGCTGTTTTGCACTCGAGTAGGCTCTTAGCTACGACGGAGCCTTCCACAACAGCTGGCTCCCATGCTTCATTGACAACAAAGCGATCAATGTGCCCATACATGAAGTGGTGTTCTGCGTGAAAGACAGCATCGCTGTGCTCGACTGCTTTAAACCCAGTTTGTTTTTCAAATTCCTCAACAACGAATGGCTCTAGATACTTTCCAAACCTCAGGTGCAGTTCGTCTTTTTCTGCCACTCCCGGATGTCCGACCTTTTCTGCCCAGAGCTCCAGTGGAGTCTTGTAGGGGCTCATGCCAAGTAGGGCTGCTACATCAGATCCGCCTATTCCTTGGTGTCTGGTTGTTTTCACATCATTTGTCATTCGTTACTCCTGTTTTGTTGAGTTGGGAGATATCATCAGCTTGTATAAACTCCATGATGATATTAATCATATCACAAATGATATTAAAGTGATATCAAGTAGTCAAATTCGCGCTGCCAGAGCGCTTCTTAGGTGGTCCGCTGACCAATTAGCAACAAGTTCTGGCGTTGGTGTGGCTACTATCAGGCGCTTGGAACTAACTGAAGGGGTTCCTTCCAGTAATGCAAAAACTCTGCACGCAATAAAAACCACATTGGAATCAGCTGGAGTTGAGTTTATTGGGACGCCAGAAAACGGGGCAGGGGTTAGGTTCCGACCAAGCGGTATTTAGTTAGCACTGAAAAAGCAAGGCTGTAGGCCTTGGGTGGGCACAAATCCAACCTATTTGACAAATTTTTTTAACCAAATAAAATTAGCCCCATTGAGCAAGTGCATCGGCTCCGCCTTGCTCATTATGCAAACCGACAGTTTGTGATTTCCTTGGTGGGAAACGCGTTTGCATAAAAACCAGCATAGAGCCACTGGTTCAGGATTCAGCTTCCTGACAAACAAAACAGTCTGCGTCGGTTGACCCCACCACAACCAAAGCCGAGTTGCCTTAGGGCAACTCACCCTCGACGAGGGGGTTTGGCGTTGCGCAGATTTGTTGCACTTTCACGCCATGACTCCCTCGACGAGGTTACGTCGCAGTTTTGTACTGCGTGTTTTGATCGTCATAAGGAGTCTATAAATGACTAATCCAAATGGTGGTCCCCGCACCCAGCAGGGGAAAAACGTATCGAGCCGAAACGCAATCAAGGTCGGCCTTTATTCCAACAGCTTGCTCGAGGGCGAAGATCCGGATGAGCTTGAGGCATTGAGAGCGTCGCTGGTTGAGCAGTGGGGACTTGAGGGAACTCAAGGTGAACTCATGGCCCGCGATTTTGTCTATTGCGAACTCAAGACAACGCGGCTTCAACAAGCGCAGGTGGCGATGATTGAGTCACATATGTACACGCAAGATACGAGGCGTGAATTTGGCAAGCAAGCGGGTTTCTTCGCTCTGGAGTTCGACAAGTTACCAGATTGGTACTTTGGAAGTGACGATGGGCGTAAGGCGCAGGCGGTCATTCTTTGTGCCGCGGTAAGCGAAGCACATGCATTGAAGTCCAAACACTCACTTCAGGCAGTGCTTCAGGCGCGAACGTTGTATCCGCATTTGTGGAAAGTTGTCATGGGGCCAAACGCCATCAACCCAAACCAAACCCTTGGCGAGAAGTTGCTGGCACGTTTTGGTAAATCTACGCCAGAGGCTAACCTGCAGGCCTTTATTGATCACCACAAGGAGGTCAGCAAATATGAAATCCGTTGGGGTGTTAGTCGTGATCGTTTCGAGGCCATTTTGCGAGGACTGCGTGCGAAGTTCGAGATGGAAGTCTTGTGCCGCGCAGACTGGGCAAAGGTCGAGAACTCTCAGCACAGAAAACGACTTGAGCTTACCCAGATGGCTCACACGATGCGAAGAGAGCAGTCCGTGCTTGTCGAGCTCAGCAGCCCACTTAATCCCAGCCAGCCTAAAACTTTAGGAAATCATGAGGCGGCCAGTGTTTCCACTGCAAAAGGTACAGGAGGTGCAAAGAGCTAAAAGGTGTTGACCAGAGACCCTGGCAATGATGTTTCATCTCTGCCAAGGTCTCTTCTTGCAACAAGCGCCGCTTGGCTGAACTTTCAAATTGATCAAAGTTGCTATTGCGCTAGCTAGAATGACCTTCATGAAGCCGCTTAACCCATGAAAACAGCACTGATTGAGTCCACGCAGATTGGCGCTTACGCCTCCGAGCTCAACGTTGTTGGGACTTTGGTTGTGCTGCCCGTCATCGACCTAGAGATGGGTAAACGGGCCGCAACTTTGGCGGCTTCGCGTGCCAATGCCGAGGGGCTGGTTTTGTTGGTGTTAGACACCGCTCGCATGGGGCTCGTCAAAATTCACAACCAAGTTTTCCAAAACTCCAGCAGCACCTTCTATGCCTACCTTGCCCAAGATGTGTTTGTCGGCCGAAATTGGCTCTCGCTTGGGGTTGGGGCGCTCGATATCAAAAGCGCAGGACTTTTGGGCTTTAACGACGGAAAGTGGCAGGGCCAGCTTGCGTCCTTTGGCTTGGCGCGTCGTGACTGGGTGAAAGAAGTCTACGGCGGCAGTTTCTTTTTTGAGGGCTACAACAGCCACTACGCAGACACTGAACTCACGCTCATCGCGCGTGAGCAACGTCAATACGCCTATGAGCCTAACTCTGTGGCGATAGAAGTTGACTGGGATAAAGACACCAGCCCCTCAACCAACGCTCAGGACAAGAGCCTTTTTAAGACCAGAGCCACGCAAGGCTTTGGTGGACGCGTGATGAGCCCTGAGCTCAGAGGCCTTTTTTCTTGAACGCTCCAGCATGAGTATTCGTCAATTCAATGCCACCTACGTATCTGAAGAGGACAGGGTCCTCTTTAGGTTAACGACGCTGTCGGGTGAGGAGTATCGGCTGTGGCTCACCCGCTTTCGTGTCTCTGAGATATTGGCGATGGGCGAGAAAGCGGCTGTTGTTAAGGTGGCCCAAGTCGAGGTGAATTTGCTACCCCAGCAGGCCCAAGCCGTTGCAGAGTTCAAGCAACAAACCGCCAAGCAAAGCACGCAGTTCACAGAGTTTCAGCCAGCGCAAAGGCTGCCCCTTGGTGCCGAGCCATTGCTGGTCAAGGGGCTCAAGATGGAGGTGCAGGAACAATCGGTTGTGTTGCACATGGAGGTGAGTGCGGGTCGCGTTTTGAGCTTAAAACTCAACGATGACATGGTCTCAAAGCTGAGGATCTTGCTTGAGAAAATTTCAGAAAATGCGCGCTGGCAAATCCAACCCAATAGTGGCGCTGTGATTGAAAACGCCCCAGAGCCTGTGCAGATTGAGCCAGGCACGCCAGGCGGGACAAAGCTCTTGCACTGATGCAATCACTGCCATTCAAGTCATTAATGCCAACCTTGCCATCATCGCCATCTTCGCCATCCTTGCCACTTGGACCTTCTCCAAGCCAGCCTGTTGCCTCGTCTTTGCCTACAGATAACGCCAATCTGTTGCTCATCAAAGCACAAGAAGCACTGCAAAGCTCAAACTGGCCAGCTGCAATGGAGCTTTTTGGTCAAGCTGCAAGGATCAATCCAACCTCACCAGGCGCGCACCACAACCATGCCTTGGCCTGTCACGCACTAGGTCACCATCAAAGTGCACTTATCTCTGCGCAAAGGGCGCTTCAACTCTCACCCACGCTTTGGCAGTCAAGCATGGTGATGGGTAACGCGCTCAAGGGCTTGGGTGAGCCAGAGCGCGCTGACCAGTGTTTTGACCGCGTGCTACAAATATCTAAAGGGCAGGGCGAGGCCTTGATCGCCAAGGCAGACTTGGCCATGAACATCTTTGGCGAGCCTTTGAAGGGCATGGCCTACGTGAGCCCCTTGCTCAAAGACCCAACGCATGCAGCTGACGCGACGCTAACTATTTTGATGGCGAGCCTGTACGACCGTGATATGGATACGCTCACCCTCAACAACCACATCAAGGCTTTCTCGGCCAAGCACATGCGTCTGCCGCAAGTTCGCTATCCCGACAAACTGATGCGAGCAGGTGTGCTTGAGGGCAAGACAAGGCCCAGAGTCGCTTTGATCTCGCCCCTTTTTAATGCGTCTCCCGTGTACTTCATGACCATTCACGGCTGGCGTCACGTGGCCAAGGGCTCAGAGATTGTGATCTTTAACAGAGGTCACAAAAATGACTGGGCTACTCAGGAGTTCAGAGCTTTGGCCAGTGAGTGGCATGACGTGCAAGAGATGCCTGCAAGGCAGCTTGCCAAAGCCATTCACGACGCCAACATCGACGTGCTGTATGACTTGGGCGGATGGATGGACACGGTGGGCCTAAAAGCACTCTCTACAAAACCTGCAGGTCAAATGTTTAAGTGGGTAGGGGGCCAGAGTGTGACCACTGGGCTAGAGGTCTTTGACGGCTGGATTGGTGACCCTTGGCAGTCACCACTGGAGCTTCAGCACCTGTACACAGAGCCCCTCATCAATATTGATCAAGGGTACGCGACCTACACCAAGCCAGCATATTTCCCTAAGCTTGAGCAGCTGCCTCGGGTGCGTCGCAAAGAGCAAGTGGTGTTTTCAAACCCCGCCAAGCTCTCTAGAGCGTTTCTTGCTGAGCTAGCAAATAAGCCCGGCCCCAAGGTATTCATTCATCATCAGTTTCGCTATGCCCGCACACGTGCGCGTATTGAGGCCGCACTTGCTGGCCACAAAGTAGAGTTCATCACGCCAAGCTCACACCAAGAGGCATTACTTGAACTGGGGCAGTTTGAACGCATGGCCGACACCTTTCCCTACAGCAGTGGTCTGACTGCCAGGGAGGCCCTTGCACTGGGGCTCAAGGTGGATGCGCGTGTAGGCGAGCTCTTTTGTGAGCGTCACTGCGCACCCTATTGCAGTTAGGCTTAGCGCTCACGCTTATTTAGAGGTTTAGGGCTTATGCGCGTTCAAGCCCTCATCTTTAGAGCTTCGGCCAATGACAGCGTATACAGAACCCTCGCTTTGAGCAAATACTTGGTAGGGCCTTAAAACCGTTTTCAATGCCAGTGGCCTTGCCTGAACTTGCGCAGCTGTATTGCTTAAAAAATCGATTAAAAACTTCGATTTAAGCCCGTAGTTCACGTTAACGGTGAGGTCATGGGACTTCTCTGCAAAGCTCAGAGCATCCACTTTCTTGAGCACCATCCCAATCACGCTGCCGTCAGCTGCGACAACGGGGCCGCCTGAGTTGCCTTTGTTGACCTCTGCACTGAGCTGAAATAGCTTGGACCACGGGCTGCTTTCTTTGTCGCTTCTTGTGCCGTTGACAATGCCTTGCGTGATCTTCTTACTCAGGCCTTGAATGGTGGGTTGGGGGTAGCCGATGACAAACGCCTCGACTCCAATAGGTACATCGTCCCAATTCGCGATTGAGACAGGCTTGGCGTGAATTTCAGCCGATAAAAGTGCTAAATCGAGCTCCGTCGAGCTCTTAATCAATTGTGCTTTTGCCCACTTGCCCTCTATAGGTCCCACCCACAAGGCATCTTTGCCGCTGACTGTGTGATAGGCCGTCAAGATATGACTTTCTGAGACTGCAAAGCCCGTACCAAATGACGTCTTTTGATCGGCGGGGTTTTGCGCAAAAGCTGCACCAATCGTGCAGACACTGACAGCCAATGCCAGTCTTCTTAGACTGCTGATCGCGCCATGGAGGTGATGTTTCATGTAATTAAAACAGGTTTTCATATTGTTATTATGTAATATATTGATAAATAAAAATAGTAATTTATAATTAAAAATAGGCGAATAAATCTTTTTTGGAAAAACGAACTCCCAAGATGACATTTATTTCATTTTGAGTTCTATAACCCGACTTCCTCATGAATTTGATCATAATTAAAAACATCATTTTTGAGTAGGAAGCGTCATGTCTGCAGCGCAGGTTCGTCCTTACAAGTCTGGGCTGGTCGCTCAACTCACTCTGGAGGCAACGCCTACGGAGTCAGCAAGGGCGGGTATTGAAGTCATTCGCACCTACTCGGCATCTTGTGTGCGCAGCAACATGCCAAAAATTGTCAACGGTTTTGCCTATCGTTGCTTGGCTTGTAATGAGTTTTGGTCTCATCGAATTCAAGCCTACAGGCATCAGTGTATTGGCTGATTGTTCTCTAGGGTTAACGCTGGGGTCCCGATAGAATGACCTCATGCCAACTAAAAAACCAACACCAAAAGTCCAACTACCCGACCGTGACGATGGCGGATCGGTCGTTTTAGAGCGCATCACGCAGCGCACCAAGCCGCCGCAAATGTTTCAGGTGCTGATGCTCAATGACGATTTCACGCCCATGGAGTTTGTGGTGATGGTGTTGCAAGAGTTTTTCAGCAAAGACCGCGAACAGGCCACGCAAATCATGTTGCAAATCCACTTGGATGGCAAAGGCGTGTGCGGCGTTTACAGCAAAGACGTGGCCGCCACCAAGGTGGACCAAGTCATGGACGCCGCCCGCAAGTCTGGCCACCCGCTGCAGTGCGTGGCAGAGCCGATTGAATAAGCCTCAGCCCAGAACAATACCTATCGTTTGCACTAAACAAACAGACCTATTGAATAAACGGCTTTTGTTTCCATATACATTTGAATCTCAGTTGCAAGCACCGAAGGAAAACACATGATCGCCCAAGAACTTGAAGTCAGCTTGCACATGGCCTTTGTCGAGGCCCGTCAACAACGACACGAATTCATCACCGTCGAGCACTTGTTGCTCGCCTTGCTGGACAACCCCAGCGCCGCAGAAGTTCTGCGCGCTTGTTCAGCCAACATCGACGACTTGCGCAAGTCGCTCTCTAACTTCATCGCTGACAACACCCCTCAGGTGTCGGGCACCGAAGAGGTGGACACGCAGCCTACGTTGGGTTTTCAGCGCGTGATTCAACGCGCCATCATGCATGTGCAGTCCACAGGCAATGGCAAAAAAGAAGTGACTGGCGCAAACGTGTTGGTTGCCATCTTTGGTGAGAAAGACTCGCACGCGGTGTACTACCTCCACCAGCAAGGCGTGACACGCCTCGATGTGGTGAACTTTATTGCCCACGGCATTAAAAAGAGTGACCCACCTGAAGCCGTCAAAGGCGGTGAGTCCAACCAAGCCGAGCAGGAAGAGGGCGGTGCAACGTCTGAAAAGAACGAGAAGGCTTCGCCTCTCGAGCAGTTCACCCAAAACCTGAACCAAGCAGCCAAAGACGGCAAGATCGACCCGCTGATTGGCCGCGAGTACGAGGTGGAACGCACGATTCAAATCCTGTGCCGTCGCCGCAAGAACAACCCATTGTTGGTGGGCGAGGCTGGCGTGGGTAAAACCGCGATTGCCGAAGGTTTGGCATGGCGCATCACCCAAGGCGCAGTGCCTGAGATCTTGTCCGAGGCCATCGTGTACTCGCTGGACATGGGCGCGTTGCTGGCAGGTACCAAATACCGTGGCGACTTCGAGCAACGCTTGAAGGGCGTGATCAAGAGCTTGCAAGGCAAGCCCAACGCGATTTTGTTCATCGACGAAATCCACACGCTGATTGGCGCTGGCGCTGCTTCGGGCGGCACACTGGACGCGTCTAACTTGCTCAAGCCTGCTTTGTCGAGCGGCCAGCTCAAGTGCATTGGTGCAACGACCTTTACAGAGTACCGTGGCATTTTTGAGAAAGACGCAGCCCTGAGCCGTCGTTTCCAAAAGGTGGATGTGGTCGAGCCGACAGTGTCAGAAACTGTGGACATTCTCAAAGGCCTCAAGTCGCGCTTTGAAGAGCACCACAACGTCAAGTACGCCGTGGCTGCGCTGCAAGCCGCTGCCGAGTTGAGCGCCAAGTACATCAACGACCGCCAATTGCCAGACAAGGCGATTGACGTGATCGACGAAGCCGGTGCGGCACAACGCATCTTGGTGGCGTCTAAGCGCAAGAAAACCATTGGCAAGGCCGAGATTGAAGACATCGTGGCCAAGATTGCGCGCATTCCGCCCGCCAATGTATCTAACGATGACCGCAGCAAGCTGCAAACCATCGAGCGCGATTTGAAGAGCGTGGTGTTCGGCCAAGACAAGGCACTCGAAGTGCTGGCGTCTGCGGTGAAGATGGCACGCTCTGGTCTGGGTAAAGCCGACAAGCCAATTGGCGCGTTCTTGTTCAGTGGCCCCACAGGCGTGGGCAAGACCGAAGCGGCCAAGCAGTTGGCCTACATCATGGGCATCGACTTGGTACGTTTTGACATGTCTGAGTACATGGAGCGCCACGCCGTGAGCCGCCTGATTGGCGCGCCTCCCGGCTATGTGGGCTTTGACCAAGGCGGTTTGCTGACCGAAGCCGTGACCAAAAAGCCGCATTGCGTGTTGTTGCTGGATGAGATTGAAAAAGCCCATCCAGACATCTTCAACGTGCTGTTGCAGGTGATGGACCACGGCACCTTGACCGACAACAACGGTCGCAAGGCAGACTTCCGCAACGTCATCCTCATCATGACGACCAATGCTGGCGCGGAGACCATGAACAAGGCCACCATTGGCTTTACTAACCCTCGCGCTGCGGGCGACGAAATGGGCGATATCAAGCGCTTGTTCACGCCAGAGTTCCGCAACCGCTTGGATGCCATCGTGGGCTTCAAGGCCTTGGACGAAAACGTCATCATGCGCGTGGTCGACAAGTTCTTGCTGCAACTCGAAGGCCAGTTGGCTGAGAAGAAAGTCGAAGTTACTTTCAGTGATGCACTGCGCAAGCACTTGGCCAAGAAGGGTTTCGATCCGCTCATGGGCGCACGCCCCATGCAACGCCTCATCCAAGACACGATTCGCAAGGCTTTGGCCGACGAGTTGCTGTTTGGCCGCCTTACCGAGGGTGGCCGTTTGAGCGTGGACATCGACGACAAAGAAGAAGTGCTGCTCGACATCACGCCTTTACCTAAGAAGGAAAAGTCCGCCAAAGGCGAGCACACGGCTTCTGAAGAGTCAGCAGCCAGTTAATTTTCAATAGGAAGTGAGCCCAAGCATGAATGCACGAAATTTTCAAAAAATCGGTCTCGCACTTGTGCTGGCTTCACTTTTCGCATGCGCGACGGATCAAGGCACGATCAACTCCAAAGTTGAGCCCAAAGCCAATCTGGTGTTCATCGATATTGGCAAGTTCGACTCAGAGCTGCATGCCTCGTTGTCGCAAAAGTCAGAGCCGATTGTGGTCAGCTTCTATGACCCCGTCAGCCCCAATGGCATGCCAGAGCGCTTACAAAAATGGCTGACTTCGGTTGAGCGAACGGGTGGCAAAGTAGAGATTGAGCCGCCTGCAAATGAGTTTGCGCCCAAAGACCCGTTGCTCTTGATCAGTCTTTTCAGTGGCTTGTGGTCGAGCATGAAGACCATCACTCAAATTCAAGATGAGCAGGTCCTGCGTGCGGCCAAAGGCCGTACCGCAGTGATTTCGCTAGAGCGTAATGCTGCGAAGCAGCTCGTGGTGAGCAAGGTGACTTTTGTCAAAGCCGCCAATTAAGCTGAGCCGCTTAATTCACTTTTCTTCAACTGACAAGAGACTAGAAGCAAACGCGTCAGAGCAGGCTTGACTGACATTGAGGTTGCGCTTTGTTCCGCCAATTTGGCAGCTCTTGTCATCGCTGTTTTCTGATGTACTCAGCAGCCACTGCAGCTGACTCTTGCCATCTGTGCTCATGAGCGTTTTGAGGAATGGCCCAACTTTGTCACCTTGCAGGCGTGACAAATCTCTAGGTGAGTCAGTCACCATGACCAGCATCGTATCCACGCCCACAGGCCCACCGGCAGTGATACGCCAACGTGATGTCGGCAAATCTATTTTTTGATTGGCCTTGACGGCGTTGTTCGTGTCTAGCGTGTTGGGGTAAAGCAGATACAAGCTCTTTCCATCAGAACCAGCCAGCGCAATGTAGAGGTAGCCATCACGCGGTGACGTGATGCTCATGTGTAACTGATCTTGACCTATGCGCATCACTTTCGGTGAGGCAGTTGCATTGAGTGATCGGCTTGCATCACGTTGCTCATGAATCTGACGCAGCAATTCAGCAGGTACAACAGGTTTTGATGACGGTTGAGGTAACGCTGGCTCTAACGACTCTGTCGCCACATTGGATGCGCTGGTTGCTGATGCTTGTGTCGCTGTGGGTGTAGTCGGTGGTGTTGAAGCGGGCAAGGCGACATCTAGGCTGAGTGAAGCAACTTGGGTGCCTTGTGCGAAGTAAGAGGGCACAAAGTCGCGATTGCCAGCAATTGTCATGTGCTGCCCCAAGATGTCAGGGGAGTTTGCAAGCATTTTGCTAATTTCTGATTGGGCGCAACTGGCGATTTCTTCCACACTAAGCGCCCCACTGCTGTCGCTGTCTTTTGCTGCGCCCAGCATGCATTCACGCCATGCTGTGGTTGCTAAGCCACCTCTGTTTGGGTTGTCAAATGACACTTCATCTGCGCGACTTGCGGCGATGTACACCATGTTTTTAGCTGGTGGCGGAGTACTTGCTTTGGCCAGCTCGCCAGTCAAGCTGCGTGTTTTCATATTGCTGGGTGTTGCACACAACTCAGGGCTGACTTGCGGCACAAATTTGGGTGACAAGGTATCACCTGCCAATTTCAACGAACGCGTTTTCATGGGTTGGTTCGCAACACCGCCCGAATGACAGGCGTCGTAAAACACCATCAGCTTGTCTGCTTTGTTCGCAATTGGTGTGATGAGTTCACTGACTTGTCTGTTGGTCAGTGCGACGCCATCGCTGGCAAGCAAGCCTTCGGTACATGCGTTGGCATCGGTTTGTGTATCTACCCAACGCGTGCCATGGCCTGAGTAATAGATGAAGACGCGGTCGCCTGGTTTGACACGTTCATCCATGTCTTTCAAGGCCGTGCGAATTTGTTCTGCCGTTGCATTTTTGTCGCGCAAGAATTGAATGTTGGATTCCGGCACTGACATTGCCATGGCAATGTCTTTGGCGCTGGTCATGTCTTTGCTGACGCCTTTGAGAGGAGATACACCAGGCAATGTGTATTCGCCAATGCCAATGATGAGTGCGTGTCGTGATGCTTTGGGCAGCGAACGCACACCTGTCGTTGACATGGTGTTGTTCTTGCCAGATCGGCCGCCTTCGATGGATGCAATAGATGCGACGGCAGGGCCTGAGTCACTTTTCAAATACATGGCGCGAAGCCATCCTTTGTCCTTGCCATTTTTGACTTGGACCCAGCCAGCCTCAGACTTGATCAGTTCAACCTGTTGTCCTGCATTAAGGCTTGCGACGGCTGGAGCGTCTAGAAAACGATCTTGTTTAAGGTCTGTGGCACGCGTGACCGTCAAGAGCTCAGCTGCACAGAGTGAAGATGCCAACAGCGTGAGGGCTGCAACAGATCGTGCGAGAGTGGAAAAGGAATTCACAGAGTTATCTCCGCCCAGCTAAAGGCTATTCGATCAAGGACGGTTGAGTGTGACGATGCGCACGCGACGATTTTCAGCAGCAAATTTATCTGCAGCATTGGCTGGATCTTTATCACCCATGCCTTCAGTTTCAAGTCGACTGGCTGTAACGCCTAAGCGTTGAAGGTGTTTTTTGACTGCATCAGCACGAGCTTGCGACAGATTGAGGTTGTATTCCGCGGAGCCTTTGGCATCTGTATGGCCTTCCACACGAAATGACAATGGGCTGAGATCATCTGACTTCAAGGCCTTGGCCAATTGGTCTAACTGTGATGCGCTGCTGGCAGAAACTTTGCTGGAGTCAAAGTCAAATTGAATCGTCAAAGACACAGAGGGTGGCGGGAGTTGTTCCACTTGTAAATTGCGCATGCTGCGCGTGCGCATTTGCCCTTCAACTGGGCGTGGTTTTAAGGCGTCAATGATGTTGTTGGCATCGACATCCGCTGCATGTGAAAACACACAAAAGGACAAGATCAATGAGACGAGGCAAAGTTTTTTCATGGTTAATCGGCAAGTTTGTTATTTTTGATAATTTTCCCATTGTGTCAGGGCTTTGGCAACTGCGTTCCAAAGTTGCTCATGGGTGTCTTTTGAATCTGAAAACTCTGAATCCAATTGAATTTCACGGATGGGCGATTGATAGCTCCGTGTTGCAAAAGCAGACTCATCGTCGATTAGTTTTTGCATAGCGCTGGCCAGTTTTGCTTGGTTTTCATCGATCAATAAGACACAACTGGGTCCAGATTGCTCTCCAACCAGCTCACCATACCAGCCCGCTTGAACAACGCCAACCGACGACCCGCACGCCGCTGCGTGCGTGATCAACCTTTGGGGCTTGAGGTTTTCTGGTGCATAGGACGTGACGACAAAGCTTTTGAACAAAGGCGTCGAGTTTTTCTCTGTGAATGACTTGACCATGCTCGCGCAATCTGCAAAGTGGTTCAGTCGCCAGTTTTGATACACGTTCATCACAGAAAAGAAGAGCAGGGCATGCGACGCAGAACCAGACAAATCAATGAACCAATGCCCGATGTGCAAACTCAAAAAGCTCACACCAAGTAGCAAGGTGGGAATTGCTAAAACGCTCCAGCGCAAGACTTGCGTCTTCATGCGTGTGCTGGCCAAGCCCATGAGTAACAAACAAACCCAAACCGTGAAAAGCTTAATTTGAAGGGGTAATTCGTGAAGAAAATTTGTATTTTTTAAGTTGTCAATTGTGTTGGCCAACACATAAACGCCAGGATGGATAGGCGTCATCGGCGTGGCTTTGACGTCAAAGAGGCTAGATGCGGTTGACCCAATGAGCACGATGGAGTCATCAAAACGTGGGTCAGGATTGCGGCCCGCGCGAGATTGGCTGAGTTGCCAAATTTCGTGAAAGGGCACGGTCAGATAGTTGTCAGTGCTGCTGTTGAAGTTGATCAGCACGCGCGCATGTTCACCTGGGTTCCAGCCAAAGCTTTGACCCATCCGAGCGGGTAGTGACCAGAGACGCCATTGGTCTTTGTCTTGCCACAAGTCGTAATGGCGATTGATGCCATCTTTGTCTGGGTAGATATTGTGATAACCCATGCGTTGAGTCTTCACAACTGCATCAAACACAGGGGGTATCACTGCAAGTGTCGGCGCAGGAGCGCTAGGGCTCAGCGCTTGCGCAAATCCGGTCAATTGATCAGCGCGAATTTGACTGATGCCATCATTGATGGGGTTGAGTCGCAAGATGGGGAAAAAACTGTTTTTGCTTTGACTGACAGCATCGGCAAACGCTTGATCAGAACTTGGATGTGTTGCATCTAGGTCAGAGAACAAGATGTCAAACACCACCGCATTTGTGCCTTTGGACTCAAGCCACTCGAGTGCGCCAGCGAGTGTCTCGCGCGGCCACGGCCAACGACCAAACTCTGCATTGAGCTTGCTCAATGATGCTTCATCAATGTCAACAACAACGATTTTTGGATCCAACGGTGGTGTCCAAAGCCGTTGCTTGAGCATCTGGTCATAGCTGGCGTAATTGTTCGACGCAGTAGGGTCGCGCAATAGTTGCACGGTGGCGATCAGACCAATCAGAAGCAAAAGTGCCCACTTCACGTGGACATGCGAAAAGCCAGCGAATTTTCGAGCGAATGCAAACATCTTTAACGCCTGCGTCCGCCGAGCACATTGCCCAAAACGCCTCGAATGATTTCACGGCCAATCTGTGTGCCTATGGTGCGCACAGCAGACTTCACCATGCTTTGTGCCAAGCCTTGGTGTTGGCCACCGCGTGGTCCCGTTGAACCAAACAGTGCATCGCCTAGACCAGACAACACTTGATCCGTCATCGATGGTTGGGCGCTCGCTTGGCCTGCAGGGACTGTGGCTGTGCCAGCAGAGCCACCTGCAGCAGGCGCTGCACCCTTGAGTCGTTCATAAGCCGATTCACGGTCCATGGTCTGTTCATACACCCCAGCCACCAACGAGTTGGCCAGCAAGGCCTGGCGTTGCTCTGGCGTGATGGGGCCAAGTTGGCTGCCGGGCAGCAGCACATAGACCTGCTCAGTCTCGGACGGGCGGCCTTTGGCATCCAGCAAACTCACCAAGGCTTCGCCCACGCCAAGCTCGGTGATGGCTTTTTCAATGTCGAGGCCCGCTTTGCCGCGCATGGTCTGCGCGGTGGCTTTGACAGCTTTTTGGTCACGCGGTGTAAAGGCACGCAAAGCGTGTTGCACGCGGTTGCCCAACTGGCCCAGCACAGTTTCGGGCACGTCCAGCGGGTTTTGGGTGACAAAGTACACGCCAACGCCTTTAGAGCGAATCAGGCGCACCATTTGCTCAATGCGCTCCAGCAGCACTTTGGGTGCTTCGTTGAACAGCAAATGCGCTTCGTCAAAGAAGAACACCATCTTGGGCTTCTCGACGTCTCCAATTTCAGGCAGTTGTTCAAACATTTCCGAGAGCATCCACAGCAAGAACGTGCCGTATAGGCGAGGGGCGTTCATCAGCTTATCTGCCGCCAAGAGGTTGATCACGCCCATGCCGCGCGAGTCGGTTTGCATGAAGTCTTGGATATTGAGCATGGGCTCGCCAAAGAACACATCGCCACCTTGGGCTTCGATCTCTAGCAAGGCACGCTGAATCGCGCCAATGCTGGCAGCGCTGACGTTGCCATATTCGGTGGTGAAGTCGCGTGCGTGTTCGCCCACGTGTTGCAGCATGGCGCGCAGGTCTTTGAGGTCGAGCAGCAGCAGGCCTTGGTCGTCTGCAATTTTGAAGACCATGTTGAGCACGCCAGCTTGCGTGTCGTTCAGGTTGAGCATGCGGCCCAGCAAGAGTGGCCCCATGTCGGTGATGGTGGTGCGCACGGGGTGGCCAGACTTGCCAAACACATCCCACAGTGTGGTGGGACAGCCAATAGGCTCAGGGGTGGGCAGGCCACGTTCTTGGATGGCGGCTGCGAGCTTGGGTGGAATGTTGCCAGGCTGGCTGATGCCGGCCAAGTCGCCTTTGACGTCGGCCATGAACACGGGCACGCCGATTTTGGAGAAGCTTTCAGCGAGCGTTTGCAGCGTGACTGTTTTGCCTGTGCCGGTAGCCCCCGTGATGAGACCGTGGCGGTTGGCCAAGGCTGGCAACATGTGGCATTCAGTCGTATTGCGGCGTGCAATCAGCATCGGTTCGGCCATCGAAAGTTCTCCGTCACTTGAAAAGTAAAATAACCGGATAAGGTTAATTCAATTCAAGAGGATTTCTGATGGCTGGCCACAGTAAATGGGCAAATATTCAACACCGCAAAGGGCGTCAAGACGAGAAGCGCGGCAAGATTTGGACACGCATCACGCGTGAAATCATTGTGTCTGCCCGCTTGGGCGGCGGCGACCTGAGCCTGAACCCCCGTTTGCGTCTGGCCATTGAAAAAGCCAAGGCGGCCAACATGCCTGCCGACAACATCAAACGCAACGTCGACAAAGCCACAGGCAACCTCGACGGCGTGGTGTACGACGAAATTCGCTATGAAGGCTACGGTGTGGGCGGAGCCGCCATCATCGTGGACACCATGACCGACAACCGCGTGCGTACCGTGGCTGAAGTGCGCTTTGCCTTCAGCAAAAACGGCGGCAACATGGGCACTGAGGGCTCAGTGGCGTTTCAATTCAAGCATTGCGGCCAACTGGTGTTTGCACCGGGCAGCAATGAAGACCAAATCATGGAAATTGCGCTCGAAGCGGGCGCGGACGATGTGATCACCGATGACGACGGCGCAATTGAAGTGCTGACGCCACCTGCCAGCTTTGAGGCTGTCAAAAACGCTTTGGAAGCTGCGGGCCTCAAGCCTGAGGTAGCCGAGGTGACTTACCGTGCAGACAACACCATCGAACTCGAGGGTGATGACGCTGTGAAGATGCAAAAAATATTGGACGCGCTAGAAGACCTTGACGATGTGCAAGAGGTCTATCACAACGCAGCACTATGAACGTATTAGTTATTGGCGGCGGTGGCCGCGAACACGCTTTGGCGTGGAAGATTGCCCAATCCAACAAGGTGCAAAAAGTGTTTGTGGCCCCCGGCAACGGTGGCACAGCACGCGACAAGCGCTTGGACAATATTGACATCACCGGTGTCAAAGCTCTGCGTGAGTTTGCTCAAAGCCACAGTGTGGAGCTGACGGTCGTCGGCCCAGAAACCCCATTGGCAGCCGGTGTAGTGGATGAGTTCCGCGCCCACGGCATGCGCATTTTTGGCCCCACCAAAGCCGCAGCGCAGCTGGAAAGCTCAAAGGCTTTCAGCAAAGCGTTCATGAAGCGCCACAACATTCCCACTGCGGAATACGAAACTTTCACCGACGCACAAGCTGCGCACGACTACGTGAACGCCAAAGGCGCGCCGATTGTGGTGAAGGCCGATGGTTTGGCAGCAGGCAAGGGCGTGGTGGTGGCGATGACCGCAGCCGAAGCCCATGAAGCGATTGACTTCATGTTGCTCGACAACAAGCTGGGCGTGAGCCACAACGAAGGCGGCGCGCGCGTGGTGATTGAAGAGTTTTTACAAGGCGAAGAGGCCAGCTTTATCGTCATGTGCGATGGCAAAACCGTGTTGCCACTGGCCACCAGTCAAGACCACAAGCGCTTGCTCGATGCAGATCTTGGCCCCAACACAGGCGGAATGGGCGCATATTCGCCAGCCCCCGTGGTCACGCCTGAGGTCCATGCCCGTGCGATGCGCGAAATCATTTTGCCCACCATCAAGGGTATGGAAAAAGACGGCATTCCGTTCACCGGCTTCTTGTACGCAGGTTTGATGATTGACCCACAAGGCCACGTCAAAACACTTGAGTTCAACTGCCGCATGGGCGACCCCGAAACCCAGCCCATCATGGCGCGCCTGAAAACCGATTTGGTCGATGTGCTGATGGCGGCCACTGCCACCAATGCTGAGACTCGCTTTGACGACTTCGAGCTTGAGTGGGATCGCCGCACTGCCATTGGCGTGGTGTTGGCCGCCCACGGCTACCCCATGGGCCCCCGCAAGGGTGACGCCATCACTGGCTTGCCGCAAGACACAGACGATGTGGTGGTGTTCCACGCCGGCACGCAAATGCAAGACGGCCAAGTGGTCACCAGCGGTGGCCGTGTGTTGTGCGTGACGGCTTTGGGCGGCACATTGCGTTTGGCGCAGCAGCAGGCGTATGACACCATCAAGGGTATTCACTTTGATGGTGTGCAGTACCGCACCGACATTGGCTACCGCGCGATTTCGCGCTGAACGTTTCAATAACGCCCACGCCAGTCCTCGTTCAACCGATTGCTCATAAAAACAGATGACCGAATTCACCAAACCGATGGCCGTGCAATGCAAACCTCAAGCGTGGGCCGCTTGGTTGGTCAAGCTGATGGGTTGGAGGATCGAGTTTGATGGGCTGCCCACCAAACAAGGCGTGCTCATTGGCTATCCGCATACCAGCAACTGGGACTTCATCACGATGATGCCGGCGAAGTGGGCAATGGGTTTGCCGATTCAATTCTTTGCCAAACACAGTTTGTTTCGCATTCCACTGTTTGGTCGCTGGATTCGATTCATTGGTGCTGTGCCGATTGATCGCTCTTCGCCCAAGGGTGTGGTGGGCGAGATGGTGGATTCTTTGATACGACACAAGCAAAACGACGAAATCCTTTGGATTGGTTTGTCGCCTGAGGGCACACGCAAGCTGACCGACGGCTGGCGTAGTGGCTTTTACCAACTGGCTTTGGGTGCTGATGTGCCCTTGCTGATGTTGCACATTGATTACGGCAAGAAGCTGGCCAAAGTGACCGACTTCATGCGTTTGACGGGTGATGTGCAAGCTGACTATGCGCATATTGCCAAGGTGTACGAAGGCGTGCAGGGCTTTCATGTGAACCAAGCCGCCCCAATTCGCCCTTTGCCAGCACGTACGACTGCGAATGGCGACACTCAGACAACCCGCTAACTTCACCCCACGATGACCGCCACTACCCACTACCCTAGCCACGAACACGTTGTAGCCGCCGCGCGCGACTACCTCATTGGCCTACAAAGCCGCATCACCAGCGCGATTGAAGCCAAAGATGGCCAAGCCAAGTTCTTGGTGGACAAATGGGAAAAGGGCCCCGGTGAACAGTTGCAGGGCAATGGCATTACGCAAATCTTAGAAAACGGCCCTGTGTTTGAGCGCGCAGGCTGTGGGTTCTCGCATGTGCACGGTCCAAAGCTGCCACCCTCGGCCACGCAACACCGTCCGGAGCTGGCAGGTGCACCTTTTGAAGCCATGGGCGTGTCGCTGGTGTTTCACCCGCGCAACCCCTATGTGCCCACTGTGCACATGAACGTGCGCATGATTGTGGCCACCCCCGTTAACGGCAAACCCGTAGCGTGGTTTGGCGGCGGTATGGACCTGACGCCTTACTACGGCTTTGTCGAAGACGCCAAGCATTTCCATCGGGTGTGCCACGACGCGCTGCAGCCCTTTGGTGACGAGCTTTACCCACGCTTTAAAACTTGGTGCGACGAGTACTTCTGCAACAAGCACCGCAACGAACAGCGCGGTATTGGCGGCATCTTCTTTGACGACTTTTCTGAACTCGGCTTTGAGCGCAGTTTTGAAATGCTCAAAAGCGTGGGCGATGCTTTCTTAGAGTCGTATTTGCCCATCGTGGACCGCCGAGTGAACACACCTTATGGCGAGCGCGAGCGCGAGCATCAGCTTTACCGCCGTGGCCGCTATGTGGAATTCAACTTGGTGTGGGACCGTGGCACGCACTTTGGTCTGCAGTCGGGCGGGCGCACCGAATCCATCTTGCTCTCTATGCCACCACTTGTGAGTTGGGCTTACCAGCATCAGCCAGAGGCGGGCACACCAGAGCATGCGTTGTTGCATGACTTTTTGGTGCCGCGAAATTGGCTTTGAATCACGCCAAGCGCCTAGGCATCTTTGGTGGTTCGTTTGACCCGCCGCACATTGCGCACATCACGCTAGCCAAGCACGCGATCGAGCAGTTTCACCTGAACGAGCTGCGCATCATCCCCACGGGTGACGCCTGGCACAAGGCCCGCACACTCACACCCTCGCCACACCGACTGGCCATGACACGCTTGGCTTTTGTTGATGTGTCGCAGACGTTTGTGGATAGCCGCGAGATTGATCGTGATGGCGCAACCTATACCCTGGACACACTTGAAGAACTGAAAGCAGAGCAACCCGATACCGATTTGTACCTGTTCATCGGTGCAGACCAAGCGAATGCCTTCAAAACATGGCATCGTTGGCAAGAAATTTTGGGCCTCGCCACCGTGGTGGTGGCTGAACGTCCCAACGAGGGGCAGGGCGGCATGCCCAGTCAGTGGCACAATGCGGTATCCCCCGACGTACAACGCTTGGATATGCCAAGCCTGAATGTGAGTGCCACCGAGATTCGTGCGCACGTTGCTCATGGCACACATGCAGACACCAAGATGCACGCGTGGTTGCCTGCCGCTGTGCAGCACTACATTGAAAAACACAGCCTTTACCGATAAAACAGATGACCGAAACCTCCGCCAAAAAAGATGTCCAAAAATTGCAACGCACCGTCGTGGATGCGTTGGAGGACGTCAAAGCCCAAGACCTCGTGGTGTTTGACACCGAGCACCTGTCCTCGCTGTTTGAGCGTGTCATCGTGGCTTCAGGTACATCTAACCGTCAAACCAAAGCTTTGGCAGCCAGCGTGCGAGACAAAGTGCGCGACGCCGGTTTTGGCAAGCCCCGTATTGAAGGCGAAGACAACGGCGAATGGATCATCGTGGATTGCGGCGCTGTGGTCGTGCACGTCATGCAGCCCACCATCCGTGGTTACTACAACCTCGAAGAAATCTGGGGCGAGAAGCCTGTGCGTTTGAAGTTTGGTGCACCAAAGCCTGTCAAAGCGGCAGAACCAGAAGAAGCACCAGCCAAGAAATCGGCTGGCAAAAAGCCAGCTGCCAAGAAAGCTGCTGCAGGTGACAAAAAGCCTGCTGCACGCAGTGCTTCTGGCTCACGCAGCTCTTCTTCACGTAGCGATGCAGCCAAACCGGCCACACGCAGCACCTCGACTCGCGGCCCCGTCAAAGCAGCACCTGCAAAAACCGCTGCAAAGAGCGCACCGGCCAAAACTGCAGCGGCTAAAAAGCCAGCTGCAGCACCAGCCAAGTTGCCAGTCAAGACTGTGGGCCTTAAAGGCGCTAAGTCAACCGCCAAAGCCGCAGCACGCAGTGCTTCGACCACGGCCGGCAAGCCAGCGGGCAAGCGTCCACCAGCCGCTAAAAAGACCACCGCCCGCAAAGCATGAAGCTGTGGGTCGTCGCAGTCGGCCAACGAGTGCCCGACTGGGCGCAAACCGCTTGGGACGATTACGCCAAGCGGTTTCCGTCTGAGCTGAAGGTCGAGCTCAAGGCTGTCAAAACCGAGCCTCGCAGCTCTAAAACCCTAGACACCATCTACGCAGCCGAGCGCGAGCGCATTGAAGCTGCCATTCCGCGTGGCTGTCGCATCGTGGCTTTGGATGAGCGCGGGACCAACCTCACCACCGTGGCCTTGGCCGCCAAGCTCAAGCATTGGCAGCTCGAAGCGGACGATGTGGCCTTGGTCATTGGTGGGCCTGATGGCTTGTGCCCCGAGTTCAAGAAACAAGCGCATGAGCGCATCCGCATTTCAGACCTGACCCTGCCGCACGCCATGGTGCGCGTGCTGTTGGTAGAGCAGTTGTACCGTGCGTGGTCGATCAACGCCAACCACCCATATCACCGCGAGTGAACCCACACAGTTCTATTTATGCCTGATTCCAAATTTGTTTATCTCGCCTCGCAAAGCCCACGCCGCCGCCAATTGCTTGAGCAGCTGGGTATTCGCTACGAGTTGCTGTTGGCCGACGAGCATGAAGACGCAGAAGCGTTAGAGGTGGTGCTGCCTAACGAAGCCCCACGGGCCTACGTTCAGCGTGTGACTTTGCTCAAACTTGAAGCCGCACTGGACCGCATGAAGCGCCGTGGCCTGCCATTCGCGCCTGTGCTGTGCAGCGACACCACCGTGGCCTTGGGTAAAACCATTTTGGGCAAACCCGATGACGCTAAACATGCCGCTCAAATTCTTGGCGCTCTGAGCGGGCAAACCCATCGCGTGTTGACATCAGTCGCTATGGGCACGCTGTCTAAAGCAGGCAAGTCGCTCAAAACTGAGCAGGCCCTCAGCGTGTCCAACGTGCGCTTTGCAAAGTTGACGCGCACACAAATTCAAACCTACGTAGCCAGCGGCGAGCCCATGGGCAAAGCCGGTGCGTATGCGGTGCAGGGCAGGGCTGCGGCCTACATCGAGCACATCAGCGGCAGCTACTCTGGCATCATGGGGTTGCCGATGTTTGAAACCGCGCAGCTGTTGCGCGCGTTTGGATTCAAGGTCTAACTCCCTTTTACTTGCGGACCTTCACATGCAACAAGACATCCTCATCAACTGGTCACCCCAAGAAACCCGTGTGGCCATTGTCGAAACCGGCGCGGTGCAAGAGCTGCACGTTGAGCGCACGCTTGAGCGCGGCTTGGTGGGCAATGTCTACTTAGGCAAGGTGGCGCGTGTGTTGCCAGGTATGCAATCGGCTTTCATCGACATTGGCCTAGAGCGTGCCGCGTTTTTGCATGTGGCTGACCTGATCAGTAGCGTGGCAGCTCGTCACGCCGATGACAAAGGCGAGCCAGCGCCCGTCGTGCCCATTGAGAAGCAAGTGTTTGAAGGCCAGTCACTGTTGGTGCAAGTCATCAAAGACCCAATTGGCACCAAAGGCGCACGGTTGTCTTCGCAAATCAGCATTGCGGGCCGCTTGCTGGTGTTTTTGCCGCAAGACCAGCACATTGGTGTGTCGCAAAAAATCCCGTTTGAGCAGCGTGAGGCTTTGCGCCAACGTCTGCAAGCCTTGGCAGATGCCGCCGCGCAAGACGGCAAAACAGGCAACCAAACGGGTGGCTTTATTCTGCGTACCAACGGCGAAGACGCCAGCGATACTGAGCTGGGTGAAGACATTGCCTACCTGCGTAAAACTTGGGCACGCATCAAAGAAGCTTCTACCCGCTTGCCCCCTAAATCCCTGTTGCACCAAGACCTGAGCCTGCTGCAACGCGTGCTACGCGACTTAGTAAGCGAGACCACACAAACCATCCGCATCGACTCGGCCGAGCAGTTTAAAAAGCTGCAAACCTTTGGCCAAGAGTTCATGCCCAGCGCGGTGGACAAGCTGCAGTTGTACAAAGGCGAGCGCCCTATTTTTGACCTCTTCAACATCGACGAAGAAGTAGGAAAGGCCTTAGGCCGCCGCGTTGATTTGAAGTCTGGCGGCTATCTGATCGTTGACCAAACCGAGGCTCTCACCACGGTAGACGTGAACACCGGCGGCTTTGTGGGCGCGCGCAATTTTGACGAAACGATTTTCAAAACCAACCTAGAAGCTGCGGGCGCGATAGCCCGCCAACTGCGCCTGCGCAACTTAGGTGGCATCGTGATTGCCGACTTCATCGACATGACGCGTGAAGACCACCGCGAAGCGGTGTTGGCCGAGTTTCGCAAGCAGCTGGCTCGTGACCGCGTGAAGACGATGGTGAGCGGCTATTCGGCGTTGGGCTTGGTCGAGATGACGCGCAAGCGCACCCGTGAATCGTTGGCCCACATGCTGTGCGAGCCATGCCCTGTGTGTGACGGCAAAGGCAGCGTGAAAACCGCACGCACGGTGACGTATGACATCTTGCGCGAGATTTTGCGCGAGGCCCGTCAGTTCAACCCACGCGAGTTCCGTGTGATTGCATCGCCCGATGTGATTGACATCCTGTTGGATGAAGAAAGCCAGCACTTGGCTGGCTTGAGTGACTTCATTGGTAAGCCTATTTCTTTGCAGGCTGAAGGTGCGATGTCGCAAGAGCAGTACGACATTGTCTTGCTCTGAACGGTTGAACTAAGCAACGAGCTTAAAGTGCTTGCGGCTGAAGTCCAGCCCAAACGCCTTCTCAAGTTTCATCAACCAACGGTGACGCTTCTCACGCTTGGTCAGCTTGTAGTCTGGGTCAATCGTGAAGCTTTTTTCTGCCGAGCTTTCAAGCCAAGGCTTGATCAACTCAGGGTGTGTGCCTGTGAACGGCTGCAACACCTGTGCATCAAACTGGCTGTAGCGAATGGTTGGCGCGCCGTGCGACCAAAACTTGCTCACTTGATCCAGCTTCTTTTGCATCGCCTCGTTGCTGCGTACCCAGCCGTAGTGGTAGATGTGCGCGTTGGCCAAGGCAGCTTGTGGGTTGCGACCTTTTTTGTGGTCAGCCGTGATGAGCCAATACTGACCATCTGGCGCATACGAGCGGATGGTGTTGCGAATCAGGCGGCACTCGCGGCGATACCAAGCAGGGCTGTTAGCCACAAATTCAGGCGTGCCGTAGAAGTGGAAGTAGTCAAAAACAAAGGCCTCGACAGCGGGGTTGTTGTGGTGCTTGTCCACACTGGCGCGGATGTTGGCCAACTCAGCCTCGTGCACCACCTCATCACCTTCCAGATAAAACGCCCAGTCGCCTGTGCAGGCGTATTGAGCGATCATTTTTTGCTGGGCGTACACAAAGCCACGGTCGGCCATGCGTTCGTTCCAGATGGTTTCGATCACGCGAATTTTGGGTGAGCCAATGGCGTGAATGCGTGCAAGCGTATCGTCATTGCTCTTGCCAACGACCACCACAAACTCATCGACCAAGGGCAGGAGTGAGCGAATGGAGGCTTCAAACGGGAAGCCCAGTTCTACGCCGTTGCGAATGAAGGTAAAACCGCTGATGGATGCTTGGCTCATAGAGGTGTGGCGTCAGAAAAATGGTTGTCTGTGTTTTGTGCTGCCACTTTGTACAGCGCGGCGTAAGCGCCGTTTTGGGCCATGAGCTGGCCGTGTGTGCCGGTTTCCACAATGCTGCCACCTTGCATGACCACAATCAGGTCTGCATGTTCAATGGTGGACAAACGGTGCGCAATGACCAGTGAGGTACGGCCTTGCATCAACACATTGAGCGCGTCTTTGACGGCTTGCTCGGAGGTCGTGTCCAAGGCCGAGGTCGCTTCGTCCAAGATCAGGATGGGCGCATCTTTGTAGATGGCTCGGGCAATGGCCAAGCGCTGTCGTTGACCGCCAGAGAGTTGGGTGGCGTTGTGGCCTACAAGCGTGTTTTCTTGATGTGGCAGGCTGCGCACAAAGTCACCCAAGTTGGCGGCTACTAGGGCGCTCCAGACGCGTGCAGTGTCGACGGTTTCGCCTAAGGCGATGTTTTGTGCCACTGTGTCATTGAACATCACCACGTCTTGGCTCACATAGGCCACTTGGCTGCGAAGGCTAGCCAGCGACCAGTCTTGGAGGGGCATACCGTCTAAGTGCACTTGACCCGATGAGGGGTCAAGGAAGCGCGGGAGTAAGTTGGCGAGCGTTGTTTTGCCAGAGCCTGATGGACCAACCAAGGCCACGGTTTGGCCGGGCTGGATGGTCAGGCTGACACCGTTGAGAGCAGGTGAAGTGGCAGAAGGGTATTGCAGGGTGACTTGGTCAAAGCAAATTTCGCCTTTCGCATGAGCGCTGGTGTGCGTGCCTTGGGTTTCGTCGGGCGCGAGATCGAGCAGGTTCAAACCACGCTCTAGCGAAGTGACGCCGCGAGTCAGCGTACCCGCCACTTCGGACAAGTGTTTGATGGGCGAAATCAGCATCAGCATGCCCGTGATGAAGGCCGCAAAGCTGCCCACCGTCACGCCTTGAGTTGCGCCATCGCCCGAGCTTTGGTACAGCGCCACCATGATGACGGCTGATAAAGCCAAGGCTGCAAACATTTGAATGAGCGGCGTCATGACCGAGTTGGCAATGACAGCCTTAAGTGAGAGTGCGCGTAGCTTTTGGTTAGAGCTTGAAAACTTATGCGCTTGGCTGCTTTGCGCGTTGTGCAATCGCACCATGCGATACGCCAATACATTCTCTTCCACCACATAGGCCAGTTCGTCAGTGGCGTCTTGGCTGGCGCGCGTCACGTGGTCGAGACGGCGAGACAAGTTCTTTACCACCCAAGCGATGGGGGGGAAGATGGCAAACACAATCAACGTGAGTTTCCAGTTCAGTACCAACAAGTAGCCGAGCAGGGCGAGCAGGGTTACCAAATCTTTGGCAAACGCCAGCATGGTGGTGACAAGCAAGTTGGCGCCGTTGTTCACCTCGTACACCATGGTGTTGGTCAGCCCACTGGTGTGTTTGTCCGCAAATAGTTGTGGGTCAGCGCGCAGAAGTTTTTCAAACAAGCGCTGGCGTAACAACTCCATTGAATAGTTGGTCACACGCGCTAAGCAGTAAGCGGCCACAAAACCCGCAAAACCGCGTATGCCAAATAGCAGCAGCAACACAACAGGAATCTTCCACAGTTCTAGCGTGCCGCGATCAAATCCACTGTCGAGCAGTGGTTTCATCAACGCAGGAATGGCGGGCTCAGTCGCAGCCCCAACAAAAATGCCCACGATGCCCAGTACCAAGGCACCTGGATGACCAGCAAACCAAGGGGCCACGCGTTTGAGCCTTTGAAACAAAGAATCAGACGGTGTGGATGGGGTAGTGGTGGTCATAAATTCTGAGAGTGGCAACAATCGCAATACAGAGCATTATCGCCACTGGTTCAGCCTTAAAATGACTGGATTCGTTTGGCAACCATTCTTACTATGACCCGTCACTTTTTGCGATTTTCACTCGGACTCTTGACCGCTGGTTTGTTGGCCTTACCAGCATGGGCCCAGTTCCGCGTGGAAGTGTCAGGCGTGGGTTTGACCCAAGTGCCAATTGCCTTTGCTCCGCTGCGTGGCGAAGAGGCATCGCCTCAGAAAATTTCTAACATTGTTCAAGCCGACTTAGAGCGCAGTGGTCAGTTTCGTGGTGTCACAGCTGGTGTGGTGGTTGACGAAACACAACGTCCAGACATCAGCGCCATGCGCCAAAAGGGCGCAGATGCTTTGTTGACTGGCAGCATTAGTCGAATGTCCGATGGCCGTTATGACGTGCGTGTTCGCCTTTGGGACACCGTTCGAGGCCAAGACTTAGGTGCCATGAGCTACACCGTGGTGACGGGTGATTTACGTTTGGCTTCACATCGAATTTCTGACTTTGTGTACGAAAAACTCACAGGCGACAAGGGTGTGTTTTCCACCCGCATCGCTTATGTGACCAAGGCGGGGGCTCGTTACAACCTGTGGGTGGCTGATTCTGATGGTGAAAATGCCCAATCTGCTTTGGCCAGCCCTGAACCCATCATTTCGCCCAGTTGGTCGCCCTCTGGCGGTCAGCTAGCCTATGTGTCGTTTGAATCGCGCAAGCCCGTTGTATATGTACACGATGTATCCACTGGTAAGCGCCGTGTGGTCGCCAACTTCCGTGGCTCTAACAGCGCGCCCAGCTGGTCACCCGATGGTCACAGCTTGGCGGTCACACTCAGCCGCGATGGCGGATCGCAACTTTTTGTGATTGACGCCAATGGTGGCGAACCACGTCGTTTGACCCAATCGGCTGCCATTGATACCGAGCCTGTCTTCTCCCCAGATGGCACGGCCATTTACTTTGTGAGTGACCGTGGCGGCGCACCGCAGATCTACCGCATGCCCGCGTCAGGTGGTCCCGTTAACCGTGTTACTTTCAACGGCACGTACAACATTTCGCCTGCAATTAGCCCTGATGGACGTTGGTTGACCTACATCTCTCGCATTGGTGGAGCTTTCAAATTGCATGTGATGGACATTGCCAGCGGTAACGTGGCCGCCATCACCGACAGCAGCCGCGACGAGCGCCCCAGTTTTGCTCCGAACAGCCGCCTGATTGTGTACGCGACCATCCAAGATGGTCGTGAGGCCTTGATGACCACCACGCTCGATGGACGCATCAAAGCCCGCTTGTCTGGTCAAGGCGGCGACTTGCGCGAGCCCAATTGGGGCCCTTTCAATAAAATCTTGCCTTAATTTTTTGTCCCTTTAACGAAACATCTGCCATGAAAAAACTTCTTTTACTCCTCTCTATTGCTGCGGTGCTATCGGGTTGTGCATCTGGCGTCAAACTCAGTGACGTGCAAGTGGATGACCGTTCAGGCAGCGCCACTGGACAAATGGGCGGCACCAATGGCTTGAATGCCCGTAACTTGGCTGCGATGCAAGGCATCAAGCAAGGGCCTGTGGGCGTGGACCACATCATTTACTTTGAGCTCGACAGCTACACCGTCAAAGCCGAGTACCAAAGCGCCCTTGAGGCCCATGCGCGTTTCTTACGCGCTGACCGCAACCGTCGTGTCAACCTCGAAGGCCACACCGATGAGCGTGGTGGCAGCGAATACAACTTGGCCTTGGGTCAAAAGCGCTCGGACGCAGTGCGTCGTGCTTTGAGCGCTTTGGGCGTGCCTGAAGGCCAAATGGAATCAGTGAGTTTTGGCAAAGAAAAACCAGTGGCCCAAGGCTCTGATGAATCAGCCTATTCACAAAACCGCCGTGCAGCGTTGAACTACCAATGACATTGAACACTTCTTTTTCGAAACGCGCTGTGGCTTTGGCCACAGGCTTGCTGCTGAGCATCGGTGCCAATGCTGGTTTGTTTGAAGATGACGAGGCACGTCGCGCCATTTTGGATTTACGCCAGCGCGTGGATCGCCAAGGTGAAGAAATTCAAAATTTCCAACGTGGGTTGCTTGAGCAGCAAAACCAGTTTGAAACCTTGCGTGCTGAAATTGCGCGTTTGCGTGGCGAAAAAGAAGAGTTGTCTCAAGAGCTGCGTCGAGCTCAAGAGCTCTCACAAGGTGTGGACGACCGTTTGAAAAGGTTTGAGCCAAGCGCTGTCAAAGTCGATGGCGTTGAGTTTGTGGCTGATCCATCAGAAACCAAAGCCTATGAAGATGCCTTGGCACTTTTCCGCAAGGGTGACTTTGGCCCTGCGAGCACCGCTTTTAACGACTTCATCAAGCGTTACCCCAAGAGCGGCTATGTGGTGCCTTCCTTGTTTTGGCTAGGCAACGCCCAATACGCAAACCGCAGCTACACCAACGCCATCAGCAACTTCAACACGTTGCTCAGCAAAGCCCCTAACCATATGCGTGCGCCAGACGCCATGCTGTCGGTGGCTAATTGTCAACTCGAGCTCAAAGACCTCAAGGCTGCGCGTAAAACATTGGGCGATGTGGTGAAAACCTATCCGCACACCGAAGCCGCAAGTGCTGCCAACGAACGTTTGGCGAAACTCAAGTGACAGAGTTAGCAGCGCTCACCAAAGAGGTCCTTGGGGCCTTTTTTTTAGGTGGATTGCTTTTAGGCAGCATCACCCAGCGCACACACTTTTGCACCATGGGTGCTATTTCGGATGTGGTTCATATGGGTGACTGGACTCGTGCCCGTCAGTGGATATGCGCCATTGGCTTAGCCATGATTGGTTTTGCTGCACTGGTTGATTTGAATTTGATCAATCCCACCAAAACACTTTACGCCAGTGCGCGACTCATGTGGTTATCCACCTTGGTTGGCGGTGTCATGTTTGGCTATGGCATGGTCATCGCCTCGGGATGTGGCAACAAAACCTTGGTCCGCATTGGCGGCGGCAACCTCAAATCAGTGGTCGTGTTTGTGGTGATGGGGATAAGCGCTTTTGCCACACTCAAAGGCATCACAGCGGTGTTGCGAGCCAGGACAGTGGACACAGTTTTTTGGGATATGCCTGCAGGTGCCAACTTGAGTGTGTTGGGCATTCCTGGATTGGGTTACATCCTCGGCGCTGTTTTGTTGCTGTCGGCGATTCGCCACAAAGACTTCTGGACATTTGAAAACCTTCTAGCAAGCCTAGGCGTGGGAGGCTTGGTGGTTGCCATGTGGTGGATCAGTGGGCATTTGGGCTTTGTGTCCGAGCACCCTGAAACCTTAGACGCGGTTTACTTAGCCACCAACTCAGGACGCATTGAAGCCTTGAATTTTGTAGCGCCTGCCGCCTACACGCTTGATTGGCTGATGTTTTACAGCGACGCTTCTAAGGTGCTGAGTGCAGGCATAGCCTCGGTGGCTGGTGTGCTCATGGGCTCTGCTTTTTCTGCTGTGCAAACCAAAACTTTTCGCTGGGAAGGCTTTGCTGACTCGCGTGATTTGGGGCAACACCTCTTGGGTAGTGTGTTGATGGGCGTTGGCGGCGTCACGGCCATGGGGTGCACATTTGGGCAGGGCTTGAGTGGTATCTCTACGCTGAGCCTAAACTCTGCTGTGGCCTTAGCCGCGATCGTGCTCGGTGCAGTGGTGTCTTTACGTCAACAAGCTGCGCGCTTGGAGCGTACAGCCTGTGCCTGAGGTCACGTCAACCCTTTCAGTCATGGATCGCCGTTTTGGCGGCTTAGACCGTTTGTATGGTGCAAGCGGTGCAGCACGCATTCGTGCCGCGCATGTGGTGGTGGTGGGTGTAGGTGGTGTGGGCTCGTGGACGGTAGAAGCATTAGCCCGTAGTGGGGTGGGGCGCTTGACCCTGATTGACCTCGACAACGTGTCCGAGTCCAACATCAATCGACAAATTCATGCGTTGGATGACACTGTTGGCATGGCTAAAGTCGAGGCCATGCGCCAGCGCATTGCGCACATCAACCCCGAATGCTTGGTAACTTGCATTGAAGACTTTGTGGAGCCCGACAACTGGCCCGCCATGCTGAAGGGTGAGCAGGTTGACGCTGTCATAGATGCATGCGATCAGGTCAAAGCTAAAACTGCGATGGCCGCATGGGCCTTGCAACACAAGGTGTTGTTTATCACCGTGGGTGCAGCAGGTGGCAAACGCTTGGCCCACAAAGTGGATATTGATGATTTGGCAAATACAAGCCACGATCCGTTGCTAGCCAAGCTACGTTACAACCTGCGCCGCCAGCATGGCGCTGCGCGTGACAGTAAAAAAATAGGTGTTGCGTGCGTGTTCAGTCGTGAAGCTGTCGCGCCACCAGATGCAAGCTGCAACATTTCAAGCAACGGGCAAGGCGACGGCACTTTGAACTGCAGTGGTTATGGTTCTGTGGTCAGCGTCACAGCCACATTTGGGCAGTGCGCAGCGGGATGGGTTTTTGATCAAATTTCTTCACGCCCATTGCCAAAACACTAAAAAATGCGTTATACTTTTAGGCTTCGCAGGGTACAAAACAAACGTTAAATGCTCTGCGTGATGGGACCATAGCTCAGTTGGTAGAGCAGCGGACTTTTAATCCGTTTGTCGTGGGTTCGACCCCCGCTGGTCCCACCAAAAAACATAATGTAATCAAGGACTTAGAGAAATCTAAGTCCTTTTTTCTTGCCTGAAAGTATAAAAGTGCATAGTTTTATACTTTTTCTGACTTAATACGTATTGAAATGATGCTCACACGAGACACACTGTACTGACGAGCAACGTCGCTCACAGAACGTCCTGCTGCAAGTAACGCACGAATTTCTTGTCTTTGGTCATCAGTCGTCTTGACCGGTCGTCCAAGTATCTTTCCTTGAGACCTTGCACGTTGTAGACCTGCCTGAGTGCGTTCCACCAACAAATCACGTTCCATCTCTGCAACTGCGACCAGCATTGTCAACAGCAATTTGCCAGCAACAGACGCAAGGTCCACCTTACCTAGTTGCAGAACGATGACTTGGATGCCTCTTGACGCAAGCAAACGCACTGTTTGAAGCACATCAACGGCATCACGACCAAGACGGTCAAGTTTTGAGACAACAAGTGTCTCGCCATCACGTATCTTGTCTAAGAGCAGGGAGAACTCTGCTCGTTGTGACGCACAGGTCTTGCCACTGATGCCTGTGTCTGAGAACCAGTAATCAAGTTTGAATCCAGCAGATTCAAGTTCAAGTCTTTGGTTTGATGTGTGTTGTGACGATGTGCTGACTCGTCCGTATCCAAAAACTGCCATTTGTGACCTTTGCGCTGTTAGAAAACGCTGTCACCATAAAGGTCCCGTTAGGAATGGCAAGCACTAGGTTTCTAACACTCTGTGAGGTCTATTGGCAGACTGTTAGAAATCGTTCGTTATCTGATGGTGTTTCTTCGTTTCATAACGTTCACAAATACTAAAAAGGAGAGCATGAAAATCATTCCTCCAAGGAAGTTACCTGTCATTTGCGAAACAAATTTAGGCAACAACTCTGACTCTTCTACGTGATTAACCGAGTACAAGAATAAGTAGTAGAAAGTTGCTTGTGAGAACGTTGCAATCAAGTCTATAAATGGCAATTGAGTAAATCTTAAATTTGATAAATCATCTGAGATTTTGAAGAACTTCAAAGCAAGAACAACACTTAAGAATGCTGATAAAGTATTAATTAATGAAACTGCTAAATGAAAAGAACTCGCTTCATTGGGGTAGACGCTTGGAACTACGATAAAGAAAGATCCAATGAAGATTCCAAGTGCACCCCACGCACGTCCAACTAAGCAGGCAAGAAGTCTGACTCCTGCGGGAAGAAAAATTATTGCGCCACTACTTTTAATTGCGTTTGCAAGACCTACCTCTTTAGAAGCGAGGTAGACGAGGATGTAAAAAATAGTGAAAAACAAGACAATAGCAATCTTGTCTCTCGCAAACTTAAAGAGTTCCTCTGTCCTAAGCATTTTCTAATGCATTAAGTAGCACTTTGTAACAACAGAGTACCTAATTTGGCAAAGTGTTCGTCGCTCTTTGCTGTTGGAGTTAGGTACTTGGTACGTCGGTTATTGCTTTCGTATTCAAATGTTACGTAACCAGCGTCAAGCAATTGAAACAGTTTTCTATGGATGGTTGCAGGTGAAGCGACATGAGTTAAACCCATTGCTTCAGTTATTGTTAGTCTTTGTCCAGCATCGGAACGCACCATGCAAATTTCAAGCAACTGCATGGAAGTTAAATCTAACCAATCTGCTTTAATCGCTAGGGTATTCTTTAGATTTAAGAATCTGATGAATGCCTCTTTCATAATTTATTCCTTGGTGTGTGGTGCGATGTTATTTTTTTAACAAATCATACCGTATTGACACTGGTGTCAGTTACGAATCACCACCACATCACAACTGCCTTTGCCGATGAATTTATCAATCTCGGCAAGGGCATTTTTCTTTGAGTCCTTGTCTGTTGGATTGACCGAGGACTTGGAGCAATCTAAGTCCTTTTTTCTTTTTAGCATTGCCGATTCGACAAAATTCAATTAATTATCCATTTAATTAAAAATACGATTAATCTTATGTAAATAAATTGGGCAAAAAAAGAGTTTCATAGAAACTCTTAAACCTTGGTGAAAACCGAAATCGAGGCGTGTTTATGCCATGGCCGAGTTGCCAGACAGATAGTTGGCGTAGTTGTGAGTCAATTGGTCGTAGGCTTGAGCGGCTTCATCAAATTTGTTTTGCTTTTGTAGCAGCCAGCCATAGTTGAACCACGCCACATGTTTGCATTCGTCTTTGCCGTGTTGCAGCCATTGGCGGTAAAGGTCAATGGCTTCTTGTACTTTGCCAGAGGCTTGTAACGTTTCCGCAGCTTGCGTTAGCTCACTGAGTGTGAAGCTTGTTTGCTTAGCGCCAGAATGAAAATGGTTAGACATGTGTCAACTCCTGAATATGTTTGCATGGATAGATGCATAATTTGTGCCAGATATAAATTGACACTTGCACTTAAATAAATGAAACCAATCACTTTACTGGCTGTGTCAACCTTGATGGTGTTGAACTTTGGCTGCGCCAAGGCGGCCGATCTATCTACATTTGACGATATTCGGTCGCAATACCAAAACTATCGTGACCCGACGCGTTTGTCTTACCTGTACAACCGCTGTGCGGCACTGCAGCTCAATGTTTCTGCGCTGCTACAGCGTAAAGGGCAAAAAAAGGGAGCGCAAGATTTTGAAAACCTCGCTCAGCATTTCATGGTGCTGTCTGAAGAGAATGAGCGTGAAATCGACCAAAAACGCGGCATGAAGAGCAAAGAAACCATGAAAACCGTGAGCCGCAACGTGGCCAATGTGTCTGAGGTGTACAGCAAACGTATGCGCGACAACTTTGCCAAACGGGGTGAATACATCGTGGGAGATACCCAGCTCGAGTCAGAGTTGGCAGAGTGCAACGTACCTGAACAATTTAAAAAGAAGGCGTCAATGAATTAATGGTTGTGGAGCGGCAATGTCAAAGAATAAGACATATGACGTTTCTTTGCCGCTTTATGTATCCACATGTAGACGATTTCATAAGCAATTTATTTTTAAAAATTAATTCAAAAGTATTTTTATTTTCGTTTATTTTTCCTTAAGTATATGTTTTTGGTGACGATTAAGCGGTGTCATCCAAGATTTTTTTATAAGTAGTGATTCTGTGAATTCTTAAGAGTTAACTTAAGAAGAAAGAATTTTAAAAGTATTTAGAGGCAGGCTTTTACCGAAAAATTTCGTAAATGAATGCTTTACTAAACAAATCTTGGCGGGCACTTTTTTTGCATAAGAAATGCAAATTGACTGAGTCCCCAACATGCCTAACAAGATTGTCCGTAATAAGTTTAAGCACTCAATGCTGCGATGCATTGATAAACACGCCATATCGGCTGGAGTCGCGGTATTCACTTGTTTGTCGATTCAAGCTGCGAATTTAAACGTAGATGCAGGTTCATTGCTGCGTCAAAGTGAACAAAATTTGAAAGCACTAAAACAAGCACCTAACACTCTAGCAGCTCCCACAAACCCAAGTCCTATTGCGCCTGCAAATCAAGCAATGGTGTTTGTCAAAGGATTTAACTTCATTGGCAACACGCTCATCAGCAGCGACGCTCTAACTCAACCGTTGGCTGCTTATGGCAACCGCAAACTCACATTTGCACAATTGAAAGAGGCCGTTGATCTTGTGATCAATACCTACCGTGATGCAGGTTGGACTGTGCGTGCATATCTACCTAAGCAAGAAATCGATGAAGGCATCGTCACCATTCAAGTTGTAGAAGCTGTTTTTGGCAAAGTCATTTTGCCCAAAGCTTCGCCCGATCGTGTGCCAACTGAGACCTTAATTCGCATGGTGGATGCTGCTCAGCCTGCGGGCAAAGCCATGAGCGCGTCGGGCATTGATCGAGCACTTTTGCTACTTGACGATTTGCCGGGCATTCAGGTGGCGGGCCACTTGGTGGAAGGTCAAAAGCATGGCGAAACGGACTTGCTACTTAGCGTGACCGAAGAGCCTTTGTTGTCGGGTAACGCCTCTTTTGATAACAACGGAAGCATCTCAACGGGGACCGAACGCCTCAATCTGAACCTATCGGTGGCCAGTCCTTTGCGCCTCGGTGATGCTTTAACGACTAACTTTTTGAAAACACAAGGCAGCGACTACAGCCGATTGGCCTATTCAGCTCCCACAGGCAGCGAAGGTTGGCGAACAGGTATTCACACCACGCTTTTGAATTACCACTTGTTAGATAAGTTTGCCATCTCTGGCGGATACGGTGCTGCAAAAACCACAGGCTTGGATGCTGCCTATCCATTGCTACGAGGACAACAACAAAACATCAATCTGGCACTGAGCTACGACGACAAGCGCTTTGACAACTTCATTTCTTCTGGCCCCGTTTCCACCTACAAGCTCAATGTTTACAACATCAACTTAAGCGTTAACCAAACAGATAGTTGGCAAGGCGCAGGCTCAAGCAATGCGTCGGTAGGTGTATCGCAAGGCAGTGTCAATTTAGATGGATCGGCTAACCAACCGTCAGATGCAGGTGGCCCAAACACAGCAGGTCGATACAACAAGCTCAATTTGAACTTAAGCCGTATACAGACATTGACACCATCATTGAATGCATTCGTCGGCATGGCATTTCAAACGGCCAATAAAAACCTCGACTCTTCAGAAAAGCTTTACCTATCTGGCGTGAGTGGTGTTCGCGCTTATCCCTCTGGCGAAGGTGGTGGTTCAACGGGACACACGCTGACCGCTGAACTCAGACAGCGCCTGCACAATGAATTCGTGTTGACTGGTTTTTACGACTATGGCCATGCCAACGCATTCAAGAACAACGCGAGGGCAGATGGCACCGGTGACAACGCGGTCGTGAACAGCCACGCCCTTCAAGGTTATGGCGCCACGTTGAACTGGCAAAGCCAAAACGGTATCGATTTAAAAGTGACATGGGCCAAGCGTATTGGCAGCAATCCGTTGGCTCAGCCTAGCGGACAAGACACAGACGGTACTAAAAAAATCAATCGAATTTGGCTCAATGCAAGCGTCAACTTTTAAGGCATGAACCGGAACTATCGGCACGTTTGGTCGTACATCACCCAATCTTGGCACGTTGCGCCAGAGACAGCTCGCCGCTCAGGCAAGGGTGGTGGGGCTAAACGCGCCGCTGCGGCTTTTGTAGGGGCGTTAGCCCTTGTAACCTTAGGCGGAGTCGCTACGCTATCGCACGCTCAGCAAGCGCCACCGACAACACAACTCCCGACTGGTGCGAGCGTGATGCGAGGCGCGGCAAGCATCACGCAAACAGGGGCAACGATGGTGGTGAATCAAACCACGTCAAATGCTGTTGTTAACTGGAGCACATTTAATGTTGGGGCCAATGCACAAGTTAACTTCAACCTTCCAAGCAGCACTAGCACGACACTCAACCGTGTCACAGGCTCAAATCCAAGCCAAATCTTTGGGCAAATAACTTCCAATGGGCAAGTGTTTTTGGTCAACCCCAGTGGGGTGTATTTCGCACCCTCTGCCCAGGTCGATGTTGGGTCACTGACGGCCACGACCCACAGCATCAGTGACGACAACTTCATGACGAGCAAGTACCAGTTTGAGCGAAACGGTACAACAGCCAAGGTGGTCAATGAAGGAAAACTCACTGCAGCACTCGGTGGCTACATCGCTTTGCTCGCACCGCAAGTACAAAACTCAGGCGTTGTGATTGCCAAAGCTGGCACAGTGGCCATGGCTGCAGGCGAGGTCGTCACCCTTAACTTTTCGGGCAGCAATAGCCTAGCCGGTATTTCTACAACGCCAACCACCATTGCCAGTTTGGTTGAAAACAAACTGGCGGTACAAGCCCCCGATGGTCAAATTATTTTGTCAGCTGTGGCGTTGAACAAGCTTCAAGCGGGCGTTGTCAAAAACAGCGGCACCTTAGAAGCCAACAGCTTGGTCAGCAAAGGGGGCAAGATTGTTTTAGAGGGTGATGAGATCACCCTAGCCACCAACAGCAAGATAGACGCATCCGGCGCAACCGGCGGAGGCACCGTGCTTGTCGGTGGCGAGTGGCAGGGCGGTGGTCAGCTTCGTCAAGCCACCAAGGTGACGATGGAAGCCGGTTCACGCATTGATGCAAACGCGATCAACCAAGGCGATGGCGGACAAGTGGTGCTTTGGAGCGATGTCAAAAATGAAAACGCCCAAACAGTTGTCGCAGGCGCTATCTCTACGCAAGCGGGGGCACAAGGTGGGCAGGGTGGTCACATTGAAACCTCTGGCCATCACTTGGAGCTCAAGGGCCAATTTCAAGCAGGCAACCAAGGCCATTGGCTCATTGACCCCATCGACTTAACGGTCGATGCGTCTACTGCCAACGTCATCAATTCTGCCCTCGAAGCAAACACTGCAGTGAGCGTACAAGCCAGCACAGTCGCCACATGTACGGTGAGCTGTACCAACACAGTGGCAGGCGGTGGTAATTTGTATGTCAATGCTCCGCTGACATGGACCACCAATGCATCGCTCACGCTATCGGCAAGCAACAACATCTACATCGCAGCCCCCATCACCTCCAGCGGTACAACGGCTAGCTTGAACTTGTTCTATGGCGGCTCTACCGCCAGTTCAGCGCCCAGCGCTGGCACCTATTACCGGTTGGACATGACCAATGCCGGCAGCAACTACATCTCTATGACGGGCAGTGGCGCGCAGTTGAAGATTGGCAATCAGTCTTACACCTTGCTTCAATCCATTGCAGACCTTCAGCTAATGGCCGCCACGGGCGGTTATTACGCGTTGGGTCAGAGTTTGAATACACCTGCAACATATACAAACGCTGTGTATGCAGGTAATTTCCAAGGCAGTTTTGATGGGTTGGGCAATACCGTCAGCGGTATTCGTTTGGTCAATAGCTGCACAAGCACCTGCAACATTGGTTTTTTTGCACAAGCATCCAACGGGGCCAAAATTAGCAACCTGTTGCTCAATGAGATATTCACGCTGACGGGGCCGTCCACAGGTTCGGCCACTTACTCTAACTATGCTGTCGGTGGTTTGGTCGGGCGCGTCACGGGCGGTACGAGCGCGGCACCCAATACGTTTTCTGGCAACGGCATCACGTTTGTGCAAAACACAAGCAACGTGTCAACGCTGAGCATCAATGGCTACTGGGGCGGGGGCATCATTGGCCAGACTTATGGCGCAAGCGCTGTCTACAGCCAAATTTCAAACAGCGTCGCAAGCTTGAACGTCAACAACACGAACGTCTTAGGCATCACTGCATCATCGATAGGTGGCATCGTGGGTGATGCCAGCGCATCAACCAGTGGCTCTGCGCCGGGGAGCGGAGGTCAGATCAACATCTCTTCCACCTACGTGTCCGGCAATATTCAAGTGAAGCAAGCGGGCTACTGGGGCGTGGGTGGCTTGATTGGGCAGGCGTATGGCACGCCAGTGGTGGCGAATAACTCGTACACCTATTTTGAACCGGGCTCACTGACCAGCACATCAGGCACGATCTCGGTGGGTGGACTCATGGGATGGGCCCCCTCGTTAACGCTCACCAACAGCTACTCAACCTACGGCAGCAACGCCAGCTCGAATTCAAGTACGCATGTTTACTACGGCACGAGTCTGACCGGAAACAACACTTTGCTTCCTGGTTTGGATGCAAGTTATTGGCAGCTCAGCGGTGGTGCCATCGTCTTAAAAAACTTGCCCGTGCCATCGCCTGCTCCTGGCGTCCCTATCTATGTGTATGAAACAGTCACAAACGGTTTTTATGGAAACCTGACGTTTTCGTATTCGCTCTATGACGGTAGCTTGACCCAAGTGGTTCAAGGCCCTAGTCTGAACGTGAGCGGTGTTGCCGCGTACAACATCAACAACAGCACCGACGCCGGTACCTACAGCATCAAATATGTATCGGGACTAGTTTTGGGCGGGACGATGTCCTCAGGCTATTCGCTCTACGCCTACCCAAGCACCTACACAATTCAAAAAGCACCGCTGCAAGTGAGCGTCAATAGCGATGCCAAAGCTCAAGGGCAGGTCGACACACCAGGGTATGCCGGTGTGTCCTACAGTGGTTTTGTCAACGGTCAGTCTAGCGCGGCGCTTGGCGGTACGCTCGCCATTGCGCGCAACACGAACCCTCCTGATGGCAGCACGGTCGTTAACGGCTCACCCAACAGTGAATCGATAGGCACATTCACAGGGGCACTGACAGCGTCTGGACTCACCTCAAAAAACTATGACTTCGCCTATGTGCCCGGAAATTATCAAATTCTTCCAGCCAATCAATTGGTGGTCCGAGTTGCAAACCAAACCGCTTCATACGGCAGCACACCCACATACTCTTTAAGTTCGGTTCAATACTTTGACTCTGTATCGCAAAGCACGGTTGATTTAACGTCTCGTGCGAGTCTCAGTGGCAGTGTGGTTACCGTCACAGATCCCAATGGTGGGAGCGAACAATTTTCTTTGGTCCCGCAATCTCCGAACACCAGCAGTGCCTCGCATTCCCTGGTCACAGGCACTTATCAATTAGGTGCCAGCGGTATTTCTAATAGCTCGACCTTGAGTAGCCCAACGGTAATTGGTAGCTTGACGGTTATGCCGACGGCCATCACACCAAGCTTGACCCAAGCACCGAGCAAAGCCTACGACGGCGCCCGCACACTTAACTTCAACAACCTGTCATTCAACTTGTCTGGCTTGGTGCCAAACGATGTCGTTTCACTGGGCGGTACGGGACTGTTTGCCAGCAAGACCCTTGGGGCTGCAAACGTTGGATACACACTGTCGGGCTTGACGCTCAGTGGTGCAGATGCTGCAAATTACTATTTGCCATCGGCGAGTACAAGCATTACGGGAAGCAACGGAACCATCACAGCGGCACCATTGGGCATCTCTTTGCAAGCCGTCTATTCAGGTGCGACCACCGTCACGCCCACCAGCTACACATTGACGGGGTTAGTGGGGGGAGACGCCGCGGCCACATTGACGAGTGTGGTGGTTAACAACAAAAACGTGTCATCTGCCAATCTCGTCAGCTCTTTGGTGCTCTCCAATGGTGCGCAAGGTAACTATGTTCTGAACACCTCAAGCAATACTTCTCTTGGGACGAATACCACCAACACAGTGACGCTGAGCCGAGCGCCGCTGGGTGTCTCGGCGACGGCCGTGTATTCTGGATCCACCGTGATCACCCCAACAAGTCTCACGATGACCGGTTTGGTAGGCGTCGATGTAGGGGCAACCGCCAGTAACGTCACTATGAATAGCAAGGACGTTGGCGTTGCAAACCGCATCAGTTCATTGACGCTTTCAACCGGTGATGAAGCAAACTATACGTTGAATTCATCAGCCTATACGCCTGCAGGCAACAACACAACTAATACTGTCACCTTAAGTCAAAAAGCATTGAGTTTGACGGGGGCTACTGTCGCCAACAGCAAGGTCTACGACGGCACAACAAGCGCCAGTGTCACAGGAACTCCTGCGTTATTGGCTAGCGAGGCAGTAGGCACCGGTTCAAGCGCTGATGGTGTGCCGTACACCAGTGATGCTGTCATTCTGAGTGTTTCATCTTTAGCGGCAAATTACAACGCAGCGACGGTGGCAAGCGCAAACACCATCACCTTGAGCGGACTCAGTTTGAGTAGTTCAAACTATAAACTTCAAACGTACAGCGGCTCTATCACAAAAGCGCCGTTGGGCATATCTGCCAGCGCGGTCTACGCCAATTCCACAACGGTTACGCCGACGTCGGCCACGTTGTATGGCTTAGTACCGATAGATGCCGCTGCCACAGTGAGCAGCATGGTGATCGACAGCGCAAGCGTAGCCAGCGCAAGCAGCATCACCTCACTGACGCTGTCCAATAGTTCTCAGGCCAACTACCAGTTGAATGTCGGCGCAAACACCACGCCGAGTACCAACACCACGAATACGCTCACACTGACACGTAAAGCGCTAACCATCTCAAGTGGTGCTGTGACCAGCAAGGTCTATGACGGCACCACAAGCGCGAGCTTGACGGGCACGTTGAACGGCGTTTTAGGCGCCGATGTGGTGAGTCTGAGCACACTCAGTGGCACATTTGCCTCGTCTGATGTGGGCAATGGCATTGCAGTCACACCGAGTTATGCCATCACCGGTACAGGTGCTGCGAACTATTCATTGACTCAGCCAACGGGCCTCAGCGGCGCCATCACCGCCAAAGCATTGACCATTTCGTCTCCTTTGGTCACGACCAAGGTGTATGACGGCACCACCACGGCTGCATTGACGGGAACTTTGAATGGTGTGATCCCTGCAGACACGTTGTTGGTGAATCTTTCAACGCTCACAGGCACCTACGCGTCCTTCAATGCAGGAAGCGGCATTGCAGTGACCCCCAGTTATGCAATCTCGGGTACCAAAGCCAGCAACTATTCATTGACGCAGCCTGTAGGCATGACGGGCACGATCGTCACAAAAGATCTGACTATTTCAAATCCTCTGGTGACAACTAAGGTGTATGACGGCACAACCACGGCCGCATTGACAGGCACATTGAACGGCGTGATCGCAGCAGATGCTTCATTCGTCAGTCTTTCAACATTGACGGGAACGTTTGCCTCCGCCAATGCGGGAACTGGCATTGCTGTGACCCCAGCGTATGCAATTTCAGGCACAAAAGCTGCCAACTATTCATTGATTGAGCCAACAGGAATGACGGGGGGCATCAACAAAGCTCTGCTGACTTTGACCACCTCAGATGTGGTGAAGGTCTATAACGGCACCACGTCTGTGGCAGGGGCAAGCATAGCACCGAGCCTGGTGGTGACGAGCGGCACCTTGTACGCCAACGCCTCCAACGGTGGCGTGACGGATGCCATCAGCGGCGGCACATTTGCGTTCACAGATGCGAACGCCGGAACCAATAACAAAACCGTGAGTGTGTCTGGCGTCACCATTAACGATGGCAATGCAGGCGGTAACTACACCGTCAGCTATTTGGCCAACACCCATAGCACCATCAACAAAGCGCCACTGACGCTGAGCACCGCAGATGTGGTCAAGGTCTACGACGGCGCCACCTCGGTGGCAGGTGCAAGCACAGCACCTAGCTTGGTGGTGACGAGCGGCACCTTGTACGCCAACGCCTCCAACGGTGGTGTGACAGATGCCATCAGCGGCGGCACATTTGCGTTCACAGATGCGAATGCCGGAACCAACAACAAAACCGTGAGTGTGTCTGGCGTCACCGTCAGTGATGGCAATGCAGGGGGCAACTACACCGTCAGCTATGCGGCCAACACCCACAGCACCATCAACAAAGCACCACTGACGCTCAGCACCTCAGATGTGGTCAAGGTGTATGACGGCACCACCTCGGTAGTGGGTGCAAGTACAGCCCCCAGTTTAGTGGTGACGAACGGCACCTTGTATGCCAACGCCTCCAACGGTGGCGTGACAGATGCCATCAGCGGCGGCACATTTGCGTTCACAGATGCGAACGCCGGAACCAACAACAAAACCGTGAGTGTGTCTGGCGTCACCGTCAGTGATGGCAATGCAGGGGGCAACTACACCGTCAGCTATGCGGCCAATACCCACAGCACCATCAACAAAGCACCGCTGACTTTGACCACCTCAGATGTGGTGAAGGTCTACGACGGCACCACCTCGGTGGCCGGCGCAAGCACAGCACCTAGCTTAGTGGTAACCAGTGGCACCTTGTATAACAACGCATCAAATGGCGGGGTATTGGATTCGATCAGCGGCGGCACATTTACGTTAACAGATGCGAATGCAGGCACTAATAACAAAACAGTTAGTGTCTCTGGAATCACCGTCAGTGACGGTAATGCGGGGGGCAACTACACCGTCAGTTATGCGGCCAATACCCACAGCACCATCAACAAAGCACCGCTAACCGTGACGGGAGACAGCTCCACACAGATTTACAACGGCTTAAGCCAAATGAACACCTATTCGGTCAACGGTCTGCAAGGCACAGACACCGCTAACTCGATTGGTCTAAGTCTGTCAGGCCTTGCAAGCGGAACAAATGTTGGAACGTATGCAGATAGCCTGAGTGTTGGCACATTGAGCAATTACAACATTAGCACGGTGAATAACAGCTTGACCATCCATCCTTTGCCGGTGTCTTTATCCGGCACAAAAAACTTTGATGGCACCAGTTTGCTCAATACATCTGCGACGGGCAGCACCTTAAGCGTCAGAAATGCAGTGGCAAACACGTCGGTCAATGTGGTCGGTCGTGCTACCTTGGCCAGTGCTGCCCCCGGAAATCAAGGCGTTGTCGATTTCAATTCGCTCACTTTAGACAATCCCAACTACACACTCGCAGGCGCCAGTGGCACTGTCAACGTCGTTGATACAGCCCGCATCAATGTGCAGCCGCTCACCTTGGCAGAAACCTCTGTGTTGGTTGGTGGTGGTCAGCTCAAGGCACTCACCGCAGCGCAAATTGGCTTGTTTGATACGGTGCAATTACAGGTGTTTACGCCAGAAATTATCAATGCGCTCAGTTCAGAGCAGCTCGCAGGCCTGAGCGTTGATCAACTGAACAGCTTGAGTCAAGCTCAAGTTGCTGGCATTGATCCATCGCAAGTTGCATTCCTCACCACAACGCAAATTGAAAATTTATCGGCAGAGCAATTTGCCAATTTCACGCCGCAACAACTACAAGCCATGACCTTGGCGCAAGTTGCTGTCATGTCTGAACCGCAGCTCAAAGCAATGTCGCCCCAACAAATTGCTGCACTCAGCTGGCAGCAGTTGGCAGCGATGACACCTAAGCAATTGGCCTTGATAGGCAAGACACCCACGGCAAACGATGCGGCCACTCAGATGGGGCAATTGCGCCAAATGTCTGGACTTCAGGTTCGACAGATCACACCTGCTCAACTCAGCGAATTGACGCCCGAGCAAATCAAAGCCTTGGTACCCTCTCAGCTACAAGCCCTGACAACCCAACAGTTGTCAGCCTTGTCTCCTACACAGGTGGTGGCAATCACGCCCGCCCAGTTATCGGTGATGAGCCAGCGCCAACGCCAAATACTTGTGCCGGTTGATGTTGCGTTGAATGAGTCAAATGAATCAAGTATTGATGCCCCTGAAGAATCCGTGCAGGAACCGGAGTCGACAGAGTCAAACCCTCGATCTCCAGATCGAGAGCCTTCAAAATCTAAGCTCACCTTAGTTATGGTCGCTAATACCGGCGCCATGGAGAGCTTGCCCGAGGTCTTCAGTAGCTTTACCGTGCTGAGCAGCAGCGGCAAATTTGTGGAGTTTGAAGGGGGACTTGAAAACAATCACATTGTCATCGTGGTGCAAAACGATGACGCCAAAGACATGGTTCGCGATGAAATGCCACTCGTTTTAACAGCGGCACTAGAAACCATTAATGCATCAAGAGAAGAAGGCCAAGAAATTCTTCTCACCCAACTGGACGGATGGAAACTCGATTTCCGCTTAGCCTAGTGCGCAAGTCCTGGTTTTGTGTTGGTCGCTAATGACTGCATCTGCTCGATGGCTAAATCTAATGCGCCAAGTTCGACAGTTTTGTCCATCAATCGGGCTTTCAGAACGCCCGCGTGTGGCAGGGTAAGACCATCAACACCTAAAACTAAGCGTGTCGTATTTTCATTCTTAAACTCGAGTTGAACGGACACCTCAAAAATTGACTTGTCTTCCAGTTCGCAAACGAGGTTCAAATCGTGAACTGGTGCATCTTGTTTTTCACGCGACACGTAAAACAAGAAACTCAGCTTCGGCACAAGAACCGGAAAATCTGTAGATTTAAGGTTTTCAAACAGATCAATGATCGACACCTGGTTGGTCACCGAGTCCACAATCACCCGATTGGCAGCCACGGCAAAATAGACGTTCAACATAAAAGTTTTCTCATTCGCAAAGGTATTTGTTGTGAAACATTCTAAGTATGAGTTCTTATGCATTGCGCTCATCGCGGTTCCTAGCGTTTGGGCTCAAACCATACCCGACGCCGGCGCTTTGATGCGCCAAACCGAGCAAATGATGCGGCAAAGTCAGATGCAACGCAGCTCGCAAATGCGTGAGGCCTTGCCGCCCGCCATGGTGATGAGCGAATCGACTTTGCTGACGGTTCAAGTCTTCAAATTTAGCGGCAATCAGCTTTTTACGGCCGAGCAACTGCAATCGGTTGTCGCAGGTTATGCCAATCGCCCCCTGAATCAGCATGATTTGAAGCATTTGACAGATGCCGTCTCTGCTGCTTATCGCCAAGCTGGCTGGCTGGTGCAGGCTTATATCCCGCGACAAGACTTATCGAATGGGGAAATCACAGTCCAAGTCATCGAGAGCATTCCGCCTAATAAATCTCTACGCTAACTTTTCAAAGTTATATAAATTAAGGCCTAGAGAGCCAAAACCTTCGCCAAGCTAGGAAAAGCGTCAATAAAACGGCAAGGCATGAAACTTGCATTAAGACAACCTCTATGGTTGTTTTAGTTCTCGTTTTGTGAAAATTACTCGGTCGCGAATCATTGCTGCGATTGCGTTCCTGTGTCTTTTGGCTGGGTCGTTGGAAATCTACGACCCTGTTACGCCCAAAGACGCAGGCACAGTCCTGCGTGCGATCGAGGAAAAAACTGAGCATCCAGTGTCCGATTGGGTCGAGGCCATCACGGGCACCCCCATCCCCCAAACCGCCGTGCGCAAGCCCTATGCGCCTGGCACCGTGGGGGCTGCCATGGAGAAAATGGTGGAAGAAAAAGAGGTGGCCGAGGCTGCCAAAGAGCGCATCACTCTCAAATCTATTCAATTCCAAGGCGTCACGATACTTGGCGACATGGAGCTCAAAGGCATCGTAGAGCCCTACATCGGCATTCCAATGAGCTACGAGCAAATGCTCGAAATTGGCATGACGGTTGAGTCTTACTACCGTCAAAACAACTACCTTGCCCGCGTCATCCTGCCGCCTCAAGACCTGACTGAGGGCGTTTTGCTGGTCGATGTCATTGAATCCGTGTTCTCCAAAATCGAAATCGAGCAGGAGCTTGCCGACTTGCCCAACACCCAAGAGCATGTGACCGCCCTGATCGAGGCGCAGCAAAAGCCTGGCGATCCCTTGAACACCAAGTCGTTGGACCGCGCCTTAGCTTTGGCCAACGATGTACCAGGCATGAGCGTACAAGGCTCGCTGCGCCAAGGGCGCGACCCGGGCGAGACTGAGTTACTTCTTAAGTTGTATCAAGGTCGTACGCGCCAAGAAGAGTTGACGTTTGACAACGGCGGATCACGTTCAACTGGCGTCCTGCGCACACTCATTTCGGTGAACTGGTTCAACCCCAGCGACTTGGGTGATTTGATCAATATCGTGGCCGTGCATACCAGCGGCAGCAATTACGCCCGTTTGGCCTACAGCTTGCCCGTTGGCACCGATGGTTGGCGCATGGCCGTGAACGTTTCAGCCATGAGCTATGAGGTGGTTGTGGGTGAGCAAGGCATGGTGGGCGCTGTCGGTCGCGCCGTAACCCAAGGCCTTGAATGGGTTTACCCATTGCTGCGTGCAGATGACAGAAGCGCCACCGTCACCCTCACGGCAGACAACAAAAAATTCCAAAACACCTCAGCCCAAGGCCTGCTGATGTCTGACTACGAGGCCAAAGTCATGGCTGCGCAGGTCTCTGGCTTTTACCGCGACCTCAATCCTGGTGGTGGTACGGGTACTTATTCACTACAACTATCACACGGCGGCATCAACCTAGACGGCTCATTGAGCCAGCAAACCGATGCCACTACTGTGCACACCGAGGGCGTGTTCAACAAAATTCGTTTGAATGGCTCATGGCAGCAAGCGTTGACCACGCAAACCTCAGCCTTTGTCTCATTCACGGGGCAGTTGTCAGACAAAAACCTCGACTCGTCTGAAAAGATGCAGTTGGGCGGCATGAATGGCGTGCGCGCTTACCCCACGGGCGAAGGTTCGGGCTCGGACGCGCAGCTCATTCAGCTTGAACTCAGGCAGCAGCTGGAATCTGGCATCAATATGGCTGCTTTCTATGACTGGGGTCAAGTCTGGCTTCAGCACGACCCGTCATACCCGGGCGGACCGATGCATAACCGCAATACCTACAAAGGCTTTGGCGCCAGTATTGGTTACACCTTTGAAGACGGTTTGAACATCAAAGCCACCTGGGCGCGTAAACAGGGCAACAACCCCAACCCCACGCAAACAGGCAACGACCAAGACGGCACGCGCGACCGCAACCGCTACTGGCTACAAGTTACCTTACCTTTTTAGCGGGTGAATTTTTAGCGAGTGAAGCCCTTCAGAAAATCTTCGCCGTTCCGAATCGGAATGGCTATGCCGCGCTTTGTACAAACACGCCCCTCTGATTCAGACGTTCTTGCACGTCTGAGCACAGCCGTGCGTGTATGTATATGTGCGCTGGTGTTTGCTCTGGGGGCGGGGCTTCTGTCTGCACCCGCGATTGCCCAAACACTGGCCACGACACCAGCGCCCGTGGTTAACAACCAGCTGCCTTCGGGCGGCAAGGTCAATGCGGGCCAAGCCACCATCAGCCAATCGGGCAGCACGCTCAACGTCAACCAAACCAGCCAAAGGGCGGTGGTTGACTGGAACACGTTCAACGTGGGCAAAGACGCCACGGTCAACTTCCAGCAGCCCAATGCCCAGTCTTCCACGCTCAACCGCGTGACCGACACCCAGCCCAGCCAAATCTTGGGGCGCATCACCGCGCCGGGCTCGGTGGTGTTGGTTAACCCTGAAGGTGTGTACTTTGGCAAGTCATCCAGTGTCGATGTGGGTGGATTAGTAGCCACCACGCACAACACTACGAACCAAGATTTCATGGATGGGCAACTCAAGCTCACCCGTAATGGCGCCACTGGCAAGGTGCAAAACGACGGCGAACTACGCGCCGCACTGGGCGGCTACATCGCCTTGCTCGCGCCTGAAGTGCGCAACAACGGCGTGATTGTGGCCAACCTGGGCACTGCGGCCTTGGCCGCAGGTGAAGCCTTTGAGCTGAAGTTTGACGGTGGCGGGGCGCTGAGCCGCGTCATCGTGACGGCGGCTGCCATCAACACTTTGGTCGAAAACAAAAACGCCATCAAGGCCCCGGGCGGCCTGATTGTTTTGTCCGCCCAAGCCGCCAGCCGCCTGCAAAGCGGCGTCGTCAACAATAGCGGCACCATCGAAGCCGCTGGTTTGGTGCGGCGAGCAGGCCGCATCTTGCTAGAAGCCAGCAGCAGCATCTTCAACACTGGCTCCATCAAAGCCGATGCCTCAGCGGGCCTTAACGCGGGGCCAGCGGGCAGTGTCACACTGGCCGCGCCAGACGTTCAGAACAGCGGGACGTTATCAGCCACTAACTTAGCGGCAAGTTCTTTCCCCGAAAGTGGCAGCCTAGCGGCAGAAAATGGCCGCATCAGCATTCAAGCCGACACCTTCACCCAAACCTCCACAGGTTTGTTGGATGTGTCTGCCATTGCAGCCCAAGCGGGCAATATTGACATTGCAGCCGCGCAGGCTATTGCCCTGAGCGGGCGCATTTTTGCCAACGGCGTGGTGACCGACCCAACCCACATCGTGGCCAACGCCTTGGGCGGCAGCATCCAACTGCAAACCACCAGCCGGGTAGACCTGACCACCGCCGTGCTGGACGCATCGGGCGAGGGCGGGGCTGGGCGCATTCACATTCAGGCCGACGGCGTGCCCACGCCAACAGATAACCCAGCTCAGGCGCCAGTTAACCAACCGATAAAAGGCGCCGTGCTGCTCAGCACCAACACCGTCTTGCGCGTCAACAGCCCGCGTGGTCAAGCTGGCCGCGTGGAAGTGGAGGGCGACGACATCACCCTAGACACTGGCACCCTGATAGAAGCCAAAGGCGCCACCGCAGGCGGCACCGTGTGGATAGGCGGCGGCTGGCAGGGCAGCGGCCCGCTGCGCCACGCCACCACCGTGACCATGAGCGCTGATAGCACCATTGACGCCAGTGCCACAGACAACGGGAACGGCGGCGAGGTGGTGTTGTGGAGCGATGTACACAACGCCAACTCGATGACTGTCGTGGACGGCAGCATCTACGCCAAAGGTGGTGTGAATGAGGGTAACGGTGGCCGGGTCGAAACTTCTGGGCATGTACTGAGCTTTAACAACATTCACGTTTCCTCAAAAGCAACCCTAGGCCAAGACGGTCTTTGGCTGTTAGACCCCTACGATATTTGGATTCGAGACCCATCATGGACGGGCTACAACTACACCGATTCGGTCTCTGGTAACACCACCACCTATACGGCGCTACAGCCTACGCTGTCAGGCACTGTGAAGGTTTCAGGCTTCGACACGACCTCCTATGGCGGTGGTACCAGCGTCGTTAGAACAGACACTATCGTTAGCGCCTTGGGCAGCGGCAACGTCAGTGTTGTTGCAACAAATTCGATTGATGCAGGTGGTTGGAGTACGCAAGGAACTGCGAACTATTACACCAACTCAAACACGACGAACAAACTCTCGTTGCAAGCCGGTAGCTCCATATGGATAGCCGACAAAATTAATTTGCCCAGTGGCACATTGGAGCTGTTAGCAGGAACGACAGTCGAGCAAAACGCATCAGGTTCTATTTATGCCAAAACTCTCATACTAGGCAAGTCCAATTTGTCTGGTGCGACTACGTACGCAAACCCACCTAGCGTGACCCTCACGACTGCAAATAATTACATTACGAACATCCAAGCCAGCAACGTAAGTGCACTCACGCTGTCAAATAGCCAGGCTTTGACAGTCAATTCAAGCGGTATCAGTGCATCGGGAGCGGTGTCACTCAACACGTCCACTAATGATTTACTGGTGGCAGGAGCCATCACAACTAGCTCTTCACTCAGCTTAACGGCCAGAACCATTTCGTTAGCGGCCAACGTCACCACCACGGGCTTACAAACCTACAACGGCAACGTTTATGTGGGGGGCAACACGGTTGCGCTCACCTCTAACAACGGTGATGTGACGGTAACCGGCAACATTTACGCGCTCAACTCGGTCAGGCTTGCTTCGGGTGGTGCCTACGAGTCATCTTTGGGCTTTACTGGCATTGCCACGTCTAGCGGCGTGATGGTGGGCGACATGCTGCTTTACTGGAACGGCACAAACTACACCTTTACGGTACCTACCGCGCAAACGCTCAACTACCTGTTGGTTGGTGGCGGCGGCGGCGGCGGTGTGGTTGCTTGTGGTTGCAGCAACGGTGGTGGCGGAGGTGGCGGCGGTCAAGTCACCGCATCATCACAAACATTTAGCGCATCAACCTCCTACAGCCTCAGCCTTGGTAGTGGTGGCAATGGCGCAACTACTGGGGGCGCAGGTTCTGGCGGCGGCACATCGCAATTGAGTGGGACAGGCATTACCACAGTCACTGCTGTTGGCGGTTTTGGTGGTGCCGCAGGTAGCAGCGCTGGTGGAAGCGGCGGCAATTCGGGCGCAGGCTCAGGCGGCGGCGTTGGAACAAGTGCCAGCGGCACCAATGGCGGTGGTGGTGCTGGCGGTTGGAACTCGGCAGGTGGTACTGGCGGTGCTGGCATCACATCTTCACTCTATTCAGGTACAGCTTATACCTATGGCAGTGGTGGTGGTGGTGGCTCTGGTTATGGTTACGCAGCCGGTGTCGGCACAACCGGCGGTGGTGTTGCAGGCACTGGCGCAGGAGCAGGTGCGTCCTCTGGCACAAATTTCGGTTTGAACGTGGTTGGTGGCAGCGCTACTAACTATGGTGGTGGTGGTGGTGGCGGCTATGGTGCCGTAGCCGGTCAAACCATGGGCGGCGGTAACGGTAAAGCGGGTGCTGCCGTGTTTGTTAACAATGCAGCTAAAACGCTCACCATCAATGCGGGCTCAGGCAAATTCAACCTCACTGGTGGCGCAAGTGACTTGGGCAGCCTTGTCGTTAATTCGACCCATGCGGCAAGTCAAATCACAGGCACCCTCACGGGTGCTTTGGGTCTGACCTACAACGGTGGCGCGGGCGGTTTGTTATCTTTGATGGCGAACAACACCCACACTGGGGTGACCACCATCAGTGCTGGTACCTTGCAAATAGGCACAGGCGGCACCACCGGTACTTTGGGCACGGGCAACGTGGTCGATAACGGAATACTTTCTTTCAAACGCAGCAACACCTATGTTGTGAGCAACCTCATTTCGGGCGGAGGCAGCATCACCCAAGTTGGCTCTGGCAACACCTCGCTGACCAATGTCAATACTTATAGCGGTGGCAGCACGGTCAGCTCAGGTACCTTAGGCATTTACGACAACTCAGCTCTTGGCTCTGGCACTCTTGTCGGTGCTGGTGGCACCACGCTGCTGTTTGGTCGCAGCGTGACAAATTTTGCTAACAGCATCACCCTAAACGGCAGCGTTACGTTTGACCTTGACACTGCGGTGGACTACCTAGTTGTTGGTGGTGGCGGTGGGGGTGGCGGTGGTAAGGCTCCTCAGTCCGGCGGTGGCGGTGGCGGTGGCGGCGAAGTGCAGTCGGGGGGTTCTGACCTTCTTGATGTGACCACATTCAGCATTAATGTTGGTGCAGCGGGCACGGCAGGTGTCGCCAACACAAGCATTGGCGGCACGGGAGGCACCTCAACGTTTAACAACATCAGCGCATCAGGCGGTGGCGGTGGCGGAACTTACTCTGGTGCGCCAACAACTGGTGCTTCTGGTGGCGGCGGTGCAATTAGTGCTACTGCTGCATATCGCGCAGGTGCTACTGGAACCCAAGGAAACTCGGGTGGATCAGCCAGCAGTGCATCATCTTCTGATGCGGCGGCTGGCGGTGGCGGCGGTGCCGGCGGTCCAGGCTCTAACTTTGTAAGTTCAGGCACGTTAGGTAACGGCGGAGCAGGCGGTTTAGGCCTTGCAAATAGCATCTCAGGCAGCAGTGCTTTCTATGCTGCAGGCGGTGGTGGTGGCGGTTTTGCAGGGGGTTCAGGTGGCTCGGGGGTCGGTGGTAACGGTGGCCTTTACGGCACAGCAGGTATCGCTGGTGCGGCCAATACTGGTTCGGGTGGCGGTGGCGGTATGGGAGCCTCAGGCTCAAGTGCTACCAATGGCGGTGCAGGTGCAGCAGGTGTGGTTGTGGTCCGCTACTTGGGTGGCAGCGCCGGGGCTGGGGGCACCATTAGTTCTGGATCTGGCACAGCATCGGGCTACACCCTACACACATTTACATCTGGTGGAACGCTTGCACTCAATCCTTTGAATGTTGTGCTGAGTGGTGCCATTGGTGGCTCTGGGTCGATGGTGGCTAATGCCGCTGGCGGCAAGTTTTCGCTCACCAGCGCCAATACATATGCAGGTACCACCACACTTAACAGCGGCACTCTAGGTATTTATAACAACACCGCTGCAAGTGCTGGATCGCTTATCGCGGCAAACGGCACAACTCTTTTGTTTGGTCGTAGCGTTAACAACTTTGCCAACAATATGACGCTCACGGGCAGCGTGACGTTTGACCTTGACTCATCGATCGACTATCTCGTCGTTGGCGGTGGCGGTGGCGGCGGCGCTTGGGTTGGCGGCGGCGGCGGCGGCGGCGGGGTATTTACAAACAGTGTCGACACATTGAGCGACACCACTTTTGCGGTCACCGTGGGTAGCGGTGGTTCGGGTGCAAGTTATCCCACATCTCAAGTGTTTGTCCCAGGTTCTAACGGTGGTAGCTCGTCGCTGTCGTCCACCACACTGAACACCATCAATGCTCTGGGTGGTGGTGTCGGTGCCTCGTGGTCTTCCCAAGCGGTCAATGTCAACTCCAGTACAGCGGTCTCTTCAGGAGGCGGTGGCAGTGGTTCACCGGTAGCCGGTGGCAGTGGTACAGCCAATCAGGGGTACTCGGGCGGTAGCGGAAATGGAACAAGCCCTCACGCCGCTGGTGGCGGTGGCGGTGCAGGTGGTCAGGGCGGTAATGGAGTCGAAACTCCGAATGTGACTGCCGGTGCTATTGGTGGTGCAGGTGGCAATGGCTTGTCCTCATCCATCACCGGCACCCTCACTTACTACGGTGGCGGCGGCGGCGGCGGCATACACGGTGATACTGCCAACGTCTACGGTGCCATTGGCGGTGCAGGTGGTTTAGGCGGTGGCGGTGACGGAACGCCCTTTACGAAAACGACATCTACAACCACCGGCTCAACAAGTAGGGGTGAGTCCGCCCAAGCAAACACCGGTGGCGGTGGCGGTGGTTCAGGTGGTGGCGCCGCATACATCAACAGTTATGGCGGTGCTGGTGGCTCGGGTCTTGTTGTGGTTCGCTACCTCGGTAGCGCTGCCGGTTCAGGCGGTACTGTCACTTCGGGTTCAGACGCAGCTAGCGGATATACCTTGCACAGCTTTACGAGTGCCGGTTCTGGAAGCATTTCACTCAACGCTTTAAATGTCATGCTCAGCGGCACGATTGGTGGCGCTGGCTCGATGGTCAATAACGCCACGGGCGGCAAGATTTCGTTGATGAACGCCAACGCCTACACAGGTAGCACCACGGTCAGTGGCGGCACTTTGGGCATTTACAACATGGCGGCCATCAGCCCTGGTGCGTTGATAGCTGAAAACAACACCACGTTGTTGCTGGGACGAACCATCACTGGCCTGACCAACAACATCACCCTCAATGGCGCGGTGACTGTTGCGTATGACAACAAGATTGACTACCTCGTGGTCGGCGGCGGTGGCGGTGGTGGCAGTGATGGGGGTGGTGGCGGTGGAGGTGGTGCCATCGTAAGTAAAACAGGCATCGACATTGGCGCGGCTTTGGCTCTGACCGCCACAGTGGGCGGCGGTGGCACTGCTGGGGCATGGGCAGGTGCTGGTGCTACTGCAGGAGGTGACTCAAGGCTGAATTTCGGTTCTACAACCGATATCGCCACGGGTGGTTCGGGCGGCACTGTCTATCCAAATGGACCAGGTGGGGCTGGCGGCTCTGGCAATCAGTCCACTAGCAACGGCGGTGCAGGTGGCGCTGGCACTGCAGGCAACACAGGTTTAAGTGGTGGCACTGGCCCAACTTCTAACATCACAGGCACTTTAACCAATTACGGCGGCGGCGGCGGCGGCGGCGTGACGTTCACCAACTCAGGCGTATTTACTGGTGGCGCTGGTGGCGCTGGCGGTGGCGGTGCAGGCACAACCATAGCTAACGATGTACCCACGGCTTGGGCTGCGGCGGGCAGAGCCAATACGGGTGGCGGTGGCGGTGCGGGCACGGCCAGTTACTTACCATCAAGTGCAGGTGATGGCACTGGCTATCGAACACCCGGTGCTGCAGGTGGCTCGGGCCTTGTGGTTGTTCGCTACATGGGCGGAGATGCGGCCACGGGTGGAACAGAAACCGCAGGCACAGGCTTGGCGGTCGGCTACACCCTGCATACGTTCACCACAACAGGCGCCAACACACTCACACTCAATCCATTGGCCGCCACATTCAGCGGTGTCATTGGCGGCACGGGATCATTTGTTCTTAACCCTTCAGCTGGCGGCAAGTTCACCTTCACAGCCAATAACTCTTATGCAGGTAGCACCACGCTCAGTGCTGGCACTTTACAAGTCGGCTCAGGCGCTGCTGGTTCGCTAGGCGCTACAACGGCTGCAGTAATTAACAATGGCACGCTCATATTTAATCGCAGCGGTGCGTTGAGCTATTCAGGTTTGTTCAGCGGTTCTGGTGCGTTGAAGGTGGAGTCGGGAAGCCTTGCGTTAACAGGTGGTGCAACCTATGCGGGGGCTACCAGCTTGTCATCTACAGCAACCCCCAGTAGCTTGACCTTTACCAATAATGTCTTGCCCAGCACCAGCAGCATCAGTGGCACGGGCGCATTGACAATTGAGCCCACAACCAGCTTCACCACCGCGTTTAATCCTAGTTACGCTTTACCCAGCACTTTGACTGGCCTAACTTTGGGCAAGTCGGGTAATACAGCCAATATTGCATTGCCCTATTCATTGAGTGTTGCCGGCCCCATCAGCGTTTATGGCGGTAGCTTGTATGTCGGTGGCGATTTGATATCTAGAAGTGGTAGTAATTTGCTCTTGCAAGGCTCAGGCGATGTAGTGGTTGCAGGGAATGTGTCCACAACTGGTTCTTTCAGCGGTACGGCTGGTGCTGCATATAGTTTTGTCATGGGCACGAACTACGCCACAGGTGTGGGATCAACCATCAGTGCTGCTGGTGGTGTGACTCTGAGCGCTGGCACAATTTATTTGGCTGGCAACGTGACGACAGTGGCGAACGCCATCAGCGTGACAGGCAATGTTCAGGTGGCCAACCTAAGTTCCGATCCAGTCGCAACTCCGCTGACTTTTGACTCTGGTGGGGGCAACATCACGTTGACCGGCGGTACTGTCTCAGGGTACATCGGCACACTGGCTGACTATGCGACCTTGAGCTTAAATAAGAGTAAGTCGGCCACGGGCAGCAATTTGAGTGTGAGTGGCATCAGTGGCTCAAATTATTTACTCTATCAATTCACCACCACAGGTGCTGACACATACTACACGCCGTATGGTGTGTCATCTGTTGATTACTTAGTTGTTGGCGGTGGCGGTGGTGGGGGTGGCAGTTGGCCTGGCTACTATACGGGTGGTGATGGCGGCGGCGGCGGTGTGGCCACTGGCACTACTTCCATAAGCGGCCCATTCACCAACCTGACAGTCGGAGCAGGCGGTGGATCGCATGTTCAAGGCGCAGACTCAAGCTTTGGTTCAATTTTGGTTGGCGGTGGCGGTTATGGTGGTAACTACAACGCTGACCGTGGCAACGTAGGTACGGGCGGTGCGGCATATGCCGCAGGTGGCGGCGGTGGCGGTGCGGGCTCTAATACAGGCAACGGCCAGTCAGGTGGCACAGGTACGGTAAGAACTGGTGGCTCTGGTGGTGCAAGTGGCGGCATCATCAACGTTGGCGGCGGCGGCGGTGGCGCTGGGGGTGATGCCAACAGTTATTTAGGTGGGGCAGGCGTCTCCTCGAGTATTTCTGGCTCGAATGTGACTTATGGCGTAGGTGCGACATACAACACATCAGTGTCTGCAGGGCAATATGGATATGGTGGTGGCGCGGCAGGTTATGGAAATGCACAAGCTGCTAATGGTGTGGTCATCATTCGCCATGCACTTGCCAACGCCACCCGCACAGCAGGCACCACGCTTAAGGTGGTCTCCGGTGCTGGCACTTTGGCGTTCAGCTCTAACACCTCGGGTTTGAGCAACCTCAACCTCAACACCAGCAACGCTTACACCCTCACTGGCAACATCTCTGGTGCTGGTAGCAGTTTGACGAACAGTGGCGCTGGGTTCCTCACGGTAACCGGTGTAGCCAGTTACACGGGCCTTACCAAATCCCTCAGCACGGGCGTCACTTTCACCAATAACACCCCAACCAGCACCAGCGGTTTTGACGTGATGGGCCCTGTGGTGGTGCAGCCATTAGCGAGCAGTACTTTTAGCAGTGCTTATACGGCGAATTACTCGTACACCAACTCCATCACTAGTTTGACGTTGGGAAGCAGCACCAACACAGCCAACATCACACTCAACACAGCCATTGGCATTGCAGGCCCCATCAGTATTTATGGCGGGGCCATCACAGTTAACCAAAACCTCAACACATCCACTGCCGCCACGGCCAGTGCGGTGATGTTGAAAGGGCGGGGCAATATTTCGTTGGCCAGTGGCAAGAGCATCACCACCAATGGTGGTGCTGTGACGTTTTGGGCTGATAGCGATGGCAACGGCACGGGTTATACCCAGATGCTGACAAACTCGTCGATCACCACCGGCGGCGGTGCCATCAAACTGGGTGGCGGCACGGACATCACCACAGGCTATGCCATCGGCGAAGCCACAAAAGATACGGTGACAGAGCCCACTTATGACCTCTACATCTCAGGTGTGAACTTGCAGTCGGGCACCACTCTGTCTTCTGGCGGTGGTGACATCACATTGCGAGGTCAAAACTGGGGGGGGGCAACCTCTGTCATATCGTTTGGTGTCATGGGTGGTGGCGTCATCGTCGATTCTGGGACAGGAAAAATTTCTATCGCGGGTAAAGCTACGGGCTCAGGAGGTATCAACGCACAAGCCGTTTCTAATTACGGTTCGGGTTTTACCCTGCGCTCAGCAAACACCACGGCAGAAGCTATCTCCATCGTGGGTGATGCCTCTGGGGTGAATGGCACCAACAGCAGCTTGGGTATCAACTTCTCCGGCAGCATGGAAGCCACGGGCACTGGTGGTGGCATCAGCATTTCGGGCTCATCTGGTACAGCAACCGGTGTTGATGTGGCGACAACCTTGGGTGGCAGCATCTTGGCCAAGTCGGGTCCCATCAATATTGTTGGCACCAACGACACCGCTAATGTGGGTATCAATTTCGGTAACGTCACGTTGGGTTTCAAGGCGGGTAGCAATGTGCTGACGTCCAGCAGCGCGATCACGCTCAAGGCAGACCGAATTGGCTATGGCACCACAGCCGTGAACACCACAGGTACGGTGGGCATTTATTCGTTGGATGCTAGTAATAGCTTTGCTACTGCGCAAACTTTGTCATCTACCTTCACATTGAGTTCTGGTGTGACTGGTTTGACTATTGGTAAAACCCTCAATACAGCAGCCATCACTGTTGATCGTGCTGTCGACATCGCGGGTCCTATTTCGATCTATGGCGGAAAAATTACGCTTAATGCTGACGTAACAACTGGCGCCACCACGGGTAGTGGCATCTTGCTGCAAGGCACGCAAATCGTTCAGGCGGCTGGGGTTGACGTCAACACAAACGGCGCAAACATCTCCTACGCATTGACCAACAGCCCTTGGACCTCTGTACAAGATTTCGGCATTTATCTCTCGGGTACATCCGCAAACAAAGCCACCCTCAATGCTGCAGGTGGCAATGTGTCTATGACTGCCAGCTATGCCACCACGGGCACTTCGGGTGGCTATGACAGGCTTGTTGAGCTCGATAACGCGAGCATCAAAACCAGAGGTGCTGGCACTATCACGATCACAAGTGATGGTTCTAACAACGGCAATGGCGCTGGTACAGACGTCTGGGCCATTGGTTTAAATACGGCCACAGCCGGTACTGGTCTGATTCAGACAGAAAACGGCGCGATCACACTGACCGGTACTGCGGGCAAACTCAATGGCAACTCACGCGGCATCGTGGCACAAACCTCAGCTCTCAGCATTCTTTCTGCCAGCGGTGCTATTACCTTGAAAGACATTCAGCCTGCAGGCACAACGGGCTCTTACTACGGCATGTACTTGAGAGCCAACAGCACTGGGCCGCATTACTACGGAAGCGATGGAACGACCGTGCTGTCTGGCACGTCAACCGCCAGTTCCTCAAACATCACGATTCAGTCTGACAAAGTTGGCTTTGTGGCTGAAGGTGTCAACAGAATAAATGCGGTTACTTCGGGCAATGTGGTCGTTGAATCAGTTGGCACCATATTTACAGATGCTTTAGATGCTTCATCTTTGGCCATTTCAGGTGGTTCTTCAAGTGTTCGGATTGGCAAAACCACCAACACGGCCAACATCACTTTGGCTAGTGCCATCACGGCAGCAGGCCCGATCAAACTGTACGGTGGTGACATCGCCATCAACCAGTCGATAACATCTACTGGGTCAGGTTCAGGAATATTGGTCAAAGCCTCGGGCTCTATCAGTCAAGCTGCCAACACGACAGTGAAAACCAATGGCGGCGACATCACCTACTGGGCCAATAGCGCTTCGGGTGGTAATGGCTACATCTCTGTGGGCACCACAGCCGTGATTGACTCTCGCACCAATACGGGCCGTGGTGGTGTCAGTGCTGCCAGCACCACGTTGACTGGTGGCGGGAACATCACTTTGGCAGGTGGCCCTGATGACGGCACCAACGGTGGTGTAGCGAACGACGGCATACCCGATGGCTATGCGATTTCGTCTAGTACGCGTGGCATCGACTTGAACACAGCCTCTATCTATTCGGGTGGCGGCAATATCTTGATGCGCGGCAAATCGACTGGCTCCACTGCTTTCTGGGGCACAGGCATGCAGCTCAATGCGGGTGCTGGCACTATCAGCTTGTCTGCTATTTCGACTAATGGTTACGGTTTTGACCTACCCGAGGCCTCACCCATTTCTGTCGTTGCAGGTGGCGGCAGTGCCAGTACACCTGCCATTAGCTTCTATGGTCAAGGCACTGGATTAGGCGTGTTTTTTGGTTTTTATAACAACACCACAACGCAAGGTCGAAGCCTCATTCAAGCCACCGGTGCAGGGGGCATAAGCATCACCGGCATTGGAGGAACGTTTGAGGGTATCAGCACCAACGGCACGGGTTTCTTGTCCGCTAGTGGCCCGATTGTTTTTGATGGTGGCACGACAGGTATTTCATTTGCCACCTACGTAGGAGGTGGCTACACATTAGCAGTCACCCCCATAGGCCGGTGCGCTGTGGCGACGTGCGCTGGTAGTTTGGTGACGACGTCCACCGCCAACATCACGCTGATAGGCGACAAGCTTTTGCCAAGCACCGGCGTTAACACGAGCACCATCGGCACAGTGACTTTGCAACCGAGCTCAACTTCTTTCAGCAGCGCGTTGTCATGGCCTATCACGGGTTTTAGTCTGAGTTCAGATGTGAGTGGCTTAACGATTGGTAAAGACACGGGTACCACTGCACACACTGACACGGTGACGATTGGTAGCAACACCAGCATTGCTGGACCTATCAATGTGTATGCAGGCAATATTTACTTGGGCGCAGGCTTGAGCAGCACAGGGCTTAACAGCCGCATTTCGCTGTACGCCACCACCAACATCAACACCACGGCCACAGGCCTGACGGTGCAAACGGCGGGTGGCCCCATCTTGTTTAACTCTAACGTCACAGGCGCGGGTGGCTCGATTGACCTGGACCGCATGACCGTGCTGAGTGGCGGCGGCAACATCACGATGGGTGGTGGTATCAACGGCACTGACTATGCGGTGGGCACCCCCACTTCAAACGTCACAGGTCTTGTCGATGGCACCAAATACAAAGGTGTGTTTTTGAATGCGGTGACTTTGAATGCTGGAGGCACCACCTCGGGCGGCAATATTTCTATCAAAGGTAAAGGCTGGCAAGGTGCAGACTGGAACAACGGCGTGCCCAATTTCTATGCGATTGGCGTTGACATGGTGGGCTACAACGGTGGCACCACGCTCACAACCAACGGTGACGGTGCTATCACTGTCAACGGTGTAGGGGGCGTGAACTATGACATCGACACGCATTCAGTCGGTATCAACTTCTACACCAATGGCACGGCCAATACCATTAGCACGGCCAACGGGGCCATCAACCTCATCGGTACAGCTGGCACAGGCACATCGCGCCTCAAAGCCGGCATTGCTTTGGATGGTGGTGGATTGAATGTGTATTCAACCACTGGGGCCATCAACCTCACTGGCATGGGTGCAAGCGCAGCCACGGGTATTTTGAATAACAACGGCAGCATCACCCTTGGTAAGAACGGCAGTACGCTCACCTCAGGCACGATTACCCTGAGTGCCGATAGCTTGTCGTTTGCATTGGGAACTACCAGTGTGTACGGCACAGGCAGCTTGGTGCTCAAGCCCGCCACCACAGGTGCCACGATCGGTGTGGGCTCAGGCTCAGGTACTTTGAGCTTGGCCAACAGTTTGTTCAGTGGTACATCGGTGTTCAAAGACGGCTTCAGTTCCATCGTGTTGGGCGCGTCTGACGCAGGCGCCATCACCGTAGGCGGAACTAACACGTTTGTGGACAACGTCACACTGCTGACGGGCGGCAACCTCACTCTCAACTCAGGTGCCACCATCACCGATACACAAACCGATGACTACATCGCTTTGGCCGCCGGTGGCAACTTCATCAACAGTGCAGGGGCTTCTGCGCTCACCACCACGGGTACCAGTGGCCGTTGGTTGGTGTACCTCACATCGCCTACCGCGCTGGTGACCGACGGTGGTTTGAACAGCGCCAACGCACCGGTGTGGGGCCAAACCTATGCGTCGCAAGCGCCATCCGCTGTGGCGGTGACGGGTAAGCGCTATGTGTTTTCCACCACGCCCACGGTGGCAGTGGCCGCCAGTGGTACCAAGGTGTATGGCAACACGCTCACCTCTGCCGATGTGTTGAGCCTCAGCAGCAGTGCAAGCGGTGGCAGTGTGTTCACACTGCCTACCTTGACTGATGTGTTCAGCGCATTGCCTACGGCTGCGTCTAGCGGTTTTGCCAGCACAGCCAGTGTGAATGGTGGGCCATATGCCATCACTGTCGCACCAGGTACAGCACGCACGGGCTACACCGTGACTTACAACACACCTGGTACGGTAACGGTCACGCCCAAAGCGTTGACGGTCACAGGCACCACCGCGGCCAGCAAGGTGTACGACGGTGGCTTGGTGGCCACGCTGAGCGGTGGCACGTTTGCCGTAGGCGGTGTGATTAACGGTGACACGGTGAGCTTGGTGCAAGCCGGTAGCTTCACCAGCAAGAATGTCGCCAATGGCATCAGTGTGACAGCGGCTGACTCGCTCAGCGGCCCACAGGCCAGCAACTACAGCCTCACACAGCCTACAGGGCTGATCGCCAACATCACCCCCAAGTCCATCACCATGACAGGCTTGAGCGCGAATGACAAGGTGTACGACGGCAACACCACCGCCACAGTGGTGGGCACACCTGTATTTACTGGCAGCGTGGCAGCAGGGGCGGGCAGTGCAAACGATGGCAAGTGGTATGCAGGTGACGCTATCAGCATCACAGGCCCACCCACACCTACCATTGTGGGCACGTTCAATAGCAAGAATGTGGCCGAGGCCAACAGCGTGACCTTCTCGGGTTTAAGTCTGACTGGTGCACAAGCTGCCAACTACACACTCATCGTGCAGTCACCAGCTACAGCGCACATCACACCTAAGGCAGTCACGCTGTCGGCTTCTAAAACATACGATGGCACTGCAGCACTTACAGCAGGGCAGGTGACGATTGGTACAGGCGTTGCGGGCGAGGGCCTGAGCATCAGCAGCGCTGCGGCAAATGATGCACACGCTGGCACATTCAGCAAATACATCAGCAGCATCACCTTGGCCGATGGTACGGGTGGGTTGGCCAGTAACTATGCTGCGCCCACATTGAATGCCACGAATGCACCGGTCACGATCACTGCTAAGGTTTTGACTGTAGATAACACCGTGGTCGACGCCAAGGTGTACGACGCAGGCACTGCTGCCACCTTGAGCGGCGGCAGCTTAAATGGTGTGGTCAGTGGTGACGTGCTCTCACTCACACAAACAGGTGTGTTTAACAACGCCACGGTTGGCACAGCTAAGGCTGTCACAGCGACCAGCAGATTTGTAATTACCAGCAGCACCAACAACAGCGCTGCCAGCGACTACACGCTGACAGCACCTACAGGATTGTTGGGCAGCATCACCAAAAAGATGTTGACCATCACTGCAAACGACGACGCCAAGTTTGCAGGCCAAAGTGATGTAGCCACCTATAACGGCATCAGTTACGCAGGCTTTGCAGGCAATGACACAGCGGCAAGTTTGACCACGGCACCTACCGTGTCACGCTTCAACAGTGGTGCAGACAACGTGGCGGGTGTTTATACAGGCGTCATGCGTGCGACCGGGGCTGCTGCTATCAACTACGACTTCACTTATGTGAATGGCAAGTACACCATCGTAGGCGCCAATCAGCTTTTGGTGCGCGTCAGCACACCTGACCGTACGTACGGCAGCGCACCCACATACACCGTGAGTGAAGCCAAGTACATGTTGCCAGTGGTGGCAGGCGTGCCTGGTAGTGGCGGCATCGTGGATTTGATCAGCCGGGCTTCTGTGTCAGCCTTGGGTGTCGTGACTGTGACGGACACAGGCAACGCATCGGCCACTTTCACCATTACACCGACGGGTGGTATTTACGCCACCTCGGGGTATTTGAATGTGGGCAGCTACCAAATCAGTGGCACCAGCATCAGTACCGTGAACGCTGTGAACTTCAACAACACCATCACCGTGTTGGGTAGTCAAACCGTGACTGCTAAAACCATCACACCAGCGCCCATCATTAACCGTGTGTATGACGGCACTACCAATATTGCAGCCTTCTCGTACACACCTACCGGTTTGATGGCAGGTGATGTGGTGAGCCTCAACGGTGCTGGCAGCTACACCAACGGCAAAACTGTAGGCAATGCAAACAAGACCTACACACTGACAGGTTTAAACCTGACGGGCACAGATGCAATCAATTATGTTTTGAGCACAGCCAGTAGCGGCAATATGCTCAACGGTACGAACGGCACCATCACACAAAAAGCACTGACGATCTCAGGCATCACCGCCAACGACAAGGTGTATGACGGCAACACCACCAACACGGGCTTGAACTTTGGCAATGCAATTTACACAGGTTTGGTGACCGGGGATGCGTTTGCCGTTACAGCAGCCACTGGCACATTCAACAATGCCAATGTGCTGCAAGCCAACTCGGTGGCCTTGAGTGCATTTAATTATGCGGGCGGTGATGTGGGGAATTACGCCATCACGCCTCAAACCAGTGCTACAGCACACATCACACCCAAATCGTTGACGTTGACAGGCTTGGTTGCTAACAACAAGGTCTACGACGGTGGTTTAACAGCCACGATTCAAACTTATGGCTCATTAACAGGTGTGGTGAGTGGTGATGTAGTGACCTTGGTTACACCTGCAGTGGCTAGTGCCTCGTTTGCCACCAAGCAAGTGGCCAATGGCAAAGCCGTGACGGTGTTGGCTTCTAGTCTGGGATTGACGGGTAGTGCTGCTAATAACTACGCGATCGTTGCAAATCCTTCGACCACGGCAAACATCACGCCTCTCAGCATCAATGTTGATCGTATTGCCGCGAACGATAAGGTTTACGACGGTAATACCCTTGCAACACTAGATTTGAACAACGCAAGGTTCAATGGCATGGTGTCGGGTGATGTACTCACGTTGTCTGCCACGGGTACCTTTGATACTAAAAATGTCAATTGGGTCAACAATGCCGCAGCTTTAAAAACTGTCAACTTGGTCAGCAGCTATGGTGGGGCTGATGTGGCCAACTACACCATCATCAGCCAAGCAACAGCAAGTGCCAAGATCACACAAAAAGCTGTGACAGTTTCTGGTCTTCAAGCCAATAGCCGTGTGTATGACGGCAGCACTGCTGCTACTGTGAACACCAGCACGGTAGCGTTCACAGGCAAGCTGGTTGGCGATGGTTTGAGTGTTTTGACGAGCGTTGGTACTTTCGCTGATAAGTACGTCGGCACTGCCAAAGGCGTGACGCTAACCAATACCTACACGGGTAATGATCTCAATAACTACGCCATCACTGACCAAACAAGCAGCGCCGCAAATATCACGCCGAAGGACTTGGTCATCAGCGGCATCACTGCTTTGTCTAAAACTTATGACGGAGATAGAAGCGCCACGTTGCAGAATGTCTTGACTGCCAATAAAACAGGCTTGGTCTCTGGTGATGATGTGACAGTGGCTGCAACGGGTTTGTTCAGCGACGAAAATGTGTCTAATGGCAAAACAGTAACGCTGAGTAGCAGCTACACGGGTAATGATGTACGCAACTACACCATCACCAACCAAACTAGCGCGACTGCCAACATCGCGCCTTTGGATGTGGCTCTCAGTGGTAACACCACTGGCGTGTCGAAGGTGTATGACGCGACCACTGCCATGCCCACAGGTAATGTGGGTTACGGCAGTTTGAGTAGCGCAAACGCAGCAGTATTGGCTACCGACATAGCGCGTGTTGGTGGCTTATCCATCAGCGGTGTTGCTGTGTTTGACAGCGCTAACGTGCCAGCAACTGGCAATACACGTTTGGTGCAACAGGGCACAGTGGCCTTGAGTGGTTCACGCGCAGGCAACTACCGCCTAGTGTGGACCAATGGCAGTGGCATCATCACACCAGCACTGCTGACCATCACTGCCAATGACGATGCCAAATTTTATTCAGAGTCTGACACGCCTGGTTATGCAGGTGTGCGCTACAGCGGGTTTGTCGGTGGGCAAACTGCGGCTACTGCAGGTTTGTCGGCTGTGCCAAGTGTTTCGCGCGACCGCACTGCGTTGACTGGTTTAGACGCTGCTGACCCTTCTGGTAGCTACGCAGGTTCATTGGTGCCCTCTACGGTAACTGCCAATAACTACACCATCACACCTGTGAATGGCAACTACACCATCGTGCCAGTGGGCCAATTGCTGGTGCGTGTAAATAACGTGACCACCACCTATGGTGACACGCCAACTTATGTGGTGAGCAGCGCCAAGTTCATGACACAGGCTGCTGTGAATGGCCAGTCTTTAGCGATTACTGATTTGACAGGGCAGGGCTTTGTGAGTGTGAGCGGCTCACAGGTCACGGTGGTAGATGCCAATGGCGCTACGACAGGTTTATTTAATTTAGGTGCAGTGAATGGCAATTTGAGTTCTGCACATCATTTGACAGTGGGTAGTTACCTGTTAGGTGCCACGATGGTGAGCCGAAGCACAGATGACTTTGATAACCACATCAATGTGGTGGGTGCCTATCAAGTCAACGCCAAAGGTTTGACAGTTAACGCCGCAGGCTTGTCTAAGGTTTATGACGGCAACACTGTGATGAGCAGTTTGCAACTTTCTCCAGTAGGCCTAGTTACTCCAGTCACTGGGTATGCAACTGATTTGGTTGACGTGTTAGGTGATGGCCGCTATGTTGATAAAAACGTCACGGGCAGCGCTAACAAACCCTACAACCTAACGAATCTTCGTTTAGACGGTGCAGACATCGGCAACTACTACTTGATCAATGGCAGCACGGGTAGTGGTACCAATGGTGAGGTAACGCCTCAAGCCTTGACCATCAGGTATTTCGGTACCAACAAGGTGTACGACGGCAACACATCAACAACCGTCACCACCACCGATACACGTGTTGTAGGCGACACCATTAACATCAATCGAACAACGGCATTCACCGATAAAAACGTGGCATTTGACGGCAGTGGCAATGTCATGACCAAGACCGTCAATGTGACAGGCGTGAGTCTCTCAGGCGCAGATGCCATCAACTACAGCGTGCCAAGTGCTGACACGACCACCGCAACCATCACGCCGCGCTTATTGAATGTGACATACACAGGCAACAACCGCGTGTACGACGGTGGCAGGATGGCGACGGTCGTTGCCAGCGATGATCGTGTGACGGGTGATGTGTTTGACATCATTCGCACGAGCAGTTTTGCCGATAAAGATGCGGCCAACACCAAAACCATCAGTGTCACGGGTGTGAGCCTCAGCAATCCAGCAGGTGTCAATACCATCGATGCGACCAACTACACGGTTGCAGCGACAGGCACAACAACTGCCAACATCACACCACGGGTTCTGAATGTGTATTACACCGGCATCAACCGCATATACGACGGTGGCACAGTGGCTACGGTGAACACTTCGGATGATCGCGTGACCAATGACGTGTTAACGATCAACGCAACTGCAGCGTTTGCAGACAAGAACGTAGGTAACGGTAAAGCCGTTAGCGTGAGTGGTGTGTACTTGACCAATACCGATGCCAACAACTACAGCGTGGTGGCTACAGGCAATACAACAGCCAACATCACACCACGCGCTTTGAGTGTGAGCTACACAGGTGTCGATCGCATTTACGACGGTAGCACTGTAGCCACGGTCACTACCACTGACAACCGAGTGAGTGGTGATGTGTTCACCATCAATCGCACTGCGGCGTTTGTGAATTCAGACGTGGCATACACAGCTGGTATTGCTCGTTATGACGGTAGCAACGTGACCACTAAAACTGTGAACGTGACAAGCGTGAGCCTGACAGATCCATCGGGTGTCAGCAGCATTGATGCAGCCAACTACACCGTGCTCGCAACTGGTACAACCACAGCCAAAGTGATCCCCAAATCTTTGAGTGTCGGTTTGGTTGGCAGCATCACCAAGGTGTATGACGGAGACACGAATGCGGTGTTGAACAACAGCAACTATGTATTCACTGGTTTCATCAGCACAGGTGGTGTGAGTGAAGGCACGAGCATCAGACAAGCTGCTGGTACCTATAACAGCCGCAACGTGATGCAAGCCAGCAGTGCTTTGGCCAATTTGGCAGTCACTGACTATGTAGAAAATAGTGGCACCACGCTTAGCAATTACATCTTGCCAACGCAGGCCACAGGTGTGGCCAGCATCACACCGCGCACATTGACTGTGTCCTACACAGGCGTGAGTCGTGACTACAACGGCACAACGGTTGCTGCGGTCACGACGAGTGATGATCGTGTGTCAGGTGATCAGTTGGACATCAATTGGACTGCCAATTTCAACAACAAGAACGTGGGTATCGCTAAGCCGATCAGCGTGACGGGTGTGAGTTTGAGCGACCCTGCAGTTGGACGCATTGACGCAAGCAACTACACCGTGGCGGCCATGGGTAGTACTTCTGCGACGGTGAACCGTTTGGCATCGGTCACATGGGTAGGCGGTACTTCGGGTGATTGGCTCAATCCGATCAACTGGTCTGGCAACGCAGTGCCCGATTTGTCAAACGTGGCTGCGGTTGTGATCCCCGCAGGTACGACCGTCAATTTCAACAACATCGCTACCAACTACACCAGCGTACCCAGTGTGACGCCCGAACTTGGTATGGTGCAACTCACCAGCCTTAGTGCGGCAGGTGCCACCCTGATTCAAAGCGATGGCACCTTGCGAACCACTGGAAATGTGAATTTGGGTACCTTCACACAAACAGGTGGCGCCACCACTGTGGGCGGTAACTTCAGTACCACTGCAGGTTTTACCCAAGGCAGTGCGGGTAGCTTGAGTGTGGCAGGCTCTAGCAATATTGGCAGCAGCAATGCGGGCGTGGTGTTGGGTAATTTCAGCAGCACAGGGGCATTGAGCATCACCAGCACAGGCGGCGCGATCACCCAGGCTGCTGGCACATCAATGAATGCCAGCAGCACCACAAGCCTATCTGCACAAACGGACGAAGCAGATGCAGACATTGTGTTGAATAACACGGGTAATACCTTTGCAGGTCAAATGTCGGTTTTGCGTGCGCATGATTTAAGCCTCAAAGCTGCTGCGTTGCCGTTGATTAGCGTGAGCACCAGCGGCACACAAACCTATAACGCACCTATTATTTTGTTAGTGGATGCAGCAGTCACGGGGCAGAATATCAATTTTGGTAGTTCTATCAACGGCCCTTATCGTTTGGTAGTGAATGATTCAGGTAATGCTGTGTTTGCCGGCGCGATTGGTGATGTCACAGCCCCCTTGCATTTTGAAGTGAACAGCGTTGGCACGACCACATTAGGCGGAGGTTTGGTGCGCACCAGCAGTGATCATTCCATCGTTTTCCACGGTGCAGTGCAGTTGACGAACGACACCACATTTGACACGACGAACAACGGAGCCTTGCAGGCTGGTGCCAACATCACATTTGAAAAAGAAGTCGCTGCTTCAGGTTATTCAGTCACGCTTAATGCAGGTACAGGTGGCCTTGTGAATGTGATGGCGTCAATGACTGGCGTGAATGTAATGACATTGACCAATGCCGCAAGTTATTCATTTGTTGGTAATTTGCAAACAGCGTCTTTGATCACATATGCAAAACCCTACAGCGTGAGCATGACCGGCGCCAGTAATGCATTTACGGCTTCGAGTATTTTCAACAACACAGGTGTGCTGACCTTGGGCAATGGCGGCGACAACTTCGCGTTTACAGGTGGCATGACAGCCATGGCGCCTATTGGTATTGATTTATCAGGCAACCTCGTAAGCAGTGGATCTATCACGTTAGGCAATACAGGACACCCGATTGGCTTGAGCGGTACAAGCTCGGTGAGCGCTTCATTGTTGACATTGAATGCACCTGTCTCTGGAAATTATGCTTTCAGCGTGACAGGTAACAGTGCAATCAATGGCGGCAGTGTGACGACCCCAGGGTTTGCACAAAGCTATAGCGGTGCAGTCACGTTGGGTCAAGACACGACATTGACCGGTTCAACGGTGACCTTAAGTGGAAATGTCACAAGCAGTAGTGGTTTGAGCGTGGTGGGCAATGCCATCATCAATGCAAGCCAAGTCACGACAACAGGCGCCAATCAAAACTACAGCGGCACTGTGACCTTAGGCGCAGACACGACATTGACGGCATCCCAAGTGACGTTTGCAGATGTGGTGAGTGGCGCACATAGCCTGAGCGTGTTGGGTAACACCGCAATCAATGGCGGCAGTGTGACGACCACAGGCAAAGCACAAAGCTATAGCGGCGCAGTCACCTTGGGTCAAGACACGACATTGACAGGTGTAGGTGTGAGTTTTGGTTCAACCGTACAGGGCACGACAAGCCCACGCACACTGACGGTGGACTCAGGTGAAGGCAATGTGATATTCGGAGGTGCGTTAGGTGGCAGCAATGGATTCATCAGCGATGTGACGGTGAACAGCGGTGGCATCACACGCTTCTCTGCACCAGTACAAGTGACAAGCCTGCAAACCAATGCCAATGGCACGGTGGAGATCAACGGTGCAACTGTGATCACGACAGGTACACAGATTTATGGGGAAGTTTTGACCTTGGGTGCAGACACGACATTGACGGCATCTCAAGTGACGTTTGCAGATGTGGTGAGTGGCCCATATAGCCTGAGTGTGTTGGGTAATACCGCAATCAATGGCGGCAGTGTGACGACCACAGGCAAAGCACAAAGCTATAGCGGCGCAGTCACGTTGGGTCAGAACACGACATTGACAGGTGTAGGTGTGAGTTTTGGTTCAACCGTACAGGGCGCGACAAGCCCACGCACACTGACGGTGGACTCAGGTGCAGGCAATGTGATATTCGGAGGTGCGTTAGGTGGCAGCAATGGATTCATCAGCGATGTGACGGTGAACAGCGGTGGCATCACACGCTTCTCTGCACCAGTACAAGTGACAAGCCTGCAAACCAATGCCAATGGCACGGTGGAGATCAACGGTGCAACTGTGATCACGACAGGTGCACAGATTTATGGTGAAGTTTTGACCTTGGGTGCAGACACGACATTGACGGCGTCTCAAGTGACTTTTGCAGATGTGGTGAGTGGCGCACATAGCCTGAGCGTGTTGGGTAACACCGCAATCAACGGCGGCAGTGTGACGACCACAGGGTTTGCACAAACCTACAGCGGTACGGTGGCGTTGGGCCAGGCCACCACACTGACCGGTTCAACGGTGAGCTTGGGTGGAAATGTCACAAGCAGTAGTGGTTTGAGCGTGGTGGGCAATGCCATCATCAATGCAAGCCAAGTCACGACAACAGGCGCCAATCAAAACTACAGCGGTACTGTGACCTTAGGCGCGGACACGACATTGACGGCGTCTCAAGTGACGTTTGCAGATCTGGTGAGTGGCGCACATAGCCTGAGCGTGTTGGGTAACACCGCAATCAATGGCGGCAGTGTGACGACCACAGGCAAAGCACAAAGCTATAGCGGCGCAGTCACGTTGGGTCAAGACACAACATTGACCGGTTCAACGGTGAGCTTGGGTGGAAATGTCACAAGCAGTAGTGGTTTGAGCGTGGTGGGCAATGCCATCATCAATGCAAGCCAAATCACGACAACAGGCGCCATTCAAAACTACAGCGGTACTGTGACCTTAGGCGCGGACACGACATTGACGGCGTCTCAAGTGACTTTTGCAGATGTGGTGAGTGGTCCGCATGATTTAAACATTGTTGGTGATGCCTTTATCAATGGACGTATGGTCACGACTTCAGGCAAATCGCAAAACTACAGTGGCATGATTACATTGGGTGACAACACAACGCTGACAGCCACTACAGTGACGATCGGTAATGGACTTGGCGGAGATTACTCACTTCACATTGAAGGTAATACGGTCATTAATGCCAGCAATGTGAATACTGTGAATCATGCCCAGAGTTACAACGGTACATTGACTTTGGGAGCGGACACTGCACTGACGGGATCAAGTGTGACCATCGCTGGAAATGTCAGTGGAGATCATGAACTCTACGTGATAGGTGACATGACATTTGGCGGTGCAACCCTAAACACAGGGACGCATAGACAAACTTATGTCAATAATTTTGCGTTTGGACAAAATGCCACGCTGACGGGTTCTCAGATTTATTTCATGGGTGCCGTGGATGGCGACCATGATTTAAATCTGCAGGCTGAGTCGTTCCTCATGGGAGGAGTTGTGAATACACATTCGCACTCCCAAACATATGGCGGTCGCGTGAATTTAGATGTTTCTACCATCCTCACTGCATCTCAAGTTACCTTTGACGGCGAGGTGATGGGCGATGCAGATTTTTCCGTTCTGGCCCCCTTCATCCGAGCGTCTTCAGCTACCAACACATTTGGGCATTCACAAAACTACAGCGGTGCTGTGAGTTGGATAGGCGATGCTATTTTTTCAGGTGTTGATTTAACGTTTGGTTCTACCTTGAACGGTACCCGGGACTTGACGATTGTCAGTAGTGGAGTAACCCGATGGAATGGCGCTGTGGGTGTAGCAGTGGGTAGTACGTTGCGCGACATCACAGTCAGCGGGGGCGGCAAATTAGAAATCAATGGCACGACTGTTCAGGCCACGCGCGGACAGACTTACCACGACAAGGTCAATATGTTGGGTAACACCACATTGACCGCAACGACTGTGACCTTTGACGATTCGGTCAGTGGCGCTGGCTATTTGCATTTGGTGGGTAACACCAACCTCAATGGTGGCAGCATCAGCACCACATTAGGCCAGAGCTACAGTGGTGCCGTGAGCTTGGGTGCGCACACCACACTCGACAGCACAAATGCAGGTGATATTGTGTTTGCTAGCACCCTGGGTGGTGCTTACGACTTGATCATCAACACCATCGGCAACACACGATTTGATGGCATTGTGAGTGGCTTGAGTAGTTTGCATACCAACGCGGGTGGCCATGTGTTGATGAACGGCAACGCAGTAACCACCACGGGTGCGCAACGCTACGACGATGCCATGACTTTAGGGGCTAACACGACACTGACAAGCAGCATGGGTGCAGCCATTCACTTTGCCCGCGCTATTGATGGTGGTTTTGACTTGACGGTGGATACCAGTGGCATGACCGACTTAGCGGGTGCGGTCAACGTGCGAAGCCTTTCTGTGACTGGCGCATCGACGCATTCAGGCGGCGTTGTGTCTACCACGCAGGGGCAAACCTATGCCGCCGCCATCACGTTGGGTGCCGATACGAGCTTGACTTCGTCGCTTAACACCCTTCACTTCACCCATATTTCAGATGCAGCGGCTTCTTACAACCTAGATTTGCAGAGCAACTCAACTCAGGTGTTGGCACCGATTGATGTCGGTGGCAATTTGCACATCACAACGAAGGCTGGTGGCGTGTCGCAATTGGCTGGCAGCAATTTGAATGTGGGCGGTACAACCACCTTCACTGCTGACACGGGTGCCTTACAAGTGGCTGCGCTGACGAGTGCAAACAATACATTCTCAGGCGTGCTGACGCTCAACCAAATCAACGGAGGTTCTTGGGCTAATGTGTCTGTCATCACCAACACCTCTTTGACGTTGGCACCTTTGCAAAGTGCGGGTACGGTGAGTTTGCAAACGCAAGGAGCGTTGAACAGCAGTAGCATCACAGCCTCTGGTAATGTGATGGTTAACAGCCGCGGCGGCGCAGTGACGATGGGCGCAACCACTGTATCGGGTAATCTGATTGTGCAAAGTGCCAACGGTAACGTGACACAAACTGGACAGTTTGTGGTGACGGGCAACACAGCGGTCACAGCAGGCTCAGGCACCATCACACTGGATAACGTATTGAACTCGTTTGGCGGCACTTTGGGCTTACAAGGTGTGTCGACCTCGGTGGCGACCAGCGGTAATTTGCAATTGGCCAGTGTGACCAACAGCGGCCCCATGACCTTGCGCGCGCCGAGTGGTTCGATTGACTTGGGTACGGCTTTTATCACTGGCGGTGACTTAACCTTGCAAAGCTTGGGCAACATGAACTTGGGTGGTGCCAATATCACGGGTAGTTTGGATATGAGTAGTACAGCAGGCACGGTGTCATTTGGACAGGCCACGGTAACGGGCAATCTGACTGCTGCAACACAAGGTCAACTGGTGGACTTGGGCTCTGCCAATGTGGGCGGTAGTCTGTTGGTGCAAACGCAAGGTGGTAACATCGTGCAAAGCACATCACCTAATTCTGCTTTGCGAGTTGCAGGTACCAGCACGCTGAATGCAGGCACAGGCAACGTGACTTTGCCCAATGTGCCCAACCAGTTTGGTGGCGCAGTCAGTTTGCTAGCCAACAGCGTCGAATTGGTGGGTAGCAACGGGTTGGTACTGGGCAACAGTGCTGTCACGGGCACGTTGGCGGTGACAGCGGCTACAGGCAACATCACGCAAACAGGTCCATTGAATGTGGCAGGTGTAAGCACCTTTACTGCCGCGCAAGGTGATGTGATCTTGGCACAAGCCAATACCTTCGCGCAGCCCGTGGTGGTGGATGCCATCAATGCCACGCTGAACACGGCAACAGCATTGACACTGGGCGCCAGCACCGTGACGGGGAATTTGTTGGCCAACGTGGCATCGGGTGATGTGACGCAAGTCGGTCCGCTTACCGTGGGTGGGACAAGCAACATCATCACAAGCGCGGGCAACGTCACGCTGACCGATGCTGCTAACAGCTTTGTGGGAACAGTATCCGCGGACACCTCAGGTACCTTGAGTTTGACTAGCGCAGGTCCATTGACCTTGGGTGAAGTAAAGACTGTGGGTGACACCGTACTCAATAGCCACGGCAAGATTGACTTAGGCACATCCATTTTTGGCGCCAAAGTGAATGTGAACAGTGGTGGCTTTGACATCATTCAAAGTGGCCCCATCAAAGTAGGCGGTAATTCAAACTTTGATGCAGGCAATGCCAAGATTGATTTGTTCAATCCGAAAAATCAGTGGTCTGGCTCTATCCTCTACAAAGGTGGCGTGGTGATGATCAACCATCCGCAGTTGATGAATGCGGTAAATGCTGGTACCTTGGTGGTACGTGTCGAAACATCTGTGGTCCAACCCGCCAAAGTGAGCGCGCCATTGTTAGGTTCTGTCGCAGTCAGCGCGTCTGCAGCAGCTGCAACAAATGGCGATGGCTCCATTTCAATTTCTGTCGCACGACCCGCTTCTGGTAACCAAACTGGCGTGATCTCAGTCGCTGTCTCATCTGAAGTGGCAACACCCGGTCGTAGCTTCTCGTTCTCAATTGAGTCGCATGTGCCTGCTGTTGCTAATACAGAAGTGAAAGTGACACAAGTCGATGGCAAGCCACTGCCAGAGTGGTTACGCTATGAGCCGGGTACCAAAACGTTTGTGGCTACGACTATTCCGCCCGGCGCCTTCCCATTACAACTGAAGGTGGGTATTGGCGGCGTGGAAACCTTGATGGTGATTCAGGAGAATTTCGGTAAATAACTAGATCGGGCAACCTCAAATCAAACCATTGGCTTTTAAGGTTCGAATTTGGCTAGGGGTGAACGCTGCTTGTTGTGTTGTTGTGAGCGTGGCATATTGGCTAGAACTCAGTCCACTTAACGCGCGAACCGATATTGACCTGATTTGTTCAGGTGACAGCGTTTGAAATTGTTCATCATGCATGCGTGAAACAAATGTCGCATTGATCAAAGCGACTTGTTTTACAGACATTGCAGAGATCACGGTCTGGTTGATCGCCTGAATCGCATCAGATCCCATCGCATTCAAAATATTGGCATTCAGTGTGTTGATAGTGCCAGCGGTGAGTGATTGTCCAAACTCAGAACCCAGATGCGCAACTTGAGACACGCCAAATGCATTAATTTGTGACGTATTGAGCGCAGAAAACTGCGTGTTCGACATTGAATCCAGCTGCTCTGCGGTCAAACCTTTCACGGCGTTGAGATTCAATTGACGGAGCTGCGCCCCAGAAAACGCATTGAGTTGATCGGTTGTGAATGCTGAAACCTGGGCACGACTGAGTTGATTGATGGTTTGTTGACTCAGCGATTGAACTTGTGTTGTTGTCAACGAGGCTATTTGCTCTTGCGAGAACAAACGACTTTGGGATTGGGTTAAATTTTTAACTACATCGTTACTCAGCGCTGCGATCACATGACCCGTTAATTCGCGAATTTGATGGTTTGCTAATCGATTGAACTGGCTGCTGCTGATCGTTGCAATTTGCTCATCCGTCATATGGTCGATTTGGCTGGCAGTGAGTGCTGTGATTTGACCGTTTGACAAGGCCTTGATGCCCGATGTTCCTAAAGCTACAACGTCATCGGTGCTTAAATTTCTTATTTGGTTACTTGATAAGGTTGCAATTTGCGTTGTTGTCAAAGCGGCGATTTGATCAGTCGTCAAGGCGTCTAAGTGCGCCTTGGTTAAGCCAGCCAGACTGTCGGTCCGAATAGCGGCTATTTGATCCGTCGTTAAATTCGCAATTTGTGTCGTGCTGAATTCAGTGATGTCGGCTTTGTTTAATCCTTGGATTTGTCCGGTTGTAAATGACTGGACAGTTTCAATGCTCAATGATTTGATTTGATAGGCGGTGAGATTTGCCACATCTTCTGCATCCAATGCCTGAATTTGCTCAGTTGACATGGCGGATAGTGCCACGGTACTGAGCGCTCTCACTTGTAATGCTGAAAGTGCTGAAACAAATTCAGTGGACAAACTACCGATTTGTTCCGTACTAATTTTCTCAACCTGCTTGGCAGTCAATGATTTGACTTGCGACGATGAAAATGCGTTTAGTTGATCCGCGAATAAATGAGCCATCTCATCGGTCGTGAGTGCCGTAATTTGTGGCTTGGTTAATACGCTGACATGCTCTGTGCTGATAGATCCAATGGTTGTGGTCGAGATGAGAGAGATTTGCTGGTTGCTGATGCCAGCAAAGACTTGGGGAGAAATTCGATTCCATTGCGCAAAGCTGATGGCTTTGATCTGTTTGCTAGTCATGGCGTTGAAATTTTCCGCCGTGAGTGCTTTGATTTGATCCGTCGAGAACCAAGGAATTTGCGTTGTTGTGAAGGCCTGTATTTGATCAGTGGTGAAATTGACTAATTCTCTGACCGGAATTTTTTGAATTTGAAGCGACGTGAAACTCTTGATGTTTTGGACGCAGTAAGGCCCCACCAGCGCAGGGTTAATTGGGCTTGGTGGTGTGTACGGGAATGGAGAACCGCTGGCAGGCTTAAGCAAGCTCATGGCAGTTGACTAGAAAAGAACATCACAGTCTTTGAATCGGCACGAACTTGGTAAAACTTGAGTCACCGCCTTCATGCAAAATAGATAGCTATGACAGAAGCCCTGTTCGTTTTGTATTTTTTGGTGCTGGCGGCCACGCTTGTCATCAAGACCCCGATCATTAGGGGCCCTTGGCTGTTCTTGCTGCGCGCGTTTTTCCCGAATTGGAAGTTCTTTCATGCGGTGGGCTATGTGCCTCACCTCTATGCGCGCTCGGCCGTGCAGCTGGCTTCGGGCGAGATGCAATGGTCAGATTGGGTTTTGATTTACCCACGGCGTCTGCGACGTTTGAGTCATCTCGTTCACAACCCCGACACCAACATTGGTCTAGGCCAACAAAACATGGTGGACCACTTTTGGGCCGACCTGCACGATTTGCCAGAAGGCGTCGATCCACGCGGACTGGTGAGCTACAAGATGATGCAGCGCCTGTGCGACCAAGTGCTGCGCGCCCGCGATGTGAACTTCACCCACCGCCAGTTTGAGCTGCGCATGGTCTTGGATGGCCGCACCGAGAACGTAGACACGCAAGTGATGATGACCTCGCCTGTGGAGGCTGCCGCATGTTGAGTGCCGCATTCATTCAAGCTTGGATAGAAGCGGGGGTGGAAGCGCCCATGCTCATGGCGATTCGCGCCACCGAGCTTGTGTTTGCTTGGAGCCTCACCATTCAAACGCTCGAATACTTGCGCATGGGCAAGTACACCGCCAACGATGCGTTTTGGTCTTGGCAGTTGCAGCGGGCTGATATTCCCAATGCGCCTATCCGTGCTGTGCTGGACGTGCTGTTCAAGCCTCACATGCATCAGTTGCATTTGGTGTTGCGCCTCTGTGCGGCTGCGGCGTTGGCAGTGCATGGTGCATCGTTGCCGTTAATTGGCTTTTTGTTTGTGGGCAACTTGCTCATCCTCATCCGTTGGCGCGGTGCGTTCAACGGTGGCAGCGATTTCTTAACGCTCGTGGTGCTCACAGGCTTGTTCATCTCGCAAGTGGTGGGTGCGTTTGGCAATGCAGAGCTGGGCTGGCAAGCAGGCTTTTGGTATATCGCCATTCAAGCCATCACCTCGTACTTCATGTCGGGGGCGGTGAAGCTGCTACGCCCTGAATGGCGCAATGGCTCGGCCATGACCATCTTTTTGAATGGGGCCATTTATGGGCCACTGTCTGCCACGCATCCGCTGCGCAATAAATGGTTAGCCATGCTGGGCTCGTGGGGCTTCATCGTGTGGGAAATTTTGTTTCCCTTCAGCTTGCTAGACCCGCGACTCGCCGCCGTGTTTTGCGCCGTGGCGGCGCTGTTTCACTTCTTGGTGTTTTGGTTCTTTGGCTTGAACCGATTCTTCTGGGCGTGGATGTGTGCGTTCCCCGCCATTATTTGGTGCAGCGCGCAGTTCAGTGCGCGCTTTGTTTAAACGACATCAGCCAGCGATTTAAGCCATTGCGGCTTCAATCGCATCCATCGCTTCGGTCAGTTCCAACCAACGCACTTCTAGCTCGGCCAGCTCGTCTTCCACTACTTTGAGGCGTTTGCCTGCTTCGGCAATCTCAGCAGGGGGCAGGGGCGTGGCGAGTTTGTCGTGCAGCACTGTCTTTTCTGCCTCTAACGTGGCCATGTTTTTTTCCACGCTATCAAACTCTTTTTTCAACGGACGTTTTTTCTCGTTGATCTCCTTGCGCAGCTGCGCGTCTTCTTTGCGTTGGTCACGCGAAGCAATAGGCGCAGCCGCCTTCGCTGCAGGCGCAGTAGCTTTCACCACGGGTGCTGCAGCTTGAACAACCGGAGCTGCCACATCTGCCACAGCCACCGCAGGTTTGAGTGCCGCTGCATTGGCCGCAGCCACTGCCTCCGCACGCAAGCGTTTGCCTTCTTCCAGTAGGTAGCGCTGATAGTCATCCAAGTCGCCGTCAAACGGCTCTACGCCACCGCGTGACACCATCCAGAACTCATCACACACAGCACGCAACAAAGCACGGTCATGGCTGACCAGCATCACGGTGCCTTCAAACTCATTCAGCGCCATGCTCAGCGCTTCGCGGGTGGCCAAGTCTAAGTGGTTGGTAGGCTCGTCCATCAGCAAGAGGTTGGGGCGTTGCCACACCAACATGCACAGCACCAAGCGGGCTTTTTCGCCACCGCTCATGCTGCCCACGGCTTGCTTGACCATGTCGCCGCCAAAGTTGAACTGGCCCAAAAAGCTGCGCAAGTCTTGCTCGCGTGTGGCTTGGCCTGCCAGCTTGCCGTCGGCCGTGAGCTTTTTGCACAAGTCAATCATGTGCTGCAGCGGGTTGTCTGCGGGGTGCAGCACGTCGAGTTCTTGCTGCGCAAAGTAGCCGATATTCAGGCCCTTGCCTTCGGTCATGTCGCCGCCAATAGCTTGCAAATCACGCGCAATGGTTTTTACCAGCGTGGATTTACCTTGGCCGTTGGCACCCAAGATGCCAATGCGCTGACCCGCCAACACCGAGCGGCTGACGTTTTGCACGATGACGGTGGGTGGCGTGCCCGCAGGCGCGTCGGCAGGGGCAGGGTAGCCCACGCTCACGCCTTGCATGCTCAGCATGGGGTTGGGTAAGTTGGCAGGTTCTTTGAACTCGAAGCTGAAGTCGGCATCGGCCAACAACGGCGCAATCTTTTCCATGCGGTCCAAAGCCTTGACGCGGCTTTGTGCTTGCTTGGCTTTGCTGGCCTTGGCCTTGAAGCGCGCAATGAACTTTTGCAAATGCGCAATCTTGTCTTGCTGTTTGGCAAACGCGTTTTGTTGCAGCTCCATTTGCTCGGCGCGCATGTCTTCAAACTTGCTGTAGTTGCCGCCGTAGCGCACCAGCTTGCCTGCGTCGATGTGCAGGGTGACGTTGGTCACCGCATCCAAAAATTCGCGGTCATGGCTGATGACCACCATCGTGCCTTCGTAGCGCTTGAGCCAAGCTTCGAGCCATACCAAGGCGTCCAAGTCCAAGTGGTTGGTAGGCTCATCCAGTAGCAACAAATCAGACGGGCACATCAGCGCACGCGCCAATTGCAAGCGCATGCGCCAACCACCGGAGAAGCTGTTCACAGGGTTGTCGAGCTCGGTGGTTTTAAAGCCAAGGCCCAAGATGAGCGCTTGTGCGCGTGACTGCGCATCATGCTCGCCCGCGTCGTACAGCGCCATGTAGGCGTTGCCCAAACGCTCGCCGTCTTCGGTGGCTTCAGCGGCTTTGACTTCGGCGCGTGCGTCATTCAGCACGGTGTCGCCTTCGATCACGAACTCGGTGGCGCTTTGTTCGGTCTCTGGCATGTCTTGGGCCACTTGGCCCATGCGCCATTGCGTAGGGATGTAGAACTCGCCCGAGTCTTCTTGCAAGTTGCCGTTGAGCAAAGCAAACAGCGATGATTTGCCCGCGCCGTTGCGGCCCACCAAGCCTACTTTTTCACCGGGGTTCAAGGTGACAGTGGCGCCTTCGAGTAACACCTTGGCGCTGCGGCGCAAGGTGACATTTTTAATCGTGATCATTTTTTATTTGCGCCTTCGACAATAGCTTGGCGTGTGAGGAGTAAGACCTGGTCGTCACCAGCACTGGTCGATAGCCACACGACATCTAAATTAGGAAAGGCTGCTTCAAAGTAATCGCGTTCGTGGCCAATTTCTAAAACCAAAACCGCGTGCTCGCTCATGTGTGCTGGGGCGTCGCGCAGCATTTGGCGAATAAAGTCCATGCCGTCGTCGCCACCGGCCAAAGCGAGCGCGGGCTCGGCTTTGAATTCGGCAGGCAACTCGGACATGCTTTGTGCATTCACATAAGGTGGATTGCACAAGATGAGGTCAAACACACCATCGGCTTGGGCCAAGCCATCCGATTCGGCCAGCGTCATGCGGCCTTCAAGCCCGTGACGCTCGATGTTGATGTGGGCCACAGCCAAAGCATCTTTGGACAAGTCAAGCCCAAGCACCGTGATGTCTGGAAAAGCCAGCGCAGCCAAGATACCCAGGCTGCCGTTGCCCGTGCACAGGTCGAGCACGCGTGTGGTGTTGGGGTCGAGCCAAGGGTCAATACTGCCTTCGGCCAAGACTTCGGCAATGAGCGAACGCGGCACGATGGCGCGCTCGTCGATGTAGAACGACACGCCCTGCAACCACGCCTCTTGCGTGAGGTAAGCCGCAGGCTTGCGACTGGCGATGCGGTGCTCAATGAAGGCTTGTACGCTGGCCACTTGGGTGGCGGGCAGTTCGAGGTTGTGCACTTCATCTGACACATCGGTGTCGAGTGGCAAACCCAGCTTCCACAGTACCAGCCATGCGGCTTCGTCGGCGGCGTTGGTGGTGCCGTGGCCGAAACTCAACTTGCCTGCAGTGTGGGCAGCGTCAAGCTGCTGCGCGCTCTGTGCAATGAGCGCGCTGAGTGTGAGAGATGGATTCATTGTGCGGACGTGTTGGCCTGTGAGGCCAAGCCGTGCAGCTGTTCCAGCACACGGCGGTAAATGTTTTTCAGGGGATCCAAATCAGCCACGGCCACAAACTCGTTGATTTTGTGGATGGTGGCATTGGGTGGGCCTAGCTCAATGACTTGTGGGCAGACTTGCGCAATGAAGCGCCCGTCGCTGGTGCCGCCGGTGGTGGACAGCTCGGTGTCAATGCCGGTTTCGTCGTGGATGGCGCGTTGCACGGCACCGACCAAATCCCCAGGTGTGGTGAGGAAGGGCAGGCCACCGATGGTCCATTTGAGGTCGAACTCTAAGCTGTGCTTGTGCAGCACAGCAGTGAGGCGCTGTTGCAGTTGCTCGGGCGTGGATTCGGTGCAGAAGCGGAAATTGAAATCGACCACGCATTCACCAGGAATCACGTTGCTCGCACCTGTGCCAGCGTGGATGTTGCTCACTTGCCAGCTGGTGGGCGGGAAGAAGTCGTTCCCTTTGTCCCACTCAATCGCCACCAAGTCGGCCAACGCGGGGGCAAACAAGTGGATGGGGTTTTTGGCGAGTTGTGGATAGGCGATGTGGCCTTGCACGCCTTTGACGGTGAGCTTGCCGCTCATCGTGCCGCGTCGGCCGTTTTTGATCATGTCGCCGGTGCGTTCCACCGAGGTTGGTTCGCCCACGATGCACCAGTCAAGCTTTTCGCCGCGTGCTTTCAAGGCTTCGCACACTTTGACGGTGCCATCAAGTGCGGGGCCTTCTTCGTCGCTGGTGAGCAAGAAGGCGATGTTGATGTTGGCATCCGCTTGAGCGGCAGCAAATTCTTCACAGGCCACCACCATCGCTGCCAACGACGCTTTCATGTCGCTGGCACCACGGCCAAACAATTTGCCGTCGCGGTGGGTGGGGGTGAAGGGGTCGCTGGTCCATTGGTCGATGGGGCCAGTGGGCACCACATCGGTATGGCCTGCGAACACCAGTGTTTTGGCTCCTGCCTGAGCACTGCGCTTGACAGCCCACAGGTTGCTCACGCGAAATGTGTCTGGCCCGCTGTCGATGCGTTCGCACTCAAAACCCAAAGGCGCAATCCTTGCGGTGATGATGTCCAAACAGCCCGCGTCCTCGGGTGTGACCGAAGGGCGCGAGATGAGTTGCTCTGTGAGCTGGAGTGTGCGAGACATCGATATGACCTGTGCGAAAAATTAGTCGCGCAGCAAGTCGTTGATGCTGGTCTTCGAGCGGGTTTGTGCGTCCACGCGTTTGACCACGATGGCAGCGTACATGCTGTAAGGCGCGCCGTTGGCCGCGACTTTAGGAATGTTGCCTGCCACCACCACAGAGCCAGAGGCCACGCGGCCGTAGCTGATTTCGCCTGTGGCGCGGTCGAAGATGGGGGTCGATTGACCGATGAACACGCCCATGCCGAGCACGGAGTTTTCTTCGATGATGACGCCTTCCACCACTTCAGAGCGAGCGCCGATGAAGCAGTTGTCTTCAATGATGGTGGGGTTGGCTTGCAATGGCTCCAACACGCCGCCAATGCCCACGCCGCCAGACAAGTGCACGTTCTTACCGATTTGTGCGCATGAACCCACGGTGGCCCATGTGTCCACCATGGTGCCGCTGTCTACATAGGCGCCAATGTTCACGTAAGAGGGCATCAAAATCGCACCAGAAGCCACAAAGCTACCGCGACGTGCCACAGCTGGTGGCACCACGCGCACGCCAGCGGCTTTCATTTCTTCTTCGCTCAGGTGGGCAAACTTGGTGTCCACTTTGTCGTAAAAGGCCAAGTCGCCAGATTTCATGACGCGGTTGTCGTTCAAACGGAAAGACAACAACACCGCTTTCTTCAGCCATTGGTGCACGGTCCATTGGCCCACGCCTTCACGGGTGGCCACGCGCAAGCGGCCAGCGTTCAATTCGGCAATGACGTGATTCACGGCATCGCGCACTTCTTTGGATGCATCGGTCGCGCTGATGTTGGCGCGGTTGTCCCAAGCGTTGTCGATGACGTGTTGGAGTTGGTGTTGAGTCATGGTTGTCTTCTCTACGTTGAAATAAATTAAGAATGGTTTTTTTGAATGAACGCCACGATACGTTGCGCGGCTTCTAAGCATTCGGCGGTTTCAGCCACCAAAGCCATGCGAATTCGACCGGCGCCGGGGTTAAAACCTTGGGCATCTCTGGCCAAGTAGCTACCCGGCAGCACCGTCACATTGTATTGAGCCAGCAAGTCGCGGGCGAAGGCCACATCATCCCCACCAGGAACCGCAGCCCACAGGTAAAAACCAGCATCAGGCAAGCGCACATCCATCACCGCTTCGAGCAGTGGGGTGACGGCCGCAAACTTTTGGCGGTATTGCTCGCGGTTGGCCACCACGTGGGCTTCGTCGTCCCACGCAGCAATGCTGGCGGCTTGCACCATGCCGCTCATGGCTGAGCCGTGGTAGGTGCGGTACAGCAAAAACTGTTTGAGGATGTTGGCGTCGCCCGCCACAAAACCACTGCGCATGCCCGGCACATTGCTGCGCTTGGACAAGCTGGTGAAGGCAACCAAGTTTTTAAAGTCGGCACGGCCCAGTTTGGCAGCTGCTTCAAGGCCGCCCAAAGGCGCTTCTTCGCGGAAATAGATTTCGCTGTAGCACTCGTCGCTGGCAATCACAAAACCGTATTTGTCACTCAGGGAAAACAGCTTTTCCCAGTCGCTCAGTGGCATCACAGCGCCCGTGGGGTTGCCGGGTGAGCACACAAACAACAGCTGCGTTTTTGCCCATACGTCGGCAGGCACGCTGTCCCAATTGACGTTGAAATTCAGCGCAGGGTCGCTGGGTGCGTAATAGGTTTGGGCACCGGCTAACAGCGCAGCGCCTTCGTAGATTTGATAAAACGGGTTGGGGCAAACCACCACTGCATCACGCGTTGGGTCAATCACCGTTTGGGCAAAGGCAAACAAGGCCTCGCGTGAGCCGTTGACGGGCAGCACTTGCGTGGCGGCGTCGAGCTTCAAGCTATAGCGGCGTTGCATCCAGTTCACACACGACTCGCGCAATGCAGGCAAACCAGCGGTGGCTGGGTACGCAGCCAAATGGGCGGTGGCTTTGGTCAAAGCATCCAACACCAACTGTGGCGTGGCATGACGCGGTTCGCCAATGCCTAGGCTGATGGGCGCATACGCGGGGTTGGGTGTGACGGTGGAGAAAAGTTGTTTCAGCCGCTCAAAAGGATAGGGCTGTAGACTCGAAAGAAGGGGGTTCATGGCTGATATTATCCCTGCGCTTGCTCCTCAAATTAAACGCTATGTCTACATCACCCTTGCTTGACCTCTCCCGTGCCAAAGAATTCGCTTTCGAGGCCGACCAATTGCGCGAGCTGGTGGTGACGTTTGAGCAGAGCTTGACCCAAGAAATGGCCATCATCCAAGCGGGTTTGGCATCTGGCGAAGCCTTGAAGGTAGAGCACTCTTTGCACGCCTTGAAAGGCTTCATGCCTTTGTTTGCCACCGAGTCTTTGGCCCAAGCTATGACCGACCTGTACCAAACCAGCCGCGAGAAGCCGCTGGACGTGACAGGCCCCATCTTTACTGCATTAGTACCTAGTTTGGAGACCTTGCTGGTCGAAGTTCGCGCGTGCCTCAGCGCTTTATGATTCAGGCTGTGTCTAGAGAGGCTTTTCAGTGCGTCTGAATTCAATCAAGTTATCGGGTTTCAAGTCCTTCGCGGAACCCACCAATTTCTTATTGCCCGGCCAATTGGTCGGCGTGGTAGGCCCCAACGGTTGCGGCAAATCCAACATCATGGATGCTGTGCGCTGGGTGCTGGGCGAGTCCAAAGCCTCCGAGTTGCGTGGCGAGTCCATGCAAGACGTGATTTTCAATGGCACCACCACCCGTAAAGCGGCCAGCCGCTCCAGCGTGGAGCTGGTGTTTGACAACGCCGACCACCGTGCAGGCGGCCAGTGGAGCCAGTTCCCAGAAATCGCGGTCAAGCGTGTGCTGACGCGTGATGGCGGCTCTAGCTACTACATCAACAACCAACCCGTGCGTCGCCGTGACGTGCAAGACGTGTTCTTGGGCACAGGCCTCGGGCCCCGCGCCTACGCCATCATTGGCCAAGGCACGATCAGCCGCATCATTGAATCCAAGCCCGAAGAACTTCGTTTGTTCTTGGAAGAGGCTGCCGGTGTTTCTAAGTACAAAGAGCGCCGACGCGAAACCGAAAACCGCCTGAGCGACACACGCGAAAACTTGACCCGCGTGGAAGACATCTTGCGCGAGTTGAACGCCAACTTAGAGAAGCTCGAAAAGCAAGCCGAAGTGGCTCAGCGCTACCACGCACTCAACGCCGATGTGACGCTGAAGCAACATCAGCTGTGGTTCTTGCGTCGCGCCGAGGCCGAAGCTGACCAAGTGGGCATCAAAACCCAAGCTGACAAAGCGGTAAACGACCTTGAGTCGCGCATTGCTGATTTGCGCCACATCGAAGCCGACCTAGAAACCGTTCGCCAAGCCCACTATGCAGCTGGCGATCAAGTGAACCAAGCACAAGGCGCGTTGTACGAAGCCAGCGCCGAAGTGGGCCGCTTAGAAGCCGAGATTCGCTTTGTGGTGGAAGGCCGCCAACGCGCCGAAGCACGCCTGATTCAAATCAAAGAACAAACCGCGCATTGGGCAGCCCAGAGCGAACAAGCGCAGCAAGAGATTGAAAACCTGGCCTCCATGGCCATGGACGGCGAAGAAAAAGCCGTCATGCTCGCCGCACAAGTGGAAGAGCAAGCCATGCAACTGCCCGAGTTGGAAGAAGCCTTGCGCGTCGCCCAACAGCGCAGCAACGAGCAACGCGGCAGCGTGGCCCAAGTGCAGCAGCAAATTCAGGTGTTGGCAGCAGACCAGCGCAACATCGAAGAGCAAAGCCGCAACCTCAACGCTCGCCAAGAGCGACTGAGCGCTGACAAAAATGCCTTGGCTGCACCCGATGAAGTGCGCCTGAACAACCTCAAAGAGCAGCTGCAAGAAGCGCAAGCCCACGCTGAAGTGACGGCGGCTCAGCTGGAAGAATTGCAAGCCAATGTGCCTGTGCTCGACGAAGCACGTCGCACAGCGCAACAAGCGGTGAACGACGAACAAGCTAAGCAAGCAGATTTGTCGGCTCGTTTGGAAGCCCTCAAAGCCTTGCAAGAAAAAGTGCAGACCGACGACAAGCTCAAGCCTTGGTTGGCCAAGCACGGCTTGGATGGTTTGCAAGCTTTGTGGAGCCGCATCCATATCGAAGCCGGTTGGGAAAACGCACTCGAAGCTGCTTTGCGTGAACGCATGGCTTCACTGGAAGTGTCTCGGTTAGACATCGTGCGCGCCTTCCAAACGGATGTGCCGCCTACCAAGTTGGCTTTCTACACCGCACCTAGTGCCGCAGCGCCCGACGCGCAAAGTGCGTTGCCACGTTTGTCTGACCTGTTGCGCCTGAACGATGCAGGCCAAAAAGCCCTGCTGACCGACTGGCTCAACGGCTGCTTCACAGCACCTAACCTCGACGAAGCCTTGGCCAAGCGCAGCAGTTTGCAGCCCGGCCAAGTGATTTATGTGCCAAGCGGCCACGCCATCAGCGCACACAGCGTGAGCTTTTACGCGCAAGACAACGAGCAGTCTGGCTTGTTGGCCCGTGCCCAAGAAATTGAAAACCTCGACAAGAGCAGCAAGGCGCAAATCTTCATCGCCGATGAAGCCCGCAACACCTTGGTGCGTGCTGAGGCCGCATACAGCGAGTCTTCCCAGCGCTTGGTCAGCATCCGTGCTGAAGCCACGGCTGCACAAGCCACAGCGCACGAGCTACAAGTTGAAACCTTGCGCCTGAGCCAATTGGCTGAGCAAACACGCGCACGCAGCGAACAAATCAGTGGTGATTTGTCAGAGGTCGAAGCCCAACTGGCCGACCTGCAAGAACGCCGCGCCACCGCAGAAGCACGCTTTGAAGAGCTGGACATGCAATTGGCCGACAGCCAAGAGCGCCATGCTCAGTTGGACGAAGCGGTGATCAACTCTGAGCGCCGCCTCAACGACAGCCGCGAGCAACAACGCAGCTTGGAGCGCCAAGCCCAAGAAGCCCAGTTTGCCCAACGCAGCTTGGCCACACGCGAAGCCGAACTCAAACGCATCATCGACACCGCCACGCAACAAGCCGCTTCGGTGTCGAGCGAAGAAGCACGTGTGCAAGAAGACCTCACACGTTTGACCGATGCCGCCGCGCAAGCCGGCTTACAAAACGCGTTGAATATCAAGATGGAGCGCGAAGCCGCCTTGGCCGCCAAGCGCAGCGAGTACGACGACCTCACCACCAAACTGCGTGCGAGCGACGAACGCCGCTTGCAACTGGAGCGTGAGCTGGAGCCCTTGCGCCAACGCATCACTGACTTCCAACTCAAAGAGCAAGCGGCTCGACTGGGCTTGGAGCAATACAGCCAATTGCTGGCCGACGCCGAGGCCGACCTCGAAGCCGTGTCAGTCTCCATCCTCGCCAACAACGTGCGCTTGGGTGGTTTGCAAGGCGAGATCGACCGCTTGCACCGCGAAATCACCGCTTTGGGCGCTGTGAACTTAGCCGCTTTGGAAGAGCTGGCCAGTGCCAGCGAACGCAAGCTGTTCTTGGACGCGCAAACCAAAGACTTGACCGACGCGATGAACACGCTGGAAGACGCCATTCGCAAGATTGACGGCGAAACCCGCGAGCTCTTGGGCGGCACGTTCAAGATCGTCAACGAACACTTTGGCCGCATGTTCCCCGAGCTCTTCGGTGGCGGCAATGCCAAACTAGTGATGACAGGCGACGAAATTTTGGATGCTGGCGTGCAAGTGCTGGCCCAGCCGCCTGGCAAGAAAAACCAAACCATCCATTTGCTCTCAGGCGGCGAAAAAGCGCTGACTGCGATTGCTTTGGTGTTTGCGATCTTCCAACTCAACCCAGCGCCTTTCTGTTTGCTGGACGAGGTGGACGCGCCACTCGACGACGCCAACACCGAGCGTTATGCCAAGCTGGTGTCGAGCATGTCCAAAGAAACCCAATTCCTTTTTATCTCGCACAACAAGATCGCCATGGAAATGGCCGAGCAACTCATTGGCGTGACCATGCAAGAACAAGGCGTTTCACGTATCGTGGCCGTGGACATGGAATCTGCTGTGTCTATGGTGGATGCTTGATAGCAAAATAAGAACATGAGTACTCTTCAAATTGGTTTAGCAATTGCAGGTGGCGTGGTCCTCGCGGGTGTGGTGGCACACAGCACATGGACGTCGCGCAAAAACAAACCACGCCAGGCTGAACCTCTGCCGCAGGAAACAACTGTTGAACCTGGCGTTTATCAGCCTAATTTCGGCCAACAGCAAGAGCCATCGTTTGATTCGGCACCTGTGAGCTATGACGTTCATCACGAACCTGAAGTGATGGCGCAAGTCGCCACGCCAGCGTTCCAAACTACAGGCAGCCTTGACCCCGTGAGCGACATGGCGCGCAGCATGATGGAAGAGGCCACCGCCCACGCCCAGCGTGTACCGGATGAAGCTGAGTTGGCCCGTATTGCAGAAAGCAAAGCCGCAGCCGCCAAAGTTGCAGAAGAGCGTGCCAAACAACTAGCAGCGCAAGCGCCTGTCATGAAGCCCGTTGTGGCTGAAGTGATGGAGTCTGCTGCATCTGACTTACCTCAACCAGAAAAACGTCCAGCATTGGATGCTCTGATTGACGTGATTGCCGCTGTTGAAATTGACCACCCCGTCTCTGGCGATGCCGCTTTGCAGGCCATGCCTGCCACACGTCGTGTGGGTAGCAAGTTGTTCAGCTTGGAAGGTCTTAATGCAGACACCGGTTTGTGGGAGCAACCTCGCAACGGTTTGCGTTACAGCGCTTTCCAATCGGGCGTGCAGTTGGCCAACCGCACTGGCCCTTTGAACGAAATCGAGTTCTCTGAGTTCGTCACCAAAACACAAAACTTTGCCGATGCCATCAACGGTGCGCCCGAATTTCCTGACATGTTGGAAGCCGTGGCCCGCGCTCGTGAGCTCGACAACTTTGCCAGTGCCCACGACGCGCAACTGAGCTTCACCCTCAAAGCTACCAAGGCCGCATGGAGCCCCGGCTATGTGCATCAAAACGCTGCACGTTTGGGCTTCATCGCTGGTGTCTTGCCAGGCCGAATGGTCGTGCCTGCACCCGTGCATGGCTTGCCCGCCATCTTGGGTTTGACCTTTGACTCGCAAGCCGCGATGTCGGAAGACCCCACGCAATCGGCCATTTACGAACTCACCTTGTCGCTCGACGTGCCACAGGTGGACCGCAAAGAAGAGCCGTACGCCCGCATGATTCAAACCGCCTACGAACTGGCGCGTGTGATGGACGGTGCAATCTCTGATGACAACGGCCAACCCTTGTCTGAGACCGCCATCGGCGCGATTGCCCGCGACTTGCTGGCGTTGTATGACACGCTCGATGCGCGTGACTTGTCGGCAGGCTCGCCGCAAGCGCGCCGCTTGTTCAGCTAATTTCAAGGTCACGCAGCATGAGCACCGCTGACTTATTTAGCGGCTCTGCCGCTGAGTCCAATGAAGGCAACGACGTTGCCTCCCGAGCCGCCGACCTGCGCGAACAACTTCACCACCACGGCCACCAGTACTATGTGCTGGACGCGCCCACCATCACTGACGCTGAATACGACACCTTGTTCAAAGAGCTGCAAGCGTTAGAAGCGGCACACCCTGAACTCCTCACGTCAGACTCTCCCACGCAACGTGTGGGCGGTAAGCCGCTCGATAGCTTTGCCAGCGTCAAACACGTGGTGCCCATGCTCAGCATCCGCACAGAGACCGACACCGAAGCCAGCGGCGCAGAAGCCTTTGACACACGCATCCGAAAAGAACTAGCCTTGTCCGAAGCCGACCCGTTGGTTGACTATGTGGCCGAGCTGAAGTTTGATGGCCTCGCCATGAGTCTGCGTTATGAGAACGGCGTGTTGGTGCAAGCCGCCACACGCGGTGATGGCGAAATGGGTGAGGAGGTGACACAAAACATCCGCACCATTGGCCAAATCCCTTTGCGCTTGCCCAGCGACGCACCCAAGGTGCTGGAAGTGCGCGGCGAGGTCTACATGGCCCGTGGCGACTTTGAAGCCTTGAACGAACGCCAACGTGCCCGCATTGCTGCAGGCGAGAAGGGCGAAAAGAGCTTTGTGAACCCACGCAACGCAGCAGCGGGTGCTGTGCGTCAGCTTGATCCCACCATTGCCGCACAACGCCCCTTGAGCTTCTTTGCGTATGGCTTGGGCGACATCACGCCTGTGGAAGATTGCGGGCCATCCTTCAACACGCATTTCGATTTGTTGATGACGCTCAAAAAATGGGGCTTCCCCGTGGCAGAGCAAACCGCGTGTGTGCAAGGCGCAGCGGGCTTGGTTGACTTTCACCAACGCATGGGCCAAGCGCGTGATGCGCTCCCTTTTGACATTGACGGCGTGGTCTACAAGGTCAACAGTTTGGCCGCGCAGCGTCAGTTGGGGTTTGTGACCCGAGAACCCCGTTGGGCCGTGGCGCACAAATACCCCGCGCAAGAACAACTCACCACTGTGCAAGCCATCGAGGTGCAAGTGGGCCGCACGGGCAAGCTCACTCCCGTGGCCAAACTCGCGCCCGTGTTTGTGGGCGGCGTGACTGTGACCAACGCCACGCTGCACAACGAAGACGAAGCCCGCCGCAAAGACGTGCGGGTGGGTGACACCGTGGTGGTGCGCCGTGCAGGCGATGTGATTCCCGAAGTGGTGTCTGTCGTTTTAGAAAAACGCCTGCAAGACGCACAGATCTTCACCATGCAGCATCAATGCCCTGTGTGCGGCAGCCCGGCTGTGCGTGAAGAAGGTGAGGCCGATTACCGTTGCACAGGCGGCTTGTTTTGCAGCGCACAGCGCAAGCAAGCCATCCTGCACTTTGCACATCGACGCGCAGTGGAGATTGAAGACTTGGGCGACAAACTGGTGGAGCAACTGGTGGACGCAGGCGTTGTCAAAACACTGCCAGACCTTTACCGCATGGGCTTTACCGCCTTGGTCACGCTAGAGCGCATGGCTGAAAAATCGGCCAACAACGTGCTGGCCAGCATTGAGAAATCCAAACAAACCACGTTGCCACGTTTCTTGTTTGGCCTAGGTATTCGTCATGTGGGCGAGGCCACGGCCAAAGAGCTGGCACGTCACTTCGGCAAGATGGACGCCATCATGGACGCTACCGTCGATCAACTGCTGCAAGTGGCCGACGTTGGCCCCATCGTCGCACTTAGCCTACGCACTTTCTTTGACCAGCCGCACAACCGCGAAGTGGTGGAGCAGCTGCGTGCTTGCGGTGTGACATGGACCGAGGGCGAACCCACAGCGGGCGCGAGCTTGCCGCTCGCAGGCCAAACCTTTGTGCTGACTGGCACACTACCCACACTCAGTCGCGATCAAGCCAAAGACATGCTCGAAGCCCTAGGCGCCAAAGTGGCAGGCAGTGTGAGCAAGAAGACCCATTGCGTGGTAGCCGGTGAAGAAGCAGGCAGCAAGCTCGACAAAGCACAAGAGTTGGGCATCAAGGTGCTGGACGAAGCTGGCTTGTTGGCCTTGGTGGCTGAACACGCGACCGAATAAGGACACAACATGGCTGTTCGCGAAATCTTGAAAATGGGCGACGAGCGTCTTCTGCGCGTGGCGCAACCCGTGAAGGCTTTCAACACGCCAGAGTTGCAAGCACTGCTCAAAGACCTAGGCGACACCATGCTGGCCGCCAATGGAGCCGGTCTAGCCGCCCCTCAAATTGGCGTGGACTTGCAAGTGGTGGTGTTTGGCTCAGGCGAGGTCAATCCACGTTACGCAGATGCACCAGTGGTGCCCTACACCGTGCTCATCAACCCAGTGCTCACGCCCCTTGGGGATGAGGAAGAAGAGGGTTGGGAAGGCTGTTTGTCAGTGCCGGGCCTACGAGGTGTGGTGCCTCGTTTCAAGCGATTGCGCTACCAAGGCTTTGACGAAAAAGGCCAGCCTATTGACCGCACTGTGGATGGTTTTCATGCGCGGGTGGTGCAACACGAGTGCGACCACCTGATTGGCAAGCTTTACCCCATGCGCGTGCGCGATTTCTCACGCTTTGGCTATACCGAGGTGTTGTTTCCGGGGCTGGATGACTCGGACGATTGAAGCTTGATCGCACAAGCGCACGATGAAAAAACAAACGGGGCTTTTAAAGCCCCGTTTTTTGTTTAATCCTGCAAGGCAGCTAGTAACTCTGTCTCAATCTCCAACTGCGCTTTGTTTTGCTGCAAAGCCGCACCGTCAATCAAGAAGGTGTCTTCCACGCGTTCGCCCAAGGTGCTGATTTTGGCCAGCAGCAAGTTCACCTTGTGTGCAGCCAATACGCGGGCAATGCTGTAGAGCAAGCCCACGCGGTCGCTGGCAGAAATGCTCAGCAGCCACTTCTGGGCGCGTTCGTCGGGCTGCAAGCTCACGCGCGGCGCGATAGGGAAGCTCTTCACACGGCGTGACTGGCGACCTTTGCCGGGTGCGGGCAAGGGCTTGGCCTCGTTAATGGCTTCGGTCAAACCGGTTTCTACCAAGTTGATGAGGTCACGGTAGTGCTCAGCAAAATGGTCGCTCACCACTTGGAAGGTGTCGAGCGCATAGCCGTTGGTCGCGGTGTGAATCTTGGCGTCCCAAATGCTGAAGCCCGCTTGGTCAAAGTAGCCGCAAATACGTGCAAACAAATCGGCTTGGTCGGGCGAATACACCATCACCTGCAAGCCTTCACCTACGGATGACAAGCGAGCACGCACCGTCACACCCATGGCTTGTTCTTGTGATTTGGCGATCGACAAACTACGCGAAAGTTGGCGTGTGTGCCAAGCAATGTCAGCGGCCTCGTGGCGCATGAAGTAGCCCACGTCCAAGGTGGCCCACAGGTCTTTGTGCGCTTCGAAAGGCAGGGCATACAACGCTAGCATCTGAAGTGCGTCGCTCTTGCGCATTTCTACTTCAGCATCCGCGTCTGGCGCACGACCGCCCAAAGCTCGGGCGGTGTAGCGATACAAATCTTCGAGCAGTTTGCCCTTCCAAGCATTCCATACCTTGGGGCTGGTGCCGCGAATGTCGGCCACGGTCAGCAGGTACAAAGCAGTAAGGTTGCGTTCGTTGCCCACACGTTTGGCAAAGGCTTGAATCACATCGGGGTCGCTCAAGTCTTGCTTTTGCGCGATGTGGCTCATCGTCAAATGCTCGGCCACCAAAAACTCAATCAGCTTGGCGTCTTCTTTTTCTAGGTTGTGGTCACGCGCAAATTTGCGCACTTCACCACGGCCGAGTTGCGAATGGTCGCCGCCACGGCCTTTGGCAATGTCATGAAACAGCGCGCCCGCAAACAAAATCCAAGGCTTATCCCAACCCGCAGCGAGTTGTGAGCAAAACGGGTATTCATGCGCATGCTCGGCCATGAAGAAGCGACGCACGTTGCGCAGCACCATCAAGATGTGTTGGTCCACGGTGTAGACGTGGAACAAGTCATGCTGCATCTGCCCCACGATGCGGCGGAAGGGCCACAGGTAACGGCCTAGCACCGAGGTTTGGTTCATCAAACGAATCGCGTGCGTCATGCCGCTGGGCGCTTGCAAGATGCGCATGAACATCTCGCGGTTGGCGGGGTCAGAGCGGAATTTGCCATCCATCAAGGTGCGTGCGTTGTACAGCGCACGCAGCGTACGGGCCGACAGGCCGCTGATGCCCACCGTGGATTCGTACAGCCAGAAGGTTTCCAAAATCGCGTGCGGGTCGTTCACATATACATCGTCGCTGGTCACCTCGAGCATGCCGGCTTTGTCGGCAAAACGCTCGTTGATGGGGCGCAGCACTTGGGTGTTGCCAGTCAATCGTTCTTCGATATTGAGCAACAAAATTTGGTTGAGCTGCGTGACCGCTTTGGCGGCCCAGTAGTAGCGCTTCATCAGTGCTTCACTGGCCAAACGGGCGTTGAGCGTGCCATCTTCTTCAATACCCAGCCCTAGGCTTTGTGCCACGGCGTGTTGTAAGTCAAACACCAAGCGGTCTTCGCGTCGCTTCGCTGCCAAGTGCAAGCGGGTGCGGATGAGGGCCAATGCATCGTCGTTGCGTTTGAGTTGCTTGACTTCAAAGTCGGTGGCCAAGCCTTTGCGGCCCAAGCTCTCCCAGCTGTCGCCCAAACCTGCAGCTTTGGCTACCCACAACACCACTTGCAAGTCGCGCATGCCGCCCGGCGACTCTTTGCAGTTGGGCTCGAGCGAGTAAGGTGTGTTTTCGTATTTGGTGTGGCGCTGACGCATCTCTAGCGTCTTGGCCAAGAAGAAAGCCTTGGGGTCCAGTGCGATCGCGTAGTGCTTTTGGAAAGTTTTAAACAGCTTGACGCTGCCGACCAAAAAGCGTGCTTCCAAGAGCGAGGTTTGCACGGTGATGTCGGCCGAAGCTTCTTGCACGCACTCAGTCACCGTGCGCACGCTTGAGCCAATTTCTAGGCCCGTGTCCCAGCAGCTGCCAATGAACTTTTCAATTTGTGCTTTGAGCGCGTCGTCTTTTTCGGGCGATGTGCCGTCGGGCATGAGCAAGAGCACGTCCACATCCGAGTACGGGTACAACTCACCACGGCCATATCCGCCAACAGCTGCCAAGCAAAGGTTGTTGTCAAAGCCTGCAGCATCCCATAGCGTGCGCAAGGTGTCGTCGGTCATGCTGCACAGCTTGTGCAACAAGGTTTTCACGCTACGTGGGGTGGTAGAGCTGGACGCGGCCAGCAGCAATGCCGCCTTGTCCTTTCGGTAAAGGTTAGCCAAGGCGTTCATCGCGTGGGGTGCTTAACAGCAGGTGGTGGTCACAAAGTCGGGCAGGGCGGGGCTGCCGTCGGAGAGGGTCAACACCTCGTAGCCGGTAGGCGTAACGAGGATGGTGTGTTCCCACTGGGCCGACAAAGAGTGGTCGCGAGTGACGATAGTCCAGCCGTCGCCCAACTCTTTGATGTCTTTCTTGCCCGCGTTGATCATGGGCTCGATCGTGAAGGTCATGCCTTCTTGCAGCGTTTCACCTGTGCCTGGCTTGCCGTAGTGCAGGACTTGTGGCTCTTCATGAAACACCTGGCCAATGCCGTGGCCGCAAAACTCGCGCACCACAGAGAAGCCATGGCTCTCAGCAAAGCGTTGAATCGCAAAGCCAATGTCCCCCAAACGTGCGCCAGGCTTGACCTTGACGATGCCGTGCCACATGGCTTCGTAAGTCAACTTAGACAAACGCTTGGCCGCGATGGACACATCGCCCACCGAGAACATGCGGCTGGTGTCACCATGCCAACCGTCTTTGATGACGGTGATGTCGATGTTGACTGTGTCGCCTTTTTTCAGGGGCTTGTCATTGGGAATACCGTGGCACACCTGATGGTTGATCGATGTGCAGATGGACTTGGGGTAGGGGTTGTCACCGCTGGGGTTGTAGTTGAGCGGGGCGGGAATGGCCTGCTGAACTTGCGTGATGTAGTCGTAGCACAGCTTGTCGAGCTGGTTGGTCGTCACGCCCGGCACCACGTGCGGGGTGATGAAATCGAGAACTTCGGAGGCCAGTTTGCCCGCGATACGCATGCCTTGTGCGCCTTGGGCGTCTTTGATGGAGATGGTCATGTTCTGGATTATCCCATTCGTCACTAAGTCCTGTTTTTGCAGCCAATTTGGGCTGAATTTCAAACCTGATGCTTAAAATCTAGATGTAACTACTTATGACTAAAAAATGAGCGATCTGCTTTTTCACTACTGTCCGACCCAATCTTTTCATTCGATCATCAAAAATGGATCAATTTGGCTCTCATCTCTTACTCTCTCAAATGATTCAAAAGAAGGATTGCTAGCTACGGAGTTTTTGCTGAATCGTATTAACGCTGCTAACTTGACTGAGAAGCAAGCTAATACAGCTAAAGAAATGGTCAATGAATTTCACGAAATTAGTGATGGTTTAGGGTTTTGTCTATCAAAGGAGAACGATCGCCTGAGTCAATGGCGGGGTTATGCGGATGATGGAAAAGGGTTTTCAATCGGGTTTTCCAAGGATTATTTGCAAAACGAAATTGCGTCTCAAAATCATGGGCACGGAGCAGATATAACTTTAGAAGAAGTCATTTACTCAGAAGAAAAATACTCAGAATACCTAGACAAAGTTCTTGATTTTTTAAAAACAATTGATGAAAGACAAGGCGATTTAAACACATGGATAAAGGAACTAATCGTTAATAGATACAAGATTAAAAATAAAGCATTCGAGGAAGAGTCTGAGTGGCGATTACTCACATTTTTTTTGAATAAAGTAAATCAGGATTCAGTTCAATTTCGACCATCTGTTAACAGACTTACGCCCTATGTTCCTCTTGAGTTGGTCAATAGAAATAATGCAATTCGGAAAGTAGTGATAGGGCCAAAAAACATTACTCCTGAACCAGTTGTTGAAAAGTTTTTGCATTTATGGGGCTATGGGGACGCTAAGGTCACAAAATCAAAAGCGACATACAGATAATGATCTGTTTATTGTGTACAAAACATCTTCGGTAGCCACGTAAAATCTAGCCTTTGCCGACCAGCCCCAGTCAGCGGCCCGGCTCGATTCGATTTCCGTCTTTTTCTCAAGGCTCCCTCGTGTCCCTGCACATCAGCATTTTCGAAGGCGGCAACGCCCTCAGCGATTTCCGTGTTCAACAGCTCTTGCCCCGTTTGGCGGCAATCTCCCCGCAAATTCAAGGACTGAGTGCCCGCTTTGTGCATTTGGCTGCGACCGAGGCCACGCTGGATGCCGCGCAGCAGCAAACACTGGCCGCTTTGCTGACCTATGGCGAGCCTGCGCACAAATCACCCGCAGGTACCTTGCTGGTGGTCACGCCACGTTTTGGCACGGTGTCGCCTTGGGCATCTAAAGCCACCGACATTGCGCACAACTGCGGTTTGCAGCTCAAGCGCGTTGAGCGCATCACCGAGTTCCACATTCAACTCAAAGACGGCTTGCTGAGCAAAGCCACACTCACACCCGAACAACTGCTGGCCGTGGCCGACGTGTTGCATGACCGCATGACCGAGTCCGTCATGCGCACACGCGACGAGGCGCTGGGTTTGTTCACCGAACTGCATGCTGCACCGATGGAGCAAGTAGACGTGCTCAAAGGTGGTGAAGCTGCTTTGCACGACGCCAACAAGCGTTGGGGATTGGCTTTGGCCGAGGACGAGATTGCGTATTTGGTGAACGCCTTCACCCAGCTCAAGCGCAACCCCACCGATGTGGAGCTGATGATGTTTGCGCAAGCCAACAGCGAACACTGCCGCCACAAGATTTTCAATGCCGAGTTCACCATTGATGGCGAAGCGCAATCGCACAGCCTGTTTGGCATGATTCGCCACACCGAAAAAACCAGCCCGCAATACACGGTGGTGGCGTATTCGGACAACGCCTCCATCATGGAAGGCCACAAGGTCGAGCGCTTCATCGCCACCAACAATGGCAAAGACCTACCTCAATACGAAAAAGTGTCCGCCACCAACCATGTGTTGATGAAGGTCGAAACCCACAACCACCCCACAGCCATTTCGCCTTACCCCGGTGCGTCCACCGGCAATGGTGGCGAGATTCGCGACGAGGGAGCCACAGGCCGTGGTTCCAAGCCCAAGGCTGGTATGTCGGGCTTCACAGTGTCGAAGCTGTGGGACAGCAAACTGGGCCGCCCCTCACACATGGCAAGCCCTTTGCAAATCATGACCGAAGGCCCTTTGGGCGGCGCAGCGTTTAACAACGAGTTTGGCCGTCCTAACCTGACTGGCTACTTCCGCGAGTACGAACAAGACGTGGCTGGCGTGACACGCGGCTACCACAAGCCCATCATGATCGCGGGCGGCTTGGGCGTGATTGACAGCGAACAAACCAAGAAGATTGAGTTCCCAGCAGGCACATTGTTGATTCAACTCGGCGGCCCCGGCATGCGCATTGGCATGGGCGGCGGCGCAGCCAGCTCGATGGCCAGCGGCACAAACGCGGCAGAGCTCGACTTTGACTCAGTGCAACGCGGCAACCCAGAGATCGAGCGCCGTGCGCAAGAAGTGATCAACCATTGCTGGGCACAAGGCAAAGCCAACCCCATCCTCGCGATTCACGATGTGGGCGCGGGCGGTTTGTCCAACGCATTTCCAGAACTCACCAACGACGCAGGCCGTGGCGCACGCTTTGATTTGCGCGCTGTGCCTCTGGAGGAATCTGGCTTGGCCCCCAAAGAAATTTGGTCGAATGAAAGCCAAGAGCGCTATGTGATGGCCATTGCGCCTGAGTCGCTTGAACAATTCAAAGCCTTCTGCGAGCGCGAGCGTTGCCCGTTTGCGGTGGTGGGTGTGGCGACTGAAGAGCGCCACTTGACATTGGCCGACGAAGGCGCTGCCGTGCAGCCTGTTGATATGCCCATGAACGTGCTGCTGGGCAAACCACCCAAGATGCACCGTGATGTGACGCGTGTAGAGCGCACCAGCGCCCCCATGGACCTCACAGGCGTGAGCTTGCAAGAAGCCGTGATCAACGTGTTGAGCCACCCGACTGTGGCGAGCAAACGATTCCTCATCACCATCGGTGACCGCGCCGTGGGTGGCCTGACGCACCGCGACCAAATGGTTGGCCCATGGCAAGTGCCTGTTGCCGATGTGGCCGTGACCTTGGCTGACTACCAAAGCTTCGCTGGTGAAGCCATGAGCATGGGCGAGCGCACGCCGCTCGCATCGCTCGACGCACCCGCCTCAGGCCGCATGGCTGTGGCTGAAGCCATCACCAATTTATTAGCCGCTCCGTTTGAGTTGCCCCGTGTCAAGCTCAGCGCCAACTGGATGGCGGCGTGTGGCGAGGCTGGTGAAGACGCTGCGCTGTACGACACCGTCAAAGCAGTGGGCTTAGAACTCTGCCCAGCATTGGGCATTTCTATCCCGGTGGGCAAAGACAGTTTGTCGATGCGCACGCAATGGAGCGAAAACGGCGAGACCAAAAAAGTCACCTCGCCTGTGAGCCTCATCATCAGCGCGTTTGCGTCCATCCCCGATGTGCGCGGCACGCTCACGCCGCAGCTCAACAACACCGAAGACACCACCTTGGTGTTGGTGCAGTTGGGCGAGGGCAAGCGCCGCATGGCGGGCAGCATCTTGGGCCAAGTGCTGAATCAAGCAGGCGATCAAGTGCCAGACCTCGACGATGCACAAGACTTGGTCAAACTCGTCAACGCTGTGAACGCTTTGCGCGCACAAGGCAAGATCTTGGCGTACCACGACCGCAGCGACGGCGGCTTGATAGCCGCTGTGTGCGAAATGGCTTTTGCTGGCCAAGTGGGTGTGGCGCTGAATGTGGACATGCTCATCACCGAAGGCGACGGCATCAACGATAGCCGTGCCGAATACGGTGACACCAAAAACTGGGCTTCACAGGTAAGCGCCCGTCGCGAAGAGCTGACGCTGCAAGCCTTGTTCAACGAAGAGTTGGGCGTGGTGCTGCAAGTGCGCACGTCTGAGCGCAACGAGGTAATGCAAACCTTGCGCGAGCATGGCTTGTCCAAGCACAGCCACTTTGTGGGTAAGACTCGCCCCCAATCGTCCACGATTGATAAAGGCAAGGGCGAGATCAGCGTGTGGCGTGACACCAAAGAAGTGTTTGTAGCCAAGCTGGCCGACCTGCACCAAGTGTGGGACAGCGTGAGCTGGAAGATTTGCCAACAGCGCGACAACCCTGCTTGCGCTGATGCCGAGCATGCCGCAGCGGGCAACCCCACCGACCCCGGCATGCATGTGCATTTGCCTGCGGGCATCACCGACAACGTGGCAGCGCCCTTCATCAACGTGGCCGCCAAACCCAAAGTGGCCGTGCTGCGCGAGCAGGGCGTGAACTCACACATTGAGATGGCCTACGCGTTTGCCGAAGCCGGCTTTGATGCCTATGACGTGCACATGACCGACCTGCAAACTGGCCGCGCCAAGCTGCAAGACTTCAAAGGTTTGGTGGCGTGCGGCGGTTTTAGCTATGGCGACACCTTGGGCGCTGGCATTGGATGGGCTCGCAGCATCACGTTCAACCCCGTGTTGTCTGAGCAAATGCAGCAGTTCTTTTCACGCACCGACACCTTCGGTTTGGGCGTGTGCAACGGCTGCCAAATGTTTGCTGAATTGGCCGACATCATCCCTGGCGCTGAACACTGGCCACGCTTCACCACCAACCAAAGCGAGCGCTTTGAAGCACGTTTGAGCATGGTGGAAGTGTTGGAATCACCGTCTCTGTTCTTCGCAGGTATGGCCGGCGCACGTTTGCCGATTGCCGTGGCGCACGGTGAAGGCTTTGCCAACTTCAGCCAACGCGGCAACGCAGCCAAAGCATTGCCCGCCATGCGCTTTGTGGACAACCACGGTGCAGCCACTGAGGCCTACCCGTTCAACCCCAACGGCAGTGCAGGGGGCTTGACCTCTGTCACCACGGCAGACGGCCGCTTCACGGCCATGATGCCGCACCCCGAGCGCGTGTTCCGCAACGTGCAAATGAGCTGGACTGACTTGGCTGCATCGGGTGGTGTGGATGCCTTCAGCCCTTGGATGCGTATGTGGCTCAACGCGCGTCAGTGGGTGGGTTGATTCACTCACGCCAATCAAAAAACGCAGCCACGGCTGCGTTTTTTATTTCATCAAGTAGCTCACTCGTTGCTTGATTTTGTCTTGCCACACCTTGGCAATGCCTGGTGTTTCGGCTAGCTGGCTCAATGCATCCAAATCGGGGCGATGCTCACGCCAAAGCGTCATGGCTTGGTGCAGGGTAGGGGCTTGGTTTGCGGCTTCCTGTAACACCAAGCTGTCGCCTGGATTAACCGTGCCGGTTTGCAGCACGCGCCAATACCAACCCGTGAGCAGGTGTTGGTCGATGAACAAAGCCATGCCATCGCACCCAAAACGTTCATCAATTTTCCAGCATGGGTTGCGTGGTTGGCAGACTTGAATCAGTGCTGAACCGAGTTGCCACACATCACCTAAATGCACATCGTGCTCATCTAGGTCAGACGTGGCGATGTTTTCGCCCATGCTGCCGGGCACGAGCAAGGGGGCTGCATCGGCAAACTGCGCGGCAAGCTTGGGGTAGTGCGTGCCGGGATAGAGATGTACTGCTTTTTCTGGGCCACCGTGCACACGCAGGTCAGCGTGCTGGTCACCTGCAAAACCTTCAACATCTAATTCGATGGGTCCTTGTACCTGTGTTTTGTACATGGCCGTGGGTCGGCCTGACACAGGCAGCGCTTGCACTTGGCCAATGAAGAGCGAGACCTTGGCCATGAGGCTGCCTAGCTTTAAGGACGCGTTTTGTAAAAAGTGATGGGTGACTCTGCCATCTCTTTGATGCGTTGGTTGAGCACCGACTTTTTCATCTTGCCCACCACATGCATCTCACAAGGCTTGCAGTCAAAGCGCAGGGTAAGTTTTTCGCTGCCGTTGATCAGCATCAGCGGCTCGGCTTTGACCGTGCCTTGCACACCCGTCACACCTTTGGCTTGCTTAGGGCACAAGCTCATGCTGAAGCGCACGCAGTGTTTGGTGATCATCAAGCTGGCTTCGCCTAGTTCTTCGTGGCTTTCATAAGCGGCTTCAATCACTTTCACGCCGTGCTTGGCGTAGAAGTCGTGGGCTTTTTGGTTGTAGACGTTGGCCAGATACGTGAGCGAGTCTTCGGGGTAGCTCACAGGTGGCTCAACTGCTGCGGCGCGTTGGGGGCGGTCATAAGCCTTTAAGCGCGCTTGCTCCAAGGCTGCGACGGCATCGCGGCGCAAAGCATTGAGTGAGGAGGCTGGCACAAACCAAGGCTGGCTGATGTTGATTTGTAGGTTGAGCACTTCAAACACAGTCGCACCAAACTTGCTCAGGTGCTCGCGCAGGCTGGCGTCGTTGCGCACCGCATCTTTAGCAAGTTCTTTGGTACAGCTCAGTGTGGCGCTGGCCGTGTGGCCGTCTTCATCGGTGAGCTTGAGCTCGAAGCCTTGCGGGGTTTCGGCAAATTCCACCCATGTGCCAATGCGGCGTTCACTTGAGTTCTTCTCAAGCCCCCGCACCCAATCCATGTCGCGGTTGCGGTTGATGACCATGCCTGCGCGCAAATCGCGAAAGCCTTCAATAGGGTCTTTGGGGTACAAGCGCCACACACCTTTTTTAGGGGTAGGCTCGGCGCGGTTGATGGCCACGCCCACCAATTCTTTTTGCAGGTCGTAGTAGCACAGACCATCGCCGTTGTGCAGCACAGCGGCTTTGTCGTATGGCTGCACTTCGAGCCAATTCGCGCCAGTGCCCATCACTTCGCCCAACACAATGCCTGGGTTCTTGGGTGAGTCAAACGCACCGATGTCCTCTTTGCGGCCCTGCACAAAGTAGTCGGTGAATTCGCGGTTGAAGTTTTGCTCGGGGTTGGGCGTGAAGTACAGCGTGGTGTTGCCACTCGATGCACGGCTGAGCGGTGGGCGCTCGGGGTCGGCCGAGTATTGACGGGCTTCAATCAACTCGTCCATCAACACACGGTAGTGGCCGGTGATGTTCTTCACATAAGCCATGTCTTTGTAGCGGCCTTCGATTTTGAAGCTGCGCACGCCCGCATCCACCAAAGCAGCCAAGTTCTCGCTTTGGTTGTTGTCTTTCATCGAGAGCACATGCTTGTCGTGCGCAATGAAGCGGCCTTGCGCATCGGTCACGTGATAGGGCAGGCGGCAGGCTTGGCTGCAATCACCTCGGTTGGCGCTGCGGCCGGTGTGGGCATGGCTGATGAAGCATTGGCCGCTGTAGGCCACGCACAATGCGCCGTGGACAAAGAACTCCAAGTTGCAGCGCTCAGCATCGAGCACATCGTGAATGGCTTTGATTTGCGGCAGCGTCAGCTCGCGTGCCAACACGATTTGCGAGAAGCCCACGTCTTGCATGAACTTTGCCTTTTCGGGTGTGCGAATGTCGGTTTGTGTGCTGGCGTGCAGTTGGATGGGTGGCAAGTCCAGCTCAAGCAAACCCATGTCTTGCACGATCAGCACATCCGCACCTGCGCGGTATACATCCCATGCCATTTTTTGCGCGGCTTCTAGCTCATCGTCACGCAAGATGGTGTTGAGGGTGATGAAGATTTTGCTGTTGAAGCGGTGTGCTTCCTTGCACAAACGCTCGATGTCTTGCAGCGTGTTGGATGCGCTGGCTCGTGCACCAAAGGCGGGTGCCCCGATGTACACCGCGTCTGCGCCGTGGTGAATGGCGGCAATGCCAATGTCGGCATCACGCGCGGGGGCGAGCAGTTCGAGTTGGTGGTTGAGCAAAGACATAGCGTGAATTATCTAGAAAAAACAAAAGCGGCCCGAAGGCCGCTGTGTACGTGGGGCAAAGGTGAGTTATTCGACCTTGGCTTTGGCGCGCAGTTCTTGTTGGAAAGCGGCCATGCGTTGTTGTGTCATTTGTTGCACGATTTGTGGTTTCACATCGGCCAACGCAGGCAACTGGGCTTCACGCACGTCGTCTAAACGGATGATGTGGAAGCCAAATTGGCTTTGCACCGGTGCAGAGACTTGGCCTTTGTTCAAAGCCACCATGGCTTCTGAGAACTCTTTGACATAGTTACCCGGAGCAGCCCAATCGAGGTCACCACCGTTGGCGCCTGAACCTGGGTCTTTGGATTGTTTCTTGGCGATGTCTTCAAACTTGCCGCCTTTTTTCAGGCTCGCAAGGATGGCGTCGGCTTGGGCTTGTGTTTCTACCAAGATGTGACGCGCACGATACTCTTTGCCACCGTTGGCCGCCACAAACTTGTCGTATTCGGCTTGTACATCAGCATCAGTGACAGCCGATGTCTTTTGGAATTCGTTGAACAACTCACGAATCAAGATGGTTTGACGGGCCAGTTCGATTTGAGTTTTGTACTCAGGCGTGGCGTCCAAGCCGCGCTTTTGCGCTTCTTGCATGAAGATTTCACGGGCAATGACTTCCTCTTTGATTTGACCTTCAACTTCAGGCGTCATTGGACGGCCAGATCGGGCCACTTGCTGAGCCAACGCTTCAGCGCGGCTAGTTGGCACAGCCTTGCCATTGACGATGGCGATGTTTTGTGCGGTGGCGCTCATGCTCAAGCCAGCGAATACAGCTGCTGCAACGGCGGTCCAAATCATTTGTTTTTTCATGTCAGGTCTCAAGGGTTTTCTATGACTTCAATCGCCAAGGCGTGCAAGCCTTGATCGATATATTCTTGCAATGCATCATACACAAGGCGATGACGCGAAACGCGGGATTTACCAGTAAAGATGTCACTTTGAATGCGTACGCGAAAGTGTGTACCAAAGCCGCTTTCATTCGCACCAACGTGGCCTGCGTGCGCCGCGCTTTCGTCTAAAACTTCGAGGAAAACGGGGTTTAAGCGCTCTTGTAATTTCTGCGTCAGCGCTTGTGAGGTGATGTTCACGCTGCGTCCTCGGGTTGCTCTTTGATGAAGCGACTCATGTAGACGCCTTGCGCCACCACAAACACCAGCATCAGGCCCAAACCGCCAAAGAGTTTGAAGCTCACCCAGGTGTCGGTGTCGTAGTTGTTGGCCACCCAAAGGTTGATACAGCCCATGACCGCAAAGAAGCAAGCCCAGCTGTGCAGCAATACACCCCATGCATGGGCAGGCAGTTCAACCTGTGCACTCATGAGTTGCTGAATGAAATTGCGCTTGAACACAAAGTGCCCCACCCACAAAGCGGTGCCCATGAGCCAGTACAACACGGTTGGCTTCCACTTGATGAAGGTTTCGTCTTGGGTGAGCAGCGTTGCCCCGCCAAACACCACGATGACGCCCAAGCTGACCCATTGCATGGGTTCCACAAAACCGTTCTTTCGCCAGAGGTAGCCAATTTGCAGCAGCGTGGCAGCAATGGCTACGGCCGTGGCGGCCATGATGCCCCACGTTTTGAACGTGATGAAAAACAGGATGATGGGAAAGAAGTCGAGCAGTAATTTCATAAACGTGTTTATTTGTTAGGTACGAAGTCTAACGAAGCCGAGTTCATGCAGTACCGCAGGCCGGTGGGAGCAGGACCATCGTTGAACACATGGCCTAAGTGTGCACCGCATTGGCTGCACACCGTTTCCACACGCAGCATGCCGTGCGTGGTGTCGCTGTGCTCTGCAATGGCCTCTTCGCTGGCCGCTGTGTGAAAGCTGGGCCAGCCGCAACCCGCATCGAACTTGGTGGACGCGTCGAACAGTTTGGCTTCGCAACAGATGCAGTGGTAGCTGCCTTTCTCCCAATGGTCTTCGTATTTGCCTGTGAAAGGGCGCTCAGTGGCGGCTTTGCGCGTGACTTCATAGGCCACAGGCTCAGCGTTTTTAGCGGCCAGCAGGGCGCGCCATTCTTGTTCGGTTTTTTGGATGGTCATGAGGAGCAGCTGATTTCGATGGATGAGGCCCATTCTGGCGCAAGGCCAGCCCAAGCTTCGTAAGTGGGATGTTCGTCAAAGGGGGCGTGCAGCACTTGCCACAGGTCTTGCACCATGGCGAAGTTGCCGGTCTTGGCTTGGCGAATGGCTAGCTCGCCTAAGTGGTTGCGCAAGATGTATTTGGGGTTGGTGCGCAGCATGGCGTCGCCTGTGGATTGACGGTTGGCTGGGCCAAGGCGGTCTAGGTAACGAATGCACCATGCATCAAACACCTCGCGATGCATGAACAGATCTCGCACAGGCTCGAACGCTTGCGCGCTTTGCGCTGATTCGCGCACGGCCACACTCAAGCGTCGCCAAAACACGGTGTAGTCCACGTGGTCTTTCTGCAGGGCTTGCAGCAGGGCTTCTGCCAAAGCGCGGTCTCCTTCGTGCGCACCGGTTAGGCCCAGTTTGTCGCGCATGCGCTGGTCCATCGCTTCGGGAAAGGATTGCTTGTAGCTCTCCAGCGCAGCCAAGGCGGGAGCTTGCTCTTCAATCAAGGGCATCAAAGCTTGGCCTAGGCAAAATAAATTCCAGTAGGCAATTTGCGGTTGACGCGCATAGGCGTAGCGGCCTTGGTGGTCGGAGTGGTTGCAAATGTGGTTGGCGTCAAATCCATCCAAATATTGGAAGGGGCCATAGTCCAGTGTGAGGCCGATCACGCTCATGTTGTCGGTGTTCATCACGCCGTGGCAAAAGCCAACGGCTTGCCACTGAGCCATTAATGCTGCGGTCAGTTGCGTGACTTCGTGCAGCAAGGCCACATAGCGATCAGCGCCTTGTTTTTCTTGTAACTCGGGAAAATGTGCGGTCACCACATGGTCGGCCAAGGCACGCAGCTCTTCGATTTGGCCGTTGGATGCGAAATGCTCAAAGTGGCCAAAGCGCACAAAGCTCGGGGCCACGCGAGTCACCACAGCGGCTGTTTCGATCTCTTCACGTCGCACATGGGCTGGTGAGCCAGTCACGCACAAAGCCCGCGTGGTGGGAATGCCCAAACCATGCATGGCCTCGCTGGCCAAAAACTCGCGGATGCTCGACCTCAACACCGCACGGCCATCTCCTCGGCGAGAGTAGGGTGTCGGGCCAGCGCCTTTGAGCTGAAACTCTTGCAAGCCCTCGGGTGTGTGAATCGCGCCAAGGTTCAAGGCGCGGCCGTCTCCCAGCTGACCCGCCCACTGGCCAAACTGATGGCCGCTGTAGACGCTGGCGTAGATGGGTTGATTGGCTGTGAGTCGGTTGCCACTGAACAGTTCTAGAGCCTCTTGCTGCTCCCACAAGTCGGTGGGTAAGCCCAGCGCACCTCGCAAGGCATCGTTGCATCCCACCCAATGGGCTGCTGGCAAGGGTGTGGGTTCGGTTGGCGTTGCAAACGCTTCGCCTAGAGAAGCAAAACCCTTTTCAGAGGAATTGAGCCAAGCCAAGTCAGCAGTTGGAAGGTCGGGGCGATGAAACATGGCCTGCATTGTCTCGGGTTATCCATAGGCTGGTTTTTTGTGGGTTTACTGAAAACGTCACAAAGAGTTGGCACAATAGATAAAAAAGCACGATCGTGCGAAAAAGTAAAACCAAAGGAGACCGACATGCTTGGCTTGATGCAAGACCAACCCCTGCTGATTTCAAGTTTGATTGATTTTGCAGACAAACACCACGGCGATGGTGAGGTGGTGTCACGCCGCGTCGAAGGCGATATTCACCGCTACACCTGGTCAGACGTCGCTCGTCGTTCGCGTCAAGTCGCCCATGCACTGGATGGCATGAAGATCGGTTTCAGCGACCGGGTAGCCACCATCGCTTGGAACGGCTACCGCCACCTTGAGCTGTACTTTGGTGTCAGCGGCTCGGGCCGCGTGCTCCACACCATCAACCCGCGTTTGCACCCCGAGCAAATTGCTTGGATCGTCAACCATGCCGAAGACCAAGTGCTGTGCTTTGACATGACGTTTTTGCCCATCATCCAAGCGGTGCACAGCAAGTGCCCCATAGTCAAGCAGTGGGTAGCCATGTGCGATGCCGACAAACTGCCTACTGACACGGGCATTCCTAATCTCGTCAGCTACGAAGCTTGGATTGGCAGCCAAAGCATCTCATATCAATGGCCGGTGTTTGACGAAAACACGGCGTCGAGCATGTGCTACACCAGCGGTACCACAGGCAACCCAAAAGCCGCGCTGTACAGCCACCGTTCCACCACCTTACATGCCTATGCTGCTGCGTTACCAGATGTGATGTGCATCTCGGCGCGCGATGCCATCCTGCCTGTTGTACCGATGTTCCACGTCAATGCTTGGGGTATCCCTTACAGCGCGGCGCTCACAGGTGCCAAGCTGGTGTTCCCAGGCCCCGGCATGGACGGCAAGTCGGTGTACGAGATGATCGAGAACGAAGGCGTCACCTACGCCGCAGGTGTGCCCACCGTGTGGCAAATGTTGTTGACCTACATGAAGCCCAACGGCTTGAAGTTTTCTACTTTGAAGCGCACTGTCATTGGCGGTTCGGCTTGTCCGCCGGCCATGATTGACGCCTTCCGAGACGACTATGGTGTGGAGGTGTTGCACGCTTGGGGCATGACCGAACTCAGCCCCTTGGGCACGTTGTGCACCTTGAAGAACAAACACCTCAAGCTGCCCAAAGAAGAGCAAATGAAATTGCTGATGAAGCAAGGTCGTGCCATTTATGGCGTGGACATGAAGATCGTGAACGATGCGGGCGGCGAGCAACCGCACGATGGCAAATCCTATGGTGACTTGCTGGTGCGTGGCCCATGGGTGGTGTCTAGCTATTACAAAGGCGAGGGCAGTCCGCTTGTGAAAGACAAAGACGGTCTGGACTGGTTCCCTACAGGTGACGTGGCCACGATTGACGCCGATGGTTTCATGCAAATCACCGACCGCAGCAAAGACGTCATCAAGTCGGGCGGTGAATGGATCAGCTCGATCGACATTGAGAACATCGCCGTGGCGCATCCCGCTGTGGCGATGGCGGCTTGCATTGGCGTGGCCCACCCCAAGTGGGACGAGCGGCCCATCGTGGCAGTGGTGAAGAAGCCCGACGCGCAAGTGAGCCGTGAAGAACTGCTGGCTTTCTACGAAGGCAAAACAGCCAAGTGGCAAATCCCAGACGATGTGGTGTTTGTGGATGCCATCCCAATTGGAGCCACCGGCAAGATGCTCAAAACCAAATTACGCGAGCAGCTCAAAGACTACAAGCTGCCCACCGTTTAACCCGATCAATTCGTTTAATGAAGGAAATGCAATGAGTGCAGACTACCAAATACACGGCGATGTTGCTGTGATCACTTTGAACAACCCACCAGTCAACGGCATGGGGCTTGAAACACGCCGCGCCGTTGTGGCAGGCATTGCGCAAGCGCAGGCTGATGCAGCGGTCAAAGCAGTGGTCATCACAGGCCACGGCAAAGCATTCTCAGGCGGCGCAGATGTGCGTGAGTTTGGTTCGCCCAAAGCCTTTCAAGAACCTAACTTGCTCAGCGTGATTTCTTGCGTGGAAAACTGCAGCAAGCCTGTAGTGGCTGCCATGCACACGGTGGTGATGGGCGGCGGCTTAGAGTTGGCACTGGGTTGCCACTACCGCGTGTGTGCACCAGGCACCAGCATCAGCATGCCTGAAGTCAAATTGGGCCTGATCCCCGGCGCAGGCGGCACCCAACGCTTGCCACGCGCCTTGGGTGTGGAACCTGCATTGAACATGATCGTGAGCGGTGAAGCGATCAAGAGCGACATGCTGAGCATGTTGCCCGGCCAAAAACTGTTTGACCAAATGGCCATGTCACCCAGGAGCTTGATGGATGAAGCCTTGGCCTACGCCCGTGAAGTGGCCGATGTTCGCCCACTGCCCAAAGTGCGTGACCTGCCTTGCAAGCACGCACAAGGTGACGCGTACTTCCAGTTCGCACGCAACATGGTCAAAGGCATGGCCAAAAACTACCCAGCGCCTCCTAAGGCGGTGGACGCCGTGGAGATGGCCACCAAGAAGAAATTTGACGAGGGCATGATGTACGAGCGCGAGCAGTTCATCAACCTCATGTGGACACCTGAGAGCCGCGCCTTGCGCCACTTGTTTGGCGCACAACGTGCCGCCAGCAAAATTGCCGACGTGCCCAGCGACACACCTGTGCGGGACATCAAATTGGTGGCTGTCATTGGTGCAGGCACCATGGGCGGCGGCATTGCCATGAATTTCTTGAACGCAGGCATTGCAGTCAAGATGATTGAAACCAAACAAGAAGCCTTGGACCGAGGCCTAGCCACGATCACCAAAAACTACGAAGACCGTGTCAAAAAAGGCAAACTCAAACAAGACAAGATGGCCGAGCGCATGGCGCTGCTCAGCACCACGCTGAGCTACGACGACATCAAAGATGCCGACCTCGTGATTGAAGCCGTGTTTGAAGACATGGGCGTGAAAGAAGCGGTGTTCAAACAACTCGATGCGGTGATGAACCAGGGCGCGATTTTGGCGTCCAACACCTCTACCTTGGACCTCAACACAATTGCTCACTTCACCAAGCGTCCACAAGACGTGGTGGGCATGCACTTCTTCAGCCCAGCCAACGTGATGAAACTGCTCGAAGTGGTGCGTGGCAAAGACACCGCCAAAGACGTGCTGGCCACGGCCATGGACGTGGCCAAGAAAATCAAGAAAATCGCTGTGCTGTCTGGCGTATGTGATGGCTTCATCGGTAACCGCATGATTGACCAGTATGGTCGCCAAGCCGGCTTCCTGCTGGATGAGGGATGTACTCCTGATCAAGTGGATCGTGCTGCTGAAAAGTTCGGCTGGGCCATGGGCCCGTTCCGCATGGGCGACTTGGCAGGCAACGACATTGGCTGGGCCATTCGCAAACGCCAATACGCAGAAAACCCCACACGTCGCTACAGCAAAACCGCAGACCTCTTGTGCGAACAAGGCCGCTTCGGCCAAAAGACCGGCGCTGGTTGGTACGACTACAAACCAGGTAAACGCGACGCGATCCCCAACAAAGACGTGGAGGCCATGATTGCCAAACACCGCGAATCGCTGGGTATCAAGCCACGCAAGATCAGTGATGAAGAAATCGTGCAACGCCTCAACTTTGCCTTGGTGAACGAAGCCGCCTACCTCTTGGAAGAAGGCATTGCCAGCAAGGCCAGCGACATCGACATGGTCTACATCAGCGGTTATGGCTTCCCCATCTACCGTGGTGGCCCCATGAACTATGCCGACGAGTTGGGCCTGTTCAACGTGGTGCAAGCCATGCAACGCTTTGCCACCAACCCGCACGATGACGCCGAGTTTTGGAAGCCAGCACCTTTGCTCGCCAAGCTCGCCGCCGAAGGCAAAACCTTCAACTGAACACAGAATTAAGGAAATCTTATGACCAACGCTGTCATCGTCTCTACCGCCCGCACACCGCTTGCCAAAAGCTGGAAGGGCTCTTTCAACATGACCCACGGCGCGACCTTGGGTGGTCACGTCGTCAAACACGCCATTGCACGCGCCGGCATAGAAGCCGCCGAGGTGGACGACGTCATCATGGGCTGCGCCTTGCCCGAAGGCGCAACCGGCACCAACATTGCCCGCCAAATCGCACTCATGGCCGATTGCCCTGTGTCGGTGTCGGGCATGACCATCAACCGTTTTTGCTCGTCTGGCTTGCAAACCATTGCCACTGCCGCCCAACGCATCATTGCGGGCGAGGGCGATGTGTATGTGGCCGGTGGCGTGGAAAGCATCTCGTGTGTGCAACAAGAGATGAACCAACATATGCTGATCGACTTGGCATTGCAAAAGAAAAAGCCAGAGATGTATTGGAACATGTTGCAAACCGCTGAACATGTGGCCAAAAAATACAACATTGGCCGCGAAGCCATGGACGAATATGGTGCGCGCAGCCAACAACGGGCCTTTGCTGCTCAGGCGGCAGGGTTGTTTGACGCAGAGATCGCAGCCATCACTGTCAAAGCCGGTATTGCCGACAAAGTGATGGGTTTGATGACGAAGCAAGTCACGGTCAGCAAAGACGAGGGCATTCGCGAAGGCTCCACTGTGGAAGCTTTGGCCAACCTCAAGTCAGCCATGCCTGGTGGTTTGATTTCCGCCGGTAACGCCAGCCAGTTCTCAGACGGCGCAGGTGCTTGCGTGGTGATGAGCGAAGAGCACGCCAGCAAACGCGGCTTGAAGCCCTTGGGCCGTTTCCTCGGCTTTGCCGTGGCCGGCTGCGAGCCTGAAGAAATGGGCATTGGTCCCGTGTACGCCATCCCCAAAGTACTCAACCGCTTAGGCCTGAGCGTGGGCGACATTGACCTGTGGGAACTCAACGAAGCCTTTGCAGTGCAAGTGCTTTACTGCCGCGACAAACTGGGTATTCCAGATGACCGCCTCAACGTCAACGGCGGCGCAATCGCAGTGGGTCACCCCTACGGCGTGAGCGGCCAGCGCTTAGTAGGCCATGCCCTGATCGAAGGCAAACGCCGCGGCGCCAAACGCGTTTGCGTGACCATGTGCATTGGCGGCGGCATGGGTGCAGCTGGTATCTTTGAAGTTCTGTAATTACGCAAGGAGAACAGCATGCAAGAAAGTTTTGGCGCCTACATTCCCTTTGTGGACCATTTGGGTTTTGAGATGGTGTTCTTTGACGATGGTCTTTCCGAACTGCGCTACAGACCAGAACCCGAACACCTCAATTCATTCAACGTGACGCATGGCGGCGCGGTGATGACGCTCTTGGACGTCACTCTCGCCACAGCCGCACGCAGCGTGGACAAAGGCATGGGCGCTGTCACCATCGAGATGAAGACATCTTTCATGCAGCCGGCACGTGGCACCTTGACCGCCAAGGGGCGATTGATTCACCGCACGCGTAACATGGCCTTCACCGAAGGCACGGTGTTCGACGAGGCGGGCAACGCGTGCGCCCACGCAACAGGCACTTTCAAATACGCCAGCCGAGACGCAGCACCTACCGAGCTGCACGAAATTTCAACCGACTAAGCGGCCTCAGGCGCTTCACTTTTAAGGACGACCATGTCAGGCATCATTCTTCATCACTACCCCATGTCGCCCTTTGCAGAGAAGGTTCGCCTCATCTTGGGCTACAAAAAGCTCAACTGGCAAAGCGTCACGATCCCGATGTACATGCCCAAGCCCGACGTGGTGGCCTTGACAGGCGGGCATCGCCGCACGCCTTTCATGCAAATCGGAGCAGATGTTTATTGCGACTCCAGCTTGATTTGCGATGTGCTCGAACAAATCGCGCCTACACCCACGCTGTATCCAGAAACTGTGAAGGGTGCAGCACGCATTGTGTCGAACTGGGTCGACAGCACGGTCTTTCCTATTGCGATGGCCTATAACTTTCAGCCAGCGGGCGCTGCTCATGTGTTGGCATCGTGGTCACCCGAGGATGTGAAAGTGTTTGTGCAGGATCGCACCACCATGCGTAATGGTGCGCCACGCATGTTGGCGGCTGATGCCATCGGCATGTACAAAAGCTATTTGCGCCGCCTCTCACACATGCTGGAGCACAACACCTTCTTGCTGGGTGACGCGCCTTCGGTGGCCGACTTCTCGGCCTATCACCCCACGTGGTACACCCTGCGCCAAGTGCCTAACTTGGCCGGTATCTTTGATGCCACACCCAATGTGCGCGATTGGTTGCTGCGCATGGAAAAGTTTGGCCACGGCACGCACACCGATTTGTCGTCTACGCAAGCGATTCAAATTGCGCACGACAGCCAACCCATCGACATGACACACGAGCCGTTCATCGACCATCATGGCATCGCCTTGGGCAGCCAAGTGGTGATCACTGCAGAATCTTTCGGTCTAGAGCCCACCGCAGGCGAACTGGTGGCCGCCACCCGCACGCGATACACCATTCGCCGCCACGATGAACGTGCGGGCACGGTGCAAGTGCATTTCCCGAGGGTCGGGTTTATTTTGAAATCGGCCAGTTAAAGCGCCGAGTTAACTGACAACTACCCACCACAAAGCGCCTATTCAGGCGCTTTGTTTGTTTTGGGCGAGTACGTTTTGCGGCTAGGGCAAAATTGCCCGCTTTAGCGAATTCGACTGACTGAAAACATGCAAAAAATTACCCGCCAGCTGGCGGACGAAATCAAGATCTCCGAAGCCCAAGTGCGCTCTGCCGTTGAGCTGCTCGACGGTGGCGCGACCGTGCCATTTATTGCCCGTTACCGCAAAGAAGTCACAGGCGGCTTGGACGACATTCAGCTGCGCGAACTCGAAGCGCGCCTGAGCTACCTGCGCGAGCTAGAAGACCGCCGCGCTGCCGTGATCAAGAGCATTCAAGAACAAGGCAAGCTCACGCCTGAGTTGCTCGCCGCCATCGAAGCTGCGCCCACCAAGCAAGAGCTGGAAGACATTTACTTGCCTTTCAAGCCCAAGCGCCGCACCAAGGGCATGATTGCCAAAGAAGCGGGCTTGGAGCCACTGGCCGACAAGCTGTTTGCCGACCCCACGCTCAACCCCAATGTGGAAGCCGAAGCGTTCATCTTGCCCGCGGGCAAGATTGAAGGGGCCGATTTCAGCACCGTGGCCGCTGTGCTGGATGGTGTGCGCGACCTGTTGAGCGAACACTGGGCTGAAGACGCCGCGCTCATTCAAAGCTTGCGCGAATGGCTGTGGGCCGAAGGCTTGTTCCGCAGCAAGCTCGCTGCAGGCAAAGACGAAAACAACCCCGACGTGGCGAAGTTTCGCGACTACTTTGATTACGACGAGCCCATTGGCCGCGTGCCATCGCACCGCGCCTTGGCCGTGTTCCGTGGTCGTGCGTTGGAAATGCTCGACGCTAAATTGGTTCTTCCCGTAGAGCCTGAGCCGGGTAAGCCGAGCTTGGCCGAAGGCAAGATTGCTTTGCACCTCGGCTGGAGCCATTCCAGCAGGGCAGGGGACGACCTGATTCGCAAATGCGTGGCGTGGACTTGGCGCGTGAAGCTCAGCCTATCCACCGAGCGCGACTTGTTCACCCGTCTGCGTGAAGAGGCCGAGAAGGTGGCCATCAAAGTGTTTGCCGACAACTTGCGCGATTTGTTGCTTGCAGCACCGGCTGGCCCACGCGTGGTGATGGGCCTAGACCCAGGCATTCGCACCGGTGTGAAAGTGGCTGTGGTTGATGCCACAGGCAAGCTGGTGGAAACGTCGACCGTCTACCCACACGAGCCCCGTAAAGACTGGGACGGCTCGCTTTACACCTTGGCCAAGCTGGCCGAGAAACATGGCGTGAACCTGATTGCCATCGGCAACGGCACAGCCAGCCGCGAGACCGACAAACTGGCAGGTGAACTCATCAAACTCATGGCCAAGCATGACGCAAGCAAGGTCATCGACAAAGTGGTGGTCAGCGAAGCCGGAGCGTCGGTCTACAGCGCCAGTGAATACGCCAGCAACGAAATGCCAGATGTAGACGTGAGCCTGCGTGGCGCAGCCAGCATTGCGCGCCGCTTGCAAGACCCCTTGGCTGAGTTGGTGAAGATTGACCCCAAGTCCATCGGCGTGGGCCAGTACCAACACGATGTGAACCAAAGCGAACTCGCGCGCACCCTTGAAGCAGTGGTGGAAGACTGCGTGAACAAAGTGGGTGTGGACCTGAATACGGCCAGCGTGCCGTTGCTCACCCGCGTGTCGGGCCTGAGCACCACGACCGCAAAAGCTGTGGTGCGTTGGCGCGAATCCAATGGCGCGTTTGCCAACCGCCAGCAGTTGCTCAAAGTCACAGGCCTAGGTGCGAAAACGTTTGAGCAAAGCGCAGGCTTCTTGCGCATCCGCGATGGCGATAACCCGCTGGACATGACAGCGGTTCACCCCGAAACCTACCCAGTGGTCGAGCGCATCATGGCGCAAACGGGCAAACCCGTGGCCGAGCTGATGGGCCGCGCAGACATGCTCAAAACATTGCGCCCTGAGCTGTTTGCAAACGACACCGTTGGGGTGATCACCGTCAAAGACATTTTGAGCGAACTCGAAAAACCAGGCCGCGATCCACGCCCCGACTTCAAAGTGGCCAAACTACAAGACGGCGTGGAGGACATCAAAGACTTGAAGGTCGACATGGTGCTCGAAGGCACGGTCAGCAATGTGGCTGCCTTCGGCGCGTTTGTCGATTTGGGCGTGCATCAAGACGGCTTGATTCACGTGAGTCAACTCAGCAACAAGTTCATCACTGACGCTCGCGAAGTGGTGAAGACCGGCGACATCATCAAGGTGAAAGTGCTGGAAGTGGACGTGGCCCGCAAGCGCATCAGCCTGACCATGAAGATGGACGGTGCACCTGCCAAGCGCGATGGTCCACGCGACAACCGTTTTGAACACGCTGGCCGTGATAACCGTCCTCGTGGTGGAGCAGGTGGTGGTGGCAGCTACAGCAGTGGCTACACCGCACCGCCACAAGCGGCTGCAGGTTCGGCCATGGCAAGTGCCTTTGCCAAGCTGCAAGGTTTGAAGAAGTAAGCCCGAGGCCACGCGTTGAAAGCCCTACACATCTACGCTGGCCCCAAAGCCATGGCCCACATCGAGGCCAATGGCTTGAAGCCCGAACACATTGGCGTAATTCCCGCTGCGGCGGGTGGGCCCAAGGGTTTGATCCTCGGGCCACTGGACCGCTTTTTATTCGGCGAGTGGTTGTCGCAAAGCACACAACCCATCGACCTCGTTGGTGCATCCATTGGCGCGTGGCGTATGACCACGGCGTGTTTGGACAACCCCGTTCTCGGGTTTGAACGCTTGTCGCATGACTACATCCACCAAGAGTACAAAGTACCCGAAGGCCAAAAGCGCCCCAGCGCCAAACAGGTGAGCGACGAGTTCAGCCAAACCCTGCAAGCGTTTTATGGCGGCCATGTCAGCGAAGTGCTCAACAACCCTCGCTATCGCTTACATGTGGTGACCTCGCGTGGCAAACACATCCTGCATCATGAGCACCCGCTTCTAACCCCCTTGGGCTACGCAGGTGCGTATCTGAGCAATGCAGTGCAGCGCAAAGCCATGGGCGCGTGGCTAGAGCGCGTGGTTTTTTCCAGCCGAGGCGAGCTGCCGTTTGCTGCGGATGACTTTGCCACCCAACACATGGCCTTGAACGAGCGCAACTTCATGGCCGCGTTGCAAGCCAGTTGCTCCATCCCATTTGTGCTGCAAGCCGTCCACGACATTCCTGATGCACCAACGGGCGCGTATTGGGACGGCGGCATCACCGACTACCACTTGCACCTCAACTACAAGGGGCTGGTGCTGTATCCACACTTTCAACAAGCGGTGGTTCCTGGCTGGCTAGACAAAGCCCTGAAGTGGCGGCACAAAGCCACACCGTTTCTAGACAACACCATCGTCTTGGCCCCTAACCCCGAGTGGGTCAAAACCTTGCCCAACGGAAAGTTGCCAGACCGCAGCGACTTTGTGACCTATGCCTCTGACTTTGAGGGGCGGGTGAAGGTCTGGAATGAGGCGGTGGGTGCAAGTGAGCAGTTAGCGCAGGAGTTTCAAGACTGCCTTGCTAATTCATCTTTATTTGGACGAATTAGGATTCTTTAGTTGTAATTATTTATAATTAAAATATTTGGATTCCTATGCCAAGTAAAGCAAGAGCTGCATTAGATAAAAATTTAAAAGACGTAAAAGCACTTTTGGACCTACATCAAGAAAAGGGGGGCAATGCACCCGGTAGGCGCTATGGATTAGAAGTGCTTACCAAATCAGCAATCGTGCTAACTACATCATATTGGGAGGCATACTGTGAAGAGATAGCGGAGGAAGGACTAGAGTTGATAGTGAACCACGCGAGCTCTTCAGAAAAACTGCCAAAAGAGATTAAAAAGTTAATCGCTAAAGAACTCAAATCCAAAGCTGATGAATTAGCCATTTGGGATATTGCTGACGAAAAATGGAGAAGTGTCTTAAAAGATAGGTTGATGCAACTACAAGCAAATAGAAACAGAAAGTTAAATACACCCAAATATAAAAATATTGATGAGCTCTTTGAGTCTGCTATTGGTTTATCAAATGTTTCAGAAAAATGGAACTGGGCTAAGAAACTCCCACCTCAAAAAGCAAGAGAAAAACTCGATAGATTTGTTGAAATTAGAGGTGAAATTGCTCATCGAGGGAGAGCTAAAAGTACAGTAACGAAAGAGCTAGCCGTTGACTATCTAGACTTTATTAAGCGTGCGGCAGGGAAAACTGGAGGTGCAGTTAACCAACACGTTTTAGCAATTACAGGTCATGCACTTTTTGAAGTAAAAATACCTTGAACGAATCCATCGACTACCTGCACGAAGTCTTTGATGCATTCGGCCCGATACGCGCCCGCCGTATGTTTGGCGGCTGGGGCATTTATCACGATGGCTTGATGTTTGGCCTTTATGCCCAAGGGCGTTTGTATTTGAAAACCGATGCGCGCAACGTGGCGCAATTTGAAGCTGCTGGCTCTGAGCCTTTTACCTATATGCAGCGCGACAAGGCTGTAAAACTGTCTTATTGGTCAGCGCCTGAGGCGCTTCTAGATGATCGTGAGGAAGCACGCTTTTGGGGCCGCACATCCTTTGAGGCTGCACTTCGCGCACAAGCTGCCAAAAACAAGCCCAAGCGCTGATCGCTACTTTTTTCTTGTCGAGACGGGGGAGGGTGCCGCTCAAAATATAGAATAAATTGGTATTACTTTTAATTCCAAATGAAATCGTTTTCAGTTCTATCTATCTTGATGCTCACCCTGTCAATGACCGCCTGCCAACGTAGCGCCACCAGCGAATCGGCCTCGCCCACTGCAGGCCAAGAGCGTGATGCACATGGCTGCATTCCCACCGCGGGTTATCTGTGGTCACCCGCACGCGGTGCTTGTGTGAAGGTGTTTGAGGCGGGCATTGCGTTTGACCCAACGCCTTACAACCCAGACCAAACGCTTCATGCTTTTGTGCTGACGGCCCCCGCCAACAGCAACAAAGTCAAAGCTGCCGAGTTGTACTGGCCCGGAGAAGCTGAGCCTTGGCCTCTAGATGTGGTGCACACGCCTGAAGGTGACATTCGCCCCTTGGTGCTGGCATCGCAGCCTCGCAAAGTGAAAATTTATCGCACCAGTGAAGACGCTTACTTGCTAGAACGCGATGGCAAGGTGCTTTACACGTTTGGCCCTAAAGAGGGCAGCGTACTGAACTCCATCACTTGGAAGAAATGAGCTAACAGCGGCCATCACATGGCCGCTTGCAGCATCTCACGATACTCTTGCGCTGTGGCCAAACGCGGGTTAGTTTTGTGGCAGTGGTCGGCCATTGCGCCTTCGATGATTTTGTCAAACCAAGACGTTTCCACGCCCATCTCGGCCAAGCCTTTGGGCAAACTTAAACGGGCATTCATCGCGGTGATGGCTTGGGCAATGGCTTCGGACGCATCACGCGCTTGGTGTATTTCGCCTAGACCCATCGCGTAAGCCATGCGCTGCATACGGCGTTCTTTTTGAACTGACTCAGCTTCGGCGTTGAAGCGCACAACAGCGGGCAAGAACATCGCGTTCAACGTGCCGTGGTGCAAACGTGGATTTACGCCGCCCAAGCTGTGACTGAGCGAATGCACGCAGCCCAAACCTTTTTGAAACGCCATAGCGCCTTGCATCGAGGCGCTCATCATGTTGAGGCGTGCTTCGCGGTCTTGGCCATCGTTGGTTGCGCGTTCGATGTGGGCCCAGCCGCGTGTGAGGCCGTCTAGCGCAATGCCGTCAGCTGGTGGGTTGAACGGCGCGGCCATGAAGGTTTCCATGCAGTGGGCGATGGCGTCCATGCCGGTGGCCGCAGTCAGGGCGGGGGGCAAACCGAGGGTGAGTTCGGGATCGAGCAAGGCCGCCTTGGGCACCAAGTGCCACGAGTGAAAACCGAGCTTGCGCCCATCGTCCACGATCACGATGGCTCCACGCGCCACCTCGCTGCCTGTACCTGCCGTGGTGGGCACTGCAATGATGGGCGACACAGCAGGTGTGATCTTGAGTGAACCGCCTTCAATGGTGGCATAAGTTTTGAGAGGGCCTTCATGGGTAGCGGCAATGGCCACGCCTTTGGCGCAGTCCATGGAAGAGCCACCACCCACGGCAATCAGGCCATCGCAGTGGTGCGCGTGATAGAAAGCCACAGCGGCTCGCACCGCGGCCTCGGTTGGGTTAGATGGTGTTTGATCAAACACCGCCACCTCTATGCCTTGCAAAGCGTCTAGTGCCTTTTGCAAAATGCCCACAGCTTTGACACCTTGGTCGGTCACGATGAGTGGGCGTTTGATGTTGGCCTTTTCGCACTCGGCCCCAAGGGTCGCGAGCACGCCAAAGTCAATCTGAATATTGGTGAGGTAGAGAATTTGAGCCATGGCACACTATAAAAGCCGAATCCAAAAAAGCAAACCCAGATGAGTCACTCACGTAACCCGCAAAGCCTGCTCACCCCCGCCATGCGCAATGTGCTTCATGCCATTGCCAAAGCAGGTCGCCCGCCGATGGCGTTGCTGACGCCCGAGCAAGCCAAACAAGCCTTCGCGCTCGGTGCAGGCGTGCTTGAAATCAATGCACACAAAATGGCGCGTGACGACACGCTGCACATTCCCACCCGCGATGGAGCCACCATACGCGCCAAACTTTGGGCAGAACACGCCAAGCCCAACTTACCCGTGCTGCTGTACTTTCATGGCGGTGGCTTTACGGTAGGTAGCCCCGAAACCCATGAGGCGCTATGCAAACACTTGGCCCATTTGGCGCACTGTGCCGTGGTGTCGCTGGACTACAGACTCGCACCTGAATACACATTTCCCACTGCACACAACGATGCGATTGATGCATTGCAATGGCTCGAAGCCAATGCAACCAGCCTAGGGTTAGACACCACACGCATAGCCATTGGTGGCGACAGTGCAGGCGGCACATTGACTGCATCGACCGCGATTGCAGCGCGTGATGCAGGCATTGACCTGAAGCTGCAACTCATGTTCTACCCAGGATGTTCGCCTGAGTACTTGGCGTCAGCGGATACCTTCGAAAAAGGCTTTTTGTTAGAGAAAGCCAGCATCGAATACTTTTACGGCCACTACATACCCAATCTAGCAGACCGCGAAAACCCACGCTTTTCGCCTATGTTGGCCGATGTATCGGGCGTTGCGCCTGCATGGCTAGGCTTGGCTGAGTGCGACCCCATCGTGGATGAAGGCATCGCCTATGCAGACCATCTGCGTTTGAGCGGCGTGCCAGTGGACTTAGAAATTTACAAGGGCGTGGTGCACAGCTTCATTCAAATGGGCCGCGTCATTCCTGAGGCGTTAACAGCGCACATAGACGCTGCGCGTGCATTGCGTCATGCGTTTGAAGTGTGAGTTGAAGTCAATGACTTACATCGAAATTGGCGAATGGGCTTTGATGCAAAACGCGGCACAAGCCGTGCGCACAAATGTGTTTGTTCATGAGCAAGGCATCGCACCCGAGGATGAGTGGGACGCGGATGATGTAACAGCTTTGCATGCGGTGCTGTTCGATTTGAACGGCCAAGCACTCGGAAATGCGCGCTTGCTTCAACCCACCACAAATGTGGCGAAGGTTGGGCGCATGGCGGTCATCAAAGATTCACGAGGCAACGGTTATGGGGCAAGGTTGTTACAAGCATTGATTCGCTGCGCCCGACAAAGTGGTCACAAAGAAGTACGCTTGAGTGCGCAACGCACAGCTGAAGGCTTCTACGTATACCGCATGTGGAAATGAACTTGATCTTAGTCAAAACCTAAACCAACAAAGCCTTTTACGATTACTCAATAAATAGGTGCCAATGTTTACAACTTTAAAAGTCATCACTCTTGCTTTTTTTCTGATCCTACTCAGTGCATGCGGAAGTGGAAGCAGTAGCAATTCGGACGAAGACTTCACCGTAACAGCCACTGGGCGTTAAGTTAAAAAGGCCTTACGCATGCTCAAAATTTTGTCTGCTATTTTTTTACTTGCCTTAACTCAAGCTGCACACGCACAATCCAGCTGCAATATCGTCAATGATGAAATCACTGACACAAACGCTAACTGCATGGCAGAGCCTAAAGAGCTGTACCTCACGATTTATAAGCTTGGATTGTGTGCATCCCCGCCCGCAGCTCCAACCTCGAACACGGCGATTGATTTTTTTCAGTGTTCCATTATTTTTGAAAGCAGCTCGGGGGCTCGGGTAAAAATAGTCAAAGGAGTCCCTACCAAACTCGACGGTGTGGTTAAACGCCCACCCAATGGAACTTATGGATATTCATTTGCAGTTCTTTCACCGTATTCAGAAATTAAAACGATTTTGAAATTTGATCAAGATCGACAAAATTACCCAGCAGTTGGCCAAACTGCGACAAACGGTAGGGTTTGCTGGTCACGAGCAGGGCGTTTTTATTCAAATCGCATAGGACACATCAGTGATTTAGTTGATTGCGGATCAAGCGTAGGCTCAAGTTACGGATTCACTACACAAGTGTCTAATGCCCTGGGTGCTGATGGCGCAGGAAACGGAGACGTGAGCCGAGATTTTGGTGTACTGACAGGGTACCTTGTTAAATCAAATTACAAGTTGGCGACCTCTAATCCGAACGACATTGGCGAGATCGATAAGTCAATATCAGTCATACCGATGACAACGCCACTAACGGTGACGAGATCGACAAAAGGCATGGACATTTCTGCTTCAATCAGCACGGGTGTGATGATCGAAATGAACAGTTTGGGCACGACTATTGAGTCTTTCGGTCAAGGTCAATTGCTGCCCATCTTCACTCTGTACTAGTTGATAAAAATTAAGAATTGATTTTTATGTCCGTGCGAAAATGATCGCAGCCAAAACTTAAAAATATCGATCTATGAAAAATTTCAATCGCCTGCTACCCATAGCTTTGACCATAGCAACCACATTGACCTTCAGCACAAATGCGATTTCAGGTGACATAAATAATTTCAGCGCAATCAACCAAACAGAATTCCTATCGTTGAGCAAAGACTTGGCTGCAACAACCAACACCAAGGCCATCGAACCCGCTGCGCCCTTAGGCATCACTGGCTTTGATGTCAGTGCTTCTGCATCACTCACCAACACACAAGCGGGTGCTGCTTGGAGCAAAGTGTCGGGCAGCAATATGGACCACCTGACTCAAACCAAACTCTCACTCAGCAAAGGCTTGTCTGGCGGCTGGGATGTGGGCGGCTTTGTTTCCAAAGTGTCCTCAACCAATGTTTCAGCGACTGGCATGCACGTCAAATATGCATTACTAGAAGGCAATGCCATCACACCAGCCATCGCCGTACGCGCCAGCCACAGCCGCATGGGTGGTGTGTCGGGTATGGAGTTGAACAACACAGGTCTAGATGTGTTGATCTCTAAAGGCTTTGTAGGTTTCACACCTTATGCGGGTGTGGGCACGGTTTATTCAAATGCCAAAGCCACTGGCAAGAACGACGAGAGCTTCACACAAAGCAAATCATTTGTGGGCGTGAGCTGGAACATCGTGTTGCTCAACCTCTCTGCAGAGTACGACCGTACAGGCAAAAACTCGTCTGTGGGCATCAAAGCGGGTGTTCGCTTCTAAGCCATACAACCATCAAATGTCGTCGCGCAGCGCATAAGGCAGCGGCAGAAGGCTCAACACTGGGCCATCTGCCGAACCTAAATGCAAACTGCTGTTCTCAGTCGCGCTGAGTTGCAACTCAAGCACCGCCACATGGCTAGCATCATCGTTCGCAGCCTGCGCCACAAGGCCGCAAGGCTGGGTGGCGTCTAAGCTTGAAAACACTTCTTGACCAGCAGCCATTGCCACAGCGCTTTGCGCAATAAACGCACGGCGCTTTAACGTGCCACGGAACTGGCTGCGGGCCACTACTTCTTGGCCTGGATAGCAGCCTTTTTTGAAGTTCACACCATCAACCGATTCGTAGTTCAGCATCTGTGGCACAAAGGCTTCGAAGGTGGCGAGTTCAACCCACGCAATACCGCTCATCACTTCACCCACTTGCCACAAGTCTGCGCTGAGGTTCGGAGCTGTGGGGGCAGCGACGTCTTTGGGCGCAAGCCAAAAAGCACGGGGTTGGGTTAGGGCAGGGTAGAGGGTCAACACATCGGCAATACCAACTGAATGGCATTGCCATGCATCTGCGGATGCTCCGTTCAATGCAGCAAGCGCGGCATCACCCGCCAAACCCAACAACTGATATTCATCAGTGGCATCGCTCAGCTTGGCTTTGGCGCGCAATACAAACATCGACATTCGTTTGACAGTCTGAGCAATCAAGTCTTTACGACAAATTAGCAGCACTTCTTCCGGAGAACGCTTGTAAACCACAAAGCTCGCTTGCATGCGGCCTTTGGCGTTGCAAAAAGCGGCCAAACGCGATTGACCTTCTTTCATCAACAACACATCGTTGGTGAGTTGGTTGTGCAAAAAGCTGGCTGCGTCTGAACCTGCTGCTCGGATGATGCCTAGGTGGGGTAGGGGTGCGATGCCGTTCAGAGGCGCGGAGACTGAAAAAGTGTTCAATGACATAGCTGAATTATCATGCCCCTTGGATTAACGTGATTGGACATAGGGTTGTGATGCGGCTCATCAAGCGAATCTTTTGGACGGTGTTAACTCTGACCCTCTTGTTGTCAGGGGTATCGGGTTGGTGGGTGTTGACCCCCATGCCACTGCGAACTCCCACGATAGACATATCCATCGAGCCACAAACCCCTGTGCGAGGCATTGCGCAAGCAGTAGCAGATGCAGGCGTTGATGCACCACCTCTGGTTTTATATACGTTCTTCAGAGCCAGCGGCCAATCGCGCAAGTTGCGCGCGGGCAGCTATGAACTGAGCGAAGGCAATACGCCGCTTGATTTGCTGCGCAAACTCACCCGTGGTGAAGAAAGCCTCAAAGCCATCAGCCTGATTGACGGCTGGACGTTTCGCCAATTCCGCACCGCACTGGCCAAAGCCGAAGGCCTCAAGCACGATGCCACTGAGCTGAGCGATGACGAACTCATGAGCAGGCTGGGCATGCCAGGCGTGTCCCCCGAAGGTCGGTTTTTCCCCGACACCTACACTTACGGCAAAGGCACATCCGAGCTGCATGTAATGCAACGCGCAGCTAATGCGATGACAAAGCAACTGGCCGCCGCTTGGGGCCAACGCCAGCCGGACATTCAAATTAAAACCCTCGACGAGGCCTTGATCTTGGCCAGCATCGTTGAAAAAGAAACAGGCCGAGAAAGCGACCGCACCACCATCAGCCGCGTGTTTCACAACCGCTTAGGGCTGGGCATGCCTCTGCAAACCGACCCAACCGTTATTTACGGCATGTTTGACAGCTTCGATGGCAACCTGCGCCGCGCTGATCTGCGTACCGACCATCCATGGAACACCTACACACGCAAAGGCTTGCCTCCGACGCCAATTTCGATGCCTGGGCGCAACGCCCTCAAGGCCGCCGTGCAACCTGCGCCGAGCAATGCGTTGTACTTTGTAGCCAAAGGCGATGGCACGAGCCACTTCAGCGCCACGCTGGAAGAACATAACTCAGCTGTCAATCGTTACCAGCGCAAAGCCTCAGGGCAGTAATGCTGAACAGGCAAAATAGCGGGCTATGACAAAAACAGGTCTGTTCATCAGTTTTGAGGGCATCGACGGTGCGGGCAAGTCCACGCACATCGATGGCTTGGCCGCTGCTTTCAAAGCGCAGGGCCGCCAAGTGACGCTCACCCGCGAGCCCGGCGGCACGCCACTGGCAGAAAAACTGCGCGAGATGGTGCTGCACGACGCGATGGATTCGCTGACCGAAGCTCTGCTGATATTCGCCGCCCGCCGCGACCACCTACACAATGTGATTGAGCCTGCTTTAGCGCGCGGCGATGTGGTGCTTTGTGACCGCTTCACCGACGCGACCTTTGCCTACCAAGGCAGCGGTCGTGGTTTTGATTTGGGCGTGTTGCAACAATTAGAAGCTTGGGTTCAAGGCACACCAAACGGTTTGCGCCAACCCGATGTGACCGTGTGGTTTGAACTCGATCCCGCCATCGCCGCTGTGCGCCTAGCCGGTGCACGTGTGCCAGACCGCTTCGAGGCGCAACCTGTGGAGTTCTTCCAAAAGGTCTCAGACGGCTATGCGGCTCGCGCCCAAGCCGATGCAAAACGCTTCGTGCGCCTAGATGCCGCCCAAACCCGTGAAGCCGTGTGGCAGCAACTGCACCTCAACTTTGTGCAGCGCGGTTGGTTGAGCTCGAATTGAGATCTAGCGCGGCATGACCGAAACCACCACACACGCGAGGCCCGTCTTGAGCCCATGGCTGCAAGGCCAACTCACCACCTTGCTAGAGCGACGCGGCCACGCATGGCTGCTGCAAGGCCCATCGGGCTTGGGCCAATACACCTTGGGCCTAGAACTAGCCCGCGCATGGTTGTGCGAAGCGCCTACGAAGCAGGGCGCTTGTTACCAATGCCGCAGCTGCCACGCGGTGGATGTTCGCACCCATGCAGACCTGCGCACACTCATGCCCGAAGCTTTGGCGCTTGAACTCAGTTGGCCCTTGGACGAGAAGACTCAAAAAGAGCTAGACGACAAAAAGCGTAAACCCAGCAAAGAGATCCGCGTCGAAGCCGCTCGCGACATGGTGGCGTTTAGCCAGCAGACCCGCTCAGGCGGATCGACCAAAGTGGTGTTTGTATATCCCGCCGAGCGCATGAACCATGTGACGGCCAACACCATCCTTAAAACCCTTGAAGAGCCGCCAGGCGAATGCCGCTTTGTGCTGGCCAGCGAAGCCGCGCACCAGCTGCTGCCCACCATCCGCAGCCGTTGCCAAACCCACACCATGGTTTGGCCTACTGAAGCTGAGGCTTTGAGCTGGCTACAAACCCAAGGAGTACCAGCGGCAGACGCAGCTGTGTTGCTACGCGCAGCCGGTGGTCGCCCCGAAGACGCGCTCGACCTGGCCAATACTGGACTAAAAGCAGCGCACTGGGCTGCATTGCCCAAAGCTGTGTTGCGCGGAGATGTGGGCGCAGTGTCAGACGCCACGCCATCGCAAGCCATCGCCATGCTGCAAAAGCTTTGTCACGACCTGCTGGCTCTGCGCAGCGGGGCTGAACCACGCTTTTTTATGGCTGCAGATTTACCCGCAGCAGGCACTGTGAGCTCGCTCACCCAATGGTCCAAAGACTTGATGGATGGCGCTCGGACCTCCGAACACCCTTACAACGCAGGCTTGATGTTTGAAGCCTTGGTGGCGCGTGCGCAAACCGCTTTGCGCGCCAAAGACTAAATAAATCTATGTTCACCGATTCCCACTGTCACCTGAACTTTCCAGAGCTGGTTGAAAACATTCACACCATCCGCGACGACATGGCCAAGGCCCAAGTCACGCGCGCCTTGGTCATCAGCACCACGCTGGAACGCTTTCCTGAAGTGCACGGATTAGCGACCCAATTCGACAATTTTTGGGCCACCGTGGGCGTACACCCCGATAACGAAGGCGTGCAAGAACCCACGCTTGACGACCTGCTTAGTCGGGCCAAACTGCCCAAAGTCGTGGGAATTGGCGAAACTGGCCTTGACTATTACCGCTTGGGCGAGCGCACCGTGGCCGACATGGAATGGCAGCGCAACCGCTTTCGCATCCACATCCAAGCGGCGCAGCAAACCCAGTTGCCTTTGGTCATCCATACCCGCAGTTCGTCGGCCGACACCGTAGCGATTTTGAAAGAGCAGGGCGAAGACGGATCAGCAGGCAGTGCAGGGGGCGTGTTTCATTGCTTCACAGAAACAGCTGACGTGGCGCGTGCGGGCTTGGACCTCGGCCTGTACATCTCTTTCTCCGGGATTTTGACCTTCAAAAATGCCCAAGACTTGCGTGACGTGGCGCAATTTGTGCCGATGGACCGGATTTTGATTGAGACTGACAGCCCGTATTTGGCTCCGTCACCTCACCGTGGCAAGACCAACAATCCGTCTTATGTGCCGTTTGTGGCAATGCAGATTGCCGAGATCAAAGGTATGTCTGTCGAAGAGGTTGCAGAAGCTACGAGTCGCAACTTTGACCAACTTTTTAATGGCGTTTTGAAATGAGAAAATACTTTAAGTATTTTTTATATCTATATGTTTTTATTGGATATTCCTTATCCAATGCCGGATCATATGATGACTTTATTACCGCTGTTACGTTTGATAAACCTCAAACTATCGAACGCTTGTTAGCGCGCGGTTTTGATCCAAATACCCCTAATGAAAAAGGTATTCCAGGGCTAATTGTTGCGCTGCAATCAGAGTCACCTAAATCGGCACTTGTTTTGGCAAAGCATACTCAAACGCAAGTTAACGTGCAAAATCTAGCTGGTGAAACACCGTTGATGCTAGCGGCAATTACAAATCATTTGGAGCTTGCAAAGCTTCTTATTGAACGTGGTGCAGATGTCAATAAGCCTGGTTGGACGCCACTTCATTACGCATCGACGCGAGGCCATCGCGAAATGATGCGACTGCTTTTGGATAACGAAGCGTATATTGACAGTGAAGCAGAGGATGGAACGACGCCATTGATGATGGCTGCTTATGGAGCGCCTGCGCTTGCTGTGAAGTTGCTCCTAGAAGAAGGTGCAGACCCAACACTTGTGAATAGCAGTAACTTTAGTGCGTTGGATTTGGCTTTGCGTGGTGACAGACAGCAAAGTGCTTTTTACATTCGAGTCTTTACAGAGGCATGGTTTATACAAAACCCTATCAAAGAGTAGAAGCAGCGATCAGCCAATCGCTAAATAACGCTGTTTTCTTTAGATTGAAAAACTTTACATAATATACATCGTATTAAACTATAGAGTTCTTAATGATTGAATTTAGGTTCGATCAAAAGTATTTGTTTAGCCAATTCTTGCCCGATGACTTGTGATCCGAGCACATTCACATGATTGTTATCTCTGAGCAAAATACGTCCATTGATAGCCATACTGCACAAAGCGTCAGTACAAAACAAATCATCAAAATAGATCAAGCTCACGTGTGAATTCAGTTTATGTGCATCTTCAAATAATGGCACATAAGAAGATTGAATTTGACGGTAGGCCTCACTCGATTCTGAGCAGTTACTCAGCCCTGACAAGGGATGGTTGTATTTGCAGCGCTGGGGGTCAAAACCAAATTTGGGTGTATCCGTGGTCAGAATTACGTGCTTTCCAGCATTTGTCAACAATGTCAAGGTGGAAGCCAAATTAGCTTGAAAGCTTGTACGTTCATCAATGCTCAAAGGCGCAACTGCCCACATAGAGGTTAGCAATACGTATTTAATGTGACGATCATTGACCAAACTTTCAAAAATTTCCGTGTATTCATTAGAGTTTGTAAATGGCAACTCACTACGCGGATAAACAGCAATATTTAGATGCGGCAAGGCATGCGCGATTCCCAAAAGTAAATGCTCGGCATGGCTATCTCCAATCATCACCAAATCAATAGGCGCGTCACGCTTAGTTTGGAAGCAACGAACCAGGTCGCCCCATTTCTCAGATTTAGCATGCACACGCGCGTCTCCACAGGCAAAGAAGTGCTTGGCGTAATATGCATGAAATGTTTCGTGTCCTATGTCACCAATATTGGCTTCGACACGTGCTTGCATGATCGGCCGCAAAGGATACCCACCAGCATTTTTACAAGCTAATCCGACATAGCCAATGGCTACCATGGTCAATACCAACAAAGGCGTGCGCCATACACTTTTCCAGCCTAATCGGATGGGCTTTTCAATGCAAACAAATGTCACCCACGCCAATGCCACAGACAGGACCACAGCACCCAAACGAATACCCACAGATGGCGTAGTGCCCTCCACGATTCGCGCAAAAGCCAGTGCTGGCCAATGCCATAAATACAAGGGGTAACTGATTGCACCTACCCAAACCACAACACGGTTTGAGAAAAAAACTTTGTTGCACCAAGCTGTGGGCCCCGCATAGATCAAAAGCACCGCCCCCAGCACAGGCATCAATGCCCATCCACCGGGAAACGCTTTTTTGCTGTCAATCAAAAATGCGGCAACAAGCAACAGTAATAACGCAAAAGCACTGATGAGGTTTGCGTGCCTGTGCGTTTGCGGCTGGCGCGACACATGAAAAGCCAGCCAAGCGCCTGCTGAGAGCTCCCAAAAACGCGTCAGGGGGGAATAAAAATCGTGCGTCAAATCAAGCTGCGACTGGTAAATATTCCAAAACAGCGAGCTCAGCGATAACAGGGCAATCAAAGGTAAACGGATGGATTTGAATCGCCAAAACATCCACAAGATAACGGGCCAAACGATGTAGAACTGCTCTTCAATACCAAGCGACCACAGGTGTAGCAAAGGCTTGGTCTCTGCAGCATTGTCGAAATATCCAGCTTCACGCCACAGTATGAAGTTTGACAAAAACAAGCTTGCGCGGAAGATATGACTGCCAAGACGGCGAAAATCTTCGTTGAACAAAAAAAACCAACCAAACGTATAAGACGCCGTCAGCATCGTGATGAGTGCTGGGAAAATTCGTTTGACACGACGTGCGTAAAAGTTAGAAAAGCTAAAGCTCGATGTTTCTAACTCTTTGAAAATGATGCCCGAGATCAAAAATCCGGAAATCACAAAGAACACATCCACGCCAACAAAACCACCAGGTATCAGGCTCGGAAATGCATGAAAAATTAAAACAACGCTGACTGCAAAAGCACGCAGTCCGTCAATATCAGAACGATAAGGCAAATGCATCGGGTACTCTAATTTTTAATGGTCGCCATGCGCCCACAACAACAAGGCATCTCTGCCTTCCACCACCAAATCGATCTTTTGGCCTACAGGCAAACATAGCTTGGTTGAAACATGACCAAACGGTAAATCTGTCAGCACTGGCGTTTTGATTTGTGCACGCAACCAATCAATCACACTTTGAAGTTTGAAACCTTTGTCGTGTGGTGTGAGTTTGTAGTTGCTGAACTGCCCCAAGACGATGGCTTTTTGTTGAGACAGCACGCCAGCATGCAACAACTGCGTGAGCATGCGTTCAATGCGGTATGGATGTTCACCCACATCTTCGAGGAACAACACGCCGTTTTTGATCTGCGGAAAATAGGGTGTGCCGATTAAAGAAACCAAGACGGCCAAGTTACCGCCCCAAAGCACAGCATCGTGCGCCCAAACGCCAGGGCGACGTTTCTCATTAGCAGCAGCACAAGGTTTGGACAACTGCCAACCCGCACCTTCACCCTGCCCGCTAACCATGTCGTCAAAACAGGCTTCCATGATGTCGTCAGGTTGCTCTGCACCAAAGTCTTCGCCCAAGGCGGGACCGGCCCAAGTGACTGCGCCAGTTTTGGTCAATAGTGCATTTTGAAATGCTGTGAAGTCGCTCAAGCCCACAAACTGCGTACCTTTGGCAATGGCTTTGGCCACTTGCTTGTATTTGATGCTGGGCAAGATGCGTGTGAGGCCGTAGCCACCACGAGAAATGAGGGCCACATCAGCACCACTATCCGCTGCGCGATGAATCGCGGCCAAACGGGTGGCGTCGTCACCTGCAAAGCGGGTGTGGCTGCTGAGTGCATCTGCATCGATCTCAACTTCATGGCCGAGTTTTTTCAGGCGTGTGAAGCCACGTTTGAAAGCTGCTTTGTCGCGCACCGCGCCACTGGGGGAATAGATGTAAATATGAGCCATGGGTCAATTGTCGCGGCAAATCTGGCGCGATTCATTCAACCGCGCTTGTAATGAAGCAAGCGCCCTCGGTAAGCGCTGAAATCTTCTAATGGCTCGTTGATGATGATCTCAGACACACCAAAACCCATATTGGCCATGTCTTTGTGAAACGCGCTGCGGTTGCCACGATTGGGGTCAATGATGAGCACTTCAGCACCCTCTGCCGCATGTTCTTCAATAAAGCCTGAGAGCTGTGCCGGATGACTGCGCTCGTACAACACATCGCTGGCAATGAGCAAATCAAACGCGCCTAGGCCCTTGTTCACCCTGCCCCAGTTGCCTGTTTCGTAATGCAAGGGCGGTAAATCGTTGAGCAGCACATTGGCTTTGAGGAAAGTCTCAGTCAAAGGGTGGCAATCGCTGGCGGTGATATTGCCTTCGCGGCGATGCACCACCAAGCTGGCCAGGCCTAAACCGCACCCTACTTCTAACACCCGTTTGCCTTTGAGATCCCAGGTCTGCATCAGATCTGCCAGCTTTTGGGCCGAGGGCCACACCAATCCAAACAATGGCCACGTGGCCGATGAAATGCCGGCATCAAATGCCAAGCCCAATGGGTCATAAAACTGCTGCTTGTCGAGCAAGGAGCGAATTTGTAAATCTGCCCCGCCTCCTACACCGACCCTCTGAAACTTCACTTCGTAACCGATGGGTGGCGTGGCGTTAGGCATGATTAACTTCGTTCAGGCGGTGGTGTGGGTGCAGGCGCAGCCAGCAAGGTGCTCAAAGCACGAGGACCGGCCATGTGGCCACGGTCGGGATATGGGGCGTCACGCAGGGCCGCAGGCAGCGAGGGCATGTCGAGCCAATGAACCGGCAAAGCCAATTTGGCCAAGATGGGAGCCATCACGCGTGGCGCGTGCAAGGCCACAGGTGCAGGCTGCACACTGGCCAAAAACTCGTTGAGTACTTGTGAGTGCCAAGCGATCCGATGGGTTGCGACTTTTTTAGGCTTGTCGGACAAGCCAAAGCCTGGCAAATCTAGCGCGATCACTGGCTCTGACGATTGCAACTGAGCAGCGTATTGCGCGCTCCAACCGTCGAGCCCATGCAAATAAACGTACGGCGCAGATTGGCCGTCTTGACGGTTATCAAACCAATGCAAACGCAAGCCGTCTAATGCGGGCAAATCAGCTGTGAAATGCGATAGCGAAAAAGGCACATCCAGCCCTACAAACGGACTATCAGACGTTCGCAAAGCATCTTCACGCAAAGGTACTTTGTTCAATTGCTGTTGCGCACGGCGTTGTTCAAAAAAGGCCTGCAACACTTGTGCGCAATCGTCGGCTAACACACCGCCAGTCACTTGTGTTTGGTGGTTGATTTGTTCGTGCGCAAACAAGTTGAGCACCGAACCCGCCGCACCTGTTTTAGGCTCAGTCGCACCAAACACCACACGCTTGAAACGTGCATGCAGCGCAGCGCCGCTACACATGGCGCAAGGTTCAAGCGTTACGTACAAGGTGCAGTCGTCCAGTCGGTAGTTACCCAGCGCTTGGGCCGCGGATCGCATGGCGTTAACTTCGGCATGCGCGGTTGGATCATGGCTGCCCAGGGGGGCGTTGTGGGCGGAAGCAATCACCTGCCCTGCCCTCACCACCACAGCACCTACGGGCACTTCGCCTGCGTCTGCAGCAGCTTGCGCTTGACGCAGAGCCAGCTGCATGAAGCCAATATCTTCAGGTGAATGCATCACGGCTGGACCATGCCGAGCTTGACCATCCATTCGGCCAAGGCCTGTTCATCGGGTGTGCCTTGCGCGTATGCGGCATGCATGGCGGCGTGGGATTCGGGTCTGTGTTGGTTGAGTTTGAGCTTGCATTGCAGCTCTGTGATGCGCAGCTCAAACGCCACGATGCCATTGAGCATCTTGTGTTGGTAGTCTTCGCCCAAACCACGCCACTGAGCAGCGTAAGGCGGCTCGTGATCGCCAATGAGTTGCTTGAGCAAACGGTCTTTGGCTTCAGGCTCTTCGACCAACGTCGCCTCGACTTTGGCATGAACAGCCAGGTAACTCCAAGTGGGCACACGCGTCAGATCTGGGTAGACCTTGGGTGACATATAAGCCTGTGGGCCCATGAACGCGACCAAAGCTTGGGGGCGTGCTTGTAAATAACGCCAATGGGGATTGGGTTTAGCGCAGTGGCCCAGCAACACATGCTCGCCATTTTTCTGCGTCAAATGAAGAGGAAGATGTGTGACAAACGGGAAACCCGTGTCGTCCACACTGATGAGGTTTGCAAATGGATGCGCCCGCATAAGAGCGAGCGCATGAGCCTCATCCTTGGCATTGAACTGCGGTGGCAGGTACACGCAAAATTACCGCAACGCGGTCCGTTTAGAAACGACGTTTAACGGCTGGGCCGCCTGGGGCCTTGCCTTCGATGTGACGGAATGTCACGCGAGCTTTGTTCATGTCGTAAGGAGACAGTTCAACCGTGACCTTGTCGCCTTCGATGATGCGGATGCGGTGCAGGCGCATTTTGCCTGCGGTGTATGCGATCAGTGAGTGACCGTTTTCCAGGGTGACGCGGTAACGAGAGTCGGGCAAGACCTCGTGTACGACACCCTTCATTTCGATCATTTCTTCTTTTGCCATGTACTCAGTGTTCTCTAATTAAAAAATTCAAGCCCAAATCGGGCAATTGCTAACAGCCTACGATTGTAGGACCTTTGGCGTTGTGCAGATTTATGCCTGGGTGGACTTGCCCACGAAGGCCTTGTTCGCGATTTTCCAGCCGTCTTGGGTTTGCAGCAGCACGAAGTAGTCAGTAAAGGTCATCGCACCGTGGACCAGCGTCACGCGTGCGCTGGCGGCTGACCCAGCCACTTCAATCCAATCAATGCTGCGGCGGCGCGTGGCTTCGTCAGACGCTGGTTTGCCACCAAAGCGCTCGCAGTAAATGTTGAGCGGCCACGAGGTAAACACACCTTCGCGCATGGATTCGATGTGGGCGCTGGGCAAAAACGCTTGACGCATATAGCTCGCATCGTCATGCGCATGGCCCAGAAAATACTTTTCAATCGGCGCGCAGGCTGCCAGCTGCTCTGCTGTCAGTTTCGAATTGCTTTGGCTTGGATGTGTCATTACAAGGTGTCCTTCGAGAGTTATTCCCACTCCATAGTCACCCAACTTACAGGCCCTGTGTTTATGCGGGCTGTAGCGGCGCAAAAAGACGTGTGTAACATTTGTGTAACTAAGGTAAGAAAAATAAAAAATCCAAAAGCCCTACAAACCCTTGATTTACAAGGATTTTACAGGATTTTGGTTACACGATGTGCGGCTTTTTTGAAGCCATTTTTTAGGCAAAGAACCTAGGGGTTTGAGCGGCTAACTGCTCACCACTTGTCATCGTCGTCGGCATCGAAACCAAAACGATCTGGCTTGCTATCGTTGAACACAGAGCCCAAACCAGTCGCTGTGCTTCCCATGCGTGTACTGCCGTCAGTGCTGAAACTGCCCATCTGAGTAAACATTGAGCCGTCACTACCTACAGTTGTCGAACCCATCTTTGTGTAGGTTGTACCGTCAGATGAGACGCTTGTAGTGTCTGACACTTTCTGAATCATCTCATCAGTCTTAGTCGACCTTCCCACTGCTAGTACCAATTGAAAAATTAGCATAATGAACAAAATCAAATAGGAATCCGCATGACTTCACAAGAATTTCTAGTTCAACTTGTCGGGGCTCCGCTGTACAAAAAATTCCCATGCGCTTCAAAAGATCTGAACACCGTTGCTAGAAGTATTCGGGTACATGAGCATAGATTTGATCTTTACTGTCCACTTTGCGACAAAGATTCAACATGGAAATTGATTGTTTCCGATGAAACATCTTTACGGCACAAATTAGAAAAAGCAAGCGTAGGACCGATAAGCCCAGGTCACTTTAACGGAGGCGCATCAACGACACTCTGGTATGGAAAATTCCAACTTATCACCCAATGTTCAAGGGACCCCTCACACCTAGCGACCTACTACTTTGACACAGGTAAGTTGCCCAATGAATCAACCAGCAAACATAAGCACGGTATCTCTGAAAAAGATGTGACTAGTGAAGCGCCGCAACAAGCATTAGAGCGCTCATTCATTACTAAAGTTGGACAGACACCTTCGCTTTTTGATTTTCAAAAAACTGTACTCGGGTCTTTGTCAATTGGGCTGTCAAAAGAACAGGCAAACGACTTTGTACGAGCAATTCAAACCCACTCACATGGATACCACGTTGCTTCATGTGTATACCTTCGAAGAGTCTTTGAAAGTATGCTTGATGCCGCAAAAGCTCAACACATAGCAGAGCATGAGTTAACTAGCTGGGAAGACTACGACGCAGGAAAAACCAGCCAAAAAATACAACTCCTTAAGCAATATCTTCCGAAGTTTTTAGTTGATCATCCCCACTTGTATACGCTGTTGAGCTTAGGGGTTCATGAACTTTCAGAACAACAATGTGCGGAAGAATTCGAGAATCTAAGGACTGCCATAGACATTATCATTCGAGAGCAGATTTCTAATGCTAATGACATGAAACGAAAAGTAGAGATCTCCACCCTCTTATCTAAGTCTATTAACCAGCGTAAGAACGGCAAGTAATCGGTTCTAGAAATGACGCTGGCCTACGTTTACAAATGGACTGAACTTGCCACAGGTAAGTGGTACGTCGGAGCCAGAGGCGCTCGCGGCTGTCATCCTGAAGATGGCTACATCTGCTCAAGCAAAGTCGTTAAGCCGTTAATTCAAGCTAACCCCTCAGGCTGGCAACGAGAGATCCTTTTCACAAGTGAACCCGTTGAGGTCTTCTTCATAGAAGCAAAGCTTCTTGATGAGCTAAACGCCAAAGACGATCCTCAGAGCTTCAATAAACATAACGGTGATGGCAAGTGGTCAATGCGAGGCAAGCAGTTCAGTCCAGAGCATCGTGAAAAGATGGGAGCTTGGCAGGTCGGGCGAAAATTCGAGAAGAGCTCAATCGACAAGCGAACTGAAAGCCGCAAAGGCTTTCGTCAGTCTGAAGAAGCCCGAAATAAGATTGGTCAGTCACTTAAGGGCCAGAGAATAGGCATATCACCCTCAGAAGAACAGCGAAAGAAGATCAGCGCAAAACTAACTGGACGTGTAAATGGTCCGCTTAGTGCTGAGCATAAAGCCCTGCTTTCTCAGATTAAGAAAGGCTTCAGACACACAGAAGAAGCCATTGCCAAGATGAAAGCCGCTCATCAAGGCAAGGTACTGACTGAAGAACATAAAGCCAAGATTTCGGCCTCAGGAAAAGGGATCAAGAAGTCTGAAGAGACCAAGGCACGAATGCGTAAGCCTAAGGTGAAAACGGATTGCCCACAGTGTGGAATGCCTTGTGCGCCACATATGCTTGCTCGGCACATTGAAGCAAGACATAAGTGATTTAAATACCCAGTTCTTTAATTAAATCTAGCCTGTTTGGTTTTTCAAGATTGGTAACTTCTGAGATATCTGATTGCGCCACTTCTGGAGCATTTTTATCCAAACAAGCTTGGGCAATTGGCTCAATTAAAGACAAAGACGAGTTGTATATTTGAAGTGGGAATGATTCCTTGTAATCTTTAAAAGGAAGCGTTCTGAGATCGTACTTGCCATTAAGGCGAGGATGAAACTCTTTAGCACGATAGAAACCTTCAGTTTCAAAAATATAACGATTAAGTGTTTTTAGTCTTTTGATATTTCCATCTAAAAGATCTTTCATCTTTTCCAATGATTCATCATCTATGTAAAAGAACTCTTTAGATTGGACGACTTCGCATTCATAAAAAAAGTTTGAATCGAAATGGTTGTACAGCTCTATCACCATTGATTTGAATTCTTCTGTATTTAGAAAATTAAGCCCCTCTTTGATCAATCCAACTCTAAAAATATTTTTTGAACTGTTAACTCTTACTAAGTAGTACGTCACAGCAGACTTGTTAACAGTGACGGTCGTATCAATTTGACCAAGGATTTCCTCGTCGATTATTTCCTTAGCGTGTTTGCGGATTACATCGACAGCATCCGCCAATGGAATAGAGAAAAACTCGCGACTATTGTTGTGCCGTAAGCTATGAAATGATTCGTGTACGAGAGCTTCAACACCAGCAGCATCACGACACTCAACTTGGTATTCAATGAAGAACTCCGATGGAACGCCTGTTGCGCTCGAAAGTTCTTTGACGCGCCCTTCCACAGTGTTCATGGTGTACCCGATCTTTAAAAGACCTGGCATTGCCTTGTTGCTTAAAACGTAAACACGACCAACGGCTGGTTTCATCGCAAGCTCAATCCAATAAGTGTGTACAAGTAATTACGACTACAGCTTAACGGGAAATTCAAACCCAAAACCTTCATAGTCAATAGGTTCAAGATCACCGATGAGCTCTACTAACTTCATCAATGAGGAAAGTAATTCGGCATCATTTGTAATGTGCTCACCATCTGCCCAAGCAAAGGACATTATGGCCGTGCCTCTCTTTAAGGAGACGCTATAGCTATCTTGCGGATCTTTACCGGTAAGGTTTTCCGAAGAGTCAAATGAAAACTTGATAGTGCTTACAGCCTCAAGCACCAAACGACACTCAAAAGAGCTAAGCACTCTAGAGAAAAGTTTCTTGTTGTCATGAAGGATTGAAAGAGTTGATGAATCTTCAGTCTTGTAATAAGCACCGGGCAGATGAATCATTAGTACATATTCAAAGCCACGCATTCGCTCTAAGCGAACTAAGCCATTATCAATCTCAATATCACCAAGATCATCGACCAAATATCTAATCTCAAGCAGGTACTCATCCATACAGCAAGATTCCAAAAATTAAACCACCTGCTCGTCAGCGTATACAAATCGCTCGACTTCAGCAAGGTTGACTGAGAAACGTTCTAGTAAGCCAGACAGTTCATCTTGACCAATTAGCATGACTCCATTCAGGTTTGCGTTCTCATACGCATGCGAGTTGAAGAACTGATTGCTGAGGCCGACTAGTTGAAATGTTACGCCCGGATGCCGTCTTTGATAGTAGGCATGGCCTGCGATAACCTCTTTGACTGTGTCCCAGCCATGCTTGTATCCATCAATGCCAGAGCTTTTCGTCTGAATCAGAACGCCCTCGTTGCCTTTAAGAGCAACAACGTCAACGCCATTGTCACCAGACCTAGGCGTACAGTAAACGTTAGAGAAGCCTTGCTTGGCCCAAAGAGCAGCAGCTAAGCCTTCAAACAAGCGCCAATCCATTTGAAGGGCAACATCTAGGGTGACGGTGTCGTCTAGGTCTTTCGCGAAATCTGCTGGAACGATTTCATCTATAGCAAAGTCTGCCATCGTTACATCAGGGCATCCGTTAAGGACATCGCCTGCGAGTGATCGCTTGTGTTCCAGCAATCGATCTAGCTTTTCATCAAAGGTAGTAAAGTCGTCGCTAGTGATTACGGGGTAATAGACGTAAACGTCTTTTTTCTGACCGATTCGATATGCCCGATCCGTTGCTTGGTCTTCTTTCGCAGGGTTCCATGTCCGCATGTAATGAACGACATGGTTTGCTTCTTGAATGTTGACACCAAATCCAACAGCAACCGGGGAGAGGATGATGACTCCAAATCCGGGTTTAGCTTGAAATGCTTTGATTCGCTTTTGACGACTAAGGTCATGTCCCGCCGATGCGCTGGTATCACCGTTAATGATGTCAGCATCAAAATCAAATTGTTCACGGATGTAGTGCTGAAGCAAGCGTTGAATATTCTTGAATTCACAAAAAACAATCGCCTTCTGATCCTTCTTTTTTATGTCAATCAGTTGCTTGAGTAGCCAGTCAAGTTTCGGTGAAGCTTCGCGGTACTGCTTAATTGGTTCTGGCTTGAAAACACTCAATCCATAGCGCCTTGGATCAGTACATAAAAGACGTATGTACTGAAGCAAACCAAGATGGTTCTTGAATGGTGAGGTAAAGCTTGGATCATTCCTCTTGTTGAAGTCCTCAATGGCCTTGGCATATAGCGAACGCTGAATAGAAGAAATCGGTAGGCGTCTACAACTGTCAACAATAATCTTGCTTGGTAGATCCTTGGCGACTTCAGCTTTGGTTCTGCGCAATAGCTGCGGCTCTATCAGCAGGCGAAGTTGAGCAAGCATCTCAGCTCCCTCTACATCACGTGAGTCAATCTCAATCGGCTTACGGTAATTTCTTCCGAAATCATTAAGTGGTCCTAGCATTCCCGGTTGGCAAAACTCAAAAAGTGACCAAATGTCAGTCAGGGTGTTTTCTACGGGAGTGCCAGTACAAGCGATGCGGAACGCAACGTTTTGTCGCCAAGCTGAGCGTGTGACCATTGCCGCAGGATTCTTGATTTTTTGAGCTTCATCGCAAATCATCAGTGCCCACTTTTGTTGCGCAAATGAGAACTCGAGATCGCGCAGTGTTTCGTAGGTTGTCAGGACTACCTTTGCGCTTTTAATCCAACCCGGGCGTAAGAACTTGACTAGGCCATCTTCAGTTTTTAGTCGTGCGTCAATTTCTTCTCGCTTTATACGCATAGGTGCGAGGGCATCACCATAGGCAGTCAAGATTTCAAATGTATTCGGAAAGAACTTTTCAGCTTCATCTTTCCAGTTCTCTAATAAAGAGAGTGGAGCAACGATCAGTATTGGCTCAGAATTTGGATTCTGTTCAAGAATCCAAGCCATCAATGTCAGAAGTTGAAAAGTCTTGCCTAGACCCATGTCATCAGCTAAGAGTGCTCCTCGAACATTGAATTCGTTCTGTAGCTTGTAGAGATGTTGAAGCCAAGCTACACCTTGACGCTGATGCTCCAGAAGGCTGGCTTCTGGGCTCATTGTGGAAGGAATCACGGCGGGAGCCAAATCAGTGCTTAGCGCTAAGGCTCTTCGCTCAATGTAGCCAACGCTCTCGATATTTGAACGAAGAACAAGGGTCTTTTTATTGTTTGCTGGTTTATCGGTGGTATCAGCAGTCTTCTTTCTAGGCTCTTTGAATTTCCCTTCAGCTACGTCAGCCCAGACCTCTGTGAACGTTTGGACAATGCGTTCAGCGTCAGATATCGAGAAAGGATGATCTAAGCCAGAAACAGTTATCGTCTCCTGCTTAGTTAACTTTGCTTCATCAAGTTTCTTTTGAAGCACCGTTAGTGTTTCTTTATTTATCGGTACGGCAATTGATTCAGTTTCGCCAGTAGGAGTGAACGTGATTAACGGAATCACGTTCTCGGGAAACCATCCGATATCAGCATCCTTCTTTGCGATGAAAGGAGAGTAGTAAGGCTCTTCAATACCAATATCAACGATGCGATCGGAGTATTGGGATAGATCATGAACATCGTCGTACTTAATTGCGAGCGAAAGAGATAGTTTTTCTTGAAGTGCTTCGTTAAGAATTTTGATATGTGATTGCGTATCAGGATTAACTTCAAGGTCATAGCCATCCCAAGCAATGAGCTTCAGTTCTTTATCAATTGAACGCTGTGCTTTGCTGATAAATTCTTCAAGCTCTGAGTCTTCAAGTAGCTCACGATAAATTGAGGAATCTCCATTGGAGCGTGGGCTCTCAATAGACAAGCCAAGTTGTTCAACTTTTCCGAAATCATTTCTTTCGACGATTGGGCTAAATCTCTCAAAAAAGATACCCGCATCTTCCTTGGCTTTCTGAAATTGACCTTCTTCAATTACGTTTGAAGCATCGTCACCGAGTGCGGCAAATGGATTGACCAAAAAGGCTTGCGCCCTTGATCCTGCGACCATCCGACCGGGCATCTTCTTAATTTCGTTAAGTACTGCTTTAACTTCAGGCGAGAGGATGACTTGGGTAATTCCGTCTTCCGTAGGAATGTCATATCGATCTAAGACAGACGTGTTCGCATCAAACCTAGAGATCCATGAATCAGGAGCGTCATCAAAGTGTGGGATGACTTCAATTACAGAATCGCAACCTACAGCCTGAGACTTGTTAAGCGCAATCTTCAACTTCTCAGGAGTTAGAACAATACTCGCACGTAGAAAGGAATCAAGACGTGCGTCGGCATTAAGGGCTAGGCGACGTATCTTTCCCCATTGCGTTCGATGAAACAAATCTGATCGTTCATCGGTTGCTCTTGACGCAAAGGACTTAACAATCTTGACAAGTTCCCATTGCTCTTTTTTGAGTAGCTGCGGTTTACTGTTCTCGGTGAGTACAGCCCCGTAAAGGGTTGGGCGTATCTCTCGGGCTGAGGCATCTTGCCAATGCGAAATGGCAACTTCAAAGTTAGAGTCTGTTAAAGATCCAAAGCTCACTAGTGTTGGCGTAGCTTTGGTTGTTTCTGGTACGTTAAGAATTTCGCTTAAATCTTCGTATTCGCCCAAGGCAGATGCTTGGTAGAGATCGTCCCAGCTTAGGAGAAAGCTTTCATCAATCATCACGCCTAGACCAGTGTCTTGAAGCTGTGTGATTAAAGGTTCAATAAATTGGTAATCAATTTTCTTGCCAGTGCTCTTTTTGTTCAACAACAAGCCCTCAGCTTTAGTCTGAACAAACCATGGCTGACCTTGTGCGTCTGTATGCGATTTCTTGAAAAAGTTCAGCATCATTAGTTTTTCCACCAGCCTTTGTCGGCTTTGTATTTAAAGCCCCAATTGATAAAGACTCGATTTCTTTCAGAGTTACTGTTTCCAATCTTGACCCAAAGAGCACCACCCTGACTACGCTTGTCTTGGATGTCAAACCCAAACGCTGAACAAGTTGATGATAGGAGTCGTTCGCTGAAGGGGTGGTTGTAAAGCTCAGACCAGCTAGTAACTCCAGACACCACGTTTATTGGAGGAGGAACAGGTTTATTTGTTGCTGTAAAAACTGGAATTTTCAGCTCTTCGGCAGAGGCTGTCGCATTTGGCGAAGCCCTATAAGTCGAACGAATCTCTTCAACAGGTTTAGCAGGTGTGTATCTAAATACAGCCTCAGCGGCTACAAATGGTTTTCTATTTTTGTCTGGTGCTGTATCGGGATGTATGCCGAACTTTGTTGCCATGAAAGAGAAGCAAGCAGACTCCCACTTAGAAAATCCGTTAACGGCGTCTTGGTGACTAAATCTCAATCCTGACGAATTTTTTAATGAATTTCCTACGTCAACAGTTAGCCCAAGTGAGCTTTTCAGATCAAACGGCGCACCACTAGTCGCGTCGTAGAAGTACAACGCATTTCCCATCTGGCTAAATTCAACAGCAATGACATCTCCGAGATACATGATGAAGGCATTAACACGCTTACTGCGAATGTGAGATATCAGTCCCTTCATCTTGTTTTTCAGGAAGATTAAATCGGGATCTGTTGACTCAACGATTCCAGTTCCTAAAGCAAAGTGAACGTGGTTCATATGCTTTCGATACTTCATCCAAAAATCTAAACGGCGACGATCTGTATCTCCATCCTCAGCCATTTTTGTGAAGAACGCTTCTATGAACTCACTCTTCAACCAATCAGCAATTAGCGCACGTCCTTCGTCAGTTACTTCGTTAGGCCATTTCTTTTGAGACCCAGTAAGCCAAGGGTTGTCCCAGCGTGTGACAGTGATCTCTTTTAGATCTGTATTTATTGGAGCGTTTGCGATTCGAGCGTATCTATTTACCAGTAACGCAATCGCTTTGTTTTGAATCGATCGATGGGGAGCAATCGCAGACAACATGGGCGTTACGAAGCCCATGAACCGCGCATCATCAAAGCTTGTGATCTTTTTGACTTGTGAAAGTATCAACTCGCGAGGAAGCCAAGACTCTTTCGCTCTCAGGAGGTCTAAGACTATCTCTAATTTTTCAGTCTCACCCTTCAGCACGAGATCAACAAAGTCATCTCCCGGCGAGTCTGAAAATAGTGAACGGTGATCAAGGCAGCAATTTAGCCAGTCTGGATTCGATACACCCTTAGCAAGATCAAGATTTTGAGAGATGTAATCTCTCAGGGATTTCCAGTTCTTAGTTTGAATTTCAGTGGCAAAAGCAGAATCGGGATCAAATGAAAAATAACTTGCGACAAGTCCTTGAAGTACGCGGCGAAACCAAGATGGCTTGTTCTTCCATTGCCCAATACCAATTTCTTCGTTTAAGAAAGCTGAGAACCGTTGATGGTCATCAAACAAGGATTGGCTATTGAACCTTGTTGGCATCGCGAGGCCAAACGATACGTATCGAGCGGTTTGTAGGTCTTCAGTGCGTGAGTCACTCCAGAATGAATTTACAGCATTCAGTACTCGATCTTTTGGCTCTGTCGATTGAGAAGCCGAGTTCACCTTTGAGCGCAGCAGTCTGATCGTTGGTTGAAGATCAACAGGCAAAGGTGTCCTTGCTAACGCCGAAGAATTAGCGTTAGCAAGTGCGCTCCTTAGGCTTTGAAGTGCGTCCATTAAATTGGGCACTTTCCAAATTCAACGTTAGATGGAGCTGGTGTGCGGCTTTCAAATGGTCCTAAGAATTCGATACGCATCTCGACTCGCCTACTTTCCTCAGCGCTACTCTTTTCGTTGTTAAACGAGTAGCCACCAACCAAAAACAATTCACGGACTTGCTTTTTATGGGTTTCACTGAGTTTTGTACTAACAGATTCGGCAAGCAGAACGCACAACACACGCTCGCTTCTCCTCAAGCTTAGATCCAGGTTTGATAGATATGTTCCAGCTTTATCTGTGTAGCCTTCAACGACAACACGCTTGATAACTTTTTTGCCTAAGTCGCCATTCGCTAAGGTTAGTAGTTCAGGTACAAACTTTCGAAGCGAATCCTCTTTTCTTTGTAGCTCTTCAGGGGAGCCCTCAAAGTCTGGCTTGCCGAACTTGAAGTTTGCTTGACTACCGAAGTCAATAACATTTCTGTTTCTTTGGTAGTTCACACCGGGAAAGTCAGACTTTAACTTCTGTTCCAACTGCTTGACCCAGTCTTCGATTTCTTCCTGTCGCTTCTCACTTGGTGAAGTGACTGCTAGCAGGGCTACAGCCATAACAACCAAAAACATGACCATCATGGCAGTCATCAGATCGGAGAATGAAATCCAAAATGGCTTTTCGCCATCGTCCTTGGATCGCTTTCTGTGGGAATGTTTAGAGGCCATTATCTATTAGCCTTTTTTGCCGATGACGCTACCAAGCGAAGCTTCAAGATCACCGATAGTTGTCGCAAGCAAATCTACTGCCGTCTTCAGGTGGTTGTGGAACTCACGATTAGATGTATTGACTGAGTTGTTCATCTCGCGAGTAAAACTCTCATGAGACTCTGCTAAAACTTTGCTCACGTTGGCTAGATAAGCTTCAGCTGCCAACTCAGCTTGACCCAACTGAGATGTCGCTTTATCCAATTTTGAAAGTACGTCAGCTGTAAGTCCTGCTTCTTTCTTCGCAAGCTCAACCGTGTTCCGAATTTCTGTGAGCATTTCAGAGATGCTTGATCGTTGTAATTTGTAGTCTCTCAACGATTCTTCGAGGGCATTAGTGCTGTTTTCAATGCTTCTACTTGAAGATGTGATTCGATCAACTAAGGACGATGATTGATTCAGGACGCCACTTACAGATTTTCCTGCTTCACTAAATTCTTGTGAAGCATTTGCGATTAATTCAGCTCCTCCGTTCATCCGATCAATAGCAGAAGTTGTTGTTCGGCTGAGCGTGGCAACACTGTCAGACATGGTTATAGACGCCTTGGCAATTTCTTCCACTGCTGACTTAACACTGTCAGTCATGCCTGAAACAATGTTTTGAGCACGATCAGACATTTCCTTTTCACGGTTCTGGCTCTTCTCATGAATAGCGTTTTGTTCTTCGCCCATCTTTCCCGTTAGCTTAGTGATTTGCTCTGACATCGCCGACATGGTTTCGATCATCTTTTGCTGAGCCTCAGCTTGTCCTTCGGTCACAATTTTCTTAAGCTCATTCACAAAAGCCGCAGTCTGTCCGTCAATAGCCTCTTGTTTAGCGGACATCTTTTCAAGCGCGACGAACATCTTTTCTGACATTTGCTCAGCGGCCTTTTGACCTGAGTTCTCAAGAGACGAAACAAGCTTCTGAATTTCCCCCATAGCTTCTTTAATGCTGACGGAGGTTTCTTGATTAAGTCTGTTGATATCTGAGATTTGACTTCCAAAAAGGTCGCTAAGTTTTTGACTAAAGCTCGTCATTACCTCTTGGAGAAGCTTGGAGGCAGTCGCGGATTGATCACCACTAGCACCTTTAACGATTTCAGCCACTGTCTCCATTGGTCCTTGAAGACTATCTTTGATGCTTTGGCCAATAGAAGCACCTAAGGCGCCGGTGTTCTCAGACGAAGCCTTGATCTGTGCGGCAGTCAGCTCACGCAATAAATCACCTAACTCCTGTACAAGTGCGTCTTTTAAAACTCGCGTTTGCGCGGATGAATCCTCTGAAGCCTTCACCAGCCTAGCGAGATAGTCTTCGCTAGCACCTGCGTCGTAAAGCTGGTCAATCGCCTGTACCAAATTCTGAACATCAGCAGTTAGCGACTTGACTAGATACTTCTCAATTACCGTGATCACCATCGCTGAAATGATCGCTGCTGTTGAAACCGTAAAAGCTCCGCTAACTGAGTCCATCAGTAGCTGAAGTCCTTGCTGTGTCGCTTGTGAGTTACCTAGCTGGATCGAAGCAAAACTGTGTAAACCAATAATCAAGCCAAAAAATGTACCAATAATTCCGCACCCAGTCAGTACGCCGGGAAGATGCTTGAAGAACTCGCTGTTGATTGGTCCCTCAAAGACCGTTTCAGGATTGAAGTAAGCATCAGCAGTAACAGTCGAAAACACAGCCGTCGTCTGAAGCTCTCCATTTCGTAATTCCCTTTGCTCATGAAGCGTCTTCGCGAACTCCTTCCACAGTCCAAGAAGTGTTTTGTCGGAAGAAAAAATCTCAGATACCTTTTGAGGCGTTGAATTTGGTTCTGTTTGCTCAAGCCTTGAAACCGCCTCGCGTAGGGACTTCTGTACCGCTCTTGAAGGAGCTACAAACTTCACAAAGAATGAAATTACAAGGATTGCGATTACGCTAAAAACAGCCAGTTCTGTAGGGCTCATTTAATTCTCCGATAGACCGTTTTTATTGAATTATTTAATGACAGGAAAGACGCCCTCTTCAAGGCTCTTGATTGTTTTTTGGGCTTGCGTCAGATAACGCTTCACAAGAGCTCCAAGTAGATTACGGCTCACAGCACGGTCTTGCTTTAGTCCTGAGTAGGCATCCTTGATCGCTAGCTTGTTTAGCTTGAGTTCCACCCCGATTTCCCACTGCTTGGTCTGCTCTGTTTTAGGCTTCGCGCTGTTTGCGACCCATATGTCATAAACATTTAGAGCGGTCTCAAGGTTGGCTGTCGTGTAGTTCCTTGATAGCTTGTACTTCGCTGTGCTTTCAACCTTCGCAAGTGCTGGCCTTCCCTGCTTGCCTGTGTGACGCTTATCTAACAACTTTCGAATGTCACCCATCAGTCTGCGCTTGCCCACTGTTAAAGGGAACGCGACAACCATCACCTTGTCTTTTGTCCAGCCAGCATTCCAGTCAGCGGCAGAGTCGATCTCATGGAACTTGACGTCAAGTTGCCGTTCACCAAACAGTCTTGAGCCACGACGATCTTCTTGCCACCAGACACGGAACTCTTTGTCACGGACATCTCCGAAGTCTTTATATAGCTCAGCTAGTCGTCCACTGCCCCCGTTGGCACAGCAGTCTAGGTAGTCTTGATTGCGCCGCAAGTACTCCCACCACCAGAAGTAGGGGCTCCGCTTCTGGAATGCCTCGGACTTGCGGTTCTTCGCAGTTCCGAAGGTTGGATATGGAGCAAGGAAGAAGGTGGCCATTTCTTAACAGCTAATTGATCGTCTAAGTGCTCATGATAGCAGTGGCAGGCTTGAAATCACTAGTTTTGATGACCTTTTAGCTGTCGACTCTGGTATCAACCCCTGCCCTACTCGTTAGAACCCTCACTTAAGTGACACTTTGCCCTCATTTTTCTTAACAAGTAATTGTCTCTAATAAAGTTATCTAGTTCGGGAAAAGCATCAAATTGAAATAATTAAACCCATGAGATCGCAGTGATTTCTTACCCATCGGTAACGGGTTTAGTTACTAAAAAATGGAGATTCTTATGTCAGTTACGTTTACAAAAAATCCAATGGCGATTTTTAGCCACTCTTGCTACGTTCACTACTTCAATGTCATGGACGTACCTGTTGCTTTAGCTCATAAGGCTATTAAAGTCCTCTCTAAATCAAGCTACAACGGTTGCTGGAGTGTTCAATTAATGGGGGATGAAGTTCACACTATTGACTATGAAACCACCGACGAGTGGGAAGCCAGAGTTGAATTTGCTGAACAACTTGCGCTGGAAATAAGTCAAGTATTCAAAAAATTGGTCTAACTTAATTCTATGAGCGTCATTTATGAGGTGGCGCTCATTATCTTTTTATAGAGGTAAAAAATGAGTCAAGCAACAGCGATAGCAAATGAACTGAAAAGAAAAAGTATTGTTAAAGATACTACCGGCAACGTCATAACGCTTCCAATACATTCAAAGGGCAAGCAAATTCAATTAAGTCCTGCGGCCAAAAAGCGCAAGGCCGTAATTGACAAGCAAGAGGCAGAAGTAACGGACTTCATCAAGAAGCAATCCGACAAGCTCAAGAAAATAAAGTCAGGTGTCATCAAGTCGCAGATCAAGTACAGGGATAGCTTGTACACAAGTCTTTCTGGCATTTATGCCACATACATTGACATAGAGAACAGCGAACACTCTGGCAACTTCTACTCCACACTTCGAGGCCACCTACTTGATCAAGACATCCGCATCCAAAGCAATAGCACCGAAATCAGTCTAGTGATTCGATACGTCTACGGCGCAACGATCAAACCGAAACTTGTAAATGATTATGGAAATGCGTTGCTGGAGGCTTGCTTACAAGAAGTCACCGCGAAGGATTTTCTTGAATGGCTAAAACGCACTTCAATCAGTAAGGCATCTCAGCAGTATCAACAACGGGCAAAGATTGGAATGAGTCGTGAAGCACTGATCAATCGCGCTCGCATCCTGATACTTCGGATGATGGATATATTTGAAGCACAGCCAGTTGCTTCATTTGAGATGCCAGCTTGGAAAGCTGAAAAGAAGGTTCACGCAGGAAGTGACCTCCTCTTCTTGGTTGGTAGAGGCGTGAGGCGCTTTGACCGAGGCAGCCACATTGCGGATATTCGTGTTTGCTTCTTCATCCCGCCCGGCATTGACTTCGAGCATATGGTGATCAACAGGCTAGCCAAGCACATCTACAACGGCGTGCTTGATTGGGAAGAAGAGCTGGAGAAAGTTGAAGAGCACGTTTGGGCTGGTGACTTGTACAACTACCTCAGCGACAAAGAGGCTGACGCCGCTGAGAAAAGTCACTCGCAATGGCAAGAACGCATGGCCGCTTCAATGGATTTGGATAGAGGCATGGCATAGGTCGCAAAGCGTCACTTAAGTGATGATTTAAGGTCAGTTATCTTAACAAGTAATTGCCACATATAAAGATACGGGCATCGTAAAACAGGACAAATTGGAATAATTGATCTCATGAAATCGCGGTGATTTCATACCTAACCAGAAAGGCATTTAAACATGATCGACTACGCAAACATTGACTACAGCGACTTAGAAGCACGTTACGCAAGTACAGAGTCATATATCGAGAAAATGAGTAAGGGCGATTTTAAAAGTCTCATTGTCAACGGTCCCCCTGGTGTAGGGAAAACACACTCTGTTGAAACTTATCTTAAAAAATATGCGGGAAGCAATTACAAGATGATTACTGGACAGATGACAGCACTAAGCCTTTACGGGCATCTATACAAAAACAAGGAAAAGGGAAAGATATTAGTGTTGGACGATATTGACTCAGTGTTCAAAAAGCTTGAAGGTGTGAACATTTTGAAAGCGGCAATGGATACAAAGCAGGTACGAAGTATCAGCTGGTCATCGTCAACACATTTACTTGGAGCGCTTGGAATACCCGGAACTTTCGACTATTCAGGTGGAGTTATTCTAATTTCAAATATTGGTTTTGAAGTCAAAAATAACAGTATTGGAGCGCACTTGAATGCGCTTAAAGATCGGAGTTTTTCTATTTCAATTTCAGACCGATCAAATGAAAGTCTATTCAAACAAGTTTGCTTTATGGTTTTTAAGAGGGACTTGCTAAAACAATTTAATTTTTCAGAAGCTCAAAAAACAGAATTGCTCTCGTACATGGAAGAAAACATTTCAAACATGTACACAGTGAGTTTGCGTGTGGCACTCAAGTTAGCGATGTTGATTCAAGTTGATCCCGTCAATTGGAAATCGCTTGCTAACGATGGCTTGGTCAAGAACTAAATCAGAGGAGATAAAAAATGGAATACGTAACTTTGGCTAATGGAAAAAAAGTTGAATGGGATGAATTCAGTAAGTGGAGTTACAAAAAACAGCATACAAGCCTTTTTCCAAGCAATAAAGGAAAAGTATTTAGTGATGAAGTTAGAAAGCGAATGAGTGAAGGAATATTAAAGCACAGAAGAAATGGAATATTCAAAGCGCCACATGGTGGTGAACATGCCATGGCTCGTCGAGTCCAAACACCAGCTGGCGTCTTTGAAACTCTAAAAGCCGCAGGGGAACACTACGGAGTAAACGGTCGGTATATAAGAAATTGGATTAGAGATGGAAAGGTCGGATTTGATTTTTTATCTCCACCATTAAACAGGAAATCTACTGCGGCAAAATCATCTAGAAATGCCAAAAAAGTAGCTACTCCAAATGGTGTTTTTAAGTCAATATCTGCTTGTATGGATTTTTATCAATTAAGCAGAGCTGAGATTATGAACAGAGTTAAATCCAGCGAGTTCCCTGAGTATTATTTACTTGGAACCAAAGAGAATTAAGCCAACTCAACCTCCCGCCTTAGCATGTCATCATTGGCATCGATGTAGACAGCTGTAGTTGAGATGTTCCTATGATCATCAAAAGCATTAACACTTGTAAGCCAAGGAGTTGGCTTACGAGTTTTTCTTTTTATGCCAACGTAACAGCCTTACGCAGCATCTCATCGGATGCGTCTACATAACCAATAGTTGTCGAAATGTTTTGGTGACCGAGCAGTCGCATCAACACACGAACACTGGTGCCAGTTGAACTGATATTCGTTGCGAATGATCTGCGGCCCGAGTGACTTGACGCACCATCAATGCCCGCGTTCTTGTACATGCTCAAGAAGTACTGCGCCAAAGTGTTTGGCGTGAAGCCCCGCTGCGGCTTCTTCTGTGAGTAGAAGAACGCCCAATCACTTGGTCTAGCTTTGACTGATGCGACGTAGGCTTCCAGTTCCTTCTTCAACTTGGGACTGATGAACACGATGCGTGGATGCCGCCCCTTGGTCTGCTCGGCCTTGAGGCGTATCTCATCCTTCACACGACCATCTGTTCCGATCACATCACCCCATGTTAGTTTTGCGATCTCACCAACTCGCAACCCACCCATGTGCGACACGCAGACCATCGCGCGATTGCGAATGGCGTGCTGTCGGGTTGCGAGGTAATCGAAAACGCGACGCAGTTCCGCGCTTGTAAAAGTTTTTGCCTTGCCCATCTGTTGCTCTCCTAAAAAGTAATAAATACAGAGCAACAGTTTGTTTTCATTGGTACGGTTTGAGCAACCGAAATCCGTCCATTCCCTCGGGCTTTATAGATCAACGACTTATGCCGCAACCAAATGAAATCGCTGTTTTATTTGGTTTTGTATTTAGCCAACTTCGTGGCGCAGATGCCACGATCTTGTGCCTACTTATAAACAAGCCCTACAAGCTAAAGTTAGTGCGCCCAGCTACCCAAGCCAGCCCACAAGGAAGATTTTGCGCTGTAGGGCTTTTAATGCGGCGTAACTTAGTGGAGCCCAGACCGACATAGCTGCCCGTAAAAATCTGCGCTGCTATTTTTTTAGGGGTACGAGATCTAGATCATGGTGGTTTTAATCTAACCCCACCCCTTAACGTAGCTTAGTACTCGCTGGGCAGCATCAGTACCCAGTGCTCACCATCCCAACATGCGTACAAGGTGATCTCACTCAACGGGAAGTCCGTGTACTCAATCTCTTGTCGCGCATATTCGTGCCCGTTGCCATCCTCAAAGTAGAGCGTGGCTCGCTCTTGTTCACATTTCAATCGAACAAGCACAAACCAATCACCCACTCCAATCTCAAGCAAGTGGCTCGACGCCGCATCCATTAACCAAAAGCAACCAGCTTGTTCGCACAAGTACTTGGTGCCATCCGTTAGCAGGAACCTCTTTGAAATCCGATAGTAGGCAGATGTACCTGTGAAGTGGAGCAGGTCTTGTTGTGTGAGCTTAGTCATGCTTGTGCTCACAGTCCTGTGTTGGCTAAAGCAGCTTGGCTGTTAGCTAGCAGATCGATGCGTAAATTAGTTTGGATGTTACAAACTAAGTGGCTCAATGCCCAATTGACGATCCTTGCCCTATGTGCGTCGTTCTCCGCTGAGTCAAATCGCTCAATGTATTCCTCGATGTTGAAGCTGGCTTTGACTAACTCATTTGCGACATGTTGTAACCTTGATCTAGCTTCTTCGCGTGTGTATGTCGCTGCTAACTTTTTGATTTCTGTTTCGTTCATTTGATTCGTCCATTAGTGTGTGTATGGACAAAGTTTTGTTTCAAATGAACAAATGAGCAACCTGAGTCCTGATGTCTTGGCGGGTTTCTAAGAATTAGCTGAGGTCATCAAGGCGTAGGGCATCGATTGATCTTATTTGTGTGCTCCATCTGTCAGTAGGTGTATGAGCGAACTTGCTGTTCGCTTGCGCTTTCACAAAACACTTTCGCATTCGCTCTGTGCTTTGTTCAGCACCTAGTAATCAGTTTGAATGATGATTTAGTCGGTTTTGAATTGTTGAAACTTTATTGAGTTGTCGCTGAAAAGGATAGCGACTGAACGCCATCTTTTTATGCCTCGCCTCTCGCATGCTTACTTGTCTTTATTCCGTGGTCGGGACACTTCAGCAGCTAGAGAGAAATTCTTTAGAACTTCAAAGAGCGAGACATAACTACTTTCTCGGAACCACCACCGAAAGTAGCGCCCTCATATCTAGAGCAGTAAGCAGAATAGGCTTCCTGACTTTTGATAGGTTTAGCGTACACACTCGTTTTTAGAGTTGTCTTGAGAGCATCTGAAACCTTAATTGACCATAATTTTTGGAATTTTTCTACGAATGCTTCTTTGTCAGCATTTGATGGGAACTGAAGAAGTGCGTGAAAGTGTCCAGCGACTCCGCTATCTTTCTCACCACCAAAAAATGCGACGAACTTCATGTCTTTGTTTTCGCCTCTGCTTAGGTGAGAAATAGTTCGATCTAGGGCGTGAACAAGCAAGTGAATTGATCCTGTCGCGTTTTGAGACCATGGGGATTGACGTACGCAAGCCCCATTCTTGATGGTTCCATCTGCGCGAATAGTTAACACCGCTAACTCACTTAAATCTTCTGTGAATGCGTGTCTTATCAATTGATGTATGCGAAGTTGCGTCACTAGCTGTTTATCCAAATATTTGTATAGCTATTTATGAAGACCAAATAAAAGGAGCTTTAAATCTGGTTCTTTTGCTGAGTGTCCGTCCAGATTGGCGGGACACCTATGAGGCTTGGTTGCTCAATCAGTTGGTCTGAAAATAAAGTTGCGAACGTCAACAACACATAAAGGAAATATTGATGTCCGCACTTAACTCACTCAAACTGACTGCTATCAAAAAAGGTGCTGCCGCAAATCCAGCTATTCACCGTCGAACAAAGCTGAGCAAGAAAATTGGAGAGCAAATTGAACTTGCTAAAGCTGAAGCCGAGGGCAGCACGTTCACTTCCAAGCGCTTGAAAACAATTAAGGATGACGACGGCAATACTCAATGCGTTGAAGTATCCAAAAAGGTTCGCGCTTGGTGGTTTCCAACTGAAAACGGTAAGGTCGCATTGAATGTGCGTTATGGCGCACGAGTAGTTGAACTTGCTAAGGGTAAAACAGCCGTTGAGGTTGCGACCATTAACGAGTTGATCCCCACGCTAGCAGTGATCAAGAAAGCTATCGATGCTGGTGAGTTGGATCCACAAATCGAAGCAGCCAGCATCAAGCTTCGCGAAGGCTTTGGCAAGTGATGTTGCTCAACTTCGTTGCTCGCATACGCATTCGTCATGGCAACGGTTATGAGCAGATGGAGACATCTGTTCATGCCCTTGATCACAGACGTGCCAAAGTTCTTTTAGAAGCTCAGTATGGCAATGGCTGCGTCATAAGCATTCAAAGAACTTAGTTCTGAGGACTCATCACGGATAAATAAAAGAAAAGGAGACCGTGATGAGACTTAAAGAATTCGCAAACTCAGATGCTCAGCTTGAGCTTTGGAAGATGGTCAGTGATGCTGTTTGGTCAGCCATCAAGCAACAGAACAACAAGTCCAGTGATAGTTCGTCATCAAGTCCCCCCGCAGTATCAAGAGCGCAAGATGCCAAGTCACGTCCTGCGACCGCACCTGTAATACCTAAAGTGAAAGCGCCTGCTAAGAAGGTAGCAGCTGTGAAATTGCCAAGGATTCCAACGCCGCCATCAAAGCCTCGCAAACCTTTGAAGGCAAAACCTAAAGTTAAGCCCAAGCAGGTAGGCATGACTCGCACTCAAGTGCCAGCATTACCAATTTCTCAACGACAGCAACCCATACAACCGGTGAAGCCGTCTCTAACGGCACAGCAACCTTTGCCAGCCAAAACCCCTAATTTCAACGCAAAAACGGGGGTAATTCCTCAAAATCGTCGTGTTACAGTTTCTCAGTCAAGACGGGGCTTATAGGCATAGCAGAAATTGATTTGCTTACACGCTGAGCTCTGCGATTATGTGATCGGTTTCTTTAAAGCCTTACCTACAGTTAGACCGTTGTCCCGGCGGCAATAGCATTCCACCATCACAGGGTTCAGGCATAAATTGAGGAGGCTTAGCAAACTCGTTAGCCAATCTAAACCAGTCGATGGATGTTGGTTCTTTAGCAATACGCTGGACTTCTTTCTGGTGATCTCTATCGGCATCTCTTTGCTGATTTTGATTAGCCATCTGCTCAAGCTTCAGCATACATTGAGCGAACTCACCAGTGCCGAACTTGAGACCATACGACTCGCACTTCTTTTTGAACTTGTCTGAGTCATCACCAAATACAGTTGCTCCATCTTTTTTCTCGAACACTAAAAGGTTGTCTTTGAATTCGCCTTCATAGCGATTGCCGTTCTGGTCAGTCCATACACCATGACCGTTTAATTGACCACGCTTGAACTGACCTACATATATAGCTGGCATGTCAGAAGCGATAAAAGCAGACTTCGACTCGCCCTTTGCCATAACTTTCAACTGCCCTACTCCGTCTCGTTCACCTCTCCTCCACTCTCCGTAATAGGAATTTTTGTTAGGAAAAACAAAAGCTCCGACGCAAGCATCCCACTTCTGAGGATCATTTCCTTGGCACTGGGGTAATCGGGACACAAATGTCGGTATTTCTTTTACATCCATTACTGGCGTGATTGTTCCAAGTGGGGAGGTCGGTTTAGCGTTCACAAGGCTTGAAAGAATCAAGGTCGCAATCATTAGAAGTTTTTTCATATTCATCACCTGCGAATTTCAAAATTATTTAAGCTTGGGCACTAAAACACCATCCACATAGTCATAGTCAGCCAGCGCATTGCTAACCATCTTGGCTTCAGTGGTGTGATAGTAGGTCTTCTCAATCTGCGTGATGCTTGTACCGCACATCTCAGCAACGATTTGAGGCGGCAAATGACTGTTGACACGTTGCGTAATGAAGTAATGCCTGAAACTATACGGAACAAGATCACGGCTATCCAAGTGCGTAATGCCAGCCTTTTCAAGCACCTTGTCAAAATGGTAGCCAATCGCACGAGGTGTAATTGGTGACTTGCCTGTTGTAGTGAACATCAATTGCTCACCTAGCCAAGCCCTAAGGTCTCTTTCTTTGACTTTTTCGCCAGACACTTTTTGCTTCAACCGCATCAAGCCAACGTAGTAGCCAAAGTCTTTGACAACAAGTTTTCGCGTTTTTCTAACCTTACTTGTCTCACCACGAACAGTTACTCGAATCAAATCAAACGGTGTGGCACGTGCCTCTTGGTGCTCCATATCTTCAACATCGCACCAGCGCAGTTGTAATTGCTCCCCTCGCCTCAATCCAGAGATTAAGGAGAAGCCAAGGTAGTAGCCCGTGACCGCTTTGCTGTAGTTGCCAGTCAAATCGATCTCTTTTTCAGCGTCTGCGATGTACTCAGCAAGGGCTGTTTTGATCGCATCAACTTCATGGTCTTCGAATGAACTGCGCCTGTTCTCATCTGCGCCTTTATCAATGCGCTTTAATTTCTTGAAGTCAAACGAATCTATGTAGGTTTCACCACGTTTGTGAAGCCACTTCATCATGGCGTTAACGGTGCTCTGTTCATTCTCAACAGTGCTTTGACTGATAGGAATGCTTTTCTTGGTCTTGGTGCGCTCGTAGAAATAGTTGGCGCAGTCTGTCCGTTCAAGTTCTTTTAACTTGGTGTCTTTGCCAATCACATCCAGCCAGTGGTTTAGATGTGTGCGAATTACTGAAAAACGCCCCTTAACGATGATGCCTGAGGCGACATCAATCTTGCGTTCCTCCAAGTACATCTCAACTCCCATCTTTGTTGTTTGGGAGAAGTACGTTTTGCCTGATTTCTCAAGTACTTTGAGTTCGTGATAGTGGAGTTCAGCCTTGTCCTTGGCTGTGCTCTTGTTTCGCGTTTTAAGGCTGAAACGAGCGTACTTGTGCTCTTTGGGGAGCCACATACGCATATGCCAGTATTCGCCACGCTTGTAGATGACAGCGTTGTCGAATATGGCTTCTTCGTCTTCCTTGAAGTTGGTCTTTTTCAGCGCCATGGAGCGGTTGAGTCATTACGGTTTGTAGTAGTTACACGTTCGTGTAACTCTTTGTGTAACTGTAATGTCAAAACCCAACAAAATCAACGAGATTTTATTGGGTTGTGAAAGTTTTGTGTAACTCGTAAATCGTTTAAAATCAACAACTTACGTGATTGTTACTACTCCCACTCAATCGTCGCTGGTGGCTTCGATGAAACGTCGTAGGTCACGCGGTTGATGCCACGCACCTCGTTGATGATGCGGCCAGACACTTTCTTGAGCAAGGCATAAGGCAACTCGGCCCAATCTGCCGTCATGAAGTCGCTGGTTTGCACAGCGCGCAATGCCACCACGTAGTCGTAGGTGCGGCCATCGCCCATCACGCCAACGCTCTTGACAGGCAAGAACACGGTGAAGGCTTGGCTGGTCAAGGCGTACCAAGATTTGCCTGTAGCTTCATCTTTGAAGTTGTGCAGTTCTTCGATGAAGATGGCATCGGCACGGCGCAGCAAGTCGGCATATTCCTTCTTCACTTCACCCAAGATGCGCACGCCCAAGCCTGGACCTGGGAATGGGTGGCGGTACACCATGTCGTGGGGTAGCCCTAAGGCCACGCCGAGTTCGCGCACTTCGTCTTTGAACAATTCGCGCAAGGGCTCCAAGAGCTTCAAGCCCAACTGCTCTGGCAAGCCGCCCACGTTGTGGTGGCTCTTGATGGTGACTGCTTTTTTGCTCTTTGCGCCGCCGCTCTCGATGACGTCAGGATAAATCGTGCCTTGTGCGAGGAAGGTTGCGCCTTTGTGGCCGCCGTCGCCCGCCTTGAGTTTGGCCGCTTGTTCTTTGAACACGTCCACAAACAAGCCACCGATGATTTTGCGTTTGGCCTCTGGTTCGCTCACGCCGGCCAATTTGCCTAAGAACAAATCGCTCGCATCCACGCGAATCACATGGGCGTGCAACTTGCCCACAAACATGTCCATCACCATGTCGCCTTCATTCAGGCGCAACAGGCCGTGGTCCACAAACACGCAGGTGAGTTTGTCGCCAATGGCGCGGTGAATAAGGGCTGCGGCCACAGATGAATCCACGCCGCCGGACAGGCCCAAGATGACTTCTTCGTCGCCCACTTGTTTGCGAATGGCAGCCACCGCTTCTTCGATGTAGTCGCCCATGATCCAGTCAGGGCGTGTGCCGCAAATGTCCAGCACAAAGCGGTTCAACAAAGCTTGGCCTTGCACCGTGTGCGTGACTTCGGGGTGGAATTGCACTGCGTAGAACTTGCGCGTTTCATCCGCCATACCGGCGATGGGGCAAGCGGGTGTCGATGCCATGACCTTGAAGCCTTCAGGCAGTTGGGTCACTTTGTCGCCATGGCTCATCCAAACTTTCAGCATGCCATGGCCTTCAGGCGTGTTGAAGTCTTCAATGCCTTTGAGCAATTCGGTGTGGCCGTGGGCTCGCACTTCGGCGTAACCAAATTCGCGGGTGGTGCCCGCTTCGACCTTGCCGCCCAACTGGCTGGCCATGGTTTGCATGCCGTAACAAATGCCCAGCACGGGCAGCCCCAGCTCAAACACAGCGTCAGGCGCACGGTCATCCACCTCGTACACGCTGGCGTGGCTGCCTGAAAGGATGATGCCCTTCAGATTGCCGTCTTTGGCGTATTCACGCACCCAGTCGCTGGTCACATCGCAAGGATGAACTTCACAGAACACATGAGCCTCGCGCACGCGGCGGGCAATGAGTTGGGTGACTTGAGAGCCGAAATCGAGGATGAGGATTTTTTGGTGCGACATAAATAAAAAAGGGCCTTCAAATGGCCTAGCCCGCTATTGTCTCAAAAAACAAAGCCACCCCGAAGGGTGGCTTACTGTTAACGCTAAATGCTTTTAAAGCTCTTATTCTGCGCGATAGTTAGGGGCTTCTTTGGTAATTTGCACATCATGCACATGGCTTTCTCGAATGCCCGCCGCCGTGATTTCCACAAACTGCGCTTCGTTGTGCATGGCCTCGATGGTGGCGCAGCCGCAGTAGCCCATGCTGGCACGCAAGCCACCCGCCATTTGGTAAATGATGGATACGACAGAGCCTTTGTAGGGCACGCGGCCCTCGATGCCTTCGGGCACCAGTTTGTCGGCATTGGGGTTGCCCGTGCTGGACTCTTGGAAGTAACGGTCTGCACTGCCCTGTTGCATGGCACCGATGGAGCCCATCCCACGGTAGCTCTTGTAGCTGCGGCCTTGGAACAAAATCACTTCGCCCGGTGCTTCTTCGGTACCGGCAAACATGCCGCCCATCATCACCGTGCCCGCGCCTGCGGCAATGGCTTTGGCAATGTCGCCGCTGTAGCGAATGCCGCCGTCTGCAATCAGTGGCACGCCTGTACCCTTCAGAGCCGTTGCCACGCTGTCCACCGCCATGATTTGCGGCACGCCCACACCCGCCACGATGCGGGTGGTACAGATGGAGCCTGGACCAATACCCACTTTCACGCCGTCAGCGCCCGCCTCGACCAAAGCCAAAGCCGCTGCGCCCGTTGCAATGTTGCCGCCAATCACTTCGATGTGCGGATAGTTTTGCTTGACCCAGCGCACGCGCTCGATCACGCCTTTGCTGTGGCCGTGCGCGGTGTCCACCACGATGGCATCTACACCGGCGCGGGACAATGCCTCCACGCGTTCTTCGGTACCCTCGCCCACACCCACGGCAGCGCCCACGCGCAGCTTACCTGCTGCATCACGGGCCGCATTGGGGAAGTTGAGTTGTTTGGTGATGTCTTTAACGGTGATCAGGCCTTTGAGCTCAAAGGCGTCGTTGACCACCAGCAAGCGCTCAAGCTTGTGTTTGTTCAACAAGGCTTTGGCTTGCTCAGGCGTCGTGCCTTCGGGCACGGTGACAAGTCGATTTTGAGGCGTCATGATCTCGCTGACTTTTTGGTCGTAGCGGGTCTCAAAGCGCAAATCGCGGCCAGTGACAATACCCACCACTTTGCCGCCGTCACACACGGGGAACCCTGATACGCCCAACTCGTCAGAGAGAGCCATGACTTGACGCACGGTAGTTTCGGGGGTGATGACCACAGGGTCGCGCAGCACACCGGATTCGTAGCGCTTGACCTTGGCCACTTGGGCGGCTTGCTCTTGCGCAGTGAGGTTTTTGTGCACGATGCCGATGCCGCCTTCTTGCGCAATGGCAATGGCCAAACGCGCTTCGGTGACCGTGTCCATGGCCGCAGAGACCAAGGGCAAGTTCAGGCGAATGTTGCGGGTGAATTGCGTTGCGAGGGATGTGTCCTTGGGCAGGACTTCAGAGAACGCGGGGACGAGCAGAACGTCGTCAAAGGTGAGGGCTTTGCCAAGCAGGCGCATGTTGATAGCTCCAAAAACAGCATTGTACGTAGCACCCCAGAAGCGCTTGTATACAGAGCCCCTCCTGTTACATAACTTCACACAGCTCAGGCAAAATTTGGTGAACGACAATGCGTCCGCCCTTCAACACATCACCTGAGGTGACCTGCTTGCTACGCCTGACTACAAAGATTATTGCTATTGCCCTTATTGGCTTAGCTGCTGCATCAATGAGCATGGCGCAATCTGCCACGCCAACCCTCAATCTGGCCGAGCTGGAAGACTTGATGTTCAGCCAAAGCAAAGCCTTACGCGGCGCGGCTGATGCCGTCAGAGCAGCTGACGCCGCAGTGGCCACTGCCCGCACTTTCCCTAACCCTGAAGTGGAGGTGATGAATGGCACACGCACACCGCGCCCCAACTCACCCGGTAATGGCAACTATGCAGGCACCTTGAAAACTATCAGTGTTTCACAAGAACTGGACATGCCTTGGCATCGTTTTCCACGCGTGGATGGCGCTTTGGCTGGCTTCAGCGCAGCGCAGGCCGCAGAGCAATCGTTTCGCTCAGATATGCGCGCACAGCTTCGTTTACGTTACTACGACTTGATTCGTCGTCAAGACGAAAACCGTGCCACGGCTGAAGACGCTAAAGCAGCTGAAGCCATGCACAAACGCATCTCGGTTCGCGTGCAAACTGGGGAAGATGCCCGCTTCGAACTGGTCAAAGCAGAAGCAGAAATGCTGAACGCTCAAAAGTTGGCCGAGTCCGCCGCTTTGCGTGTACGTCAATCGCGTGGTGCTCTCCGCGCTATGGTGGGGCCTGAGCTACCAGAAGCATTTGCCGTCGCAGAACAGCCACACAAATTTGCACCTCCGCCACCTTTTGAACAAGTCCGTGCCGAAGTTCTGGCCAACAACCCAGAGTTGATGCGCAGCCGTGCCGAACGCCAACAATATAACCGCAAGCTTAGCGAAGAAAAAGCATTGCGCTTTCCCAAAATTGCCCTGCGTGCAGACCAAGACCTAGACCCCGACTACCGCAGCAAACGCGTCGGTGTCGCCATGAGCTTGCCCCTGTGGGATTGGCGCGGTGGCCCTGTGGGTGAAGCCGCAGCCAGACTCTCTCAGTCAGATAATGAATTGGCGTACCAAGAGTTTTCGCTCATTCAATCTCTGGAGGCCGCCTATCAGCAATACAACATTGCCAATGCCCAAACAGTGGCGCTAGAAGGTGGTTTGCTGCGCCAAGCATCCGATGCTGTTCGTATTGCTGAAGTGGGCTACAAAGCGGGTGAAAAAAGCTTCCTCGAAGTGCTCGATGCACAACGCATGTTTCGCGCTGCTCGCAACGAACTGATCACCGCACAGTTTGAATTGGCAGGTGCATGGGCAGAAATTGAGCGCATTCGCGCGATTGGCCGTTAACTGGTTTTACGACCGCTTTGCCAGCGGTAAATTGAGCAGCAAGTTTTGTGGCTTGAGCTTCAAACGCTGATTGGTATCCACCGCCATCGCCAAATACACGGGCTTGCCACGCACGTCGGCCAACATGTCGTTGGGCTCAACAAACTCTAGCTTGAAGAGGCACAGCAAACGTTCCATGCGCTCAGCATCCACTTCTTTGCCTTGGTAAAGGTCATTCAACACACCGCTGGCTTGGGCATCTAAGCCCACATGCCACACCCAGTGCTCGTCGTTGATTTCGCGCTCAGTTTGGATGCGCACCTGCACCCCCAAGAAGTGCTGCACCCACTTGGCCATCACTTCGCACAGCGCGTTCAACGCGGGTTGACCACGGTTAAGGCTCACCACCCAGTCAAAACTCTCGCTACGGGGCCAATAGGCATCTTGGTTGTCGTCATTCAGCACATCCAAGTCCACGCTGCGCAGCTTGATGCCGCCTTGCTTGAGCAGCTCGCCAATTGAGCCAAAGCCGCTTTGTGTGGCGTGGCGCTCCACTGTTTCGTCATCAGCTGCCATCACCGAGCCGTCTTCGAGCACAGTCACTTTTTGCGTGTGCATCAGCATCTCAGCCGCACGGGCTTGCATGGCCGTGGGCGCTTCGCCCAACACATGGCGCAGCAAAATGTGCGTGATGTGCTGCACCAAAAGCGGCGGCACATCCACACCTTCACCTTTGAACAAGGCGATGTAGCTGGCTTCTAAAGTGGGCAGCGTGGTTATGCGCTGGCGAAAGCGCAGCCACACGGCGTAGTTATCGGCGGCATCTTTGTCTTGCAGCTCAGCCACTTCTTGCGCTGTCACTTCACGACGTGGCTGCTCAACCAAGCTGTGATGCAAAGCCACTTCGGCGGCACATGACGTGGCGATAGGGGCCAGCTCAGGGCGCTCTAAAAGAAAACGCAAAAAGTCATCGGTCACCACCAAATGGCCCGTGTCGTTATGGGCCAGCAATGAATAGCCACACGTGGGCCAAAGGTTTGGTGTCATTGGGTGCTCGATTAAGAATTAATAACCAGGCTTAGCACCTGCACGGCGCTTGGAGAACAAGCCCGCACGGCTAGAGCCTTGTTGTTGGAAACGCTCACGCCGCGCCACTTTTGGGTCAACGGTGAGTGCGCGGCAAATTTCTATGCGGTCTAGGTCGCGAAGCGCATGATCGGGGCTGGTTTTCTTCCCCCAAATGCACACGGTAAAGACTTCGGGTTGGCTGAGGTCAATCTCGGGGCATTCAGCCAACAAGCCGCTTTGCTGCAAGGCTTGCAGCACCGTCACACCCGCGCTGAGCGGTACCACGCGCTCATGCACCACACGGGGTGCGGGCGAGTACATCACGGTGATGGAGAAGGCAGTCAAGGGACGTACACCTGCTCTGCGCGCTTCACAAACGCATCCACCAAGGTCGCGGCGATTTTGTCAAACACGGGACCCACCAAAGCGCCAAACATGCTCTCAAATGCGTAGTTCAAGGTCAGCTCAATGCGGCAAGCGCGTTGTGGCTCTTGGGTGTTGGGGGCGAGTAGCGGGTGAAAATCCCACGTGCCATCCAAATGTTTGAAGGGCCCATCGACCAGCTCTAGCTTGACTTGGCGGCCTTCAATGTGCACGTTGCGCGTGGTGAAGCTTTTGTGAAAGCCACCAAAGGTCATGCCCACTTGGGCGGTGGCACCATCGGCATGTGTTTCGAGCACACCGGCGCGGTCGCACCAAGGCAAAAACTCAGGATAACGGGCCACATCGGTGACCAGCGCAAACATTTCTTCAGCGCTGAACCAAATAAGAACGGACTTGTGTACGGTTTTCATAGAATGGTCCACATTGTAAGAAGCTCTACCGTCCCCACATTACCTAAATGGCTACCAAAAAACCTGCAACTCAATCGCGCATCGCTGACAACAAAAAGGCGGCGTACAACTATTTCTTCGAAGAAAAGTTCGAGGCAGGCATGGTGCTGGAAGGCTGGGAGGTCAAGTCTGCCCGCGAAGGCAAGGTGCAACTCACCGACGGTTATGTAGTGGTGCGCAATGGCGAGCTGTTTTTGATTGGCTGCCAAATCAACCCGCTGCACACAGCATCCAGCCATGTCAACCCCGACAACGTGCGCACGAAAAAGCTTCTGCTGAAAAAAGACGAAATCAAACGTCTCATTGGCAAGGTCGAACAAAAAGGCCACACATTGGTGCCTATCAACCTGCACTGGAAGAACGGCAAAATCAAATGTGAAATCGCGCTGGCCAAAGGTAAGGCCGAGCACGACAAACGCGACACCATCAAAGATCGCGAAGGCAAGCGCGAGGTGGAGCGTGCGATGAAGTCGCGCAGCCGCTAACTCACTTGTCTGAGCGGATCTCGCTCAACTCTTTCTCATCAACGGTTAGGTTTGCGCTTGGCAACATTTGCGCTGGGTTTGCCTGCGCCTTTCACGCGTGGTGGCAAGCCTGTGTGCTGCGTGAGAACACGGCCCTTAGTAGGCGTAGCCGTGCTGTTCTTACGACGCGCACTGGTGTAACCGCCATCAGTTAACGGCTGGAAGGTAGGAATCAAATGCTGCTTGCCGTTGCCAATGAGATCGGCACGACCCATGGACTTCAAGGCTTCGCGCAACAAAGGCCAGTTGTTTGCATCGTGGTAGCGCAAAAAGGCTTTGTGCAATCGACGGCGGCGTTCGCCGCGCACGATGTCCACGCTCTCGCTGGTGCGCGTCACGCGGCCCAAAGGGTTGCGGCCTGAGTGGTACATGGCCGTAGCCGTGGCCATAGGGCTGGGGTAGAAGGTTTGTACTTGGTCAGCTCTGAAACCATTGCGCTTGAGCCACAGGGCCAAGTTCATCATGTCTTCGTCGCTGGTGCCGGGGTGGGCGGCGATGAAATACGGCACGAGGAATTGCTTCTTGCCAACTTCGGCGCTGTACTTGTCAAACATCTGTTTGAACTTGTCGTAGCTGCCAATGCCGGGCTTCATCATCTTGGACAGCGGCCCGCCCTCGGTGTGTTCAGGCGCGATTTTGAGGTAGCCGCCCACATGGTGTTGCACCAGCTCTTTCACATACTCGGGCGACTGAACGGCCAAGTCGTAACGCAGGCCCGAACCAATCAAAATTTTCTTCACACCCTTCAATTCACGCGCACGGCGGTACATGTGAATGAGCGAGCTGTGGTCGGTGTTGAGGTTTTGGCAAATGCCTGGGTACACGCAGCTCGGCTTGCGACATGCCGACTCAATCTCAGGGCTTTTGCAGCCGATGCGGTACATATTGGCCGTGGGGCCACCGAGGTCTGAAATGACGCCCGTGAAGCCCGGCACTTTGTCACGGATGTCTTCAATCTCGCGAATGATCGAGTCTTCGCTGCGGCTTTGAATGATGCGGCCTTCGTGCTCTGTGATCGAGCAAAACGTACAACCGCCAAAACAACCACGCATGATGTTGACGCTGAAGCGAATCATCTCCCAAGCGGGAATTTTGGTAGCGCCGTCGTGGCTGCCGTTCTCGTCCGCGTAAATCGGATGCGGGCTTCGGGCGTAAGGCAAGTCAAACACCAAGTCCATCTCAGCCGTGGTCAACGGGATAGGGGGCGGCGTGACCCACACATCCCGTGCGGTATGACCTTCCCCATGAGCTTGCACCAAGGCACGGGCGTTACCTGGGTTGGTTTCTAAGTGCAACACACGGTTGGCATGCGCATACAGCACTGGGTCTGACTTGACTTGCTCGTACGCTGGCAAACGAATGACGCTGCGTTCACGCGGTGGCACTTTGAGTTTGCCTTTGCCTTGCAATGCAGCGTTGGCCACGAAGTTCAAAGGGGAAATGGTGAAGCCAGCCTCAGCTTTAGAACCTGAGAGCGCACTGCCTGCTTTGGCATTGGCCGCATCCGCCACCGCATTGGCTTCCTCTTCGCGCGCGCAAGTTTCGCCTTGCGCTTTGGCTTGGTCGCTGACCATCAAATATGGGTTGACGTGGGCCTCTACCCTGCCCGGCACATCAATGCTGGACGAGTCAATTTCAAACCAACCTTCAGGCGTTTCGCGGCGCACAAAGGCCGTGCCGCGCACATCGGTGATGTTTTGCACGGGTTCTTTGGCGGCCAAACGGTGCGCAATTTCCACAATGGCACGTTCGGCGTTGCCGTACAGCAGCAAATCGCACTTGCTATCCACCACGATGGAGCGACGCACTTTGTCTGACCAATAGTCGTAATGGGCAATGCGGCGCAGCGAGCCTTCAATGCCGCCCAAAACGATAGGCACATCGTTGTAGGCTTCTTTGCAGCGTTGGCTGTAGACAAGGGCTGCGCGGTCAGGACGCTTGCCGCCGATGTCGCCCGCGGTGTAAGCGTCATCACTGCGAATTTTTCGGTCCGCGGTGTAACGGTTGATCATCGAATCCATGTTGCCGGCGGTCACGCCAAAAAACAGGTTCGGTTTGCCAAGCGCCTTGAAGGGGTCAGCACTTTGCCAATCAGGCTGAGCGATGATGCCCACGCGAAAACCTTGGTTCTCAAGCATGCGGCCAATCACGGCCATGCCAAAGCTGGGGTGGTCTACGTAAGCGTCGCCCGTGACGATGATGATGTCGCAGCTGTCCCAGCCGAGTTGTGTCATTTCCTCGCGCGACATCGGCAAAAACGGGGCCGTGCCAAAACGGGCTGCCCAGTACTTGCGATAACTGTTCAGCGGCTTGGCGTTGCGGGGAAAAAGGGAGACGTCGGCGTAAGCATTCATGAGCGCCTAAGTGTAAGGGTTAGCCCCTTCCCTTCGGGTTTTAGGGGCTATCGTCCCAAGCGTTCAGGGCAGCGCCTGCACCGAGAGCGGTGCGTCCCACAGATGGGACATGACGGCTTGCGCCTGCGCCACATCGCCCGAGGTAAAAAACTGCACGTTTCCTTGCTGCGCTGGGTTAGACAAGCTCCCAGTGTCAGCCAAACGGCGGGCAAGCTCGCGGGCCACAGCTTCGGCGGGGTCAAGCAGGGTCACGCCCTCGCCCGCCACGCGCTGAATGGTGTCGCGCAAAAAGGGGTAATGCGTGCAGCCCAACACCAAGGTGTCTGCGCCCTTCTCAATCAACGGCGTGATGAATTGGCGCAGTAAGGCCTCGGTCTCGACGCTGTGCAAATCAGCACGCTCAACCTGCTCAACAAGTCCAGGGCAGCCTTGCAGCAAGATTCGTTTGTCTGCGCCATACAGCTCAACCAACCTTGCCACCGATGCGCTTTGCACCGTTTGACGCGTGGCCAACACACCCACCACGCCGCTGCGCGTGAGGGCCACAGCGGGTTTGATGGCGGGCTCAATCGCCACCACAGGCAAGTGCGTTTGGTCGCGCAAGGTTTTGGCAGCCACCACCGTGGCCGTGTTGCAAGCGATGGTGATGCCCTTCACGCCCTGCTCGGCCAACCAGTTGCCCACGGTGAGCGTGCGCTCGGTGATGTGCGCTTCAGATTGGTCGCCATACGGTGCGTGACCAGAGTCAGCGACGTAAACCAAATGTTCATGCGGCAAAGCAGCACGAATGGCACGCAAGACGGACAGGCCGCCCACACCCGAGTCAAACACGCCAATAGCGCCCTGAAACGGGCTCGCTATCGTGGATGAAGTATTGGGTTGGGACATGGTCCGAAGGTGCGAAAACTGGTTTGTGGCGAATCAAGAATCTGCACATTCTCGCCGAGACGATGACAAGCGCTACAGCGCAGCGTCTAAGGTCGCCACATCGGGTGGTTGGCACCCTACACGACTGCAATTGATAGCGGCAGCCACCAAGGCGCGTTGCAAAGTTTGAGGCACACGCTTTGCAGCAACGCCAGCGTTGTTCAAAGTGTTGTGCAACACCCAATCCGCCAAGCAAGTGCCCCAAAAGGTATCACCTGCGCCGACGGTGTCTTTGACATCCACCACAGGTGCTGCACCTTGCGCGTTGGCATCGTCCACTTGCAAATAAGCGCCTTGCGCACCAAAGGTCAACGCCACACGTGTGCAACCTTGCGCCATCCAGTGCGCGGCCAAGGCTGAGGCATTGGCCAAAGTCACATCTGCAAAGCCCAATAGTTCTAAATCTTCGTCACTGGCTTTAAACCAATCGGCAAAAGCGGCCACTTCACGCACCGCTTGTAAATACGCGGATACATCGCTGGCTACGTGGGGACGTAAGTTCACATCTATGCTGATGACCCACCCCAAACGCTTGGCAGCAGCAATGATTTGCAACACCTTGTGATGCTCGGGCGGCATGGCCATGAGCGAGCCAGTGTGCAGCACACCAGGCGGCGATGCCTCCAGCATAGCCACCACATCGGCCACTTGGTAGTCACGATCGGCCACGTTTTCACGGTAAAAACCATAGGTAGGTTGCCCCTCATGCACTTGCACGACTGCAAGTGAGGTGGGCAATGCAGATCGCGCCAACAAGCTGCGCGCATGGTTAGCTTGTAAATGGTCGAGCAAGGCTTGGCCAAATGCATCCGTTGAGAAAGGCGCGATAAACCCAACAGAAGCGCTCTGCAAAGCAGTGGCGCAGGCCAAGTTATATGGACTGCCACCCAAGTGGGGTACTAACGAGCCGTCGGGCTGCGCGATGCAGTCCATCAAGGCCTCGCCAAGCACCCACACCGGTGGATGATCTGGTGCTGTGTGTTTAGCTACGCTCAAGCCAAACACTCCGCAGGAATGTCTTCGGGCTTCATGGCACCCGTCATCACCGCCACGGTGTCGCTCATGCTGATTTTTTTAGGGTTCAACACAGCCGCGCGTTTGCCTAAGCGCGCCACGTGAATGCGGTCTGCAATCTCAAACACATGAGGCATGTTGTGCGAAATCAGCACCACAGGTAGGCCTTTGTCGCGAACTCGGCGAATCAGCTCAAGCACCATATTGCCCTCTTTGACACCCAATGCGGCAGTTGGTTCATCCATGATGACCACATGCTGTGCAAAAGCAGCAGCACGCGACACGGCCACGCATTGGCGCTGACCGCCCGACAAAGTTTCCACCGCTTGCGTCATCGAACGAATGCCAACCTTAAGGTCATTCATGCGCTCGATGCTCTCTTGCAGCATTCGTTTTTTATCCAGCATGCGCAGCACATTGCCGGCAAAACCAGGTCGGCGAATTTCGCGGCCTAAAAATAGATTCTCGGCGATGCTCATCGCAGGCGCAACCGCCAAATCTTGGTACACAGTCTCAATGCCCGCACGACGTGCATCAATGGGCGATTTGAAGAGGATGGGATTGCCATCTAAAGAAATCACACCCTCATCAGGCACGGTCGCACCCGATAAACATTTGATGAGTGACGATTTTCCAGCGCCGTTGTCTCCAATGACAGCCAATATTTCACCCGCTCGCAGCTCAAAATCTGCTCCGTCTAAGGCTGTGACTTGGCCATACCGTTTTACCAAGCCCTTGGCTTGCATGACGATGGTGTGTTGTGTGCCGCTCATGATTAGCGTGCTCCCTTGCGTGAGAGTTGATCTGTGGCCACGGCCAAGATCACCAAAATACCTGTGACCAAAATTTGATAAACCGATGACACCCCCATAAGCGTGAGACCGTTACGAAACACGCCCACAATCAAAGCGCCCACCAAGGTACCCAACACGATGCCTCGGCCACCAAACAAACTGGTACCGCCCAACACCACAGCAGTGATGGCGTCTAAGTTTTCGGTTTGTCCAGCATTGGGGTCGCCCGCACCCGTGCGTGCCACACCTAGCATGGCAGCAATGCCATAGCAAAGCCCTGCCAACACATACACACCCAACAACACTTTCTCGGTAGGGATACCTGTCAAACGTGTGGCCTCTGGGCTGTTGCCCACGGCATACACATGCCGGCCTGCTGCGGTTTCGCGCAATGCAAACCAAGTAAAGAGATAAAGGCCAAGCATCATTACCACACCATAGCTGACCGAGGCGCTGCCAAAGCTAAACGTGTTGCCCAACCACGTCATGCCCGCAGGAATATCAGTCACAGTTTGCGAGCCTGAGTAAAGCTGTGTGATGGCAAAGGCAATGTTCAAAGTGCCCAAGGTCACGATGAAGGGTGGCAATTTGATGCGCGTCACCAGCACGCCGTTCAAGTAACCAAAAGCAGTTGTCACCAACAACCCACACGACATCGCAACAGGCGTTGAAAGCCCATAGTCCGATGCAAATTTGGTCATCACAATGCCGCCCAGTGCCATGACCATGCCACACGACAAGTCAATACCAGCGGTCAAGATGATGAGAGTTTGGCCAATCGCAATGACACCCACCACCATGACTTGAGCCAAGATGAGCGAGAAATTTTGAGTGCTCAAAAAACGGTCGCTTTGGCTAGCAAAAAATACACAGGCCAACACCAGTGCAATCAGGGGGCCAAGCGTGCCCATAGGCGGAAGCTTGTCTTTGAAGGAATTCATACGATGACTTTTTCTTGTTTAAAAACCGGAGGGGGCCACACGGCCCCCTCGTGCAAGTAGAGCCTAGGCTTTACTTATTGCCCCAGCACAGGTCAGTGCCAGTTTTCACGTCTTTGCTGTCCACGCCTTTCATAGGCTTGGCTGCAATCAAGGTCACACCTGTGTCGGTGTAGCCGCTGACCTTCTTGCCTGTTTTGGCGTACTCCACGCCGGCAGCAACACCCATGGCGGCCATGCGCAAGGGGTATTGCTGTGATGTCGCTGCGATTACGCCAGCACCCACGTCTTTGATGCCAGCGCAGCCACCATCCACAGACACGATCAACACGTCTTTCTCTTTGCCTGCGGCCTTGAGTGCGTTGTAAGCACCAGCAGCTGCAGGTTCATTGATGGTGTAAACCACATTGATGTTGGGATTCTTTTGCAAACAGTTTTCCATGCCAGTTTGGCCTTTAGCGCGGTCACCAAAGCTGTCGGCCATACAGACCACTTCAGCTGGCTTAGCCAACTCGTTGCTCTTGGCGTCAAGTGAAGTCAAACCGTAGCCTTGCAAGAAACCATTGTGGCGCTGTGCACCAACAGGGTGACCTGGGAACAAATCGAGTGTGGCGATGACCGGCTTCTTGCCATTCAAAGCAGCCTTGGCGTATTGACCAATGAACACACCTGCTTTGTAGTTGTCTGTCGCAAACAGCGCGTCAGTAGCGTTGGCTGGCTCGGTTGGGCTATCTAATGCAATGACCATCACGCCTTGTGCTTGTGCTTTTTTGATCGCAGGCACGATGGCTTTGGAGTCGCTAGGTGTAATCAAAATAGTTTTCGCACCAGCAGCAATCATGTTTTCCATGGCGGTGACTTGGCCTGCGTTGTCACCGTCGGTCTTGCCTGCGGCAGACATCACTTTGGCGCCGAGTTTTTTAGCCTCGGCTTGAGCCCCCTCTTTCATCTTCACAAAGAATGGGTTGGTTTCAGTTTTGGTGATCAAGCCGATCACTGGCTCAGCCGCATAGGCACTGCCTGCAGCCAGCGCCAATGCAGTCAACATCAATTTGGGTGTGTTTAATTTCATCAAGGTCTCCACGTTGTTGGTAATCATCGCCGACGCACTTTTGCGCCGCGACTTAAATGTAAGATAACTCGACTTACTAAATCAAGTTAGTTTAGTTAGTACATTCCCTAAGGGTCAAATCAGCAAGAATTTGGCATCCTTGAGGCTCTATCAATTTCAACAAATTAAAGGATGAATCGTGCTCAAAGGAATCAACCCCATCCTCTCGCCCGAGCTGCTGATGCATCTCAGCGCAATGGGTCATGGCGAATGGGTAGCCGTGGTGGATGCCAACTTCACAGCTGATTATTTGGCTCATGGAAAACCTGTGGTGCGCTTACCAGGCTTAAGTTTGGAACGTGTCAGCGAAGCAGTTTTGTCTGTCTTTCCATTGGCTGTCGACGTTGCTCAACCGGCAGCCGTCATGCATGTGTGCCACAGCCATACCGAACACCGCACACCGGCGCAAATTTCTGTAATCGAATTAGTTAAAAAAGAAGGTCTTGAGCCGAATCAAGTCGAAGCAGTCGAACGGTATGCCTTTTACGACAAAATCAAGGCTGCCAGTTTGATTGTTCAAACCGGCGAAGGCACTGCATACGGCAATGCCATGTTCTGCAAAGGTGTGATTCTTTTATGAAAACAATGCGTGGGTCTAACCACACCGGCATGCGCCAGTTCAATGAGCGCACAGTGTTGCGCGCCATTCGTCACGAAGGCGCGATACCCAAAGCCGACTTGGCACGACTAACGCAACTGTTTTCACAAACTGTCTCCATCATCGTCAACCGCCTGTTGGACGATGGCTTGCTAATCAAGCAAGAACGCATTCGCGGCAAGATTGGCCAGCCCTCGGTACCACTGGCCATCAACGCAGATGGCGCATACAGCATAGGCTTGCAAGTGGGGCGCCGCAGCTTGGATGTGGTGGTCACCGACTTCCTTGGCCAAATGCGCCACCAGTGGCAACATACTTACCCCTACCCATCGCCCGCCGAGGTGTTACCCAAAATCAAAGAGGGTTTAAAGCTCATGCAAAAACGCATGGGAGCGGACGCATGGAAGCGCACGGTAGGTATTGGTTTGAGCGCACCACTGGCCATGCACGAATGGGGCGACTTGATGGGCAAGAAAGCCCAAAAGGCCATGATCGACTGGGAACACATCGACCTGGTGCAAGAAGTGCAAGCCATGTCTGCCCTGCCCGTCGAATTTGCCAAAGACACCACCGCAGCGTGTGTAGCTGAGTTGGTACAAGGCTTAGGCCGCGATGTGCCTAATTTTTTGTATGTGTACGTGGGTACGTTCGTAGGCGGCGGCTTGGTGATGGACGGACACATCGTCAACGGGCCTCGTGGCAACGCAGGCGCAATTGGTTCAATGCCCATCGGACTGCCGCCTTTGGGGACACGCGCCAACGCCAATACACCCGCACAGTTGCTGCAACTCGCCTCTGGGTGGCAGCTAGAACAAGCCCTGATGACTGCCGGTCACGACCCGCTTCTGGTGCAGCACGATGACATCATGAAACCCGAGTTCAGTACGTTCACACAGCCTTGGCTTTCGCAAGCTGCCAAAGCCTTAGCCATGAGCGCCACCAGTGCATCAGCGTTGCTGGATCTTGATGCCATCATCATGGACGGATCGCTCAACCCCAAACTTTTACAAGCCCTGATTCAACAAACTGAAGCCAGCTTGGCGCAATTCAGTTTTGACGGCATTCATCAACCCCAGATCATGGCGGGTCGCGTGGGTAACCATGCCCGCGCATTGGGCGGTGCATTGCTCCCCTTGCACGCGCAATTTTTTCCCGACAAAGACATTTTTCTCAAGCAAGACAGCCTCGGTTAACGCACTGAAATAAGCAGACTAAAAAAGTTTGTAACCATGTTGAATAAAACATGAAACTAAGTTACATTCACGTTCATGTTGGAACGTATCAAATCGACTCTGTCGTCTTTAGCCCCGGCCGAACAGCGAGTGGGCAAGCTTCTTCTCACTGATCCGCGCACCTTCTCGACACTGCCCGTGACTGAGCTAGCCGACCGCGCTGGCGTGAGCAAACCTACTGTGGTGCGCTTTTGTCGCAGCATGGGCTATGAGGGCCTGAGTGATTTCAAGCTCAAGCTTGCAGGCAGCCTAAGCGAAGGTGTGCCCTTCATCCACCGCAATGTAGGCGCACAAGACAAGAGCAACGATGTGTTGGTCAAAGTCATTGACAACACCGTCACAGCATTTTTGAAATACCGCAACGATGCCTCGTCGGCGCAAATTGACAAAGCGGCCGAAGCCATCGCCCTGACCCACAAAAAAGGCAAACGCCTCGAGTTTTTTGGTGTGGGCAACTCAGGCATCGTGGCGCAAGATGCTCAACACAAGTTTTTCCGACTTGGGTTTCACACCATCTCGCACAGCGATGGCCACATGCAAATCATGAGCGCCTCGTTACTCGGTCCTGGCGACTGCTTGGTGGTGTTCTCTAACTCGGGCCGCACACGCGATTTGCTCGACTCGTGTGAGATTGCCAAAAAGAACGGTACCACCACGATTGTGGTGACTGCCTCTGGCTCCCCACTGGCCAGTGTTGGAAAAATTCACCTCGCGGCTGATCACCCCGAGAGTTACGAAAAATTTAGCCCCATGGTGTCGCGCTTGCTGCACCTGATGATCGTCGACGTGTTAGCCACCGCTGTGGCACTGCGCATTGGTAGCACGCAACTGCAACCCATGCTGCGCAACATGAAACAAAACCTTCTCAACAAACGTTACTCATGACACAGAACAATCCACCAGCAGGTACGCTGGACATCGTGATCTTTGGCGGCGCAGGCGACTTGTCGTTTCGCAAACTCTTGCCTGCGCTGTACATGGCGCATTTGCACGACAAGCTCGATCCATCCGCACGTATCGTGGCCGTTGGTCGTCAAGACTGGACGCGCCAAGAATATTTGGATTTCATCGACAAAAACTCGCCCGCATTCATTGAGAAAGACGCCTTCACCAAGAATGACTGGCAGAGCTTTCTGAACCGCTTGACCTACGTGAGCATGGACGTGACCAACGCCAATGACTTTGCCAAGCTCAAAGACTTGTGCAGCACACCGGCATTGCGCGTTTACTACTTGGCCACTGCACCTAGCTTGTTCACACAAATTTGTGCACACTTATCGGGAGCAGGTTTGGTCGATGCGCAGTCGCGTGTGGTGCTAGAAAAACCATTGGGCACAGACCTCGCCACTGCGCGTGAAATCAACGTGAATGTGGCCCGTTACTTTGACGAGCAACAAATCTACCGAATCGACCACTACCTCGGCAAAGAGACGGTGCAAAACTTGATGGTGCTGCGTTTTGGCAACGCCATTTTCGAACCGCTGTGGCGTGCACCGTATATCAAGAGTGTGCAAATTACCGTAGCCGAAAGCGTGGGCGTAGGCAGCCGCGCTGGCTTCTATGACGGCGCAGGCGCGATGCGCGACATGATTCAAAACCACTTGCTACAGCTCTTGTGCATCGTGGCCATGGAACCCCCCATATCTTTGGGCGCTGACGATGTGCGCGATGAAAAGCTCAAGGTATTACGCTCGCTGCGCAAAATGGATTTGGCCGATATCAAACGAGATACCGTACGCGGCCAATACACCGCAGGTGCCTCAGAGGGGGCAGCGGTCAAAGGTTATTTGGAAGAAGACAACGTGCCCGCCAACAGCCGGACAGAAACTTTCGTGGCATTGCGTGCGCACATCAACAACGCACGTTGGGCCAATGTGCCCTTCTTCTTGCGCACGGGTAAACGCATGCAGCGCCGGGAATCGCAAATCATCATTGAGTTTGCAGACCAGCCGTTTTCTATCTTCGGCACGAGTGCGCAACAAGAACCCAACCGCCTCATCATCACCTTGCAGCCAGAAGAATCTATTCAGCTCGAAATGATGGTGAAAGAGCCAGGATCTGGCATGACCTTGCACCCTGTGAAGTTGGGGCTTGATTTGCAACAGTCATCCGACAAACGTCGTGCCGAAGCCTATGAGCGCTTGCTGATGGACGTCATCAAAGGTCGCTTGACTCACTTCATGCGCCGTGATGAATTGGAAGCGGCATGGATGTGGGTTGAACCCATCATCAACGGCTGGGCTGAGTTGGACGACAAGCCCCGCGCATACTCTGCTGGTAGCTGGGGCCCCGCCGCATCGTCAGCCTTGATGGCTCGCGAAGAACTGTCGTGGTTTGAGGAAGCCTGATGAGCAGTGCTTGGCATCCTGAATCACGCGGCACGTTGACGGTACACACCGTCAGCCAAGCCGTGTTGAATGTGCGCTTGGCACAAGACATTACGCAACGTTTGGCTGCAGCCATTCAAGCGCGCGGCTTTGCGGTACTGAGCGTGTCTGGTGGCAAATCACCCGTGGCGTTGTTTGAAGCTTTGCGCGTGATTGACATTGATTGGTCGCGCGTGCGTGTGACCTTGGTGGATGAGCGCTGCGTGCCACGTATTCACCCCGACAGCAATGCGCTGTTGGTGCAAACCCATTTATTGCAAGACCTTGCAGCCAAAGCGCAACTGGTGTTCATGGTGGCCAGTGCTGCTGATCCTTTGTCACCACCGCCTGTTCAAGCCAAAGTAGCTGGCATAGCCTTGTCTGCAGCAGGCACTGCCGATGTGCTGGTGCTTGGGATGGGGACTGATGGTCATACTGCCTCGTTGTTTCCAGAGGCGCCTAATTTGGCCGAAGCACTTGACTTGCGCAACGCGCAAAGCTGCGTCTCCATCGAGCTGAAAAAGCCGCCAGCCAATGCGCCTTATGCACGCATCACGCAGACTTTGGCGCAAATTCTGTCGTCGCGTCACATCGTGTTGCCACTCACGGGCCCTGACAAGCTCAACACCCTACAACAAGCTTGGAAACAAGCCACACCTGCACTGCCAATTTCATTTGTGTTGCAACAAACCCAAACGCCTGTGGCGCTTTGGCTTGGAAACTGAACCACCATGACCAAACTTCTCCACCCCACACTCGCCGCCGTCACCGCACGCATTGAGCAACGCAGCGTCAAAACTCGACAAGCCTATCTAGATGTGTTGGCCAAAGCCAAAAAGCCAGGCCCGTATCGCGGCGGTATGGGATGCGCCAATGCGGCTCACGCCTATGCGGCCATGCCTGCCAACGATAAACTGGTGCTGCGCCAAGAGCGTCAGCCCAATGTGGGCATCATCACCGCCTACAACGACATGCTCTCGGCACACCAGCCGTATGAGCATTACCCAGAAAAAATTCGCGCGGCCGCTCGTGCCGCGGGTGCCACAGCCCAAGTGGCAGGTGGTGTGCCTGCCATGTGCGACGGTGTAACCCAAGGCGAAGACGGCATGGAGCTGTCGCTGTTCTCGCGTGATGTGATTGCGCTGGCCACCGCCGTGGGCTTGTCGCACAACGTGTTTGACGCAGCGCTGTTCTTAGGCGTGTGCGACAAGATCGTGCCTGGCCTGTTCATCGGCGCGTTGCAGTTTGGCCATTTGCCTGCGGTGTTTGTGCCCGCTGGTCCGATGACCTCAGGTTTGTCGAATGACGACAAGGCCAAAGTGCGTCAGCAGTACGCACAAGGCTTGGTCAGTCGCGAGGTGCTGCTAGAAGCCGAACAAGCGGCGTATCACAGCGCAGGCACCTGTACGTTTTACGGCACAGCCAATTCCAACCAAATGCTCATGGAGATCATGGGCCTGCATTTGCCCGGCTCCTCATTTGTGAACCCTGGCACACCGTTGCGTGAAGCACTCACGGTTGAAGCGGTTAAACGCGCTGTAGCTTTGTCGCAAGACAAAGACTCAGGCGTGGGGCATCAAATCAATGCAAAAGCTATCGTCAACGGCATCGTGGGTTTACTGGCCACCGGTGGCTCGACCAATCACACACTGCACATCGTGGCCATGGCTCGCGCAGCTGGCCTCATCATCAACTGGGACGATTTCTCTGATCTCTCCGCTTGCGTACCCTTGCTGGCTCGTGTGTACCCCAATGGCAGCGCTGATGTGAACCACTTCCAAGCTGCAGGCGGCATGGGCTACCTGATTGCTCAGTTGCTCAGCGCAGGTTTGTTGCACGACGATGTGCACACCATCATGGGCCAAGGCCTGCATCGTTACACCGTTGAGCCTTGGCTGAATCCCTCTCTAAATGGCCAGCTCGATTGGCGCGATGTGCCAGCTAAGTCAGCTGACGAAGCTGTGTTGCGCCCAGTCACCCAACCCTTCAGCGCCGACGGCGGCTTGCGTTTGCTCAAAGGCAACTTGGGTCGCGCCGTGGTGAAGGTGTCTGCCGTCAAGCCTGAGCAGCGCCAAGTGCGTGCCCCTGCAATCGTCTTGACCGATCAAAAACAACTCAACCAACTGTTCAAAGACGGCAAGCTCAAACGCGACTTTGTGGCCGTGGTACGTAACCAAGGCCCACAAGCCAACGGAATGCCCGAATTGCACCGCCTCACGCCTGTGTTGGGCGTGTTGCAAGATAAGGGATTCAAAGTGGCTTTGGTCACCGATGGCCGCATGTCGGGCGCATCCGGCAAAGTGCCTGCAGCGATTCATCTCAGCCCCGAGTCTGTGAACGGCGGCTTGATCGGCAAAGTGCAAGACGGCGACATGATTGCGCTTGACTGCGATACACAAACTTTGCAGCTTGAGGTCAGCGATGCTGAGCTCGCAGCACGCACCGCCCCCACCCCTGATTTGTCTGACAACCAACACGGCACTGGCCGTGACATCTTTGCCCTGTTCCGCGCCAATGCTGCGCTGGCTGAAGAAGGCGCATCGCCTTTGTTCACAAACATCTAAAGCTCATTCATATGACCCAACACAACCCAGCTTTTACACGCCCCGCATTCACCTCACGCGTGGTGCCCGTCATCGTCATCACCCACCCCGACCAAGCGGTGCCCATGGCGCACGCACTGCTTGAAGGTGGTGTGGACGTGATGGAAATCACTTTGCGGCATGCCGCAGGCTTGCCTGCGATTGAGCAAGTGGCCAAGCATGTGCCGCAAATGCATGTGGGCGCGGGCACCGTCACACGCGCCGAAGAAATGGCCCGCGTGCAAGCCGCGGGTGCCAGCTTTGCACTCTCCCCAGGTATGACCGATGCACTCGTGCAAGCAGCGATTCAGTGCAAGCTGCCTTTCATGCCCGGTGTGATGACACCCGGTGAAGTGATGGCCGCACGTGACTTCGGTTTTGGTTTGGTCAAACTCTTTCCCGCAGCACAAGCCGGTGGTTTGGCCATGCTCAAAGCCTTGGGCGGACCTTTGGGTGATATGCGCTTTTGCCCCACAGGCGGTGTGTCTCTGGCCAACATGGGCGAGTTCTTGAAGCAGCCCAATGTGGCGATGGTGGGAGGCTCATGGCTCACACCAGTCGATGCAGTTGAGCGCGGCGACTGGGCTGAGATCACACGTCTAGCGCGTGAAGCCACGGATGCTGCGAATTTAAGTTAATTCAAACGCGCATCAAAAGATTCATTCGATCGCCTCTAGAAACTCTCTAAATTTGACGAAAATCCAAACATGACTTCATTCGTCCCCCCACACAAACGCCAAGCGTGGCAAGCCCTGCAAGCCTTGGCCCAAGGCCCTCAACCCCACCTGCGTGAATTACTCAAAAGCACAGAGCGCAACGCAGCCTTGCACGCCAGTGGCGCGGGCATCAGCATCGACTACGAACGTCAACGCGTCACACGCGAAGTCATGCAACAGCTCTTGGCTTTGGCAGACGAATCACATGTCATGCCTCAAGCGCAAGCCATGTTCAAAGGCGAGCCCATCAACGCCACCGAAAAACGCGCCGTGTTGCACGTCGCCTTACGTGGCAGCCATGTGCCCAACCCACCTTGGGGCCATGAGATTTCAAAACAAGTGGCCAATGAATTGCACCGCGTGTGTACCTTCGCCGAGAAAGTACGCGAAGGTCACATGAAAGGCCATGGCGGCGAATCCATCACCGATGTGGTGAACCTCGGCATTGGCGGCTCAGACCTTGGCCCGCGTATGACCACCGAAGCGCTCAGCCACTTGACGCGAGACAGCTTTAAAAACAAAGTGCGTGTGCACTATGTGTCCAACGTGGACGCGTGGAGCCTTTACACCGCACTGGCTTACCTCAATCCCGCACGCACCGCGTTTGTGGTGCAAAGCAAAACCTTCACCACGCAAGAAACGATGACCTTGGCTGCCTCGGCCAAACGTTGGTTGACCGACGGCGGGTGCCCAGAAGACCAACTAGGCAAGCACCTGATTGCGGTGACGGCTAACCCACAAATCTCTGCAGCACAAGGCTTCACGACTGAGCACACCTTTGGTTTTTGGGATTGGGTCGGTGGCCGTTACTCAGTGTGGTCTGCCATTGGCTTGCCCTTGGCCATCTCCATCGGCGCGTTTGCGTTCCAAGACATGCTCTTGGGTGCACGCGCCATGGACGAACACTTCATGACTGCACCGTCTGACCAAAACCTGCCTTTGCTCATGGCCTTGTTTGGCATATGGAACCGCAACTTCTTAGGTGCGACCACGCACAACATTGCGCCCTATGCATCACCCTTGGGCAAGTTCGCCTCGTTCTTGCAACAGATGGACATGGAGTCCAACGGCAAAGGCACGCACGTCGATGGCAGCCCTGTCGAAGTGGCTACTGCACCTGTGTTGTGGGGCGGTTTGGGCATCGACGGCCAACACGCTTACTTTCAACTCATCCACCAAGGCAAGCACTTGGTGCCGATGGACTTCATCGGTTTGCGCACCGAGCGCAGCCCCTTGCCTTTTGCCGCTGAACACCACCGCGTGGTGTTGCTCAACATGCAAGCCCAAGCACAAGCTTTGGCCATTGGCCGCACACCCGAAGAAACCATGAAAGAGCTGCGTGACAGCGGCATGGACGAAGCTGAAGTGCAACGCTTGGCCCCACACCGCAGCTACCCCGGCAACGTGCCCAGCACCACCATTTGGGTGGACGCGCTCACGCCACGCAGCATGGGTGCGCTCATGGCCTTGTACGAACACAAAGTGTTCTGCCAAGCCGCCATCTGGGGCATCCACGCGTACGACCAATGGGGTGTTGAGCTGGGCAAGAAAATGGCCAAGGACATTGAAGCAGCAGAAGCTGCTCGCCTGAAAGCATGATGCATGTTTGAGTCTCGCGACCCAAACGTGACCCACGTTGCGCCCTATCCGCGCTTGCTCGGCGACATCGGCGGCACCAATGCCCGCTTTGGTTGGCAAGCGGCTGAAGATGCACCGATTACCCACGTGCAAGTGCTGCCCTGTGCAGAACACGAATCGTTGCTGGCTGCGGCGCAAACGTATCTCAACGCACAAGGCTTAAGCGCTCCACCCTGCGCAGCCTTTGGCATTGCCAACCCCGTCACCGGCGACCAAGTTGCAATGACCAACCACCACTGGAAATTCTCAGTGAATGCGTTGCGTGATGGCTTAGGAGTGTCGCGCTTCTTGTTGCTCAACGACTTCACTGCACTCGCTCTGTCACTCACGCTGTTGCCTGATGCGCAAAAGCGTCAAGTAGGTGGCGGCAACGCTGCACCTGACGCAGCGATTGGGTTGATTGGCCCAGGCACAGGCTTAGGCGTGTCGGGTTTGTTTCCCGTAGGCTATCAGCACAAGTGGATTCCCATTGCAGGTGAAGGTGGCCATGTGAGTTTGACCGCTACCACTGAGCATGAGTTTTCTGCGATACAGCAATTGCAAAAACGTTATGGCCATGTGTCTGCTGAGCGTGTGATTTCTGGAGCGGGTTTGGTTGACCTGTATCACGCCCTGTGTGATTTGAAAGATGGCCAGGGGCGCGAAATTACGACACCTGCTGAAGTGATTGAACGCGCACAAGAAGTGTCTACGTCCACTGCCAACGATGCGCTGGATATGTTTTGCGGTTTCCTAGGTTCAGTGGCGGGTGACTTGGCATTGACGCTGGGTGCTCGCGGTGGCATTTACATCGGCGGTGGCATTGTGCCGCGCTTGGGTGAGCGCTTTGATGCGTCGCCATTTCGCGAACGCTTTGAAGCCAAAGGTCGGTTCAAGAAGTATTTACAAGAAGTCCCGACTTGGGTCATTCACAGTCCAGTGTCGCCGGCACTGCAAGGTGCGTCGCAGGCTTTGTCATTGACGCAATGGCAATAAAAAATATATTTACAAATCGAGCAACACATGACTGACAAAAATTCAGCCAAAGCAAAACCATCTGCAGCTGCGAAAGCCACTCAGCAAGCCAAAGAAAACGAGCGCCCCTTAGTCGAAGACATTCGACTTTTAGGCCGCATCTTGGGCGACGTGATTCGCGAACAAGAAGGCAAAGAAGCCTATGAATTGGTCGAGCAAGTGCGCAAACTCTCAGTGGCCTTTCGCCGCGACGCAGATGCCAGTGCAGACAAAGCGCTGAAAAAACTCTTGGCCTCGCTCAGCGCAGAAGCCACAGTCAGCGTGATTCGCGCCTTTACCTATTTCAGCCATTTGGCCAACCTCGCCGAAGACCGTCACCACATTCGCCGCCGCGCTATCCATGAGCGTGCGGGTGATACGCAAGAAGGCAGCCTCACGGTTGCATTGAGCCGCCTCAAGGCTGCAGGTATTGCACCTAAGAGCATTGTGCAAACATTGGCGCACAGCCATGTGTCGCCCGTGCTCACAGCCCACCCCACCGAAGTGCAACGCAAAAGCATCTTGGACGCAGAGCGTGGCATTGCGCAGCTCTTGGGTTGGCGTGACGACATCAAATCTCGCTCTGTCCTGCATGCATCTGCCAAAGCGCCAGATGCGTTGGCTACACGTGAACTCGCTGCGAACGAAATGCAACTGCGTGCTCGCGTGTTGCAGTTGTGGCAAACGCGCTTGCTGCGCTTCACCAAACTCACCGTGTCAGACGAAATTGAAAACGCACTCAGCTATTACGAATCCACATTCCTGAGCGAAATTCCAAAGCTCTACGCCGATCTCGAAGCAGAGCTGGGCCAAGCGCATGTACACAGCTTTTTGCGCATGGGGCAATGGATTGGTGGCGACCGCGATGGCAACCCCAACGTTAACGCTGACACCTTGCGTTTTGCGTTGCGTCGCCAATGCGATGTGGCCTTGCGCCACTATTTGACTGAGATTCACTACCTCGGCACCGAGTTGTCAATGTCTGCGATGTTGGTGGATGTCACGCCTGAGATGCACGCCTTGGCCGACAGTTCACCCGACACCAACGCGCACCGCCAAGACGAGCCCTATCGCCGCGCGCTCACCGGTATGTATGCCCGACTGGCAGCGACGCTCAAAAACCTCACGGGTGGTGATGCGGCACGTCATGCCGTGGCGCCACAAAACGCGTATCTCTCAGCCCAAGAGCTGCTGGCCGATTTGCGCGTCATTGCAAACTCACTACAAGCCCAACACGGCAGCGCCTTGATGGCACAACGCCTCACACCGCTCATGCGGGCTGTGGAAGTGTTTGGCTTTCACCTCGCTACTGTGGACTTGCGCCAAAGCTCCGACCAACACGAGTTGGTGGTGGCTGAGTTGTTGGCCACAGCAGGCGTGGAAAAGAATTACGCCAAGCTCAATGAAGCACAACGTGTCGAGGTACTGAACAAACTCCTTCACGACGCACGCCCCCTGCGCGTGATGGGCGCGAGTTACTCAGAACTCGCACTCAAAGAGCTGGCGATTTTCGAGACTGCACGCGAGATGTTGGAGACCTTTGGCAAAGACGCCATTCGCCACTACATCATCAGTCACACCGAAACTGTGAGCGATTTGCTGGAGGTGTTGTTGCTGCAAAAAGAAACTGGCTTGATGCGAGGCACCTTAGGAAGCAAAACATCAACCTGCGATTTAATCGTGGTGCCTTTGTTTGAAACCATCGAAGACTTGCGCTGCGCCGCCGACATCATGGGCGGCTTCTACGCGATTGAGGGCGTGGCCAACTTGGTCAAACGCAGCGGTGGTGAACAAGACATCATGTTGGGCTACTCCGACAGCAACAAAGACGGCGGCATCTTCACCAGCAACTGGGAGCTGTACCGCGCCGAGATTGCTTTGGTCACTTTATTTGACGGCTTGTTCAAGCAGCACGACATCACCCTCCGCATGTTCCACGGCCGTGGTGGCACAGTGGGACGTGGCGGTGGCCCGAGCTACCAAGCGGTTTTGGCGCAGCCCCCAGGCACGGTGCGCGGGCAAATTCGCCTCACTGAACAAGGCGAAGTGATTGGCTCTAAATACGCCAACCCAGAAATTGGCCGTCGCAATTTGGAAACCCTCGTCGCCGCTACTTTGGAAGCCACGATGCTGCAAACCACCAAGCCTGCGCCTCAAGCGTTCTTGGATGCAGCACAGTGGCTCTCACACGCCAGCATGGCCGCCTACCGTGGCTTGGTGTACGACACACCGGGCTTCACCGAATACTTTTTTGCGTCTACCCCCCTGCGTGAAATTGCAGAGCTCAACATTGGCTCACGCCCAGCGGCGCGTCCAAAAAGCGGCAATGCGTCACCTCGCATCGAAGACTTGCGCGCGATTCCTTGGGGCTTCAGCTGGGGTCAATGCCGTTTGACCTTGCCTGGCTGGTTGGGCTTTGGTTCGGCGGTGGATCAGTTCATCCACCAACACCCCTCGCTCAAACCCAAAGATGCGTTGGCCTTGCTTCAAAAAATGCAGCGACAGTGGCCATTCTTTCGCTCGCTCTTGTCCAACCTCGACATGGTGTTGTCCAAGAGCGATTTAGGTCTGGCCTCGCGCTACGCCGAGTTGGTGAGCGACACCCGTTTACGCAAGAAGATTTTTGGTTTGATCGAAGCCGAATGGCATCGCACATCCGACGCTTTGAAGCTCATCACAGGCGACAAACAACGTTTGGTGAACAACGCTGCGCTGGAACGCTCGATGCGCCATCGCTTCCCCTACATCGATCCGCTGCACCATTTGCAAGTGGAGTTGATTCGCCGCTACCGCGAAGGCAAGCGCCCACAAGACCGTGATGAGAAAGCCCAACGAGGCATTCACATCTCGATCAACGGTATTTCGGCGGGATTACGTAACACAGGTTAACGCGTGTGAGCCACAAAGTAGAAAGCCACCCTTGGGTGGCTTTTCTCATGGTTTCAAGAGCACCCATCAATCCATGCAAAACGCTGCTGTGGCGTCAGAATCAATACTCAGCACAATCGCAAACCCGAAGCTTGATCAAACCAAGTGACATGATCGGCTTGAATCTCTAATCCGACATTCTCCCCAGGACGCACTTGGGTTTGCGGCGCTGCACGCACTGTTACTTTACCTGCAGCCGTCTCGACCACCACATAGGTATCTGCACCTGTGGGCTCCACTAAATTCACTACACCCCGCCATGTAGCGGCATCGCTCAAACGGATGTGTTCTGGGCGTAGGCCCAACAAGGTCAATTGCTGGTCGTTGCCATGTGCGTTCAAGGCCAGTTGCGCACCGGCAATGCTGAATTGCCCCACGCCGCTTGCACGGCCCTCAATCAAGTTCATCGTCGGTGAACCAATGAAGGTCGCCACATACGTATTCGCTGGTCGGTTGTAAATTTCATCGGGCGTGCCAAGCTGCTGCAACACACCGCCCTTCATCACTGCAATGCGACTACCTAAGGTCATCGCTTCCACTTGATCATGCGTCACATACACGCTGGTGATGCCGCTGAGTTGATGAAGGCGCTTGATTTCTGCACGCATCTCTACGCGCAACTTAGCGTCAAGGTTAGACAAGGGCTCGTCAAACAAAAAGAGCTGCGGGTTACGCGCCAAAGCACGGCCCATAGCCACACGCTGTCGTTGACCACCCGAAAGTTGCGAGGGGCGACGATCAAGCAAATGCTCAATCTGCAACATGGCGGCCACTTCGGCAATGCGTGCTTGGCGCTCAGCCTTGGGCACTTTGCGAATTTCTAATGCGAAGCCAATGTTCTCGGCCACACTCATTGTTGGGTACAGCGCATAGCTCTGGAACACCATCGCAATGTCGCGCTGTGCGGGGGGCACTCCGACCACATTACGGTCAGCAATCGAGATGCTGCCCTCGGTGGGCTCTTCCAATCCAGCAATGATGTTGAGCAACGTGGACTTGCCACAGCCTGATGGCCCCACCAAAATTAAGAACTCACCAGGTGCGACATCAATGTCGATGCGCTTGAGCACCTCCACTGTGCTGTCACCCTTACCAAAGCATTTACGAATGCCGCTGATTTTTAATGCTGAAGACATGCTGTATTCCTCTTAACCTTTCACGGCGCCGGCTGTGAGCCCGCGCACAAAATATCGTCCGGCCACCACATACACCAACATGGTGGGCAGGCCTGCAATCAGTGCGGCAGCCATGTCTACGTTGTAGGCTTTGACGCTGCTGGTGGTGTTGGCCAAGTTGTTCAAGCCCACCGTGATGGGCTTGGAATCAGCTCCACTAAAGGCCACGCCAAACAAGAAGTCGTTCCAAATTTGAGTGAACTGCCAAATCAAAGTCACCATCACAATGGGCGTGGACATGGGCACGATGATGCGGAAAAAGATCATCCAAAAACCTGCGCCGTCCATGCGTGCAGCGTTCATCAAATCTTTGGGTACGGCTGCGTAATAGTTGCGAAAGAACAAGGTCGTGCTGGGCAAGCCTGCTAACAAATGCACAAAGATCAAACCAGCAATCGAGCTAGACAGCCCCAACCAACCTAAGACTTGACTCATGGGCAGCAGTACCACTTGGAATGGCATGAACACACCAAACAGCAAAAATGCAAACAAGGTTTCGCTGCCGCGAAATTTCCACAGGCTCAGCACATAGCCGTTAAGCGCACCCCACGTGGTGGAGATAAGCACAGCTGGAATGGTCATCCACACCGAGTTCCAAAAGAAGGGCTCTAAACCTGAGCATTGCGCGCCTGTGCAGGCCGAGTCCCAAGCCAACCGCCATGCGTCAAAGTTCAAAACACCTGGCAAACTCACCAAGCTGTTTTGGCGAATTTCATCCGCGTCTTTTAAAGATGTGACGACCATCACATAAAACGGAGCTAAGAAAAATGCTGCGCCAATTAACAGCGTGGCATACAAAACCGCACGCGAGAGCATGTGCATCGAAAAGAATTTAGTGCTCATGTGATTTACCTCGCAACTCGCTGTACAGATATGGCACGACTAAGGCGGCCACAGTTGCCAGCATCATGGTCGCGCTGGCTGCACCCAAACCAATTTGCCCACGCGTGAAGCTCATCGCGTACATGAATGTGGCGGGTACATCGGTGGCGTAGCCTGGGCCGCCAGATGTCAAAGCCATGATCAAGTCAAAGCTCTTGATGGCTAAATGTGAAAGCACCATCAAGGTCGAGAAAAACACAGGGCGCAACGCTGGCAACACAATGCGCCAGTAAATACGCGGCAGCGATGCACCATCAATCTGCGCCGCTTTGATGATGCTGTCGTCAATGCCACGTAAACCCGCTAAAAATAAGGCCATGGCAAAACCAGCAGATTGCCATATGCCAGCAATGACCACGCAGTAAATGGCCATATCACTCTCGACCAACCAACTGAAAGTAAAGCTTTCCCAGCCCCAGTCATGCATGAGTTTTTCTAAGCCCATGCTGGGGTTGAGCAACCATTTCCAAGCTGTGCCCGTCACCACAAATGACAAAGCCATGGGATACAAATACACGGTGCGAATGAAGCCTTCGGCACGGACCTTTTGATCAAGCAAGACGGCAAGAAGAACACCCAATGCCATTGCGCCGCCCACATAGCCGATGCCAAAAATAGCCAAGTTTTTCAGGGCGACCCACCAGCGGTCCATCTCCCACAGCTTGGCGTATTGCGCCAAGCCAACCAATTCGTAATTTGGCAACATGCGCGAAGCGGTGACAGACAGCACACCGTTCCAAATCATGAAACCGTAGATGAACGCAAAGCCCAGCATCAAACCTGGGGCGACCACCAATTTGGGTATCAACGCTTCTAAGCGATGCTTTTGCATCTGAATACCTCTTTAAAAAACAAAAAAGGGAAAGAGTTGCCCCTTTCCCAATCCCTCGTTCAACCTCGAATTACCACCACACTTCGTACTGAACGCCAGCGAGTGTTTGTGATGTGCGACCGTTGGCGCCAAAACCTGTGTTGGCGTGAGATGTACCGGTTGCATCAGTCGTCGCAGAGTTGGCAGTTGCTGCTGCTGCATTCCAATTCGCGCGCGTCACGTAGAAGCGCAACTCAGGACGCGACCAAAAGTCTTGCGACATCGCAATGGTTGGCGCAATCGTAACTTTATTCAAACGTTGGGCGGCTTGGCTGTCACTGAACGATCGTGCAGTGGTGCCCGCTTCAACTAACATTTTGAAATTTTTGCTATACGCATAAGACATACGACCACCCAAGGATGTATCTTTAATCGTATAACTCACGTCATCCGCCTTGGTCGTTTGGTAACCCAAAATGGCTTGACCACCGAAACGACCGGATTGCCAAGTAATTGAATCAGCAATGCGGTTGGACTTTTTACCTGCGACTTGGTTAGCCAAAGCAGTCAGACCTGTGTAGCTGTTATAAAAAGTATTGAACTGACCGTTCAATGCAGCATATCCGCTAGATGTTTGAATAAACAAACTGTTGGTCAAGCCCTTGGTCAAAAAGTCAGATTGGTTGTGATTCACAGAGAAGCCAGAACCACCGCTGCTTTTCAACCCTGACGTGCTCACAGAAGTCAGCATCATGCGGACTTTACCGCCAGGATTTGTGTTGATTTCTGAAACATCAACGTTCAAACGATTCGCTGATGTACCTGCGATCATTTTTTTATCAAAAGTGTCACCCGTTTGCAAAGATGCACCGACCTTCATGCTGCCCACAGACAAATCTGTGAAACCAGCGCCTTCGTTCACGCCATAGTCCAACAAGAACTTGTCCACGATGTGCACGTCTTGAATACGAAGACGGCGTTGGCCGGCCCACACCTTGGCTTCTGGTGCAAAGCTCAAACCGCCCACTTCAACAAAGGCTTGTTCAGTGCCCACAGCACCGTCATTCCATTTGGTCGGCATGTAGTCAAGTTTGTATTTCACGCCATCAACGTCAAATGTTTTGGCGATGTTGACTTCAACACCGTTGTCACCCTCGTTACCCAAACGGTACTTTTGCAAGTCGCCGCCCAAGCTCAAGCCACCCTTGATTTGTTGATCTTTGTTGTAGCTGTACACACCACCGCCACGGCTGTAGCCTGTGACCTCTACACCACCCACGTCAGCAGCCAGAGCTGCTGTCCCCACGCAGCACAAAGCTGCAGCCACGCACGTTAATTTCATTTTCATTGTTTGTATCTCCAAGGTTTATGTTTCAACAGTCGAGCTGCTGCTTATTTGGTGGCCGCTGCGGCGACGAGACGCTTTTGACCTTCGTCAATGCTGATCTTGTCGTCGTTCCAGAACTGACTCACCAAATCTTTGATCGCGCCTTCAGTCGCTGGCGAAATTGCCATGCCGTGGGCCACGGAGGGAACCAAGCCGCCAGTCTTAGCGGTGTCCACAAAATCTTTACTTGAAAGTTTGGCGCAGTCATCAAACTTGGCCATCGACATATTCAATCGCACAGGGATCGAACCCTTGTTGAGGTTGAACACTTCTTGGAATTCTGTGCTCATGATGGCTGCAGCCAAATCGCCTTGAGCTTTTTGTGCGCTGGCGTCTTTGAGTTTGAACATGGCAAATGAATCAACGTTGAAGGTATACGCGTTAGCCGTACCTGGTGCAGCTGCACACAAAAAGTCTTTGCCTGGTTTTTTGCCGGCGGCTACAAACTCACCCTTGGCCCAGTCACCCATGAACTGAAAGCCAGCTTTACCTTGCATGACCATTGCAGTGGCCAAATTCCAATCTCGGCCAGGAGAAGCTGCGTCGGTATAGCCTTTGATCTTGCGGAAAGTTTCGAGCGACTTTTTCATCGTGGCGCTGTTCAAGGCTTTGGGGTCCAACTTGACCAAGGCGTCTTGGTAAAACTTGGCACCACCTACACCCAACACCACAGATTCAAAAGTGGTGAAGTCTTGCCAGTTTTGACCACCATGTGCCACCGCTATGAAGCCAGCTTTTTTGATCTTTTCAGCAGCGACAAAGAACTCGTCGTAGTTGGCAGGCATTTTTGCAACGCCAGATTTTTGCAATACCTCCGGGCTAGCCCAAACCCAGCTCACGCGGTGCACGTTGACGGGTGCCGCCACATAGCTGCCTTTGTATTTCATGACGTTGGCTACAACTTGTGGCAACAAGCTGTCCCACTTTTCGGATTGCGCCACGCTGTCCAAGTTGGCCAGCACGCCTTCTTGCGCCCACTCTTGAATCGCTGGGCCTTTGATTTGTGCGGCTGAAGGTGGGTTCCCTGCCACCACGCGACTCTTGAGCACGGTCATGGCGTTATCACCACCACCACCAGCAACAGCGAAATCTTTCCATGCATGGCCTTTTGCAGCCATGATCTTTTTCAGTTCTGCAGCCGATTTAGCTTCACCGCCAGATGTCCAGTAATGCAGGACTTCCACCTCGCCCGCCATTGCTGCAGATACCGACAAAGCTGCAGCGCAGGCCAAAAACAATTGGGTCATTTTCATAAGTTTGTCTCGCTCCAAAAGATGTTGAAACTTGAATTAATCACTCAAGTTGATTTATTGTGACTTAATCAATCAAGTTGATTTACTAGGAATTTCCCTAAGTGAGGACGCCGTGTTTAAACTAAACACATGAACTCAAACACAAACTCACAAAACCTGCGCTTAAAAGACAAAGTCAGCCTCATCACTGGTGCAGCACAAGGCATTGGATTAGCTACTGCGCTTAAATTTGCGCATGAAGGTGCAATCGTGATCGTGTGTGACGTGAAACAACAAGCAGTTGACCTTGCGGTAAAACAATGCCAAGCCATAGGCGTGCAGGCGATGGGTTTTGTGGTGGATGTCACCCAACGTGAGATGGTCGATGCAACTGTAAAAACAGTGCATGAGAAATTCGGCTGCATCGATGTATTGGTCAACAACGCTGGCATCACACAAGATGCGCGCTTGCAAAAAATGACCTTGGAGCAGTTTGATCGTGTGATTGATGTCAACCTGCGCGGCGTGTTTCATTGCGCACAAGCAGTGACAGACATCATGGTGGCGCAAGGCAGCGGTGTGATATTGAATGCATCTTCCGTCGTTGGAATCTATGGCAACTTCGGACAAACCAACTATGCAGCCACCAAGTTTGGCGTGATTGGATTCACTAAAACTTGGAGCCGCGAACTCGGCCCTAAAGGCATTCGGGTCAATGCAATAGCTCCAGGCTTTATTGAAACCCCAATTCTGTCGACCATTCCAGCAAAAGTGATCCAAGAAATGAAAGATCGTGTGCCACTCAAACGCCTAGGCCAAGCGGAGGATATTGCCAATGTCTACGCTTTCTTGGCCAGTGATGAAGCGTCTTACATCAATGGCACTGTGATTGAAGTCGCTGGCGGCTTGACCTTATGAGTGATGTCAAGCAAACGCACCACAGCACTGCATCGAATGCACCGCAAAGCAAAACCGATTTGTTTGTGTCGTTCACATTGCTAGCCCTGCAAGGCTTCGGCGGTGTGTTGGCCGTTGTACAGCGGGAGTTAGTCGATAAAAAACAATGGCTAACCAACGATGAATTCATCGAAGACTGGGCCGTCGCACAAATTTTGCCCGGGCCAAATGTGGTGAATCTCGCGCTGATGATTGGCGGGCGCAGCTTTGGCATTGCTGGTGCATTGGCAGCGCTGAGTGGCTTGCTATTGGCACCAACTGTGTTGGTGCTGTTGCTGGCAGCTGCTGTAGCAGGCGTCGCAGACTCAGCAGTGGTGCAAGGCATGTTGCGTGGTATGGGTGCGGTATCTGCTGGGCTGATTGCAGCAGTAGGCATCAAGCTCATGGGTGCACTTAAAAATAACCCGATGGGTTTGCTGACCTGCATTGGTATTGGTGCTCTCACATTCATTGCCATCGGACTGCTGCGATTGCAATTGGCGTGGGTGCTATTGAGCCTAGGACCTTTGGCAAGTGTGTGGTCAGCACATTGCATCAAGCAGCGAGGTGCAATATGAGCATTACCCTATCACTCGCCGACTGGGGCTCGCTATTTTTGCACTTCATTTCGCTCTCTCTCTTAGCCGTAGGCGGAGCCATCACCACGGCACCCGATATTCACCGTTACTTGGTGGATGAAACACATTGGCTCAGCGACACGCAGTTCACCTCATCCATCGCATTGGCACAAGGTGCACCTGGACCCAACGTGATGTTCGTTGCATTGATGGGTTGGAACGTAGGCCTTAACGCTGGCGGAGGTTTAGCAGCTGGCTGGCCTGCGGTGGCATTGGCCTTGTGGGGCGTGCTCATCACTATGGTGGGCATCATGATTCCGTCATGCACCCTCACCTTCGTTGCTACGCAATGGGCACACCGCAACCGCGAGATGCTGGCGGTCAAAGCCTTCAAAAGCGGCATGGCCCCCATCGTGATTGCACTGCTCATTGCCACGGGTTGGTTGCTCACAGGCAACCACGAAAACCCTGCACGCGATTGGCCAGTTTGGGTCTTGGCTGCTGCCACCACAGTCATTGTGTGGAAGACCAAAACACACTTGCTGCTGCTCTTGGGCTTTGGTGCGTTGCTTGGAGCCTTGGGATGGATTTGACAATTCCAGCGCTGTACCAACAACGCGTTGAAGAGTTGTTGCAGCTAGGAGAGCGCTGCATTCTGGGTTTGGTCGGCTCACCTGGCGCTGGTAAATCGACACTCGCTCAGGCATTAGCCACCCAATGGCCCGATGCCATTCAAGTGGTGCCCATGGATGGTTTTCATTTGGCCAATATGGAGTTAGAACGTTTGGACCGCAAGCAGTGCAAGGGTGCGCCCGACACCTTTGATGCATTTGGTTTCATCGCTTTGCTCAAACGTCTTCGTAAGCAAAACCCAGATGAAGTGGTGTACGCACCCAGCTATGAGCGCACTTTAGAAGAAGGCGTGGCAGGAGCCATCGCAGTTCAGCACTCCACACCACTCATCGTGGTGGAAGGCAATTACCTGCTGCTCAGTGATTCACCGTGGAATCAAGTGCAAGCGCTGCTCGATGAAACATGGTTTGTCGATGTGCAACAAGACTTGCGCGTGAGCCGTTTGATGCAGCGCCATCAGCAGTTTGGTCGCAATGCAAAAGACGCAGCCGATTGGGTGCAACACACCGATGAGCCCAATGCGCAACGCATTGAGGCAGAGCGAGCCAAAGCAGATGTGGTGTTTCGCTGGGAAGCTTAAGCGGCTTGATCAGCCATGCGTTGACGGCGTGCTTCGTACAAACACACCCCGCTGGCCACTGACACGTTCAAGCTCTCCACACCACCACACATCGGGATACTGATGAGCTCGTCACACGTTTTGCGCGTGAGCTGACGCATGCCATCGCCCTCGGCTCCCAACACCAACGCCGTCGCACCTTTGAGGTCGACTTGGTACAAGGTCTTTGGTGCATCGTCGCTCGTGCCAATGATCCAAATGTTGCGTTCTTTGAGTTCGTTCAAGGTACGCGCCAAATTGGTCACCATGAAATAAGGCACCGTCTCGGCCGCACCACTGGCTACCTTCGCCACCGTAGCATTGATGCCTACCGCGTGGTCTTTGGGCGCAATGACCGCATGTGCACCTGCCCCATCAGCCACACGCAAACACGCGCCTAAGTTGTGTGGGTCGGTCACACCGTCGAGCACCAAGATCAAAGGTGCTTCAATTTTTTCAATGCCTTCGAGCAACTCATCCAAGGAATGTACTTGCTTGATTTCGCTCACACGCGCTGCCACACCTTGGTGGCCGTGACCGCCCGAGAGTTTGGCCAAACGTGGGCCATCGGCCTCGATCAAACGCACACCTGACTCGGTGGCACGTTCGATGAATTGACGCATACGCGCATCACGGCGCGTGGGGTCAAAGTAGATTTCGATGATGGATTGCGGCGCTGTTTTGACGCGCACGCCAACGGCATGAAAGCCGAAGAGAACTTTAGGGGCTGAAGACATATGCCCTGATTATCCCTTGACCTGCCCACTCAATCAGTTCGACCAAATAGAAGCGATCAAATCAATTTCAACCGCAGCATTCTTGGGCAGTTGCAATACGCCAACCGAGGTGCGTGAATGTGCCCCGGCCTGCGGTCCGAGCACCTGAAACAACACTTCAGATGCACCATCTGCCACTTCACTTTGTTGTGTGAAAGTTGAGGCAGATTGCACGTACACGGTGATGCGCGGCACCGATTGGATGTGCCCCAAGCTTCCCAATGCCCGTTGCAGCAATGCCAAGCCCCGCATCACACACACCTTGGCTGCCTTTTGAGCGTCAACCAACGAAACCTCAACCCCCACAGCCCCAGTCACCACAACCGTATTGCCCACGCGAGGAATTTGACCACTCACATAAAAGTGATGCCCGTCACGCACTAATGGCACATAGTTGCCGCCGATTTTGATTTCGCCATCGAAGCTGTAGCCTAGGAGTTGGGCTTGCTCTAAGAATCTGGCATCTGCCGATTGCGTCATTGAACAACTCTCCCCGCTTCAATCGTGATGGCCTGATCGCATCTCGCGGCCAGCTTCAAATCATGCGTGACCAACACCAACGTGGTGCCAAGTTCTTTGTTCAGCTCAAACATCAAATCCATGATGCGCTCGCCGCTAGCATGATCCAAGCTGCCTGTGGGCTCATCGGCCAGCAACAAGGCGGGCTTCACCACAAAGGCGCGGGCCAAGGCCACACGTTGCTGTTCGCCGCCCGACAGCACCTTGGGGTAATGGCCCAAGCGTTCGCCCAAACCCACGCGCATCAGCATGTCTTTGGCAGCCGCACGGGGGTTGGGCAAGCCAGCCAACTCCAACGGCAGCATGACGTTTTCTAGGGCGGTCATATTGCCCAAGAGCTGGAAGCTTTGAAACACAAAGCCCACTTGGCGTGCGCGCACTGCGGCGCGTGCGTCTTCGTCCATCGCAAACATATCCACGCCACCCAGCCACACCGTGCCCTGCGTGGGGGTATCGAGCCCCGCCATGATGGACAACAAGGTGCTTTTGCCTGAACCCGACGCGCCCACAATGGCCAATGACTGCTGGGGCGCTAGATGGAAGTCGATATCGCGGAGAATGTGCAGTGTGCCGCTGGCGTCTTGCACTGATTTCGACAAATGCGAGACAACCATCAAAGGCGATGTGGATGATTTTTCAAATGAAGGCTGGGTCATGAAGCGCAATGGGTTGTTGAGACGTGACTTTAACTTGGGCGCACTGGGTGCTGCTTTGCTGGGGACATTGGGCCTGGGCACAGCTTCGGCACAACAAAGCATCATCACCTCGTCGGGCCAAGGCGTGGAAGGCGAAATCACCTCCACCGGCCCACACCGCCGACGTGGACAACCCTATCCAAGCCAAGTGCCACCACCCGGCTCTGCACCTCCGCCAGGCACAGTACCTGCCGCTACGATTTTGGTGCTGGGCGACTCACTCAGCGCCGAATACGGCATTCCTCGCGGCAAAGGTTGGGTGGCATTGTTGGCCGACAAGCTGCAAGCCGAGCGCCCCGATGTGCGCGTAGTCAATGCCAGCATCAGCGGCGACACCACTGCGGGTGGCCGCTCTCGCCTGCCGGCCATGCTCGACCAAGTGCGCCCCATACAAGTGGTGATTGAATTGGGTGGCAACGACGCCCTCCGCGGCCTCGATTTGGACAGCACGCAAAATAACCTCGAAGCCATGATTCAAGCCTGTCGCGCTGTCAATGCACGCGTGGTGCTTGTGGGCATGCAAATACCACCCAACTACGGGCCAGACTACAGCGCCAAGTTCTCGGTGATGTTTGCCAACCTAGCCAAGAAATACCGAACAGGCTTGGTCCCATTTTTCCTCAAGGGCATTGCCGACGCGCCCGATGCCACCGTGCAGTTTCAACCCGACCGCATCCACCCCAAAGCCGAAGCGCATCCGCGCATGTTGGCCAACGTGTGGCCCGAAATTAAAAAGAATTTATAAACCGTGAGCGTTACCTTTATCTCGGCGCAAGACGCCTTGGCCCGCATGGCCATTCCGCTGGGAACGCCCGGCGGTTTCAGCACCATCATCGATGCACGCAGCGAGGGCGAATACGCACTCGACCACCTGCCCCATGCCGTCAACTGGCCCTCGCTCAACAACGAGGAGCGCATCTTTGTAGGGACCATGTACAAGCAACAGGGTGCTTTCGAAGCGCAAAAGCATGGCGCGGCCATGGTGGCGGCCAACATCGCACGCCACATCCAACGTGAAGTGTTAGAGCTGCCCAAGAACTGGCAGCCGCTCATTTACTGCTGGCGTGGTGGCAAGCGCAGCGGCTCTCTGTCATTGGTATTGGGCCAAATTGGCTTCAAAGTGAACTTGATCGAAGGTGGCTACAAAGCCTTTCGTGCGGCCATGGTGGAAGACATTCCTAAGCGCGTGGCCCCTTTGCAATTCAAAGTCATCTCTGGCCCTACGGGTTCAGGCAAAACGCGTTTGCTCTATGCACTGGCGGCCGAAGGTGCGCAGGTGCTAGACTTGGAAGAGCTCGCGTCTCATCGCAGCTCGGTGCTTGGCCATATTCCTGGCCAGCCCCAGCCTAGCCAAAAACGTTTTGACACGTTGGTGTGGCAAGCACTGCGTAGTTTTGACCCAGCACGCCCCGTCTTTGTTGAGTCTGAAAGCCGCAAAGTAGGCAACCTGTCCATCCCCGAATCACTCATGCTGGCCATGCGCGACAGCCCTTGCTTTGAGCTGCAGCTCAGCTTGGATGAACGCGTGGCCTTGCTGATGGAAGACTACAAATTTTTTGTGGATGACCAAGATTTGTTTGGCCGCCGGCTAGATGCGTTGGTGGCCATTCGCGGCAAGGCTGTGATCGAGGCTTGGAAAGAACAGATTCACGCGGGCCACATCGACCAAGTGGTGCGCGAACTACTAGTGCTGCACTACGACCCCACTTATGCAGCGTCGATGGTGCGCAATTTCACACAAGGTGGACAAGCCACACCCTGCATCGCCAAAGACCGTCAACCAAACTCCTTACGCCAATTGGCCAAGGTCTTATGCGAAACAAACGCGGCTTGAATCTAAGTGTTGAGCGAACCTGTCACATGCACAGAGGCACGGTACGCATGCCAGCTGGCAAAGCCTAACCAAGGTCCCACAACCAGCAAGCCTGCAGCAGAGGGCAACATCGCCAACACCCCCAACACAAGAATGAGTACAGCCCAAAGCATGGACACGGCGGTGTGATCCACAAACACTCGCATGCTGGTGATGCAAGCGGTGATGGCATCTGTATCGCGGTCCAAAATCATGGGGATAGACACCATCATGCTGGCAAATATTAAACCTGCAAAGAAGCCGCCGACACAGGCATAGACAATGATGAACTCCCAGTTTTCTGGGTTAAATACGGCTTCTAGCACGGTGGCCGTGGTGGGCATGCCGCCCGTGTTGAACGACACGGCAAACACCACCAACGAGGCACGGCCCCACAACAACTCCAATACCACCATCACCAGGATGAGCATCGTCATGCTCTTCAAGTGCGACTCCCAACAGGTCAGTGAACTGCCCATGCTCGGCGGCTCACCACGCTCCATATGCATGCTCACGTCGTACAAGCCCATCGCCAAGAAAGGTCCGATCAACAAACAACCCGATACCGCAGACAAGGTGTATTCAGGATTACTTTTGAATACCGCGAGCAAAATGAGTGCCATCAGCCAAAAACAAAACCCGTAGAAAAAGCTGATCCAAAGCTGCGACACCATGTCGCGTAAACCTAGCCATAACCATCGAAAGGGATCACTGAATCGAAGTAGCTTTATTTCAATGCGGTCATGTTTCTCGTCGGGCACCAGTTGTTGCATGTCTCCCCCTCTCGTGGGCTTTAGTTTTGTAATTTCGCGATATTCAAGGCCTGCGAAATGTCTTTTTGCAAATCATTCACATCCTCAAGCCCAATACAAAACCGAACCACACAACCCCGTTGCAAATGCGACGTAGCGTGTGCGCGGCTCCGAGTCATGTTGTAGGGCATGACCAAACTCATCGGGCCGCCCCAGCTATAACCGATCTTGAACAACTTGAGGCTATCGCAAAATGCATCTACTGCGTGAGCGGGGAAACGCGCATCCATCACCACACTGAAAATGCCAGCAGCCAAACCTTCAGGCTCTTGAGGCGACACACATAAATCCTGCCAATGTGCATGACCGGGCGAACTGCTTAGCGCAGGATGCAGCACTTGGCTAAACGCTGGTTGCGATGCGCACCAAGCAGCAAGCGTACGTGCAGCCATGTCTTGCGCTTTGTAGCGCAGCGGCATACTGGCCAATGAGCGCAACACCATCTCTGCATCGTTCGCACCCACGCCTGTGCCCAAGCGCATGTGGGTGAGCTTTAAGACACGCGCCAATTCATCGCTGCGTGTGACGATGCTGCCCATCAACACATCACCGCCGCCACTCGGGTATTTAGTGAGTGCATGAATGGTCAGGTCTACTCCCAGCTGGCACTGCCCTGGCGTCAAATCAAACGCATTGAACGCCAAGCCTGCGCCCCACGTGTTATCCAGTGCGCACAGCACACCGCGCGCTTTACACAGCTGCACCATGGCCACAAGGTCTGGAAACTCCATCGTCACCGAACCCGCCGCTTCAAGCCACACCAATCGCGTACGTGGTGTGATGAGCGCAGCCAAGTCGTTCACATCCAACGGGTCGTACACCTGATGCGTGACCCCAAACTGCGCCAACTCGCCTTCGGCCAAAGACTTGTTGGGCGCATAGGCGTTATCTGGAATCAACACCTCATCGCCGGTTTTAAGCAACGCGAAATCCACATGCGCAATGGCAGCCAATCCGCTGGGTGTGAGGATGCAATGCGTGCCGCCTTCTAAGGTGGCTAAGCGCTCTTCCAGCGTGAACGTGGTGGGTGTGCCATGCAAGCCGTAGGTGTAAGCCGACTTGTCCATCCACTCGCGCGTGCGCATGGCCGCGACGTTGGGAAAGATGACCGTCGAGGCTTTGAACACACCGACTTGTGGTGCTTCAAATTCAGCGGGGGGAAGGTAGGCGTGGTGAATGAGGTCGGTGCTGCGGGTCATGCACCGATATTAACCAGCCGAGAAACGAAAAACTCCGCCGAAGCGGAGTTCATAAAGCCAGCGAAGTGAAGTTAAACCTTCCACTTCTCCAACAAAGCCGCTGGGCGCATGCTGTCATACGGCTCAAACGGTTGATGAATCCATGGGTTCGTGGGCAAGTAATCCATCGAGTAGTCGGGTGCAAACGCCGACACACCTTTGGTCCAAATCACAGCGGTACGCAACTCAGTGATGGGCGCGTAATTGTTCTTGAGTTGGTCCACCACAGCCTTCAAGGTGTGGCCGGTGTCAGCCAAGTCATCTACCAACAACACGCGACCAGCGATTTCGCCTTTCGGTGTGGTGATGAAACGAGCGATGTCCAAGTGGCCTTGCACAGTGCCTGCGTCAGCACGGTACGAGCTGGTGGACATGATGGCCAAAGGCTTGTCGAAGATGCGCGACAAGATGTCGCCTGGGCGCATGCCGCCACGTGCCAAGCACAGAATGGTGTCGAATTCCCAGCCAGATTGGTGAATCTTGATGGCGAGTTTTTCAATCAGGTTGTGGTACTCGTCATAAGACACGTACAGGTGTTTGCCGTCTTCGGTCAACATGGTTTGGTCCTTTTAAAAATTAAGCGATGTAGGGGTGCGTCAGCAAGATCGTGTGGTCACGGTCTGGGCTGGTTGACACCATGTGAATGGGCACGCCTGTGGTTTCGGCGATGCGGTTCAGGTAATGCTGTGCGGCCTTTGGCAGCTTGTTGTAATCGGTCACACCCACAGTGCTGTCGGTCCAGCCTGGGATGGTTTCGTAGATGGGTTTGCAACGTGAAATCTCGTCTGCGCCCATAGGCAAGATGTCGATTTTTTCGCCGTCCAATTCGTAGCCCACGCACAAGAGCAATTCGGTCAAGCCGTCGAGCACGTCGAGCTTGGTGATGCACAAACCTGTGAGGCCGTTCACCTGCGCACTGCGCTTGAGCAAGGCGGCATCAAACCAACCGCAACGGCGTGAGCGGCCGGTGGTGGTGCCCTTCTCTGCGCCCACGGTTGCCATGTGGTAGCCGGGTGTACCTTCTTTTTCCCAATCGAGTTCGGTTGGGAATGGACCGCCGCCTACGCGTGTGCAGTAGGCCTTGGTGATGCCCAAGATGTAGTGCAACATGCCGGGGCCAACGCCTGCGCCTGCAGCGGCGTTACCGGCCACGCAGTTGCTAGAGGTGACGAAGGGGTAAGTGCCGTGGTCGACGTCGAGCAAGGTGCCTTGTGCGCCTTCAAACAACAGGTTGGCACCAGCCTTGTGGGCTTCGTTCAATTCGCGTGACACGTCGGCCACCATGGGCAAGATTTCTTTGGCATAAGCCATGGCTTCGTTGTAGACGGTGTCGTAGTCCACAGCGGGTGCGTGCAAGATATCGGTCAACACATGGTTGTGAAGCTCAAGGTTCTCGCGCAGTTTGGTGGCGAAGCGCTCTGGGTGCTTCAGGTCCTGCACGCGCAAAGCACGACGTGCAATTTTGTCTTCGTAAGCGGGGCCAATGCCACGACCTGTGGTGCCGATCTTGGCAGTACCGGCCTTCTCTTTCGCGGCTTCACGTGCCACATCAATGGCAGCGTGGTAAGGCAAGATGAGGGGGCAAGCTTCGCTGATGCGCAAGCGTGAACGCACTTCAACGCCGGCTTTTTCGAGGCCAGCAATTTCTTCAAGCAGCTTAGGTGCAGACAACACCACACCGTTGCCGATGTAGCACTTGACGCCGGGTCGCATGATGCCGCTGGGGATCAAATGCAGGGCCGTTTTCACACCGTTGATGACCAAGGTGTGGCCTGCGTTGTGGCCGCCTTGAAAGCGCACCACGCCGGTAGCGGTTTCGGTCAACCAATCGACCAATTTACCTTTGCCTTCGTCACCCCATTGGGTGCCGACCACGACGACGTTACGGCCTTTGGTTGCAGCCACGGTATGTCCTTGGGTAGTACTCATATCCACTCGATTACTAAAAAAAATTAAAGGGCTTGACCGACGGGAATCGCTTGAACGGCCCATTGGCCGGCCACTTCGATCAGTTCACGATCGCAGTTAAATTCATCAACTTCACTCTCATGGCCTGGCAACACGCAGACCACGGTTTCGCCATTGGCACGCAAGGTGGCAATGGCTTCGCGCAAACCTTTCGCAGTACCCCAAGGCGCACGGATGGCGGCTTTGAGGGCGCGTTCAGGCACCACGCTGACCAACTCTTTCAGGTCCAAGCTAAAGCCTACAGCGGGACGCTTACGGCCAAACACCGCGCCCACTTCGTCGTAGCGACCACCGCGCACCAAGGCATCGCTGGCCCCCGGCACAAAGATGGCAAAGCGCACGCCGCTGTAATAGGTGTAGCCGCGCAAATCGGCCAAGTCAAAGGTGATGGCCACATCTTGCATGTCCGTTGCGATTTGGCGCAACTCTGCCAAGGCTTGCATGACCACAGGCCACGAAGCAAACGCTTTTTCAGCTTGAGCCAACACAGATGCATCGCCATACATGCTGACCAAAGCCACTAGGGCTGTGCGCACGTTGGCGGGCAAGTCTTTGGTGAGCGCTTGAACACCTGTTGTGTCTTTAGCAGCAAGAGCGCTGTGCAACGCATCACGCGCCTCAGCAGTCAAAGTCACGCCGCTCAGTAATGCTGGCACGATGCGGGCATCGCTCAAATCAAGGGTGAATTGGTTGATAGAAACAGCCTTGAGAGCGTCTAACGCCAAGTGCAACACTTCAAGATCGGCCTCGATACCCGCATGGCCATAAATTTCAGCGCCAAACTGCAACGGCTCGCGGGTGGCAAACGGGCGGTCTGGGCGGGTGTGCAACACGGGGCCGCAATAGCACAAGCGGGTCACGCCAGCACGGTTGAGCAAATGGGCATCAATGCGGGCGACTTGCGGCGTGGTGTCAGCGCGCAGGCCCAAAGTACGGCCTGAGAGCTGGTCGACCAGTTTGAAAGTTTGTAAATCGAGTGCTCGGCCGGTACCGGACAGCAGTGATTCGAGGTACTCAAGCAATGGCGGCATGACCAGCTCGTAGCCATAGCCTCTAGCTGTGTCGAGATACAAACGACGCAGCTCTTCGATGTGCCGGGCCTCAGAAGGCAGAACATCGGCGATGTGATCCGGCAGAACCCAAGCAGACATGTAATTAAGGGAGGCTGTTAAAACCGAGATTTTACAGGGCTTATCGCCCTTAACCCAGCCACCAGAGCATCAAAAGACCAGCCAAGATGCAGACCAAGCCGAAAAAGCGGATTTGACCGTCTTGCAGCACCATGAGTTGCGCCATTTTGTCGCGCCAACCTTGGGGGGATGCAAAGGGCATGAGGCCTTCAAAAATCAGCATCAGTCCGAACGCGGCCCACAGCGTGTCGCTGTCTAAGCTCATACAAGAAACCTTTTACTTCTTAGGCGCTGGCGCGCTGCCACCACCGCTGCCACGCAGGGCTTTGAAGAAGTCGCTCGATGGGTCAACCACCATCACGTCGCTCTTTTTACTGAACGTGGTTTTGTAGGCTTCTAAACTGCGATAGAACTGGGCAAAGTTGGCATCGCGGCCAAACGAATCGGCATACAAACGCGCGGCTTCGGCATCGCCCTCACCTTTGATTTTTTGCGCTTCACGGTAGGCGTTAGCCACGGTTACTTCACGTTGGCGATCGGCATCGGCACGAATTTTTTCGCCTTCGGCTGCACCGGTCGAGCGCAGCTCGTTGGCCACGCGTTTACGCTCGGCTTCCATGCGGCGATAGACCGATTCGGTAATGGCATCCACATAGTCAGCTCGAGTGATGCGCACGTCAATCACGTCCACACCCCAAGGCTTGGCACCTTTGACGGCAGCCAGTACCTCGCGCTTCACATCGCTCAAGAGTTCTTCGCGCTTCAATGACAGCAACTCTTTCACAGTGCGTTTGTTAATTTCTTCTTGAAACGCATTACGCACCACACGGGCCAACTGCACTGCACCCGCATTTTCGTCAAGGCCCACGTTACGGATGTACTGTGAAGGGTCTGTGATACGCCAACGGGCATACCAGTCAATCACCACACGTTGCTTCTCAGCAGTGAGCATGGGTTCAGTGTCGGCGTTGTCCAGCGTGAGCAAACGTTTGTCGATGTAGCTTACGTTTTGGAACGGTGGCGGCAGCTTGATGTTCAAGCCGGGCTCAGTGATGACGTTCTTAATTTGGCCAAAGGAATACACCACGCCAAACTGGCGTTGGTCCACCACAAAGAGTGTGGAGCTCAGCAAGCCCAGTGCCACGAGCACTGAAGAAATATAAAAACCGATTTTGTTCGTTTGCATGTTCGTGTCCCCTATCAACGGCCATCACGGTCGCGTGAGCGGCCATCGCGTGCGCGGGCATCTGCCGCAGGCGCACTTGGGTTGGCGGGTGTGTTGGCAGCATTGTTATGTGCAGCATCAGTAGGCGCTGCGGCAGGTGCTGCACTGTTGCTCTGACCTGCTTGCTGAATGATCTTGTCCAAAGGCAAGTACAACAAGTTGGAACCTTGCTTTGTATCGACCAACACCTTGGTGGTGTTGCTGTAGATCTGCTGCATCGCGTCGATGTACAAGCGATCACGCATCACTTGTGGAGCCTTTTGGTATTCAGTCACCAGCGACTTGAAGCGTTGTGCATCACCCTCGGCTTGGGCCACGATGCGGGCTTTGTAGCCATCGGCTTCTTGCTTTAAACGCGAAGCGGCACCCACGGCACGTGGTACCACGTCGTTGGCGTAGGCTTCGGCTTCGTTCTTGGCGCGTTCGCGTTCTTGACCGGCTTTGAGCACATCGTCAAACGCGGCTTGTACTTGCTCTGGAGGACGCACACCACCTTGCTGCAAGTTGATACCGACCACTTCGACACCTACTTTGTATTGGTCCAAGATGCCCTGCATGATGGTGCGAATGCGTGGGCCAATTTGGTCACGCTCTTCGGACATCGCGGCGTCCATCTTCATCTTGCCCACCACTTCGCGCACTGCGGTTTCAGCCGCTTGCACCACGGTTTCAGTGGGGTTCTTGGTTTCAAACAAATAGGCCCGTGCATCGGTCAAGCGGTATTGCACAGCAAATTTGATTTCGAGGATGTTTTCGTCTTCGGTCAGCATCGCTGACTCGCGCAAGCCTGTGGCTTTGACAATGTTGTCACGGCCCACATCGACCGATCGGATTTGGGTGACAAACACCAGCTCTTGACGTTGGAATGGGTAAGGCAAACGCCAGTTGAAACCTGCACCCACCGTCGAGTGGTAACGGCCAAACTGGGTGATCACGGCTTGTTGGCCTTCTTGTACGATGAAAAAACCAGTGCTGAGCCAAATCGCCACGGCCACAGCACCAACCACACCTACGCCAAAGCGCGCGGCCTTGAAGTCGGGGCCGTTGGGCGTGCCGTTATTGTTAGGAGGTTCAGAGCCACCGTTTTTGCTGCCAAACAAGCCCGAGAGCTTGGCGTTGAAGTCGCGCCACAACTCGTCGAGATCTGGTGGGCCGCCTGCGCCGACGGGTGGACGCTTGGGTTCTTCTTGCGGCTTTTTCTCTTCGCTGGAAGGCGGCACGGGGTGCGCACCGTTGGGGTCGAAGGTGGGGTTGCCATCTTTGTCGCGGCCCCAGCGGCCATCGTTGAGGTTGAACATGCCGAGCAGTCGCGCACGCCAAGATTTGGGGCTGACCGTGTGGGTGTTGGAGTTCATGCGCATCGTTGTTTTATCTCTGAAGTCTTCAATTGTGCCTAAGGATTCAGGCCTGATTCCAATTCCTGTGAATTTGCATGGTCTTCGGGCAGGCTGGATAACGCCTCTTGGGCCAAAAACTCACGCAAAGCAGCCAAACCCTCACCGGTTTGGGCGCTCACAAAGAAACGGGGCACGCTAAGTCCATCCACCGTAAAGTGGTCGTGCAGCTGCATGGGACGTGTTTCGGGGCTCATGGCGTCGAGTTTGTTGAACACCAAGACTTGCGGCACATCAACCGCGCCAATCTCGGCCAAGACCTTTTGAACCTCGACCATCTGCTCTGGGTAATTCGTGTTCGATGCGTCCACCACATGCATCAGCAACGTGGCGTCCGCCGCCTCTTGCAAGGTGGCTTGGAAGGCATCAATCAAGCCGTGCGGCAAATCGCGAATAAAACCGACCGTGTCTGACAACGACACCGAGCGACCCGTGCCATCGGCATGGCCCAAATACAACTGGCGTGTGGTGGTGTCGAGCGTTGCAAACAGTTGGTCGGCCGCATAGGCGCGGGCTTTGACCAAGGCGTTGAACAAGGTGGATTTTCCCGCGTTGGTATATCCAACCAACGAAATGGTGAAGGCATCACGACGGTTGCGTTGGCGGCGCTGGGTGCTGCGTTGCTTTTTAACTTTGTCTAAGCGCTCTTTGGTGCGCTTGATCGAATCATTGATCATCCGGCGGTCCAGCTCAATCTGTGTCTCGCCAGGGCCACCACGCATACCAATACCACCGCTTTGACGCTCCAAGTGCGACCAGCGTCGCACCAAGCGCGTGCTCAAATATTGCAGCTTGGCCAACTCGACTTGCAGCTTGCCTTCATGGCTACGGGCGCGCTGGGCAAAGATTTCCAAAATCAGCAAGGTGCGGTCATTCACCGCGACGCCCATGTGTCGCTCTAGGTTGCGCTGCTGCGCTGGACTGAGCGACTGGTCAAACAAAATCTCAGTAGCGCCATGCATGAGGGCCAGCTCTTTGATTTCGTCAGCCTTGCCGCTGCCCACAAACAACGCGGCATCAGGCGCTTTGCGCTTGCAAGTGATGCGCGCGATAGGCTTCAAGCCCGCGGTTTCGGCCAGCAGGCCGAGCTCTTCTAGCTCGCCATCGAAATGCGGCAAGCCGAAATCAACGCCTACCAAAATGGTGACGCCAGCTGTTTTTTGAGGTGTGTCGTTCAAGCGGTCAATCTAGGAAATAAAAACGTCAAAGTCAGGCGCAAAAAAAGGGCTGAAACAGCCCTTTTTGCAGAGCGTTCAAGCTCAGACTTCTGGCGAACTGCCAGTGCCGTCGGTGGGGTTGAAATTCACAGCACGGCCTGGCACGATGGTCGAAATCGCGTGTTTGTACACCATTTGCGTCACAGTGTTGCGCAGCAAGACGACGTATTGGTCAAATGATTCGATTTGGCCTTGCAGCTTGATGCCGTTAACCAAGTAAATGGACACGGGCACATGCTCGCGGCGCAGGATATTCAAAAATGGGTCTTGCAACAGTAGGCCTTTGTTCTTTGAGTTGTCGGTGTTCACGATATTCTCCGTGTCTGATAAGTTGAAAGAAATCCCACGTTACCACAGAGCCCGAAGGCCTTCATGGTCAGTCGTCTTTGCCTGCATAAGGATTACTTGAGGTCTTCATCTCAATTCGCAAGGGGGTACCTTCTAAATTAAAGGCTTTGCGGAAGCGGCCTTCCAAGAAGCGTTTGTAGGTTTCGGTCACGTGCTCAAGCGAGTTGCCGTGAATCACGATGATAGGCGGGTTCATGCCACCTTGGTGGGCATAGCGCAGCTTGGGGCGATACATGCCGCCGCGCTGAGGCGACTGAAACTGCACGGCTTCCAGCAGCAAGCGGGTCAGCAAGGGCGTAGGCATCTTGCACATGGCCGCGCGGTGGGCTTGCGCAATAGCACCCCACAGCGGGCCCAAGCCTTGGCGTTTCTTGGCCGAGATGAAGTGCATGGCCGCAAACTTCAAGAACGGCAAACGTGTCTCAATCGAGCGCATCAGCAACTCGCGCTGGTACGAATCCACCGCATCCCATTTGTTCACGGCCAGCACCACGGCACGGCCGCTTTCCAAGATGTAGCCTGCGATGTGCGCGTCTTGGTCAGTCACGCCCTGCGTGGCATCAAGCAACAACAGGACCACGTTGGCGGATTCAATGGCTTGCAAGGTTTTGACCACCGAGAACTTCTCGATGGCTTCAAAGACTTTACCTTTGCGGCGCAAACCAGCCGTGTCGATGAGTTCAAACATCTGGCCATTACGCTCAAACGGCACGCTGATAGCGTCACGCGTGGTGCCGGGCATGTCAAACGCCACCAAGCGCTCTTCGCCCAACCACGTATTGATGAGGGTTGATTTACCCACGTTGGGGCGACCAGCCACAGCCAGCTTGATAGTGCCGCTGTCGGCATCTGCATCTTCTTCGTCTGGGTCGGCCAAATTCAACGGCGCCAAAGCTTGCGCCATCATGTCGCGAATACCTTGGCCGTGTGAGGCCGACACGGGCAACACTTCGCCCAAGCCCAGCTCATAAAACTCGACCAGCTGAGCGCCCTCTTTCATACCCTCAGCTTTGTTGGCCACCAAAATCGTGGGCTTACCCAGGCGGCGCAGGTAGTTGGCAATGTCGTGGTCTTGGGCCGAAATGCCACCACGCGCATCCACCACAAACACCACCACATCAGCTTCGGCCACGGCTTGTTGTGTTTGACGAGCCATCTCTTTGTAGATGCCATTGTCAGCGGTAGGTTCAAAACCACCGGTGTCGATGACGATGAATTCGTGTTTATCAAAACGGGCATTGCCGTAGTGACGGTCGCGGGTCAAGCCCGCGAAGTCGGCTACGATGGCATCACGCGATTTGGTCAAACGGTTGAACAAGGTGGACTTGCCAACGTTGGGACGGCCAACTAAGGCCAATACGGGTTTCAAAACTTAATCCTTTAACTTGCCCTTAGGGCATTTGGAGGCCAGTCACGCGACCTTCGCGTGTGACCACCACATAGCGCCCACCTGCAAACACAGGGGCGGTTGCCAATTCTTCAGAGTCGAGCTTGATGCGGTTGAGCAGCGCGCCGTCAGCCAGCGACAGCAGATATAACCAACCGCCGTTATCAGCCACCAGCACACCGCGCGGCGTGACAAGTGGTGCGCTCAAGATGCGGTATTTCAAGCGCTCTGTGTCCCAAAGACGTTCGCCATTGATGCGGTTGAACGCTTGCACCACGCCATTTGACATAGGGGCAATCAGCAAATTCTCGTTGCCACTCACACCCATTTCACCTGCGGAAGGACGTGTCCACACGCCTTGACCGCGCTCGACGTTAACACAACCCACGGCGGCTTGGAAGGCACGAACGCACACGACATCACCCACGCGGTCAAATGGGCCGACCAAGTCGACCAAGCGCTCGATATCATTGGTGCCACGCGGTGTGGCAATGGCAGATTCCCAGCGAATCACGCCTGTATTGGGATCCAGCCCTGCCAAACGACCAGACAAACCGACGAGCAAGGTGTTTTTGAATGCCAACAACACACCGGCCTGCTTCAACACCAAAGGCTCGCCTGGGCGCTGTTGCGTCCAAAGTTGGCGCCCCGTGGCGCCATCAAAGGCGATGACAGATCGGTCTGCCGTTAGAACGAAAACACGCGCACCTGCCACTAAGGGTGCTGTGAAGGATTGAGCGGGCAAACTCTTGCGCCACTGCACCTTGCCATCTTGCAACGTGACAAGCTCGTTGTTTCGAGTGACCACAGCCAGTTGCTGGCCATCACTGCCCACGCCTGCCGAAATAGCGTGGTCGAGCTTCAAACGCCACACATCCTTGCCGGTGTTGGCATCTAAAACAGCGACGACGCCTTGGCTGTTGGCCAATGCAATGCGATCATCTTTGGCGGAAACGACCAAAGGAAAGTCAACCTTGCCCAATTGAGCCGTCCAGCTGGTGCGCACGTCTTGCAAAACGGTCACTCCCTGAATTTCGGTAGGCTTGGGACGTGAGGGGCCAGAGCATGCAGCCAATGCCAAGCAGGCAGCAGCTAGGCTGAGACGATTAAGCAGTATCCAGCGAGACGAAGTTGTGTTCACTTTTTGCTCTCCACCGCTGTTTTATCTTCAGGATCAGCGCCCAAAGCCGCCAATTTGACAGCAACCAAACGACGATACTCGGCGTTGGGCTCAAAGCCCTTCCACGCATTTTTGTAGTGTTGAACGGCTTCAGCCGACTGCGATTGCAACATGGCCAAGTCACCCAAGCGGTCAGCCATCAAGGGCGCAAAGGCTTCGGGTGTTTTGGCAGTGAGGTGCTTGCGGGCTTCGTCATAAGCTTTGTCTTCGATCAGCAGTGACGCCAAGCGCAAACGTGCCAAGGCTTGATAGCCTTCATCGCTGGCTTTGTCGACGACCCAAGTCAGTTGCGCTTTGGCATCGGCTTTGCGATCCTTGTCGTTGTACACACGGGCGGCCAACAAAGCAGCTTGTTGCGCATAAGTGGTGCTGGCGAATTTGTCTTTGATGTCTGCCACTGAGCGATCAAGCAAGGTAATGTCGCCGCCGATCGCGGAACGCTCGACCGTGTCGTACAACGCGGCGGCTTGTGCCGCTTGTTTGGTTGAATAGGACTGCCAGCCCATCCATGCGGCATAGCCACCCAACACGACGATCATCATCCAGGTGATGAGGTCACCCCAGCGCTTCCAAAAGTGCTTGAGTTCGTCCAGTTGTTCTTGTTCTTCGAGGTCGAGAGGTGATGCCATGGTGATAAAGGATTGACTAAAAATTTAGCGGATTGTAGGGCTCGGCTTGGTTAAGCCACAGATTGAGACGAGACAACGCCCAGCGCCAGTTTGGCCGCCACACGAACGGTCACATCAGCCAAGGGCAAGGCCTCTTGCGCACCTGCACCATCGCGCAAGGACTTGAGGGTAACTTCGCCTCGGGCCAGCTCATCGCCGCCAAAAATCAAGGCAAACTGTGCGCCGCTGCCATCGGCTTTCTTGAACTGTGATTTCATGCTGCCCATGCCCTCACCTGCCCCTGCATGCATTTGCACGGACACACCTTGAGCACGCAGGGTTTGGATGGTTTTGAACACCACAGGCAAAGCTGCTGCATCGGGCACGATGGCGTACACGTCAGGTCCAGTGGCTTCTGGCAATGTGCCCTGCTCTTTGAGCAACTCCAGCACACGCTCCACGCCCAAAGCCCAACCCACGGCGGGTGCGGGTTTGCCGCCAACTTGCTCGATCAAATAGTCGTAACGGCCACCGCCGCAGATGGTGCCTTGCGAGCCCAAGCGGTCGGTCACAAACTCAAACACAGTGAGGTTGTAGTAATCCATGCCACGCACCAAGCGTGGGTTGATGCGATAGGCCACGCCACTGGCATCCAGAATGGCTTTGACGGCATTGAAGTGAGCCAGAGAGGCTTCGCCCAAGAAGTCGATCAACTTTGGTGCGGCTTCCACCACCGATTGCATGGCGGGGTTCTTGGTGTCCAAGATGCGCAGCGGGTTGGTGTGCAAGCGACGCTTGGCTTCTTCATCCAACACATCGGCGTGTGCTTCTAAGTGCGCGATGAGTGCAGCGCGATGGGCCGCACGTTCGTTGGGCTGGCCCAAGCTGTTGAGCTCCAAACGCACGTCTTGCAAACCCAGTTCTTGCCAGAGCGTGGCAGCCAACAAAATAAGTTCTGCATCCACTTCGGCGCCAGGAAAGCCCAACGCTTCCGCGCCAATTTGATGGAATTGGCGATAACGGCCACGCTGTGGTCGTTCGTGGCGAAACATGGGGCCCATGTAATACAGGCGCTGACCACCGTTGTAGAGCATGTTGTGCTCAACCACCGCGCGCACCACACCAGCGGTTGCCTCAGGGCGCAAGGTGAGCTGCTCGCCGTTCAAGCGGTCTTCAAAGGAGTACATCTCCTTTTCCACAATGTCGGTCACTTCACCCAGGCCGCGAACAAACAAGGCGGTGGGCTCGACGATGGGTGTGCGCAAGTTGTGATACGCATGGCGCGCCATCAAGCCGCGCACTTTGTCTTCCAGCCATTCCCATTGGGCTGAGGCGGGAGGGAGCAAATCGTTCATGCCTTTGACGGCGGTCAAGGCTTGCGCTTTGGCGGGCTTGGTGGGCGTGTTTGTTGTTTTGTTTTCTGTCGTCACGGTCAGGCTGCGCGGGATTTAACCAAAGCGCTTTTCAATGTAGTTTTCAACAATTTGGTGGAACTCTTGCGCGATGTTGTCGCCGCGTAAGGTCATGGCTTTTTCACCGTCAATGAACACAGGGGCCGCAGGCGCTTCGCCGTTGCCGGGCAAGCTGATACCAATGTCGGCATGCTTACTCTCACCGGGGCCATTGACGATGCAGCCCATCACCGCGACCTTGAGATTTTCAACCCCTGGGTATTGGTTGCGCCACACAGGCATTTGGGCGCGTAGGAAGTCGTCAATCGACTTGGCCATTTCTTGGAAGGTGGTGCTGGTCGTGCGACCGCAACCAGGACATGCGGTGACGCTGGGGACAAAAGTGCGCAGGCCTAAGGCTTGCAAAATTTCAGAGGCAATCACTACCTCTTGCGTGCGCGCTTCACCGGGCTGCGGTGTGAGCGAGACACGAATGGTGTCGCCAATGCCTTCTTGCAACAAGATGGACAACGCCGTAGCCGAAGCCACCGTGCCCTTTGTGCCCATGCCCGCTTCGGTGAGGCCCAAATGCAACGGGTAATTGCAGCGCTGGGCCAGCTCACGATAGACGGCGATGAGGTCTTGCACACCACTGACTTTGCAGCTGAGCAAAATTTGCTCAGGTGGCATACCCATGCTTTGTGCCAATTTGGCAGAGTCAATGGCCGAGGTGATGAGCGCTTCATACATCACTTGCTTGGCATCGAAGGGATTGGCGCGCAATGCGTTTTCATCCATCAACTTGGCAAGCAACTCTTGATCCAAACTGCCCCAATTCACACCGATGCGCACGGCTTTGTGGTAGCGCATCGCGGCTTCAATCATTTGGCCAAACTGCTTGTCGTGCTTATCGCCCTTACCCACGTTGCCGGGGTTGATGCGGTACTTGGACAGCGCTTGTGCGCAGTCTGGAAAATCGGTCAGCAAACGGTGGCCGTTGTAGTGGAAGTCGCCAATCAAAGGCACGTTGATGCCCATCTTGTCGAGTTGCTCTCGCACATAGGGCACAGCAGCGGCAGCTTCGGGCGTATTCACGGTGATACGCACCAACTCTGAACCGGCTAGGGCGAGCTCTTTGATTTGAATGGCAGTGCCAATCGCGTCCACCGTGTCGGTATTGGTCATGGACTGCACGCGCACGGGCGCGTCACCACCGACGGTCACCACATGGTCGCCCCATGTCACTCGCGCTTGCAAACTGCGACGTGCTTTAGGCTGCGACAAGGCAATGCCTTGAGGGTTGGCGTTATTTGCCATCAGACACTCCTGAAGCGCTAGCAGGTGGGGTGACGTTGGCATTTTGTCCCGCCTGGGCGGCCACTGCTGCAGAGTGCACCGTGGTCACAACCATCGTGCCGGAGACATTTTCGACAGCGGATGCAGGGGCTTCAGTTGAGGGCAACGCCACAATAGGTGAAGTCACGGGCACCACCACAGACGCGACCGACGGTTCCTCTTTGAACACCAAGAGACCATGAATTTCAGGCCAAAACCCAATCACCAAGGCCAAACCCAAAATCGCCAATGAAGCCCAGCGCAAAGGGGTGAACAATCGTGCGACCACCACAAAGCTGGACTGCGGTAAAAAGGAAGGACGATCCAATGGAAAGTCCAAACCGCGTTCATTTTTGGCGGCGAGGCGAGACACATCTTGCCCTGGCAGCAAGGCCAATACAGGCGCAGCATCGACCTTCAACTGACGGCACACCGCCAATGTCAGGGCACGCGCAAACATGGCGTCAGGCAAATCGTCCAATCGGTCCGTCTCCAAGGCTTGCAGCTTCGCGGGAGACACGCGCAGCGCTTGTGCCAACACATCGAGCTTGAACCCTGCGTCTTCACGGAATTGACGCAACAAGGCACCCGCTGTGATGCTAGGAGGTGTCGATATGGTTGTTTCTTCAGTCATCAGGCTTCAAAAATGAATAGGTTGTGTGTTCAATTATTGCGTTGACGCGCGTCAGCTTGTGCCGCACGGGTCTTGCAAAAAGCAATGGCTTTGTTTGTTTTGTCTGAGCTAGCGTAACCAGGTTGAGCGCGCGCGCGTTCTAACTGCAATTGAGCCTCAGGAAATTGGTTTTGTTCGCACAAAAACCAACCGTAGTTGTGCTGAATAGCGCCTAACTCGGCAGAGCGTACGGGCGCTTGAGAAGCCAACTGCAAAGCTTGCTCAAAACTTTGTTGTGCCAACACAGGCGCATTGGCACGCTGATGAATCAGGCCTAGCAAGCTGTACGCATCGGCGTAATTCGGATCAATTTGCAACGCAGCACGCACTTCTTGCTGCGCCACTGCGTTTTGGTTTTGTTCGTAATACCCACTCGCCAAACTCAGGCGGCGCATGGCGCGTTGGCGCGTGCTGCCGGGTTCTGCATGTGTGAGCGTGTCAAGCTGCTTCGATGCTGAGCCGCAAGCGTTCAAACCGCAAGCGGCCGCAAACAACACACAAACAACAGTTGGCATACGCCACACACTCATGACGGCACCTGTGTGAGAGGAATCACGCGTTGCTTGGCCATACGCTCGTCAACCTTGGTACGGTCTTTCACATCGCCAGCGAGCTGGCCGCACGCTGCATCAATGTCGTCACCGCGCGTCTTGCGTACCGTGGTGATGATGCCGGCTTCGCTGAGCTGCGCGGCAAAGGCTTTGACCGTCGCCGCGCTCGAGCGCGTGAGGCCTGACGCAGGAAACGGGTTGAATGGAATCAGGTTGAACTTGCAAGGCACGCCCTCACCCAAACCGCGCTTGGGCTTGACCAAATCGATCAAGGCTTGCGCGTGTTCGGGTTGGTCATTCACACCATCCAACATGCAATATTCAAAGGTGATGAAGTCTCGCGGCGCATGCGCCAAATAGCGGCGGCAGGCGTCCATCAATTCATGCAAGGGGTACTTACGGTTGAGCGGGACCAAGTTGTCGCGCAAGGCGTCTGTTGGCGCATGCAGCGACACCGCCAATGCGACTGGTGCATCTAAACCTAAGCGGTCCATCATCGGCACCACACCGGATGTAGACACCGTGACACGACGGCGTGACAAACCATAGCCATGGTCGTCCAACATCGAGCGTAAAGCTGGCACCAAGGCGCTGTAGTTTTGCAGCGGCTCGCCCATGCCCATCATCACCACGTTGGAGATGACGCGCTCAGTCGTGTTGAACTGTTTACGCAGCGTGTGCTCGGCAAACCACAGCTGCGACAAAATTTCGCCTGTGGTGAGGTTGCGGCTAAAACCTTGATGGCCCGTAGAGCAAAAACGGCAGCCCACAGCGCAACCCGCTTGCGACGACACGCACAAAGTACCTCGGTCGTCTTCGGGAATAAACACGGTTTCGACGGCGTTGCCGTCTCCCACGTCGAACAGCCATTTGATGGTGCCGTCGGCGGAGTCGTGTCTGGAAATGGGAGTCAGTGGCTGAACCTGTGCGCAGGTTTTCAGCTTTTCGCGCAGCGACTTGGCGAGATCAGACATCTGGTCAAAGTCTTGTGCGCCTTTTTGGTGGATCCACCGAAACAGTTGTGTCGCGCGAAAGCGTTTCTCGCCCAAGCGCTCACAAAAAACGGCCAAACCGTCGAGATCAAAATCAAGCAGGTTGGCCGTCATTTTTATTCGCCAACGCAGTGGTTGCCCACCGCGTCGATTGGCTTTTAGTGACCGTAAACGTTCATGCCAGCGAAGAAGAAGCTGATTTCAGCAGCTGCTGTCTCTGGGCCGTCAGAACCGTGCACAGCGTTGGCATCGATGCTGTCAGCGAAGTCAGCGCGGATAGTGCCAGCAGAGGCTTCTTTAGGGTTGGTAGCACCCATCAAGTCGCGGTTTTTCAGAATTGCGCCTTCGCCTTCGAGCACTTGGATCATGACAGGGCCAGAAACCATGAAGTCAACCAAATCTTTGAAGAAAGGACGTGCTTTGTGCACAGCGTAGAACTGTTCGGCTTCGCCGCGTGACAGGTGAGCCATGCGAGCGGCCACAACTTTCAAGCCAGCAGCTTCGAAGCGCGCGTAGATTTGGCCGATGACGTTCTTAGCAACTGCGTCTGGCTTGATGATGGAGAGAGTACGTTCGGTCATTTGGATTTTCCCTGTATTGACTGTGATTGAAACTTTTTATGCGCGATGCGCTTAGCCTGCTATTTTAACCGTTTCAAGGGATTTCCCTTGAACGAACAAGCCTTTTTGGTGCATCTTCGCTGTGATTTATCGGCCGCCTCGGCCACCTTGGCCGCGATTACCGCCACCTGAGCGTCCGCCGCCAAAACCGCCACCTGCAGAGCCGCCTCGGCGCGGTGCACTGCTAGAGGGGCGTGGACCACCGACCAAACCAGCTTTGAAGGCTTTTTGACCGTCTTTTTTGCGTTGACGCTCCTCGGCGTAACTGTCAGCACCGATGTAGCCCACGGAGGTTTGCATTGGATCGGGTTGAGGCGCACGCTCGGGGGCTTTGCCACCACGGCGACGCTCGGTGCGCACCAATCGCTCTGGCCCGCTACGTTCTTCTGCCGCACGCGGCATAGAGGGACGTGGGCCCACGCTGTTGCCACGGCGGCGGCTGTTGGCGCGCTCGCTGCGGTCATGGCGTGAAGGACCGCTTTGCATCGGTGCTTCAGCACCTGCGGCTTCCATCAGAGCACGAATATCGCGCTCGCCCAGCTCCACAAAAGCGCCGCGCTTCAAACCGCGCGGCAACACCATAGCGCCGTAACGGATACGAATCAAGCGACTCACGGCGTGGCCGACCGCTTCAAACATGCGACGCACTTCGCGGTTGCGGCCTTCAGAAATGGTCACGCGATACCAGCAGTTAGAGCCTTCGCCGCCGCCCTCTTCGATCGAGCCAAATTGGGCTGGACCATCGTCAAGCTGAATGCCGGTGATGAGTTGTTCTTTTTGGTCTTTACTTAGTTTGCCTAGGGAGCGCACCGCGTATTCGCGTTGCAAACCAAAGCGTGGGTGCATCAGCTGGTTGGCCAATTCGCCTGAGCTAGTGAACAACAACAAGCCTTCGGTGTTCAAGTCCAATCGGCCCACAGACTGCCATTTGCCTTGGTACAGGCGCGGCAAACGGCGGAACACCGTGGGGCGGTTTTGTGGATCGTCAGTGGTCACCACTTCGCCCGCAGGCTTGTGATACGCGATCACGCGCGGTGGCGGTGGCGCAATGCGCACCTTGAGCTGACGGCCGTTGACCTTGATTTGGTCACCAAATTGCACGCGTTGGCCTGTGTGGGCCACTTCGTTATTCACAGCCACATGGCCTTCGGCAATCAAGCGCTCCATCTCGATGCGTGAGCCCAAGCCCGATTGGGCCAAAACTTTGTGCAATTTTGGAGATTCGGGCTGAGGCAAGAGCACGCGCTTTTCAGGCGCAGCTTCAGCGCGGATCAGCTCGGCATCAAACTCACCAGAGACGACATCGTCAAAGTCAAACGCCGTGTCGTCGTCATCCAAAAATTCGTCGTGTGATTCGGTTGGCTTGCCACCCAGGTCGTGGTGTTTAGTGTTCATGCGTATCGTCGCCGGTTGGGGCGGGGTCTCTGGGTGAGGAAAGTTCAAAAATGGGGGCTTCTTCGCTGAGTGCAGTGGAGGCTTGTACAGCCAATTCAGCCACCGCGTCGCCTTCGGCTGGCGTTGCGACTTCGGTCGGATCAGCAGGCTCAAGGGCCATGTTCATCTGCAGCGATGGATCGTCTTCGCCCAAACGAGCAAACGCGTTGGCTTGCGCTTGGGCGCTGTCAAACACGGGCAGTTGGTCGAGTGAAGCCAAGCCTAAGTCGTCCAAAAACTGTCGAGTGGTGGCGTACAAAGATGGACGGCCCACGGTTTCGCGGTGACCAATGACTTCCACCCAACCACGGTCTTCGAGTTGTTTGATAACGAGTGAGTTCACGGTCACGCCACGGATGTCTTCCATGTCACCACGGGTCACGGGCTGGCGATAGGCAATGATGGCGAGTGTTTCCATCACAGCACGAGAGTATTTAGGCGGTTTCTCAGGATTCAACAGGTCCAAAAACTCGCGCATTTCTGGGCGGCTTTGAAAGCGCCAACCGGTGGCCACTTGCACCAGCTCTACGCCGCGCTGCGCCCAATCAAGCTGCATTTCTTCCAGCAAAGTACGAATGGTGTCTGCTCCCAAGGCGTCAGCAAACAGCACGCGCAAATCGCGAATCTGAATGGGCTGGTGAGAACAAATCAGGGCGGTCTCTAGTACGCGCTTGGCATCCACGGTGTTCATCGTGAGAGTTCCGGGTCAAGGGTCGAGGAAAAGGCCTACGAAAATTCATCTCGAGGCGGTAAGGGTGATGCGGGGCATCACACGAGTCAGAGCCAAAGGGCTCACCGCTTTCACAAGCGTGAGCCCATATTGTAACGGAGGCTGCTTTTAGGCAGATTCGGGGCGCTTGAGGCCCAAACCAGCCAGCAAATTGACCATATCGTCCGGCAACGGCGCTTCAAATTTCAGCGGCTCACCTGTGATGGGATGGTCAAAGCTCAAGCGAAACGCATGCAAAGCTTGGCGGTCGATGCCCAAGGTCATGGGACCGGCATAGAGCGAGTCGCCCACCAAAGGATGTCCAAAGTGCGCCATGTGCACACGGATTTGATGTGTGCGCCCTGTGTGCAAAGTACATTGCACCAAACAAGCCTCTTCTTGACTGCTCAAACACTCAAAGGTGGTGTGAGCTTCTTTGCCTGGCAAGCGCTCCAAATCAACCACGGCCATGCGCAAGCGGTTGCGGTAATCGCGACCAATGGCGGCCACGATGTCGCGCACAGGTGTGCCGCTCCATTTACGGTAGGCCACGGCCAGATATTCGCGATGCACTTCACGCTCGGCAATCATGGCAACCAAGGCGTCCATGGCGCGACGCGTGCGCGCCACGATCATCAAGCCACTCGTGTCTTTATCTAGACGGTGCACGATGCCTGCACGTGGCAGCATCACCGCTTGTGGGTCCAAGGCCAGTAAACCATTGAGCAAGGTGCCGCTCCAGTTACCGGGCGCAGGATGCACCACCAAGCCTGCGGGCTTGAACAGCACGCGCAAGTCTTCGTCTTCGTAAATCACATCCAGCGGGATGTCTTCTGGCTTAAAGGCTTGACTTTGCGGCGTGGGCTTCAAAATGAGCTGGTAACGCTCACCCATGCGCACTTTGGCAGAGGCCTTGGTCATCACGCGGGAGGTGGGCAACACGCAGCTCACGCAGCCTTCGCTGAGCAACTGTTGAGAGAAGCTACGCGAGAACTCAGGCAGCAACACGGCCAAAGCACGGTCTAGGCGCTCGCCATGCAAATCAGTGGGAATAGATAGTTCGCGCGTTTCCACTTCAGGCCCGTCGATGAGGTCGACATGCTCATCAAGCAAAACATCCTCCAGAACGGGCGTAGGGGATGGTGGCTGAGCCGATAGAATGGATTTACTTTGCTTCAAGAGGTTGACCTGTGGTGTTACGACTCAAATTATCGACTGTGTGGACGGCCATTGGCCTGACCACTGCTATTCTTTTCACAGGATGCGCGGACAGCAACTACGATCCGACCAAAGATTGGAGCAACGACAAGCTTTACAGCGAAGCCAAAGAAGAGATGGCAGCAGGTGGTTACGACAAAGCCATCGGCATGTATGAGAAACTGGAAGGCCGTGCGGCAGGCACCGCCTTGGCACAGCAAGCGCAACTCGACAAGGCTTGGGCGCAATACAAAACCAACGAACCCGTACAAGCTGTCGCCACTCTAGACCGATTCATCAAGTTGCACCCCGCTAGTCCAGCGCTGGACTATGCGCTGTACCTCAAAGGTCTGGTCAACTTCAACGATAACTTGGGCTTGATGTCGTCGGTTGCTGAACAGGATTTGGCGGAGCGCGATCCCAAGCAAGCCAAAGAATCTTTTGAAGCCTTTCGCGAGTTAGTGATTCGCTTCCCCAGCTCCAAGTATTCAGAAGATGCGCGCCTGCGCATGGCGTTCATCAAAAACTCGCTCGCTCGATCTGATGTGCATGTGGCAAAGTTTTACTACCAACGAGGCGCTTACGTAGCTGCTATCAACCGCGCGCAAACAACCGTGCAGGAATACCGTGATGTGCCGGCCGTAGAAGAGGCTTTGTTTGTCATGTATCAGTCGTACGACAAGTTGGGATTGATTCAACTGCGTGACGATACCAAGCGTGTATTAGAAAAATCGTATCCAGACACACCCTTTCTATACCCAGAGCGTGCAGCCACTAAAAAGTCGTGGTGGCAGCTTTGGAAATAAAGCTTTGATTCAGCGCATCTAACGACTGAACCAAAGCATCGGAAGTTTGTAGCTGATGCATAGGTGGTAAAGCTGCAATCAAACGACGACCATAGCCAGTGGTGACCAAACGGTTATCACACAACACCAATACGCCTTGGTCTGATTCTGTGCGAATCAAACGTCCCGCCCCTTGCTTCAAAGCCACCACAGCTTCAGGCACAAAGTAATCGTTGAACGGGCTACGACCTTGTGACTCTAATCGTTTGCTACGGGCCTCAACCAGTGGATCATTGGGTGGAGGAAAAGGCAGTTTGTCGATAATGACCAACTGCAGCGCGTCACCCGGCACATCAAAGCCTTCCCAAAACGTGGCCGAGGCCACCAACACGCAACCGCTCTCACCCACTTTGGCGCCATCACGGAAACGCTCCATCAAATGACGCTTGGGCCATTCGCCTTGAACCAACACTTCAATGCCAGAGCCTTCGAGCTGTTGCTTCATCATATCGCCAATCGCACGCAAAGCGCGTAACGTCGTGGTGAGCACCAAGGTGCGACCACCGAGGCGGCGCACAGCAGCACAGGCAAGGCTCGCCACTTGAGCGCTGTGTGCGGGGTCATTGGGGCGCACGATGTCGCGGGGCACATACAACGAGGCTTGTGCGGGGTAATCAAACGGGCTACTCACACGCAAGACAGTGGCAGACTCTAAACCGCAAGGTTCAGTGAACCAGCGCAAGCGCGGGTCATCACCCAACGTTGCCGAGGTAAACACCCAAGCACGTGGACGCGTGTCTTCAACGGGGCGCATAGGATAGGCACTGTCGAAGGCTGACGCTTCTGCGTCGTGATCCTGTGCATCAAAGGCCATATCGCCAGCTTCGTCATATGCGGCAGCAGTTTGGTCAAACAATGGCTCATCTAGCCAAGGCGGTGGTTCTTGATCAGCTTCATCTGCGGCCATTACAGAAGACTGCTTCATCAAACGCTCGCGCACGGTTTCGGCAATGTCTAAAGGCGCTTCCATCAAACGCATTTGCGAGGCGCTGATATCGACCCAACGCACCGCATCTGGTGCGCAAGGGTTCAAGAAAGCATCCACGCGTTTGGCTACTTCTGCCACACGGTCATGCAAACGCATGAAGTCGGGAGCAATTTCGCTGACTGTGTCTAGGGCTTGAAGCGCGTGCACACAGGCAGAACCAACATCTTGCAGTGACTGCTCCCAAGCACCCGCATGCATCTCATCTGGCGCTCGTTCTGTCCAACGCAATTTCACGGCACTGTGGCGCTTGCCGCCCATCAAACGCAACTCGCGCGCGGCTCGCTCAAGGCCAGCACACACACCTTGCCAATCAGCCAAACCACGTGCCAGTTGCAAGCCTGTAGCCAGCATGTCGCGTGTCACATCTAGCAACTGCGCTGTGCCGAGTTGATGCCCTAAGAAATTCACACCCACTTCATTGAGCTGATGCGCCTCATCAAAAATCACCACACGCACGCTGGGCAGTAACTCGGCCATCCCCGTTTCGCGCACAGCCATATCGGCAAAAAACAAATGGTGGTTGATGACCACCACATCTGCGCCTAGCGCATCACGACGGGCAGCATTGACGTGACAGGTTTTGAACTTAGGACATTGCGAGCCCAGACAGTTTTCTCGGTTCGATGTGATGAGCGGGATCAGAGGCGACCGTTCATCCAAACCCGGCAGCTCCGCCAAATCGCCCGTACGTGTACTGAGCGACCAAGTTTCCACACGCGACAACAAATGCACGGTATGACGGTCAGGAATTTGCGTGTCACGTCGCGCCATCTCCATTCGGTGCGTGCATAAGTAGCTTGAGCGCCCTTTGAGCAAGGCCAAGCGAATTGGCAAGTTCAGTGCCTGCACCAAGCGAGGCAAGTCACGTGCAAACAATTGGTCTTGCAAAGCCTTGGTGGCCGTGGACAGCAACACACGCTCACCGCTGAGCAATGCGGGCACCAGATAGGCAAAGGTCTTACCCACACCGGTACCCGCCTCCACGACCAAACTGCCGCCATGCGCCACCACATCGGCAACAGCCAGCGCCATGTCGGTTTGGCCCTGACGGGGACTAAAGTGATCGGTGGCGCGAGCCAATACGCCCAAAGGTGCAAAGGCTTCCGCTACCAAATCACGCAAGGGATGTGTCATTTGCCGGGAACAGGCAGTGGAGCTGCAGGCTCTTTGTTACGTTCCCGCAGTTTTTTCTCTAAGTCAACTTTGTGCTGCGATGCCTCTCGTTGTCTTTGCTCATACTCTCCACGTTTGGTCCCTTGAAGCGCATGATCTATTTGTTTTTGAGCATTCGCATCAGCGCGATCTTTCGATGCGGAAATCGATGCGGCACGTTGCGCTTCAGCTTCCTTCATAGTTGCCTCACTGTTGCGCTCAGCAATGCTGCGTCGAGTTTCCTCGGCATGAATCAAACGTTCTTGCGCATTAAACCTAAGTTCTTGCTGACGCAAAGCCGTGTTTAATTCGATGCGACGATCCCGAGCCTGGGTGCGACAGCTCGTGACATCAAAATTTTGATAACACTGTTTGATCTCTTTTTTGTACTGATCTTCAAGCTGTTGACGTGCGATTGTTAATCTCGTTCGCTCAGCACTGCGTTCAATCTCGCTAGGGAAATCAGCGTGAGCACCCGCTGCGATTTCTTCGCACCACGCGACGGTACACAACATCAAAGTCAAAGCAATCAGGTATTTTTTCATGTCAAACCCGTATCCACTGTGCGACGCTCTAGAGCCAAAAACTCGGCCGATTGCATCTCGTTCAAACGCGACACCGTGCGTGGAAACTCATGCGACATCGGGCCTTCGGTGTACAACTCTTCAGGTGGCACTGCGGCTGACAACATGAGCTTGACGCGTCGGTCGTAGAGCACATCCACCAGCCATGTGAAGCGGCGAGCCTCGGCCGCTTTGTTCACTGGCATTAGCGGCACATCGCTGAGCAGCACCGTATGAAATTGGCTGGCAATTTCTAAGTAGTCGTTTTGGGAACGGGGGCCACCGCACAAGTCTTTGAAGTCAAACCACACCACACCGCCAGCGCGACGACGGGCTTTGATTTGGCGTGCCTCAATGTGCAACACCGGGTCTTCGTCTTGGCATTCGGCCAAACGATTGAAGGCATCGGTCATCGCCGCGTCAGCCTTCTCACCCAAGGGACGCAAATACAACTCGACCTGCTCCAGCGTGCGACGTCGGTAATCGGTACCGTTGTCCACATTAATCACTTCAAGCTCTTTGTTCAACAAAGCAATGGCAGGCATGATGCGGTCGCGGTGCATGCCGCCTGGGTACAAATCATCCGGCTTGAAGTTAGAGGTGGTCACAAAGCCCACACCGTTGTCAAACAAGGCATCGAGCAAACGATGCAAGATCATCGCGTCGGTGATATCTGCCACATGAAATTCGTCAAAGCAAATCAGCTTATAGCGCTTGGACATTTGTTTGCCCAACACATCCAGTGGATTGACCGTGCCTTGTAACTCACGCAGCTCGCGGTGCACCTCACGCATGAACTCATGAAAATGCAAACGTGTCTTGCGCTTGATCGGCACCGCTTCGAAAAAGCAATCCATCAAAAAGCTTTTGCCGCGCCCCACCCCGCCAAACATGTACACGCCGCGCGGAATAGCGGGACGGTTGACCATCTTCTTCAACGCGTTGGATCGCTTCTCTTTGTAAGCGGCCCACTCGCTGGCGCAACGCTCCAGCGCATCAATCGCTCGGAGCTGCGCAGGGTCGCTTTGAAAGCCTCGAATTTCGAGTTCTTTGAGGTAGTTTTGGTGAACAGGTTGATTGGCTGACATAGGGCTCTATTGTGCCTTGCCCATGAAAAAAGCCCGCTGTTGCCAGCGGGCTTTTTAGACGCAAAGCGGTTGAATTTGATTAGAAGTTCAACGTGCGTTTGTCCACAGCCAAAGCTGCTTCTTTGGTGGCTTCGCTCAACGATGGGTGAGCATGACAAATGCGTGCGATGTCTTCAGCAGAAGCCTTGAATTCCATCGCCACCACAGCTTCAGAGATCAACTCTGACACCTGTGGGCCCACCATGTGCACGCCCAAGATTTCGTCGGTCGTGGCATCAGCCAAAAATTTGACCATACCCGTGGTGTCGCCCAAAGCGCGTGCACGGCCGTTCGCGAGGAACGGAAATGTGCCAGCCTTGTACGCCACGCCGTCGGCCTTGAGTTGCTGCTCTGTGCGGCCCACCCATGCGATTTCGGGGCTGGTGTAGATGACCCAAGGGATGGTGTTGAAGTTGACATGACCGTGTTGGCCAGCGATGCGCTCGGCCACGGCAACGCCTTCTTCTTCGGCTTTGTGCGCGAGCATGGGGCCACGCACCACGTCGCCCACCGCCCAAACGCCAGGAACGTTGGTTTTACAATCACCGTCCACAACAATCGCACCGCGCTCGTCTACTGCCAAGCCAATGGCTTCGGCGTTCAAACCGATGGTGTTAGGCACGCGACCGATAGAGACGATGAGCTTGTCAGCGTCCAACACGATGGCTTCGCCTTTGGCGTTGGTGTAGTTGACGGTGACGCCTTTCTTGCCGTTGACGATCTCGCCGACTTTCACGCCGAGTTCGATCTTCAAGCCTTGCTTGTCGAATGCTTTCTTGGCTTCTTTGGCGATTTGTTCGTCCACAGCGCCTAGGAATGTAGGTAGACCTTCGAGGATGGTCACGTCAGCGCCGAGACGACGCCATACAGAGCCCATCTCCAAACCGATCACGCCTGAACCGATCAAGGCAAGCTTCTTAGGCACTGCGCCCACACGCAAAGCGCCGTCGTTGGACAACACGTTGACTTCGTCAAACGGTGTGCCTGGCAACGCACGGGCGTTCGAGCCTGTGGCGATGATGACTTGCTTGGCCGTGATGGCCTCTTCGGTTTTGCCAGCCACGTTGATGGTGTAGCCGCCCTCAGCCTTGCCAGCAAAGCTGCCGCGACCGTGAAAGAACGTGACCTTGTTTTTCTTGAACAGGTACAAGATGCCGTCGTTGTTTTGCTTCACAACGTTGTCCTTGCGGGCAATCATCTTGGCCACGTCCATCTTCACGTCCTTGGCAGTGATGCCGTGCTCTGCGAAGTGATGGTTGGCATGCTCAAAGTGTTCGCTGGACTGCAGCAAAGCTTTAGATGGAATGCAACCCACGTTGGTACAGGTGCCGCCAGGGGCTGGGCCACCGGCTGCGTTTTTCCACTCGTCGATACAAGCGACTTGGAAACCGAGTTGTGCAGCACGAATCGCTGCGATGTAGCCGCCTGGGCCACCACCAATGACGACGACGTCGAATTGTTTAGACATATGAATCCTTTAATTTATTTAGCAACCCACGGAACTGGCTTTGCCAGGCCGCAGGGTTGGCCCCCTTTAGGGGGGATTCGGCGACACGCAGTGCGCCGTAAACGGGGGTGATCAGATATCAAACAACAAGCGAGCTGGATCTTCCAGCGCTTCTTTCATCGCCACCAAGCCCAAGACAGCTTCGCGGCCGTCAATGATGCGGTGGTCGTAAGACATCGCGAAGTAGTTCATTGGGCGAACCACCACTTGGCCGTTTTCCACCATAGCGCGGTCTTTGGTCGCGTGCACGCCAAGAATCGCTGACTGTGGTGGGTTGATGATCGGAGTCGACATCATGGAGCCGAAGGTGCCGCCGTTAGAGATAGAGAAGGTACCGCCAGTCATCTCTTCGATGCCCAACTTACCGTCACGGGCTTTCACGCCGAATTCAGCAATCTTCTTCTCGATTTCTGCAAAGCTCATTTGGTCAGCGTTGCGCAGAATTGGCACCACCAAACCGCGTGGTGAACCCACAGCGATACCGATGTCGAAGTAGCCGTGGTAGACGATGTCGTTGCCGTCCACAGAAGCGTTCAACACTGGGAATTTCTTCAAGGCGTGCACTGCCGCTTTGACGAAGAAGCTCATGAAGCCCAACTTGCAACCGTGTTCTTTTTCGAACTTGTCTTGCATGCGCTTACGCATATCCATGACCGGAGCCATGTTGATTTCGTTGAAGGTTGTCAGGATGGCATTGGTCGATTGGGATTGCAACAAACGCTCAGCCACGCGAGCACGCAGACGTGTCATAGGCACGCGTTGCTCTGGACGGTCACCCAAGGCCACAGAAGGTGCGGCCACTTGTGCCAACACTTTGGTAGGTGCGCCTGTAGGAATCACAGCAGCAGTTGACTGCACGCCACCGGCCACAGCAGACAACACATCACCTTTGGTGACGCGGCCGTCTTTGCCAGTGCCAGTCACTGAGCCAGCGGCCAAGTGGTTGTCTGCCATCAGCTTGGCAGCTGCTGGCATTGCTACGCCAGCTTTGCTGGCAGAAGCTGCTGCGGCGGCTGCAGGAGCAGCAGCGGCTGGTGCGGCGGCAGGTGCAGCTGCGGCGGGGGCTGCGACAGCGCCCACTTTGCCATCGGTGTCGATGCGGGCGATGAGCTGCTCAGCAGCCACGGTGCCGCCATCGGCGACCACAATTTCGCACAACACGCCAGCAGCAGGTGCAGGCACTTCGAGCACAACTTTGTCGGTCTCGATGTCGATCAAGATTTCGTCAGCAGCGACTGACTCTCCCACTTTCTTTTTCCATTGCAGCATGGTGGCTTCGGCCACGGATTCAGACAGCTGTGGAACTTTTACTTCGATGATTGCCATGTTTATCTCTCTTTATTTGAGTGTTCGTTTCAACGATTTATTTGGTCAGCACAAAGCCTTTGAGCTTGGCGAAGGCACCTTCGACGAGCGACTTTTGTTGCTCTTGGTGCAAGTGTGAGTAACCCACGGCAGGCGACGCAGAAGCGGCGCGGCCAGAGTAGCCGAGCTTTTGGCCGGGCAACATGTTTTCGTGGATGTAGTGCTGCACGAAGAACCATGCGCCTTGGTTTTGTGGCTCGTCTTGCGTCCACACCAATTCAGTGGCGTTGGGGTACTTCTTGAGTTCAGCCGCGAAAGCTTTGTGTGGGAATGGGTAGAGCTGTTCGGCGCGCAAGATAGCGACGTCGTCAGCACCCAACTCTTCACGCTTCTTGACCAAGTCGTAGTACACCTTGCCTGAACACACCAACACGCGTTTGACTTTGTCAGCCTTGAGCGCTTTGTTTTCAGGAATGATGGTTTGGAACGAACCCTTGGTGAATTCAGACACAGGCGATGTTGCGTCTTTGTTACGCAGCAAGGACTTGGGTGTGAAGATGATCAAAGGTTTGCGCAAGTCGCGCACCATTTGACGACGCAACACGTGGAAGATCTGGCTGGCCGTGGTGGGCTGCACGATCTGCATGTTGGTGTCAGCAGCCAATTGCATGAAGCGCTCGAGGCGTGCAGAGCTGTGCTCTGGGCCTTGGCCTTCGTAGCCGTGAGGCAACATGACGGTCAAGCCGTTCACACGGCCCCACTTCACTTCGCCAGAGGCGATGAACTGGTCGATCACCACTTGAGCACCGTTGGCGAAGTCGCCGAACTGGGCTTCCCAAATCACCAAAGTGTTGGGATCGTTAGAGGCATAGCCATATTCAAAGCCGAGTACAGCTTCTTCAGACAAGATCGAGTCGATCACGGTGAATGGGGCTTGGTTTTCAGTCACGTGTTGCAGAGCAACGTAAGTGCCTGTGTCCCACTTTTCACGCTTTTGATCGTGAATCACAGCGTGGCGGTGTGTGAACGTGCCACGGCCGCAATCTTCACCTGACAAACGCACAGGGTAGCCGCTGGCCACCAAGGATGCGAAAGCCATGTGCTCGCCCATGCCCCAGTCGACGTTGACGTCACCACGGCCCATGGCTGCGCGGTCGTCGTACACCTTTTTCACCAACTGGTGAGGCGTGACAGATTCAGGGATGGTGGTGATCTTCTCAGCCAAACGCTTCCACTCAGCCATTGGAATGGCTGTGTCAGCAGCATCAGTCCACTTCTTGCCCATGAAGGGTGACCAGTCCACCGTGAACTTGGTTTTGAAGTTGCTCAACACCACATCGCCGACGTGCTTGCCTGCATCCAAAGCGGCGCGGTAAGCCTTGGCCATGTCGTCGCCCAATGTGTCGCCCAAGCCTTGTGTGGCCAACTTGTCGGCGAACAGCTTGCGGGTGCCAGGGTGGGCGGCGATTTTTTTGTACATCAGCGGCTGAGTCAGCGCTGGTGTGTCTTGCTCGTTGTGGCCGAGTTTACGGAAACACACGATGTCCAACACCACGTCCTTGCGGAAGGTCATGCGGTACTCGAGGGCCAACTGGGTGGCCAACACAACAGCTTCTGGATCATCACCATTGACGTGCAACACGGGTGCCTCGACCATCTTGACGATGTCGGTACAGAACACGCTTGAGCGCATGTCGCGTGGGTCAGAGGTGGTGAAGCCGATTTGGTTGTTCACGATGATGTGCACGGTGCCGCCAGTGGTGTAACCACGGGTTTGGGCCAAACACAAAGTTTCTTGGTTCACGCCTTGGCCGCCGAAAGCAGAGTCACCGTGGACCAACACGGGCAAGACTTGGCTACCTGTTGGGTCATCGCGGCGGTCCATACGTGCGCGCACGGAACCTTCGACGACAGGGTTGACGATTTCCAAGTGTGACGGATTGAACGCCAAAGACAAGTGCACAGGGCCGCCTTTGGTGGACACGTCAGAGCTGAAACCTTGGTGGTATTTCACGTCACCGGCTGGCAGCTCTTCGGGCGCTGTGTGATCAAATTCTGCAAACAAATCTGAAGGCAGTTTGCGCATGGTGTTGACCAGCACGTTCAAACGGCCACGGTGGGCCATACCGATTACCACTTCTTGCACGCCTTTGATACCAGCTTGCTGGATCAGTTCGTCCATCGCGGCGATGAAGCTTTCGCCACCTTCAAGTGAGAAGCGCTTTTGGCCCACGTATTTGGTGTGGAGGTAACGCTCCAAACCTTCAGCGGCGGTCAAGTTCTCGAGGATGGTTTTCTTTTGGTCTGAGTTGAAGTTGGGTTTGCTGCGAATGCTTTCCAACTTCTCTTGCCACCAACGCTTTTCACCCATTTCGGAGGTGTACATGAACTCTGCGCCCAAAGTGCCGCAGTAGGTTTCACGCAAAGCGTTGAGCAATTCGCGCAAGGACATGGTGTTCTTGCCGAAGAATGTGTTGCTGGTATCGAACACGGTTTCTTGATCGGCATCGGTGAAGCCGTAGAAAGCGGGATCGAGGTCAGGAATATTGGGACGTTCAGTGCGCTTAAGTGGATCGAGGTCAGCCCAGCGTTGGCCCACGTTGCGGTAAGCGGCGATGAGCTGCTGCACAGCAGTGCGCTTGCGGCCCATTTCGGCGTTTTCGCTGGCCATGACGACTTTGGTACCGCCAGCTTTGGCGCGTTCAGCAAAGGCATTGATGACGGGCAAGTGAGGCACGTCTTTGGCGTTCGAGCCATCGACTGCGGGCACATGCGACAGCGCATCGAAGTACTCGCGCCACGAGTCGGGCACGCTACCAGGATTGGCTAAATAGTTTTCGTACATCTCTTCGACGTAAGGGGTGTTGCCCCCGAAGAGATGGGTATTGCCTGAATAGGCTTGATAGACGGTTGTCTCACTCATTTGCGCTGACCTCCGTTTCCCTGCAGGAAACATTAGTTGGTTGGAAAAAAACCTCCACGACACGGCTGGACCGGATAGCGGATGCGACTGTGATCAGGATTGACCTAGTGCATCCAGGATTGTGCCACCGAAACCCTAGCCGTGCGGGCCAAATCAAACGATTTGGTCTTTGATTTGTTGCAATGCGGTTGGATCGTCGATCGTGGTCAAGTCACCGGGATCACGCTTCTCGCAAACAGCTTGGATGGCACGGCGCAGCAATTTGCCGCTGCGTGTCTTAGGCAAAGCGGTCACAAAGATCACGCGAGATGGACGAGCCACAGCACCAAGCTGGTTGTCCACCACCTTCATGACTTCAGCTTCCAAGGCTTTACGAGCCGCATCGTCGGTCAAGCCCGACGTGTCTTTGGCGATGGCAAACGCCATGGCCACCTGGCCTTTGAGCTGATCGGCCACACCGACCACCGCCACTTCGGCGATGTTGGGGTGGCTAGAGATGCTTTCTTCAATTTCGCGAGTGCCCAAGCGGTGACCCGCAACGTTGATCACGTCGTCAGTACGGCCCAAGATGAAGTAGTAGCCGTCTTCGTCACGCACAGCCCAGTCGAAGGTGCTGTAAACGAGCTTATTCGGTACAGTCTTCCAGTAGGTGTTGACGAAGCGGTTGTCGTCGCCCCAAATGGTTTGCAAGTTGCCGGGAGGCAGTGGGCCTTCGATGGTCAACACACCTTTTTGGTTAGCGCCTGTGAGCTCTTCGCCGGTTTGATCGTCGACCAACTTGACGTTGTAGCCATACACCGCCTTGCCAGGTGAACCGAACTTACTAGGTGCTTTCTCCACACCGTTACAGATGGTCAAGATTGGCCAGCCGGTTTCGGTTTGCCAGTAGTTGTCAATGATGGCTTTGCCATTCAGACCTTCTGAAATCCACTTGGCGGTTGGCTCGTCGAGCGGTTCGCCCGCCAAGAACAAGGCTTGCAAGCTGGACAAGTCGTACTTGGTCAACAAAGCGGGGTCTTGCTTTTTCAGCACACGGATGGCCGTGGGCGCGCTGAACATGACATTGACTTTGTATTTCTCAACCAAACTCCACCAGATACCGCCGTCTGGACGGATGGGCAGGCCTTCATACATGATGGTGGCCATGCCGCCAATCAGAGGGCCGTAGATGATGTAGCTGTGGCCAACCACCCAACCGATGTCGCTGGTACAGAAGAAGGTACCGCCTGGCTTGCCTTGGTAGATATTGGGGATGCTGGAAGCCAAAGCCACGGTGTAGCCACCGGTGTCGCGTTGCACGCCTTTAGGCTTACCCGTGGTGCCCGACGTGTACAAGGTGTAGCTGGGGTGAGTGGACTCGACCCACTCGCAAGCCACTACCGTGTCCATGTGCTTGGCGCGCTCGGTGGCGTAGTCCACATCGCGACCAGCCACAGGCGTGAAAGCGGCCAATTTGCGGTCCACCATGATGACGTTGGCAGGCTTGTGTGCAGACAGCTTGATGGCTTCGTCGAGCAATGGTTTGTAAGGCACGCCTTTGCCACCGCGTGAACCTGCGTCGGCGCTGATGATGACTTTGGGTGACGCATCTTCAATGCGTGTGGCCAACGAGTGAGACGCAAAACCACCGAAGACCACCGAGTGGATCGCGCCCAAACGGGTACAAGCCAACATCGCGAATGCTGCTTCGGCAATCATGGGCATGTAGATCAAGACGCGGTCGCCTTTGGTGACGCCCAAGTCTTTCAAAATCGCAGCCATGCGTTGCACTTCAGCGTGCAAGTCGCGGTAGGTATAGGTGTGTTCTTGGTTTGTTTCTGTTGAAACGAAGATCAACGCAGCTTGGTCAGCGCGGTCTTTGAGATGACGGTCTACAGCGTTGTGGCAGAGGTTGGTTTTGCCACCCACGAACCACTTGGCAAAAGGAGGGTTGTTGTAATCGCAGATTTGTTGTGGAGGTGTTTCCCAATCGACCAATTTGGCCTGCTCAGACCAAAAAGCGTCGCGGTCCTCAATGGAACGGCGGTGAAAATCTGCGTACGCAACCATCTATCTCTCCTAAAAACGAATCTGTACTGAATTCATAATTATGAGAAGGACGGACTTGCAACAAGCTGACTTTTCGGCTGGGTAAATACCCTTCCCCGAAAATTTTTTGCAGGTTTACTTGACCAGCGCCTGAATTTCTTTGAACGGATCGGCCTCTGCCGTGCGCAGCCATTCAAACAGCACCATCTCAGTCGTCACCAGCTCAGCGCCTGCACCAGCCAAGCGGTCAAACGCGGCATCGCGGTTGCGCTCGGTACGTGAACCGCAAGCATCGGTCACGACCCAAACTGAGTATTCCTCTTCCAGCAAATCCAAGGCGGTTTGTAGCAAGCAGATATGCGCCTCGCAGCCTGCAATGACGATGCTTTGCCGCGTGGGCTCTTGCGGCACTGCTTTTTGCAAATGCTTGGGCAAGCTGCGGGCGTTGCCTGCGGGAGCACGTGCTGCGGGCCGCAACAGTTCGCTCAAACCATCTGGACAAGCGCTGAAGCTCATCTTGGGAATGGTGCGGCGGCACAAGGCGCGCAACTCGGCTTGGTTTTGTCCTAACTTGTCAGGATTTTGCTCAGTGCCATAGGTCGGCACTTCCATCCAATGCGCGGCTTGCGCCAAACGCATGGCGTTGGCCATGACCAAATCGGCTTCAAAAATGGCGGGCATCAGGCGCGCTTGGTAGTCCACCAGCACGAGTTGGGATTCTTGGTCGTCGAGCAACATACGCAATACAAATAGGTGTGTGTAAAGCACCAAGTATCGACGATGCTGAATCTGACACCTGTCAATACCGTTTACTTAAGGATTAACCCTAGTTAAATCAACGACTTACGTGAGTCATTTGATCATTTTTAGTAGATAAACCCGTTAGAATTGTTGGTTATGTTGAAACGTACCCTCCTCATTCTCTGCTGCGTCGCCAGTGCACATGCTGCACCGTCGAACAACGCCGCAGACGACATTGAGCGCTATTTGGCCGAGCGCGGCATCGTCGCGCAGATGGACCAAATGCGCCAATCCGTGGGAGATACGGCAACAGATTTGGTAGGCAACGCTATGAACTTCCTCGGCGTTCCATACCGCCGCGGCGGCACCAACGCCAGCACTGGGTTTGACTGCAGCGGCTTTGTTCGCTCCATGTTTGAACAAACCGTGGGCAAGGTTTTACCCCGTCGCGCCAGCGAGCAAGCTGCCGTCACCGAAAAAATCGACAAGCAAGACTTGAAGCCCGGCGACTTGGTGTTTTTCAACACCATGCGTCAAACCTTCAGCCATGTGGGCATTTACGTGGGTGACAACAAATTCATCCACTCACCACGCTCAGGCAAAAGCGTCCGTGTTGAAGACATGCGCGACGCGTATTGGGATCGCCGCTTCACGGGCGCGCGTCGCGTGCCTGCCACTGGCAACGACAACTAAGCGTTTGAAACGCTGAGCGCTAAAAGCGCTCACCCTCGGCCAAATAGCGCCAAGCGCCCTCTTCCAAATCCCCCAAGCTCACCCGCCCTAAGCGGATGCGACGCAGCGCCAAAATTTCCAAACCAGCAAGGTCGCACAAATAAGCCGCTAAACCCAATTGCGATCCCTTCACAGCTAAACGCAGCTTGCTACGCTCGGGGTTGGCACTACCCACACTGATTTTGAAATCAGGCAACCGCAGGCGTTCATCGCGCATGGCGCGTTCAATCGGACGCAAGGCATCCGGCAACACCTCACCCCGCACATCGACGATCAGCTCTTGCTCGATGAAGGCCATGTCTTCCATCAGCTTGCGCTGCACGCGGAAGTCTTGGGTAAACGCCACCAACCCGCTGGCCTCGTATTCCAACGGCACGCTGGCATCGAGCTTGGTCAAATGGCTTTTTAAAAAGCGCACACCGCTGTGGTCGTGCTTGCTGTGCTGCTCAGGGGTGAGCAAGCTTCGAACGTTTTGGGGGCCTCTGGGTGCACGAACTGGTGCACCAGCTTTCCCCGCTGCCACTGAACGAGCAACAGGCTTCTTGACGGGCAAAGGCTCTAAGCCATCGGTCCACCCCGCAGGCTTGTTCAAAATAAGCGTGACCGACATGAGGTTGAGCAAACTGGCATGCGCATCCACCGCCACGTTTTGCGTGGTCACACGAAACTGCGGCTCTTGCACCACCACACCGTCCACGCGCGCAAAGCCCGCTTCGATGTATTGTTCGGCTTCGCGACGCGAACAGTCGCGCAGTTGCATGATGCGTTTGGAAAGGCGTTCACCTTCGGCTGGGCGTTCGCCCACGGATTTGCTGGAATTCATAAGAGCTGAATCCTCCCACAGTTAATCGTTGTATCGTTCACCCATTCAATTCTTTGTAGAGAGTTTTCATTGAACCTAGCCCATTTGCTCAGACGCATGGCGTGTCAGTTCCCCGCACGACCCGCAATCTTTCACGGCACACAGGCTGTAGCAACTTACGCGCAATGGTCACAACGCTGCGCGCATTTGGCCCAACAGTTTCAAGAGGCTGGCTTACAGCAAGGCGACCGCATCGCCATTTTCATGCACAACCACCCGCGCTACCTTGAAGTGATGTTTGGCGCTTGGTGGGCAGGCTTAGCCGTGGTACCCATCAACGCCAAACTTCATGTGCGCGAAGCGCAGTGGATCATCGACAACGCGCAAGCCAGCTGGGCTTTTGTTGGGGCAGACGTCACCACCGACACCGGCGAACAATTACAAGGCTTGCAGCGCGTCATCGATGTGGACAGCCCAGAAGCCTATGCCCTTTGGGCTTTGCCTCACTCTAGCAATGAACCACCGACAAAGCCCATCATCGAGCGCCAACCAGACGACCTCGCTTGGTTGTTCTACACCAGCGGTACAACGGGCCGCCCCAAGGGCGTGATGATCACTCACCGCAATTTGATGACCATGGGTCTCGCCTACTTCACCGATGTAGATGCGGTGGCTACCCAAGACGCCATCGTCTACGCCGCCCCCATGTCACACGGCGCTGGCTTGTACGCCATTCCGCATTTGATGGCTGGTGCACGTCATGTGGTCCCAGCTTCTGGCGGCTTTGATGCAGCGGAGTTGTTTGAACTCTGTCAGTCTGTTGGGCCGCTTTCCATGTTTGCAGCCCCCACCATCGTCAAACGCTTGGTCGATCACGCCGAACAAACATCACTCACGCCACAAGACTGCGAACGCGCTTTCAAAACCATCGTCTACGGAGGCGCCCCCATGTATGCCGCAGACATTCAGCGCGCCCTGCACATCATGGGCCCACGCTTTGTGCAAATCTACGGTCAAGGCGAAAGCCCGATGGTGGGCACGGCTCTGTCGCGCTTTCATTTGAGCGACAGCACTCACCCCGAACACGCGCAACGCTTGGCGTCTATCGGCGTTGCCCAGACACCAGTGCAAATCCGCATCACCGACGAACAAGGCCAAGACTTGCCTTTGGGCGAAGTAGGCGAAGTGCTCATCAAAGGCGACAGCGTCATGGCAGGCTACTGGCGCAACCCTGAAGCCACCCAAGCCGCCATTCGCGACGGTTGGTTATTCACAGGCGATATGGGCTGCTTAGACGCGCACGGGTTCCTCACCCTCAAAGACCGTAGCAAAGACCTCATCATCAGCGGCGGCTCCAACGTCTACCCACGCGAAGTGGAAGAAGTGTTGTTGCAAGCTACAGGTGTGAGCGAAGTCGCCGTGGTCGGCGCACCCGACCCCGAGTGGGGCGAAGTCATCGTCGCCTTTGTGGTTCTGCAGCAAGGTAGCGCATTAAGCGCCCAAGACCTAGACGCGTATTGCCTCAACGAAATTGCCCGCTTCAAGCGCCCCAAACGCTACGAGCTAGTCGACAGTCTGCCCAAGAACAACTACGGCAAAGTGCTGAAAACCGAGCTGCGCCAAAGACTCGCCCAGCCCTAGTGGTATGGTGCTGCCCCATGCACACACAAATAGATCACCTCGTCATCGTTGCCCAAAGCCTAGAACAAGGCGTGCAATGGTGCGAAGCCACACTGGGCATCACACCCGGACCCGGCGGCGAACACACGCTGTACGGCACACATAACCGCTTGTTCAAAGTGGCCTCGCCCGCTAACCCGATGGCCTATGTCGAGATCATCGCCATCGATCCCAAAGCCGTGCGTCCCAAACGTGCCTGCCCCACGCGTTGGTTCGACATGGACAACCCCGCCCTGCAAAAGGCCGTGGCCAAAGAGCCGCGCTTGGTGCACTTTGTGGTCAACACGCCCGACATCCGCGCCGCACGCATGGCCATTCGCATGCAAGGTATTGACCGTGGCCCCGCCATCTCGGCCAGCCGCCGCACCAACCGCGGCACGCTCAACTGGCAAATCTCGGTGCGTGCCGATGGTCAGCGCTTGTTTGACGGCTGCATGCCCACCCTCATTCAGTGGGGCAAGCCCGAAGCCACCGACCCACTCAAGCTCCATCCACGTAACACCCTCACCCGCTCAGGCATCACCTTGCAAAGCCTTGAAGTGGTTCATCCAAGTTCTGCAAAACTGCAAGCGGCTTATGACGCAATTGAGCTCAACCGAGTGAGCGTGACCGAAGGCCCTGCCTGCCTCAAGGCCACACTGCAAACACCAAAAGGATTGATCGTTTTATCAAGCGACGGTATTTGATGATTACCCATAGAAAAAGCCCCTTGGATCTCCCAAGGGGCTTTTTCTTATTTAAGCGTCAAGAATTACTTGAGGCTAGCTGGCGTCATTTCAACCGCTTTGTCCATCGCTTTAGATTTGGCTTCCATCGCAGTGTCTTTGGCTTTTGACTTTGTTTCTTCTTTGGCAGTCTGCGCTTTTTCTTTCGCTGAACTCATCGCCTCATCCTTCATGGTTTTGGCTTCGGCCTTTGCATCATCTTTGGCTGCTTTCACTTCGTTTTTCAGATCAGCCTTCAATCCATCCAACATGCCAGCAAACGAGGCGTTTGAAATCAACAGAGCGCAGATCAAGAGAATTTTGTTTTTCATTTGAATAATTTAATAATGACTCTTTGCGAAAGTGCAAAGTAATTAAATTTTATTCATTTGATGCGGAATTTTTACAAAAGTTAAACGAGTTGATATCAATAAGAAATGGATTAGCTCTTCATCTTGTGAACTTTGGCATAGGCAGCCCACAGCTTGTGCTGCATCTCACAGCCCTCCATCATCAGCCCAGGCGCTGAGATACCCATGAAGCGGTCTGTCTGCATGATGAGCGCATGCGCTTGCTCAAACACACCCGCGCCAAACAGTTGGCGAATCGCACCCACATACGGCGCGGTGTCACCACGGTCTGTGAGCAACACCAAGGTTTCGATGCACGCATACACCGCGCGTCGCTGTTGTGGGATTTGGTCAAAGTGGCGAATCCACTCGCAGCCTTCCACCGTGGCCGACTCATCACCGCAGGCCAAGGCCAATAAGGTCTTGAGTTCACCCACACGCAAGTCAGCCCAGAAGCTGCCTGCGTCTGCGGCCATGCCAATCAAGCCCGCCACGGGCCGCTCATCGGCCAAGTTGGATTCGTTCAACGAGGCCAACAAGTCTGAGCACTCTTCGTTGTCGAGGTCGGTCAAGTTGAGTATGGCCTCGCGCATCTCGTTGGCGATGCTGTTGTTCTCAAAGTCGAGATCGTCCACGGGGTAAATCTCAGACATGCCCGGCACGAGCACGCGGCAGGCATACACGCCCAAGTGCTCAAAGTCAGCGATGTAAATGTCAAAGCCATCTTCATGCATGCGCTTCACACAATACGCATAGTCTTCAGGCGTGGTGTTGGCAAAATTCCAATCCACAAACACGTAGTCTGGAATTTGGCCCAAGAACTCCCAGTGAATCACGCCACTCGAATCAACGAAATGAATTTCGATGTTCGGCGCACTCGCTGCCTCGTCCAAATCAAACGTGGGCGCAGGGAAGCCGCCCAAGCTATCCAACGCGCGGCCTTGCAGTAGCTCGGTCAATGCACGCTCCAGTGCCACCTCAAAACGTGGATGCGCACCAAAGCTGGCAAAGCAGCCTTGGTCTTCAGGGTGCAACAAGGTGACGTTCATCACGGGGTACTTACCGCCCAGCGAAGCGTCTTTCACCAATATGCCAAAGCCAGCCGCGCGCAAAGCAGCAATGCCTGCGGCAATTCGCGGATAGCGGTTGATGACCGCTTCTGGCACATCGGGCAAACAGATGCCTTCGCTGATGATCTTGGCTTTCACATGACGTTCAAAAATCTCAGACAACGCTTGCGTGCGTGCCTCTAGCGCGGTGTTGCCCGCGGACATGCCGTTACTCACATACAAGTTGCCAATGATGTTGACGGGAATGTAGGCCGTCTCGCCATCGCGCTGGCGCTCATAAGGAATGGCGCAAATGCCGCGCTCCACATTGCCCGAATTGAAGTCAACTAAATTGGCGCAGTCGATGTTGCCTTCTGGGTTGTAAAACTTGTGCAGCTCAGCATTCAGCAAGCCCTTGGGCCAAGAGCCATCTTCGGTCAAATCAAACCAACGCTCTTGTGGGTAGTGCACAAAAGAAGCATCTGCCGTAAGGGGGCCGAGGTAGAAATGCGTCCAAAAATAATTCGTGGCTAAGCGTTCAAAGAACTCACCCAGCGCACTGGCCAAACACGCCATGCGAGTCGCCCCTTTGCCATTGGCAAACAAGGCGGGGCAATCGCGGTCGCGGATGTGGACAGACCAGATGCCATCGACGGGATTGAGCCAACTTTTCTCTTGGATGTGAAACCCCATCGCCTGCAACTTGGCCTGCATGGTGTTGATGGTGGATTCGAGTGGCGCGTCTTTGCCAAGAATAAAACTTTGAGTGGGCACGGTAAATCGCTTTTAAAAACAGCAGGGGCGCCCTAGAGCTAACACTATATTGTGAGGCCTGAGCTACCCCGTCACAGGCTGGGGTTTTCGCTCAAAGCCTTTGCAAAATGCTGCGCATTCAGTCGTCTTTGGGCAAGGTGGCCAACAGGGCCATGCCTGCGGCCATCACACCAGCCGTCAGCCACAACGCACCTTTGAACGTGCCTGTGGTCTGCGCCATGTAACCCGCCACCACAGGGGCCAGCATTTGCGCCGCACCATAGCTGAGCGTGAGTTTGGCCATGGCTTTGCCTGGGTTGTTGGGCGCCCTGCGACCCACCAAGGCCAACGTCATGCTCACAATGCCAATAAACGTCGCGCCATAGCCCACCGCCCCAGCCAACGCAGCCCACAACTCACCCGACATCGCGGGCAGCATGACCGAAAGCGTTTGCAAACCAAACGCCAACAGCAAAGCCCGCTTGTCACCCACGCGCCGCGCTACCAAATCCCAAATGAACACCGCGGGCATGGCGGCCAATCCCACCATCGCCCAAGCCAACGGGCCTTGTCCTGCGAGGGCTGGCTCGCGCTCCACAATCGCCACCGTGAAAGTGGCGCTGATCACAAAGCCCCAACCCGCCGCAAAGTAGCTGGTCAGCATGGTCCACGCCCAGCGGCGTGAGCCCAAGCCTGCTGCAGGCGCTGCGTCATGCGACACCACCACCTGCGGCGGCACAGGCGGACGCCACTTCCAAGCGGGCACAAAAAACAGCAAGCCCAGCGCCGCAAACGCCAACCATTGGTCCGACCATGTGGGCCACACCTGCGACAAGCCCCACGCGCCCATGGCCGAAACCACAATGCCCAGCCCCAAGCCAATGAAATACAAACCCAACTCAGGCCTGCGGCCTTGCCGCATCAGCCAACCCAAGATCAAGCCAGAGCCCAGCAACATGCCGGTTGCGCCACACAAGCCACCGATGTAACGAATCAAAGCCCAAGCAGGCATCCACGTGGTCAGCGCCATCGCGGCCACCGTGACCAAGGCCATCCATAAGCCCGCGCTGTACAGCCAATGCCGCCAGCGCACATCGTCAATCCAAGTGGCAGCCAACGCACCTGTCATGTAGCCCGCATAGTTGATGGCTGCCAAGCCGCCTGCGGCAGCGTCGGTTAATCCGGTTTGCGTTTGCAAGCTAGGTAGCAGCGGCGTGTAGGCAAAGCGCGCCATGCCGATGGTTAACACCAAGCCGCAAATGCCGCCTGTGAGAACTTGCCAAGGATGAAGGTGTTTGTGCGACATGGGTGAGCGAAGTATGCCGCGCACGCAGGCACTCAGGGCCGAAATGCTGTCACGCGGGTGCGCGATGCATCAATCTCTTGCGCCTTTTGGCTTTGCAAAGCCAGCATCCACCCAAGCCTGCGCCGTGTTGCGGTTGAGCTTGTAGCCTGCGTCCACACGCACTTCGGCCAGTGTGTCACCGCCCTCGTCTTGCGCGCTGAGTGTGGCGTAGGGGTTGTCGTCATCTGGCACGATGTCTAGCAGCACCGTGATGCGGCCATCGCGACCATTCACCGTGACCGACTGGTGCAGCGTGGCGTGCAACTGCTGCTCGCTGCGGCGCACAAACTCGGAGGCGGTTTTCACCAAGGTAATGAAGGCGTTGCCGTCCAGCGGCTTGGGGTTCTTTTTGTCGCGGCCCATGGTCCACGGGCCAATCAGTGCGGCTTCAGATTCGCCGTCTTTGAACATGGCCACCGCCCAACCGTCGTCATCGTCGTTTTTGATGACCTTGGCCGTCCATGTTTCGTTTTGCCAGAGGCGTGGCTCTTGCGCGAAGGCGTTGTCGTCAATGGCGTCTTGGGTGTTGTCGTCTGTCATTGTTGTGCAGGCATGGCGTCAAACCATGCGTTGATGTCTTTGGGGCTGGTCAAGGTGCGCACATGTTGGTAGGCGGCCTCGGCGTCGGGGTAGTACTTGCGCAAAAAATTCAGCCATTGTTTCAAGCGGCCCGCTTGGTGACGCTCGCTCACATGGCCCGACACGATTTGCCAAAACGTGTGCAGGTGTGGCGGCAGGTCTTGCCAGCGTACTTCGGGCGCGGGTGCGGGCAAACCATTTGCAGCAGCGTCATGCGCTTGGATGGCCCAGCCCAGTCCAGGGTTGGTCACAATGCCGCGGCCCAGCATCAAATTAAAACAACCCGACTCAGCACGCGCATTGAGGGCGTCTTGCACATTCCAAATTTCACCATTCGCCACCAACGGTGTTTTCACCTTCGCTTTGATATCGGCAATGCGGTGCCAATGCGCGGGTGGTCTGTAGGCATCTGCTTTGGTACGGGCGTGCACCACTATCTCGCTTGCACCACCCGCCTCTAACGCCAAGGCGCATTCTTCGGCGGTGCTGTCGTCGTTAAAGCCCAAGCGCATCTTGGCGGACACAACTTGGTGGGCAGGCACAGCGGCGCGGACGGCTCGCACAATTTGGTACAGCACTTCTGGGTCTTGCAGCAGCACCGAACCACCGCCGTGGCGGTTCACTTGTTTGGCAGGACAACCAAAGTTCAAGTCCACCCCATCACAGCCCATGCCCGCCACACGCGCGGCGTTGTCAGCCAAACATTGGGGGTCTGACCCCAATAACTGTGGGCGCACAGGAACACCCGCAAAGGTGCGGCCGCCGTTGGTCAGCTCGGGCACGATACGCAAAAACGTGCGCTCTGGCAGCAAGGTATTGGTGACACGGATGAACTCCGACACACAGCGGTCTACCCCACCAATGCGGGTCAGCACATCGCGCAGCACAAAGTCGAGCAAGCCCTCCATCGGGGCAAGAATGAGCATGGGTTCGGGAGTTTGAAAAAGAAGGCTGCGAGCAGCGAAGTCTGTACTCTACCTAACTCCAAGCAAGGGGCAGTTTTACTGGGACAATAGCGGTCTTATCTGTTTACCGAAATTCCCCCTTTCCATGTCCGATCTGACAACTGTTGAAGTCCGTCCCGCAACCATGCGCGACGCCGCCAAAATCGCCGAGCTGTACGCCGCCACCGCCAAAGAAGCTTTCAAAACCATGCAAACAGGCGCCAAAGTGCTGCCTGTGCCCGAAGAAAAAAACACCGTTTACTGGCGCGAAGCCATTGAATACGCCGAACCCCAAGTGCAAGTCGCCGTTGACGGCAGCAAGATTGTGGGCTTTGTAGGCTACGACCGCTCACGCGACAAAGGCACACCCAACACCCTCGGCGAAATTTGGGACATCTATGTGGATGCCGCCTATTGGGGCCAAGGCGTGGGCCTGGCTTTGTGGGACGCTGCTCGCGAAGGCCTGCAAGAAGAAGGCTGCACCCATGTGTCCATCTGGATTCCCATCGCCAACGACCGCGCCATGCGCTTTCATGAGTTGGCTGGCTTCAAACGCGAAATGTCCAGCGCCAAGACCGTGCCCATGGGTCCTGTCAAGGTCGAAGAGATTCGCCTAAAGCAATCGCTTTAATTTCTCAACTACTGTCATTCAACAAGAGTTTCACGTGTCTGAACACTACGCCGCCTTAGGTCTCAAAAGCGATGCCACGCTGTCGGACATCAAAAAAGCGTTTCGCCAAAAAGCCTCGCAGTTTCATCCGGACCGCAACAGCGACCCCGATGCGCCTGCGCGTTTTCGCGAAGTGCAAGAGGCCTATGACGTGCTGTCAGACGACGACAAACGCAAAGCCTATGACGACAACCGCCGCCGCAACCTGCTGGACGACCCCGCACAAACGGCCCGAGAAATTTGGCAAGGCTACTTTCAGCAAGTGCTGAACCGGACATAAACAACCATGAGCATTTCCCCATTCTTCCAAGAGCTGCGCTCTGCCTACCAAGCCGAGTTGGACGACCTCAACTCCGACTCCGAAGGCCAATACATCCTCGACAAACGCTTGGCTGAAAAACGCAAAGAGCTGGACTTTTTGTTGCAGATGATGGACCTCAGCCCCGAAATGGTGGCCGTGGTCTTGCACCAAGCCTTTGAGTTTCACGAGCCCGAGTTGATGGCCCACTTCATCACCCGCGATGCCGACGATTTGCTGAGCTGGGATGCCTTATCTGAAGGCGTGCGCATTGCACCGTGGGCACAACCTATGGTGAATCAAATCTTGGCCGAGCCCGTGGGCGCTTGGTTCATGACCGTGGCCGCTGCACTCGAATACATGCACGGCACGCCAATGCGAGCCAGCGCACAGTCAAACGACGCTGATGCCGATGAAGATTTGCAAAACGTCGAGCGCGGCGACCAAGCCGAGCACGACGAAGAGCGCGAAGCCCGTGAACGCGAAGAAGCAGGCAACGCGTGGATGGTCGAACAAGGCTTTGACAGCAAAGAATAAGGAACCGTCATGACCGACAAAACCAATGCCATCGCACTGATTACCAAAACACAAAGCCTCATCGCCGCTGGCGACATCACAGGCGCAGAAGCTGCGTTGGTCGAGCTGGCCGATGCCGAGGGCGATCAAGCCCTGATGGTGGTGCTAGAGCAGCTGCCGCCCAAAGACATCTTGGCTGTGATTCGCGAGTACGACACCTCCAAAGAATCGGTCATCAACCTGCTGGTCACGCCCGAGCAATTTGCTCGCGCCGTGGTGATTGAAAAACAATACAAAGACCTCACCCGCACCCACCTGCGCGGCATGATGAACTCCATCATCTTTCGCGAAGACGCAGACACGGTTGAGTTCCTCACCGCCATTGGCGACCTCGAAGGCGGCGCTGAAGCGTTGGCCGACTACTTCAGTGAAAAGTGGAGCCGCATCGAAGCCTTTGCCCGCACCGGCACTTTTGACACCATGGAAGACGACGGCGACATGCTGTCTGAAAGCGCCCTGCTCGGCTCGGCCTATGTGAAGCCCCGCGTTGAAGAAGACGAAGTGGCCGACCAAGACTGGATGCAACTCGCATGGATCTTGCGCCACAAAATTCCAGACCTCTTCATCGAGATGCTGCTGGTGCTGCGCGCCAAAGCACGCGCCCACGATGCTGGCCTGTCTGAAGAAGACGAGGAAGAAGACGATGGCAAGGTCGAAACCAGCGCCACCGACCGCGGACAAGCCACACCCGCCGCGCGTGACTCTGACGAAGAATCTGCCATCTAAACCTACAGACCATGACGCAATCTATTGTTGCCCTTTTTGATGACCGCCCTTTCTTTGAAAAGGCCGTTGCCTACGGCGTGCAACACGGCGTGTTGGACCAACCCAAACTAGACGCCATCCAAACCGATGCACCCAAAGGCATGGTGCAAATCGCGCGTTACTTTGGCAGCGAATTCTTGCGCCCCGAGCTTGAAAAAGCCAAGGACCGCATCGTCAACATGGTCAGCCTCACGCTGCAAATTCAAAGCGGCGGTGACTTGCGCAAAGCCGCCGAGCACTTGCGCGAGCACTCGTTCATGTCACGCTCCAAGGCGGCATCAGACATGCTCAAAGCCCTCATCGTCATGCCGCAAAACACGCACTTTGGCATGAACGAGCATGGCGGCTTCAGCGACAAACACATCCCGCAATTGGCAAAATGGTCGCTGTGCAATCTGGCGGAGTACCAAGCCGAGCTGGCCAAGCGTCAACAAGTGGCCCACGTCATCGACGCCGCCATTTGGATGGCCGACGAGCTGGGCCTGCACGCCGACGATTTAGAAGAAGCCGGCTGCGATGCCGAAGCCGTCATTCGCACCGCCTTGTTGGCAGCAGCCACCAAACACAAAGAAATGCCAGACTGGGTGGCCTTTCAAAAAATCATCGCCACCCTGCGCAAACCCAGCGCCACCAAAGCCATCAACTTGGCTGTGCCCAAAAACTTGCCTGCCGAATTCAAAGCCGCAGTCGAGCAAGTGCGACAAAGCATCGAAGCCGACTTGCCCAAAATTTTGGACAGTGCCATCACATGCCAAAAGTTGTTCAACCAAACACCCGCTTTTGTGGGGCGCTACTTTTGGGTGGAAGACGGTTTGTCCGAGGTCGACCACTTTGACCGCCAAACCTCTGCCGCGTGGACCAAAGCCACAGGCGGCCACAGCGACGACAGCTCGTTGCTCACCCTCTTCTTGTGCATCGCGACAGGTAGCACAGGCAAAACGCTATTGACCGAAAAAACTGCTGCCACGCTGATTCGCAAAATTCGTAAATCAGGGGTGCAGCCCGAGTTGGCCACCGCGTTCATTCAAGCCAATGCTCCGGCTGAACACCAAGACGATTACATCGACATCTGGGAAGCCTTCATAGACGAATCGCTAGACACACTGGCGAGCGACCACGACTACAAACTGCATGATGCACTGTCGCTGCTCAGGAGAGAGTGCAATGTGGCTGAGTAAGCGTTAGAAACGATAGCCTAAGCGCAGGCCGTAAGCCCGACCGTCTGAAGATAAGTGCTTGGTTAGAGATGCATCATGCTGATCTGTATTGGCTTGTGACATTTGCAACACAGTAAACACGCCATAACCCCAATCCCTGCGCCAACTCAAAGAAATATTGGTCGTTACGAAATGTGGCACACCTGAATAGGAAGAGACAAAAGCTGGAGTACCAGATTGCAATGCGTAATTGGTTTGATCTATGACTAAGTCATAAATGACATGTGATGCTGACAAAACATCGCGCGCGTTAATTTGATAGTTGGCTTCTAGGCTCACTGCTTTGTAGTTTTGTACCTCATCCAGCTTTACATAGTTGACCACATCACGCATGTTTCGAGTGAGGTGTCCTGCGTATGTAAAGTAGGTAGCGCGCAAGGCTACTTTTTGCGTTGCATACCAATTCGCACCAAGAAACATCACATCTGAATGCACATCGTAGCTATACGGAACGCTTTGGTTAATAGAGTTTCGATTGCTTGAAAAATCATCACGCAATAACCCAACTCGAAATTCTGTTCCATTTCGAAGATTGGTTGCACTCAATGCCAAACCCGACTTGGTATGACTCGTGATGGTCGAGTATGAAGCCAAAGTAATCGTCGGAGATTCATCTGATGCGTAGTTAAACCAAAGAGGTCTATACACACCGGCAATCGCTTGCAAACTGTAATCTGCAACGATGAAATTAGCATAGGTCTGAACGCCCGGCGCGGAACCCTTCGCAAAATTCAAAGGTTGAATAGAGCAAAACGGATTGTTCTCGCGTACCCAAGGTGAATCGACGTCATACGTACGACACCAACTAATTTTCGGGTCTACCACACCCAGTTTTACGCCGTAAGTGTGAAACGCCCAATCCACACTGGCTTCATCCAAGCGACTACCTGTGGATTGATCACTGCGGTATTTCATGCTCAGCAAGGTATCTCGTCCCACACGAAGCGCCCCTTCAAATCGCAACCACTCTGAAGGATTTCTGTAATGCCAAACTGGATAACTATTAGCCAGCTGCAAGCGCGACAAAGATTTCATATTTGCCGTGGTGTCTTCATTGGCAGAAGTATGGATACGCCACGCGTCCACGCCCACTTGCAAGGTATGACTGCCCACCACATCATCAGCCCATTGGTGCTCTGTTTCTATTGCTATCTGTGCAAATGCACTGCCTGTAAAAAGACAAATCAACAAAGCTATTTTTTTTAGAAACATGGCGCCACCTTTTCGTTGTTGATGGGCTTAGAGAGGTAGCCAAACGCGGGGCTGTTTTTTTCTAAACATTGAAGCATCTCGCGTTCGTCCGTGACGAGCTTCAAGTTACGCTGAACAATTGCGCTGCGTCGCGCCAACATTTGCATCGCGGCAGAGTTCAACCCTAAGGTGTGAAGCGCGCTGGTAGACAACGCCTCTTGGCCTGGCATAAAGCAAGCAAACAAGGGCTTGCCTGAAACGCGAATGGGGTAACCAGAATAGGCTGCTAATAAATCGTCTAGGGAAACATCAATCGTGCCATTGACTGAGGCCATCGAAAAAGACATTTCATTGCTGCTTTGAGCCGCTTCGGCTTGAGGCATCTTTGAGCAGTGCCAAATGGCCGTTTCAATTTCCGATGCTTCTGCATGTCCCAACATGACCGACAATGCCATGATGATGATTCCGTGATTGGTTCTACGATTTAAATTCATGAGTAACGACAAATATGAGCTACAAAGTATTAAATCATGATCATCTGTGAATTTCAAATTCTTTTTTATACAAAAAGAAACAAATTAATCGTTTTTAAATTCAATCAATGACTCATGCTGTGTCGCAACTCCGCGCTGCGCGTTTAGCGCGAAGCGTCAAACCCTTTTTAGCCCGCGGCGGCCCCAAAGGAGAACGCTGCGCCGGCTGCCGCTTGGTCCCCTCGCATTGCCTCTGCGCGCTACGCCCCAACGTGCCCACGCGCGCAGGCATGTGTTTGCTCATGGCCGACATCGAGCCGCTCAAGCCCAGTAACACCGGCTGGCTCATTGCCGATGTAGTGACTGACACCTTTGCATTTGGCTGGGCACGTACCGAAGTTGACCCTGCACTGTTGGCGCTGTTGAACGACCCACAGTGGCAACCGTATGTGGTGTTTCCTGCTGAGTTTGCAGATGACGCACGCGTGGTGCATGAGGTGACGCACGACGCAGACACGCGCCCTGTGAAGCGTCCCTTGTTCGTCCTGCTTGACGGCACATGGGACGAAGCACGCAAGATGTTTCGCAAAAGCCCCTACCTGCAAAACTTGCCCGTACTTAGCCTGCACCCCGAACAACTCTCACGCTACAAACTGCGTCGCGCCCAAAGCGAAGCACACCTGTGCACCGCCGAAGTGGGTGCGATGTGTTTGGCACTGGCTAATGAAGCCCAAGCCGCCGAAGCCCTCAACGCCTACTTTGAAGTCTTCACCGAGCACTACCTCAAAGCCAAGCAACAACTCCCCGTCGATTTGACGGATGACGCGCATGTGCGATTGCAAACAGCCTCCCACTTCGCGTGAACGACAATCAAGACTATGGCTATTCAATGGTTCCCCGGACACATGCACCTCACGCGCAAAGCGATTGGGGAGCGCATCAAAGAGATTGACGTCGTCATCGAAATGCTCGACGCCCGTTTGCCCGGCTCTAGCGCCAACCCAATGTTGGCCGAGCTGATCAAAAGCAAACCCGCGCTCAAGATTTTGAGCAAGCAAGATTTAGCCGACCCCGCTCGTACAGCCGTATGGCTAGCCCACTACAACGCCATGCCCGGCGTGCGCGCCATTGGTCTAGACACCAGCATGACTTCCCCCGCCAAAGCGCTGATTGACGCCTGCCAACAACTCGCCCCCAACCGTGGCGGCATGGTCAAACCCATGCGCGTGCTCATTTGCGGCATTCCCAACGTCGGCAAATCCACCCTCATCAACACACTCAAAGGCAAACGCGCTGCCAAGACGGGTGACGAAGCCGGCGTGACCAAAACAGAACAGCGCATCGCCTTGGCCGATGACTTTTATTTGTACGACACCCCCGGCGTGCTGTGGCCGCGCATCATCGTCGAGCAAAGCGGCTTCAACCTAGCGGCTAGCGGCGCGATTGGCGTGAACGCGTTTGACGAAGAAACCGTCGCGCTTGAGCTGCTCAACTACCTCATCCCGCACTACCCCAACGAACTCAAACAGCGCTACACCATCGACGACGTGGCCAGCCACACCGACGAAGAAATGCTCGAGGCCATTGGCCGTAAACGCGGGGCGGTACAAAGCGGTGGGCGCATCAACCTCACCAAAGCCGCGCACATCGTCATTCACGATTTCCGCACCGCAGCGCTAGGTCGCGTCACGCTAGAAACGCCGGATGAATTTGCGGCTTGGTTGGCCGAAGGAAAGATTGCCGATGCAGAGCGTGCGGTTCGCAAAGAGGCGATTGAGAAAAACAAGAAAACGGCATTCAAATCTAAGAAGCGTTGAGATCAGACACACATGACACAACGCCTAGACACACCTGACAAAGAAGCCATCGCCCTGCTTCCAGAGTTTCCTCGTTTGGGGCTTGACCGCATCACTTTGGTCAACACAGGCAAACAAGCGCAGCAGGCTCACGATGCATTGATCACCTCACGTGCTTGGGGCTTTGACACTGAATCGAAGCCCACCTTCCGCGTAGGCGAAGCGTCTGACGGCCCGCATGTGTTGCAGCTCTCCACGGGCGAACGTGCATGGGTGTTTCAGCTACACGACCCCGAGTGCCGCGCTGTGGCTGCCGACTTGTTAGCGCGCGAAGGAATTGCCAAAGCAGGCTTTGGTTTGGGTGACGACCGCAAACGCATCATCCAAAAATTTGGCGTCGAGCCAGCGGGCATTTTGGAGCTCAACACCATTTTCAAAGCTCAAGGCTATCGCAAAGAAATGGGCGTCAAGGGCGCAGTGGCTGTGCTGTTCAACCAGCGTTTTCAAAAGTCAAAGAAGGCAGCCACCAGCAACTGGGCCAACCTGCGCTTGAGCGAATCACAGCTAATCTACGCGGCCAACGATGCCTACGCAGCTTATCGCGTGTGGGAAGCCCTAGGCATTTAGGCATCTAAGCCTTGAATACACGCCAGCGGCGTGTCTCGTGTGTGTCTTGCTAAACAACACACCCTCCCTATGATGAATTAAATTGGTCCAAGACAAACCAATGATTCATTTCAGGAGAACACTTTGCGCATCGCTACTTTTAAGCTCAACGGCCAACGTCATGTGGGCCAAGTTTCTGCAGACGGTCACCACGTCACAGCTTTTGCACTTACCGAAGATCAAGCGCACCTCGGCGCTCAGCCCATCATCGATGCGCTCGTCGCTGGTCATGCGCTGCCAGCCTTAGTAGGCACACCGCACGACATCACGCATGTTCATCTCGAAGCGCCCTTGCCTGTGCCACGCCGCAACGTTTGGTGTGTAGGCCGCAACTACCACGCACATGCCAAAGAGCTGCAAGCCTCGGTCTTCAAAGACAGCAACACCGACACCAAAGCGTGGCCCATCGTCTTCACCAAAGTGCCCGAGTGTGTGGTTGGCCCAACTGACGATGTGCACCTGCCAGGAGCAGCCATCTCTGACCAAATCGACTACGAAGCAGAGTTGGCAGTGGTGATTGGCAAAGGCGGCAAGAACATCAGCCAAGCCGATGCCATGAGCCATGTATTCGGCTACACAGTGGTCAACGATGTGACCGCACGCGACGTGCAAATGCGCCACCAACAGTGGGACATGGGCAAGTCGTTTGACACCTTCTGCCCCATGGGCCCATGGATCGTTACTGCGGACGAAGTCGATGGCCGCAACACCCGCGTACGTTGCTGGGTCAACGGTGAGCTGCGCCAAGACGGCCCCACAGAAAACATGATCTTCGACATTCCCACGTTGATCGAAACCATCTCACGCGGCATCACGCTCTACCCCGGCGACGTCATTGCCACAGGCACACCTGCTGGCGTTGGCATGGGCTTGACACCACCCCGCTACATCGCCAAAGGCGATGTGATCCGCGTCGAAATTGACGGCGTGGGCAGCATCGAAAACCGCTTCGTTTAAAACTATAAAAGCAGGCAAGCATTCGCTTGACCTGCTAACAAACAACCGAAGGAGACAAGACATGAAACTGCGTCGATTGATTCATGCGGGGCTTAGCGTTGCAATGGCCACAGCGTGCAGTCTTAGCGCCTTTGCTCAGACCTATCCCACAAAACCCATCACGATGGTCGTGCCGTTTCCGCCGGGCGGCGTGGCTGACACGGTGGGTCGCCCAGTGGCAGAGGCCATGTCGCGCTTCTTGAAGCAACCCATCGTGATCGAAAACAAAGGCGGCGCAGGCGGTGGCATTGGCATGGCGCAAGTAGCCAAGTCCAAGGGCGACGGCTACACCGTGCTCATGTCGTTGTCTTCATTGGTGGTGCTACCAGAAGCAGACAAGATTTTGCAGCGTGCGCCGATGTATCAGTTGAATCAGCTCAAACCTATTGCACGCTTCACTGCCGACCCCACCGTGCTGGTGGTGCGCAGTGACAGCCCTTGGAAAACCTACGCCGAGTTCATCGCTTACGCCAAGGCCAATCCAGGAAAAATTTCGTTTGGCTCGTCTGGCAACTACGGCACCATGCATGTGCCCATGGAGCAGCTCAAAGCCACCACCTCCACCTTCATGCTGCATGTGCCCTACACCGGCGCAGCGCCTGCCGTGATGTCGTTGCTCAGCGGGCAAATTGATGCGGTGTCCACAGGACCCGCGAGTGTGAAACAACAAATTGCAGCAGGCCGTTTGCGCGCCTTGGCGCATTGGGGTGATGGCCGCTTGGCCAGCATGCCTGAGGTGCCGAGTTTCAAAGAGCTGGGAGTGCCCATTCAATACTCCCAGTGGTCAGGCTTGTTTGTGCCCGCGGACACACCTGCTGCCGTGGTGGACAGTTTGCGCCAAGCCGCTAAGTTTGCGGTGCAAGATGCCCGCGCTGTAGGTGCGTTGACCGCCTCTGGCACCTCATTCATGTACCAAGACGCTGCCGACTTTGAACGCTTTGTGCAAGCCGATGCCAAAGACATGAGCGCACTCGTCACGCGCATTGGCAAAGTAGATTAACGGAGACAACTCATGCTAAAAATTTCACGCACCTTCAAACTCATGGCGCTTGGTTTGGCTATGGCTTCTGGCCTTGCACATGCACAAAGCTACCCCAACCGCCCCGTCAAAATCGTCGTGCCATTTGCTGCAGGTGGTCCTGCTGACAACTACGCGCGGTTCATGGCACAACGTTTGACCGATGAGCTCAAGCAACCTTTCGTGATTGACAACAAGCCAGGCGCTGGCTCCATCATCGGCACTGACTTTGCAGCCAAGTCGCCCGCTGACGGCTACACCTTGTTGATGATGTCCAACACCCAAACGGTGAACGAGTCGCTCATTCCTAAAAAGCCTTTCGCGCTGATGAAAGACTTTGTAGGCATCGCGCCTGTCAACTACTCCAACTTGCTGTTGGTGGTTCACCCTTCTGTGCCTGTGAAGAATGTGGGCGAGCTCGTCGCCTTAGCCAAGTCCAAGCCCGGCAAGCTCAACTTTGCGTCATCTGGCAATGGCACGCCGTATCACATGGCGGGTGAATTGTTCAAATACATGGCGGGCGTGGACATGACACACGTGCCCTACAAAGGCAGCTCGGGCGCACGCACCGACATCGTGGGCGGTCAAGTGGATGTGATGTTTGACGCGGAAACCACCATGGCCGAATTCGCGCGCAACGGCCAAGTACGCATGCTCGGTGCTACTGGCTTAGCACGCTCAGCCAACTTGCCCGATGTGCCTACCGTGGCCGAAACCGTGCCCAAATACGAAGCCACGATTTGGCTGGGCTTCATGGCACCTAAAGGCACACCGACTGACATCGTGAACAAACTCAACGGGGAAATTCGCAAAATCGTCAACAACCCCGAAGTCAAAACTGCTTGGGCGAAACAAGGCGCTGTACCCATGTCAATGACCGTGGCCGAGTTTGACCATTACCTCAACGCCGACATCGCCAAGTGGGCCAACATCGTCAAGGTCTCTGGCGCTAAAGCCGACTGAGCCATGAGCGAAAAGTTGGTGGCATTTCACGTCAATGGACGCGAGGTGTCGGTGCAAGACCAGCTGGGTCAGACCTTGCTCGATGTGTTGCGACACACACTGCACCTCAAAGCTACGCGCATGGGCTGCGGTCAAGGCGAATGCGGTGCATGTCGCGTCATGCTCGATGGCCATGCCGTGGCGGCGTGTGACACACCGCTGTGGTCGGTCAACGGCAAACACGTGACTACAGTGGAAGGCTTAGGTAGCCGAGAAGCACCGCATGCCTTGCAAACCGCCTTCATTGAAGAACAAGCCATGCAATGCGGCTTTTGCACCAGCGGCATTTTGATGTCAGCCGCAGCTTTACTGCAACGCCAAGCACACCCCACACGACAAGAAATCGTGCAAGTGCTTGACGGCCATTTGTGCCGCTGCGGTGCGCACAACCGCGTGGTTCGAGCCATCGAAAAAGCGGCTGCTAAGCCCACGGTTGCATGACACCCGAATCGCTCAAAGCACATTCCCTGCTCGGCCAATGGTTGCAGCTCAATAGCGCGGGCCACGTGCAAGCCTTCTCAGGCAAAGTGGATTTGGGCCAAGGCATTTCAAACGCGTTACGACTCATCGTGGCTGAAGAGTTACGCCTCTCACCTGAACACATCCATATGGTGGCCGCTAGCACGCACACCAGCCCTGACGAAGCCGTCACCTCTGGCAGCTTGTCGGTGCAGCATTCGGGCACAGCACTTCGTTGTGCTGCGGCATATTGGCGAGAACATTGCAGAGCACAAATGGCTCAGCGTTGTGGCGTTGAACTGCAAGCTGTGCGTTGTGGCGCAGACGGCTTCTCAACAGACGGCTTTGCGCAACACGCGACCTATGCAGAACTCACTGCACCTGAAACTTGGCAAAGCACCATCGATCCAGCTTTGGTCGATTCTCCCTACACAGCACTAGATGTTCTCTTTAAACCTTCATCGGACATCGCACATCGTCCCGATGTAGCGAGCAAAGTGTTTGGCGAATTTGAATATATCCACGACCGTGTGTTGCCTAGCATGTGCCATGGCATGGTGTTCAGGCCTGGCACGTTGACGGCTGATGTCATCGAGACAGATATGCAAGCCTTGGTCAACCAATTGCAAACGCAAAGCGATGTGCTGCATGTGCAGCGCGATGGCTTGTTGTTGGGCGTGCTGACTGAAACCGAATACGCCTTACGCAAAATTGCACAGCACATTGAAGAAGGTGCAACACAGGGCAAATATTGGCACTGCCAAGCTGAAACACCCGACCTGTTGAATTTGCCTCAATGGCTCAAAGCGCAAACGCTGGACACAACCGTTGTGACTGATACATCCAGCAATACGCACACCACCAGCGCGCTACGCATCAGCGCCGAGTTTGAACGCCCTTATTTACAACACGCCTCCATCGGTCTGTGTTGCGCCTTGGCGCATTGGGATCCAGCTGCACAACAGCTGGAAATGTGGAGCCACAGCCAAGGCATTTACAACTTACGCCGCGACATCGCTTTGGCGTTTGAGCTGCCGCTCGATCGCGTGCAAATCTCACACGTGGAAGGCGCAGGCTGCTATGGCCACAATGGCGCAGACGATGTGGCCTTTGATGCCGCTTGGCTCGCACGCCTAGTCCCCAATCGCCCCGTGCGTGTGCAATGGACGCGGCAAGCCGAGCTAGGCCAAGCCCCCTTGGCCCCTGCTATGGCGGTTCACATCGAAGCGGCTCTGAACACAGAAGGTCTGATCAGCGAATGGACCCAAACCGTTTGGAGTCAAGGCCACGGCACACGCCCTGGCCGAGGCAAAACACCTGCCCTATTGGGCGCATGGCAAACCACACACGCTCACCCCGTGACGATGGCAGTCAACGCGGCCATGAGTGTGGGCGGTGGGTCCGAGCGTAATGCGCAGCCACCTTATGACATCGCCTCTGTGAAGGTGCTCAACCACCGCGTATTGAACATGCCGTTTCGTGTGTCCGCCATGCGCGCCTTGGGCGCACCCACCAATGTGTTCGCCGCTGAATCGGTCATGGACGAATTGGCTTTGCGTACCTCGCAAGACCCATTGGCATTTCGTTTGGCACACCTGCACAGCACTGGGCAAGCACGCGCAGCGGCTGTGCTGCAAAAGGCGGCAGACATAGCGGGCTGGACTGCCACACGCCCCACTAACAAACCCGAAGGCTGGGGGCGTGGCCTAGCCTACGCGCGCTACAAAAACACGGGCGCGTATTGCGCCGTGGTGGTCGAGCTGGTGGTGGAAGAAAAAGTAAAACTGCACAAGCTTTGGACAGCGGTCGACTTGGGCCATGTTGTGGATGCAGATGGCGCGGCCAATCAAATCGAAGGCGGCGCACTGCAAGCAGCCAGCTGGGCATTGTGTGAAGCCGCACGACTCAGCCATCAGGGCATCACATCCAACAACTGGGGCAACTACCCCATCTTGAAATTCAGCGACATGCCTGCGGTTGAAGTGGCACTCATGTCGCAACCCCACGAGCCCTCACTCGGCGCTGGCGAATGCAGCTCAGGCCCCACCTGTGCAGCCATTGCCAACGCTATTTTTGATGCCATCGGTGTGCGCATGCGTGCCATGCCGTTCACACCCGACAACTTATTAAAAACCATCGAGGCTGAACACACATCGGCCCAGTCTTAAACCTCCGAAGAAAGAAAGCAACATGCAAGTATTGAGTGGCGGCGCAGCCGCAGCCGTGGTCAAAGCCGTTCAGGCTGAGTTTGAAAAAAGCACAGGCACATCTATTCACGGCACGTTCAGTGCTGTGGGCCAAATGCGTGACCAGCTGGTGGGTGGCACACCATGCGATATGGTCATCCTCACCAAACCACTCATTGAGCAACTCATCGCCTCTGGCCATGTGGTGGCAGGCAGCGCACGTTCGTTAGGCAAAGTCAAAACAGGCGTGGCCGTGCGCACAGGCACCGCCCACCCCAGCGTCAACACGCGCGAGCAACTGCACGCGGCCATGAGCGCAGCACAAGGCATTTACTTTCCAGACCCCGACAAAGCCACCGCGGGCATTCACTTCATGAACGTGCTCAAAGCATTGGGCCTAGATGAAACCATGCGCAGCAAATTCCGCGTGTTCCCCAACGGCGCAACCGCCATGGGCGAAATGGCCAAGAGCAACGAGAGCGGTTTGATTGGCTGCACCCAAGTGACCGAAATCAACTACACCGAAGGCGTGGATTTGGTCGATGTGTTGCCCGCCGAGTTTGAGCTGAGCACCGACTACACCCTAGGCATTTGCACACATACACAAAACCCAGCGCATGCCGAGCTGCTGGCCGACTTGCTCACGGGCGCTGCATCAGCGGCTGTGCGCAAGCAAGGCGGATTTGAGTTTTAATCCAACACGATCCATAGATTCAACCCACTGAAAGACTGACACATGAAACTGAACGTCAACGGAAAAAATCATGCCCTCGACGCCGAGGCCGAAATGCCCCTGTTGTGGGCCTTACGTGATGAGCTCAACATCAAAGGGCCAAAGTTTGGTTGCGGTGTGGCGCAGTGCGGCGCTTGCACTGTGTTGCTCAACGGCGAACCTGTGCGTTCTTGCTCCTACCCCGTGTCAGCGGCTGATGGCCAAAAAGTAGTCACCATCGAAGGCTTGGCAGACAAAGACAAATTGCACGCCGTACAACAAGCGTGGATCGACCACCAAGTGCCTCAGTGCGGTTACTGCCAAGGCGGTCAAATTTTGGCGGCCGTGGCCTTGCTAAAGAAAAAACCAAAACCCACCGATGCAGACATCGATGCAGCCATGAGCAACATTTGCCGCTGCGGCACCTATGCACGCATGCGCACCGCCATCCACGCTGCAGCAAAGAAAGGGGCACGCGCATGAACACCCCACTCACACACGCAGGCGCTAAGCGCCGCCACTTCCTGAAAGTTTCAAGCACTGCTACGGCAGGTTTGTCGTTGGGCTTTTTTGTGCCCGAACGTGCCAACGCGGCAGAGACACCCCAACTCAACGTGTGGGTTGAGATTGAAGCCAACGACACCATCGTCATTCGCTACGCTCGCGCTGAAATGGGCCAAGGCAGCATGACCTCTGCCCCGATGATCATTGCGGAAGAGCTGGATGCCGATTGGAAAAAAGTGCGCGTCGAATACGCCACTGCCCATGAAAACCTGCGCACCAAACGCGCCTATGGCGACATGGCTTCGGTGGGTAGCCGCACCATTCGTAACTCGCAAGAGTACTTGCGCAAAGCAGGTGCCACCGCTCGTGAAATGTTGGTCGCCGCAGCGGCACAGCAATGGGGCGTACCCGCCAGCGAATGCAAAGCATCGCTCAACAAAGTCACACACGCGGCCAGCAAGCGCAGCCTCAGCTACGGCCAGCTTGCCGCTGCAGCTGCCAAGCTCGAAGCGCCCAAAGAGGTCAAACTCAAAGACCCGAAAGACTGGACGATCATTGGTAAACCCATTCCACGCATCGACATTCCAGACATCGTGACCGGCCGCATCAAATACGGCATCGACACACAACTGCCAGGCATGTTGCACGCAGCAGTGGCGGCTTGCCCTGTGTTCAATGGCAAGGTCAAGAGCATGGATGCCTCTAAGGTGGAGAACCGCCGAGGCATTGTCAAAGTGCTCAACATGGGCGAATTTGTGGCCGTGGTGGCCGACAACTGGTGGCGTGCCAAAGAGGCTTTGCGCGAAGTGTCGGTCGAGTGGGATGTGGGCGAACACGGCACACTCAGCAGCGCGGCCATCATGGCGCACTTCAAAGCGGGCATGGAACAAACCGAGCTGGCTGTGGCGCGCAACGATGGCAATGCACCTGTTGCATTGGCCAAAGCAGACAAAGTGATTGAGGCGGATTACTTCACGCCCTATCTCGCGCACGCCACGATGGAGCCCATGGTATGTACCGCTTGGTTGCAAGGCGACCAGCTGGAAGTGTGGTCATCCACACAAAACCCAGAAGGCACTTTGGCCGTGAGTGCGGCCACCGCAGGTGTGCCGCAAACCAACGTCAAAGTACATCCTGTGCAACTCGGTGGTGGCTTGGGCCGCAAGAGCCCGCAAGACTTCACACGCCAAGCCGTGATGATTGCCAAAGCCATGGCAGGCAAACCCGTCAAGATGCTGTGGACACGTGAAGAAGAAATTCAACACGGCCTGTATCGCCCTGCCAGCTTGATGCGATTCAAAGCAGGCATGGACGCCAATGGCAAAGTCGACGCACTGCACATCCGCGTGAGCGCACCATCCATCTTGGCCACGCTGCTCAAACTGCCTTTGCCCAAAGGGGTGGACGGTCAAGCGGTGGCCAGCTTCAACGATCATCCGTATGACATCCCCAACACCTTGGTGGATTACGCACAGCGCAACACCAATGTGCCCGTGGGCTTTTGGCGCTCGGTGGGCCACTCGCAAAACCCATTTGGGCGCGAGTGTTTCATTGACGAATTGGCACTGGCCGCAGGCAAAGACCCCGTGGCTTTCCGCTTAGACATGTTGCCCAACAACGAAAAATCTAAGCGCGACCGCAGCATCCTTGAAGCTGTGACCAAAGCCGCGGGCTGGGGCAGCAAGCTGCCTACTGGCGTGTTCCGTGGCGTGGCCGAAACCGAAGGCTACGGCAGCTGGACGGCGTGCGTTTGCGAGGTGTCAATCAACGCCAAGAACGAAGTCAAGATCCATCGCGTGGTCATTGGCATCGACCCTGGTTATGCGGTCAACCCCGACAACATCGTGGCGCAGTTCCAAGGCAGTGTGGTGCATGGTTTGACGGCCATCTTCTGGGGTGAAAACACCATCAAAGAAGGCCGTGTGGAGCAATCCAACTTCCATGACTACCGCATGATGCGTTTGAACGAAATGCCAAAAGTTGAAGTGGTCATTGCACCGACCGGTGGTTTCTGGGGTGGCGTGGGTGAACCTGCGCAAGCGCCTTTGGCTCCTGCATTGGTCAACGCCATTTCTGCGGCCATGGGCAAACGCATTCGTTCATTGCCATTGAAGAACCACGGGCTCAGCTTGGCCAAAGCATGAGCGTGTGGGATGCCTCTGCGCCGTCACGTCGGCGCTGGTTGCAGCACAGTGCATCGTTAGGGCTTGCTTGGGCCACCGTTCAAGCAAGCCCTGCCTTTGCGCAAAAAATGGAATCGGGTGAGCTCAAAACTTTGGTGCAAATGATCAGCCCCATCACTCAGAGTGCGAAGCTTTTGCAGCAAGATGTGAGCATCAGCGCCCCCGTGCTGGCAGACAACGGCTCGTTGGTCCCGCTGGGTGTGCAGGTACAAAGCCCCATGACACAGCAAGACCACGTGACCCATCTGTACTTGCTGTCGCAACGCAACCCCGTCACGCGCATGGCGGTGTTTCACATGGGGCCTTGGAATGGCCGTGCAGAAATCAACACACGTGTGCGCTTAGCAGGCACACAAGCTGTAGTGGCGTTGGCGCGTTTATCGAGCGGTGAGTTTCGATTTGCACAGACCGACATCATCGTGACCGAATCAGCCTGTGTGGATGCCTCATGAATCTAGCGCGCATGCAATGGCCCGAGCGCATCGTTGCAGGCGATGTGGTGAAAGTGCGCCTACTGGTGCAGCACCCCATGGACACGGGCTACCTGCAAGACCTGCTGGGAAAAATGGTGCCACGCAACGTCATCCGCTTGCTCACTTGCAAACTGGGCACACGCGAAGTGCTGAGGGTCGAGCCCTCTTCAGGCATAGCGGCCAACCCCCTGTTTGAATTTTTTGTACGCGCCACAGAGACTGCCGAGATGCATGTGGAATGGATAGATGACCGTGGCAACCGAGGTGAACTCAAACAAACCATGACGGTTCTACCTGCATTGTGAAGACCTAAAATTAGGGCATGTCTGCCAATACAAGCCACAACGCCACCACACTCTCTGACACCTCCACCTCGGTGCTGGAATTTGCCAACTGCCAGTGGCGCGTGCGCAGGCCCAAGCCCTTTGTGTTGGTGATTGAAGGCGAGGAAAAAGACTTTAAGGGCCATGCGGCACAAGCCCCCACCGACTACCTGCACGACAAACTTCTGTTGCCCGAATGGCGCGAAGCCTTTTACAAGCTGGTCGATGCCACGGGCTTGGTGGTGTGCCTGAACGTACACACCCAACACCCCACCTACCGCGATGTGCGCGGGCGCTCTAGCAAAGGGCGGCTGAGCCAAGGCGAGTACTACCACCACGACGGCTGCACTGGCCCTGTGAAGCCGCGCTTTGTGGAAATTCGCTGCCCCATTCAGCCGCAAACACGCGGAGTGGCCACCGCTGTAGCGCCACATCACGATGTGGTCAAAGCCATGGCGCAAGTGCTGCCCGCAGAACTGGCCGCCACATCCGCACTGGCCACACAAGACATGTGCCCCGAAGCCTTGAAGCACATGGACTACGCCGCGCTAGACCACTTGCAAGGCCTCATCACGCGCACCGTGCGCAAGAAGCTCAACGCCGAAGGCGCACGCAGCTACTTCCGCCAAGTCGATGCCGCCGCCAATGCCTACTTTGAACCTTGGGCCTTGGGCGAAAGCCGCTTCATTGCCAACGCCAACAGCGGCATCACCATGCAACACCGCCGCGCCTACCAAGCCCCACACACCGGAGGCGTGGCCAATGGCCACTTGGTCAAGCGCTGGACCAATGAAGAGCTGCTGCTACCCGGTCAGGTGGCTGACCTTGCCTTGATTGCTGCGCTGTGCAGCGAAGAAGGTGATGAAGCGGACGGGGAGCGGGCTGAGGGGTGTTACCTCGGGGCGCATTGAGTGCGGTGAATGAATCGATAGAGCAACTAAATATTTCACAATAAATTAAACAGTTGCAATATCTAATTGCAACCGAGGCAGAAAGCTAGTCATTGAAAAGATCATAAAAAACTTGCCTAATCACGCTCAAAAGTAATCCTCATACTAACAAGAGGCCGTTCCACTGAGCAATATATGCGCCCACCATGAGCTTCAACGATTTCTTTTGCCAAATATAGGCCAAAGCCCCCTCCCTCTTCCACGGTAGAAAAGCGAACTCCTCGTTCAAAACAGCGCTGCGGATCTATCATCTGATCGGAATAATTTTCTACAGTGATCTCAAGTATTTTGTCTGTAACACTTATCGTGACATCGATATCAGAGTTAGACCTCCCATATTTAATTGCATTTTCAATTAATGTGGCAAACACAATAGGAAACGACTTTGCACTTCCTTTAAGACTACCTTCACTATCACCTTCAATATTAATTCTCATGCCCTTGTCTTTGGCCCGACTCTCTAAAATCCGCTTCATCTTAAAAGCCAATGGAAAGACTCGGATCGTATTATCTGTAGGCAATGCACGCATTGCATCCATATTTGAAAGCGCCTCCAGAATATCAAAGTTATTCCGCATTAGCTCAGAAGCTCCCTTAATCACTTTAAGATTACCAGTATCTCTACCGCTACCAATCTCTATTTCTGCACTCTTCAGTACGGAACCATTTAGCTTTCGTAGTTCATGAAATGCTTGTGGCAAAACTTTAGAAGCCTCAATTACTGCGCTAGCTTTTAGTTCATCAAACTGATGCACAGCATTAGCAAAGTTATCAAGATCAGCTCTTGATATATGATTTTTACTGTACTTTTTAGCTGATAAACGTTCCTTACTAGTATTAAATCTCGGCTGTGCGACCATGCCTATGACCGAATACCGAGTTCCATTTGCAGAAAATAATTTACTAGTAAAACCGTGCGGGCATAAATAATAACCATCAGGTTTAGATTTCAAATTCTCATAGTGCGTTTCGCACTCTACCGAAGACAGGCACTCCTTTGGCACAAGATGTGTGCAGCCATTAGTTTTTATTGAAGATGCCAAGTTAACCAATGGAAATATTGCTGGAATATTCATATATTAGAAAAACTTGCCAATCAATACATCAATTGCTTTATTGGCTGTAAATTTGAATGCCTTTAACAAATATTTATTAAACTCATCCCGTTCACCACCTTCGATACATTCGATGAGTTTATTTTTCAACTCTTTTTTTGTCTTTGAATCTTTAATTCCAAGTCCATCAACCAACTCATCAAATAGATAGCTCTTGCTATAAGTTATGCGGACTTGTTCCTCAATTAACTCCATAGAGTCCATAACGCCCCAATCCTTTGGCAGCACAGCATGAGATAGTTTAAAGAAGTCAGCCTCAGATGCGGTAAGACTACGTGATGTATATGCGATTAACCTAACTCCGACGGCCTCTTTTCGTAAGAACCTCAATAAACTTAATCCTTGCGCATTCCCTAGATCAGAACCAACGCCATGGTAATCAACAATAATCACATCGTAAATACCCGTTGAATATTTTGAGAGATCATTGCCTTTTCGATCATGATCAACAGAGAATCCTTGTTTTTTCAGAAAATCAATCAACTGTAATTTTTCGTCATCATCAATAACAGCTATTCTTGTTTTTTTAATAATTTCCTGTCTTGTGACATTTGTCTCAATTGAAAATTCTTTATCGCGAAAAAAACCTAACAATTTCATCTCCTATCTGTCTGTTTTGATTAGAACTACAAAAATAAATTTTATAGCTACTAAAGTAATCATATTTGATGACCGACCGAAAAAACACAAATAGTCAAAAATATATTTTCATTTTTGCAAGTAACTGTCCTACAAACAAAGAAGCCGCCAACCCTTTCAGGTTGGCGGCTTCTTTATTTGCAGCGCGAAGTGTTTACTTCTTGCTAGGCGGCAAGTCCGTGCAGCTACCGTGTGCCACTTCTGCCGCCATGCCGATGCTTTCGCCCAGCGTGGGGTGTGGGTGGATGGTTTTGCCGATGTCCACAGCGTCTGCGCCCATTTCGATGGCCAGAGCGATCTCGCCAATCATGTCGCCCGCATGCGTGCCCACCATGCCGCCGCCCAAGATCTTGCCGTGGCCGTGGGCCTCGGGTGAATCGTCAAACAGCAGTTTGGTCACGCCTTCGTCGCGGCCGTTGGCAATGGCGCGGCCCGAGGCGGTCCAAGGGAACAAGCCCTTTTTCACCTTGATGCCTTGCGCTTTGGCTTGGTCTTCGGTCAAGCCCACCCATGCCACTTCGGGGTCGGTGTAGGCCACGCTTGGGATAACGCGTGCGTTAAACGCAGCGGCTGCCAGCTCTTTGTTGCCTTGCAGTTCGCCCGCAATCACTTCGGCCGCCACGTGTGCTTCGTGCACCGCTTTGTGCGCCAACATGGGCTGGCCCACGATGTCGCCAATGGCGAAGATGTGCGGCACGTTGGTGCGCATTTGAATGTCGACGTTGATGAAGCCGCGGTCAGTCACAGACACGCCCGCTTTTTCAGCAGCGAGTTTTTTGCCGTTGGGCGTACGGCCCACGGCTTGCAACACGAGGTCGTACACCTGCGGCGCGGGGGCTGTGCCGCCCTCTTCTGCGGGTGCAAACGTGACTTCAATGCCTTCGGGCAAGGCGCGTGCGGACACGGTCTTGGTCTTGAGCATGATATTGTCAAAGCGCTTGGCGTTCATCTTTTGCCAGATCTTCACCAAGTCGCGATCAGCACCTTGCATGAGGCCGTCCATCATTTCCACCACGTCTAGGCGTGCGCCCAGCGTGCTGTAAACCGTGCCCATCTCTAGGCCGATGATGCCGCCGCCCAAGATGAGCATGCGCTTGGGCACTTCTTTGAGTTCCAAAGCACCGGTGCTGTCAACCACGCGTGGGTCGTTGGGCATGAAAGGCAAACGTACCGCTTGCGAGCCTGCAGCGATGATGGCCTTCTTGAAGGCGATCACTTTTTTGCTGCCGTTTTGTTCTTGTGCAGTGCCGGTGGTCTCGCTCACTTCGAGGTGATGTGCACCCACGAATTGGCCCAAGCCGCGCACGGTGGTGACCTTGCGCATCTTGGCCATGGCAGCCAAGCCGCCTGTGAGTTTGCCAATGACTTTTTCTTTGTGACCGCGCAGCTTGTCGATGTTGACGGCGGGTGTACCGAAGTCCACACCCAGGTCAGCCATGTGCGCCACTTCGTCCATCACCGCTGCGACGTGCAGCAAGGCTTTGGATGGAATGCAACCCACGTTCAAACACACGCCGCCCAAGGTGGCGTAGCGCTCAACGATGACGACGTTCAAGCCGAGGTCAGCCGCACGGAATGCAGCCGAGTAACCGCCGGGGCCACCACCCAACACGAGCACATCGCACTCGATGTCGGCCGAGCCGCCAAAGGATGAGGCTGTGGGTGCAGGGGCTGCTGCCACTGGCGCAGCGGGTGCTGCTGCGGCTGGAGCCGCTGTGGGCGCTGGTGCAGCAGGCGCGCTAGCCGCACCCTCTGCATCCAACACCAACACAACAGAGCCTTCTTTGACCTTGTCGCCCAGCTTGACTTTCAACTCTTTCACCACGCCGGCGTGTGAGGATGGAATTTCCATCGACGCTTTGTCGGACTCGACAGTGATGAGCGATTGTTCTGCTCGGACGGTGTCGCCGGGTTTGACCAGCAACTCGATCACGGCCACTTCGTCGAAGTCGCCGATGTCTGGAACTTTGATATCAATCATTGCCATATCAAGTCCTTAGAGCAACACGCGACGGAAGTCGCCGAGGATTTGACCGAGGTACGCATTGAAGCGTGCCGCTGCTGCGCCGTCGATGACGCGGTGATCCCACGTCAAGCTCAGAGGCAACATCAAGCGTGGCACAAATTCTTTGCCGTTCCACACGGGTTCCATGGTGCTCTTGCACACACCGAGGATGGCCACTTCGGGCGCGTTGATGATGGGCGTGAAGTACTTGCCACCAATGCCGCCGAGGCTAGAGATGGTGAAGGTTGCGCCTGTCATTTCTGCGGGCCCAAGTTTGCCGTCACGGGCTTTCTTGGCCAGCTCTGACATTTCGGCGCTGATTTGCAGCACGCCTTTTTTGTCGCAATCGCGAATGACCGGAACCATCAAACCATTGGGCGTGTCAGCAGCAAAGCCGATGTGCCAGTAGTTTTTGTAGACCAGTGCATCGCCATCGAGCGAGCTGTTGAACTCTGGGTATTTCTTGAGCGCGGCCACGCAAGCCTTGATCAAGAACGCCAGCATCGTGACCTTGACGCCGCTCTTCTCGTTCTCTTTGTTGGTCGAGACGCGGAAGGCTTCGAGGTCGGTGATGTCGCAGTCGTCATGGTTGGTGACGGCTGGAATCATGATGGCGTTGCGAAGCAAGTTCGCGCCGCTGATCTTCTTGATGCGGCCCATTTCTTTGCGCTCGATCGGGCCGAACTTCGCAAAGTCAACCTTCGGCCATGGGATGAGGCCCAAGGCTGCACCATCGCCACCCGCAGATGCGCCACCTTTGGCTGCTTGCGCCTTGGTTTGTGTCGCGCCCGACATGACGGACTTAGTGAACGTTTGCACGTCGTCTTGCGTGATGCGACCTTTGTGGCCAGAGCCTTTAAGCTCTTCCAACGGCACACCGAGTTCGCGTGCGAACTTGCGCACAGAGGGTGATGCGTGTGGCAAGCCCAATGTAGGCGCGCCTGGCGCGTGTGCAGGTGCTGCCACGGCAGCTACTGCTGCAGCAACCGCAGTAGGTGCAGCAACAGCGGCAGTCGCTACGGCTGCAACTGCAGAAGCGGCAGCAGCCACGGGCGCAGCAGCGGCAGAGACCGTGCCTTCCAAAATAGCCAGCAAGTCACCAATGTTGACGGTGTCGCCCACTTTGACTTTGAGTTCTTTGAGCACGCCAGCGTGTGACGATGGAATTTCCATCGACGCTTTGTCGGACTCAACCGTGATCAGCGATTGCTCCACCTTGATGCTGTCGCCAGGCTTCACAAACACTTCGATCACGGCGACGTTTTTGAAGTCGCCAATATCTGGCACGTGAATTTCGATGGGGCCCGATGCTGATAGAGCAGCGGCTGCAACGGGGGCTGCAGCTGCAACGGGTGCAGGCGCAGCAGCGGCTACAGGAGCAGCTGCTGCGGCTGCAGGGGCTGCGGCTGCACCAGCGGCTTCCACCACCAACACCACTGAGCCTTCTTTGACCTTGTCGCCCAAGTTAACGCGCAGCTCTTTGACCACACCAGCGGTGCTCGATGGAATTTCCATTGAGGCTTTGTCTGATTCGACGGTGATCAGGGACTGTTCCGCTTTCACGGTGTCGCCCACTTTGACCAGCAGTTCAATGACTGCGACTTCGTCGAAATCCCCGATATCCGGGACTTTTACTTCTACCAATGCCATGTTGTGTCTCCCGAATTTTTATGCGTACAGCGGGTTGATCTTGTCGACTTTGATGCCGTACTTTTTGATGGCTTCAGCCACTTGTGCAACTGGCACAGTGCCTTCTTCGCTGAGAGCTTTGAGGGCTGCGACCACGATGTAGTGGCGGTTGACTTCAAAGTGCTCACGCAGCTTGCTGCGGAAGTCGGAACGACCGAAGCCGTCTGTGCCCAACACTTTGTAGGTGCGGCCTTTAGGGATGAACGGACGAATCTGTTCCGCATAGGCTTTCATGTAGTCGGTCGATGCAACGACTGGACCGACGTAGGGGTCCAACTGAGCAGAGACAAACGGCACTTTTGGCTTGTCGGTGGGGTGCAACAAGTTGTAACGCTCAGCGTCTTGGCCGTCGCGTGTGAGTTCGTTGAAGCTTGGGCAGCTCCACACGTTGGCAGCGACGCCCCAATCGGCAGCGAGCAAGTCGCGAGCTGCGATGGATTCGCGCAAGATAGTGCCCGAGCCCAACAAGTTCACGCGGGGTGCAGTCTTCTTGCCCTCGCCTTGTTGCAGCAAGTACATGCCCTTGATGATTTGCTCTTCGGTGCCAGCTTTGAGGCCGGGCATGGCGTAGTTTTCGTTCAACAAGGTGATGTAGTAGAAAACGTTTTCTTGCTTCTCGACCATGCGCTTCAAACCGTGGTGCAGGATGACGCCAACTTCGTGTGCGAAGGTGGGGTCATAAGACACGCAGTTAGGAATGGTGTTGGCCATGATGTGGCTGTGACCGTCTTCGTGCTGCAAGCCTTCGCCGTTCAAAGTGGTGCGGCCCGATGTGCCGCCCAACAAGAAACCGCGTGCTTGCATGTCGCCAGCAGCCCAGGCCAAGTCGCCAATGCGTTGGAAACCAAACATCGAGTAGTACACGTAGAACGGCACCATGATGCGGTTGCTGGTGGAGTAGCTGGTGGCAGCTGCAATCCAGCTCGACATACCGCCGGCTTCGTTGATACCTTCTTGCAAGATTTGACCGGCTTTGTCTTCTTTGTAATACATCACTTGGTCTTTATCGACCGGTGTGTATTGCTGACCTGCTGGGTTGTAAATACCGATTTGACGGAACAAACCTTCCATACCAAAGGTACGGGCTTCGTCCACCAAAATTGGCACCACGCGTGGGCCCAAAGCTTGGTCACGCAAGAGCTGCGTGAGGAAGCGCACATAGGCTTGAGTAGTCGAAATTTCACGGCCTTCGGCTGTGGGCTCCATCACAGATTTGAAGATGTCCAACGATGGCACGGTGAAGCTTTCTTCAGCTTTGGTACGACGGTGTGGCAAGTAGCCGCCCAAGGCCTTGCGGCGCTCGTGCAAGTACTTCATTTCAGGGGTGTCATCGGCAGGCTTGTAGAACGGCACGTTGGCCAATTCGCTATCAGGCACGGGGATGTTGAAGCGATCACGCATGTAGCGGATGTCTTCGTCTGTGAGCTTTTTGGTTTGGTGAACGTTGTTCTTGCCCTCGCCTGCTTTGCCCATGCCAAAACCTTTGACGGTTTTGATGAGCAACACAGTCGGTTGGTCTTTGTGCTTCACGGCTGCGTCGTAAGCTGCATAGACCTTTTGTGGGTCGTGGCCGCCGCGCTTCAAAGCCCAGATTTCGTCGTCGCTCATGTGCGAGACCATCTCAAGCGTGCGTGGATCGCGACCGAAGAAGTGCTTGCGCACATAAGCGCCGTCGTTGGCTTTGAACGCTTGGAAGTCGCCGTCCAAGGTGTCCATCATGATCTTGCGCAATGCGCCGTCTTTGTCGCGGGCCAAGAGCTTGTCCCACTCGCTGCCCCACAAGAGCTTGATGACGTTCCAGCCTGAGCCACGGAATTCGCCTTCGAGTTCTTGCACGATCTTGCCGTTGCCGCGCACGGGGCCGTCCAAGCGTTGCAAGTTGCAGTTGACCACGAAGATCAAGTTGTCGAGTTTTTCGCGAGCGGCCAAACCAATGGCGCCCAAAGATTCGACTTCGTCCATCTCGCCGTCGCCGCAAAACACCCAGACCTTGCGGTTTTCGGTGTTGGCAATGCCGCGTGCGTGCAAGTACTTCAAGAAGCGCGCTTGGTAGATGGCCATCAATGGACCAAGACCCATCGACACGGTGGGGAACTGCCAGAACTCAGGCATGAGTTTGGGGTGTGGGTAGCTAGACAAACCTTTGCCATCGACTTCTTGACGGAAGTTGAGCAACTGCTCTTCCGTCAAACGGCCTTCAAGGTAAGCACGGGCGTAAACGCCGGGTGACACGTGGCCTTGGATGTACAAGCAGTCGCCACCGTGGTTTTCGTTTTCAGCGTGCCAAAAGTGGTTAAAGCCCGCACCAAACATGTGGGCTAAGGATGCGAATGAGCCAATGTGACCGCCGAGGTCGCCACCGTCTGCAGGGTTGTGACGGTTGGCTTTGACCACCATCGCCATCGCGTTCCAGCGCATGTAGGCGCGCAGGCGTTCTTCGATTTCAATGTTGCCGGGGCAATGGGCTTCTTGATCGGGTTCGATCGTGTTCACGTAGCCAGTGGTGGCAGAGAACGGCATGTCGATGCTGCTCTCGCGGGCATGTTCGAGCAGTTGCTCTAACAAGAAGTGCGCGCGTTCAGGCCCTTCTGCATTGATGACGGCGGACAACGCGTCCATCCATTCACGCGTTTCTTGGCTGTCCACGTCGGTGCGCAGATCGTTCGGTTGTGCTGACATGCTTGTCTCCTCTTGTTGCACTGTTATGACTCGAATGTACGGAGTTTCGCACAATTTTCTTAAATTTCAAATAGCGGTCATTGATTTCTTATTATGAAATTCAATAATTATTCAAAGACCGTGTTTACCCTCGCGCATAAACTCGCTGCACATGTACAAAACATCCATCGTCCCGTTCCTTCAACCGCTGATCAACCTGTGGCGTGGTTGGTGGCGCAAGCAAACGCCCAACCGCCAAGACCGCTTCGCCTTCATGGCCCCACTGGCCGCGGTGGTGTTGTTCATGGCCGCCATCACGGCTGCGTTTTGGTATTTGCGTTACGAAGAAATTGACCGCGAACAAGAAGTGGTGCGGCGCGATGTGGAGTACGCGCAGCAGCGTTTGCGTTTGCGCTTGCTCGATAAGCAAGAGCAAGTGATGCGCTTGGCACGCGACATCACAGATGAACAAACCACACGACAAAACTACAAGGCCGAAGCCAAAGCTGTTTTGGTTCAAAGCCTTGAGATTGCAAGCCTGACATGGGTCGGGGCTGATCAGCGCATTCAAGCCACCTACGCGAGCCCAAGCAATAACTCAACAATGAGCTTTGTGGTGGGCAACAACATCACGCATTTAGAAACGTTGCATTCGTTTCAGCTCGCACGGGAACTTCAACAAACGGTTTACTCACACCCCATCGTTGAGAAGCGGCCTAGCTCTGCGCCTTACGCACAAATTCAACTGCACGTGCCGATGTATAACCGCGGCAAATTTCAAGGCGTGGTGATTGCGGAATACAGCATGGAAGGCATGCTGCGATTTGCAGTGCCAGGAGAAATTGCGAACCGTTATGCCGTGTCATTGCGCGACTCTGCCAACAACGTGCTTGCCGGACAAGCCAACAAAGCACGTCCAAAGGTGACCGAGGTGATGCCTTGGATGTTTCGCACCAACGAATACGAAGTACCCATCACGCCCGTGGGTTACGAGCTCTCATTGCATGCCCAGGCTTATCGCACCTCGACCGGTTTGATTGGCAATGGCGTGTTTTGGCTAGTGGCCGTCCTCAGTGCCATGACCGCGTGGATGTTGATTGGCACTTGGCGTCACACCCGCCGACGCGTGCAGGCACAGCAAGCTTTGATCGCAGAGACCAACTTCCGCCGCGCGATGGAAAACTCAGTGCTCACAGGCATGCGCGCCATGGACTTGAAAGGTCGCATCACCTATGTGAACGCAGCGTTTTGTCAAATGACGGGCTGGACCGAAGAAGAATTGGTGGGATTGCTTCCACCCTTCCCTTACTGGCCAGATGAAGACCGTGAATCGCTAGAGCAAAAACTCTCACAAGAGTTGAATGGTGAAACCACGTCCAGTGGTTTTCAAGTGCGCGTGAAGAGAAAAAATGGCAGCTTGTTTGAAGCCCGTTTGTATGTATCGCCGCTCATTGATGCGCGTGGCCAGCAAACAGGTTGGATGACGTCCATGACCGACATTACCGAGCAGCACATCATTCGTGAACAACTCTCTGCGGCCCATGACCGTTTCACAACAGTGCTTGAAGGACTCGATGCATCTGTCTCAGTGGCCCCACTGGGTAGCAAAGAACTCTTGTTTGCAAACAAGATGTACCGCCAATGGTTCACCGCCACCACCCAAGGGCACTTGAACTTGGTCAGTCAAGCGGGGCAACCTAGAGTCAGCAATATTTCAGAAGCCTCCGCAGACGATGCTCAAGACCAAGATGATGGTTTGATGGGCTTACCCACCGAAGGCATCACCGAGTCGAAAGCTGAAAACGCAGAGATCTACATTCCTGAGCTGGATAAGTGGCTAGAGGTCCGCTCACGCTACCTCAATTGGGTGGATGGCCGTTTGGCACAAATGGTGATTGCCACCGACATCACCCCCCGACGCCAAGCCGAAGAACAAGCGCAAGCACAAGCCGAGCGCGCAGAAGCTGCTAGCCGACTCATCACTATGGGCGAAATGGCGTCCAGCGTGGCACATGAGTTAAACCAGCCACTGACCGCCATCAATAACTATTGCAGCGGCATGATTTCGCGCATCAAAGCGAACAACTTGAATGAAGAAGATTTGCTCAAGGCTTTGGATAAAACGGCTCATCAAGCACAGCGCGCAGGACAAATCATTCAGCGCATTCGAAGCTTTGTGAAACGCAGCGAACCCAACCGCACGCTCTCAGATGTGACTGAAATGGTGGCTGAAGCGGTGGAATTGGCGGGCATTGAAATGCGTCGTCGTCAAGTGCGATTGAACCAAGTCCTCGCTTCACGGCTACCCAAGGTCAACGTCGACCCTATCTTGATTGAACAGGTGCTGGTCAACTTGATGCGCAACGCCGCTGAGTCCATCGACATGGCACAACGCCCCCTGACGAAGCGCGAAGTTGAGCTCAAAGTGTTGCCCAGCACCGAAGAAGGCAAGCCTGTGCTTGAGTTTTCAGTCACAGACACAGGGCGAGGCCTACCACCCGAGGTGCTGGAGCGTTTGTTTGAGGCCTTCTTCTCGACCAAGTCCGAAGGCATGGGCATTGGCCTGAATTTGTGCCGTTCCATTGTGGAATCGCACCAAGGCAGGATGAAGGCTGAGAACCTCTACAATGGGGAAGAAATAACGGGCTGCCGCTTTTCCTTCTGGATACCGGTCCGCTAGGTTGGAGTTTTTTGATGAGTTTGATTCCCAAAAAAGGTACGGTCTATGTTGTTGATGACGACGAGGCTGTTCGTGATTCGCTGCAATGGTTGTTAGAGGGCAAGGACTATCGCGTTCGCTGCTTCGATTCGGCTGAAACGTTTCTCAGCCGCTACGATCAACGCGAAGTGGCATGTTTGATTGTTGACATCCGCATGGGCGGCATGACAGGCCTCGAGCTGCAAGACCGTTTGGTTGAACGTAAATCTCCTCTGCCCATCGTTTTCATCACAGGTCACGGCGATGTGCCCATGGCTGTGGACACGATGAAAAAAGGCGCAATGGACTTCATACAAAAGCCGTTCGATGAAAACACCTTGGTGCCCTTGGTCGAACGTATGTTGGCCCAAGCCAATGACGCTTTCGCCGAGCATCAACAAGCCGCCAGCCGCGACGCGCTGATGGCCAAGCTGACCACCCGCGAAGCCCAAGTGCTTGAGCGCATCGTGGCCGGCCGCTTGAACAAGCAAATTGCAGACGATCTCGGCATCAGCATCAAAACCGTGGAAGCGCACCGCGCCAACATCATGGAAAAGCTCAACGCCAATACTGTGGCCGATTTGCTGAAAACCGCACTCGGACAAAACGCTGCCAAAGCCTAATCACAAGCCTTTGGCAACCTCTTAAGCGCCCCTTTAAACGCCCGTATTTCACGGGCGTTTTCAATTCAACTTCCCTTCTGTATACACAAGACCATGACTGCACAACTGATTGACGGCAACGCTCTCTCCAAACAACTGCGCGCCAAAGTGGCGGCCGACACAGCAGCCTTGAAGGCCAAGGGTTTGACACCGGGCTTGGCTGTTGTATTGGTGGGCGACAACCAAGCCAGCCAGGTGTATGTGCGTAACAAAGTGAAGGCTTGCGAAGACGCGGGCCTGCATTCAGTCCTTGAGAAATACGAAGCCACCATGAGCGAGGCCGACTTGTTGGCCCGCGTCGAAGCGCTGAACCACGACGACAGCATTCACGGCATCTTGGTGCAGCTGCCCTTGCCTGCCCATATCGACGCGCAAAAAGTGATCGAAGCCATCAGCCCCGCCAAAGACGTGGACGGTTTTCACATCGCCAGCGCTGGCGCATTGATGACCGGCATGCCCGGCTTTTGGCCTTGCACACCTTATGGCTGCATGAAGATGCTTGAGAGCATTGGCTACGACCTGAAGGGCAAACACGCCGTGGTGATCGGCCGCAGCAACATCGTGGGCAAGCCCATGGCACTCATGCTGTTGCAAAAAGATGCCACCGTGACCGTGGCGCATTCGCGCACGCAAAACCTCAAAGCGCTCACGCTGCAAGCCGACGTGATCGTGGCCGCTGTGGGCAAGCGTAATGTGTTGACGGCTGACATGGTCAAGCCTGGCGCAGTGGTGCTGGACGTGGGCATGAACCGCAACGACGAAGGCAAGCTCTGCGGCGATGTGGACTTTGATGGCGTGAAAGAAGTGGCCGGCTACATCACCCCTGTGCCGGGTGGGGTTGGACCAATGACCATCACAATGCTGCTGGTCAACACCTTGGAATCGGCGCAACGGGCCTTATCTGAGAAGCATTGAAAGTTTTCATATGACACACGCTATCAATCCGCTTCTCGATTTCTCGAATCACCCGTTGTTCGACGTCATTCAACCATCGCATATCGCGCCTGCACTTGACCAACTTTTGCCTGCGGCCGATGCGGCATTAGAAAAAGTCACAGCTGCAGACTTCCCCGCCGACTGGAAAGCGATTGCTTCGGTTCTGGATGTCGCGACCGAAAAACTCAGCCGCGCTTGGGGTGCTGTGAGCCACTTGCACTCTGTGGCCGACACGCCTGAGTTGCGCGCCGCGTATACGGAAGCGCTGCCACGCGTGACTGAGTTTTACACGCGCCTCGGTGCAGACGAGCGCTTGTATGCCAAGTACAAAGCCATTGATGTGGCCAGCTTGAATGCCGAACAAAAACACGCCCACACCTTGGCCATGCGCAACTTTGTGTTGTCGGGTGCTGAGCTGGTGGGTGCTGCCAAAGAACGCTTTGCCGCCATTCAAGAGCGCCAAGCCGAGGTGAGCCAAAAGTTCAGCGAGAACGTGTTGGACGCGACTGACCAATGGTCAGCCATCGTCACCGCCGAAGAGTTAGCCGGTGTGCCAGACGACGTGTTGCAAACCACACGCGCAGCTGCTGAAAAGGATGGCGTAGCAGGCCACAAGCTGAATTTAAAAATGCCGTGCTACCTGCCCATCATGCAGTTTGCCCACAGCTCAGCCCTGCGTGAAAAGCTGTACCGCGCTTACGCCACGCGCGCCTCTGACCAGTCGGAAGCGGTGCAGGCAGGTAAAGCCGAACAAGACAACACACCGTGGGTGAAAGAAATCTTGGCCCTGCGCCAAGAAGAATCTCAGCTCTTGGGCTATGCCAACTACGCCGAGGTGTCGTTGGCTGCCAAGATGGCACAGTCGCCCGCCGAGGTGATGGCTTTCTTGCGTGACCTCGCCAAACGTGCCCGTCCCTATGCCGAACAAGACGTGGCCGAGATGCGCGCCTTCGCTGCCGAACACTTGAACCTGCAAGACCCACAACCGTGGGACTGGCCGTACATCGGCGAGAAGCTCAAAGAAGCGCGTTACGCGTTCAGCGAGCAAGAAGTCAAACCGTACTTCACTGCGCCTAAGGTGTTGGCAGGTTTGTTCAAAATTGTGGAGACCTTGTTTGAGGTGAGCATTCGCCGCGACGATGCGCCGGTGTGGCACCCCGCGGTGGAGTTCTATCGCATTGAACGCGCGGGACAACTGGTGGGCCAGTTCTACCTCGACCCAGGCGCACGCGCAGGCAAACGCGGCGGCGCGTGGATGGACGATGTGCGCGCACGCTGGTTGCGCCCCGACACAGGTGCGTTGCAAACACCCGTGGCGCACCTCGTGTGCAACTTCTCCGAAGCCGTGGGTGGCAAACCACCGCTGCTCACGCACGACGACGTGATCACCCTCTTCCACGAATGCGGCCACGGCTTGCACCACATGCTCACGCAAGTGAACGAGCGCGATGTGTCTGGCATCAGCGGCGTCGAGTGGGATGCGGTCGAACTGCCCAGCCAATTCATGGAAAACTTCTGCTGGGAGTGGAGCGTGCTGCGCCACATGACCGCGCACGTGGATACAGGCGAGCCTTTGCCACGCGCCTTGTTCGACAAGATGCTGGCCGCCAAAAACTTCCAAAGCGGGTTGCAAACGCTGCGTCAAATCGAGTTCTCACTCGTGGACATGCTGCTGCATTCCGACGGCGAAAAAGCGCAAGACTTCATGCAAGTGCTGCGCGACGTGCGCGCTGAAGTGGCCGTGTTGCAAAGCCCTGCATGGGGTCGCACGCTGCACACCTTCAGCCACATCTTTGCAGGCGGGTACGCAGCCGGCTACTACAGCTACAAGTGGGCCGAGGTGCTGAGCGCCGATGCTTACGCCGCGTTTGAAGAAACCGCAGGCGCAGATGGCGAACCTAGCATTGACACAGGACGCCGCTACCGCGAAACCATCCTAGAAGTAGGCGGCAGCCGCCCAGCGATGGAATCGTTCAAAGCCTTCCGTGGGCGTGAGCCTCAACTCGATGCACTGCTGCGCCATCAAGGGATGAGCGCCGCACATTGAGCATCACCAAGGAATCGCTGCGCCTTTGTAATCCACAAAGTGCGCTGCGGCTTTCGCTGGCAAATTATCCAAAGCACAGAGTAAACCCGCCACCGATTGCGCGGGTGTGAGGCAATCTTGCGCAGGCACAAACGGCGCTGACAAATTGGATGCCACGGTGCCGGGCTGCATGGCAGCCACCACGAGTTGTGGGCGTTTACGGGCGGCTTCAATCGCTGCGGTTTGCAACACCATGTTCAATGCGGCCTTGGCTGCACGGTAGCCATACCAACCGCCTTTGCCGTTGTCGCTGATGCTGCCCACGCGCGCTGACAGCTTGGCGTAAATGCTGCGCTGCTCGGTGGCGAGCAAAGGCACAAAGTGTTTGAGCAGCAACGCGGGGCCAATGGTGTTGACTTCAAAGGCACGGGCCAGTTGCGTGGCGTTGAGTGCGCCCATGTGTTTTTCTGGCCCCTGCCCGTCGATCGTGAGCGCGCCTGTGGCGTCGATGATGAGGTGAAACGGGCCTTGAGATTGGGCAGCCAGCTCAGCAGCCGCAGCTGCCATGCTGGCTTCGTCTTCTAAACGAAATGCAGGCTGCGAATTGCGCGACAAGCCGACCACTTGCGAGCAAGCTGAATCAGCCTGCAATGCCTCAACAAAAGCACTCCCCAGCGCACCCGATGCACCCAGCACCAAAGCCCGATAAGAAGTGCCTAGGCTTTTCAAAACTTCAGCGTCTTCACGCCGGTGGACGTGCCCAGCAAACACACCTGCGCTTTTTGATGCGCAAACACACCCACGGTCACCACGCCCGGCCATTGGTTCACGTCTGACTCAAACTTCAGCGGGTCGCTGATTTTCAAACCCGTCACGTCCACGATGTGCTGGCCGTTGTCAGTCACCAAGGGTTGACCGTCTTTCAAACGCACTTTGGCGCTGCCGCCCATCGCGACGAACTGGCGCATCACGCGAGCGGTGGCCATGGGGATCACTTCCACCGGTAAGGGGAATGCGCCCAATGCATCGACCAGTTTGCTTTCATCGGCAATGCACACAAACATTTTGGATTGCGCGGCCACAATTTTTTCGCGTGTCAACGCAGCGCCGCCGCCCTTGACCATGTGGCCTTGATGGTCGATTTCGTCTGCACCGTCGATGTAGACCGACAGGCTTTCGACCTCTGCCGCTTCAAACACTTGGATGCCCAAAGCTTGCAAGCGTTCGGTGGAGGCCACCGAGCTAGACACCGCGCCTTTGATTTGGTCTTTCATGGTGGCCAAGGCGTCGATGAACTTGTTCACCGTGGAGCCTGTGCCCACGCCCACCACTTCGCCGGGTAACACGTATTGCAGGGCGGCTTGGCCGACCAACGTCTTTAATTCATCTTGTGTCAGGGGGGCTGCGTTTTGTGGGGTGCTCATGGGCGAAAATCCGAGTTGTATTGACCAAAGCTTGAGATTATCCATGTCGTTGTTGCCTTATTCCCTCGTCCGTCCATTTCTGTTTGCCATGGATGCCGAAACCGCCCATGAGCACACGCTGGCCATGCTGGCCCGCACACAAAACACGCCGCTGGCTTGGGCCTATTGCCAAGAGCGCGTGCAAGACCCGCTGCAACTGGCTGGCTTGAGCTTCCCCAACCGTGTGGGCTTGGCCGCTGGTTTGGACAAAAACGCGCATTGCATCGATGGCTTGGCCGCGATGGGTTTTGGCTTTGTGGAAGTGGGCACGGTCACGCCCAAGGGCCAGCCTGGCAACCCAAAGCCGCGCATGTTCCGTTTGCCCGAAGCCAATGCGCTGATCAACCGCCTTGGTTTTAACAACGAAGGCTTGGACGCCTTCTTGGCCAACGTGAAGCTGGCGAAGTTCCGCAGCAAATCTGGCACGCCCATGTTGCTGGGCCTGAACATCGGCAAGAACGCCGCTACCCCGATTGAGAACGCTGCCGACGACTACCTGATTTGCCTTGACGGCGTCTACCCACATGCTGACTACGTGACGGTGAACATCTCTAGCCCCAACACCAAAAACCTGCGTGAGCTGCAAAGCGACGAAGCGCTGGATGCACTCATCGGCACACTCGCCAAACGCCGCGCAGAGTTGGCTCAGCAACACAACAAGCAAGTGCCGGTGTTCATCAAGATTGCTCCCGATTTGGACAGCGACCAAATCGCGGTGATTGCGGCCACCCTAAAGCGCCACTGTGTGCATGAAGGCACGCCATCTTGGGGCGTGATTGCCACCAACACCACCATCGCCCGCGACGCCGTGCAAGGCATGGCGCATGCCGAAGAAACCGGCGGCCTCTCAGGCGCACCGGTGTTTGAGAAAAGCAATGAAGTGATTCGCCAGTTGCGAGCTGCGATGGGCCCCAACTTCCCCATCATCGGCGTGGGCGGCATTTTGAGCGGCGACGATGCCGTGGCCAAAATCAAAGCGGGTGCGGATGTGGTGCAGATTTACACCGGTCTGATTTACAAAGGTCCTGCGCTTGTGAAAGAGGCCGCGTTGGCCATTCGCGACCACGCCTAAACATCAGGAAAAAACGGTGCGATAACCCTCAAAGCGCTTTGACCAATAGCCATTGCTCATGCGCTCGGTTTTCACACCTGTTCGCTCGTTGGCGGCGTGCACAAATTTGCCGTCTCCGATGTAGATACCCACATGAGAAAACGACGGCCCCAAAGTGTTGAAAAAAACCAAGTCGCCGGGGTGCGCTTGGGAAGCATCAATCGAGCGAGTGGCCTCAGCCATTTGTGCCGCGCTGCCCTTGAGCGCAATACCCGCTGACTCTTTGTAGACGAATGTCACCAGCCCCGAACAATCAAACCCTGTGTGTAACTTCTTACCGCCATAGGTGTAGCCGCGGTCGAGCATGGCAATGGCCTGCATGACGATGTCTTGGCGCTTGGCAGGATTGTTAGGATAGCCTTGCGAAGTTGATGCCGTGGATGCGTGCTTGCGTGACAAGCCAGAGCAAGCCACCAACAACGGCATGACGCAAACACCAAGAAAAAAGCGCTTTCTCATTTATACAGCTTTACTGTAAGGCCCGCACCACAGCCTCAGCAATGGCAAGTGAACTGGTCAACCCTGGTGACTCAATGCCAAACAGGTTCACCAAACCTTTCACGCCATGCACGGTTGGGCCTTGGATGCAAAAGTCAGCTGCTGCATCGCGAGGCCCAGAAATCTTGGGTCGTATACCTGCATAGCCCGGTTGCAACATGCCGTCTGTCAACGCAGGCCAATACTTGCGAACTTCATCGTAAAAATTTTGTTCATGTTCAGCCGAGACGATCAAGTCATCTGGGCTATCCACCCACTGGACGTCTGGACCAAACTTGGCTTGACCACCCAAATCAAGCGTCAAATGGACTCCCAATCCTGCGACCTCTGGGACGGGGTAAATCAAATGCGAGAAAGGTGACTTGCCAGACATCGTGAAGTAATTGCCTTTGGCAAAAAAAGGCTGTGGCACATGCTGCGACAGCAAGCCTTCAAACTTCATCGCAAGCCAAGGCGCAGTTAATCCGGCGGCATTGATCACCGTTTGCGCTAACAAATCTGAACCATCAGCCATTTGCAGCGCAATGCCATCATCTCGGCAAACTGCGGATGCCACAGCTGAATTCAAAGCCACAATGCCGCCTGCATTTTCAAAATCACCCTGAAGGCTGAGCATCAAACCGTGACTGTCCACAATGCCGGTACTTGGCGAATGCAAAGCACCCACGCAATGCAAAGCTGGCTCCATCGCCTTGGCCTGCTCAGCACTGAGCTTGACCACGTCTGTCACGCCATTCGCATGGGCCTTTTTCAAAATATCTGCAAGTGCTGGCAATTGATCTGCGTGCGTAGCCACGATCAACTTGCCGCAGCGCTGGTGAGAAACACCACGTTGCGCGGCATAGTCATAAAGCATATTGCGACCTTGGACACAGAGCTGAGCCTTGAGTGATCCTTGCGGGTAATAGATGCCCGCGTGAATCACCTCGCTGTTGCGTGAGCTAGTCCCGGTGCCGATCGCAGAAGCAGCTTCAAGAACCAACCATTCACGTGATGTTGGTGGTGCTGCGTGTATGAGCGCCCTTGCCACCGCTAAGCCGACCACGCCTGCACCAATCACTACGCCATCTACTTTGTCCAAACTTGCACCCCAGTTGTTCTTCGTGAATATTACAACCTGAACACACGCCCCTAACAGCCCATGAAAAACGGCTCCCGAAGGAGCCGTCTCAAAGGTCTTGGAGAACCTAAAGAATTAACGCTTCTTAGCAGCTGGTTTAGCTGTTTTCAAAGCTGTTTCTGTCATGTTTTTGTAGTTGCTTTCAGCAACGTCTGTGGCTTGTTTGACAGCTTTTTGCACAGATTCCAACGCGTTGTTACCAGCAGCCACGGCTGTTTTGAATGCGGCCACAGCAGCTTCAGAGCCAGCAGGTGCGTTTTTAGCAGCGTTGTCCACCATGGCGTGGAAAGCTTTTTGTGCTTCAGCCACTTGTGACTCAACATGGCCAGTGAAATGTGAACCTGTGCCTGTTGTGATTTCAACCAAGTGGCGGTTGTAGGCCACAGCTTTTTCAGCCAAAGGTTGGAACAGGCTAGCTTGCAAAGCCAACAACTCTTGTGCGTCTTTCACGCTCAAAGCGGCATTGGTTTGTTTTTGTGAGTCAGCCAAAGTTGTTTTAGCAGCAGCCAAGTTCAACTCGATCAATTGCTCAACGCCAGAGAAAGCTTTGTTGGTCAAACCAACCAAAGTTTCCAAATTAGCTTTGTTAGCAGCGATTACTTGTTCAGGTGTCAAAGTCATTTCAAATCTCCAAAATTAAAAAGGATGGTCCAAACTGCTCTGAATCCTGCCCTTGGCTGAATTTATGTTGCAGTGCAGCATGGAAAGTATTTTAGGGACAAGTTGCACATTGACAAGAGCTTTGCTCGCAAATGGTGCACTTTTAGAGCTGACAGACTAAATCTGAGCTTTCACCAGCCTATTCCACCCCATGCGCCCAGTGGCTTTGCCACTGAGCCCTGTACTGATCAGCCAAATCAGCAGACCTCAACACCAAAAAATTCTCAGCATTGCGAGTGGCTGCAGAGTTGGTGAAGTTGAAGCTGCCCGTGATGACGATGGACTGGTCAATCACCATCACCTTGTTGTGTGCAATGGCATGTTTGCCATCTTCGCGCAATTCAATCTGTGCATCACTGAGCACACCAATGACGTAGCGGTTGGATGTGTCGCTCTTTTGGTCCAGCAACACACGTACACGCACGCCGCGTTGATGAGCTCGCACCAAGGCTTGGGCGATGGCATTGTGTGTAAATCCGTACGCTTGGACCAATACTTCGCGCTCGCTGGCATCAATGGCTTTGACAATCGCTGCAGCCGCATTGGCTGGCGGCGTGAAGTACACACCCAATACTTCTACTGATTTACCCTCCATGCTTGGATCAGCCCAGACCAAGGGACTGGCCAATACCCACAAACAAATAAACACACACTTCAAAAACTTCATAGCGGCAATACTAAACCGCAAACCAACAATTTCTCGAGTTTGACTTAAAGGTGACAGTCATGCAGCTCAGCAGCAGATAAAGTGAACTTGCTTTGAAAAATAAAACTCACACCTCTCATGCGCTATCGTCCAGCACCCGTCGGGCGATTTTTTTGTTGTCACTGGCCACATTTTCCAGTATGGCCTTGCAACGCATTTGCGATCCGATGCTGCCTGAATTGTCCCGTGTGTTTAGTGCACCTATTGGTGAGGTGTCACAAGTCATCTCCTTTTTTGCGATTGCCTATGGACTGATGCAGCTTTTCTATGGTCCCGTGGGTGATCGGTTTGGCAAATACCGCGTGGTCATGCTGGCGACGATGGGTTGCAGTGTGGGCAGCTTGGTCTGCGCACTCACGCCCAACTTGAATTTGTTAGTGGCGGCGCGTATTGGCACGGCGTTAGCTGCAGCCGCCATCATTCCGCTCTCGCTTGCATGGGTTGGCGATGTGGTTCAGTATGAGTACCGCCAAGAAACCTTAGCGCGCGTAGGCTTAGGAACCATGCTGGGCATCACAGGCGGGCAACTGTTTGGAGGTTTATTGACCGACACACTCGGCTGGCGTTGGGCTTTTGTATTGATGACCACCACGTTTGCGGTTGTCAGTTTTTTACTTTGGCGGCAGCTCCCGCGCTTGGACCCCATGGCGCAGCATGACCATGCCCCTGTCGGTTTCTTCAAACAGCTCCAGAAAGTCGCACAGAATCCTTGGGCGCGAACATTTCTGGGTCTGGCCGTCATTGAAGGCGCCACAGTGTTTGGGGTCTTGGCCATCACGGCAGCCCATCTGCACCAAGTGCACCACATATCACTCACCTTAGCGGGGGGGACCACCGCCTTATTTGGGCTGGGGGGTATGGCCTACATGGGCACAGCCAAAATCACCATCCGTCGTTTTGGTGAAGTTGGATTGGCGCGCTATGGCGGCAATCTATTTGCTATGTCATTCTTGGTCATTGCCTTTACACCTTGGTGGCAATTGGCATTACCCGCGTGCTTTGCAGCGGGTTTTAGCTTTGCCATGTTTCATAACACCATGCAGGCCAAAGCCACACAAATGGTGCCTACAGCGCGTGGAACGGGCGTCACACTTTTCGCAGGCTCTTTATTTTTAGGACAGTCACTGGGGGTCTTGGTCTTAGCCGAACTATTCAGCCACTTCAACTCTCAGTACATCTTGGGCGTAGATGCCGTCATCGTCTGGGGCTTGGGTTTATTTTTATCCAACGCGATTGCCAAACGAAACGCGACACAGGCCGACCACGCTTAACATTAGCCTTATGACTCAAGACATCGAACAACTCGCCCAACAACTCGAACAACACCCAGACTACCGCGTGCTTCGCCGCCTCGTGCCTGGCCGTGTGTTCAACACCCCCGCCCCCGGCCAAAAGCTCAGCAAAGGCGTGGTGCTCGACACCGAGACCACCGGCTTTGACGTGGCCCAAGACCGCGTGATTGAGCTGGGTATGCTGGCGTTTGAATTCGACCCTGTCACAGGCGTGGTTTACCGCGTGGTGGATGTGCTGGACGAGCTGGAAGACCCTGGCTTTGCGATTCCCCATGCCACCATCGCGGTGCACCACATCACCGACGAGATGGTGAAAGGTCACCGCATTGACGATGCACGTGTGGCTGAGTTTTTGAAAAATGTGGATGTGGTCATTGCTCATAACGCCCAATTTGACCGCCCCTTCGTCGAAGCCCGCTGGCCACTGTTTGAACAACTCAACTGGGCGTGCAGCATCAAAGACATCGACTGGCGCGAAGAAGGCTTTGGCTCTGCCAAGCTCGAATATTTGCTCAGCACCCAAGGTTACTTTTACGAAGCCCATCGCGCCGAAGCCGATTGCTGGGCCTTGCTAGAACTGCTCAACCAAGTACTGCCGCAAAGCCAACAAACCGCCCTGCTCGCGGTGCTGCTGACTTTGAACAAGCCCCAGCAAAAGGTGTATGCCATCAACTCACCGTTTGAAACCAAAGACAAGCTCAAGGCACGCAACTACCGCTGGTCGGCCGAGCTGCGTTGCTGGAGCCGTGTAGTAGCTGGCGAAGCCGAAACCAAGCAAGAGCTGGAATGGCTCAAACACCATGTGTATGCAGGCCGCAGCGCGCGCGTGGAACTAGAAACTACGGGCGGCAAAGTGCGCTACTCCAACCGCTTGGGTCACAAAGAAGTGGTCACGCTCTAAGCAGTGACCGAGGCACTTCAATCAAGTGCCGACGCACAACAAAAAGCCGGGCTAACCCGGCTTTTTTGTTTTAGTAGTTGGTCGGTTGCCAAGGCACTTGGCAGGTCGGCACGTTGGGGTAAAACTGCTGTGAAGTTGGGCAGAAATACGCCACGCGGCTAGGCGGCGCATATTGCTGTTGCACAACCACGGTTTGAGGCATGGCGTAGCTGGGAGTGCTGGCAGCGTAAATAGCACCGCCCACAATGGCTGCGCCTAACGCAGGAGCAACCCAGTTGTGACCCCAGCCGCCACGGTACCCGTAGCCACCGTGATGGCCGCCATAACCACCATATCCACCACCGCTATGGCCAAAGCCATGGGCTTGTGCTGGCACAGCCAACACGGCAGACAACAAACAAGCTAACAGGATGGATACGCGTTTCATAGAAAACTCACTTTGTGAAAAGGTAGCTCTACAACGTGCGGCACTCGCAAACGGATGACAGGTTTTTAACAGCCCAAGGCCGCAGCAAACAAACCGACCACGCTCAACAACCCCACTAGCCAGAACAAAGAGCGCAAGCTGGCTTTATCAGCCAAGTAGCAACCGATAAAACCCACACGCGCCAGCACAAACACGATGGCGTACAAATCAATGCGCGCCGCATCCACCTGAGCCAAGGTAGAGATGATCACGCCTGCAGCAAAGAAAGGAAAAGCTTCAAAGCTATTGGCCTGAGCTGCATTGCCGCGTGCACGAAAACCTGTTTGTTGCGCCAACCATTCACGGGGGTTGTTGTTATCGAAGCGACGAAAGCCCCACTTAGCTGCCATCGTGCCCACGTAGGGTAGCAAGCCTGCGATGAGGACGCACAAAAAGGCTTTGTTCATCGCATCACCACCATCCAAGGAGTGGGGCAGGTTTGCACCACAGGGAAATATTGTCCTGCGTCACGGCAGTAATACGCCTCAACGGGTTGCTGCACTGGCTGGCCGTTTACCCATTGCGTAGGCTGTGGGTTATTCATGATGACAGCCGGTGGGCTGGTGATGATGACAGTCGATGGTTGAACAGGTCGCGACAAATAAATGGACGTACCCACAATCGCGCCACCTACCAACGCAGGGCCCCAAAAATAGTCCCCACCGCCACGGTAGTAACCACCGCGATAGCCACCATGTGGCCCATGCGCCATGGCTGCGCCGGCAGTTGCAGCCAGTAACACGCCTAGAGCCAATGTGCGAAATTTAGAACTCATAGATTGCTCTCTTTCTCTCAATGCCACCATTGTGGTCTAAGCATGTAAAGAATTGATTAAGTTTTCTAAAGCCAACGCCACCCGCGCCAAATGCGCGTCTTGGCCAGCAACGCTAGACACCATCAAGCCCACAGGCAGCTCGCCCGCTTCATGGCACGGCAAGCTCCAGGCACAACCATCCATGTAGTTGATGGTCGAGGGGTTGCGCAGCAACAAACGATTCACTTTGAAAAACGCCTCATCGTCTTTGAGCAAGGGCTCAATCAGTGGTGAGACCATCGGCACTGTGGGGCACAACATGGCGTCAAAGCCTTGCAGCGTTTGTTGAGCGGCTGAAATCCACGCATGGCGGCGGTTGTGCAGCTCTAGGTAGTCTTGAGCGCTAATGCCTTTGCCAAGCATCATGCGAGCCACCACGCGGTGGTCAATTTGATTCGCCCCGCGCTCTAGGCGTGCATGGTGTGCGGCGAAACTTTCGATCGGTGAAAAGCCGCCGGGCATGCTGAGCGCGGCAATGTCGCCCAGCGCTGTGAAAGGTATCTCCACCACCTGAGCGCCCGCCTCGCTGATGCGTCGCAGCGTGCGCGCAAAGGCCTGGGCCACAGTGGCATCCACATCGTCCATCATCAAGGTTTGCGGCACGGCAAAACGCAGGCCGCGCAAGTCGGTGGCATCGGTTGGCAATGCTTGTTGCGACAGCACCGCATCCACCGCCAAACAAGCCCGCACTGAGCGGGTGATGCTGCCTACGGTGTCAAGCGTGCGAGACAACTCCATCACACCCGTGCATGGAATGCGCGCTTGCGTGCTCTTGTAGCCCACCAAGCCACACAGCGCGGCGGGGATACGAATGGAGCCGCCCGTGTCTGTGCCAATACCCACCTCGGCCAGCCCCAAAGCCACCGACACTGCAGCGCCCGACGACGAGCCTCCGGGCACACGTGCGTGGGTTGTGTCAGCAGGGTTTGCAGGCGTGCCGTGGTGTGGGTTGATACCCAAGCCCGAGAACGCAAACTCGCTCATATTGGTTTTGCCCAGCACCACCGCGCCTGAATGACGCAAGCGTTGCAGCACAGGTGCGTCGTGCAGCGCAGGCGCTTCGCCTGCACACACCACACCGCCCGCCATGGTGGTCTCGCCAGCCACGTCGATGTTGTCTTTGATCGTGATGCACACGCCGTGCAACGCACCTAGGCTTCGGCCGGCTTGCGCCTGTGCATCGCTGTGCTGCGAGGTGACGCGTGCAGCATCTGCATAGAGCTGTGTAAATACATGCTGCGCGGCAGGGCTGGCTGCATTGTCTAAAGCGCTGGCCACGCGTTCGGTGGCTGTGGTGGAGTTATCAAAGCAGGCTTGGGTCATGCGGTGAATTCTGCCCGATTACCCTTTGTGCAGCACCGCGCTTGGTAGGCGTGCTAGCCTACGTTCCGATGCAAACCACAACTGCCACCACCACGCCCGAACTCACGCTGTACTACGACGGCCAGTGCCCGCTGTGCGTGGCCGAGATCGATTTTTTACAAAGCCGCAACGCACAGGGCCAGTTGGCCTTTGTGGACGTTACCCAAACGGGCTTTGAGGCGGCAGGGCACAACATCTCGTGCGAAGCCGCCATGGCGCAGATTCATGGCCGCACGGCTGACGGCCAAGTGCTGGTGGGTGTGCCCGTGTTTGCCAGCGCCTATCGGCTGGCCAAACTGCCTGTTTTGGCGTGGCTTTTGTCGCGCAAGTGGCTCATGCCGGTGCTGCAACCGGCCTATGTGCTGTTTGCCAAACACCGCCAAGCCATCTCAAAACGCATTGGCCCCAGCGTTTTGAAGTTTTCAAAGCGCTTTTTGCGGTGAATTTTGAGGTTTTTGAGGCCCGCTTGTCAGAACGGTTGATTAATTTGCGAAAATAGCATCTTTGCCTCGAGAACTAAAACGAATGTCACGCCCAGAAAAAACAGAAATCTCCAACGACGGTTTGCGCTACAAATCGAAAAAAGGCGGTTCACCCTTCGAAGGCCTCGGCCGCACCGGCGACACCATGAGCTGCATCAAGTGCGGCGTACACAAGCCCCGCAACAACGGTTCATTCAAGCGCATCTTGGGTTCATCTATGTTTGTGTGCTTTGACTGCAGCCCTCCCAAGAAAGAGGCAGCACCTGCAGACGGCGCTACCCCAGCGGCAGCCACCAAAGAAAAAGCCAAAGCTTAATTCTTGGCACCCCACAAAAAAGCGGCTCCTTGAGCCGCTTTTTTATTGCCTCAAACAACCTAGCAATTTAAAACGGCCCTTGCAAGCAAGGGCCGTTTCTATTTGAGTCACTAGTGCGTTACGTTATTCAACCCGCACCACCGCATTCGGCTTAAAGCCCAAGTCAGCCACTTTACCCTTCTTGGCGCGTGCCGCTTTGGCGTTGTTTAAGCTGCGAATTTCTAGCGTTTCTTCGCGCACTTTGCCGCCACGGCCAATGCCTTCGATGCGCACGCTGCGTGTGTACGCAGCCGCACCGGCCAAGGTGTCTTTGGCTTCTAGGTCGAGCAGCATCAAGCCGCGACCGCCCTTTTCCATGGCTTTGAGTTCAGACAACTCAAAGGTCAAGAAGCGCCCGCCCGAAGACGCACAAGCCACATGCGTGGCGGGTGCCACAGGCTGCGCGCCCGAGCCACCGCTAGCAGGTGATGGGCGGCAGACGGTTTCGCCCTCGCCCACGGTGATGAAGGCTTTACCGCCTTTGTTGCGCGAAATCATGTGCTCGATGTTGGCCATGAAACCATAGCCACCCGAGCTGCTGAGCAAGTACGTCGCGCCTGCAGGGCCAGCCACGTAGTGCAGCAACTGAGTGCCTGATTCCAAATCAATCAACGTGGTCACAGGTTGGCCATCACCACGCGCGCCGGGCAACGCCGACACGGGCACCGAGTAGATGCGGCCGTTCGAGCCAAACGCGATGAAGGTGTCCACCGTGCGGCACTCAAACGTGCCGTACAAGCCGTCGCCCGACTTGAAGGCGAAGGCGCTGGCTTCGTGGCCATGGCCTGTGCGTGCACGCACCCAGCCTTTTTCAGAAACCACCACGGTCACTGGCTCGTCCACCACCTTGACTTCGGCCACTGCTTTTTTCTCTTCTTGAATGAGCGTGCGGCGTGGATCGGCAAAGGTTTTGGCGTCGGCTTCAATTTCTTTGACCATCAAGCGGCGCAGCGCCGATGGGTTGCCCACGATGTCTTCGAGCTTGGCTTGTTCGTCGCGCAACTCTTTGAGCTCTTGCTCAATCTTGATCGCTTCCAAACGCGCCAGCTGACGCAGGCGAATTTCTAAGATGTCTTCGGCTTGGCGTTCGCTGAGTTTGAAGCGCTCCATCAGCGCTTGCTTGGGCTCGTCGCTCTGACGGATGATGGCAATCACCTCGTCGATGTTGAGCAACACCAACTGGCGGCCTTCCAAGATATGGATGCGATCCAGCACTTTGTTCAAACGGTGCTGCGAGCGGCGCAGGATGGTGGCAGAGCGGAACTCAATCCACTCGGTCAACATCTCGCGCAGCGACTTGGGCACAGGACGACCATCAATACCCACCATGGTGAGGTTGATAGAAGACGAGGTTTCTAGGCTGGTGTGCGCCAGCAAAGTGGTGATGAGTTCTTGCTGCTCAATCGTGCGGGTCTTGGGCTCGAACACCAAACGCACAGGGGCGTCTTTGCTTGACTCATCGCGCACCACGTCCAACACGGCCAAGATGGTTGCCTTGAGTTGAGTTTGCTCGGCGCTCAGCGCCTTCTTGCCTGTCTTGACCTTGGGGTTGGTGAGCTCTTCAATCTCTTCCAAGACCTTTTGGCTGCTCACGCCAGGTGGCAGTTCATTCACCACCAATTGCCATTGGCCACGGGCCAAGTCTTCAATGACCCAGCGGGCGCGGACTTTGAGTGAACCACGGCCTGTACGGTACGCATCGGCAATGTCTGATGCGCTGCTGATGATTTGGCCGCCACCGGGGTAATCGGGCGCGGGCAAGATTTGTAGCAACTCTTCGTCGCTCATCTTGGGGGTCTTGATGAGTGCCACGCACGCATCGGCCACTTCGCGCAGGTTATGACTTGGAATTTCAGTGGCCATACCCACCGCAATACCGCTGGCACCGTTGAGCAAGGCAAATGGCAAACGGGCGGGCAACTGCTTGGGTTCTTCGGTAGAGCCGTCGTAGTTGGGCTGAAAGTCCACCGTGCCTTCGTCAATCTCGTCCAGCAAAAGCGTTGTGATTTTGGCCAAGCGGGCTTCGGTGTATCGCATGGCCGCAGCGCCGTCGCCGTCGCGTGAACCAAAGTTACCTTGACCGTCAATCAGCGGGTAGCGTTGCGCAAAGTCTTGCGCCATGCGCACGAGGGCTTCATACGCTGCGCTGTCACCGTGGGGGTGGTAGCGGCCCAGCACGTCACCGACCACGCGGGCGCATTTGACCGGCTTGGCACCTGTGTTGTTGTTTGGGCCGCTGTAGCCGAGGCCCATGCGGGACATCGAATACAGAATGCGCCGCTGCACCGGCTTTTGGCCGTCGCACACATCGGGCAAAGCACGGCCTTTGACCACGCTGAGCGCGTATTCAAGGTAGGCGCGTTGGGCGTAATGGCCCAGCGCGATGTCGCCATCGTTATCAGCGGTGGGCAGCTCGGGGGTTAACAAATCGGTCATACGTCAATCTCAATCGAATCGCCATGCAGTTCCATCAACTCACGGCGTGCGGCGGCTTCGCCTTTACCCATGAGTTGTGTGATCAAACCTTCGGTGGTTGCAAAGTCCAGCAAGCCCAATTGCACGGGCATGAGGCGACGGGTGTCGGGGTTGAGGGTGGTGTCCCACAGTTGTTCGGCACTCATCTCGCCCAAGCCCTTGAAGCGGCTGATGCTCCATTTGCCCTCACTCACGCCGTCTTTGCGCAGCTTGTCGAGGATGGCGGTGAGTTCACCTTCGTCCAAGGCATACACCTTGGTGGCTGGCTTTTTGCCACGCGCCGGTGCGTCCACACGAAACAGCGGTGGACGCGCCACAAACACATGGCCCGCTTCGATGAGCTTAGGAAAGTGACGGAAGAACAACGTGAGCAACAACACTTGAATGTGTGAGCCGTCCACGTCCGCATCACTCAGGATGCACACCTTGCCATAGCGCAGACCGCTTAAATCGGGCGTGTCGTTGGGCCCGTGCGGGTCCACACCAATCGCTACAGAAATGTCGTGAATTTCGTTGTTGGCAAACAAGCGGTCACGCTCGACTTCCCACGTGTTCAACACCTTGCCGCGCAGCGGCAGGATGGCTTGGCTTTCTTTGTCGCGGCCCATCTTGGCGCTACCGCCCGCAGAGTCACCCTCGACCAAGAACACTTCGTTGTGCGCAATGTCTTTGCTTTCGCAGTCGGTTAGCTTGCCCGGCAATACCGCCACGCCTGAGCCTTTGCGCTTCTCGACTTTTTGGCCGGCTTTTTGGCGCGTTTGTGCGGCCTTGATGGCCAACTCGGCCAGCTTTTTGCCGTACTCAACGTGCTGGTTGAGCCACAGCTCCATGGTGGGGCGCACATAGCTCGACACCAAGCGCACAGCATCGCGTGAGTTGAGGCGCTCTTTGATTTGGCCTTGGAACTGAGGGTCGAGCACCTTGGCGCTCAGCACATAGCTGGCTCGGGCAAACACGTCTTCGGGCAAGAGCTTGACGCCCTTGGGTAGCAAGGCGTGCAACTCGATAAAGCTTTTCACCGCGTTGAACAAGCCATCACGCAAGCCGCTGTCGTGCGTGCCGCCGGCGCTGGTGGGGATCAGGTTGACATAGCTCTCACGCACGGGCTGGCCGTCTTCGGTGAAAGCCACAGCCCATGCTGCGCCCTCACCTTCGGCAAAGCTGTCGTGGTTGCTATCGGCATAGCCATCGCCTTCAAACAAAGGAATAACGGGGTCGCCGTGCAGGGTCTGCATCAAATAGTCACGCAGGCCGCCTTTGTAGAGCCAGTTTTGCGTGTCTTTGGTTTTTTCGTTGATGAGCGTCACGCTCACGCCGGGCATGAGCACGGCTTTGCTGCGCAACAAGTGCACCAGCTCGTTCATCGGCAAGGCCGAGGATTCAAAGTATTTGGCATCGGGCCACACGCGCACCGATGTGCCCTGCTTGCGGTCGCCTGCTTCTTGTTTGCGGGTGGTGAGTTTTTCCACCACGTCGCCACCTGAGAACACCAAGCGGGCCACTTGGCCTTCGCGGTGCGAGGTAGCTTCCATGCGTTTGGCCAGCGCGTTGGTCACGCTCACACCCACGCCATGCAAACCGCCGGAGAAGCTGTATGCGCCGCCTGAGCCTTTGTCGAACTTGCCACCTGCGTGCAAGCGAGTGAACACCAGTTCAATGACGGGTGCTTTTTCTTCAGGGTGCATGCCAAACGGAATGCCACGGCCATCGTCGTCGATGCTGACCGAGCCATCGCTGTGCAGCGTGACGCTGATCTTTTTGCCGTGACCAGCGAGGGCCTCGTCAGCCGCGTTGTCCAACACCTCTTGGATGATGTGCAGCGGGTTGTCGGTGCGGGTATACATGCCCGGACGTTGCTTGACGGGTTCGAGTCCTTTGAGGACGCGAATCGAGCCTTCCGAGTACTGGGGCGGTGTAGTGGGTTGCTTTGTTGCCATGGGGCGGCATTGTAGACAGTTTCAAATCGGATACTGTATAAAACAACAGACCGACAGTTTTCGCAAATTAAATCAAGGACTTGGCAGGAAGCAAAAAACCTCCGTGACAGCGGCTTGAGTCGGCATTGGTTAAAGTCAGCACCATGACCAACCAACACAAAACACTGCCCATGTGGCAAGTGCTGGCCTGCGGGGCAGCCATCGTCACCTTGTCTATGGGCGTGCGCCACGGCTTTGGCCTGTGGCTGCAACCCATCACCCAAGCGCAAGACTGGACCCGCGAAAACTTCGCCATGGCGATTGCCATTCAAAACCTGACTTGGGGTGTGGCAGGCATCTTCTCGGGCATGTTGGCTGATCGCTTTGGCGCGTTCCGTGTCATCGTGACCTGCGCGGTGATGTATTCCCTCGGCTTGATTGGCATGGCGTATTCGGACACGCCGGCCCTCTTCACCGCGACAGCGGGCGTCTTGATTGGCATTGCCCAAGCAGGCACGACCTACGCCGTGATTTACGGCGTGATTGGGCGCAACGTGAGCGCGGCCAAGCGCTCGTGGGCCATGGGCGTGGCGGCAGCGGCAGGTTCATTTGGCCAGTTTTTAATGGTGCCCACTGAGGGCTACCTGATCAGCACCTTTGGTTGGCAAGAGGCTTTGGTGTGGTTGGCGCTGTCGGCCATGCTCATCATTCCCCTCGCCTATGGTTTGCGTGAGCCCGGCTTTGCAGGTGGGGCAACGCCGCATCGCGACCAATCCATCCTGCACGCACTGCGCGAAGCCATGAACTACCGCAGTTTTCAGCTGCTGATGGCAGGCTACTTTGTGTGTGGTTTTCAAGTGGTGTTCATCGGCGTGCACATGCCCAGCTACCTCAAAGACCATGGCTTGTCGCCCGAAGTGGCCAGCATTGCCTTGGCACTGATTGGCTTGTTCAACGTGTTTGGCACCTACATTTCGGGCAGCTTGGGCCAGCGGATGGCCAAGCGCAAAATTTTGTCGTTCATTTATTTCTCGCGCTCGGTGGCCATCGTGCTGTTCTTGTGGGCGCCCCTCACGCCGATGAGCGTGTACATCTTCTCGAGCGTGATGGGCCTGCTGTGGCTCTCCACTGTGCCGCCCACCAATGCGGTGGTGGCGCAGATTTTTGGCGTGGCGCACTTGTCGATGCTGGGCGGCTTTGTGTTCTTCAGCCACCAAATTGGCAGCTTCATGGGCGTGTGGCTCGGCGGCTACTTGTACGACAAAACCGGCAGCTACGACATCGTTTGGTACATCTCGATTGCGCTGGGCGTGTTTGCGGCGCTCATCAACATGCCGGTCAATGAAAATGCCATTGAGCGCAACGATTCACCTAAAACCGTTGCGGCTTAAGCACTGAAATCCAAACCATGATGCGTCGCCTGACCAGCCCCACCTTGATTCGCCAAGTTGCGATTGGCTTGGTGTGCGTGGGCATTTTGTTGGCGGTTTTGTCTATGTATTTACGGCCCGAGTTCTTGCTGACCTTGGCCGACCAAGTCTGGGGATGTTTCTGAGATGAGCACTGTGCTTCATGGGCAAGAGCCCACATCGAGTTGGGTGGCCCGTTGGTCGCACCTGTTGCCTACTGGCTGCCATGTGCTGGACTTGGCCTGCGGACATGGCCGCCACATGCGCCACTTTGCAGCTCTTGGCCACCCCGTCACAGGCGTGGACCGCAACCCAGATGCCATCGCCGCCGTCAGCCCCTTGGGCGAAGCCATGTGCGCGGATATCGAAAACGGGCCTTGGCCCCTGCAAGGCCGCACTTTTGGTGGCGTGGTCGTCACCAACTACCTGTGGCGTCCGCTGTGGACCAACATCTTGGCCAGCCTCGCACCCAACGGCGTTCTGATTTACGAAACCTTCTCTGCGGGCAACGAAACCGTGGGCAAACCTTCTCGCCCAGACTTTTTGCTGCACTCCGCCGAGCTGCTGGCCGTGTGCCAAGACCTGCGCGTAGTGGCGTTTGAAGAAGGCTTTTTGGCCGAACCCGATCGTTTTGTGCAACGCATCGTAGCCGTGCTCGAGACGCAAGGCACACAAACACCTGTGCGTTACTCACTTTCGAACTAAAAACAGCGTTCGCAATCGCTAGAATGAACGTTTTTCCTTGACCGAACTCGCGGACATGACACCCATTACCGGCAGCATCGTGGCTTTGACCACCCCCATGCACACAGACGGCAGCGTCGACTACCCCACCCTGCGCAAACTCATTGATTGGCACATCGCCGAAGGCACCGATTGCATCGGCGTTGTGGGCACCACAGGCGAGTCACCCACCGTCAACGTGGAAGAGCACTGCGAAATCATCCGCGTGTCTGTCGAACAAGCTGCCAAACACGCCGAACGTCACGTGCCCATCATGGCTGGCTGCGGCGCGAACTCGACCGCTGAAGCGATTGAGCTGGCCAAGTTTGCCAAAAAGGTTGGTGCACATTGCCAACTGCAAGTGGTGCCCTACTACAACAAGCCCACACAAGAAGGCCAATATTTGCACTTCAAAGCCATCGCCGAAGCGGTGGACTTGCCCGTGATTTTGTACAACGTGCCCGGCCGCTCTGTGGCCGATATGGCGCACGACACTGTGCTGCGTTTGGCCCAAGTGCCAGGCATCGTGGGTATCAAAGAAGCCACAGGCAACATCGAACGCGCCGAGTGGTTGATTCGTGATGTGCCCAAAGGCTTTGCCGTCTACTCGGGAGACGATCCCACCGCCGTGGCATTGATGCTGTGCGGCGGCCAAGGCAACATCAGCGTGACCGCCAACGTGGCCCCACGCTTGATGCACGAGTTGTGCATGGCTGCCATTGCGGGTGACGTGAAGCGCGCCATGGAAATTCAATTTAAGTTGATGCCTGTTCACAAACACCTGTTTGTGGAAGCCAACCCCATCCCCGTGAAGTGGGCGATGCACCGCATGGGCCTTGCAGGCCCAACGCTGCGCTTACCCATGACCGAACTCACCAAGGCGAATGAGCCTGTGGTGGAAGGCGCGTTGCGCGCTGCTGGTTTGATCTAACCGTTACAAAGGCCTTGGCTGTGAAAATTTCTTCTGCTTTGAATCGCACCGCGATTGCGTTAGCTGCGTTGGTATTGGTCAGCGGTTGCGGATCAATCATGGACGGCAGCAAGGTCAATTACAAAACTGAAGGTGGCACAAAAGTTGTGCCACTCGATATTCCACCTGACTTGACACAACTCACACGCGATACCCGTTATGCCGTACCAGGTGGGTCTATAACCGCCAGCAGCATGGGTATTCGTCCGGCACCAACAGTGGCAAGCACAGCAGCCAGTCAAGTCAACGATGTGCGCATCGCACGCGATGGCAAGCAACGCTGGTTGGTCGTCAACCGATCGGCTGATGTGGTGTGGCCCATCGTCCAAGATTTTTGGAAAGAAAACGGCTTTGAGTACGTGATCGAACAACAACAAATCGGTTTACTCGAAACAGAATGGTCAGAGAACCGCGCAAAGATCCCACAAGACTTTTTGCGCCGGACGCTTGGCAAAGTACTTGATGGTTTGTATTCCTCAGGTGAGCGCGATAAATTTCGCACACGCATCGAACGCAACACAACAGGCGGCGTCGACATTTTTGTCACGCACCGAGGCATGTCTGAGGAATACAAGGATTCATCAAAAACATCAACAATTTGGCAACCTCGGCCGAATGATCCCGAGCTAGAGGCTGAATTTCTAAGCCGTCTGATGATCAAACTCGGAGTATCTGCAGAACAAGCCAAAGCAAGTACGCAACCCGCCGAAGTAGCGTCAACTAAAACCACGCTAATCACCAATGGCAACGCGTCAGTGTTGAATATCCCGGACTCTTTTGATGTTGCTTGGCGACGCGTTGGTGTTGCTCTGGATCGGACTGGGTTTACGGTAGAAGATCGCGACCGCGCCCAAGGTGTTTATTTTGTGCGTTATGTTGACACATCTACCAAAGATGAAAAAGGGTTTTTCAGCAAGATGTTCAGTAGCTCTGCTGCGGAAACAGGGCCTGTCAAATATCGGATTGCAGTTCGTAAGACAGACAGCGCCACCGAAGTTACCGTCCAAAACGCTGCAGGCCAAACTGAGAACAGTCCCGTCACACAGCGTATTTTGAAGCTGCTGGCTGACGACCTGCGTTAATCCGAAGCATGCGCCATGTTGCGCTTTAAAAGCTTAGGTAGCGGCAGCACTGGCAATGCCACTTTGGTAGAAGTTCAAAGTGGCATTCACACCACCCGACTACTCATAGATTGCGGCCTTCGCTTACGCGATCTAGAAACGCGACTGATCGAAGCAGGTACATGCGCTGAGGATCTTGACGCCATCTTCATCACCCACGAACATGGCGATCACATAGGCTGCGCACGCAGTTTGGTCAATCGCTACTCAACGCCACTTTGGATGAGTCAAGGCACTTGGCTAGCTGTCAGCGATGAGGCTTGGACCGCACACCAACACTTGCTGAATGTAGCGCGTGACGGATGCACGATTGAAATTGGCAACTTGCAAGCCTTTCCATTCACAGTACCTCACGACGCTCGAGAGCCATTGCAATTGCGATGCAGCGATGGCGACCGGCACTTGGGCGTGGTCACCGATTTGGGACACATCTCTTCACACGTGATCGAATCATTGCAAGGATGCCATGCTTTGTTATTAGAAGCGAACCACGATCCAGACTTGCTAAAAGCTTCGGGTTACCCAAGTTTTTTAAAACAACGTGTGGCAGGGCCGTGGGGGCATTTGGCCAATGAAGCTGCTGCTGAACTCCTGAGTCACCTCAAACATGACCAACTGGACTATGTTCAAGCCGCGCATTTGAGTGAGCGAAACAACACGCCTGAATTAGCGCGCGCAAGTTTGAGTGCTGCGTTGGGATGCGGCTTGATGGATATTGATGTGGCTCATCCAAGCTCTGGCTCAAAATGGGTACAAGTTTAAATATCACTTTGATGCAGCCATAAAAAAAGCCACCCTAAGGTGGCTTTTGCGTTCAGTTTGAAAACTGATTACTTGCTAGCAGCGTCAGAGGCTGGAGCAGCGGCTTCAGAGGCCACAGTAGAAGCAGCTTCAACAGCAGCAGAAGCAGCAGCAGGAGCGGCTTCAACAGCAGGAGCTTCTTTTTTGCCGCAAGCGACGAGAGCGGCAGCAGCCAACAAAGATGCCAACAGGATTGACTTGTTCATGTGAATTTTCCTTAAGGGGGGATGAAAACAATTTCCGGAAATTGCTGTGGCTTTCACCACAACCAAACTAAGGAGCTCGAGCTCTTCAATTCAGAGCAGGATTATAGGGTAATTCCTATGACCTATCAAAGCGGCTGTCAGCTGCACGTCAAAGTCACGGTTTTGATGCACCAGGATGGAGCCAACCATCATCACACCACTCCATCATCAAACTCAGCGCCTCTGTACTGGCTTTGGCCAGATCTACTGACGTTAATTCCCGCGCATCAGCCAATTGGCGCATCAATGCAGCATCCTTGCCTGCAGCCCGCCAGCTTTCACCATTCAAAAAGATGTGATGTGCGTCGTACATCATCTTGCTTCGTCGGTCTAAACGCACGGATTTGAGTCTATTGGGCGTATCACCAATTTCAAACCAAACATTGGCTTTTGGCTCAGTCAAATATTCACCCAAAGCGCGTTGCAGCGCTTTAGGATCTTTTAATGCTTTTTGCAGGGCTGATTTCGCAAATTCAGCCAAACCTTCAGGCATGGCAGCAGGTTTGGACACAGCAGGCTGAGTAGCGTCTTTGTACAAATCGCAACCTGCCGCATCTTCAGCGCCTTCGCTCAAACGCACCAACAACTCACGTGCTAAGTCGCCGGTTTGAGGTACACGAAAGCCCACTGAGTACGTCATGCACTCGCCCTGTGCAATGCCATCGTGCGCATAACGCGGTGGCAAGTAGAGCATGTCGCCAGGGTTGAGCACCCAATCATGTTCGGGCTTGAAATTGGCCAAAATTTTCAACGGCATGTCGGGTACGAGCGACAGGTCTTTTTGTCGACCAATGCGCCAGCGGCGTTGACCGTGAGCTTGGAGTAAAAACACGTCGTAGCTGTCAAAGTGCGGGCCCACGCCGCCGCCTTCGGTGGCATAGCTGATCATCACATCGTCCAAACGGGCGTCTGGGATGAAACGGAATTGCTGCATCAAAGCAGCCACGCGGTCGTCGTGTAAGTCCACACCTTGCACCAACAAGGTCCAATCACGCTCGGTCAGCTTGGGGATGGCGCGGCGCTTGAAGGGGCCGCGCTGCATCTGCCAGTCGCGCTTGCCGCCGTTGGCGCCGATGACCAAGCGAGACTCGACCTCGTTTTGTTCAGCCAAGTCAAACAACTCAGGACGGCTGAGCAAGGCTTTGAATTCGGGGATGGCTTGGCGCACCAACAAGGGCTTGCGCTGCCAATAGGTGCTCATAAATTCGGCAGGGCTGATGCCGCCGAGCAGGGTCAGGGGTTTGTTCACATTCATCGTGCGACAATTTTGCCTTATGGAAATTACACAACACTGCGTGGTCGGCTTAACTTGGACCTTGAAAGACACTTTGGGCGAGGTGCTGGACGAATTGGACAGCCCAGTCGAATTTTTGGTGGGCGGCGATGACTTGCTGGCCAAAATCGAAGAAGCCCTGCAAGGCCATAGCGTGGGCGACCACATCGATTTGCAGCTCGAACCCGAAGAAGCCTTTGGCGACTACGACGAAAACTTGGTGTTTTTAGAAGCGCGCTCGCGCTTCCCCAAAGAGCTGGAAGAAGGTCACACGGTTGAGGGTCACGCTCTGCCCGCGGGCTGCAACCCCGATGCGCCACAAGACTTGCTCTACACCGTGACCGAGCTCTACCCCGAGCATGTGGTGTTAGACGGCAATCACCCACTGGCAGGCATTGCGATTCGCATTCACCTCGATGTGCAATCGGTGCGCGAGGCCACGCAAGAGGAACAAGAGCGCGGCACTTTGGGCACTGGCTTTTTCAAGATTGAAGCGCAAGCACCGGGCAACGATTTGTTGCACTGATTTACTTCTTACCGGTCGAGCCGTAACCGCCCTCACCGCGCTCAGTGGGCGCTGCAAATTCGTTCACCACATTGAACTGAGCTTGCACCACAGGCACGATGACCAGCTGAGCCAATCGCTCCATCGGCTCCAGCGTGAATGCCACATCGCTGCGGTTCCAAGCGCTGACCATGAGTTGGCCTTGGTAGTCGCTGTCAATCAACCCGACGAGGTTGCCCAACACAATGCCGTGTTTGTGGCCCAAACCCGAACGAGGCAAGATGAGCGCAGCATAAGAGGGGTCAGCCAAATGGATGGCAATGCCCGTAGGCACCAATTGCCAAGCATTGGGTTCTAGCGTGATGGGGGCATCCAAACAAGCGCGCAAATCCAAGCCAGCGCTGCCAGGCGTGGCGTATTGCGGCAATTGGTCGGCCATGCGGGGATCAAGAATTTTGACGTCGAGTTTCATGTTGCTTCAATGAAAAAGTGAGTGTGAAAAATTAAGCTTTCAAGCGGCTAGCAATCTCGCCCACCAATTGACGCGCCAAAGTAAGTTTGTTGGCATGCGGCACTTCTTGATGACCTTGGGCGTCCACCAACAACAAGGCGTTGTCGTCCAACCCAAAGGTTGCAGGGCCAATATTGCCCACCAACAACGGCACGCCTTTGCGCTCGCGTTTGGCCGTGGCGTGCTTGAGCAAATCATGACTCTCGGCCGCAAAACCCACGCAATACAAAGCGCCGCTTTTGGCGCGGGCTGACTGAGCCACGCCAGCCAAGATGTCTGGGTTTTCTATGAAGTTAAGTTGCGGCAATTGACCCGAACCGTCTTTCTTGATCTTTTGCCCAGCCACATCGGCCACGCGCCAATCGGCCACGGCCGCCGTTGCCACAAACAAAGATGCCGCATCCACATGCAGAGCCACTGCTGCTTGCATGTCCAAAGCCGAGCGCACATCCACACGTTGCACCCCGCGCGGCGTAGGCAGATGCACAGGGCCAGCGACCAAGGTCACCTCAGCGCCTGCTTCGCGTGCAGCGCGAGCTATAGCAAAGCCCATCTTGCCGCTGGATAAATTGGTGATGCCACGCACAGGGTCCATGGCCTCATACGTAGGTCCAGCCGTCACCAGTACATGCTGGCCTGCCAAAACTTTAGGCTGGAAGAACACAATCAGATCTTCCAAAATTTCTTCGGGCTCCAACATGCGGCCATCACCCGTTTCGCCGCAAGCTTGTTCGCCTTGGCCTACGTCCAGCACATGCGCGCCATCAGCCTTGAGTTGCGCCATGTTGCGCTGGGTAGCTGGGTGCTGCCACATTTCGCGGTTCATTGCAGGAGCCAAGATCAGGGGAACGCTTTCAATCGGGCGGGCCAAGCACATGAGGCTGAGCAAATCATCGGCGCGACCGTGCAGCAGCTTGGCCATGAAGTCGGCGCTGGCAGGTGCCACCACGATGGCGTCGGCCTCGCGGCTCAAATTGATGTGCGCCATGTTGTTGGGCTCACGCGCATCCCATTGCGAGACATAAACCGGCCGGTTGGACAAGGCTTGCATGGTCACAGGCGTCATGAACTGGGCTGCAGCCTCAGTCATGACCACTTGCACCGTCGCCTCAGCTTTGACCAAGGCACGGCACAGCTCCGCTGCTTTGTAGCAAGCGATGCCACCACTCAAACCCAAAACAATGTGTTTATTTGACAGATCAGACATGGCTCGCAATGTAGCAGAGCGCCTATAATTTCGATTTCCACCTACCGGGAGACAGTCTCCCGATCTGGCATGACCCAATTTGTATTCGTCACCGGCGGTGTTGTCTCTTCCCTAGGTAAGGGAATTGCAGCCGCCTCACTCGCCGCCCTCCTTGAGTCGCGCGGCCTCAAAGTCACCCTCATCAAGCTGGACCCCTACATCAACGTAGACCCAGGCACCATGTCGCCGCTGCAGCACGGCGAGGTGTTCGTCACCGAAGACGGCGCAGAAACCGACCTCGATTTAGGCCACTACGAGCGCTTCATCACGACGCGCATGAAAAAGGCCAACAACTTCACCACGGGCCAGATTTACCAAAGCGTGCTCGACAAAGAGCGCCGTGGCGACTATCTGGGCAAAACGGTGCAAGTCATCCCGCACATCACCAACGAAATTCAAGAGTTCATCAAGCGCGGGGCCGCGTATGACACGCCTGAAGCCGTGGATGTGGCCATTGTTGAAATCGGCGGCACAGTGGGTGACATCGAGTCCCTCCCCTTCCTCGAAGCCGCTCGTCAAATGAGCCTGAAGATGGGCGCACACAACACCGCATTTGTGCATCTGAGCTACGTGCCTTGGATCGCCGCCGCTGGCGAACTCAAAACCAAGCCAACACAACACACCGCACAAAAATTGCGCGAAATCGGTATCCAAGCTGACGCGCTGCTGTGCCGTGCCGACCGCCCAATTCCTGAAGAAGAACGCCAAAAAATCAGCCTGTTCTCGAACGTGACTGAATCGGGTGTGATCTCGATGTGGGATGTGGACACCATCTACAAAGTGCCTCGCATGTTGCACGAACAAGGGCTGGACAACTTGGTGTGCGACAAGTTGCGCATCAACGCCAAACCGGCCAACTTGCAACGCTGGGACGACTTGGTCCACGAAGTGGCCAACCCCAAAGAAGAAGTCACCATTGCGATGGTGGGCAAGTACGTCGATCTGTCTGACAGCTACAAATCGCTCAACGAAGCTCTGCGCCACGCTGGCATGAAGAACCATGCACGCGTAAAGATCGAGTACGTGGATTCTGAATTCATCACACAAGAAAATGTCAAAGATCTCGGCAAATTCGACGCTATTCTTGTGCCCGGCGGCTTTGGCATTCGCGGCGTGGAAGGCAAGATTTCTTCAGCCCAATTCGCTCGTGAAAACAAAGTGCCTTACCTTGGCATTTGCCTCGGCATGCAAGTGGCGACCATCGAATATGCCCGCCACATGGCAGGCCTGACAGACGCCAACAGCACCGAGTTTGTGCCAGACGGCCCCTACCCCGTCATCGCCCTCATCAACGAGTGGAAAGACGCAGACGGCAGCATCCAAACCCGCACGGCCGACTCCAACCTGGGCGGCACCATGCGTTTGGGCGCACAAAGCTCAGATGTGGCCCCCGGCACCTTGGCCCACAAGATTTATGGTGATGTGGTGACCGAGCGTCACCGCCACCGCTACGAAGCCAACGTGAACTACCTCGACGCATTGCGCAAAGCGGGCTTGGTGATTTCAGCGCTCACACAGCGCGAGCACCTCACCGAAATCGTCGAGCTGCCACAAACCGTGCACCCTTGGTACATGGGCGTGCAGTTTCACCCCGAGTTCAAATCGACCCCATGGGACGGTCACCCCTTGTTCAACGCTTTCGTCAAGGCGGCGTTGGACCACAAAGCTTTGGCTAAAGCCTAACTTTAGAAAACAGGACACACCATGAAACTTTGCGGATTCGATGTTGGCCTGAACCAACGTTTCTTTTTGATCGCAGGCACTTGCTCGATCGAGGGCTTGGAAATGTCCATCGACGTGGCTGGTCAGCTCAAAGAGATTTGTTCGGGCTTGGGCATTCCATTGATCTACAAAGGCTCGTTCGACAAAGCCAACCGCTCCTCTGGCAGCACCAAGCGTGGCGTGGGCATGGATGCCGGCTTGAAGATCCTCGACGAAGTGCGTCGCCAATTGCACCTACCCATCCTCACCGATGTACATGACGAATCGCAGGTCAAAACCGTGGCCAGCGTGGTTGATGTGTTGCAAACACCCGCCTTCTTGTGCCGCCAAACCGACTTCATCCGCGCTGTCGCGCAATCGGGCAAACCGGTGAACATCAAGAAGGGCCAGTTCTTGGCCCCTTGGGACATGAAAAACGTCATTGATAAAGCCCGCGACGCCGCACGTGAAGCTGGCTTGCCCGAAGACAACTTCTTGGCCTGCGAACGCGGCGTGAGCTTTGGCTACAACAACCTCGTGGCAGACATGGTCAGCTTGGCAGAAATGCGCAAGACCGGCGCGCCTGTGGTGTTTGATGTGACCCACTCAGTGCAAAAGCCGGGCGGCCAAGGCACTGTGAGCGGTGGTGCTCGTGAAATGGTGCCTGTGTTGGCCCGCGCAGGCGTGGCCGCAGGCGTGGCTGGTCTGTTCATGGAAACCCATCCTTGCCCTTCAGAAGCTTGGTCCGATGGGCCCAATGCCGTGCCATTGAACAAGATGAAAGCTTTGCTGGAAACTTTGGTCGAGCTCGATGCCGTGACCAAAAAACGCCCCTTCTTAGAAAACAACTTTGAGGCCTGAGTGCCACGCACGCAGCCACAAACCCCTTTTAAAACTTGAAATAGGAAAACACAAATGAGCGCTATCGTCGACATCGTCGCCCGTGAAATCTTGGACAGCCGCGGCAACCCCACCGTGGAATGTGATGTGTTGTTGGAATCCGGCACCATGGGTCGTGCTGCTGTGCCATCAGGCGCTTCCACAGGCAGCCGCGAAGCCATCGAATTGCGCGACGGCGACAAGAGCCGTTATCTCGGCAAAGGCGTGTTGAAAGCGGTTGAGCACATCAACACCGAAATCTCTGAAGCCATTTTGGGCTTGGACGCTTCTGAGCAAGCGTTCCTCGACAAGACCTTGATTGACCTCGATGGCACTGATAACAAGAGCCGCTTAGGCGCCAATGCTTTGTTGGCTGTGTCCATGGCTGTGGCCCGCGCAGCGGCTGAAGAGTCTGGCTTGCCTTTGTACCGTTACTTCGGTGGCATGAATGGCAACCAATTGCCCGTGCCCATGATGAACGTCATCAACGGTGGCGCACACGCCAACAACAACTTGGACTTGCAAGAGTTCATGATCATCCCCGTAGGCGCACCGACATTCCGCGAAGCCGTGCGTTACGGCGCTGAAGTGTTCCACGCCTTGAAGAAAATCATCCATGACAAAGGCATGAGCATTGCCGTGGGCGACGAAGGTGGTTTCGCACCGAACGTCACCAGCCACGAAGCTGCCATCCAAATGATTTTGGATGCGATTGCTGCTGCAGGCTACACCGCAGGTGAACAAATCGCTATCGGTTTGGACTGCGCTGCCAGCGAGTTCTACAAAGACGGCAAGTACCACTTGTCTGGCGAAGGCTTGCAATTGACGGCCCAGCAATGGACTGACATGCTGGCCACTTGGTGCGACAAGTACCCCATCATCAGCATCGAAGACGGCATGGCCGAAAACGATTGGGACGGCTGGAAAGTATTGACCGACCGCTTGGCCAAGAAAGTGCAAATCGTCGGTGACGACTTGTTCGTGACCAACACCAAGATCTTCAAAGAAGGCATCGACAAAGGCATCGCCAATTCGATTCTCATCAAGATCAACCAAATCGGCACCCTGACCGAAACCTTCGAAGCCATCGAGATGGCCAAGCGCGCTGGCTACACCGCCGTGATCAGCCACCGCTCTGGTGAAACTGAAGACAGCACCATTGCTGACATCGCTGTGGGCTTGAACGCCGGTCAAATCAAAACAGGTTCGATGAGCCGTTCTGACCGCATGGCCAAGTACAACCAACTCTTGCGCATCGAAGAAGACTTGGGCGACGTGGCGGTGTACCCAGGTCGTTCTGCCTTCTACAACCTGCGTTAATCGCTGGTCATGCTGCGCCCACTCCACCTCGTGCTGATTGCCCTGCTGCTTGTGCTGCAGGGCCAGCTGTGGTTTGGTCGCGGCAGCTTGCCAGACGTGATCCGTCTGCGCGAGGTATTGAAGGATCAAAAGCAGCAAAACGCTGCCGCGCAACTGGCCAACGACCGCCTCAGCGCAGAACTCCACGACCTCAAAGACGGTCTGGAAATGGTCGAAGAGCGTGCACGCTCTGAAATCGGCATGGTCAAGCCGAACGAAGTCTTCGTGCAAATCGCGAAGTGACCGAACTCCTTTTCTCGACCGCATTCACCCTTTGGGGCCTCGACACTTCTTGGCTTGAACTCATCGCTGTGCTGCTGGCCTTCGCGATGATCGTGTGCAACATCGTTGAGTTGCATTGGGGTTGGCCTTTGGCCGCTATCAGCTCTGTGCTGTATTTCTTTTTGTTTTGGAGCCAACGCTTGTATGGAGATGCGCTGTTGCAAGTGCTCTTCGTCGTCTTGGCCTTGTGGGGTTGGACTGTGTGGCTGCGCGGCATACAGGGCTCCGCCTTGCCCGTCACACGCATGCCTGCGCGCCAGCGCTTCACCTTGGCTTTGATGGGCAGCTTGCTTTGGCTGAGCACGGGTGCCGTGCTACTGAACTTCACCGATACCGATGTGCCTTGGTGGGACGCCTTCCCCACTGCCTTTAGTTTGGTAGGCCAATATTTGCTTGCACACAAGCGCTTAGAAAACTGGGCGGTTTGGATCATCGTCAACATCGTGGCTGCTGGGCTTTTTGCCTGGAAGGGCTTGTGGCTCACCACCCTGCTCTACCTCGCATTCATTGCACTCAGTGCGGTGGGTTGGCGCACATGGGCCCAGCACGCCCAAGTGGAAGCCGCATGAAAATTGCTCTGCTCGGCGCTGAAAGCACAGGCAAGTCACAGCTGGCTTTGGCCCTTAGCGCGCGTTTACAAGAGTCAGGCTTAACCGTGTACCGCGTCGACGAATACCTGCGCGAATGGTGCGACGCCCACCAGCGGACACCTCGCCAAGACGAACAGTTGCACATCGTCGAAACGCAAATAGAACGCGTACTGGCAACGCCAGCGCATGCCGTGGTGATTGCGGACACAACCCCTTTGATGACGGCTGTCTATAGCCAAATGCTGTTCAACGACGAGAGCTTGAATGCCATGGCCTTGGCGCATCAATCGGTATACAACGTCACCCTGCTCACTGGACTTGATTTGCCTTGGGTGAGTGACGGCTTGCAACGCGATGGCCCACACGTGCGTGAACCCGTCGATGCAGCCGTGCGGCACATGTTGGGCCTGGCTGGCCAGCCTTACCAAGTGGTTTACGGCACTGGCGAGCAACGCTTAGAAAACGCTTTGTTTTGCATTGGCCGCCAAGCACCAGACTGGGCCAAGCAGCTAGAACGCCCAGAGCCGCCCACACGCTGGAGTGGCCCGTGTGAGACCTGCGGTGACGGTGACTGTGAACACCGCTTGTTCACCAGCCTCGTCAAAGGCTGAGCCGCCTTATTGCAGCGATGAGGGTGCTGGTGGGGGCGTTGGTGTGCCAGTAAAGATTTGAGCTGCATCCACCGCGTCATAGCGGTATTGCTCGCCACAAAAATCGCAGCCCACCTCCACCTCGCCACGCTCGGCCAAGATGCTTTCCACTTCCTCAGTGCCCAAGCTGCGAATCATGTTGCTCACACGCTCGCGGCTGCATGAGCAGGCAAAGCTGGGCGTGAGTGGCTCGAAGCGCACGAGTTTTTCTTCCCAGAACAAGCGTCGCAAAATCGTTTCGGCATCGAGGCTCAGTAACTCATCGGCGGTCAAGCTTGATGCCAAGATAGAAATGCGGTTGTAGTCTTCGCTACGACCAATTTCGTCTTCATCTTCCATGCTCGCCTTGGCGGCCAAATTGCCCTCACCCTTGATGGGCAACCGTTGGATCAACAAGCCAGCCGCCGTAGTGTCGTTCGCGGCCAAAACCAAGGTGGTGTCAAGCTGCTCACTTTGCAACATGTAGTGCTGCAACACATCGCTGAACTTGTCGAGCTTGTTGCGATGATCGTCAAACAAAGGCACCACACCTTGGTAAGGCTGCTGGCCTGGCATTTTATTGAGCGGGTCGAGCGTGATGGCGCATTTGCCTTCGTTGTTGACGTTGACCATCTCGGGCAAGGTACTGGCATCGCCCAACTCGCCCACCACTTTGGCCGTAGCACGCAAGCTCAGGTTGGGTTGTACTTCGACCACGGCCAGCTTCAAAGGACCATCGCCAAAAATTTGCATCACCAAGGCACCGTTGAATTTGATGTTCGATTGCATCAGCACCGAAGCTGCCGTCATCTCACCCAGCAGATGGCGCACTGCCTCTGGGTAAGCGCCGGTTTCGGCATTGGCCGCACGGCGTTTGAGCACCTCTTGCCACACATCGGTGAGCTGCACCAACATGCCACGCACGGGCAAACCATCGAACAAAAATTTATGCAGTTGAGACATCAAGCAATTTTCTTTAAACCCGCTTTGAAGCGGTTTTTGTTAGTCACATAGTGTTGCGCACTGCGGCGCAACCCTTCAATTTGCTCATGAGTGAGCTCGCGCACCACCTTGGCAGGGCTTCCCAAAATCATGGAGCCATCTGGAAACTCTTTGCCTTCGGTCACGAGCGAGCCCGCGCCGACCAAACAGTTCTTACCAATCTTTGCGCCATTAAGCACAACAGCCCCAATGCCAATCAACGACTCATCACCAATCGTGCAGCCATGCAGCTGAACCATGTGCCCCACCGTCACATGCTTGCCAATGGTGAGTGGAATGCCCACATCAGCGTGCAACACGCTGCCGTCTTGGATGTTGGTGCCTTCGCCAATGCGAATGGTAGCCGTGTCGCCACGCACCACGCTGCTGAACCACACGCTGCTGTCGACGGCCATGTGCACATCGCCAATCACTTGGGCGTTGTCAGCCACCCAGGCCGAGTCGGCAATGTCTGGGGTCAGCGTATCGAGTTGGTAAACAGCCATGAAAGTCTCCTGTGATTTTGGTTTTTACAATTGTAAGGATGAGCCTACGCCCCCTAGCCCTGAGTGCCCTTTACTTGTGCGACCCCGATGAAAAATTCCAGGCGGTGCAATCACTATGGACACAACAAAGCCATATAGGCTTAGAAGAAACTCAACTCATCACTGCAGATGCTGGTTTGGCCATGCCTGGCCGCCCTGCGCTGCCGCGATTGATTCTCGCCAAGGATGTGCCCACACGCTCGCCTTTCACGCCTGATGGCTTAGCCGCTTTGTTGCATGCGGTCTGTCATATCGAATTCAACGCCATCAACTTGGCCTTGGATGCCGTCTGGCGCTTTCCCAATATGCCCAAGCCTTTTTATACCGACTGGTTGCGCGTAGCTTATGAAGAATCGCAGCACTTTGACATGTTGCACAAGCATTTGCGCAGCATGGGCTACACCTATGGCGACTTTGATGCCCACGATGGTCTATGGCACATGTGTCAGAAGACTGCGAACGATGTGCTGGCCCGTATGGCGCTGGTACCGCGCACACTAGAAGCCCGTGGCTTAGACGCCACCCCACTCATTCAAACCAAACTGCGTCAAGCGGCCACACCTGCCGCATTGCAAACTGTCGAACTGCTGGACGTCATCTTGCGCGACGAAGTAGGCCATGTGGCGATTGGTAATCACTGGTACCGCTGGCTGTGCGAACAACGTGGCCTTGATCCAGTATCACTCTATGGCGAATTGGTGTTGCGCTATGACGCCCCTAAACTTCGTCCGCCGTTCAACGAAGAAGCCCGCAAACGTGCGGGCTTTACAGAAGCAGAGCTAAGCTATTTGCTAGGTAGTTGAATCAACCGCGCGGGTGGTGCTGGCCATGCAAACTCTTCAAACGCTCACGCGCAATGTGGGTGTAGATGGTGGTCGTGGAAATATCGGCATGCCCAAGCAACATTTGCACGGCGCGCAAGTCGGCCCCGTGATTGAGCAAATGTGTGGCAAACGCATGGCGTAAGGTGTGCGGTGAAATCGGCACATGGATTTGCGCTTGCAAGGCATAGCGTTTGATGAGCTGCCAAAACATGGCACGCGTCATGGATTCACCTGCATTTTTACCGCGAACCGTCACAAACAACGCTTCGGTTTGATGGCCCGCCAACAGCGCTGGACGCGCCTCATTCAAATAGCGTTGCAACCAATCACGCGCCACTTCGCCAAACGGGACCAAGCGCTCTTTACTTCCCTTACCCATGATGCGCAACACACCGTCGTTCAAGCTCACGTGCAAGGTTTTGAGGTCGACCAACTCACTTACCCGCAAACCACTGGCATAAATCAACTCCAGCATCGCGCGGTCGCGCATGCCTAAACCGGTGGACACATCGGGCGCGTTGAGCAAACTCTCCACCTGCGCCTCAGTCAAACTTTTGGGCGCACGCGCAGGTTGCTTGGCTGTGAGTAGTTTCAACGTCGGGTCAGCCAACAACATGCGCTCACGCAGGGCCCATCGGTAAAAACGTTTGAACACGGTTAAGCGACGATTGGCGCTGGTCGCTTTGGTCTCGGCATGACGATGAGCAAAGTACTGCTGCAAGTCTGACTCTTGAGTCGCTAACAAATGCGTCCCCTTGGCGTTCAACCATGCAGACAGCAAATTCAAATCGCGCCGATAAGCTGCCAGGCTGTTCGGTGCCAAACCGTGCTCTAACCAAAGCGCATCAATGAAGATATCTATATTGGCATCAGGAGCTGATGCCTGGAGTGGAGTCAAAAGATCAATCCAAACTTAGTTTTTGCTCGTTCACCACGCGTTTATACACCTCGAACTCGGCTTTGATTTGGGCGCCAAATTGCTCCGGGGTGTTGGCCACAATCAGTGAGCCTGTGTCCTCAATACGTTTGCGGACGGCTGGGTCTTCGAGCGCTTTGCGAACCCCTGCGTTGATCTTATCCACAATGTCTTTGGGCATGCCTTTGGGCCCATAGATGCCGTAAAACGCCATGCGGTTGACAGGCTCTAGCCCTACTTCTTTGAAAGTTGGCACATTAGGCAGCACAGCCAACCGCTGCGGAGCCGCCACCACAATAGGCACCAAGCGGTTATCTTTGATGAAAGGCAGCGCGGAAGGCAAGTTATCAAAAATCATTGGCACTTGTCCAGCTACGGTGTCATTCAACGCGGGGCCTGCCCCACGATAAGGAATGTGAGTCACAAATGTTCCGCTCAAGTTCTTGTAAAGCTCCATCTGCAAGTGACCAATGCCGCCTGTTCCGGACGATGAATACGAATATTTGCCAGGGGAACGTTTGAGCTCAGCCACATACGCCTTGTAGTCTGCGGCGGGAAAACTGGGATGTACAGCAATGATGTTGGGGGTCGCCGCCACATTGATGATGGGTGAAAAATCAGTCAATGGGTTGTACGGAATCTTGGCATTGATCGCGGGGTTGGCTGCTGTGGTTGAAACTGTGGCCATGCCCAAAGAATACCCATCTGGGGCTGCCTTAGCTGTTTCATTGGCGCCGACCACGCCGCCACCACCTGCTTTATTCACCACCACAACGGTTTGACCTAAGGCTTTGCCCAACGGGTCTGCAATGGTGCGCGCAATGATGTCTGTGGTGCCACCAGGGGCAAATGGCACTTGTAGTTGAATCACTTTGTTTGGATAGGCTTGCGCAAAAGCAGCCCCTGTGATGGCCAAAAGTGAAAGTGCAAAACATTGGCGACGAAGCATGGGCAACTCTCCTCAAACAGTGCGTTTAGTTAAACCTCAATCGCATATTAATCGCATTCCAGACAATCTCGAATTCAACTGAGGTTATTCTCTGTCTCGTGAATTACGCTCAACTCCTCTTCCCAGACTTCTCGCTCATTCTTTGCGGGTATTTAGTATGTAAATACACAGCGCTCAACCGTACCGTATGGGAGCAAGTTGAGAGCTTGGTTTATTTTTTTCTGTTTCCCGTCTTGCTTTTCAACTCCATCGTACGGACGTCGTTGGACTTGCAGGCAGCTTCTCACCTCATCATGGCGGGTTTGCTTCTGGGTGTCAGTAGTATTACTTTGTCATATTCAATCCCTAAGCTGCCATTACTAAAAAAGTACATCGACACGCAATTGCATGCCTCAAGCGCCCAAGTGGCATTTCGCTTCAACTCATTCATAGCCTTGGCTTTGGCTGAACGTATTGCAGGACCGCAAGCATTACTGCTGATCGCTGTCTTGATCGGTGTATGTGTGCCGTTGTTCAATGTGGCCGCCGTTTGGCCCATGGCAAAACATGCACAGCGAAGCTTTGGGCAAGAGCTGATTCGCAACCCGTTAATTTTGGCCACTGCTTCTGGACTGATTGTCAACATCATTGGATTGCATGTGCCTAACTGGATGGAGCCCACGCTGCAACGCATGGGAGCCGCGTCCCTAGCCTTGGGACTTATGGCTGCAGGTGCTGGCATGCAATTTGGGCACCTGATGAAGGCAAAAAGTTTAGCCGTGGCACTCTTGCTCATACGTCACCTTATCTCACCATTGATAGCCTGGGGGCTTGCTCGAATGTTTGATCTGGACAGCACCCAAACCAGCGTCTTGCTGGCCTTTTCTGCGCTCCCTACCGCATCAAGTTGCTATGTCTTAGCCAGCAGAATGGGCTACAACGGAGCATTTGTGGCTGGGTTAGTGACAATTTCTACACTTTTAGGCATGCTTAGCCTGCCGTTTGCCTTGGGTATGTTGCAATAAAAACCTATTCTTCATGGCATAATCAGGTGTTTTGCGGAAAGTGTGTCGAAATAGGTCGGCGTGGCTACCGCAGCTGCTCAAGGAAAAGCGATGAAAGAAGGCATTCACCCTAACTACCGTGAAATCTGTTTCATGGACATGTCTAACGGTTTCAAATTTGTGACACGCTCATGCGCTAGCACAAAAGAAATGATCACCATGGAAGACGGCCGCGAATTGCCGTTGTACAAGCTGGATACAACCAGCGAGTCACACCCCTTCTATACAGGTACACAAAAGTCTGTCGATAACATGGGCGGCCGCGTCGAACGCTTCCGCAACAAGTACGGCAAAACCATCGCCAAGTAAGCCACGCGCTCACTTCAAACAAGGCAGCCCGGCCCTCCGTGCTGCCTTTTTTATTTTAAAAACGTGACCCAAACTACACCTGCTATCGTTCCGCAAAGTGCTGTGCGTCGCTTGCCACGCGTAGCACTGTGGCTATTTTGTGCCGCATATGTTTTGCCTGGTTTGTTTGGCAGAGAACCATGGAAGGGCAATGAGTTCACAGCTTTCGGACATATGTTGGCCCTTGCCGAAGGCGCTAGCGATTGGTTTAACCCAAACGTTTGGGGCCAAGCGCCCGAGCTTGACGCATTACTTCCCTACTGGCTGGGAGCGTGGGCCATCCAAATAGCGCCAGAGTGGATGTCTGCCGGACTTGCCGCGCGCATACCTTTTGCTATTTTGCTGGGGATCACACTAACCACCACTTGGCATGGTGTTTATTACCTTGCTTTAAGCCCACAAGCGCAGCCTGTTCCTTTTGCTTTTGGCGGTGAAGCCAAACCCAAAGACTACGCGCGAACAATTGCGGACGGTGCAGTTCTCGCACTCATCGCATGCTTAGGATTAACGCTCCTGTCACACGAGGCCAGTCCGATACTCACGCAACTGGGCTTCGTCAGCTGCGCGTTTTACGGTGTAGCTGCATTGCCCTATCACCCGCGCTACAGCTTAAGCGCACTGTGTATTGGATTGATCGGGTTATGCCTGAGTGGCGCACCAAGCTTCGCAGTGTTAATGGCACTTGGAAGCGGCTTGCTCTGTCTGCTTGACAAAAGAAGCACGACTGTCGAAACAGCACGTCAACATGCACTTTTGTTGCTGGCCATCAGCGCAGTTGTGGCCATGATTGCTACGTTAACTGACGTGTGGCATTGGCGTTTACTCCCTCAGCTCAGCAACTGGCAAGAGTGGCGCAGCCTGTTTCGACTTATGTCATGGTTCACATGGCCCGCTTGGCCACTGGCTGCATGGACCTTGTGGCGTTGGCGTCATCAATGGACATCTGTGCATTGGAGTCGTCACTTGGTTTTACCCATGTGGTTCATAGGTTTGATCGTCGCGACAGCGTTGTTAACGCGCTCTTCCGATCAAACATTGCTTCTATCCTTACCAGCCTTCGCTAGCTTGGCGGCTTTTGCATTACCCACTTTGCGACGCAGTGTCGCAGCACTAATTGACTGGTTCACACTGCTTTTTTTCTCAGGATGCAGCATCGTCATTTGGGTCATTTGGATTGCGATGCAGACGGGATGGCCAACACAACCTGCAGCCAATGTGGCGCGTTTATTTCCAGGCTTTCAGCCTAGCTTTGGTTGGCTCGCATTCCTTATCGCCATCACTGGAACCATTGCGTGGATTTGGCTCGTGAAATGGCGAACCTCTAAACATCGCCATGCACTATGGAAAAGTTTGGTTTTACCTGCGGGTGGCACTGCCTTGTGCTGGCTTCTGCTTTTGACGCTGTGGCTTCCTCTTGTTAACTTTGCTCGAAGTTACAAACCTTGGGTACAACAAATCGAAGAGATCATGGTCAAACAAGATGCAAGTCAAATCAAAGAAGCTTGCCTCCTAACCTATGGTCTAGACATGGGGCAGATGACAGCATTTCATTACCACGGCGGATTCCAAGTCAAAGTGGTTGAAATGAGCACACTGGAGCAACAGCGTAAGTGCACGTGGTTATTGGTAGATAACGATCTACGCCCCGACTTGGGTGATGTCGTTGACCTGCGCGAATGGTCACGCGTCCGCACCATTCGTCGCCCCTCGGACAATAACGAAGATGTGACGCTTTACTACCGCCGTCATCCTTAAGCCACGATGAGCAGCGAACGCGCCACCATCATGCGGCACGCCGGCACGGTGATGGTCGGACAACTCGCGGTGATGGCTTTCAGCATCACCGACACCTTGGTGGCTGGTCACTTTGCCGATACAGCACTCGCAGCATTGGCCGTAGCCTCTGCCACTTATGTCACCGTGCATATTTCACTCATGGGGATGCTGCAAGCCTTGCTGCCTGTCTGGGCTGAATTGCATGGCGCACAACGGCATTCAGAAGTAGGTCGCTCCGTGCGACAGGCCATGTACCTGTGCGCCATCACAGCCAGTCTGGGCATGTGGGCCCTTCTGTGCCCTGGCCTGCTACTAAGCTGGACACAAGTGCCGCTTGATTTGCAGGCCGATGTACGCGGCTACCTCAACATCGTGGCCTTTGGGCTGCCCGCCTCTTTGCTGTTTCGCATGTACAGCACGCTCAACCAAAGCTTAGGAAAACCCAAGTTGGTGACCTGGGTACAAGTGGGCGCTTTGGTGGTCAAAATTCCACTGTCTATCATTTTGGTTTTGGGTATTCCAAACGTGCTATCCCCCATGGGTTTAGCAGGATGTGCATGGGCCACTTTGGTGGTCATGCTTCTAATGTTGGGGTTAGCGTTTTGGCTAATCCGCACACAAGACTATTACAAGCCCTATCGCATTTGGGCACCCATGGAAAAACCGCACCCGGCCACGCTGCTTCGCTTTGTACGTTTGGGCTTACCCAGCGGGTTGGCCATTGGCGTAGAGGTGACCTCCTTCACCCTCATGTCTTTGTTCATTGCACGCTTGGGCGTGGTGGCGACAGCCAGCCACCAAATCGTGTCGAACATGACGGCGGTGCTCTACATGATTCCTTTATCACTCTCTATCGCGAGCAGCTCGCGTGTGAGTTATTGGGTGGGCGCAGGGCAAATTCACCGCGCGCGTAAGGCGCTGCGCACAGGTCTTAGCTTGGTACTCTTGCTGAGCGTGACTTTGGCAGCGCTGATTGGCTGGCAGCACCAAACGATTGCGCAGTTTTATACACAGTCGCCAGAAGTCGCCTCACTAGCTGCCACCTTGCTGTTATGGTTGATGCTGTATCACGTGGCGGATGCTGTGCAGGTTTTTTGTGTGTTCACACTGCGTTGTTACGGCATCACGGTATTGCCGCTCATCACCTACACCGTGTTGTTGTGGGGCTTAGGTTTAGCTGGCGGGTATGAAGTGGCTTATGGCGCAGGTTTTGATGTATCGAGTTTGACATGGCTCACAGCTCAGTCACCCATTGCGTTTTGGCAAACAGGCAGTTTGGCCTTGTATGTGACCACCGCTGTTTTATTGCCCGTTTTGTGGCGAGCGGCTTATCGTCAGAGACATGACAAACACGCACATCATTGAATAGAGAGCCCAATGAGTCAGATCAAGATTTATCACAACCCCAAATGCAGCAACTCACGCAATGCCTTAGCGTTTCTGCGCGAGCATGGCCATGAGCCTGAAATCATTTTGTATTTGGACACGCCACCCACGCGGCAAGAGTTACAAGACATCATCCAAGCCACGGATGTTTCGGCGCGCGCCTTGATGCGCAGCAAAGAAGCCATCTATGGTGAGTTGAGGTTAGACAACCCCGACCTCACAGAAGACGTCTTGATTGATGCGATGCTGGCCCACCCCGTGCTGATGAACCGGCCCATCGTTATCACACCCAAAGGCACACGCTTGTGCCGACCGCCTGAGTTGGTGTGGGAGATTTTGCCGACGACTTAAGCCGCCAAAGTATCGGCAATGCGCTTGGCGCACGCGTTAGCCTGCGCTTCATCACGCGCCTCAACCATCACGCGCACCAAAGGCTCGGTACCGCTGGCACGAATCAGCACACGACCAGTGTCGCCCAACTCGGCCTCGGCCTTTTGGACTTCTTCTTTCATGCGAGTGTTGGATTGCCAGTCTTGGCCGGGGCGCAAACGCACATTGATGAGGGTTTGAGGGAACAGCGTCACGTCTTTGAGTAACTCGGCCATGGCTTTGCCGCTGCGCACGCAGGTTTGCAAAATCTGCAGTGCGCTCACCAAGCCGTCACCCGTGGTGTGCTTGTCCAAAGCCAGCAAGTGGCCCGAGCCTTCGCCGCCCAAAATCCATTTGTTTTTGGCGAGTTCTTCCAGCACGTAACGGTCACCCACCTTGGCGCGTACAAAACCAACGCCACGTTTTTTCAAGGCGACTTCCACCGCCATATTGGTCATGAGTGTGCCCACCACACCAGGGACGACTTCGTCATTGGCCAATCGGTCGTCCGCCATCAGATACAACAACTCATCGCCGTTGTACAAGCGGCCTTGGGCATCCACCATTTGCAAGCGATCCGCATCGCCATCTAAGGCAATGCCAAAGTCAGCATGGTTAGCTTTCACAGCACGCACTAAAGCATCCGGATGCGTGGCGCCTACTTCGTGATTGATGTTCAAACCATCGGGGCTGCAACCGATCGCAATCACATCGGCGCCCAACTCGTGGAACACCTTGGGGGCGATGTGATACGCCGCACCATGCGCCGCATCCACCACAACCTTCAAACCTTTGAGCGTGAGATCGTTTGAAAAGGTGCTCTTACAAAACTCAATGTAACGGCCCGCCGCATCGTCCAAACGCTTGGTCTTGCCGAGGTTGGCCGAATCCACCCACACAGGCGCTTCATCCAACGCAGCTTCTACAGCCAGCTCCCAAGCATCGCTGAGCTTGTTGCCGTTCGCACTGAAGAACTTGATGCCGTTGTCGGCAAATGGGTTGTGGCTGGCACTTATAACCACACCAAGGCTCGCGCGTTGTGCGCGTGTGAGATAGGCCACGCCAGGTGTGGGCAATGGCCCGAGCAGCACCACATTCACGCCCGCAGAGTTAAAACCAGACTCCAAAGCCGACTCCAGCATGTAGCCAGAGATACGGGTGTCTTTGCCAATCAACACCGTGGGGTGCGCTTCGGTTTGCTTGAGCACACGGCCCACCGCATGGGCCAAACGCAATACAAAGTCAGGAGTGATAGGCGCTTGGCCCACCGTGCCGCGAATGCCATCTGTGCCGAAATATTTGCGTGTCATCTTTTTGTACCTCGATATTTTTTTATTGTTTGTTATTGGTTTGAGTCGATTGTCTCAAACTTGAGCAGCCTGCCAAATTTTGAGCGCCTGCATGGTTTGCGCAACATCATGCACACGCACCAAACGTGCACCGCGCTCCACAGCCAAGACTGCAGCCGCTACGCTAGGCACCATTCGCTCTCGCACCTCGCAACCCGTCACCACACCAAGGGATGATTTGCGTGACCACCCCACGAGCAGCGGATAGCCCAAAGCCAGCAACTGGTCTTGATGGGAAAGCAACTCAAAGTTTTGTGTGACCGTTTTGCCAAAACCTATGCCGGGATCTAGCGCGATGCGCTCTTGCGCCACACCCATCGTCTGCAATGCTTGTGCTTGGTATTTCAAAAACTCTGCAACTGGCTGAATGCAAGAGCCTTGCATCGGCAAGGTCTGCATGGTTTGCGGCTCGCCATGCATGTGCATCAAACACACACCACACTGGGCATGCGCAGCCAACGCTTGCTGCGCACCCGTCTGACGCAAAGCCCACACATCATTGATGATGTCTACGCCGACATCCAACACAGCTTGCATCACCTCCGCCTTGTAGGTATCCACAGAAACCGGCACATTCAATCGGACTGCTTCGCGCACCACAGGCAACACCCGCGCCAACTCATCTTCAAGTGACACAGCAGGCGCACCGGGCCGGGTGGACTCGCCACCAATGTCCAAAATGTTTGCGCCTTCTTTGAGCAACTGTTCGCAGTGCGCGAGAGCTGCACGCATGTTGGCATGCTGGCCACCATCCGAGAACGAATCCGACGTCACATTGACAATGCCCATCACCTGCGGTTGGCTGAGATCAATGCGAAAACGTGTGGTTTGCCAAAACATAAATGCTCCATGAAAAACGGGGCTTGCGCCCCGTTCTAGGTTCAACCCAATCGCTTAAGCCGCGCTGGGTGATGGGTCTGCTTGCACAGCAGGAGTGCCACCTGTGCCATCACCACCTGATGGTGCGCGGGGTGTCCAGTCTTTAGGTGGACGTGGCTCACGACCTTCCATGATGTCGTCAATTTGCTCTTTGTCGATGGTTTCCCACTCCAGCAAAGCCTTGGCCATGACGTGCATCTTGTCGCTGTTGAATTCAATCAAGCGGCGTGCCAAGTTGTATTGCTCATCAATGATGCGACGCACTTCCACATCCACTTTTTGCATCGTGGCTTCAGACATGCTGGTGGTCTTAGTGACAGAGCGGCCCAAGAACACTTCGCCTTCATTCTCGGCATACACCATGGGACCCAAAGCATCAGTCATGCCGTAGCGGGTGACCATGTCACGTGCAATCGAAGTGGCTCGTTCAAAGTCGTTACTCGCGCCCGTGGTCATTTGGTTCATGAACACTTCTTCGGCAATACGGCCACCGAACAACATGCTGATTTGGTTCAACATGTATTCTTTGTCGTAGCTATAGCGGTCTTTTTCAGGCAGGCTCATGGTCACACCCAAGGCACGACCGCGAGGAATGATGGTCACTTTGTGCACGGGGTCGCACTTGGGCAACAACTTGCCAATCAAGGCATGACCTGATTCGTGGTACGCAGTGTTGCGACGCTCGTCTTCGGGCATCACCATGCTCTTACGCTCGGGGCCCATCAAGATTTTGTCTTTGGCTTTTTCGAAGTCTTGCATCTCGACCACACGCGCATTGCGGCGCGCAGCCATCAAGGCAGCTTCGTTACACAAGTTAGCCAAGTCAGCACCGCTCATGCCGGGTGTGCCACGTGCAATCACGCTGGCGTTCACGTCTTGGCCAATTGGCACTTTGCGCATATGCACATTCAAGATTTGTTCACGGCCACGGATGTCAGGCAATGTCACGTACACCTGACGGTCAAAGCGACCGGGGCGCAACAAAGCGGCATCCAAAATGTCAGGGCGGTTAGTAGCAGCCACCACGATCACGCCGAGGTTGGTTTCGAATCCATCCATCTCAACCAACATTTGGTTCAAGGTTTGTTCGCGTTCGTCGTTACCGCCACCCACACCAGCGCCACGTTGACGACCCACGGCATCAATTTCGTCAATGAAGATGATGCAAGGTGCGTTCTTTTTGGCGTTCTCGAACATGTCGCGCACGCGAGCAGCGCCCACACCCACAAACATTTCAACGAAGTCTGAACCAGAGATGCTGAAGAAAGGCACTTTGGCTTCGCCAGCAATGCCTTTGGCCAGCAAAGTTTTGCCTGTACCGGGAGGGCCGACCAACAACAAACCGCGTGGAATACGACCACCCAGTTTTTGGAAGCGTTGCGGATCTTTCAAAAAGTCCACCACTTCTTTCACTTCTTCTTTGGCTTCATCGCAGCCCGCCACGTCTGCAAACGTCACTTGGTTGTTGTTCTCGTCCAGCATGCGGGCTTTGCTTTTGCCGAAGCTGAATGCGCCGCCTTTGCCGCCGCCTTGCATTTGACGCATGAAGTACACCCACACGCCAATCAACAGCAGCATGGGGCCCCAGCTGACCAGAAGCGTCATCAGGAGTGAACCTTCTTCACGGGGCTTGACGTCAAACTTCACGCCGTTGGCAATGAGGTCGCCCACCAAACCGCGATCGAGGTAAGTAGCTGTTGTGCGGATCTTGCGCTCGTCGTTGGTGACAGCAGAAATCTCTGTGCCGCCTTGGCCTTCTTGGATGGTGGCAGTCTTGATGCGCTTGGCACGAACTTCTTCGAGGAAGTCCGAATAGCCAAGATAACCAGAGCCAGCGCCTGGGCGAGTTTCAAACTGTTTGAACACGGTGAACATCACCAAAGCGATGACCAACCAAACAGCGACTTTTGAGAACCATTGATTATTCAATGTGGGCTCCGAAATAAAAAGAGTACGAGATGTACTGAGATGGGCTTGATTTTAGGCGTTTCAAGCGCTACAGGCAGCTTTATTCACATGAAGCAGCCTTAGAAAACTCAAGGAATTAGAGGAACTCGGCTTTTCACACCCATACCAACCAAAAAGGTTTCACTTGATTTGTCGCGACTGGCCTTTGGTTTGATGGGTTTGACCACACGAAACGTGGCTTTAAAGAGATTCACCAAGTCGCTGTAGCCGCTGCCATGAAAGAGCTTCACTACCAGAGCGCCATCATCTTTGAGGTGGTTTTGAGCAAAGTCCACTGCCAGCTCAATCAAATGGGCAATGCGGGTGGCATCGGTCGATTCAATGCCTGTCAAGTTAGGCGCCATGTCAGACACCACCACGTCCACGATACGCCCCTGCAAGGCGGCTTCCAGCTGCGCCAAGACCTCTTCCTCACGGAAGTCGCCCTGAATGAACGTGACGTCTTCTACGGGCTCCATGGGCAAGATATCCAAACCGATGATCGTTCCGTTCAAAGTGCCAGATGCTGCGCCTGTAGGCGACATACGTCGGCGCAGGTATTGGCACCAAGCACCAGGCGCACAGCCCAAGTCCACCACCACATTGCCAGGCTTGACGAGGCTGAGCTGCTCGTCAATTTCCTTGAGCTTGTAGGCCGCACGGGCGCGATAGCCTTCTTTTTGGGCCAGTTTGACGTAGGTGTCGTTCACATGGTCGTTCAACCATGTTTTATTGACCTTTTTGCTTTTAGTTTTAGCTTTCAATTCATACCTTTGAGCGAGCGGGGATAATACCCGCATGTCCGCAATACAACTCACACCTGCTCAACGCAAAATTCACCGCGCCGAAGCGCACCATTTAGACCCAGTCGTGATGATTGGCAACGATGGTTTAACGCCTGCCGTGATCAAAGAAGCCGAGATGGCGCTCAGCGCGCACGGCCTCATCAAAATCCGCGTCTTGGGCGACGACCGCCAAGCCCGCGAAGCCATGTTTGTGGCTTTGGCCGACCAACTCAATGCAGCCCCCATTCAACACATCGGCAAGCTGTTTGTGTTGTGGCGTCCACGCGCTGAAAAAGAACGCACCGTCGACGAAGACCGCATGGCAGGTCCACGCGATGTGAAAGTGCTCAAGTACAGCAGCCGTGGCGGTCAACGCCCTGAAGTGAAAACTTTGCGCGTGTTGGGTAACCAACGCCTGACCTCTGGCGGTCAAGTCAAACGCGCCAAACCGAAAAAGATTTCGGTCAAAAAACGCAGCTTGGGTTAATTGTCAGATGCTGAGCTTGCTTCAACTGCAAGCTCGCTCTGAGCAGGACACAAAGACCACAGCGTCTTACCTGCGCAAACCCACTGCAACACATACAAAGCAGTGCCCAAGTTGTGCCAAAAAGCCAAATTATCGCGAGCCACGATGTGCGGCTTCACAGCCACCTCAAGTAACAAAGCGCACAACATGCCACCAATCACCCAGGGTGAAGGCGTATGCGAGTCATCTTGATTTAAACGCTTAGCCGCCAGCAAGAGCAGTAAACCACACACAAAAGAAAGCCAAGATTGCGCAGTGAATAACTTGGCAGCCATTTGCCCTGCGATGGCCGGTGTTTCCAAATGGATGAACAACATGGGCACCACCATGAAGCCCACTGCACACAGGCTACCCCACCACAGCGCAGCCAAAAAGATTTGTAGCCGCGCCATGTGAGGGTTTTAAAGGTAAGAGACCTTGACCACTTCGTAGTGTTTCACACCGCCCGGCGCTTGCACTTCAGCCACATCGCCCTCTTCCTTGCCAATCAAGGCCCGGGCAATGGGGCTGCTGATGTTGATGAGGCCAAGTTTCAAATCGGCTTCGTCTTCGCCAACGATTTGGTAAGTCACCTTATCGCCAGAGTCTTCATCTTCCAAAGCAACTGTGGCACCAAACACCACACGACCACCTGCATCGAGAGATGCTGGGTCAATGATTTGCGCCACCGACAACTTGCCTTCAATTTCTTGAATGCGGCCTTCGATGAAACCTTGGCGGTCTTTGGCTGCGTCGTATTCAGCGTTCTCGCTCAAGTCGCCCTGTGCGCGTGCTTCGGCAATCGCAGCGATCACGGAGGGACGCTCGACGGTTTTGAGTTTGTGCAACTCGTCCTTGAGCTTTTCTGCGCCACGTTTGGTAATGGGAACTGTACTCATCGTGTGTCCTTAGGCGGTCAGTTGGGCGTGCATCTCTTGCACAGAAATGACATCCAACTTGTCCATGTACTTCATGCCTTCCACAGCCGCTTCTGCGCCTGCGATGGTCGTGAAGGTTGTCACACGGTTGAGCAATGCCGAGGTACGAATGTGACGGGAATCAGCAATCGCATTGCGACGTTCTTCCACGGTATTGATGACCAACACCACTTCGTTGTTTTTGATGCTGTCAACAATGTGTGGACGACCTTCGGTCACTTTGTTCACCACATCACAAGGCACGCCGGCCTCAACAATGGATGCCGCTGTGCCCTTGGTGGCAATCATCTCAAAGCCCAAAGCAGCCAATTGACGGGCCACTTCAATGACGCGTGGCTTGTCGTTGTTCTTCACCGAGATGAACACCTTACCGGTGGAGCGGCCATCGGCATCACGAGGACGAGGCAGTTTGGTGCCTGCACCCAACTGGCTCTTCACAAAGGCTTCGCCAAATGTTTTGCCAACGCCCATGACTTCGCCCGTGGACTTCATCTCTGGACCAAGAATCGTATCGACGCCTGGGAACTTGACGAAGGGGAACACCGCTTCTTTCACGCTGAAGTAAGGAGGTGTAACTTCTTTGGTAATGCCTTGCGACGCGAGTGTTTGACCCGCCATGCAACGTGCAGCCACCTTGGCCAACTGAATGCCCGTAGCTTTAGACACATAAGGCACAGTGCGAGATGCACGTGGGTTGACTTCCAACACATAGATGACGTCTTTGCCGTCGACATGTTGAATCGCAAACTGCACGTTCATCAAGCCGACCACATTCAAAGCACCCGCCATCGCGGCAGATTGGCGCTTGAGTTCAGTCACTGTGGCTTCTGACAAAGAGTACGGAGGCAAGGAGCAAGCCGAGTCACCGCTGTGAACGCCTGCTTGTTCGATGTGTTCCATCACGCCGCCGATGAAGGTCTTGCCTTCGGGGTCGCGCAAGCAGTCCACATCGCACTCGATCGCGTCATTCAAGAAGCGGTCCAGCAACACAGGTGAGTCATGCGACACCTTGACGGCTTCACGCATGTAGCGCTCAAGGTCGCGTTGCTCGTGCACGATTTCCATGGCGCGGCCACCCAACACATAGCTGGGTCGAACGACCAAGGGGTAACCCAAGGCAGCGGCTTTTTCCAAAGCTTCTGGTTCGGTGCGTGCCGTGGCGTTTGGCGGCTGACGCAGACCGAGGTCGTGCAACAGCTTTTGGAAACGCTCACGGTCTTCAGCAGCATCAATCATGTCAGGGCTGGTACCAATGATGGGCACACCAGCAGCTTCCAAATCGAGAGCCAACTTCAAAGGCGTTTGACCACCGTATTGCACGATGACGCCGGTTGGTTTTTCTTTGTCGACGATTTCGAGCACGTCTTCGAGCGTCAATGGCTCGAAGTACAAACGGTCGGATGTGTCGTAGTCGGTCGACACGGTTTCAGGGTTGCAGTTGACCATGATGGTTTCGTAGCCATCTTCGCGCATGGCAAGCGCAGCGTGAACGCAGCAGTAGTCAAACTCAATGCCTTGGCCGATGCGGTTAGGACCGCCACCGAGCACCATGATTTTTTTGTTGTTGGTGGGTTCAGCTTCGCACTCACCATCACCATGGCCTTCGTAGCATGAGTACATGTAAGCAGTGTCAGTCGAGAACTCAGCCGCACAGGTATCCACGCGTTTGTAGACAGGGCGAATATTGAGTTCATGGCGACGTGCACGCACCACATGCTCAGTGGTTTTGAGCAACTTGGCCAAACGACGGTCTGAGAAGCCCTTCTTTTTCAAGGCGCGCAACTCATCAGCCGTGATGGCCTCAAGCGTCGTGGTTTCAACTTCGAGTTCAATCTTCACGATCTCTTCGATTTGCACCAAGAACCAAGGGTCGATCTTGGTCAAGGCAAACACCTCGTCCACGCTCAAGCCCATGGCGAATGCATCGCCCACATACCAAATGCGCTCGGGACCAGGTTCGCCCAGTTCTTTCTCAAGCACTTCGCGGTCTTGGGTTTTTTCGTTCATGCCATCCACGCCCACTTCCAAACCACGCAGAGCTTTTTGGAAGGACTCTTGGAAGGTACGGCCCATGGCCATCACCTCACCCACCGATTTCATTTGGGTGGTCAAGCGGCTGTCGGCGGTTGGGAATTTTTCAAAGGCAAAACGTGGAATTTTGGTGACCACGTAGTCGATCGAAGGCTCGAACGACGCTGGCGTTGCACCACCTGTGATTTCGTTGCGCAACTCATCGAGCGTGTAGCCCACAGCCAGCTTGGCTGCGACTTTGGCAATCGGGAAACCCGTGGCTTTAGAAGCCAACGCAGATGAACGCGACACACGTGGGTTCATCTCAATGACGACCATGCGGCCATCTTTGGGGTTGATCGAGAACTGCACGTTCGAGCCGCCCGTGTCCACACCAATTTCACGCAACACGGCCAAAGACGCGTTACGCAAAATTTGGTATTCCTTGTCGGTCAAGGTTTGTGCGGGCGCCACGGTGATGGAGTCACCGGTGTGCACACCCATGGGGTCCAAGTTTTCAATCGAGCAAATGATGATGCAGTTGTCCGCCTTGTCGCGCACCACTTCCATCTCGTACTCTTTCCAACCGAGCAAAGACTCTTCAATCAACAACTCGTTGGTGGGCGATGCTTCCAAGCCGCGCTTACAGATGATCTCGAATTCTTCAGGGTTGTAGGCAATGCCGCCGCCTGTGCCGCCGAGCGTGAAGCTGGGGCGAATGACGGTGGGGAAACCCACGCGCTTTTGCACATCCCAGGCTTCTTCCATGCTGTGAGCAATGCCTGAACGTGCTGAGCCCAAACCAATCTTGGTCATGGCGTCTTTGAACTTCAAGCGGTCTTCGGCTTTGTCGATAGCCTCAGGCGTCGCGCCAATCAGCTCAACCTTGTACTTGGCCAACACGCCGTGATGCCACAAATCCAGCGCGCAGTTGAGCGCAGTTTGGCCGCCCATGGTGGGCAAGATGGCGTCTGGGCGCTCTTTGGCAATGATCTTCTCGACCGTTTGCCAAGTGATGGGTTCGATGTAGGTGACGTCTGCCGTGGCAGGGTCGGTCATGATCGTGGCAGGGTTGCTGTTGATCAAGATGACTTTGTAGCCCTCTTCACGTAAAGCTTTACAAGCTTGCACGCCAGAGTAATCGAACTCACAGGCCTGACCAATGATGATCGGGCCTGCGCCAATGATGAGAATGCTTTTTAGGTCGGTGCGCTTTGGCATGATTATTTCGCCTCCATCAGTTTGATGAAGCGGTCAAAGAGGTAAGCAATGTCGTGCGGTCCGGGCGATGCTTCGGGGTGACCTTGGAAGCAAAACGCGGGCTTGTCGGTGCGGGCCAAACCCTGCAAAGTGCCGTCAAACAAAGACACGTGTGTGGCACGCAAGTTGGCGGGCAATGATTTTTCGTCCACTGCAAAACCGTGGTTTTGGCTAGTGATAGACACACGACCTGAGTCGAGGTCTTTCACAGGATGGTTCGCGCCATGGTGGCCAAACTTCATCTTGAAAGTTTTCGCGCCACTGGCCAAAGCCATGATTTGGTGACCCAAGCAAATGCCAAATGTAGGGATGCCGGTTTCGATTAACTCAGCAGCCGCAGCAATCGCGTAGTCGCAAGGCTGAGGGTCGCCAGGGCCATTGGACAAGAAGATGCCATCGGGGTTGTGCTTGAGAACTTCAGCCGCTGGGGTCTTCGCGGGCACCACGGTGACTTTGCAACCGCGCTGAGCCAACATGCGCAAGATGTTTTTCTTCACGCCGAAGTCATACGCGACCACATGGAACTTAGGTGCGGTCAAGTTGCCGTAGCCTTCGCCCAATGTCCACTCGGTTTGTGTCCACTCATACGACTTGGACACGGTGACTTTTTGCGCCAAATCGAGGCCGGCCATATTGGGCGCGCCTTTGGCGGCTGCCACCGCTTGGTCGATCACCGCTTGCGTGACTTCTTGGCCTTTGGCCAAGCCCACGATCGCGCCGTTTTGCGCGCCCTTGGTGCGCAAGATGCGTGTGAGTTGACGTGTGTCGATGTTGGCAATGGCCACAGTACCTGCATCAGCCAAATAGGCCGACAAGGTTTGGCTAGAGCGGAAGTTGCTTGCGACCAAAGGCAAGTCTTTGATGATCAAGCCAGCAGCATGGACTTTGTCAGCTTCGATGTCTTCCACGTTGACGCCGTAGTTACCGATGTGCGGGTACGTCAAGGTGACGATCTGCTGGCAGTAGCTGGGGTCAGTGAGGATTTCCTGATAGCCAGTGAGTGAGGTGTTGAACACCACTTCGCCGACTGTGGAGCCGGTGGCTCCAATCGAGTTGCCGATAAAGACCGTGCCGTCTGCGAGCGCCAAGATGGCGGGCGGGAAGGTTCCCTGAAGAGACAAAAGCACTGGGTTCTCCGGAATAGTTCGGGTACGCCTCAGCGCTCACAAGAGAACGTGTCTCTTTGGCTGCTTTGTTCGAGGAATTTGCCTAGGTTTGAGCTGGGGCGTACAGGTTGATGCGGGAAAGCCTCTCATTATATCCGAGGCACTGGTTTTCCCGAATCAAATTAGGCGAATTAAGCCAAATGACAGGTGGCGCTGGCGTGTAAGCAAATAGCAGCAGCCGAAGCCACATTGAGTGACTCTTCCCCGCCAGGCTGAGCGATGCGCACATGTACGGCAGCACGATCCGCCAAAGCGGCAGACACGCCCTGCCCTTCGTGGCCCATGAGCCATGCGCAGGGCATGGGCAGCTTCGCCTCGGCAAGCAAGCTGTGCAGAAACGGGCCTTGGTGTGAACTGGTGGCTACCCAAGGCATGTCCAGCGCATTCAAGTCATCGGCGCTCAGACCTTCGACCAAATGCAGCCCAAAATGCGCGCCCATGCCGGCCCGCAAAACCTTGGGCGACCATAAAGCGGCAGAACCTTTGATGGCCAGCACTTGTTTGAAGCCAAAAGCAGAGGCACTGCGCAAAATCGAGCCCACGTTGCCTGCATCTTGCACGCGGTCAAGCACCACCGTGGGAGTCTTGGCTTGGAGGTCTTGGGCACTGGGTGCCGCCAAAATAAAACCCATCTTGGCGGGCGACTCTAGGCTGCTGATTTCAGCAAACAGCGCATCGGGCAACACGGTGTTTCGCTCAGCCGCTTGCGTCCACTCACGCGGTGCCGTGGCCCAAAGCGATTCGGCAAACACCGCATGCTCAGGCTTCACGCCACGTGTAAGTGCGGCACGACACAGATGATCACCCTCTAACCAAACGCGTCCCAGTTTGCGGTAGGCCGTGCTGTCTTGCGACAAACGGCGCAGGTCTTTGACCAAGGGGTTGTCACGCGAGGTGATCAAATTCATTTCAACACCTCGGCCACAGGAGAAAACGATTTGCGGTGCCAAGGCGTAGCACCGTGTTCCTTGAGGGCTTGCAAGTGCGCCGCTGTGCCATAGCCTTTATGGCCATCAAAGCCGTACTGAGGATACTGCGCGTGCAACTCTTGACACCAACGGTCACGATGCACCTTGGCCAAGATAGACGCCGCAGAAATGGCTTGCACCTTGCTGTCGCCTTTGACAATGGCTTCAGCCAACACATCGAGTACGGGCAAGCGGTTGCCATCGATTAACACCTTGGTGGGCTTCAGGCGCAAGCCTTCTACGGCGCGACGCATGGCGAGCATGGTGGCTTGCAAAATATTGAGCTCGTCAATTTCTTCCACCGTCGCTTCGGCAATGGAACAGCACAAAGCCTTGGCGCGAATCTCGTCGTACAAACGCTCGCGCTTCAAGGCGGTGAGTTTTTTGGAGTCCGCCAAGCCCGCAATAGGATTCAAGTCATCCAAGATCACGGCAGCGGCCACCACGGGTCCAGCCAGCGGGCCGCGTCCAGCTTCATCCACCCCAGCGATTAAGCCTGGAGCGTCCCAAATGAGCGCGGCTTGTTCAGCGCGCAAGAACTTTTTCGATCGCATGAGCCGCCAATGCGGGTGTGTCACGGCGCAGCTTGTCGTGCAGCGTCGCAAAGCGTTGTTGAACCGCGGCAGCTGCCGCAGGGTTGGCCAACCATTGCAATACTTCATGCGCCAACGCATCGGGCGTAGCAGCATCTTGCAGCAATTCGGGCACGACAAAGTCTTGACACAAGATGTTGGGCAAACCCACCCAAGGCTGCAACTTTTTGCGGCGCATGATTTGCCAGCTGAGCCAGTTCATGTTGTAGGCAATCACCATCGGGCGCTTGAACAATGCGGCTTCTAAGGTAGCCGTGCCGCTGGCAATGAGTGTCACATCACAAGCAGCCAATGCCGCATGCGATTGGCCGTTGAGCACCAAGAGGTTAGACACCTCGCCCACATCTCTGACAATTGCATCGATGCGCGCGCGCAAAGCAGGCATGGCTGGCAACACGAAGTGAATGCCAGGCTGCTGCTTGGCCATGCGTTGTGCAGCTTGTAAAAAGCGATGCGCCAAGTACTCAATTTCAGAGCTGCGGCTGCCTGGCAGCAAAGCCACTACCGTGGCGTCTTGCGGCAAGCCTAATGCAGTCCGAGCAGCAGCACGGTCAGGCACATCGGGAATGTTTTTGGCTAAAGGATGCCCCACATAGGTGGCATCAATGCCGTGCTGCGCGAGCAAGTCGGTTTCGAACGGGAAAATGCATAGCACGTGGTCTACGCTTTGGCGGATCTTCTCGACACGGTCTGCACGCCAAGCCCAGATGGACGGACACACAAAGTGAATTGTGGGAATGTCTTGGGCTTTGAGGTCACGTTCTAAATCGAGGTTGAAGTCTGGTGCATCCACACCAATGAAAGCGCTGGGTGAATTGGCCAGCAATCGTTCACGCAGTTGATTGCGAATGCCCACAATTTCTCGGTAATGGCGCAGCACTTCAACATAGCCACGCACGGCGAGTTTTTCGTAAGGCCACCAAGGCTCAAAACCTTGAGCTGCCATCCGTGGGCCACCAATGCCGGCGCTGTGCATGGTGGGCCATTTCTCGCGCATTCCACCTAGCAACAGGCCAGCGAGCAAATCGCCCGAGGCCTCGCCTGCGACGAGCGAGAAAGACAGGGCCTCGGCCATCCGATTTAGCGAATGATGCCGCGTTGCGGCGAGGTGTGGTTCAAGAAGTCCAGCATCATGGCCACATCGGGTTCAGCTTCTGGTTTTTCTTGGGTCAAGGCGGCAATGCGCTCTTTGGCTTGTTCGAGCGTCAAGTCGTCACGGTACAAAGCTTTGTGCATGGCCTTGACGGCACTGATGCGCTCAGGAGAGAAACCGCGACGGCGCAGGCCTTCGAAGTTCATCGAGCGTGGCTCAGCAGGTTGACCTTGGCACATCACAAATGGCGGCACATCGGCAAACAAAAGCGAATGCATGGCCGAGAAGCTGTGCGCACCGATACGCACAAACTGGTGCACCACGGTAAAGCCACCCAAGATCACCCAGTCGCCCACATGCACATGGCCTGCCAGCTGGGCGCTATTGGCGAAGATGGTGTGGTTGCCCACCACACAGTCATGCGCCAAGTGCACATAAGCCATGATCCAGTTGTCGTTGCCCACTTTGGTCATGCCAGCATCGCCGGGTGAGCCAATGTTGAACGTACAAAACTCACGGATGGTGTTGCGGTCACCAATGATCAGCTCGCAAGGTTCGCCTGCGTATTTCTTGTCTTGCGGAATCGCGCCCAGCGAGTTGAACTGAAAAATGCGGTTGTCATTGCCAATCGTGGTGTGACCTTCGATCACGCAATGTGGGCCCACGGTGGTGCCCGAACCGATGCGCACGTTGGGTCCGATGATGGTGTAAGGCCCCACCTGCACCGAACTGTCGAGCTCGGCTTTGGGGTCAACAATGGCTGTGGCGTGGATGAGGCTCATCGTCTGCTGTTTAGCTTGTTGATTAATCTTTAAGCGATAGAGCGCATGGTGCACATCAAATCAGCTTCGGTCGCCACGACGTCGCCCACTTTGGCGCGTGCTTTGAATTTAAAGATACCGGCCTTCATGCGGTCCAACTCAACTTCTAAGATGAGCTGATCGCCTGGCTCAACAGGACGCTTGAAACGCGCACCGTCAATGCCAGCAAAGTAATACACGGTCTTGTCATCGGGCGCAGCGCCCAAGGTGTCAAAAGCCAACAAGGCTGCAGCTTGCGCCAAAGCTTCCAAGATCAACACACCGGGCATAACAGGGTGATGCGGAAAGTGGCCGCCGAAGAACGGCTCATTCATGGTCACATTCTTGAGTGCCTTGATGCTTTTGCCCTTTTCAATTTCCATCACGCGGTCCACCAACAAAAATGGATAACGGTGTGGCAACTGTTTCAAGATTTGATGAATGTCCATGCTCATTTTTTCTGACTTTCTAAAACGGATTCAAGAGATTTGATGCGGTCGCGCAAGCGGTGCAATTGGCGCAGCGTGGCGGCGTTTTTCTCCCACGACGCATTGTCGTCGATCGGGAACACGCCACTGTATTGACCAGGCTGACGAATGGAGCGCATGACCACCGAAGCGGCAGAAACATGCACACCATCGACAAGTTCCAAGTGGCCTAAAACAATCGCACCACCACCAACCGTGCAATTGGCACCAATGCGCGCACTGCCTGCCACGCCGGCACAACCGGCCATGGCCGTATTGGCGCCCACGTGCACGTTGTGGCCGATTTGCACCAAGTTGTCGAGCTTGACACCGTCTTCGATGATGGTGTCATCCAAAGCGCCGCGGTCGATGCAGGTGTTGGCACCGATTTCCACATCGTTACCGATACGAACCGCACCCAATTGTTCAATCTTTTCCCAGCGTCCTTCAAACAACGCAAAGCCAAAGCCGTCAGCCCCGATTACCACACCCGCGTGCACGATGCAGCGCTCACCGATGCGGCAATCTTCACCCACGGTGATGCCTGATTTGAGCCAAGTGTTCGCGCCGATGGATGCACCACGCTCGATCACACATAGCGGACCAATGCGCGCACTGGCATCCACATGGGCTTTAGGATGAATCACGGCGCTGGGATGAACCAAAGGCTCGTCATTGATACGTGTGTGCTGACGCCACAATTGACTGAGACGTGCAAAGTAGTAATACGGGTTGTCTGCCACGATCAAAGCAGCAGAGACCTTGGAAGCCTCTGCGACTGCAGGCGACACAATGACACAGCCCGCCTGTGTGGTGGCGAGTTGCGATTGGTATTTGGGATTGCTTAAAAAACTCAGCGCGTTGGCTTGAGCGGTGTCAAGCGGTGCGAGTTTCTGTATGAGATGCTTGGGATCGCCAATCAGGCGACCACCCAAGCTTTCGATGATCTGGCCGAGACTCAGTGCCACGGCAGGATTATTTAGCGGCGTTGATGACCTTCAGCACTTTGTCGGTGATGTCGTGCTTGGGGTTGATGTAGACAGCTTCCTGCAACACCAGGTCATATTTTTCAGCTTCAGCCACTTGCTTGATCACGCGATTGGCGCGCTCGAGCACTTGTTGAAACTCTTCGTTTTTGCGTGCATTGAGCTCCTCTTGGAACTCACGGCGCTTGCGTTGGAAATCGCGGTCTTGTTCGCCCAGTTGTTTTTGACGCGACATGCGTTGCGACTCAGACAGAGTGGGTGCTTCGCGCTCGAATTTTTCAACGGCAGATTTGAAAGACTTTTCAGCATCAACCAAATCTTTTTCGCGCTTAGAAAATTCTTGTTCCAACTTAGCCTGCGCTTGCTTGGCTGTATTGGACTCTTTGAAAATTCGGTCGGTATTGATAAAGCCAATACGGATTTCTTCAGCTTGCGCACAAAACGCAGCCAAACCCAACACAACAGCTAAGAAAATTTGACGAGTAAATATAGTCATCAGAAAGACGTCCCAATTTGGAATTGCAATTGTTGAATTCTATCCCCTGGGAATGACCTGACTGGACGTGCCCAAGCAAAACGCAAAGGCCCCATGGGAGAGACCCAACTCAGCCCGACGCCGTATGCGCTGCGTAAAAGACCTAAGTCAACTTTTTCGAATTCACCGTAAACATTACCCATGTCATAAAAACCGTACAAACGCAGCGTTCTATCATTGCCAGCACCTGGGAAAGGCATCAAAAACTCAGAATTCAATGTGACCTTTTTCGCACCACCAATGACAGGGCCTGTAATGTCGCGAGGACCTAAAGTGCCTTGTTCGAAACCACGCACGGAACCCAAGCCGCCGGAATAGTAGTTTTTATAAAAAGGCAGCGTTTGTCCACTCAATCCCCTACCCGACCCTAAATCAGCATTGAAGGCGAAGGTATATTGCTTTGTCAGCGGGAAATACTGCTGGTACTGTCCACCCATCTTGGCGTAACGCGCATCTCCGGCGGCGCCAACTTCAGTGTTGAAGCGGATGAACTTGCCACTGTTTGGATTTAAATAACTGTCACGGCTATCCCTTGCCCAGCCAGCAGTCACTGGCAAGTTTTGAGCAATGCAACCAAATCTTTGGCAAAGCTCTGCATGGACCCCTAGCATGTTCGTACCAGGAACTAGCTCAGTTTTCTCAGCTGCAACACCGACAAAAATACGATCAAGCTCGCTGAAGGGCAATCCAAATCTGGTCGCCAAGCCTGAAGTAATCAAACGGTAATTTCCGCCCTGTTCAACATAAGGTTTGCTAGAGCGGTGATAAAACTCAAACGTTCTTGACACGCCATCTTCTGTGAAATAAGGATCTGTAGTGTTGATCACGTAATACTGGTTGTACTTACTCGTACTCACCTGCAAACCCAAGTTATGCCCTGATCCAAACACATTGTCTTGTTGAATACCAAAAGAAAATGTGACCTTTTCGGCGCTCGAGAAGCCAGCACCCAGCGTCAACATACCTGTAGGTTTTTCGACCACATTGACATTCAAATCCACTTGGTCTTGAGTCGATGGCACTTCTTGCGTGTCGATTTCAACATCCTTAAAGTAACCCAAGCGATTCACACGATCACGCGACAAACGAATTTTTTCACCGTCATACCAAGACGATTCGGTCTGGCGAAATTCTCTACGGACGATTTGATCGCGCGTACGGTTGTTGCCTGCAATATTGATACGACGCACATACGCACGACGCGCGGGGTCTGCCACGAGAACGAGCTTCACGCGATTGGTCGCACGATCAATCTCTGGTCGGACATCGGTACGAGCAAACGCAAAACCGAAATTGCCAAAATACTCATTGAACGCTTTCGTGGTCCGTGCGACATCATCTGCGTTGTAGGCCTGCCCTGCCTTGATTTCAACCAATGACTTGAACTCATCGTCCTTGCCCAAGTAGTAGCCTTCCATCGCCACTTCGGAGACCACAAATCGATCCCCTTCTGTCACATTGATGGTGATGCTGATGTCTTGTTTATTGGGCGAAATTGCCACCTGAGTGGAGTCGATACGAAACTCTAGGTAACCACGCGCCAAATACCAAGCACGCAAAGTTTCCAAATCCGCATTAAGTTTGGTGCGTGAATAGCGATCTGACTTGGTATACCAACTCAACCAATTGCCTGTACCTTGATCGAACTGATCCAGCAGCTTAGATTCATCAAATGCTTTGCTGCCTACGACACGCATTTCTTTGATCTTGGCCAAGTCACCTTCCACCACAGTGAAAGACAAATTCACACGGTTGCGCTCTGCAGGTGTGATAGTAGTAATGATTTCAGCACCATATAAGCTTCGATTAACGTATTGACGCTTCAACTCTTGTTCTGCACGGTCTGCCAAGGCTTTGTCAAACGGACGACCTTCTGCTAAACCAATGTCTTTGAGTGCTTTTTTCAAGGTGTCTTTGTCGAATTCTTTGGTACCAATGAATTCCACTGCTGCAATGTTTGGACGCTCTTCGACAATCAAGACTAAGACATCACCATTGACTTCAATACGCACATCCTTAAATATGCCGAGCGCATACAAACTACGAATAGCTGCAGCACCTTTTTCATCTGTGTAGTCGTCACCCACCCTAAATGGAATGGATGCAAACACAGTACCAGGTTCAATGCGTTGCAACCCTTCAACGCGAATATCGCGCACATTGAATGGGGCAGCGGCAAACGCATTGAACGCCATCATCGACCCGGCAATCAATGCTACGGTTTGTGCCAATGTGGTGCGACGGAATTGAAATAGTTGCATGTTCATGAGGTATATCAGGGGACTTATGGAAGCCAACCCAGGCGAACCACGTCGTTAAAAAGAGAGAAAAACATCAGTGCCACAAGCATCGCCAAACCTGCGCGCTGCGTAATTTCAAGCCACGCAGACGAAGGAGGATGACCTGTGCATGCCTCGTAAACATAATACAACAGGTGCCCACCATCGAGCACCGGCAAAGGCAGCAGATTAAACACGCACAAACTGACGCTGAGCAAAGCTAAATAGCTCAAATAAGAGCCAATACCCAAACTGACAGAACGCCCCGCATAGTCTGCCATTGCCAGCGGCCCGCTCAAGTTATCTAGCGATGCATCCCCTGTGACTAAGCGCCAGAGCATGTCGAGCGTCATGACCATGACTTCCCACGTTTGGTCAATCGCTTTGTCGATGCCATCGAGGAAACTGTATTGGATCCATACCTTGGCTGGCGACTCCCCTACTTGCGCCCCGATGCGTCCAATTTGTTTACCGTTTTCTTTGGCTTGGTCAGGCTGAACGTCAATCTGGATCAAATGACCATCACGCAAAATATCCCAAGTTTGTAGGCTCGGTACATGAGTCTGCCCACTCGCACGGACCATTGCGCGGAACATACCGGCATCACTCACGGGGTGGCCATCGATGCGTAAGACTTCGTCATGTCGTAACAATCCAGCCGCATGCGCTGGCATACCGAGTTGAACATCCCCCAATACCGCCCGGCTCCAAGCGCCGGTCAATCCCCGCGCTTGCCAAGGATTGGAGTCTTTCGAGACGGCGTTTTCTGACAGCTCAGACAAACGCAACACTTGCGACGTTTTTCTCCCCTGTGGCTGGACCTCTAAATACACGGGCGAGGCATCTTGCTGAAGCATCCACCAGCGCAGCGCATCGAGCGACACTACTTCATGCATGGATTCAGCAGAAACACCTGCACGCAAGACCGTATCACCGCCGCGCAAGCCTGCCGCATCGGCAACTGAACCTGACACAGGGGATGCCAAAGTGGCTTGTGTTTCGTACTGCCCGATCCAAAAAGTAGCAGCATATAAACAAACAGCCAAAATCAAATTGGCTAACGGTCCGGCGGACACGATGGCGGCACGCGCCCATAAGGGCTGACGGTTAAACGCCATAGGCAAATCTTGCGGCGCAACATCGGCTTGGTTTTCATCAAGCATCTTGACGTAGCCACCCAAGGGGATCAGGCTGATGCAAAACTCTGTGTCTTGTCCTGCAAAAGGTTTACGCGATTTCCAACGCAGCAAGGGTTTGCCAAAGCCAATCGAGAATGTGAGAACCTTCACGCCACAAGCCACCGCAACGCGGTAGTGACCCCACTCGTGCACGGTGATGAGGACACCGAGTGCGAGCAGGAAAGCAAAAAGGGTCATGGTTTATTTAGCCAACAAACGCACAGCGTCTTCAGCCACTGCGCGCGCTTGCGCATCGAGTGCCAATAAATCGTCCAAGCTGTTCGGTGCAGCTGGCGACAGGTGCGCCATGCAGTTTTGATTCACCGCATGGATTTGATCAAAACGAATACGACGCTCCAAAAACGCAGCAACTGCAATTTCATTGGCCGCATTGAGCACAGCAGTTGTACCGCGTGGACCACGCAAGGCATCCCACGCCAAATGAATACCTGCAAAACGTTCGGGGTGACCGTGATCATCCAATGCTTCAAAGGTCATGGCTGACAAGGCATGAAAGTCCAAAGCTTGCGCACCAGAAGTCATGCGCTCTGGCCAGCTCAAACCATAGGCAATGGGTACACGCATATCGGGCGTGCCCAACTGAGCCACCACCGACATATCGCGGTACTGCACCATCGAATGGATGATGCTTTGGGGATGAATCACCACCTCTAAGCGCTCAGGAGACAAGCCAAACAAGTAACGCGCCTCAATCACCTCGAGCGCTTTGTTCATCATGGTTGCGGAGTCCACCGAAATTTTGCGTCCCATCACCCAATTGGGGTGCGCACACGCTTGTTCAGGTGTGACGTCTTTTAAGGTGGCTAAGTCGCGTGTGCGAAACGGCCCACCAGATGCCGTGAGGATGATTTTTTCCACACGCGCATCCCAAGTCGATGCATCTTCTGGCAATGACTGAAAAATAGCGGAGTGTTCGCTGTCAATGGGCAGCAGCGTGGCACCACCTTGTTTGACGGCATCTAAAAATACTTCAGCGCCAACCACCAAGGCTTCTTTATTCGCCAACAACAAACGCTTGCCGGCGCGCGCCGCAGCTAAGCAAGGTGACAAACCAGCAGCGCCCACAATGGCAGCCATCACAGCGTCGACCTCTGGGTGAGCAGAAATCTCATCTAAAGCCGCAGGGCCAGTAAGCACTTCGGTAGCCAAGCCTTCTGCTTTAATTTTGTCTTTGAGTTGTTGCGCAGCTTGCGACTCCACCATCACGGCAAAGCGCGGTTTGAACTGCGCACATTGGCGCAGCATCAAATCCACTTGCGTGGCGCCAGAAAGCGCGAAGACTTGAAAGCTATCCGGGTGACGTGCAATGACGTCTAAGGTATTGGTGCCAATTGAGCCGGTCGAGCCCAGCACCGTGATGCGTTGTGGCTGCATGCCCATGTGTGTTTTTGTCAAACCGATTGCGCCAACATCATGGCCAATGGCAAGGCGGGAAGCAGTGCATCCACACGGTCCAGCACACCACCATGACCTGGCAGCAATTGGCTGCTGTCTTTCATGCCGGCACTGCGCTTGACCAAGGACTCAACCAAGTCACCAGCCACACTCATCATGGTGAGGAACAGTGTCGCCAACACCAAAAAAGGTGCTCCACGGTTGTACAGGCGGGTATATAGGCTTTCACTGTCTACCGCGTATTGGGTATCGACCCAAATCCACACGCAAGCCATCAGCAACACGCCCACCATGCCGCCCCACACACCTTCCCAGCTTTTGCCAGGACTAATGGCGGGTGCAAGTTTGCGACGGCCAAACGCACGACCCGAAAAATATGCCGCAACGTCAGCCATCCAAACCAAGAACAGAACCGACAACAAAAAGTTAACACCTATGACTTTGGCTTGGTACATGGCCACCCATGTGAGCCACAGAGCCAACACGCCCACCACTAAACGCAAGGCACGCGAAATGGTGGCCCAGCGTTCCACGCCGTGGCGAATCAACCAGCCGGCCACCAGCACCCAGGCAGCACCTGTGATGATCCAGATATTTGCAGGCGCTTGATATGCCCAGCGTGCAGACCATGCGAACAAACACAAGGTCACACACACTGCAGCCACGCGCAAAGAACCACGCATGGCGAAACCGTTTAATCGGCCCCACTCCCATGCACCGGCAGCAATCAAAACGAGGGTGAGCCCAGCCAAAGGCTCAGCGGTATCCGCCAAGAGAGCCGGCAGCAACACCGCCAACAAAACCAGCGCAGTGATGACGCGTTGCTTGAGCATCTGGCTTAGACCGCCATGATTTCTTGTTCTTTGCTGGCGATGAGCTTGTCAATCTCAGCAATGTGGCTATCAGTCACTTTTTGAATATCGGCTTCTGCACGTTTTTGGTCGTCTTCAGAAGCGAGTTTGTCTTTCACCAATTTCTTCACAGATTCGTTGGCATCACGACGCAAATTGCGCACGGCAATCTTGGCGTTTTCGCCTTCGGTGCGAACCACTTTGGTCAACTCTTTGCGGCGCTCTTCCGACATCGGAGGCATTGGCACGCGAATCAACTCGCCCATGGAAGAAGGGTTCAGACCCAAATCGCTGTCACGGATGGCTTTTTCAATCTTGGCACCCATGGGCTTTTCCCAAGGCTGCACGCTCAGGGTGCGGGCATCCAATAACGACACGTTGGCCACTTGGCTGATCGGCACCATGGAGCCGTAGTAATCGACTTGCACTGCATCCAACAAGGCTGGGCTGGGACGGCCTGTGCGAATTTTGGTCAGGCTATTGCTGAAGGCCGCAATGGATTGACCCATTTTAGTTTCGGTGGTTTTCTTGATGTCAGCGATGGTCATGTTGTGCTCCTGGGGCAGCGCAGTGTGAGGTTCGTAAAAACTAGGAAATTAGGCGTGCACCAAAGTGCCTTCGTCTTCGCCCATGACAACGCGCTTGAGCGCGCCGTTCTTGAAAATAGAGAACACCTTGATCGGCAATTTTTGGTCACGGCACAACGCAAATGCAGTGGCGTCCATGATGCCAAGGTTTTGACCAATCGCGTCGTCAAAGCTGATGTCGCTGTAACGCGTCGCGTTGGGGTCTTTCTTGGGGTCGGCTGTGTAGACGCCGTCAACCTTGGTGGCTTTGAGCACCATCTCTGCACCAATCTCAGCACCGCGCAATGCAGCAGCAGTGTCAGTGGTGAAGAAGGGGTTACCTGTACCGGCCGCAAACACCACCACTTTGCCCTCTTCGAGGTATTGCAATGCTTTGGGGCGCACATAGGGCTCGACCACTTGGTCAATGGCAATGGCAGACATGACACGTGCGGTCAAGCCTGTTTTGTTCATGGCATCTGCCAAGGCCAGTGAGTTCATTACCGTTGCCAACATGCCCATGTAGTCGGCTGTGGCGCGGTCCATGCCAACAGAGCCACCGGCAACACCGCGGAAAATGTTGCCGCCACCAATGACGATGGCCACCTCGACGCCGAGGTTGATGACTTCCGCCACTTCGTCCACGATGCGAACAATGGTGGCGCGGTTGATGCCGAACGCATCATCGCCCATCAAGGCCTCCCCCGACAGCTTGAGCAAAATACGCTTGTAGGCTGGCTTTGGTGAGGTCATGAAAAGGCTCCTTGATGTGTGCAGTTGAATGTGATGTACGGGGGATATCAAAAGGGGAGCCTAAGCCCCCCTTTGTGATTAAGCAGTTTGCTTAGCGGCAGCGACTTGGGCGGCCACTTCGGCTGCAAAGTCGTCGACCTTCTTCTCAATGCCTTCGCCCACCACATACAGGGTGAAAGAAGCCACTTTGGTGTTGGCAGCCTTGAGCATTTGCTCAACGGTTTGCTTGTCATTCTTGACGAAAGTTTGGTCGAACAAAGAGACCTCTTTGAGGTACTTCTGCACAGAGCCTTCCACCATCTTGGTGACGATGTCAGCAGGCTTGCCAGACTCAGCAGCCTTGGCTGCAGCGACTGAACGTTCTTTTTCGATCAAGTCAGCAGGCACATCAGCGCTGGTCAAAGCCACTGGCTTCATCGCAGCCACGTGCATGGCCACATCTTTAGCAGCTGTTTCGTCGCCGTCGAACTCGACCAACACACCAATGCGTGTGCCGTGCAAGTAAGCAGCCAACTTGTGTGCGCCGTCAAAACGCTTGAAGCGGCGGAAGCTCATGTTCTCGCCGATCTTGCCAATCAAACCTTTACGCACGTCTTCGAGCGTAGGGCCAAAGCTGTCTTGCTCATATGCCAAAGCACCCAAAGCTTCGATGGAAGCTGGGTTGTGCTCGGCCACCAACTTGGCAGCGGCTTGAGCCAAAGCCAAGAAACTGTCGTTCTTGGTCACGAAGTCGGTTTCGCAGTTCACTTCCAACAAAGCGCCAGTGTTGCCACTGATGAAGCTAGTCACAACGCCTTCGGCGGTCACGCGGCTAGAAGCCTTACCAGCTTTGCTGCCGAGCTTGACGCGCAACAACTCTTCTGCTTTGGCCATGTCGCCTTCGGCTTCAGTCAAAGCTTTTTTGCACTCCATCATGGGGGCGTCGGTTTTTGCGCGCAGTTCAGCGACCATGCTTGCGGTAATTGCAGCCATTTAAATTCTCCGTAATCAGTTCAAAACAATTGGGTGTGAAAAAGGGGCTTCACAAGCCCCTTTTCAAGTTTGGGCCGCGTGATTAAGCAGCGACTTCAACAAACTCTTCGCCGCCTTCGGTCACAGCTTTGACCAAGTCGTTGGTGGCGTTGGCACGGCCTTCGATGATCGCGTCAGCGATGCCACGAGCGTACAAAGTCACAGCTTTAGAAGAGTCATCATTACCTGGGATGATGTAATCAATGCCTTCGGGTGAGTGGTTAGAGTCCACCACACCGATCAATGGAATGCCCAATTTCTTGGCTTCAGCGATGGCAATCTTGTGGTAGCCAACGTCGATCACGAAAATCGCATCAGGCAACACAGCCATATCTTGAATACCGCCGATGTCTTTCTCAAGCTTTTCCATTTCGCGCTTGAACATCAGTTGTTCTTTTTTAGACAAAGCGTCCAAACCAGCTTCTTGCTGGATTTTCATGTCTTTCAAACGCTTGATCGATGTCTTGACTGTTTTGAAGTTAGTCAACATGCCGCCCAACCAACGTTGGTCAACATAAGGCACGCCAGCACGTTGGGCTTCAGCGGCGACGATTTCGCGTGATTGACGCTTTGTACCGATCATCAACACGGTGCCACGGTTCGCAGACAACTGCTTGACGAACTTGATGGCGTCTTGGAACATCGGCAAAGATTTTTCCAAGTTGATAATGTGAATTTTGTTGCGGTGACCGAAGATGAACGGGGCCATCTTGGGGTTCCAGAAGCGAGTTTGGTGACCAAAGTGGACGCCGGCTTCCAGCATATCGCGCATAGTGACTGACATAGAGATACTCCAAAGGTTGGGTCTAAAATCCAGCCCATCATCACCGCCAGCTTTCATTCTTGAAAAACTTTTGGCAACACCTTGATTGGACTGGTTTGCGAGTGATGTTTGTCCGAACTTGAGACAAAGCCTCAACCTCGGAAAAACCCAATGATTCTAGCACAGCAATACATGCACATCTCCCCCACCCGCCGCTCTCCTGCAAGGGTTGCCCTATGAAGGTCGCCGTGATTGGCGCAGGGGTGATTGGCATCACTACAGCGTACGAACTGGCCGCACAAGGCCACCAAGTCAGCGTTTTTGAGCGCAATGGCGCTGCCGCCGAAGAATGCAGCTTTGCCAACACGGGCGTTGCTTCCGCAGGCTATGCCGCACCATGGGCGCGTCCGGGTGTGGTCAAACACATCCTGTCCCACCTGTGGCAGCGTGACACGCCTCTGCGTATTTCTAGCCCCAGCATGGCCGATTGGCGCTGGCTGTGGCAAATGCGCAAAGCCAGCAAGCCCGCCACGTTTGCCCGCAACCGTGCCAGCATGCTGCGCTTGGCCGAATACAGCAGCCACCGCATGCGCACCCTCACAGACACCTTGAACTTGGAACACGAGCACAGTCAAGGCTTCATGGTGTTGCTGCGCACCGAGCGTGAAATCCAGCTCATGCAAGACAGCTTGCAAGTCATGCGCGATGCAGGGCTCAGCTTCAAAACACTGAACGACGATGAAGCACGCAGCATTGAACCAGCGCTGAACCCCGAAACAGCTCTGGCACAAGCCATCCATTTCCCAGACGACGAAGTTGGCAACTGCCGCCAATTCACACTGCTGCTCAAAAGTGAAGCGGAAACCTTGGGTGTGAAATTTCACTTCAACACGCCCGTGCAGCCGCTCTCAAATGCGCACCCCAAAACGATTCGCACCTCTGAGCATGACATGGGTGAAAAGTTTGATGCCGTGGTGGTTTGTGCAGGCTTGGCCAGCGCGCAAATCGTGCGCCCATTAGGGTTACGCATTCCCTTAGCAGCGGTACACGGCTACGCCATCAGTGCCGCAGTGCGTGAACCCTTGGATGCACCACGCAGCGGCGTCATCGATGAACAATACAAAGTCGCCATCAGCCGTTTAGGACACCGTGTGCGCGTGTCGGGCGGCTCAGAAATTGGCGGCAACGCCAAGCGTCACGATCCCGCCAGCATCAAAACGCTTTACCGAGTCCTTGACAACTGGTTTCCGGGCGCAGCGCGCACACAAGACAACGTGCAAGTGTGGAAAGGCTCGCGCCCCATGCTGCCAGATGGCCCACCCATCGTTGGAGCCAGTGGCATATCTGGCGTGTGGCTCAACCTTGGGCACGGCGCGAGCGGCTGGGCTCTTGCCTGCGGCAGCGCCCGCGTGGTGGCTGACAGCATCAACGGCAAAAGCCCAGACATTGATTTGCAAGGCCTAGGCCTTGAACGTTTGCACCTTCAACGATGAACACGCTCGGTCTGACGCAACGCCTACACAGCCAAGACAGATGGCCGCTGTACAACGTAGCACAGACCCGAAGCATTGAGACTGAAGCACAAGCCACCCTGCCCGCTTACATGCTGATGCAGCGTGCAGGCTTGGCAACCGCTCAACTGGCGCTGGCCATCGCACCGCATGCACAAAAAATTTGGATCGCCTGCGGCCCTGGTAACAACGGCGGCGATGGCCTTGAGGCTGCAGTGCATTTGCAAGCATGGGGCAAACACCCCATCGTTACTTGGCTAGGCCAAGACGGACGCTGCCCAGCTGACTCACAACAAGCATGGCAACGCGCCAAAACAGCAGGCGTGACGTTTACCCAGCAAATCCCAGAACAATTTGACCTAGCGATTGATGCACTGCTTGGTATCGGCGCACAACGCACACCCGAGGGCGTGATGGCTCAGTGGCTAGACGCGTTGCAAACCACCGTTACGCCTGTGCTGTGTGTAGACATCCCCACAGGATTGAATGCAGACACAGGCACATGGTTGGGAACTACCAAAGCGCAAACCCGCAACGCCCAGCGTCACACGCTGAGTTTGCTCACCTTGAAACCTGGTTTATTCACTGCCGATGGGCGTGATGCATCTGGCCAAGTTTGGTTCAACGACCTGCGCGTTGAAACCCCACACGCATGCACCGCGTGGCTGCAACAACACATCACAACACCAAGCGACCGGCCACACAACACCCACAAAGGTAGCTTTGGCGATGTGTCGGTGATCGGCGGAGCGTCAGGCATGAGTGGCGCGGCGGCTTTAGCAGGAGTCTCTGCTTTGCACGGCGGCGCAGGCCGTGTGTTTGTGGGGGTCATGGACGAATCTGCGCGACATACCATCTCAGCAGCACACCCACCCTTGATGGTGCGTGCACCTGAAGACTTGACTCTACAAACGTCCACAGTGGTGTGCGGCTGCGGTGGCGGCAATGACATTCATGCACTTTTGCCGAATGTGCTTTCATCCTCACAACAATTGGTGCTTGATGCCGATGCACTCAACGCTGTGGCAAGCGATACATCGTTGCAAAGTTTGTTGATAAAACGCAGCGCACGTCACAAACCCACCGTACTCACACCCCACCCGCTTGAGGCAGCACGCTTGTTGAACTGCACAGCCAAAGACGTGCAGCAGAACCGCCTTTTCGCTGCGCAGCAATTGGCCGACAAATTCCAGTGCGTGGTGATCCTAAAAGGTTCAGGCAGCATCATTGCAAGTCCGCAACACTCACCTGTGATCAACAGTTCAGGCAATGCCTTGCTGGCCACAGCGGGTACGGGCGATGTATTGGCTGGCTTGACGGGTGCATACATTACTCGCCATGAAGATGCATTTGAAGCAAGCTGCCAAGCTGTGTTCGCACATGGACACGTGGCAGATATTTGGCCTGAAGCGGGGCCTGCACTCGATGCAGCCTTGCTAGCTGCATCGGTGCATTGAAGCAAAAACGCTGTAGCGAATTACTTTCGAGAACGTCGGCTCTTCGCGCCGGCTTTTTTGTCAGCGGTTTTCCCTGAGCGTCCAGAAGACGATTTAGGTTCGCCACGTCCGCCCTTGCCACTGATTTTGGTGAAAGCTTTTTTCACCGCCGTTTTGAAGTTCTGCATGGGCGAACCCGCAGCGTCTTTGCCATTGCGTGGCAACAGCTCATCGGCTTCACGCACCAAGCGGAAATCAATCTTGCGACCATCGAGATCCACACGACTCACCTGAATGCGCACGCGAGATCCAATGCCATAGCGAATGCCAGTGCGCTCGCCGCGCAACTCTTGGCGCATTTCGTCAAAGCGGAAGTATTCACCACCGAGTTCGGTGATGTGCACCAAGCCCTCGACGTACATCGCATCCAAGGTCACAAACAAACCAAAGCCTGTGGCCGAAGTCACGACACCGCCGTACTCTTCTCCCAAATGCTCGCGCATGTATTTGCACTTCAGCCAAGCTTCCACATCACGGCTCGCCTCATCGGCGCGACGCTCGTTGGCGCTGCAATGCAAGCCTGCAGCTTCCCACGCTTGCTGGTCGGGCGTGGGTTTGGTTTTAACAACCAATTTGTTTTCAGGCTCACGCACGCGCGAGGCCAATCGACGAGCCAATTTGGCATGAGCCTCGCCTGGCGTGGGTAACGTTGGCAAGGTGTACTTGCGCTTGTTCAAAATTGCTTTGATGACGCGATGCACCAACAAGTCGGGGTAGCGACGAATCGGGCTGGTGAAGTGGGTGTAGGCCTCAAACGCCAAGCCAAAGTGGCCGTTGTTGTCGGGCGTGTACACCGCTTGCGACATCGAGCGCAACAACATGGAGTGAATTTGCTGCGCGTCTGGACGCTCTTTGGTCGCATCAGCAATGGCTTGAAATTCGGCAGGCTTGGGGTTGTCGCCCACCGTCAAACCCACACCTGTGGCTTTGAGGTAGCCGCGTAGCACATCAATCTTCATCGCTGATGGGCCTTCGTGCACACGGAACAAGCCAGGGTGCTTGCTTTGCAAGATGAAGTCAGCACTACACACGTTGGCGGCCAACATAGCTTCTTCAATCAACTTGTGGGCATCGTTGCGCACACGCGGAATGATTTTGTCGATGCGACCACTTTCGTCACACACGATTTGTGTTTCGGTGGTTTCAAAGTCGACCGCACCACGCACATGACGCGCTTTGAGCAACGCCCCATACACATCGTGCAAGTTGATCAAATCATCAATGCGGTCTTTGCGTTTGGCAGCTTCTGGTCCACGTGTGTTCGACAAAATCGCCGCCACTTCGGTGTAGGTGAAGCGCGCATGGCTGAACATCACCGCAGGGTAAAACTGATACGCCTCTACATCACCGGATGCACTGATGAGCATGTCGCACACCATGCACAAACGCTCGACATCTGGGTTCAATGAACACAAGCCGTTTGAAAGTTTCTCCGGCAACATCGGAATCACACGGCGCGGGAAGTAAACACTGGTCGCGCGGTCATAGGCATCCACGTCAATCGCGCTGCCGGTTTCCACATAGTTGCTCACATCAGCAATGGCCACCAACAAACGCCAGCCTTGGCCCTTGCCCACTTTGGCAGGTTCGCAATACACAGCATCGTCAAAGTCGCGCGCATCTTCACCATCAATGGTGACCAAAGGCACGTCGGTCAGATCGACACGACCTTTTTTATCTTCGGGTCGCACTTTGTCAGGCAGGCCACGAGCCATGGCCAAACAAGCGTCAGAGAACTCATGCGGCACGCCATATTTGCGCACAGCAATTTCGATTTCCATGCCGGGGTCATCGACCTCGCCTAGCACTTCTTTGATGCGGCCCACAGGTTGGCCATACAAACTGGGCGGCTCTGTCAGTTCAACCACCACCACTTGGCCGACCATCGCTTTGGCGGTCGCACCTTTATTAATCAAAACATCTTGGCCGTAACGCTTGTCTTCAGGCGCGACCAACCACACACCGCTCTCTTGCAACAAACGACCAATGATGGGTTGCTTAGAGCGTTCCAAAATTTCAACCACGCGCCCCTCTGGGCGACCTTTGCGGTCTAAGCGAACAACCCGTGCTTTGACGCGGTCACGGTGCAACACCGCGCGCATTTCGTTGGGGGGCAAAAAGATGTCTGGCGCACCATCATCTCGTTGCACAAAACCATGCCCATCGCGGTGACCCGAGACGGTTCCTTCAAACTCTTCCAGCAAACCACTGGTATGTGCGGAATTCTTGATACAATGCCTCTCTTTCCTGAAATGCCCAGGTGGCGGAATTGGTAGACGCACTAGTTTCAGGTACTAGCGAGTAACATCGTGGGGGTTCGAGTCCCTTCCTGGGCACCAATATAAGTTAAATGAAAGCCACCTTTGAGGTGGCTTTTGTTTTTTGTGAATTAAATTGGCATGGCGATAAGGTCGTGACCTTCTGTCGCCACCACTTTGGCGCGGGTGAACTCACCCACTTTGAGCACTTTGCTGAGTTTTTCAGACGGCAAGAGTTTCACTACACCATCAATCTCTGGCGCATCTGCATAGCTGCGGCCCACACCACCTTTGCGGCCACCAGCAGGCGCTGAATCAACCAAAACTTGGATGGTTGAACCAATGCGGCGTTTAAGCTTGGCAATCGACACCTCTTCTGCCACCGCCATGAAGCGGGCTTGACGTTCTTCACGCACCTCTTGCGGCAACATGCCCGGAATGTCGTTGGCGGCTGCGCCGTCTACGGGGCTGTAGGCAAAACAACCCGCACGGTCAATCTCGGCTTCACGCACGAAGTTGAGCAAATGCTCAAACTCTTCTTCGGTCTCACCGGGAAAGCCTGCAATGAAGGTGCTGCGAATCACAATTTGTGGACACAGCTCGCGCCAACGCGCAATGCGCTCCAGGTTTTTCTCGCCGCTGGCTGGGCGCTTCATGCGCTTCAACACATCGGGGTGGCTGTGCTGGAACGGCACATCTAAATATGGCAACACATGACCTGTGGCCATCAGCGGGATGATGTCATCCACGCTGGGGTATGGGTACACATAGTGCAAACGCACCCACGCGCCATAGGTTTGAGCCAACTTGGCCAAGGCTTGCGCCAGCTCTAAGGTGCGCATCTTGATGGGTTGACCGTCAAAGAAACCAGTCACGTACTTCACATCCACACCGTAGGCCGATGTGTCTTGGCTGATGACCAACAGCTCTTTCACGCCGCCTTCAAACAAAGCACGCGCTTCTTTGAGCACATCACCAATCGGGCGGCTTACCAAGTCACCGCGCATGGACGGGATGATGCAAAACGTGCAACGGTGGTTGCAGCCTTCGCTGATTTTCAAATACGCATAGTGCTTGGGCGTGAGCTTGACGCCCGCTTCACCAAAGCTATTGGGTACCAAGTCGATGAATGGGTCGTGCGGCTTGGGCAAATGCGCATGCACCGCATCCATCACCTCTTGCGTGGCATGTGGGCCAGTAACGGCCAACACGCTGGGGTGCATTTCCATCACCAAGTTGGCACCGCCTTCGGCTTGGCGTGCGCCTAGGCAACCGGTCACGATGACCTTGCCGTTTTCGGCCAAAGCTTCGCCAATGGTGTCTAGACTCTCTTTCACCGCATCATCAATGAAGCCGCAGGTGTTGACGATGACCAAATCAGCGCCAGCAAAAGTTTTAGAGGTTTGATAGCCCTCGGCGCTGAGTTGCGTCAAGATCAATTCGGAGTCGGTCAAAGCCTTGGGACAGCCCAAGCTCACAAAGCCAACTTTTGGTACGTTCATTACTTCAGTCATTTACGGTTCAGCCCCATCACATCCATCATGTGTTCGGTTTGTTTTTGCAATTGTTCGGCATAGCTGCTCACCAGTGTGGGCACGATGGGCAGCTGCGGCACGTTGTCCATGAACGTTTGCACGTTCTTCTCAAGGTAAGAGCCCATGAAACCCTGCATCGAATGCCCATAAAAGCGAATGATGTTGGCCAAGACCTGTTCGGTCAGGATGGGTGAGCCTTCCGACTCATGCTCCAAGATGATTTGCAACAAGATGCTACGCGTCAGGTCTTCCCCCGACTTGGCATCGACCACCCGAAACGGGGTGTTGTGCATCACCAGTTGCTTGATATCTGCCAAGGCCACATAGATGGATGACGCGGTGTCATACAAGCGGCGATTGGGATACTTCTTGATCACGCGGTCTTGCGTGTCATCTGAAGTGTTTGATTTTTTGCTGCTCATGAAGTCAGCTCCCGTTGAAAAAGAAAAGCCCAGTACTGTTCAAACAGTGCCGGGCTTGACGGGGAACAATATGGTAGGCGCGATTGGAATCGAACCAACGACCCCCACCATGTCAAGGTGGTGCTCTAACCAACTGAGCTACGCGCCTACATTGTTCGAAGCTGAAAGTATAGCAGACTTCAGCGACGTTTCGCCGTCCTAACACCACGAACCTCTTTGACCAAGCCCAAGACCTTTTGCAAGCGGCGTGAATCGCCCACCTCAACGGTGAAGGTCATCCACGCCAAATCTTTCACTGACTGGGTTTGCACGCCAATCACGTTCATCTTTTCCTTGGCAAAGACTTCCGAAATGTCGCGCAGCAAGCCCTGACGGTCCAAGGCCTCGATGTTCACATCCACGGGATAAACCAAGGCTTGCGCCGAAGCCGACTGGCCCCAGTCCACCTCAATCACACGGTCACCACTGCGCAGCGCCATTTGACGGAAGTTGCCGCAATCAGCGCGGTGAATGCTCACGCCTTTGCCACGCGTCACAAAACCACGAATCTCATCAGGCGGCGCGGGCTTGCAGCATTTGCTGAGTTGCGTGAGTAACGAATCAATGCCCACTACCAACACACCACTTTTAGAGGCTTTGTCGTTGGTCTTGGCCTTCTTCAGACGTACATAGTCATCCGCCACCATCGGCGCGGCGGGGGGATTGAGCAATGTTTCAATGTTGCGCAGCGAAAACTCGTCTTTACCCACCAACTCAAACAAGGCTTCGGCTGACTTGAAGCCCAGCTGCGAAGCCAAGTCGTCCAGCTTCATCGCTGTTTTGCCTTCGCGTTGCAAGAGCTTTTCTACAGCCTCGCGTCCTTTGGCCGCGGTTTCTTGCATGGCTTGGGCGTTGAACCAGGCCCTCACCTTCGAACGCGCACGTGAGCTGGCCAAGAAGCCCAATTCAAGGTTGAGCCAGTCACGCGAAGGACCGCCCTCTTTAATGGCGCTCACTTCCACCGTCTGGCCGTTTTTCAGCTGCGTATTCAGGGGGACCATCACGCAATCCACGCGCGCACCACGGCAACGGTGACCGAGATTGGTGTGCAAGGTGTAGGCAAAGTCAATCGGTGTGCCGCCTTGAGGCAGCTCGACCACGGCAGCATCTGGAGTGAGCACATAAATGCGGTCACTCAGCGCATCGGTGGTGGCTTGGCTTTGCGCATCTGCCGACAGCTCGCGCTCCCACGCCAAGAGTTGGCGCAGCACAGCAATCTTGGCGTCGTAATCGCCAGAGGCGCTCACCCCCGCATAGCCTTTGGTGCCCGCTTCTTTGTACGCCCAGTGCGCGGCCACACCGTGCTCGGCGTGATCGTGCATCTCTTGCGTTCGGATTTGAATTTCAATCGGGCGGCCTTGTGCATCGCGCACCACTGTATGCAAGGACTGATAGCCGTTTGATTTGGGCTTGGCGATGTAATCGTCAAACTCAGAATCAATGGGGTTGAACTGGGTGTGCACCATGCTCAGCGCCTCGTAGCAATCGTGCACCGCAGGGACCACGACGCGCAAAGCACGCACGTCAAACACACGTGAAAAGTCCAGCGACTTACCGCGCATTTTTTTCACAATGCTGTAGATGTGTTTGGGTCGCCCTGCCACTTGCGCTATGACGCCTTGGGCTTTCAAGTCAGCCGCTAGGCTTTCGCGCAGCTGCACCATGTAGTTCTCGCGCTCCACACGTTTCTCGTCGAGCAGCTTTGCAATTTCACGGTAGGTCTCGGGCTCAAGGAAGCGGAAAGACAGATCTTCCATTTCCCATTTGATTTGCCATATCCCCAACCTATTGGCCAATGGCGCAAACACATGCAAAGACTCATACGCCAAGCTGTGCGGCACTGGCAACTTGCTAGCGGCATAGTGGCGCAAGGTCTGCAGACGTGACGCCAAGCGCAGCAGCACCACACGCAAATCACGCGAAAACGCCAGCAACATCTTGCGCACGTTCTCGGTTTGCAAAGCTGCCACTTGCGATTCAGCTGCCACAGCGCGCGCTTGGCGCTGCACACGGATCAACCGCGAGGTTTCGCTGGATAACTCCGCATAGCTTGGGCCAAACGCTTTGGCAATCACCTCTTCTGGCTTTTGCAAATACTCTGCGGCGTACACCAAGTAGCAAGCGGCTTGCATAGCCTCAGAGCCGCCAATCACACTCAAAATTTGAGCTGTCGCATCTGCGTGCGCCAAGACGTCTTCGCCCGTATCCAGCGTCGCGCCCATCAGCAAAGGCTGCGCAAAGGCGCGCGCCCGCGTCAGCGCCTCAGGCTGATCTGGCAAATCTTGCAGCGAGGCGCTCAAGAGCGAGGCGCGCTGCGTTTCTCCGTTATGTTTCATGTAAGCCGCAAAACCGCATAATGTCTATAGGTTTCTCATCGTAATGCATGGAGTTTTCAAAAATGTCAGAACGCACACTCGTCGGTAAAACAGCTTTGGTCACCGGTTCCACCAGTGGCATTGGTTTGGGTATTGCCAAAGCCTTGGCTCATCAAGGCGCAAACATCATTCTCAACGGCTTTGGTGACGTCGAAGGCCCCAAGGCCGAAGTAACAGCCTTGGGCGTCAAAGTGGCTTACCACGGCGCGGATATGAGCAAAGCTTCAGACATTGAAGCCATGATGAAATTTTCTGCTGACACTTTTGGTGGTGTGGACATCTTGGTGAACAACGCAGGTATTCAGCATGTGGCTTCGGTCGAGGACTTTCCAGTAGAGCGTTGGGACGCCATCATCGCCATCAACCTCAGCAGCGCTTTCCACACCTCACGCTTGGCTTTGCCCTATATGCAAAAACAAAACTGGGGCCGCATCATCAACGTGGCATCTATTCATGGCTTGGTTGGCTCTGCACAAAAGTCTGCCTATGTGGCCGCCAAACACGGCATCGTGGGTTTAACAAAAGTAACAGCGCTGGAAAATGCCACCACTGGCGTGACCTGCAACGCCATCTGCCCGGGCTGGGTGCTCACCCCCTTGGTTCAAAAACAAGTGGATGCCAAGGCAGCTGCCCTGAACATCTCTAACGATGAAGCCATCAAGTTGCTATTGGGCGAAAAAGAACCCTCTATGCAATTCACCACCCCAGAAGAGCTGGGTGAGTTGGCGGTATTCTTTTGCTCCAAAGCTGCTAACAACGTGCGCGGTGTGGCTTGGAATATGGATGGCGGTTGGACCGCGCAGTAAAAAATATATAGAGATTTGCCTTATTTTGTAGTGCTTATATCTTATTAGTTAATATTTTTTTACTTACAATTACAACACGAAGGGCAAATCTCTCTTACCTTCTAGGTATGACACAAACCTACCCAAAAGAAACAAGCAAATTTGCAGATCGTTTTCGTGCCGCTCTCAAAGATGCAGGCGTCCGGGTTTCTGCAACTGTGGTCGCGAACGAGTTCAACTTGCGCTACTGGGGAGAGGGAATTTCGTCTCACGCTGCACGCAATTGGCTCATGGGTGTGTCCATCCCCAAGCAAGACAAACTCTTGGTCTTGTCAAAGTGGCTCAAGATTTCACCAGAGGGGTTGCTCTTTGGTACGCCACCACCCCGTCCTGCGGATGAGGCCTTGACCGACGAGCGCATCAACTTGGTGGATCAGCAGTTGATTTCTCGCTACTTCGCGTTACAACCCGAACACCGTCGTGTGGTGCGCGAAGTGGTCGAAGGTTTAGCAGCCTTAGGGCCTAAACCTCCTAGCAATCAATAAAGTAACGCCACAGCGCGTGCTTCCATACTTAGGCCCTGTCCCACAGGGCCTATTTTTTCGGCTGTCTTCGCCTTCACGTTCACACGAGACACATCAATCTCTAGTGCCTCAGCAATGCGTTGGCACATGGCTGGCATATGCACTGCCAACTTAGGCGCTTGCGCAATCACGGTGCTGTCGATGTTGCCAATCTGAAAACCTGCGGCACGCACCATCTCAGCAGTCTTTTGCAGCAACACCCAAGAATCTGCACCTTTGTAGGCGGCATCTGTGTCTGAGAAGTGCCTGCCAATATCACCCAGCGCTGCAGCACCCAACAAAGCATCGGTAATCGCATGCAGCAGCACATCGGCATCCGAGTGGCCTAGCAAGCCATGTGTGTGCTCAATGCGTACACCACCCAACATCAGCGGGCGGCCTTCCACCAGCGCATGCACATCCCAGCCTTCACCAATTCGAAATGAGGGTACGGTCATCGTGTGTTCTTTCAATCGAGCATGCGTCATTGACGCGAATTCAAAATAGCAGCGGCTAAAGCAAAGTCTTCGGGGTAGGTCACCTTGAAGTTTTGCGCGTTACCTGGCACGAGCAGCGGGCTCAAGCCCATTGCTTCGATGGCACTGGCTTCATCCGTCACGGCTGCACCAGCGTGCTCTAGGGCATTCAACAACACGCCAATACGAAACATCTGCGGTGTTTGCGCCAACCACTTGTCCGACCGATCCACCGTTTGGGCCACGCGGCCATTAGCTTCAGCCTTCAAGGTATCGGCTAATTTATGGGCCAGCAAGCCACCCACGGAATCGTCTTGGCATGCGTCTATCAATGCGTTGATTTGTTCAGGCGTCACCAAGCAACGCGCAGCGTCATGCACCAGCACCCAATCTGTCTCGTGTGCGCCCTGCTTCACCAGTTCACGCAAGCCCGCCAACACGCTCTCTGCCCGAGTCGCTCCACCGGTGTGCGATGTTTCAAACAAGGATTGCGGATGCGCGGCCAGCACGCCATCCATGTGCACATCATCAGGGGCCAACACCAGCACACCTTTGGCCATACGCTGCACGCCTGCAAAAGCTTTGAGCGTGTGCACCACCATGGGCAGGCCTGCAATGGCTTGGTATTGCTTAGGCATGGCCGTACCCGCGCGGCTGCCAAAGCCTGCGCAAGGAATGACGGCAAAAAAACGAAGAGGGCTGTGGGTATGTAAGGGCATTGAGTAGGTTTGAGCCTCAGCAAATAGAAAGCTCAGCCCCCATTCTAGAATTACCCCAATGCACCTGCCCTCTTTGAGTCCCGGCAAACGATTTGCCATGCCCCGCCCTGTCGGCTCTGCGGACGCATTGCTGCTCGCTCAGCTGGGCGCACGCGAAAAAGCCAAACAACAACGTGTCGCCATCATCACTGCCGATGCGGTCGATGCCCAACGCCTGCAAGACGAAATGGCGTTCTTCGCCCCCGACTTGCGCTGCGTACTCTTCCCCGACTGGGAAACGCTGCCCTACGACAGCTTCTCCCCGCACCAAGACCTGATTAGCGAACGCTTGGCCACTTTGTGGCGCATCTCGCAGGGTGACGCCGATGTGGTGCTGATTCCAGCCACTACCGCGCTTTACCGCTTAGCCCCGCCTGCCTTCTTGGCGGGTTACACCTTCCATTTCAAAGTCAAGCAGGCGCTGGACGAAGCCAAGCTCAAATCACAGCTCACGCTGGCGGGCTACACCCACGTCACGCAAGTGGTCAGCCCGGGCGAATACGCGGTGCGTGGCGGCTTGATTGACCTATTCCCCATGGGCTCACTCGTGCCCTACCGCGTCGATTTGTTTGACAACGAAATCGACTCCATCCGCACCTTTGACCCCGACAGCCAACGCAGCCTCTATCCCGTGCCCGAAGTGCGCTTGTTGCCGGGACGAGAGTTCCCAATGGACGATGCCGCGCGTGCGCTGTTTCGCAACCGTTGGCGCGAAATGCTCGATGGTGACCCTACCAAGAGCCGCATCTACAAAGACATTGGCAACGGCGTCGCCACCGCAGGTATTGAGTACTACCTGCCTTTGTTCTTTGAAGAAACCGCTACGGTGTTTGACTACCTTGGCACATCGGCCACGGTGGTGCTACACGGCGACTTAGAACCCGTGTTCCAACGCTTTTGGCAAGACACGCAAGACCGCTATCGTTTGGTGCAGGGCGACCCAGAGCGCCCTGCGTTGCCACCTGCCAATTTGTTTTTAAGCGCCGAGCAGTTCTATGCATCGGCCAACAGCTACGCGCAATTTACGCTGCGCCCGCACGTCACAGACGTGATCGACAACGCATTTGCCCAAACCCTGCCCGACCTCACCGTGGTGCGCGGTGCGGCAGACCCGCTGCAAAAGCTGCAAGCGCACGCTAGCAAAACAGCCAATCGCTTGCTCATCTTGGCCGAAAGCGATGGCCGCCGCGAAAGCTTGCTCGACTTCTTGCGCTCGTCCAACGTCAGCCCGCCCGCGTTTGATTCGCTGGCAGAGTTCGAAGGCAGCGCCGAAAAAATCGGCATTGCCACCGCCGCATTGCAAGTTGGCTTTAGCTGGACCGAAGCTGGCCTCGACCTGATTACCGAGACCGAACTGTTTGCAGTCGGTGCAACCACGCGCCGCCGCAAGAAACAAGAACAAGTCAGCGATGTCGAAGCGCTGATCAAAGACCTGTCCGAGCTCAACTTGGGCGACCCCGTGGTGCACAACGCCCACGGCATTGGCCGTTACCGCGGCCTGATCAACATGGACTTGGGCGAGAAGAACGCCGACGGCACACCCGCGCTGCAAGAGTTCTTGCACCTCGAATACGCTGACAACGCCGTGCTCTATGTGCCAGTAAGCCAGTTGCATTTGATTGGCCGCTACACAGGCGTCAGTGCCGACGAAGCACCACTCCACAAGCTCGGCTCGTCCCAGTGGGACAAAGCCAAACGCCGCGCTGCCGAACAAGTGCGTGATGCTGCCGCCGAGCTGCTGAACATCTACGCCCGCCGCGCCGCGCGGCTTGGCCACCCCTTCCGCTACTCGCCGCAAGACTACGAAACCTTTGCCAACGACTTTGGCTTTGAAGAAACCGCCGACCAACGTGCAGCCATCCACGCCGTCATGCAAGACATGATCAGCCCTCGCCCCATGGACCGCTTGGTGTGTGGCGATGTGGGCTTTGGCAAAACCGAGGTGGCCCTGCGCGCTGCCTTTGTAGCCGTCACCGGCGGCAAGCAAGTGGCCTTCTTGGCCCCCACGACTTTGTTGGCCGAGCAGCATTACCAAACCTTGGTAGACCGCTTCAGCAAATGGCCCATCAAAATTGCCGAGATGAGCCGCTTTCGCTCGGCCAAAGAAATCACCGCTGCCGCCAAAGGTTTGGCTGAAGGCCAAGTCGACATCGTGGTGGGCACGCACAAGCTGCTCAGCGAGTCGGTCAAGTTCAAAGACCTGGGTCTGCTCATCATCGACGAAGAGCATCGCTTTGGTGTGCGTCACAAAGAAGCCATGAAAGCCATGCGCGCAGAGGTGGATGTGCTCACGCTCACCGCCACGCCTATTCCGCGCACGCTCGGCATGGCCCTCGAAGGCCTGCGCGATTTAAGCGTCATCGCCACTGCACCCCAACGCCGTCTGGCCATCAAAACCTTTGTGCGCAACGAAGGTAACGGCGTGATTCGTGAAGCCGTGTTGCGCGAACTCAAACGTGGCGGCCAGTGCTATTTCTTGCACAACGATGTGGCCACCATTGAAAACCGTCGCGCACAACTGGAAGAGCTGCTGCCCGAAGCCCGCATTGCCGTGGCCCACGGCCAAATGCCTGAACGCGAACTCGAACGTGTCATGCGCGACTTCGTGGCCCAGCGCTACAACATGCTGCTGTGCTCCACCATCATCGAAACTGGCATTGACGTGCCCAGCGCCAACACCATCATCATGAGCCGCGCTGACAAGTTTGGTTTGGCCCAGCTGCACCAGCTGCGTGGCCGCGTGGGTCGCAGCCACCACCAAGCCTACGCCTACCTCATGGTGCCAGACACACAAGGCCTGACCAAGCAAGCCTCGCAGCGCTTGGATGCCATTCAACAAATGGAAGAGCTCGGATCAGGCTTCTACCTCGCCATGCACGACCTTGAAATTCGTGGCGCGGGTGAAGTGCTGGGCGAAAACCAAAGCGGCAACATGCTCGAAGTGGGCTTTCAGCTCTACAACGAAATGTTGTCTGAGGCTGTGCGTGCGTTGAAGAACGGCGAAGAGCCAGACTTGCTCAGCCCCTTGAGCGCCACCACCGAAATCAACCTGCACGCCCCCGCCCTGCTGCCCGACGACTATTGCGGTGATGTGCACCTGCGCTTGTCGTTCTACAAAAAATTAGCCACTGCAAAAACGGGCGATCAAATCGATGCGCTGCTGGAAGAAATCGTGGACCGCTTTGGCAAACTGCCTGCGCAAGCGCAAACCCTTATCGACGTGCACCGCCTGCGCGTGCAAGCCCGCAGCTATGGTGTGACCAAGGTGGACGCTGCACCTGGTGTGACCCACATCAGCTTCAAGCCCAACCCACCGTTTGACGCCATGCGCATCATCGAGCTGGTGCAAAAAAACAAGCACATCAAACTGGCGGGCAACGACCGCTTGCGTATTGAGCGCGAGCTGCCTGAACCACAAGCCCGTGCGCAAATGGTGCGCGATGTGTTGCGTTCACTTGGCACACCCACCGCTCCTGTGACCAAGGCGGCAGAGGCCCAGTCATAACCATGGACTTTGAAATCGCCGTCATCTTGGCTTGCCTGTGTGCATCGCTGTGGCTCAAGCCTTGGCGCATGCTCGTGGGCACTGAGCTACTCACACCCTTGCTAGCCACCTTGGTGCTGCTGCCGTGGCTGTGGGCGCTGCCCAGCTTGCACCACATGCCGTTGCAGCTGCATTGGTCTGGTGCGCCACTGGTCACGCTCATGCTGGGTTGGCCTTTGGCTGTGCTGGCCCTCGTGGCGGTGGGCATCAGCACCACCTTGATATCGGCCACCTCGGTAGACACCGCGACCGCCCTCATCGTTTGGCAAGGCCTACTACCTGCAACCTTTGCTCTGCTGCTTGGCGCAGCATTGCGCCGTTGGGTGACGCACCACCCCTTTGTGTATGTGCTGGGCCGAGGCTTTTTGGGCTCGGTGCTGTGCATCTTTGCAGCCAGCCTCTTGGCACAGTGGACAGGCCATGAACTGCCCAATGTGGGCAGCGGCTTGTCCGTCATCGCGTTTTGGCTCATGGCCTGGGGCGACGCGTTCATCACAGGCATGATGTGCGCCATCTTTGTGGCGTTCAAGCCTTATTGGCTGGCCACTTGGTCTGACAATCTGTATCTCAAGTCTTAATTCACTTATGCAACAAGAATTCGCTCCTGGCTTAGTCATCCAAGGCTTCACCGCCCCCCTGAAACTCCAAGACTTCAAACTCATCGCGTTTGACATGGACTCGACGCTCATCAACATCGAGTGCATTGACGAGATCGCAGATGCTGCAGGCCGCAAGGCCGAGGTGGCGGCCATCACCGAAGCAGCCATGCGCGGTGAGATTACCGATTTCAAAGACAGCTTGCGCCGGCGCGTGGCGCTGCTCAAAGGCGTGCCCGAGACCGCCTTGCACGAGGTGTTTGAACAGCGACTGCGCTTGAACCCCGGAGCCAAAACATTGGTGGACACCTGCAAAGCCCACGGTATGAAAGTGTTGTTGGTCAGCGGTGGTTTTACCTTCTTTGCCGACCGCGTGTGCGAGATGCTCAACATCGACTTCGCGCGCAGCAACGTGCTGGCGATTGACAACGGTCATCTGACGGGCGATGTGGTCACGCAAGACTGGGGTGATATTTGTGACGGCGCAGAAAAGCGCAAGATGCTGCTGCACATCTGCGCACAAATGGGCATCCAGCCAAGCGAAGCCATTGCCATGGGCGATGGCGCGAACGATTTGCTGATGATGGGCGAAGCGGGTTTATCCGTGGCGTACCACGCCAAACCCAAGGTGCGCGAGCAAGCGATGGTGGCTATCAACGAGGGTGGCTTAGACCGTTTGCTGGAAGTGGTGAAGGTTTAAGTCAGACGCTTCATGTGGTTTGAACATCATGAATCCGGGTCAGGTCAATCGAAGCTTGGCCCGTGGTCGCGTCTTCCGTGAACATGTCTTTGAATTTGTGATGCCACTTGATGTCGGTGCTGGCATAGGTGTGGTTGGCATGTACCGTTTGTGAGATCGTTTCATCCAAACCTTTGATGGTGGCGATCAAAGCGAAATCTGCGTTGTCAATGCTTTGGGCAGACATGCCAAACAAGGGGCTACCTTCGCGAATTGGATGAAAAACCAACCACGTCAATGACAACATAGGCGTGTGGCTTCTAACGAGGTCTAAGTCATAAATTCGACGAATGCTCAAACCTTCGGCCGTTGTCTCTCGCATCAACAAACTCAACTCAACTTCTGCACCAATGATGCGGTTGTTTCTTTCATTGGCCACGCGAAACATCAAGGTAGGCTGGCCTTCATACGCCGTCACCACAGCCACCTTGCTAAAAATAATGCGCGAGCGTGGAATCGACAACCGCGCAAAAGCGATGGCGGCAAACAAGCCAAGCCCCAACAAACCGATCATCGCTTCGACAGTGACCAACACATCGGCATAAAGTGTTTGTGGGAACTTGGCGCCATACCCAATCGTGGCGAGCGTTTGTACGCTGAAGAAAAAATACTCGGAATAAGCAGTGCTAGTCAGGCCACCGATCGAAGACTCATCGATGTAATACAAACATCCAAAAAGGGCATTGACGAGTAAAAACACGACGGCAAAAACCGCCAAGTAGCCCCACCAACTCATCGCCACAATGGAATGGTAAATATCCATTCGCCCGTTGGTAGAGACTTCAATGGTGGATTGACGTAGAGAGTTTGTTGTGAATTTTTTCTTTGAACTCATCTTGAATCACTCGATCATGTTTGCATTGCTGGGCATTGCTAATAATTTCCAAGCACCTCAACGCAAGGCGTTGTAAATCGTTTGCGCCAACTCTTCCGAAATACCTTCCACGGTACACAGGTCTGCCACGCTGGCATCGCCCACGCCGCGTGCACCGCCAAAGCGCTGCAGCAACTTGGCGCGTTTCTTGGGCCCCACACCCGGAATTTCTTCGAGCTTGCTGCCACCCACGCGCACTTTGGCTCGTGCGGCGCGCATGCCCGTGATGGCAAAGCGGTGCGCTTCATCGCGAATTTGCGCCACCAGCATCAACGCGGCGGAGTCACGGCCGAGGTACACCTTCTCGCGACCATCGGCAAACACCAGCTCTTCCAAGCCCACTTTACGGCCCTCGCCTTTTTCCACGCCCACGATGCGCGAGAGGTCGAGCCCGAGCGACTCAAACACCTCACGCGCCATTGACACTTGGCCTTTGCCACCGTCAATCAGCACGAGGTCGGGCAGCTTGCCCTCGCCCGCACGCACAGCCTCGGCCAGCTTGCTGTAGCGGCGCACCAGCACTTGGCGCATGGCGGCGTAGTCGTCACCCCCGGTGATGCCATCAATGTTGTAGCGACGGTATTCCGCGCTTTGCATTTTGTGGTGATGGAACACCACGCACGACGCCTGCGTGGACTCGCCCGAGGTATGCGAAATGTCAAAGCACTCCACACGGAACTGTTCCAAATCTTCGGGTGCCAAATCGAGTGCATCGACTAAAGCGCGCGTGCGCGCTTGTTGCGAGCCCTCTTCGGCCAGCAAGCGGGCAAGTTGAATGTCTGCGTTTTGTTGCGCCATCTCTAGCCATACGCGGCGTTGCTCGCGCGGGTTGTGCACGGCGGTAATCTTGACGCCGGTTTGTTCGGTCAGTGCTTGCAGGAGTTCTTTGTCTACCGCGTGGCTGGTGATGAGCGCGGGCGGCACAGGCACATCCAAATAGTGCTGACTTAAAAACGCTTCCAGGACTTCGGTGGGCTCGGCATCGTCCACATGTACAGGGAAGTAAGGCCTGTCACCCAAATGGCGGCCACCGCGCACCATAGCCAAGTTGACACAGGCTTTACCGCCTTGCACTTTGACCGCGAGGATGTCCACGTCTTGGTCACCCACCGTATCCACCGCTTGTTGATGCAGCACTTTGGAGAGTGCGCTCATTTGGTTGCGCAGCTCGGCAGCTTGCTCAAACTCCAGCCTCTCGGCGTGCGCCATCATGCGTGCTTCGATGCTACCCATCACCTCTTGCGTTTCACCGCGTAGCAAACGCATGGCGCTGTCTACATCGCGCTGGTAGTCGGGCACAGATATGAGGCCCACACATGGCCCTGAGCAACGCTTGATTTGAAACAGCAAACACGGGCGTGTGCGGTTGTTGAACACCGTGTCTTCGCAGGTGCGCAAGCGAAACACTTTTTGCAAAAGCTGAATGGCTTCACGCACCGCCCACACACTGGGGTATGGGCCAAAGTAGTCGTGGCGTTTGTCCACCGCACCTCGGTAATACACGACTCGGGGCACTTGTTGGGGCGATGGATTTGCACCCAACTTGGGCGGCTCGTCTGCCTTGACTGCCAAGCCACGCGTCATCTTCAAATACGGGTAGCTCTTGTCATCACGGAACAAGATGTTGTACTTGGGCTTGAGCGTTTTGATGAGGTTGTTTTCCAGCAGCAGCGCTTCTGCCTCTGAGCGCACCACCGTGGTTTCCATGCGCACGATCTTGCTCACCATGTGGCCAATGCGTGTTCCACCGTGGTCTTTTTGGAAATAGCTAGACACCCGCTTCTTCAGGTTGATGGCTTTGCCCACATACAGCACCTGCTCTTGCGCATCAAAGTAGCGGTACACACCGGGCAACGCAGGCAAGCTTGCCACCAGCTCTAACAGCTCGGGTGGGTGGCGCGGTGCTGCGTTTTCTGGCGTGGCGTCTGAAGGAGTTTTGGACATGCCCGTATTGTGGACAATCTGAAGTGTGAAATTCGATACCCATTCATCACCCAGCCTGCGTTGGGATATTTTTTGTCGCGTCATCGACAACCACGGCGACCTTGGCGTGTGCTGGCGACTGTGCGTTGATCTCGCGCAGCGCGGGCACACCGTGCGGCTATGGGTGGACGATGCCTCGGCTTTGGTTTGGATGGCACCGCAGGGTTGCACAGGTGCCGCTGTTCATGTGTGGCCCGACACTGCTGCAATGCAAGCTTTAGCGCAAGACGGCACATTCCAAATCGGCGATGTGGTGGTCGAAGCTTTCGGCTGCGAACTGCCCGAAGCGGTTCAAGCACTGATGGCCAAAGGTACACCACCCGTGTGGATCAACCTCGAATACCTGAGTGCCGAAGGCTATGTAGCCCGCTCGCATGGTTTGGCTTCACCCGTAATGAGTGGTCCTGCGCGCGGCATGACCAAATGGTTTTTCTTTCCGGGATTCACGCACGAGACGGGTGGTTTGTTGCGCGAGCCAGATTTACCTGCGCGACAAGCCGCGTTTCAACGCCAAGCATGGCTAAGCGCACTGCCGCTAGACAAACCCATTCCAGCCAACGAACAACTCATCAGCCTGTTTTGCTACGAACCCGCAGCATTGCCCGAATTGTTGACGCAACTCAGTCAAGCAGACACCCCCACCCGCTTGCTGGTGGCACAAGGTCGGCCCAACGCAGCCGTAGCAGCAGCCACCCAAGCCCTGCACATGCCCAGCAGCGGCACAGGCCAGCTGCACATCAGCCAACTGCCCTACCTCAGCCAAACCGACTTTGATCACTTGCTATGGGCTTGCGACTTCAACTTTGTGCGTGGCGAAGACTCGCTGGTGCGCGCCCTGTGGGCCGGCCGTCCATTTGCATGGCACATCTACCCGCAGGACGATTTGGCCCACCACGACAAGTTGCACGCCTTTGAAGCGGCGCTGGACATGCCCGCCGACTTAATAAAATTTCATGCAGTTTGGAATGGCCTCGAAACAGGGCCGATTCCTGCGCTAACCCGCACTGTCATTGACGATTGGCGTAGCTGGAGCCACCAAACGCAGCAGCGTTTACAAGCCCAAACAGACCTCACCAGCCAGTTACTCAGTTTCGTGGCTCAAAAACGCTAAAATAAGCGGCTTTGCGAACCCCGTCGCAGCTTGAGCTGCATGGGCCACATACCTCTAAGAAAACCTCACACTATGAAAACCGCTCAAGAAATCCGCGTTGGCAACGTCATCATGCACGGCAAGGACCCTATGGTTGTCCTGCGCACCGAATACCAACGTGGTGGCCGTGGCTCTTCCACCGTTCGCATGAAATTGAAAAGCTTGATCGCCAACTTCGGTACTGAAGTTGTGTTCAAAGCCGACGACAAGATGGACCAAGTCATCTTGGACAAGAAGGATTGCACCTACTCTTACTTTGCAGACCCTATGTATGTTTGCATGGACGCCGACTTCAACCAATACGAAGTCGAAGCCAGCAACATGGGCGACGCCCTGAACTACCTCGAAGACGGCATGGAACTCGAAGTGGTGTTCTACGACGAGAAAGCTATTTCTGTCGAATTGCCCACAAACGTTGTGCGCGAAATCACTTGGACTGAGCCAGCTGTCAAAGGCGACACCTCAGGCAAAGTGTTGAAGCCCGCCAAACTCGCAACAGGTTTCGAAGTGGCTGTGCCATTGTTCGTGGCTCAAGGCGATAAAGTTGAAGTTGATACACGCACCGGTGAATACCGCAAGCGCGTCTAAGCTTTCACAAGCTTTAGCAATCAAGGCCTCTTCGGAGGCCTTTTTCATTGTTCGTGCATCAGCCGTTTCGCCCATGTAACATCGCCGCATGGATGGAATGCTAGACCCTCACGACCGACGCCTTGCCGAAGCTTGGGAAACCCTCAAAGCGCACTACGACAACGGCGACTCACTCAAACCCGAATCGAACCGCTTGGCGTTTGCCGACCCCGAGTTTTTGCTGCGCCGCGAAACGCGTGGCTTGCGAATGCAAATGGAAATGCTCAAGCCCGATTTAGCGCAAATCGCTCGCGGCATTGAGCACACGGTGGTGGTGTTTGGCAGCGCGCGATTTCGCAGCGAAGAAGAGTCGCACCGCGCACTCATCCTCGCCCGCGCTTCTGGGGATGCACAGCAAATTGCCAAGGCCGAAGTGTTGGTGCGCAACGCGCGTTATTACGAACAGTCGCGTGCCCTAGCCCACACCATCACCAAATTCAGCGAGCACCAAGCAGCCGATCAAAAACTCTTCATCTGCACCGGCGGCGGCCCCGGCATCATGGAGGCGGCCAACCGTGGCGCGCAAGAGGCGGGTGGCATCAGCGTAGGACTCAACATCGCCCTACCGCATGAGCAAAACCCCAACCCGCACATCACGCCCGACCTGAGCTTCAAGTTCCACTACTTTGCGTTGCGCAAAATGCACTTCATGATGCGCGCCAAAGCTTTGGTGGCATTTCCTGGAGGCTTTGGCACACTGGACGAATTGTTTGAAACACTCACGCTGGTGCAATGCAAAAAAGCCAAGCCCGTGCCCATCGTGCTGTTTGGCAGCGACTACTGGAAGCGTTTGTTACACCTCGATGTGCTGGTGGATGAAGGCGTGATCTCAGAAGAAGACCTGGACTTGTTCACCTACGTCGACAGCGTGGACGACGCGTGGCGCTTCATTCGTGCTTTTTATGAACTCTGAGCTGATACGCGCTGCGTGAGCCCAAGCCCACCACGGCAGACACACACCAAAACACCCCACTGATGCCAATGACGGTGCCCGCTGCACCAAACACCATGGGCATTAGCACGCTCGACGCGTTGATGCCCATTAAGCGCAGACCTAGCGCTTCACCATGTCGATGCTCAGGCGTGATTTGATGCAAGGTACTCATGATCATGGGTTGAACACCACCCAACGACAAGCCCACCAACACCGAGCAAGCGCCCATCAACCAAGCTGTTTCGGTGAACGGGTATACGGCCAACATGAAAGAGGTGATCAGCATCGCGCCCGTGACCACCTGCCACTCATGCAAACGCGCCGCGATGAACGGCATCATCATGCGAATGAACGCAGCAGCCAGTGCAAACACACCCAAGATAGAACCAATGGCCGAAGCACTCAAGCCCCGCTCATGGCCCAAGATGGGCACGACAAAGGTGTGTACATCCCAACAGGCCGATAAAAACCAATTGACCATCAACAAGCGGCGAAACATGGGCTCATTCAACAAATCCCATGCACTGTTATTTTCATGGCCTTCGGGTTTGACCACTTTGGGTAATTCGTGCGCTTGGCGAATACAAGCCCAAGCAATCACGGGTAGCAAAGCCATCGCTGCAAACGCCCACTGAAAGCCGGCATGGTCAATCAACAAGCCGGCCGTGAATGGACCAATGAAGTTAGAGAATGCAGGCGCAATCGAGAGCCAACTGAATGCTTGCTTCATCTGTGTCAAGCCCTGCGCTGCGCGCCCCACATGACGCTGCAAAGCGATGATGGCAATGCCTGTGGCACCACCCGTCATCAATCCACTGAAACACAGCACAGGAAAGATCGGCCACACTGCCGCAGCACCAGCACCGATGGCCCCCATGAGCACGCTCCACAACACAGGGCGCTTCAAACCATGCAAATCAGCATATCGACCTGCAGGCAATGCGAGAAACACTTGCGTCAATGCAAACATGGCCAGCAAGAAACCCACGGCTGCTTCGCTTTGGCCGCTGCGCAGTGCCATCAATGGTGCAGCCATACGCATGCCCGCCATGCAGGCATGCAAACACACTTGGCCTGCAATCAGCTTGGCAAGTTCACGTTTCAAACTTTGGCATCCGTGTCATCCAAGGCGTCGTCAAACTTGGGCAGCAAGGCTTGCGCTTCGCCTTCGGGTAAAGCTTCGACGTTCTTCAATGCACGGCGCATTTGACGGCTGCGCGTGTCGGCTCGGTCCAAAGTGTCTGCCGCTTTTTGCACTTGCTCGCGCACCTTTTCCACCCAGTCGCCATAGCGTTCAAATTCGGTTTTGACAGCGCCCAAGACCTTCCATACCTCAGAGGCTTGCTGCTCCAGCGCCAATGTGCGAAAGCCCATGTGCAAGCTGTTGAGCATGGCCAGCAAGGTGGTGGGGCCAGCCAGCGTAACGCGGTAGTCGCGCTGCAAGGTGTCCATCAAACCGGGGCGACGCAATACCTCGGCATACAAGCCTTCGGTGGGTAAAAACAAAATGGCAAAGTCGGTGGTGTGCGGCGGCGCAAGGTAGCTCTCGGCAATGCTCTTGGCTTCGGTGCGAATGCGCACCTCCAGTGCTTTGGCTGCCACTTCGGCAGCAACCGCATCGGCACGGTCTTGTGCGTCCAGCAAGCGTTCGTAGTCTTCGCGGGGAAACTTGGCATCAATCGGCAGCCACACGGGCTCGCCGTCTGCACCGCCACGACCGGGAAAGCGGATCGCAAAGTCCACACGCTGGTTACTGCGTGGTTTGGTTTCCACTTGCTTGGCGTATTGCTCGATCGTCAGCACTTGTTCTAACAGGGCTTCGAGCTGCACTTCGCCAAACATGCCGCGTGTTTTGACGTTGGTCAGCACGCGCTGCAAGCTGCCCACACCGTCGGCCAGCTTTTGCATTTGACCTAGGCCGTTGTGCACTTGCTCTAAGCGCTCCGCCACTTGTTTGAAGCTTTCAGACAAACGCTTTTCCAGCGTGGTTTGCAGCTTCTCATCCACCGTGCGGCGCATTTCGTCCAGCTTGTCGGCATTGCTCTTTTGCAGCTGCTGCAACTGTTGGTTCAGCGTATCGCCAATGCTCTTTTGCATCAGCGTGAGTTGCTGAACTTGGCTTTGCTGAAACAGCGCGAGGTTTTGCGTCAGCTCTTGGCGACCACCGCGGGAGGACTCGGTAATTTCGGTGCGCAACTCACGTTCAATGCGTTCTAATTTTTCATGCAGGCTTTGCAGGCTCTGCTGCAAAGCTTGGGCGGCTGCATCGTTGTTGCCACTGGGCCTGCGTAGCAAGAGCAATAAAAGCAAGGCATTGAATGCCCCAACGCCAACTGCAATCCAAATTTCCATCACGCAGCCACCGTGTTCAAAGGCGTGATTGACTTGCCTTGGGTGAAATAGCTGATCAAGTTGTCCGCTGCCAAATTGGCCATGGCCATGCGTGTGGGAATGGACGCGCTGGCGATGTGCGGCGTGAGCACCACATTGGGCACGGTCAACAAATCGGGATGCACTTTGGGTTCGCCTTCAAACACATCCAAGCCAGCCGCTGCAATTCGTTTCTCACGCAGAGCCACTGCCAAAGCTGCGTCGTCCACAATGCCGCCGCGTGCAATGTTGATAAGCGTCGCGGTTGGCTTCATTTGCGCCAACTCAGCCGCACCAATGGTGTGGTGCGATGCGGCGCTGTAAGGCACGACCAACATCACGTGGTCTGCCGTTTTGAGCAACTCCTCTTTGCTCACATAAGTGGCTTTGCATTCGGCTTCAGACTCCGCGCTTAGGCGCGAGCGGTTGTGATAAATGACCTTCATGCCAAAGCCATGTGCAGCGCGGCGTGCTATGCCTTGACCAATGCGACCCATGCCCAAAATACCAATGGTGCTGCCGTGCACTTCAGCCCCCGCAAACATGTCGTAGCGCCATTGCGTCCACTCACCACGGCGCAAATAGTGTTCGCTCTCGGCCATGCGACGGGCCGTGGCCATCAGCAAGGCAAAACCAAAGTCAGCGGTGGTTTCAGTCAACACATCGGGGGTGTTGCTGGCCTGCACGCCTTGTGCGGTCATGGCGGGCACATCAAAGTTGTTGTAACCCACGGCCATATTGGCCACGGCTTTGAGGTCAGGACATGCTTTGAGCACCTCAGCATCCACAGGGTCAGAGCCTGTGGTGAGTGCGCCCACGTGTTGCGATAAAGCCTGCGTCCAATTGGCTTTGCTCCAAGCCACATCGGCTTGGTTGTCGGTCACGTCAAAGTGCGTGCGTAAGAGAGCCAGAGTTTCTTCAAAGATAGGACGCGCGATGATGATTTTCGGTTTCATAGATTACTCAATCATGTTTAATTTTTTAGCCCACCAAGGAGTTAGCGCAGGCAGCAAGGTCAATGTCCAAATCACAACCCAAGCAGTCAATGGCATGAGTTGCGTCATATCCGGAAACTGAGCCACTGTGACAACCGCCAAGACAACAGGGATGACACCAGTTTCGCGCACAGCGCATAAAAACAATTTTTCTTGTCGACTGATCGATGTGGGCAACAGCGACACAAAGACCGCCATAGGCCGCGCTAACACCATGAAAGCCAAAGACACCAGCAACCCCAACATGGCAGTGTCGGCCAACTGTTGCAATGCCACAAACGGTCCCACCATCATGAAGATGGTGGGCTTAGCCACGCTTTCAATCTTCACTTCTAGGTTGTGCAACAAGCCATGAAAGTAATGTGTGCCATGGTTGAAATTGGCCAACAAGCCTGCAATGAACGCAGCCAAGAATCCATTGCCATGAATCAACTGCGCCAACACGAACGTGACCAAAGGTACGGCCAACACCAGCGCAAAGTCATAGGGCACATCGAACTTTCCCGCATCGTTATGTTTCGATTTGTAGCGCTCGAAGGCATACATGCCAAACCAACCCACCACACCTGCTACAACACCAAAACCAAACTGCGCTGCAAGCAAACGCAAGTTGTCACCACTGAATAATCCGGCGGCCAAGGCGCCCACGTTGTCTATGTTCACCTCGCCCAAAATCATGGTGGCAATCGCCCCAGTGAAGATGGCCCCTACAGCATCGTTTAGCGCACTCTCGGCCACTGAAAGGTTGGACACCTGCTTGAACTGCGACTTGAACACCAAGGTTTTGAGCGTAGGAATCAAGGCAGCGGGGTCAGTAGAACCAATGATGGCTGATAAAAGCGCAGCCGTTTTGCTATCTAAGCCCAACCACAGCAACACAGGGAACATGATGAAAAACGTCACCAAGTAACCCACGGTGGCAATCATCAAAGTTGGAAACGCAATCTTCAAAAAATCTTTGCGTTCAATCTCATCGCCGCCCGACTTCAAAATGATGGCAGCCAGTGCCGTACACACCACCACGGCCAACACCAACTGCGCCGACAAAGGCGCCAGCGCCTCGTGCAAGAAGATGCCAACCAACAACTGCAAGGTAAAACTTGGAAACACTGTGCCTTCAGCAACCTTGCTGCACAGCCAACCAAACACCAGAAACAAACCCAAGCACCACAGCGTTGATGCAATTGATGCTTCTGAGCCATCTAGACGTGCCATATGAGCAAGCAAATCAGGCGCTAACGTGTTCACCCCAAACGCGAGTGCAAACACAAAAGCAACTTTGAGGTATTTCATGTCAACATTTAGGTGGGTTGCGCAATATCAAACACTTGACGTAAATAGGCCAAGTACTTTTCGTCTTCACACATGTTCTTAGACGGCGTGTCTGAGAGCTTGGCCACAGGCTGACCATTGCACTGCGTCATCTTGATGACGATTTGCAAAGGCTCATAGCCTAAGTCGTTGGTCAAGTTGGTGCCAATGCCAAACGCGAGTTGGCAGCGGCCACGGAACTGTTGGTAAAGCGCAATGGTTTTTTCGACGGTCAAGCCATCCGAAAAAATCAGCGTTTTGGTGAGTGGGTCCACGCGGTTGTTGCGGTAGTGGGCAATCATGCGCTCGCCCCAGGTGAAAGGGTCCCCACTGTCGTGACGTGCGCCATCGAACAGCTTGCAAAAGTACATATCAAAGTCGCGCAGGAAGGGCTCAATGCCATACACATCGCTCAGTGCAATGCCTAAGTCACCGCGGTATTCGCGTGCCCAGGTCTCGAACCCAAACACTTGGCTGTCACGCAGACGTGGGCCCAGGGCTTGGCAAGCTTGCAAATATTCATGCGCCATCGTGCCCAAGGGTGTGAGGCCAAGCTTCATTGCAAACAAAGCGTTGCTCGTGCCAGCAAACTGACCTTTGGGGCCAGTGCCGAGTTTGGAGGTCAACACACGCAACAGCTCTTCGTGCCATGCTCTGGAGAAGCGGCGACGCGTGCCGTAATCGGCAATTTTCAAATCACTCAAACGCTCGGCATGCAAGGCATCGATCTTTTGGTCAAGCCGCTTGCGGCCTTCCAAAAAGTCCGGCACTTTTTGCGTGTTGCGAAAGTACACCTCGTTGACGATGGCCAACACCGGAATCTCAAAAAGAATGGTGTGCAGCCAAGGGCCTTGAATGCTGATGTCAATCTCACCGTTCGACAACGCATTCACCTGAATGTATTTTTCGTTCAGCCGAAACAGCCCCAAGAAATCGACAAAGTCGCTCTTGATGAAACGCAGGCTACGCAACCATGACAACTCCGCATCTTGGAAATGCAAGCTGCACAGCGAGCGAATTTCGTCACGAATTTCTTGCACGTACGGCGCCAAATCCACACCGGGGTTGCGGCACTTGAACTTGTATGACACCTGCGCACTCGGAAACTGATGCAGCACAGCCTGCATCATGGTGAATTTATACAGGTCGGTGTCGAGAAGGCTGGTGATGATCATCGCAAACTAACTAAAAAACTCAGGCCACCCAGTGGGTGAACTCATTCACAGGCACGCGAGGCGTGACCAGTGTGTTGACTTTGTCGCTCTCATCGGCATAGCCCAGCGACATGCCGCACACCATCATCTCACCCTCGCCCGCACCGATGTGCGGCAGGATGATGCTGTGAAAGCCATTCCACGCTGCCTGTGGGCAGGTGTGTAAGCCACGCGCACGCGCTGCCAACATGATGTTTTGCACAAACATGCCGTAGTCAAACAACGAGCCACGGCCCATGATGGGGTCGATGGTGAACATCAGGCCCACAGGTGCATCGAAAAACTTGAAATTGCGTTGCTGTTGCTCGTGCATGCGGTCTTTGTCGGCTTTGCCAATGCCCAACAAACCGTAAAGGCTCCAGCCGTTCTCACGACGACGGTCGATGTAGGGGCTGACCCATTGCGCAGGGTAATAGTCGTATTGCTCGGTGTACTGTTTGGCCACTTCTGGGTTCGCGCGCATGGCTTCGTGAGCAGCACACACTTTGTCGACCAACGAATCACGTTTAGCGCCTTGCAACACATAGACCTTCCAGGGCTGGGTGTTGGTGCCCGAAGGTGCGCGACTGGCGACTTGCAAAATTTCGGTGATGAGTTCGCGTGACACCTCTTGCTGCGTAAATGCACGTGCAGACATGCGTGAAGTGATGGCGTGGTCAACAGCTGCAATATGGGCTGGGTTGGTCATACAAGTGTCTCCAAGACTGTTTTTAATTTCAAAGGCAAGGCCTTCACAGGCCGACGGTTTTCTTTATCGACGTACACGTGCACAAAGTGGCCGCGTGCGGCGCAGAGGTCTTCGCCTTGCGCAAACAAACCTATTTCGTAGCGCACGCTTGAACTTCCCAACTTCGCCACGCGAATACCGGCTTCGATGGTTTGCGGAAATGCGAGCGGTGCAAAGTAGTTGCACTGGGTTTCAATCACCAAGCCAATGGTCTCGCCGTGGTGAATGTCCAATGCACCCTGCTCAATCAAGTGCGCGTTGACAGCTGTGTCAAACCAGCTGTAGTACACGACGTTGTTGACATGGCCATACACATCGTTGTCCATCCAACGCGTGTCGATGCGACGAAACACCTTGAAGGTGCTGCGCGATTCGGGTTGTGGGCGGGAAGTAAGTGCGGAACTCATTGAGACAGATTTTGCCAGCGTCGCCAGTACGCATAGGCGACACGGTAAGTGTTGACTTGTGCCTGAACTGTGTCAGCCATTTCGCGACCATAGCCCCCTGCCATTGAGAAGGCCAAGGGAATGCGCTTAGACCATGCCCAGTCGAACACACGGCGGTCGCGGGCTTCTAGGCCATCAAAGCTCAGTTTGAGCCTTCCTAGTCGGTCGCCCTCGTGCGGATCAGCACCAGCAAGGTAAATCACCAGTCCTGGCGAGAAACGGGCCTCTAGCTCGGCCAAGGCATACTCTAAGCCCTCTAGATACATCGCATCGTTGCAGCCATCGGGCAGATCAATGTCTAAATCGCTGGTTTCTTTGTCGAATGGAAAGTTACGAGCGCCATGCATGGACAAGGTGAACACCTTTTCGTCTCGCTCAAAAATGCGCGCTGTGCCGTTGCCTTGGTGCACATCCAAATCGATGATGGCCACTTTCAAAGGCTGCTTGTACACGCGCCCCCACTCGGCTTGCATGAGGCGCGTGGCCACGGCTGCATCGTTGAACACGCAAAAGCCGCTGCCTTTGTCTGCATAGGCATGGTGCGTGCCACCTGCCAAATTGGCCGCCACGCCTTGCCCGCCAAACAAGGCTGCGCGTGCGGCCATCACCGTGGCACCTGCTGAGCGGCGTGATCGCTCAACCATCGCGGGCGTCCATGGAAACCCAATTTCTTTTTGTTGAGCCTCTGTCAACGTGCCTTGCTCCACCGATTGGATGTAACTGGGCGTATGAACCAATGCCAGCTCGCCATCGCTCGCGGGCGGGGCGACCTCTAGGACCACTTCAGGCATTTCGGCACTCAACCGGTCACGCAAGAGGCGGTACTTGGCCATCGGAAAACGATGGCCTTGCGGCAAGGGCAATACAAACTGGTCCGAATAAAAAGCGCGCATAGCCCTTGGAAACCGCATGAAACAAGGCTCAATTGTGGCCAATTTAGAAAAACCTTCGAATGTTGGATGAAACCTCCGGTTTTAGAACGTCACCTCTAAACAGGACTTCAAAGCCCCAAACCCTCTTGCAAACCCACGGGATAACCCTAAACTTCATCCCAATGCTGCACCGCAACATTTTTTGCAAGCTCACTTAACTTTTGGAGTATCACCATGATCAACGTTGAACAATTCGCCGCTACCAACAAAGCCAACCTCGACAACCTGTTCGGTTTGTCAAACAAAGCCTTCGCTGGCGTTGAAAAATTGGTTGAACTCAACCTCACTGCTGGCCGTGCCGCTTTGAACGAATCTGCTGCTCACGCACAAGCTGTGTTGGCCGTGAAAGACGCTCAAGAACTGATCGCTTTGCAAACCAGCTTCGTTCAGCCTTTGGCTGAAAAGTCTGCTGCTTACAGCCGTCACCTGTATGACATCGCTCAAGGCACTGGCGCTGAATTCACCAAAGGCCTCGAAGGCAAAGCTGCTGAAGGCCAAAACGCTGTTCAGTCTTACATCGAATCTGCATTGAAAAACGCACCTGCTGGCTCTGAGCAAGCTGTGGCTTTCTTCAAGCAAGCCGTGACTGCTAGCAACACTGCTGTGGAATCTGTGCAAAAAGCCGTCAAGCAAGCTGCTGACTTGGCCGAGTCACACATCCAATCCGCCACTGAAACAGCTGTGAAAGCTTCGAAAAGCGCTGCTAAGAAGCGTTAATTTGTAACGATTGTCTCCTCGGATTCTTCGTCACCTCAGGGTGCAGAATCCCTTCAAGGGCCCGCCGCAAGGTGGGCCCCTTTTTTTCGTTTGTCTTTATTGCTGCGCTAAAGCGGCCTTGAGCTTGGGCAAGGCTTGCAACATGGCTGCACGGCCAGCCTCTATGGAGCGGCGGCGCGCTTTGAAATCGGCACTGCCCACATCTTGTAAGGCGGGTCGCACCACTAGGTCGGCATCACGCAGCTCTAGCGTGTTGATGCTCTTGCCCATGATGGTGAAGGTCTGCATCAAGATGTCAAACATGTCACCGGTTTTGCCAGACTCAGGCGGGCTAGAGATATCGATGGCCAACACATACTCGGCCCCCATCTGGCGCGCATAACGCACTGGCACGGGCGACACTAAACCACCGTCGACAAACTCTCGGGCGCCAATGCGCACCGGCTCAAACACCGAAGGCACAGCACTAGAAGCACGCACCGCAGTGCCGACATCGCCACGCTGGAACAAGACGCCCTCGCCTGTTTTCAAATCGGTCGCCACGATGCCCAATGGCATACGCATCTCTTCGATACGGCGACCACCCGTTTGCTTGCTGATGTAGCGCGCCAAACCATCTCCGCGCATCATGCCGCGCCCAAGCAAGGGCACGGTCCAATCGGTAATCGTTGCCTCTTCCATGGTCTCGGCGGCTTTTTGCAACTGCGCACCATCTTTGCCGCTGGCGTAAAACGCGGCCACCACGCTGCCGGCCGAGGTGCCCACCACCAAGTCGGGCTTGATACCAGCCTCTTCCAGCACTTGAATCACACCTACGTGTGCAAAGCCACGCGCTGCGCCGCCGCCCAATGCCAATCCAAACTTTGGGGCGCGTTTAACGACAGGGACGTCTGTCTTGATGCCGTCCACAGGCGCCAATGGCCCATGCGAGGTACACCCAGACAACACTGCAACACACACAAGCAATAACCAACTCAACTTCATCCAAAAACCTCAATCGATAAATCATTCACTAGGGATTGTCCTAGATGGCCACGAGAACCCTTCGGCATCCCGCATAATTGACGTTTACGTAAACGTAAAGCAACCATCTAAATTCAGGAGACCCTCATGGACATCAAAGGCAAAGTTTTCATCGTCACTGGCGCAGCCTCAGGCTTGGGCGAAGGCACGGCACGTGCGCTGGCAGCCAAGGGCGGCATTGTGGTCATCGCTGACATGCAAGCCGACAAAGGCGAAGCTGTGGCCAAAGACATTGGCGGCGCTTTTGTGAAGTGCGATGTGAGCAACGAAGCCGACGGCCAAGCCGTGGTGGCCAAAGCCGTGTCACTGGGCAAGCTCATGGGCTTGGTCAACTGCGCGGGCATTGCCCCTGCCGAAAAAACCGTGGGCAAAAACGGCGCACATGCGTTGGCCTCTTTCAGCAAAACCATCACCATCAACCTCATTGGCAGTTTCAACATGATTCGCTTGGCCTCTGAAGCCATGTGCCACAATGAACCCGAAGCCACAGGCGAGCGTGGTGTGTTGATTTCTACCGCCTCTGTCGCCGCCTACGACGGCCAAATTGGCCAAGCCGCTTACAGCGCGTCCAAAGGCGGCATCGTGGGCATGACCCTGCCCATCGCACGCGACCTCGCCCGCAACGGCATTCGCAACATGACCATCGCCCCCGGCATCATGGGCACGCCCATGCTATTTGGCATGCCTCAAGAAGTGCAAGACGCCCTCGCCGCAGGCGTGCCCTTCCCTTCACGCTTGGGCACCCCACAAGACTACGCCAAACTGGCCCTGCACATCTTTGAAAATGATTTGCTCAATGGCGAAGTGATTCGTTTGGATGGTGCGATCCGTTTGGCACCGAAGTAAGCCAAAACGTTCTTCAAAGTTCTGAAAAAGGGTGAAGCCTAAAATCAGGCTTCACCCTTTTTACATATGGCCATCCCCCAGTCCTTCATCCAAGAGCTTTTAGCCCGCGTCGACGTTGTCGAGGTGGTGGGCCGCTATGTGCAGCTCAAAAAAGGCGGGGCCAATTTCATGGGGCTGTGTCCGTTCCACGGCGAGAAGTCGCCGTCGTTTTCGGTGAGCCCTGCCAAGCAGTTTTTCCATTGCTTTGGCTGCGGCAAAAACGGCAATGCCATTGGCTTCTTGATGGAGCATGCGGGCATGACCTTCGTCGAAGCGGTGAAGGACTTGGCACAAAACATCGGCATGCAAGTGCCAGAAGACGATGCCTCGCCACAAGATCGTGCACGCGCCGCCGAGCAGCGCCAAAAGCAAGCCACCCTCACCGATGTGTTGGAAAAAGCAGGCGAGGCTTATCGCAAACATTTGCGCAACTCGCCCAAAGCGATTGAGTATTTCAAAGGCCGTGGTCTGAGCGGCCAAATCGCCAAAGACTTTGGCTTGGGCTACGCCCCCGAAGGTTGGCGCAGCTTGGCCAGCGTGTTCCCCGACTACCAAGACCCACTGCTGGCTGAAAGCGGCTTGGTCATCGTGAACCAAGAAGACGGCGAAGAAGAAAAACGCTACGACCGTTTCCGCGACCGCGTGATGTTCCCCATCCGCAACGTCAAAGGCGAGTGCATTGGCTTTGGTGGCCGCGTGTTGTTTGAGGGCACACCAAAATATTTGAATTCGCCAGAAACCCCTGTGTTCAGTAAAGGCCGCGAACTGTATGGTTTGTTTGAAGCCCGTAACGCACTGCGCGACGCCGGCTATGTGCTGGTGACCGAAGGCTACATGGACGTGGTGGCTTTGGCGCAATTAGGGTTTCCCAATGCGGTCGCCACACTGGGCACGGCGTGCACGACCGACCATGTGCAAAAACTTTTTCGCTTCACCGACAACGTGGTGTTCAGCTTTGATGGTGATGGCGCAGGCCGCCGCGCTGCACGCAAGGCGCTCGATGGGGCATTGCCCTATGCCACTGATGTGCGCAGCGTGAAGTTCTTGTTCTTGCCCGCCGAGCATGACCCCGACAGCTACATCCGCGAGTTTGGCAAAGAAGCTTTTGCCCACTGCGTGACCGAAGCCATGCCCCTGAGCCGCTTCCTCATCGAAGTGGCCCGCGAAGGCTGCGACCTGCACACAGCCGAGGGACGTGCCCACATGGCCAGCAACGCCAAGCCGCTATGGATGGCCCTGCCCGATGGCGCTTTGAAGCGCCAGTTGCTCAGCGAAATCGCAGAGCTGGCAGACCTTGGCAACCACGAGCTGCAAGACCTGTGGATGCCCGCCCCTGCAGTTGCGCCTGCACGCTCAGGTGAATTTAAAAAGGCATCCAAGTTCAAACCGCGCGAGCCCTACGCGCCCAAAACTTATAAGCGTGGCACACGCCTGATTCCACAAGGCCGTGCAGACCATGCAGCACGCGTGCTGCTCTCGCACATGGACTTGTGGGAAGACCTCTCCACCGAAGACCACAACCTGTTGTGTGAACTCGCCCCACCCCACGGCCCGTTGTTTGTTTGGCTCGATCAGCAGCACCACGAACACGGCCATCAAGCTTGGGGCTCACTTCGCGAAGGCCTGCGCGAGCACGAGTCAGAAGACCTCGCCCTGCGCGTCATGGCCAGCGCCTTCACGCCTTTGCTAGATGACGAAGGCAAACCCATGCCTGAAAGCCTCACACCCGAGCAACAACGTAAAGAGGCTGGCCTAGAGCTGCGCGGCATCTTGAACAAAATTTTGTTTGAAAGCCTTGATGCCCAAATGAAAGAGGCCATCGCCGAAGCCGCCGCCGATCCCACGGCCATGCAGCGCTACAAAGCCCTGTTTGAGCGGCGCAAGCAGCTGGGCCTGATTCCGCAAAAACTGGTCGAAAGCCACGATTAATGCGCCTGTGGCTAATCTAAGGCCACCGTTTTGGGTATAATCCACGCTTAGCAAGTGCGACAGCAGCACCTCCGGGCCCGGCCAACCGTGACACAAGCGCACGACTCGCCACTTCACCGCAAGGACTGCACACCAAATGTTCGCCCAATCCGCTTGCTTCTAGAGGTTCACACTTCACCCCCCTTTTTCTTTTTCCCGCGCCGGGTTTTTGTGGCGCTGTGTATTCGTTTCTTTGAAGTCTAGGAGTTTCCATGCCTGTTGACCGTAAGTCCAAGAAGCCTGCCAAACCAGTGGCCAAAAAGCCAGCCGTTGCCGCCCCTAAAGCTGCAGCCAAGCCAGCTGTAAAAGCCGCTGCCAAAGCAGTTACAAAGTCAGCCGCAAAGCCCGTTGCAAAAACCGCTGCCAAACCGGCAGCAAAAGCAGCTGCTAAACCAGCCGCCAAGCCAGCAACGAAAGCCATGTCAGTGCCCGCACCAAAAACAAAAGCTGCTGAAAAGCCAGCAACAAAAACCGCAGCCAAAACAACAACCAAAGCAAAAGCTGAGGACACCAAGAAAAAAGCATCGGCCGTAGAAGCCCATGCACCCAAAGCGGCTGCCAAAAAAGCGCCCGCAAAAAAAGCCACCAAAGCTAAAGGCAAAAAAGCCGGCGGTGACGACGAAGACCTCGGCGACATCGAAGCCGACCTCGAAGGCGAACCCGTCATCGAACCAGGTGCAGAAAAGGTCAAGCCCCTGCGCATGAAAATCAGCAAGGCCAAAGAACGTGCCTTGATGAAAGAATTCGGTTTGGACGAAACCGTGCTGTCTGAAGAAGACATGCAAAAGCGTCGCCAACGTCTGAAGACCCTGATCAAACTCGGTAAGACACGTGGCTACCTGACGCACGGCGAAATCTCTGACCACTTGCCCGACAAGTTGGTCGATGCTGAAACACTCGAAGTGGTGATCAGCATGTTGAACGACATGGGCGTGGCCGTTTACGAACACACCCCTGACGCAGAAACCCTGCTGCTCAACAACAACACACCGACTGCCGCAACTGAAGAAGAAGCTGAAGAAGAAGCCGAAGCAGCTTTGTCCACAGTGGACAGCGAATTCGGCCGCACCACTGACCCCGTGCGCATGTACATGCGCGAAATGGGCACGGTTGAGTTGCTGACACGCGAAGGTGAAATTGAGATTGCCAAGCGAATCGAAGGCGGTCTGATGGACATGATGGCTGCGATCAGCGGCTCACCTGCCACCATCGCTGCGGTGCTGGCCATGGCAGAAGACATTCGCGAAAACAAAGTAGTCATCTCCACCATCGTGGACGGTTTCAACAACCTCAACGAAGCCGATGACTATGTAGCCGAAGAAGACTTCGACGAGTTTGACGAAGAAGATGATGACGACGGCAACGGCGGCTCTAAAGCTCTGACCAAAAAATTGGAGGAGTTGAAGAACGCAGCCCTTGAGCGCTTTGACCGCATGATTGTGTTGTTCGAAAAACTGCGCAAGACTTACGACAAAGAAGGCTACGGCACGCCTGCCTACATGAAGGCGCAAACTGCGTTGACCACTGAATTGATGGGTATTCGCTTCACAGCGAAGACCATTGAAAAACTCTGCGAATCTGTGCGCGGCCAAGTGGACGATGTGCGCAAGAACGAACGTGAACTGCGTCGCATCATCGTGGACAAGTGCGGTATGCCACAAGCCACGTTCATCAAAGACTTCCCACCCAACTTGCTCAACCTCAAGTGGGTTGAAAAGCAAGCTGCCACAGGCAAGCCATGGTCTACCACCATGGGCCGCTACATCCCACCGGTGCAAGACTTGCAGCAAAAGCTGATCGACTTGCAAGCCCGTGTGGTGGTACCTTTGGAGCAACTCAAAGACATCAACAAGCGCATGAACGCCGGTGAGCGAAGCTCACGTGGCGCGAAGAAAGAAATGATCGAAGCCAACTTGCGTTTGGTCATTTCGATCGCTAAGAAATACACTAACCGCGGTTTGCAATTCCTCGACTTGATCCAAGAAGGCAACATCGGTTTGATGAAGGCCGTGGACAAGTTTGAATATCGTCGCGGCTACAAGTTCTCGACCTACGCCACATGGTGGATTCGCCAAGCGATCACGCGCTCTATCGCAGATCAAGCGCGTACCATCCGTATTCCTGTGCACATGATCGAAACGATCAACAAGATGAACCGCATCAGCCGCCAACACTTGCAAGAGTTTGGTTTCGAGCCCGATGCCAGCGTCTTGGCCGAGAAGATGGAAATTCCAGAAGACAAGATCCGCAAGATCATGAAGATCGCCAAAGAGCCGATCTCCATGGAAACACCGATCGGTGACGATGACGACAGCCACTTGGGCGACTTCATCGAAGACAGCGTCAACACCGCGCCTATCGAAGCAGCCATGCAAGCCGGTTTGCGCGATGTGGTGAAAGACATCTTGGATGGCCTCACCCCTCGCGAAGCCAAAGTGTTGCGCATGCGCTTTGGTATCGAAATGGCGATGGACCACACTTTGGAAGAAGTGGGCAAACAATTTGACGTCACGCGCGAGCGCATCCGTCAAATCGAAGCCAAGGCGTTGCGTAAGTTGAAGCACCCAAGCCGCAGCGACAAACTGCGCAGCTTCATCGATACGATTTAACATCCCCGCTGCCCTGCTTTTGCAGGAATACAAAAACCCCGCCTGTTTGCACTGGCGGGGTTTTTCTTTTATGGCTTGGATTTATTCTGTTGCCAAGGCCATCACACCCGTAGCCGTGTTGGAAATTGGGATGTGATAATTCTGGTGCACTGGCTTGACGTGATCGCCCAAAGCACCACGCATCGCCAACCACATGAGCAGCTCCACACCTTGCGTGCCGGTCTTCTCGACCAACTCGTGAATGCTGAACTGCGTGGCCCACTCTGGGTTCTTTTGCAGACTGTTCATGAACTCCAAATCAAATGCCTTGTTGATGTGGCCTGCACGTTCACCGTCGAGCTGATGACTCAAACCACCAGTGCCTAAGATGGCCACTTTCAAATCGCTATCCCAACTGCGAATAGCGTCTCCCACGGCCTTGCCTAAGTTGTAACACCGCTTGGCCGATGGCAAGGGGAACTGTACGGTGTTGATACAAATCGGCACGGTTAGCACAGGGCATGTGTCGCCTGGCCAAAACAGCTTTAGCGGCAAGGTGAACGCATGGTCGACCAACATCTCTTGGCACGTCACCACGTCAAATTCTTTCTCTACCAACTCGTTGATGATGTGCCAGGACAAATCAGGCACGCCTTTGAATGGTGGCAATGTGGGAATGCCCCAGCCTTCATCGGCATTGTTGTATTGCGCCGCAGCACCCACCGCAAACGTGGGCATTTTGTCGAGGAAGAAATTCAACCCGTGGTCGTTGTAAAACACCACGGCCACATCGGGTTTGACCTTATCCAACCACTCATGAATGGGAGGAAAACCATCAAAGAAAGGTTTCCAGTACGGGTCTTCTTGAATGCCTTTGGCAATCGCGCTGCCGATGGATGGGATATGTGATGAGGCAAGGCCGCCAACAATTGTTGCCATGGTATGGTCTCCTAGATCTTTATTGATTAGCTGCAGCGCGGAGCTTTGCTTTGAACTCTTCTTTGGTCATGCCGGTTTGGGCGGCTCCCAGGTCTTGCACGTCCAAACCCAAAATACCAGCGAACTTTGCGAGGTAGTAGACATTGCCACCTGCAGCCAATAAGCCCAACACATTGCGCGTGCGAATGGCATCGGCTTGTTGCGCATTCAAGCCGTATTGCGTCATGTAGGCCTCTTCATTCGCCTTGAAAGTGTTGCGGTTGTCTGCGCTGTTGAACGAGTAGCACATCTTGTTGAGGGCGTAACCTTTTTGGGCTTGGTCACCGTCAAACAAGGTGGTTCCAAAAATCGGTTCAGGTTTGTGGCTCATGGCGTGTCTCCGTGATTGAAGTTTTTCAATGCGATGAAGTGTGGGCGTTTCAACTCATAAAATAAACCTCGCAATACTCATTTATTACATGAAAAAATTTAATCATTTGGATTTGGATGGCCACCTGCTGCATTTGCTCAGCACCGTGATTGAGCAAGGCTCGGTCACTGCAGCAGCCAATGCCCTAGGTGTTACGCAATCCGCCGTAAGCCACCAACTCGACCGCTTGCGTGCCATCACGGGCGATGCCTTATTTGTCAAATCAGGGCGCGGCATTGTGCCCACGGCTCGTGCCGAAGCCTTGGCGTTACAAGCCCAAGAGCTGCTTGCCCAATTGAAGGGTTTTGTGCACAGCGGTGCGTTTGAGCCAGTTCGCCTCACCCAATGCTTCACCATCGCTGCCAACGATTTACAACGCGATTTGTTGTTGCCGAGTTTGCTCAACCGCCTGCAAGCCCAAGCGCCAGGCGTGACGCTGCGCGTAGTGCCATCCGACGTGCCCAGCGCTGACATGCTGCGCGCCCAAGACTGCCAGTTGGTGATTAGCCCACGCCCGCCAGATGCCACCGATATCAAACACAAACGCTTGTTTACCGACACCTACCGTGTGTTTTACGACCCACAGGTTCGCAAAGCTCCACGCTCACTCAAAACCTACGAGGCCGCTGAGCACATCACCGTGGTGCACCAACCCAAACGTAGCCTAGACATTGATGATTTACTTTTGAAGCGTGGTGTCAACCGAAAATTCACGGCCACGCTGAGCAGTTTTGCTGGGGTGGCTGCCTTTGTGGCTGGTACTGAACGTTTGGCCACCCTGCCCGGCTTATTACGCCAAGGCTTGCTCCGTGGATTGGCTGATGCGCCCGTGCCATTTGAGACGCCAGACATGCCCATGTACGCCATCTGGCACGTGCGACACCAAGAAGACCCCGTTCACATTTGGCTACGGCAGCAATTGTTTGCACGTGATGTCTAGAACAGGGTCGTAAGTCAATTTAAATATCGCATTTGTACGATTTAGGCTAAATAAAAACCACTGTCTTGTCGTGCTCGAACGTTTACTCTACCGCTCTAAAGCTACCAATACCCTAGGTAGCCTGCATCTCTTCAACATGCTCAGTGAAGCACGTGCGAAAAATGCTTCAATGGGCATCACAGGACACTTGCTCTACACAGAAGAAGTGTTTGTTCAGTGCATTGAAGGACCGCCAGCATCCATCTCGTCCTTGTGGGAAAGTTTGCAACGCGATGACCGCCATCACGATCTGCAACTTCTGGCACGAGGTCCAATTGAAGCCAGACGCTACCAAGACTGGAGCATGGCCTTTTCAAGCTACCCCAGCCTCAATCGTTTCAATATGCCTGGCTTCTTTGCTGTCGACAAAGAAGGTATGAACGCCGAGGCTGAGCGCTGCGCGCAGGCTTAACTCGCGAACTCTTCCGTATCCACTTCCGAAGCATTGAGCGCGTTGTAACGCGGCCCTTTGACTGTCTGTTGATTGATCAGCGCCTCTAAGCGCTGCATCTGCTCTGGTGACAAGGCCACATCAACTGCGGCCATGTTGTCTTCGAGGTGGTGAATGTTTTGCGTGCCAGGAATTGGGATGAGCTTGCTGTCTTTGTGCAGCAACCAAGCCAAGGCCAATTGCGCAGGCGTGCAACCCGCCTCACGTGCCATGTTTTGATACGCATCGAGCAAAGGCAAATTCGCGGCGTAGGTGTCCAAGCTAAAACGCGGCATGGCACGGCGAATGTCATTGGCAGCCAAGGTACTCACATCGCGCAAATCACCACACAAGAAACCACGGGCCACAGGACTAAAAGCCACGAAGGTGGCACCTAGTTCTTCGCAAGCCTTGAGCACCGCAATTTCGGGGTTGCGTGTCCATAGCGAGTATTCGGTTTGCACCGCCGCAATGGGGTGCACGGCATGCGCTTTGCGCAGCGTGGTGGCTGAGACTTCACTCAAACCAATCTCACGAATCTTGCCTGCGCGCACGAGGTCGCTCAAGGCGCCCACACTGTCCTCGATGGGCACTTGTTTGTCCCAGCGGTGCAGGTAATACAAGTCGATCACATCGGTACCTAGGCGCGAGAGGCTTTCTTCACAGTTCTTGCGCAGTGTCTCGGGGCGACCGTCTATCACGCGCTTCACACCATCGGGGAACGACACACCAGCCATACCGCCTTTGCTGCACAAAGTGATTTGGCTGCGATGCGCTTTGAGCGCCCTGCCCACCAACAACTCGTTGGTGCCAAAGCCATACAAGGCAGCCGTGTCAAACATCGTCACGCCGAGGTCTAGGGCTCGGTGAATGAGTGCCTCGCCCACTTCAGGCGCGGGCGGTGCGCCATAAGCGTGGCTGAGGTTCATGCAGCCTAGGCCAATGGCTGAAACTATGTAGGGGCCGAGTTGTCGTTGTTTCATAAGGCTGATTGTGCGCGTGTCCAAGCAGGCAAAGGGGCTGAGCGATGCAGCACGTTGTCGTGCAGCCATGTGGCGCTCTTGCGCGCGCGCTCAGCAACTGTCGCCAGCGGAAGTTGCTGGTAGTCGTCGTTGAACACTTCAAAGCTGTAGTCACCGCGATAGCCAATGCGGTCAAGGCGCAGCACCAAGTCAGCCAAGGCCTCGCTGTGCACGCCCTCGCCTGGGAACACACGGAAGGTGCGTGCGGTGGTCATGCGGTCTTCAAACGTGGGGGTTTCGTGCCACATGAAGTCTGACAGTTGGACTAAGAAAATTTTGTCGGGGTCGAGGTCTTCAATCGCGTCCAGCGGTGTGTTGGCCGCGAAGATGTGGAAGGAATCGATGCCAATACCAAGGTTGGGGCAATCGGCGCGACACACCACATCCCAAGAGGTGGTGAACTCGTTGACCGTGCGGCCCCATGACAAACCTTCATAAGCCACTTTGATGCCCAAAGGCAAAGCCATCATGGCGAGCTTTTTCAAATCGCGGGCAATGTGGTCGAGATCATCGGTCGCGTGGCGCGAGGTGGACGAGCAAGCCAGCAACACCTTGCTGCCAGTCGCTGCGCACATCTCGAGCATCGACTTGGCGATGTCTACCTTGTAGCCATGCAAGTGGCCCGATAACCCTTCAAAGTCGCGCAGCACTTGAAAACCAGTGGGGCGCAAGCCACTGGCCTGCACCGCTGCCACTGCCGCAGGCACACCGCCAGGGTGAGTGACCAAGTCACGCGCCATGAGCATGACTTGCGAGAAGCCAGCCTCCTTCATCGCCGACAGCTTGGCTTCCAAAGAGCCCGCCATCGTGATGGTGTCCATGCCGAAGCCGTCGAGTAAGTTCATGGCGTGACCTTATGCGTTGTCTTTGTGAACCAGCTCAAACGACACCGAGCCCAAGGCACTGCGTGTGAGCGCACCACGGTCTTCGGGGTGCAACTGGGTCGACTCGACAAACTCCACGCCACGGGCTTTGAGAGCGGTCACTGCCGCGCCGACATCGACAGCACCCAAACCAATGCGTTGCAAACATTCCGGTGATTCGTCGGTATCCATCCACGGATCAGGTTCGATCAGTTGCCACAAGAAGTTACCGCAAGGGCTCTTCATCAACTTACCTTTGGGCAAGATGCCAAAGCGCTGATCATCAGGCACAAAGCTGAAATCAAACATGTGTTCAAAGTACGCCAACCAGTCCGCACTGCGGCCTGCGCCGATGTACTGCACCACGCCAAAGTAGCTCATATCAGCTGTGGCTTGTGGGTGTTGGTCCACGGTAGGAATCGGTTTGAAGTCGATGTCATAAATCGAAAACTCTTGCCAACGGTCCACAAAGTAAAAGCGGCTACCACCTGGGCCGTGGATTGCGGGGATGTGCAGCTCCATCGCTTGCGCTTGACTGGTCACGTTCCATGCGCCGAGCTCCATGCAACGGGTGTGCGCTTGCAGCGCATCGCGCACACGAAAAGCCACGGCGGAGATGACGGGTTGGCCATCGGTGGTGGCGCTCACGCGCGCATCATCAGGGCTGGCGTTGACCACCAAGTTCATACCGCCTTGGCGATACAACGTGACCTCACGCGAACGATGACGTGCCACAGGGCGAAAACCCATGTTCTCTAGCACTTGGCCCAACGCCTGCGGGCGGCTGGTGGCGTATTCGATGAACTCAATGCCGTCTAGTCCTAAACGGTTGGGCATGTCGGGTACAGACTCTCGGTGTGTAGATTGCAAGGTCATCAAATACTCCAAGAAAAATCAATCAGGAAAAACTCAATAACTCAACTGCGCCACATCGCGCAGCACTTCAGCCGTCGTGGTGGGCAAGTCAAAGTATTCCAAGTAAGCAGGAATTTGTTCAAACAGCATATCTGAACCGACCTGCACGCGGCAGCCTCGATTTTTGGCGGCTTGCAAGAAAGCGGTCATTTCTGTTTTCATCACCACTTCGCCCACAAAGGCGTCAGGTGAAATACGCGACACATCCATGGGTAAGGCGTCGCCCTCGTTCATGCCCATGGGCGTGGCGTTGACCACCAAGTCGTGGTCGGCAGGGTCGTTTGAGCCTGTGCGCACATCGATGTGCGGGTAGTTTTGTTTCAAGCGTTGGCCTAATGCCTCGGCCGACGCAGTGTTCACGTCAAACAAACTGATGGCAAAAATGCCTGCGCCCGCCAGCGAAGCCGCAATCGCACAACCCACACCACCCGTACCCACGACCAACACACGTTTGCCTGTCAGGTCAAAGCCCTTGCGTTGCACGCCGCGCACAAAGCCTGCGCCATCAAACATGTCGCCGACCAAACGGCCATCAGCCAGTTTCTTCACTGCGTTGCAAGCACCTGCCACGCGCACGGTGGCAGTGACTTCGTCGAGCAAGCCCACGGTCACCACTTTGTGTGGCATGGTGATGAGCGCGCCGCAAATGTTGGTGAGATTGAACACCGATTTCAAGAACACCGGATAGTCTGGTGTCTGGCAACCCATGGGGACCACCACCGCGTTGATGCTCGCACTGGCGAAGTACGGGTTGTAAATCATGGGCGACTTAAAAGTGTGCGTGGGAAAGCCAATATGGGCAATCAACTGCGTGTTGCCATTGATAACCAGACTCGGTGTACTCATGATTTATTTAGACGATTGAACAGCAGACACGGCGGCACGCAATGCCAACTCATAGCTGTCAGCGCCAAAGCCGCAAATTTGGCCTTTCACAATTTCAGCGAAGACTGATTTGTGACGGAATTCTTCACGCGCATGGATGTTGGACATGTGCAACTCGACCACAGGGCAAGTGAGCACAGCCAAAGCATCACGAATTGCGTAGCTGTAATGGGTCCAAGCGCCGGCGTTGATCAACACGGCGTCAACCTTGTCAAAGTAGCCTTGATGAATGCGCTCGCACATGTCGCCTTCGTGGTTGGTTTGGTAGCACTCCACTTCAGCACCCAGCTCTTTGCCGAGCTTATGCAAATTGGCATTGATCTCATCGAGCGTGATGGTGCCGTATTGCTTGGGGTCGCGTTTACCAAACATGTTGTGGTTCACGCCGTGCAGCATCAAGACTTTCATATAACTTCCCTATTGAATTTTTATTGACTTAACAATGCTTCACCGCTCTAGAGCGGTGAAGCATGACCTGTCAATTATTTTGCCTTCTTGGCTGGTGCAGAAGAACGCGCTTTCTCGATTTCAGCTTGCATCTCTTTCACCACGTCTTGACCCACGCTCACGCCGTGCTTGGCAGTGACAGGACGCATCTTGTCACGCAAGATAGACATTTCAGACTCAGACAACTGAGTCACTTGCATGCCGTTCTTCTTGAGGTTAGCCAGCAAGCTGGCTTCCAAGTTACGTGCGGTGTCACGCTGAAACTTGGCGGACTCGGTGGCAGCATCAGCAACCACCTTTTTCTCAGCAGCGCTCAAGCCGTCCCAGAATTTTTTGCTGATGATCACTGACTGTGGGTTGTATTGGTGAGCGGTCAGCACCATGTGCTTTTGCACTTCATACAACTTGGCGCTGTTGATGGTGGGGATGGGGTTTTCTTGACCATCCACAGCACCTTGTTCCAACGCGGCATACAACTCGGGGAATGGCAGAGGTGTTGGATTGGCACCCAAAGCCTTCACCCAATCGACGTTGATCGGGTTAGGAATCACACGCAATTTCAAACCTTCTAGGTCAGACACTTTGTTGATGGCGCGCTTGCCGTTGGTGATGTGACGGAAACCCAGCTCGTAGTAAGCCAAACCGATCAAACCTTTTTCTTCCAACTTGGCGTGCATCTTCTTGCCGAAGGGGCCGTCCACCACAGCGTCAGCTTCTTTGGTGCTGGAGAACATGAAAGGAAAGTCGTAAATGGCGAACTCTTTGACTTGGCTCGCGAAGATGCCAGAGTTCATAGAAGCCATTTCCAATGAACCGCCTTGAATAGCAGACACGTTGGCTTGGTCACTACCCAAAGTGCCACCTGGGAACAGGTTAACTTTGAGCTTGCCGCCAGAGTTCTTCTCAACGATCTCTTTGAATTTCTCCATACCTTGCACGATGGGGTGGCCCGCAGCGTTCTGGTTGGCGAACTTGATGGTTTTAACTTGTGCCGAAGCGATGCCCATGGCCGCCATGGCCACAGTAGCGATCACGGTCTTGATAAATACACGTTTCATGTCAGTGTCTCCTGAGAACTTTGCGGTCGTACGCGAATCAAGGGAACCACTGCCAGGCGTACCCGGGCTGACAGTGGAAAAGAATCAATAGAACCAGCGTGCGGGCACCATCACCAATTGTGGGAAGGCCACCATCGCAAACATGATGATGAACTGCGCCACCATGAATGGCATTACACCGCGTGTGACCTCATCCATGCTGACTTTACCCACACCAGCCACTGCGTTGAGCACTGTGCCGACAGGCGGTGTGATCAAACCAATTGCATTGTTGATGATGAATAAAACGCCAAAGTAAACAGGGTCAATGCCAGCGGCTTTCACGACAGGCATCAGCACAGGTGTGAGCAACAAGATCGTTGGCGTCATATCAAGCGCTGTCCCCACCACCATCGTAATGACCATGATGGTCAACATCAATACTTTAGGACTGTCTAGCAAAGGCTCCAACAAAGCCACCAATTCAGCGGGTAAGTTAGCCACTGTGATCAACCAAGCCGACACCATCGCAGCCGCGACCAAGAACATCACAATTGCGCTGGTCTTGGCAGACGAAACAAACAAGGGATACAAGCTCTTCAAGTTGAGCTCTTTGTAAACAAAGGTCGAGATCAGTAGCGCATAGACCGCTGCCACCACCGCAGCTTCCGTCGGGGTGAACACACCAAACTTCAAACCAAACACCACGATCACGGGCAACACCAGCGCCCAAGTGGCTTGGCGCAGTGCTTCACGAATTTCGCCAAACGATTTACGTGGTGGCACAGTCACCACCTCTTGACGCGCCAACCACCACCAGGTGATCCACAACGAAGCACCCAACAAGACACCAGGCACGATACCTGCCATAAACAGTTTTGAAATGGACACGTTGCCAGCCACTCCAAAAATCACAAAGCCAATGCTCGGTGGAATCACAGGGGCGATGATGCCGGCAGAAGCGATCAAGCCTGCAGAACGTGCGCGGTCATGACCTGCCGCCACCATCATGGGCAACAACAAAGAAGCCAAAGCTGCCGCATCCGCCACAGCAGAACCAGACAGGGCCGCCATGATCACAGCGGCCATGATGGTTACATAACCTAAACCACCTTTGATGTGACCCACACATGCCATGGCGAAGTTCACGATGCGGCGTGACAAACCACCCGCGTTCATGATTTCGCCAGCCAACATGAAGAATGGCACAGCCAAGAGCGGGAAGCTGTTAGAGCCTTCGATCAAGTTTTGCGCCAAGATTTGCGCATCAAACATGTTCATGTGCCACATCAGCGCAGCACCGCACAACAACAAAGAGAAAGCGATTGGGATACCCAACGCCATGGAACCCATCAGGGAAAAGAGAAATACAGCGATCGTCATGGTCTTGTTCCTGAAATGGTTTAGTGGTTATCGCCGTGAGGGGCTTCTTCAGACTCTTGGATCATGACCAAGTCTTCATCGCGCACATGGCCAGTCAACAAGCGGATGAACTCTGCACTCAAGATCAAGCCACCCAAGACGGCAAACAAGATGCCGGGCAAATAAATCCATGCCATCGAGGCTTCCATCACCGCACTGGTACTGTCCAAGTTAATCACCGCTTGTTCGTAAGCCCCTTTAAACAAGAGCCAGCAAGCAAACAACATCAAGCAGTACGAAGCACCCAAACAAACTTTTTTACCAAATGGGCCGAGTCGACTGACCAACATGTCTGTGCCCAAATGGCCGTGCTCTTTCAAAGCCACGATCGCACCCAAGAATGTCATCCACACAAACGCCCAGCGAGAAAGCTCCTCTGACAACGTGATGCCAGAGTTCATGGCGTAACGCAAGAACACGTTACCGAACACCAACACCACCATGATGGCAAGACAAAGGGCAATCGCTGCTTCAAGCACTTTGCAGCAGCGATCCAAAATGAGGTTAAACATGGGAAGGTCCTTGAAGAATATGGGCTAAAACAAAATGTACAAAACAGTTACTTTGCAACTGATCAGTGAAAACCCGCATTTCAATACTGCATAGCCAACTACCTGCTATGCCAAATTTAAATAGCTAACAAAGCGCAACACCATGTCCACCACGCTTTGGCGGCGCACGGCCAAGGCTTTGGTGGTTTGACCATCACGCTTAAAGATCAAATCGAAGGTGTAACGGTTAGAGACATTGAAAAACGTCAACGCGGAAATAGACGCGTGAATGTCGATGGGGTCAAGTCCTTTACGAAACACACCCGCCTTCACACCGCGCTTGTAGAGCGCTTCAATCGACTGAATGGCAGACACGTTCAGCTCTTGGATGAGCTTGCTTTGCGCCAAATAGGCACCACGCTCGATGTTCTCGTTCATCACCAAGCGAATGAAGTCTTGATTGCTGTGGTGGTGGTCAAAGGTAAAGCCCACCAAGGCCTTGAGAGCCTCGACGGGCGTTAAGTCGGCTAAGTGCAGTTCAGCCTCGGTGGCGCGAATGCGGCGATACGCGTCCTCGAGCACAGCCAAGTACAAGCCCTCTTTGCTGCCGTAGTAGTAATAGATCATTCGCTTGCTGGTGTGCGTAGCGTCGGCTATCGCGTCGATCCGCCCGCCTGCCAGCCCCTTGGCAGCGAACTCTGCGGTGGCCACAGCAATGATGCCTGCCATCGTCCGCTCGGGATCATTGGTGCGTTTAGGCGCTTTGCGTGCGGAATGTACCGTTTCGTTCATTATCAAAGTATAGAGGGAGTCGTGTCTTCAGGTGTCTCCTGAAGAACCCTAATACACCTCAACCTTCATACGGCTGCGTAAACTCGAGCTAGCACACAAAACACATTCATGACATTTGATTCTTACTTCGTCTTAGCAGGCCTCGCCTCGCTTTTGGTCGGCTTGTCTAAAGGCGGCTTGCCCACGGTTGGCATGCTGGCGGTCCCCCTGCTCTCCTTATTCATGTCGCCTGTCAAAGCCGCCGTGTTGTTGCTACCGATTTACATCATCTCGGATGTGGTGAGTGTTTGGCTGTACCGAAAGAATTTCAGTGCACCGAACTTAAAAATCCTGATTCCTGCAGGCGTGTTAGGCGTGTTCATTGGTTGGCTTACTGCTTCATTCACTTCTGACAGCGCAGTGAAACTGATGATTGGCTTCATGGGCGTGGGCTTTTGCCTCAACACCTGGCTGCGCAAGACCCCGCCACACAAGCAATCGGTTGATATCAAAAAAGGCTGGTTCTGGGGGACTGTGGCAGGCTTTACCAGTTTCATCTCGCATGCGGGGGGGCCACCGTTTCAAATTTATGTGTTGCCACAACGTCTACCCAAGATTCAGTTTGCAGGCACGGCCACCTTGTTATTTGCGGTGATCAACGCTGCAAAAATTTTGCCCTACCAATTGCTGCAGCCCTACTCGTATGACGACTTGATGCGTGCAGCAGACCTGATTCCGTTTGCCTTGGTTGGCACAGTACTCGGCGCGTACATCACCAAAAAAATTGCCGATGCTTGGTTTTATCGCTTGGTGCAAGCGGGCCTGTTTGCTGTGTCCATCAAACTCATTGCGGATGTTGTTCTATGACCACCTCTCACACACACCCTTTACGTATCGGCATCTTAGGCTGCGCCAACATTGCCAAACAATTTGCACGTGATGTAGCTGATAGCCCGCTGTTGTCAGTTCAAGCGGTAGCCAGCCGAGACATCACTAAATCGCAAGCCTTTGCACAAGCCAACGGCATTGCGCGTGCGCACGGCAGCTACGAAGCTTTGCTGGCCGATACAAACCTAGACGCCATCTACATTCCGCTACCCAACAGCCTGCATGCCGAGTGGGCCATCCGCGCCATGCAAGCGGGCAAACATGTGCTGTGTGAAAAACCACTGGCCCTCAGCCTGGCCGAAGTCACACGCATGTTTGATGTGGCGCGACAACATGGTGTGATGTTGTTGGAGTCTTACCCGTATTGGTTCCAACCTCAAACGCGCGACTTGCTCGCATGCTTGAGCTCCGACAAGATTGGCGAAGTGCGCAGCATGCAAGCGAGCTTTGGTTTCACGTTAGGCAACCCCGACACCAACATTCGCATGAAGCCAGAGCTTGGCGGTGGCGCCTTGCTAGATGCAGGCAGTTACCCCATCAGTTTGATTCGTTTGGTGATGGGTTGTGCACCTGAGCGTGTTCTGGCCCATGCCAACTGGGCCACGACAGGCGTTGACATCAGCATGATGGCCACCTTGTTTTATGCCGATGGCAAACGGGCCCAAATGTCGTGCGCCATGGACACGGCCAACCACCGACGCGCCACCATCGTGGGCTCACACGGCACGGTAGAAACCGAATACCTGAACCACACGAGCGACACGCACACGCACCCATGGGGGTACTTGCCCAGCCAGCTACGCGTGCGCCAAGGCATTGCGAACAACATCGCCTTTGAAGAAATTCACTCAGCCACAGGCAGTGGTTTTCGATTCGCCGCCGAGGCGTTTGCTCAGGTTGTGCGCGAGGGTGATACAGCCGCCATTGAACGCGCCGCAGTAGCTAGTCATGACATTGTGGCCACGCTAGATGCAATTCAAACCAGCGCAAAGACAGGTCAAGTTGTGAATGTGAACCGCTGAAACTCAGCCGACACCATCTAAATTAACTGTTTGTTGGGTTGCCGCAGCGAGTGCAATGGCTTCGATCACCAACAAATTTTGCATCCCATCATGCGCACTCACCAATGGTTCATCCACACCTTCAATAACACGGATGAAGTGGTCCATTTGCAAATGCAAGGGGTCTTCACGCTCTAGCACGACCCTGCTGACTTGATACGGTTTGAACCATGAACGGTCGGCAGATTTGGCATAGGTTTTCATACGCATGGTTGGCACAGCCAAGCTACCCATCGTGCCAGCAATCACGTAACAGTCCTCATCGTCATAACTTGTGTAGGCCATGTTTTCTTGGCTGGTTTGTTCCCAGCTACGTGCCGATGCTGATGTGTCTGACACCAAAAATGAAGCCAGCACGCCTGACGCAAACCTAAATGAGATAGACGCTGTATCTTCCACCTCAAAGCCACGCACCGCATTCGATGTCATGGCCTGCACTTGGACAATCTCGCCGCACAACATACGCAAGCTATGAATCTCATGAATGAGGTTGATCAACACAGGCCCACCACCCACCTTGCTTCGCCAAGGCGCTTCACTGAAGTAGCTATCAGGTTTGTAAAACATGGCACTGCCCATGACGCTGACCAACTGGCCCAGGGATCCTGCGTCAATCACGGCTTTGGCTTCTCGCATGATGGGGCTGTGCGCACGGTGGTGGCCAATCAGCACCTTGGCTTGGTGTGCCTGCGTGGCATCGACCAAACGCTGGGCATCTGCCACCGTGTGCGCGATGGGTTTTTCAACCAACACAGGCACACCTGCCTCAATACACTGAAGGGCTTGCGGCACATGCAAGGCATTGGGCGTGGCCAGAACGACACCATCGATGCGCAAGGTCGCTAACAGTTCATCAAGTGTCTCAAACCAAGCAACGCCCTGCTCTCTGGCCAGTTGCCTCGCGGCATCCGTTGGGTCAGCAATGCCACAGAGTTGAGCCGATGGATTTTGTGCCAACACAGCGATGTGAGCGCGCCCGATCACGCCCGCACCAGCGACCGCGATCTTGAGCACCGACATGGTTTAAACCGTTGTTGCAGACGTGGTGGTGTGTGCACCACCTAAGAACAGCCGTTCCATTTGCGGATCGGCCAAAATTTCGGCCGCTGATTTGTACAGCACCAATCGACCGGACTCTAAAGCAATTGCATTGTCCGAGTACTTGAGTGCACTCTTGACGTTTTGCTCCACCATCAGCACCGTTGTGCCTTGGTCTGCCAGCTTACGCAAGAGCTTGAACACGTCCTGAACCACGATAGGGGACAAGCCAATCGAAGGCTCATCAATCAACAAGACTTTGGGACGAAGCAACAAAGCGCGACCAATTTCAAGTTGCTTTTGCTCACCGCCTGAAAGGGAAGATGCCAATGAGTTCATGCGCTCTTTCACACGCGGGAAAAACTCCAGCACTTCAGGAATGCGTTCATGCGTGGTCTTCATACCCAGCGTGATACCGCCAAGTTCTAGGTTTTCGTACACCGAGAGCTGGCCAAACAAATTACGCCCCTGCGGCACAAAGGCAATACCACGTGCGAGCAAGTCTTTTTGTGTGGCGCCTGTGATGTCATCGCCGTCCAAACGGATCTTGCCCTGGCGCGGTGTGAGCAACCCAAACAAGGTTTTGAGCACGGTGGACTTACCTGCGCCGTTGGGGCCAATCAACAAGGTGATGGAGCCTTTGGGCACGGTGAACGACAGGTTGTTCAAGATCATGAAATCTTTGTAGCCTGCCACCACATCGTCAAACTCGATGCATGGTGTCGTGTTGTTGTGTGTTGTCATGATCAGCTTCCCAAGTAAGCGTCGAGCACTTGTTTGTTGGCACGAATTTCTTCGGGTGTGCCAATGGCCATCACCTTGCCTTCGACCATCACCATGATGCGATGGCATAAGTCCATCACAAAGTCCATGTTGTGTTCGATCACCACAAAGCTACTGGCCTTGCCATCTGCTCTTTGGGTTTTGTTCAAATCTTTCAGCAAGGCGCTGATACCCCCAACCAGAGATGGGTTCACACCCGCACAAGGTTCGTCTAGCAACACCAAGTCAGGCTCGCTCATGAAGGCCATCGCAATGTCCACCAGCTTTTGTTGGCCGTAGCTCAACTCGCCTGCTTTTTTGTCTGCTACGTGCTTGATGTGAAATTGGTCAATCAACGCGTCGGCCTTGGCACCCAAATCAGAATCACTCGATGCAAACATGCGGCTGAACATGGTGCCTTGATGCTCTTGTGCAGCCACGATCAAGTTGTCACGCACGGTCATCTTGCCAAACACTTGCAGAGTTTGGAAAGTGCGGCCTACGCCGAGTCGGTTGAGCTGAAGCGGACCCAGTTTGGTCACGTCTTGGCCATTGAGTTCTATCTTGCCGGTGTCAGGTGTGATCTGTCCCAACATGCTGTTGAAAAGGGTTGTTTTGCCTGAACCATTGGGGCCAATGACGCCGAAAATTTCGCCTGGGCGCACCTCGAAAGACACGCCGCCCACCGCTTGAATTGCGCCGTAGGCTTTCTTAAGGTCGGTGACTTTAAGAACGGGTTGGTGGGTAGACATGGTCATGCTTTGACTCCTGATTGACCAACAGCCGCACGTGCAGCAGAAGCTTCACGTGACTGACGCTTGGCACGGATGCGGTCTGGAATGCTCAGCAAACCATCGGGCAGCCAAATCATCAACATCACCACGGCAGTACCGAACACAAACAAATACCAAGCCTGTGCGAAGCGCAGCCACTCCGGCAAGATCACACCCACAGCGGCACCGAGCAAGGGTCCCAAGAAATAACCGGGGCCACCCACCACCACCATGAGGTACATCATGATGGAGGCTTCCACCGTGAATGGTGCAGGGTCAATGAACTGCACCAGCGAACCAAACAATCCACCCGCAACACCGGCATAAGCTGCACCAATCGCAAAGCTCAACAAGGTGTAGCCGCGGATGTCCACACCCAAGCTTTCTGCACGGATGGGGTTGTCACGCAATGCGGTGAAGGCTTTACCCCAGGGTGAATTGAGCAAGCCCCACAAGAGCAAACCCAACACGACTGCAAAAGCCAACACCAAGTAGTAGTAAGCCAAGTTGCCATCAAAGCTGATGCCAAAGGCTTCAGGACGCGCAATGTTGTTGATCCCAAACGTGCCGCCTGTGAGCCACTCTTCGTTGCGCATCACCAACCACACCGCTGTGTTAAAACCCAAGGTGGCAAACGCCAAGTAAATGGTTTGCACACGCAGCGCGGGAAAGCCCAAAGCCAAACCCACCACAAAGCAGCCCAAAGCAGCCAGTGGCATGCCCAACCAAAAGCTGTAACCCGCTTGCATCAGAACAGCGACGGTGTAAGCACCAATGCCAAAGAACGCGGCATGGCCGAGTGACTTTTGACCGGCGTAGCCGATGGTGAGGTTCAAGCCCATGGTGGCGATCACATAAATCAGCCAATAGGTGAACAAATAAATGCCGTGGTTCTTGAGCAGCGTGGGCACAAAAATACAGGCCAGCAACCCCAAGAGGCCAGCAAGGATGGCAAGCTTCTTCATACTTTGCGCTCCACTTTTTTACCGAGCAAGCCTTGTGGCTTGAACAAAATCACCACCATAAAAATGATCAGCGCCACAGCGTCTTTGTACGCGGGCGAAATGTAGGCCGCAGCCAAGTTCTCGCACACACCAACAATCAAGCCACCCAACAAAGCACCGCGTGAGTTGTTGAAGCCCCCGATGATGGCGGCAAAGAAGGCCTTGTTGCCCAAAGAGGCACCCATGTCAAACTTGGCTAAGTAGGTGGGGGTTACCAAAATCGCAGCGGCTGCAGCTAGCAACGCATTGATCGCGAAGGTGTAAAAAATCATGCGTGGTACGTTGATGCCCAACACCGAAGCACTCTCGGTGTTTTGCGCCACCGCTTGCATGGCACGACCGGTGACGGTCTTGACCAAGAAAGCTTGGGTGAGCAACACCAGTGCAATGGCAAACGCAAAGGTGCCAATATCGGTGGCCGAAATGGTCACACCGGCAATGTTGTACACCTCATCAGGAAACAAATTGGGGAAAGGTTGTGGCTCTGCGCTGTAACCCGCGCGCACGACGTTACGCATCGCAATTGACAACCCAATGGTGGCCACCACAATAGGCATCATGCCGAACTTGAAAAGTGGATCAACGACACCACGCTTGAACAACCAGCCCAAGACAATGACCGACAACACACAACTGCCTAAAAAGCTCAAGACCAATGGGAATCCAGCAGCCAAAAAGCCCAGCATCATGAAGGCCGGCAACATCACAAACTCGCCTTGTGCAAAGTTGATGGTGCCTGAAGCTTGCCAAAGCAAGGTAAAACCCAAAGCTGCCAGCGCATAAATGCTGCCGGTGGCAAGGCCACTGAAAAAAAGTTGTAGAAAGTCGGTCATGTCAATTCGCTTAGATGATAAAAAGCACGCCCGAGGGCGTGCCTAAAGCTTGAAATTACTTCTTAGCGTTCAAAGCGGGCAACGTAGCGGTTACCACCTGGCGGCCGTTTTTCACTTCGATCAAATAGCTTTCGCGATCGAGGTCACCGTTGGCATCAAAGCTCACGTCCATGATCACGCCTGGATTTTTCTTGGCACTGATTTGAATGCCATGCAGCGCTTGCGCGACGGCCTTACGGTCGAATTTGCCCACTTTCTCGATGGCAGCTTTGAGTACGTACATACCGGTGTAACCCTTGATGCCGTTGTGATCAGAGATGCTGCCGTAGGCTTGGTAGTACTTGGCCTTGAACTTGAGCATGTTGTCGTTGGGTGCATCCACGGTCAAACCCACGTGCGCAACTGCACCATTGGCAGCATCGCCTGCAAGTTCAATCACTTTTTGACCCACTAAGGTGGTCTCACCAATCACAGGTTTGTTCCAACCTTGTTTTTTCAACTCACGCAACAAGCGTGCGGATTCTTCTTCGTTGGTATAGGCAAAAATCGCATCAGCATTGCTTTGTTTGGCTTTCAACACAGCGGCTGAAAAGTCGACTTGACCCGCGTCTGTTGAAATATCAGCAACAACTTTGGTGGCAGTGCCATCCAACAATTTAGCCAAGGTGTCACGACCGCCTTTGCCAAAGTCGTTGTTCACATAAATCACAGCCAAGGTTTTGGCTTTTGTGTTGATGAATTTGGCGAGCTTAGGAAAAGATACGCTTTGACCAAACGCCGTGCGAAACACATAGGTGTTGCCTTGTGCAGTGATCGAAGCGGCCTCACCGCCCGTGAAGTTAGGCACTTCGCCACGCTTAGATTCAGCCATCGACACCATGATGGAGCCAGAGTAAACAGGGCCAAAAATGGCAAACACGCCATCGTCTACTGCTTTTTGGGTCAAGCCCTTGGCTACGCCTGGGTTGGTTTGTGTGTCCACCGAGTAGTTCTCGATTCTCTTACCCAAGATGCCTCCGTTGTCGTTGATCTCTTTGACCGCCAACTCCACGCCGTTCTTGAATACGGTACCTGCTGTGGTGCCAGGACCAGACAACTCTACGATGTTGGCAATCTTGATGGTTTGCTGTGCGTGTGCCATGCCCGCCAAAGCAAAAATCGCGGCAGCTGCAACAGCTTTCAAGGTGGAACGTTTATTCATGGATGTCTCCTCTGTGTGTTCGAAATTGGGCCTCTGTCTGGCGGCTCGGGGTGATGAAATCAGCGGCGCACCATCTACGAGGTTTGGATGCATGCAATTTAATTGCAAAAGCTTGATCTGTTGAGTCATTTGCACAAAAACGCGCGATTAACGATCTCGATTGTGCGATCATCGAACGCATCACGGGTTTCCCCCTGCACACGTTATGAACACACTTTCGACACATCTCACGGACATGGACAAGAAGGACTGGATCGCAGGTCTGGACAAAGGCCTGGCCATGCTGCAAACCTTTGACGAACACAACCCGCGTTTGACCGCCACCCAAGCTGGTCAACGCTGCGGCCTCACGCGCACGGCTGCACGTCGCTACTTGTTGACGCTTTTGCATTTGGGCTTTGTCGCCACCGACGGAAAGTTGTTTTGGCTCACGCCCAAAGTCATGCGACTCGGCCAGTCGTACTTGGAATCGGCGCGCCTGCCGCGCATCGTGCAACCCTCGTTGCAACGCTTGGCGATGGGCACACAAGAGATTTCGTTTGTCGCTGTGCTCGATGGTTACGACTTGGTCTACATCGCGCGCAACGGCCAAAACCGCAGCATGAACACCAGCTTCGCGCTGGGTGCACGCGTGCCCTGTCACCTCACCAGTGCCGGTGTGTTGCTGCTTGCGCTCTTGGGCGAAGAGGAATCGGATGCGTGGTTGGCCAACCATGAACTCAAGGCCTTCACCTCGCACACCATCACCGACCCTAAGCGCATGCGCGCCGAGTTGGCTGGTATTCGTGCGCAAGACTGGGCTCTGTCCGAACAGCAGCTCGACTTGGCGTACCGCGGTGTGGCCGTGCCCTTGCGCGACCACAAAGGGAATGTACAAGGCGCTTTGACGGTGAGCATGCCCATTCAGCATGAGACCTCCAAGGAGGCAGTCAACCGCGTGTTGCCTGTTTTGCGGGAAGTAGCGCAGAGTTTGCGACCACTGATTTGATGTTGCTTGGTTTGCATTAAGCAAGTTGGACTGCTTACCCAGTGCAACGGCCAAGGTGAGTTGTCTGAGCGCGCAGCAAGCGACATTCTGAGCAAAGCGAAGAGGAGCTGCTGTGCGAACAGGCAGCTCGCCTTGGCCGTTGCGGCAATGTCGCTTGCAGCATGCACAGGCAACCCAACTTGGCGACTGTTGTGAACGTAGCCGGTTGATTTAGGCATCGCCTAAAACTTTTTTTGTTGCGTTGAGACACAGCTCGGCCCATGCTTTGTCACCGATGGGTTTCGAGCGTTCTAGGTTAACAATTTCTACACTCACGGGCAGGTCTTGCGGCAAGGTCTTAAACAAACCTGTCACATCAATGTTGCCTTCGCCGGGCAAGAGGCGTTCTTGGCGTGCGGTGTGAATCAACTCTTCTGTCGTGAAGTTCAAACCTGCTTGTGCATCGCACATCTGCGCGTAGTGCAACAACTCGCGCGGGATGGCAGCGATGTCCTGCAAGGTCGTGGATGATCGACCAAAGTGCAAGGCATCCACCAAGATGCCTGCGTTGCTGGGGCGACCTGCTAGATCAATCACATGCATGGCTGACTTGGCATCTTTGACCGCCGTCCAAGGCATGAATTCCAAATCAGCGGTGAGTCCGAAAGGTCGCATGGCTTCGCACAACTCAGCGTAGTTATCAGCCAAGCGTGATTCATTCGTGTCATCCGCAGCAATCAACACCGCTTTGGCACCCAAGGTTTGGCCAATGTCCATCAACGCGGCATGGTCAGACACTTTGAACTGTTCACCAATTCGAATGATTTCTAAGTCATACACACCTACCCCTGTGTCACGCATCACCGCTTGGGTTTCGCGCAACACAGCAGCATCGCCAATCAAGGTTTGAAAGGGTGCACCGGGGCCATTGGGTTGCACACGCAACCCCACATAGGCATAGCCCAACTCCGCCGCAATGCCAATGGCTTGCGGCACAGTCGACGCATTGGCCGTTAAGTACGCGAGCGAATAGGTACGCATGGTGTGCCGCCTTGAAGAGTTATTTCAATGGCGACACCGCAGTGGGCAACGCGATGGTCGACACCATGTTGGTGGTCAAGTTGGCTGGGCCGCCTTTGGGTGGCCAAATGCCTTGGGCCACTGCATCTGCACGCGCTTTGCTACGTGCATCGATGGTGGGATAGGCCCAGATGTTGGTAAAGCGCAGCGGGCCATCCAAAGCGACCATCGCCACCACGCAAGGTGAAATTTTTTCGCGTGCGGGAATGGCTTGCTCCCACAAATCAATCGTGGGTTGCACACCACCGGGTTTGATGCCGTAGGTGCGAATTTCATACACGGGGCCATTGATGCCGCTCTCGGCGCTGGGGCGCACGGGCTTCATCCAAGGGAAACCTTGGTAGCTGTGTTGTTCCAAACTTTGAAAGATGTCACCACAGCCAAACGGACTGGCGTTGTGCTGCGTGCGGTTGCGCTCTGCTTGCAAGGTGGCTAAGTCGTCAAAGCCGCGCAACACAATCATTTGATTGAGCACACCGATGTCAGTGAACCAGCAGCCCAGCAATTCACCTTGACCTTGCGCAGCAAAGGTTTGCACATTAGCAGCAGCTTGGGCAGCGGTACCGAATGGCAGCGTCATGTTCGCGAGTTCGTAATACATGGGGGTAGTCCTTTTCAAAAATGGATGTTCGGAAGAAGCAAAGTCAGGCGATAAACGTGCGGCATGGTGTGCGGCCAAATAACCAAAGGTCATGGCGGGGCCGAGGGTGATACCGCCGCTCGGGTAGTTGCCACCCATCACACTCGAGAGGTCGTTGCCGCCGGCATACAAACCTTCGATCGCTTGGCCTTGTGCGTTCAGCACTTGCGCGTGTTCGTTGCAACGCAAGCCTGCAAACGTGCCCAAGCTGCCTGCGACGATTCGTACAGCGTAAAACGGGCCCTCTTGAATGGGGGCCATGTTCGGGTTACGGTGTTCCTGGGTGGCGTCACCTTGCACACGGTTGTAGGCGGTTTGGCCTTTGCCAAATTCACCGTCGTAGCCAATGTCGGCTTGGGTGTTGTATCGGGCTACTGTGTTTTGCAAGACCCCTGCATCTATGCCACACACATCCGCCAACTCTGCGAGCGTGTTGCCACGTTTCAAATATCCATTGGCCAACATGCCGTGCATGGGCACAGGTGCAGGCTTGACTGCGCCGAGACCCCAACGACGGATGAAGCGGTGGTCCACCACCAACCAAGCTTGCACGGTCTCACCCACTGGCAAAGCTTCAATCAAACCTTGCATGAAGTCGTGGTACGAGTCGGCTTCGTTGACAAAGCGTTTGCCAAAGCGGGTGACGGCAATGAGGCCGGGCTTGCCACGCTCAATCAAATGTGGAAAGTGTGCGGTGGCGCCATCCGCACGCGGCACCAAAGACACGGGCGCCATGGCTGCTGCGTGCTTCAAATCAGTGGCCACCACTGCACCGACCGATTCACCCAAACGCAAACCATCACCCGTGTTACCACGCGAGGCCGCAGAGAAATGTTGTGTGCCAGTGGGGTCATGCGGCAGAAGTTGACGTTTGCGCTCAGGGTCGTGCGGAAAGCCACCCGTAGCCAACATCACACCGCGCCTAGCGTGAATGGTTTGTTCTTTCCCGTTATGCATCACCACTGCACCACGCACCTTTTGCATAACGCCGTCATCTTCGGTGATCAAACTCACTGCAGGGCAGTTGACACGAATCTCTACGCCCGCATCAAAAGCCGACTTAGCCAAACCCGCGACCAAGGCGTTGCCGTTGACCAACTGCATGCCTCGACCGTGAATCGCCAAGTCCAACAGATGACGCGTGACACGCTTAGCCACATGGAAGAAAGAGCCCCAAGAACGCAAGGCATTGAAGAAGTGACGAATGTCTGCGCCTGATGCGATGCCCATGCCTAAGAACGTGATTTCGTACAAAGGCGTTTTGAGCTCTTTCACATGCTGACCCAGCAAGCGACCATCAAACGGCGCAGCACACACCGAGCGTCCCCCTAGGGCCGCATCTTCTGTTTTGCCGTGGAAATCTGGAATCAGATTGCCATCGATGAACTGCAAGGCCGTGTGCTCTTGAAAGAAACGCACCATGCGTGGGCCATGTGTGAGAAAAGCACGCGCACGTGTTTCGTCAAACTGCTCACCCAACTCATGACGCAAATACGAGAGCGGTTTTTCAATTGGCTCGGTGATGCCCGCTTGAATGGCAAATGGGTTGCGTGGAATCCACATCCACCCCCCCGACCAAGCCGTGGTGCCCCCGTAGTGCGGGTCTTTCTCGACCACGATGACTTTGAGGCCCAAGTGCGCGGCGGTAACGGCAGTGGACAAGGCACCAGCACCCGAGCCCACCACGAGCAAATCGCAATCCCACTGTGTCGTCGTGCGGGGCTGACTCATGACTTAAGCCGCGTAAATGGGTTGCAAACGCACATGACTGGTGCCGCGTGCCAACATGGGTGAAGCACCGCTGGCCGCTGCCAACTGTGCCGCGTACGACAACAAATCTGGGACCAGCGCCAACATACGCTCACGCGTCAAACGGGCCGATGGGCCTGCCACGCTGATGGTACCCATGGGCAGCTGCCCCGCTAAGCCCACGGGTGCTGCGATGGCGTTGAGGCCAGCGGTGTAGGTTTCTTCGGTCAGGCTAAAGCCTTGTTTGCGCGTGTCGTGCAAGACCTTCAGAAAGGCTTTCAAACTCTTGGGCGCGTTGGGGCCGAAATCTTGCGGCAAACCCAAACCTTGTTGCGACACCAAAGCCAAAGCATCGTCATCCTTCATGGTGGATAACCAAGCCAAACCTGACGACGAACAGCTCAAGCGTGCAATGCTGCCCATGTCGGGGTCATAGCGCAGACCTTGGCGTGCACCTTGCGCACGAGCCACCCATGTGAGGCGATCGCCATCGACCACTGACAAACGCACCAGCTCCCCAGTTTGCTCAGCCAAGCGGTCCAGCAACGGCTGAGCAACATCAATGACGCCGGTTTTACTGAGGTAGCTCAAGCCCAAGGACACCAGCTTGGTGGTCAACACATACTCGCCCATGTCACGGGTTTGACGCACATAACCAAAGCGCACCAGGTCGGCCAACAGGCGGTGCGCAGCGCTCTTGGGCATGTTGAGCTTGTCGGCCAACACAGCCAGCTCGACGCCCTGCCCTTGTTCAGACAAAAGCTCCAAGATGCCCAAAGTTCTCTCGAGTACGCCGCTCATGGTGATGTGTGTGAATGCATGTTGCGTGGCACTTTATCATGAAAAATGAATTTGATTCAAAAGTTGAACGTCATTCCATTTTTGTATAAACTGCGCTGTATTCATCCACTCAACGCTTAACTCTCATGCTTGAAAATTTCAGTGGTGCTACTCGTGTTCACGTCATTGTGGGCGATCCCATTGCCCAAGTGAAGTCACCTTTTGGCGTGACTCAAGCTTTTGAATCACATGGCCGCGACGCCATCTGTGTGCCCGCGCACGTAGCCCCGACTGACTTGACCGACTGGTGGGCAGGCACCAAACGCGCCAAGAATATTGATGGCCTCATCGTCACTGTGCCGCACAAATTTGCGTGCACTGAATTTTGCGACACCTTGTCAGAGCGCGCCGAATTTTTAGGTACGGTCAACACCGTGCGTCGCAATGCGCAAGGCAAATGGCATGGCGACATGTTTGACGGTTTGGGTTATGTGCGCGCCATGGAGAAGAACGGGTGCGACCTTAAAAACAAACGCGCACTGCTGGTGGGTGCAGGCGGTGCAGGCTCAGCCATTGCACACGGCTTGGTGTTGGCAGGCGTGAGCGAGTTGGGCATTCACGACCCCGATGAGCAACGACGCCAATCACTGATCGGCCGCCTCAACAGCTTGAAGTTGGGCAAAGTCACACAGGGTAGCTCTGACCCTACTGGTTTTGATGTAGCCATCAACGCTACCCCCATTGGCATGAAAGAAACCGACCCTACACCTATTGATACCACCCAAATTCACAGCGACATGTTTGTGGGTTGCGTCATTACCGCACCAGCTATCACCCCACTCATTGCAACAGCACGCGCCAAAGGCTGCAAAACCGTGACAGGTGCAGACATGTTCGCGCAGGTGCGCGAGTTGATGGTCCAATTCTTATTGGAGGTTTGAGCCATGAGCAACGCCCTGCACCCTATCTCCCATCGCATCAGCACCGACCTGTCGCAACTGCAAGACCACGACACAGTGGATTTGGTGGTCATTGGTTCTGGCGGAGCAGGATTCTCAACAGCACTCAATGCCGCGATAGATGGCGCACGTGTGTTGCTGGTTGAACGCATGTCTCAAGTAGGCGGCACCACTGCATGGTCAGCAGCCACCACCTGGGTGCCTGGCACCAAGCGCGGCTTGGAAGTCAACCCCGACGACACGCCTGAGCGGGTCGCGACGTTTTTGAACCTCGCCGTAGGCGAACGCTCGGATGCCAAGTTGCGACAAGCCTTCATTGATAACGGCCCACATGCGATCGCCAAGCTTGAAGCCCACAGTGCACTGCAATTCCAAGTACGTATGCTGCACCCAGACTACTTGTCCGAGCTTGAAGGCTCAGTACTACGCGGCCGTGCGATTGAGCCGCAGCCCTTCGATGGCAAGCTGCTGGGACCCAACCTCCCCTTGGTGCGTGACCCCATACCCGAGTTCACCGTGCTCGGGGGCATGATGGTGGACCGCGATGACATCTTCCACTTGCTGCGTTTGACGCAAACGTGGAAATCATTCAGCTACAGCGTGCGCATCATCGTGCGCCACTTCCTCGACAAACTGCTGCACCCGCGCAGCACGCGCTTGGTTATGGGCAACGCCTTGATTGCACGCATGCTCTACAGCTACATCCAACGCCAAGGACTGTTGGTGACCAACACCGAGGTCACACAACTGCTGCAAGAAGGCAACTCCATTGAAGGTGTAGCACTGCAACAAACCTTGCCTGATGGCAGTGTGGTCAAACGCATGGTGCATAGCAAAGGTGGCGTGGTCATGGCCAGTGGTGGGTTCAACCGCCACGCAACACGTCGCGCAGACCTATTGCACGGCGCCAAAGAAGCATGGTGCCCCGCCGCACCCGGTCATACCGGCAAAGCGCAAGAGTTGGCTTTGCAAGCTGGCGGCCAACTGGGCAAAGGTGGTTTGAGTCACGCGTTTTGGGCCCCTGTGTCGACCCGCCAACGTGCCGATGGCAGCACCGCCGTGTTTCCACACTTTGTGATGGACCGCGGCAAGCCCGGAATGCTCACCGTGGACAGTCAAGGCCAACGCTACTTGAACGAATCAACCTCGTACCACTTGTTTGGTATTGCCATGCAAGCTCACCATGCCACCACACCCAGCGTGCCTTCATGGTTGGTGTGCGATGCGGGCGCATTGAAACGCTATGGCATTGGCATGATTCGCCCAGGTGGCAAAGGCTTAGAACCTTTCTTGGCAGATGGCTATTTGAAACAAGGCCACACCTTGGAAGACTTGGCACAACAACTGAACATACCTAAAGAAAAACTCAAAGCCACCGTCGAACGCTTCAACACCTTCGCCGACAACGGTGTGGACGAAGACTTCCAACGCGGCACCACCGACTACCAACGCGCCAACGGCGACGCTACGTGGCATGGCCCCAACCCATGCTTGGGTGCGTTGCGTGAAGGGCCGTTTTACGCGGTTGCACTCTACCCAGGCGACATTGGGGCGGCCACAGGCTTGATCACCAATGGCGATGCGTGCGTGCTCAACGCGCAAGGCTCGGCGATTGTGGGGTTGTACGCGGTGGGCAATGATATGCACTCGATCATGGGCGGCGTGTACCCCGCACCGGGCATCACCATTGGCCCAGGCGTGACCTTTGGTTACTTAGCGGCTAAGCATGCGGTCGCCAGAGCGCGCGGCGCTTAAGGCTTCCAAGCAGGCTTTCGTTTGTCAATGAAAGCCTGTACACCCTCGAGTGCAGAGTCGTCCATCATGTTGCATGCCATCGCATTTTCAGCATTCAAATAGGCAGCTTCGATGGGCTGCTCCAGTTGTTCGTAAAACAACTTCTTGCCGATCGCAATGGCCTTTCGTGGCTTGGCCAAAATGCTGCTGACATACACCGATTGCATGGCCTCTAGCTCAGCCGAAGGCACCACCGAATTCACCAACCCTTTGACCAAGGCTTGCTCGGCTGAAATAAAGTCACCCGTCACCAACATCTCAAAAGCCGCTTTGCGACTTAAGTTGCGCGAGAGCGCCACACTGGGCGTGGCGCAAAACAAGCCAAGGTTCACGCCACTCACCGCAAACTTTGAAGTTTGCGAGGCGACGGCTAAATCACACATCGCCACCAACTGACAACCTGCAGCGGTGGCAATGCCATCTACCACCGCCATCACAGGCACTGGCAAACGTTGCACGCTCATCATCATGCGACTGCACTGATGAAATAAGGTTTTGTAATAGTCCAGTGAAGGACTGGCACGCATTTCACGAAGATCATGTCCTGCGCAAAACGCTCGCCCTTTGGCTGAGATCACCACCACGCGCGCTTGCTCATCTTTTGCAATGGCATCCAGCGCCACTTGCAGCTGATGCATGGCCTCACTCGACAAAACGTTAAAAGCGTCGGGTTGATTCAAGCAAATCTGATGCACGCCGCATGCATCACTGCTGTGCAACACAAGATCAACATGAGGTTCACGCATGGTGGAGCTCCTTAAGCAGCCTTGTTGGCCCGCTCGCGCAGTTGGAATTTTTGAATCTTGCCCGTTGATGTTTTGGGAATCGGTTCAAAGCGAATTTCTTTGGGCGTTTTGTAGCTGGCCAACAAAGACTTGCAATGCGCAATCAATTCTTGCGCCGTAGTTTGACTCTCGGGTTTGAGCTCCACATAGGCCAGCGGTGTTTCACCCCATTTGTCGTCTTGCTTCGCCACCACCGCGCAAGCCACCACCGATGGATGGCGGTATAGCGCATCTTCCACCTCAATTGAGCTGATGTTTTCGCCGCCCGAGATGATGACGTCTTTGCTGCGGTCTTTGATCTTCACATAGCGATCTGATTCGAGCACGGCTAAATCGCCCGTATGGAACCAGCCGCCTTTGAAGGCTTCCGCCGTGGCCGTTGGGTTTTTCAAATAGCCCTTCATCACCACATTGCCACGGAACATGATTTCACCCATGGTTTCGCCATCGGCGGGAAGTTGCGCCAAGGTGCTGGGGTCTTTCAAGGTCATACCCTCTTGCATCGGATAGCGTACGCCTTGACGACCATTGAGGCGCGTTTGCTCTGACAAACTCTCGTCCGCCCATGAGCTGCGCTTGACAGCCACAGACGCAGGGCCATACACCTCGGTTAAGCCATACACATGGGTGATGTCAAACCCAAGCTTGGCCATACCCTCAATCATGGAGGCAGGTGGCGCTGCCCCCGCCACCATACCTTTGACGGGATGTTTGATGTGACTGCGCATCTCTTCAGGGGCAGCAATCAACAAGTTGTGCACGATGGGTGCAGCACAGTAATGGTCGGCTTTATGGTCACTGATGGCTTGCAAAATGTGCGGCACATCCACGCGACGCAAACAAATATGCACACCACCCAGCATGGCAACGGTCCACGGAAAACACCAGCCATTGCAGTGGAACATGGGCAACGTCCACAGGTAGCGCGGGAAGTTGGGCATGCTCCAAGTCACCGCATTGCTCACCGAATTGAGGTAAGCGCCTCGATGGTGCGTCACCACGCCTTTGGGGTCGCCCGTGGTGCCAGAGGTGTAGCTCACAGCAATGGCATCCCACTCATCGGCCGGACCTTTGAGCTCGGCCACAGGCTCGTGCTGCGCCAGCCATGCTTCATATTCGTGTTGGCCTAAGCGCTCACCCACACCTTCGTACTCGGAATCACACACATCAATGACCAAAATCTCACGATGAAACTCGGTGCGCAGCATGTGTAGCGCCTTGGCCATCGTCGGCGAAAACTCACTGTCCGTGATCAGCACACTGGCTTCGCAATGGTTCATCTGCCACGCCAGCAAATGGGCGTCTAAACGTGTGTTGAGGGTATTGAGCACCGCATTCAAGGCGGGCACGGCGTAATGCGCCTCCACCATCTCGGGTGTGTTAGAGAGCATCACACTCACGGTCGAACCACGTTGCACACCGGCGGCTTGTAAGGCGCCAGCCAAACGGGCCGAACGCTCACGCAGCTGCGCCCAGCTGTACTGGCGGCGGCCGTGGATGACGGCTGGCAAATCAGCAAAGACATCGGCACTGCGCTCAACAAAGCTGACCGGCGACAACGCCACAAAGTTAGCTGAATTTTTTTCAAGATGCTGGTCAAAGATTTGGCTCATCACCCTCTCCTCATTAGTGTTATGGCGCGAATAGGTCAACTCAAGTTTAGCGATGGCACGTATTGACTGGCTGACAGCCACATCAGGTATACAAACCTGACGCATTCTTACAGGTAGAGCGCCCGCTCTAAAGCGCATGCGTGACCTTGATTTGTCACATTGCATCGATACCATTCGTTTATCAAATTTAACCATCGAAAGGAAAGACCATGCAAAACCAATTCAAACCCCAAGCCGACGCCGCATTGCAAGCTGCCTTCGACCTGGCCAACCTGTCGTTCTCTCAAGTCGAGCGCTTCACTGAACTCAACTTGGAACAAGTCAAAGTCAACGCCGAATTGGCCCAAGAGCAACTCAGCTCGGTGCTGGACGTCAAAGACCCAGCCGCTGCGATTGAGTTGTTGAAGTCTCAACTCGAAACCTCTGCCAAGAGCTTGGCTGGCTTTGCTGCCACCGCCTACGAATTGACTCAAGAATTCCAAGCTGAAACCGCCGCATTTGCCGAAGGTCACTTCGACCAAGCCCATGCAGCCGCCAACAAAGCATTCAACGAAGGTCTGAAAAAAGCCCCTGAAGGCTCCGAAGCTGCTGTCACAGCCGTCAAAGCCGCTGTGGAAGCTGGCAACAAAGCCATCGCCGAAGCCCGCAAGAATGCCAAAAAATCGGCTGAGTTAGCTCAAGAAGGCTTAGCCAAACTGAAAGAGCATGCACCAAAAGCTGCGGCTAAAGCCCCTGTGCGCCGCAAAGCTCGCGCTTAATTGCCAGCCGCGTAAAAAAGGCACCTTAGGGTGCCTTTTTTATTTCTGTCCATAGAATGCAGGGTATGGACATCCTCCAGCCCTTCAAAGACACCAACCCCATGTGTCGAACCTGCGCTTATGTGATGCCGTCAGAATCGGCAAGCACAGGATGGCGATGTGGGCGTCAATACTTCTTAGCCACCTCTATCCTGCGCAAGTTTCAACGGATGGACAACTACCCTGTGGTCAAAGAACACAATGCGTGCGAGGCTTGGCTGCATCACCAAAATGCCCCGACTTTGGAGTGACATAAAAAAAGGAGCCTAACGGCTCCTTTTTCATTTCTGGCTTGTTGCTTAGGCTGTTAGTTGTTGCTCAAGGTCATGCAAGACCTTATAGCAAGGCAGCACTTGAGCCACGCTCGAATTCGGCTCGCGTCCTTCTTTGATGGCAGCAAAGAACTCACGGTCTTGCAGCTCGATACCATTCATGGACACCGCCACTTTCGACACATCGATTTGCTCTTCTTTGCCGGTGTACAAATCGTCGTAACGCGCCAAGTATGTACCGGTGTCACCGATGTAGCGGAAGTAAGTACCCAAGGGGCCGTCGTTGTTGAACGACAAGCTCAAAGTGCAAATCGCGCCGTTAGCGGCTTGCAACTGAATGCTCATGTCCATCGCGATGCCCAGTGTGGGGTGGATGGGGCCTTGCACGGCATTGGCTTTGACGATGGGGCTGCCTGCTTGGTAAGCAAACAAGTCCACGGTGTGCGCAGCGTGATGCCACAGCAAGTGGTCAGTCCAGCTACGCGGCTGGCCCAAGGCGTTCATATTGGTGCGGCGGAAGAAGTAGGTTTGCACATCCATTTGTTGGATATTGAATTCACCTGCTTTGATTTTGTTGTGCACCCATTGGTGGCTGGGGTTGAAGCGACGGGTGTGACCGCACATCGCCACCAAGCCTTTTTCTTTGGCCACTTGCACGACTTCGTCTGCATCTTTCCAGCTATCAGCCAAGGGGATTTCCACTTGCACGTGCTTGCCAGCTTTCAAGCAAGCCAAGCTTTGTGCAGCATGCATTTGTGTGGGCGTACACAAAATGACGGCATCCACTTCAGGCAAGGCCAAGCTATCAGCCAAGTCAGTGGTGACGTGTTGGATGCCGTATTTGCCAGCGACTTCTTTGGTTTTTTCAAGATCACGGCTGATCAACGAGACGACTTCGACGCCGTCGATGTTTTTAATGCCGTCCAAATGTTTGATGCCGAAGGCACCTGCGCCAGCTAAGGCGACTTTGATGGTTTTGCTCATGCTGTTTTCCTCTTAATTGTTCTCAAGAATGGCGTGGCCTACAGCGGTGTTCGATGCAGGCACATGGTAAAAGCGGTGGGCCAGCTTAGGCGCTGGGCCAACCACTTTGCCGTTTTGGATGTCAGACATCGCACCGCGTGCGATGAGCCACATCACCAACTCAATGCCTTCGCTGCCCGCTTCGCGCACGTAGTCGATGTGCGGCACAGCAGCGCAAGCGACAGGGTCGTTGATCATCAGGTCGAGCCAATTGTTGTCCCACTCGCGGTTGATCAGGCCCGCACGCGCGCCTTGCAACTGATGGCTCATGCCACCCGTGCCCCAAATGTGCACATTGATGTCTTCGTCATAGCTCTCAATCGCTTTGCGAATCGCTTGGCCAAGGTTGAAACAACGCTGACCGCTCGGCACGGGATACTGCACCACATTCACCGCAAACGGGATGATGGGGCAAGGCCAAGCGCCTTTGACTGGGTCTTGCTCTCCGCACATCAATGACAGTGGCACGGTCAAGCCGTGGTCCACATCCATCTTGTTGACGATGGTCAAGTCAAAGTCTTGTTGAATGACCGACTGTGCAATGTGCGAGGCCAACTCAGGGTGGCCTTTCACTTTAGGCACAGGACGTGCACCATAGCCTTCATCAGCAGGTGTGTATTCAGCCGCTGTGCCAATGGCAAACGTGGGAATCATGTCTAAGCTAAACGCAGTCGCGTGGTCGTTGTAGACCAAGAAGATCACGTCTGGCTTGTTGTCTTTCATCCATTGCTTGGAGAAGTCATAGCCGGCGAAAACTGGTTTCCAGTAGTCTTCGTGTGTCTTGCCGAGGTCCAGTGCAGCGCCGATGGCGGGCACATGGGATGTGTAAACGGATGCGGTAATTTTTGCCATGGTTATGCTTTCTTTCCTGCTGCGCGGGACTGTTGACCGGCTGCGCCTTGGGGTTGGTTCTGCGCTTGGGCATCACCGTTTTCGCCAATCACGCGGTTGCCTTCTGCCGAGCGACCGCCCTTCAACATCATGTTGCGGTATTCCTCTTCGGTCATGCCCGTCATCGAGCCTGCCATTTGCTGAAAGCTCAAGCCATCAGTCGCGCCGATTTTGGCGAGGAAGTAAATATTGCCGCCGGTGCGCATACACCAGTTCAAATCGCGGGCCAGCACGGCCTGTTTTTGTTCTTCGGTCATAGACCATTCGTCAAGGTAGGCGCGTTCGTTGGCTTTGAAACGCGTGCGGTTCTCAGCCTTCATCAGCGACATGCAAAACTGGTTGAGCCAGTAGCCTTTGCGCGATTGCTCGGCATCAAAAATGATGGTGCCTGGAACGTCTGTGTAGGGTTTGTCGAGTGCCATTAAAAAGTCTCCTCAGGCCAATACAGGCGCATTGGGTTATCAACCAACAACTTGCGTTGCTTTTCTTCCGTGGTCGCGATGTGCGGGATGAAGTCCACCAACAAGCCGTCATCGGGCATGTGGTCTTTGAGGTTGGGATGCGGCCAATCGGTGCCCCAAATCACGCGGTCTGGGAACTCATCCACGATGCGCTTGGCAAATGGAATCACATCCTTGTAGGCGTTTTGCTCACCATTCAAAGCCTTAGGGCCTGCCACTGACAAACGCTCAGGGCATGTGACTTTGCTCCACACGTTTTTATGTTCACGCATGAACTTCACAAACAACTCAAACTCAGGGCCATCCACAGGTTTGGTTACATCGGGGCGACCCATGTGGTCCACCACAATGTTGGTAGGCAGTGCAGTGAAGAAGTCCCACAACTCGGGCAAGTCCACCGCTTCAAAGTAAATCACCACATGCCAACCGTACATCTGAACGCGTTTGGCAATCTCAAGCAGTTCGTCTTTGGGTGTGAAGTCCACCAAACGCTTCACAAAGTTAAAGCGCACGCCGCGCACGCCTGCGTCGTGCATGGCTTGCAACTCATCTTCGGTCACGCTGCGCTTGACGGTGGCCACGCCACGCGCTTTGCCGCCTGAGCTGACCAAGGCATCGACCATGGCGCGGTTGTCTGCACCGTGGCAAGTGGCTTGCACCACCACGTTGCGGGCAAAACCTAGGTGGTCGCGCAAGGCATACAGTTGCGCCTTCGATGCATCGCACGGTGTGTACTTGCGCTCAGGTGCATATGGGAACTCGTTGCCAGGTCCAAAGACATGGCAGTGGGCATCTACCGCACCTGCGGGTAATTTAAATGTGGGTTTGGCGGGACCGTTATACCAATCAAGCCAGCCTGGGGTTTTTTCAAATTCCATTGTTTTCCTCTTGTCTTAATCAGGTTGAATGTTGGCTTCGCGCACCAGCTTGGCGTAACGCTGGCGTTCGGATCGAATGAGTTGGGTGAACATCTCTGCACTGCCTGGCACTACCTCGCCGCCCACCGCGTTCATGCGCTCGCGCACGTCTTTGGTTTGCAAAGCTTTTTGCACTTCATCATGCAGCCTGTTCACAATCGGTTTGGGCGTAGCAGCAGGGGCAACCAATCCGTACCACACCGAAGCTTCAAAGCCGGCAAAGCCAGATTCAGCAATGGTTGGCACATCCGGAAAAATAGCACTACGGTTGGGGCTGAGAACAGCCAGCACTTTGAGCTTTCCGCTTTTGACGTGTGGCAAGACTTCAAGTGCGTTCACTGCCACCAAAGGCAGCTGACCACCGATCACATCGGTGATGGCCGGAGAACCGCCGCGGTAGGGAATGTGTTGCAAGTCAATACCTGCTGCGCGTGCAAACAGCTCAATGGCCATGTGGGGTGTCGAGCCATTGCCGGGTGAACCAAACGCGATGCTGTTGGGCTTACCTTTGGCTGCGTCAATCAGTTGCTTCACGTTGGTAAATGGTGCATTGGGATTGGCGGCAATCACCACTGGCACACGGCCAATGAGCGATACCGCCACCAAGTCGCGCTCTGTATCAAACGGTGCAGGTTGATACAGCGACATGTTGGCGGCCAAGGCATTGGCCGCCATCATCAAGGTGTAGCCATCGGGCTCGGCCGTGACCACCGACTTGACAGCGATGTTGGTGCCTGCGCCAGGTTTGTTTTCCACCACCACAGGTTGACCCATGCTGGTAGAGAGGCTTTGACCAATGGTGCGCGCTACCACATCCACCGCCCCGCCTGCGGCATAACCGATTACCACCTTGATGGGTTTACTTGGATAGTTTTGTGCGAACGACAACGTCGCCACACAAGACATCCACAAAATCAGAATTACGCGTTTCAACATGGGGGACTCCTCGTTTTCAATCTAAGGACACTTGCGCTTTTTTGATGATCGCGCCAAAACGGTTGGACTCTGTTTGGATGTACGCGTTGAACTGCTCACGACTGACCAAGAAAGGCTCATAGGCGAATGACGCAAACTTCTCACGCACATCAGGTTCTGCCAAAGCTTTTTCGATGTCGCGTTGAATCTTGTCTGTGAGTACTTTGGGCAAGCCGCGTGGCGCAGCAATGGTGGTCCAGCCACTCACTTCGAAACCTTGTGGGCCTCCAGACTCACCCATCGTTGGCACATTGGAAAATCCACTCACGCGCTTGGGCGCTGCCACCGCCAAGTAACGCACCTTACCTGCGCGGTACATAGCCCCTACCGTGGCATTGGTACCCAGGGCGAATGACAACTCACCTGTGGCTACACCGCTGTAGAGCATGCTGGTTTCTTTGTAAATCACATGCTGCATGTCTGTGCCAGTGACCGACTCGAACAATGCCGAACCAAGATGAACCGGATTGCCCACTGACCAAGAGCCGTAGTTGAGTTTGCCTGGATTGGCTTTGGCATCTGCCATCAGATCGGCCACTGTTTTGTATTTGCTGTCAGTGGCAACCGCCAAAAAGAAATATGTTTTGAACAGCGGCAACAAAGGCTCAAAGTCGGCTTTCGCGTCATACGGCAACTTCTTAAACAAATGTGGATAGGCCGACAGATGCACACCATCCAATTGAATCAAGTCATGACCATCGGTCGCGCCACGCTTGAACGTATCAATGGCGATGAACCCATTACCGCCTGGCTTGTTTTCAACCACCACCGGCTTGCCCCATGTGCGGGACAACTTTTCCGCGACCAAACGCAGCAAGCCCTCTGGCCCGCTACCCACAGGAAACGGTGTGAGGATACGCACGGGTTTGGTGGGGAAGTCTTGGGCGTGTGCGGTTGTAACGCACACAGCCAAGGCCGCCATTGCAGTGGCAATCAACCAATGGCGTTTCGAGCAGTCAGTCATGATTCAGTCGGGAAAGTCATCGAAATTAATCGATGTACTTTAGGCCAGCAGCTGCCAAGGGCTCGCGCATTTTGTACATGTCAAGGCCCAGGATGCCAGAAGCCAATTTGTCGCGCTTCTCACCTTCAAAGCTCTCGCGTTTTTGTGCAGCAGCCAAAGTTTCTACAGCACGTGCGGCAGGCACACACACCACGCCGTCATCATCCGCCACGATCACGTCACCGGGTGTGACCAACATGCCAGCACACACCACGGGGATATTGACGGAGCCAATGGTGGCCTTGATGGTGCCTTTGCTGCTGATGGCTTTGCTCCACACAGGGAAGTTCATGCGTTGCAGCTCTTTCACATCGCGCACACCGGCGTCGATGATGAGGGCACGTGCACCACGTGCTTGGAATGATGTGGCCAACAAATCACCAAAGTAGCCATCGGTGCACTCAGCCGTGATGGCAGCGACCACGATGTCGCCGGGTTGAATTTGTTCAGCGGCCACATGCATCATCCAGTTGTCGCCGGGGTGCAAGAGCACAGTCACTGCGGTGCCCGACACTTGTGCGCCTGGGTAGATGGGACGCATGTAGGGCTTGAGCAAGCCCACACGGCCCATGGCTTCGTGCACCGTGGCAGAGCCCAAAGCGGCCAAGCCGTCTGCTGCTGCGCGGTCTGCGCGGTTGATGTTGCGGTACACAACGCCGAGTTCGTACATATGAAATCTCCTGAGAATGAATTAACGGCCTTGCGACTTGAGCTTGGTGTCCAAGCGTGAGAACACGCGACGTGCATTGCCTTCGTAAACCTGATGGCGCTCGTCGGCATTGAGGTTGAGCGTGGACTCGATGTAGCGCTTGGTGTCATCAAAGTAGTGGCCAGTTTCTGGGTCGATACCGCGCACCGCACCAATCATCTCGGAAGCGAACATGATGTTTTTGACCGGAATCACTTTGGTCAACAAGTCGATGCCAGGCTGGTGGTACACGCAGGTATCGAAGTAAATGTTGTTGAGCAAGTGCTCTGTGAGCAAAGGCTTTTTCAGCTCTTGCGCCAAACCACGGAAACGGCCCCAGTGGTAAGGCACTGCGCCGCCGCCATGCGGAATCAAGAACTTCAAAGTGGGGAAATCTTTGAACAGGTCAGAAGTTAAGCACTGCATAAAGGCAGTTGTGTCCGCATTCAAGTAATGCGCGCCCGTGGTGTGGAAGCAGCCGTTACAGCTGGTCGACACGTGAATCATGGCGGGAATGTCGTACTCGACCATCTTTTCGTAGATGGGGTACCAAGACTTGTCGCTCAAAGGTGGCGATGTCCAGTGGCCACCGGATGGATCGGGGTTGAGGTTGATGCCCACGTTGCCGTATTGCTCCACACACTTCACGAGTTCAGGAATGCATGTGGCGGGGTCGACACCTGGCGACTGGGGCAGCATGGCCGCAGGCACGAAGTTGTTGGGGAACAACTCAGCCACGCGGAAGCACAGCTCGTTACAGATGGCCGCCCAAGTGGATGACACTTGGAAATCGCCAATGTGGTGGGCCATGAAACTGGCACGTGGGCTGAAGATGGTGATGTCAGAGCCACGCTCTTTCATCTTCGCGAGTTGGTTGGTCTCAATGGTTTCGCGCAACTCGTCGTCGCTGATTTTTAAGTCAGACACTTTGGGCATAGACGCTGGGTCTTTGATGCCAGCGATTTGTTTGTTGCGCCATTCTTCTAATGCTTTAGGCGCTGTGGTGTAGTGACCGTGGACGTCAATGATGAGAGACATGAATACCCCTTACAGAATGAAATTTGAAAATTAAAGCCAGTCCATGCCTTGCTTGCGCTTGACGTCTTCCACGCCAGCCGAAGCCAAGAACTGTAAAAACGATTGCACCGCTGCCATGCGTGTGACGTCACCCGCGATGACGGCTGGAATACCCGACGAGAACGTGGTGATGAACGCCACATCCGTAGGCAAGGTGCCCAACACATCAATGCCGGGCAAGGCGATGAGCTCGCTCAACTGTTGAAAACCCAAAGCTGCTTTGCCACTCGCCACCAACGCACCCACTGGCGTGCCCGGTGGCGGCACAACGATGCGGGCCTTCACCTCGTCGGCGATGCCCCAACGCTCAAAGAGTTTTTCAAGGTACACGCCACTTGGGCCTGTGGAGTAGCTGAGCGTCGGACTGGCCAACACCGTCGCTTTCAAGGCTGCTTCGTTACTCAAGTCAGGACGCGCAGCACCTGCTTGAACGGCCACCGCCACAGGCGAACGTACCCAGTCGCAGCGCGAGCCAGTTTGCACATGGCCCGAGGCAATCAACTTATCAATCGCATCTGAGGCCAAGAGCACCATGTCAAATGCTTCACCCGCTTGCACGCGTTTGGCGGCATCCACACCGCCCACAGATTCGATCTGCACCGACACACCGGTTTGCGCAAGGTAAGCCTGCGTCAAATCGGCCAACAAAGCCTTGGTGGCCATGGACGAAATACCGCGCAGCACAAGTGATGAAGAAGATGTTTGCATGTGAATGATTCTAGAGATTTACCCCAGAAATACGCTTCAAATCAGCAACTAGCTGCTATAACGTTTTTAAATAACGGACAATAGGTTATTCAAATTCAAGAATTTCATGGAACTCAAACAAATCGAATCATTTGTGCGCGTAGCCGAGTTGGGCAGCTTCACCAAAGCGGCGCAGGCCTTGAACATTCCACAACCCCTTCTGAGCCGCCATGTGCGCCAGTTGGAAGTGGAGTTGCATCAAAACTTGTTGATGCGCAATGGCCGCGGCGTGACAGTGACCGAAGCTGGCTTGGTCATGCTCGAACACGGGCGGGGCATCTTGCACCAAGTGGCGGTCGCCCAAGAAGAGTTGGGCTCTGTGCGCGGTGCTTTGGCGGGGCGTGTGTCCATTGGTTTACCCCCTAGCCTTTCGAAGCTGGTAACCGTGCCATTGACCATGGCATTTCGTAAAACACTGCCTCATGCGCAGCTGTCGCTCACCGAGGGCTTCTCGGTGTTGATGGTGGAGAGTTTGCGTGCAGGCCGTCTCGACATGGCTGTGCTCTACAACCCTGCGCCCTCCCCTGATCTGGATATGACGGTGCTGCATGAGGACACCTTGGTATTGATTGCTGGCAAAAAGAGCAAGCCTCTTTCGACTGATACAACACTCAAAACCGTGGTCCAACTCTCAGAGTTAGCCAAGCTACCCCTGATCGCACCGAGCCGACCCAATGCCTTTCGTTTGTTGATTGACACCGAAATGCTGCGACTCAACTGCAAGCCCAACATCGTGCTGGAGATTGACGGCTTGAACGCGATTTTGGAGTTGGTCAAAGAAGGCATGGGCTATGCCGTGTTGCCCGCCTACACCCTGAGCAACTTTGCCAAGCCCGAAGACTTCACCACCCATCGCGTGGAAAAACCCAAGCTCATGAGCCAGCTCATGCTGGTGTGGTCAGCACGCCGCCCCATGACGGCCACGCACAAAGCAGCCATGAAGCTCACGCAAGACGTGGTGTCTCAGGCCCTGTTAGCGACTGGCTGACCTGCAATTACCAGCTGTCATCGCCAGAGCCACCTGAATCAGCGCTGTCCCAATCGCTGCCAGAACCAGCATCGAATCCGCCAAGGTCTGGTTGAGGGGATGTGTCAAAAGGCACGTAGCCGCCGTTGTCTGTCATGGGTGATGCACCCGTAGATGCAGGTGCAGGTGCAGCAGTATGGTGATCACCCTCTAAGGCTTTGGACAAGGCATAGCCTGCAGCCACGCCTGCTAAGCCCCCCACCACAGCACCCGTCATGGTAGAGCCACCGCTGGCGGGCTGTGCGTACCCCTGAGGGCCATAACCTTGAGGCGCATACCCAGCAGGCGCCGCATTGGGTGTGAACTGTGCGCCAAAACCACGCTGTGCGGGCGCTGTACCCATGGGTGTTGTTGCTGGTGCATATGCGGTTGCATTAGCGTTGCCAGCGGCATAGCTAGCAGAGCGGCGCAGCCACAGACCCAGCACCACCAAGCCTGCAATCGCCAACCATACGTACGTCAAGGATGAGCCAGCGCCGTTAGCAGAAGCTTCAGGTACAGCCTTGGTAGCCGCGTGCGTACCGGGCGCGACTGAGGGCTCCATCACCACGGAGGATGTGGGCGCAGCAGCCAAGTCATTGACTTTGGCCAACACGGCATGGAATTTTTCGGGGCTGGTCGCGAACTTCAAAGAAGGGTCAATGTCTTTGGCTTTTTGCAATTCGGTTTGTGCTTCTTTGTAACGGTGCACATGCGCCAAGACTTGACCAAGTTCGTAATGCGCTTTGGCACTTTGCGGTTTATCTTGCAACACCTCGCGCAGCATCGTTTCAGCTTGCGTGTATTGCCCCGCAGTCACAGCTGCTTCAATCTCTTTGGGCGTGGGCAACGCCAAAGCCAGACTCGCGGCCAAAACGAATACACCCGCAACAACAGATTTCAACAATCGAGACAACATGCAATACCTTTCAATCCAATCTGAACACCTCAGTGGCGTTGCATTGTGCAACACCGATGTGACGATTCACATGATGCCTAGATGGGCGTCATCAGCAGAAATACAAGGGGGATGAAGGTGCAGCAGAAACGAAAAAGGCTCCTTGCGGAACCTTTGACATGTGCTTTTGAGAAGCGATTGATTTAGTAAAGATGGTGGGCGATGCAAGTTTCGAACTTGCGACCCCCACAGTGTGAATGTGGTGCTCTACCCCTGAGCTAATCGCCCATCTTTACCGTTTTCCATCTCTGGAAAGACCGTAATTATGCCACAGAATTTTCCAGATTTCGCCAAACAGTTTTTCCGCCACTCGATTTATCCAACTGAGCCAGCACATCGTCGTGTTGCGTCATCTCTGCTTCACTCGCGGCAATCACGGGCAGCTGGTAGCTGCGCAGGTCCACGCGCTCGGTGGTGCGGGTTTGTTCGTCGTTGCTCTCCACCTCCATGAGCAAGGCATCTTGGCCACGCGTCATGTTGATGTACACATCGGCCAACAGCTCGGCATCAAGCAAGGCGCCGTGCAATGTACGGCCAGAGTTGTCGACCTCTAAGCGGTCACACAAGGAGTCAAGCGAGTTGCGCTTGCCTGGGAACATTTCTTTGGCCATCACCAAGGTGTCGGTGATGCCATCCACATAGCTGGTGAAAGGTTTGTGACCTTGCAGCTCTAGCTCTTTGTTCAAAAAGCCCACGTCAAAAGGCGCGTTGTGAATGATGACTTCTGCGCCTTCGATGTATTCCAGAAACTGGTCGACCACTTCGGCGAACTTTGGCTTGTCTTTCAAGAACTCATTGGTGATGCCGTGAACGCGCAAGGCGTCTTCATGGCTGTCACGCTCAGGGTTCAAATAGAAATGCAAGTTGTTGCCCGTGAGCTTGCGGTGCAGCAGCTCAACACAACCGATCTCAATGACGCGGTCGCCGTTGTCGGCCGACAGGCCTGTGGTTTCGGTGTCTAGAAAAATCTGGCGCATGGTCAGTGGTTTTCTTTGGCGTGGTTGATGGTGTACTTTGGAATCTCCACCACCAAGTTTTGCTGGGCCACGATAGCTTGGCAGCTTAGGCGTGAGTTGGGCTCCAAGCCCCAAGCGCGGTCAAGCAAATCGTCTTCATTTTCATCGGCTTCGTTGAGTGACTTGAACCCCTCGCGCACGATGACGTGGCAGGTGGTGCAAGCGCAGCTCATGTCGCAGGCGTGTTCAATGTTGATGTAGTGCTCCAACAGCACTTCGCAGATGGTGCTACCAGCAGCGGCTTGCAGCTCTGCGCCCTGCGGGCAGAGTTCGGCGTGGGGCAAGATTTTGATGATGGGCATTTAGATGTTCTCGATGTTTTGTCCGGCCAAGGCGTGTTGAATGCCTCGGTTCATGCGTTGGGCGGCGAAAGCTTCTGTGCCTTTGGCCAGTGCTTCGGTGATGGCTTCAATGGCAGCTGCGTCTTCTAGCTTTTTAGCATCGAGCGTGGCTGCCATCAACGCGTCGATGCGTGTGCGGTCTTCGGTTGACAGCAAATCGCCATCGGCTTGCAAAGCACTTTGCGTGGCCAGCCACATGCGGTCGGCGTCTACGCGGGCTTCGACCAAAGCACGTGCCTTGATGTCTTGCTCGGCAGTTTTAAAACTGTCTTGCAGCATGGCTGCAATTTGATCGTCAGACAAACCATACGATGGTTTGACCGTGATGTTGGCTGTGACGCCGCTGAGCTGCTCTAACGCGCCCACGCTCACCATGCCATCGGCATCGACCGTGAAGGTCACACGAATGCGCGCAGCGCCTGCGGCCATGGGTGGAATACCGCGCAGCTCAAAGCGGGCCAAGCTGCGGCAATCGGCCACCATGTCACGCTCGCCCTGCACCACATGCAAAGCCAAAGCGGTTTGACCATCTTGGTAAGTGGTGAAGTCTTGCGCCATCGCGGTGGGAATGGTTTGGTTGCGCGGCACGATGCGCTCCACCAAACCGCCCATGGTTTCAATGCCGAGCGACAAAGGAATTACGTCCAACAACAGCAACTCGCCATCGGGGTTATTGCCTGCGAGTTGGTTGGCTTGAATGGCAGCACCAAGCGCCACCACTTCGTCTGGGTTGAGGTTGTTCAGCGGTGCGCAGCCCAACAGATCAGCCACGGCTTGCTGCACTTGCGGCATGCGGGTGGAGCCGCCGACCATGACCACGCCTTGAATGACATCTTTGCTGAGCTTGGCATCGCGCAAAGCTTTGCGCACAGCAGACAAGGTGCGCTGGGTCAAAGCTGCAGTAGCAGCTTCAAACTCGGCGCGTGTGACGGTGTGGCGCAATGCACCGCTCGACAAGGCCACGTCAAACGTGGCGCTATCAGCTGCAGACAACGCTTCTTTGCAAGCACGCGCAGCCACCAACACATTCGATTTATCAGCCGGTGTCGCAATGACGCAGCTGGTTTGGGTTTGCACCCAATCGACCAAAGCGCGGTCGTAATCGTCACCGCCCAAAGCGGAATCACCACCGGTGGCCAACACTTCAAACACACCGCGTGTCAAACGCAGCACAGAGATGTCAAACGTGCCACCCCCGAGGTCGTACACGGCGTAAACGCCTTCGCTGGCTTGGTCTAAACCGTAGGCAATGGCTGCAGCTGTGGGTTCGTTGATGAGGCGCAGCACGTTGATGCCGGCGAGCTGCGCGGCATCTTTGGTGGCTTGGCGTTGGGCATCGTCAAAGTACGCGGGCACGGTGATGACCGCACCGTACAAATCGTCGTTGAATGTATCTTCGGCACGGAAGCGCAAGGTGGCCAAAATTTCGGCGCTCACCTCAACGGGCGACTTCTCACCCACACGGGTTTGAATGGCCAACATGCCGGGCTTGTCTACAAACACATAGGGCAGCTGGTCGCGGTTGACAATGTCAGCCACGCCACGGCCCATGAAGCGCTTGACAGACACCAGCGTGTTTTGTGGGTCTTCGGCTTGCGAAGCCAATGCAGCGCGGCCAATTTGACGGCCATCGTTCTCAAGGTAACGCACCGCCGACGGCAAGATGACATGACCTTCTGCATCGGGCAAGCACTCGGCAAAGCCGTTGCGCATGGAGGCCACAAGCGAATGGGTGGTGCCCAAGTCAATGCCCACCGCGATACGTCGCTGGTGTGGGTCTGGGGCTTGGCCAGGTTCGGAAATTTGTAACAACGCCATAGGTGTGTATTGTCGCTTTCAGGAGGCGTCTAGTTGGTCAATTCGGGCTTCGATGTCGTGCAAAAACTTCTCGATGAACATCAGCCCCCTCACCTGCTGCGCGGCAGCGGGCAGGTCGTGTGCGGCGTCGATGAGCTGGGCGCATTGCTGCAAGGCTGTTTTGTGGGCTTGCTGCACTTCGTCAAACAAGGCTTCAAGCGCGGCCACATCCGTGGCATCATCCATGGCTTCACGCCATTCCATGTGCTGCATCAAAAATGCAGCGGGCATGGCGGTGTTGTTCTCGGCTTGAATGGGTGCGCCGCCCAATTCGCACAAATAGGCGGCGCGGCGCATCGGGTCTTTGAGGCGTTGGTAGGCCTCGTTGATACGCACAGACCACTGCATGGCCACCCGTTGCGCGGCGGTGCCTTGAGAGGCAAATTTGTCGGGATGGGCTTCGCGTTGCAAGTCTTTCCAACGCGCATCGAGATGAGCGCGGTCTTGTGCAAATTGCGCGGGTACGCCGAAGAGTTCAAAGTCGCTGACCGCGAGCTGGGCCGACAACGGCTTGGCCGGTTCGCTCACGTCACGCCTCGCTTTAGATACGGAACGATTCGCCGCAACCGCAACGGTCACGTTCGTTCGGGTTCAAAAACTTGAAACCCTCGTTCAGGCCTTCGCGCACAAAGTCGAGCTGCGTGCCGTCGATGTAGGCCAAGCTCTTGGGGTCGATCAACACCTTCACACCGTGGTCTTCAAAGATCACGTCTTCAGGTTCTTGCTCGTCCACGTACTCCAACTTGTAAGCCAAGCCAGAGCAACCCGTGGTCTTGACGCCCAAGCGCACGCCCAAGCCCTTGCCACGTTTGGCAAGGTAGCGGGTCACGTGTCGTGCCGCGGCTTCAGTCAGTGTGATCGCCATTTAGCGGGCCTCCTGCAGAGCCGCCTCAAAGGAGGACCAGCCCCCTTGGGGGGCAGCGAATACATGAAATGATGAGCGTGGGGGCATAACGTTACGCCGCAGCGTGTTTCTTTTTGTAATCATCCACAGCCGCTTTGATGGCGTCTTCCGCCAAGATGGAGCAGTGAATTTTCACAGGGGGAAGCGCCAGCTCTTCAGCGATTTCGCTGTTCTTCAAAGCTGCTGCTTCGTCCAAGGTTTTGCCCTTGACCCACTCGGTCACGAGTGAGCTAGAAGCGATGGCAGAGCCGCAACCGTAGGTTTTGAAACGTGCATCTTCAATCACGCCCGTTGTTGGGTTGACTTTGATTTGCAACTTCATCACGTCGCCGCAAGCGGGCGCGCCCACCATGCCGGTGCCCACAGAGTCGTCGCCCTTGTCAAAGGAGCCAACGTTGCGGGGGTTTTCGTAGTGGTCAACCACTTTTTCAGAATAAGCCATGGTGAATCTCCTAAATTAATGCGCAGCCCATTGGATGGTGCTGATGTCGATGCCTTCTTTGTACATGTCCCACAAGGGGCTCAGTTCACGCAGCTTGGCCACGTTGAGGCGAATGGTTTCGATGGCGTAGTCAATTTCTTCTTCGGTGCTGAAACGACCAATCGTCATGCGCAAGCTGCTGTGTGCCAACTCATCGCTACGGCCCAAGGCACGCAACACATAGCTGGGCTCTAAGCTGGCCGAGGTACAAGCAGAACCCGACGACACCGCCAAGCCCTTGATACCCATGATGAGTGACTCGCCTTCCACATAGTTGAAACTGATGTTCAAGTTGTGGGGCACACGGTGTTCCATGTTGCCGTTGATGAAGACTTGCTCCATGTCTTTGAAACCATCGAGCAAACGCTTTTGCAAAGCTTTGGCTTTGGCCAAGTCTTTGGCCATGTCTTCTTTGGCAATGCGGAATGCTTCGCCCATGCCCACGCACTGGTGCGTTGGCAACGTACCGCTGCGCATGCCGCGCTCGTGGCCACCACCGTGCATTTGCGCTTCCAAGCGCACGCGAGGTTTGCGACGCACATACAAGGCACCAATACCCTTGGGGCCATAGGTTTTGTGTGAAGCCAAGCTCATCAAGTCGACAGGTAAGGTGGCCAAATCGATCTCAACTTTACCGGTGGCTTGTGCAGCATCCACGTGGAAGATGATGCCTTTTTCACGGCACATCGCACCAATGCCAGCGATGTCTTGGATCACGCCGATTTCGTTGTTCACGAACATCACGCTGATCAAAATGGTATCGGGGCGAATGGCCGCTTTGAGCGCGTCCATGCTCAGCATGCCGTCTTCTTGCACGTCCAAGTAAGTCACCTCAAAGCCTTGACGCTCGAGTTCACGCATGGTGTCAAGCACGGCTTTGTGCTCGGTCTTCACCGTGATGAGATGCTTGCCCTTGGACTTGTAGAAATGCGCAGCGCCTTTGATGGCGAGGTTGTTGGATTCAGTCGCTCCAGAAGTCCACACGATTTCACGTGGGTCAGCGCCAATGAGTGCGGCCACGTCTTCACGGGCTTTTTCAACAGCGGCTTCGGCTTCCCAGCCCCATGCGTGGCTGCGAGAAGCGGGGTTGCCAAAGTGCTCGCGCAACCAAGGAATCATGGCGTCCACCACGCGTGGGTCGCACGGATTGGTCGCGCCGTAGTCGAGGTAAATGGGGAAATGGGGTGTCATGTCCATGATGGGTCAATCAAAAAATTAAATAGGTGTGAGAGTTTTTGCGACTTAAGGCTTGGCAAATGCGTTGCCTAAAGCGAACACCGAGTTGGGTGCATTGACGCGAATGGGTTTCACCACGGGCATGGGCTGGATGGCTCGCTTCAAAGTGGGTTTGTTTTCAATCTCAACGCCCTTGGCGATTTGTTCATCCACCAACTTTTGCAGGGAAACGGAGTCCAAAAACTCGACCATGCGTTGGTTGAGTGAAGCCCACAGCTCGTGCGTCATGCAACGGCCAGTTTCACCCAAACAGTTTTCTTTGCCGCCGCAGTGGGTGGCGTCGATGGGTTCGTCCACCGACAAGATGATGTCGGCCACGGTGATGTCGGCAGCTTTGCGACCCAGCGAATAGCCGCCACCGGGGCCACGGGTGGATTCCACCAAGTCATGGCGACGCAGTTTGCCAAAGAGCTGCTCGAGGTAAGACAACGAGATTTGTTGACGCTGACTGATGGCAGCCAATGTGACGGGGCCGCTGTTTTGACGCAGGGCCAAATCGATCATGGCAGTGACCGCAAAACGGCCTTTAGTGGTGAGACGCATGGCAAGCTCCTTCAGGTTTGGGCTTTGTCGACTAATTAGGTCAAGTATAGCTTAATCCCCACGGATTTGCTCGGGTACTCAGCGAATAACCCTATTTGTCGATGACAAGGCCCAAGGGTTGGCGGTCAGGCTTTTTGCGCCAGCACAGCCACGTTGTCGTGCCCTGCCCCACCAAAAGCTTGCTCGCGCAAGGTGGCCAGTTGGTCACGCACACGGGCAGCGTTTTCGAACTCGAGGTTGCGGGCGTGTTCCATCATCAACTTCTCTAGACGTTTGATTTCTTTGGCCACGTCGCGTTCGCTCATGTCTTCGATGGCGGCGCGTTGGATCTCGCGTTCTTGGGCTTCTTTGCCCGCCTTCTCGCTGTAAACACCATCGATCAAATCGCGCACTTGCTTGAACACACCACGAGGGGTGATGCCCATCTCGAGGTTGTGCGCGATTTGCTTGGTGCGGCGACGCTCGGTTTCGCCAATCGCTTTTTTCATCGACTCGGTCATGCGGTCGGCATAAAGAATGGCTTTGCCACTCAGGTTACGCGCTGCACGGCCAATGGTTTGAATCAAGCTGCGCTCTGAGCGCAAGAAGCCCTCTTTGTCGGCATCCAGAATGGCCACCAGCGACACCTCTGGCAAGTCAATGCCTTCGCGCAGCAAGTTGATGCCCACCAGCACATCAAAAGTGCCCAAGCGCAAGTCGCGCAAGATCTCCACGCGCTCCACCGTGTCCACATCGCTGTGGATGTAGCGCACCTTCACACCGTTGTCGGTCAAGTAATCGGTCAGCTGTTCGGCCATGCGCTTGGTCAGCGTGGTGATGAGCACACGCTCGTTCAACTCGACCCGAATACGAATTTCTTGCAACACATCGTCCACTTGGTGCGTGGCTGGGCGCACTTCCACCAAAGGATCGACCAAGCCTGTGGGGCGCACCAACTGCTCCACCACTTTGCTGGCGTGGGTCTTTTCATAGTCAGCGGGCGTGGCCGACACAAACACCACTTGGCGCATGCGCTTTTCAAACTCTTCCAGCTTGAGAGGGCGGTTATCCAAGGCGCTGGGCAAACGGAAACCGTATTCCACCAGCGTGGTCTTACGCGCACGGTCTCCGTTGTACATGCCGCCAAGCTGGCCAATCATGACGTGGCTTTCGTCCAAGAACATCACCGAGTCTTTGGGCATGTAATCAGTCAAGGTACTGGGCGGCGCACCAGGAGGTGCGCCCGACAAATGGCGGGTGTAGTTCTCAATGCCTTTGCAGTGGCCGACTTCGCTGAGCATCTCAAGGTCAAAGCGTGTGCGTTGCTCTAAGCGCTGCGCTTCGACCAGTTTGTTCATGCCCACCAGCTCTTTCAAACGGTCGGCCAACTCCACCTTGATGGTTTCTACGGCTGCCAACACGCGGTCACGCGGCGTGACATAGTGGCTGGAAGGGTAAATCGTGAAGCGCGGAATCTTTTGGCGAATGCGGCCCGTGAGTGGGTCAAACAGTTGCAAGCTTTCAATTTCGTCATCAAACAACTCAATGCGAATCGCCAGCTCGGAGTGTTCAGCGGGAAACACATCAATCGTGTCGCCACGCACGCGGAATTTGCCGCGTGAAAAGTCTTGGTCGTTGCGCTCGTACTGCATGCGCACCAGCTGGGCGATGGCATCGCGCTGGCCCACTTTGTCGCCAGCACGCAGCGTCATGATCATCTGGTGGTAGCTCTCGGGCTCACCAATACCGTAGATGGCCGACACCGTGGCCACCACGATCACATCACGGCGCTCCAAGATGCTCTTGGTGCAGCTCAAACGCATTTGCTCGATGTGCTCGTTGATGGCGCTGTCTTTTTCAATGAACAAATCGCGCTGGGGCACATAGGCCTCGGGCTGGTAGTAGTCGTAATAGCTGACGAAATACTCCACTGCGTTGTTGGGGAAGAACTCACGAAACTCGCTGTACAACTGCGCGGCCAAGGTTTTGTTGGGCGCAAAGATGATGGCGGGACGTCCCAGCTGGGCAATGACGTTGGCCATGGTGAAGGTTTTGCCCGAGCCCGTCACACCCAACAGGGTTTGAAACACCTCGCCATCGTTCACCCCTTCCACCAATTGGGCAATGGCCGTGGGCTGGTCGCCCGCAGGTGGGTACGGCTGAAACAACTCAAACGGCGAGCCTGGGTAGCTGACCATCGTGCCCTTTGGCTGTTCTGGCGCTTCTGTGGCGGCTAGCGATGCGTCAGGAAGTGTTTCTGCGGTGTCAGACATGGTGGTGCAAACGGTATGGCTCGAAAAAAACGCATGATTTGAAAAACCATACGGGTTGACCCTTAAAATTAGGGCCGAACACGCAAGCCTACCGCAGACTGCGACTGTTTACCTAAGCTCCCCTCTTTATCCGTGATCAAGGACTGACGATGTCAATGTTTACCGCTGTCGAAATGGCACCCCGCGACCCTATCTTGGGTCTCAACGAGCAATACAACGCCGACACCAACCCCAACAAGGTCAACCTCGGCGTGGGTGTGTACTTCGACGACAACGGCAAACTGCCCCTGTTGCAATGCGTGCAAGCCGCAGAAAAAACCATGATGGCCACGCCCACTGCACGCGGCTACTTGCCTATCGACGGCATCGTGGCATACGACGCCGCCGTCAAAGGCTTGGTCTTCGGTGCTGACTCTGAGCCCGTCACCTCTGGCCGCGTGGCCACAGTGCAAGGCATTGGCGGCACAGGGGGCTTGAAAATCGGCGCAGACTTCTTGAAGCGCTTGAACCCCAACGCCACCGTGTTGATTTCTGACCCCAGCTGGGAAAACCACCGCGCTTTGTTCACCAACGCCGGTTTCAAGGTCGACACCTACGCTTATTACGACGCTGAAAAACGCGGCGTGAACTTTGAAGGCATGTTGGCCTCACTCAACGCGGCCGCTGCAGGCACCGTGGTGGTGTTGCACGCCTGCTGCCACAACCCAACCGGCTACGACATCACTGCGGCCCAATGGGACCAAGTGGTGGCCGTGGTCAAGGCTAAAAACCTCACTGCATTCTTGGACATGGCCTACCAAGGCTTTGGCCACGGCATTGCCGAAGACGGCGCTGTGATTCAAAAATTCGTGGCCGCTGGCCTGAACTTCTTTGTGTCCACTTCATTCTCTAAAAGCTTCAGCTTGTATGGCGAGCGAGTGGGTGCTTTGAGCGTGTTATGCGCTGACAAAGAAGAATGCAGCCGCGTGTTGTCTCAACTCAAAATCGTGATTCGCACCAACTACTCCAACCCACCTATCCACGGCGGTGCGGTGGTGGCTGCGGTGTTAAACAACCCAGAGCTGCGCGCTTTATGGGAAAAAGAATTGGGCGAAATGCGCGTGCGCATCAAAGCCATGCGTCAAACCTTGGTCGACGGTCTCAAAGCCGCTGGCGTGAAGCAAGACATGAGCTTCATCACCACACAAATCGGCATGTTCAGCTACTCAGGTTTGAGCAAGGACCAAATGGTTCGCTTGCGTTCTGAGTTTGGTGTGTACGGCACCGACACAGGCCGCATGTGCGTGGCTGCGTTGAACAGCAAAAACATCGACTACGTGTGCCAAGCTATTGCGAAAGTGATGTAACAGCACACCGATTGCACGCACTTCGTGCAGCCAAGAAAAAGGGCCTTCACAGGCCCTTTTTTCATTTGCATATGCACCTCAGTGCTAGTGAGCGCAGCCCGCTCGACGGAACTCTGCTTAACCCCAAATGACCGAGCGCATAGCAATCGAAGCGAACTGATAGCCCTCGTTGAAAAACTCAACCGACTCACCCGCTTCTACCGCGCCTGCAGCGTAGAGCAAAGGCAAGAAGTGGTCGTAGCTGGGGTGAGACATCTTCGCTATCTCACCTTGGTCTTGAAAGTCAACCAGCGCCTCTAGGTGGCCAGAGGTAATTTGCTGAGCCACCCATTGGTCAAACTCAATCGCCCAGTCATAGGCTTGGTTGTCAGCGGCTGAACGGTTCATGGTGCGCAGGTTGTGCACGGTGTTGCCGCTGGCCAAAATGAGTACGCCCTGCTCACGCAAGGCACGTAACTGTTGGCCCAAAGCGAAATGCTCAGAGGCTGGGCGGTGGTAGTCGATGCTCAGTTGCACCACCGGAATATCTGCCTCAGGAAACATGGGCTTGAGTACACCCCACGCGCCGTGGTCTAAGCCCCAAGCGCTCAGATCCACGCCCACGGGGTGGCCGCTGTTGGGCTGACGCAGCTGCTGTGCTGTTTGTGAAGCCCACTCAGGCGCACCGGGTGCGGGGTATTGCTGGTCGAACAGTTCTTGTGGAAAACCGCCAAAGTCGTGAATGGTTTTGGGTTGGGCCATGCCCGTCATCCACCAGCCTTCAGTGATCCAGTGGGCCGAGATACACAAAATGAGTTTGGGCTTGGGCCAATGCACACCAAACTGGGCGCCCAAGTCTTGCCATGCGCGGCGATAAGGGCTGTCCTCGATCACGTTCATGGGGCTGCCATGGCCGACAAACAGAACCGGCATGCGTGTAATATTTATGTATGAATTCACAATTAGCCTTAGCGAGTGCTTGAATGACGCAGATTGGGGGACAGACTCCATTTTCAACCAAGTAACAGCTGCTATATTGCACTGCAACATTATTGAGACCCTGACCACATGCTTTACCAAATCTTCGAAACGCAACGTAGCCTCATGGAGCCGTTCGCAGACTTTGCTCAGGCTGCTTCCAAACTTTACGGCCAAACCAACTCTCCGATTTCTCAAAACCCGATGGCACAGCGCGTGTCTGCCGGTTATGACTTGCTGTACCGCTTGGGCAAGGACTACGAAAAGCCAGCGTTTGGCATCAAATCCGTTGAAGTTGAAGGCACTGAAGTTGCTATCCACGAACGCATCGAGATGGACAAGCCGTTTTGTGAACTGCGCCGTTTCAAACGCTTCACCGATGACGCAGCCACACTGACAAAACTCAAAGCACAACCTGTGGTGCTGATCGTGGCCCCCTTATCTGGCCACTACGCCACCTTGCTGCGCGACACAGTCAAAACCATGCTCAAAGACCACAAGGTCTACATCACCGACTGGAAAAATGCACGCTTGGTGCCACTGAGCGAGGGTGAATTTCACCTCGACGACTACGTGAACTATGTGCAAGAGTTCATCCGTGATTTGCAAAGCAAATACGGCAACTGCCACATCATGAGCGTGTGCCAGCCAACCGTGCCCGTCTTGGCTGCCGTATCACTCATGGCCAGCCGTGGCGAGAAGACCCCCATCACCATGACCATGATGGGCGGCCCGATTGACGCCACCAAATCACCCACAGCGGTGAACAATTTGGCGATGAACAAGAGCCACAGCTGGTTTGAGAACAACGTGATTTACCGCGTGCCAGACAACTTCCCAGGTGCAGGCCGTCGCGTGTATCCAGGCTTTTTGCAGCACACTGGCTTTGTGGCCATGAACCCGGATCGCCATTTGAAGAGCCATTACGACTACTTCAAAGACTTGATCAAGGGTGACAACTCCAGCGTCGACTCACACCGCGATTTCTATGACGAATACAACGCCGTGCTCGACATGGACGCTGATTACTACTTGGAAACCATCAATACGGTATTCCAAGACTTCAAACTGGTGCGAGGCACTTGGGAAATTAAAAACCCAGAAGGCAAGCTAGAACTGGTTCGCCCACAAGACATCCGCACCACCGCCTTGTTGACCGTGGAAGGTGAGCTTGACGACATCTCTGGCTCTGGCCAAACAGAAGCCGCCCACAAGCTGTGCAGTGGCATCGTGCGCCAAGAGCATCACCACCTCGAAGCCAAGGGCGCAGGCCACTACGGCATTTTCAGTGGTCGTCGCTGGCGTGATGTGGTGTACCCACACGTCAAGAGCTTCATCTTGGAGCACAACAAAGGCCAAGGTAAATCGATTGTCAAGCCCAAAGCAAAAGTTGTGGCCAAGAAAGCAGCACCTGTGGTTGCGAAAGCGAAAGCCTCGCCCGTTGCTAAAAAAGCAGCGACTAAAAAAACAGCTACCGCTAAAAAGTGAGTCTGGTCGAACAGATCAACAACGCCCTGCCACAAACGCAATGCACTCGCTGTGGCTACCCTGACTGTCAGCGCTACGCCGAGGCCATCGCCCAAGGCGAGGCTGACATCAACCAGTGCCCTCCAGGCGGCACAGAAGGCGTTGAACGGCTGGCAGTCCTAACAGGTAAGCCAGTCCTCCCCCTGAACCCTGAAAACGGCTTAGAAGGCCCACGCACCATCGCCATCATTGACGAGGCATGGTGCATTGGCTGCACGCTGTGCATCGCGGCCTGCCCAACCGATGCCATCGTAGGTGCCAACAAGCGCATGCACACCGTGGTGGAGCCCTACTGCACAGGCTGTGAGCTGTGCATTCCTGCGTGCCCTGTGGATTGCATTTCGCTCGAACCCATCGACATCAACCTGAGCGGCTGGGCCTCATGGCCCCAAGAGCTGGCTGACCTTGCACGGCAACGCTACGACGAGCGAACTACACGCCTCAAACGCGAGTCCTTGGAACACGATCAGCGCCTACAAGCCAAAGCTGTAAAAAAATTAGCTGACTTGCCAGCACACACCAAAGGCACAGAGGAAAGTACCGAGGTGGACCGTAAACGTACCATCATCGAAGCGGCGTTGGCGAAAGCCAAGGCGCGGCAAGCTGCACGCACTTGAATCAAAAAGCTCGGTGATGACCGAGCTTTTTGATTGGGGCAGAAAATATGGGCGAATGCACCATGCATCCATGTGACTAAGCAGCCAATGCGGCAAACGCCTTCACTACTTCAGGTGGTGCTTGCACCAACTCAATCAACACGCCTTCGCCACCGATGGGAAACTCGTCGTTCGCCTTGGGGTGCATGAAGGTGATGTCAAAGCCAGCAGCGCCCTTGCGGATGCCGCCGGGTGCAAAGCGCACACCTTGTGCCGTGAGCCATTCCACTGCCACGGGCAGGTCATCAATCCACAACCCAATGTGATTCAACGGCGTGGCGTGAACCGCAGGCTTTTTCTCGATGTCCATGGGCTGCATCAAATCGACTTCGACCTTGAAGGGGCCGACGCCTATGGCGCAGATGTCTTCGTCCACGTTCTCGCGTTCGCTTTGAAACGTGCCCGTGACTTCGAGGCCAAACATGTCAACCCACAGCTTTTTCAAGCGACCCTTGTCAGGGCCGCCGATGGCGATTTGTTGAATGCCGAGAACTTTGAATGGACGAGCCATTATTCGAACTCCACAATCATCTGGTCCACGGTCAGTGATTCGCCCTTAGCGGCCACCACTTTTTTGACCACGCCGTCTGCGGCTGCAAACAACACGTTTTCCATCTTCATCGCTTCGATGACAGCCACGCGCTCGCCCGCTTGCACTTTTTGGCCGGGGGTCACAGACACTTCGACCAACAAGCCTGGCATTGGAGAAATGACGTACTTGCTCAAGTCTGGTGGTGCTTTGAATGGCATGAGTTTGTGCAACTCGGCCATGCGTGGTGACATCACCAAAGCTTCTGTGCGTGTGCCGTTGTGTTGCACTTGCAAAGCCAATGGATTTTTCAATGTGCCGCGCTCGACTTGTGCTGTGAAAGGCTTGCCATTGCAAGTGCCTTCGATGCGGATGTCGTTCAAACGTGACTTGCTTTCGATCGCGTAGGTTTTGCCACCGATGGTGATTTGAGCCACGCCGGGCTTACCAACAAACTCGTCCACATGCACTTGCACATAGCGGTTGTCGCCGCCTTGGCCCAACTCGACCACTGCGTAGTCTTGACCAATTTGCACGTCGTAGCCAGGCAACTGGCCGCTCAAACCTGCGGCACGTTCGCGTGATTTGCGACGCACAAACGCAGCCAAGGCAGCCAAGAAATCGTGGTCTTCGTGTGGCACGTCTTCGGCGCGGAAGCCGTGGGCGTATTGCTCAGCAATGAAGCCCGTATTGAAGTCACCCGAGACAAACTTGGGATGCGCCAACAAAGCGGCTTGGAATGGGATGTTCGAGCTGATGCCGCGAATCACAAAGCCGTTCAAGGCTTCGCGCATTTTGGCAATCGCATCGTTGCGGTCTTTGCCGTGCACGATGAGTTTGGCAATCATCGAGTCATAGAACATCGGAATCTCGCCGCCGTCTTGCACACCGGTGTCCACGCGCACGCCGAGCAAGTCAGCGGTGTTGCCTTGGAACATGGTTTGTTTTGGCGTTTGGAAACGCACCAAACGGCCAGTCGAAGGCAAGAAGTTGCGGAACGGGTCTTCGGCGTTGATACGGCACTCAATAGCCCAACCGTTGCGTTTGACATCGGCTTGCGTCAGTGTGAGTTTTTCACCTGCTGCCACGCGAATCATTTGCTCCACCAAGTCGAGACCTGTGATGGCTTCGGTCACAGGGTGTTCCACCTGCAGACGTGTGTTCATCTCGAGGAAGTAGAAGCTTTGGTCTTTGCCGACCACAAACTCCACCGTACCTGCGGATTGGTATTTCACCGCCTTGGCCAACTGCACCGCTTGCTCGCCCATGGCTTTGCGCGTGGCTTCGCTGATGAATGGTGATGGTGCTTCTTCAATCACTTTTTGGTGACGGCGTTGAATCGAGCACTCGCGCTCATTCAAGAACACCACGTTGCCATGGCTGTCGCCCAGCACTTGAATTTCGATGTGGCGAGGCTCTTCGACAAACTTCTCGATGAACACGCGGTCATCGCCAAAGCTGTTGCGAGCTTCGTTACGGCAAGAGGTGAAGCCTTCAAACGCTTCCTTGTCGTTGAACGCCACGCGCAAGCCTTTACCACCGCCGCCAGCCGAAGCCTTGATCATGACGGGGTAGCCAATGCCTTTGGCAATCTCTACCGCTTGTTCAGCTGTGTCGATGGCGTCGTTGTAGCCAGGAATGCAGTTCACGCCTGCAGCGCCAGCCAACTTCTTGGATTCAATCTTGTCGCCCATGGCAGAGATTGAGAAGTGGCGTGGGCCAATGAAGGCAATGCCTTCGTCTTCGCAACGCTTCGAGAACTCGGCGTTTTCACTCAAGAAGCCGTACCCAGGGTGAATGGCTTGAGCGCCAGTCGCCTTAGCAGCCGCGATGATTTTGTCAGCCACGAGGTAAGACTCGCGCGAGGCCGCTGGGCCAATCAACACAGCTTCGTCGGCCAGTTGCACGTGACGTGCTTCTTTGTCGGCTTCAGAGTAAACGGCCACGGTTTTGATGCCCATCTTGTGAGCGGTGGCGATGACGCGGCAAGCGATTTCGCCACGGTTTGCAATCAGAATTTTTGTAAACATGTTCTTCTTCTCCTAGCGGCTTAGAGCGGAATGTTGCCGTGCTTGCGCCATGGGTTTTCGATCTTCTTGTCTTTCAACATCACCAGCGAGCGGCAGATGCGCTTGCGTGTTTCGTGCGGTTGAATGACGTCGTCGATGAAGCCGCGTGCGCCAGCCACAAAGGGGTTGGCAAAGCGGGCTTTGTATTCAGCTTCGCGAGCAGCCAGTTTTTCTGGATCGTTTTTATCTTCGCGGAAGATGATTTCCACCGCACCCTTGGCTCCCATCACCGCGATTTCGGCATTAGGCCAAGCAAAGTTCACGTCGCCGCGCAAGTGCTTAGAGGCCATCACGTCATACGCACCGCCGTAGGCTTTGCGTGTGATGACGGTGATTTTTGGCACCGTGCACTCTGCGTACGCGTACAGCAACTTCGCGCCGTGCTTGATGATGCCGCCGTATTCTTGTGAGGTACCGGGCATGAAGCCGGGCACGTCCACAAACGTGACGACAGGAATGTTGAACGCATCGCAGAAGCGCACAAAACGTGCGGCCTTGATGGAGCTCTTGATGTCCAAGCAGCCAGCCAACACCAAAGGTTGGTTGGCCACGATGCCGACGGTTTGGCCTTCCATGCGGGCAAAGCCGATCAGGATGTTTTTGGCGTAGTCGGGTTGCAACTCAAAGAAGTCACCGTCATCCACAGTTTTGAGGATGAGCTCTTTCATGTCGTAGGCTTTGTTGGGGTTCTCGGGCACCAAGGTATCCAAGCTGATGTCCATGCGGTCTGATGGGTCACCGCTGGCACGCACAGGCGCTTTTTCTTTGTTGTTCAGTGGCAAGTAGTTGTAGAGGCGACGCAACATGAGCAAAGCTTCGACGTCGTTTTCAAAGGCCATGTCGGCCACACCGCTCTTGGTGGTGTGTGTCAAAGCGCCACCCAATTCTTCGGCGGTCACTTCTTCATGCGTCACGGTCTTGACCACATCGGGACCCGTCACGAACATGTAAGACGTGTCTTTGACCATGAAGATGAAGTCGGTCAAAGCGGGTGAATACACCGCGCCACCTGCGGATGGGCCCATGATCATGCTGATCTGAGGCACCACACCGCTGGCCATGACGTTACGTTGGAACACATCGGCGTAACCGCCCAATGCGGCGACGCCTTCTTGAATACGAGCACCGCCCGAATCATTCAAACCAATCACAGGTGCACCGACCTTCATGGCTTGGTCCATGATCTTGCAGATTTTTTCGGCGTGCGTTTCAGACAAAGAGCCACCCAACACAGTGAAGTCTTGGCTGAACACAAACACCAAACGGCCATTGATCATGCCGTAGCCAGTGACCACGCCGTCACCTGGAATTTTGTCGCCGTCCATGCCGAAGTCGGTGCAACGGTGTTCAACGAACATGTCCCACTCTTCGAAGGTGCCTTCGTCCAACAACACTTCGATGCGCTCGCGTGCTGTGAGTTTGCCTTTGGCGTGCTGTGCGTCGATGCGCTTTTGGCCGCCACCTAAGCGGGCCGCAGCGCGCTTTTGTTCCAGTTGTTCGATGATGTCTTGCATGGTTGCTCTTTCTTTACTCCAGGAAGATTTTCAAATTAACCCTGCGCTTGATAAGCGCTGAGCAGTTGACGGGAAGCCGTCGAGGCGGCCAGCTGGCCCGCCGCGACTTGTTGACTGAGTTGAGGCAGCAGTGTTTGCACACGCGGCTGCGCCCTAAAGTTTTGTTTCAAGCCTGCATCAATGCGTTCCCACATCCACGACAGGGCTTGGTTTTGGCGGCGCTCAGCAAAGCGGCCGTTTTGTTTTTGAATGGTTTGAAACTCGCCCACAGCTGCCCAAAACGCATCCACGCCTTGGCCCAGCAAGGCACTGAGTTGAACCACCTTGGGGTGCCATACCTCGGTGTTGCGATGCGCATGGCCCGAGCCACCGTGCATGCCCAATAGTTGCAGCGCACTGGTGATCTGCAGCTGCGCACGCGTGGCGGCAGTCGCGTCAATGTCGGCTTTGTTGATGACCACCAAATCGGCAATCTCCATCACGCCTTTTTTGATGGCTTGTAAATCGTCGCCCGCATTGGGCAACTGCAGCAACACAAACATGTCGGTCATGTTGGCCACAGCAGTTTCGCTTTGGCCCACACCCACGGTTTCCACAATCACCACGTCGTAGCCTGCGGCTTCGCAGACCAACATTGACTCACGCGTTTTCTCAGCCACGCCACCCAAGGTGCCGCTCGATGGACTGGGGCGAATGTAGGCGTCAGGATGGACGCTCAAAAACTCCATGCGGGTTTTGTCGCCCAAGATGGAGCCGCCAGACACTGTCGACGATGGGTCAATGGTCAGCACTGCCACGCGGTGGCCTTGACCAATCAAATACAAACCCAGCGCTTCGATGAAGGTGGACTTACCCACGCCTGGCACACCACTGATGCCTAAGCGAAACGAGTTGCCGGTGTGCGGCAACATGGCGGTGAGTAACTCATCCGCAGATGCGCGATGATCCGTGCGAGTGGACTCCAGCAAGGTGATTGCTTTGGCCATCGCACGGCGTTGCACGGGCGGGTTGCCCTGCAACAGTCCATCGAGCAACTGTGCAGGCGTCACCCAACGGCCTTTTTGATTTGCTCCAACACGTCTTTGGCGCTGGCTGGAATGGGAGTACCTGGGCCGTAAATGCCCTTGACGCCCGCTTCGTACAAGAAGTCGTAGTCTTGACGTGGAATCACGCCGCCCACGAACACGATGATGTCGTCAGCGCCTTGCTTTTTCAGCTCGGCAATGATGGCGGGCACCAGGGTTTTGTGGCCAGCAGCGAGGGTGGACACACCCACGGCATGCACGTCGTTTTCAATCGCTTGGCGAGCGCACTCTTCTGGCGTTTGGAACAAGGGGCCCATATCCACGTCGTAGCCGAGGTCGGCAAACGCAGTGGCCACCACTTTGGCGCCACGGTCGTGGCCGTCTTGGCCCAACTTAGAAATCATCACGCGAGGACGGCGGCCGTGGCTTTCGGCAAACGCGGCAATGTCGGCCTTGAGGGCGTTCCAATATTCCATGGTGTCTCCCACGTTTTCGCCGTCGTCATAGGCCGCAGCGTAAACGCCTGTGACCTTTTGCGTGTCGGCGCGGTGACGACCAAACACTTTTTCAAGAGCATCACTCACCTCGCCCACTGTGGCGCGCAGGCGAATGGCCTTGATGGACAAGTCGAGCAAGTTGCCTTCACCAGACTCAGCAGAAGCAGTGAGCGCGTCCAGCGCAGCTTGCACTTTTGCTGTGTCGCGCGTGGCTTTGATTTGCTTCAAGCGTTCAATCTGACCGTCGCGCACACGCACGTTGTCAATGGCCAAGATTTCGATGGGGTCTTCTTTGGCGAGCTTGTATTTGTTCACGCCCACGATGACGTCTTTGCCAGAGTCGATGCGCGCTTGCTTTTCAGCCGCAGCGGCTTCGATCTTCAGTTTGGCCCAGCCACTGTCCACGGCTTTGGTCATGCCGCCCATGGCTTCGACTTCTTCAATGATGGCCCAGGCTTTGTCGGCCATCTCTTGGGTGAGCGACTCCATCATGTATGAACCGGCCCATGGGTCGATCACGTTGGTGATGTGAGTCTCTTCTTGAATAATGAGCTGTGTGTTGCGTGCAATGCGTGCCGAGAACTCAGTGGGCAAAGCAATCGCTTCGTCAAACGAGTTGGTATGCAGCGACTGTGTTCCACCAAACACCGCCGCCATGGCTTCGATGGTGGTGCGCACCACGTTGTTGTAAGGGTCTTGCTCGGCGAGCGACCAGCCAGAAGTTTGGCTGTGCGTGCGCAGCATCAAACTCTTTGGATTCTTGGCGTCAAAGCCCTTCATGATGCGGCACCACAGCAAACGTGCGGCGCGCATTTTGGCGATTTCCAAATAGAAGTTCATGCCCACCGCCCAGAAGAACGACAAACGGCCCGCAAAGGCGTCCACATCCAAGCCCGATGCGATGGCTGTCTTCACATACTCTTTACCGTCGGCCAAGGTGAAGGCCAGCTCCAAGGCTTGGTTGGCACCGGCTTCTTGCATGTGGTAACCCGAAATCGAGATCGAGTTGAACTTAGGCATGTGCTTTGCGGTGTAGCCAATGATGTCCCCAATGATCTTCATCGACGGCTCGGGCGGGTAGATGTAGGTGTTGCGCACCATGAACTCTTTCAGAATGTCGTTCTGAATCGTTCCAGAGAGCAACTCTTGGCTCACGCCCTGCTCTTCAGCCGCTACCACGTAGCCAGCCAGCACTGGCAACACAGCGCCGTTCATCGTCATAGAGACCGACACTTTGTCCAACGGGATTTCGTTGAACAAGATCTTCATGTCCTCGACCGAGTCAATGGCCACACCGGCCTTGCCCACGTCGCCCGTCACACGGGGATGGTCAGAGTCGTAGCCACGGTGGGTGGCTAAGTCAAACGCGACCGACACACCTTGACCGCCTGCGGCCAATGCTTTGCGGTAAAACGCGTTGGACTCTTCAGCAGTTGAGAAGCCTGCGTATTGGCGAATCGTCCAAGGGCGCACCGAATACATGGTGGCTTGCGGGCCGCGCACGTAAGGCTCAAAACCGGGCAAGGTGTTGGCGTAAGGGAGGTTTTGGGTGTCTTCAGCGGTGTACAGCGGCTTGACGCTGATACCGTCCAAAGTCTTCCAGTTCAGGGCGTTGACGTCGCCGCCTGGGGCTGATTTAGCAGCGGCTTTGGCCCATGCTTCGAGGTTGGCGGCGTTGAATTCGGTCGGCTTTTGGCTCATGGCAAATCACTCTTGAAAGGGGTGTGCAGCGATCAAAGAAACCCAAGGTTAACCTAGGGTTTTGATCCGTTACAGAATCATATCATTCATAATTATTGATTCAAAATCTTATATCAGCTTACAATTCGAGTCCATGTCCGCCGTCACCCTCACCCCTCGCGCCCTGTACGAAGAAGTCGCTGAACTGCTGCGTCAACGCATTTTTGCGGCCGAATTAGAGCCCGGTAGCTGGATTGACGAGATGCGCTTGGCCGAGGAATACGGCATCAGCCGCACGCCCATGCGCGAAGCACTCAAAGTGCTGGCCGCCGAAGGCTTGGTCACCATGAAGGTGCGTCGCGGCGCGTATGTGACCGAGGTCAACGAGAAAGACCAGCGCGATGTGTATCACCTGCTGTCTTTATTAGAGTCAGACGCTGCGGGCGTGGTGGCCACAGACGCCAGCGATGAGCAGCTCAAAGATTTGCAAGCCCTGCACACAGAGCTCACCGTCGCTATGGCTGATCGCGAAAAATTCTTTGAAGTCAATGAGCGCTTTCACATGCGCTTACTTGAAATTGCCAACAACCGTTGGCGCGACCAAATGGTGGCTGACTTGCGCAAGGTCATGAAGCTCAACCGCCACAACTCGCTGTTCAAGAGTGGTCGCCTCGAAGAATCGCTCAAAGAACACCAAGCCATCATGGATGCGTTGATGGCTCGTGATGCCGTACTGAGTGTGCAGCGCATGAACGAACACTTTGCCAACGGGCTTGAAGCAGCTATATAAGTTAAGCCTGCGTCTTTGAGGATTTGGCAGCAATGACCATTCCCACACCGCTCAAAATCATGGCTCCGCCCATCAAATGATGCCAACCCAGTGGTTCAGCTAAGACCATCCACGCTGTCACGGCTGTGTATAACGGACCTAAGTAAAGCGTCATGGCCACGCGACTTGCACCCAATATTTTTTGGGTCCAGCCATAAATCCAATAGGCTCCAACGCCTGGCAGCAAAGCTGTGAAGAGCATCATCCACAATGCAGTTTCCCCCACTACAGGTGTGCTGGCCTGACACAACTCCCACAGGGCAAAAGGCAGTAACACCAACACGCCACCTGCACAAATCGCTGCTAACTGGGCCGTTGAACCCAAGACAGTGGGCCAACGCTTTTGCAATAAGGCATAGGCCGCCCACGCAATCGCTGCCGCAAAAATCCACGCATCGCCTTCAACCAGTTGCACCTGCGACAAATGCACCCACTCGCCTCTGACCACCACATGCACCACACCAGACATCGCCAATACCACGCCCAAAACTTGGCGCTTAGAAAAACGTTCGCCTAACCACAGCACAGATCCGACAGCAATCATGACTGGTGCCGAGGCGTAAATGAGAGAGATGTTCATGGCCACCGTGCTCTGACCAGCCAAATACACCCAAGCTCCACAAATCCACATGCCGCATGCACCTAGCGCGATGTAACGCCATGCGTGTTGGCGCAACACGAAGCGGTGCTTCCAAAGTTCCCTGTGACTCGCAGCAGCAAGAATGAGCCCCGCCAAGCCCCATCGGCCCAAGGCCAGCACATGGGGAGATACCACGCCTGGCGCTTGGCGTGCCACCACCATGTTGACGGTCCACAACAAAGGGATGAACCAAATCAACACCTTGGCCAAACGTGTTTTGGCCTTCATACGGATGGCGTCAGAGGGCATCGACAGGCTTCTCGGCGCCTAGGGCTAAAGCAACGCGTGCCAGCTTTAAGACCTCTCGCGGCGGCAATGGCTTGAGCTTGTGGTTGCTCCAAGTCTGTCGCCACAAGCGTGCACCGCGTTGACCATGGAACAAGCCCAGCATGTGTCGCGCAATCGGGTACCAAGGGCAGCCATCTTCGGCGTAGGCACGCTCCATGTAAGCGACCATCGCCTCCTCCACCGCTTCGCGGCTAAGAGTCTCATGCGGGTCGTTGTAAAACTCGGCATCCCACGTCGTCATAAGCCACGGGCGGTAATACGCCTCGCGCCCCAGCATCACACCATCGACATGCTGTAAGTGCTCGGCCATTTGCACGTTGGTGGTGATGCCGCCGTTGATGACAATCACCAAATTGGGAAAATCTTTTTTCAGCTGGTAACCCAACTCGTAGCGCAACGGCGGAATTTCTCGGTTTTCTTTGGGGCTCAAACCATCGAGCCACGCATTGCGTGCATGAACGACGAACACCTTGCAGCCCGCATCGCTGACGGTGCCCACAAAGTCACGCACAAAGTCGTAGCTCTCAATGCGGTCAATGCCAATGCGGTGCTTGACGGTGACAGGAATGCTCACCACATCCATCATGGCTTTCACACCATCGGCCACGGTTTGCGGTTCGTTCATCAAACACGCACCAAAAGCGCCGCGCTGCACGCGGTCAGACGGGCAACCGCAGTTGAGGTTGATTTCGTTGTAGCCCCATTGCTCGCCCAACTTTGCACCGTGCGCCAAATCAGCCGCGTCGCTGCCGCCTAATTGCAAAGCAACAGGATGCTCTTCGGCGTTGAAGCGCAAATGCCGCTGCGTATCGCCATGACGCAGCGCACCGGTGGTGACCATCTCTGTGTAGAGCAAGGTATTGCGGCTGAGCAGGCGGTGGAAATAGCGGCAGTGGCGATCGGTCCAGTCCATCATTGGTGCAATAGCGGTTTTCCATCGAGAATTTCTCGTTGAAGTCATAGCGTTTCCCTCTGTAGGTTCCCGTTGAGTTCTACTTAACATTACTTCTGCATACCCGTAAAAATCAACTCTAGTGCACCAAATTTGCACCAAGTTGCGGGTCTTAGCATCGTTCACAAATAGGTATCGTTGATGCAGCCCAATGGATCTAAGAATTATATTAAGCGGCGCTTAATGTCTATTTCAGTCACAGTCCCAATGATCCGTACACCGTCATTGATGCGCACAGTTGACCAGCGTGCATCGTCTGCGATCAGCATGAACTCCCCGCCATCCTTGATAAGTCGGCGCAGGATGGGTTCGCCAGCGTCACCCACAACAGCCATCACAATGCTGCCCTCATTCGCTTTGTGGCCCTTGCTGACCACCACATAGCAACCCGTGGGGCACGCACTACTTAGGGCGTCACTGGACACCAGCATGGCCGCAGCCGTGCCTGTTGTGTAGGCTACGAGTGTTTGCAGGCGGTCCATGGGCGCGTCCAGCTTCCAGCGGCCTAGGGCAGATGGTGCAACCACAGGCACGGTGTTGATCTGGATGTTGTGCGACACGGCCACGGGCGGGCGGTCTTCTAAGCCGACCAGCCAATCAACGGACACTTTGTAGGTGCGGGCCAGTTCGGCCAAAACCTCGCTGTTTGGCTCGGTGCTACCTGATTCCCACAGAGACACGCTGCCAGCGGTGACGTTGAATTTTTTGGCAACGTCGCGCTGAGTAACTGTAGGACTCATTGCGCCACGAGCCGCTTTCAAGCGTTGCGCTAGTGTTTTTGACATTTTCTATTCTTTATTAAATATTTAATAAACAAATTATCTATAAAAAATTAATTTGTTTTTCTTAATAACTCATATATCGCGTTGGCTTAGGGCGCTTGCGTTGTGGCGATTGCTCGAGGCACTGCTAAGTGTTGCAAGTGTCTTAGCAGAAGTATGGCAAGTGGCACTAAATGCCTACCCATGCTTAGAAAGCCACTTACCTCTGATGTGCGAGATGCGGCGCAACAAATCAAGAACCTAAGTAATACATCGAGTTGAGTTTTTCGGTGCACCAAATTTGCACCAAATTCCCCGCAACCCGCATGAATACTAGCTTTCAAGTCCACTCCATCATGGGTGCAACTGAGGTGCGCCAAACGCTATAAGGTATTGATTTCATTTATTTATCGCAAGCAATACCTGAATTTTACCTACCCCTTCTTTGGCAACATCAATTTTGCAGTGCCACCACCACGACCAAAGGCCATAACTGAGAGCATATTAAAGTTCCAGTTCACCAATATTTCAGACTTATCAAAGTCCCAAAGAAGAACATCGAATGTTATTTTTGCAGTGGAAGGCATCACGCCAAAGCAACCCACTCTCGCCAAAGTCATATCAATTCGCTCATTTAGGAAATCTATTTTTCCATCCGATATTGAGCATGGTATTGACCTGCTACCTCTACCTGCCATTAGGTCAGCTTTGAAACTTAAACCACCACTGTTGCTAACACTAGGTTCTAACAACTTCACACCTTGTATTTCACTTTTTGGAAAAAAAAGCATCAAAGGGTTATAGATAGTTACTGGTAATGAGTTTTGCACACATTTGTTGCTTTCTAGATCAAATATACAGACCTTCATTTGCCCTTCTACAACGCGTCTCAATCTATCTTTGAGATCATTCAAATTTTCATCATCTACCAGCGATCGCGCGTAATCTTTATAAGATGTACAAACGTCCTTAACGCACGAGTAAATACTGGAACTCTCTGTGTTACCTGACTTGATATCTTTTTCGATGTTCTCAAGCGCTTGAACATAGGTTAATGATCTACCTGCAACATGACTATTTGTTAGAGCGTCTGAAGCTAAAGCAATTTTCTCGGGTGTAGCGACAGGACTTGGGACAGATATCGGATCAGCAAGCACGACCTTCTGAGGTGCAAGCTGTTCCGAATTATGTACAGCCATAACAACAGGCTTTTCAATTCCAAGCTGAACGGAACCGCTTTGGTTTACAACAAACTCTTCACGAATTACGCCCTCAATCCAAGGCTCTTGATCGCCTTTGCTAATCTCGTAAACGGAAGTAGAGACTCTGCGAAAAATAACTTCAAGTGTGACTTCTGGTTTCTTTAGCTCTGCCAACAAGGACTTAGTGAACAACCCATTTTTATCTTCACCGTCAGAAGCCGTGCCACCAGGTCGTGTAGCATAAAAAATTACTGTCGAAGCTGGCGGATCTACTCGCGCAAGTCCTCCCTTGCTACTGGATCCTGATTTATCACTACCAAAGGGGTTGTCTCTACAAGCATCTAAAACAACGACAGAAAGTCTAGGTCTCGATTTTTGAATAGCTTGAAGAATGTCTCCTAAATAAAGACTTTGATTGGCTAAAGTGTCTGGATTTTTAAAACTGGCATTTATCGGAAGAAGGTAATTTTTAGATTCAAGCTGAACGCCATGACCTGCGTAGTAAAAAATCAAACGACTATTTCGCTTTAACCGTGCTTCTAATTGCTGCTTTAGGGCAGACACATCCTCTACCTTTAAATTTTGAAATAGATATGTTTCAAAACCTAATTTTTTCAATTCATCACTGATAGCACTGGAGTCATTCGTTGGATTCGCTAACTTTGCTGAACCTACGTAATCTGAATTACCAATAACAAACGCAACACGATCCTCCTCGAGTTGAGCCTGCGTATAGTTGGCAATTGAAACTGTAACTAAAAATACCACGAGTAGGAATGCTAATCGTACGAGGCTTTTCTGGGCAATGGTCATGCGAATTCCATGAAGAAATTGAAGACTCAAACTGCTAATGCGACACGCAATGATTGCGTGGCCACCTCTTCAAGCCAACCCAAATCCACGTGCTGATGCGCTTCGCAAATGAACCATGGCTCGCGAGAGTCTGGCTCGAGCATCACGCCACGTGCAATCAGCTCCCACGCAAACTTGCGATACAGCTCGCTGTTGGTCACACGCCAATCCCGGTAGTTGGTGGGCACGGTAGCGCTGAAGTGAATACCAAACATCGCAGGTGGACCTGCAAATGCATGCTCTAGTCCCGCAGCTGTGAACACACGGCCCAGCACTTCTTGAATCTGTTCACCTGCATGGTTGATGGTTTGCTGAGCGTTGGTCTCGGCCAAAATTTTGAGCGTAGCGTGTGCCGCACTAAGCGCCACCAAGTTAGCCGTATACGTGCCGCCATGCACCACACCGCCCGGGTGCGAGCCCACCACATCCATCACATGCGCTTTGCCGCCGAAGGCTGCGACGGGGTAACCATTACCCATGGCTTTGGCGTAGGTGGTGAGGTCGGCATGGATGCCGTATAACTCTTGCGCCCCACCCTTTGCGACGCGAAAACCTGATTTCACTTCGTCAATGATGAGCACCGTGCCGTGCTGTGTGCACAGATCACGCAAACGCTGCAACCATTCTTGGCTGGCTGCCACACTGCCCGCATTGCCAATGATGGGCTCAATCACCACACAGGCCAAGGTGTCGCCTTGCGTGGCAAACAAGTTTTCTAGAGCTTCAAAGTCGTTGTGGCTGATGATGCTCAACAACTCGCGGCTGCGCTCAGGAATGCCCCCGCCAAAGGGAATCACTTTGGGTGCGACGTTGCTGCCCGGTTGCCAATGCTCAATGTCAGACTTCCACATCATCTCGTCATACAAGCCGTGGAAGGAGCCTTCTACGATCGCCACGCGGTCGCGCTTGGTGTAGCCGCGCGCAGTGCGCACTGCTCCCATCACCGCCTCGGTGCCCGAGTTGGCAAAGCGCATCTTGTCGATGTTGGGGCACATGGCTTTGATTTGCTTGACCACCGTGGTGTCGAGCTCGGTCGAGAAGCCTGAGAGGGTGCCGCGCTGGGTGATTTGCTCAATCACTGCGTTGTCCACGCGTTCATCGCGGTAACCCAAGATGATGGGACCGTAGCCTAAGCGAAAGTCCACATAGGTTTTGCCGTCCACATCGGTAAGCATGCAGCCTTTGGCGCTGGCGATGAACACCGTGTCTTTTTCGCCCCAATAGCGGTAGTTCTCGGCCACGCCTTGTGGCATGTGCAAATGGGCTTCGGCAAGTAAACGCGATTGGTGTGTCATGGTCGCAGCATGTGTCCGACACGCTCTTCTAAAAGTTTCACCACATGCAGCTCAGCCGCATCTGGGCCGTAGGTGGCCATGGCTTGTTGGAACAACTGCTGCGCCATGCCGCCCATGGGCAAATCGTAGCCCTGTGATTTGGCAATGCCGTTGATCAGGCCTAAATCTTTGCAGCACAAGGCCAGCGAAAAACTGGGGTCGTAGTGACCGGCAAAGATGGATGGCACATCATGCTCAGCCACCCAGCTGTTGCCAGCGCTTGACTTGATCGCCTCCCACACGGTGTGCAACGGAATGCCTGCCTTGGCGCCCAGCATCAAACCTTCGCCAATCGCTGCAGCGCTGACAAACCACAACAAGTTGGTGAGCAGCTTGATGGTCGCGCCATTGCCGGGCTCGCCCACGTGAAAGATTTTTTCGCCAATGACGTCGAAGATGGGTTTGTGTTTTTCAAAGGTCGCTGGGTCTCCGCCTACAAAAATAGACAAGCGACCCAAGGCCGCCATGTCTACCGCATTGGTGACGGGCGCTTCTAAAAATCCCACGCCTTTGCTGTTGGCCAAAGCCACCAATTCGCGCACCAACTCCACAGCACAGGTAGAGGTGTCAATCACAGTTGCGCCCGCTTTGACGTGGGCCAACACGCCCTGCTCGCCCAACATGACTTCACGCACTTGCACGGGGCCCGGCAAAGAAGCCATCACCACGTCAGCCTCAGCAGCGCCTTCGGCCAAGCTGTTGACCCATGTTGCGCCCAAGGCGATCAAGTTATCAGCCTTGGAACGCGTCACATCAAACACGGTGACGGGGTAACCCGCTTTGATCAAGTTGGCTGCCATGGGGTTACCCATGTTGCCCACACCGATGAAAAACAATTTCGGTTTTGCAGCGCTCATCATTTCACTTTCTTGAACTGCAAAAACAGTTGGTTGGGGTCTCGCTCTGGCACGTACTCAAAACCGTACGTACCCATGAGCGCTTGCGCTTGGGCAAAGGTATAAGTGCGGTAGTGCACAGTTTGATCCATCAATTTTTGGTCGCCATCGTGCAAGAAATAGTGCTTGGTAAAACCAATGTCTGTCGGATCAATTTGCTGCGAATAGGTCATGCCATTCGAAATAGTGGTTTCGTAATTGTGGTGCGGGCCTTGGATGCCCAGCAGCAAAGTGCCCCCTACCGCAATGTGCTTGGCCAAATGCTCAAATCCCAATTCATTGGCGTGTGCATCGGCGATGTGGCTCACCAAGAAAGGCTCTTTGTCACCGTCAATCACGAAGTACCAAACGCCGCCATAAGAGAAAGCCAACTCATGTTTATCGTCAAGCGCCAGTTCAGTGATGTTTTGCTGCGAGAGCGACACAGTTGGAAAAGGTGCCAAACGCTTTTGTGCAATCGACAACATGGGCGCGGTCAGGTCAATGCCAGTGATGGGCAGCTTTGGCTGACGCTTGGCCAGCTCTTCCAAGATCAACCCTGTGCCGCAACCGATCTCTAACACGTTGCGCTCAGGATGGTGTGAAACCAAGCTGTCGACGATCTTTGCGTAGTCGTAGTAACCCGAAGTCATGATGACGTCGTAGTAACCCGCCATATTCGTGTAATCACCCATATTGTCAGACAGGCAAATTTGCCAAAGTTATTGATAAAACCACTTTAACAAATAATTTTTACGGGTTATTACTGGTTTAACTCACAAAACAAAAAAGCCGCAGATCACTCTGCGGCTTTGGCAAATGTGGAGACGCCAGTGGCGTCAACCACACATTAACCCATGTGCAAACCACCGTTCACAGCGAAGTCAGCACCTGTGGTGTAGCCGCCGTCTTCGCTGGCCATCCAAGCGATGATGGATGCGATTTCAGCAGGCTTGCCCAAACGCTTAACGGGTACGGTGGCCACGATCTTTTCCAACACGTCAGGACGGATGGCGTTGACCATGTCGGTACCGATGTAGCCAGGTGACACGGTGTTGACCGTAACACCTTTGGTGGCCAACTCTTGGGCCAAAGCCATGGAGAAGCCATGCATACCAGCCTTGGCAGCTGAGTAGTTGGTTTGACCGGCTTGGCCTTTTTCACCGTTGACTGACGAGATATTGATGATGCGGCCCCAACCACGTTCGACCATGTCTGGCACAACTTGCTTGGTCACGTTAAACATCGAGTCGAGGTTGGTGCTCATCACTGCGCTCCAGTCTTCGCGTGTCATCTTCAAGAACATGCGGTCCTTGGTGATACCAGCGTTGTTGACCAACACGTCGATCGGGCCATGTTCTGCTTTGGCTTTTGTGAAAGCTTCCACAGTGGAATCCCAATCACCTACGTTGCCAACAGATGCATAAAAGGTGTAACCCAAAGCTTTTTGCTCGTCCAACCACTTCACAAAGTCACGTGTTGGGCCGCAACCCGCGATAACTTTGAAGCCTTCTTTGTGAAGGCGTTGGCAAATGGCGGTCCCGATACCACCCATACCACCTGTGACGTACGCTACTTTTTGACTCATTTTTTTGTCTCCTAATTTATGAGTTATTTGAAAAAGAAATTTTTAAATTTATGTGTGACCGACCGCGCAATCAACGCTCAAGTGCCAAAGATACGCCCATACCGCCACCGATACACAGTGCGGCCAAGCCCTTCTTGGCATTGGTGCGTTGCATTTCGTGCAGCAAGGTCACCAAGATGCGGCAGCCTGATGCGCCGATGGGGTGACCAATGGCAATCGCGCCACCGTTGACGTTGACCTTGGCTGGGTCGATGTCCAGCTGTTGGTTCACGGCGCAGGCTTGTGCAGCGAAGGCTTCGTTGAGTTCGAACAAATCGACATCCGAGGCTTTCCAGCCAGCACGCTCCAGCGCTTTGCGTGAGGCAGACACGGGGCCCATGCCCATGATTTTTGGATCCAAGCCGCTGGTGCCGAATGCAGCAATGCGTGCCAACGGTGTGAGGCCTAAAGCAGCCGCTTTCTTAGCTGACATCACCACCACTGCGGCAGCGCCGTCGTTGATGCCTGATGCGTTACCAGCTGTCACTGAACCTGCTTTGTCGAAGGCTGGGCGCAAACCGGCCAAGGCTTCGGCGGTGGTTTTCTTGTTGATGTATTCGTCAGCGTTGAACTCGATGGGGTCACCCTTGCGTTGAGGGATCTGCACCGACACGATTTCGTCTTTGAACTTGCCCGCGTCTTGAGCAGCAGATGCTTTTTGTTGGCTAGCCAAAGCCAAGGCATCTTGCATGTCGCGTGTGATGTTGAATTCTTTAGCCACGTTCTCCGCCGTGATGCCCATGTGGTATTGGTTGTAAACGTCCCACAGACCGTCGACGATCATGGTGTCAATCATGTTCCAGTTACCCATGCGTTGGCCATCACGTGAACCCAACAGCACATGGCCTGAAGCGCTCATGTTTTCCTGACCGCCGGCCACCACGATATCGCTGTCGCCATACGCCACCGCTTGTGCAGCCAGCATCACGGCTTTGAGGCCAGAGCCGCACACAGCATTGATGGTCAAGGCAGGAACTGCGTTAGGAACACCAGACTTGATCAAAGCTTGACGCGCAGGGTTTTGGCCTGCGCCAGCAGCCAACACTTGACCCATGATGACCTCGCCCACCATGGATGGATCGACCTTGGCACGTGCCAGGGCTTCGCGAATGACGATAGAACCCAACTCTGTGGCTGCGATTTTGGCGAGTGAACCACCAAACTTGCCCACGGCGGTGCGTGCGGCTGAAACGATGACGATGTCTTCCATGTGTGTCTCCGAAAATAAATGGATTTAAAAATTAATGACTTGAACGTTCTTTGACGTAACGGCCAGGTGCGGCCTCAATCGCTTTATGTTTGCCCTTGCCGTAGGCTTTGGGGGCTGCAATTTGTTTGCCTGCATGAGTCTTGAGCCATGCAGACCAGTCGGTCCACCAGCTGCCCGCGTGTTCTTTGGCTTTGCCAATCCACTGCTCAGCATCTTTTGGAAAGCTAGTGTCGCTACCTGTCCAATAGCAACGCTTGTTAGCTGCAGGTGGGTTGATCACACCGGCGATGTGGCCTGATGCACCCATCACAAAACGCTTCTTGCCTGGGAACACTTGCGTGCTGGCGTATGCGCCACCGATGGGCACGATGTGGTCTTCACGTGAGCCGTAGATGTACAGCGGCATGTCCACTTTGCGCAGGTCAATCTTCTCGCCGCACACCTTGGCTTTGCCAGGCTTGATGAGGTTGTTCTCGAGGTAAGTGTTGCGCAAGTACCAGGCATACATGGGGCCAGGCAAGTTGGTGGAATCGCTGTTCCAATAGAGCAAGTCAAACGGTGGTGGTGTTTCGCCTTTGAGGTAGTTACCCACCACATAGTTCCACACCAAGTCGTTGGGGCGCAAGAAACTGAAGGTCGACGCCATGTCTTTACCCTTCATCAGCCCGCCTTTGGCGAACTGCCCCTCACGAAACTTCACGAAGGCTTCGTCGATGAACACATCCAAGATACCCGTGTCGGTGAAGTCGATCAAGGTGGTGAGTAACGTAGCGCTGGCCACTGGCTTTTCGCCACGTGCCGCTAATACGGCGAGCGCGCTAGAAAGAATGGTGCCGCCGACGCAAAAGCCCAAAGCGTTGATTTGTTTGGAGCCGCCGATTTCTTGCACCACCTTGATGGCTTGTATGGCAACGTCTTCCACATAGTTGTCCCATGTGGTGTTGCGCATGCTCTCGTCAGGGTTACGCCAGCTCACCACGAACGTGCGGTGGCCTTGGGCCACAGCGTAGCGAATGAAAGAGTTTTCGGGCTGCAAGTCCAAAATGTAGAACTTGTTGATGCAAGGCGGGATGAACAAGAACGGACGCTCGTAGACCTTGGCGGTGAGTGGCTTGTATTCGAGCAGTTGGAAGAACTCGTTTTCAAACACCACTTTGCCTTCGGTGGTAGCCACGTTTTTGCCGACTTCAAACAAGCTCTCGTCGGTCATTGACACATGACCTTGCTGCATGTCGTGCAACAAGTTTTGGATGCCTTTGGAAATGCTCTCGCCTTTGGTGTCGATCGCTTTTTGTTGGGCTTCGGCATTGAGTGCCAAGTAGTTGCTAGGAGCAGCGGCAGCGGCCCATTGTTCAACAGCGAATTGAATACGTGCTTTGGTTTTTGGGTCTGTGTCTGCGGCGTCAGTGAGCGCCATCATGGTGCGTGTGTTGAGCAAATACGCAGCTGCAGTGAAGGCAGCCATTGGGTTGTGGGCCCATGCTTCGCCTTTGAATCGGCGATCTTTGACTTCGGTATTGCCATGCAGGCTTTGGTTCCAAAGTGCAGTGGCCTCTTCGATGTACTGTTTTTGCAGCGCTTCGAGTTTGTCAGGAGAGAAACTCAGTGAGGGAGTCTTCGCATCCCCTCCACCGATTGTTTGAAATGAGGCCAGGGCTTTGAGCCAGCTATCCCCTAGGCTCTTGAGGGCCGCATTCTGATCCATCGCTAACTCCTATACAGTCGCTGTTATTGTTTTAACTGTCGCCAGTATGTCAGTGAAAAGCCTTCGAATTGCTGACACAAATCAAACCCAAGAGAAAACCCCTAGATGTATTTGGTCCTGATCGCGTGGATTTACGTGGCTTTCATGATGGCCATCGCTGAAGCAACAAGCCCCGTGGGCTCTTTGCTTGGCGCAGCCTTTACTTTTTTGCTCTACGGCCTACTACCCATGAGTGTGGTCGGCTACATCATGGGCACGCCTGCCAGACGCCGAGCCATCAAGGCCAAAGAAGCCGCAGAGCGCGAACAGGCGCTTGCGGCAAACGGTATACAAAACGCGGGTGGCGATGACGCGTCAGTTGCGCCAAATGCACACGGCGAAGCGTCCGGTCACACCATCGCGCCTGAACGAAAACAGCCTTGAGCGCTGCGCGACCGTGCACCACTCGGCCGTGCTGTCATTGCCAGCCACCGAGCTAACGCCCATAGCCTGCAAACGCCATCTCGCTAAGCCAGCAAGGTCTGCCAGCCACTTCTGTGCGTGTGTGGGGTGCGGCTTGAAATAACGTTCAGCGGCTGATGCATCGCCATGGGCGCTGAAAGCCACGCGCACATCATCCCCCACTTCAAACGCATCAGGGCCAATGCAAGGCCCAAGCCAAACACGCACTTGCGCTGGGGCGACGCCTGCTTGCTCGCACATCGCATGCACTGTGTGCTCAACCACACCCGCCGCTAAACCACGCCAGCCTGCATGTGCCGCAGCCACCACTTGGCCAGAGTCATCGGTGAACAACAAAGGCAAACAGTCGGCCACCATGATGGTGCAAGCTACTCGCGACTCTGACGTGATGCAAGCATCGGCCTTCGTGCCATCGAGCGTGGCGGCGTTGAGCTGAACCACGTCCACGCCGTGCACTTGGCTCAGGAACAAGGGCCGCGCCCCACCCAGCTGCGCTTGTAGCAAAGCGCGGTTATGAGCCACGGCATGCACATCGTCTTGCACATGGTCGCCCAAGTTAAAACCATCAAAGGGGGCTTGTGACACACCGCCCACTCGCGTGGTGCACACGGCCTTCACACCTGCAGGCAATGCCCAATCCATAGGCCAGAACAACGGCGTAGCAGGTGTGTGGGAGGCGTAACTCATAAGGACAAAGGATATCCCGAATGCGACGATGGCCAACGCTGGCTCACGTTAGACTTGAGATAAGTTTTAACTCAACACACATTCATCATGATTCTCGAACTCGTCGACATCCGCATCCAACCCGGCCAACAAGCCGCATTCGATGAAGCCATTCAACGTGGCGTAGAAACCGTCATTGCCAAAGCCAAAGGTTTTCAAGGCTTCAAAATCAACCGCGGCATCGAGTCACCCGAGCGCTATATTTTGCAAATCTTCTGGACCACGCTCGAGAACCACACAGTGGACTTCCGCGAGTCGCCAGCTTTTGCGGAATGGCGCGCCATCGTCGGCCCCTTCTTTGCACAGCCTCCCATGGTGGAGCACTTTGAACTCGTGAGCAAATCACAAGGCTAAGCCTTCGCAACTGGAGACACGCATGAGCTACGCATTCGAACCTACGCCCGTTATATCCGTGCCCGTGGTGGGCAAGCCTGAGCGCTTTCCAGTGCACCGCATTTACTGCGTGGGCCGCAACTACGAAGAACACGCCAAAGAAATGGGCTTCACAGGCCGTGAACCGCCCTTCTTCTTCATGAAGCCTGCAGACGCTGTGTTGGTGGTCAATGCGGGTGAAACGGGTGACATGCCCTACCCCAGCCTCACCAAAAATTTGCACCACGAAATTGAGTTGGTGGTGGCCATTGGCAAAGGTGGCAAGAACATCAAAGCAGCCAACGCACTGAGCCACATCTACGGTTACGCCGTGGGCCTGGACATGACACGCCGAGACTTGCAAAACGAGATGAAGAAACAAGGCCGCCCTTGGTGCATTGGCAAAGGCTTTGACCACAGCGCACCTATTGGCCCCATCACACCTGCAGCACAGGCTGGCGATGTGGCTAACGCTGAGATTTTTGTGCAAGTCAACGGCCAAGACCGCCAACGCAGCACCACCAGCCAACTCATTTGGAACATCGCAGAAACGATTGAACATTTGTCCGCTGCATGGGAACTGCAACCCGGAGACTTGATTTACACCGGCACGCCAGAAGGCGTAGGCGCTGTGGTGGCCGGCGACACGCTGGTGGGGGCAGTGGCTGGCTTGGGCGAGCTCAAAGTTCGCATGGTCTAACGCCATGCTGCACCGCCCGCTCATCCAACATTGCAAAGCCTGCGGTAGTGCGGTGACTTACCGCATCCCCGACGATGGCGACACGCGTGAGCGTGCGGTGTGCAACGCTTGCCACACCATCCATTACGAAAACCCACTCAACGTGGTGGGCACCGTGCCTGTGTGGGGCGACAAAGTGTTGCTGTGCAAACGCAACATCGAGCCACGCTTAGGTAAATGGACTCTTCCTGCGGGCTTCATGGAACTAAACGAAACCGTAGCCCAAGGCGCTGCACGTGAAACGGTGGAAGAAGCCGGTGCACAGTTTGAAATGCAAGAGTTGTTCACACTGATGAACGTCACACGCGTGGGCCAAGTGCATTTCTTTTACCGAGCGCAACTCACCAGCGACACCTTTGACCCTGGCCACGAAACGCAAGAAGCGCGTTTGTTTGCCGAGCATGAAATACCCTGGGACGAGATTGCATTTCGCACCGTCAAAGAAACCTTGCAACACTACTTTGCAGACGCAAAGAAAGGCAAGTTTGAGATGCACCACGTCGATATCGTTTAAAACGCTTTAAACGAGGCCAGAAAAGACAAAAGGGCTAGTAACGTAGTTACTAGCCCTTGGTCATTCTTGGTCGGTGTGAAAGGATTCGAACCTTCGACCCCTTGCACCCCATGCAAGTGCGCTACCAGGCTGCGCCACACACCGAATCAGGCTGAAATTATAGCGCTTAGTCAGTGCAGCTCAGTGAGCAAGTCACGAATTTGTGTGAGTTCTTTGCGCAAGGTTTGCAACGCTTCCTCGCTGCTGCTCAGCGCGAGGGGGGGCAACTCATGGGCGTCGTCTGAATCGACATCTAAGTCGTCTTCAAAACCATCGTCATCCACCAAGTCCACATCGATCAACTCACCACCCACACGACGGCGTTCGCGCTCGGATTGCACCAACTCTTGCAACTTGTTGCGAGCGCCGGTGATGGTGAAACCTTGGTCATACAAGAGGTCGCGAATACGGCGAATCATCAGCACTTCGTGGCGCTGGTAATAGCGGCGATTGCCGCGACGCTTCATGGGACGCAGCTGCGTGAACTCCTGCTCCCAATAGCGCAGCACGTGCGGCTTAACGCCGCACAACTCGCTCACTTCACCAATGGTGAAGTAGCGTTTGGCCGGAATGGAAGGGAGGGATTTCTCCATGAAAATCAGTAGCTTGTAAACGGGACCGCAGAGGTTACACGAAGATTCTGCCTTTAGCGGTCACCCTTGACAGTTTTGACAAAAAAAAGAGGCCTAGTCGGCCTCTTTATCAATCAGTTGTCAACTTTGGGATTACTGTCGCCCTGAATTTGCTCTTTCAGCTTATGACTCGCATGAAAAGTTACCGCTCTTCTCGCTTGAATCGGAATCAATTCACCTGTGCGTGGATTGCGTCCTGGGCGAGGGGCTTTGGTGCGAATTTGAAAGTTTCCAAAGCTAGAAATCTTCACATCAGTGCCATTGACCAAGCTTTGCGCAATCAGATCAAAGAAGGCATCAATCATGTCCTTCGATTCACGTTTGTTCAAACCGATTTGCTCGAACAACAAATCAGCCAGCTGCGCTTTAGTGAGCGCTGGCGTTTCTAGGCTTTCAAAAGACAGTTCCATACGGTTCTCTTTTTAACGTAAAAACATCAAGCGCGCAAACGCGCGGACACTTGAGCGGCCAATTCAGCCAGCACAGCTTGCACCACGCCTTCGATTTTCGTTTCATTCAAAGTAGCTTCATCGCTGTTGAGCGTGAGGCGCACGGCCAAGCTCTTCTCATCCATCGCCATGGCAGCACTTTCTGTCTTGGGGCGATACACATCAAACAACACGGCATTGCGCAGCAAGCCTTGTGTTTTAGCAGCATGCACCGCAGCCATCAACTGGGCGTGCGTGACGCTGTCTTTGACGATCACAGCAATGTCGCGTTCCACGTTGGGGAACTTGGCCACGCCAGCAGACTTAGGCACATCGCGATGCAACACGGCATCGAGTGAGAGTTCAAACATCACGGGCGCTTGGGTCAGCTCCCAGCTTTGACGCCAGCGTGGGTGCAACTCACCTACATGGCCCACGGCTTGGCCATTGACCAACACCTTGGCACAACGGCCTGGGTGCATGGCTGGATGCTCAGCCGCTTCAAACTGCGGCACAGCGGGGGCCAACAAAGCTTCCACATCGGCTTTCACGTCGAAGAAGTCTGCAGCTTGTTCCTTGGTGCCCCATTGCAAAGGCGCAGCGCTGCCAAAGGCAATGCCTGCCACGTGCATGGGCTGGTCGAAGCCTTGTACGGTGGTGTCTGTGTTTTGCACCGATGCCTCTTTGTGGAACACACGGCCAATTTCAAACACGCGCACGCGTGAGGCTTTGCGGTCGACGTTGAACTTCACCACGTTGAGCAAGGAGCCCAACAAGGTGGAGCGCATCACGCTCATTTGGCTGGCGATGGGGTTGAGCAGCTTGATGGGGTTGGCATTGCCTGCCAACTCGTGTTCCCAACGCTCATCCACAAAGCTGTAGTTGATGGTTTCTTGATAGCCCAAGTTGGCCAAGTGATGGCGCAAGGCGTGCGGGCTGCGCTGCGCCTCTTTGCACACGCTGGCCGTGATGGGCGCCAAAGGTGGTGTGGTGGGCAGGTTGTTGTAACCCACCATGCGTGCCACTTCTTCGATCAGGTCTTCTTCGATTTGCAAATCGAAACGGAACGATGGTGGCTGCACGGTGACAACACCCTCGCCTTCTGTCACGGGCAAGCCCAAGCCACGCAAAGCATCAGCAACACGTTGCTGGGTCAGCGGCATGCCAATGACTTTTTCAGCACGTGCCACGCGCAGCGTGACAGGCTTGGCCACAGGCATGTTGACGCGTTGGTCGTCGATCGGGCCCACCGTGGTGTTGGGTGTGCCGCAAATGTCAATCACCAACTGGGTGATGCGCTCGATGTGTTCCACCGTCAACTCAGGATCCACACCACGCTCAAAACGGTGGCCGGCATCGGTGCTGAAGTTGAAGCGGCGTGAGCGACCTGCGATGGCCGAGGGCCACCAGAAGGCAGCTTCGATGTAAATGTTTTGCGTGTCGTCGCTCACGGCAGTGGCGTCGCCACCCATGATGCCGGCGAGTGATTCGACTTGATGTGCATCAGCGATGACGCCCACTTTCTCGTCCACAGTGACGGTGTTGCCGTTCAAAAGCTTGAGTTGTTCACCCGCTTTGCCCCAACGTACATCCAAGCCACCTTGAATTTTGTCGAGATCAAAAATGTGCGAAGGACGGCCCAGCTCAAACATCACGTAGTTAGAGATGTCGACCAAGGGGCTCACGCTGCGCTGGCCACAACGGGCCAAGTGGTTCACCATCCAAGCGGGTGTTTGCGCTTTGGTGTTCACGCCACGCACCACGCGGCCAGAGAAACGGCCACACAAATCAGTAGCGTTGATATTCACAGCAACTTTGTCCGCGTTAGTCGCGGCAACGGCTGGGAAAGTAGGCGCCTTCAACGGTGCACCTGTGAGGGCAGACACTTCGCGGGCAATGCCATACACGCTCAAGCAATGCGCCAAGTTAGGCGTGAGCTTGCATGTCATCAAGGTGTCATCGAGGTTCAGGTACTCGCGGATGTTTTGACCCAATGGTGCATCGGCTGGCAACTCAAGCAAACCGCCGTTGTCGTCCGCAATTTTGAGTTCTTTGGCCGAGCACAACATGCCTTGGCTTTCCACGCCACGCAGTTTGCCCACTTTGATTTTGAAGGGCTTGCCATCTTCACCGAGTGGCAACTCTGCACCCACGGTAGCGCATGGAATTTTGATGCCCACGCGTGCATTGGGTGCGCCGCACACGATGTTGAGCAACGCGCCCTGCCCCACGTCCACTTGGCAAATGCGCAAGCGGTCAGCGTCTGGGTGCTGCACGGCTTCTTTGATTTCACCGACGACGATGCCTGTGAAAGGCGGCGCAACGGGTTGGAGTTCTTCCACTTCCAAACCGGCCATGGTCAAGGTGTCGGCCAGCTCTTGGGTGGTGAGTGAGGGGTTGCAGAATTCGCGCAACCAGGATTCGGGGAATTGCATGATGAATCTCGTGTGTGCGTGAAGTTATTGGAACTGGCTCAAGAAGCGAATGTCGCCATCGAAGAACAAGCGCAAGTCGTTCACGCCGTAACGCAGCATGGTGAAACGGTCCATGCCCATGCCAAAGGCAAAGCCGATGAAACGCTCAGGGTCGAGGCCCATGTTGCGCACCACGTTCGGATGCACTTGGCCTGAGCCACCCACTTCGAGCCAACGGCCCGCCAAAGCGCCGCTTTGAAATTGAATGTCAATCTCAGCGCTGGGCTCTGTGAATGGGAAGAAGCTGGGACGGAAGCGCAACACCAAATCGTCGCTCTCAAAATACGTGCGGCAGAAATCGGTGATGACCACTTTGAGGTCTTTGAAGCTGACGTTCTCGCCAATCCACAAGCCTTCGCATTGGTGGAACATGGGCGAGTGCGTGGCATCGCTGTCCACACGGTAAGTGCGACCTGGCGCGATGACGCGAATTTCGGGCATGCCTTGACCGGCATCCAAACGCGCTTGGTAGCGCTTGACGTGTTGCACCGCGTGGCGCACTTGCATGGGGCTGGTGTGCGTGCGTAGCAAGTTGGGCTCTTCGGCGCTGCCACCTTCCACATAGAAGGTGTCGTGCATGGAGCGTGCGGGATGGTCTTCAGGCGTGTTGAGCGCGGTGAAGTTGAACCAGTCGGTTTCAATCTCGGGGCCTTGGGCCACTTCAAAACCCATCGAACCAAAAATGGCTTCGACGCGTTCGAGCGTGATCGTTACGGGGTGCAAACCGCCAGCCATGCGAGCGCGACCGGGCAAGGTCACATCCAAGGCTTCGGCTTTGAGTTGGGTCTCGAGTTCGGCATCTGCCAAGGCTTGGCGGCGTGCAGTGAGCGCGGCTTCAATCGCTTGCTTGGCCACGTTGATGGCAGCACCGGTCGATTTCTTTTCTTCGACGCTCAATGCAGCCATGCCTTTCATCATCTCGGTGATGCGGCCTGACTTGCCCAAGAACTGGGCCTTGGCATTTTCAAGATCAGCCGGTGTGGTGCTTTGCGCAAACAGGGCCTGGGCACTGGCGACCAGAGAATCCAACTCGTTCATAACTTTGATGATTCCAATTGACCCCTCATCATGAAAGTTATTTCATTGAAAAATTTGGGGAGAGGAGAAAACAAAAAAGGGATTGAAGCTGTGTAGCCCCAACCCCTTTACTCGTGGGTGGTTAACCCTTGACTATCAAGCGGCCAATTTGGCTTTGACTTGATTCACGATGCTGGTAAAAGCAGCCATGTCGTGAACGGCCAGGTCGGCCAACATCTTGCGGTCGATTTCGATCGCTGCCTTTTTCAGGCCGTTGGCGAATTGGCTGTATGTCAGACCGCATTGACGTGCGGCAGCATTGATACGAGCGATCCACAGCTGACGGAACACGCGCTTTTTAGTGCGGCGATCGCGGTAAGCATATTGACCGGCCTTCATCACCGCTTGTTTAGCGATGCGGAAGACGTTACCGCGGCGACCGCGGAAACCTTTGGCTAAAGCCAGAACTTTTTTGTGACGGGCACGGGCCGTAACACCACGTTTAACGCGAGGCATATTTTTTCTCCTTGTTCGTCAGTTAATTACAGGCCGCACTTGGGCAGCATTTGCGCCATGTGACCCATGTTGGTCTCATGCACATTCACTGCACCACGCAAGTGACGCTTGTTCTTGGTCGTCTTCTTAGTCAAGATGTGACGTTTGAAGGCTTGACCGCGTTTAACGGTACCGCCTGGACGAACGCGGAAGCGCTTTTTAGCGCTGCTTTTGGTCTTCATTTTGGGCATTTAGATGCTCCTTTAATTTGTGCTCGCGAGGCGCCTACGCAGGGTGCGTAGTCTTGTAAGCCCCGAGACACTAATCTGCGTCGCCTTTTATGCAGACGCTGCCGGAGCAGCTTCTGCAGCAGGTTTGGCGGCGCCACCTGATTTCTTCTTACCAGGCGCGATCATCATGATCATCTGACGCCCTTCGAGCTTGGGGAACTGTTCAACAACGATCAGGTCCGCCAACTCATCACGGATGCGCTGCAACAGCGCCATACCGATTTCTTGATGCGTGATCTCGCGGCCACGAAAGCGCAGCGTGATCTTGCATTTGTCACCGTCATCCAAGAAGCGCTTGATGTTGCGCATCTTGATGTTGTAGTCACCATCATCGGTACCGGGACGGAACTTGATTTCCTTAACCTCGATGACCTTTTGCTTGGACTTCGCTTCGGCAGCCTTCTTTTGCTCTTGGTACTTGAACTTACCGTAGTCCATCAAACGGCACACCGGCGGCACAGCCGTGGCGGCAATTTCAACCAAGTCAACGTCAATCTCACCGGCCATGCGCAAGGCATCAGCCAAGCTCACGATACCGAGGGGTTCGTTGTCAGGACCTGAAAGGCGGACTTCCGGGGCCATGATTTCCCGGTTAAGGCGGTGTTTGCGTTCCTCGCGCTGGCGGCGGTCGCGAAATTCTGTAGCGATGGTGACTATCCTTAAAAATCAAAAACAAACCGACACACGTGTGCGACGCACAACTCTTGGCAATTCCTAAATGAAATTAGCTTTTGAGAGAGATGTCAGAGGCAATCTTTTGAGAGAAGGCTTCGAGGGACATCACACCGAGGTCTTGATTGCCTCGGGCGCGCACTGCGACGGCGCCAGCTTCCTTCTCTTTGTCGCCTACGACCAAGATGTAGGGAAGCTTTTGCATTGAATGCTCGCGTATTTTATACGTGATTTTCTCGTTTCGAAGGTCTAAATCGACCCTAAGCCCTTGATTTCGCAGTGTTTTTGCAACTTCTTGGCAATATTCGGCCTGGGAATCGGTGATATTGAGCACCGAAACCTGTGTTGGAGCCAGCCAAGTGGGCAAGGCGCCGGCGTGCTGCTCGATCAAAATTCCGATGAAACGCTCCATGCTGCCCACGATGGCGCGGTGCAAGATGACGGGACGTTGGCGTGAGCCGTCTTCCGCCGTGTACTCGGCATCCAAGCGCTCAGAGAGGTTGAAGTCGACCTGAATCGTGCCGCACTGCCACTCACGGCCAATCGCGTCTTTCAGGGTGTATTCAATCTTGGGGCCGTAGAAGGCGCCGTCACCTTCAGAGATAACGTACTCGCAACCAGACGCCGTCAAGCTGTCCATCAACGCCTTTTCGGCCTTGTCCCACAACTCGTCAGAGCCAATGCGGGCTGCTGGGCGGGTTGAGACTTTGTACAAGATGTCGGTGAAGCCAAAGTCTTGGTAGACCTTCTTGAGCACCTTGGTGAAGGTGTCGCACTCGGGCAAGATTTGGTCTTCGGTACAGAAGATGTGGCCGTCGTCTTGGGTAAAACCACGCACGCGCATGATGCCGTGCAAGCCGCCGGATGGCTCGTTGCGGTGGCACTGGCCAAACTCGCCGTAACGCAATGGCAGATCGCGGTAGCTCTTGATGCCTTGCTTGAAAATCAAGATGTGGCCGGGGCAGTTCATCGGCTTCAAAGCGTAGTCACGCTTTTCAGACTCGGTGGTGAACATGTTGTCGCGGTACTTGTCCCAGTGACCGGTTTTTTCCCACAGCGACTTGTCAATGATTTGCGGGCCTTTGACTTCGAGGTAACCGTTGTCGCGGTAGACCTGACGCATGAACTGCTCGATGGTTTGCCACACGCTCCAGCCCTTTGGGTGCCAGAACACCAAACCAGGTGCGTGCTCGTCAATGTGGAACAAATCCAGCTCACGGCCCAGTTTGCGGTGGTCGCGCTTCTCAGCCTCTTCAAGGCGCTTGAGATAGAGCTGCAAATCGTCTTTGCTGGCCCATACTGTGCCATAAATGCGTTGCAGCATTTCGTTTTTGTGGTCGCCGCGCCAGTAGGCACCAGCCACTTTCATAAGCTTGAAATGCTTGAGCTTGCCAGTGCTGGGCACGTGCGGGCCACGGCAGAGGTCTTCAAAAGCGCCTTCGCGATAAAGGCTCACGTCTTCATTGCTAGGGATGCTGGCAATGATTTCGGCCTTGTAGTGCTCGCCCAATCCTTTGAAATAAGCCACGGCTTCGTCGCGAGGCAATACGCGGCGCACCACGGGCTCGTCTTTGTTGGCCAACTCGGTCATGCGCTTTTCAATGGCCACCAAATCCTCGGGAGTGAAGCCGCGTGTGAACGAAAAGTCGTAGAAGAAGCCATCGTCAATGACGGGACCAATGGTCACTTGTGCTTCTGGGTACAGCTCTTTCACCGCATAGGCCAACAAGTGGGCGGTGGAGTGACGAATCACCTCTAAGCCTTCGGCATCTTTGGCTGTGATGATGGCCAAGCTCGCATTGCTGCTCATCGTGAAGCTGGTGTCCACCACCTTGCCATCGACCTTGCCAGCCAAAGCTGCCTTAGCCAAGCCAGCGCCAATTGAGGCAGCCACATCGGCCACGGTCACGGGGCCTGGAAATTCACGTTGCGAACCGTCGGGGAGAGTAATCTGAACCATGTGTATGTTATTTAAATCGCGGTAAAACGCCGATTTTACGCCCCTCACGATGCATCCTTGATGCATAGGTATCATCCAAAATTACCATGAACAAATACACCGCCTTCACCTGCCTCAGCGCCGTACTCTTGTGCGGCTGTGCCAATAGCTTTCTCAAACCAGCCGCAGGCTCTGAACGCGTGCTGCTGATGAAATCTAATCAGGTGACACACTGCCAGTCACTTGGCAAAGTCAATGTGAACGTCATCACCAAAGTGGGTATCTACAACAGAGATGCAGATGCCGTAGAAGCCAACTTGTTGCAGCTGGGCCAAAACAATGCAGTTGAATTGGGCGGCGACACGCTGGTGAAAGACGTCACACCGGAATTTGGCAAACAGATATATGCGGTCTACAAGTGCAAGCGTTGAAAGCCTAAACAAAAAAACCACACAACGCTTGCGCGCTGAGTGGTCTCAACCCCATTCAAACCAAGAGACAGCCTTCTCAGGCCATCTCTCAATTGAAGTGCTTAGTGGAACTGTTCTTCTTCAGTAGAACCTGTGAGGGCTTTCACAGAAGATGAACCGCCTTGGATCACCGTGGTCACGTCGTCGAAGTAGCCTGCGCCCACTTCTTGTTGGTGTGACACGAAGGTGTAACCCTTGTCGCGTGCTGCGAATTCAGGCTCTTGCACCATGTTGACGTAGTGCTTCATGCCTTCGCCGTTGGCGTATGCATTGGCGAACTGGAATGTGTTGTACCAGTTGATGTGGATACCAGCCAATGTGATGAACTGGTACTTGTAGCCCAAGGCTGACAAGTCTTCTTGGAACGAAGCGATTTGGCTGTCGTTGAGGTTTTTCTTCCAGTTGAAAGAAGGTGAGCAGTTGTAAGACAACAGCTTGCCTGGGCATGCAGCGTGCACCGCTTGTGCGAATTCGCGAGCGAAGCCGATGTCTGGCACGCCTGTTTCGCACCATACCAAGTCAGCGTAAGGCGCGTATGCAACGCCGCGGCTGATGGCTTGTTCCAAACCGTTTTTGACGCGGTAGAAACCTTCTTGAGTGCGCTCGCCCGTCAAGAATGGCTTGTCGTTGGCGTCGTGGTCAGAAGTGATCAAGTTAGCAGCTTCTGCATCAGTACGGGCCAACACAATGGTGGATGTGCCCATGACGTCAGCAGCAAAACGTGCAGAGATCAATTTTTCGCAAGCTTCTTGTGTTGGCACCAACACTTTGCCACCCATGTGACCGCATTTCTTCACAGCAGCCAATTGGTCTTCGAAGTGAACGCCAGCAGCGCCAGCAGAGATCATGTTCTTCATCAATTCGAAAGCGTTCAACACGCCACCGAAACCGGCTTCAGCGTCAGCCACGATTGGCAAGAAGTAGTCGATGAATTCTTTGTCGCCAGGGTTGATGCCACGGCCCCATTGGATTTCGTCAGCACGTTTGAATGTGTTGTTGATGCGGCGAACCATGGTTGGCACAGAGTCATACGCATAGAGCGATTGGTCTGGGTACATGGTTTCAGATGTGTTGCCGTCAGCAGCAACTTGCCAGCCTGACAAGTACACAGCTTCCAAGCCAGCTTTGGCTTGTTGCATCGCTTGACCAGCAGAGATCGCGCCGAATGCGTTGACGTATCCTTTCTTGGCGCCGCCGTTGACTTTTTCCCAGAGCTTTTCTGCACCGCGCTTGGCGAGTGTGTGTTCGATAGGCATGCTGCCGCGCAAACGCACGACGTCAGCAGCAGAGTAACCGCGCTTCACGCCTTTCCAGCGTGGGTTAGTCGCCCAGTCTTTTTCGAGGGCTGCGATTTGTTGTACGCGGCTGAGTTGTTCATTCAGTGATTGAGGCATGGTTCACTCCAGGAAGTTAAAAGATTGTCGATGGGTCTACTATAAGTCTTATAGAAGACTGTTTGTATGTCTTGTGTCTTATAGAAGAATATATTTTTTCCTATAAAAATCAATGGCTTGCAAAATACATTTCGATATATGAAATTTAATTTCTCATATCAAGAAAAAATACTGCAGTGCAGCACTGCTAATTTTCATAATTTGAAATTCGCTTTCAGAAATGAAACTAAGCATCTTTCCCCACCTGAAACACAACTGTTCATTGATCAACTCAATGCGTGCAAAAGCACAAGCGATAAGTGCTTGAGAAAAAACAACATCACGCCATCAAAAAATTTGCTTAGCACTTGGAAAGAACTTCGTTCTCATTTAGCATCCGCATTGCTCTAGAGCGATATCTCCAAGGGCTTGCAATCAAAAAACTTCTAGAAGGAAATAAACCATGGCAACTGCAAAGAAAGCTCCGGCTAAAAAAGTGGCAGCAAAAAAAGCTGCTCCCGCAAAAAAAGTAGCAGCGAAAAAAGCTGCTCCAGCTAAGAAAGTAGCCGCTAAAAAGCCAGCTGCTAAAAAAGCAGCCCCTGCGAAGAAAGCAGCTCCTGCTAAAAAACCAGCAGCGAAAAAAGTAGCCGCTAAAAAAGCGCCTGCCAAGAAAGCCGCTCCAGCTAAAAAGCCAGCAGCTAAGAAAGTTGTTGCGAAAAAAGCCCCAGCTAAAAAAGTAGCTGCCAAAAAGGCTCCTGCTAAGAAAAAGGCCCCTGCCAAAAAACGCACGCCTAACGCTGCGTTCATGAAAGCCCTCACACCTAGCGCCGCTTTGGCTGCTGTGATCGGCAACGCTGCAGTGCCACGCACTGAAGTCGTGAGCAAGATGTGGACATACATCAAAAAGCACGGCCTGCAAGACAAAGTCAACAAGCGCAACATCAACGCTGACGACAAGCTCAAGCAAGTGTTTGGCAAAGCCCAAGTCACCATGTTTGAATTGGCTGGTTTGATCGGCAAGCACCTGAAATAATTCAGTTTCTGCCAAACAAAAAGGGACCTCACGGTCCCTTTTTTATTGCACGTCTAGATGCCTTATGCGTGCACTGTCCTACGCCCCACGCCAAGCGCTACGACAACGCTGAGCATCAGCACCAGCGCAGCCCCTAACAAAGTAGCACCGTACCAGCCATGGTCCATGAACACACCAAAGATCAATGGCGAAATAGCAAAGCCCGTATCCAGCCCCGAGTAAACCATGCCATACACGCGACCGGTAGCGCCTTTGGGCGTGGCTTTCTTGATCATCATGTCACGCGATGGCCCACCAACACCAATGGCCAAGCCCGTGGCAGCCAAGATGATCATTGTGAACTCAGCACTCAACCAACCACTGCCGCACAAAGCCATGCAGATGGCGCCTGCCGTCATGCATCCCGCCACCACTTTGTCGCTGTGACGCGGCCAACGCGCGGCCACAAAGCCGCCTACAAACATACCTGCAGCCGCACACAGCATGTAGGCCGTCAACGTGAAAGTGGCAGCTTCAAAGGTAACGTGGTGAAGGGCTTGCAAGATCGACACGGCAAAGCTTTGCACCACCGCTAGGGTCATGGTGGAGAGCAAGAAAAAACCAAAGCACCACCACACGACGGGAATTTTCAAAAACGCCAAGCTGCCGCCTTCGTTTGTCGTTTGCTTGTGATTCACCACCTCGGCATGCAAGTGTTCGCGTTGCCAAAACAGCAATGCAAAGATGCCTACAAACAGCAATGCCGCCCCCACATAAGCAGCACGCCAATCCAAAGCCGCGCTCAAGCTCACCATGAACACAGGTGCCAGCGCCCAACCCAAATTGCCCGTCAGGCCGTGCGCGCTGAACGCATAGCCCAAACGCGGGGCAGACACTTTTTGGTTGAGGATGGTGAAGTCAACGGGATGAAATGAACAATTGCCCAGCCCCAGCAACGCAGCACCGAACATCAAGCCTACATAGCTGTCAGCCACCGACACGGCCATGCAGCCAGCCGCCATCAACAGCAAAGCAACGAACAACACAGGTCGCGCACCCAATCGATCCACCACAAAACCCGCAGAAGCTTGGCCAATGCCGGAGACGACAAAGAACACCGTCATCAAAAAACCTAACTCGGAATAGCTCAAGCCAAAGGTGCTGATGAACACTGGAAACATGAGCGGCAAGAGCAGGTGCGAAAAGTGAGAGCTGGCGTGTGCAATGCCCACTAAGCCAATCACAGCAGCGTCATCGCGCCAAGGGTTGGATGCTGGGTTTAATGTGGTCATAAAAAAGCGCTGCAGAAAGAATGCAAGCATCCTAACTGCAGCGCTCATCCGATAAGTCGACTGCGGGACAAGCCCCTGCCCCACCAAAGGTCCAGCCTTGTCACCGCTTTGGGTTTAAACCTCGGCTTTGCTGAACGCAAATTCACCGGGGGCACGCACTGGGTCGACACTGACCACAATCGTGTCTTTGGGCAAGAACTTGCCTTCCAGCAACAACTTAGACAATGGGTTCTCAATGCGCTGCTGAATGGCACGCTTCAATGGACGTGCACCAAACACAGGATCAAAGCCCACCTTGGCCAACTCAGCCAATGCGGCTGGCGACACATCCAAGGTCAAATCCATCTTGGTCAGGCGTGCACCCAAGATCTTGAGCTGGATGCCTGCGATGCTGGCAATGTGCTCGGCATCCAAGGCGTGGAACACCACAGTCTCGTCAATGCGGTTCAAGAACTCTGGGCGGAAATGGGACTTGAGCTCATCCCACACCGCATCTTTGATGTCTTGCGGATCTTGCCCCACCATGCTTTGGATGATGGGTGAGCCAATGTTGGAGGTCATCACGATGACAGTGTTTTTAAAGTCTACTGTGCGGCCTTGGCCATCGGTCAAGCGGCCATCGTCGAGCACTTGCAGCAAGATATTGAACACATCAGGATGTGCCTTCTCCACCTCATCGAGCAACAACACGCTATAGGGATTACGGCGCACAGCTTCGGTCAAGTAGCCGCCTTCGTCGTAGCCCACATAGCCAGGAGGCGCACCCACCAAACGGCTGACCGAGTGCTTCTCCATGAACTCGCTCATGTCAATGCGAATCATGTGGTCTTCGCTGTCAAACAAGAAACCTGCCAATGCTTTGCACAGCTCAGTTTTACCCACGCCCGTTGGGCCGAGGAACAAGAACGAACCAGTAGGACGATTTGGGTCGCCCAAGCCTGCGCGTGAGCGACGGATGGCGTTGGCCACCGCCGTGATGGCCTCTTCTTGGCCCACCACACGATCGTGCAACTTGTCTTCCATTTGCAAGAGCTTGTCGCGCTCGCCTTGCATCAACTTAGACACAGGAATGCCTGTGGCACGCGCCACCACTTCTGCAATCTCTTCCGCACCCACTTGCGTGCGAAGCAAACGATGGCCGCCTGCAGCCGCCGTCTTGCCGCTTTCGCGCGCGTTGGCTTCTTTCATGCGCTTTTCAAGCTCTGGCAACTTGCCATATTGCAGCTCGGCCACTTTGTTGAAATCGCCCTTACGGGTGAGTTCTTCAATTTGATGGCGCAAGCGGTCAATCTCTTCTTTGAGTTGCGCACCGCCATGAGCAGACGACTTTTCAGCCTTCCAAATTTCGTCAAGGTCGGCATACTCTTTGCCGATCTTTTCGATTTCTTCTTCGAGCAGCTCCATGCGCTTTTGCGAGGCTTCGTCTTTTTCTTTGCGCACGGCTTCGCGCTCAATCTTGAGCTGAATCAGGCGACGGTCGAGCTTGTCCATCACCTCGGGCTTAGAGTCGATTTCGATTTTGATTTTGGCGGCCGCTTCGTCAATCAAGTCAATGGCCTTATCAGGCAAGAAACGGTCGGTGATGTAACGATGGCTCAACTCAGCGGCAGCCACGATGGCGGGATCGGTGATCTCGACACCGTGGTGCACTTCGTACTTTTCTTGCAAGCCACGCAGAATCGCAATCGTGGCTTCGACCGAAGGCTCACCCACGATGATTTTTTGGAAACGACGCTCTAGGGCTGCATCTTTTTCGATGTACTTGCGGTATTCATCCAAGGTGGTGGCGCCAACGCAGTGCAGCTCGCCACGCGCCAAAGCGGGTTTGAGCATGTTGCCTGCGTCCATCGCGCCTTCGGCCTTGCCAGCACCCACCATGGTGTGCAACTCATCGATGAACACAATGGTTTGGCCTTCGTCTTGCGCCAATTCTTTGAGCACGCTTTTCAGTCGTTCTTCAAATTCACCACGGTACTTCGCACCAGCCAACAAAGAGGCCATATCAAGCGACAACACACGTTTGCCTTTGAGTGAATCTGGCACCTCGCCTGCCACGATGCGTTGGGCCAAGCCTTCCACAATCGCAGTCTTGCCCACGCCTGGCTCACCAATGAGCACGGGGTTGTTTTTGCTGCGGCGTTGCAGAACTTGAATAGCACGGCGAATTTCATCATCACGGCCAATTACCGGGTCGAGCTTGCCTTGACGGGCACGCTCGGTCAGGTCCATGCAGTATTTTTTGAGCGACTCACGTTGGCCCTCGCTCTCGGCGTTGTCTACCTTTTGTCCGCCGCGCACAGCAGTGACTGCCGCCTCTAGCGATTTACGATTTAAGCCGTTTTGCGTCGCCAACTTGCCCCAGTTGCCTTTGTTGTCGCACATGGCGAGCAAGAACAATTCACTGGCCACAAACTGATCGCCCCGCTTGATGGCTTCTTTTTCAGCGGCCTGAATCAAGGACACGGTGTCGCGTCCCACTTGCACCTGCTCTTGGCCTTCGACTTTGGGCAAACGGTTCATCGCGTCTTCGGCAGACGACAGCAAGCCCGACACATTGGCACCTGCGCGCTGCAACAGTGACTTGGGGCCATCATCTTGACGCAGCATGGCCACCAACACGTGGGATGGCTCGATGTAGGCATGGTCGCCCCCGAGCGCGAGTGTCTGGGCGTCGCCCAAAGCTTCTTGGAACTTGGTGGTGAGTTTGTCAATACGCATGGAAACTCCGAGAAATTTGTTGAATTAATAGATAACTGAGGCTGCTGCCTGTTATTTCAAGTGGCAGCAAGTCGAACGGTCTTGACGTGGGTCAAAGCACCGCGCATTCAACCATTTGCCAGCCACGCCGTCAGTGCGCTGGCGCACACGTTATGGCGCGACTGAGTTGCTGGCTTCTATGCCCCAGCGAGCTAAAGCTTGGTCATCACTCACACGGGCATCGACCCAGCGTGCGCCTTCAGGCGTGACTTCTTTTTTCCAGAATGGCGCTTGGGTTTTGAGGTAGTCCATCAAAAACTCACAGGCTTTGAAGCTCTCGCCACGGTGTGCTGACGTCACAGCCACGAAGACGATTTGATCTTCGGGGTGCAACAAGCCCACGCGATGGATCACACGCGCGGCAAAGATGTCAAAGCGTTTCTTGGCTTCATCCATCATGACAGAGATGGACTTCTCGGTCATGCCGGGGTAATGCTCTAGCTCCATGCTGGCCACAGAGCTGCCGTCGTTGCGCTCGCGCACCGTGCCTAAGAATGAGCACACCGCCCCCACCCTCGCATCGCCCGCACGCAAGGCAGCGAGCTCTTGGCTCACATCAAAGTCTTGAGTTTGGATGCTGACGGTGAAGGACATGGTTTGCCTTTAGGTTTAACCGCCGGTGACGGGCGGAAAAAAGGCCACTTCGCAGCCTTCAGTCAACACAGCAGATTCGTTACACAAGTCTTGGTTCAAAGCCATGCGAACGGCGCGGCCGTGGGCCAGCACTTCGGCATGTGCACCACCGCGTGCAATCAGCTCATCACGCAAAGCTTTGAGCGTGGTGGCTTGTGTAGCAATGCTTTCACCGCCCTGCCCGATGGCTTCGCGAATGGACGCAAAGTATTTGAGGTTCACGTTGTAGGTCACATTCATGCCAACCACTCCGCAAAGGAAATAAAGCGAACGTTATCGCCTTTTGAAATTGTTTGCCCAGCGGAGTTATCCACAACACCATCGCCCCACACCGCCGAGGTCAGCACACCGGAGCTTTGATTCGGGAACAAATCGAGACCACCTTGATCATTGCGTTTGACACGCAAAAATTCGCGGCGCTTGTCGGCGCGGGTCCAATCGAAGTGCGCCGTCATTTCAGTGCGTACGGTGTCTGTCTTCGTCACACCTTGCAGAGCCAACACGAACGGACGCACCAACAACAAGAAGGTGACAAAGCTGGAAACGGGATTGCCGGGCAAGCCCATGAAGTGGCAAGCATCGCCTGTTACCTGGCGGTTCACCTTACCGTACGCAAAGGGTTTACCGGGCTTGATGGCTAGTTGCCACAGGTTCAATTCGCCCAAGCTTTCCACCGCAGGTTTGATGTGGTCTTCTTCGCCCACCGACACGCCGCCGCTGGTGAGAATCAAATCATGGTGCTGGGCCGCATCACGCAAAGCGGCGATGGTAGCTTCGCGTTTGTCAGGCACGATGCCCAGGTCAGTCACCTCGCAGCCCAAGCGCTGCAACATGGCACGCAAGAAAAAGCGGTTGGAGTTGTAAATCGCACCAGCGGGCATTGCCTCAGGGGCTACATCGCCAGGCATGACCAATTCATCGCCGGTGGAGAACAAAGCCACACGCGGACGTGCAGACACTTGTAACTGGGCTAAGCCAATGCTGGCGGCCAAGCCCAACTCAGCAGGTGTCAAGCGTGTGCCTTTGCTTAGCACTGTCGCACCGCGTGTGACGTCTTCGCCTAAGCGGCGAATCCACTGCCCTGCCGGTACAGCCTTGTTCACCTTGACTTGATCGCCCTCTAAGGCCTCGCAGTCCTCTTGCATCACTACGGCATCTGCGCCAGGGGGAATGGGTGCCCCAGTGAAGATACGTGCAGCTTCGCCAGCATGGAGCTGCGTGCCGTGTGTGCCGGCGGGAATGCGTTGCGTCACTCGCAACACCGCACCAGCTTGCGCACAGTCAGCTACTCGAACGGCGTAGCCATCCATCGAACTGTTGTCTTGCGGGGGCACTTGCAAGGCGGCCGTCACGTCTTGCGCCAATACACGGCCATCGGCGTCAAAAGTAGAAACCGATTGCAGCCCCGTCAATGCATGGGCTTGCGCCAGCAATTGCGGCAAAGCGTCATCGAGAGAAAGCAAGGGAGGACGGGTCATAGCAAAGGTGGGTTGTATTCAAAACGGTCTTGATTAGCCACCAGCCACTCAGTGATGGCATAGGGGTCATTCAGGTCGAGCACGGGGCGTTGCGTCGCCTCTGGCAGGTCATGCGGCGAGTCGGTCGCAATAGCCACCACAAAGTCATCATCGGGGTAGCGCACAGGTTGCTCAGACGCTTTGCGCCAGACTTCGACCTTGAGCAAATCGCTTCGCTTAAAGCCTTCGACCAAGACCCAATCCACGCCGTCATACACCTCGGCCAGCAGGTGGTGCACCGAGAGCTGTGTCGGCTGCTCAAACTGGCGCTGCAACACCAAGCGTTGGTTGGATGCCACCAACACCTCAAACGCACCTGCTTCGCGGTGACGCCAGCTGTCTTTGCCGGGCTTGTCGATGTCAAAGTTGTGGTGCGCGTGTTTGACCACAGACACGCGCAAACCTTTCATACGCAGGCAGCCAATCAGCTGCTCCACCAAAGTGGTTTTTCCTGAGCCGGAGTAACCGGCAAAGGCAACGACTTTCATGCCAGGTCGCAATGCTTGGCAATGTAGGCTTTGATTTGCGCCACATCCGCATTCATGACCTGCACACGCTTAGGCAAAGCTTCGATGCCTTCAAACTTGGAAGGACGATTGGGCTCTTGACCCAAAGCTTCCACGATGGTGGCCGCAAATTTGATAGGCAAAGCAGTTTCCAACACGATCATCGGCACGCCAGCCATGATGTGTTCACGCGCCACTTTCACACCGTCGGCGGTGTGGGTGTCGATCATCTCGCCAAAGCGCTTGTGCACGTCTTGTATGGTGGCCAATCGGTTGGCATGTGTGCTCTTGCCGCTGGCAAAACCGTAGCGCGCTGCAGCTTCTGCAAAGTGAGGGTTGCCACTCAGATCGAACTTACCGTTCTTCGAGATTTGCGCACCAAACAAGTCTTTGGTGAGCGCTGCATCGCGACCGAGCAAATCGAATACAAAGCGTTCGAAGTTGCTGGCCTTGGAAATATCCATCGAGGGGCTAGAAGTCTCGTGCGTGTCGGCGCTGCCGCGCACGCGGTACACGCCGGTGCGGAAGAACTCGTCCAACACATCGTTTTCGTTGGTGGCTGCCACCAAGGTGTCTACGGGCAAGCCCATCATGCGCGCCACATGGCCAGCGCATACGTTGCCAAAGTTGCCACTTGGCACGGTGAAGCTCACCTTTTGGCTGTTGGCGGTGGTCGCTTGGAAATAGCCCGCGAAGTAGTACACCACTTGGGCCAACAAGCGTGCCCAGTTGATGGAGTTGACCGTGCCAATTTTGTATTTGGTTTTGAAATCCAAATCGTTGGACACCGCTTTGACCAAGTCTTGGCAATCGTCAAACACGCCTTCGATGGCAATGTTGTGAATGTTCTCGTCCATCAAGCTGAACATTTGCGCTTGCTGGAAAGGGCTCATGCGGCCGTGTGGGCTGGTCATGAACACACGCACACCTTTTTTGCCACGCATGGCGTATTCGGCTGCGCTGCCCGTGTCGCCACTGGTCGCACCAAAAATATTCAACTCTTCACCACGGCGCGCTAACTCGTATTCAAACAAGTTGCCCAGCAGTTGCATGGCCATGTCTTTGAACGCGAGCGTGGGCCCATTCGACAAAGCCTCGACCCACAAGCCGTCTTCCAATTTACGCACAGGCACGATGGCCTCGGTCCCGTACACCTCTTTGGTATAGGTCTTGGCGCACAAGGCTTTCAGGTCAGCCGCAGGAATGTCGTCGATGTAGAGCGACAGCACTTCAAATGCCAAGGCGGCATAGCCTTGTGTGTTGAACGTGTTGCGCAAACGCATGAGCGCTGCATCGTCCACCTGTGGGTAGTGCTCGGGCAAATACAAACCACCATCGGGTGCCAAGCCCTCGAGGAGGATTTCACAAAAACGCTTGCGCTCGGCGTGGCCGCGCGTGGACAAATACAGCATCAGTTCAACTCTTCTTTGCGGATGCGGGTGATTGGGGCGAGCACGGTGCTCAGTTGTTGCATCTCAGCGATGGCTTCGTTCATCTTGGCTTCCACGCAATCGTGGGTCAAGATGATGAGGTCAGTGTGGCTCTCGCCCTCACCGGCTTCGCGCTGCAACACGGCATCAATGCTGATGTCGGTGTTAGCCAAAATGCCTGTGACTTTGGCAAGTACGCCCGCTTGGTCGGCCACGCGCAAACGCAGGTAGTAGCTGGTGACCACTTGGGCCATTGGCAAAATCGCAAGGTTGCTCATCGCATCAGGCTGGAAGGCCAAATGCGGCACGCGGTTCAATGGGTCTGCGGTGTGCAAACGTGTGATGTCCACCAAGTCAGCGATCACAGCACTTGCTGTGGGCTCGCTGCCTGCGCCTTTGCCGTAGTACAGCGTGGTGCCCACGGCATCGGCTTGCACCATCACCGCGTTCATTGCACCTTCGACGTTGGCGATCAAGCGCTTGCTGGGCACCAAGCAAGGATGCACACGCAGTTCAATGCCTGCGGCGGTACGCTTAGAAATACCCAAGAGCTTGATACGGTAGCCGAGTTGTTCGGCGTACTTGATGTCTTGTGATTCAAGCTTGGTGATGCCTTCGACATACGCTTTGTCAAACTGCACTGGCACACCAAACGCGATGGCCGACATGATGGTGGCTTTGTGTGCGGCATCCACCCCTTCGATATCGAAAGTAGGGTCTGCTTCGGCATAGCCCAAAGCTTGCGCTTGCTTGAGCACGTCGTCAAAGGTCAAGCCCTTGTCGCGCATCTCAGACAAGATGAAATTGGTTGTGCCGTTGATGATGCCAGCCAGCCACTGAATGCGGTTGGCAGTGAGGCCTTCACGCAAAGCTTTGATGATTGGAATACCGCCAGCAACCGCAGCTTCAAACGCCACCATCACACCCTTTTTGTGGGCAGCAGCAAAAATTTCTGTGCCGTGTACAGCCAGCAATGCTTTGTTGGCCGTGACGACATGCTTGCCTGCTTCGATGGCTTCGAGCACCAGTTGCTTGGCAATGCCGTAGCCGCCAATGAGCTCCACCACGATGTCGATGTCCGGGTTGGCGATGATCTTGCGCGCATCGTCCACCACTTGCACATTCGCACCCACGATGCTTTTGGCACGCGCCACATCGAGGTCAGCCACCATGGTGACTTCAATGCCGCGACCGGCGCGACGTTGGATTTCTTCTTGGTTACGTTTGAGCACTTCAAAAGTGCCACTGCCCACAGTGCCAATGCCTAAGAGGCCTACTTGAATCGGTTTCATGCTTTTCTATTTCGGTAGTTTTCTAAGAATTTTGCGATGCGCGAGATGGCCTCACGCAAGTCGTCTTCGTGGGGTAAGAACACGATGCGGAAATGGTCCGTCGTCTTCCAGTTAAAGCCCGTGCCCTGCACCAACATGACCTTGGTTTCTTGGAGCAATTCCAAGAAAAACTGTTGGTCGTCTTTGATGGGGTAGACCTTGGGGTCTAAGCGCGGGAACATGTACAACGCGGCATGCGGCTTCACACACGTCACGCCAGGAATCGCGGTGATGAGCTCATAGGCCAAGTCGCGTTGCTTGCGCAAACGACCGCCCTCTCCCACCAGGTCGTTGATGCTTTGGTAACCACCCAAGGCAGTTTGAATCGCCCACTGGCCTGGCACGTTGGCGCACAAGCGCATGTTCGAGAGCATGTTGAGGCCCTCGATGTAATCAGCTGCAGGCTTTTTGTCGCCTGACACCACCAACCAACCTGCGCGATAGCCGCATGAACGGTAGCTCTTGGACAACGAGTTGAACGTGAGTGTCAACACGTCTTCGCTCAAGCTGGCGATGGGCGTGTGTTTGACACCGTCGTACAAGACCTTGTCATACACCTCGTCAGCAAAAATGATCAAGCCATGCTTGCGTGCGAGCTCAACGATTTGCAGCAACAACTCGTCGGAGTACAAAGCACCTGTTGGGTTGTTGGGGTTGATGACAACAATGCCCTTGGTGTTCTTGGTGATCTTGGAGCGAATATCGTCGATATTGGGCATCCAGCCGTTGTCTTCGTCGCACACGTAGTGCACTGGCGTACCGCCTGATAAGCTGACAGCGGCTGTCCACAGTGGATAGTCAGGCGCTGGCAACAACAGCTCGTCGCCGTTATTGAGCAAGCCATTGGTGGCCATGACGATGAGTTCACTCGCACCATTGCCCAGGTAAATGTCATCGAGCGTGACACCTTTAATGCCTTGCTTTTGCGTCTCGTGCATCACCGCTTTGCGGGCGCCAAAAATGCCTTTGCTGTCCGAGTATCCCGCCGAGGTGGGCAGGTTGCGGATCATGTCTTGCTGAATTTCTTCAGGCGCATCAAAGCCAAACACGGCCAAATTGCCGATGTTGAGTTTGATGATCTTGTGGCCTTCCTCCTCCATTTGACGCGCTCGGTCCATGATGGGACCGCGAATGTCATAACAGACGTTGGACAGCTTGTTGGATTTTTGGATCTTCTTCAAAGTCCCTCCGAGGGCTCTTTTACGGGGTGAAACCTATAATTTGACCACAGATCTCAAGGCATTTATGAAATTACAACCCGATCGCATCGAGACCCAGTCCGTCACCGCTTATGGCCCAGGATGGATTGCCATCCAAGGCGAAAAAATCACGCACAGTGTGCTGATCACCTCAGAGGGGCTTCGCCTCGATTGGAATTGCCAAAGTTTTGAGGATTTAGGTCCGCAGCACTTTGCGCAATTGGCAGATCTGGATGTTGAATTGGTCATCTTTGGTAGCGGTGAGCGCCTGCGTTTTCCCAAACCTGAATGGCAAGTGAGCTTGATGCAGCGCCACCTAGGCCTTGAGACCATGGACACACAAGCGGCTTGCCGTACCTACAACATCTTGGCGGGCGAAGGACGCAAAGTGGCGGCAGCACTCATCATCGAGCCTTCTGCAAGTAATAAATAAGGACGCGATTCGCATCCCGTCCTGTAGATGACGCAATGCTGACTCAAGGCTGGGTTTCTAAGTTAAAATAGTGGGTTGCCGGAAGGGGGCTGTCTCGACAGTCGCCTCCTTCATCCGGCCGTCTGAACTGTCACACCTGATTGAGCGCTATGGCAATTGTTGTCAACAAACCCCTCCCCGAATTTGAAGCCAATGCAACAGGCGGCATCAAGGTTAGCAACACCTCACACAACGGCCAAATGATGGTCTTGTACTTTTACCCAAAGGACAACACGCCTGGCTGTACCACTGAAGCCATGCAGTTCCGCGACAAGTACAAAGATTTCGTCAAGGCCGGCGCGTTGGTATTTGGCGTGTCACGCGACAACATGAAGTCGCACGACGAATTCAAAACCAAACTCGAACTGCCCTTTGAGCTGATTGCCGACACAGAAGAAAAAATGTGTCACATGTTTGGCGTCGTGAAAAACAAAATCATGTACGGCAAAAAAGTGAAAGGCATCGAGCGCAGCACCTTCCTCGTGGGCGCAGATGGCCTGTTGAAAGAAGAATGGCGCGGCCTCAAGGTGCCAGGCCATGTGGACGAAGTGCTCAAGGCCGTCAAAGCTTTGAAGAAAGCCTCTGCCGCAGCAGCCGCTTAAATACCCTCGCAAAAAGTGTCACGGAGCTCGGTTATAGTGGCTCCATGACATTGACAGAAGCGAACACGTTTCCAACGAAAAGCCGCCTTGGCCTCCAGGCGGCTTTTTCGCTTTTAAAGTCGGTGTTCATGGTTTCCACTTGCGTTTCAACTCTTTAAGTTTCATCTATGCCATTGCCTCCAGCCCCTGCCAAACGTGCCGCTTTGTTGAACACCGAGGGCTTAGATGCCGCAGCGCCCAAATCACGTAGCTCGCGCAAAGCAGCACCACGCCATGAACCGCGCGAAGTAGAAGCACCCATCGCAAAAGCCAAGGCCGCCGAGCCACTTGCAGTCTCACGCAAATCAGAACCTCTGCCCGCCTACAAAGGCGAACGAAAAGCAGCGCCTGCCAGAGCTGCAACCGCTAAGAAAAAACACAGCGGCCCCACCAAGCTTTTCGTGCTCGACACCAACGTGTTGATGCACGACCCCATGTGCTTGTTCCGCTTTGAAGAACACGATGTGTTCTTACCCATGATCGTGCTCGAAGAGTTGGACAGCAACAAAAAAGGCATGACCGAAGTGGCACGTAACGCCCGCCAAACCAGCCGTTCGCTCGACGCTTTGGTGGCCTCGCACAACGCTGACATCATGACGGGCATCAAGCTAGATGGCACAGGCCACATTGAGGTAGGCGGCCGCTTGTTCTTTCAAACCGAACCGCTCGCCTTCACCCTCCCTTCTAGCCTGCCACAAGGCAAGGCCGATAACCAAATATTGGGCGTCGTCGAAGCCTTGCGCGTGAAAAATGCACCCCGTGAAGTGGTGCTGGTCTCCAAAGACATCAACATGCGCGTCAAAGCCCGCGCTTTGGGGTTAGCCGCTGAGGATTACCAGAACGACAAAACACTCGAGGATGGCGACCTGCTGTATTCAGGCGCCTTGGCACTTCCCGAAGACTTCTGGCTCAAACACGCCAAAGAAGTGGAAAGCTGGCAAAGCGGCAGCCACACCTTCTACCGCTTGAGCGGCCCGTTGGTGCCCGATCTGCACATCAACCAGTTTGTGTATTACGAGTCTGCTGGCGAGCCTAGCCTCTACGCCCGTGTGACAGAGATTCGCGGCAATACCGTGGTGCTCAAAACCCTCAAAGATTTCACACACCTTAAAAATGCGGTTTGGGGCGTGACCACACGCAACCGCGAACAAAACTTCGCGATGAACTTGCTAACCGATCCAGAGATTGACTTTGTCACCCTCACAGGCACAGCTGGCACAGGCAAGACCTTGATGGCTTTGGCTGCGGGCCTCACGCAAGTGCTAGACGATCGCCGCTACACCGAAATCATCATGACCCGCGCCACTGTGAGCGTGGGTGAAGACATTGGCTTCTTGCCAGGCACCGAAGAAGAAAAAATGGGCCCGTGGATGGGCGCGTTAGACGACAACCTCGAAGTGCTGGCCAAAACAGAAACCAGCGCAGGCGACTGGGGCCGTGCCGCGACCAATGACTTGATTCGCAGCCGCATCAAGATCAAGAGTTTGAACTTCATGCGCGGGCGCACGTTCTTGAACAAGTACCTCATCATCGATGAAGCGCAAAACTTGACACCCAAACAAATGAAAACGCTCATCACGCGTGCAGGCCCCGGCACCAAGATCATCTGCATGGGTAACTTGGCGCAGATCGATACGCCCTACCTGACCGAAGGCTCATCAGGCTTGACGTATGCAGTGGATCGCTTCAAGGGTTGGCCACACGGTGGACACATCACCTTGGCCCGTGGCGAGCGCTCACGACTTGCCGACTTTGCCAGCGAGGTGCTTTAACGCTTGACAGCGTTAATAGTCGCCACCACTGCTGTAGCCACTAGCCAAGCTTTCGAACTTGGTGAGTGGCTTCAAGAAGGCCAGCTTGACGGTCCCGGTGGGGCCGTTACGCTGCTTGCCGATGATAACTTCGGCCACGCCCGGCTCTTTGGACTCTTTGTTGTAGTAGTCGTCGCGGTAAATGAACATGATCACGTCCGCGTCCTGCTCAATAGCGCCTGATTCACGCAAGTCACTCATCATGGGGCGTTTGTCGGTGCGTTGCTCCACACTTCGGTTGAGCTGCGACAGCGCAATCACAGGGCACTGCAGTTCTTTGGCCAACATCTTCAAGCCGCGAGAAATTTCACCAATCTCCGTCGCACGGTTGTCACCACCACTGCTGCTTGACCCGCTCATGAGCTGCAAATAGTCCACCACGATGAGACCAAGCTTGCCGCATTGACGCGACAAGCGACGCGCGTTTGCGCGCAGCTCACTCGGCGTGAGGCCTGGCGTTTCGTCGATGTGCAAGGACACATTGCGCAGCTTCTCAATGGCTTCCGTCAAGCGTGGCCATTCGTCGTCGCTCAACTTACCCGTACGCAAATGGCCTTGGTCCACGCGCCCAATCGAACCCACGATACGAACGGCCAATTGCGCTGCACCCATCTCCATCGAGAACACGGCCACAGGCAAGCCTTCGTTCAAGGCCACGTGCTCGGCAATGTTGATGGCCAACGCTGTTTTACCCATCGACGGACGCGCGGCCAAGACGATCAAGTCCCCCGGCTGCAAGCCTGAAGTCATGCGGTCAAAGTCGATGAAACCGGTAGGCACTCCCGTGATGTCGTTTTGGTTATCCGCCATCTCTTGTACGCGGTCCAACAAGTCCACCACCAACTGCGGCATGGCCTGAAAGCCTTGCTTCATGCGCGAGCCTTCTTCACCGATGTTGAAGATCTTTTGCTCAGCCTCATCCAAGATTTGGGCCACTGCCCTGCCTTGTGTGTTAAAGGCATTGGTGGCAATTTCATCACTGGCCGTCACCAACTTGCGCAGGATCGAACGCTCGCGCACGATCTCGGCATAACGACGAATATTGCTCGCGCTGGGCACGTATTGCGCCAACGCATTGAGGTAGCCCAAGCCGCCAATTTCTTCGGCCTTACCCAAGGCCTGCAAGTGCTCGTAGACCGTGATCACGTCAGCCGGACGACTTGTGTTCACCAGTGCGCCAATGGCGGCGTAAACCTGTTTGTGTTCGTAACGGTAGAAATCACCATCCACCAACAAATCACCTACGCGGTCCCATGCGCCGTTGTCTAGCAGCAAGCCGCCCAACACACTGGACTCGGCCTCAATAGAGTGCGGAGGGATGCGCAGTTGTGCAATTTGCTGGTCGTGGGAGAAGCTTTCTTCAAAGCTGGGCGATGCGGCTGACATAGTGATCCTGTAAAACACACATCCTAAGCCCAGAGGCGTCAAACGCTTGGGATAACCCTGTGGATAAGAGGTGGGTTAGCTGGGGAAATGCAGAGAACAAATAAAAAAGCCGCTCCGAAGAGCGGCTTTTAAGGTGCGAAGAAACTTAAGCAGTTTCGCCTTGCACGTTGACCGTGATTTCAACAATCACGTCAGTGTGCAATGCCACGCCCACAGCGCTTTCGCTCACTGTTTTGATGGGGCCGTGAGGCATGCGGATTTGAGCTTTAGCCACTGCGAAACCTTCTTTTGTCAACGCTTCAGCGATGTCGTGGTTGGTCACAGAGCCGAACAAACGACCATCCACACCAGCTTTTTGGCTGAGCTTGATGACTTTGCCAGTCAACTTCTCGCCTTGAGCTTGTGCAGCAGCCAATTTTTCAGCAGCAGCTTTTTCGAGTTCAGCGCGGCGAACTTCGAATTCTTTGATCGCTGTTTCAGTGGCGCGACGTGCACGGCCTGATGGGATCAAAAAGTTACGGGCGTAACCATCTTTCACACGGACGATTTCGCCGAGGTTGCCGAGGTTCACGACCTTGTCGAGCAGAATAATTTGCATGGTCGGTCTCCTTAGATCTTGTGCTGGTCGCTGTATGGCACCAAGGCCAAGAAGCGTGCGCGCTTGATGGCAGTGTTCAGCTGACGTTGGTAAATGGCGCGTGTGCCGGTCAGGCGTGCGGGAATGATCTTGCCGTTTTCGGCAATGAAGTCACGCAATGTGTCGACGTCTTTGTAGTCGATTTCTTCAACGCCAGTGACGGTGAAGCGGCAGAAGCGCTTGCGCTTGAAAAGCAATGATTGCGTGTTGCGCTTTGGGCGCTTGTCTTTGTTGAATTTCTTGAATGTGGCCATGATCTGGGCCTCCTATGAAATTTGCTGAAAATCTTGAATATGAAAAACGACGTTTTTGCTGTTACGAGGTGAGGCTAAAAAGCCGCTGAACTGCCAAAGGCTACCAAGGGGAAGTTGAGCGAGACGCTCAGCTAAGGATCCCAAGGCGACTGTTTTGACGGTTGCTTTGACTTGTCGCTTTTGCCCTGCTTCTTGTATTTCAGACTCGTGCTCGAGACTCAAATCAATGGCGGGTAAACCGGCTGGGGTGTATCGCAGGACCGAAGTCTCCACAACACAAGCATTCAAAACAACGTGGTTCAAACCTTGTAGTAAGTCAGCAATTAGCCCGCGAACTCAGCTTGCTGGTTCTTGCGAGCTTCTTCGCGCTCGACTGTCTTCATCATGATGGAAGGCGCAGTGTCAGCCTTCTTACGCAAGACAGTCATGTGACGCAACACAGCATCGTTGAACTTGAACGCGTGTTCGAGTTCAGACATCACAGCTTGGCTAGCTTCGATGTTCAAGCAAATGTAGTGAGCTTTGGCAAGCTTGTTGATCATGTAGGCCAACTGGCGGCGACCCCAGTCTTCCGTACGATGAATAGCACCACCACCTGCGGTGATCATGCCTTTGTAACGCTCCAGCATGGCTGGAACTTGTTCGCTTTGATCCGGATGGATCAACAAAATGATTTCGTAATGACGCATGGACACTCCTTGTGGATATGAAGCTGCCTGCGGCGTCTGACGCTGGCAGCAAGGGAAAAGCCCACGATTATAGTCAATTTTTAAGCGTTTTAGACAGCTTGCTGCCCAGATAACCGAACAGCAGACCCACTGGCACGCCAAAAACACCGGCGCAAACTGGGTCTAGCCCCAACCACACGGTGTCAGACGCCTGCAAATGCAGACGCATTTGCACCCATGAGTGATTGACCGCGATGTAGTAAGCACTGATCCCCAAGCCTGAGACCATGGCCATCAAGGCGCCAACGCGGTTCATGCCTCGCCAATAAATACCCAGCAGCAACACAGGGAAGAACGTCGAAGCTGCCAAAGAAAATGCACACGTCACCCAAAACAAAATGCTCACTGGGCGATTGGTGGCAAACCAGGCCGCCAGCAAAGCCACCACCATCAACAAAATTTTGGACAACATCACACGACGTAGCGGTGGCGCATTGGGCTCTGCCGTTTGGAAATACAGGTCTTGCGCCAAGGCGTTCGAGATGGTGAGCAACAAGCCATCTGCTGTGGACAAAGCTGCCGCCAACGCGCCTGCTGCCAACAAGCCAGTAAACACCGAAGAAATATGCGTAATCTCTGGCACGCCCAGCACCAAGTAATCGCTGAACAACCGAATGTCAGCAAACTGCACGATGCCGTCTTGGTTGTAGTCTTGAATGCTCAGCAAGGCCAGCTTACGCAACTTCAACCGATCGGCCCAATCGGGTAACTGATCAAGATGCGACCCCACCAACTCGGTCAGCACAAACGACTTGAGCAGCACAGCCAACGAGGAAGCACACAAATACACAACCACAATGAAGGCCAAAGCCCAGACAATTGATCGCTCTGCCTCAGCGGGTGTGGCCGTGGTGTAAGAACGTACCAAGATGTGTGGCAAAGCTGCTGTGCCCAGCATCAAGCAAAAAATCAATGCCAAGCTGTTATTCCAGCCGGAGTTCCAGCCATTCAAATAAGGAACTTGGAAACCCACAGGCCGATAAATCGCCTCGGCCAAGACTTCCCGCTCAGCTTGCCATGCACTGACCAAACGATCGACCGAGGTTTCGCGCCAAGCTGGGTTGGCTTCTAATTTTTGGATGTCTCGCAAAGATGCATTTTCAGATTTGGCCTTGGCCACTTGACGTGAGACATTTTGTCGCTCTACCTCACGCGCGTAAACTGGCTCGGCAATCTTCACATGGAGATTGCTCATGCGCAAACTGATGACATCACGCGTGGCCAACTCTGCGGGGTCAGATTCAATTTGTTTGGCGCGCTCTTGTATTTGAGGCAAAGACTGCGCGGCTGCAATTGTGAAAAACGGATGGCCTTGCGTCTTAAACGACACCGCCATTGTCAGCACCACCATCGACACCACGATGACAACGCACTGCACCCCTTGCGTCCACGTCACCGCGCGCATACCCCCTAGGAAGGAACACAGCAGCACGCCTCCCAACGCCAAAAACACACCCAGCTCAAAAGTCAAACCAGACAGCATGGAAGCCACGAGGCCAATGCCATAAATTTGCGCCACCAAGTAAACACTGGAACACAAAATCGCACCCCAAGCGGCTAACCAGCGCACTGCAGCGCTGTCAAAGCGACGGCCTAAAAAATCAGGAAGGGTGATCGACTGCGACAGGTTGAGCTTCGCAGCAAACAAAAAACCAAGCAAACAAAACCCGCCAGTCCAGCCCAGCAAGTAAGCCAAGCCCCCAGGGTGTTGACCATCGCCGACAAAGCCATCAGACAACAACAAGCCTGTGAGGCCAATGAAAGAGGCAGCTGACAACCAGTCTGCGGCGGTAGCCATTCCGTTCATCGGTGCGCTGATGCTGCGGCCTGCTACAAAATACTCTTCGGGAATGGTGGTACGACAAAACATGCCAATCAGCGCATAGCCGATGATAGAGACCACCAAGAAAAAACCGTTGACCACACCTTTGGGTACGCCAGCCAAGTCTGCCAGCAACAACAAAAGCGTCAACAAAACCAGCCCAGCAAAGCTGAGCAGCAACAAACGCCAAGGCCAAGATTTAAGATACATCATCATTCAGATGCGAGGTCTGCGTCCCCCACCATGCCAATAACAAATACAGCACGGGGACCGCTTGTGCGACCCACAAAAAATGAAGCATGGTTGCGTTAGGAAACAACCATGCTAAACCCAAAGACCCAACCGTTAACACCACCAGCCCCACCACGCCCCACCACGACCGCGCCGGCAAGGCCGTAACGTCGATCGTTGTTGGATACGGCGCCTCGTGCTCAGAGGCTGAAGAGGGCTGCTGTGTCAAGGCGTATTACTTGGCCAATGACTTCCAAGTGTCAATCACGCTGTCTGGGTTGAGCGAGATGGAGCTGATGCCCTCGTCTGCCAACCAGTGCGCGAAGTCGGGGTGGTCGCTGGGGCCTTGGCCGCAGATGCCCACGTACTTGCCTTGCGCCAAACATGCAGCGATAGCCTTGCTCAGCAAAGCTTTCACAGCAGGGTCGCGCTCGTCAAAGTCAGCGGCCAACAATTCCAAACCCGAGTCACGGTCTAGGCCCAACGTGAGCTGGGTCAAGTCGTTAGAACCGATCGAGAAGCCATCAAAGAACTTCAAAAAGTCATCAGCAAGAATCGCGTTGCTCGGCACTTCGCACATCATGATGACTTTGAGATCGTTCTCACCGCGCTTCAAGCCGTGCTCGGCCAACAAGTTGGTCACGCGCTCGGCTTGGCCCAAGGTACGTACGAAAGGCACCATGACTTGCACGTTGGTCAAGCCCATGTCTTCGCGCACGCGACGCATGGCTTCGCATTCCATCGCAAAGGCTTCACCGAAGTCTTCGCTGATGTAGCGTGCTGCACCACGGAAGCCCAACATTGGATTCTCTTCCTCTGGTTCGTAGCGGCTGCCACCAATGAGTTTGCGGTATTCGTTGGACTTGAAGTCGGACATACGCACGATGACTGGCTTTGGCCAGAACGCCGCAGCGATGGTCGCAATGCCTTCGGCCACTTTATCCACGTAAAAGGCGCGAGGAGATGCATGGCCACGCGCCACAGACTCGACGGCCTTCTTCAAATCGGCATCGACGTTGGGGTAGTCAAGAATGGCCTTGGGGTGCACACCAATGTTGTTGTTGATGATGAACTCCAAACGGGCCAAGCCCACGCCTTCGTTGGGCAACTGGCAGAAGTCAAACGCCAACTGTGGGTTACCCACGTTCATCATGATTTTGGTCTTGATCTTGGGCATTTCGCCGCGTTGCACTTCGGTCACTTCGGTTTCAAGCAAACCGTCGTAAATCAAACCGGTGTCGCCTTCAGAGCAGCTCACGGTCACCAAGGTGCCGTCTTTCAGGCGCTCGGTTGCATCACCGCAACCCACCACTGCAGGAATACCCAACTCACGCGCAATGATGGCGGCGTGGCAAGTACGGCCACCACGGTTGGTGACGATGGCGCTGGCGCGCTTCATCACAGGTTCCCAGTTGGGGTCGGTCATGTCGGTCACCAACACGTCGCCAGGTTGGACCGTGTCCATCTCGCTGATGTTGTGCACCAAACGCACAGGACCGGTACCAATCTTTTGGCCAATCGCGCGGCCTTCGGCCAACACAGTGCTGTGACCTTTGAGTTTGTAGCGCAGTTCGGCTTGGCCTTTGGCTTGACTCTTCACGGTTTCTGGACGCGCTTGCAAGATGTAAAGCTGGCCGTCTGTGCCGTCTTTGCCCCATTCGATGTCCATAGGTCGGCCGTAATGGGCCTCAATCACCATGGCGTAGTGGGCTAATTGCTCGACGTCAGCGTCGGTCAATGAGTAGCGGTTGCGCAACTCTGTGGGCACATCCACGGTCTTGACCAATTTGCCAGTGGCTTTTTTCTCTTCTGCGGTAGAGAACACCATTTCAATGAGCTTAGAACCCAAGTTGCGGCGAATCACAGCGCGCTTGCCAGCCTTCAAGGTTGGCTTGTGTACATAGAATTCGTCGGGGTTCACAGCGCCCTGCACCACGGTCTCTCCGAGGCCGTAGCTCGATGTGATGAAGACGACATCTTCAAAACCTGATTCAGTGTCGATGGTGAACATCACACCGGCTGCGCCCGTGTCAGAACGCACCATGCGTTGCACGCCCGCAGACAAAGCCACATCGGCGTGTGCGAAGCCCTTGTGCACGCGGTAGCTGATGGCGCGGTCGTTGTACAACGAGGCAAACACTTCTTTCATCTTGTGCAGCACTTCGTCAATGCCGTGCACGTTCAAGAAAGTTTCTTGTTGACCGGCGAACGAGGCGTCGGGCAAATCTTCGGCGGTGGCAGATGAACGCACCGCAAATGTGGCGGCAGCATTGCCTTCAGACAAGGTGGCAAAAGCCTCAGTGATGGCTTTTTGCAAGTCGGCTGGAAAAGGCTGGGCTTCCACCATGGCGCGAATTTCGGCGCCAGCTTCGGCCAAGGCACGCACGTCTTCGGTGTCGAGCTTGTCCAAACGGGCGTTGATTTTGTCGGCCAAGCCGTCGTAAGCCAAGAACTCACGGAAGGCATGCGCCGTGGTGGCAAAGCCAGTAGGCACGCGAACGCCAGTAGGCAATTGCGAAATCATTTCGCCGAGGCTGGCGTTTTTACCGCCAACCGACTCGACGTCAGTCATTCGAAGTTTTTCAAAAGGAACAACCAAGGCGGTTGGGCTGAAAAGTGCAGTCATAGACAAGCTCCAAAAGTTAAAACTGGCGGCCAGGCAGCGCGGCGACTTTGTATTTTTTCGAATGGGTCGAAAGTCTGCATGGCGAAATTCGGATAATGGAGCATTGTAGGTGGCCGACCAGTCGCCTTCCCCGCTCAAACACGTGATGACCTATTGAAAGTTTTTCATGCCCAATCCCACCGTTTTCTTTGTGTCTGACGGCACAGGTATCACTGCAGAGACCTTTGGCAACGCCATCTTGGCCCAGTTCGAAGTGAAATTTCGCCACATCCGCGTGCCATTCGTCGACTCCGTAGACAAGGCACACCAAGCCGTACGACAAATCTTGCACACAGGTGAACTGGAAGGCCGCAAACCGATTGTGTTCACCACCCTGGTGAACATGGAGGTGCTAACCGTCATCTTGGAGGGCTGCAAAGGCAAAACCATGCTCATGGACATGTTTGGCACCTTCGTGAACCCACTAGAACAAGAGCTAGGCATCAAGTCAAACCACCGCGTGGGTCGATTCTCAGACGCCAGTAAAAGCAAGGCGTATCGCGACCGCATTGAGGCGATCAACTTCAGCTTGGCCCATGACGATGGCCAGCTCAACCGTGATTTGGAGTTATCGGACGTGATCTTGGTCGGCGTGAGCCGCAGCGGCAAGACCCCAACCAGCCTTTACTTAGCCATGCAGCACGGCTTGAAAGCCTCGAACTACCCGCTCATCCCCGAAGACTTTGAGCGCCGCCAGTTGCCACCTGCACTGATGCCACACAAAAAGAAGATTTTTGGCCTGACGATCCAACCCGAACGCCTGAGCGAAATTCGCAATGAGCGCCGCCCCGACTCCAAATACGCCAGCTTGCCCAACTGTCGCCATGAAGTGGCGGAGGCAGAAGCCATGATGCGCCGTGCGGGTATTCGTTGGTTATCCACGACGCATAAGAGCATTGAAGAAATTGCCACCACCATCCTGCAAGAAATCAACCCTGAGCGTTTGATTTACTAAACGCGCTGAGCATACAAAAAAGCCCCGCAACCATCAAAGCAGCGGGGCTTTTTTGAATCGCTCTAGCTTACAAACCGATGGCGGCAATGCCAGCCTTGGCAATTTGTGCATCTTCATTAGATTTCACACCGCTCACGCCAACCGCGCCAATGCATTGGCCGTCTTTCATGATGGGCACACCACCTTCGAGCATGCCTTTGACTTCAGGCGCTGTCACAAACGACACGCGACCACCATTGATAACGTCTTCGTAAATCTTGCTTTCACGACGGCCCAACGCTGCGGTGTGAGCTTTGGCCGGGGCGATGTGTGACGAAATGGCAGGTGCGCCGTCTAAACGATGCAGATTCAGCAAATGACCACCGTCATCCACGATGGCAATGGTCACAGCCCAATTGTTTTTCAAAGCTTCTGCTTCAGCTGCGGCGGCAATGGCTTTGACATCTGCGGATTCGAGGTAGTGCTTGGTTTTCATGTGTGATAAGTTTGAAAAGTAAGAAAACCTCAAGCATACCGACTCTATAAGCCCCACTACCCCACCCAAACACAAAAGAAACCTCACTAAAAGTAAGCGATAGTCCAGCGCCACTTGAAACCTCTAGAATTCGCCCCATCTGAATCATCAGGTTTATAGGAGAGCTACACATGAATGACAACATTCAAAACATCGACTACTACGTTCTGCCGACAGCAGAACGCAACCGCGTGGTCCGTAACACTTACTGGTTGCTCGCCATCAGCATGTTGCCCACCGTCTTGGGCGCATGGCTTGGCGTGTCAACAGGCCTCGGCCACGCCTTCTCAGGCGTGATGGGCATGATCCTGATGATGGCCGGCGCGTTCGGCTTCATTTACGCCATCGAACGCACCAAAGAAAGCGCCACTGGCGTATACGTGCTACTGGGCTTCACCTTCTTCATGGGCATCGTGCTCTCGCGCATGATTGCTATGGTCTTGGGCTTTAAGAATGGTGCAGAGTTGGTGATGACTGCTTTTGCAGGCACAGCTGGCGTGTTCTTTGTGATGGCCAGCTTGGCCACAGTCATCAAGCGCGACTTGTCTGGCATGGCCAAATGGCTCATGGTGGGTGTGGTGGTCTTGATGGTGGGCAGCATCATCAACATGTTCGTCGGCTCATCCGCTGGCATGATGGTGATTTCCATGTTGTCCATGGCCATCTTCAGCGCCTTCATGTTGTACGACTTGAAGCAAGTGATGGACGGCGGCGAAACCAACTACATCAGCGCCACTCTGACCTTGTACTTGGACATCATCAACGTGTTCCAAAGTTTGCTGGCTTTGCTCGGCATCTTTGGTGGCGAGCGCGAATAAGCGTTCCAAGTACTTGTAAAAAAGGGACCGTAAGGTCCCTTTTTTACGTCCGCAGATTTTTGAACTCTTCGATTTAGGCCAAATCAAATACGGCCATGCTTTCAACGTGAGCTGTATGCGGAAACATATTCACTGCCCCCGCGAACGTCATGCGATAGCCAGCTGAATTGACCAACACCCCAGCATCACGCGCCAAGGTCGAGGGGTTGCAGCTCACGTACACAATGCGTTTTGGTGGTGTCCAGCCAAGACACAACTCTGGCTGCTGATGCATTTCGGCCAAGGCTTGCACCAGTGAGAACGCACCTTCGCGAGGGGGATCCACCAGCCACTTATCTGCCGCGCCATCTTGACGCAACAACTCGGGCGTCATCTCAAACAGGTTACGCACCACGAAACTTGTGGGCGCCAGCGGTTTTTTACGATTCGCCTGGTTGACCGCATAGTTTTCACCAGAGCGCGCAACCAGAGCCTCGCTACCTTCAATACCCAAGACCTCACGGGCGAGTGTGGCCAAAGGCAAAGTGAAGTTACCCAATCCGCAGAACCAATCAATCACGCGCTCCGTCGGCTGCACATCGAGCAAACGCAAAGCACGCGTGACCAACACACGGTTGATGTGTGGATTGACCTGCGTGAAATCGGTCGGTTTGAAAGGCATGGTGATGCCAAACTCTGGCAAGGCATAAGACAACGGTTCACCCAAAGCACCATCCATCAAACACACCGTGTCTGGCCCTTTGGACTGGAGCCACCACTGCACGTTGTGCTTGTCAGCGAAATCGCGCAAAGCGTTCATGTCGCTTGGGCTCAATGGCTCCATGTGACGCAGCACCAAGGCGGTCACTTCATCGCCACAAGCCAATTCAATTTGCGGCAGAGTCTCACGTGCATCCATGCCGCCAATCAGCTTGCGCAACGGCATGAGCATGGCATCCACATGCGGTGGCAAGATGGGGCATTGGCGCATATCCGCCACATAGCGACTCTTGCGTTCGTGGAAACCAACCAACACTTCGCCCTTTTTCACCACATAGCGCACCGACAAACGGGCGCGGAAACGATAGCCCCATGCAGGCCCCTGAATAGGCCGCAAAATAGTTTCGGCTTTGACCTTACCCAAGTGCCATAGGTTGTCTTCTAAGGCGCGTTGCTTGACGGCGATTTGAGCGGCCGCATCCAAGTGCTGCATCTTGCAGCCACCACAAGCACCGGCGTGCAAGCCAAAGTGCGGGCAACCAGGAGTTACGCGCTGCGACGATTCGTGCAACACCTCAAGCAGCGAAGCCTTTTCCCAATTGTCTTTTTTACGATGCACATTGGCACGAACCACCTCAAAGGGCAACGCGCCATCGACAAACACGACTTTGCCATCGGCGCGGTGACCCACACCCTGCGCTTCCATATCCATCGATTCGATGGTGAGCGCGTTGTCAGGCCATTGTTTTTCTAAGGTGATTTCGCTCATCAGTTGGCAGACAAATATCTAGCAGGATCGACCGGCTTGCCTTGACGGCGAATTTCAAAATGCAGCTTCACTTGGTCAGCATCGCTATTGCCCATCTCTGCAATTTTTTGGCCGCGCTTGATGACTTGGTCTTCTTTGACCGACAAGGTTTGGTTGTGCGCGTAGGCCGTCAAATACGTGTTGTTGTGTTTGATGATGATGAGGTTGCCATAGCCACGCAAACCAGCGCCTGCGTAAACCACACGACCGTCTGCAGCAGCCAACACTGGGTCACCAGCTTTGCCACCAATGTCTAAGCCTTTGTTTTTAGCTTCATCAAAACCGGCAATCAAATTGCCGCGAGCGGGCCATTGAAAACTCACAACATCATCTGTAGTCGCGTCTGCTGCAGGCATAGCTGGAACGACTGTGTTGGGTTTCGCAGCAGAAGCTGGGGATGCAGCAGGCATAGGTGCAGCAACTGCGGGTTTCGCTACAACGATTTCTTGCTGTGGCGGAATGACACGCAACACCTGTCCTGTTTCAATCACATTTGGGTTGTCTAACTTATTCCAGCGAGCAATGTCACGACCACTTTGACCGTTATCCATACCGATACGAATCAATGTGTCGCCGGGTTTGACCGTGTAATAGCCAGGTTTGCCTGCATTTTCAGCACCAGGCAGGACACGCGATGTACCACGCACCCCACCGATGGAGTGGTCGTCTACAGGTGCTAAGCGCCCTTTATTGGAGCAACCTGACAGCGCTATGGCTGCCACAAGGGCAGCAAGTCCCCATATTCCGGCACGAAACATTCTTATTTCCCTATTTTCAAGCAATGCCTGATTTTAGAGGTACAAAGTTTACGGCCTCGAGCAGAGTGTGTTGCAAGCCTTGGGGTGTTTTATCAATCACAACCAATGCCTGCTGACCGGTGCTGGTGTGTGTGGGTGCAACCAATCGCCCCCCCATCGCCAGTTGGTCAATCCAAGCTTGTGGCACGTTCTCGCCACCCGCTGCTGAGATGATGGCGCTGTAGGGTGCCCCTTGTGCGTACCCCAACATGCCATCGCCAAAAATCAAGTGAACATTTGGCAGGCGCATGGGGCGCAGGTTCTCTCGCGCCTTGTCGTGCAGACCACGCAGGCGCTCGATGCTGTAGACCTCGCGAGCCACACAAGCCAATACAGCCGCTTGATAACCGCAGCCCGTGCCAATCTCAAGCACGCGTCCCATCGTGGTTGCCCCTTGCAGACCAGGTGCTTCAAGCAATAGCGCAATCATGCGGGCCACAACATTGGGCTTTGAAATGGTTTGCCCCAAGCCAATCGGCAAGCTTGTGTCTTCATAGGCTTGGTTGACCAAGGCACTGTCTACAAAACGATGGCGTTCGACACGCCCCATTGCTTCAAGCACCACCTCATCATCAACGCCCTGCTTTGCCAGCTTTTGCACCATTCGGGCGCGAATGGCGGATGAATCCAAACCCACGCCCGTAGGGCTGACTGTGCCCGCAGGCTTGGCCCGCGCAGGCGACTGTGGCGTCACCACGCGCGTGGCACCCAGCAATGTTTTGGGCGGAGCTTGTGGTTTGCCCGAATCTAAGCGCGCAGGAAAACTGGGACGCTGCTTCATGCGCGTGCTCCGCGCAAGCGCTGGGTCCATTCAGGCAAGCTGGCATGTTCGGTCACGTCCACATGCAAGGGCGTGACCGACATATGCCCTTCAAACGTGGCATGAAAGTCAGTGCCATCGCTGTCGTCTTTGGCAGCTCCTGCATTGCCAATCCAGTACATGGTTTCACCACGTGGACTGGTTTGCGTGATGACGCGCTCTGCCGAATGACGACGCCCCAGGCGCGTCACACGTAAGGGTTTAATTTTTTCTAATGGCTGATTGGGAACGTTCACATTGAGCAACCAAGGCAATCCGCCCACATGCCCTTGAGCCATCATTTGTTGGACCAGCTCACGCGCTTTGGCTGCCGCAGCATCAATGTGCCCCCAGCCCCTGTCGACTTGTGAAAACGCAATGGCAGGCACACCAAACAAATAGCCCTCCATGGCTGCGCCCACCGTGCCTGAATAAATGGTGTCATCGCCCATGTTGGCCCCGTTGTTGATACCAGACACCACGAGGTCGGGCTTGAAGTCCAACAAGCCTGTGAGCGCGATGTGCACACAATCAGCCGGTGTGCCATTGACATAGCGAAAGCCATTGCTGGCTTGGTGCACATACAAAGGTGAATGCAAGGTCAGCGCGTTGGACTTGGCACTGTTGTTGTGCTCAGGCGCGACCACTTCGACACGCCCCAGATCTTTGAGTGCTTCGTACAGGGCCAAGATGCCCGGGGCTTGAAAGCCATCGTCATTGGAAATCAGGATATTCATGATGCCTTAGAGTTGCAGGCGAATTGTAGGTTCGTCATGCGCAAACCCTTCAAAACTAAGGGTTGCCGCGATAGATACCATAAGCAAGCATCAGCAGCGTGCCCGTGAGCAAGGCTGGCACCAATCGGCGTTGCGGGCTAGAGACCATGACAGCAAGGCTCAGCGCACAAATCAGCACGCGAAGAAAAATCGGCACGGAGGCCAATAAACCCAAAGGCATCAAAATCATGCGAACCGTCAGAGCAGCCACCATGGCGTAGGTCACAGCAGACAGCCAGCGAAACACCTCGCTGTCTTGATGAATGTGCCCCGACAACTTCACACCCGCTGCACGACAAATATATGTTCCGACGCAGGCCGCACTCAGCGCGAGCCAAACACCCCACCCTTGCATCTCGGCGTTCATGCTTGCACCTCTATGGGGCGTGGACGAAACCAACGGCGATCCATCCGGTAGGCCAGCGTGCCGCCCACCAAGCCAGTCAGTAACAAACTGCTGTCTGCATCAACCATGAAAAATGCGGGGCCTAGTATGCAACCCAAGCCAATGGCGATGCGATTGGCCCAAGGCTTCACATCGGTGAATGTGAGCAAGAAAAACAAGGGATTGATGAAGACCAAACCCAAAGTGACAGCCGCTGGCACCCAGCCCGCCACGTAGTAGCCCAACACCGTACCCAAAGGCGAAATGAGCCAGCAAGGTAATGCCAAGCCGATGAAGTAATTCAAACGGTGTTTAGGCGAGATGGCTGGAAACTCTCGCATCGACACCGCCCATGCAGTCATGGCCAGCATATGCACCCACAAGTACAACAAGGGGTTGCGGTCTCGTCGGTGGAGTTGGGGAAAGAGGGTCACCACCATTGTGACAAATCTAGTCGAGGTCAGCGTCACAGCAAAGCCGATGGCTAACAAAGATGAGCCAGAGATGAACATCTCTAGCATCACCACCTGACCAGGAAGCGCAAACATCAGCAAGCTGGTGAGGCCCGTCATCCATGCATCGAAGCCATGGGAGCGCCCCATGGCACCGAAACCAACCATGCCTGCAAACAGAACTAACACGGGCGCGCCCATGGCATCACGTATGCCATGCCAAAAGGCTTCACGCCGATTGGCAAATCGGTTTTGAGTCACAACTCAGAACCGATTATTTTTGGTTCATATTGCCTTTGAATTTACCGCCTCGTTGGATTTCCAACTCGTGGTATTCCAAGGTACCAGACACTTTGCCAGTGCTGTGAATCAATAAATGTTCTTTGCAAACGATGTCTTCGTTCAACTCGCCATGCACATCGATTTCTCGTGCGCGCACGGTGCCTGTCACTTGGCCTTTGGTGCCAATCAACAAATCGTCAGCAGTCAATTCGCCAGTGACGTTGCCGTTAATCACGGCTTTACCTGGCGCAGCAATAGAGCCCTTGAAGGTAACGCCCTCGCCAATGACGAGATTATTGTTAGTGGGGTTGATGTCAGCCATGTAAGCTCCTTTAAGTGCCTGATCATACCTAAGCAATTCAACACTTTGCTTTGTCGCATATGATTTAAAAACCACACATCCATTACGTCATTCAGCCTCAACCATCTATGTCCCGCATTCAACTCGGCGCCTCGCTCTCTGAAAAGCTTGCCCAAACATTGGAGACATGCATTCGTGAGGGTCAACTCAAGACAGGCGAAAAGCTACCCACCGAAAACGCATTGGTGGAGCTTCATGGTGTCAGTAGGACGGTGGTGCGAGAAGCCTTTTCCCGCTTAAAAACCCTCGGACTGATTGAAACCCGCCAAGGCTCTGGAGCTTATGTCAAAGCGCTGCCCCACCCCGAAGCAGGCAAACTTAAACTCATTCCCGATGGTTCAGTGGATGCGGTTTTGAAAGTTGTCGAAGTTCGACGTGCGCTTGAAGCCGAATCGGCCGCCCTCGCCGCTGAGCGACACACCGCCAAATCGATGCAAAAAATCAAACAGGCCATGCGTGCCATTGACAAAGCAGTGGCCAACGGCGGCGATGGTGTGAGTGAGGATGTGGCTTTCCACGCGGCCATCGCACAAGCAGCAAATAACCCTTTTTTACTAGACACGCTCGCCTATCTCAATCAGTTTCTAGAAAACGCAACACGCGTGACGCGTGCCAATGAAGCCACACGTGCAGACTTGGAAGAAGCGGTCCGCCACGAACACCAAGCCATCATCGACGCCATTGAAGCCGGCGATGTCAAAGCCGCACGCAGCGCTGGAACAAAGCACATGCTCAATGCCGCGAAGCGCATTGGCAATGCAGACCCTGCGTTTTGGTCGTCACAAGGTCGTGCATTGGCCAACCGTCTGCGTTCGGACCTCAGTCAAAAGCCTGCAGGCACAGCATCGAAGAAAACAAAAATCTAAGCAACCCTTGCGGGTTACCCCTAGGAAATTAGTCAATTTAGTCTCGGATAATTTGTCATACAACCTGACAGCTTCACAGCTATCAAGGTTGTTGCTCACAACCATCAGGAGACATGATGTCAAAGACTTTCCTCAGTAAAACATGGGTGGCTGCACTGGCCGCATCCGCTGCATTTGTGGCCTTCCCTACGCAAGCTCAAACCGTTCTGAAAATTGGTCACGTGCTGGCCAAAGGCTCGCACTACGACATTGGTGCCAATGTTTTTTGTGAAAACCTCGACAAAAACACCCAAGGCCGCTACAAGTGCCAGGTCTATCCTGCCAGCTCGTTAGGCGGTGAACGTGAACAAGTTGAAGCGGTGCAAATTGGCACACAAGACTTGGTCATCACGTCCACAGGACCCGTGGGCAACTTTGTGCCTGAAATGAAGATCGTGGACATTCCATTCTTGTTCCGCGACTACGACCATGCACGCAAAGTGTTGGACGGCAAAATTGGTCAAGACATGTTGGCCAAGTTCCCTAACCATGGCTTGGTGGCTTTGGCATGGAGCGAAAACGGCTTCCGTCACATGACCAACAACAAACGCGCCATCGTCAGCGCCGCTGATGCCAGCGGTTTGAAAATGCGCACCATGGAAAACAAAGTCCACATGGAAGGCTACCGTGCGTTTGGCATTCAGCCCACACCCATGGCATTCCCAGAAGTGTTTGGCGCTTTGCAGCAAGGCGTTGTGGATGGTCAAGAAAACCCCATCCCTGTGATCTTGGCTTCTAAGTTCTCTCAAGTGCAAAAACATTTGTCACTCACAGGCCACGTGTACTCACCAGGCCTCATCATCACCTCACCACGCATCATGAACAAGCTCAGCGACGCTGATAAGAAAGCGTTCTATGACGCAGCCGCCAAGAGCGTAGCCGCGACGCGTAAGAAAGTGAACGACGACGAAGCCAACGGCATTGCCCAACTCGAGCGTGAAGGCATGCAAGTGGTGAAGAAGGTCAACAGCGCCAGCTTCAACGACGCACTCAAAGTTCCATACGCCAACTACGCCAAAGAATTTGGCGCGGACAAGATTGCTGCCATCCAAGCTGTGAAGTAATCGGTCTTTTTTCACCTTTCACCAAGCCAGCCATGGCTGGCTTGGTGAGCATGGGGCACACCATGAAATCTTTCGAAAAATATTTAATGATCGCCAATCGCGGCGTGCTGATTGCCTTGCTTGCCGCAATGGCCATCATCATTTTTTCTAATGTGGTTTTGCGCTATTCCACCAACCAATCCATCGAATGGGCCGAGGAAGTGGCTCGCTACATGATGGTGTGGCTCACATTTTTAGGCGCAGGCCCTGTGCTGCGCTACGGCGGCCATATTGCCGTTGAAAATCTACAAGACAGTTTGCCCATCGCTTGGGCGCGCGCGATTCGCGTCTTCATTGCCGTGATGCTCACGGGCTTTTTCATCTTCATCATTTGGTACGGCTTGATCTATGTAGATCGCGTTCAATACCAAATGACACCCACCACGCAAGTCTCTATGTCATGGGTCTACGGCGCCATGCCAGCCGGTGGCGTGTTGCTGCTCTTGCATTGGCTGCTCATTGTTCGCGACTACGTGCTGACCCGCACCTTCGCATCCGATTCACATTTCGACGCCACTGCGAGCGCATCCCTATGAGTTTGAGTGTCATTCTCCTTCTGAGCTGCTGCTTTTATTTGGCTATCGGCTTTCCCGTTGCGTTTGCATTGGGCTTTTCTACCCTCACAGCATTAATCTTCGGCGCTGACTTCCCACTCTTCGTGTTGCTCAAGCAAACCTACGAAGGCGTGGACAGCTTTCCACTGATGGCTGTGCCGTTTTTCATCTTGGCGGCTGAGCTGATGAGTGGCGGCTCGCTCACCGAAGTGCTGCTCAAGTTTGCGGCGCAGTTTGTGGGCCACAAACGTGGCGGCCTAGGCTACACCAACGTCGTGTCGCTCACCTTCTTCTCGGGCATTTCAGGCTCCGCATTGGCAGACGCCGCAGGCCCTGGCTCGATGATGATTCGCATGATGGACAAAGCTGGCTACGACCGCTCGTACGCCGCGGCCTTGACTGCAGCGACCGCAATTGTGGGCCCCATCATTCCGCCCTCCATCATCATGATCATCTATGCCTTGCAAGATGACCGTGTGTCTGTGGGCGCACTTTTCATTGCAGGTTTTATCCCTGGCATCTTGATTGCAGCGGGTATGGCCGCTGTGAACTGGTATGTGTCTAAAGAGCGAAACTACAAAGGCATTCCCGGCAACGAAACCTTTGCCGAAAAAATGCTCGTCACATGGAAAGCTATTCCAGCGCTCTTATTGCCCGTCATCATTTTGGGTGGCATGCGTGCGGGTTGGTTCACGCCCACTGAAGCCTCTGTGGTCGCCGTGTTCTACGCCTTGGTGTGTGGCAAATGGATTTATCGAACCTTGGAATGGAAAGCAGTGCCAGACATCTTGTCGCGCTCGGCGCTAATGACCGCCTCGGTGCTCATCATCATTGGTACCTCCAACGCCTTTGCTTGGATTTTGACCATCGATGGCCTGCCCATCAAACTGGCTGAGTGGATGGGCGCGCAAGACATGTCGGCCTTCACCTTTTTGATTGCCGTCAACATCTTCTTGTTGATCTTCGGCATCTTCATCGAGCCTTTGCCAGGTGTGATGGTGTTGGTGCCAATCTTGGCACCGGTCGCAGCGAAGTTGGGCATTGACCCGATTCACTTTGCGATGGTCGTCATCTTCAACTTGACGCTTGGCATGATCACACCGCCCGTTGGGGGCTTGCTATTTGTCACCTCCAACGTGGCCAAAGTTCCACTGGATGCACTCACGCGTGAACTCAAACCCTTCTTGATCGCACACGCCATCATCTTAGGGCTTCTGACCTTCATTCCCGCTTTAAGCACTTGGGCGCCACATGCCTTTGGCTTTCAATAAAGACTGAACGTTCTATGACAACCACCTCTTCAAATGCATTGCACATTGGTGTGATTGGCCTCGGCGCTATGGGCAAAGGCATGGCCAGTTCGCTGCGCCGTGCAGGCCACCATGTTGGCGTGTGCGACGTGCGCTTTGATGCCGCCGAAGCTTTCGCCAAAGAAGGCGGCACAGCGCACAAAACACCCGCTGACTTGGCCAAGCATGTGGACATCATCGTCAGCGTGGTGGTCAATGCCGACCAAACCGAACAAGTTTTATTCGGTGAGCACGGCGCGACTTCTCACATGAAAGCTGGCAGCTTGTTCATCATGTGTTCTACCGTCGACCCCAACTGGTCGGTGGCATTGGAAAAGCGTTTAAACGACATAGGCTTGTTGTACTTGGACGCCCCCATCTCAGGTGGTGCAGCCAAAGCGGCTTCAGGCCAAATGACCATGATGACTTCGGGTCAAGCAGCGGCCTACGCCAAAGCAGGCAACGCCCTCGAGAGCATGGCTGCCAATGTGTACAAACTAGGTGACCGAGCAGGTTACGGCAGCAAAGTCAAAATCATCAACCAACTTTTGGCGGGTGTGCACATTGCCGCAGCAGCAGAAGCCATGGCTTTGGGTTTGCGCGAAGGCGTAGCAGCAGATGCTTTGTATGAGGTCATCACCAACAGCGCCGGCAACAGCTGGATGTTTGAAAACCGCATGGCCCATGTGATCAAAGGTGACTACACACCTCTATCTGCCGTCGATATTTTTGTGAAGGATTTGGGGCTGGTGCTCGACACTGCACGCGCCACCAAATTCCCTCTGCCGCTGTCGGCTACTGCGCATCAAATGTTCATGCAGGCATCCACTGCAGGTCATGGCCGCGAAGACGACTCGGCCGTCATCAAAATCTTCCCTGGCATTGAGTTGCCACAAGCTAGCTCATGACCCGCCCCCGCCCACTTCTTGGCTGCATTGCAGATGACTTCACGGGTGCCACCGACCTAGCCAACAACTTGGTACGTTCAGGCATGCGCACCGTGCAAACCATTGGTGTGCCTACCGACACCCAAGCGATTGATGCCGATGCCATCGTGGTGGCGCTCAAGTCGCGCACCATTGCCGCCAAAGACGCCATCGCGCAATCGTTGCAAGCCTATGCATGGCTCAAAACCCAAGGCGTTGAACAGATTTATTTCAAATACTGTTCCACCTTTGATTCCACCCCCGAAGGCAATATTGGCCCCGTCACCGAAGCATTGATGGATGCGATACACGGCAAAGACCAAGGCTTCACCATCGTGTGCCCCGCCTTCCCGGAAAACAACCGCACGATTTTCAAAGGTCACTTGTTTGTCGGCGACATGTTGTTGTCCGACAGCGGCATGCGCAACCACCCGCTCACCCCCATGACCGATGCCAACTTGGTGCGCGTCATGCAGTCGCAAACAAAGCGCAAGGTCGGCTTGGTAGAGCAGTCTTGCGTCGCAGCTGGGCCTGATGCCATACGCGCACGTTTCAAAGCGTTGCAAGCCGAAGGGGCTGGCGTTGCTGTGATCGACGCAGTTAGCAACCAAGACCTCATGCACATGGGTCAAGCATTGGCGGATATGCCACTGGTCACCGCAGGTTCTGGCGTCGCCATTGGCTTGCCTCAAAACTGGAAAGCACGCGGTGCATTAGCAGCCAACGCCAAAGCCGACACACTGGCTGCTGCCTCCGGTTACCAAGCCGTGGTCTCTGGCAGCTGCTCGGTGGCTACCAACGCCCAAGTGCTGCACTGGCGTCAAAGAGGTAAGCCCGCGTTTGCCATCGATCCATTGGCCGTTGCGTCGGGGACCAATGTGGTGAGCCAAGCGCTTGACTGGGCAAAGCCACTGCTTGCTCAAGGGACGGTGCTGATTTACGCCACCGCAGAGCCCAACGCCGTCAAAGCCATTCAAAGCCAACTAGGCGTTGCCCAAGCGGGTGAGCTGGTGGAACACACCTTGTCGACCATCGCCAAAGGCTTGGTACATGCCGGTGTGCGTCAGCTCGTGGTGGCAGGTGGTGAAACCTCAGGTGCGGTTGTGCAAGCACTGGGCGTAGAACGCATGGTCATTGGCCCACAAATCGACCCAGGCGTACCTTGGACATCGGTCACATCCCCCGTGTGCAACGGCGATACAGTTCATGTCACCTTGAAATCTGGCAACTTTGGCACCAATGACTTTTTTGAAAAATCATTCACACTGCTCAAGTAATGCTCTATGCGTGACCATCCATGAACGAACTCGACTCTCGCCAAGAAATCTGCCGCATCGGCGCATCGCTCTATGCACGTGGCTATGTGCACGCCAGCGCAGGCAACATCAGCGTCAAGCTCGATGACGGTAGCTTCTTGATTACCCCCACCGATGCGTGCTTAGGCAATTTGGTCGCAAGTGAACTGGCCCATGTCAGTGCAGAAGGTGTGCAACTGAGTGGCGCACGCGCTTCCAAAACGCTGGTCTTGCATCGCAGCATTTACGAAGCATCACCGCAAGCACGCTGCGTGATTCACACGCACGCCACACACTTGGTGAGCCTCACGCTGCAAGGCGTCTGGCGTGACAACGACATCGTGCCCCCCATCACCCCGTATTACGTGATGAAAGTAGGCCATGTGCCGTTGATTGCTTATCAGCGCCCAGGCGCGCCAGGTGTGGCCAACGAAGTCACGTCACACATTGCGCAAAGCACTTCAGCACACACGCCCATTCGCGGCGTGATGCTGGAGCGCCTTGGCCCCGTGGTCTGGCACGCCAGTCCGGCAGAAGCCAGCGCAGTGCTCGAAGAACTCGAAGAAACTGCCAAGCTCTGGCTCATGTCCGATCGCCAGGCAACCGCTTTGAGCGACACCCAAATTCAAGAACTCCGTGAGACCTTCGGCGCTCTTTGGTAAACCTTTTTTTCCACACCTACCTATGCCACGTTTCGCCGCCAACCTCAGCATGCTCTACAACGAGCACGAATTTTTAGACCGCTTTGCCGCTGCCGCCAAAGACGGTTTTAAAGCTGTTGAATATTTGTTTCCCTACGCATTCGACGCGCAAGAACTCAAGCAACGCTTGAGCGACAACGGCTTGCAACAAGTGCTCTTCAACGCCCCACCCGGCGACTGGGATGCAGGCGAACGCGGCCTAGCTTGCTTACCCGGACGTGAGGGTGAATTTCAAAAAGGCTTTCACACAGCCTTGGCATACGCAGACGCCTTGAATTGCCCACGCATACACGTCATGGCAGGCCTCAAGCCACAAGGCGTGGACACGGCAGTGCTAGAAAAAACCTATATCCAAAACATCACATGGGCTGCAACCGAAGCAAAGAAGTCTGACCGCGATGTCTTGATTGAACCCATCAACACGCGTGATATTCCCGGCTTCTTCTTGAACTACCAAGAACAAGCCCACAACATCGTTGAGCACATCGGAGCCTCCAACGTGAAAGTGCAGATGGACCTCTACCACTGCCAAATCATGGAGGGCGACTTAGCCACCAAGATCCGCCATTACTTGCCCACGGGGCGCGTCGGTCACTTTCAAATTGCGGGCGTGCCCATGCGCCACGAACCCGACTTGGGCGAGCTGAACCACCCTTACCTCTTTGAGGTGATTGACGAAGTGTCTGCCGCTTGCGGCTGGGACGGTTGGATTGGTTGCGAGTACCGCCCTGCGCGCGGCGCTGTGGCCAATGGCACGCATGATGGTTTGACTTGGTTGCACCAACAGGGATAAAATGACAACCATTGGCATGATCGGCATTGGGATGATGGGTCATGGCATTGCCAGCAACTTGGTCAAACACGGCCACGCGCTTTCGGTGTTGGCACATGCGGGCAACCAACCCATTGATGACTTGCTGCAACAAGGCGTCAAAACCTTCACCACACCTCAAGACCTGGCCGCACACTCAGATGTGGTGATCTTGTGCGTCACAGGCACGCCGCAAGTTGAAGCGGTCTTGATGGGTGAAGATGGTGTTCTGAAAGGGCTACGCCCCAACACCATCGTGATTGATTGCTCCACCGCCATGCCCGCCTCGACCGAGAAAATCGCACAAGCGGTGGCGGCACAAGGTGGTTTGTTCATGGATGCACCGATGACGCGAACACCTAAAGAAGCTGCTGAAGGTCGCTTGAACTTATTGGTGGGTGCTGACGCTGCCCTGTTTGAAACTTGCCGCCCCATCTTGGCTTGCTTTGCCGAAAACATCGTGCATGTAGGGCCTGTGGGCTCAGGGCACCGCATGAAACTGTTGCATAACTATGTGTCGCTCGGCTCTGTCGCTTTGCTTGCAGAAGCTGCGGCCTGCGCACAGGTGGGTGGCGTGAATGCGCAAACCTTTGTGGATGTGCTCACCATGGGCGGCGGCTGGGGCGCAGCACTAGAGCGCCTGAGACCTTTCTTGCTAAACCACGACAACACAGGCCTGCGCTTTACTGTCGCCAATGCGCTCAAAGACCTGACCTATTACAACGATATGGCTCAAGATATGCAGGCTGAACATGTGGTGGCCTCCGCCATTCAAACCACATTGAAAGCCGCCTATGACGAAGGCCAAGGCGCCCTGTTGATGCCCGACTTGGTGGACGTATTCGCACAGCGATCCCACTAGCTCGACACAGTTTTTGATTCACTCACACGGGGGGATGTATGCGCAAATTTCTAACGCTCTGTTTGTCTATATTTGTCTACCTTCAAAGTTCAGCTGCATTGGCGCAAACTTTTCCTAATCAAAAAACCGAAGTTTGGACGGCGAAAGATTTTCGTTTTCACACCGGTGAGGTGATGCAAGCCCTGAACATTGGCTACACCACCCTGGGCAACCCTGCTGGTGAACCCGTGGTAATTCTTCATGGCACCACTGGCACGGGCGCAGGAATGCTCAACACCGCTTTCGGAGGTGAACTCTTCGGCCCTGGCCAACCCTTGGATGCAGCCAAATATTTCATCATCTTGCCCGACTCGATTGGGACTGGCAAATCTAGCAAGCCATCGGATGGCTTACGCGCCAAGTTTCCTCGCTACAACTACGACGACATGGTGTTGGCCCAATACCGACTGTTGACCCAAGGCTTGAAACTCAAACATGTTCGCATGGTGCTCGGCAACTCCATGGGCGGCATGCAAACATGGCTGTGGGGCATTCAATACCCAGGCTTCTCCGACATCTTGGTGCCGATGGCCGCCATGCCCTCTGAAATGTCGGGCCGCAACTGGATGATGCGCCGCCTCATCATTGACAGCATCCGCAACGACCCCGAATGGATGAATGGCAACTACACGCAGCAACCACGAAGCTTGCAATTTGCCTCTGTGTTTTATGCCATTGGCACCAACGGTGGCAACCAAGGCTTGCAACGCTTAGCGCCCTCGCGGGAGAAAGCTGATCAACTGCTGAATCAAAGGCTCAGTGCACCTTTTGCTGGCGATGCCAATGACCATCTCTACCAATGGGATGCCTCAAGAGACTACAACCCATTGGATCAGCTTGAAAAGATCAAAGCCACTTTGCTCGCCATCAACTCGGCAGACGATGAGCGCAACCCGCCCGAGCTGAATGTGATGGGCAAAGCATTGGCAAGAATTCCAAATGCGAGATTGCTGCTGATTCCTGCTAGCGATCAAACGGCTGGGCACGGCACCACAGGCCAAGCCAAATGGTGGAAAACAGAAGTGGGAGCGTTACTGCAAACTGCGCCGCGCTTGCCCTGATCACTTCAGCAGGGTTGCTTGGCGCGCTCTGCCCCTGCTTTGGCCATCGCTTCAAAACTGCTTTTCACACGGTTTTTGATGAAGTACTCAATCACAGCTTTGGGGAATACTGAATCAGGTTCAGATTCTGCGCGGTATTTAAACAGCGTGCCATTGGCATCTGTCTCTAAGCGCCAAGCACCTTTGTAGGACTTAGCTTCACCACTGATTTGCACAAAGTCTGTGCCTTGCCCCGGTGTCTCCGTAAATTCCAGAACCGCATGCATTTTGATAGGAAACATCAAGATGCGCTCTTGCATCACACGCTCGACACGCGCCTTACGCGCATCAATACGGGTAGTCGTTGATTCGATCACGCCGGGTATGCTTTTAGCCACATCGTAGTCGGTGATGTATTTATAGGCTTGACAGCCGTTGAGCGGCAAATAAAAACTAGCTTGCGTGTGGAACACCGCACCTTGCTGAGCGACATCGACCTTGACATTGAAGTCTTGGCTTTGTGCATGTGCATTTGATAAACACACATATGCCAAAGCCAATAACCAGCTGCATATTTTCAAAAAATCGCGTTTAAACATGGCATTCGGGTTTGGAACACAAACCATACAACGACATGGAATGGTTGATCAACTTGAAGCCGTGCTTTTTCGCAATCGCCTCTTGTCGCGATTCGACTTCTTCGTCGTGAAACTCAACAACGCAACCACAACTCAAGCACACCAAGTGGTCATGATGACCTCCTTCGTTGAGTTCAAACGTGGTCTTACCTGTTTCAAAGTTAGTAGCCACCAAAATACCAGCATCTGCAAATTGGGTCAGCACGCGATACACCGTGGCTAAACCTATGTCACCGTCGTGCTCCAACACTTTTTTATACACATCTTCGGCTGACAAATGGCGGTCTTGGCTTTGGTTGAAAATTTCAAGCACCGTGATGCGGGGGCTTGTGACCTTGAGTCCTTTGTTTTTCAACAAAACCGAATGCTTATCCATCTCCATACCACTCCCTCATCTATTGAGCGCACCAAAAGACGGTACGAACCTACGCCAAGTATGTGCCAAAAAAACGATAGGGCCAAATGCACCCACCCAAAAATGCACGGGGGACATTCCGTCATGCCATTCAGGGCTTCCATAAAGCAACACTAAGCCACCCAAGGCAACGACCGACAAGACAAAAAAGTGGACCAAGCCCAGCAACCAATTGATTTTCGCATCACGCTTGTGCCACATCACACGCACATGCGGCCACACCCCACGACCACACATCAAACAAAACAACCAAGTGCTGACCCCATGCACCACACCAGCGGCATGACGCAATGTCGCCTCAGTGGGGTCCAAGTCCATCAATGACTCAGCAGGCAACGCATACATCACCAACCCCGTCATCCACAGCGCAGTGCAGGTAAGCGCCATCAGCCCAAACGTGGCACGCGCCCATCCTGCTGAATGTTTGATTTTTTTCATCACGTTCTCCACATGCGCGCGCCATGCAAACGAAGCACTTGGCGCAATTGCGGGCACAGCAAACTCGCTTGCATGGCCCATTTGGTCAATACATCAGCCAGTAAACAGCTATTGGCGACCACAGTCACGCTTTGCCATTTGGCTTTGCCTAGCGAGCGGCGGCTTACAAACTCTGGATTCCAACGCCCACTCACCGAAGTTGCCATAGCTTGGCCTCGCAACGACTGACAAGACCGCAAGCGCATGTCCATCAGACTTTGGTCAGCATGCCTGATATCCACTGGCCACTGGTGCTGCCCTATGGCGCGCATGTCACCACCGGCATTGACCAAGGCGTTGCTGACTCCGTATTTGACTAAGGTCTCAATGGCACGATCCACCGCAAAGCCTTTTGCAATACCGCCAAGGTCTAACTTCACGGGACGCGCCAAGCGCAAACATGTATCGCTCACAACAACGATGTCATGCAAGCCTCCCACCGCGTCACCCACCAGCGCAGGACGCCGCCCTTGACGGGACAAGACATCACCTGCGTGGCACGGATCGAACGCACCTCCCGAACGCTGACACCAAGACTGTGCCGCTTGTATGACGCACAGGGTCTGTGGATCCACCGTCAACTCATCGCCCGCATGGCCGCGAGCCATCCGTCCCAAATCGGACTCAGGATGATGGGCACTCATCACCCGATTGATGTGTGCGATCGCATGAAACGCTTCATCTATCGCGTGTTCAATCGCAGCGAAGGGCACACAATCTGCATGAACATGAATGCTCACCACAGTGCCCAACAGCGGACGGGCTCGACTCATCAACATGAGTACCTCATGACCCCATCACCAGCAAGGTCGCCAATGCACTCAGACGCTGCATGCCTTCGGTGACATGTTGACAAGACAAAGTGGCTCCCGAAATGTTGCGAATATCGTCTGCAAAGCGCATTTGCATTGGCCCTTTTTTTCCTACAAATTGTTTGCGCCATGCTGTTTGTCGCACCTCTGCACCGTGCGACTCGCGGTAAGCCAGAATTTCCATGCCCAGCGCTGCACCTTGGACATCAAAACCTGCGGCATAGTCGATCAAATCATATTTACCAATCACACGATCAGCGATCACCCAACCCAAAACTTGATCTCCTTGCTTTGCTCGCCAAACGCGCGGGGCAAATCCTCTGGGAATACGTGTTTCGCTTTGCTTAGTGATGGCGTTGAGCTTGCTATCGTCCAGTGCCATTTGCAACATGACAAAACCATCAGCATGTGGATGTAGTATTTTTTGCGCTTGTGCCTCATCCATGAACACGCCCGCATACGAGACAGAACTCAGCAGCGGTGTGGCGGCGATGCTCGCAGCACCCAAGCGCTGCAACATTTGACGACGGTTGGTAGGGTGCAGGGACATTTCAGTAGTGGAAACCCACGCCCATATTCAAGCGATCGAGCGCGCTGTTGTTTTGATACTTTTGCATATCCATCTTCAACACCACTTGGGGGTGAAGGTAATAGCTGACCCCTGCGGTGATGACCTTGCTCTCGGGCGCGTTGTCATAGACCTGTCCTGCAAACACACCGGAGTAACCCAGTGCGGTGTTCACACGTTCATAGCGTGCAAATGGTACGAGGCTGTAATCGCCCTTACGCCACAAACGATACGCAGCTTGTGCATACCACCCTCTGAACTGATCGGGCACTGGATTGGCAATGCCCTTCGTCGAGGCATTAAACGCGCTCACATCATGGAAATGCCCTTGCGCTACCAAGGCCGACAAGTCCCATGCCCCTACTTGCCATTTGGTATGAATTTCCGCCAATGTGACCGAGGCATTGGGTGAGGCGATGGTGTTTTGTTTTTGACCAATGCCACCTTGGAACAAGCTACCGCCAAAGTTCACCCCAGGAATGCCATCAAAGTTCAGTGCGCCGTAATATGCCAACGATGCGGCTTTGGCCAATTGCCCCTCTTGATGAATTGCCCCCAAGGGCGAGGCTTGACTGTCGGCAGAGTTGGTGGGCCACTTATTCAAGTCAAAACTAGTCACCACACCGGCATCCCAGCGCCAACCCGAATCGCGCGTGCCGCGCAATCCCAGCCCCATCTCTCGCCAAGTGGTGGGAATGATGGCCGTCTCTACCAAGTTACGCGTGACACCGAAATAACGCGTCGGTTCGTGGGTTTCGTTCATGTAGCCGATGGGCAGCAAAAACAAACCCATCTTGGCGGACAGCCCATCGTCGATGTCGTGCTCTACATACAACTGCTCAAAGGCGGCCTCGCCTTGGTCACCTGCAGAGACAACCGCATTTTCAATTTCGAGTTCGGCTGCAAAACGGGTTCGCTCATTGAAGCGATAGCCAAAGCCCAATACACCGCGACGCGCCGTGGCCACCGTGTCGGCTCGGTTGTTTTTAGGGCGCACCAAACTTAGCTCACCATAACCAAACATGTTCACAGCATTAGCCGCTGACTCAACCTCAGGACGCGACGAGTGTGTGGTCTGCAGGCCCGCACCCTTTTGACTGTCTTGTAAATTGCCGTGGGCTAATTCGTATGTGACAGGTTTAGCGGGTGTGATGAACTCAGTGTTTTTTTGTTTTTTGATGGCATCAAGCTCTGCGCGCAAATGGCGCAGCTCTTCGCGCATAAGCCGCATTTCTGCGGCCACTTCTTTGGCCGTTTGTGCCTGCGTGGATGGGCTCAAGCATAAGACAGCGCACGCAATCAGTGAGGGGGTCAATTTCATGTTGTCTTCCTTTTTCAATTCATATAGCCATCGCTCAGTGTTCTGAGGAAAGCAATCAACTCATTCATTTCTTGGGTATTCAAAGCGGGGGCAAGTCCTGCACGGTTGTAAGGACCTTCCGTCACATTCACGTTGATGCGCTGCGCTTGGGGCAAGTCGTTGTAGATCACGATTTGCCCCATGGCATCGGTGAACCAAATGCTCGGACTTGTGTCCCGCGTGACATAAAACGCCACGGCTTCTTCAAGCGTACTGAATTTGCCGTTATGAAAGAAACGTTTGCGCTGCGCCACATTGCGCAAGCTGGGCACTTTGAATGCACCGCAGAGATCGGTTATTGCCGATACATCGGCACGCACAGGACCGCACAAGCCTTTGTCGTAAAAATTGGCATCAGCAGCATTCGCAGGTATGTCGTTATTGCGTGGAAGGCCAAGGTTGTCGTAGGTGAAGTCGGTAAACAAGGCTGCCGGTGCGTTGTCAGGTGGGGTGCTGCTGTGGCAGGCTGCACAGTTGCCTTTATCGGTTCGATTGAACCAAGCCAAACCTTTTAACTCGGCATTGGTGAACACGGCCTTGCCCTGTGTCACCGCGTCAAACTTGCTGGTGAATGGGGCAAAGTCTTTGTCCTCGATTTGGTAGCGCTCAAGTGCATAGGCCACTCGCTCGAAGGCGGTGTCGGGGTCATTGAAGATATCTGCGCCAAACACTTGCTTGAAACGCGCCGCATACGGCGCCAATCGCAACTTCGCAATCACGTCAGCGGGCGATGCATTGGCCATTTCGACGGCTCCCAAAAACGGCCCCTTGGCTTGCTCGGCCAAAGAGTTGGCCCGACCATCCCAAAAGAATCCGCCTATGGGTGTGCCATCCGCGGAAAAACGAAATGCGCCATTGAACTTGAGGTAATTCAGTGCGGGTGGCGTGCGCAAGCCCGCTTGATCTAAACCCGTGCCACCTAGGGCTACCGCCCCTGAAAAAGGGGATGCATGACCGATGCTTGGGTCATGGCAAGTCTCACATGACATGGCACCGGAAGCCGATAGGCTGGGGTCTTTGAAGATCAACTTCCCAAGCTCTGCGGCAGCGGACATCACCTCTCCCGATGGATCAGTCGCAGAGCGACCGCCACCACATGAAGCCAAAAATGTCGAACAGATCAATAAAAGCACTGAAAAAGGACGGATTAACACAAGCAACAGTCGGGTGATATGGGTTTCGAGTTAAAATAATTCTAAATGCAAATCATTCCCATTTGTATTGACCCTTTCAAATATCCACCTTCTCTGAGCAGTCTTTTGCCTGCTCAATCACACTGCCATGCATTCACACGCCCCCCTCAGTCCGCAAGACTCGAAGCTGCCAATCACTTTGGAACGACTACGCAGTGGCGAATCTGGCAGTGTCATAGCAGTTAACGTGGACGGTGACTTGAAAAAACGCTTCTTAGCGCTGGGTTTGAAAGAAGGTAGCTCGGTACGAGTGCTGCGTCGTGCCAAATTTGGTGGCCCCATGCACCTGCGCGTGGGCACCAGCGAGTTGATCGTGCGCCTCAAAGATGCGAGCTGCATTTGCCTCGTCTCTGCATTCGCTTCACCCTCCTGATCGGTTCACATGAAACGCGTTGCATTACTGGGCATGCCCAACACGGGCAAATCCACCCTCTTTAATCGGCTCACAGGATCACATGCCAAAGTGGGCAATTGGCCAGGTCTCACGGTTGAACTGCTCAATGCCCGCTTGATCGTGGGCGATCAAGTTGTGCGTCTGGTCGACTTGCCCGGCATCTATGACCTGAATGGCTTTTCGGATGACGAACGTGTGGTCACCAACTTCTTGGACACGCAAGAAACCGACCTCATCCTCTTCGTGCTCAACACATCGCAGTACGAACGCCAACTCAACTTGCTCAGCCAAGTCATGGTCAAAGGTATTCCCGTGCTGCTGGTGATGAACATGGTTGACGAAGCCAGCGCGATGGGCATCACGGTCGATGTCCGGGCCTTGAGCGAAAAACTCGGCCAACCGGTTCATTTGCTGTCAGCCAAATACGGTCAAGGCATGGAACGCTTGTTACCAGCCATTCGCCAAGTCATCAGCACATGCCCCGTCAACACAAAGACGCTAAGCTTGGGTGAAATAGAGCACGCATTTCAAACATCTATCAACGTGCCTGCACAAGCCTCGCATGCATTGACAGAAAAATTAGATGCCGTGTTATTGCATCCAATATTTGGTTTACCGATCTTTTTTGCTGTGATGCTGTTGCTGTTTGAAGGTGTGTTTGCGATTGGCAAACCCCTGCAAGACAGCATGGCTTGGCTACTCAACGCATTGCGAACCCATGCACTCGATCCCTTGTGTGCGGGCTTGCCCTTAATGCTGCAAGGCTTGCTGCTCGATGGGCTATACAACGGCTTGGGCACTGTGGCCAGCTTTGTGCCGCTGATTGTGTTGTTCTTCTTGTTCATGGGCATGGTCGAAGACACTGGTTATTTGTCACGCGCAGCCTTCTTGATGGATGCGTTGATGTCCAAGTTTGGCTTGGATGGACGCAGCTTTGTCATGCTGCTGATGGGCTTTGGCTGCAACGTGCCTGCACTCATGGGCACGCGTGTCATACGATCAAAAGGGCTGCGCTATTTGACGATGCTGACCATACCATTTTCTATGTGTTCGGCGCGCATGCAGGTGTTTGTCTTTTTCATAGCGGCCTTGTTCACCACAGAACAAGCCCCTTGGGTGTTGTTTTCGCTGTATGTGATGAGCATTTTGATGGCCATCTTCACATCGCTCATTTTCAAACGCCAATATGTCAACAACGATGCGTTTGTGTTGGAAATGCCCCCCTACCGTTTCCCTACCCTACGTCAAATGGCCATTACCAGCCAACAAGAAGTCAAACACTTCCTAAATCGCGCCACACGCTTCATTGTGATTGGCGTAGTCATGATTTGGATTCTTACCAATTTCCCACAAGGCATTTCACCGGGCAGCACAGGCACATGGGCGGGACAAATGGGCGAGCTACTGCAACCACTTTTACAGCCTATTGGCATTAACGCCGAGTTGACTATTGCCTTGCTGTTTGGCTTCATCGCCAAAGAAATTGTGATTGGCTCTTTGGCCATCATTTACGGCCAAGAAGGCAGCGCACTAGTGCATGCCATCACAGAGCACATCACTTGGATACAAGCCTACAGCTTCATGCTGTTTGTGTTGATCTACACGCCCTGCGTCTCCACCATTGCAACTATTCGCAATGAAACCAAGAGCCTCAAATTCACGGCCCTGTCACTGGTGTGGCCGCTGTGCAGCGCATGGTTGATCAGCTTTGTTTTTTATCAAACCGCGACTTACCTACAAATGCATTTATTTGACTGACACCCTAAGTATGAAAGGGGTGTATCGACATGCGGTGAGCTTAGGTTGAATGGGTGTCCAGCAGGCGACTAAAACCTATATCAGAAAGGGTTATCCCTATGCGCGGCTGTATTCAAATGTCATGACCCAATCTCTGACTAGGAGTCCTTCATGAAATTGTTTCTTTCCATGTGTTTCAAAGCTTGTTTGTTTGCTGGCATCACCGCCATCAGCCTGCAAAGCAGTTTCGCTCAACAAGCACCCAACGCGACATCAGCGAAAGCTGAGTTGCTGTGGCTAGGTCAGGCCGGCTTTCGCATCAAGACACCCGGTGGTCAAACGATTGTGATTGACCCATGGCTCACGGGCGGCCCCAAAACTCCAGCGCCCTACAAAACCGATATTTCAGCTTTAGGCAAAGTCGACCTGCTATTGGTTACGCATGCACATGTAGACCACATTGGTGATGCAACAGATTTGGCCATCATGCACAAAACAAAGCTCTATGGTCCTGCAGACATGGTGACGCCACTGATCACCCTAGGCCTTCTGCCGGCTGACCTAGGCCACCGTTTCAACAAAACCGGCAGCGTTAAGCCTTTGCCTGGCATCAAGGTGACGGCCGTGCAAGCGGAGCACTCTTCGTTGCTGGTTTGGAAAAATCCCGCGACCAACAAAAATGAATCACATCCTGCTGGCGAAGCAGTGGGCTACATCATTGAACTGGAAAACGGTTTCAAGATCTGGCACATGGGTGATACCGGCCTATTTGGCGATATGAAATTCATCACAGAACGCTACAAGCCAGATTTGGTGCTCATGCCTATCGGTGGCAACTTCACCATGGATCCTGAAGATGCGGCATTCGCTGCACGCAACTGGATCAATCCCAAGATGGTAATTCCTATGCACTACAACTCAAATCCGATGACCAAAGGCACGTTGGATGAATTTCAAAATGCCATGAAAGGAAGCAAAGTGAAAGTCATCCCCATGACAGAAGGACAAACAGTAGCGTTCTAGTGTCAATGTGCGCCACATTGAAAAACCTGTGGACAGGGTTGCTCATTGCAACCCTGTTCCCAACGCTGGTGTTTGGTCAACCGAGTGAAATTTCTCAAGAAATCGCACCGACTGGAACCTTGCGGGCAGTCATCAATTTAGGAAACCCAATCCTTGCGCGAAGAGCCTCCCCACTAGACGAGCCTACAGGTGTATCCGTCGATTTAGCAAAAGCGCTCGCGCAGCGACTCAACCTGCCCTTGAACCTCATCCCAGTCGATTCAGCTGCTCGGTCAGTTGAGTCAGTTACACAGGGGAATGCAGATATTGGATTTTTCGCTATCGATCCCATTCGAGGACAAGGCATTAGCTTCACGCCAGCATATGTACTGATCGAAGGAAGCTATCTGGTGAGAAAGAAATCTCTCATCACACATAACGAACAAGTAGATCAAGCCAATCATCGCATCGTCGTTGGCAAAGGAAGCGCCTATGACCTGTACCTCACTCGAGAGCTAAAACAAGCGCAACTGGTTAGGGCCCCCACCTCACCAATGGTTGTGCCATTTTTCCAAGAGGGAACTTACGACGTAGCAGCTGGCGTAAGACAACAGCTTGAGTCAGACGCTAAAGAATTTGATGATCTGCGCTTGCTACCAGGCCGTTTCATGGTCATCGAACAAGCCATGGGGCAGCCTAATAGAGCCTCCCCGCGCGCGCTGCAAGTCGTCAGGGACTTTGTAGCAGAAATGAAATACAACGGCTTCATACGTGACAGCCTCATCAGACACCAAATTTATGGGGCTAGCATTGCTCCGTAAACGTTCAATGTATTGTTGGTTGGCCACAAACACGCTTGCATTGCGTATGTTTACAAAACACGTGACACAAGTGACTGAGCATCTTTCATCGGATGATGAATAATTTGGAATTCTTTTTGGTCAATCGTCGTTAAAACAGCATTCATACTTCAAAAAAAATCAGACCAACTTATCTTCATCGTTAATGACAGATAATTAGCAAAATCACGAATAGATTGTCCAATTAACTTTCAGGGATTCAGTTTGCTTTTCGATCATTGTGCCGAGTGCCAAAGTTGCTGTCATGTTGATGCAGGCTTTGGGACTCTAGAAATTACGCTCACCAAAGACGAAGCTACCGTGCATAAGCAGCTATGCATCGAAGATCGCTGTACCCACCTTGGCAATCAAGGCTGTCAATTGGGCGATGAAAAGCCTCTCAGTTGCAAGCTATACCCTTTGTCTTTCGACCATCAAGCTAATCAATATTACTTCGATGCCGCCTGCCCACTCTTGCCAGAATACAAACGCCAGCTAAAAAATCCAAACAGCGAAGCCGCCATGCATTTGAAGCAAATGGATCATTTGTTGACGCAGCTCATCGACACCGATAAAGATTTTCTTAAAAGAAACCGGGAAGTTGATTTAGATTTTTTTGAATTAACACCGATCTCCACACCTACTTACTTGAAAAATAAGTCATGACAGATAGCCGATCTAATGTGCTCGAACGTGAAGAGCACTTTGCCGATACCGCCACATCCAACCCAGACCAAAGTGTGGGCTATCAAAGCTGGAACGAAGACAATTTATGCGTTGACAGCTACCACGAAGAGATCCATTACTACACCTCGCGCTGGGATGCTTTGTGTCCTTATGTCGATGTCACGCCAGAAATGCTGGCCATGGCCAAAAAACCATTCATCGTTTATGCGATCCCACCGGAGAGCGCTTATGGCGTTCCCATCAATGACAAATATGGCATGGTCAATGTGGCAGCCGAAGGTTTTTGGACAGAACCCAGACGCGAAAGAAAATTCAAAGAACTCGAAAAACTCTGCCGCTCACTGACAGTGACTGAGTCTGTCGTTCCCGGCTCGTCCCTCACGTTTGACGATGTTTACGAAATGGGTGGTGTTCACTTTGAAAACTACTACATCCACACAGACGAAGTGGAAGGTTTCATTGACTACATCAAGAACTTAGATGTTTTGATCATTCGTGCGTTTGCAGAAAACGGCGACTTGGTGTTGACTGATCTATCCGTTCTGTTGCCAGAGCGCAGTCAAGTGTATGGAAGCTTCTGCCAGTGGAACCCTGAATACAAAAGGTTTTCGCCAGGCATTTTTGCCTGTCTGTTGGCATCTAAATGGGCGGCGAAGAATGGCTATCGCCATTACAACCTCGGGCCCGTCGACGACTACGGCTACAAAGCCCTGTTTGTGAATGAATTTGAGCCAATTTTTGCCGTCGCTGTCACCGACCCCGACCATCCACTGGCTTTGGACACGACTTCACCTCTGCACACGGATTTCTCACCATCCGTTTGGAACAAGATCTATAGAAATCCATAACTCAGGGCGTACGCCCTTGGTTCAAAAGGTGTGTTTTTCACCAAACGCCTCGTCGTAGTCAAAGAATAGCTCTTCGTCTGTCTTTATTTGTTTGAGTGCGACGATATCGCCGTTCTTGAGATACCTCACATTCGGCTCTTTGGAATGGTTCATGTAAAAGGCCATATTCATTGAGTTCAGTCCGATGGAGGGAACCATGTATTTTTTGCTGTCGTAGTAGCAAAACATTTCAACTTCTTTACGAACACTCGCCGGTAGCTTTTTGATTTCCTTCTTAGTGAAATCAAACTCTTTAATTTTGATCAAGCTAACCAGTGGTTTTGCACCTTTAGGAATGCTTCGAAGCGCAAACACGCCAATCCCATGAACCTTAGAAATGCCAAGGCGGCAATAAACCTCTGTTTGAAGGTGATCGATTAATCTTGTTTTATCAATTGCCATGAAAGCCTTAGGTGTTAGCGATATTTCTTAGAAATATACATTAGTTTCCTAAGGCTACCCGCTGCGACACGGACGCCTTTATATACTGGTGTGCAAGCGCAGCGGCGATTCATCTTCGCCTCATCATTCTGAATACTATTTACAACTATTACCCATGGAAATTAAAGTCAACTTTCTCGACAAGCTTCGGTTAGAAGCTAAGTTTGACGACTTCACTGTGATCGCTGACCAACCCATCCGCTACAAGGGCGATGGTTCGGCCCCTGGGCCATTCGATTATTTTCTAGCTTCTTCAGCTTTGTGTGCTGCCTATTTCGTGAAGCTGTATTGCTCAACGCGCAACATTCCTACTGAAAACATTCGACTTTCGCAAAACAACATCGTTGACCCTGAAAATCGCTATCAACAAATATTCAAAATTCAAGTCGAGTTACCAACCGATATCCAAGAGGTTGACCGTCGCGGTATTTTGAATTCAATTGAGCGATGCACGGTTAAAAAAGTGGTGCAAGCAGGTCCTGAATTTGTCATCGAAGAAGTACAGAACCTAGATGCTGACGCACAGTCTTTGCTGACCTTGAAACCCAACGCTGACGCCAGCACCTACATCGTGGGCAAGGACCTCCCACTCGAACAAACCATCGCCAATATGTCTGACATTTTGGCAAACCTAGGAATCAAAATTGAAATTGCGTCGTGGCGCAACATCATCCCTCATGTCTGGTCATTGCACATCCGTGATGCGCATTCGCCGATGTGCTTTACCAATGGGAAGGGAGCAACCAAAGAAAGCGCCCTCGCCTCCGCCTTGGGCGAATACATCGAGCGTCTCAACAACAACCATTTCTACGCTGGGGCATTCTGGGGCGAAGACATCGCCAATGCCGCCTTCGTGCACTACCCCAACGAACGCTGGTTCAAACCAGGTAAAAAAGATGCGCTTCCCAAAGAGCTTCTGGACCCATACTGTCTGCACATCTATAACCCCGATGGCGAGCTGCGCGGCTCTCACCTGATCGACACCAACTCTGGCAACACAGAGCGCGGTATTTGCTCTCTGCCTTATGTGCGCCAGTCGGATGGCGAAGTGGTGTACTTCCCATCAAATCTGATTGAAAACTTGTTTGTCAGTAACGGCATGAGCGCAGGTAACACGCTGGCCGAAGCCCAAGTGCAATGCCTGTCTGAGATTTTCGAACGTGCCGTCAAGCGTGAAATCCTAGAAGGCGAAATCTGTTTACCCGATGTGCCGCAAGACGTGTTGGCTAAATACCCCAGCATCTTGGCTGGCATTCAGGGCTTGGAAGAACAAGGCTTTCCCGTATTGGTCAAAGATGCCTCTCTGGGTGGCACCTACCCCGTGATGTGTGTGACTTTGATGAACCCACGCACAGGGGGTGTTTTTGCATCCTTCGGTGCACACCCAAGCTTTAAAGTGGCGTTAGAACGCAGCCTGACGGAACTGCTTCAAGGCCGCAGTTTTGAAGGCTTGAACGATTTACCCAAACCTACATTTGAAAGCAACGCCGTCACCGAGCCTAATAACTTCGTGGAACACTTCATCGACTCCAGTGGCATCGTGTCATGGCGCTTTTTCAGCAACAAAGCTGATTTTGAATTTGTGGAATGGGACTTTTCGAGCCAAGATGAAAACTCGAATACCCACGAAGCCGCTACCTTGTTTGGCATCCTCAAAGATATGGGCAAAGAAACGTACACAGCGGTATATGACCAATTGGGCGCCATTGCCTGCCGCATATTGGTACCAGGCTATTCAGAAATCTACCCTATTGAAGATTTGATCTGGGACAACACAAACAAGGCACTGCTGTTCCGCGAAGACATCCTCAACTTGCATCGACTCAAGGATGACAGTTTGTCTGCATTGCTTGATCGTTTAGAAAACAACGAGTTGGATGAATATTCAGACGTTGCCACGTTGATTGGCATTGAGTTTGATGACAATACTGAATGGGGACAGCTCACCGTTCTTGAGTTGAAGCTGCTGATACAACTGGCCTTGAAACAATTCGAAGAAGCCCGAGAGTTAGTGGGCGCCTTCTTGCAATACAACGACAACACCGTTGAGCGTGGCTTGTTTTATCAAGCCCTGAATGTAGTGTTAGAGGTCATCCTCGATGATGACCTAGCACTCGACCACTATATGGTCAATTTCCGCCGCATGTTTGGCAATGCACGGATGGATGCAGTCTTGGGGTCCGTTGATGGAAGCATTCGCTTCTATGGCCTCACACCCACCAGCATGCAACTAGAAGGCCTTGAGAGACATCATCGCCTAATGGACAGTTACAAGAAATTACACACGGCACGTGGGATCGCAGCGACAAAATAGAGAGAAATCACACCCAAGCCAATCGCCATTCCAAACTTCAAATTAAGTTGAGGAAATAATCAAGTATCCAACCCAAGCCATATTGGCCATTGCTGACAAACCAAGTACCGCAAAAGTCAGTTTCATCCCCCTCACTCGGTTCGTGAATTTCGGAGGGAGTTCCTTGATGCCTTGGGCATGAAAGTAACGTCCCACAACAAGAAGTAATCCCAGCAGCGCAACTAACTCAGTCGGTGCGCCATTTAGCTCCAAAGCACCTATCAAAAACAGGCCCAATGGCACGTATTCAGCAAAGTTACCATGCGCGCGGATGGCACGTTCTAATTCGTCGATACCTCCAGCACCAATAGAGATCTTATTCTCACGTCGAAGCCTGATGACATTAAACGAGAGCTTAATAAACATCAAAGCCAAGATACTGGCAAACACTGCGGTTGTAATAAGCATGAGGAACTCCTATTCCGTTAAGCGATAAATCATATTTAAAAAAATTTCGATTGCGCGATTATTCCATCATCAACAAATAGGGAGAGATATGCACCAAAGACTCAACAGCACTGAAATAGACCAAGGACTAAAGCAGTTACACAACTGGACATTAGACGCACACAACGCCAGCATTCACAATGAATGGGAATTTGATAGCTTTAAATCGGCTATGCGTTTTTTCTTGAAGATAGGCGAGCTAGCAGAAAAGCTCGATCACCATCCAGAACTTTTATCCAACTTCAGGCACATCAAGATTCGACTCATGACTCACGATGCATACGGGCTAACCTGTAAAGACTTTGAATTGGCTATAGAAATCGATCAACTCATCAAGCAAGAGTTTTCAGCGCATCTGAGCTGAGAGCGGCCTGCTTATGCAAGACAGCGCATTCGAGTAAGCTGCACTCTCGTTAGGTGGATCAAACCGCCTCAAAAAATAGCCACACCGTTTGATGTTGCGTATCGGCAGATATTCGCTTTTGATTTTTTTACGCAAACGATGAATATAGACCTCTACAGCAGAGGTATTGATATCTGTGTTGTTGAAATCCAATACTTTAATAATGTCTACTTTAGAAATAATCTGCCCTACTCTTCTGAGCAAGATGTCTAAGACCTGAGCCTCTCGTTTTGTAAGCGCAATCTGCTTGTCATGAATCCAAGTTTGTTTTGTTTCATGACTGAAGCTCAGTGCACCATATTGACTCACGGATGAAATCAGACCGTGGCTTCGTCTTGTTAATGCACGGACCACTGCACAGAAATGGCTTTTGTCAAACGATGCAGGCAAACACCTGTCAATGCCGGAGTTGAGTAGCTGTACAGAGCATTCAAGATGTTTATCTGATGTGATGGCGATAACAGGTGTAGCGCTAGGTAAATTTCGCTCAAAGCTGATATGTGTCCCATCCTCACAACCTTCCTTCGGATGATGAATGACGATAAGGTCAAACCTTTTCAACTCCAGCGCCGATGGTAAGGCTGATAAAGACTGATAGCGTGATAAAACGGCCTGAAAGCTTGACAAAGCGGCAGATATCTTCTGAGCTAAAGTCTCGCAACTTGTTGCAAGGGCTATCTCAATCATGGGGCGTCTCGGAGGCATCGGCATCATTGGATTCAGGGAAACACATCTTCTCCCCATCCCACTTTTGACCGCACCAACACAATCCATCCTCGTTGATGATGCAAGTCCCTGTTCCGCAGCATCTTGGGTCTTCTGTCATGGGGTTCTCCAATCGGTTGTAAGTCAACAATTAGCACGGCGGTGGTCAGCTACCGTACGATCATCAAATTTCATTTCAGAACTTCTAAGTGCTCGATGCTTGGTGACACGTCCCTTCATTCGCATGCGCCATAGGCGATACGAACTGGGGTTGAGTTCATGGCGCATAAGTCGAATGACATCGGACTCCGAGAGCGCCATGCGTGCCTTGATGGTCTCAAAGGATGTTCTGTCCTCCCAAGCCATTTGAATCACTGCTGATATGTCACCAGCAGATAGACTGGCGAGTCGTTGTGGAAATTTCAATGGCATAGCGAGTCTCCGTGACGCTTAATTTCGTCGGAAGCAATCAAACGCATATCGATCACGCGATTAGGCACGGTTACCCTGCTATAAACAATTTGCGACTTGCTACCGAATGAAATTCCAGCGTTCTTTGGAGACGTGATCTCTGTATGGTCCAGGTACACATTCAATAAACTCAATTGATCAACTGATACACGCAGATCTATCCAATCCAAAATCGAGCCTAGATGCTCTAAGTTTTCTAAATCATGTATCCACTGCCATGCTTGCCCACGCGGAACCCGACCACCACGGCCATCTTTGTTGTAAAGCATGTATGAAAACCTCATGACGCTCTCAAAGCGACATGTGCAGTTGAAAAACTGAGTTGGGTGCTTTGGGCATAAACGGCACAGGCAACGGTTTGAACTTGAACCGACCAATCACATCCGTATATGACTTGACATCTGAAGAAGAAAAATCAGCAAAGTCTGCGATGGTGAAGCTTTTCAATGTTCGCATCACCACCTGCTCAAGTTCGAGTTCATACGAATCATGAAGGTTAACTTCGCCTGTGTTCTCAACAACCATCAAGGTCTTTTCAAATACACAGGCCACATCCCAGATGGAGATCAAGGACACATCACCTTTGATCATGTAGCCGCCACCCGGCCCTTTCATTGACAAGACAAAGCCGTGGTCTTTCAGTGGCTTGAGGATGTTTTCCAAATACGAAATAGACAAATCCAACCGTGGGGAAAGTTCCGTGGTTGTCAGATAGCCCTCCCCCTGCTTGCCAGCAAGCAATACACACAACTCAATGGCGTTGATGGTTTTTTTAGAAATCATGAGAAACCTCCTGTTGAGGAGGATTTTGAGTTATTTATCTACTCATAAGTATTTCCATCACCAAATAATCGATATTTCGTCATATTATCTACTCAACAACTACTCATTGGTGCCATTTTGATGACCCTGCAACCTACAAACGCAGCACTTTATCGTATTGGTGCGGTATCAAAAACGACTGGAATTCCCGTCTCAACCTTACGGATCTGGGAGACGCGCTATGGCGCCTTTCGCCCCGTCAAGACCGAGGGAAAACAACGCTTATTTGAAGAGCACGATGTATCCAAAGCGATGCTGCTCAAGCAACTCTCAAGCGAGGGACATGCCATCAGCACCATCGCCAATCTCGATTTGGCGCAATTGCGTCAAATGAGCAATTTACGAAACAGCGCTCAACACAAACATGCAAGCACCGGTGAGCCATTGACATTGGCTGTTGTGGGCTTGAGCATGGCCAACCGTATCGAATCAAAGAAGTTTGCATCTGGTTTACAACAAAACAGAATCAAAGTGACAGACGTACTGATGGACTTGGCGACCGCCACCAGTGCTTCACTGTCTGAGCAATCGAAAGTGCTGTTGATCAAAGTCAACACACTCCAAGCCGAGGTTCACACCAGCATTCAAGCACTGATCCAAAAGCACAAGTTTGCGCAAACTATCGTCATTTATAACTTTGCACCCGAAGCGGTTGTGCAAGCGATGAAGTTTTCAGGGTTAATTGTGAGGCGAGAGCCCATCTCGGACAGCGAATTGGCCGAACTTATTCAATCGGTTTTGTTTGTGGATCAGGCTCGCGCGCAAGAATTTGGCACAACAGGCAGCGTGATTTCAAGTCGCAAATACTCAGATGAGACATTGACACGTGTGGCTGGCATCTCGACCAATGTGTTGTGCGAGTGCCCCAGGCACGTGGCTGAATTGATTTCACAACTTGCCAGCTTTGAGGAATACAGCCAAGAGTGTTTGAACAAAAACGCAAACGACGCTCACCTCCATGCGTATTTGCGTTCTATTTCGGGTTCTGCCCGAACATTGTTTGAAAACGCACTAGAAAAGATTGCACAACATGAAGGCATTGACTTGCATGAGGATAAAAAATTAGCCATCAAAAAGGTTGAACCATGAATCGGACGCCTTTAAACGTTCTTGGGACAGCCCTTATCCCATGTTCATACGCCCCTTTGACTGGGTACTTCAGAGATGGATGCTGCAACACTGATATGCAGGACCAAGGTAGTCATGTCATCTGCGCCAAGGTCACCCAAGCGTTTTTAGATTTCTCTCTTCACCAAGGAAACGATCTGATAACTCCACGACCTGAATATCGTTTTGCTGGCCTGAAAGCTGGCGATCGATGGTGCTTGTGTGCATTGCGATGGAAGCATGCATATGAGGCTGGTGTTGCGCCAAAAGTTGTGCTTGAAAGTACGCATAGCCGTGCACTTGATTACGTGACGCTGGAGCAACTTCAGTCATGAATGCGCAAGCTTATATTGAGTTACGTGACCTATCGCTAAAAACCCAAATTGGAACATATGGGATTCACGACACAAAACCCAAAGTTCATCTCTTAGACATCACACTTGGAATTGATGCCAATCAAGTATTGATCTCTAGTGATGCAATGGTGCATATTTTTGACTATGACCCATTGATTGCAGAAATTGATCGTCTGGCTCAAGATGGCCACTATGAGACGCAAGAACGACTGATGACGCGCATTGCCTGCGCATGTGTTGTGTATTCAGAAATCAAGACGATAGAACTCTGCCTACGAAAAGCTCCTGTTCACAATGACAGCGGCTCCCTTGGAGTTCGGCTGTTGCTCAACGAGGCGTCAACCAACCATCTACGAAATTCGGCTTTGCCAAAGCCTCACCAGAACTAAAAGCGACACCCATGAATTACTTTAAAAAACTCGAAGGATTTCAGCGGTCCCCTGCTGGCTTAGAGTGGGCGATTTGGAAAAAACTGCCTCTCATTTTGGCAACGGGAACCCTATTGCCACTAGCAGCAAGTGCTCTTACCTATTGCTTCGATGGACTAGACGCAAGCACACAGAGCGCACGAGCGATGGAGCAATTCTTTTATGTCATGGTGGGCCTTGTCATCTTGCACTGGTCACTCGTTCTTACTCTAGCCATAGGGTGCGTCATTGTCATGCTGATGAAAGGACCAGCTTACGTTGCAGATGCCTACGTGATGCAAGTTCCTCCACGCGTCATCCATGACAACTTTGACAATTCATAAATCTATCACCCCATGAGCTATTCCATAGTTTGGTTCAAACGCGATTTACGTTGGCACGACCATGCAGCGCTCGCACATGCAGCCAAGCGTGGTCCGGTGCGTTGCATTTATGTCATTGAAGCCGAACTTTGGTTGCAGCCCGATTGCGCACTTCAACACTTTGAGTTTGTGCGTGAGTCTCTAGAGGTGTTGGATACGCATTTACGAACGATGGGAGGTTGCGTTGAAATTCATACCGGCGAGCTCCCAGAAGTTCTGTCGAAAATTTGGCAAAAGGCACCATTTTCAGAAATTTATTCACACAAAGAAACGGGCAATGGATTGACCTATGCGCGCGACATCAAAGTTGCCGCATGGTGCAAATCCCATGATGTTCTTTGGCAAGAGTTTGCACAGTTTGGCGTCGTGCGAGGACTGAAAAATCGCAATTTATGGCAGAGCGCATGGGAACGACACATGGCATCCCCCATTCATGCGATTGATTCCATCACCTTTTTAGGTCAACCAACGGCAGCGCCATTTGCCATGTCTGCACCGTTACATTTGCAACACAACCCACCCATGAGGCAACGCGGCGGGCGCAAATTGGCATTGAATACGCTGCACAGCTTTTTGCACGCGCGCAGCATTGGTTATCGAGGTGGCATCTCGTCTCCTTTGTCTGCACCTGATGCTTGCTCTCGCTTGTCTGCGTACCTCGCATTTGGCTGCCTCAGCATGCGCGAAGTGGTACAGCAAACACGTGCACACCTTGCAGGTCTCCCCCCTCAGGCCAACCGACACCGTGCGGGCCTAACTGGCTTCGTCAGTCGCTTGTATTGGCATTGCCATTTCATTCAAAAACTTGAGAGTGAGCCTGCAATTGAATGGCGCAATATGCATCGCGGATACGATGACTTGCGCGAAAAAGATTTCAATCAAGACTATTTCGAAGCCCTCAAAGAAGCGCGAACAGGTTGGCCCATGGTCGATGCCTGCGTGGTCATGTTAAGAGAAACAGGTTGGCTGAACTTTCGCATGCGCGCCATGCTAGTCTCGGTCGCCGCATACCCTTTGTGGCTGCATTGGCGTCCTGTCGGCGAATGGCTAGCCACACAATTTTTAGATTATGAACCGGGCATTCATTGGAGCCAGTTACAAATGCAATCTGGCACCACAGGAATCAATACAACGCGTGTATATAACCCCATCAAACAAGCACAGGACCATGATCCACATGGTCAGTTTGTGAAACGTTGGCTGCCACATATGCGCGATGTACCAGACACTTGGCTATTTGAGCCATGGCATATGCCACTAAACTGCCAGATGGATTCGGTTGATCCAATTGGGATCACTCAACCATTGGTAGATTTAGCAACTGCCACACGCACATCCAAGCAGCAGTTGCATGCAAGGCGACAAACGACAGAAGTTAAAGCCGGTAAAAGAGCGGTGATTGAGAAACACGCTTCACGGAAAACATTGCATTCACGAAAAAAAGCATCAATGACACAAACAGCCGACACGCAACAAATTGGCTTTGATTTCTAGAACCTTCAATATGAAAAAACACAAACATCTTATTGGACTGGTACTTGCACTTTTATGGACAGGACACGTCATGGCAATTGAAGAACCTAAATACGAAGTCCTACGATCGGATGGCTCCTATGAAATTCGGCAATACGCACCCATTTTGATTGCTGAAACTCTTGTTGAAGGCGATATGGATGAGGCATCCAACAAAGGCTTTCGACTGATTGCTGATTTCATATTTGGTAACAACCAAGCAGCAGATTCAGTGACAGATGCAAAGATTGCAATGACAGCTCCGGTCACGGTCCAACCGCAGAAAGATGCGCTAAACATGCAATCAGCTGAACAATGGCGTGTCAATTTCGTCATGCCAAGTCAATATACGCTTGCGTCCATTCCTAAGCCCAAGAATAGCGCTGTGAAGTTAAGAGAAGTTCCAAGCAAACACTTTGTTGTCCTGAAGTACTCTGGTTTCAATACGGTTTCTAGAGTTCAATCTAAAACACGAGAAGCAACCAATTGGATCAACAGCCACAATTTGAAAGCAATTGGTACGCCTCAGCTATCACGCTATGACCCACCTTGGACACTACCAATGTTTAGAAGGAACGAGATCATGATCGAAATTTCTGCGCCCTAAAAAACAAAAGCTCATTAGGGCATATGAAGTGAGCAATAAACCTGTAAAGCTTAGGCAAGCTCTCGCATGGCTTTGATCAAGTCGGATTTCCCTTCAAAGCCAATGCCAGGCAGTGCAGGCAGATCGACGTAGCCTTGATTAACTCTCACACCATCAGGGAATCCACCATAGGGCTGGAACAAATCTGGGTAACTTTCATTACCGCCCAAACCTAGACCTGCAGCAATGGCCAACGACATTTGATGACCGCCATGAGGGATGCAACGCTTAGGCGACCACCCGTATTCCTTCAACATATCCAGCGTTCTCAAATACTCCACCAATCCGTAACTCAACGCGCAGTCAAACTGTAGCCAATCACGATCGGGGCGCATACCACCGTGGCGAATGAGGTTGCGCGCATCCTGCATGGAGAACAAGTTTTCACCTGTCGCCATAGAACCCTGATACACCTTACCTAGCTCAGCTTGCAGTTCGTAATCTAAGGGGTCACCCGCCTCCTCATACCAAAACAAGGGATACTGAGACATGGCCTTGCCATAGGCAATGGCTGTGGCCAGATCAAAGCGACCATTTGCATCGACAGCCAACTGCTGGCCAGGACCTAATATTTTCAAAACAGACTCAATGCGCTCACAGTCCTCAGCCAACGACGCGCCACCGATTTTCATTTTCACGACCGAATAGCCACGATCTAGATAGCTAGTCATTTCATTCTTCAGTTGATCCAAGCCTTTACCTGGATAGTAGTAACCACCTGCAGCGTAAACAAAGACTTTGGTGTTTGCATGACCATTGCCGTAGTCATCTGCCAAGTGTTGATAAAGCGGCTTTTCAGCAATCTTTGCAACAGCATCCCACACAGCCATATCGATCGTACCCACAGCGACTGAACGTTCGCCATGGCCTCCAGGCTTTTCGTTTGTCATCATGCGTGCCCACAACTTATGCGGATCAAGATTGGTGCCTGCATCATTCAATAAACTCGCAGGTTCAGCCTCCAAAAGACGAGGAATGAATCGCTCACGAATCAAACCGCCCTGACCATAGCGACCATTTGAATTGAATCCATAACCCACCACAGGTTTGCCATCACGGATGACATCAGTGACCACAGCCACCAAACTAAGTGTCATTTTTGAAAAGTCGATATAGGCGTTGCGGATATCAGATTTGATGAAGCGAGTTGATTCAAGAATGTTGACGATTTTCATGATGGATTTAATTCATTGATGCAGCGAAGAACCGCCGCAAATTGTGATTTCTTGCCCAGTGATTACAGATGCCGTTGGAAATAACACGCAGCCCCAAAATAGATCAATAGTGAATCACACGCGGTGAGCCACCTCCTACAGGAATTGCATCACCGTTAATAGCCCGCGACTTCGGAGATGCAAGGAAGGCAACCACATCTGCAACTTCTACAGCTGTCACAACTTTTCCTGTGGAGTTTCCAGCATTGAAGTCCGCAAGTACCACGGACTCATTGACGCCTCTACTTTGAGCTTGATGGGTCACCAATGCAGCGGTACGCTCAGTCACGGTCAACCCCGGATGCACCACAGTGACATTAATTCCAAATGGTCCCAATTCATCGGCGAGGTTTTTAGTCAATGCAGCCACGCTGACGTTTCGAATACTCCCTACAGCATTGCCTGTTGATCGCGCTGCTAATCCACTGATGTTGATGATGCGCCCCCAGCCACGCGCCTTCATGCCAGGAGCCATGACCTGCGCCGTACGTAGGTAGCCCATAACCTTGATATCTAATTGTTGATGGAAGTATTCACCCGTAATTTCTGCGAGTCCTGGTGGCTTCGCATAGCCAGCGGGCTCTGCCGCTGCGTTGACCAAGATATCAAGGCCGCCGCCTAGGGCCTCTTCAGCTTCGATGACGGCTTTCTTTACGGCATCAAGGTCACCTGTATCAGCGCAAACGCCAATGATTAAACGTCCCGTGAGCCCTGAAAGCTCGGAAGCTGTCAATGCAAGTTGGGCTTTATCTCTCGCAAGAAGAGCAACATCAACACCTTCTGCTGCCAACGCGCGTGCGACTGCTTTACCAATGCCACGACTTCCGCCTGTGACTAACGCACGTTTACCTTTAAGTTGAAGATCCATGAAATCTTGACTCCTTACAAAAATATTAATGACCCAGTTTTTTCAGCTATTGACTACAGCAGTTTTTCCAGGGCGTCCAGGAATCATTGAAAGCATGTGATCACTGATGCCACCATCGACCACCAAGTTTTGGCCATTTACATAAGAAGCTTGTGGGCTGATCAGGTACTTTACAGCCTCGCCAATATCATCCGCTCGACCGATTCGATGCATTGGTACCAGGGCCTCTCGCTGCTGCTTAATGTGTTCATCTTGGTAGACCGCTTCCGTCAGAGGCGTTCGAATCATGCCAGGACACACCGTATTTGCACGAATACCCAAGCAACCCCACTCTTGTGCCAGCTGTCGACACAACATGATCAGCGCAGCTTTGGCAGGTGAATAAGCACCATAGCCGGGATGCGGACTCAAGCCAGACATAGACGCAATCGCCGTGATACTGCCTTGTGTTTTTTTCAAAGATTCGAAGGCGGCTTTTGCCATCACCCACACAGAGCGCACATTGAGATGGAAGGTCATGTCCCACTGCTCAACGGGCAAGCTCTCTAACTTGCCTGGTCCTGAGGCACCGGCCACACACACCAAGGCGTCTATGTCTCCGTGCACTCGAACGGCATCCCTCACAAGTTGTTCGCAGACTTGATGCTGCGTCACATCACCGCTAAGTCCTTGTACGCTCACCCCTGTGGCTCGCAGACGATGTACCAAAGTCTGCAATCGTTCCCCCTCTGTGGAGCTGGTTACCGTTAAATGAAGGTCAGGATAAATCGACGGATAGGCTTGGCATAGACTTTCACAGATACCCTGCCCGATACCCCCTGTGGCGCCAGTAATCAATACATGCATGACTTGTCTCCATGAAAAAAGCCACCTGCATTTCAGCAGGTGGCGATGGGTTCACATGTTTACATTTTGCACAGCGGCGAAGGGGCAGGAATGATGGAAGGTGGGAAAGTTTGTTCAATCACAGGACGCAAGACACCGTCAGCCACTTTGGCGCGGCCAACGTAGTTGGGTAGCAACAATTGGTTATCTGCCGCGCGCATGGTCACGTTGCCATAAATGGAGTCTATTTGAGCACCGCGCAATGATTTACTCACATCTTCTGGCTTCACGCTTTTAGAAAGCTTGACGCCTTCAAACATCACTTGTGCACCGTTGTAGGCTTGGCCTTCGTTGTCGGTTGGCAAGCGATTGAACTTGGCACGCCATGCGGACACAAATGCTTTGTTACGTGCGCTGTCAATGTCAGGCGTGTAACCCGTGGTGCCAGGTGTGCCTTCCAGGGCTTTGCCTGTCCCATTGATCATGAAGTTCAAGATCAACGAATGGCCCACCAATTTGGTTTTAGGAATCAAACCAAATTCTTCTGCTTGTTTCACAAACGCAATCGCATCGCGACCTGTCTCTGCCACCCACACCGCATCCACGTTAGCAGCTTTCAATTGCGCGATATAAGGTGAGAAGTCTTTCGTGCCTAAAGGCGCGTACAAGGTCAAAGGAACAGTTTTACCAATAGACTCAGCGGCTTTTTTAAACGATTCGCCCGAGTCACGACCCCATACATAGTCTGCCGCCATCACCGCATAGGTTTTACCAGGCAAGTTTTTCGCCCATTGGTTGATCATGGCGATGTCCATATTGTCCGCGTGATTGGTGCGGAAGGCGCGTGGCTTGCAGGTGTCGCCTGTGATCTTGTCAGATTTGCTGGCCACCACAAAATACGCAGCATCCCAGCGGTCCAAGTTTTGGGCAATTGCTAAAGAAATAGAGGATGGAATGGCACCGATCAACAAGTTGTAGCCATCACGTGCCAATTTTTCAGCCACGCGACGACCAGCATCGGGCGTACCTTCGTCATCAGCCTCTTGGAACTCCACCTTACGGCCATCCACACCACCTTTGGTATTGGCTTCTTCAATCGCGAATTTGATGGCGCGTATCACTTCTTCGCCTTGCTCAGCAAACACACCCGACTTGGATGAAACCAATCCGACTTTGACGGGTTCTTTGCCTTGCGCCATCACACTGAATGGCAACACTGCAACCCATGCGACGACTGCCACCGCTGCTTGAACTTTTTTCATTTTGAACATGTCTTGTCTCCTTATTGAATTTGCCGGATGCGGTCCGACCACCGTTTTCGAAAAAATCAAACCATCACATGACTTTCAAGATCATGCAAACACTCTCGCGAGTTCTCCACGCGCCCCTGCGCCACCACCGCACCTTTGGCCATCGCCAAATAGCGCTCTGCCACGCGCACGACCAAACTCATGTTTTGTTCAATTAGCAGCAATGCCGTCCCTTGATCCGCGACTTGGTTAAAGATCACTGCCAACTGATCCACGATCACAGGTGCCAGCCCCTCAGTGGGCTCATCCAATAAAATCAAAGACGGGTTGGCCATCAAGGCACGCCCCACAGCTAGCATTTGCTGCTGACCACCAGACAACGCAGTACCAGGAGTGTGGGCGCGCTCTTCGAGGATCGGAAACAACTTGTAGATTTCCTTTACTGACCAAGGTCCCTTGCGACCTACGGCAGCGCCAAGCAACAAGTTTTCTTCTACTGATAAATTTGCCACGATACAGCGCCCCTGTGGCACCACTGCCATCCCATGCTGAGCAGCCATGTATGCGCGCAACTTCGTGTACGACTTGCCATCTAAACCAACGGTCCCCTCACGCAGCGTGGCCAAACCCAAAATAGTATTAACTACCGTGGTTTTGCCCACGCCATTTCGGCCAATCAGTGCCACACGTTCTCCTGCATTCACATGCAAGCTAAGGTCGTGCAAGATGTGAGCTGCGCCGTAGTAAGCGTTGAGATTTTTTAAATTTAATAAAGCACTCATGCGGCACTCCCCAAATAAGCTTCGCGCACACGAGGGTCAGCACGCACCAACGCTGGCTCACCACTAGAGATGACACGTCCAAGCTCAAACACCGTCACCACATCTGAAATACCAAACACTACATCCATGTCGTGTTCGACCAGCAAGACTGACACATCCCATGACGATGTCAATCGCTTCAAATGCTGAGCCAAATCCAAGGACTCTTTGACCGATAAGCCAGCCATTGGCTCATCCAACAGCAAGACCGACGGACGCCCAACCAGCGCTAACGCCAAGTCCAAACGGCGTTGCTCGCCGTAACCTAGCTCTTGCGCCTCGACGTTGGCCAAGGGCCACAAGTCCAACTCTTCCAACACCGCTTGTGCATCGGCCTGCGAATCCGCAACACCCATCTTGTGCGAAGCCAGCTCAACTTGTTTGCCCACCAGCATTTGTCCAAAAATACTGGTGCGTTGAAAGCTGCGTGATAAGCCGCGCATGCGCCGCTCTACAACACCCATTTGAGACACATCTTCACCGCGCAGCACCACCTTGCCTCGGGTGAGTTGGCGACGCCCAGTGATGGCATCAATCACGGTGGACTTGCCCGCGCCGTTGGGACCTATGAGGCCGCGAATTTGTCCCTTCTCTAAGGTCAGAGCCACACCATCCACAGCTTTCACACCGCCGTAATGGATAGCTACGTCTTCTGCTTGCAATACATAGTCAGTCATATGTCGATCCTCTTGACGATTCAGTGGCCACGCACTGCTGGCTTACCTGCTGTTTGCTTTGGCAAGAACCAGCTCATCAAAGCACCCGCAATGCCAGTGGGTGAAAAAACGATCACTGCAATCAGCACCAAGCCAAAAATCGTCATCCAATGGCTAGCGTAGTCACCCAAGATGTCTTTGAAAATGAAGTACACCACCGCACCCAGCGCAGGCCCCCACAACACTTTGAAGCCACCTACCACGACCATCATCAAGGTCATACCAGACAAGCTCCAATGCAAGTTCTCTGGTGAGACAAAACCTGTGTTGAGTGCAGACAACACACCCGCCACAGCGGTGATCAAGGCAGACAAGGCATAGACCGAGGCACGTGGCAACAATGTAGAGATGCCAATGAATCGCGCGCGCTCTTCGTTGTCACGCACGGCTTCGGTGATGGCCCCAAAACGGCTGCGCAACAACCACGCCACCAAGAACATCACCACCACCAAGGTGGACCAGCAAATGAGGAACATGCTGCTGGGCTTCAAAATTTGCGACACAGGAAAACCAAACAAGTTAGATGGCCAATCGATATTCATCCCATCTGCACCACCGGTGAATCCGCGTGCGCGAGAGGCCGTCAGGTAAAACATTTGGCCAATCGCCAACGTCAACATACCAAACGCTACACCTGGCACACGCACGATGATGAGACCAAAAATAAATCCAACCACCGTAATGATCAACAGCGTCCACAAAATGATAGTTTCAGCCGATGCCACTTGCAGCTGCAACATGATGCCCAGCAAATAGCCAGCTGATCCGAAATACAAGGCATGACCAAAACTGACCATCCCGTTTTGCTTCAACAGCACACCAATGCCAAGCGCAAATACGGCATACACAATGGCTTGGGTGAAAAGCGATAACACGGTGCCAGAAGACACCCCCGTAACCACCCCCACCCCCAACAGCAATGCCAGCGCTGAGGCAAGCAATGAACGATTCATCGTCATAAGGTCTCCTAATTCAAGTACGGCTGCCTGCAAAGCCAGACGGCTTCCAGATCAACACAGCAACCATGAAAACAAAGGGCAACAACACGGCGGTGTCGGGCAAATACACAGCACCAATCGCCTGCACCATACCGAGCAGCATGGCGGCAATGAAGGCCCCTGCTAATGAACCCAAGCCACCGATCACCACAACCACGAAGGAGTCAATGATCACGTCCGCACTCATAGAAGGTGAGAGCGATAAAAAAGGAGCGGCCACCACACCAGCCAAGCCGGCCAACGCGGTCCCTAAGCCAACGACACCAGCACTAAGCAAATCGGTGTTCACGCCTTGCATCGATGTAGTCACAGGGTCGGTGCTGGCCGCACGGACAAACAAACCAATTTTGGAAAAACGCAACCACATGGTCAGCCCAATGGCTACACACAACCCGACTACGATTACACCAATGCGGTAGGCTGGCACGGGCGTGCCGACCAAGTCAACAGTGAATGCCAAGGCTTGTGGTGCGGCGACGGACAAGTTACTCTTGCCCCAAATGGTTTGCACCATGTCCTCAATCACCAGTAACAAACCAAAGGTCACCAACACCACCGTCAAAGGATCACGGTCTTGCAACAAGCGAAAACCGTAACGGTCCAGCAACACGCCAAAAAGGGCCATCACCGCAGGTGCGGCCACCAGGGCCACCCAAAAATTGCTATTAACTGCAATGGTGTAGCCTAGGTACGCACCCATCATGTAGAGCGAACCGTGTGCGAAATTCACAACGCGCCTTAAGCCATAAATCAAGGCCAAACCAGAGCACATCACGATCAGTAATGCACCATAAACAAGGCCATTGAACAAATTGATTGTCAACATGGTTGTATGTCTCCTTGTGATATTTTTTCTAAACTTCGATCGGACCCAATGCTGCATCTGGTGCACCCAAGGCCATCCAGCCACCATCCACGGGCAAAACCGCTCCCGTGATGTAGCTGGCTTGTGCGGACACCAAAAATGCAATCGCTTGCGCCACCTCTGAGGTGCGCGCCATCCGGCCCAGCGGCGTTCGACGTGCAATTGCCGCACCATCAATAGCCCCCTGCTCTGCCAACTTTTCTACCAAGGCTGTTTTCACATACCCAGGCGCCACTGCATTCACACGGATACCGCGTCGTGCCCACTCACTGGCCAAGGCGCGCGTCATGCCCAACACCCCGGCTTTGGCAGCGCAATACGCGTTGCGGCCTGGAATGCCACCGAAGCTGGCAATTGAGCCAATGTTCACAATTGCACCGCGCACGCCCTGCGCATCACGGACTTGCTGCGCCATGCACGCAATCACGTGTTGCGACATCAAAAATGTGCCACGCAAATGGACCGACAGCACACGGTCAAATGCATTAATGTCTTGCTCAAGCGTGAGCAAGGTTTGGTCCGCAATACCCGCGTTGTTAACCAGCGCATCAATCAATCCATGTGCCTGTCGAACGTTCGCGACACATGTCTTAACCGCATCCAATTGAGTCACATCACAAGCCCAACCTGTGTGACCATGCCCCAGATCGCGTGCGCGCTGTTTAGCCAAATCGCCATTCAAATCCAACAAAGCCACATGCCAACCTGCATTAGCCAAACACTGGGCAGTTGCCCAGCCGATGCCCTCTGCAGCACCGGTCACGATGGCTACTGAAGGAATATGTGTCATGTGCGAGCTTTCATTTCAAGCCATGCATATCAACTGCTCTGATCAAACGCGTCTCTTGCGCTGTGATCAGATGGCCAGATGCTTTTAAGTAAGCTGAAAAATCAGGATGGGTATCACGTGCGCGGCAACGGCGCTCGTAATCAGCCAAATCGTCATAAGCCCACAAATGCACAAATTGATTTTGTGGTCCCACCATGCTGGTGTAAAACCCAATCGGATGGCCCAAGGTTTCCATCAGAACGGGCATCGCCAAGGTGTTAAACACCTCTAAAAACTCAGGCATCTTTCGCAAGGCAATGGTGTAGATGCGATGATCTATCAAAGGCTTTTGCAATGACAACATAGTCAAACTCCTGCCAAGTCAGCCAAGTGCTGGCCGGTCACGTAACCAAAAGTCATATTGGGGCCATGTGTGATGCCCGCCGCGGGATATTTGCCACCCATGATGCTGACTCGGTCATTGCCGACAGCATACAAACCACGAATCACAGAGCCATCTTGTTTTTTAACTTCACCCACCACCGTGGTTTGAATGCCGTCAAACGTTCCCAAGTCACCCATCACAACTTTGACCGCATAGAAAGGGCCTTTCAGAATGGGTGCCACACAAGGGTTAGGTTGTTGCTCAGGATCAGCTAAGTAGCGATTGAAGGCGGTAGTGCCGCGACCAAATTGCAAATCCTGTCCTTCTACGGCGCCTATGTTGTAATCGCGCACCGTTTCTTCCAAGGCTTGTGGATTGAGGCCAGCGGCTTGTGCCAATTCACAGAGCGTGTTGCCGCAAAACAAATACCCGTTACGAATGAATTTACCAATGGGCATAGGTGCTGGTTTGACAAAGCCCAACCCGTATTTACCCAGTGTGGTCTTGTCACAGATCAGCCACATAGCTGTTTCTGATTGACCTTCGCATGCACGAATCATGTCGACACCTACATCGTGGTAGGAGTTGGATTCATTGGTGAAACGTTTGCCGTTGCGCAGCACACCTATCACACCGGGCTTGTAGCGATCCAACAAATGCGGAAACACGCCTACTTCACCGTCACCGTAATCCACCTTAGACACAGGCATCCAAGCGGCAGAGTCTTTGAATCGAATACGCGTATCCGCACCCAAAGTTTCTGCCAAGCGCACGCCATCGCCTGTGTTGGATTGAGGTGTGGGCGACAGGTGCGCTCCTCCGCTTTTTAAGTGGGTGTATGTCTTTGCAATTCGCTGAACGTCATGCGGAAAGCCACCACACGCCAACACCACACCAACGCGCGCATGAATATTGCGCCTCACAGCTTCGCCACCAGCTTGCACACCAACCACTTGTTCGTTTTCGAACAATATTTTTTCAGCGGGTGTAGCGGTGAGGATGGGGATGCCCAAGTCAAGCGCTGACTTAGCCAAACGAGCGGCCAATGCATTACCGCTAGTGACTTGCACAGCGCGTTGATACAAAACCAACTCTTTCATGTGATTGACCAAACGCTTGGCGACATAAATGAACGATGTCAGTGATTTAGTAGCACGGAAAAAATGCTTCAAATCTGCATTCGAAGAATTGAACATCATTCCCATGAAGGTGATAGTTTTCAAAGGCAGCTTCAATCGTTTCATATCGTTACCAAGGCCACGAATGTCATAGGGCTTAGCCAATATTGATCGGCCAATGTTTGCGCCACCTGCCACATCGGGGTGATAGTCAGGGTAAAGCGTGGGGATAAATTGCATCTCCGTTTCACGCTCAAAGAAATCCACCATCTTGACGCCGTTGTCGATGAAGGTTTGCACCGCTTGTTGGTCGTAAAAGGCACCAGTCTCTTGCATCATGTAGGTGTGCACCAAGTCAGCCGTATCTTGGGAATTTTGCTTCACGCCGTGGTGATTCAAGGGTATCCACAGCACCCCCCCCGACAAAGCAGTTGTGCCACCAAAGACAGGTTCTTTTTCAAGTACCACCACATTCAAACCGCGCTTTTTGGCGGTGATGGCACAGGACAAACCTGCAGCACCTGAGCCGACCACGATCACATCACATTGCGTTGGAAAAGACATTGTTCAACTCCTCAATTCGATTGGTTGTAGCCAGGCCGAGGCACCATGTCCATCAACATGCATTGCATGCCGCCGTCAACCACGAGCTCAGCGCCGTTCACATAAGCCGAGCGTTCACTGGCCAAAAACAAAGCCACATTGGCGATGTCGCTGGACTCACCTACGCGTCGACTGGCGGTGACTGCAGCACGCTTGGCTTCAAAGCCAGGCACCTCATAAAACTTGGCTGACAAAGCCGTGCGAATCATGCCGGGGCAAATGGCATTGCTACGAATCCCCAGCGGCCCCCACTCCACTGCCATCTGCCGAGACATTTGCAAAACACCCGCTTTACTTGCGCTGTATGAGCCGCTGCCCGACTGCGGGAACAAACCAGAAATTGAAGCGATGTTCACTACACTGCCACGCCCTTCTGACTTCATTGGTTCGACAAATGCGCGTGAGCAAAGCAAATAGCCTGTCAGATTGACATTCAAAACGTGCTGCCAATCTTGCAAGCTCACATCGCTTAAAGAGCCCGCACGTAGCAGCCCGGCGTTGTTTACCAACACATCGCAGCGTTGCCAATGCGACAGGACTTTCTGTGCAGCCGAGGTCACGTCGTCAGGTTGGCTGATATCACACACCAAAGGTAAAACATCACCGCCTAGCTGACGCAAGGCGTCAGCCATTTTTTTGACGGCAACCTCATCGCGGTCAAGCATAGCCACATGCGCCCCCTCTTGACATAGCAATTCGCTGATAGAAGCACCGATACCACTCGCGGCTCCTGTCACAACGCAGACTTTGCCGGACAATTTCAACCAGTCCTGTGTTGTGCGCATGCAGTTAGTCTCCCGTTATTTCTTGTTCTGCATTGTTTGAATTTGCATAAGATTTGTGATTGACGAATCACGCCAATAAAAGGACAATTCGTGCAAATTAGGAGTACGCATGAGTCTTTCTCGGGTTATCCCTAGCTACGATTTGTATGGCGACGAGGCCACGCCGGGCTGGAGTAGCTCGTTCAATTTCGAGTGGATTCCGCAACGATCGAAGATTTACAACTGGATCATTCAACCGCATCGCCACGATTCTTTTTTTCAAATTTTGTATTTGAAAAGTGGATATGTGGACGTGCAAATTGACCACATCAAAACACGCGCCACAGCGCCTTGCTTGCTGGTCATCCCTGCGGGGCATGTGCACGGTTTTCATTTCTCTAAAACCATCGATGGTCCAGTCGTAACGGCCACACAAAAAACGCTTGAATCGGTTGCCAGTTCGGTCATGCCTGAATTGTTGGACACCATAAGAACCCCTCGAATTTTGTCCTTGCAGTCTGAAATGCGATACATCGTGCAGCTGATGCCTTTGTTCTTGTCGCTTGAACAAGAATCGCGCACACATGCAGTGGGTCAAATGGCCGCAGGCATGTCGCTGCTGTTGGCCTTGCTGGTACAAGTCAATCGCATCAGCAAGCTGTCGGGCATGTCTGAATTTCAAACACATCACACGATTTCCAGAAAAAATCAACAAATCGAAAAGTTCAGAAGCTTGATAGACCGTGACTTTCGAAAGCAATACAGCTTGCAAATCTATGCCAATGAAATTGGTGTCACTGTGGGACATTTGTCGCGTTTGTGTCGCGAAGTCTTGGGCAAGTCGAGCTTGGAGGTCATCAACGCACGCATCTTGCAAGAAGCTGAGCGAGAGCTGGTCTACACCAGCGTATCCATCAAACAGTTGGCGCATGAGCTCGGCTTTGATGATGATGCTTACTTCACTCGATTTTTCCGTAAACATGCAGGCGTGAGTCCCAAAGTCTTTCGCGCCAATTATTTGAAAAAGATTCACGGCGATGGCGTGACTAAGAAAAAACATAGCGCTTAAGCATTTAGCCCATTCGAGCTAGCAAGCCTCCATCAATTGCCAGCACTTGCCCATTCACAAAACCACCTGCTGGTGACACCAAAAACAACACCACCGGTGCAATATCCTCTGGCATAGCCCATCTACCAGCAGGAACACTTGACTTGAGATACCCCTCAAAGCCTTCACGTTCTTGCAGACCCTTAGTGAAATCGGTTTTGACAAATCCAGGGGCAATGGCATTGGCTGTAATGCCATCTGCACCGTATTCCACAGCGATAGACCTCGCCATCGAAGCCGTGGCTGCTTTTGCAGTTGAATAAGCTGAAATCAACGGCATCGTTGCTTGCCCTGACACCGATGACACCATCACAATACGCCCAAAGCCTTGCGACAGCATGTCGGGAAGAAACGTTTGTGTGCAATTAAATGCACCGTTTACATGCACATTCATGAGTTGCTGCCATTCTTCTGGACTCATCTCCACCAAGGCTTTGCGATTCTGATTGCCAGCGTTGTTGACCAAGATATCAACACGCATGCCTTTCTGCACCAAAGCTAATTTACCCTCACGCACAGAAGCATGGTCTGATACATCCATCACCAAGGCATTTGCGCGAATGCCTTCACTTATAAGGGCATGTACTGCTTCATCACAGACTTCTGCATGAAGATCGTTGATCACAACATGCGCACCTGCATGGCCAAGGGCTTTGGCAATCGCAAAGCCGATGCCGCGAGCTGCCCCTGTGACCAATGCCACCCTTCCAGTTAAACCAAATGTATGGTGCAAGTAGTTGTTCGGCATATGCATCTCCAAGTACTGAGTTTTTACTGACACAATTCCAGAATAAATGGGGGAATCGGTACCGCACGAATGCTGGGTTGATCTGGGTTGCCCGTCTCGCAAAAAGCCGCAAAAACACGAACGTCTTGTGCTTCCAAAATTAAGTCTGTGTCACGGTAAATTTTGTATTCCATCACAAAGCTTGTATTGCGCCATTCGGAAACACTGACGTGCACATTTAGATGATCGCCGTAACTAGCTGTCTTCACAAACCGTGTCTGTATATTTACCAAAGGCGTTCCCAAAATGCCCATAGATTTTTCTGTTTCTTTCCAAGACGGCACGCCACACTTCACAAAAAAGTTACGTGATGCCGCATCAAGCCATTTAAAGTAATTTGGAAACCAAACAATCTTGGCTGGATCACAGTCGCCGAATTCAACGTTAACTTTATAAATTACGACTTTGTTCATTAATCATCATTCGATCAAGTTAATGAACCTGCTTGGTAGCGCAAAATTTCACGCAACTTGAACTTTTGAATCTTTCCTGATGGCGTCGTAGGCATGGCGTCGCGAATCTCTATTTTTTCTGGAATGTATTGCATTGCGACTTTTTGCGACTTGAGGTAATTCACCAATCCCATCAAATCCAAGCTTTGCCCAGGCTTTAACACCACAACAGCGCAAGCCCTCTCACCCAAACGTTCATCGGGATAGGCCACGATGGCGGCCATCGCAACGGCGGGATGGCGATAGAGCAATGATTCGATTTCCACGACAGGAATGTTTTCACCGCCACGGATGATCACATCTTTGCTGCGGCCCGTGATACGCACATAGCCTTGTGCGTCCAAACGAGCTAGATCACCCGTGTCAAACCATCCTTCTGCATCGGTACCATTAAGATGTGCGCGTTTCAAATATCCACCAAAGTTTGAGCAAGAGCGCACATACAACTTGCCCACCTCACCTACGGGTAACGATAGCCCATCGTCATTCACCACTTTGAGTTCGACGCCAGCCAACGGCAATCCGTCCGTCGTGAATGCACGCTCATCTGGGTCGTTCAGTTCAATCAAAGTGACTGCGCCGTTTTCAGTCATGCCCCATGCGGACACAATCTTGGTGCCCAACACGCTACGAGCTTGCTCAACCAACGGTCCGGGAATCGGAGCTCCCGCACACAAGAAGGTACGAAGTGTTGGCACTTTTTTGCCTGACTCTTCCACGTTTTTAGCCAAATCAGTTAGAAACGGTGTAGATGCCATCGTGAAAGTAACTCGCTCTTCGCGAATCAAATCAATCGCAAGCAAGGGATCCCAGACATCCAGCAACACGACGCTGGACTTGAGCATGATAGGCATCATCAAGCCGTACATAAAACCAGTTTGGTGCGCCATTGGTGATGCCATCAAAACGACATCGTTGGCATCCAAGCGCAAACGCTCAGCATAAGGAATGATGTTGGCCATCACCGTATTGGCGGTGTGCATCACGCCTTTAGGTTCCCCAGTAGTGCCCGAGGTGTAGATAAGTTGGGTTACATCATCAGGGCTGGGACGGTGCTGCTTCAGCAGCATCTTGGCATCGCTTTGTTTCTCCCACTCTGGACCACTTAGCAAAGCTTCATAGCTGTTCACACCCGCGCCATCAACCACCACAACATGCTTCAAATGAGGCAAGTCAGGTTTCAATGCATCAACCATCTTCTCGTAATCGAAACCACGGAAGGTTTGCGGGATGATGAGCACCTTGGCTTCACCATGCTTCAGCATGAACGACAACTCACGCTCTCGGAAGATGTGCATGAGTGGGTTCATCACCGCACCAATGCGTGAACATGCGAGATAGGTGACCGTAAACTGCCACCAATTGGGTAGCTGGCAAGCCACGATATCGTTATGGCCCACCCCGAGTTGACTCAAACCTACGGCAACACGATCAGCCATTATGGATAACTCGCGATAAGTGAAGTGCCTCACTTGACCACTCTCCGCTTTTACTGCGGTCAAAGCCGTCTTATCAGGACAAGACGCAACACAGGAATCCAGATCATCGTTTATGGTGCGGTCATGCCAATAACCTTTGGCAATGCTGTGTTCACGACGGGCGGAAATTAAGACGGCATCGAATTCCATAGTTGTCTCCTCAGTGGATCAGTGGTGTCATTTTTTACACGAAGCATTTAGGCGGGAACAAACTTCCGACCAGCACGTGTGCGTGCAATGATGGTCTTCATGATTTGCGCTGTCCCGTCACCAATCTGAAAACCCAATACATCACGCAATCGTTGCTCCATTAATCCTCTGTCGTAGCCACCATGGCCATAACAGAGTAGGCATTGATGAATCACATCGTAGGCAAGCTTAGGGCCCCACCACTTGGCCATACCAGCCTCGGCGGTATGCGGCAAGGACTTATCCTTGAGCCATAAACCTTGCAAGCACAGCAGACGTGCACCTTCAACCTCCGTGTCGAATTGAGCTAATGGATGCGTCACGCCTTGGAATGCCGATAGGGGTTGACCAAAGGCTTGGCGCTGGGTGATGTATTCCCAGGTTTCCTCTAGCGCCACACGCGCCACGGCCAAACATTGCAACCCAATAAGTGAGCGAGAAAAATCAAACCCGTGCATCACTTGGACAAAGCCTTTGTTCTCGTCGCCCAAGCGATGGTTTACAGGCACACGGACGTTTTCAAAAAAGATAGATCCACGACCAATGGCACGCTGGCCATGACAGTCAAAGCGGTTGGTGGTCAAACCAGGTGTATCCATCGGCACCAGCAAAGCCGTCACTCCATGCGCTCCGTCTTCAGGCACGCCCGTGCGACCAAAAACCACCGTGATGTCGGCTTGATCTGCAGCAGAGATGGATGTTTTTTCGCCATTGATGACATAGAAGTCACCGTCACGTTCAATCCGTAAACGCAAGTTGGCGGCGTCAGAGCCTCCGCGTGGTTCGGTCAAGGCAATGGCACAAATAGCCTCACCTTGCGTGAGTTTTTTAAGCCAAGGGCCCACCACATCGGGGTTGCCGTACTTAGACAAAATTTGACCATTCAAGGATGCCAACAAGTTCAAGTAAGAGAAACTCAAGTCAGCGCGCGCAATCTCTTCATGAATCACCCCCGCAGCCAAACATCCCATACCCAAACCGCCAAACTCTTCTGGTAGTTCGGGGCAGATGAAGCCAAGCTCGCCCATCTCACGCAACAACTCACGGTCAAGCTCACGGGTCTTGTCACGCTCTAAAAACCCTGGCCTGACGCGCTCGTCTGCAAAACGTCGCGCCGTCTCAGCCAAGGCTTGCAGGTCTTCGTCGATGTAGGGGTTGGGATTCATTACAGGGCTCCTTACTGGGGCAAATTACTTGACGTACTTGCGAAACTCAGGTTTGCGTTTTTCTTTGAGCGCATTCACACCTTCACGTGATTCTTCGGTGTCGTAATACAACTTCAATGCGTACATGCCCAAACCTGCAATACCCGACTGATGAGCGGTATCGGCGTTAAAACTGCGCTTTGCTATGGCAATCGCGGTTGGACTACGTTCACAAATCTCCTCGCCCCACTTTTGCACTTCAGCATCAAGCTGATCATGTGGCACACACATATTGGCTAAGCCCATCGCCACAGCTTCTGTCCCGGTATAGCGACGGTTGAGGTACCAAATCTCGCGGGCTTTTTTCTCACCCACCACACGTGCCAAAAAAGCAGTGCCGTAGCCAGGATCGACCGAACCCATCTTCGGGCCAACTTGTCCAAAGACGGCCTTGTCAGAGCAAATCGTCAAATCACAAATCGTGCACAACACATTGCCGCCACCGATAGCAAAGCCCTGCACGCGAGCGATCACGGGTTTGGGCACATCGCGAATAGCTGTGTGCAACTCTTCCATTGGCAAACCAATAGTGCCGCGTCCGTCGTAGTTGCCATCGTGCGCAGATTGGTCACCGCCAGTACAAAACGCACGGTCACCCGCACCAGCTAATACGATGCAGCCCACACTGCGGTCATAGCCGGCTTTGTTCAGCGCCTTGATGATTTCATCGCATGTAGTGCCACGAAACGCATTCATCTTGTCAGGACGGTTGATCGTGATCCATGCCACGCCATTGCGGTTTTCGTAAAGAATGTCTTCGAATTGCATGTGAGTCTCCGATATGTGAAATTAACCGTGCATCGTCAAGCCACCAGACACGCTGATGACTTGGCCGGTGATGAAGGAAGCGTCGTCACTGCCAAAGAAAACAATGGCACTGGCCAAGTCTTCGGGCTGTCCCAAGCGGCCAAGCGGTATGGCGCTGCGGAAAGCCTCAATCAATTTAACTGGATCCCGCGCGCCTTCAGCCACTCCCGCCAACAAGGCGGTGTCAGTGGGGCCAGGACACACAACATTGACAGTGATGTTGTGCCGTGCATGCTCACGCGCCAACGTTTTAGACAGTGCCACCAAGCCCCCCTTGCAAGCGGAGTACACAGCTTCACCCGACGAGCCGCCACGTGCGGCATCTGACGCAATGTTGACAATGCGACCCGCATTACGCTCAACCATACCGGGCAACACAGCGTGCAACATGTGCAAAGCACCCGTTAAGTTAATGGCGATCAACTTACTCCATTCATCAGGCACAGTTTTAACAAAAGGCTTGAACACATCCCAACCGGCGTTGTTGACCAAAACATCAATGGGACCAAGTTGGACTATGGTGTCCATCACTGCCGCATCGACTGCTGCTCGATCAGTGATGTCACACTTGTAGGCAACCGCTGTGCCACCCGAGGCTTGGATGGCTTCGGCTACTTTTTGGGCAGAATCTAAATTCATGTCAAACACCGCGACCTTGGCGCCCTGCGCGGCAAATCGGCGACAAGTGGCGCCACCAATACCACCCGCACCACCAGTAACAATGACGGTTCTGTCTTTCAAATGATTCATGCTGCTCTCCAAGTTTTACAAGGTGGTTATGCTTGACACCAACATCAAACTTTTTAAAAATCTCATATTTATGTCAATGTGTTGTCATATTATGTGAGGTCGGCATCAATTCACAAACCTTATTTTTCAATTTTTTACAATGGTTTTCCCTAAACAAAATAGCAAACAATCTCGACTAGACATTGCCAACCGGTTGTTTTTCCGCTTGTATCAATGTGCAAATATGTTGCATAAAACAGGTACCCGCGCTGTGGAAAAAGAAGGCTTAACCACGCAACAGTGGGCGGTGTTGGGCGCACTGTCACGCACAGGCGCAGAGGAAGGCTTGAGCGTGGGTGATTTAGCGCGTTATCTAAAAGTCAGCCGACAAAACCTATCAGGGCTGCTTGGGCGTATGGAGCGCGACGGCCATATTGAACTGACTACAAACGATCGTGATCGACGCGCGAAATTGATCACCATGACAGCAAATGGTCGTAAGGTATGGGAAAAAGATGCACAGCCAAAAATTCGTGAATACTACGAAGCTGCGCTGACCGACTTCTCGACAGGAGACCTAACCCACACCTTGCACTACCTGATGAAGTTGCTCGACAACATGGAAAAAATTGACAAGTCCATTGAATCAAACAATGACGATCTTTAATAGTGCATGAACAATTGCAAATATCACAAAGTCTAAATAGCAATATGAATTGTCAATAAAACTACTCTAGTTATTCGATAAATTTTTGCCGTACTCACACAATTCGATTTAACTCAGGGGAGTTGCTGAACTGTAATTGAGCCAAGCGAGAGTAAACACTTCCGTTGGCCATCAGCTCTGCGTGCGTTCCTCTCTCTGCCAGGCGACCATGGTCTAGAACCCAAATACTATCGGCCCGCTGGACTGTCGACAACCGATGCGCAATGACCAAAGTAGTACGGCCTTGCATCGCTTTTTCCAACGCAGCTTGCACCATACGCTCGCTGTTTGCGTCCAATGCGCTGGTGGCTTCATCTAGTAGAAGCATAGGTGGGTTTTTTAAGATTGCACGGGCAATCGCGATGCGCTGACGTTGCCCACCAGACAGGCGTACGCCTCTGTCCCCTAAATACGTATCGAATCCTTGCGGCAATTCTGAGATAAATTCCATAGCAAACGCCGCCTCTGCCGCGACATGAACCTCTTCGTCTGTCGCATCGGGTTTGCCATATCTAATGTTTTCCATCACAGTTCCAGAAAACACCACTGACTCTTGCGGAACTACGCCAATGCGTTGTCGCAGGTCATTCAAGTCCATAAGCTCAATTGGCACACCGTCTAATATGACTCCCCCCTGTTGAGGCGCATAAAAACGCATCAACAAAGAAAACAATGTTGTCTTGCCTGCACCGCTCGGTCCCACGATAGCAACCGTTTGTCCAGCAAGAATCTCACCTGTTACACCATTCAATGCTTGCTGCATAGGACGTGATGGGTAACTAAAGCTCACGCCGCGCAACGCAAGATTCGACCCATTTTTTGGCCACGCCGCATGCTGAGGATGAACAGGCGAACGCACGTCTGAGCGTGTATGCAACAGCTCCATCAATCGCTCAGTAGCCCCAGCTGCTCGCAATACATCACCATAAACTTCGCCCAATACAGCGAATGCGCTGGCTAACAAAATAACGTAAATAACCGTCTGTCCCAGCTCACCAGCGGTCGTGGTGCCAGCACGCACTGACAGTGCCCCTAAATACAATCCCCAAAGTAAGGCTGCGCTTGAGGCCATGATGATGAAGCCTACCAGTGCAGAACGCGCACGGATTCGCCGCAATGCAGTTGCTAACGCTTGCGCTGTCGAAGTGCGAAAGCGCTCAGCTTCTCTGTGCTCAGCGGTGTAACTCTGAACGACTGAAATAGCATTTAGAACTTCTGACGCAATTGCACTTGAATCAGCAGCTCGATCTTGACTTGCACGCGATAAACGACGTACTCGCCGGCCTAAATAAACACTCGGAAAGATCACCACAACCAAGACTGTCATGACTTGAAGCATGAGCAATGGATTGGTCCATACCAACATGACCATTGCCCCGATGCCCATGACAAAGTTTCTTAATCCCATCGACAACGATGAACCAACGACGGTTTGAATCAAAGTTGCATCGTTGGTTAACCTAGACAAAACTTCGCCAGATTGCGTGGTTTCAAAAAACGTAGGACTTTGCTGTAACACATGCGCATAGACTTGATTTTTAAGATCAACAATAATTTTTTCACCCAACCAACTCACTGTGTAAAACCGAGCGGAAGAAAAGAGCGCTAAAGCAACGGCGACCATGAAGAGATTGATAAATTTCCCAACCAAAACCTCTTCCCCAGCAGGCGCAGCCAACCCTTGATCAATCATATTGCGTAAGGCCCATGGGAAAGCCAAGGTGGTCGCTGCAGCCAAAATTAAGAAGACAGCGGCAAATGCTACTTGTACACGATAGGGACGTACAAATGGTAAAAGCCCAGACAGTGATTTAGGAGATGATTTCAAACGAGGACCTACTAACTCTTTTTAAACTTGCACCGCTTCAAGCCACATGGCATCAATTGCACTTAGCTTGTCTTTATCAAAGCTTGCTAGAACTTCCCAATATTTTCCTGAAGGGACCATGTATCCTAAATTCTGCTCTGTTTGCAGCGCTTTGGTGACCACATCATGTTTAATTAAAGTCTTTTGCTCTTTTAGAAGTTGTAAAAGTTGCCTCTCATGGTCAAACTCTTTCAGAGACATACGAGGAAAAAGCAGGCGCGACTCAGGCAGCTGAGAAAGATTGGCAACTCCGCAATTTTGCTCATGTGCAATTGCCATAAATCGAACAGACTTTGCCTCTAACGACTGCAAGGTCACATCGGGTCTAAGCGGATCAGCGGTCCCATTCCCATAAAAGTGCGTTGACTTGCCTTTTTCTGCAGAGTAAACCATGTCGCATCCAACAAATGCGATGAGGTCAGGCTTTAAGGCACCAAGCGCCCAATATGCCGCCGTGAAAGCCATCGTTCCACCTGCATAAACAAACCCACCAAAATAGTTTTGCTGCGGTACAAACTCGTTTGCTGCAATCAGCTTCTTACCTATTTGATCTTTTTCGGCAGGCAACCGATTGCTCGGAAAATCTTCCGGATAAATTAAGTAATTCCATCCATCAAATAGTTGCCACGCATTGTTGATCGCAACGCAGCTAGAAAAAATAGATAAGTCCCAATTCTTCACACACACAGCATCTGGGGCGCTACCAATAATCAGCACAACATTTAATTTATTAACCACTTAAATTGATCTCGATCTAAAAAATAACTTCTACAACTATGTCAGTTGTAACTCATTCACGTGACATATCGCACTGAAGGGTCTTAGCCATGAAAATGCCATGACTTAACATTTGACAAGCTAAGGTAGCGGGAATGGAGCAAACAGCAGATGGATGTATTCAGCACAGAGATCACCACAAACGATCTGATCTTTGGGGGCATCGCTTGTCTTGCTGCCATTTGGATTGGAATTTCGCTCGCTAAAAAACAAGCTAACACCTACAAGGGCCAACCCAATAGTGGCAGCGACGCCGAACAGCCAGGCCATGAAAATTTACCGCAAGTCAACCACATCGACTACGGCGACATGCGGTTTTTGCATCTGGGAACACCTTGGGTACAAGGCTCGATGAAGATCAGCAAGCCGTATGACATTCACCTCGAATACGTTCAACGCATGATGGGCTGGCTGTTATTTGTAGATTTAGACCAAACTTGTCATTTGCAAGCGATGCAGTTAGGTTTAGGCGCGGCATCTTTGACCAAGTTTTGCCATCTTCAATTGGGCATGCACACCACGGCTGTAGAACTGAACCCACAAGTCATAGACACTTGTAGAAACTGGTTCTACCTGCCCGAGGACAATGCCAAATTAAAAGTATTGCTTGCTAACGCCGCAAATATTGCAAGTCATCATGAATGGCGTGGAAAAATTGATGCGCTCCAAGTCGACTTGTATGACCAAGAGGCCGCTCACCCTGCGCTAGACAGTGAAGGGTTTTACGCCGACTGTAGACAACTACTGACAGCCCAAGGTTGCATGGCTGTCAATTTGTATGGCCGTGATTCAAGCGCAGAAACTAGCATGCAGCGGATTGGTAAGGCGTTTGGCCCTGACGCTATGTGGGCCTTCAAGCCTACAACAGCAGGCAACACGATCGTGCTGGCGTTTCGTACGCCTCGGGCATTGGACAAGAACACTTTGCTTTCACAAGCGCAAAAAATTCAAACACGCTGGCCCTTGCCAGCGACAAAATGGTTAAAAGAATTAGCGCCATTGCAAAGTTAATTAAGCTACGCATTAACCTAGGTTGCGCCAAGAAATTGAAAGTAGTTTCGCTACCTAATCCAGTAGATGCCCAGTCTTCACAAAGATCGTGCAGCCCTCTTTACTAAAAGGCTTGTGAAGACTCATATGGGGACTTCTGATCCACGAACCTGCTGGATAGCGTCCGTGTTCATCCTCAAACACCCCATCCACGACAAAGATTTCTTCTCCGCCATAGTGTCTGTGTGGATTGAAATAAGTTTGTGGCGCCCATCTCACTAAAGTCGACCCACTCCCCTGTTGCATCAAAGGCATGACATTAAGACCAGGCACCATACCTTGGTACCAAGGGGATGTTGTTGTATCCATGACTTCACGCACGACCTGATCTGAGCCAAGATGCCGCAGCTTCACAAACAGAGTGCACCCAGACTTACTAAATGGCGCATGTGATGAACCTGGTGGATTCATGATGTATGTGCCAGCGTGATAGTGGCCTGTCTCATCACTGAACGTCCCATCCAAAACAAATATCTCTTCCCCAAATTCATGGTGATGCTTTTGAAACGTAGATCCTGGCTTGTACCGAACGATAGAAGTTGCCTTAGCCACCTCGTCACCAAAGCGCTCAAGCATTCGCCTTTCAACCCCTGATTCGGGGCTCGGAATCCAAGGAAGGTCATGATGATTGATCACGACTTTTTCACTGTAATCAGCATTGATGTTCATTTGTCTTGATAAAACTTGGATGGAATGAGCAGTAACCTAAATTTCGATCGATCAGATGTTTAAGACATCCCACTATTAGGGATTTTTACACCACATCAATTAATCTACACAGCATCATAAGTATTGTTAGGAATCAGACGCATAAACCCTAACTTCTTGAAGAACTTCCCCAACATCAACTTGGCTCTCATAGCCAATTAAATATAAGGCACCTGCTCCCAGTCCGTTGTGTAACTCGGTGACTTCCGCTCTTGCTTCATCTGCCACTCTTTGTAGGCCCCTTGCGTTGACACCTTCACTGTGCCTCGCCCAAAACGTTTATTCAGTCCATCCACCGCATCCATCAACCTCTTGTCCGTCGCCTGAGCTGGCTCCAACCAATCAGCTTGATACCTTCCTGTCGGGTGTATCTCCCCAAGCATGATTCCTGCCTTTTTGTATTCATACCCAGGCTTGAATAATCGCTCAACAAGATAGTCAGCCCAGCGATTCACCACAAGGCTGTCGTTCGTTGGCTGCGGCAAAGGCACAGTAAATGTCGGGTTGTATTGCGGCAGGTCTTTGCGAAAACGGTTTGTGTACAAAGACACTTGAATCAACGATGCATGCGAGCCTTGAGCGCGCAACTTGGCGCAAGAGTTGGCCACAAACGTGCTCATGGCATCTTTGAGAACGGCGACGTCACGCACAGTATGGCCAAACGATCTGCTGCTCACGATTTGCTTTTTGTCTGGCACTAGTTCCTGTAGCTCAATGCAAGTCACGCCTTGCAACTCACGCTGAGTTTTCTCCATCACCACACCAAACTCGGCTCTTAGCGTCGCGCAATGTGCGGCGCGCAAATCTTGAACGGTATGAATACCGTGTTCGGCCAACCGAACTGTCATCCTGCGCCCTACCCCCCACACCTCGCCCACTTCAATTTGACTGAGCAACTTCACCTGCTGAGCTTCAGACAAATCGTTGTAGTTGAAAACACCTTTCGACCTAGGGTGCTTCTTCGCAATGTGGTTCGCCAACTTGGCTAATGTTTTGGTTGGTCCAATGCCAACGCACACAGGGATGCCTGTCCACGCAATCACACGCTCACGCATTTCGTAGCTCGCATCTCTGAGCTTTGGCGTGCCTGTGAGGTCAACGAAACATTCGTCGATGGAGTAAACCTCGTGCTTGGGCGAGTAGTCACTCAAGATAGACATCACCCTGTTCGACATGTCTGCATAAAGAGCATAGTTAGAGCTCAAAGCAAGAATGCCACTTTCTTCTGCAAGGTGTTTGCACTCGAACCATGGCTGCCCCATGCGAATACCCAAAGCTTTCGCCTCGTTAGAGCGTGAGACTGCACAGCCATCATTGTTTGACAGCACAACGATCGGTACTTTTTTTAAATCAGGACGGAAAACACGCTCACAACTCACATAGAAGTTGTTGCAGTCCACCAAAGCTATTTGCGGTGTCATAGCTCAACTTCTTCGACCTTCACGGTTTTGAGCATGATGGGCTTGACCAAAATCTTGTAACTATCCAAATCAAAGTCATGCTGCTGGTACGCATTGATCTGACTTGGATGGCTCGACTTAGAACACTGCGTCCCCAAGTAGCACCAGTTGTTCACGCGATGGCGTTGTACCCACTCACCAGCTTGTTCAATCAAATCAATCGGGCCATCAAACGGCCACACTTCGACTTGCGAGTCCACCAAGGCAGAAAAAAGCCTTTGGTCATGTGTGGGTCGGTCTTCTCTACCCACACAGGCACCAAGACATGTTTTGATCTGCAAGCCAAAGCACCCTCGCGTGGATGTTTTCTCTAAGCCTAAGAGCGCGAGGCACAGCATGTGCTGCTGAGCCAGCTCCTTGAGCTTGGCTTTGGCGGCATGACTTGAAGAATACAAACCGTAAAGCTCAGGCGTGGAGCCTAGGTTGACTTGCTTGCTGTCCACAACCTCTGGCAAAGCGCCTGCATTGGTTTGATTCAGCCTTATCGAGCAGAGCGTCCTTATTCGCCTCAAGCGCTGATTGAACAAAGGGGTTTGTTCTTTGATCATTCGAGACTCCAGTAACAAAGCCCCAATCTCACCTGCAGTTTCGATGAAGTCGATACGACGCGTTTGAGCAATCATGCTGGCTTCCTCTGGCGTTCTCAAATGACTCAAGACACGCGTGCGAATATCAACGCTCTTACCGATGTAAAGCGGCAGTGTCCCCTCGCCTTTGAAGATGTAAACACCAGGGTTGCGCGGCAACACTGCCAGACTATCCGCATCAATCTTGTGTTCGAGCAGCTTGACGTTGGTGGACGGCATGACTCAACACAGCTTGTGAATGTTATTGGTCACCACACCCCAGACCACAAAGTCGTCCTCTTCTTTGATGAGGCGTGCGGGGTAAATGGGGTTTTCAGCGATGAGCTTGACCACGCCGCCCCGTCGGTAAAGCCGCTTTACCGTGAACTCGTTGTTCAACAGCGCAACGACGATGTGGTTGTGCTTAGGGTCCATGCTGCGGTCAACCAAGAGCGCATCACCCTCGTAGATACCGATCCCCGTCATGGAATCGCCCTTGACGCGAAACACATAGGTTGCGGCTTTGTTACGGATCAACTGCTTGTTGAGGTCAATCCGCTCTTCTGTGTGATCTGCTGCAGGTGAAGGAAAGCCTGCAGGAACGAGCCAGCCGCAGACATCCAACCATAAAGGGCTAGGGTCTAGCAACACTGGATGATTGTGAGATACAGACGTTGTTTCCATAACGCGATAATACTGTACAAATAAACAGCCTCACAAAGGGGCCGCATAATTAGTCAACCTGAACTGACTGTCAGTGAACGACGCTTTACTGCAAATAAAAAAGGGTTCCCGAATGGGAACCCTTTAAATTTTGGGGTGGCTGATGGGGCTCGAACCCACGACAACAGGAATCACAATCCTGGACTCTACCAACTGAGCTACAGCCACCGTAGAGGCAAAATTATAACCTAGCTATTTTGATTTCTGCCTTGAATTTTTCTTTTAATAGCTTGTAGTAGGCCAAGCCTTCGGCTGAAGCCCACCACTGTGCATACTGCTCGCGTTCACGGGTAGTAGCAGTGGCGTCTTTATCACCACGAGGCAAGACTTTTTCGACCTTAACCACGGCATAGCCGCTGCTACCCAAATCAACCCCGACCCAAGCTGGCAGCGCTTGAGTGCTGGCACGCAAGGCCGCTTCAACTAAAGCGGTGGGCTGCGCTTGCTTAGATTCACGCGACACCACGATGGCAGCAGGCAACTTTGCCGCATCTGGGCTGGCCTTCCACTCGGCCAACTTAGCAGCACCTTCAGAACGAGCACGCTCGCCAGCTTGCTGGGCAACCACTTGCTCGCGCACGCGTGCTTTGACTTCATCCAAAGGCAAGGTGCGTGCAGGGTTGTAGCTGATGATGCGGGCAGCAGCCAATACATTGGGGGCCAACTCCACCGCTTCGGTGTTACGTTTTTTCTCAATCGAGTCTTGCGAGAACACTGCCGCCAATAGCTTGGGATTGTTCACCGCCGTATTGCCAGCCACTACCTCACGGCTAAGGTTGGTCGCACGTTGCACGTCAAGCTTCAGTCGATCTGCAGCAGGCTTCAAACTATCCGATTGTTCGTAAACGAGGTTGGTAAATTGCTCAGCCGCTTCGGCAAATTTACGCTGAGCCAATTGGGCACGCACTTCAAGCTCCAGCTTGGCGCGTTGTGATTCAAAGCTTTTTTGCTCTGGCTGCTTGATGTCAGTCAGGCGAATAATGTGAAAGCCAAATTCAGTTTCCACCAAACCGCTGGTCTCACCTTTTTTCAAAGCAAATGCAGCGTCTTCAAAGGGTTTCACCATGGCACCACGGCCAAAGAAGTCGAGGTCGCCACCTTTGGCAGCAGAACCTGTGTCTTGGGAATTTTTGCGGGCCAGTTCAGCAAACTGAGTCGGTGACTTTTGCACTTCTGCCAACAGCGCTTGTGCCTTGGCGCGTGCAGCATCACGTTCGGCAGCGGAGGCTGCTTTGTCGGCATTGATCAAAATGTGGCTCGCACGGCGCTCTTCCAAACCAGCCAAACGGGCTGAGTTTTGTTCGAAATACGTCTTGAGTTCAGCCTCAGGCACCACGATGTCTTTTTGCACAGCAGCCAAGTTCAAGACCACGTATTCGATGTCTGCACGCTCAACAGACTGAAACTTGTCTGCGTTGGCTTTGTAATAAGCCTCTAGTTCCGCATCGCTAGGGCTGATTTGCGCCACAAAGTCAGAGGGCGCAAAACGCGCCACTTGCACTTGGCGTTGCTCGTAAAAAGCATTCAAGGTCACATCAGCCAGCGCACTGGCGCTAAAACTGGTCACGCCCACGCCAGACATGACTTGGCGTGAAGCCAAATCAGCGCGAACCTGAGCTTCGAATGATTCTGGCGACATCCCTTGCGATGCCAATAATTGGCGATAGCGTTCCATGTCCAACGTGCCGTCGGCACGGCGCAACGCAGAAATATTGGGATTTTGTTGAAGCTCTGCGGCTAGGCGTGCATCACTGGAGCCTAGGTGAAGCTTGCTAGCTGCAACTTGCAACAAACGGTCACGCACCATGCGCTCAAGCGTGCTGTATTTCGCTTCAGGCGTATCAAACATCTTGACATCCACATTCGGCATGCTGCTGCGCATGCGTTCAACTTGGCTGCGATGTGCGGCATCCCATTCAGCTTGCGTGATGCTGTGGCCGTCCACGGTCGCGACTGTGGCTCCGCCTTCGCGAAAACGGTTGTAACCCTCAAGTCCAAACAAAACAAAAGATGGAAAGATCAACAGGAACAGCAAAAACTGCATGACCCGTGTGTGCTTGCGAACAAAATCAAACATGTGATGGACTCATCGTGACGTGTGAGAAGCCAAGAAAAAAGGCGAACCGTGCGTTCGCCTTTTTAATGGGTGGTGGGTGCTGACGGGGTCGAACCGCCGACCTACTGCGTGTAAGGCAGCCGCTCTGCCAACTGAGCTAAGCACCCAACCGAAACCGCGAATTAGTTCAAGGCGTCTTTCAAACCCTTGCCTGGACGGAACTTAGGCACCTTGGCTGCTTTGATCTTGATCGCTGCGCCAGTGCGTGGGTTGCGGCCAGTGCGAGCGGCACGCTTGCCCACTGCGAAAGTACCGAAACCAACCAAAGAAACTGTGCCGCCTTTTTTCAAGGTAGTCTTCACTGCACCAATGGTGGACTCAAGTGCGCGAGTGGCTGCAGCTTTAGAAATATCTGCGTGCTTAGCAATGTGCTCAATCAGTTCTGTTTTATTCACAAAGATCCCCTCTCAATGAGATGTGATGTTAGTCAATGATGATGCTAGTTTACTAGCTCTACGGTATGTAGCGTTGCTGAAGGTGTCTCGCCTTGTGTCGCAACATGATTGAAATTCTAGTCGTTTTTTGAAGCTAAAAATTACAAGGCTTCAGCAATTGCACGCCCTAAATCAGATGTACTAGCGTTACCCCCAATGTCTGGTGTCTTAGGCGCGCCACTCTTTGGATCGAGTACTTTCTCAATCGCGGCCATCACTGCATCGTGTGCATCCTTATGGCCTAAGAACTCAAGCATCATCGCGCCACACCAAATTTGCCCAATCGGATTGGCAATGCCTTTGCCAGCGATGTCTGGCGCTGAGCCATGCACAGGCTCAAACAACGATGGGAACTTGCGGTCGGGATTGAGGTTGGCGCTGGGCGCAATGCCAATGGTGCCTGTGCACGCGGGGCCTAAGTCGCTCAAGATGTCACCAAACAAATTGCTGGCCACCACCACATCAAAGAAGTCGGGGCGTTGCACGAAGTGCGCAGTCAAGATGTCGATGTGGAACTTATCCACGTTGATGCCTGGATAGTTCTTGGCCATTTCAACCACACGCTCATCCCAGTAGGGCATGGTGATGGCAATGCCGTTGGACTTGGTGGCGCTGGTCAAATGCTTTTTAGGACGGGTTTGGGCCAACTCAAACGCAAACTTCAACACGCGGTCGACACCAATGCGTGACATCACCGTTTCTTGCATCACGATTTCGCGCTCAGTGCCTGGGTACATGCGGCCACCAATGCTGGAGTACTCACCTTCGGTGTTCTCACGCACGATGTACATGTCAATCTCGCCGGGCTGACGCGGCGTGCCGTCACGTCGCACCACGGGCGCGATGATGCCTGGCATCAAACGCGCAGGACGCAGGTTGATGTACTGGTCAAACTCACGACGGAACAATAGGAGCGAGCCCCAGAGTGAGATGTGATCTGGAATCTTGTCGGGCCAACCTACAGCACCAAAGAACAAAGCATCGTGGCCGCCGATTTGATCTTTCCAATCATCGGGCAGCATCTTGCCGTGCTTCTCGAAATAGTCCCAGCTCGAAAAATCAAAGTGGTCAAACTTCAAGTCAATGCCAAACTTGCGAGCAGCCGCATCCATGACGCGAATGCCTTCTGGCATGACTTCTTTGCCAATACCGTCACCGGCGATCACTGCAATGCGTTTTTGACTCATCTTGAACCTTTAAAAAATCAAGTAACTATTTTAGGAGGCCGCACGACCAAACTCACCCCAGCTGCGGTTACCACAATGCCTGCCAGTGTCACCAAGGTGATGGGCTCATTGAACAAAATCCAAGCCATCACTGCCGTGGTGGGTGGCACCAAGTACAACAAGCTGGTGACCGAAGCCGCTGCACCGCGCTGAATGAGGATGTAAAACAGGGAGCTGCCGCCCAAGGTCAACACCAACACGGCCCACACCATGGCCCAAGTCATCTCGGCGTTCCACAACGCAGGTTCGGATTCCATCAAGGCCAATGGCAAGGTCACCAAATAAGCAGCCATGAGCTGAACGGCATTGGCACTGCGCACATCGCAGGGCTGGACAAATCGTTTTTGATAGAGCGTACCCGTGGTGATGGACGCCAATGCCATGGTGATCATGGTCAGACTCCAAGGCGTGACTTCAATGCCCCCTTCAAGTTTGCGCGACACGACCATGGCCAAGCCCACAAAGCCCAAAGCCAAGCCTTGCCATTGACGGCGAGTCACATGACCGCCCCGCGCTGATAGCCAAATAGCCGTGATGACGGGTTGCAAACCCACGATCAAAGCGGTCAGGCCTGCGCCCATGCCCACCTTCACCGCAGCCCACACGCCACCTAAATAACCCGCATGCATCAACACGCCCGTGACGGCCAAATGCCACCACTGCCCCCTGCCCTGCGGCCAGGGCACATGCGCCCATTTGACCCACAGCACAAAACAGACAATAGAAAAGATGTAACGCCACAACAAGAAAGTAAAGGGCGGCGAGTTGGGCATACCGTAGCGCGCCACGATGAAGCCGGTGCTCCAGATCAACACAAATAGCCAAGGCATGGCATTGATCCATGCTTGGTTGCGTGACTCACTCATTACTTGGCGTGATCCACGATATCAGGCCACGCCTTTTGCAGGTAATACACCATCGACCAAACGGTCAAGACGCCCGCAATCCAAATCAACACCGTACCCCACAAGGCCGTGTCAATTACGCCAAACAGTTGGCCATCAAACAGCAAGAACGGGATAGCGACCATTTGCACGGTGGTTTTCAATTTGCCCAACACGTGCACCGCCACGCTGCGGGACGCGCCAATTTGCGCCATCCACTCGCGCAAAGCTGAGATGGCAATTTCACGCCCGATGATGATGAGCGCCACAAGCACATCAGCGCGGCCGAGGTGCACCAAGATGAGCAACGAGGCACACACCAAAAATTTATCAGCCACCGGGTCGAGAAACGCACCAAAGGCTGAGGACTGATTGAGTTTGCGAGCCAAGTAGCCATCGAGCCAGTCAGTCAACGCAAACACAACAAACATCACGGTGGCCCACAGGTTGCGCTCTGCGGTGTCGATCGGTAAATAGAACAACCCCACGATGAGCGGTATGGCCGCAATGCGCGCCAGTGTCATGAGCGTAGGAATGGTCCACATAGATGTGTTTACTCGTAAATGATGTGTGATTGCCCGTCGTGCGCCTGTGCCATCCAACTGGCCAAGGCGGCATCGCTAGGGAAAAACTTGGCGTTGTCGCCTAATTGAACCTCAGCCGTTGCGCCCTCGCGTAACAGCTTCAATCGTACGCCCATCCCGCGCACCAACTCGCCCTGCTCGGATTGCTCCACTTTGGCGGGGTGGTCGCGCAACATACGCGCAATGTCAGGCGAATTGCCGTTGACCGTGACGCTGAGGTATTTGCCAAAGCGGCAACGCGCTTGCTCCAAGCTCCACACCTGCTGGATAGACAAACGCAAGCCGCCCGAGAAACGGTCTGGCTGCGCCTTGCCCATGATGATGACCAGCTCATCATCCTTCAAGGTGTTGCGATAGGTGTTGATGGTGGCCTCGTCTGCCGTGGCTTCGATCACCGCTGATTTGTCGTCCAGCTTGAAGATGGCCAGCTTGCCGCGCTGACCGTTGATCACGCGCATGTCGCTCACGATGCCCGACAGCAACTGCGGCTCGCGTGAGTCCATCAAGTCTTCAATGCGGGTGCGGGCAAAGCGGCGCACCTCGCGCTCGACTTCGTCAAACAAATGGCCGGACAAGTAAAAGCCCAGCGCCACCTTCTCGTGCGTGAGGCGTTCTTTCACGCCCCAAGGCAACATCTCTACGTATTCAGGTTCTTGCGTGCTAGACCCGTGGGCATCGTCACCCATCATGTCAAACAAGCCGCCTTGGTTGGCGTTGGCTTCGCTGGCAGAGGCAAAGTCAAACGCGCGCTCGACGCTGGCCAACAACTCGGCGCGGTTGAGGTGCAAGTTGTCAAATGCGCCAGCTTTGATCAGGGCTTCGACCGTGCGTTTGTTCAAACGGCTGCGGTCCACACGGCGGCAGAAATCAAACAAGCTGGTGAACGGGCCACCCTCTTCGCGTGCGGCCACGACAGCTTCAATCGCTTGTTGGCCTGAGCCTTTGATAGCACCTAGGCCGTAGCGAATGACTTTGTCTGAGATGGGCTCGAAGCGATAGAAGCCACGGTTCACATCGGGCGCTTCAAACGTCAGGCCCATCTTGTGCGCATCTTCAAACAACACCTTGAGTTTGTCGGTGTTGTCCATTTCCACCGTCATGTTGGCACAGAAGAACTCAGCCGTGTAATGCACCTTCAACCAACCGGTGTGATAGGCCAGCAGCGAGTAAGCGGCGGCGTGCGACTTGTTAAAGCCGTAGCCCGCGAACTTCTCCATCAAGTCAAAGATCTCGTCGGCTTTGTCTTGGCTGATGTTGTTCTTGGATGCACCTGCGCGGAAGATTTCGCGGTGCTCCGCCATCTCTTCGGGCTTTTTCTTACCCATCGCACGGCGCAACATGTCAGCGCCGCCGAGTGAGTAGCCGCCCAGAATCTGCGCAGTCTGCATCACCTGCTCTTGGTACACCATGATGCCGTAGGTCTCGGACAACATCTGCGCCACCATGGGGTGCGGGTATTCAATCTCTTCGCGGCCATGCTTACGTGCGACGAAGCTTGGAATCAAGTCCATTGGGCCTGGACGGTACAAAGCGTTCAGCGCAATCAAGTCTTCCAAGCGCGTGGGACGCGCGTCGCGCAACATGCCCTGCATGCCGCGACTTTCAAACTGGAACACAGCCTCGGTCTTACCGTCTTGGAACAGTTCGTACGTGCGTTTGTCGTCGAGCGGAATGTTCTCGAATGCGAAGTTCTCTTGGCCTTTGTGACGCGCCATGATGAACTCGCGCGCGATCTCCAAAATGGTCAGCGTGGCCAAGCCCAAAAAGTCGAACTTCACCAAGCCCGCAGCTTCCACGTCGTCTTTGTCAAACTGGCTCACCGCCGATTCGCTGCCGGGCTGTTGGTACAGCGGGCAGAAGTCGGTGAGCTTGCCTGGAGCAATCAACACGCCACCGGCGTGCATGCCCACGTTACGCGTCATGCCTTCTAGCTTTTGCGCCAATTCCAACAATGTTTTGACTTCATCTTCTTTGGCCAAACGCTCGGCCAAGATGGGCTCGACCTCAATCGCACCGGCAATGGTGATGTGCTGGCCAGGCTTGTTGGGAATCAAGCCGCTAATGCCCTTGCAGAAGGTGTAGCTCATGTCAAGCACACGGCCCACGTCACCAATCGCGGCACGCGCGGCCATGGTGCCGAAGGTGGCAATTTGAGACACGGCTTCGCGGCCGTATTTGTCTTTCACGTAGTCAATCACGCGGTCGCGGTTGGTTTGGCAAAAGTCAATGTCGAAGTCGGGCATCGATACCCGCTCTGGGTTCAAGAAACGCTCGAACAGCAAGTTGTATTGCAGCGGGTCAAGGTCAGTAATCTTCAAGGCATACGCCACGAGCGAGCCCGCACCCGAACCACGGCCGGGCCCCACAGGGCAGCCATTGGCTTTGGCCCACTGGATGAAGTCACCCACGATCAAGAAGTAGCCGGGAAAGCCCATGTTCAAAATCGTGTTCAGCTCAAACTCCAAACGCTCCACATAACGTGGGCGTTCTTCATCGCGCTTGGCTTCAACGGGATACAAATGAGCTAAGCGGGCCTCTAAGCCCTCGTGCGACACATGGCGGAAATAGTCTTCCACTGACATCACCACACCGTTCACGGGCGGGATGGGGAAGTTGGGCAACTGCGGCTTGCCCAACACCAAGGTCAGGTTGCAGCGCTTGGCAATTTCGGCGGTGTTGGCAATGGCGCTGGGCACATCGGCAAACAGCTCGCACATTTGTGCAGATGATTTGAAATACTGCTCGCGCGTGAACTTGCGCACACGGCGTTGGTTGCCCAAGATCTCGCCTTCGGCAATACACACACGCGCTTCATGCGCTTCGTAATCGTCGGGCTCTGTGAACTGCACAGGGTGTGTCGCCACCACGGGCAGGCTCAAGCGCGCGGCCAGTTGCACGGCACCAGACACATGGGTTTCGTCATCCGCACGGCCAGCGCGTTGCAGCTCAATGTAAAAGCGATGCGGGAAGATGCCTGCCAGTTGCAAGGCCACTTCGCCCGCACGCGTGGTATCGCCTTGCACCAAGGCTTGGCCCACCGCACCGGCTTGTGCGCCCGACAAAGCGATTAACCCCTGCGATAACTCTTGCAGCCATTCCAGCTTGGTCACGGCCACAGCCTTGTGCACGTTTTGCGTCCAGCCACGGCTAATGAGTTCGCACAGGTTCAAGTACCCCTGATGGTTTTGCACCAAGAGCACCATGCGCGAGGTCTGCGCAGCGTCTTGGGTGAGGCTTTCTAGGTAAATCTCTGCGCCGATGACGGGCTTGACGCCCTTGCCACGGGTTTCTTTGTAAAACTTGATGGCACCGTAAAGGTTATTGATGTCGGTGATGGCCAGCGCGGGCTGCTGGTCGGCTGCGGCTGCTTTCACCACCTCGTCGATGCGGTTGGTCCCGTCAACGACAGAAAATTCGGAGTGAAGGCGCAAGTGAACAAACATGGGTTGAGATTGTAGGGACACCCCGTTACTTAGAATGGCTGGGTGAACCAAATCCTGAATATTTCTTGCTACAAATTCGTCGCCCTGCCCGACGCCCAAGACCTGCGCCAGCCTTGTTTAGACAACGCTATGGCGCGCAAGCTCAAAGGCACGATTCTGATTGCAGAAGAAGGCATTAATTTCTTTTTGGCCGGCAGCGCCGACGATGTGCACGGCTTTGTGGACTGGCTGCGCTCAGACGCCCGTTTTGCCGACCTCGCCCCCAAAGAAAGCTGGTCTGACACCCAGCCGTTTCGCAAGATGCTGGTGAAGGTGAAAAACGAAATCATCCGCATGAACCACCCCAGCATTCGCCCCTTCGAAGGCCGTGCACCCGCTGTCACCCCCGAGACCGCGAAACGTTGGTTAGACCAAGGCCACGACGACGACGGTCGCCCTGTGGTGACCTTAGACACGCGCAACCAGTTTGAAGTGGATGCTGGCACATTCAAGAACACCATCAACTGGGGCATCACCAAGTTCACAGAATTTCCAGATGCAGTGCAAGCCCACTTAGACGAGTTGCAAGACAAAACCGTGATCAGCTTTTGCACCGGCGGGATTCGCTGCGAGAAAGCAGCCATCTACATGCGTAACGCTGGCTTGCCCCATGTGTACCAGCTGGAAGGCGGCATCCTCAAATACTTTGAAGAAGTGGGCAATGACCACTACGACGGCGGCTGCTTTGTGTTTGATGAGCGTCGCGCTGTAGGCGCAGACCTGAGCGCCACGGGCTTGGCGCCGGATGGCACGTTCCCCACTACTCTTCCAACAGCGCCAACACCTCAGACTTGAATTCACGGGTGTACAACACACCGGCCACCAACAACGTGGCGAAGACAAACATGGCGGGTGAGAAAAACCAACCCAAGGCTGCAAACGAAAAATAGTACGCGCGCAAACCACCGTTGAAGGTTTCAGCTGCCAAGCCTGTCATGGCAGCGGCACGATCGGCATAGTGTTGACGGTTCGGAGCACCTTCGTGCTCAAAGGTCTCAGGAGGTGGCATGGCGCCAATGAGTAGCGCCACAAAGGTGTACTGACGCATCGACCACGAGAAGCGAAAGAACGAGTACACAAAAATCACCACCAACACCAAGATCTTGAACTCAAACACAAGAATAGGCGTTTGTTCGGCAAACGGTATTTCGCGCACCAGCTCAGCCGCCTTGTCAGTGGTGCCCAGCAACGCAAACAAACCACCCAAAATCAAAATGGTGGTGGAACAAAAAAATGCAGGGGTAGCTGACAAGGTTTGCGTGATGATGCCGTCCAACATGCGCGGATCACGGGCTGTGGTTTGCAGCATCCATAGATGGCGATAACGGTTGGTCATAGCCAAGATGGAATGCTGGCCGTCGCTCCAGTATTTGGCGAACATGGCATAGCCCACCCACACCAACACAAAAAACCCGAGAGCGACCCAATCGGTCCAAGGCAGCAGTTGAATGATTTTCATGCGTTGATACTAACCAAAGAAAAAGGGCAGCTCTGTTGAACTGCCCTTTTATTTCGTCACCCGCTCATCACGGATGCGTTTCGGCTGATGATGAATTAACCGCGCAACTTAGCAGCCACAGCAGCCACGCGCTCGCCGTAGGCTTTGGCCGTGTCCAAGTCGCCTTGAGGAATGTCAGCAGCCGGGCTTGTGGGGCCCACTTGCGCCATCACGCCAGAGTTAGAACCGAGGCGGTTGATGCTGCCGTCGTTCATGGCGGGCTGGCCCACCCACACCATGCCTTGTTGCATGGCCAAGGTGATGAAGTATTGGATGGTCGACAGTTTGTCGCCGCTGGGGCTGGCGGAGATGGTGAAGCCACCGGCCACTTTGTCTTTCCATGCGCTGCCAAACCATTGCTTGGATGTGGCGTCTGCAAACTTCTTGAACTGCCATGACACCGAGCCCATGTAAGTGGGTGAGCCAAAGATGATGGCGTCGGCTGCGTTGAGGGCTTCCCACTCGGCGTCGGTGATGTTGCCGTCTGCGTCGATGGCGACGATGGTGGCTTTCGCGCCCTCGGCCACGAATTGCGCCACGCGTTGTGTGTGGCCGTAGCCTGAGTGGTAAACGACGACAGTTTTAGTCATGGTGTGTTTCCTTGATGTGATTGAAAGAGGGTTTCGAAATACAGGTGTGAATTATTGAGCTTCTTTTTTAGCGTCAAGGCTCCAAGCGCCAGCGCCTGAAGACACCAACACTAACAAGCCACCGATCACGCCAATGTTCTTGAAGAACAAGAGTTGTTGCACAAAAGCTTGCTCAGGCGCGGCGGCCCAAAACGCGTGAAAAAATATTGAAGCGACCATAGTAAACACCGCGAGCACAGAAGCCGTAACGCGGGTTTGAAAACCCAAGATCAAAGCCACAGAACCTAAGATTTCGACAGCCAAAGCCACTGTAGCCGCAACAGCTGGCAAGGGCAAACCGACAGATTCAATGTATCCAACGGTACCGTCAAAGCCAGCCAATTTAGCTAAGCCTGCAGGTAAAAAGAGGGCAGCGATCAAAAGACGGCCAATGAGGTTGAGTGCGTTATTCATGAGAAGTTTCCTGTTAAGAATGAATGAAGAAATTAAGCGGCCAAGTCAAACACCAGCACTTCGGCATCTTCGCCATGCGTGAGGTGAATGGTCGGTTCGTTGTCCAACAAAGCAGCGTCGCCTGTGGCCAAAGCCACACCGTTGACTTGCAAACTGCCGCGAATCAAATGCACATAAGCTTTACGGCCTGATGCGATTTGCAACGTGGCAGCCTCGTCGCCATCAAAAAAGCCCGCGTACAAAGCGGCATCGGCGTGAATCTTCACCACACCGCCTTCGGGTGCTGCAATTCGGCTGAGTGCGCCGCGCTTGGAGACTGGCGGCACTTGCTTTTGCTCATAGCTCGCGGGAATGCCACGCACATTGGGCTCAATCCAAATTTGAAAGAAGTGCGTGGTCTCGTCTGGCGCGTGGTTGAACTCGCTGTGCTGCACACCGCTGCCCGCGCTCATGCGCTGCACGTCGCCGGGCGGAATACCTTTGACGTTGCCCATGCTGTCTTTGTGGGCCAAGTTGCCGCTCAGCACATAGCTGATGATTTCCATGTCGCGGTGACCGTGAGTGCCAAAGCCCGTGCCTGGTGCAATGCGGTCTTCGTTGATGACGCGCAAATTGCCCCAACCCATGAACTCGGGGTCGTAGTAGTGGGCAAATGAAAAGCTGTGGAACGACTTGAGCCAGCCGTGATCGGCGTAGCCTCGGTCTTGTGATTTGCGAATGGTCAACATAGCGTGTGCTCCTTGCTGGGTATGGCATGAACTGTAGATTCCGCACATGCTTTTGCCATGCACCGCATTTGATGGCATCATTCAAATTATTTGAACGATCAAAGCCTCATTGCATGACTTCTCCCCGTGACGTCCTCACCCCCGATTCGCTGTCCATGCTGCACGCGATTGAAAAAGCAGGCAGCTTTGCTGCCGCAGCCCGAGCGCTAGGCTTGGTGCCCAGCGCCCTCACCTACCGTGTGCGCCAAATCGAAGATGCACTGGATGTGCTGCTGTTTGATCGCAGCTCGCGTCAAGCCAAGCTGACCGCCGCAGGGCGTGAGCTGCTGCGCGAAGGCGAACGCTTGCTGGCCGACATGGATGCCATTGCCAACCGCGTCAAGCGCGTGGCCACGGGTTGGGAAAGCCAGTTCACCATTGCGGTGGACGGCATCATCGACCGCACCACGGTGATGGAGTTGTGCGAAGCCTTCATGGCCTTGAATGCACCCACCCGCTTGAAGCTGCGCGACGAAACACTCACCGGCACGCTCGAAGCGCTCACCAGCGGCCAAGCCGATTTAGCGCTGGGCATCGCAGGCTCGTTCAGTGAGAGCGTTACAGCGTCTGGCATTCACAGCCACGCGCTTGGACCTATGAAGTTTGTGTTTGCGGTCGCCCCACACCATCCGTTGGCACAAGCGCCAGAGCCTTTGAGCGATGCACTCATTGGCCAATACCGCGCCGTGGCCGTGGCTGACTCGGTGCAACGCGGTGCAGGCGTGACCATTGGTTTGCTGCCAGGCCAAGACGTGTTCACCGTCTCCAACATGCACAGCAAAATTGAGGCGCAAGTGCGCGGACTCGGCGTGGGTTTTGTGCCCGAGCTGATGGTGCAGCCCTTGATTGACCAAGGTGTGTTGGTGGTGCGCGAGGTGGATCGCCCGCGACGCGTGGCCCAACTCAGTTACGCTTGGCGCATCCCCGATGGCAGCGAGGGCGAGCGCGGTGGGCGCGCTCTGCAGTGGTGGCTCAAACAACTCAAGAGCACCACCACACGCTCCGCGCTATTGGTGAACCCCCGACCCAAATCAGCCCTTAGGAAGGTGTAGAGTGCAACCATGACCTTAAACATCGCCATCATCGGAGCCGGCATTGCTGGCATCACAGCAGCCCGCACTTTGGCCCAAGCTGGCCACCATGTGCATGTGTTTGAAAAGAGCCGAGGCGCAGGCGGACGCATGTCCACCCGCCTCAGCAACTTTGGCACGTTTGACCACGGCGCCCAATACTTCACCGTGCGTGACCCGCGCTTTTCGCTGGCCTTGCAAACCGTTCCCGGCACCACAGACATTTGCCGCCCATGGAGCGCCAACGCCGTGCGCGTGCTTGACCCTCTAGGTCATGTGTTTGAAGCTGCTCGTGCCACCAAAGACGCGCACTTTGTGGCCAAGCCCGGCATGAACGCCTTGGTGCGCCACTGGGCCGAACCACTGGGCAAAGCCGTTACCTACAACACGCAAGTCAACCGCCTTGAGCGCGCTGCCAAAGGCTTGTGGACATTGCACACCGTCAACAGCACCTCGGGCAAAGAAGTGGCGCAAAAGCACACTGGTTTTGACCATGTGTTGCTCGCTATTCCTTCGGTACAAGCCGAGAACTTGCTCAAAGCCTCCGGCAAAGAAGCAGCCAATGCCCATTGGATCAAAGCCATGGACGCCGTCGACGTGGCCCCATGCTGGACCATGATGGTGGCCTTCCCCAATGCCACACAACCGAACTTGCACATTGGCCCACAGTGGAACGCCGCACGCAGCATTCACCACCGCATTGCATGGTTGGCACGCGAGTCGTCCAAACCAGGCCGCGGCAAAGTGGAGCGCTGGACCGTACAAGCCAGCGCCGAATGGTCGGCTGAACACATCACCGACACCGAAGCCCGCGTGAAAGCCAAATTGCTTCGCGCTTTCTCGGAACTCACAGGCATCCGCGCTGAACCCGCACATGCCGAACTGCACCGCTGGCTGTATGCGAAAACGGTCAAGCCCTTGGGCGTCTCGCACCAGTACAACCCAGCCAACGGCTTGGGCACCTGTGGCGACTGGCACTTGGGCCACCGCGTGGAAGACGCGTTTGTCTCTGGCCTTGAACTCGCCTTGGCTGTTTGCCAATCCGCCAAGCGTTTGTAAAACGGTTCACGCACGCGCGACGTGCGTGAAGTTCTTGTGCGCTACATCGGTCGATTTGCTCCCTCCCCTACGGGCCCGCTGCATGCGGGCTCGCTCGTTGCAGCCCTCGCCAGTTGGCTAGACGCGCGTGCCCACGGCGGCCAATGGCTGGTTCGCATCGAAGACGTGGACGCACCGCGCTGCATAACAGCTGCAGACCAACTCATTCTTCAGCAGCTTGCCGCCTGCGGACTTGTGCCCGATGCGCCTGCGATGTGGCAATCGCAACGCAGCGATGCCTACCAAGCGGCTCTCGATAGCTTGATCGCCAAAGGCTGGGCCTACCCCTGCGGCTGCTCACGCAAAGAGATTGAAGACGCACAAGCCCTGATGGGTCACACGCGTGAGCGCCACACAGCAGCGGTCTACCCCGGCACATGCCGCGACGGCTTGAATGGCAAAGCCGCACGCGCATGGCGACTGAATGTGCAACGCGTCATCGACGAGTTGCAACTCGACACACCGCTCACTTGGCAAGACCGTTTGCTAGGCAGCCAACAACAAGACGTGGCTAAGGACGTGGGCGACTTCGTGCTGCGCCGCGCCGACGGCCTGTGGGCCTACCAACTCGCCGTGGTGGTGGACGATGCTGCGCAAGGCATCACCCACATCGTGCGCGGGGAAGACTTGACCGACAACACCGCACGCCAAATCGTGTTGCAACGTGCGTTGGGTTTGGCTACACCTTGCTACATGCATACGCCCTTGGTGTTGGGTGAAAACGGCGAGAAGCTCAGCAAACAAAACGGCGCAACCGCCTTTGATGCGAGCCACCCACTGAAGGCACTGCAAACTGCTGCGCAAGCCTTAGGCCTGCCCAAGCCCAGCGATGACACATCGATAGCGCAGGCGTTAGCCGAGTGGACAAAAGCATGGCAAGAGATGGACAGCCCAGTCCCGCGATAATCACTGGTTATTCAAAGACTTGCTGCCATGACTGCTGATACGCCCACCACCCCCGACACCCCAATAACTGACGCCCCATTCATGCGCGTCATCAAAACCTATGTGCTGCGTGCTGGCCGCATGGGTTCGGGCCAAGTGCGGGCGTTTGAACAATTTGGCCCCAAGTTTTTGGTGCCCTACACACCTGAGCGTTTGGATGTGGCTGCCGCCTTTGGCCGCTCTGCCCCATTGATTTTGGAAATCGGTTTTGGCATGGGCGACGCCACGGCCAAGATTGCGCACACGCGCCCTGACGACAACTTTTTGTGCTGCGAGGTTCACGCCCCAGGCGTGGGAGCATTGCTCAAGCGCTGCGGCGAAGAAAGCATTGGCAACATCCGCATCTTGCAGCACGACGCAGTGGAGGTGATGGACCACATGCTGGGCGAAAACAGCCTAGACGGCGTGCACATCTTCTTCCCAGACCCTTGGCACAAGAGCCGTCACCACAAGCGCCGCTTGATTCAAAGCGCCTTCGTCAACCGCTTGGCCAAACACATCAAGCCCGGCGGCTACCTGCACTTGGCCACCGATTGGGAGCCGTATGCGGAACAAATGATGCAAGTGGTGTCTGCCGAGCCTTTGCTCAAAAACACAGCCACCGACGCGAGTGGCTTTGCCGAAAAGCCCGCCTACCGCCCGCTCACCAAGTTTGAAAACCGTGGCTTGAAGCTCGGCCATGGTGTGTGGGACTTGGTGTTCACCAAGGTCTAAGGCGTCTGAAAGCCACGCCTATGCGAATCCCCACGCGCAACGGCGTAGGCGCCAGCCGCGTGTCGCTGCCCGTTGGGCCTTGGCCCACGGTGCTGGACTTCTTACTAGAGCGCATGCCCGACATCTCGCGTGACGAGTGGCTGCATCGCTTTGAACATGGCTTGGTGCTGAACGAAGAGGCCCAGCCCGTGGCGGCCACACAGACCTACACACCGCGCACCAAACTCTACTACTACCGCCACATTGCCAACGAGCCTGTGCTACCCCAAAAGGCCAGCATCGTGTTTGAAGACGAGCACTTGATCGTGGCGGACAAACCGCACTTCATGCCCGTCACACCTGCGGGCCGCTATGTGCAGCAAAGCCTGTTGGTCCAGCTCAAGCACCTCACAGGCAACGACGACCTCGTGCCCTTGCACCGCATCGACCGCGAAACCGCTGGCCTCGTGATGTTTGGCAAGCGCCTGCAAGACCGCGATGCTTACCACGCGCTATTTCGCGACAAAGCAATGCACAAGGTGTACGAAGCTGTGGCGGCGTACAACCCTTCGCTTGAGCTGCCACGCACGCACACCAGCCGTCTGCAACCCGACGAACTTTTTTTCAGAACCCAAGAGGTAGCTGGTGAGCCCAACAGCGAAACACGCATCAGCCTGCTCAAAGCAAAAGGCACGCGTGCGCTGTACCAGCTAGAGCCCATCAGTGGCAAACGCCACCAACTGCGCGTGCACATGATGGCGCTGGGCTTGCCGCTAGAGGGTGACCAGTTTTATCCCACCGTGTTGCGCGGGCCAGATGCGGAAGAAGACTTCAGCAACCCGTTGCAGCTGCTGGCGAAAAGCGTGGCGTTCACCGACCCCGTCACGGGTAAAGCCAGAGAGTTTCACAGCGCGATGCGTTTGAGCATCGCGCTGTGAAAAAACGTTACGCCTTGATTTCGCGTGCCGTGATTTGGTACTTGAAGGTGTCAGGCGCGTATGAGTCTGCGCGGCCATCCACCGTTTCAGCCACGGGGTACATCAAGAAGCCCAAGCGGTCTTCTTTGCTGCCGGGCAAAGCCACATCGTGCGCGGTGTTCCAGCCCAGCCAGTTACCTTCCCAGCCACCGAACAAGCGGTTGTACACGGGCTGCACCACGGCGTTGTCGGTGCGCTTGATCCACTCTGGGGTTTCCATGCGCATGACCTTGGCCACGTCAGCGGGGTCCATCGCCACCCAGCCGTTGGCTTGCAAATACACCTCGGCGCGGCAGTGTTGCGCGCCTTTCAAGCTGGCGGGGTTGCCCGACAACTCTTTGTAGCCAAAGGCCGAAGGCACCAAGCGAATGCCATACACATCGCGTGCAGGCACACCGACTGAGCGGCACAGGCCCACAAACAAGGCGTTGATATCAGCGCACTTGCCGCCGAGGTTGCCGGTCTCCAACATGGTTTTGATATCGCCCTCGCCGCAACCACGTGTCTTGGGTTCACGCCAGGCGTTGGCCACCACCCAGTCGTAAATGGCACGCGCTTTTTGTGCGTCAGTCTTTGCGCCTTGCGTGGCTTTGAGAGCCGTGGTGCGCACGATGCCGTCGGTGGGCAACAGCTTGGTGGCGCGGGTGTAGTGGTGCAAAGTTCCAGCGTCTTCGCGCGTGAACGCTTGAGCGGCTGGTTTGCTGATATCCACAAAACGGCTTTGTGTTTGCACGCGGCTGGTCACTTCAACAAACGGCGTCACGCCTGCGGCGAACTCGGTGTAGACCATGCGCGCACCTTCGGTACCGTCGCTGGTCATGCGTGAGGTGCCGTTGCTGCTGAAATTACTTTCCAGCGAACGCTGCCAATCGGAATTGATGCTGGGCACTGGCAACCACACGCGTGAGGCAGCGCCTTTGGCGTCAGCCAAATCCACACGGGTGGTGATTTCAAACGTGCGCCATTGGCCCGCTTGTGGCTCAAAGCGGCGAGCAGCTGAAGATGAGGTTTGGGCCAAAGCAAAGCTGGGCACACCACTGAGGGCACACGCAGCTGCGGCCCCCTTGAGAAGGGAACGACGCACGAGAGTCATGAAAGAGAGCTCCGAATAATGAGTGAGACCTGTCGGCACATACAAAGTGCATGAGCAAGATGAAACATCTCGCAGCACCCATGCCCCGAAGGCAGGTCACCTCGCGCAAAGTGCGCGGGGTACGCCAATTATCGCTTGGGGGTGGCTGCCTTTGACGGCGGCTGAGCGGGTGAAACGTTTTGACGTAGTTCAGTCAACCACGCGTTGGCCTGCGGTCCGCTCCAGTCCACATCGCCCACCACGCGCCAACGGGCTTGGCCATTGGGCGCGATGAGGATGGTGGTGGGATACACCGCCACACCCCAACGTTTGGCGAGTTCGCCTTTGGCGTCAGAAATGACAGGGAATGTCATGCCCGTGCTTTGCATGTAACGCGACGCGCGTGCAGCAGGCTCGCGCACATTGATGGTGAGCACCACGGTTTGGTTGTCACTGATGTCATGCAGAGTTTGCAAAGTGGGCAGTTCGTCTTTGCACGGTGCGCACCACGTGGCCCAAAAGTTGAGCACTACCACTTTGCCTGTTAGCTCAGCTGTGGTCCAAGCTTTGCCTTGCAAATCGATGGCTTCAATTTTGGGCGTGTCCACTTTGGCAGGCCATGGAGTTTTGTCGAACTGCGCCCATGCTTGGGTGGGCACAAAACTCAAAGACAACACAGCAAGGCAAACGCCAATAAAAAGGCCCAACACGGGTTGGGCCTTTGTTTGCATGTCGTAAGAACCTGCGTTCATGCGCATCACAAGCGCTCAGTCACCCAAGCTTGCACGCTGGCCAAAGCCTTGGGCAAAGCCGCGGCATCGGTGCCGCCAGCCATCGCCATGTCAGGCTTGCCACCGCCTTTGCCGCCGACTTGCTGAGCCACAAAGTTGGCCATCTCGCCCGCTTTGACTTTGCCTGTGTTATCAGCGGTCACGCCAGCGGCGATGTTGACCTTCTCGCCGTCCACAGCAGCCAACACGATGACGGCAGACTTCATCTTGTCTTTGAGCTTGTCCATGGTGTCGCGCAAAGTTTTGGCGTCAGCCCCTTCGAGCTTGGCCACCAAAAGCTTGGTGCCTTTGATGTCCACGGCTTGCGTCAGCAATTCGTCGCTTTGCGCAGAAGCCACTTTGCCTTTGAGGGCTGACACTTCTTTTTCGAGCGTTTTGACTTGCTCCAACACTTGGGCCAAACGTGAGTTGAGCTCGGTAGGTGGGGCTTTGAGTGCGCCAGCCGCTTGGGCTACTGAGTCTTCGAGCGACTGCAAATAAGCCAGCGCATTGGCACCTGTGACAGCTTCAATACGGCGCACGCCAGCTGCTACGCCACCTTCGGCCACCACTTTGAACAAGCCAATGTCGCCTGTCGCTTTGACGTGTGTGCCACCGCACAACTCGCGGCTGGAACCAATGTCGAGCACGCGCACGGTCTCGCCGTACTTCTCGCCGAACAACATCATGGCGCCGGTTTTTTGAGCGGATTCGATGTCCATCACACGCGCTTGTGCCGCGGCGTTAGCCAAAATTTCGGCGTTGACCTTGGCTTCGATCTCGCGAATCTGCGCATCCGTCACGGGTGCGTTATGCGCAAAGTCAAAACGTGTGCGTTCGGCATTCACCAAGCTGCCTTTTTGTTGCACGTGATCGCCCAGCACTTCGCGCAAGGCTTTGTGCATCAAATGGGTGGCGGAGTGGTTGCGCACGGTCGCAGCGCGCACTTGCGTGTCGACTTGCGCATCCACGTGGTCGCCCACGGCCAAAGTGCCTTGAGTCAAAGTGCCGTGGTGGCCGTAGACATCGGCTTTGATCTTCAAGGTGTCTTCCACTGCAAAGCTGGCAGAGCCGCTGACCAACACGCCAGCATCGCCCACTTGACCGCCGCTCTCGGCGTAGAACGGTGTGGTGTCTAACACCACCACGCCTGATTGGCCGTGCTTGAGTTCGGCCACAGAGTTGCCATCCAAATACACCGCCACCACTTTGGCAGTCGCTTTGAGATCGTCATAGCCCACAAACGCATTGCCTGCGCCGGTGTACTCCAAAGCCTTGTCCATCTTGAACTTGCCTGCGGCGCGGGCTTGGCTCTTTTGTTTTTCCATCGCAGCTGCAAAGCCTGCTTCGTCAACGCTTAAGTCCCGCTCGCGGCACACGTCGGCCGACAAGTCGAGTGGGAAGCCATAGGTGTCGTGCAGCTTGAACGCCACTTCGCCCGGCAACACTTTTGCGCCACCTTGCAATGCGGCATCCAAAATTGACATGCCCACTTCGAGGGTTTCAAAGAAGCGTTCTTCTTCAGCCTTCAACACCGACGCAATGCGTTCAGCCTGTGAAGCCATGTTGGGGTACGCATCGCCCATGAGCTTGACCAAGTCAGGCACGAGCTTGTGGAAGAACGGTTTTTTCTGGCCCAACAAATACCCGTGGCGAATGGCGCGGCGGATGATACGGCGTTGCACATAACCACGGCCTTCGTTGCTAGGCACCACGCCATCGCTCACCAAGAACGAGGTGGCACGGATGTGGTCGGCAATCACGCGCAGGCTCTTGTGGCCTAAGTCTTGGCAACCAGTTTCGCGTGCAGCGGCTTTGATGAGGGCATCAAAGATGTCGATTTCGTAGTTGCTGTGCACGTGCTGCAAGATGGCAGCCAAACGCTCCAGGCCCATGCCTGTATCCACACAAGGCGCGGGCAAGCGCGTGACGCTGCCGTCTTCGGCCATGTTGAACTGCATGAACACGTTGTTCCAAATTTCGATGAAGCGGTCGCCGTCTTCATCAGGGCTGCCAGGAGGGCCGCCAGGGATGTGGTCGCCGTGGTCGTAGAAGATTTCAGAGCAAGGGCCGCAAGGGCCCGTGTCGGCCATCATCCAGAAGTTGTCGCTCTTGTAGCGGCCACCTTTGTTGTCGCCAATGCGAATCACGCGCTCGGGTGGCAGGCCAATTTCTTTGGTCCAAATGTCATAGGCTTCGTCGTCTTCTTGGTAGACGGTGGCCAGCAAACGGTCGGCTGGCAGCTTGTAGACCTCGGTCAACAACTCCCACGCCCATTTGAGCGATTCGCGTTTGAAGTAGTCGCCAAACGACCAGTTGCCCAACATTTCGAAGAAGGTGTGGTGGCGCGCGGTGTAGCCCACGTTTTCCAAATCGTTGTGTTTGCCACCGGCGCGCAAACAGGCTTGCACTGATGCGGCACGCACGTAGGAGCGCTTGTCTTCGCCCAAGAACACGTCTTTGAACTGGACCATGCCCGAGTTGGTGAACATCAAGGTGGGGTCATTGCCCGGTACCAATGGGCTAGAGGCCACCACGGTGTGGCCTTTGGACTCGAAGAAGTCCAAGAATGTTTTGCGAATATCAGCGACGGTGAATTTGGGTGTAGTCATCCTCAAATTATAGGTTTCGGTGTCACCCCAGAGTCATCGCGGGCACTGGGGCAGCGGTATGCTCTGGGTAAATAAATTTGGAGACCCTTATGGACATGAAGACAGCGCCTCTTTCTTTGCTCAACGACCCTACTTTGCTCAAGACCGATGCCTTGATCAACGGCCATTGGGTGCAAGGGGCCAGCCGTTTTGATGTGCATGACCCCGCCACCGGCAAAAAGCTGGCCGATGTCGCCAACCTCACCGCCAAAGACGCCGAAGCAGCCCTTGATGCGGCCAATGCAGCATGGCCTGCATGGCGCAGCAAAACCGGCAAAGAGCGCAGCATCCTCCTGCGCAAGTGGTTCGACCTGCTTATGGCGAATCAGGAAGACCTCGGCCGCATCATGACCGCCGAGCAAGGCAAGCCCTTTGCCGAAGCCAAAGGCGAAGTGGCCTACGGCGCGAGCTTTGTCGAGTGGTTTGCCGAAGAAGCCAAGCGCGTCAACGGCGAAACCCTGCCCCAGTTTGACAACAACCGCCGCTTGATGGTGCTCAAGCAGCCCATCGGCGTGTGCGCCGCCATCACACCGTGGAACTTCCCACTGGCCATGATCACCCGCAAAGTGGCACCTGCCTTGGCTGCTGGCTGCCCCGTGGTCATCAAACCCGCCGAACTAACCCCCCTCACCGCCCTGGCTGCTGCTGAGTTGGCCATTCGCGCTGGCATTCCAGCAGGCGTGGTGAACATCATCACGGCCGACAGCGACAACAGCATTGCCATTGGCAAAGTGTTTTGCAGCAGCGACATCGTGCGCCACATCAGCTTTACCGGCTCCACCGAAGTAGGCCGCATCTTGATGGCACAGTCTGCACCCAGCATCAAGAAGCTCGCTCTCGAGTTAGGTGGCAACGCACCCTTTATCGTGTTTGACGATGCCGACATTGACAGCGCCGTGGAAGGCGCAATGGCCAGCAAATACCGCAACGCTGGTCAAACCTGCGTGTGCGCCAACCGCATTTACGTGCAAGACGCCGTGTACGACGAGTTTGTGCAAAAGTTCTCGGCCAAAGTCAAAACCCTCAAAGTGGGTAACGGCTTTGATGAGGGCGTGGTGCAAGGCCCGCTGATTGAAGACGCGGCCGTTGAAAAGGTTGCACGCCATGTGCAAGACGCCATCGCTAAAGGCGGCAGGGTCATGGTGGGTGGCCACAAACTAGACGGTCAGTTCTTTGAACCTACCGTCATTGCCGACGCCCGCGCCGACATGCTGTGCGCCCGTGAAGAAACCTTTGGCCCGTTCGCTCCCGTGTTTCGCTTTCACAAAGAGCAAGAAGCCGTGGATGCCGCCAACAATACCGAATTTGGTTTGGCCAGCTACTTCTACAGCCGTGACATTGGCCGCATCTACCGTGTGAGCGAAGCGTTGGAGTACGGCATGGTGGGCATCAATGTGGGCGTCATCGCCACAGAACACGTGCCCTTTGGCGGCGTGAAGCAATCAGGCCTTGGTCGCGAGGGCTCTAGCCACGGCATGGATGAGTACTTAGAGATGAAATACCTCTGCTTGGGTGACATCCTCAAATAACGTCAAAGCCTTTAAAAATGAAGGTCTACGTGGTTTTGCTTATTTTTTAACAGGATCTATGTATACAATCCTTGTATGCGTAACTTATGCATGGAAAGACATACCTAAACATGGACTCTAAGCAAATCTATCTGCGTTTTCTGAATCTCATTCATGCCTTGGATGGAGCAGAACACGCCCCTGTGATGGACTTGGATGCAAAAAAACTTCTCGAAGTGATCGCTGTTCGTCATGCAGAGGAAAAACCCTTAACGGTCACTGACGCCATGGCTTTGAGCAGTATTGCATCGCCTGCAACACTGCATCGAAAAATTGACCAACTGCGCGAGATCGGCATGATCGACACCGTGTTTGAAGGTAAAAATCGCCGCACCAAATACTTAGTCCCTACGCAAGTCGCTCACGACTACTTTGCCCAAGTCGGTGACGTGATGAAGCAGGTACTCGCACACGCCTAAGTCTTGCTGCGCGCCCCCATAACAGCATCCCTATTGGATGCTGTTTTGTTTTCAGCGAATGCTGTTCTCACATCGCTTCTTAATTTTGTCAGTAGCAATACGACGACAGTATTTGATGTCGTTCTCAACCTTGCCCATGCACAGATTCAGCAAATCGTTACTGCCTATCTTTTGGCAATGTGATTTGTCGTTCGTGTCGATTGCACGGCAATAGTTGGCTTTGTCTTTGTCCTTGATATCGTTGCAGCCTTGCGCGTTTGCCGCAACGCTGACCAACAAACACAAGCATTGGATTATTTTTTTCAAAGTGCGTCTCCATATTCAAACCATGTCGTGCGTTCAGTTTAGATCACGCCCCGATACAATGCCAGCACCTCTGCGGGTGTCGTTCAATGGTAGGACTCTTGCTTCCCAACCCCCTAATGACGTGTCGTAACGTCCACAGGTCTTCCGCAGTGAGACGCCACTAACCTGTTCCAGCAGTTCCACACATACAGGTGGTGGATTGGGTTACCCCAGTCATCACCCAGACTGGATTTCCGCAGGGAGTTATGCCTACACCTTCCAACATTCCAAGGTGTAAGTCAACATCAACCAACCTTGTTTCTTCCAAATTCCGGATGGGGCTAACAGGTCTGTGTTTTTGATTTTTATATAGAGAAGTCGTCTGTTGTATCCCTAGACCAACTTCAACAGTTTGAAGGAATGGGTCTAGCCAATCATCACCCAGACTGGTTTTCCGCAGCGGCGAGCATATTGGACAATCAGGCCATGACAAGTAGCATGACTTTTTTATCTCCAGCTTTTCCAAAGCCTGACCATTCGCACCCGAACACTGAGAAGTTAGAAGTCTGTTACGAGAAATCAGTCGTTGCCTTTATTGATGCTCTCGGATTCACCTCTCAAGTTAAGCAAGGCAACCTTGAGGCTATCAATCAAATCATCAATTTATTGAACTCAGCGATTCCTAGAAGCAACCTTCTGCAGGCAACAACACTTGGTCTATTTCGAGCACAAAATCACCCTGAGATATTCCCTCGATATCTACAGGTGTCGGATAGTCTCATCCTGTCGCAACGACTAGAGCAACCTGAACATAAAGACATTGACGGATTCCAAGACGTAGTCACTCGTATTATTCAGTGTTCGTTAGTTTTCCTGAATCACGGTTTTCTCCTGAGAGGGGGACTAGAGATAGGCGATGTTTGGCACACAAAGACAAATATCGTTGGTCCGGCATTCATTGACGCCTATGAACTGGAGTCAAAGGAAGCGATTTTCCCTAGAGTCATCCTTGGAAAAGAAGCGACAAAATACTGGATCGACATAGCATCAGGAACAATGAACCGTATGGTGATCGAATATCAAGGACACTGGACAGTCAACACATTCACGCCTTCATTATTTTTCGCCCCAAATGAATCGCCAAAAAAACTCTCATCATGGTATTCAAGATTACAGTCGAAAATGGAACAGCAAGTAAACAACACACATCTTGAACCTAAACAACGAGAAAAATGGCACTGGTTATTGGGGTTCTTAAAACAAGCTGCAGCTTTAGAAAACTGCAAACTTGATTGAAAACCTATTGTCCTCATTCATGATCACAGGTAGGGTCCGCACACCTCAACAGCCGTGTGGATCCAGCCATAACACAGAGCGATAAAGTTCATGTTCAGCGTCCAAATGAAAGTCATCTTCAGATCAGCACAAAAGACCGTATTGGCGGTCAATCTTCTTTTATTGCCCGTCGGATGGGCGTTTGCAGGCTCAATTCCATCGGAGTGCGAGTTCAACAAAACGCTTGGTCTGCACCCACACATGAAACAAATTTGTTTGAATCCAGTACTCATTGAAAAGGCTAAAGCTATCGACTTTGCTTTTCAACAACTCAAAGTATTCAGGTCAACAGTAGAGTTGAACGATCTACAAAAATTAAAAAAATTAAACATCAATAACTTGAGGAGCTGCAGCTTATTACCTAATTCAGAAGCTGAAGTTTGCACATCAAATTGGTTAAATGAGCTTGTGAAAACCATGGACGCAACAGCGCAAAAAAACTCCATCAGAATCGACTTTAAGAGAGATGAATTCGAAGTATCCAAGGCAGTTCAAAAAACCTATGACCTTGCTGCATTAGATGCACTCAACGCAAGAGACAAGTGTGTAAAGTCCGCAATCGTAAAAATGGATGACGGATTAAGCGGCGCCGACGTAATTGCAGAATCCGTTACGCAGGCATGTCGTTCGAAAATTAATGAGGCATTTGATGCCTACATTACAAGCGTGTTATCAAAATCGAACATCAATCAATCTCTGTTTCTAGATGATGCCAATCCGAACGTAGGTAAAGAGCTAAACAAGCAGGATTGGGGAGGCAAATCACACATCATTCCTGAAGTGCTTGAATACAGATCAATACTTAGAGACAAGTCGAACAGGGGAAATAAAAAGGAAAGCAGTAAGAGCCCTCCTAAAAGTTCATGATCAATTAGCCTCGGTAATTAATAAACACCAGTTGTCTTTCAACTAAATCTCAGGGATGGTCCCCTCACCTCAGCAACCAAGGTGACCTATGGACCAACTCTCCCCTGCCGAACAATACCGACTTATCTACGTCATTCGTGAGAAGTGTGGGTTCAATTTGACACAGAGTCATTTCACAGAAGTCGCCTTTGACTTGTTTGAGGACATCTCTGGCATGGAGGGCATATCGACCCCAAATGCCATGGAAATCATCAACATTTTGTGGAAGAAATACAGTGCCAACACCTACCCCTGAAACCCCTAAACAACAGATTGAACCCAAGGACAAGAACCGCTATACCAAGGCAGTTCAAGAAGGTCGAACCATCCTGACTAATGGGGGCAGCAAAGCAGACGCAGCAAGGGCAATCTTTCGCCTAATCCATGACGAGCATCGTGAGGTTGTCCTCCGAGCATTCGTCGAGGGGGCAGACGTAACGCCCAAGGGTTCCCCTACCTATTACTACAACATCAGCCGCAAGTTCCGTAAGCAGAAGGCAGACTGATCGCCCTCACCTTCTAGTGGGGGCTATCACCCACTAGAAGCGTCGATTAAATTGACGGTTTCACTCCCGTTGCCCAAGCAGTGATTTGACTGGACAGTGACCGCATTTAACGGACACATCCCATGGCAATCGTCAAACGTGAAGGTTCCAAGTACCTGTACATCCAGTTCCAGTATGGCGGCAAGATGTACATCAAGTCATCCAAGACCACTGACAAAGAACTTGCGGAACGCCTCGAATCCAATTGGCGCAAGCAGCTAATCGAGCAATATCAACTCGGCATCAAACCAACGATCGACACGCTGGAAGCATTCAAAGAGTATTCAGCATCCAAGAAAAAGATCGTCAGTCACTACGTTGTCAATCTCTGGTCGATGCGTGCAGCAGAGTTCTTCTCATACGTTCCACACCTGCACTTACTGCAGAGTCGTGACATTGAACGCTTCAAGATCGACATGGAACGCAAGGCGTACAGCAATCAGACGATCAAACATGCCTTGAACCAAGTTGGTGGCACCATCAAATATGCCAAGCGGATGGGGTATCAAGTCCCTGAGGTCGAAATCCCCAGTATCAAACTGTCCCGAGGTCGCCTACGTTATCTGACGGTGGAAGAAGAGCAGCGCCTCCTTGAGGCAGTTGATCCCAAGCGTGAGGTCAAGGGTCTAGCAACCTATGAAAAACGGATACCACGCATTAAAAAGCAGATGCAAGATGTCCACGACTTCATCATCATCTTGCTGGATACAGGGGCACGCCATGGTGAGATTTGCACGCTTGAGTGGTCCCAAATCAACATGGCAAGAAAGACAATAGCTCTGTGGCGCTCTAAAGTTAAAAACGAATCAGTCCTCTACATGAGCGACAGAGTTCATAAAGTGCTGTTGAGACGATTTGTCAGCAGGAATTCCAAGTTCGTTTTTACAAATGCACAAGGTGAGGCAAGAAAACACATCAACATGACGTTTCACAAGGCATTCCAACGAGCTGGGTTGCCTGATTGCTCAGCACACACCCTTCGCCATACGCTTGCCACCCGTCTAATCCAGAATGGCATGAACCTATACGAGGTCAAGGAAATCCTTGGTCACTCGGACATCAAGACAACCATGCGTTATGCCCACATTGAGCAAGCACAGGTCTCACGTAAGGCAACTGACCTCATCAACAAGATGAATCTAGACAAATAACTTAGCTAAAGCATATCAATACTGTATAAATACCCTCAGACACGGAATACTTGCAGGGGACGCTGAGTCCGAACTCATCCCCCTCCCCTGCAAGTATTCACGGTCACAGGTCAATCGGACTCGACCTATACACGGGGGATTTATGAATCAAAAACTAGCTAAGGTTGCCATCAACCGCCACATCGTCGACAAGAACATCGGCGGCAATCTCTACTACTTGGCAAAAGAGTGGGAAAACGTCGAACTCAAGATCGATGAACTCATCAATACCGTCGCTCATGACGGACACGCCTTCTGCGCCCAATTACATGGCAGCAGATCAAACAAAAACTACTCACTAACAAACCTCGTATCGATCGATGTCGATGCTGGCACAACCATCAAGGATGTGTTGGAGGATGAGTTTGCAAGAAGTCACCTCACCTTCTTCTACACGACAGTCAAACACACAGTTGAAGAGAATCGATTCCGTCTGGGATTTCTCTTAGAACGTGATCTAACTGATCCGAGCGAATACGTTGCTATCAAACGAGCATTGGGATTGAAGTTCTGCGGAGATCCCAGTACACACGACGCATCGAGAATTTCATATGGCAATCGTTCAGCAGGATATGAAGTTTTTGATGGGTACATCCCGACTGACGTAATTGACGAATTAATCGAACTCGGTCGAGCAGCCCCCATCATCAGCAAAACTGACTCAATAACAGGAGACTTCAATACAGGCACGAGAAGATGCACAAAAAAGCTTCCACGTGATTTTGAGGCGTTTACCAAAGCAGGTCTTCTAACAAGACTTGTCGATCTCAATCAACAAACTCAAATTCATTGCAAATTCCATAACGATGGCAATGCCAGTGCATTTACCAACAAAAATGCGCATGGATCAACCTACATGTTTTGCATCGTATGTCGCACGACTTGGTGGGTTGAGTCAGAAAAAGAGGAAGCCATACGAACGCACGATGACTATGAATTTGTGAAGATCATCAAGCAATCTCGTGAACTGGTAGATGCCAAGTCAGAGTTACGTGTATTTCCCGACCACATTGATCCGAAAAAGATGCCAACGCTGGGAATTGGATCTGTAGAGATAGTTAATCACCAGTATCTAGAAGTTGACGGTTTGCACAACGGGCTCACACTCATAAGAAGTCCTAAAGGTTCAGGAAAGACTGAATCACTGACTGAGATTATTAGAAATCTTATTGTTAGCAAAGACTTTCGGACCCTTGAAGATGTCGAAAATGTCGATCCTGATGAACCCCCAAGATTACTTACCAACAACTACAAAATTTTATTGATTGGTCATCGACAAGCATTGATTCGTCAGCTATGCAACCGCCTGGGTCTGAACTGCTACCTCGACGACGACAAGTTTGATTTTCAAGAGGTCAAACGTAGAAGAAAACGTTATGGCGTTTGCTTGGACAGTCTCTGGAAAGTCAGAGACATTGACTATGACCTCATAGTCATTGATGAATGCGAACAAGTTCTCGCCCATCTGTTGTCAGACACAATGAAAAGACGGGAATCGATCTATTCGATGTTGCGTTACGTCATCAGCTCTGCAACCAACGTAGTAGCACTTGATGCTGACTTGGGTTGGACTTCATACCTCACGTTAACAGAGATGCGTGGCATTACTACCCCCACGGCGGCAAAAGACAATCGTCTGTGGTTAATCATCAATGAACACATAGCGGACAAGTCTCAGATTGAGATTTATTCATCCAAGGACGACCTAATAGGTCGAATGATGATGGACGTTGCCGATGGCAAAAAGTTGTTTGTTGCTGCCAACTCGAAACGACTGATTGAACGCCTGCATGCAGGCATCAGGGAGAAGTTCGGTGATGGTGTTTCGTTTGCTGTGACCTCTGCCAATTCGAGGACAGATGAGGCGCAGTACAACACCTCATTTTTTCAGGAAACATTCAAAAAATTCAATGTATTCATGTGCAGTCCATCTCTAGGAACAGGAATTGATTTCACTTTTGAAAATAATGAAAAAATTGTTGATTGCTGCTACGGTTTCTTTGAGTCTTTAATCAACACCCACCTAGATATCGACCAACAAATTCGCCGTGTCCGACACCCAAAAAATGTACGAGTCTGGCTCAGTCCAAGGACGTTTGATTTCGAAACTGAGTTCGGTGTCATCAAGCGTCAATTGCTAGTTGACCAAGTAATTGCCAACACATTTGTTGGATTTGATCCAATCAAACGAGAGCAGATTTACAACGAGACTGACCCATTCTTAACAATGGCAACTCATATCGTTTCTGACCAGCGACGTTCACAGAACAACCTAAAAAAGAACTTCATTGATTACAAAATCAAGACAGGCTGGGTTCCAACTTTGATTGCAAAAAATGATGCATTTGCAGATCAAGGCAAGGATGCAATTGCGTTAGGCAAACGCCTTGATAACGAACAATTTATTCAAAATATATTAAATGCGAAACCAATATCTAAAACCGACTTCGATGTAATTCAAGAGGCTCTAGGTGATGACTCTAATCTCTCGGAAGATAGCTATTGGTCATTCCGACGCATGACTCTTGAGGCGTTTTATCAGTGCCCCTTGAGTGAGAGTGTTATCAGCAAAGACCAACGAGGAGAACTACGAAACCAGTTTAGACTCTTCAACGCTATCACCGACTCTAGCCTAATCAAAGAAATTAAGAAGCAAAAAAATATCAAGTATTTCGTAGGTAACAAAACAATTCCGTTTGATCGGCTTAAAGAGTGGGAAGCAAAGGTTGAGTTGATGAACACACTGCTATCAAGCACGCCTCCATTCAAAGATGGTCACTTTGATCTGACTTCAATTTATACGATGTCTGATCTCACTGAATTCATTCGGACTTGTAAAAAACTAAGCGCCTACGTTCAAGGGCAGTTCAATCACCCACTTAGGAGTGACCTCATATCTAAACCAACGACACAACTGCATTGGTTCTTGAAAATGGTTGGAATATCAACCATCAAATCGACCAAAAAGAATGGCAAAGACAAGATTTACCAGTACATGATCGACCCTGACTCCTACAACACGATGGTCGAACTTAGAACCCTCCGAGAGTCCATCCAAGACGATTGGATATTCATCAACCAACTCCATGGGTTTACGCCATCCCAACCGACCATTTGACCAAGGGCGGGGATAACTGAGCTAATTTATATAAAAATACTAAAAACACACATCTGTTATCCCCTCCCTGGATTTTGACGACCCAAAAATCGACGAAAACCGTACCAGCTGTTATGGGAAACGCCCGTAAACCCCCTAAAAATGCGTCATTTGAAGGGTGTGTCGTTTGCTTAGTTAGCAACCAAACTAGGTTGACTTAAACCGATATGGTGGAAACCACCCATACGAAACCGTTGGTTTGAACCTACGAGGATTAATTAATTGGGGATTTGAAACGTCATAAGTACCCGCAACGCCACTAAAAGGAGGTACTTATGGCAAAGAAAACAAAACCACCAATCCCCAACCCCATCACTCAGATTGCCCACAAGGTCCATGACCACGGGTTTAGGGGGAACCAAGACCGTGTGATTGAAATGATTCGTGAGATGAACAGCGACTTCTACAGCTTCGCCATCACAGAAGACAACAAGGCAATGGTTTTAGTGATTGCCAAGGATGACTACTATGATGACTTTTAAACAGTGGTTGAAGTGGCGTAAGCGATTAGGGACTATGGATAAGTGACCCGCAACTTTACAAACAATCGTCTAACCCCCCATAAGGGATGATCGATTGACAAGCTATAGATGCCAGGTTTTTTCAAAATAATCATGGCAGATTTAGGAGATATAGGTGGATCATAATTATTTGAAAAATAGCCCCAACTCGCTGCAACACCCGGAAGAGCTGGTTCGCCTACGTGAATAGCAACACCAGCATCGTAGTCGCTATCACTAATACCGAGCTGAAACCCTCTGAATGACATGCGTGGAGTATCCCAAAAACTGCCATCATCGTTGAGTAAAAGTACTGAGAAATAGAAACCAGATCCATCAATAATAATCCTATCACCAACCTTCATATCAACATACTGCTCGTTGATACTCATGGTAAGGCAGCTGACTACTGCTATGTCTTGACCGCAAATTCCAGTTCTGGTTGTATAGTTTAATAGCTGACCCCAAGCATCAGCCGTGTATTTAAAATACTGAGGACTGTATAGGAAACAGTTAATATTTGGCGTAGTCACGTCTCCCCCAGCCACAAAACCACTTCCGTTAGACACAACACATTGATAACCATCGGGTGGTGTTTCTACTGATATGTTATATGCAGCTCCATTAGAAACTCTACTGCTGAAACGAAATTGCGTACTATTCTCTGGAATGGATAGTATTTCAGAACCATTTTTTATTTTTAGACCACTAGCAATAGTCCCTGTAAAAGTCCCCCCCACAAATGCCCGACCATCTGCGCACGATACGTTAACACTAGATATATTCGACGCCCCCATCGTTCCAGATGCTGAATCAACAACACATGTGAAACCTGCAGGAGAATTAACTACCTCTACATTGTAATTAGATCCATAGGCGATTGGAGATGTAAAGGTATAACTTCCGACGCCGGATGAAATATCAATTATTTCACTACCACTCTTCAACCTTAATCCGGCTGAAATTAGACCGGAAACAGCACCACCAATCTTATAGGAATTCGCTGAACAAGTAACTTGTATATTACTAATTCCACTCCGTGTCATTACACCCGATGCCGCTGAAACACTACAAGTTTTACCTAAAGGCTGCTGATGCACTGTCACACTATATCCATCACCAGAATTTATTTTATCTTGAAACTGAAAACTACTACTTCCTGAGTTAATAGACAATTGAGTAGAGCCATTTTTTAAAATAAGCCCCGATGTAGTGAGTCCAGATATTACACCTCCCAATACACCTGGAGCATCCGCACATCGCACCGATATATTTGTGACTGACTGATTATTAATTGCACCAAATCCATTTAACAGGGAGCAGATTTGTCCTTCAGGTTGATTTTTTATCTTTACCTCGTAAACATCAGCATTTGAAAGTTTGTTTTTAAAAGTGAAAGATGTTGCATTTAATGCAGGGCTAAAATTATCTGTTCCATTGGATAAAACCAAACCACTCGAAGTTAATCCGCTTATTGAACCAGCAAGATTATAAATAGCGGCCACTGAAACATTATTAATAATATTAATTGTGACGTTTTTAGCATCATTAATCGTTATTGATGTTTTTATTTGTGTTAATTGCGGAACGACTTGATTTGTTACCTTAGTTGTCAAACTAGCCAATTTTTCCGACATTGACGTGGACGAGTTCGAATTTGCATCAACCGTCTTCAGTAGCTCCGCAACAGAAACAGCTACCTTGTGTGCATCAGCATATGCTGTGTTAGTCGTTTTCTCAGCCACAAAGTTCTTCATAACATCGATTGACGTCAACCCCAACTCCGACTGAACTGCAGACTTTGCAGAATCAATAGAAAGACCTGTCGCCATTTTTGCAGCGACATGAGTAGTCAATGGAGAAACCACTGAGGGGTATCCGGCTGGCGCAATCATCGTGAATCCAGCTGCCAGCGGAGTGTTAGGTGTATCTTGGTCGATCGTTGTGCCTGAAATCGCTTGAACAATAACCGAGTGACTATTGATTTGATCTTGCGTCGCATTCAAATTAAAAGAGCCGTCTGCTCCAGTTAGGGACGAAGGTTCTCCAGCGTCATACGCTCCATTACCGTTTAAGTCTAGGAAGGCTCGAGCATTAGTAAGGTACCCATCAACCGCAACACCAGAAAAACCTGATGGAGCTGGGGAACCACCTGCTGGACCACCGCCACCGCCACCGCCTCCACCGCCACACCCAATTAGTGCAACTGCAAACAGAGTAATGGCAATCAGAGGACGTGTCATAGCTATTCTTGTATTTGTAAGATAGATAACAGTCTAAATCTAAATTTGATAAAAACAACAACATTGGTAAGATTTTTAACCAACATCAACTCAACAACGGTGGAAGCTATCGCACACCCCCCCCCACTACACCCAAGTCGCACATCACACAAAGCACTACAGAACCAGTCACGCACAAGGCAGAGGCTCACACACCTACAATGCCAGCACCTCTGCGGGTGTCGTTCAATGGTAGGACTCTTGCTTCCCAAGCAAATAACGTGGGTTCGATTCCCATCACCCGCTCCAATTAAAAAAGCCGCTCTGCTCACTAACGTGAACTGAGCGGCTTTTTCGTGGGTGCAACGTTGAATTAAATCAGCGTCACACCTGTCTTGCTTTGCAAGAAGTCGCGGGTCACGCCTGGTGCTAACTCAATCACTTTCAAGCCTTCAGGCACCACGTCCATCACCGCGAGGTCGGTGATGATGCGGTCTACCACGCCCACGCCCGTCAAAGGCAAGGTGCAGTCTTTCAAGATTTTCAAATCTTCGGTGCCGTCTTTTTTCTTGGCCACGTGTTCCATCAAGATAATCACGCGCTTGACGCCCGCGACCAAGTCCATCGCGCCGCCCATGCCTTTGATCATCTTGCCGGGGATCATCCAGTTGGCCAAATCGCCCTTCTCGCTTACTTGCATTGCGCCAAGGATGGAGAGGTTGATCTTGCCGCCGCGAATCATGGCAAACGATTGGTCGCTGCCAAAAATGGCAGAGCCTTTGATGGTGGTGACGGTTTGCTTGCCTGCGTTGATGAGGTCGGCGTCGACTTCGTCTTCATAGGGGAACGGGCCAATTCCGAGCATGCCGTTTTCGCTTTGCAGCCACACTTCCACGTGGTCTGGCACGTGGTTGGCCACCAGCGTGGGAATACCGATGCCGAGGTTCACATAAAAACCGTCTTGCAGTTCGCTTGCCGCGCGTGCGGCCATTTCGTCTTGAGTCCAAGCCATGATGGTGTCCTTATTTACGGTCGCGGGTGGTGCGCTTTTCAATGCGCTTCTCGGGCGTGGGGTTGTGCACGATGCGGTGCACGTAAATGCCAGGCAAATGAATGTCGTCAGGGGCCAGCTCGCCCGTGGCCACGATGCGCTCGACTTCCACCACGCAAATTCGGCCAGCGGTCGCTGCGGCTGGGTTGAAGTTGCGCGCGGTCATGTTGAAGCGCAGATTGCCTGAACGGTCAGCCACATCCGCTTTGATGAGCGAGATTTCAGGCACGAGTGAGCGTTCCATCACGTAAGTTTCGCCGTCGAAGTCGCGCAGTTCTTTACCTTCGGCCACCAAGGTGCCCACGCCAGTTTTGGTGAAGAAGGCGGGAATGCCAGCGCCGCCTGCACGCAGCTTTTCAGCCAGTGTGCCTTGGGGTGTGAATTCGAGCTCCAACTCGCCAGAGAGGTATTGGCGTTCGAACTCTTTGTTCTCGCCCACGTAGCTGGAAATCATTTTTTTGATTTGACGGGTTTCGAGCAACTTGCCCAAACCAAAGCCGTCCACGCCAGCGTTGTTAGAAATGACGGTCAAGTCCTTCACACCACTGTCGCGCAAGGCGTCAATCAGGGCTTCAGGAATGCCACACAAGCCAAAACCACCCACAGCCATCAGTTGGCCGTCGGCCACGATGTCTTTGAGTGCTTCAGCAGCAGAAGGAAAAACTTTGTTCAAGGGATGCTCCAGTCAAAGTACAACAGAATGACGATACGATACTACGTATTGAACTACGTAGTTTTTCGTAAGCACAGACCCCCTAGGCCACCCACATGATTGATTACCGCCAAGCCTTTGACCTCGCCCCCGTCGGGCTAGTGCTGTCACGCAACCGCACCATGGTGGACTGCAACCAACACGTGTGTGACATGTTTGGCGCCACACGCGAGCAGTTGATTGGCCAGTCATTTCAAGTGCTCTACCCCAGCGCAGATGAATATGAGCGCACGGGTGCGCGCATCAAGCTAAGCCTCAACGCCAAGGGGCTGTATGCCGACGACCGTTTGATGAAGCGCATCGATGGCCGCCTGAAAGGTGAGCCGTTTTGGTGTCATGTGACAGGCCGAGCCTTGAACCTGGAGTCGCCCCACGAAGCGGGCATTTGGAGTTTTGAAGACCTCAGCGCCACGCGTCCTGTGCGCGCTGAGCTCACTGCACGTGAGCGCGAAGTGGCCGCTTTCTTGATGGAGGGCATGACCTCCAAAGAAATTGGCAAGGTACTGGGCATCAGCCACCGCACGGTGGAGATTTACCGTTCCAAGCTCATGCGCAAATACAAGGCATCGACCACTGCAGACTTGGTGCACAAGCTGGTGGTGGGTTAAGCCGTCTTAGGCTTGAGGTGCGTCCACCACTTCAGCAGCAGCTCTGAAGCCTTCCACAGCCGTAGGCACGCCACAGTAAATGGCAGCATGCAACAACACCTCTTGCAATTCTTGTTTGGTCGCACCGTTATTCAACGCGCCGCGCACATGGCCTTTGAGCTCATGCGTTTTGCCCAGTGCCGTCAACATGGCCACGGTGATGAGGCTGCGGGTTTTCAAATCCAACACATCGCGCTGCCATGAATCACCCCACGCGGCACGTGTGATGTGGTGCTGCATGGGCAATGTGAAATCGCTCGCACCTGCAAACGCTTTGTCTACAAAGGCCTGGCCCATCACTTGGGTGCGTTTGGTCAAACCATTTTGAAAAGCGGCATCGGTGGGGTGGCTGTGTTTGTTTGTCATGTGCGTCCCTCAAGTTCAATCAAGTCAGAAATAGACCCAAGGATAATCGCCTGAGATGACTTAACACTTGGAGACACCCCATGAGCCGCTACCCACACCCAGAACTCAAAGACTTGCCCGACGACATTCGCGCCAAGATTTTGGAAGTGCAAGAAAAAGCAGGCTTTGTACCCAATGTGTTCTTGGCGCTGGCCCGTCGCCCGGCCGAGTGGCGTGCCTTTTTTGCGTACCACGATGCCTTGATGGTGCCTGAGTCGGTGGGCCGCGAAAGCAACCTCACCAAAGGTGACCGCGAAATGATCGTCACCACCACCAGCGCGGCCAACAACTGCTTGTATTGCGTGGTGGCGCACGGCGCGATTTTGCGCATCTACGAGAAAAAACCACTGGTGGCCGACCAAGTGGCCGTGAACTACCGCAAGGCAGATATCAGCCCACGCCAACGCGCCATGCTCGACTTTGCTATGAAGGTTTGCCTGCACAGCGACATGGTGGAAGACGCCGACTTCACCGCCCTACACGCCCATGGATTCAATGACGAAGACATTTGGGACATTGCCGCCATCACCGCTTTCTTTGGTTTGAGCAATCGCGTTGCGAGCTTCAGCAACATGATGCCCAACCCCGAGTTTTATGTGATGGGTCGTGTGCCCAAGCAAAAGTAAATGCAATGCCGCAACGGGTGCGGGGCGTGCTGCATCGCGCCCTCCATCACCAGCGCCCTACCCGGCATGCCACATGGCAAAGAAGCAGGCGTGCCGTGTGCGCAACTGCTGCCAGATATGCGCTGCGCGGTATTTGGTAAACCAGAGCGGCCGTCGTTTTGTGGCGGACTGCAGCCCTCAGCAGACATGTGCGGTGCAAACCGTGATGCCGCAATTCTCTGGCTTACACAGCTCGAAACATCCACCACCCCAACGATCAAGCAAGCTAGGTGATACTTATTGGAAATTAGCCATCGCCTCTATGTCTAACATCCCATCACCTGATTTCACGCCACGCCTGATCGTTCGGCGGTTGAGCGTTGATCTGTCTACGCCCATGCGCCGACACTGGAACGGTGGTGATGCTTTTTTAACCGCTTTCTACAACGCGCTGTCTTTCAGCTTTCCAGAAGGTGAACAGTTCTTCATCGAATCCGTCCGTAATGGTGTGCAACACCTTGATGCAGAGACCTGTAACCCCGCCTTTCACGACACGATCCAAGGCTTTATTGGCCAAGAAGCCACGCACCGACATTTGCACGCCCAGTACAACATCCAGCTAGAAGCGCAAGGCCTTAAGAACCATTGGGGGCCACGCATCGTGAAAAGAAAAACACGTGCACGTCGCTTGTTCCTGAAATCTACCAAGCGCCACCTGCATGAGTTGGCCATCACAGCAGGCTATGAGCATTTCACATCCGTGCTGGGTGATCTGACGCTGCAAAGCATTGGCAAAGAAAGTGATTGGCTTCAAGACGCCGATACGTCACAGCAAACACTTTGGCGCTGGCATGCTGCAGAAGAGTGTGAACACAAAGCCGTAGCGTTTGATTTGTACCAACAACTCGGCGGCAACCACACTTGGCGCTTGTTATGGGTTGTGTACCTCTCCATCCACTTCACGACCGATGTGATACGCCAAACCATCAACAACCTCTGGCACGATCGCACGCTTCATAAGCCCAGCACTTGGTGGTCCGCAGTTAAATTTTGTTTTGGTCGTTATGGCTGGTTATGGCGATGCACACCGCGTTTCGCGGCCTATTTCCGCAAAGACTTTCACCCCAACCAAATGGGTAGCGAAAAACATATGCGCGAATGGCAAGAGACCAACAAAAGTCAATGGCAAGCCGTTGGGAGCCCAACGGCTCAAGAAACTTAGGGTGTGACGATCTCACGCAGCCACGCAGGTAAATCCACCGCTTTTTTATTGGGAAAGTCCACCCAAATCGTAGTAGCCCCGCCCGCGGCGTAAATCACACCTGGGTTGGCGGCTTGCTCCATCGTGGCCCAGGTTTCAAACGTGGTGCGGCCTGGGTCGCTGGTGTACATCTTGAGCAGCACATCGCCTGGATATTCGAGCTGCTTATAAAAGTTGCAAAACGCATTCACAACCACAGGGCCCTCACCCTCGGGGCCGGGCGCGGCATTGAACTTGTGCAACCAATCCACTCGCGCAATTTCAAGATAACGGAAGTAAACCGTGTTGTTGATATGCCCCATTGCATCCATATCGCCCCAGCGAATGGGAATGTTGCATTCGTAGACCAGTTTCTTTTTTTCTGGAATTTCGTATCTCATACCGCAAACCCATCGTCGGCCGAAATGATGGCCCCATTGATGAAAGAACTCTCGGCACTGGCCAACAGCACCAACAAGGCATCCAAATCTTCTGGATGACCAATGCGCTTGCGTGGCAGCATGCTCACCAGTTTTTGACCTTGCTCGGTCTGCCAATGATGGTGGTTGATTTCGGTGTCGATGTAGCCCGGGCAAATCGCATTCACGTTGATGCCAAAGCGCCCCCACTCCATGGCCAGCACCTTGGTCATTTGAATGACGGCGGCTTTGCTCATGCAATACGGGCCAATCTGCGGCAACACACGCAATCCTGCGACCGAGGCAATGTTGATGATGCGACCGCCTGTGTAAGTCCCGGGCGCTGCGCCCTTGGCACGGGCCAACATGCGTTTGCCCACTTCTTGCGCCACGAAAAACGAGCCGCGCACGTTGGTGTTGAAGGTGAAGTCAAAGTCTTCTTCGGTCACGTCTTGTACGCGTTGTGTCGTACTCACGCCTGAGTTGTTCACCAAAATGTCGATGCTGCCCACCTCAGTCTCAGCGTGAGCCACGGCGGACTTGATGCTGCCCAGCGTGGTCACATCCAAGCGCACCACATGGGCGTCGCCGCCCTCGGATTGAATCTCAGCGCGTAGCTCTTTGAGTTTTTCCACACGGCGGCTGGCCAGCACCACGGCAGCGCCTGCGCGTGACAAGGTGCGGGCAAATTGCGCCCCCAAACCACTGGATGCACCGGTGACCAAAGCCACGCGGCCCGACAAATCCATGCTGTACGCCATGCTGAGCTCCTGAATGTTGAGTTATTTCATTATGACAAGTGCGTCTATGACAGGCCCTAAAATCTGTCTCACCTCTGACAACAGACTGAGACAAAACAAATGACACAAGAAGAGATCCTCGCCCAGTTCGGACCACGCGAAGCCATGGAATACGACGTGGTCGTGATTGGTGGCGGCCCCGGTGGTTTGGCCACGGCCATCCGCATCAAACAACTCGCCGCTGAAAAAGGCAACGACGTGTCTGTGGTGGTGCTGGAAAAAGGCTCTGAGCCCGGCGCACACATCTTGTCAGGTGCCGTGATGGACCCCAAGGCCATCACTGAACTGATCCCCAATTGGAAAGAACTCGGCTGCCCTATCAACCAAGAAGTCACGGGCGACGATGTGTTGTTCCTCAGTGAAACAGGCGCACAACGCACCCCCGATTGGCTGCTGCCCCGCAACTTCCACAACGACGGCTGCTATGTGGTGGCGCTCGGCAATGTGGTGAAGTGGATGGCGGCGCATGCGGAATCCATCGGCGTTGAAATTTTTCCAGGCTTCACGGCTGCAGAAGTTTTGTATGACGAGCAAGGTGCTGTCAAAGGCGTTGCCACCGGCAACCTCGGCATCGGCAAAGACGGCGAACCCACCGACAACTTCCAACTCGGCATGGAACTGCACGCCAAGTACACCATCTTCGCTGAAGGTGCGCGCGGCCACTTGGGCAAACAAGTCATTGCCAAATACAACTTGGCCGAAGGCCGCGACCCACAAAGCTATGCCATCGGCATCAAAGAGCTGTGGGAAGTTGATCCCTCCAAAGCCAAGCCAGGCTTGGTGGTGCACACCTCTGGCTGGCCCATGCAAGACGACGCCTTTGGCGGCGGCTTTTTGTATCATCTCGAAGACAACAAAGTCACGCTCGGTTTTGTGCTCGGCCTCGACTACAAAAACCCATGGCTCAGCCCCTTTGAAGAAATGCAACGTTGGAAAACACACCCAGCCATTGCAGCTCACCTCGAAGGCGCGAAACGCATTGGCTACGGCGCACGCGCCATCAACAACGGCACGCCACAAGCTCTGCCCAAGACCGTGTTCCCAGGCGGCGCACTGATTGGCTGCGATGCCGGCTACTTGAATGCTGCCCGTATCAAAGGCAGCCACGCCGCCATCAAGAGCGGCATGTTGGCTGCTGATGCTGCCTACGAGGCCGTGTCTGCAGGCCGTGCCAACGATGAGCTGAGCGCTTACCCCGCTGCGTTCGAGAAGAGCTGGCTCAGCAAAGAACTCAACCAATACCGCAACTTCAAGCTGTGGTTCAAAAAAGGCATGTTGGTTGGCACCTTGATGACTGGCATCGAACAATGGCTGTTGCCCAAGCTCGGCATCGACACGCCACCATGGACACTGCACGGCAACAAGCCCGACCATGTGAACTTGGAGCCTGCGGCACAGCACGCCCAGATCAACTACCCCAAGCCAGACGGCAAGCTCACGTTTGACCGCTTGAGTAGCGTGTTCATCAGCAACACCAACCACGAAGAAAACCAACCCGCGCACTTGACGCTCAAAGACGCGTCGGTGCCTGTCAACATCAACCTCGCCAAATACGCTGGCCCTGAAAGCCGCTATTGCCCTGCTGGTGTTTATGAGTACGTGAAGAACGAAGACAACTCCGACCGCTTGCAAATCAACGCGCAAAACTGCGTGCATTGCAAAACTTGCGACATCAAAGACCCCACACAAAACATCGTGTGGGTCACGCCTGAAGGTGGTGGCGGCCCTAACTACAGCGGCATGTAAAGACTATGAACAAATATCACGCAGAACACACTTGGGTGCGCATCGAAGGCGACACCGCTTTGGTGGGCATCACCCAACACGCACAAGACACGCTGGGCGACATCGTGTTTGTTGACTTTGCACCCGTAGGCACCGCCGCTGCACAAGGCACCGTAGCCGGAGTGGTCGAGTCGGTCAAAGCCGCTGCTGATGTGCACATGCCCGCGAGTGTGGAAATCCTTGAGCAAAACGAAGCCCTGCGCGCCGACCCATCGCTGGCCAACAGCGACCCCGAGGGTGCGGGCTGGTTTTACAAGGTCAAGCTCAGCAATGCTGCTGAGTTGGATGGGTTGATGGATGCGGCGGCTTATCAGGCTATCGCAGGCTAACTTTCTCTCGTTGACGAGGCGCTGCTTGTGGCAGGCAGCGCCGCCCTCCTCAGAGACTTCGTCACAATTGCGTCGGTCGGCGCTGCCTACCCCAAGCAGTTTCTTGCGGGTCGTTTTTTAAAGCGCCAGCCCCAAGCGGGCGATACCCTCGTTAATCTTCTCCACATCCGCCGTGGCAAAGCTCAAACGAATCGCTGTCGTGTCTGGGTTGCTCGCAAAGAACGGTGCGCCCGGTACAAATGCCACGCCTTTTTCAATCGCGCGTTTGGCCAGTTCGCTACCGTCTTTCACTTTGCTGCCTGCGCCTGTGAGGTTGGCCCAGAAGAACAAACCGCCTTGTGGTTGCGTGAACGTCAAGGCATCGCCCAGCTCGCGCTTCAGGGCTTCACCCATGGCTTGTGCGCGCTCAGCGTACACACTGCGTACATGCGCCAAGTTGGCAGGCATGCGGCCTGCTTTGAGGTAGTGCGCGGCGGTGGCTTGCGCAAAGGTGGAGGTGTGTGCATCACTGAACTGCTTGCACATGGTGGCGCGCGCCAACAACTCGGGCGGGGCAATCATCCAGCCCACGCGCAGACCGGGTGACAACACCTTGCTGAGCGAGCCGCAGTACACCAGCCACTCACGGCTGCCCGGCACTTGGTCGCTCAAAGCGAGCAACGAAGGCGGTGGCGCTTCGCCAAAGTACAGGTCGCCATAGGGGTCGTCTTCAACCACCACGGTTTTGTATTTCACGGCGAGTTCGAGCACGCGCAGGCGACGCTCAAGGCTCAAGGTGGCACCGCTTGGGTTACCAAAAGTGGGAATGAGGTACACGAGCTTAGGCTTGTGTTGCACCATCATTTCTTCGAGCTTGTCCACTTGCACGCCGTGCGCGTCGATGGGCACACCCACCACTTGCGGGCCGTACAAACGGAAGCACTGGATGGTGGCCAAGAACGTGGGGCCTTCGACCAAAGCCACATCGCCTGGGTTGAGCAAAGTCTTGGCAATCAGGTCCAGCGCTTGTTGGCTGCCGGTGGTGACGATGAGGCCGTTGGCGTCTAAGCCCTTTACACCTTTGCTGGCCATGAAGGCCGCAAGTTGTTCGCGCAGTGGGTTGTAGCCCTCCGTTGCGCCGTATTGCAGCGCAGCACCTGGCTCTTGGGTCAGCGCTGCTTCACTGGCTTCACGGATACCTTGCACGTCAAACATGGCGCTGTCAGGAAAGCCGCCAGCAAAGCTGATGATGCCGGGCTTGCCCAGCAGCTTGAACAGCTCACGAATAGCGGAGGTTTCAACGTTGTTGAGGCGGTCAGCAAACTTCATAGTTGAGGGCATAGCGTGGGGAATAATGGACGGATGAAAACACAGCACATTGAGCCTTTTTTCGCGACGCTGAAAGCAGCCAATCCGCAGCCCAATACCGAGTTGGAATATACCAGCGTGTTCGAGTTGTTGGCCGCTGTGCTGCTGAGTGCCCAAGCCACCGATGTGGGTGTGAACAAGGCCACGCGCAAGCTGTTTGCGGTGGCCAATACGCCGCAACAAATTTTGGACCTTGGCCTAGAAGGCCTTGAGGGCTACATCAAGACGATTGGCCTGTATCACAGCAAAGCCAAGCACCTAATGCAAACCTGCCGCATCTTGGTGGAGCAACATCAAGGGGTGATCCCCCGCACACGCGAAGCGCTAGAAGCCCTACCCGGCGTGGGTCGCAAAACGGCCAACGTGGTGCTAAACGTGGCCTTTGGCGAACCCACCATGGCGGTGGACACGCACATCTTTCGCGTGGGCAACCGCACGGGCTTAGCACCAGGCAAGACGCCACTCGCGGTGGAGATGCAGCTGATGAAGCGTATCCCTGCTCAGTACTTGGTGGACGCACATCATTGGCTCATCTTGCATGGCCGCTATGTTTGCCAAGCGCGCAAACCACTGTGCTGGCAATGTGGCGTGTCTGAGTTTTGTAGCTTCAAGCCGAAGACGACGAAGCCTTGAACCGCTTAGGCGATAAGGCCACGCAGCACATCGGTGCTCATGTGTTGATCTAGGTAATCGGCCAAGCCTTCAAACACAGTTTCTAGCGTGGGCGTTTGCGCACCAAACATGGCTTGCAACACGGCAGGGTCTTCAAATAAACCGTGCAAGTACGAGCCCATCACATTGCCTGCATCGTTTTGCCAAGCCAAGCTTGGCATCACCTCATGTACCACTTGTCCTGCGGCAGCCATGGCAGCGTGGGCTTGTGTTTGTCCGTGGTGAATTTCATAACCACTCACCTGCACGCCCGACAGCGCAGACCAAGCACCGCGCAGTTGGCCAAACTTGGCTGCGGTGCGCCGCACGGTTTTGTCTGCGGCGAATTGCGTGACCACAGGCAACAGCCCCAAGCCGGCTGCATTGCCATCAATGCTGTGTGTGTCAATCAAAGCCTCGCCCAACATTTGCAAGCCACCACAAATGCCCAACACCCCACCGCTCTGCTCTGCATGTTGAGCAATGGCAGCGTCAAGGCCTTGGCTGCGCAACCAAGCAAGGTCGCTGCTGGTGTGCTTCGAGCCAGGCAAGATGACCCAATCGCTAGCCTGCAAGCCAGCCAAATCGGCGGGGCTACGCGCCCACAACAGGCGCACACCGGGCACGTTCTTTAACGGTTGAAATTCGTCGAGGTTGCTGATGCGTGGGTAGGCAATGACGGCCACGGTTTTATTCACTACACCTGTGGCGCGACTTCGGTCATCAAACACACCATCTTCTTCAGGCAAGCCATGTTGCCACCACATGGGCAGCACGGCCACCGTGGGCACGCCTGTGCGCTCTTGCATCATCTCAGGTGCAGGCGCAAGCAGCGATGCATCGCCGCGAAACTTGTTGAGTACAAAGCCTGTGATGCGTGCTTGATCTTCTGGTGGCAATAAGGCCCATGTGCCGTACAAGTGGGCAAACGCACCGCCTTTGTCAATGTCGGTCACCAGCAAGCAGCGCGCATCGCCATGACGCGCGACGCGTAGATTGACGATATCGTTGGCCATGAGGTTGATCTCGGCTGGCGAGCCCGCGCCCTCAATTACCACCACATCGTTTTCGGCACGCAAAGCATCGAGAGACGCTGCAATTTGCGGCCAAACTTTTTCGCTTCGACCGCGCCATGGCGTGTTCGTTAGTTCGTTGTTCACCTTGCCCAGCAAAACCACTTGGCTGTGCGTGTCGGCTTCGGGCTTGAGCAGCAAAGGGTTCATTCGCACATCGGGCTCGGCTTTGGCAGCGAGGGCCTGAAAGTATTGGGCAGAGCCCACTTCACCTAGGCCGTTGTGCGACGCCACCACGCGAGCGTTGTTGCTCATGTTCTGCGCTTTGAACGGGGCCACTTTGAAGCCTTGACGCGCATACCAGCGGCACAACGCTGTGGTCAACCAGCTTTTGCCAGCGCCGCTGGATGTGCCCAACACCATCACACACTTGGCCGTCATGGCGAGTCCTTAAATTTAATCTTCGATACCGCGTTGCGCGGGAATGCCTGCATTGAAGGCGTGTTTGATTTTGGTCATCTCGGTCACCGTATCGGCTAGCTCAATCAACTCTGTCGGACAACGACGCCCAGTCATGCACACATGCACGTCAGTGGGCCGCGCACGCAGGGTAGCCAACACATCGTCTAGCGGCAACCAACCGTAAATGAGTGGGTAGGTAATTTCATCCAACACCACCAAGAAAAACTCGCCACTCAAAATCGCAGCCTTGGCTTTTTGCCAGCCGTCGCGCGCGAGTTGCGCCGAGTGTTCAAGGTCTTTGCTTTTCCAACTAAAGCCATCGCCCAAGCCTTCTACCGAAATACCGAGTTGTTCAAACATGCGGTGTTCGCCAAAGCGCGCCGTGGGCACCTTCATGAACTGGTAAATCTTCACCGCTTTACCTCGGCCATGCGCGCGCAGGGCCAAGCCAAATGCTGCAGTGCTTTTACCTTTGCCGTCCCCAGTGTTGACGATGAGCAAGCCACGTCGCTCAACTTGCGGCGTGACACGCGCGTAATTGACAGGCGGTTTTTCGATATTCATGTTGCAGCGCTTTGGTTACAGCTTGGGCACAGCCACCCACTGGCCATCTAGGGAATGAATGGCAATGCGTTTGTCAAACACGGCTTCAACAGCACGGTGCGTCGCCGCATCCGAGCAGGCACCTTGGTGTACCACACGGCCAGTTTGCATGACCACCATGTCATCCGCATGCAAGGCCATACCCACTTCGTGCAGAACGCTAATGACGGTGGTGCTTTGCGCGGTGAGGCAGCGCACTTGCTCTAGCCAATCCACTTGATGGGGTGGGTCTAGGTTGGCAAGCGGCTCGTCCATCAACATCACTTGCGCTTGCACAGCCATGGCGCGGGCCAGCAACACGCGCTGACGTTCACCACCCGAGAGCTGACCGATGGAACGCTCGCGCCATTCCCAAGATTGTGTGGCTTTCAAAGCAGTTTCCACCACCGCATGATCATGCGTACTGGGCGCAGCCAGCCAATCTTGATGAGGCATGCGCCCGAGCATGACCACATCCCACACACGCAAGTCATCAGACACTGATTCGTTTTGACCCAACCACGACAGCTGCTGCGCGCGCTGCTTGCGGTCCATCGCCATTAACTCTTGGTCAAACAAAAAAATGCGGCCACTGAAAGGCAACAACCCAGCCATGACCTTGAGCAAGGTGGACTTGCCAGCACCATTGGGGCCAACGATGCTGGTCCAACGCCCTGCTACAAACGAGATATCAATCCCGTGCAACACCTCTTGCCCCGCAAGAGACACATGCACATCGCGCACACGCAAAGCCATCAGCGGCGAATTCATCGTGCAGCCCTCGTTGTTTGACCGCGATACATCAGCCACAGCAAATAGCCACCGCCCAACACGGCAGTTAGTACGCCCACGGGCATCTCTTGAGGCGACAACAGCATGCGGGCCAACAAGTCAGCGGCCAGCAGCAAGACACCGCCCATTAAAGCCGACAGCAACACAATCCAGTTGTGCTTGGTCTTCACCAGCGAGCGCACCAAGTGCGGCGCAGCTAAGCCGACAAAAGCAACCAAGCCCGTTTGAGCAACCGCCGTCCCCGTGGCCAGCGCCAACACACACACCAGCGCCACTCGTACGGGCGCGAGCGGTAAACCCAAACTCAATGCAGTGGATTCACCCAAGCTCAAAGCATCCAGCACACGGCTCAATGCAAATGAGACTGCCACGCAAACGAGCAATACACCCAACATCAACGCACAGGAATTCCAACCAATGAAGCTGGTTGAGCCCAACAAGAAGCCTTGCATGCCTTGCAACACATCGGGGCGCATGAGGGTAATAAGCGAAGCAAGAGCGCCCAGCACCACACCCACGATCACGCCCGCCAACAACAAACGCAACGTGTGTTGAACGCCACGCGCCAGCACGAGTGTGAGCAACACAGCCAACACCGCCCCGATAAACGCTGAGCCTGTCAAACCCAAACGCACCAAAAATTCAGTCGCAAACGGATTGCCACCAAACAGCGTCAAGGCCACAGCAACACCCAGCGAGGCCCCCGATGCGCTTCCTAGCAAATACGGATCAGCCAAAGGGTTACGAAACAAGCCTTGCGCCAATGCACCTGCAAGCCCAAGCAATGCACCCGCTGCACATGCGCCCACGCTGCGCGGCAAACGAATGTCCCACACGATTTGCCATGCAGTGTCGTCTTGCATGACGGTGAGCCAGCTTTCAAAGCCAGTGCTACCCACGGCGCTGCCGAGTGCAATGCCGAGTGCACTGAGCAACAACAGGCTCAATACCACTAGCAATGGCGACCAACGCGCACCTTGAATCGTCATGGCTGACCTTTCGGTTTGTCGTTGACTTTGCTTGCCTCGGCTTTGTCAGTCATGCACTTGGCCATCAAGCGCGCAGCTTCTGCCATACGAGGGCCAGCGCGCACCAACACATCAGACTCTTCTGATTTGAAATGGCAAACACGCTGAGTGCGCATGGCTCGCATGTTTTGCCATCCAGGGCGTGTAGTCATGTCGGCAAAGTTGCTGTCACCCACCATGATGATGTCGGGCTGAGCACGCACCACATACTCTGGATTGATTTTGGGAAACGGCCCAAGCGCAGCAGGCAAGATGTTGCGAGCACCCAAGCGCTGCAAAGTTTCACCAATGAACGACGACTCGCTAGCGCCATAGGGCGCACGGCTGACTTCAAAGTACACACGCTGGCCTTTGGCCTGCGCAGGAATTGACTGTGCAGCCGCATTCACCGCTGCATCGATGTGACGCCACACGCGGTCACTCTCAGCCACCGGCACATCCAAGGCCTGCGCCACGATGCGCATGACGCGCTGCACATCGGTATGCGAACGCGGCTCTAGAGCCAAAACCGTTAGGCCCAAGGCGGCAAAGCGCTCTGCCCCACGTGCAGATGTAGCCATTAATATCAAATCAGGTTTAGCAGCTACAACGCTTTCAATATTGGGGTCGATGCCACCGCCCATGCGTGGCAACTTGGCAATGCTGTCGGGCCAGTTGGAGTAGCGATCTACGCCTACCAACTTTTGGCATTGACCTAAAGCACAGACGGTTTCGGTAAGTGACGGCAACAAGCTGACGATGCGCTGCGGCGGCTTGGCAATGGTCACCTCGACTTGGCGGTCATCTCGCAACACCAAGGCTTGCGCGGCGCTGGCAATAAGCCATAAAACGGATAACGCGAGGAAACGTTTAAGCATAAGCCGCCTCCCACTGCTGAATGATGCGGTGCAACTGCGCCACACCGTCTGTCAAGGATGCAGGGCCTGGCTGCAAGATGTCGGCCGATTTAATTTCAAAAATTTGGTTTTTGCGAACCGCTGGCACGTCTTGCCAACCATCGCGCGCGGCGGCCTTCTCAGGACGAAACTTCTTACCGCACAGAGAGCCAATGATGATGTCGGGTGCACGATCCACAATGGCTTGACCGTTGGCAATGATGCGGTCTTTGCCCATCGGCATTTGCGCCAACTCAGGAAAACAATCGTCACCACCGGCAATACCAATCAGCTCAGACACCCAACGGATGCCACTGATGTGCGGATCGTCCCACTCTTCAAAATACACCTTGGGCCGACGCTTGAATTTGGCGGCGGTTTGTTGAATGGAATCCAACTGCTCACGCATTTGCTGCAGTCGCTGCAAGCCCTGCTCTGCTTGGCCCACCATTGCAGCCACTTGATAGAGCATCGAAAAAATCTCGTCCACACTGCGCTGGTTGAACACCGTGACCTGCACACCAGCACGGATAAGCAAGGCCGCGATGTCGGCCTGCAAGTCTGAGAACCCAAACACGCAGTCGGGCTTGAGTTCTAAGATCTTGTCAATCTTGGCACTCAAGAACGCGCTGACTTTGGGCTTTTCATCACGTGCACGACGCGGGCGCACGGTGTAACCCGAGATGCCCACAATACGCGCCTCTTCCCCCAGCATATACAGCCACTCCGTCGTTTCCTCGGTGAGGCAGACGATGCGTTGGGGGTATAGATCAAGCATTCAAATTACTTGGGTTGGTATTGCAAGGTTGCAAAGATACCGCGACCTGGGGTGTTGTAGCCGCCAGCCAGTTCGTAGTTGCGATTAAAGGCATTTTCTAATTTCACACGTCCCGTCCAATTTGCGTCGATCCTGCGGCTGGCGTAAAAAGTCCAAGTGGAATAGCCAGCCAGCATTTGTGATTGAGGTTCATTAAAATTGCCCCGTTCACCAGAACCAATCAATTTAGCGCCGACTTCATGCCCATGAATCCAACGAGACACATCAAGTGTTCCGTACTGCTTGGCACGACGACCAGGTACGTAGCCATCGGTAACATTCCAAGGGTCTTGGAAAACCAAAGCGCCCTTCACGTTATTACCCAAGAGGTCCGCTCGAACCGTCAGCTCATAACCTTTGTTTCGAACCTCGCCAATATTGGCATTGACCCAGTTACTATCCGAACTGATTGCATTTTGTGTACGGGTTTGAAAGTAAACCAAACGGGCCAGCGCTTTTTCGACGCTGTAGACAAGCCCAAGCTCTTGGGAGCGATGTGTCTCTGGCACCAAATTCGGATTTCCGCCCCAGCCAAACAATTCACCCGCAGTTGGAGCGCGAAAACCATTAGAGACTGTCGAGGTCAATCGCCACTGCTTGTCCAGTTGATAACCTGCTCCGAGCAAGTAAGTATTTGCAGAGAAATCGTTGACAGTTCCTGCACCACTCGCAACACGGCCCATCGTCAGCGAGTCTCGACGAGCATTGGCCTGCAAGGTCCAGCTCTTAAGTTTGGATGTGATACCCGCAAAGTAACCTGTTGTATTACGCTGCATGTCATAGGTACTCAACTGATTGAACTTTTCACGGGAACGATCCAAGCCAAACACGGCATTGGTAGATGAGAAAAGCTCATAGCTGTTAGACCAACGCAAGGCATCTTGGTGCCCCCGATACAAGCCATCTGACAAACGAGCGCCGTTTTTCAAATCGTCATATGAAAAATTAGAAGATGTGATGTCTAAATTTGTCGAAAAATCCTGCGTCAACAACTTGCGTACATATCCACCCACGGCATCTGTCTTGACTTGAAATTGATGCGCATCTGTTTTCAATGCACTGTTGCTGCCACTGTCATAGTCAGAAACTGCATTTTTCAGATTGGCGCGCAAACCAACCTGCAAAGTTCGGTCAATTTTTTGATCCACTTTGCCAGCGACATATTGACTGCGGTAGCTGTCACGGTCTGGATTCACATGAACGTTTTGATTCGCATCCATGGCCGAGAAACCGCTCGTACCCGAGCTACCTGCGTTCAGATCAAAACTTGTGCCATCCAATTGCCCACCATAGCCAACGCTCAACTCTGCCGTCTTATGCGATCCAACAGTCGCTAAACCGTATGCTTTTGGCGTGCCCTTACCCGTACGCGTGATGACGTTGATCACGCCACCGATTGCAGACTCGCCGTACATGGCACCGGCGTTGCCACGCAATATTTCGACGCGCTCAATTTGAGCCAAAGGCAAGTCCGTGATTGTCAAAGAGCCGTTGCCATCGATTTGTGAGCGAACACCGTCAATCAATACCAACACGTTTTTACTTTCTTGACCACGCATAAAAAACGAAGTGGTCGCCCCAGGCCCGCCATTACGACCAAACTCAAAACCTGCTTCGCCTTGAATTAAGTCTGCCAGGCTGGCCGCTTGCGACTTGTCGATGTCTGCGCGAGTAATCACAGACACCGAAGACAACACCTCCGACAAAGGCTGCTCCATACGTGTTGCAGACACAACCACCGGATTAATTTCAATCCCCTGTGCCTGCACAGACGCAGCAACAGCCAGTGACAAAACGGAAAGCGCAGGAGCAAACGCGCGTGCGCGAATAGATTTCTTCATGATTTAAATACCAACACTTACATGCTCTCACCGCCTTCCCCGACAGTGCTTGAGCGATTTAGCGATGCGTTTAGACGCACCGCCACCTTGTTGGCCGGTATCCGGGCTGGCGGAGACTACCTCTGTCGCCTTCCCAAGCGCTTGTTCAAGGCGCTCAGTGGCTTGTGTGACAGAAGCGGAGCCAAAGGGCTCGTCCGCTTGACCGTTGCGGGGGCAGCGCAGGTTTGGTTTTTGTCGAGCTGGTCGACGCAACCCTCCTGCTTCCCGTTGAACTGAGGCGTGTGAACCACACCTCGAGCACCAACATTGATAATTTTAACGATTTACCTTGCAGCCACCTTAAAATCCGATGGCCATGTCACAAACACCCCTGATCGATCAAATTGCCCAGCGCGTCGAGCACTTGCTGCTGCGTCACGAAGAACTTCAACGCACCAATGCATTGCTGGCAGCCCAAGTGCAAGAGCTCACGCATGAGCGCGACTTACTCAAGTCTCGCTTAGGCGCTGCCCGCCACCGCATTGACGCATTGATTGATCGCCTGCCTCAAGGCACAGAGGCTCAGACAAAGGACACCGCGTGAAGCAAATCGAAGTTCAAATCATGGGCCAAGGCTATGTGCTGGGTTGCCCCGAAGGTGGCGAAACGCGTTTGGGGCAAGCCGTGGGCAAAGTGGACGAAGCCATGTGCAAGATTCGCGATGCTGGCAAAATCAAAGCCCGTGACCGCATTGCGGTCTTGGCCGCTCTCAACTTGGCTTTCGACTTGACCGACCGCCCTGCTACTGTTCAAGCCAGTGGCGATAGCGGCACCTCCAGCACCGATCTGCACAGCTTGCTGCAGCGCATGGATGCAGTGCTCGCACGCGACAACCAACTCATATAAGCACGCCTACAATCAAGGCGTCTGCAAGTCCTTGAGGCTTTATATTTCCTTGAACCAATGCTCATAGAGCTCGGGCTTGGAACATCGGTTGATGAGCGTGATCGTCTCGCGTCAGATGAACCCAACGTTGACCTGACCTCGCCCACCTGAACCCCCGGTTCAGGATGACGGCCTCGGGGAGCCTTGCAGACACCTTTTAATCTTTAAGGCCGGCATCCCGATGGACCTCCAACCCCAACTGATTCTTGAACTTGCCACGCTTGGTATTTGCACCGGCTTTTTAGCAGGCCTGCTGGGCATTGGCGGCGGGATGGTGATGGTGCCTTTCATCACGTTCATGCTCTCGCACCGAGGTGTCGATGCAGACCTCGCCGTCAAGATGGCCATTGCCACCTCCATGGCCACCATCATCTTCACCTCTGTCTCTAGCGTGCGCGCGCACCACAAGCGCGGCGCAGTGCGTTGGGATTTGGTCAAAGGCTTGGCCCCCGGCATTGTGTTGGGCAGCATGATTGGCAGCTTGGGCGTGTTTTACTGGCTCAAAGGCTCTTACTTGGCGATCTTCTTTGGTTTGTTTGTGGGCTTCTCAGCCACGCAAATGTTCTTAGACAAAAAACCAGCGCCCACACGTCAAGTGCCCGCCACAGCAGGCCTGATGGGCGCAGGTGGTGTGATTGGGTTTATATCTGGCTTGGTCGGCGCGGGCGGTGGTTTTATCAGCGTGCCGTTCATGACATGGTGCAACGTGGCCATTCACAACGCCGTAGCAACCAGTGCAGCTTTGGGCTTCCCCATTGCGGTGGCCAACGTGGCGGGCTACATCATCAGCGGCATGTCGGTAGAAGGTTTGCCTGACGATGCCTTTGGTTTTATTTGGGTACCCGCCTTGGTGGTGATTGCGGCTTGTAGCGTATTCACTGCCCCTTTAGGTGCCAAGGCGGCACACATGCTGCCCGTGAAAAAACTCAAACGCGTGTTTGCCAGCGTCTTGTATGTGCTGGCGGCTTACATGCTTTACAAAGGCATCGCGAGCTAATTACTGAGGCACCAAGCACCACGGAGCTTGGTACTCCACCAGACCCATCCATAAGGTCCAACCCGAACTAGCGGCTAGGGCTAAGCCAGCCAAACGCACACCCCATGCACCGCTCCCTGTGGTGATGCTTTGCCCACCGCGCAGGCGCAGCCAGACCCAAGGCCCAATCGTCAGCACCACAGCGCTACCCAAGGCAAACAAGGCCATCACGCCTGCGCCCTCTAGCGGGCTGTTGCTAAGTGCCGCCACCAAGAGCGCACCGTAAAGCAAACCGCAAGGCATCAAAGCCCACAAGACACCAAGAATGACCGCGCCGCCATTGCGCAATTTGAGGTGGGCCGTCATGCTTTGCACACGACGCCAAATGCCACGTCCAAAGTCTTCCAGCCAAATAGGTTGTTCACCACGCCACAGCAACAAGCCACCCACCATGAAGGCCACGATGTGCATCAAGGTCCATACGGGACGGAAAACAGCCGATTGCGTGCTGAGCCAACCCACGCCCTGCATGGTGCTGGCGGCTAAGGCGCCTAATGCACTGTAGCCAATGATGCGGCCGAGTTGAAATAAGAGCATGGCGGACACGCCCTGCCCGCCTGTTTGCTTTTGGGCGGCACGCCCAATGCCTGCACAGGTCGCACCGCACATGGCCAAGCAGTGCGGCCCACCCGCTAGCCCCATGAGGAGTGCGGTGAGGGCCAAAGTTGTGTTCATCAGATGATTTTAGAGAACCTTGCGCGGTTCTTGTCGGCTTGAAGGTATTTGTCAAACACCATGGCGACGCCACGCACAAAGAACCAGCCCAGTTCGGTCACATGAATGCCAGTGTCGTCGATGCTCAACAAGCCTTGGTCTTGCATGGCAACTAAGGTTTCCATCTCCGGCGCAAAGTACTGCTTGAAATCAACCAAATGCGCCAACTCCACCGATTCAAACAATACGCTGCCCTGACACATCAGCGCCATGATGACGGTACGACGCACCAAATCATCACGGCTCAAGGCCATGCCACGCACGACAGGCAGGCGGCCTTGGTTGAGCAAGTCGTAGTACTCGTCTAAGGTCTTCACGTTTTGACTGAAGGTCGGGCCCACGCGGCCGATCGACGAGACGCCCAAAGCAATCAAGTCGCAATCGGGTTGTGTGCTGTAGCCCTGAAAGTTGCGATGCAAGCGACCTTGGCGTTTGGCCACAGCCAAAGCATCGTTTGGCAAAGCGAAGTGATCCATGCCCACATAGACATAGCCCGCAGCCATCAACACGCGCATGGCACTCGAGAGCATCACCAGCTTAGACGCCGCAGGCGGTAAATCTTGGGTGTGAATGCGGCGCTGCGGCTTGAAGCGCTCGGGCAAATGGGCGTAGGCGTACAAGGCAATGCGGTCTGGGCGCAGCTGTGTGATTTGCTCTAGCGTGCGCTCAAAGGTTTCTGGCGTTTGCATAGGTAAGCCATAAATCAAGTCCGCATTGATAGACTCAAAACCAAGCTCTCGAGCAGCAGCGACCAAGTCAAACACTTGCTCCGCAGGTTGAATGCGGTGCACGGCTTTTTGCACAGCAGGCTCAAAGTCCTGCACGCCAAAGCTCAAACGGTTAAAGCCAAGCTCTGCCAAATGAGCTAAGCGCTCACGCGTCACGGTGCGAGGGTCAATCTCTACCGAATATTCACCGCCTGGCGTGAACTGAAAGTTGCGTCGCAGCATGGTCATCAACTGCGTCAATTCAGCGTCATTCAAAAACGTGGGACTGCCACCGCCCAAATGCAACTGTGAGACCACCTGTCCTTGGCCTAGGTGCGCAATGTTGAGGTCAACCTCACGCGCGAGGTAATGCAAATACTCGGCACCTCGCTCATGATGCTTGGTGATGATCTTGTTACACGCACAGTAATAACAAAGCGATTCACAAAACGGGATGTGCACGTACAGTGACAACGGATAGGCTTTGGCGCCCAACCCATCACGGCGTTGCTCAAGTGCTTGCAGATAATCTGCTTCACCAAACGCCTCCACAAATCGATCCGCTGTGGGGTACGAGGTGTAACGCGGCCCCGCCACATCGTAGCGTTGCAAGAGTTCTGGATTTAACACAAGAGAATGCATAAGTTCACATCTATATTTGCGCTCCATAATAGGGGTTCAACAGCTTCAAAAAGTTGACCTGCATCAACACAAACGTCCGTCTGTTCCAATGAGTCTCACCAGTATCAAAGTCGCCTGTTCCAACTGCAATTTGCGCGAACTCTGCATGCCACTTGGCTTGAATGAGAGCGAAATGGAACGCGTGGACGAAGTGGTAGCCACCCGCCGTAAGGTGGCACGTGGCGACAACCTGTTTAGAAATGGTGACAAGTTCAATGCCTTGTACGCCATTCGCACAGGGTTCTTTAAAACACGTATTTCAGCAGAGGACGGTCGCGACCAAGTGACTGGTTTTCAGATGGCTGGTGAAATCATTGGCTTGGATGGCATCGTGAGCGACCACCATACCTGTGATGCCGTGGCATTGGAAGACGCCGAGGTGTGCGTCATGCCGTTTGACCGCATTGAAGAGCTATCTCGCGAAATCACCTCGCTACAACGCCACGTGCACAAAATCATGAGCCGTGAAATCGTGCGCGAAAACGGCGTGATGTTGCTGTTGGGTAGCATGCGCGCTGAAGAGCGTTTGGCAGCCTTCTTGCTCAACCTCGTGCAACGCTTGCACGCGCGTGGATTCTCTCAATCAGAGTTGGTTCTGCGTATGACACGCGAAGAAATCGGTAGCTACTTGGGCCTCAAGTTAGAAACCGTGAGCCGCACCTTTTCGAAGTTTGTTGATGACGGCATTGTCGAGGTCAAACAACGCCATGTGCGCATCTTGAACCCAGACGGGCTCAAGCTCATTGTCAACTCACAAACCTGCTAAAAAACAGCCCCCGCTCAGGGCTTGGCGGGTTCTGACTTAGGTGTCACCACATGGTTGCGAGATTCCATGGCGGGTGCGAGCTGAAGGTCTTTTTCAGCAGCTAATGTTTTGTTGATGTCCAAACCACGCTTGTAATAGTCCTCCGCAATGACAGGGTCAGGCGTGCGAATGGCAATGGCCAGTGTCACAAAGCCTGCCACCACCACAGCCGCAGGCCCCGCAATGATGAGCCACACGTGACCGTATTGCCACCAAGGTTTGGTATCTGGTGTTTCGTTTTTCATGATGATTTATCTTGGAACAATGAAGACTGATTTTTCGATGACGAAGTCATCGCTGCCTATGGCTTGCACTTCAAATTGAATTTTGTGTGAACCGCTGTCTGCTGAACCATAAGGAATTTCAGCACTCAGCACAACCCACCGAGCTTGCGCTGCTTCGACAGTGACATCTGTTTGAGTGGTAATTTTGAGATTGGGTAAGCCGTTCACAGACAAATGGTATGTTCGCGGAACTTCTGCCGCGTTCATGATTTGCAAGCGATACACGTTTTCGAGCGTGCCGCTTTCTGTGATGCGCGACAAAGTGGAACGATCACGCACGACATCGACTTTGAACGGCGTTCGCAAACCAAGTGAGACCAGCAGCCCCAAGGTGACCGCCACCAAAATCATGGTGTAAATCTGAACCTTTGGGCGCATCACGCGCTGCCAGATTTGTTGGGGCGTCCACTTGTTGTCAAGTGCGTTTTGCGTGGAATACCTCACCAAACCTTTGGCATAGCCCAGCTTGTCCATCACGGTGTCGCACACGTCAGCACACGCACCGCAGCCAATGCATTCGTATTGCAAACCATCTCGAATATCAATACCCGTAGGGCACACCTGCACGCACAAAGTGCAATCCACGCATGCACCTAAATTCAAAGCTGCCACATCGGCACTTTTAGCACGTGGACCGCGTGGTTCTCCACGTTCTGCGTCATAGGTGACGATGAGCGTGTCGTTATCAAACATCGCGCTTTGAAAGCGAGCATACGGGCACATGTATTTACAAACCTGCTCACGCATGAAGCCGGCGTTGCCATAGGTGGCGAACGCATAGAAGAAGACCCAGAAGAGTTCCCACGACGACATTTGCGTTAGGAAAAACTCCATGACCAATTCACGGATGGGTGTGAAGTAGCCGACAAAGGTAAAACCTGTCCAGATCGAAAGAAAGATCCAGATGAAATGTTTGTACCATTTTTTAACCAGTTTCTCGAGTGAAAAATCTGCATCATCCAAACGCATGCGGGCTGAACGATCGCCCTCAATCTTGCGCTCAATCCACAAGAAAATTTCGCTGTACACCGTTTGCGGGCAGGCATAGCCACACCACAAGCGCCCTGCTACTGCAGTAAATAAAAACAGCGCCAATGCCGAAATCACCAACAAGCCGGTGAGGTAAATAAAGTCTTGCGGGTACAAGACCAAACCAAATATATAAAAACGGCGCGATGCTAGATCAAACAACACCGCTTGGCGTGTACCCCATTCAATCCAAGGTAAGCCATAAAAAATCAATTGCGTCAGGACAACAAAAATCCAGCGCCAATAAGCAAAGATACCCTCGACAGAGCGAGGGTAAATTTTTTTAGATGCAGCATAAAGCGAAACCATCACCTCGTCCGCAGAGCCCGAAGGCTCTGGAACGATGGGGATGGTTTTGCGCTGCTTAGAGTCGTCAGCAGAATTCAAAGCAGATTACTTCGTGACAGTAGGTTTGTTAGAGAAGCCCCAAACATAAGCAGTCAACACGTGAATTTGTGACGTAGTCAAACGACCTTCTTGTGCAGGCATTTGGTTGATTTTGCCGTTGTTGATCATGGCCGTGATGGCCGCTTCACCCCAACCGTGCAACCAAATCTTGTCGGTCAGATTGGCAGAGCCAACCGCTTGCATACCAGCGCCATCAGGACCGTGACATGCAGCACACGCGCCGAATTTACCTTTACCCAATGCAGCTCGCACGGAGTCGTGTGGGCTACCAGACAAGCTCAACACGTAGTGAGAAACGTTACGAACATCGTCAGGTGTACCTACGGCAGCAGCCATGGGAGGCATTTGACCAATACGACCTTTGGTCAACGTTTCCTTGATTTTGTCGGGTGTGCCGCCGTGCAACCAGTCCTTGTCGGTCAAGTTAGGGAAGCCTTTTGAACCACGCGCGTCAGAGCCGTGACACTGTGCGCAATTGTTCATGAACAAACGCTCACCCACAGCCATGGCTTTGGGGTCTTGAGACAGTTGCTCAGGTGTTTGTGCGTTGAAGGCTGCATACAAAGGCTCGAGGTCTTTGTTGGCCTTGGCCACTTCGGCTTCGTATTGGTTCTGTGAGGTCCAGCCCAATTTGCCGCCAAAACTACCCAAACCGGGGTAGGCAATGAAATACACCGCAGCAAACACCATGGTGATGATGAACAGCCACAACCACCAACGTGGCAAAGGGTTGTTCATTTCGCGCAGGTCTTCATCCCACACGTGGCCAGTTGTGCCGTCTTCTTCGTGTGCCGAAACCTTAACTTTGGCCGAGAACCACAGCAAAAACGCGCAGTACACGATGCCCAAAATGGAGATGGCAGATACGAAGATCGACCAAAAATTACTTGTGAAATCACTCATGATTCGATTCCTTTACAAAGACCTCTAGGCCTTAGTCTTGATCGAGGGGCAGCTTCGATGCTGCCTCAAAATCTTCTTTGTTACGTCGAGAAAAAGCCCACACCATGATGCCGATGAATACCGTGAATGAAAGCACCGTGGTGATGATTCGCAGATCGTTGACATCCATGGATGAGTCTCCTTATTTGAGCGCAAGGCCCAGAGATTGGAGGAAAGCAACAACAGCTTCGATCTCAGTTTTACCCGTGACTTCTTCTGTCGCCTTAGCGATTTCTTCATCCGTGTATGGCACACCCACTGTGCGTAAAGCCTTCATGTGTGCTGGCAATGCATCGGCATCGACCAACGCGGTGGTCAGCCAAGGATATGCAGGCATATTGGACTCAGGCACCAAATCACGTGGGTTGTTCAAGTGAACACGGTGCCATTCGTCGCTGTACTTGCCGCCTACGCGAGCCAAGTCTGGACCTGTGCGCTTGCTGCCCCATTGGAAGGGGTGGTCATACACAGACTCGCCTGCTACTGAATAGTGACCGTAGCGCAGTGTCTCTGCCCGGAAAGGACGGATCATTTGTGAATGGCAGTTGTAGCAACCTTCGCGGATGTACACATCGCGCCCCGCCAACTGCAACGCTGTCAAAGGCTTCACGCCGGTCACAGGTTCAGTGGTGGATTTTTGGAAAAACAAAGGCACGATCTCAACCAAGCCGCCGAAGGCGACCGCGATCAAGATCAACACGATCATCAAAAAGTTATTGGTCTCCACGCTAGCGTGGGAGAAGCCTTTGGAATTGTTATCAGACATTTATTTCTCCTCAGGCGTGTGCAGGTGCTGGAATGGCAACGCTAACGGTTTGACCGCCGAGAGCTGTCTTTGCAACGTTCCACAACATGATGATCATGCCGCTCAAGTACAGCAGACCACCGCACACACGAATCACGTAGAACGGATAAGTGGCTTTGACAGACTCAACGAAGGTGTATGTCAATGTGCCGTCGGCGTTGATAGCGCGCCACATCAAACCTTGCATCACACCGGCAATCCACATCGCAGCGATGTACAACACGATACCGATGGTGGCCAACCAGAAGTGAACTTCGATGGCCTTGACGCTGAACATTTCCTTGCGGCCGAACAACTTAGGAATCAAGAAGTAGATCGAACCCATGGACACCAAGCCCACCCAACCCAAAGCACCTGAATGCACGTGGCCGACGGTCCAGTCTGTGTAGTGGCTCAACGCGTTCACAGTTTTGATGGCCATCATGGGGCCTTCGAAGGTGGACATGCCGTAGAACGACAAAGACACGATCAAGAAGCGCAGGATAGGGTCATCACGCAGTTTGTGCCATGCGCCAGACAAGGTCATGATGCCGTTGATCATGCCGCCCCAGCTGGGAGCCAACAACACCAAGGAGAACACCATACCGACGGACTGAGTCCAGTCAGGCAAAGCGGTGTAATGCAAGTGGTGAGGACCCGCCCACATGTAAGTGAAGATCAAAGCCCAGAAGTGAACAATCGACAAACGATACGAGTACACAGGGCGACCCGCTTGTTTAGGGATGAAGTAATACATCATGCCCAAGAAGCCGGCCGTCAAGAAGAAGCCCACTGCGTTGTGGCCGTACCACCACTGCACCATCGCATCTTGTGCGCCAGCGTAAGCAGAGTAAGACTTCATCATGCCTGCAGGAATCGCAGCGCTATTGACGATGTGCAACAAAGCCACTGCAATGATGAACGCACCGTAGAACCAGTTGGCCACGTAGATGTGTTTGACCTTACGTGTACCGACGGTACCGAAGAACACCACAGCGTAGGCAACCCACACTACAGCAATCAAAATGTCGATGGGCCACTCGAGCTCAGCGTATTCCTTACCTTGTGTGAAACCCAAAGGCAAGCTGATAGCTGCAGCCAAGATCACCAACTGCCAACCCCAGAAGGTGAAGGAAGCCAGCTTAGGCAAAAACAAAGCTGTGTGGCAGGTGCGCTGCACCACGTAGTAGCTGGTGGCGAACAGCGCAGAACCGCCGAACGCAAAGATCACCGCATTGGTGTGCAACGGACGCAGACGGCCGTAAGTCAACCAAGGGATACCAAAGTTCAGTTCTGGCCAAGCGAGTTGAGAAGCGATGATCACGCCTACCAACATGCCAACCACACCCCAAACCACCGCCATGATGGAAAACTGCCGTACAACTGAGTCGTTGTAAACAGCGTGCTGTGATGAGTTCATCGGTCACCTTTCATTTTTCAAACCAGTATCCTCAAATAACTCCAAGGAGTTATTGATTCAAATCAATCGTCTCGAAGAATACGCTCGCCTTCTTGCTCCACGCTGTCAAATTGGCCTTTGTGAATGGCCCACCAGAGGCCACCCAATATAAAAAGCACCAAAAGCACTGACAGCGGGATCAACAAATACAAGATATCCATCAAAATCCTTTGGTGAGTCGCAAAGAGTTCAGTACGACCCACAACGAGCTCAGCGCCATGCCAAGTCCAGCCAGCCACGCAGGCAACAAACCCACCACCGCCAACGGCACGCACAAAGCGTTGTAAGCAGCAGCCCACACTAAGTTTTGCTTGACCACCCGCAGGGTGTGTCTGGCCAACTTAACGCTTTGCGCCACCACCAACAAGCTGCCGCCCATCAAGACCAAGTCCGATTTGGACTGAGCCAAGGGCACTGCATTACCAAATGCCATGGACACATGCGCACCAGCTAAGACAGGGCCGTCATTCAGACCATCCCCCACCATTGCGACCCGCGCGCCTTGCGACTGCGCAGCTTGCATGCGAGAGAGCTTGTCTTGCGGTGTACACGCCCCAAATGCTTGGGTAATGCCCACTTCTTGGGCCACAAGCTGGGCTGACTCAGGCCGATCGCCAGACAACAACCACACATCCAGATTCAGACTTTTCAGCGCTTGCACGGTTTGCACCGCATCAGCACGGACATCTTCAGACAGTTGCCAGCTGGCTAGCCACTCGTTTTCAGTGCATAAGTGTACTTGGCAAACACTGGCTTTGTCGGGTATTCCCTTAGTTTTTGGTGAGCAAAATTTGGCAGAACCCAAGCGCAACAAGCCATCCACATGTGCCTCTAAGCCAAGACCAATCATTTCGTTTACATCTTGCGCTTGCACAGCATCAACCTGCCCTGACGCTTCTTGTGCTTTAACCAAAGCGCGCGACAAAGGATGCAAGGAATGCTTGGCCAATGCGGCTGCTAAGCGCAAGGCGTATTCAGGTGCCACACCCTCCGCTGTGATGACCTGCGTGATGCGTTGGCCGTCTTGGGTGAGCGTGCCGGTTTTGTCAAAAATTACCGTGTCAATCTCAGCCAAGGACTCTAGGGCTTGCAGGTTACGAACCAGCACCCCGTGGCGTGCGAGGTTGCCAGCAGCCGCCAACATCGCAGCCGGTGTCGCCAAAGACAAAGCACAAGGGCACGTGACCACCAGCACCGCCACCGCCACCATCAAGGCGTGGCCGGGATTGGTAGGCCACCAATACACAGCGGACAACGCAGCCAGCACCAACACCCCAATTAAGAAAGGTTTGGCAATTCGGTCTGCCAACTGGGCCAAGCGCGGCTTTTGTAGCGAAGCGTTTTCCATCAAGGACACGATTTGCGAGAACTGCGTACCCTCGCCCACTTGCACCACCCGCACGGTGACGATGCCGCTCAGGTTGTGGCTACCCGCCACTACCGAGTCACCCACTGCACGAGCTTGCGGACGTGACTCGCCGGTGAGCAAGGCCTCATCCGCCAAGGTCTGGCCTTGCAGAATGACACCGTCTGCAGGAAAACTTTCTGAAGGCGACACACGAATCACATCGCCTACCAGCACACGGCGAACGGCCACGCGCTCAAACTCACCATTTGGCAGCTGACGCTCCACACTGTTGGGCAAGCGGTTCATCAAGGTTTCCAGAGCGCCCGCCGTGCGGTCGCGCACACGCAGCTCAAGCCACCGGCCTGTGAGCAAGAAGAACACGAACATGGTGAGCGAGTCGTAATACACCTCAGCACCAAACATGCCATTCGGCTCAAACGTGGCAACCGTGCTGAGCAAGAACGTGATTGCCATGCCCAGCGCCACCGGCAAATCCATGCTCACACGACGCGCACGAATGTCACGCCAAGCATTGCTGAAGAAGGGTCCGCACGAAAATAAGACGACTGGCAACGACAGCACCCATGAAGCCCAGCGCAATAAAAAAACCATATCGGGAGTGATGTCGCCGTCTTGCGCCACGTATGCGGGATAGGCGTACATCATGACTTGCATCATGCAAAAGCCAGCGACCAACCAACGCCACAGGGCGCGGCGACCTTCTTCGTGGCGCGCTTGGCGCAAGCTACTGTCAGCAGCAGGAAGTGCGCCATAGCCTGCTTTGGCAATGGCGGCTATCCATTCGGAAGGTTTGACCACATCCGCTGACCACACCACTTTGGCGCGGTGTGTCGACGCATTGACTTCGGCAGAGCGGACGCCCGGCACAGTGAGCAATGCCTCTTCCACCGTGAAGGCACAAGCGGCACAGTGCATGCCTTGAATCACCACATGGGAATCCCAGTTGTCACCGCTATCTTGGGAGTTTTTGACTTTGTGCGGTTGGCTGAATCGCAACCACTCTTGGCGGTCATCCAGCAAAACAGCCATCGAAGAATCTGAATGCATAAGGTCCATAGCCTAACGGTTCGCCCTGATCTGAACTTGACTTGGGTCAAAACCCTCGCAGCCAAACAGAGTAAGCTCAATGCGAAATCAACAAAAGGAGCAGTTTATGTACAAACGAATTTTGGTGGCCACCGACGGCTCGACATTGTCAAAGAAAGCCATTTCTAGCGCCATCGAACTGGCTGCTTTGAGTGGCGCTGAATTGATTGCCGTCAAAGTGACACCACGTTACCCACAAAGCTACTTCGAAGGCTCGTTGCCTTTGTCTGCCACTGAGATTTCCAAAATTGAGACAGGCTGGACTGACGGTGCTCAAAAAGTGTTGGACGCTGTGCTGAAAGCTGCCAAAGCCAAAGGCGTGACCGCCAAGGCCGTGGTCGTCAAGTCTGACATTGTCTCTGATGCACTGATTGCCGCTGCGAAAAAACACAAAGTAGATTTGATCGTGATGGCTTCACACGGTCGCCGTGGCATCAAGCGTTTGCTGTTGGGCAGCGAAACACAACAAGTCTTGACGCACGCCAGTGTGCCAGTTCTGGTACTTCGTTGATCCTTATTGATTAATAAAAGCGCCCAGTTCTGACTGGGCGTTTTTCATGGGCGTCGTAAAAACCACTCCCCATTTGCTTTGGCAATTGGTATGCTTATCAAATGAACATGCTGACGCCACACCTCCATCGTTTGATCAATCGCTGCTGCAGCGCATTTCTCTGCTGCATATTTGCCAGCGTCGCTTTACATGCGCAGGAACTCACGGCACTTCAAAAAATATCTCCAGCCGAGGCGCAAGAGCTGCGCACGTTGCTTCAGCAACCACAACCTGAGGGACTCACTTACAACTCACTCGATCAGTGGTACCAAGCACGTGATGCCGCCGCCTTTCGTTTAGGTGACCCCAACGAACGAGAGCGCGTCCTTCGCGCTTGGTTAGCCGCATCTCCAGGCATCGATGCGAAGTGGACGCTTGGGTCATTTTTGATGAATTCATCTAGCAACACAGCCGAAGGTTTCGCTTTGATGGAGGAAGTGTTGCGTCAGCAAACGCACCCAGTGCACATGGTTCGTGTACGCGCTCGCCTCGCCGAAGGCTACATTGAAGAGCATCAACTCAAAAAAGCAAAAGCATTATTAGACGAAGCTGAGCCCATGATTGCGCGCGAGTTCGGCCGATTCAGAAGCAATGCCATTGGTTACTGGTCGATTCGCGCAGAGATGGAGTTCTATAAAACCAAAGCTCGTCTGCTGATACGTCAGGGACACTTCGATGCGTCGATTGATGCCGCCAAAACAGCGCAAGCGAAAGGGCTTGAATTGCGTCAATGGGAAAATCTAGCGCCTGCACGACAAGTGCAATACGGAAGGTCTTGGCACGCAAGCTCTGCCGTAGAAGTAGCAGTCGCTCAAATAAATGCTGGCCGTCTTTTCGAAGCTGAAGAGTCTTTGCGTGAAGCACTGGCTATATATAAAAATTACCAATTTACGGAAGATCAAATGGTCTTCTTTTACCGTTGGGTTTCCGACTTGTATTTCGCACAAGGACGTTACAACGATTCTCTACGAGTTGCGCAAATGGTTCGCAGCGTTCAACTCAAGTCCGGACTTTCTGATGCAACTGCACAATCCGTTTGGACACGCATGCGCATCAACAAAGGTTTGATTGCACAAGGCCGCTGGAAAGATGCCATGCAAGAGTTCGACAGCATTGACAGTGCTATTGGCAGCAATGTACGGATCAAGCCAATCGCGAGAATGGTGGACTTGAGAGGGTTAACGCTTCTAAACAATGGCAGAGCAAGTGATGCCGCCGAAATGTTTAAGGGCACGCTAGATTGGGCCAGCAACAACTTCGGTGCGAATCACTACTTCACCGCCTTCAAACGTGGTTTGTATGGCATGTCATTGGCGCAAGACAAATCACAGCAAGAGCTAGCCCTGACAGAACTTGAGCAAGCTGTGCGAGATTTGAGTGCGCCTGACACCCTGTCCACTCAATTCGAAGAGTCGCCATTTCGCTTATCGCTTCGACAAGATATTTACAAAACATATATTCGCTTGCTGGCAAACACGCAAGCGTCAAATCCCGAAGCTGCAGGCAAAGCATTTGCCGCTTCGACACATTTAATGGCCTCTGGTGTCCAGCAGGCCATTTCAGAAGCCGCTGCACGCGCAGCCATTAAAAAGCCGGGATTGGGTGAAGTTGCCAGACTTGACCAAGACGCAAAAACTGAACTCACCACACTTTACGGCTATATCGTTTCTCAAGCGGGCGAATCACAACAACAACGACTCACACCTGAGGTTGTCAAGACTATGCGTCAGCGTGTGATCGAACTTGAAGGCTTGAGAAAAACATACAAATCTCAGATTCAAAAAGAGTTTCCGGAATACTTTCAGCTGCTGCAACCTAAGGCGCCAACACCCAACGAAATTGCAAACCTACTTTCGCCCAAAGATGTGTTTGTTAGTTTGGTACCCATGGATGGTGAAACATACATTTTTGGAATTTCGAAAGATGGAAAAACGCGGTTGCAGCGCAGCACACTGAACAAGCAGCAAATTGCCCAGTTGGTCAAATCGATTCGGACAACACTCGATGTAGCTGATCTTGGGCCTAAAGCCCCTAAATTTCGATTTGATGAGTCCTACAGGCTCTATCAACAGCTGTTGGGACCGATTGAAGATCTATTAACAGGCAAAGAGCATCTCATCGTCGCCACATCAGGCGCGTTGGGACAACTTCCATTTGCAGTTCTGGTCAAACAACCTTGGAACAAGAACGACTACGCCCAAGCACCTTGGTTGATTCGTGACATGGCCATCAGTCATGTGTCGTCGCCTAATGCATGGGTCGCACTCAAACAACTGAGTAAAACGCCATCAGGCACCAAACCACTTATGGCTTGGGGTGACCCGACCTTTGCACTCAACGAAGCAAGCAACAGCGACAAGCACGCTGTTCGCTCGGTTCTAACCAAACGTTCTGCACGTGGCGATTTGGAAAAAAATGCTGTCGATCAACTTCAATACGCCACACTGCCACCTCTGCCTGAAACCAAGGATGAGGTGCTAGCACTTGCCAAAGTTCTGAATGCAAATGCCACAACAGACATTTATTTAGGCAAAGATGCCACGCGCGATTCCGTCATCAAAGCCAGCGACAACAACTCATTGGCTGAAAGACAAATCATCGTATTCGCAACACATGGCCTTCTTCCTGGCGATCTTCCCAAATTGGAACAACCTGCACTCGCTATGTCAGCCGTGTCAGAGCCTAATAGCTCACCCTTACTTACACTTGAAGATGTGATGGGTCTTAGATTGAATGCAGATTGGGTAGTCCTATCCGCTTGCAATACAGCGGGTGCAGATGGAAAAGTCGAAGAAGCTTTATCGGGGCTAGCACGTGGATTTTTCTACGCTGGTGGCAGAAGCTTGCTAGTGACGCATTGGTCGGTCGAGAGCGAAAGTGCGATGCGTTTGACAACAAAAACATTTGAGGTCTACAAAAACCAACCCCAAATCAGCCGTGCGCAGGCTTTGCGCCAGTCTATGTTGAGCTTGATGCAAACACCAATGTATGCGCACCCTACCTACTGGGCGCCTTACGCACTGGTTGGCGAGGGGGCTCGATGAGTCAGGGTGACTTCTGCTCTGACTTTTTAGGAACTAGCCACTGATAGACGGGAGCAGATTTAACGTCACTCACGGTGTGATCGACATTTTGAATCAGCCGATCTGCATTGCCCATCGTTTTTTGTGTCTGTACCAGTGACTTCTCCAACTCCACCATCGTGTCGCGTGTTTTACCTAGCACTGCAGGCAAGCCGTTTTTCTCATCACTCAACTGCTTCATGGCATGGCTTGTAAGTTCGAGGGTCTGAACAGTTTGAATCATGACCTTTCGCGACTGTCCCAAACTGGCTTGAACCCCCTCATCAGGATCCGCCATTTGCGTCAAAAGTTGCTGAAGCTTTTGCAGTAAGGGATCTAAACGCTTTGTAACATCTGCAGTTACATCGTCCTTCACGATTTTTATGTGAGACATCGGCGCTAAAAGCGTCGCTTGAGATTCATCACGGACCAACACCAACTCAGAAGTGACGATTTTTTCTTTAGAGAGCTTCAAAACAGCCCCCGCCGTGAAAAACGTCGAATGTTGGGGTCGGATTTGTAATTCCCCTTTTACTTCACCTTGAGGCGTCAAAACCAGCTGAGTCATACGCCCTAATTCAAAACCTTTATAGGTGACTTTCATTCCCTCATACAAGCCAACCGCTGAATCAGTTTCTATCCGTAGCACTAACCTAGACTCAAATATGCCTTTGAGATGTGCCAAATAACCCAAGGTCAAGCATATGGATAGTACCGACAATGCAATACGCCAGCGAAAAGTACGTTTCGATGCATCAACTTCAAACATGGTTTTTCCCGTTACATCAGAGTTACGTCTAACAATTCAATCGCCACGATCAAGAACATACCTATTGTCATAAACCGTGACATTAACAATCCTAGTTGGTGGCGACGTGCTTGCAAAAAAAACACCTCAACCAATGTCATCACGCTCAATGAAAGTGCGAGCAGTAGCATCCTCAATGCAGCGTGAAACAAGTGTGACAAATCAAAGTCAAACCAAAAAGCGTCCCAGACAGGCATTGCATACCCATTCAAGGCAAACATCATTCCAAGCCAGCATCCAAGCATGGCAGATAAAAAGAACCACACCCAGGCCATCAGACAGACGAGTGCACAAGCCAAACTGTATGCAGCAGCCTGCTGACCCTGCACCCAATCAACTCTCATTTCAGACTCTGTGGTGAGTTGAAAGCTAACTCGCAATAAGACAAATGATGAAACTAAAAAAGTAGGCAGATGACCAAACAAAAAATGCGTTAACACTTGATGAATCAAATTGGGATCCAACGATACGCTAAGCTGCGTTGCAAAACCAAAAGCTCCACCTAGCAAAACACCCACACATAAAGCAAACCATCCGCAACCGCGAGCTAGTTTTTCTGCCCAATGGAAAACCAAATTCATTCGAATTACTTTTTAATCTAACTCACTGCAATTTTTGTTTTACCGATTCGTATTCACGCTTGAGTCTAGCGATTAATTCCGATGCAGGGACAACAGCCTTCACTGCACCTATGCCCTGCCCACAACCCCAAATATCTTTCCACGCTTTTTGAGCGCCGCCACCAAAATTCATTTTGCTAGGGTCACTCTCTGGCAAGTTCTCTGGGTCCAAGCCCGCATTGCGGATAGACGGGGCTAAGTAGTTGCCGTGCACACCTGTGAACAAATTGCTCAGCACGATATCGTCGGAGGTGCCATCCACCACAGCTTGTTTGTAGTCATCTGCGGCACGCGCCTCTTCGGTGGCAATGAAGGCTGAGCCAATGTAGGCAAAGTCTGCGCCCATCGCTTGCGCCGCCAACACGGCACCGCCGGTGGCAATCGAACCACTTAGGGCTATTGGCCCATCAAACCATTCGCGAATTTCTTGAATCAAGGCAAACGGGCTCTTCACCCCCGCATGACCACCTGCGCCAGCCGCAACTGCGATGAGACCGTCTGCGCCCTTTTCAATCGCCTTCTTGGCGAACTTGTTGTTGATGATGTCGTGCAACACGATGCCACCGTAGCTATGGGCAGCTGCATTGACATCTTCACGCGCACCAAGCGAAGTGATGATGATCGGCACCTTGTACTTCACACACAAGGCCATGTCGTGCTCTAAGCGGTCATTGCTTTTGTGCACGATTTGGTTGATGGCAAAGGGCGCTGCTGGTTGATCTGGATGCTCACGGTTATGGGCAGCCAGTGCCTCGGTAATCTCAATTAACCAATCTTCTAGCTGTTCAGCAGGACGCGCATTGAGCGCAGGCATAGAGCCCACCACACCGGCTTTGCACTGCGCAATTACCAACTTGGGATTGCTGATGATGAACAAAGGTGAAGCGATGACAGGGAACTTGAGAGACTGCAAAACCGGAGGCAAACGCGACATATCAGACCCTTTAGAAAGTTCAGGGCACGTGAAGTGCCCTGAGATTGATTGCAAGTTTTTGTGACGATTGAAACTTAGAACGCGTCGAGCGCCAACTCAGTCACGCTATCCGCACCGTCCACGATGCTGTCGCGCATGCCTGGCACTTTGGTCAGGATGTGGTCGGCATAGAAACGTGCAGTGGTGATTTTGGATTGCATGAATACTGCGTCGTTGCCTTTGGCCAGTTCAGCCTCAGCCACCAACAATGCGCGGCCCATTTGCCAACCAGCCACCAAGTTGCCAGTGAGCATCAGGTAAGGCACGCTGCCTGAAAACACGGCATTGGGGCTGGCTTTGGCGCCTGCCACCACGAAGTCGACCACATTCAAGAAGGCTTCGCGTGCTGCTTTCAAACGTGCAGCCATCGCCTTGGCGTTGGCGCTGCCGCTCTTGAGTAAGTCGGCTTCGGTGTTGGCGATTTGCGCTGCAATGCCTTTGGCGGTTTGGCCACCGTCACGACCTGTTTTACGGCCGATCAAGTCGTTGGCTTGAATCGCTGTTGTGCCTTCGTAAATCGTCAAAATTTTCGCGTCGCGGTAGTACTGCGCCGCGCCCGTTTCTTCGATGAAGCCCATGCCGCCGTGCACTTGTACGCCCAGGCTGGTGACTTCCAAACTCATCTCCGTGCTGAAGCCTTTGACCAATGGCACCAAGAATTCATAGAACGCCAAGTTGTCTTTGCGCGTGTCGGCATCTGGGTGGTGGTGCGATGCGTCATAAGCCGCCGCAGCCACCGTGGCCATGGCACGGCAGCCTTCGGTGTAAGCACGCATGGTCATCAACATGCGGCGCACATCGGGGTGGTGAATGATGGGCGCGCTGGTTTTCATGCTGCCATCCACAGGGCGGCTTTGCACGCGGTCGCGTGAGAAAGCGACTGCCTTTTGGTAGGCACGTTCGGCAATCGAAATGCCTTGCACACCAACGGCGTAACGGGCTGCGTTCATCATGATGAACATGTATTCGAGGCCACGATTTTCTTCGCCGACCAAGAAACCAAGTGCACCACCGTGGTCGCCATACTGCAACACCGCTGTGGGGCTGGCTTTGATGCCCATCTTGTGTTCGATGCTCACGCAATGCACATCGTTGCGTGCGCCCAAAGAACCATCTTTGTTGACCATGAACTTTGGCACCACAAACAAGCTGATGCCCTTCACGCCTTCAGGCGCGCCTTGCACACGCGCCAACACCAAATGAATGATGTTCTCGGCCATGTCGTGTTCACCGTAGGTGATGTAAATCTTGGTGCCGAATACTTTGTAGGTGCCGTCTGGCTGTGGCTCTGCGCGGGTGCGCACAGCAGCCAAGTCAGAGCCCGCTTGTGGCTCGGTCAAGTTCATCGTGCCAGTCCACTCACCCGAGATGAGCTTCTCGAGGTATGTAGCTTTCAACTCGTCAGAGCCAGCCGTGAGCAATGCTTCGATCGCGCCATCGGTCAACATGGGGCACAAGGCAAAGCTCATATTGGCTGAGTTGAGCATTTCGCCGCACGCCGCACCAATGGTCTTGGGCAAGCCTTGACCGCCGAAGTCTGCAGGGTGTTGCAAGCTTTGCCAGCCGCCTTCGCAGTACTGTTGGTAGGCTTCTTTGAAACCAGGTGTGGTGGTGACATGGCCGTCTTTGAAGAACGATGGGTTCTTGTCGCCTTCCCAGTTCAACGGCACGAGCACAGACTCGTTCAACTTCGCGCATTCTTCGAGCACGGCTTGGGCGGTTTCTACGCCCATGTCTTCGAACGCAGGAATTTGGGCCACTTGTTCGAGGCCTGCCAAGTGTTCCATGTTGAACACCATGTCTTTGATGGGGGCGATGTAACTCATGTTTTAAGTCTCCAAAATTCAATGCAAAAAAAGGCACCCCGAAGAGTGCCTTTTCACAGAAGGATTAAAGCGCTGCGACCAGCTCTGGCACTGCAACAAACAAATCAGCCTCTAGGCCGAAGTCTGCCACGCTGAAGATCGGCGCTTCTGGGTCTTTGTTGATGGCCACGATGACCTTGCTGTCTTTCATACCGGCCAAGTGTTGAATGGCTCCGCTGATACCGCAAGCCACATACAACTGAGGCGCAACAATCTTGCCGGTTTGACCCACTTGCAAGTCGTTGGCAGCATAGCCCGCGTCCACCGCAGCGCGGCTTGCACCAATGGCAGCACCGAGCTTGTCGGCCAGTGGAATCATGACTTCGTCAAACTTCTCTGAACTGCCCAACGCACGGCCACCCGACACGATGATCTTGGCGGCGGTCAGTTCTGGACGGTCGTTCTTGGTGACTTCACGGCCCACAAAGCTGCTCTTGCCGGAGTCATTCGCGGCGGCTGCAGTTTCTACAGCGGCTGAGCCACCAGTTGAAGCAGCAGCATCAAAACCTGTGGTGCGCACGGTGATGACTTTGACGGCATCGCTTGATTGCACAGTGGCAATGGCGTTACCTGCGTAGATGGGGCGCTCAAACGTGTCTGGGCTGTCCACTTTGGTGATGTCGCTGATTTGGCCCACGTCCAACTTGGCAGCCACGCGAGGAGCCACGTTTTTGCCGTTGGCTGTGGCGGGAAACAAGATGTGTGTGTAGTTACCAGCAATGGCCAACACTTGGGCTGCCACGTTCTCAGCCAAACCAGCTTCGAGCGTTGCGCCATCGGCGTGAATGACTTTGCTCACGCCAGCGATTTGCGCGGCAGCAGCAGCGGCTGCGCCAGCGTTGTGGCCAGCCACCAGCACATGCACGTCAGCGCCAATAGCGGCTGCGGCTGTGACGGTGTTCAAAGTAGCGCCTTTGATGGAGGCGTTGTCGTGTTCTGCAATAACGAGGGATGTCATGGTCGTTTTTCCTTAGATAACTTTTGCCACGTTCTTGAGCTTCTCCACCAAAGTGGCGACGTCTGGCACTTTGATGCCGGCGCTGCGCTTGGCAGGCTCCATCACTTTGAGGGTCTTGATGCGAGGGGCCACGTCCACGCCGAGGTCTTCAGGCTTGAACACATCGAGTTGCTTTTTCTTGGCCTTCATGATGTTGGGCAAGGTCACATAGCGTGGTTCATTCAAACGCAAGTCAGTGGTGATGACCGCTGGCAAGCTGACAGAGAGGGTTTCCAAACCGCCATCGACTTCGCGGGTCACGCTGGCTTTGTCGGCCGTCAACTCGACCTTCGAGGCAAATGTGGCCTGGGGCATGTCCGCCAAGGCCGCCAACATTTGACCTGTTTGGTTGCAATCATCGTCAATCGCTTGTTTACCCAAGATCACCAGACCTGGTTGCTCTTTGTCCACCAAAGCTTTGAGCAGTTTGGCCACAGCCAAAGGTTGCAGCTCTTCAGCGGTCTCGACCAAGATGCCACGGTCTGCGCCGATGGCCATCGCAGTACGCAAGGTTTCTTGGCACTGGGTGACGCCACAAGAGACAGCGATCACTTCGGTGACCACGCCCTTTTCTTTGAGGCGCACGGCTTCTTCGACCGCGATTTCGTCAAAGGGGTTCATGCTCATTTTGACGTTCGCAATGTCAACGCCCGAGTTGTCCGACTTGACGCGGACCTTGACGTTGTAGTCCACCACGCGTTTGACAGCGACCAAAACTTTCATGGCAAAAGCTCCAATTTTTAGAATTAAACAGATTGACGTTTACGTAAACGTAACATTGTAGAGATCAAAGAACGTATTTTATCGAACGACCGTGCTTTTTTAGGGAAGTCCCTAGGTAAAACTTAGGCGGGATAGCGCAAAACCACCTCTTGAGGCGAATGCACCAGCACCACACCAGACGCTCGCAAAGCGCTCAGCGCAGCGATGTTGACGCGTGAACGCGTCAACGATTGCCCATTCACTGGATCTTCCATCCAGAAATTCAAATTGAACCGCAAGCCTTGAGGCGCCACTTCAGCCAACAAAGGAAGCGGCGCAGGCATGGGCAACACCCATTCCACACTCAAGGCCGCCTGTATCAAAAGCGCTTGCACGCGCTCGACGTCACTCTCCAGCCCCACCCAAAAAGTGCAAGTTTGCAAGAGATGCCGGCTTTCTAACGATAAGTTTTCTACGCGCTGCGACAGCAGCAACTCGTTAGGCACCACCGATTCGCTACCATTACTGGCGCGCACCAAGGTATAGCGGGTTTTGATGTCGGTCACGCGGCCTTCAAAACCATCCACACGCACAAAATCACCGATACGCAGCGAGCGCTCCAGCAAGATGACAAAGCCGCTCACATAGTTGGCTGCGAGTTTTTGCAAGCCAAAACCAATACCCACGCCCAATGCGCCGCCCACCACAGAAAGCGTTGTCAAGTCAAAGCCTAAGGAAGACAAGGCAAACAAGGTGCCGATGACCAGCAGCAACACGCGCATGGCATTGGACGCCACTTTGCGCATCGATAAGTCATCAAACGCACGCGTGAGGACACGCTGCTCAATCGTGGCCGATAGCCACAGCGCTAGCACCAGCGCAAAGCCAGAGGTGAGCACCACTTCCAAGATGTGGGAGATGCTGATGCGCGTTTTGCCCAACATGAAATCCAAGCCGTCGAGCTCGTCCATCATGGGGCCCCACAACCCCGTGACCCAGAGCACGACCAAACCCCAAGCCAACCAAGACACGATTTGTTCAATGGCACGCGCGCCGCGTGAATTAGGAAATACAGCCGCTAACACGCGCGCAATCAGTCGAATCAGCACCAGCGACACCAACACTGGCAGGGCCACCTTGAGCACCGACACCCGCTGCAACTTCATCAAGCCCAGCTTCAAACCGTAGGTAAATACCAAAGCCAATGCAGGAAATAAAACACCGTCCAACAAACGACGGCCAAACAAGATCGAACTCTGCCCTGTGTAACGTCGCCCCAAACCCCAACTCAAGGCCCAAGCCACAACCAAACATATTGCCAAGCCGGCGAGCTCTAACGCTATCGCTGGACTTTGCAGGTCCAGCAACAATTCTTGCAATTCATTCATGGATTAAATATCGGCTAATACGCGCACATGCGCTTCAACGCTGCGACTCAGCGAACTCAAATCGTACCCGCCTTCAAGGCAAGACACGATGCGCCCTTTGGCATGACGCGCCGCAATGTCACGCAAGCGATGGGTGATCCAAGCGTAGTCTTGCTCGGTCAACCCCATTTGGCCCATGTCGTCTTCGCGGTGAGCATCAAAGCCAGCGCTGATGAAAATCATCTCGGGCTTGAATTCTTCTAGACGAGGCACCCAATGCGTCTCAATCAAGTCACGCACTTCCATGCCCTTGGTATAGGCTGGCACCGGAATGTTGAGCATATTGGCAGCGGGATGTTCGGTGCCACTGTGGGGATAGAACGGGTGTTGGAAGAAGCTGACCATCAATACGCGCTCATCACCACTGAGGATGTCTTCCGTGCCGTTGCCATGGTGCACATCAAAGTCCACCACTGCGACACGCTTTAAGCCGTGGCGCTCAAGCGCGTACTTGGCCGCAATGGCAATGTTGTTGAAAAAGCAAAAACCGCCTGCTTTGTTACGCGTGGCGTGATGGCCGGGCGGACGAATAGCGCAAAACGCGTTGGCCAACTCACCCGCGATCACCGCATCCGTCGCGGCGACGGCGGCGCCTGCTGAGGCCAAGGCAGCTTTCCAAGTGAAGCTATTGATGTTGGTGTCGGAATCCAAGTGGCCATAAGCGGGGCCGCCAGCGGCCATGTCTTCCACCAATTGATCGGACAACCCACGCAAGGACGCGATGTACATACGGTCGTGCGCCAGCTCAATGTCGGCCAAAGGCGCTTCGGGCGCCTCTATGGCTGTGAGACCCAAATCCACCCCGCTGATGAGCAAGCGATCTTGAATGGCACTGAGTCGTTCAGGGCACTCGGGGTGCCCCTCGCCCATCTCGTGCTTCATGCACAGGGGATGTGTGTAATAACCTGTTTTGCTCATCTCATCTGCCTCGGTTCTTCTTCAAGTCAGCTTACCATGTAGACCTTGCTTTTTCCCTTGCAAACACAGCGTGAAACCACATCACCCCCCGTTTTATATGGCTTTGCAGCCCAGTCTTGCGTTACGTCAATTCACCGCCGTGTTTTTACTACTGGCGGCATTGACGGGCCATGCTGCCACCAAACCACATACGAAAGCTCGCTCAGCGGCGCACCATAAAGCAGCAGCACACAAAGCCTCTACGCACGGCCCCGCCTATGGAAAAACCGCAGAGGCCATGACCCTAGCGGACGAGCTGGCCCAGCAGTACAGCCTGCCCAAAACATGGGTACGCGAGCAAATCAGCCAAGCGAAATATCTCAAGGGTGTGCCCAAGATGGTATTGCCACCCGCGTTGCCCACCGCGAAAAACTGGCGCGCTTACCGCGAGCGCTTCATCGAGCCACGCCGCATCGATGCAGGCACGCAGTTTTGGCAAACTTACCAAAACGCTCTCAGCCGCGCCGAACAAGTCTATGGCGTGCCCGCTGAAATGGTGGTGGGCATCATCGGCGTGGAAACCTTTTATGGTCAAAACATGGGCAACTACCGTGTGCTGGATGCCCTGACCACGCTCACCCTCAACTTCCCTGCCTCACACCCACGCGCAGCTGAACGCCAAGCGTTTTTCAAATCAGAGCTGGGGCATTTTTTGGTGCAAGCCCATCAACAAGGCGATGCCAGCATCAGCGGCAGCTTTGCAGGTGCCATGGGTTGGCCCCAGTTCATGCCGTCGAGCGTGGCCAAGTTTGCGGTCGACTTTGATGGCGATGGCCGCATTGATTTGCGCAACAGCCCTGTGGATGCGATTGGTTCGGTGGCCCATTACTTCAAAGCCTTTGGCTGGCAAACCGGCATGCCCACCCACTACCCCGTGAGCTTCGACGAAGCACGCTTAGACAAAACCAGCCTCCTGGCACCAGACATCTTGCCTTCATTCAGCATCAACAACTTCACTGCCAAAGGCGCGGTGCTAGACGAACAAGCTTTAAAACACACTGGGCAACTGGCGTTGGTGGAACTGTTCAACGGCGACGAGGCGCCCAGCTATGTCGCGGGCACTGACAACTTTTATGTGGTCACCCGTTACAACTGGAGTAGCTACTATGCGCTGGCGGTGATTGAGTTGGGGCAGGCAGTCAAAGCGAATCGTGCATTGGCCTCCACAGCATCCAACGTGCGTTGACACCACCGTCTATGCTCATGCTCAACGTATGCTGCTAGCATCATTATTTACAGATGTTCAACGCTTGGAGTTCTTGTGACTGATGAAGTTTTGCGCAATGGCGTTCCGCACAACGTGACCACCAGTTTGGTGACTCACAATGCTGTCTTGCCGCAAAACATATTTATCAAAGACGAAGCATCAGCTCTTCGTGACTCAGGTATGGGTGATGTTGTACCCTCCCTCGTGAATCGAGATTCCTCCAGCGAGGTCAACCTCACGTCTAGCAAACCCGCACCACAAGCAGAACCAAATTACCCAGTCTCTAACGACAAGCTAACCGCAAACGACACACTGACAAACATAAAGTCTCATATTCGAGACAACATTCAGGCATTGAAAAACTTAGCGCATGCGGACAACCGCCAGACGGTTACCGCCGATGAGTTCAATCAGAATATCCAAAGCCTTGGTGCTTCGCGATCGATAGAAGAAAACAAACTCTACCTCGAGAAAAAATCTATCACAAGCAAACGGCAGTTGATTTCGAAAACCACAACCGAGCGTTCAGATCCAAACTTGGTCATACCCAATAGAGCAAGTCACAGCGGCCTCGATTCAGATGAATGTGAAACCCAAGCGACAGAAATAAAAACCTCAGATAAATCGCTTAAAGATAAAAAAATGTCCAACAAAGACAGTGCATTTCAAATGCGGGTTAAGAAATTAAAGAAGCAAGTGCGCAACGTCGACAGCACTTTGCAAAACTTAGAAGCAGATAAATGAGGTGAGGCCGTGACAGTCAAGTAATTGAAGGCCGGTCAACCTGCGTCACCCATTCTTTCGGCAGTTACCGCTTGTCTTGAATTTCACGTACAACCGCATCTTCGACCACATCGGACTTGGCATCCCAACGCTGTGTGTGTCCTTGCTCTTCATGCCATCGCCCGTCGCTGGTGTGAGCCCCCCTAGACCAGCGAGCTCCTTGTCCAGACTGCATGCCTTTGCGCATTGCTTGGATTTGTTGCCACATCATCAGCACTTGTGGCTTTTGCCCCGTCAACAGCCAACGCACACAGGCAAATGCCACATACAAGGCCAACCAAAACAACACGCCTACGGCAAATAACGTAGCGAAAGCCATGCCCAAGATCGTGAATAGCAAACGCGTAAAAAAAGCCATGACTTGATGTTAACTGGGACGTGTCACTTGGCGATTCAAAAGGCTAATGCTGCGCTGGCTCACAATTGTTGCTGAGCCAAAGACCACTGCACGTGCTCACGCACTACCTCGCTGGGGTGCGTGAGATGAGCTTGCAGCGCTTGACACAATGCCGCACGGTCAATTGCCACTTCATCGGCTTGCCGAAGCGCATTGCCTGCAGCCACCGCCAAGTTACGCAACCAACGCACATGACCAATGCGACGAATAGGGCTGCCCTCGGTGTAACGCAAGAACTCTTCTTCGGTCCACGCCAACAAGCGCGCCATGCCCTGCCCCACCAAGCCCGCACGCACATCGAAATCGGGCAAGCTTGAACTTTGGGCAAACTTGTTCCAAGGGCAAATCAGTTGGCAATCGTCACAGCCGTAAATGTGGTTGCCCATCAAGGGACGCAGCGCTTCTTCAATCGCACCTTCGTGCTCGATCGTCAAATACGAAATGCAGCGGCGCGCATCCACCAAGCCTTCAGCCACGATGGCTTGTGTGGGGCACACATCCATGCAAGCAGTGCATTGGCCGCAGTGCGCGCTGGTGGGCTCAGACGCAGGCAAGGCCACATTCAGAAAAATCTCGCCCAAGAAAAACATCGAACCCGCTTCACGGTTGAGCACCAAGCTGTGTTTGCCACGCCAGCCTTGGCCACTGCGTGTGGCCAGTTCAGCTTCTAAAACCGGGGCTGAATCGGTAAAGGCTCGGTATTCAAAACCATTGGGCTTTAAGGTGTCAACCAACAAGGCATCAATTTGCTGGGCCAGTGTGTCGAGTCGATTGCGCAACACCTTGTGATAGTCACGCCCTCTGGCGTAAACCGACACAACCGCCTCAGCAGGGTTGTGCAGGCGTTGCCACTCGGCATCTTGCCAGCCCTCAGCGGTGTCGCGCGGCAGGTAGTTCATGCGGGCGGTCAATACGCTCAAGGTGCCCGGCACCAACTCGGCAGGACGTGCGCGCTTTACCCCATGGCGGGCCATATAGTCCATGCTGCCGTGGAAGTTTTGGGCTAACCAACTCTGCAAATGTGGCTCGGCCGAGGACAAATCCAAAGGGGCCACCGCAATTTGCGAAAATCCCAGTGATTGCCCTAGAGCCTGAATTTGCCTGAGCAACAATTGGTAATCGATAGACAACGCACACCTTTGAATAATTCGCCTGAGTAATGCTGTGATTGTAAAAACTCTTGTTTGGCCCGATGAAGCCGCCACCGCTGCGTTTGCCACGCAGCTGGCCGCCGCATTGACACACGCCAACCTGAATGCTTGCATCGCCTTGCATGGCGATTTGGGCGCGGGCAAAACAACCTTTGTGCGCCACCTGCTGCGCGCCTTGGGTGTTGAGGGCCGCATCAAAAGCCCCACCTATGCTGTGGTCGAACCCTACACCGTGAATGCGGGCGAGGTGTGGCACTTTGACTTTTACCGCTTCAGCGACCCACGCGAGTGGGAGGACGCAGGCTTTCGCGACATCTTCGCCAGCGCTGGCCTGAAGCTGTGCGAATGGCCACAAAACGCCGCAGGCGTGATGCCCGCACCCGACCTCGAACTCCATATCGAGGTAGTTGGCGACGAACAACGCCAAGTGACGATCAACGCGCTCACGACACGCGGACAGGAACTGCTGGGATGACACAGCACCACAGCGATCCAATCCACCCTGAAGACCGACATGGCATTCAGCGGCGCACCCTGTTGCAAGGTGGCTCACTAGCGTTACTACTGGGCAGTGTTGACATTGCATGGGGTGCCAGCATCGTGGCCGTGCGCGTGTGGCCCGCTGCGGCCTATACACGCGTGACGATTGAAAGCGATACAGCACTCAAAACAGTGCCCATCTTTGTGGCCAACCCGCCGCGCTTGGCCGTGGACATTGAAGGCATTGAGCTCAACCCCGCCCTTAAAGAGCTGGTGGGCAAAGTGCGCTCAGACGACCCCTACATCACGGGCGTGCGCGTGGGTCAATTTGCCAATAAAACTGTGCGCTTAGTGCTGGACTTGCGCCGTATGGTCAAGCCGCAAGTGTTCAACTTGCAGCCTGTCAGAACGGGTAACACACAGTACCAACACCGCTTGGTGCTCGACCTCTACCCCTCCGAAGTGGCCGACCCGCTTGAAGCTTTGATCGTGGACAAGCTCAAAGGCGGCACCACTTACAACGCGCCTTCCATGACGGCAACTCCTACGCCCCCTTCCGCATCGAAGCTCGGTACACATACCGACCCAGTGGGCGATTTGATGGTCAAGCCCAACGCGGCCTCTGAGCCGGCCACGCCTGCGGCTTCCTCAGCGTCTGCACCCATCACCACCGCCGCGTCTGTGAATCAAAATCAAGAGGGCGAACGCTTCATCGTCGTAGCCCTCGACCCCGGCCACGGCGGTGAAGATCCGGGAGCCTCAGGTCCCAGTGGCACACGCGAAAAAGATGTGGTGCTGAAAATTGCGCACCGCCTGCGTGACCGCATCAACAACACCACCATCAAAACCAAGAACGGCAACTTGCCAATGCGGGCATACCTCACGCGTGATGCCGACTACTTTGTGCCGCTGCAACAGCGCGTTGAAAAAGCCAGACGCGTGCAGGCCGATTTGTTCGTCAGCATCCATGCCGACGCGTTTCAAACTCCAGATGCCAAAGGGGCCAGCGTATTTGCTTTAAGCGACGGCGCAGCATCAAGCGCTGCCGCCAAGTGGATGGCCAAGCAAGAAAACCGCGCCGACTTGATTGGGGGCTTGAACATCAAAACCCAAGATGCCGCATTACAGCGCGCCTTGCTTGATATGAGCACCACGGCCCAAATCAAAGACAGTCTCAAACTCGGCAGCGCGATGCTGGGACAAATCAAACATATTGGCAAACTGCACAAAGGCCGTGTAGAGCAAGCAGGCTTTGCCGTCTTGAAAGCACCAGACATTCCCAGCGTATTGGTAGAAACCGCCTTCATCAGCAACCCTGAAGAAGAGAAACGATTGATCAGCGCGCAATACCAGAACGACTTGGCCGATGCCCTAATGAAAGGCATTGAACGCTATTTCTCACGCAACCCGCCGCTGGCTAAAACCCGCAACACCTAAAGCCATGACCAACACGACAGCGCAGCCACGCAACCCCTTGCATGGAAAGACCTTAGAAGCACTCGTCACCGAGCTGGCTGATTTTTATGGCTGGGAAGGCTTGGGCGAGCGCATCAACATCCGCTGCTTCACACACGACCCAAGCGTGAGCTCTAGCCTCAAGTTTTTGCGCAAAACACCTTGGGCACGCGACAAAGTGGAAAGTTTGTATTTGTTCATGTTGCGCGACACGCGTCGCGCTGAGCGTGGTTTTTAAGACTGCGCCGCTTCTGCATTGACTTGTGACGCGCGTGAGGCTTTCCACGAACCATAAGCCGCCAGCGCGCTGGGCACCAAGATCAAACCCCAAATGATTTTCTCGAGGTTGGCCTTCACCCACGGAATATTGCCAAAGAAATAGCCTGCGGTGACGATGCCGCCCACCCACAAAGCGCCTCCCGTGACGTCAAAGAAGGTGAACTTGCGGCGCGTCATTTGCGCCACGCCAGCCACAAACGGAGCAAAGGTTCGCACAAAGGGCATGAAGCGTGCAGCAATCAAAGTCACGCCACCGTAGCGCTCGTAAAACGCATGGGCTTGATCAAAAGCGCGGCGGTTGAAAAACTTGGAGTCTTCCCACGCAAACACCTTGGGGCCAAAGAAACGGCCAATCGTGTAATTCGTTTGATTACCTGCCACTGCTGCTGTCAGCAGCAATGCGACAGACAAGCCGTAGTCCATCAACCCCACACCGCACATGGCACCCACCACAAACAACAGCGAGTCGCCAGGCAAGAAGGGCATGACCACCAAACCGGTCTCTACAAAGATGATCAAAAACAGCAAGGCGTAGACCCAAGTCCCATAGGTTTGCACAAAGCCCTCGATGTAGCGGTCGATGTGAAGAATGAAGTCGAGAAGAAGTGTGATGTATTCCATAGCCAGCATTATCCCTGCCTCTAAAATGAGCCTGTGCACCCTGCTACTCAACCCCCACGCGCTATCCGCGAACTCCCAGATGAACTGATCAGCCAAATCGCCGCTGGCGAGGTGGTCGAACGACCTGCATCCGTTGTCCGTGAGCTGGTGGACAACGCGCTAGATGCCGGAGCCACACAAATCACCCTGCGCTTGCTGGCCGGTGGTGTGCGCTTGATCAGCGTGGAAGACAACGGGGTAGGCATTCCTGCCAACGAGCTGCCTGTGGCCTTGAAGCGCCACGCCACTAGCAAGATCACCAACTTGAATGAGTTGGAATCGGTGGGGACGATGGGCTTTCGTGGCGAGGCACTGGCCGCCATTCAATCGGTGTCCGAGCTGTCAGTGCTGTCACGCACCGCTGCGCAAGACAGCGCCATGTTGCTCGATGGCCGCAGCGGCGAGTTGCAACCTGCCGCCCGGGCACAAGGCACCACGGTAGAAGTGAAAGAACTGTTTTACAGCACACCCGCACGCCGCAAATTTTTAAAGACTGACAACACAGAGCTAGCCCACTGCGTCGAAGCTGTGCGTCGCCACGCCCTCACCCGCCCCGAGGTGGGCTTTGCCATTTGGCATGAGGGCAAATTGGTGGAGCAATGGCGTGCGCAAACGATGGATGCCGCATCGGGTGAAGACCTGAACAAACAATACCAAGCCGCGCTAGACCGCCGCTTGACCGATCTGTTGGGCGACGACTTTTTGCAAAACTCCGTCGCCGTGCATTACCAATCGGGCAACGTAACCGTGGTAGGACGCGCTGGCATTCCTGATGCAGCCCGCTCACGCGCTGACCACCAGTTTGCCTATGTGAACGGCCGCTATGTGCGCGACAAGGTGATTACACATGCCGCACGCAGCGCCTATGAAGATGTGCTGCATGGCCACCGCCAACCCATCTATGCGCTGTACGTGGAGATTGAGCCAACGCGTGTGGACGTGAACGTGCACCCCACCAAGATTGAAGTGCGTTTTCGCGATGGTCGCGAGGTGCATCAAGCGGTGCGCCACGCGGTTGAAAATGCTTTGGCTGTGCCACGCGCCAATATGCTTATGGCCAACGCGCTACAAAACCATGAGTTGCCGATGACAGGTACATCTGAGTTGGGTGCATTGACATCACCCACTTGGCCCAATGCCAATTGGCAACAAGCGCCTATGCCCTTGGCTGGCACGCGCGTGGTGGATATGGGTGCTCTGTGGCAGTCCACACCACGCACGGCTCTTCCAGCTGAAGAACAAGGTGCACAAAGCTTTGCTACCAACGCCTTCAGCGCAGCCAATACGCCCACAGCCTCGTTGCAAGATGCAACACCTGAAACTTGGCCCTTGGGCAAAGCCATCGCACAGCTGCATGGCGTTTACATTTTGGCGGAGAACGCACAAGGCTTGGTATTGGTCGATATGCATGCCGCGCATGAGCGGATCGTGTACGAACAACTCAAAACACAAATTGATGCGCAACGCATCAGCAGTCAACCGCTGTTGATTCCAGCCACCTTCCCTGCCACCGCGCAAGAGGTCGCAACCACCGAAGCCTGTGCAGATGCACTGCAAGAACTCGGTTTAGAAATCTCCACGCTGTCGAGTAAAACCCTCGCCGTGCGTGCAGTGCCCAGCACCTTGGCACAAGGCGACGCCGTCGCACTGGCGCGCAGTGTTTTGGCGGAATTGAGCCAACACGATGCAAGCACCGTGGTGCAACGCGCACGCAACGAATTACTGGCCACCATGGCCTGCCACGGTGCAGTGCGCGCCAACCGCAAGCTAACCATCGACGAGATGAACGGCTTGCTGCGTCAAATGGAAGTGACCGAACGCTCGGACCAATGCAACCACGGCCGCCCCACTTGGCGACAACTGTCGATGCGTGAACTCGACGCGCTGTTTTTGCGCGGTCGTTGATGTCACCCACACTCATCATTGTGTTGTTGTCGATGCTGCTGGGCATTCAGCCCGTGGCCACCGACTTGTATTTGCCTGCCCTGCCAGCTATCAAGGCGGAGTTTGATGCAGAGCTCTCGCAAGTGCAGCTCACACTCAGTGCTTTACTTTTAGCTTTTGGCACCTCGCAACTGGTGTGGGGTCCGTTGTCTGACCGCTTTGGCCGTCGTCCTATTTTGTTATGTGGTTTGGCCACATTCACCATGGCTGGTTTGGGCTGCGTCTTGGCCAACAGCATGCAAGAGCTCATCGTATGGCGCGTCTTGCAAGGGGCTGCCATGGGTGCCGTGGTGATGTGCGCTCGCGCCATCGTGCGCGATCTGTACACACCTGAAACAGGTGCGGGCGTGATGTCCAAGGCACTCACCGGCCTAGGCTTTTTAGCTTGCGCCAGTGCGCCTTTGGGAGGCTTGTTAACTGACCTGTGGAGTTGGCATGCAGCGCTAAGCTTGGTGATGGGCTTTGGTGCCATTGCGCTGGTGTTGGTCGCGTTCACATTCAAAGAGACTCTGCACCGCAAAAATTCAAATGCACTTCAGTTCGCAGTGTTAGCAAGAAACTGGTGGCACATCTTGCGTCATCCTACGTTTGTCGCGTTTACCTGCGTGTCGATTGGCTCTTACGGTGGGCTGTTTACATTCTTGGCTTCGTCATCGTTTGTTTTCATCAGCTTGCTGGGGTTAGCGCGTTGGCAATACGGCTTGCTGTTGTTTTCGATGGCCTTCACGTATTTGTTGGGTACCGTTCTGTGTCGCCGATTGCTCACACGTTTTGGGGTTGCGCTAACTGTGGCAATTGGCGGCGCATTCAGCTTGACCGGAGGCTGCTGGATGGCGCTCAACACGTGGTTGGGTTGGCAAAGCGTATTGGGCTTGATGGGGCCGTTTTACTTGTTCATCTTGGCGCATGGCATTCATCAACCTTGCGGTCAAAGTGGTGCTGTCGGGCCTTTCCCAAAAGCTGCGGGCGCAGCCTCTGCACTCGGTGGCTTTTTGATGATGATGGCCGCCTTTGCCACGGGCTTGTGGCTCGGTGCAGTGAAAGATGGCTCGGCCATGCCCATGGTCCAAAGCATTGCATTTTGGTCGATCTTGACGGCCTTATCCGCTTGGTTGCTGGTGTTGCGCCGAGGAGGTCCGCGTGCCTAACGCGCCTCATCTCGCACAAGGTTGGACGGTAGACGCCATCGCCTTAGTTGGCCCGACAGCCAGCGGGAAAACGGCCGCCGCCTTGGCCATTGCCAAACATTGGCCAATTGAAATCATCAGCATTGACTCGGCCCTGGTCTACCGCGGTATGGACATTGGCACAGCCAAACCAAATACCGAAGAGCTGACACACGTACAGCACCATCTGATTGACATTCGCGATCCACTGCACGCCTACAGCGCCGCTGAGTTTGCGCGTGACGCCACTGTGCTGATGACCGGTATCCGCGCACGCGGCAAGCTGCCATTGCTGGTGGGCGGCACCATGCTGTACCTCAAAGCCTTGCGCGATGGCATTGACGATTTGCCCACAGCACAGCCCGCGCTGCGCGCGGAGATTGAGCAACAAGCCCTCGCCGCAGGCTGGCCAGCGATGCATGCCGAGTTGGCCAAGATAGATGCCATCACGGCGGCACGTTTGGCACCTAACGATGCACAACGCATTTCACGCGCCCTCGAAGTGTGGCGCGTGAGTGGCAAAGCCTTGTCGCAATGGTTTGCAGAGGGTGAAGCCACTCGTGCCGCACAGCCTGCGTTGAACATGCCGCTTTTGTCGCTTGAACCGATTAACCGTGCATGGCTACATGCGCGCATTGCGCAACGGTTTGATGTGATGTTGGCTGGCGGTTTCTTGGCCGAGGTGCGAGCCCTGCGTTCGCGAGGTGATCTGCACATTGATTTGCCCAGCATTCGCTGTGTGGGCTATCGCCAAGCGTGGGAGTTGCTTGATGCGGCTGAAGCTGCCGGAGCACCCCCTGAAAGCATCTTGCCGCAGTTACATGAGCTGGGTGTGGCAGCCACGCGCCAGTTAGCCAAGCGTCAACTCACGTGGCTGCGTGGGATGGATGAGCGCATCGTGATTCCATGTGATGCGTCAGATGCTTTGGCACAAACACTGACCGCTGTGCAGCGGTTTACTGCAGCGGCTCTTTGAGCACGTCAGGTAGAGGCAAGGGCATGACGGCAATGCCTTCGTCAATCAACTCTTCTGTTTCTTCGGGCGTCGCATGGCCGCGAATGTTGCGTGCCTCAGTTTCACCATAGTGCATCTTGCGGGCTTCTTCGGGAAAGCTGCCGCCTACATCTTCGGTGTTGGCCATCACATGGCGCACCATCTTCAGCAACGCAGCTTGCAGCTGTGCAGGCTCTAAGTTGGCCACCTCTTGCAAGCTGGGCAGCGCAGACACTGCGTTGGCAGTGTCATCGGTAGCCGCTGGCATAGGCGCTGCGGTGTCTGTGCCATGGTTGGTATTTGCAGACGAGGTTTGCGAAGTAGAAGCTGCTGTATCGCGATCACCGCGTGTGGTGCTGAGGTTCAACCGCGGTGCACTGAGCTTTTTGGTCACACTGGCATCGCCGCACATGGGGCAGTTCAGCAAACCACGTGCGAGCTGGCTTTGATAATCGTCCTCAGAACCAAACCAGCCTTCAAAAACATGGTGTTGGGCACATTGAAGGTCTAACACTTTCATGGCTCAATTATCCTGCAGCGCGCATCAGATACGCTGCCATTGCAGGGGCCAAGCGCCACTGAGATGGTTTTGCAGCCAAAGCAAGCCAGTTAATGTCTTCGCATCGGTGAGTTGACCATCGCGTGACCAAGCTAGCAACTCGTCCATGCTGGCATCAAACACATCCAGAAATTCACCTTCATCTAATTGACGTTCGCCTTGTGTCAGTCCGCGAGCAAACCAAATGTCGATGAATTCGGTGGAGTAGCTGATGACGGGGTGCAACACACCCGCGTGTGCCCATTCGGTGGCTCTGTAACCTGTTTCTTCCAGCAGCTCGCGCTGAGCACAGACCAAACGATCCTCACCCGGATCGAGCTTGCCTGCAGGGAACTCAATCATCACTTGTTGCACGGGGTAGCGGTATTGGCGCTCCATCACCAAGCGGCCATCGTCACGCATGGCGATGATCATCACCGCGCCGGGGTGAATCACAAACTCACGCGTGGTGGTGTCGCCACTCGGCAAACGCACAGTGTCGCGAAAGGCGTGCAGAAAATGGCCCTTGAGCAACTCGACGTGGTCAACGGTGTGTTCGATCAGATGGTCATCGGAGATGTTTTTCATAGTAATCATGAAAAAAGCCAGCTCGAAAGCTGGCTTTGTTAGAGCATGGCGTGCTTAAGTGCCCAAGGTGCTGACGATGGCGCGTGCGCACAAGGTCATCAATGCGCCTGGCAACAAGCCCAAGACCAACAGCAAACCGCTGTTGATGAGCAAGACCACACGCACGTCTTTACCAGCAGAAACTGTGCTGGCTGTCAGCGGTGCATCAAAGTACATGACCTTGACCACGCGCAAGTAGTAGAACGCAGCCAACAAGGACATCATCACAGCGTAGGTTGCCAAGGCAATCGCGCCAGGTTGGTCAGACGCCACCAAGGCTTGCAACACCGACAACTTCCCCGCAAAGCCCACCATCGGTGGCACGCCAGCGAGAGAGAACATGCACAAGGCCATGACACCTGCGTACAAGGGGCTGCGTTGGTTCAAACCAGCAAAGTCAGCGATTTCTTCGCTCTCAAAACCTTCACGAGCGAGCAACATGATGATGCCGAACACTGCCAAGGTTGTGAGCACATACGTGACCACATAGAACATGGCGGAGCTGTAAGCATTGGCTGCCGCCGCCGTGTTGCCATTGACCACGCCTGAGTACAAGCCAATCAACACAAAACCCATTTGAGAGATGGTGGAGAAAGCGATCATGCGCTTGAGGTTGGTCTGAGCGATACCGGCCAAGTTACCAATCAGCAAAGAAGCAACCGACAAGACCATCAACATTTGTTGCCAGTCGATGGCCAAAGGCATCAAGCCCTCCACCAACAAACGCATGGTCATCGCGAATGCGGCCAGCTTGTGCGCGCCACCAATCAGCAATGTCACCACCGTTGGGGCGCCTTGGTACACATCAGGCACCCACATGTGAAATGGCACGACACCAAACTTGAAGCCCAAGCCGCAAACCACAAATACCAAGCCCAACACCAACACTCGGTGGTTGATTTGACCTGACGACACAGCCTTGAAAACGGTACTGATGTCGAGTGAACCTGTGGCGCCGTAGAGCATGGACATGCCGTAGAGCAAGAAGCCGCTACCCAAAGCGCCGAGCACGAAGTACTTCATGGCGGCTTCAGAAGCTGTGGCGTTGTCGCGGCGCAAGGCCACCAAAGCGTAACTAGACAGCGCCAACAATTCCACGCCGAGGTACAGCACGAGGAAGTTGTTGCCAGAAATCATCACATACATGCCCACCAAGGCAAACAGCCCCAAGGTGAACAGCTCACCACCATACTTGAGCATGTCGCGGTCAGCAGCATAAGGACGGCCATAAACCAAGGTCACAAACACAGACAACGTGGAGAAACACTTGAGCCAGTTGCCCATCGGGTCTGACACCACCATGTTGCCAAAACTGTAGACGGTTGTGCCACTGCTGGCATCATGCGCTTGCATCGCGGCCACAACAGCCATAGTCGACAAGGACAACACATAAGTGAGGGTGCGACGTGGCGATTTCACGAACAAGTCGAGCATCGCGATGACGATCGTCATCACAAGCAACAACAGCTCGGGATACAGCGCTGCTAAGTTGAATTTTTCAATCATTGGGTCTATCCCTCTTTATTGGGGCAACTTGGACAAGGCTACGTGCTTGAGCAACTCAGCCACGGAGACATCCATCACATCAGTGAACGGCTTAGGGAACACGCCCATGGCCAACACGGCGATTGCCAACAAGGCCAGCATCAAGAATTCACGGCTATTGATGTCGTCCAATTCTTTGACGTGGTCATTGGCCACTGGGCCGAGGTACACGCGTTTGATCATCCACAAGGTGTATGCAGCGCCGAAGATCAATGCTGAAGCAGCAGCAAAGCCGATCCAGAAGTTGTACTTGATGGCACCCAAGATGACCATCCACTCGCCCACGAAACCGGCTGTGCCTGGCAAGCCACAGTTGGCCATACCGAACAACAAAGCAAACGCGGCGAACTTAGGCATGGTGTTGACCACGCCGCCATAGGCAGCGATTTCACGTGAGTGCACGCGGTCATACAACACACCGATGGACAAGAACATGGCAGCAGACACAAAGCCGTGGGCAATCATTTGCACCAAAGCACCAGACACACCGATGTCGTTGAAGATGAAGAAGCCTAAGGACACAAAGCCCATGTGTGCGACGGATGAATACGCCACCAACTTTTTCATGTCTTCTTGCACCATGGCCACCAAGCCAACATAGACCACCGCCACGAGAGACAAGGCAATCATCAACCAGGCGAATTCGCGTGCGGCATCAGGGGCAATCGGCAATGAGAAGCGCAAGAAGCCATAAGCACCGAGCTTCAACATGATCGCGGCCAGCACGGCAGAGCCGCCAGTCGGCGCTTCCACGTGCACGTCTGGCAACCAGGTGTGCACAGGCCACATCGGAACCTTCACAGCAAACGCAGCGAAGAACGCAAAGAACAACAAGGTTTGTGCATGCGCTGGCAATGGCAATTTGTACCAAGTCGCCAAATCAAAGCTGCCACCCGATTGGGTATACAGATAGATCAAGGCCACGAGCATCAACAAAGAACCGAGCAAGGTGTACAAGAAGAACTTGAACGCCGCATAGATCTTGTTAGGGCCACCCCAAATACCAATGATCAAGTACATCGGAATCAAAGTAGCTTCGAAGAACACATAGAACAGCATGCCGTCGACCGCGCTGAACACGCCGACCATCAAGCCGCTCAAGATCAAAAACGCGCCCATGTATTGGTTCACACGTTCGGTGATCACTTCCCAACCGGCGATCACAACGATCACGGTGATGAAAGCGGTCAGCAAGACGAACCACAAGGACAAACCGTCCACACCCAAGTGGTAGAACACATTGAAGCGTTCAATCCACATGGATTTCTCAACAAATTGCAATGCAGCTGTGCTGTTGTCAAAACCGTTGTAGAGCGGCACAGTGACCGCCAAACTGACCACAGAACCGATCAATGCGATCCAACGCACGACCTTTGCATGTTCGTCACGCCCCAAGGCGAGCAAGATGACGCCAAAGAAAATTGGCACCCAAATGGCAAGGCTCAATAAACCCATTTTTTATTCTCCTTATTTGAGCCAGACGAACCACGTCATCAGCACGAACACGCCCAAGATCATGACCAAGGCGTAGTGGTAAAGGTAACCCGACTGCAACTGACGTGTCAGCATGGATACCCAACCCACCAATTTCCAAGAAGCGTTCACGACACCACCTTCAATGATGGCTTGGTCGCCGCCCTTCCACAGACCCGTACCCAATGCGCGAGCGCCACGGGCCAAGATGTTTTCGTTGATCCAATCCAAGTAGTACTTGTTCTCGAACAAGACATAGATGGGGTGGAACACGCGCTTGATCGCCGCAGGCACTGCTGGGTTGATCATGTACATGTAGTAAGACGATGCAACACCGGCCACAGCCAACCAGAACGGTGCGGTGCTGAGGGCATGCAAGGCCATGGCGACAGCGCCGTGGTACTCATGAGCCAACTCGTGCATCACTGGGTGCTTGTCCGCATTGATGAAGATGGCGTCGCTGAAGAACTCACCGTACAACAGTGGGTCGATGGTGTAAAAACCAATCAGCACAGATGGAATCGCCAGCAAGACCAAAGGCACTGTTACCACCCAGGGGGATTCGTGTGGGCCGTGGTCATGACCATGATCACCGTGGTGGTCATCATGCGCGTGATGGTCGTCGTGGTGTGCATCAGGGTTTTGGTCGTAACGCTCTTCGCCGTGGAACACGAGGAAGTACATGCGGAACGAGTAGAAGGCCGTCACAAACACACCAGCCAACACGGCGAAGTGAGCAAAGCCTGCACCGGGCAAGGTGCTTTCAGCCACAGCTTCGATGATGCTGTCTTTGGAATAGAAGCCAGAGAAGAACGGTGTACCGATCAACGCCAGCGAACCCAACAACGAGGTAATCCAAGTGATAGGCATGTACTTGCGCACGCCGCCCATCCAGCGGATGTCTTGGTTGTGGTGCATGCCCATGATGACGGAACCGGCACCAAGGAACAGCAAAGCTTTGAAGAACGCATGCGTCATCAAGTGGAACACAGCCACAGAGTAAGCCGACGCGCCCAAGGCCACGGTCATGTAACCGAGTTGCGACAGTGTGGAATAAGCCACAACGCGCTTGATGTCGTTTTGGATCAGACCCAAGAAGCCCATGAACAAGGCTGTGATGGCACCGATCACCAAGATGAAGTTCAGCGCAGTGTCTGACAATTCAAAGAAAGGCGACATGCGGGTGACCATGAAGATACCGGCCGTCACCATGGTCGCTGCGTGAATCAACGCAGAGATAGGTGTTGGGCCTTCCATGGAGTCAGGCAACCACACGTGCAGTGGAAACTGAGCCGACTTACCCATCGCACCGATGAACAAACAGATACAAATTACCGTCACCAGCATCCAGTCGGTGCCTGGGAATGTGAGCGCACCCAATTCACCAGCTTTGGCAAATGCTTCGGTGTAGTTCAAAGTGCCACCATAGGCAGCGATCAAACCAATACCCAAGATGAAGCCGAAGTCACCCACGCGGTTGACCAAGAAGGCTTTCATGTTCGCGAAGATTGCGGTTGGTTTGTTGAACCAGAAACCGATCAACAGGTAAGACACCAAGCCCACCGCTTCCCAACCGAAGAACAGTTGGAGCATGTTGTTGCTCATGACGAGCATCAACATCGAGAAAGTGAACAAGGAGATGTAAGAGAAGAAGCGGTTATAGCCTTCGTCCTCTTGCATGTAGCCAATGGTGTAGAGGTGAACCATCAATGACACAAAGGTCACGACGCACATCATCATGGCGGTCAGGCCATCGACCATGAAGCCGATTTCCATTTTGAGATCGCCCACCACCATCCAGGTGTAGAGGGTTTCGTTGAAGCGCGCGCCGTCCATGGCCACGCTTTGCAGCGTCATGGCAGACAACACGAAGGCGATGAACACGCCCAAGATGGTGAGGGAGTGGGTCAAGCCGCGGCCAATTTTGTTACCGCCAAAGCGCGTACCAAAAATACCAGCCAGGGCAGAGCCCACCAGCGGTGCCATAGGCACTGCCAACAATGTAGAAGCTTGCAGGGTTTGTGACATGATGAATTAACCCTTGAGCGTGTTGAGTTCATCCACGTTGATGCTGGACTTGTTGCGGAACAACTGAACCAGAATCGCCAAGCCGATGGCAGATTCAGCAGCCGCCACGGTCAAGATGAAGAAAACAAAGATTTGGCCGTTCAAGTCACCCAAGTAGTGAGAGAACGCCACGAAGTTCATGTTGACCGCGAGCAACATCAATTCAATCGCCATCAACAAGACGATCAGGTTTTTACGGTTCAAGAAGATGCCGATCACAGAGAGTGCGAACAGAATCGCACCCAGCGTGAGGTAATGGCCTAAGGTGATGCTCATGCTTTTGTCTCCTCGGCGGCGGCTGGTGCTGCAGGTGCGGGTTTGACCGCATCCATCTTCACCAGTTCCACACGGTCACGGGCCTTGACGCGAACTTGGTCACCCGCATTTTGGAATTTGCTGTCTTTGCGTGCACGCAAGGTCAAAGCGATGGCAGCAATCAAAGCCACCAACAAAATCAACGCCGCCACTTGCACGGGGTACAGATACTCGGTGTAGAGCAAGATGCCCAAGGCTTTGGTATTGGAGGCTTGCGCCACCACCACGTGCCCCACATCTGCGGCAGACGCTGAGGTCACTGCAGCCGATGCAGCATCCATGGCAGCAGAGGCTGCGTCCACGGGAGCGACAGCTGACACTGCAGCAGGCGAAATGACTTGAGCAGTCACTTGTTTTTGAGGCTCGCTGATACGGAAGCCACCCAATAAGACCGCAGCCAATTCCAAGGCAATCACAGCACCGATGGTCGCTGCGAGTGGGAAATGCTTCCAGAAGCCTTGACGGATGCTGTCGATGTTGATGTCGAGCATCATCACCACGAACAAGAACAAGACCATCACCGCGCCCACGTACACGAGCACGAGAGCGATAGAGAGGAATTCTGCTTTGAGCAACATCCAAATACCCGAGGCTTGGAAGAAAGCCAAGACCAAATAGAGCGCAGCGTGCACAGGGTTACGCGCCGTGATGACGCGGAATGACGCAAACAGCATGACTGCTGAGAACGCGTAAAAAAGAGCCGATTGAACGTCCATCATGAAATCTTTCAACGGTATTTGGCGTCAGCTGCTTTGTTGGCAGCAATTTCGGGTTCGTAGCGGTCGCCCACTGCCAACAACATTTCTTTGGTGAAGTACAAGTCACCGCGTTTTTCGCCGTGGTACTCAAAGATGTGTGTTTCAACGATCGAATCAACGGGGCAGCTCTCTTCGCAGAAACCGCAGAAGATGCACTTGGTCAAGTCGATGTCGTAGCGGGTGGTGCGGCGGCTGCCGTCTGCGCGCTGGTCAGATTCGATGGTGATCGCCATCGCTGGGCACACGGCTTCGCAGAGTTTGCAAGCAATGCAACGCTCTTCGCCGTTTTCATAACGACGCAAAGCATGCAGACCACGGAAGCGAGGTGACAAAGGTGTCTTCTCTTCCGGGAACTGAATGGTGATGCTGCGTGAGAACATGTATTTGCCTGTGAGGGCCATGCCTTTGAACAGCTCGAGCAGCAAGAAGCTCGACAAAAAGTCGCGCAACGAGAAGGGAACGGAATGTGTAGTTGTTGTCATGACTTAATTCCAGATATTCCAAGGTGTTTGGATCCAAACACCCACCACCAACAACCAGATCAGAGTGAGTGGAATGAAGATCTTCCAACCCAAACGCATGATTTGGTCATAGCGATAGCGTGGGAAAGTAGCACGCACCCACAAGAACATGGTCACGACCACGAAGGTCTTGATGCCAAGCCAAATCCAGCCAGGGATCATGTTGAACAGTGCGTTGTCGATAGGTGACAACCAGCCGCCCAAGAACATCACCACGGTCAAGACAGAGACCAAGATCATGTTGGCGTATTCAGCCAAGAAGAACATGGCGAAAGACATGCCCGAGTATTCGATCATGTGGCCAGCCACAATTTCAGACTCACCTTCCACCACGTCAAACGGGTGACGGTTGGTTTCAGCCAAACCGGAGATGAAGTAGATGATGAACACGGGGAACAAAGGCAACCAGTTCCAAGACAAGAAGTTCAGACCTGCGTTGGCCATGCTGCCTTTGGCTTGGCCCATGACGATGTCAGTCATGTTCAAGCTGTTCGAAATCATCAAGACGATCACGAAGCAAAAGCCCATCGCGATTTCGTAGCTCACCATTTGGGCCGATGCACGCATGGCACCAATGAAAGCGTACTTGGAGTTAGATGCCCAGCCCGCGATGATCACGCCATACACCTCGAGAGAAGTGATAGCCATCAAGAACAGCAAACCGGCGTTGACGTTAGCCAAAGCCACATCAGGACCGAAAGGCACCACAGCCCATGCAGCCAAGGCTGGCATGATGGTCATGATCGGACCCAAGAAGAACAAGCTGGTGGTCGCTTGGGTTGGGATGATGATCTCTTTGGTGAGCAACTTCAGCGCGTCAGCGATGGGTTGCAACAAACCACCAGGGCCTGTGCGGTTCGGGCCTTTACGAATTTGGGTGTAACCAATGGCTTTGCGTTCCCACAAAGTCAGGTAAGCCACACAACCGAGCAAAGGCAACAGCACTGCCACGATCTTGAGCAAAGCCCACAGCACGGGCCAAGCCAGTGTGGTCCACCAGACATCAGACATCAAGCCAAAGCCTGCGTTGTAAATGTTATCAACCATCACAGGCCTCCTTTCGCATCAGCCGTGAGCTGCAACGATGGTGCGCGACGCACCAAGCTGTCGAGTTGGTAAATCGCCGCAGAGGCAGGCTGACCTGCAGCTGGACTCACGTCCACGCTTGCTGAGCAAGCGTTGGACAACAAGGCTTGCACGTCAGCAGGGATGGCTTGGGCACGCACTTCTTCGATGGTCTCGAAGTCGAAGCCAGGCACGTGGAGCATGGAGCCCAACACGCGCAAGACTTTCCATGCAGGACGCGCTTCGCCCAAAGGCTTGACTACGCCGTGGAAGCTTTGTGCGCGACCTTCGGTGTTGATGAACGTGCCAGCAGTCTCAGTGAAGGGCGAGATAGGCAACAGCACATCGCTGATGTCCATATTGGCCTTGAAGGGAGACAAGGTGACCACCATTTCGGCTTGACCGATGGCTTGTGCAGCAGCAGCGCCGTTGGCAGCGTCGAATGCTGGCTCTGTATTGAGCAACACCACCGCCTTCAAACCACCTGCCAACATTTGGCCTGCAGTTTGACCGCCCGCTTTTGGCAAGGCACCCACCACTTGAGCACCCACCGTGTTGGCAGCTTCGCCGAGGTAACCCACAGTCGCGCCGGTTTGTGAACCGATCCAGTTGGCCAAGCTGAGCAAGCTCGATGCTTTGGCATGGTGTGCCGCTGCGTTGCCCAACAAAATGGCTTTGCGCTCACCGCCTGTCAATGACTTGGCGATGGCTTGTGCTTCTGCGCTATTGGCATTGCCCGCGACAGGTGCAGCAGCACCGGTGATGGCGCCGACGGCCGCAGCGATATCAGCCAAGGCTTGTACCCAGTTGGCGGCATCTGCCACCAAGGTGTTGGCCACAGGCATGGCCCAGTCGTAGGCTTGTGCGTTCAAGGCGTTGACCTTGCCGCCGTTGCGCACAGCTTGGCGCAGACGTTGGGCCAACAAAGGTTGGTCTTTACGGATGTTTGAACCAATCACCAATGCACGTTGCAGCGTGGTGAGAGACGCCACAGAAGTACCCAACCAACGAGCTTTACCGTCGTGTTGGAAGTCTGCAGCGCGCAAACGTGTGTCGATGTTTTGGCTACCCAAACCACGCGTCAGGTTAGCAGCTAAGAACAACTCTTCAGCGGTGCTGTGTGGGCTGGCCAAAGTGCCGATGGCTTGAGGGCCGTGCTGGGCTTTGACACCTTGCAAGCCGTTGGCCACGTATTCGAGGGCGGTTTGCCAATCGACTTCTTTCCACTCGCCGCCTTGCTTGAGCATGGGCTTGGTCAAGCGGTCTGCGCTCTCCAAAGCTTCGTAGCTGAAACGGTCGCGATCAGCAATCCAGCATTCGTTGACGTCTTCGTTTTCCAAAGGCACGACACGCATGACTTTGTTGTTCTTGACTTGAACGATCAGGTTGGCACCTGTTGCATCGTGTGGGCTGACCGACTTGCGACGGCTCAATTCCCAAGTACGTGCGCTGTAACGGAATGGCTTGCTGGTCAACGCGCCCACGGGGCAGATGTCGATCATGTTGCCTGAGAGCTCGGAATCGACCGATTGCCCCACGAAGGTTTCAATCTCAGCGTGCTCACCACGGTTGGACATACCCAATTCCATGATGCCGGCCACTTCTTGACCAAAGCGCACGCAGCGTGTGCATTGGATACAGCGGCTCATCTCTTGCATGCTCACCAAAGGACCCACGTCTTTCGGGTGCACCACACGCTTTTCTTCTTCGTAACGTGAAGTAGAACCGCCGTAGCCCACCGCCAAATCTTGCAACTGGCACTCACCGCCTTGGTCGCAAATTGGGCAATCCAGTGGGTGGTTGATGAGCAAAAACTCCATCACCGACTGTTGAGCCTTGATGGCGCGTTCGCTCTTGGTGCGAACAATCATGCCTTGCGTCACGGGTGTGGCGCAAGCGGGCATGGGCTTAGGAGCTTTCTCCACGTCGACCAAGCACATGCGGCAGTTGGCCGCGATGCTGAGTTTCTTGTGATAGCAGAAGTGCGGAATGTAAGTGCCGGCCTTTTCAGCTGCGTGCATGATCATGCAGCCTTCTTGGACGTCAACTTTTTTACCGTCGAGTTCGATTTCAATCATGGCACTTATCCGTGTCAAACGTAGGCAGAGACCGTGCAGGTCTTGTGCGTGATGTGGTGTTCAAATTCATGGCGGAAGTGCTTGATCATGCCGCGCACGGGCATGGCTGCTGCGTCTCCGAGGGCGCAAATCGTGCGGCCCATGATGTTCTCTGCCACGTTGTCGAGCAAAGCCAAGTCGCTTTCGCGTCCTTCACCACGCTCAATGCGGTCGACCATGCGCCACAACCAACCTGTACCTTCACGGCAAGGTGTGCATTGGCCGCATGACTCGTGCATGTAGAAGTAGCTCAAGCGCAGCAGGCTCTTGACCATGCAGCGTGAGTCGTCCAACACGATCACCGCACCTGAACCCAACATTGAACCGCCGTCTTTGGCGATGCTGTCGTAGTCCATGGTGAGCTTCATCATCAAGTCGCCAGGAACCACTGGCGAGGAAGAACCGCCAGGAATCACCGCTTTGAGCTTGCGTCCCTTGCGAACGCCACCGGCCAACTCCAACAATGTGGAGAACGGTGTGCCCATGGGCACTTCGTAGTTGCCGGGACGCTCGACGTCACCGCTGACCGAGAAGATCTTGGTGCCGCCGTTGTTGGGCTTGCCGCATTCGAGGTAAGCCTGACCACCGTTGTTGATGATCCAAGGCACCGCTGCGAATGTTTCGGTGTTGTTGATGGTGGTGGGCTTGCCATACAAACCAAAGCTCGCTGGGAACGGTGGCTTGAAACGGGGTTGACCTTTTTTGCCTTCGAGCGACTCGAGCAAAGCGGTTTCTTCGCCGCAGATGTATGCGCCAAAACCGTGAGCCGCATGCAACTGGAAGCTGAACGTGGAGCCCAAGATGTTGTCACCCAAGAAGCCTGCTGCGCGGGCCTCTTCGAGGGCGGCTTCAAAACGCTCGTAGGTTTGGAAGATTTCGCCGTGGATGTAGTTGTAGCCCACGCTTATGCCCATGGCAAAAGCAGCGATAGCCATACCTTCAATCACGATGTGGGGGTTGTGTTGCAAGATCTCGCGGTCTTTGCAAGTACCGGGCTCGCCCTCGTCCGAGTTACAGACCAAGTACTTTTGGCCTGGGAACTGGCGAGGCATGAAGCTCCACTTCAAACCCGTTGGGAAACCCGCACCACCACGACCACGCAAACCTGATTCTTTGACTGTGGCGATGACTTCGTCTTGCGTCATGCCGGTGGTCAAGATCTTGCGCAGGGCTTGGTAACCGCCGCGTGCGACGTAGTCTTGTAACGACCAGTTTTTACCGTCCAAACCAGCCAAAATTTGTGGGCCGATGTGACGGTCGTGGAAACAAGTTTCCACTGCGGTCGTTTGGAATTGGGAGAGAACTTGTAAAGCTTGGCTAGAGGTAGTCATGCTTATTCCTTCACCGCGCGCAAGCCTGCGACCATTTGGTCGATCTTGTCGTCGCTCATGTAGCTGCACATGGTGCGGTCGTTCACCAACAACACAGGCGCATCGGCGCAAGCGCCCATGCATTCGCCGGGTTGCACGGTGAACATGCCATCAGCCGTGGTCTCGCCAACTTCAATGCCCAAGGTCTTCACCAAGTGCATCAAAGCGCCCTGTCCGTTGCGCAATTGGCATGGCAGGTTGGTACACACGTTGATCTTGAACTTGCCAACCGGTTGCTGGTTATACATGTTGTAGAAGGTGGTCACTTCGTGCACAGCCATGGGGGCCATACCAAGCAACTCAGCAATCACGCGCTCGCTCTCGGCGCTGACAAATCCCTGCTCTTGCTGTGCGATGGACAAGCAAGCCATGACGGCAGATTGCTTCTGGTCGTCTGGGTATTTGGCGACTTCACGCGCGAAACGCGCCTGAGCCTCGGCCGACAGCGGTGCGCTGTGGTGGGTGTTTACAGAACTCATCGGTCAATTTCCCCGAACACAATGTCCATCGTGCCAATCACCGCCACGGTGTCAGCGATCATGTGGCCACGCGCCATTTCATCCATGGCTGCCAAGTGGGCAAAGCCAGGTGCGCGAATCTTCATACGGTAGGGCTTGTTGGCACCATCGCTCACGAGGTAGATACCAAACTCACCTTTGGGATGCTCGACGGCGGCATAAGCCTCGCCTTCGGGCACGTGGAAACCTTCAGTGAAGAGTTTGAAGTGATGGATCAACTCTTCCATGTTGGACTTCATGCCTTCACGGCTGGGTGCAGCCACTTTGTGGTTGTCCGTGATGACAGGACCTGGGTTGGCGCGCAACCAGTCTACGCACTGCTTGATGATGCGGTTGGACTGACGCAACTCTTCGACGCGCACCAAATAGCGGTCGTAGCAATCACCGGTTTTGCCCACAGGGATGTCGAAGTCCATGCGGTCATACACGTCATAAGGCTGGTGCTTGCGCAAGTCCCAAGCAATGCCTGAGCCACGCAACATTGCGCCTGAGAAACCGAGGTTTTTCGCGCGCTCTGGCGTCACAACGCCGATACCGACGGTACGTTGTTTCCAAATACGGTTGTCGGTCAGGAGTGTTTCGTACTCATCGACCAACTTGGGGAAACGCTTGGTGAAGTCGTCGATGAAGTCAAGCAGAGAGCCTGAACGGCCTTCGTTCAAACGCGCCACCGACTTGGCGTTGCGCACTTTGCTGGCCTTGTATTGAGGCATGCTGTCTGGCAGGTCGCGGTACACGCCGCCTGGACGGAAGTAAGCCGCGTGCATACGAGCGCCAGAGACTGCTTCGTACATGTCGAACAAGTCTTCACGTTCGCGGAAGCAGTAAATTAAGATGTTCATCGCGCCGCAGTCGAAACCATGGCAACCCAACCACAACAAGTGGTTGAGCAAACGGGTGATTTCGGAATACATCACACGGATGTACTGCGCACGCTCTGGCACTTCAATGCCCATCATTTTCTCGATGGCCAAGCAGTAAGCATGCTCGTTACACATCATGGACACGTAGTCGAGACGGTCCATGTAAGGCAGCGATTGGATGTAGGTTTTGCTCTCGGCCAGCTTCTCAGTGGCGCGGTGCAACAAACCGATGTGTGGATCGGCACGTTGGACCACTTCGCCGTCGAGTTCCAACACCAAGCGCAGCACGCCGTGTGCTGCAGGATGTTGAGGGCCCAAGTTCAGGGTGTAGTTCTTGATATCAGCCATGGTCAGTGCGTACCGCCGTAGTTGTCTTCACGAATGATGCGCGGCGTGATTTCGCGCGGCTCGATGGTGACGGGTTGGTACACCACACGTTTTTGCTCGGCGTCGTAACGCATTTCCACGTGACCCGAGGTTGGGAAATCTTTACGGAAGGGGTGACCCACAAAACCGTAATCGGTCAACAAACGACGCAAGTCGAGGTGACCTTCGAACACGATGCCAAACAAGTCAAAAGCTTCGCGCTCGAACCAGTTGGCAGAGTTCCACAAATCGTTGACCGAAGCGACCACAGGCACGTCTTCGCTCACAGCAAACACGCGCACACGCAGACGCCAGTTATGGCTGACCGACAACAAATGGCTCACCACTGCATAGCGCGGGCCATCGGTGAATTTGGAATGGGCGCCATCTTTGTAGCTGGAGTAATCAAGACCACACAGGTCCATCAACTGCTCAAAGCCCAAACGCGAATCGTCGCGCAAGGTTTGGCACACACCGTGGTAATCGGCCGCAGAGACCGTCAAGGTCAATTCGCCCAAAGCGGATTCGAGAAGCTTGACTTTGCCGCCCAGCACATCGTGCAAGGCAGCTTCAAGCGTTTGAATGGAATGACTCATCTGTTTTTCCTAATCAGCGAGCAATGGTGTTTTCGCGGCGAATCTTGCTTTGCAGCTGCAAGATGCCGTACAACAAAGCCTCAGCCGTGGGTGGGCAGCCTGGCACATACACGTCTACTGGCACCACGCGATCACAACCGCGCACCACTGAGTAGCTGTAGTGGTAGTAACCACCGCCGTTGGCGCATGAGCCCATGGACAACACCCAACGTGGCTCAGACATTTGGTCGTACACCTTACGCAAAGCGGGGGCCATCTTGTTGCACAAGGTACCAGCCACGATCATCAAATCGGACTGGCGTGGGCTTGGACGGAACAACATGCCAAAACGGTCGATGTCATAACGGGCAGCACCCGCATGCATCATCTCAACCGCGCAGCAAGCCAAGCCGAAAGTCATCGGCCACAAGGAGCCTGTTTTGGCCCAATTCACCACCGAGTCATACGATGTGGTGATGAATCCTTCTTTAAAAACGCCTTCTAGTGACATAGCTGATCCTTATTCCCAATCGATGGCACCCTTGATCCACATGTAGGCAAAGCCTGCAACGAGGATGGCAAGGAAGATCATCATGTCGATGAAGCCAATGAAACCAATTTCCTTGAGCGCCACAGCCCAAGGAAACAAAAATGCAATTTCCAAATCAAACAATATGAAGAGAATGGCGATCAAGTAGTAACGCACATCGAACTTCATGCGCGCGTCTTCAAACGCTTCAAAACCGCATTCGTATGGGGAGTTTTTTGCTTCGTCAGGACGACGAGGACCCAAGAAGAAGCCGATCGCTTGAGGTGCAACCCCCACGCCAAGGCCCACAAGGATGAATAAGAGGACGGGAAGGTATTGTTCTAAGCTCATCGCAATCTCGCGGTCTGACTATCTGGTTTTTAGTCTGCGAAGTCTGCCGTAACTGGTTGACACCAGAGTTACAGCAGACTTTTTTGGATGGTGCCGTCGGCGAGACTCGAACTCGCACAGCTTTCGCCACTACCACCTCAAGATAGCGTGTCTACCAATTTCACCACGACGGCTTTGGGTTGTTTGCTCTACAGAAGCGAAGAGGTATAACGCTTCCTGAACAGCCTCAGAGTTTACCCTGAAAAGGGCCCCGTTCGCTCTGAGGCGTGAAGGTTTTGTGATTACTTTGTAGGAATTTGTGCTGCACCAGAAGCAGGCACTTCAACCACTGGCGCAGGCGCGACCACAGCACCTTCAAGCACGCTGCCCGAGCTGACAGGACGCAGATTACCGAAGTAAGCCAAGGCCAATGTGCAGACAAAGAACACAGCAGCCAAGACACCGGTGGTGCGAGACAAGAAGTTCGCGCCGCCACTGGCACCAAACAAGCTGCCAGAGCTACCGCTGCCGAAAGCCGCGCCCATGTCCGCACCTTTGCCGTGCTGCACCAAGATCAAACCAATCATGCCCAAAGCAGACAACAACTGGACCACTTGAACGATATTCAAAATCAAACTCATAAAAACTCCGAAAAAAATATTACTTTCAACGCGCCGCAGCCGCGATGATGGTTAAGAAATCTGCCGCTTTGAGGGCTGCGCCACCGATCAGGCCGCCATCAATGTCGGGTTGGGCCAGCAATTCAGCCGCATTCGCCGCGTTCATGCTGCCGCCGTACAAGATGTGCACACGATCCGAATGTTCAGTCGCCGCCTTGAGCTGCGCGCGCAACACGGCATGCACCGCTTGCGCTTGCTCTGGCGAGGCAGTTTTTCCTGTGCCAATCGCCCAGACTGGCTCGTAAGCCACCACGATTTCGCTGATGCAATGACCGTTGGTGTGAATCACAGCCGCCAATTGTCGCTTGACCACCTCTTCGGTTTTACCCGCCTCGCGTTCATCCAAAGTTTCGCCCACACACACGATGGGCGTGATGCCCGCCGACAAAGCGCGTTGCGCTTTGTGCGCCACTTGCTCATCGGATTCACCGTGGTATTGGCGACGCTCTGAATGGCCCACGATGGCGTAACGCACAGCAAAGTCTTTCAACATCGCTGCAGAAACCTCACCCGTGTATGCGCCCTGCTCGTGTGCCGACACATCTTGGGAACCCAAGGCTATGCCAGAGCCTTTGACCAGCTGGTGAACTTGCGACAAATACGCTGCAGGCACGCACACTGCGACTTGCGCGTGTTTGCCACCCAAGGCTTGCGCCAAGCCCTGCTGCACACCGTGCACCAAAGCTTCGTTGGCAGCCAAGCTGCCATTCATCTTCCAATTGCCTGCAATAAGTTTTTGCTTCATCACTTACTCCAAGTCAAAACAATCTTGCCAATGTGCTGATTGGACTCCATCAGACGGTGCGCATTCGCTGCACCATCCGCTGAAGCCGCATCAAACGTGGCGTGAATCACAGGCTTGATAAGCCCAGACTCAATCAATGGCCAAACGCGCTCACGCAAGTTGCGCGCAATCGCCGCTTTGAATGCCACGGGCCGCGGACGCAATGTCGAGCCCGTGATGTGCAAACGACGACGCAGCACTTTGCCCGCATCAAAGTCGGCTTTGGTGCCACCTTGCAAAGCAATGATGACCAAACGGCCATCTTCTGCCAAGCAATCCACCTCACGCGCCACATAGTCGCCAGCGACCATATCGAGCACCACATCTACGCCTTTGCCGTTGGTCAGGCGCATGGCCTCGGCCGCAAAGTCGTGGGTTTTGTAGTTGATCGCATGGTCTGCGCCCAGCGCCAAACAAGCTGCACATTTGTCGTCGCTACCCGCAGTCACGATGACGGTCGCGCCCATGGCCTTGGCCATTTGGATCGCCGTCACACCAATGCCGCTAGAGCCGCCTTGCACCAGCAATGTCTCGCCCGTTTGCAATTGCGCACGGTCAAACACATTGCTCCACACGGTAAAGGATGTCTCAGGCAACGACGCTGCCTCGACATCACTCAACCCTGCGGGCACTGGCAAACACTGAACCACGGGCGCCACGCAATACTGCGCATAGCCACCACCGGCCACCAAGGCACACACACGGTCACCCACTTTCAGACCGGCAGCAGCCAAAGCTGCGGCATCGCCTGATTCGATGACACCTGCCACCTCAAGGCCCGGCACGTCTGACGCACCAGCAGGCACGGGGTAATTGCCCATTCGCTGCAACACGTCAGGGCGATTGACGCCACTGGCGCTGACGCGAATCAGCAACTCACCCTCTCCTGCCTGCGGCACAGGCCGCTGGCCAACGCGCAGCACCTCAGGGGTGCCGTACGTGGTGATTTCAACGATGTGCATCATGTGCGCAACCGCCTCTCAAACCCAATTAGGCGTGAGGTGCTGCGTCGTGTGCGTGGTCAGTTTGAGGGCGCTCGATCAAAGCCTTCATCGACAACTTCACGCGACCTTTTTCGTCAGTCTCGAGCACTTTGACGCGCACGATTTGACCTTCGCTGAGGTAGTCAGTGACCTTCTCGACGCGCTCGTGCGCGATCTGGCTGATGTGCAACAAACCGTCTTTGCCTGGCAACAAGTTAACCAAAGCGCCGAAGTCCAACAACTTGGTGATGGGGCCTTCGTAGACCTTGCCGATTTCGACTTCAGCTGTGATCTCTTCGATGCGACGCTTGGCTTCTTCAGCTTTCGCGCCGTCTGTGGCAGCGATGGTGATGGTGCCGTCTTCTTCGATGTTGATTTGCGTGCCGGTTTCTTCGGTCAACGCACGGATGGTGGCGCCGCCTTTACCGATCACGTCACGGATCTTCTCTGGGTTGATCTTCATGGTGAACAACTTAGGTGCGAAGTCAGACACTTCGGTCTTGGCTTCGCCCATGGCTGCTTGCATCTTGTCCAAGATGTGCATGCGAGCTTCTTTGGCTTGAGCCAATGCCACTTGCATGATTTCTTTGGTGATACCTTGAATCTTGATGTCCATTTGCAAAGCAGTAATACCGTTGGTGGTACCGGCCACTTTGAAGTCCATATCGCCCAAGTGATCTTCGTCACCCAAGATATCGGTCAACACAGCAAAACGGTTGCCGTCTTTGATCAAGCCCATGGCGATACCGGCCACGTGTGCTTTCATGGGCACGCCTGCGTCCATCATGGACAAGCAGCCACCGCAGACCGAAGCCATTGATGAAGAACCGTTGGATTCTGTGATTTCAGACACCACGCGCATGGTGTACGGGAACTCTTCTTTGGTTGGCAACACCGCCACCAAAGCACGCTTGGCTAAACGGCCGTGGCCGATTTCGCGGCGCTTTGTAGAGCCCATGCGGCCCACTTCGCCAGTGGCAAAGGGAGGCATGTTGTAGTGCATCATGAAACGGTCTTCGTACTCACCGGCCAAAGCGTCGATGCGTTGTGCGTCGCGCTCGGTACCCAAAGTGGTGACCACCAAAGCTTGAGTTTCGCCGCGTGTGAACAAGGCTGAACCGTGGGTGCGTGGCAACACGCTGTTACGGATTTCGATGGGGCGCACAGTGCGTGTGTCGCGGCCGTCGATACGTGGCTCGCCTGCCAAGATTTGGCTGCGAACGATGTGGGCTTCGATGTCGAACAACATGTTTTCGACTTTGACCGAATCAAACTCAACGCCGTCAGCCTTGAGGGATTCCATCACAGCAGCGTAGGCTTGACGGCAAGCCAAAGTGCGTGATTGCTTGTTGCGGATTTGGTAGGCAGCGCGCAGTTTTTCTTCGGCGTGTACTTGAACCTTGGCAATCAGTGGCTCGTCCTTGGCAGGAGCAGCCCAGTCCCATGCTGGTTTGCCAGCGTCGCGCACCAATTCGTGGATGGCGTTGATCGCGATGTTGCCTTGCTCGTGGCCGAACACCACAGCACCCAACATGATTTCTTCTGACAGCTGTTGAGCTTCAGATTCCACCATCAACACAGCGGCCTCTGTACCAGCGACCACGAGGTCCATCTGGCTGTCTTTGCGTTGTGTTTGGCCTGGGTTCAAGACGTATTCGCCGTTGATGTAACCCACGCGCGCGGCACCGATGGGGCCGTTGAAAGGGATGCCAGAGATGCTCAAAGCAGCAGACACAGCGATCAAAGCAGCGATGTCAGCATCAACTTCTGGGTTCAATGACACGGTGTGAATCACCACGTGCACGTCGTTGTAGAAACCTTCTGGGAACAAAGGACGGATGGGGCGGTCGATCAGACGGCTGGTCAATGTCTCGTGTTCGCTAGGCTTGGCTTCGCGCTTGAAGAAGCTGCCAGGGATCTTGCCTGCAGCGTATGTTTTCTCGATGTAATCAACAGTCAAGGGGAAGAAGTCTTGGCCAGCTTTGGCGATCTTCGAGCCCACAACTGTGGCCAACACAACTGTGTCGTCCATGTTGACGAGCACAGCGCCGCCAGCTTGGCGAGCAACTTCGCCGGTTTCCATGGTGACCGTGTGTTGGCCCCATTGGAATGTCTTGGTAACTTTATTGAAAATGGACATGTGATTTCCTTGTGAAATTAGCAATCAACCGGTGCAGCACACGATGCCATTCCAGAAAAGTTGGGGCTTTTTTGGAATGACACAGCTGTCGAATCTGCGCCTTGTTGTCTTGCCGTGGGTGAAAAAGCGTGTTTAAAAGTGCAAAACGCCTGAGCTTTTTGAAAACTCAGGCGTTTGTCGTTAGAACTTTAACGATTACTTGCGCAGGCCAAGTTTGGCGATCAGAGCAGCGTAACGGTCAAAGTCTTTCGACTTGAGGTAGTCGAGCAATTTGCGACGACGGCTCACCATGCGCAACAAACCGCGACGACCGTGGTGGTCTTTGGCGTGTTGTTTGAAGTGAGGTGTGAGTTCATTGATACGAGCGGTCAACAAAGCCACTTGGACTTCGGGACTGCCTGTATCGCCGGCTGAGCGTGCGTTGTCTTTGACGACGACGGCTTTTGTTGCTGTCAACATGGTTTTTTCCTTAAATATTTGACTTGCGTTACACCGTGGAATTTGGTGCAACGTGCTTTGCTTACCCCAAAAGGTAAAGCCCGCAGAGTATAGCAGGCGTAGCCGCCTTGCGGCGAAGGGCCTAAATCAGACCAATTCGACCAGCGGCCAGCGGGGTTTGACGTCAAAGCTGTAGCGCGGCTGGGCTTGGGCCATTCCGCCCTCGCCGCTTTGCAGTCGCATGGCAGCTGCCATGGCAATCATGGCTCCGTTGTCAGTGCACAAGTGAAGCTCGGGGTAATGCACCCGCACGCCTTGGCGCTTGCAAGCCGCATTGAGCTGTTCACGCAAATGCCGGTTGGCGCCTACACCACCCGCTACCACCAGCCTTTTCAAGCCGGTCTCACGCAGCGCTGTGAGCGACTTCTTCAGCAGTACCTCGACGATGGCAGCCTCGGTAGACGCCGCCAAGTCGGCCTTTCGAGCTTCAAACTCATCACCCAGCTTTTTGGCTTGGGTCATCACCGCGGTTTTGAGTCCTGCAAACGAAAAATCTAAATTACCGCTGTGCAGCAAGGGGCGCGGCAACTTGAACGCGGCTGGGTCGCCCTGCTCGGCCAGCTTGGAGAGTGCAGGGCCACCGGGGTAGCCCAAGCCCATGAGCTTGGCCGATTTGTCAAACGCTTCACCTGCAGCGTCATCAATCGTTTCGCCCAACAACTCGTAGCGCCCCACCCCATCGACACGCATGAGCTGGGTGTGGCCGCCAGAGACCAGCAAAGCCACAAACGGAAACTCGGGTGGGTCTTCGCTCAAAAAAGGCGACAGTAAATGACCTTCTAGGTGGTGCACCCCCAGCACGGGCTTGTTCAGCGCAGCGCCCAAGGCGCAGGCCACGCCCGCTCCCACCAGCAAAGCGCCAGCCAGACCGGGGCCACGGGTATAGGCCACTACGTCGACATCTTGCAAAGCTTGTTTGGCCTCGGCCATTACATCTCGCGCCAGCGGAATGACGCGTCGAATGTGGTCGCGACTCGCCAACTCGGGCACGACGCCACCATAGGCCACGTGCATGGCCACTTGACTGTAAAGCGCGTGCGACAACAACGTGGGTAAGGCATGGCCGTCTGAGCGGACCAGTGCCACACCCGTTTCGTCACAGGAAGATTCAATACCGAGGATCAACATAAGCGGCCAAGTTTATGCGCATGAGCATGCCACGCTTAGCAACGTCGACAGGATTGATTATCGATCGCTGGGCGTCAGAGCTCGATCTACCAGGGCTTGTTGCGCGGCCACCTCCGAATAAATCACCACTAAATGACCAATTGCAGCACGACTTAAAACTGGTTTAGTGCTAATTGGCGCAGCAAATGTCAAAAGTGCAAAAGCTGCAAACAAGTGAACAAAGTTCAGCTTTTTAAGTCGCGCAGAACCTAAAGCCTGTTGCGGCCATGCTGAACTTCTAACTTTCTGTCGATTGGACTTAGCACCCATCTCAGAATTCTTTAGATGCGACATCAATGCGCCATCAGCATGCACCTGCTGATGTGACGTCATGTGGATCAACTGATTGGATCCCAATGTGGCATCCACAGCCTGAGTTGTTGAAGCAGCTTTTGCAAAGAATGCCCCAATCCCCATCCGCGAGTAGGACTCATTTATCAATTGACGATTAAGCCCTGAATCACTTTCGTCGATCAACGCAAATGAATCGTCGTAACGTTCGACACGGCCGATCTGTAAAAAACTGTAATTTTTTTGCTCAAAAGAATCTAGTCGTTCCGTGACTTCCTGAACGACCTCTTCGATATTTTGCATGCGCACCTCAGGTGGAATAACCGCACGATTCACAACTGAAGCATTCAAGTCTATGGTCTGGTGATTTGCAGCAATCTGCTCATCCAAGAGCTGTTGACGATTTAAGCCCTCCGCCTCTTGCGATAATTTCTGTCTATTTTTTAGATCTGACTGATCATCTAGCTTTTGTCGGTTATCAGGACCCACATCATCGCCAAGTTTTTGCCTATTTTTTTCACCGCCGTCGGCATCAATTTTCTGAAGATTGAGCTCATCCGTTGCATTGCGTCCGATTTGCACAACGTTGTCTTGAGAACCGAAATCATCCTTTACGCTTTGGATGTTCTCTTGCATTGTTTTGCTGATGAAGCTAGACATCACTAGCTCTTCATTAGAAGCGTCCCAGACGCCTTGATTGGCTGCATCACCTAAGCCATCTGAAGCGATTTTTTGGCCGTTGGCACCTGCTTGTTCATTTTGTACGGTTGGCCCATCACCATTGGCTCCACCGATACCCAATGTCTGCATACTGCGATTTTTAAACGTGCAGTCAAACGGCTTGAAATTTTTTGTCTCTATGACCTTTTGATAAATTGCAAAAGATTTTTCAGTGATGCCGAATCCATTGAGCATGGAGACAAAAACCTTGTCTTCCAGACGCGCCACAGATCCATCTGCCATCATCGAATCACACACATTGGTGAGGATGTAAATCTTTTGCTCGGGCTTAAGAACTACAGCAGCTTCGCTTAAAAACGGTTTCAATTTGACTGAGCGGACGTATTTCAAAGCGACTGCTTGCAATCCATCAAACTCACCAATTACTGCTTCTAACTGACCAATCTCTTCCGCGCCAATCGAGCCATCCGCCGTCAACATATATAACAACGAGACAGCAAGTGCGAAATGCGGCGTCATGGACTGCCGCTCTTCCTTCACACCCGTGTAACGTCCCAAGACAGTCTTGTCGTTCTTAAGGTTCAATATCTTTAAATAAGGCTTGAACGTCTGTTCACTGATCCCAAACGCAGTGATCAGGCGAGCAAACAATGCCAGTTCTTCTTCATCAGCATGGCCATCAGATAACAACGCATCGCAGACGTTGACCAAAATGCACCACTTGTCTTTTGTACTCAGAACTTCTGGGGCATCAATTAAAAATTTATCCAGCGGAACAGTTTGTACGTAGCGCACGGCATAAGCAAGGACCTTGTCATCCCCCCCCAATACGCCTTGTAGATGGCTACTCTCTTGGTCACCTAATTTCCCGTCTGCCGCCATCATGTAAAGCAGGGCGCACGCGAGCGTTAAATACGGCGTTAGCAATATTTCTTCGCCTGCACCCACCACAGTGAAATCGCTTTCACTGCCAACACTTTCTAACGGATTGATTTCAAGGGGTAGGGCTGCCATGAACCCAATTTAGTCATTTTGGTAATTTTTTGGGTGACAACTATGTCATAGACAGAATAAATGACACATTTGTCATTTTCAGAAAATTTAACGACTCGAGAGTGGTGCCTTTAAACGCACTAGTACGGCCTGCTTCTGTGTAACACTTAAGTTAAGAGATCCTTGGTGCAAATGCGCAATTTCTAGGCAGATGCTCAATCCCAAGCCCAAACCATCAATGTGTCGTGCATGTGAAGCATCCCCTCGATAGAAGCGCTCAAAAGCGTGATCAGTCAAATCAGATGGCAGGGTCTCTGTCGGATTTTCAATCGTGAGTTCAAACTGCCCTGGCGTCCGCTTGAGAACAATTCGTAACCATCCATTGGCTAAGTTGTAGTTCACAGCATTGGTGTACAAATTGCTGATCAATTGGCGTACTAACGTTTTGTCGCATCGCCACATCACATCAGGCTCAATGTCACTCAAGATCTTCAAACTTGATTGAAACGAATGCGCGTCATGAATCAACTGAGTCAACAAGTCACTCAAATTCACATCAGATAAATTTTGTTGTAGGCCATTGGCGTCCGCACGTGATAAGAGAAGCAATTTTTCGGTGATGTCAATTAACCGTTCAACTTCATCACCCATTGAACGGACACGAATTTGTGCATCCGAGCCAAGAGGTAAATCACGTATCAATTTTTCAGCGTTGCCTCGCAAAATTGTCAGCGGCGTGCGCAACTCATGGGAAGCATCAGACGCAAATCGACGAGCTTTGTTGAAACTACTGCTTAAGCGCACACGCAAATCTACGAACACCTCTACGATTTTTTCGAACTCTCGATATGGCGCATCCAACGGCATGGATCGATCCAAATTAGAAGCGTTGAGCCCTGACATCGTGTCTTGAATACGATTGACAGGCTTCATCAGTTCGCGCGTGATGTAGATATTTAACAGAAAAACCATGAACAAAATAATTGGGAACACACGTATCAAATTGCGATCGCGTAGCGCCCACATTTGAGAGACGATGCGATCGGCATCGGTTTGTTTGATCCATATTTCCGATCCGACTTGGCGGGCAGAAAATTTCACAGCCATCCACAACTGCTCTGAAACTTCACCACTAGAAAACTGAAGATCATCTTGGACAAATGACGCTTTGCTGAGCCAAAAATCAACTTGGTCTTCATGTCGACAGACTTCTTGACGCACATCCGACAACTTAGCAGTCGCAGAACAAATGACATAGTAGTCAGCCACATTGCTCAACAAGCTTCCTGGCTCATGCGCTTTAAAACAATTCAAAAAAGCTTGTCGGTCGTTGATCGAGGCATCGCAACGACTCAAGGCAAGCCCCATTTCTTGATGAATTTGTTCGCGCAGTTGCTCCGATAAAAAATGCTGGGCAATCATGCGATTCGCACCAATGATCACGAAGATGATCACCAACAAGCGTAGGAATAAATGAACCTTGAACGACCGCTTCACGCTTCTACCTCCATACGCAAGCGATAGCCTACGCCACGCACGGACTCAATAGGTGATAGGCGTGAATTTGATCCTCGTTCGAGTTTCCTTTTGATGCGGCGAACACATACATCCACAACATTGGTCTCGGGGTCGAAGTTGATTTCCCAAACATGTTTGAGGATTTGTTGCCTCGAATAAATATGCCCAGGAGACCGCATCAAGAACGCGAGCAAACTAAATTCGCGCTGACTCAGTACCGCCGTTACATCAAACCACTGCACCTTGTGGTTCACCACATCTAGCATCAGGTTGCTGACAGAAATTTCGCGCACCTGCTCTGGCGCATGTCGATGCAAAGCAACTTTGATACGTGCAATCAGCTCCTCTACAAAAAACGGCTTAGGTAAATAATCCTCCGCCCCCATATCAAATCCCATCAAGCGGTCAGACAAATCGACTTTCGCGCTGAGAATGATCACAGGCGTTGTATTGCCAGCTTGTCTAGCACGCTGTAAGACATCGAATCCATTGATCTTGGGCAACATCAGATCCAAGATCACAAGATCATGCGCACCCAACAAAAGGGCCTCTAAACCTTTTTCGCCGTCATCCGCATGGGAGACCGTGTAGCCTGCAGCAGTCAACCCCTCTATGACGAATTCCGCGATCTTGTGCTCGTCCTCAATCAACAGAATTTTCAATTTCAGTCACCTTTGTAGATTTAGTGATTTCATTTTCGGCAAGCTAATCATCCCACGGAGCTCCAAAAAATGACATCTGCGTCATCCTGACCGTCATATTCGGGTTGCAGCTCATCATCTGGTGTCGTATGTCGATCCATAGATTGAACTCAATGTCGAAAGCTCTTTATGCCCTCGCCCCTTTCTCTGCCACCGATTGCCCCTGCGCATCAGGACGATGCAGTTGGGGACATGACCTTCAAACCAACCAAACCTACGCCAGTGAAAGCGCCGCCGCAGTCGCCGAACACGTCGACAGGCAATGTCGCACTCTCATTTGCTTTCGACATCGTGACCAAGTCTCTCCAAGTCGTGATCACAGATAAAACCTCTGGCGAAGTAGTTCGAAAGATCGCATATTCACATCTACCAATCGATGTCCATCGCTCTGATCAGCTGCACGGCCTCTTGCTAGACCAATTCGCTTAAGCGTTTGGGCATGAATGCCTGATTCATTAAGCTTATAGCCGTAAGTTATCTAGCCTGCGAGACAATCGCAGCATGAGCATCAGCCACTACATCAAAGAAATCGGGCGCGGACGCGACGGCGCGCGCGCGCTAGATCGCGCGCAAGCCGCTGATTTGATGGGGCAAATCTTGGATGGCAGAGTGACCGATCTAGAGCTGGGTGCCTTTTGCATTGCCATGCGCATCAAAGGCGAAACCGACCAAGAGATGGCCGGCTTTCTAGATGCCACGCACGCACGCATTCAACACATCAGTGCCTCAAGCCCAGTGGTGGTGCTCCCCAGTTACAACGGTGCGCGCAAGCTGCCCGTGCTCACACCCTTGCTGGCCCACCTGCTGGCCCGCGAAGGCTTGGCCGTGGTCATGCACGGCACGGCCACAGAATCCACGCGTATCACCAGCCAAGAAGTGCTGAGCGCCATGGGCGTGCAAGCCTTGACCCAAGCACGCGCGGTGCAGGCTAGCGAAGTGGTGTTTGCCCCCACCGAGGTGTTGTGCCACGGCCTCAAGCGCTTGCTCGATGTGCGCCGCGTCGTCGGTCTGCGCAACCCCGCACACAGTTTGGTTAAGCTGATGAACCCCACCACGGCACCCGACGCACTGCTGGTGAGTAGCTACACCCACCCCGAATACGCCGTCTCGATGGCTGCTACCTTTGAGCTGACCGGCGCACGAGCCTTGTTACTTCGCGGCACCGAAGGCGAAGTGGTGGCTGATGCCCGCCGCACACCACAGATGGACGCTTTTGTGCGTGGCACGCGCACACCCTTGGTTGAAACACAGGCTGGCTCGCTCATCAAGCTGCCCGAGTTGCCCACCGACATCGACGCCACCAGCACAGCACACTACATACAGGCCGTGCTCAAGGGTGATTTGCCCGTACCTGCACCACTGGCTGCCCAAGTCCAAGCCGTCCTGAAAGCTTTGAGCCTTTGACCATGACCCACCCACACCAACCCCATGTCACGCTCGTCGGCGCTGGTCCTGGCGACCCTGAGCTACTGACCCTCAAAGCCGTCAAAGCCATTGCCTCGGCCACCGTGTTGTTGGTCGACGACTTGGTGAGCGACGCCATCACCGCCCACGCCTCGCCCGACGCCCGCATCATCCATGTGGGCAAACGTGGCGGCTGCAAATCAACCCCGCAGGCCTTCATTGAAAAGCTCATGGCGCAAGAAGCGCAGGCCGGAGAAACTGTGGTGCGCCTTAAAGGTGGCGACCCCTTCATCTTTGGTCGCGGCGGCGAAGAGGTCGAACACTTGCAGGCGCAAGGCATCACGGTCACAGTTATCAACGGCATCACCTCCGGCTTGGCTGGCGTGACTTCATTAGGAATTTCCCTCACCCATCGTGAGCACGCGCATGGCGTGGTGTTCATCACAGGCCACGCCAAACAAGGTGCGGCTGACAGTGTGGACTGGGTGGCATTGGGCCAAACCGCACAACAAGCCAAACTCACGCTGGTGATTTACATGGGCGTGACTGGCGCAGCGCAGCTGCAAGAAGCGCTGCTACAAAGTATGCGCGCCGATACGCCAGTGGCCGTGATTCACCAAGTGAGCCTACCCACGCAGCGTCATGTGGTGTGTGAGCTGCAAGAGTTGCATGACACCATCGTCCGCGAGCAGTTGGCTAGCCCTTCGGTCATCGTTGTTGGCGATGTGTTCAAGGGCTTGTTGGCTATGCAAAGTGGCTCGGAGTTGCAAGCCTCTGCAGGCTGAGTGCGAACTAAACTCACTGCATGAAAACCTTTGACGTTGTGATTGTGGGCGCCGGTGCTGCTGGCTTGTTTTGCGCAGGCGTGGCGGCGCAACAAGGTTTGCAGGTGCTGGTGCTGGACCACAGCGAGAAAGTGGCCGAAAAAATTCGCATCTCAGGCGGCGGCCGCAGCAACTTCACCAACCGCGAGCTCGATGTGCGCGCCCCACACAAACACTTCTTGGGCGACAACCCGCAGTTTTGCCGCAGCGCCATGTCGCGCTACACGCCGCAAGACTTTGTGGCGCTCATGCAAAAGCATGGCATCCCGTTTCACGAAAAGCATAAAGGCCAGCTGTTTTGCGACCGCTCCGCCGAAGACCTGATTCAAATGCTCTTGGCAGAATGCAACGGCTCAGCCAATGGCGGCAGCGTGACTCGCTGGCAGCCTTGCAGCCTCAAAGACATTCGCTACTCAGATGCTGCACCCGAGTCACAACGCTACGAAGTCGACACCAGCCAAGGCAAGGTGCAGGCCGCAGCTGTGGTGGTCGCCACCGGCGGCTTGTCCATCCCAAAAATCGGCGCGACCGACATTGGCTATCGACTGGCCAAGCAATTCAACCTGCGCTTGGTCGAGCCCCGTCCAGGCCTTGTGCCTCTCACCTTTGACGACAAAGCTTGGGCGCCCTATGCCCAGCTCTCAGGCCTGTCACTGCCCGTGCGCATCGAAACGGGTACGAAAAAAACCCTGCAAAGCTTTGATGAGGATTTGCTCTTCACCCACCGAGGGCTGTCTGGCCCAGGCGTGCTGCAAATCTCAAGCTATTGGCAAGCGGGCACTGACTTACGCATCAACCTCGCCCCCGAGGTTGACCTGCAAGAAGCACTCATGAACGCCAAGCAGCAGTCTAAAAAGCTCATCGCCAACGAACTCAACGCGTGGGTGCCCTCGCGCTTGGCTGACACATGGGCCAGCCAGGACCCAGCTTGGCAACGCCCAGTTATTGAAGCCAGCGACAAAGCCCTGAACCTGTTGGCCCAGCGCCTGAGCGCGTGGCCCCTCACCCCCACGGGCACAGAAGGCTACAAAAAAGCCGAAGTCACCGTGGGCGGCGTGGACACGCGCGATTTGTCGCAACAAACCATGGAATCCAAGCAGCCAGGCCTGTATTTCATTGGCGAAGTGGTTGACATCACGGGCTGGCTGGGAGGCTACAACTTCCAGTGGGCCTGGTCCAGCGCGCATGCCTGCGCAAAAGCCTTGGGCGCCCGTTTGAAACCGGCGGTTTAGTCGCTATAATCTAGGTCTTTGCTGGCAAACCCCCAACGGCCTGATCAACTTAATGTTGGGGAACACCGCAGGCATGGCGCTTAGGCACGATCTTCCTAGGCACCCTCTGACTGCAAATAATTGGAAATTTTGGTAATGACCACCATCCGTGTAAAAGAAAACGAACCGTTTGACGTCGCTCTGCGTCGCTTCAAGCGCACCATTGAAAAATTGGGTCTGTTGACCGACTTGCGCGCTCGCGAGTTCTACGAGAAGCCAACCGCTGAACGTAAACGCAAAAAAGCAGCAGCCGTGAAACGCAACTACAAGCGCATCCGCAGCATGCAGTTGCCCAAGAAGCTGTACTAAGCAGCCTCTGCCCCAAAAAAGCTCGCTAGGGACGCCTCAGCGGGCTTTTTTTTCGAATCATTTTTCCCTTTAGGAATGCACCATGAGCCTCAAAGCACAAATCACCGAAGACATGAAAACCGCCATGCGCGCCAAAGACAGCGTGCGCTTGGGCACCATCCGCTTGCTGCAAGCCGCAATGAAACAAAAAGAAGTCGACGAACGCGTGGAGCTGGACGATGCCATGGTGATCGCCATCGTGGACAAGCTCATTAAGCAACGCAAAGACTCGGTGGCTGCTTACCTCACCGCCCAGCGCCAAGACTTGGCTGACATCGAAAGCGCCGAGATGAAAGTGCTGGAGGTCTATTTACCTCAGCGTTTGAGCGCCGAAGAAATCACAGCAGCCGTTAAGGCCATCGTGGCTGAAGTGGGTGCTGCAGGACCTGGCGATATGGGCAAGGTCATGGGCGCTGTGAAGGCGCAGTTGGCGGGCAAGGCTGATATGGGCTTGGTGTCTGCTGCAGTTAAAGCCGCATTGGCTGGCTAAGACACCTCAAGGAAAGCGCCGACTCAACACCAACGCAGATAGTGTTTGCGATTTTTGGTTAAGTAAGGGGCTTTCCATCAACATGCTGCTGGCTGTGGATCGTCCGAACGACGCAATCAAATCAATGTCACGATCCAGCTCAATCGCTACACCCATTTGCGCATTCGCGTACAAGGTGCCCGACATGTGCGCATTAAATGCACCATAGTGCGATGCTTGCGACTGGCTTTGAGTCACGCCGTAATACGTCTGCACATAACGCTGGTTGGCCCAATAACGTGACACATCCACAAAACCATTGACTTGGTTGATCAGCGGAAAGCCAATGGTCGCGCCCCATTGCACTAGCGTGCCGCTACCGCTGTGCCATGAATTGCCCGCATTGCCATACAAGGTGATGGCATCTTTGATCGGTTGCCATTCCGCCCACACATAACTCATGGCAGACCCCGCCACATTGCCCATGCCTGAATAACGAACATCGGCTTTCTCTTGACGGCCCATCATGTAGTTCACCGATAAGCCTGCTTTGAATAACTCATCACGCACCAGCCAGACGCCTACCCCGTTTTGCACGCTCGCAAAACCTTGCGCTGTTTCGTAATTCACATTCAGAGTTGGCTCATTTTCAAAGGTAATAAGCACCCCATGAACCAAGGATTGACTGGTTCGACTCAAGCCAGCAGTGACTTCCAACTTATCGGGCAGCACTGCGTCATCCGCACGTCCCATGATGGGCAAAGCGAATACGCATGCAAGGAGCAAAGTCGCCCTCATGTTTAGCTCGCCGCCAATCGCAAAATTTTTAATGGCTTTCCAAGAAACAAGAAAGATTCGAGCCCAACTTTGTAAGTCGCAACGTTTTCATGCTGCGTGAAACGCAATGCAAACTCCTCCATCTGTCGTGATTTGGCAATGGGTTGAGACAACTTGAGCAACAACAAGCTCATGTCCTCTGGGTGAATCAAAGACTGCCACTCTTGCTCGGACAAAATAGGTTGACTTGATAGCGTCAACGCCATGAACAACGGCTCAAGTTTGACGTCACCTGATCCGTACTGAAACAAAATAATGTCATCAAAGTCAGTCAAGATTTCATCTAAAACTGCCCAAACTTCATTGTTAGATTTGGCGAAATAAATGCGATCATTTTCTCGATACAACGAGATTTTGTGACGCGAGCCCATGATCTTTAAAACAATCTCACGCCCGTATATCGTGCGCTGCAATCTTTCAATGATCAAAATAGCGATGACTGTGACAGATGTAAAGTTTAAAAACTGAATGACATCAGACACCGAGGCCGGTCCCAACGTGAAATAAGGTTTCACAAAAAAGAAACTACCCAAAAACGCACTGACCAACACAGCCAACAAAGCCAGCTCGTAACCATACAAATAAGCAATAAACAGACATGCTACGATGAAAAAATGGAACGGTGCATAAGGCTCGATGACCGGTTGCAAAAGGTAACGCAGAATGAAGGCGCTGAACAAAAGCGTGAAGCTACCTAGCACTGCGTCGAGGAACGAATACTTCACCCACGATCTGGAATTTTGAATACGCATGAGTCAATCTATAAAGCCACAACAAGACATTGAGCTCGAGGGCGGGGAACATTGTGTGCTGATGTTACATGGGCTGGGTGCGAGCCCCCTTGAGCTGTCACGACTCGCCAATGATTTGAACACGGCGGGGTTTACGGTCTTTGCACCAAACATCCCCAACTATTCCTACGGTACCGAATGTGGTGACTGGCAAGACTGGGTGCAACACGCAGAACAATATTTGTGGGATCTGCGCCCCAGATATACGACCGTATCGGTGGTCGGGCTGTCTATGGGAGCCACCTTGTCGATCGCGCTCGCACAACGTGAGTCCATCACCAGCATGGTGTTGCTCTCCACGGCACTGGCTTATGACGGCTGGGCCATTCCTTGGTACAGTTTTTTATTGAATTTTGCGAACTGGTTGCCTTTTGCCAGCCGCTATCGCTATGCAGAAGCTGAGCCGTTCGGAATTAAGAACCCAGAGATGCGTGCCATGGTCAAACGCGCTTTGCAAAAAGACCACATTTCTGAATCAGGCGCTGACTACCTTCCGTTCAAATATGTTTCGGAAGGTCGCGCGTTGATCAAGGAGGTGCGCAACAACGTACGGTTAATTGACTGCCCCACCTTGTTCATTCATGCTGCCGATGACGAAACCGTGCACATGCGCAATGCCGAATGGGCCTACGACAACATCAGCTCAGCCAACAAGGAGTTCATCTATTTAGGCGACAGCTATCACATGATCACCGTGGACAACGAGCGTGAAACGGTCAATCAGGAAACCGTGCGTTTCCTCAAGAAAACCGTCAACGATGCTTTGGACATTCCAGCCTTCGATGTAGCACCTATTCAGTCGCCTGAGTTGCGTCGCATGTTGCGTAAACGCGCTTAACTGCCAGCCACCTTCATGCGATTGATCAACACGGAACCAATCGTCTTGGCCCCCATCGTGTAAGCGTCAGCACCAATGGCTTCGATGCCTTGGAACATGTCTTTCATGTTCCCCGCAATGGTGATCTCTTGCACGGGGTACGCAATGCGCCCGTTCTCCACCCAAAAGCCGCTGGCACCGCGTGAGTAATCGCCCGTCACGTAGTTCACGCCTTGGCCCATCAACTCAATCACAAACAAACCCGTACCCAGTTTTTTCAACATGGCATCCAGGTCGTCTGCGCTTTGTGTGAGACGTGAGGACATCACCAAGTTATGTGAACCACCCGAGTTACCCGTGGTGGGCATACCCAGTTTGCGCGCGGTGTAGCTGCTGAGGAAGTAGCCTTCCACACGGCCAGCATCCACCACGCGGCGTGCGCGAACGGTCACGCCTTCGTCGTCAAACGGCGAACTGCCTTTGCCGCGCATGACAAACGGGTCTTCTGAAATGTCGATGTGTTGGGGGAACACCGTGGTGCCCAACGAATCGAGCAAGAAGGTGCTCTTGCGGTACAGCGCACCGCCGCTCACGGCTTGTACAAAACCGCCCAGCAAACCTGCGGCCACAGGCGCTTCAAACAACACGGGGCATTCAATCGTAGCAATCTTGCGCGACTTCAAACGGCTCAACGCACGCTCTGCGGCATAGCGGCCAACGGACTCAGGTGAAGCCAATTCATGGGCGTCACGCATGGAGCTGTACCACGCGTCGCGCTGCATACTGTCACCTTTGCCCGCAATCGGGGCTACCGAAATGGTGTGACGTGAGCTGGCATAGCCACCGCGAAAGCCGTGGGTGTGCGCGCTGAAAAAATGGCTTTGCTGGGCCGACACCGCTGCACCTTCGCTGTTGGTGATGCGCTTGTCGGTTTGCATGGCGGCAGCTTCGCAACGCAGGGCGAGGGTGGCAGCGTCTGCGCTGGTGATGTTCCAAGGGTGGAACAAATCCAAATCGGGGTGGTGGGTGGCAATGTCTTTTTCGTCGGGCAAGCCAGCCACGGGGTCTTCTGCGGTGAAGCGGGCAATGTCGTAGGCCGCTTGCACGGTGCGCTCAATCGCAGCTTGCGAAAAGTCTGACGTGCTGGCATTGCCTCGGCGGTGACCCAAATACACCGTCACACCTAGCGATTTGTCGCGGTTGCGTTCGACGTTTTCTAGCTCGCCTTTGCGCACCGACACGCTCAAACCACAGCCTTCTGACGCATCGGCCCCCGCATCGGTGGCCCCCAGCTTTTTGGCGTGCTTCAGGGCTGCATCGACGAGAGACTCGAAGTGCTCGCGGCTGTAGCTGAAACCTTGGGCAGGCGTGTGGGATGAGGCTTGGGATTTGGTGGCTTTGGTCATATCGGCGGCTATGATACTTGTCACAGCGTTTGCTCTTTGTTTTGAAGGGCAAACCGATCTATTTAAAGCCCCCCAATTTATGTCACGTAAACCCAAAAAAGGTTACTTTGTCCGAGGCCAGTTTGTAGCTGAAGGCAGCGAACTCGACCTCGAACTCAAAGCCGAACTCAAAGGCACAGAGGGCCTGAGCCGCACCGACCGCAAAAAAGACAGCGACGACCGCCAAGACTTGGGCGTCGAGTTGCTCACGCTGCGTACCGAACTGATGGACCGCCTGAACACCCAAGGCCACATCACCGACCTGTTGCGCGAAGCATTGGCCGAAGCCCGCCGCATCACCAACTTTGAAGGCAAGCGCCGTCAAATGCAGTTTGTCGGCAAGCTCATGCGCAAGCTCAGCGAAGAATCAGTGGAAGCCGTCAAAGACGCGCTCAACGAGCAACGCATGGGCAGCACCAAAGACACCTTAGCCCTGCACTTGGCTGAGAGCTGGCGTGACCGCCTGCTGGCCGAAGACACCGCTTTGCAAGAGTGGATGAACGACTACCCCAGCACTGACAGCCAACAGCTGCGTGCTTTGGTGCGACAAGCGCGCAAAGACGATGTCACGTCTAAAGCCGACATTGCCAAAGGTTTGCTACCGCGCCAAAGCCGTTCGTATCGTGAGATTTTTCAATTGATCAAAGAACAGATGAACTTGGCCGAAGACGCGATGCACAGACCAGAAGACGACGAAGAAAGCTACAAGCCATGACAGATAACACTTTGCCAACCACCGATGCCCGTTGCGACACCATCAAGGTTGGCATCGTGTCCATCAGCGACCGTGCCTCTAGCGGCACTTACGAAGACAAAGGCCTGCCCGCCCTGCGCGATTGGCTGGGCCATGCTTTGTACAACCCGATTGAATACGTCGAGCGCCTGATTCCCGACGAGCAAGCCACCATCAGCCAAGCGCTGATTGAGTTGGTCGATGCCGGTTGCGCCTTGGTGCTCACCACCGGCGGCACAGGTCCCGCCAAGCGTGACGTGACGCCCGAGGCCACGTTGGCCGTGGCTCACAAAGAAATGCCGGGCTTTGGCGAACAAATGCGCCAAGTGAGTTTGAAGTTTGTGCCCACCGCCATCCTGTCACGCCAAGTGGCGGTGATTCGCGATGAGACGCTGATCATCAACTTGCCAGGCCAGCCCAAATCCATTCAAGAAACCTTGGGCGGGTTGAAAGACGCAGATGGCAAGCAACTGGTAGACGGCGTGTTTGCGGCTGTGCCCTATTGCATCGACTTGATCGGCGGCCCGTACATGGAAACGCGTGACGAGTTTTGTAAAGGCTGGCGTCCCAAAACGGCACTGAATTCGAAACGCGTTTAAGAAACTTACCTAATTAAAAAGCCCGCAACTGCGGGCTTTTTTACTTTTGACTTGGCGCTGTCGGTATTTTTTGAACGACTGGCTCAACGCCTGACATATCAAAATAAATGCCATCGAAAAATAATTTCACCATGGGCAAATCGTTGCCAGTGGCTGACTTGCTGGGCTGAAACTTCAATACATCGAACACATAACTATTTAACGCTTTCACAAATTGATCGAAATGCGGCATATCAACACTGTGAATTGGTTTCACAAAAATCTTCCATTGATCAATGATCACCGAATCTTGTGCGATCGTGAGATCACATACTGAATCGGTCAATACCAATCCATATTGTTCTAAATTGAAAGTCATTTGCCCTTCAAACACGCCTTCAGGATTTAGCGTAGCCCAAATGCGTTTTGGGAAAACATTCAAAAACATCGCCATAGTTTCAATCTAGCAATTGGTTGATACGTGCCGCCTCAAAGTGCTCTTGACGAGCGGCGTCAGTGGGCACGCAATCGGGTTTGGCTTGACCTGAAGAAAGCTGTTCAATGGCTTTCCACAACAAAGCAATTTGGTGTTCTTGTGACGTCGCGTTGTCAATCAAGCCACGCATGGCTTGGCTCACGGGGTCGTCGTTTTGTGTGACGCCGTAAGCTGAGAAGCCCATCTTCGAAGCGGCCTCTTCGCGTTTTGCGTCCGTCTCAGCTTGAATGATGCGTGCAGGGTTGCCCACGGCGGTCGCGCCAGCAGGCACGGGCTTGGTTACCACTGCATTGCTGCCCACTTTGGCACCGTCGCCCACAGTGAAGCCGCCCAACACTTTGGCGCCTGCGCCAATCACCACGTCTTTGCCCAAGGTGGGATGGCGCTTTTCGCCTTTGTAGAGCGACGTGCCACCCAAGGTCACGCCTTGGTAAATGGTGCAGCCGTCACCAATTTCGGCGGTCTCGCCCACCACCACGCCCATGGCGTGGTCGAAAAACACGCGGTCGCCAATCTTGGCGGCGGGGTGGATTTCAATGCCGGTGAACCAGCGCGAAATGTGCGAAATGAAGCGGCCCAACCACTTGAAGCCGATGTTCCAGCAACCGTGTGCCAAGCGGTGCAGCAACACCGCATGCAAGCCAGGGTAGCAAGTCAGCACTTCCCAGCGGCTTCGAGCAGCTGGGTCGCGGTCCAAAATGCATTGAACATCAGAGCGTAGGCGTGAAAACATAGTGGCTTGATTATCGTTGCCTCACCCGCTACTTTTTTCAGCAGCGGTTTTGGCGACTTGCGACATGGTCTTGGCAATGCCACGCAAGATGTGAATTTCCTCTTGTGTGACCTGTGCACGGTTGAACAGCTGGTTCAAGCGTGGCATGAGTTTCTTCGGCGCTTCTGGGTCTAAAAAGCCAATGTCCGTCAGCGACTGCTGCCAGTGGTCGAGCAAGCCTGCGAGTTGTTGGGCATCGGCCAAGGGTGTGGATTCTTGCGCTGCGGGCGCAATTTCTTCAGAAGGCAACATCGTGGCAAGCCCGCCCAATGCCTCCCGCCAGTCATAAGCCAACACCTGCACCGCAGCGCCTAAGTTCAGCGAACCAAACTTCGGGTCCGTCGGAATGCTCAGGCAGGTGTGGCAGCGGTACACATCTTCGTTGCGCATGCCAAAGCGCTCGGAGCCAAACAAAAAACCCACGCCAAAGTCGGCGTTGTGCTTGTGCTCGGCGGCCAAGGCGGCAAAGTGGGGGCGCGGCTCCAACGTGGGCGGGCCAAAGTCGCGGGGCGTCATGGCAGTGGCGCACAGGTGGTGCAGTCCATCAATCGCTTCATCCAAAGTCGCCACCACACGGGCATTGGCCAGCACGTCTAGGGCGCCGCTGGCACGTTGGATGGTCTCTTCACGGCGCAGCACGTTGTCCCAACGGGGCGCGACCAGCACCAAATCGGTGAAACCCATCACCTTCATGGCGCGGGCGGTAGCGCCCACGTTGCCGGCGTGGCTGGTGTTTATTAGGATGAAGCGGGTTTTCATAGATGTTTTTGTAAGTCTTAGCGCGTAAAATCTGCCCCATTGTCGCCGCCCGCATCGCCGGGCGTTCATCTTCGGTCTGCCAAGGCCAGCTCTTCACAAAATCTATGTCGTCCTCTTCTTCTGTACACCCCATGCTCAATGTGGCCGTCAAGGCTGCACGCGCCGCAGGCGCCATCATCAACCGCGCTGCGCTCGACGTGGAAGCTGTGCGTATTTCACAGAAGCAAGTGAACGACTTTGTGACTGAAGTTGATCAAAACAGCGAACGCGTCATTATCGAAACCCTGCTCACCGCCTACCCCGACCACGGCATCTTGGCCGAAGAGTCCGGCAGCATGCACGGCAACCCTAACGCAGACCACATCTGGATCATCGACCCGCTCGATGGCACGACCAACTTCATCCACGGCTTCCCCTACTACTGCGTGAGCATCGCTTTGCAAGTGCAAGGCCGCTTAGAGCAAGCCGTCATTTACGACCCGACCCGCAACGACTTGTTCACCGCCACCAAAGGCCGTGGCGCGTTCATGAACGACCGCCGCATCCGCGTGAGCAAGCGCACCCGCTTGGAAGAGTGTTTGCTGGCCACGGGCTTTCCTTTCCGCCCAGGTGACGACTTCAACAAATACCTCAGCTTGATGGGCGACATCATGCAACGCACCGCTGGCCTGCGCCGCCCTGGTGCTGCTGCGCTCGACTTGGCCTATGTGGCCGCAGGTTTCAGCGATGGTTTCTTTGAACTCGGCTTGAAGCCTTGGGACATGGCCGCAGGCGCATTACTCATCACCGAAGCCGGTGGTTTGGTGAGCAACTTCACAGGCGAAGGCCCTTACCTTGAGCACGAAGAGTGCTTGGCCGCACCTCCCCGCATCTACGCACAGTTGGTGCCACTCACCACCAAGTACTCCAAGTTTGCAGGCGCAGACGACAAGCGTGCGGCCAGCACAGCGGCCAAAACTTTGAGCATCTCACGCCAAGCGCCAGACGCGCCGCTGTAACTCGTTCCATACTTCTGGCAGGCACTGCGATGCGTGATTTGTCTGGGCACACACCCATGATGCAGCAGTACTTGGGGCTCAAAGCTGACCACCCCGAGACGCTGTTGTTCTACCGCATGGGCGACTTTTACGAGTTGTTCTTTGCGGATGCAGAGAAGGTCACGCGCCTGCTCGACATCACGCTCACGCAACGCGGCCAATCCAACGGCGAGCCCGTGGTGATGGCCGGTGTGCCATTTCACTCTCTCGAAACATACCTCTCACGCCTGATCAAGCTCGGCGAATCCGTGGCGATTTGCGAGCAAGTGGGCGATGTGGGTGCGAGCAAAGGCCCTGTCGAGCGCAAAGTGGTGCGCGTGGTCACGCCAGGCACGCTGACCGACAGTGCGCTACTCAGCGACAAAACCGAAGCCTACGTATTGGCCATTCACCAAAGCGACCGCGCCGGTTGCGGCTTGGCGTGGCTCAGCGTCACCCAAGGCTTGGTGCATTTGGCCGAGTGCGACACGTCTGAGTTGCCCAACTGGATTGCCCGCGTGGCCCCCAGCGAAATCATTTACAGCGCCGAGGTTAGCCCTGCGTTTGAGCAACAGCTGAAAAACTTTTGCAGCAACCTTGGCCTGCCCGCCCAAGTGCGTCCGGCGTTTCAGTTTGATGCCGCTTTAGGTGGCCGCAAGCTGCTGGAGCATTTGCAAGCCGCGTCACTCAATGCGTGGAACGCGCAAGATGTGGTGCAAGCCCATGCCGCCGCCGCCGCACTGCTGGCTTACGCCGAACACACCCAAGGCCGCGCACTCACACACGTGCATGGCGTGTACGTGGCACGCAACGATGCGCTGATCGACCTGCCGCTCACCACCCGCCGCAACCTAGAGCTGACCCAAACCCTGCGTGGCGAAGACTCGCCCACCTTGTTCTCGTTGCTCGACACCTGCATGACGGGCATGGGCAGCCGCCAGCTCAAAAACTGGTTGCTCTCGCCCGAGCGAGATCGCAGCCAAGCCATGCACCGCTTGGCTGCTATTGAAGCGCTGCAAGACAACCGCACGCAAAGCTACAAAGTGCTGCGCGACGCCCTCAAAGGCTCAGGCGATGTGCAGCGCATCAGCGCCCGCGTGTCGCTGCGCCAAGTACGTCCGCGTGAATTGGTGTCGCTGGGCCAAGCACTGCAAAAGGCGTTACGCATTCAGCCGCTCATTCCTACTTCACCAAAAGCGGGGGCGGCAGGCCGCTCTGCGGAGGTCAAGGAGGAGCTCGCGCAGCGAGCGGGGGACACGCAGCAGAGCGGTCTGCCGCCCACGCTTTTAGTGCAGATAGCCCAAGACATGTGCGTACCGCCCGAATGCGGTGCATTGCTCGAACGCGCTTTGCTGCCCGAGCCCGCCGTCTTGGTGCGCGATGGTGGCGTCATCGGCCACGGCTATGACGCAGACCTCGACGAGCTGCGCGCCATCCAAAACAACTGCGACGGTTTCTTGCTCGAACTCGAAGCCCGAGAACGCGAACGCACTGGCATTGCCAACCTGCGCGTGCAGTTCAACAAGGTGCACGGCTTTTACATCGAGGTCACGCAAGGCCAGATCGACAAAGTGCCGGCCGACTACACGCGCCGCCAAACTTTGAAGAACGCCGAGCGCTTCATCACGCCAGAGCTCAAAGCCTTTGAAGACAAAGCACTCAGCGCTCAAGAGCGCGCCCTAGCACGCGAGAAGTTTTTGTTCGAGCAACTGCTCGACACCTTGCAGCAGTTTGTGCCCGCCCTCACCCGCTTGGCGCAAGCCGTGGCCACGCTCGACGCACTGTGCGCCTTGGCCGAACGCTCGCTCACACTCGGCTGGTGCGCACCTGAGTTTGTCAAAACACCGTGCATTGAAATCGCGCAAGGCCGCCACCCCGTGGTGGAAGCCCGCTTGGCCGAAACACACGGCGTGGTGGCTGGCGGCGCTGCCAAAACCTTCATTGCCAACGACACGCGGCTGGGCCACCTGCACCGCATGCAAGTCATCACTGGCCCCAACATGGGCGGTAAGTCGACCTACATGCGCCAAGTGGCCATCATCGTGTTGCTGGCCAGCATTGGCAGCCACGTGCCAGCCACCGCTTGCCGCTTAGGCCCGATTGACGCCATCCACACCCGCATTGGTGCGGCCGACGATTTGGCCAACGCGCAGTCCACCTTCATGCTCGAGATGACCGAGGCCGCGCAAATCTTGCACGCTGCCACGCCGCACAGCTTGGTGTTGATGGACGAGATTGGCCGCGGCACGTCCACCTTCGACGGCTTAGCCTTGGCCAGCGGCATTGCCACGCACTTGCACGACAAGACCCAAGCCTTCACGCTGTTTGCCACGCATTACTTTGAACTCACCGAGTTCCCTGCCAACCACCGCGCTGCGGTGAACGTGCATGTGAGTGCGGCCGAAAGCGGCGCAAGCATTGTGTTCTTGCACGAAATTCAACCCGGCCCCGCCAGCCGCAGCTACGGTATCCAAGTGGCTCGCTTAGCTGGCATGCCTTCTGCAGTACTCAGCCATGCCCGCCATGCATTGGCCTCGCTCGAAGCGGGGGCTGATGCATCGAAGGTTCAAGTCGACCTCTTTGCCCCACCTCCGTTGCAAGACGATGTGGGCCCCAGCCCGCTGCAAGCCAAGCTGGCCGAGATCGACCCCGACAAACTCAGTCCACGCGATGCGTTGGACGCCCTGTATCAACTGAAGAAACTTTTATGACCTACTGCGTCGGCATCAAACTCAAAGCGGGCCTCGTGTTCTTGTCTGACTCACGCACCAACGCGGGCCTCGACCAAATCAGCACCTTCCGCAAAATGATCGTGTACGAAAAGCCGGGCGACCGCTTCATGGTCCTGTTGTCGGCCGGCAATTTGTCCATCTCGCAATCGGTGCGTGAGATCTTGCAAGTCGAGCAACTCAAAGACACACCCGAGAGCGAACCCATCACCATCTGGAACGCCAAGAGCATGTTTGATGCGGTGCGCGTCTTGGGCGCAGCCATTCGCCGCGTGCACGAGCGCGATGCGGCAGCCCTCAAAGCCTCGGGCGTGGACTTCAATGTGTCGCTCATCTTTGGTGGGCAAATTGCAGGCGAAGGCATGCGTTTGTTCCAGGTGTACTCACCCGGCAACTTCATCGAAGCCACGGCAGAAACGCCCTACTTCCAAATTGGCGAATCCAAATACGGCAAGCCCGTACTTGACCGCGTGTTGCACCCAGACACTCCGCTGGACGAAGCCGCCAAGTGCGCGCTGGTATCGATGGACTCCACCCTCAAGTCCAATCTCTCTGTTGGTCTGCCGCTCGATATGGTGGTTTACGAAGCCGACAAGTTTGAGAGCGACAAGGTGGTTTGCATTGACGAAAACAATCCGTACTTTCAGATGATGCACAACACATGGGGCGTCAAACTGCGCGAAGTGTTTGACGGCATTGAAGATCCCGTGTGGAACGGTGCGGCCACTGCCACGCCCTTGCTGCAACCCGCACAGCGTGTGCAAGCATTGAAGAAAATTCAAACCCCAGACGACAAACTCATCTGACCGGCATGACACAACCGCTCATCGTTTTCTCGCACGGCAACAGTTTTCCAGCCAGCACCTATCGCGTCATGTTGGACGCGGTTCGCGCGCGCGGCTTTCATGTGGAAGCCATCGACAAATTTGGCCACGACCCGCGCTATCCCGTCACAGACAACTGGCCGCACTTGGTGCAGCAGCTGACCGATTTTGCAACACCCTTGGCTGCGCAAAGCGGCCCCGTGTTTTTGGTGGGCCACTCGTTGGGCGGCATCCTCAGCATGATGGTGGCAGCCAAGCATCCCGAGCTGGTGCGCGGTGTGGTGCTGCTCGATTCGCCCATGCTGGGTGGCTGGAAAGCCAAGCTGCTCAAAGTAGGTAAACGCGTGCCCGGTGCAGAAGCGTTCTCACCGGCAGCCATCAGCCGCAAACGCCGCACCACATGGGCCAGCGAAGCGGAAGTATTGGAACACTTTCAACACAAAAAAGCATTTGCCAAGTGGCACCCACAAGTGCTGCAAGACTACGTGAAGTACGGCACGCACGACGAACAAACCGCACAAGGCACACGCCGCGTGTTGAGCTTTGACCGCGATGTGGAAAGCGCGATTTACAACGGCCTGCCCGACCACTTGGAAACCTACTTCAAACGCCACCCGCTCAAATGCAAAGCCGCCTTGGTTGGCGGCTTGCAATCGCGTGAGTTGAAACAAGTAGGCTTAGATTTCAGCAGCCGCGTCACACATGGCCGCGTGATGAAGATTGATGGCACACATCTGTTTCCGATGGAGCATCCGTTGGTGGCAGCGGCGGCTGTGGAAACCGCGCTGCTGAACTTGATGGGCTAATTAAGCCGCCCAAGTCACCGTGCCGGTCCACGCGGTGCCCAGCACCACGATGCCAAACACAATGCGATACCAAGCAAATGGAATGAAGCTGTGGCTGGCGATGTAGCGCAGCAACCAACGCACACAAATCCACGCGCTGATGAATGAGAACACCAAGCCCACGGCAAACACGGGCGCATCGGCCATGCTCAGCAAATCGCGTTCTTTGTAAAGGCTGTACGCACCCGCGCCAATGAGCGTTGGAATCGCCAAGTAAAACGAAAAGTCAGTGGCTGCTTTGCGCGACAAGCCCAGCAACATGCCACCAATGATGGTTGCGCCGCTGCGGCTCGTGCCAGGAATCATGGCCAAGCACTGCACCAAGCCCACTTTCAAAGCGTCAGTAGCCGACATGGCTTCCACCGTTTCAATGCGCGAGGGCTCAACCGCTTGCTCTTCCTCGCCCTCAGGCTTGGCTCGGCCCCAGCCTTCGGCCCACAAGATGATGAAGCCACCAATGATGAAGGTGCTAGCCACCACGGTGGGCGTGAACAAATGCGCTTTGATGAACTTGCCAAACAACAAGCCCAGCACCACGGCGGGCACAAAGGCGATGAACACGTTCAAAGCAAAGCGGCGCGCCTCAACCTGCGTAGGCAAAGCCACCACGGTGCTGAAAATCTTTTGCCAGTAAACAATGATCACGGCAAAGATAGCGCCGGTCTGAATGGCGATGTCAAACACCTTGGCTTTGTCGTCATCCATACCCAGCAATGCGCCAGCCAAGATCAGGTGACCTGTCGATGAAATAGGCAAAAACTCGGTCAAACCTTCCACCACACCCATGGCTGCAGCTTTGAGCAATAAAACGATATCCATACAACTCCTTAGATGGGTTGAATTATCCCCTCTGCCCTTGCGCCACCTAAAATTTTGTAGCGCCAAACGCCACTGTCATGGCGCTGTCGTGCCAAAGTCGCCCTGCTGGCGTGCCGTGACGTGTTCAACTACAAGGCAAACCGCTAGATTACGGCCCTCGGCAAACAGGAACTTCACATGTTGATTCAAAAACTCAGACTCCAACGCGGTTGGTCACAACAACAATTGGCTGACCTCAGTGGTCTTAGCGTGCGCACCATTCAACGTCTTGAACAAGGACAAGTGGCAAGCACTGAATCATTGAAATCTCTGGCTGCCGTGTTTGAAATTGATTTCTCAACACTTCAGGAGCCCGACATGAACACCGCAACAGCCCCCACAACACCCCATGCCTTTGATGCAGAAGAAGCCTTGGCCTTTGCCCAAGTGCGCAAGCTCAAGGGCTTTTACCTGCACTTGGCCCAATACCTCATCGTCGTCACCCTCTTGCTGGGTATCAATCTCTGGACACACCCTCAGTACTTGTGGGTGGGCTGGGTGGCGATGGGCTGGGGCATTGGCGTGCTGTTTCACGGCTTGCGCGTGTTCGAGCGCTTCAGCCCATTTGGCGCGGATTGGGAAAAGAAAGAAGTCGAAAAACGGTTGGGGCGAAAAATCTAAGCTCTACCGGAGACAAAGGGCATGCGCGGCGTAAGAACGTGCATTGCCCCGCCTAAAATCATGGCATGACGAAACCCGCAACCCCCGCGACAGAACAAGACAACAAGCCCAGCAACTTTTTGCGCCAAATCATCGAAAACGATTTGGCCCAAGGCACTTACGCCAGCCGCCGCTGGGCGGGCAGCCCAGGAGACGCAGCGCATCACGCTAAAGGCGAGCCAGACCCTGCCAAGATTCGCACGCGTTTCCCACCCGAGCCCAACGGCTACTTGCACGTGGGCCACGCCAAAAGCATTTGTATCAACTTCGGTTTGGCGCGTGACTACGGTGGCGTGTGCCACCTGCGCTTTGACGACACCAACCCCGAAAAAGAAGACACCGAATACGTCAACTCCATCATCGACGCGGTGAAGTGGCTGGGCTTTAGCTGGAGCCAACCTGGCAACTATGCGGCTTACCAAGCCAGCGACTATTTCGACTTCATGTACCGCGCTGCCGAGTCATTGATCGAAGCAGGCCACGCCTATGTGGACGAACAAACGCCAGAAGAAATGCGCGTCAACCGTGGCGACTTTTCTAAGCCCGGCGTCAACAGCCCTTTCCGCGCGCGTACACCTGCTGAAAACCTTGCACGTTTTCGCGAAATGCGCGACGGCAAGTTGGCTGATGGTGCAGCCGTTCTGCGTGCCAAGATTGACATGGCATCGCCCAACATCAACATGCGCGACCCAGCCATCTACCGCATTCGCCGCGCCACACACCACAACACGGGCGACACCTGGTGCATCTACCCGATGTACACCTTTGCCCACCCCATCGAAGACGCGTTGGAGCAAATCACACACAGCATTTGTACGCTGGAGTTTGAAGACCAACGCCCGTTCTACGACTGGCTGATGGACCGCCTGTGCGAGTGCGGCCTGCTGGCTGCACCTGCACCCAAGCAATACGAGTTCTCGCGCCTCAACCTCACCTACGTCATCACCAGCAAACGCAAACTGGCGCAACTGGTGAACGAAGGCAAAGTCAACGGCTGGGACGACCCCCGCATGCCCACCATCGTCGGCCTGCGCCGCCGTGGCTACACACCCGAGAGCCTGCAACTGTTTGCCGAACGCATTGGCGTGACCAAGAGCGACAGCTGGATTGACTACAGCACCCTCGAAGGCTGCTTGCGCGAAAGCCTAGAAAACACCGCACACCGCGCCATGGCCGTGCTGGACCCCGTCAAACTCGTGCTCACCAATTGGGACGAAGTGATGGGTGCTGACCACCTTGAGCCTTGCACACAACCTGCACTGCCCCACGCAGACGAAGGCGCTGAAGTACCTACACGCCATTTCAAAATTGGCAAAGAAGTGTGGATTGAGCGTGACGACTTCGCCGAAGTGCCGCCCAAAGGCTACAAACGCCTCTACCCCGGCAACAAAGTGCGCCTCAAAGGCGGCTACGTCATCGAGTGCACGGGCTGCACAAAAGACGCAAATGGTTTGATCACCGAGGTGCTTGCCACCGTCATCCCCGACACTAAGAGCGGCACACCCGGCAGCGCCACCGTCAAGGCCAGCGCCGCCATCACATGGGTGGGCGTGAACGACGGCTTGCAAGCAGAAGTGCGCATGTATGACCGCTTGTTCACCGATGCACAACCCGACGCAGGCGGCAAAGACTTCCTAGCCGCCCTCAACCCCGACAGCCTGAAAGTGGTGACCGCGTATGTGGAGCCATCATTGGCCAACGTGCCCGCAGGTGCGCACTTTCAGTTTGAACGTCACGGCTACTTTGTGACCGACCGCATGGACCATGCGGGGGGTAAGTTGGTGTTTAACAAGATCACGGGCTTGAAAGACACTTGGGCGAAATAAATAGACAAGATGTTGTCCCCCTCAGCTGTGCATGAAGCTGTGGACAACATCTTGGATATCTCTTAAAGCCTAGTTTTCATAAGGCTTGGCAAGCATTGCCTTGAAAACAGGCAATAAATCACCACCTGTTAGTACCAATCACACAATATCCCCAAACCAGCAAACCACCGCTGGCTTGGCTATGCTTCCCCCCGTAAAGGAACTTAATCAATGTCTACTCTTCTCGATAAATTGCAATGGCGCTACGCCGCTAAAAAAATGGATGCCACCAAAGTGGTGCCTCAAGACAAAGTGGAGCGCATCATCGAAGCAGCTCGCTTAGCCCCCACATCGAGCGGCTTGCAGCCGTTTGAAATTATTTTGGTTACCAACCCCGAAGTTCGCGCCAAGATTCAAGCCAGCGCACACGGCCAAGCACAGATCACCGAAGGCTCTCATCTGTTGGTGTTTGCTGCGTGGGACAACTACACGGCTGACCGCATCAACATGATGTTTGACCTGACCAACACCCAACGCGGCGGCACAAACGAAGGCTGGGAAAACTACCGCCAAATGTTGTTGGCCAACTACCCTGCGCGTGATGCACATGTGAACTTTGAACACGCCGCTCGCCAAGCCTACATTGGCTTGGGCGCATCGTTGATCGCTGCAGCGTTTGAAGAAGTGGACGCTACGCCAATGGAAGGTTTCGACCCGAAAGCCGTGGACGAAATTTTGAACTTGCACGCACGCGGTTTGCGCAGCGTGGCCATCATGCCTTTGGGCTACCGCTTGGCTGAGCAAGACTGGCTCGCACCACTCAAGAAAGTGCGTCGCCCACGCGAGCAGTTCGTGACTGAAGTGAAGTAATTACTTCTTCTCGACGGGATTGGCCGTCAACAAGTTAGCCGAGTAAGCGCGCATGAATTCGCGGGCTTTCTCGGCTTTTGTATTGAGCCACGCGTCATACGCGCCTTCGCCCAAGATGACGGGCATGCGTTTTTCGTTGCCGTTTTGTTGGTAACGGTGCAGCAAGGCGTGGCTGTTGGCATTCACTGTCAGCAGCGTGAAGCTGATGATTTCTGTGCCGTCCTTGGCCCAACGCTCCCAAATGCCCGCCACACCCATGGGCTTGCCGTCCACTCGGGTGATGCGCGTGGGCACGGCTTTGCCGCTGCGCCAGTCGTCTTCAAAAAACGCCATCATGGGCACGATGCAGCGCTGCCCCGCCAGCCACGCATCACGAAAGTTGTTGGATGTGGTGACGGTTTCTGAGCGGGCATTGACCATCTTGGTGGAGCGAAGCTTGGCGTCAGATGCAGACTTGACCCACTGGGGTACAAAACCAAACTGGCCCACGGCTAGTTCGCGCACCGGCTTTGCATCAACCTCAACGCCTTCAGCCTCAGGCGCATTGCGCACAAACACGCCCAGCTTGCGGGGCCACAGGTCGCGCTCAAAGGCAATTTCGGGGGCAGCCACATCAAAGGCATCGGGGTACATCGCGGCGTTTTGCACGCTTTCAAAATGGGCGGTCATGCGGCCATGTTAGCCGCCTGCACCAAAGCACTGCACCGCGCCTGATACGCTCTAGCCTTCGTTCGCTTTTTATGTGCCATGCTGATTCGTTTTAACAAGCCCTACGGCGTGCTAAGCCAGTTCACCCCCGAGGGAAAATGGCGCGGCCTGAAAGATTTCATCACCCTGCCCGGCGTGTACGTGGCCGGCCGCTTAGACGCCGACAGCGAAGGCCTGATACTGCTCACCGACGACGGCCAGCTGCAAGCCCGCATTGCCGACCCGCGCTTCAAGATGGAGAAAACCTACCTCGCGCAAGTCGAAGGCATTGCCGATGACGCCGCGCTGCAAGCCCTGTGCAGTGGCGTGATGCTCAACGACGGCATGACCCTGCCCGCCCGCGCCCGTGCAGCAGAAGCGCCAGCCTACCTGTGGGAACGCGACCCGCCCATCCGTGTGCGGCAAACCAAACCTACGTCTTGGATAGAGCTGACCATCCGCGAAGGCCGCAACCGCCAAGTGCGCCGCATGACCGCCGCCGTGGGCCTGCCCACGCTGCGCTTGATACGCACCCACATTGGCCCCTTCAGCGTGCAGGATTTACCGCTGGCAACTTGGCAAGAGACTGAATTACCATGACCCTATCTCAATCCGAGATAACTACAACGAAGGTGATATGGCCAAAGGCGAACAACACAGCAACAAAATGACAAAGAAGCCTAAAAAGGACACGTCACCTCCCAAGACCTCCACTTCGGATCGTCCTAACCCTCCCACCACTTACGTCGCGCCACGCGGCAAAATTAAGAACAAGTAATGTCTGCCACCCTTGCTCTCGCCACCCTTCGCATTGCACTGACTGATTTGCGCAACAACGCACTGACGGACCGTGCGTTCATACAAACCGCCCGCTCGCAAGAAGCTTTGTTCAAAGCCCTGCCGCCCAAGTTTGCAGAGGTGTGGTTAGAGCTGGTGGACCGACTGGAATCGAGTGCTTTGTTCAGCGAAGAAAGCTGCTCATTCAGCCAAACCGATTTGCTAGATAACCTCGCGCTGGTGCTGGACAAAGCGGAAGCGAAATTAACCGCCTCGAATTAACCATCTAAGCATGACTGCCCCAGAGAATTTTGAAATCTTCACCGTCAAGGTGGAGCCCGCTGGCCTGCAATACGACGTCGAGGGTGACCTCACCTTGCTAGAAGCCGCCGAGATGTCACGCATCGAGCTACCCAGCTCTTGCCGCAATGGCACATGCCGCACCTGTGTGTGCCGCCTTGTGAGTGGCGAAGTAACCTACACCATCGAGTGGCCAGGCCTGAGCGCCGAAGAAAAAGCCCAGGGCTATGTGCTGCCATGCGTGGCTCGCCCCACCTCGAACGTGGTGCTAGAGCAAACACAGGCTCGCACAACCTAAACATGAACCCGATTTACGAAGACGAACACCTGCTGGTGTTCGAAAAACCCAGCGGCCTGCTGTCTGTACCGGGCCGTGGGCCTGAGAAGCAAGACTGCTTGTCTAAGCGCGTGCAAGACATTTACACCGACGCGCTGGTGGTGCACCGCCTCGACCAAGACACCTCGGGTCTGATCGTGATGGCGCGTGGCATTGAGGCGCAGCGCCGCATCAGCCGTTTGTTTGAAACCCGTCAGGTGAGCAAGCGCTACATGGCTGTGGTGGCGGGCAACCCCCTGGTCACCCAAACGCATGTGCCCACCAACGAAGAAGGCTGGCGAGCCATTGAGGGCAACATCATGCTCGACTGGGAGCGTCGCCCCATTCACATCATTCATCCTGACGGCAAACCCAGCCTGAGCCTGTGGCGCATGGTGCAAGTAGGCGACACAGCCAGCTTGATTGAGCTAGAGCCATTCACCGGCCGCACCCATCAGCTGCGTGTGCACATGCAAAGCCTAGGGCACCCCATGCTGGGCGATTCGCTGTATGCGCCGCCAGACATCAAAGCGCTCACACCGCGCTTGATGCTGCATGCTCAAGACATCGGTTTTCCCCACCCGTTTACGGAAGAACCGCTGTTTTTCAGTGCGCCGGTGGTGTGGTCTGCTGTAAACCCCTAGGTTTTCTCGCATTTTTGTAAGAGATCTGTAGCAATAGCGGCGCAAACTGCTTCGGTTCAATTTTTATAACTGGAGACAGAAATGCGTGAAGTAGTTGTGGTCAGCGGTGTTCGTACGGCAATTGGTACTTACGGCGGCAGCCTTAAAGACATTCCCCCCACCGAGCTGGCTGCCCAAGTGGTGCGCGAGTCATTGGCACGCGCAAACGTCGAAGGCAAAGATGTGGGCCATGTGGTGTTTGGCCATGTGGTCAACACAGAACCCAAAGACATGTACCTTTCTCGTGTGGCAGCCATCAACGGCGGTTGCGCCGAAGGCACGCCAGCTTTCAACGTGAACCGTTTGTGCGGTTCAGGCTTGCAAGCCATCGTGTCTGCCAGCCAAGCCATCATGCTGGGTGACTGCGACATCGCCATTGGCGGCGGCGCAGAAAACATGAGCCGCGGCCCTTACGCCTCTCTCAGCGCACGCTGGGGCGCACGCATGGGCGACACCAAGATGGTCGACATGGTGGTGGGCGCTTTGCACGACCCCTTCCAAAACATCCACATGGGCGTGACCGCTGAAAACGTGGCGGCCAAATTTGGCATCACCCGCGAAATGCAGGATGCAGCAGCCGTCGAGAGCCACAACCGTGCCCAACGCGCCACAGAGGCTGGCTATTTCAAAGACCAAATCCTGCCTGTGATGCTCAAGAGCAAAAAAGGCGATGTGGCCTACGCGACTGACGAGCACTTCCGTCCCAACTGCAAGCTCGAAGACATGACCAAACTGAAGCCAGTTTTCATCAAAGAAAACGGCACGGTCACCGCGGGTAACGCATCGGGCATCAACGACGCAGCTGCCGCTGTGGTGTTGATGGATGCCAAGACAGCGCAAGCACGCGGCGCGAAGCCACTGGCACGTTTGGTGTCATACGCCCATACCGGCCTCGACCCAAAAATCATGGGCATGGGCCCTGTGTCGGCGTCTCGCCTCGCTTTGCAAAAGGCCGGCCTCACCACCAACGACATGGACGTGATTGAAGCCAACGAAGCCTTTGCTGCACAAGCTTGCGCCGTGAGCAAAGAGCTCGGCCTCGACCCTGCCAAAGTCAACCCCAACGGTTCTGGCATTTCTTTGGGTCACCCCATCGGTGCGACCGGCGCTTTGATTACAGTTAAGGCCCTGTACGAACTGCAACGCATCAACGGCAAGTACGCTTTGGTCACCATGTGTATTGGTGGCGGCCAAGGTATCGCTGCTATTTTTGAGCGCCTTTAATCTTCTATGACCAGCCCAAACGACGACAGCTTTATCCAACGCGAAGCCAACCAGTTCGCACTGTTAAATCAACGTCGGTTTGGGCCGTTTTTCTGGACGCAGTTTTGCGGTGCGGCGAACGACAACCTGTTCAAGTTCGCCTTCACCGTGATGGTGACCTACCAGCTCAGCGTGAGCTGGTTGCCCGTCTCTTTAGCGGGCTTGGTGATTGGGGCACTGTTCATCCTCCCCTATTTGTTGTTCTCCGCCACCAGTGGGCAACTGGCTGAAAAGTATTCAGACACGACCATCATGCGATGGGTGAAAAACTGTGAAATCGCCATCATGCTGCTCGCCGCTGTGGGCTTTATGACCCAGCAAGCTGCCGTGCTGTTGGCTTGCACTTTCTTGATGGGCCTGCACTCCACCGTGTTTGGGCCGGCTAAATATTCGTACTTGCCACGCGTGCTGGATGAGCACGAACTCACAGGTGGAAACGGCATGACCGAGATGGGTACCTTTGTGGCCATCTTGCTGGGGAATGTGGCAGGCGGTTTGTTGGTGGCGATTCCTGACATTGGCCACGCCTCAGTGGCTGTGGCTTGCGTGGCTGTGGCGGTGTTTGGCCGCTGGATGAGTGGGCGCATGCCTGCGCTCACAGCAACCCACGCTGATGAGCCCATCAACTGGAACCCCATCACCGAAACCATGCGCAACCTGCGCTTGGCACGCGCCAACGCCAAGGTGTTTCAAACCCTGCTGGGCATCAGCTGGATGTGGTTTTTTGGCGCGGTGTTTTTAAGCCAGTTCCCTAGCTTTGCTAAAGAGGTGTTGCACGGCGATGCACAAGTGGCTTCGCTGCTGCTGGTGTTGTTCTCAGTGGGCATTGGCGCGGGCTCGCTCTTGTGCGAATACCTCAGCCGTGGACGTGTGGAGATGGGTCTGAGCCCATTGGGCGCAATCGGCATGGCACTGTTTGCCGTGGATTTGTATGTGGCCGCCGGCGACTTGCCAGTATCTGAACTGATGGGCATCAGCGCCTTCGTGGCGCAGAGCGCACACTGGCGCATCATGGCCGACTTACTGCTGCTGAGTCTATTCACCGGCATTTACAGCGTGCCCATGTATGCGCTCATTCAAATCGAGAGCAAAGCCCATGAAGTGGCACGCATCATTGCGGCCAATAACATCATCAATGCCATCTTCATGATTGCCAGCTCGCTCATTGCTGGGGCCATGCTGAGCGCTGGTCTTTCTATCCCCGACATCTTCTTGTGGACCGGCGTGGCCAACGCGGCGGTGACGCTGGCCATCTTCATGGCCGAGCCCAGTTATTTGCACCGATTTGCAGCTTGGCTGCGCGGGGTTTGACCCAACGCAAGGGCGTGGCGGCTTCTTACAATTAATATTGTTGCAACTCAAGCATCTTGCGATGACCGTGCCTGACCAACTTGGCGCATGGCCTATTTGCCAACGCTCAAGCAAGCGCTAACCGTAACCTCTCTCAAAAGCTCTCATGACCGACACACTCACCGCCACACTGCCCACCCGCGAAGTCACCCTCGCTTGGTCTGACGCTTTGTCACTCGAGCTGGACTTCATGGACGACACGCACCGTGAGTTTGTCGACTTATTAGCCGCCACCGAGCTGGCCGATGACGACACCTTGACCGAGCGCTTCGCTGCCCTGATCGAGCACACCGAAGAGCACTTTGGCGGCGAAGACAAGTGGATGAAAGACACCAAGTTTTCATCCAGCAACTGCCACACCATGCAGCACAACGTCATCCTCGAAGTGATGCGTGAAGGCTTGCGCCGTGGCCGTGAAAAAGGCGACATGGCCGTGATGCGCCAAATGGCACATGAGCTGGGCATTTGGTTTCCGCAACACGCGCAAACCATGGACGCGGCCTTGGCCCTGCACCTGCGCCGTGTAGGCTACGACGCTGAGACTGGCATCGTCTCAGCGCCTGAGGCATTGCCTGAAGACGAGATTCACGGCAGCGGCAGCTGCGGTGACAGCGGCTGCGCTTAAACCTTCGCTTGAATACTTTGCTTTAAGCGTAGCGTTGACGCGCCAGCGCTGCGCCATCGGCCAGCGCTTGCAGCTTCTTCATGGCCACCTCGCGACTCATAGGCGCTAAACCGCAATTGGTACACGCAATCAAACGGTTCTTAGGCACGTACTTCAACGCCATGCCAATGGTGTCGGCAATTTGCTCTGGCGTTTCAATGACATCGCTGGCCACGTCGATCACACCCACCATCACGTCTTTGCCTTCTAGCAAAGCCATCATCTCTGGCGGCACATGCGAGTGGTAACACTCCAAGCTCACTTGTTGGATACTGCTCTTGGCCAAGGCGGGCAATACTTTTTCGTATTGACGCCACTCGTCGCCCAAGGTCTTCTTCCAGTTGTTGTTGGCTTCGATGCCGTAGCCGTAGCAAATGTGAACAGCGGTGGTGCAGGTCAAACCTTGCGCGGCGCGCTCTAGCGCTTTAACGCCCCAGTCTGCTGCTTCTTCTAGGTAGACGTTGAACGCGGGTTCGTCAAACTGAATGATGTCCACGCCATCGGCTTGCAAAGCCAAGGCTTCTTGGTTGAGCAGCTCAGCAAAAGCAAACGCCATGTCGATGCGGCCTTGCACAGCGTCTTTGCCCTTGCCGTAAAAACGGTCGGCCACGGTGTCGACGATGGTCATTGGGCCGGGCAAGGTGAACTTGAGTTTCTTCTTGGTGTGGGCGCGGGCCAACTGCGCTTCAAACGCGTGCACACGGCCTTTGAGACGCAGGGGGGCGATGACTTGTGGCACTTGCGCGTCATAGCGGTTATTACGAATTCCCATCGTCACTTTGTTTTCAAAGTCGATGCCTTCCACCTGCTCTAAAAAGCCGTGCACAAAGTGTTGGCGCGATTGCTCGCCGTCACCAATCACATCAAGGCCAGCATCTTCTTGCGCCTTGATCCACAACAGCGTGGCATCGGCTTTGGCTTGCAAGAGCGCATCGCCTTCGGCTTGCCACTTGGGCCAGAGTTTGTTGGTCTCGGCCAACCATTCGGGTTTGGGCAAACTGCCTGCGATTGCGGTTGAAAACATGGTTTGGTCTCCGTTTTGGTTTTAAGTTGATGTCGTCAATGAAAACTCTTTGGCCAGCAGCTCATACGAACGGGCCTGTGCAGCGGGCTCGTGCGTCCAAGTGATGATCACCACTTCGTCGAGCTGCAAACGTTCTGCAAGTTTGCGTAGTTTGTCGGCCACTTGGCGGCCACTGCCCACCAAAGCGCCTGCACGCAGCTCGGCCATAGCCACTTCTTCTGATGCGTTGTAGTCGCGCACAGCTTGTTCGGGGGGCAGCAAAGCGCCGATGCGGCCTGTGTTGCGGTCCATCTTCCAGCGCGCGCGACTTTGGAACAAACGCCACGCCTCGTCCTCTGTGTCTGCGGCCAGGGCCCATACACACACGGTGGCGCGAGGCTTGGGGTTACGTTCGTTGGGGCGGTAGTTGGCGCGGTAGAGGTTGAACGCGTTGTCTACGCCCTGACCTTCGGTGATGAAGTAGGCAAAGGCATAAGGCAGGCCCAAATGCGCGGCCAACTGTGCGCCGTAGTTAGAGCTGCCGAGCATCCAGACATCGGGTGATGTGGGGCCACTGGGATAGGCATACACGCCGTGGCCGGGGTGGCCAGCGGGAATAGGATCACCCGTGACCCAAGCCTGCAACTCCATCACTTGCTGCGGGAAGTTGTCAGAGGCATGTCGATCGGGATTGAGCAGCTGCGCGGTGCGTCCATCGCTGCCGGGGGCGCGGCCCACGCCAAGGTCGATACGACCCGGTGCTAAAGCATCGAGCACACGGAATTGTTCTGCCACTTTGAGCGGCGCGTAGTGCGGCAGCATGACTCCTGCACTGCCCAGCCGAATGCGCGTGGTGCGTGCGGCAATAGCAGCCATCAACACCTCGGGCGCAGTGCCCACAATACTGGGGTGGCTGTGGTGCTCGCTCACCCAAAAGCGGTGATAGCCCCATGCCTCACATTGAGTAGCGAGGTCTAAGGTTTGGCGAATGGCCGCGTCTTGGCTTCGGCCAGCGGCAGCAACAGATTGATCGAGGGCAGATAGTTTAAGCACGGGGCAGAGCTTAACTGGCTCTGAATCCCCTTGCTGTCACCCAGGCGCTGGGCGCTGATAAATTAGGCAACTTGGCGTGCGCGACGGTTGATTTGACGCACTGACATGAGTGCATCAAAGAAACCATGCAACCAGTCCATGTCGATGGGCTTTTGTAACATTTGCACGCCATCTGGCAAGCCGCCTTTGGCTTGCACGTCTTGCGGGCTCATGCCCGTCATGACAACAACAGCTAAATTGCTGAACAGGTTGTGGGTGCTCAGGGTTTTCAAAAACTCAAAGCCGTCCACATTCGGCATCTTCAAATCGGTCAACAACACTTGAGGCTGCAAGCTCGGCATATCCAGCAATGCTTCCATGGCGGATGAATACATGACCGCATCCAAAGGCAAACCCCATTGGTCAAAGTTTGCTTGCAACATCAAACGGGTGTTTTCGTCGTCTTCCACCACCAACACGCGCAAACGGTCTTCACCTTGCATCATGGAAGCAGGGGCCAAGTTATGACGACGTTGGTAGTCTTGAATGGATTGCAATGAAATGCGACGGTGACCTCCTTGGGTCTTCCAAGCTTTGAGGTCGTTCTTTTCAACCAAACCCTGAACGGTACCCACAGAGATACCCAACATTTTGGCTGCATAGCTGGTACCGCAGTAGCCGTCGTACGGCTCTTTAGAAGGAGGCATATTCATTACAAGTTCCTGTTCTCTTAACTAATCTGAGGAAAGCCACATACAAAATATGTAACCGTTTGTATGCATTGTATAGTCAATTAAACCCATCAAAGTATTAAAAATGATGAAGTGAAACTCATGAAATATGAAATATTCACACCTAGAAAACAAAAAAGCCCAATCACCTCCGAGGTGACTGGGCTTTCACAGGGAAAAGTAAAAAATTACTTCAAAGCTTTGAAACGTACGCGCTTAGGTTTAGCACCCTCTTCACCCAAACGCTTCTTCTTGTCCGCTTCGTATTCTTGGTAGTTGCCATCAAAGAACACCCATTGACTATCGCCTTCAGCAGCCAAGATGTGGGTGGCAATACGGTCAAGGAACCAGCGGTCATGGCTGATCACCATGACTGAGCCGGCAAACTCCAGCAGCGCGTCTTCCAACGCACGCAAAGTTTCCACGTCCAAGTCGTTGGATGGTTCATCCAGCAGCAACACGTTACCGCCTTCGATCAAGGTCTTGGCCAAGTGCAAGCGACCACGCTCACCACCGGACAACATGCCGACTTTCTTTTGTTGGTCGCCACCGTTGAAGTTGAAGCGGCCGCAATACGCGCGGCTTGGCATTTGGAACTTGCCCACGTTCATGATGTCCAAACCACCCGAGATGTCTTCCCACACGGTTTTGTTGTCGTTCAGGTCGTCGCGGGACTGGTCCACAAACGCCATCTTGACGGTTTGGCCAATCTTGACCTCACCGCTGTCTGGCTGCTCTTTGCCAGCAATCAGCTTAAACAAGGTCGACTTACCCGCACCGTTGGGGCCGATGATGCCCACAATAGCGCCAGCTGGCACTTGGAAGCTGAGGTTGTCGATCAACAAACGGTCGCCAAAAGACTTGCTGACGTTCTTGAACTCAAACACTTCATGACCCAAACGCTCGGCCACTGGAATGAAAATTTCTTGGGTTTCGTTGCGCTTTTGGTATTCGTGATCGGACAACTCTTCAAAGCGGGCCAAACGGGCCTTGCTCTTGGCTTGACGACCCTTGGGGTTTTGACGCGCCCATTCCAATTCCTTCTTCATGGCCTTGGTGCGTGCGTCTTCGGTGCGCTGCTCAGTGGCCAAACGGGCTTCTTTTTGCTCCAACCAGGTGGAGTAGTTACCTTTGTAAGGAATGCCGTGGCCACGGTCGAGTTCCAAAATCCACTCGGCGGCGTTGTCGAGGAAGTAACGATCGTGGGTAATGGCCACCACTGTGCCTGAGAAGCGAGCCAAGAACTGCTCCAGCCAGTCCACCGATTCGGCGTCCAAGTGGTTGGTGGGTTCGTCAAGCAACAGCATGTCGGGCTTAGACAACAACAAGCGACACAAAGCCACGCGACGTTTTTCACCACCAGAGAGCTTGCCAATGATGGCGTCCCATGCGGGCAGACGCAGCGCGTCGGCGGCGATTTCCAGCAAGTGGTCTGAGCCGTCACCCGCACCAGAGGCGGAAATGATGGCTTCAAGTTTGGCTTGTTCGGCAGCCAGGGCGTCAAAGTCAGCGTCTTCTTCGGCGTAGGCGGCATACACCTCTTCGAGGCGAGCTTGTGCTTCTTTGACCTCGCCCATGCCGCTTTCGACCGATTGGCGCACGGTGTGCTCAGGGTCGAGTTGTGGCTCTTGGGGCAAATATCCGATCTTCAGGCCCGTCATGGGAATGGCTTCACCTTCGATCTCTTTGTCGATGCCCGCCATGATTTTGAGCAAGGTGGACTTGCCTGAACCGTTGGTGCCCAGCACGCCAATCTTGGCTCCGGGGAAGAAGGACAGGGAGATGTCTTTCAAGATCTGACGCTTGGGCGGCACGATTTTGCCGACGCGGTTCATACTAAAAACGTACTGAGCCATTTGTTTTTCTTTCGGGTAGCAGAAGCAATAAAACGTGGATTATCCCAGCTATCTGGATCCGTGCGACAATTCACATCGTTGCCGCCGCCAGTTGCCGCAACATCAGCACTTCTGCTGGAGCTGGTTCCAAACACTTCTGTTTGTGATTTTTGAGCTCACCTGTAAATATTGCCGACCTTTGACTGGGTGGCCTTCGGGCCAAGCGGGTTGGTGTCATGCGCTGACATAAAGCGCTCCATCATGAAATTTGAAGATTTAAATTTGGCTCCGGCCATCCAAAAAGCTGTGGCCGAACAGGGCTACGAAACTCCCACCCCTATCCAAGCCCAAGCCATTCCAGCGGTTCTCGCTGGCCACGACTTGTTGGCAGGTGCCCAAACCGGCACGGGTAAAACAGCGGCGTTCACACTGCCCATGCTGCACAAGCTCACCATGAGCCGCAGCAAAGAAAACAAGTTTGGCGTGTATGGCGTGCGCGCCCTGGTGCTGACCCCCACCCGCGAACTCGCAGCCCAAGTGGAAGAGTCCGTGCGTAACTACGGCAAATACCTGCAACTCACCTCCACCGTCATTTTTGGCGGCGTGGGCATGAACCCCCAAGTAGCCCGCATCAAAAAAGGCGTGGATATTTTGGTGGCCACCCCCGGCCGCTTGCTCGACTTGCAACAGCAAGGCTTGCTCGATTTGTCCACCGTGGAAATTTTGGTGCTCGACGAAGCCGACCGGATGTTGGACATGGGCTTCATCCACGACGTCAAGAAGATCTTGGCCTTGGTGCCCAAAGACAAACAAAGCTTGCTGTTCTCAGCCACCTTTAGCGACGAAATTCGCGAACTGGCCAACAACCTGCTCAAAGACCCACAGAGCATTCAAGTCACCCCCAGTAACACCACGGTGCAACGCATCACGCAAGTGGTTCACCCTGTGGGCCGCGGCAAGAAGAAGGCTTTGCTCGCACACATCATCAACGAGCACAACTGGAGCCAAGTACTGGTGTTTACACGCACCAAGTTTGGCGCCAACAACGTGGCCGAGTTCTTGACCAAGAACGGCATCAGCGCTATGGCGCTGCACGGCAACAAAAGCCAAACCGCACGCACCCAAGCCTTGGCTGGTTTCAAGAGCGGCGAAATCCGCGCCTTGGTGGCCACCGACATTGCTGCACGTGGCATTGACATTGACGAGTTGCCACACGTGGTCAACTACGAAATCCCCAACATCAGCGAAGACTATGTGCACCGCATTGGCCGCACAGGCCGCGCTGGCTCAAGCGGTGAAGCCGTGAGCTTGGTGTCGTTGGATGAACAAGGTTTCATGCGCGACATCGAAATCTTCACCAAACAGCAAGTACCTGTCGTGGCGGTTGAGGGCTTTGGCCCTGAGGCCGACGAAAAGGCTGAGCCCATTGCGATGGGTCGCCAAACTCTGTGGGGCGGCTTAGGCAAGCCCCCAGGCCGTGACGTGATGGCAGCTGCTGCCAAAGCCGCACGCGGTGAAATGATGCAACGCATTCGCGACACCAAAGCCGCTGGCGGTGGTCGCAATGGTGGCGGCGGCCGTGGTGGCCAAGGTGGTGAAGGTGGCCGTGCCCCTCGCCCCAACAGCCACGTGAGTCGAGACCGTGTGGGTGATCGTCCTCCACGCGACGGTGAGCGCACTGAACAATTTGGTGATCGCCCACCTCGCAGCAACAACCGTCCTCAAGGCCAAGGTCAGCGCCCACCCCGTCAGTTTGACAACCGTGGCCCGCGCAACGACGCACCACGTCCACCCCGCGACTTTGATGCGCCTCGCGCACCTCGCCGTGACGACGATGACTTCCAACCCCGTGCCAACGCGCACTTGGGCACCCAAAGCGGCGTAAACGCCTTTGGCCATAAAACTCAAGGTGGCGGTCAACGCCAACCTGACCCCACACGCACCAGCGTGGACCTCATGACCGAACGCAAACGCGGCGGTGGTGGTGGCTTTGGCCGTCGTCCTAGCGGCGGCGGCGGCGGCAATCGCTCCGGCGGCGGTGGTGGTGGCCGCTCAGGCGGCGGCCGCAGTGGTGGCGGTTTTGGTGGCGGCGGCGGTTACGGCCGCTAAGCCTCAAAGATCAAGCATCAACACCGCATTTTTGCTGCGTGAACAACAAGGCGTGAACTGATCGTTCGCGTCTTGCTCTTCCCCGCTCAAATACATATCGCGGTGATCCGGCACACCGCCCACAACGCGGGTCAAGCATGTGCCGCAAATGCCCTGCCCACATGACATGGGCACATCAATGCCTGCAGACTCCAGCACTTGAAGTGCGGTTTGATCTGCGGGTACTTGCAGCTGCTTTCCCGACTTCACCAAGGCCAGCGTGAATACGCCATCTGGCCCCACTGGGGTAGATGCGCCTTCATTCATGTGATCGCTCATGCGGCAACTCCGTTTTTTTCTTGGGTCAAAAGTCGCTCGATGACGCGGCGTGATTGCACACCACCCGCGTCGATGTTGAGCATCAGCAAGGCTCTGTCTGGGTAGCGAGTCAAGTTGCGTTGCTGACGCTCCAGCATGTCTAAGTCCTCAGCAAAAATCTTGCCTTGGCCTTCACGAATCGCATCTGTCAGCTCAGAGTTTTGAGGTTGGAACTTACGAGCCATGCCCCAGAAATAAAGAATGGATGTTTCAGTCTCTGGCGTGATGAAGTCCACCACCATGCTGTACACCTTGCTCTCGTCGGGTGCGTCATAGCCGCCTTTGCCTGCATGCGCCACGCCCACTTCAATCATCACATGGCTGGGTGGTGTGAAGTGGCAAATTTGCCAGCGATCCACCGGAACATCATCAGCCAAGTTGTTGTGACGCAGCGCCATCTTCCAAAACGGTGGTGCTTCAATGTTCTCCATGAAGCGACTGGTCACCACGTGGTCGCCATCGACCTTGGTCGTGCAAGGCACTTCGTCAATTTCTTTTTGCCCAATGCTGTTGGAGTGCACGTAGGTTTCGTGCGTCAAATCCATCAAGTTATCGATCATCAACTTGTAATTGCATTGGATGTGATAAAGCCCACCGCCATAAGCCCACTGGGGGTTATCAAAGAACTCAAACACGGGCAGTTTGGATTCATCCGCCTCGGCCACATCGCCAGGCCACACCCAAATAAAACCATAGCGTTCCACAGTGGCAAAGCTGCGAATAGCAGGAAAACCGCGCACACGTTGCCCTGGCATGGAAACAGTCTTGCCGTCACAGCCCATCTCTAAGCCGTGGTAGCCGCACACCAACTTGCCGTTACAAACCTTGCCCAAGGACAAGGGCGCGCCACGATGGGGGCAAAAGTCTTCGAGTGCAGCCACCTTGTTGGCTTCGCCACGGTAAAACACCATGGGCTCGCCGCAAATGGTTCGGCCCAATGGTTTGTCTTGCACTTCAGCAGCAGTCGCTGCCACGTACCAAGCATTTTTAATGAACATACGCACTCACTTTCTCAATCTTCAATCGACATGGGCTACGCCCAACAGACGATCCAACAATTCGGGTTGATCCAACAGCGCTTGTGCACTGCCGCTATGCACCAACGCGCCATGGTCAAGCACCACGGCTTGGTGGCTGATTTTCAAAATCGCTTGCGGGTGTTGCTCAACGATGATGGCGCTCAAGCCCTCTTCGCGGGTGATGCGTGCAATGGCGCGCAACAGCTCTTCCACAATGATGGGAGCCAAGCCTTCTAGTGGCTCGTCCAACAACAGCAGACGCGGGTTAAGCACCAAGGCGCGGCCCACTGCCAACATTTGTTGTTCACCACCCGAGAGCTGCGTGCCCAAGTTGTCTTGGCGTTCGGCCAAACGTGGGAACAACTCATACACCCGCTCGGGCGTCCAAGCGCGATGCTTGGTGTCGTTCGCACCACGTGCCACCGCCGTGAGGTTTTCGTGCACGGTGAGTGACTTAAAAATATTGCGCTCTTGCGGCACCCAGCCAATGCCAGCTGCAGCGCGTTCATGAGGGGCCAAGCGATGCAGGGCAGCGCCGCCCAATTGAATCGTGCCACCATGCTGTGTGGTCACACCCACCAAGGTGTCTATCAGCGTTGTTTTACCTGTGCCGTTTCGGCCTAGCAACGCCAATGTTTCACCTTCGTTCACACGCAGTGAAATATCGTGCAGCACCACAGCTTCGCCATAGCCCGCGCTCAAACCTTCAATGCGCAACAGTTCTGTCGCTTTAGTCATGGCTGGTCCCTAAATAGACGGCTTTGACTTGGGGGTCATGCGCAATTTCTTGCGGCGTTCCCTCAGTCAGCACCGCACCATTGACCAGCACCGTGATGCGGTCGGCAAAGTTAAACACCAAATCCATGTCGTGCTCAATCAACACAATGGATACATCGCTGGGCAAAGCTGCCACAGTGTTGAGCAACTCATCTCGCTCGCCCGCGGGCACGCCCGCCACAGGCTCATCCAACAACAAGACCCGAGGCTCACAAGCCAAAGCAATCGCCATCTCCAGCAAGCGGCGCTTGCCGTAGGCCAGATGCTCGGTACGTTGCTCCATCACATCGGTGAGGTGAAACTGTTCTAATAATGCTTCAGCCCGCTCGGTGATGGCCGCGTTGTGACCCAGCGGTTGCCACCAACGTGTGCCCTCGCCGCGGTGCTGCGTGACGACCATCGCCAAGGTCTCTAAAGGCGTGAGCGAGTTGAACAGTTGGTTGATTTGGAACGTACGCACCATGCCTCGTGAAACACGTTGATGCGGAGCTAAGTGCGAAATATCTTCGCCCTGCAACACAATTCGGCCTTCGGTCACCGGCAATACGCCGGTCATCAAGTTGATGAGCGTGGTTTTACCTGCACCGTTAGGACCAATCAACGCGTGACGCGCACCATGTGCAATGTTGAGGTTGACGTGATCAGTGGCCGTGATGCCCCCAAAACGTTTGACCAGCCCTTGCGTTTGCAAGGCATACCCGCTGTGGTTGGAAGACGCCGCGCTCATGACTGTCCCTCTTTGCGTGGAGCTGAAAACCAAGTCCATGGGCGAATCAAACGTTCGCGCCCAACCAACACCAACACCACCAAGAACAGCCCCATCCAAAACGTCCAGTACTGCGGGGTGATGTTGGCAATCACGTCGTACATCAGCTTGAACGCGACAGCGCCTGCGATACCGCCATACAACCAACCCACACCACCAATCGCCAACATCAGCATGACATCGGCAGAGCGGTCCACCGCAAACACATCAAGCGACGCAAAGCCTGTGGTCTGCGCCATCAAAGCACCCGCAGCACCTGCAATGCCTGCGGCAACGGTATAGACCACTGCCAACCGTGCGGTGACTGGAATGCCTATGGCCATGGCACGCAAACGGTTGTCACGCACCGCTTTGAGCGTCGCCCCCAAAGGCGCATGCACCAAACGTCGCGCCAATACAAACAACACCAACAGCACAGCCAATGAATACCAAGCTGAGGTTTGTCCCATCAGGTCAAACTCAAACTGCCCCAGTAACGGCCCCATGATGACACCTTGCAAACCATCAGCCCCGCCTGTCAAGTCGCTGAACTTATTCGCCAATTCCAGCAAGATGAGCGCAGTGCCCAAGGTGACCATCAAACGCGTCAAATCACTGCCTCGCATGATGGACAGCGAACACACAGCGCCCAGCAAAGTAGCTGCAGCCATACCCACCACCAAACCCAATAATGGATCGGGATGGATGTGTTTGGCAAACAAAGCTGCCGAGTACGCACCAAATCCTAAAAACGCCGCATGCCCCAGCGACACAATGCCGGTATAGCCCAACACCAAGTCCAGCGAGACGGCAAACAAAGCCACGATGGCAATCTCGTTGATGATGAGCGAGTGTTGTGCCAACGCCCAAGGCGAGGCAAACGCAAGCACCCAAAACACCAGCTCTAGAGGTTGCCAACACGCCGCACGCAACAAAGATGTCTGCGCATTCATGACTTACCTCCTTGGCGCACAAAGAGGCCTTGCGGACGCCAAATCAAAATCGCGATCATCAAGGCGTACACGATGAATGCACCCAATTTAGGGATGTAGTACTTGCCCGCCACATCGGCAATGCCCAGCAACAAAGCTGCCAGCAATGGCCCTGTGATGGAGGTTGTGCCACCGACGGCAACCACGATCAAAAAGTACACCATGAATTTCAAAGGAAAGGTTGGGTCAAGCCCCAACACCTCAGCGCCCAATGCGCCACCTAGACCTGCCAAACCAGAGCCCACGGCGAAGGTGGCTGCAAACACCACATTCACATTGATGCCTAAGCCCGACGCCGCGCGTGCATCGTCCACACTGGCGCGCAAGCGGCTGCCAAAACGCGTGGCCGACAACACATATTGCAATCCCACCGTCAACGCCGCACACACCGCGATGATGAACAAACGGTAGTGGCCCATGCCCAATACAAACGGCGTGTCGGCAAACAACTCGGTGCGGCCGCGCAGCCAATCAGGCAGCTGCATGATTTGCTGTTGCGAGCCCATCAAATAATCGGCCGAAGCCACGGCCATGAAGGCCAAACCAATTGAAAACAGCACTTGGTCTAAGTGCGTTTTTTTATACATAGGTCGGTATAGCGTGCGCTCTAGCACCACGCCCACCGCCGCCGATGCCAAGAAGGCCAACGGCAAACACACCAAGAACGGCACACCATGACGCTGCATCAGCGCCACGGTGACATAGCCGCCCAGCATGGCAAACGCGCCATGCGCGAGGTTGATGAAGTTCATCAACCCCATGGTCACGCACAAACCCACTGCCAGAATAAACAGCAGCATGCCGTACGCGACCCCGTCAAACAACAGGGTGAGCATTACTTGGCTTTACCTGGGTCTTTGACGTCAGTGATGGTGCTGAACTCTTGGTTATAGAGCTGACCACCCACCTTCTCCACTTTGCGGATGTAGATGTTGTGCACCACGTCACGCGTTTGCGCATCGATGAACATGGGGCCGCGTGGGCTTTCAAACAACTGGCCTTTCATCGCGTTAAGTAATGCCTCGCCGTTGCCACCTTTGGTGACCTTGGCAGCTTCATAAATCACGCGCATGCCGTCGTAGCCGCCCACAGCCATGAAGTTGGGACGCAAGCCAGCGTTGGCCTTTTCAAACGCAGCGACAAACTTCTTGTTGAGTGGGGAATTGTGTGATGCTGAGTAATGGTGAGAAGTCACCACGCCGTTGGCAACGTCGCCCATGCTGTTCAAGATATCGTCATCGGTGATGTCACCCGTGCCGATCAACTTGATGCCCGCTTTGTCCATGCCACGCTCTGCAAACTGTTTCATCAGTGCAGCGCCTGCGCCTGATGGCACAAACACAAACACGGCATCTGGCTTCAAGTCACGCACTTTTTGCAAGAACGGGGCGAAGTCTGGGTTGCGCATGGGTACGCGCAAAGTGTCGAGCACTTGTGCGCCATTGAAAAGCATGCGGTCTTTGAAAAACTTCTCAGCGTCAATGCCAGGACCGTAGTCCGACACCAAGGTCACCACTTTTTTGATGCCGTTGTTGGGGGCCCAATCTGCCATCGCCACCGATGCTTGAGGCAAGGTGAAGCTGGTGCGCACCACATAAGGCGAGGCCTGCGTGATGCTAGAGGTGGCTGCTGCCATCACCACCATGGGTGTTTTCGATTGCGTGGCCAAAGGCGCCGTGGCCATGGCCAGAGGCGTCAAACCAAAACCGGCCAACACATTGACCTTTTCGTTCACCACCAGTTCTTGCGCAATGCGCTTGGTCACATCGGGTGCGCTGGTGTCGTCTTTGACAATCAGTTCCACTTTTTTACCACCGACGGTGTCACCGTTTTGCGCGATATATAAGCGAGCTGCAGCTTCAATTTGTTTACCTGTTGAGGCAAAAGGGCCGGTCATGGGCAAGATCAAACCGATCTTGAATTTTTCTTGAGCCAAGGCCGTGCCGGCGTGTGCAGCCAACAAAGCAAGCGCTACAGCGCTGAGGAAAAAACGTTTTTGCATGAACTGTCTCCTTTGAAATAATCGTCGTCAAGAACTGGGGGAAATCAAATGTGCACCCGGCAAATGAAGCGGGCTTCGCACCGCTTCACGTAAATTTCTTTGTGCCAAGCGCGAGTGTTCGCGCATAACAGCCTCAGCCCTTGCGCCTTCGCGCTGGCCAATGGCTTGCATCACTTGCCGGTGCTGGTCTTGGGCCACGACCAGCATGTCGCGGGCTTTGGGCGAATTGGCTTGCACGCCCACAAAACCAGACGGCGAGGCAAAGGGCAAACTACCCACGCGCTCTAACTCACGCTGAATCACGGGTGACGCGGCCAGTGCGCCTAGCAAGCTGTGAAATTGGGCGTTCAAATCAACATAACGAGAGAACGCTTCTTCATTCAGCACGGGCGCTTGCAACAAAAGATCAATGCCATCCAAGCAATCATTGGCACGGGTCAGCTCTTCGCTAGACGCGCCACGCTCTGCTGCCACACGCGCGGCTAAACCTTCCACCGTGCCCCGCAGCTCAATCGCATCGGCCACATCGGCCTCTGAGAACTTGCGCACAGCAAAACCACCGCTGGGCATTTGTTGCAGCAACCCTTCTTGTTCAAGTCGGATCAAAGCGGCACGGATGGGCGTTCTGGAAACACCAAGCTTTTCAACCAGCGCCAACTCGGTGATGCGTGATCCGGCCTGCAACTCGCCAGCCAAAACCATCTCACGTAACTTCAACTGAACCTTGACAGCCTGCGACCCACCCTCTTCAAAAGGTTCGCCGACAGAGGCTTGAGTGGCAGTTACAAAATCCGTTCGCATTCGAAAATTGTATACATTGACACTTGATTTAGCTCAATAAATAGGCATTTAAAGGGTAAATCCTAGGTTTCTGTATCCAACCAGCGAAGCATTTCAGCTGCCACCGCCTCGGGCCGTTCCATCGGTGCCATGTGACCAGCCTCCTCAACCACCGCCAAACGGGCGTGCGGCGCAAGTTGATGCATGGCCTCGTGCTGCGACGGCGGAGACCAAAAGTCTTGTCGCCCACACAAGATCAGCGTTGGCACACGAATGGCAGACAGCACATCGTTGGCATCGGGTCTGTGAATCAAGGCATGGAGTTGATTGGCAAAGATAGTCGCATCCTTGCGCTCGAACATGACCAAGATGCGCTCGATCAACTCAACATCTTTTAAGCGATCGGGGTGCACCATGCCTTGCACCCATTCACGGGCCATGGCGCGAACACCTTGGTCTTGAGCAATCTGCAACAGCGCCATGCGCTTGCGCACCTCTTCCTCTCCCGCGGCACCGGCGAGCTTCGGTAAATAACCTGTGTCCAAAAGCGCCACGCCTGCCACGCGGTCAGGCGCAATGCGCAACACCTCCAGCGCCACGCGTGCGCCCATGGAATGGCCGGCGATATAGAACTGAGACGGTGCATCAGCCACGAGCTGAACCGCCATCTGCGACAGCGAATTGGCATGACCGTGATCGACCACCGTGCATGCATGCACAGGCGATAGCTGAGGCAAAAGTGGGTCCCACACGGTGTGGTCACACATCAATCCGGGGACTAACAAGAGAGGCAAGGCAGTCATTCGTATCACTTCATAATCCAAACGTGAGACAGTTCTCACACACAGCTTGTAACGCAATCAGCAAGAAGTCGGTGGCAAGTTCGCGACAGGAACCCGATACGAACACCGCAACAATGCGTGCTTTAGAAATGACGCATATGACTGACAGCATTCACACTTCTCATGCCACCGATGTAGTGATCATCGGCGGCGGCCCAGTCGGCTTAGGCCTAGCCATTGAACTCGGTCAACGCGGCATTCGCTGCATCTTGGCTGAGCGCCACACGCAAACCCAGCCTATTCCAAGGGGACAGAACCTGACGCAGCGCACGATGGAGCACTTCCATTTTTGGGGCGCAGAACCACAGCTGCGCGCGGCGCGCACCATTCCCCCTGAATACGGCATTGGTGGCTTAACCGCTTATGGCTCATTGCTGAGCAACCACCACTACGACTGGCTGCAGCGTGAACTGGTGAAGCCGTATTACTTCAAAGACAACGAGCGCTTGCCGCAGTACGAGACTGAAAAAGTATTGCGTCAACGCGTGGCTTCGATACCCACTGTGAAGACGCTGTTTGGTTGGGGGGCAGAACACGTCACGCAAGACGACGAAGGTACCACCGTCACACTGACAGAGCGCAGCAGCAAGCAACAACAAACCATCCGTGCCTCGTATGTGGTGGGCTGCGATGGCAGCCGATCTCCAAGCCGAGAGCAAGCGGGCATCACACAAACTCTGTCTGACCATGACCGATGCATGGTGCTGCTGGTTTTCAAATCACAAGAGCTGCACACACTTCTGGCACGCTTTCCTGGTAAATCGTTTTACAACGTGCTGCACCCTGAGCTCAAAGGCTATTGGAAATTTTTTGGCCGCGTCGACCTTGGCAACACATGGTTCTTTCACGCCCCTGTGCCAATGGGCACCAAGGCAGACAACTATGACTTCAAAAAATACCTCCACGAATCCGTGGGGGCTGAATTTGAAATTGAGTTTCAACACATTGGCTTTTGGGATTTGCGCTTTGCCTTGGCCGACCAATACCGCGCAGGCCGCATCTTCATTGCGGGCGATGCAGCGCACAGCCACCCGCCTTATGGCGGCTATGGCGTGAACTCAGGGTTTGAAGACGCACGCAACCTCGGCTGGAAATTGGCAGCCGCTTTGCAAGGCTGGGGCGATGATGCGCTGCTCGACTCGTATGACGCTGAACGCCGTCCGGTGTTTGCCTCCACCATTGATGACTTCATTGCGAAGTCGATTGAAACGGATAAAGAATTTTTAGAAAAATTTGATCCTCAGCAAGACCAAGCCGCCTTCGAAAAAGCTTGGGCAGAAAGATCACAAGGTGCGGTGGGTGAAGTACACGCGTTTGAACCCAACTACGAAGGCTCGCCCGTGGTGTGGCACAACCATGTGGGACACCACGTTTGCAGTGCCAAAGGCTCGCACCAGTTCAAAGCACGCGCAGGGCATCACTTGACGCCTGCAGCTCTATCCAACGGGAAGAATGTTTTTGAAGAATTGGGCAATGGCTTTACCCTGCTCGCCTTGGGTGCCGCAACAAACGACACGCAAGTGCTGATTGATGCCGCCGCTGCTGCAGGCGTGCCACTGACCGTGATTCACGAACCAACAGGTTCACAAGCTGACCGTTATGAAGCACATTGGATTTTGGTGCGCCCGGATCAGTTCGTGGCGTGGGTCAGCGAAGAGAAAACCATCCACCCAGACTTAGCCCATCAGTTGTTCAAGCGCCTGCGCGGTCAACACGACAACGCAGCGCATTAAAAATGAGGCATGTCAATCTGCTGTGATTTGCTTGGTGCGAATCACAGTGCCCCATCGGGGATAGTCTTTGGCGACGATCGCGGCCAACTCGGCAGGGCTCGACGCTGATGCATCCAGCCCGGCTTTTCCCAAAATGTCTTTCACTTCAGGTTGGCGCAAGATGGCTGCCATCTCTGTGTTCAAGCGTGTGATCACAGCAGCAGGTGTCTTGCTAGGGGCAAAGAAGGCATACCAAAGGTCAACGTCAATGCGTTTGACACCCACCTCTTCAAACGTTGGCACATCGGGCGCCACTGGGTGACGCTTGGGGCTACCCGTTGCTAAAGCATTCAAGCGACCACCCTTCACAAAACCTTGAGCAATGTGCACAGGCAAGAAGCCGACATTGAGCTCACCGCCCAACAGGTCTTGCGTGTAGCCCGCCGTGCCGCGATACGGCACGTGCAGCATGAAGGTGTTGGATTCAAGCTTGAACAACTCCATCGCCATGTGATGCGGTGTGCCAACACCAGGCGAACCAAAACTAATCGCACCCGGCTTGGACTTGGCCTCTTTGATCAAATCCGCCAAAGACTTGATAACCGTTTTCGGATTGGCCACCAACATCAACGAACCATATGCAGCCATCGAGACAGGTGCAAAGTCTTTGACAGGATCAAAGCCAACATTCTTGTAAAGCTGTGAGGCGATCAACATGGTGTTGGCCCCCATCAACAACGTGTAGCCATCGGGGTTCGATTTGGCCACGGCCTCTGCACCAATGTTCCCACTTGCACCGGGCTGGTTTTGCACCACCACAGGCTGCCCTAAGCGCTCACTCAAACGTGGGCCAACGACACGTGCAATGGTGTCCATGCCTGTGCCAGGTGTGAAAGGCACCACGATTTTGATAGCTTGATTCGGATAAGTGCCTTGTGCAGATGCACCAAGGCTCAGCAAGCTCATCGCAGCCAACATAAGCACGGCCAGTTGCCGACGGTCAACGTTCATCATTCCATGTTCTCCAATAGATCTGTAACTCAGCCAGCTTTGGAAGCAGGTGGAATTTTGAACAAGCGCTCAGCGTTATCTTGGAAGAATGCTTTGCGCACCTGCGGTGCCATGTCGAGGTTCTCTAGCATCGCAACCTCTTCTGGCACGTATTGGTAAGGGTAGTCCATCGCATAGAGCACACGATCTGGTCCCATGAAGTCTTGTGTGAATTTCAAGGCCGCGCCCCAGGCCACACCACTGTTGGTGATGTGGAAATTCTCACGCAGATAGTCACTGGGCTTACGCTTGATGGGCTGCATGCTGGCATAGCGCTTGGATTTAACGGTGGCTGCATGCATGTAGTCCAAGCGATAGGCCCAAAAAGGCAATGCCTCACCCATGTGGCCCAAAATAACTTGCAACTTAGGGAAGCGATCAAACACCCCTGAGGTAATCAAGCGCAAAGCATGCAAGCCCGTTTCCACACCAAAACCGTAAATCGCACCATCCAAGCCCGCTTCGATGAAGTGCTGAATCATGCTCGCGGGCATGGCATTGGGATGCAAGTAAATGGGGGTGTCCATTGCCTCGGCAGCTTCAAAGATGGGCCAAAACTTTTGATCGGACAAATACTCACCTTGTGTGTGAGAGTTGATCACCACTGAATGCATGTTCAACTGGTTCACACCACGCTGAATTTCTTTGGCTGCGGCTGAAGGGTCTTGTGGTGCAACGGCAATCATGCCCACCAAACGATCAGGGTGGCGACGCATGGCGTCAGCCAAGATGTCGTTGGCCACGGGCGCAAAAGAAACGGCCGTGCCTTTGTCCATGATCTGCACACCAGGTGATGTGAGCCCGATGACTTGCACATCCACACCCGCTTCGTCCATATGCTGCAAGCGCAGTGCGTCTAAGTCGGTCAAGCAGCGCATGATGTGCGTGGCGCGCTCACTCGGGCTGCTCATGTAAAAACCCATCAAGTGTTTGAAGCCCACGTCCACATCGTCTTTGGCCAAGATGCGCTTGTAAATCTCCAACATTTCTGGCGGAGAGAACGCCTCCTCTGTGGCGATGCGTCGGTAGGGTCGCGCGGGCAAAGAGGATGAAGGGGCGCTCATGGATTTCCTTTGATTATTGGCACTCAGGTACTGGCGTTAGCAAAGCTCTCCTTTCAAAGAAGGCCTGCAAGTTGTCAAGGGTCAATGCTGCCATGGCTTGGCGTGTTTCGACTGTCGCACTGGCGATATGCGGCGTTAGCACCACATTGGGCAAGCGGCGCAATTCAGGATCGATGATGGGCTCATCCCAAAACACATCTAGCGCTGCGCCTGCAATGGTTTTCTCTTTCAGCGCTTGCACCAACATCGCTTGATCTACCACGGAGCCGCGCGCAACGTTGATGAGATAGCCCGTGTTGCCCAAGGCTTGCAGCACTTGTGCACCAATCAAGTTTTTGGTGTCATCACCACCAGGCACGGCCACCACTAAATAGTCCACCTGCGCAGCCAAGTCGCCGACAGTTTTGTAAAAGGGATAAGGCAAGTCGGTCTTGGCCGCACGGCCTGTGTAGGCAATGGGCATGTCAAACGCTGTCGCACGCTTGGCTATGGCTCGTCCTATACGGCCCATCCCCACCACACCTAAACGTGCGCCAGAGACTTTGTGCGTGAGGTTGAATGCGTCATCCACCCAGTCACCGTTGCGCACAAACTTATCGGCTTGCGGAATACGTCGCCCAATCGACAAGACCAAGGCAAAAGCCAAGTCAGCTACATCGTCGGTCAGTACACCGGGCGTGTGCGTGACCAGAATGCCTTTTTCTTTTGCCGCAGCCACATCCACACCGTCGTAACCCACGCCACAAATGGCAATCAATTTGACGTTGGGCAACATCATCAGTAGTTTCTTGTCGACCTTAGCTGCACCCGTTCCCACGATAGCCGTTACTTTGCTCAAAGCACCCGGGTCTTTGATGTGGGTGTGGTCATGCACGATGTATTCGGCCTCATGCAGCGCCTTCATCATGAAGGGGGGCAAGGGCGAAACTTGCAAGATTTCTTGAGCCATACAGCATCCTCCAGCTGATTTCTTTTGATAATGCCTACTCTACCCGCTGATTGGCTAACATGACAGCCTATGACTGAAGGCTCTCCCACTCTCACAATCGACGGCGCTGTGGCCACTCTGACGCTACGGCGCCCTTCGCTGCGCAATAGCCTGACCGACGCTGACCTCCATGCGCTACTGGCTCACTTCGACGCCATCCAGAAAAGCTCAGCCATACACGTGGTCGTGCTGCGCGCAGACACGATGGGACAAAAACAGGCGGTATTCAGCTCGGGCTACAACGTGGGCGGCTTTGACAACGACCCCATGGCTCCGTTGTTCTTTGAACAAATACCAGAAGCGCTGGAACGTTTGCGACCCATCACAATTTGCGCCTTGAACGGCAGCGTGTATGGCGGTGCAACAGACTTGGTGCTGGCCTGCGACTTCATCGTGGCCCAACACAACATGACATGGCGCATGCCAGCTGCGGCACTTGGCTTGCATTACTATCCCAGTGGCTTGCGCCGCTACGTGAACCGCTTCGGTTTACAAATGAGCAAACGCGCGTTTTTACTCGGCCAGTCAATTCCTTATGAGGCGCTTGATAAGCTTGGGGGGTTTGAAGCCTTGGTCAGCTCTGATGAGTTCGAAAGCTCTGTGCATAACTTAGTCAGCACGCTCACAGGCATGGCGCCTATCGCCCTAACAAGCACTAAAAAAAGCTTGAATGAAATTGCAGCAGGGCTCTATAACGAACCTGCCCTCAAAGAACGTTCACGACACTCGGTTTACAGCCAAGACTTTGTTGAAGGACGCGCGGCATTTGCCGAGCGTCGTACACCACGATTTACCGGAAAGTAACACCATGAGACTGCTTCACACCATGCTACGCGTTGGCGACCTTCAACGCGCGATTGACTTCTACACCCAAGCCATGGGTATGCAGCTGCTGCGCATCACCCAACGCCCTGAACAAAACTATGACTTAGCGTTTGTGGGCTACGGCACCAACCCCGAACATGCTGAGATTGAACTCACCTACAACTACGGCGTATCCTCTTACGACTTAGGCAACGCTTACGGACACATTGCCATTGGCGTGCCAGACGTAGTGGCGACCTGCGACAGAATCCGGGCCGTTGGTGGTCAAATCACCCGCGAACCGGGCCCCGTTAAAGGAGGCAACACCATGATTGCCTTTGTGCAAGACCCTGATGGTTACAAGATTGAATTGATTCAACGCCCCGCACTGTAAGGGGTTGGTGGTCGCACAAAAAAGGGAGCACTTGGCTCCCTTTTTATATGGCTTACGACAAGCCAAAACTAGTGCGATTAAGCCTTCTTGGCGTAAGCAGAGCACCAGCCATTGCCAGCGACTTGTTTGCCAGCAAACAAGGGGCAACCGCCAGCTGCATCGGTTGCTTTGCCTTGGAACAATGCACAATTACCGCAATGCTGACCAGCTGCGTATTTGGGTTGCTTGGCTTTATCCACTTTGGTGGCATCAGCTTTGTAGCCCAAGCCTGCAGCTTGTGGATCTTTCTCGTCAACCATAGCGGCTTGAGCAGCTGTTGTTGCGAAAGCAGCAACACCCGCAACAGAAATGGTTTGCATCATGAATACGCGGCGATTGGTAGGTTTGTTCATCAATATCCCCTTGGGAAAGTTTTAAATTGGGTCAGAACATACTGACAGGCCATATCTTAACGACAGACTTGGCCTCTAAATTGATTGACATCAAATCACAGGGTTTATCTGCATCTACGCGCTATCCTTAGCACATGACCGACATTGCCCACATCCGAAAAAGCTACGAACGCGCTGAACTTAACGAATCCGCTTCTGCAGCCGACCCTATGCAGCAGTTTGACCAATGGCTGAATGAAGCTATTGCCAGTGAAGTACCCGAGCCTAACGCCATGACTTTGGCCACCGTTAGCAGCGACTTGCGGCCCAGTACCCGTATCGTGCTTATTAAAGGATACGACGAGCGCGGCATAGTTTGGTTCACCAACTACAGCAGCCGCAAAGGGCAACAATTGGCGGGCAACCCATTTGCAGCCTTGCAATTTCATTGGGTTGAGCTTGAGCGCGTGGTACGCATCGAGGGCCGGGTGGAGAAAGTCAGCGATACAGAGAGTGACGACTACTTCAACAGTCGCCCCCTCGACTCGCGCATTGGCGCATGGGCCAGCCCACAAAGTCAAGTCATTGAGGGGCGCGGCACATTGGTGGCCAATGCGGCCAGATACGGCGCTCAATTCTTGCTACAGCCACCTCGGCCGCCACACTGGGGCGGGTACCGATTGATGCCCGAGTTGTTTGAATTTTGGCAAGGCCGAAAGAGTCGTTTACATGACCGCCTACGTTACCGCCAAGACGCACAAGGTTCTTGGCTGCGTGAACGCTTGGCCCCTTAAAAACTCATCTGCGCTCCAACTTTCAAGCTGCGCCCGGCTAGAGGCGGCGCGTTGCTACTCATGGTTTGCGTCAACACAGACGTCGATGAATAAGCCAACTTGTTCGTGATGTTGTCAAGTTTGGCAAATAAAAGCCAATGCGTCGGCCCAGTGTGTGTATGAAAATTAAGGCCAGCGTTCAGTAACGTGTACCCAGCAGTAGCAACACCGTTTTCGGGCACGCGGTTTTGCGCAGAGGCATGCATGAAGCCCAAGCGGGCGCCCCACGCGTTGCGCGACCACACTGCATCAGCCCCCAATCTCAGAGGCGCAATGCGTGGCAAGGGCGCGTTATTCGTCAAGTCTTGGGCGTGGATTGCATCGGCGCGCAGCTCAAAGTCCATCGTTCCATGCGTGCTGTGGGGCGACCAAATCGCTTGTTGACCACCGACCATGCGTAGTTTGGCGCTCGACTCCAGTCCATACAAACGCGCGCGCACACCTGCGTAGGTATAGATGGGCAAATGGTTGGGAGCTCCAGCGTCTTGCCCTGTCGGCTGCAAAGACAGGTAGTTGGAAAACTGTGAGCTAAAGCTGGTCAACGCTACCGTGTGTGCGTCATACTTCCACTCTGCCCCAACATCCAACTGTGTGCCTTTCTCTAACCCCAGATGAGTATCCCCTCTTTCGTACGAGGCGGTCGCTACATGGGGGCCATTGGCAAACAACTCATAATCTTTGGGCGCGCGTTGGTTAGCCGTTAAATTGCTAGTAAATTGCCAGCCGTTTTGCGCCTCACCATGGCGATCGTTGCGCACAACACCCATGGAAACGCTAAGTGGGTTGAAATGTTTGCTTTGTGCAGCTGTACCGTTGAATACCTCAAGAAGCTCCACTTGCACCGACTCAGCTCTGGCCGCTGCATTGATCTGCCCCCATGCGGTTTTCAAGGATTGAAGACTAAACACTGCAGCGCTGTGGGTGCGGCTCGGTCCCATGAACTTTTCATCGCCCACGGCTTGCAAGGTGTTACGTTCTCGACTCGCACCCACCACGCCATCAAGCTGCAAGTCGGGGTTGAGTTGCATCCGTCTTTGTCGCGCTTCCAGCCGCAAGTCATCGCCTTGGTTATCGAAGCGCGTGCCCACCACAGCATTGTCGTATTCGGTATGGGTGTAGTTGGTATGACCGAGCTGAATTTTGAGATCTTCAATAGCTGGACCTGCATCACGCAACACTCCCTCCATGACGTTATGGCGACGCGCCATGCCAATGCTCACATTGGGTTCTGCCACTGTGCCGTAGGTGCTTCGATACTCACTGGTCGACAAGCCCAAATAACCACGGTCGAATATCAGCGTCCCACCAACGGCAGCGCCATGAGAGTCACTCACAGAGTTGCATACGCGCCTGCCATTGGGCGTCCCTGCACAAGTCATGTCCTTTGGTACACGCAAATTTTGAGTAGTTCGCTCAAACGCATCGACGTGCAGGGCGAATCGATCATGACCGGCTTCCACCATGGCGCCAGTGCTGCGCTCGTCAGCAGCCCCACCCGAGCGTACTTCCGCCCTTCCCATGACGCCGCCTTCTGAGCCAAACACTCGTTCACGCGCGATGCGGTTATCGATCAGATTCACAACACCACCCATGGCACTGTTGCCGTACAGCAAAGTCAATGGGCCACGAAGCACCTCAATGCGCTCTGTGGTGAGAGGGTCAATCGGTACGGCGTGGTCAGCACTGAGACCAGACACATCCATATTTGCGCCACCGTTTTGCAACAGGCTGATGCGATCACCCTCCATGCCACGCATGACAGGGCGCCCCACGTTTGGCCCAAACGAACTGTTGGCAATACCCGGCAAGTTGTCGAGTGTCTCGCCCAAGTTGCTGCCTTGTCGCTGAGTGAGTGCAGCACCTGAGAGCTGTTGCACAGGCTGCACCCACCGTCGGCTCTCTAAAGAGCGTGCCGTGATGGTGACTTCATCAAGGTGCGTGGCATCGTCTATACCCACGCTTTGCGCGTGAGCAAAGCCGCAACACACGCCTAGCACGCCACAGGCTGCCGCGTTCAAGACACTAAGTTGAAAAAAGTAAGGCATATCTAACTTGTCTGCACAAGACATCGCACCATCGCTACTGGCGCGTCAATCAAGCTTGAGTCGATCCGTAAAAGTTTGCACAAACTTTTGCACCTTGGGTGCGACCACAAACGCGCAATAGCCTTGGTGTGGGTTGTTTGCAAAATAGTCTTGGTGGTAGTCCTCGGCCTTCGAATAGTTGTCCAAGCGCTCAAGCTCAGTAACTACGCGATCAGACAAAGCGACATTCAATTCATCCAATACCTGTTGCGCCACTTCTCGGTCGGCCTCATCGCTCCAGTAAATGCCGCTGCGATATTGCGTACCAGCATCATTGCCTTGGCGGTTGAGCGTGGTCGGATCGTGAATGACAAAGAAAATTTCGAGCAGTTCGCGCAGGCTGATGCGCTTTGGGTCGTACACCACTCGCACCACTTCGTTGTGCCCTGTATCGCCTTCACACACTTGCGCATAGGTGGGTTTCAAGGTGTGGCCATTGCAATAGCCAGATTCGACATCAATAACGCCACGTACACGAACGAATACAGCTTCTGTGCACCAAAAGCACCCCCCACCTAAGGTCATCACTTTGGTGTCACTGTCCTCGGGTTGGTATGTATGTTCCATAGGCTTGATTCTATGATCACGATCAATCTCACCCTGACGACTGAACATGGACTCTCTTTTCTCCATCAAGCCCTTGTTAACCGCCCTGGCACTTCCCGCCACCAGTGGTTTATTGCTTCTATTTGCCCTGATCGCATGGGCTTGGCGACGCAGCATCGTGAGAGCGAGCGTTCGCCTACCGCTGGCTTTGGCAATGCTGACAACGCTGATGCTGTGGCTCTTGAGTTGCCAAGCTGTGGCCATCTGGCTCGCCTTGAATTTATTGCCACAGGTGTCGCCCGTCAGCTTGCATGAACTCAAGGATCAAGGTGTGCAAGCCATTGTGGTTCTGGGGGGTGGTGTCGAAAGCAATGCACCTGAGTACAGCGAAGCCACTTTATCGCCAGATGCCATGATGCGTTTGCTCTTCGGTGTGTACTTATCACGCCAGTCAAATCTACCCATGGCTTACACAGGTGGCCGAGGTTGGAGTGGACCAGCCGATCAATTATCAGAAGCCGATGTGGCAGCATTGGCCTTATCGCGAATCGGAGCACCCTCACTTCGGTGGCGTGAGAACGTATCACGTGACACGCATGAAAACGCCACACACACCGCAGCAATGCTTCAACGGGATGGCATTGTTCGTATTGCCCTGATCACCAATGCTTGGCATATGCCTCGTAGCCTTCGCGAATTCGAATCTGCAGGATTGGAAGTGACCCCTGCACCCATGGGCTACATACAAAATGATGTCAAACCTTTATTGCAATGGCTACCGAGTGGCAAAGGACTTCGCGACAGTGCTTGGGTATTGCGCGAATGCTTGGGGCTTTGGATTCTTAAAGTGCTTCAAAAGGATTAAGCTGGTATATTAATAACCAACCAGTCATTAAATCATGGCAACCGAAATTCAATCTCTTCACTCAGAAACCTCGCCCAAGCGGGAACGTCGCAAAGAAGCACGTCCAGGCGAGCTGCTAGATGCTGCGTTGGATTTGTTCGTAGAGAAAGGCTTCTCAGCGACACGCGCTGATGAAGTCGCCGCACGTGCAGGCGTGTCTAAAGGCACGCTGTTTTTGTACTTTCAAAGCAAAGAAGACTTATTCAAAGCAGTTGTTCGAGAAAACATTGCAAATAATTTTCCGACCTGGGAAGAAGAGCTCGAAACATTTAATGGTTCAAGTGCCGACATGCTTCGCTATGCCATGGTTTCTTGGTGGGAACGAATCGGCAAAACTCGGGCCAGTGGCATTGCTAAATTGGTGATGAGTGAGGCGCAAAACTTTCCAGAAATTGCAGCCTTCTACCAAGATGAAGTCATCAAACCTGGAAATGCATTGATACGTCGTATTTTGGAGCGCGGATTACAAAGCGGTGAGTTTCATGACTTGGATCTCGATCAAGCCGTACATATCGTGATTGCGCCAATGATTTTCCTCATGATGTGGAAACATTCCATGGGCGCCTGTGCCGTTTCAGCCAAGGCGTTAGATCCTGAAAAATTCATTCAAATGCAAGTCGAAGTGCTGTTGAATGGCATCACTGCAAAGAAAAAGAAATGAAAAAAATCCCAACCCGTTGGATTGTGATTGGTGTTGTGATCATCGCTTTGCTAGGCGGCGTACTTCGTGCACTGAGCAACAAAAGTGCAAAGCAAGCCGCGGCCGCTGCACCAGCCAACACCATTTCGCAAATTGAATTGGCCACAAGCGATGTCCTGAAAGCAGAACTGCGCGACATCACACAAGGCCTAGATGTCTCAGGCACGGTCAAGGCCGTGAACTACGCCGTCATCAAAGCACGTGTGGCAGGCGAAGTCAAAGTCATCACTGTGCGCGAAGGCGACTCCGTCAAAGCAGGTGATGTATTGGCACGCATCGACCCCACCGAATACCAGCGTCGCTGGCAACAAGCCGACGAACAAGCCAGCGCAGCCAAATCACAAATGGAAATTGCGCAACGTGCATGGGACAGCAATAAAGCTTTGGTAGATCAAGGCTTTATATCCAAAGCTGCAATGGACAACTCTGTTGCGTCCTACCAAGGCGCCATCGCCAGCCACAAAGCCGCGATAGCAGGTGCCGATGTTGCCCGCAAAGCATTGGATGATGCCAGCTTACGCGCACCCTTTGCAGGTGTCATTTCAGGGCGAACCGCACAAGTGGGCGAGCGTGTGGCCATTGATGCCAAGCTCATGGAGCTGATCGATTTAAGCCAACTTGAAGTGGAAGTGCCGCTAAGCCCCAGTGAATCTATGGATGTGCGCGTGGGCCAAGTTGCCTCATTGCAACTGGAAGACAGCAAAGAAAACGTAGGCGCAAAAGTCAAGCGCGTCAGCCCCAGTGCCCAGACTGGCACGCGCAGTGTGTTGATTTATTTAGGGCTAGACAAAGCAGAAGGCTTACGCCACGGTTTGTTCGCCAAAGGTATCTTAGGTTTAGGCAAAAGCCAAGTGTTGGCTGTGCCTTTGTCCGCCGTTCGCACAGACCGCGCACAACCTTATGTGCAAGTCGTTGAGCAAATGGGCGACCAACAAAAAGTCGCGCACAAAACAGTCACATTAGGCATACGCGGCTTAGATTTAAGCAAGCCAGAATCAGAAACCATGGTGGGCGTCACGGGCTTAGCTGAGGGCAGCACGGTCCTCAAAGGACAAGTCGGCGCCTTACGTGAAGGTTTGGTCGTCAAGTACACCGCAATTGCAGCAAGCGATGTTGCAACACCTTCTCGTTCAGCGCCATAAGACGACAGACGACGCATGTGGTTCACCAAAATCAGCCTTAAAAATCCGGTCTTCGCGACCATGCTGATGCTCGCCTTCGTTGTGCTCGGTTTGTTTTCATACCAACGTTTACAGATTGATCAATTCCCCAACATTGACTTCCCCGTCGTGGTGGTCACCACTGAATATCCTGGTGCATCGCCTGAGATTGTGGAGAGCGAAGTTAGCAAAAAGATTGAAGAAGGCGTCAATTCAATTGCCGGCATCAGCGCCCTCACGTCACGCAGCTACGAGGGTATGTCGGTGGTGGTGATTGAGTTTCAGCTCTATGTGGATGGCCGCAAAGGCGCTGACGACGTGCGTGAAAAAGTGGCATCGATTCGTCCTACCTTGCGCGACGATGTAAAAGAGCCCAAGGTCTTGCGCTTTGACCCATCCAGCAAAGCGATTTGGTCTCTGGCCGTGGTACCCACAACAGCTGAAAGTGGAAAACCTCTCTCGCCGGTGGAGATGACCAACTGGGCCGACCAGGTCCTCAAAAAACGTCTAGAAAACGTACGCGGTGTAGGTTCAGTCTCGTTGGTGGGCGGCACCAAACGCGAAATCAATTTGTACCTCAACCCGCAAGCCATGGAGTCGTTGGGCATCAGCGCCGACCAAGTGGTGAACGCGGTCAAAACCGAAACCCAAGACTTGCCTGTGGGCAGCTTGCGCTCGTTACAACAAGACCGCGTGATTCAAATCCAAGGCCGCATGCTGCGCCCCGAGGACTTTGGGCAAATCATCGTGGCGCGTAAAAACACCACGCCGATTCGCTTGAACCAAGTGGCCACTGTGAACGACGGCGCACAAGAGGTCGAGAGTTTGGCGCTCTACAACGGCCAACGCACACTGTTGATGACGGTGCAAAAAGCACAAGACGAAAACACGATTGACGTGATTGATGGCCTGAACAAAACCGTGGCCGAGATGAAAGCGCAATTGCCCCCAGGCCTACGCTTGGAGCAAGTGCAAGATGGCTCACGCCCCATCCGTGTGGGGGTGGCCAACGTGCGCCAAACGCTCATTGAAGGTGCGCTGCTGACGGTGCTGATCGTGTTCTTGTTCTTGAACTCATGGCGCTCCACGGTCATCACCGGCCTCACGCTTCCGATTGCCATCATCGGCACGTTTTTGTTCATGTACATCTTTGGCTTCACCATCAACATGATCACGCTCATGGCCTTGTCGCTGTGTGTGGGCTTGTTGATTGACGACGCCATCGTGGTGCGCGAAAACATCGTGCGCCATGTGCAAATGGGCAAAACGCCCTACCAAGCCGCGATGGATGGAACACAAGAAATTGGCTTGGCCGTGCTGGCCACCACGCTGTCGATCGTGGCGGTGTTTTTGCCTATTGGTTTCATGGGCGGCATCATCGGCAAGTTCTTCCATGAGTTTGGTATCACCATCGTGGCTGCGGTGCTCATCTCGATGTTTGTCAGCTTCACGCTCGACCCCATGCTCTCGTCCATCTGGCATGACCCCACCATTCATGCCCATGGTGAGCAAGGTAAATCCAATGCGTTTTACGACCGCACGGTTGGTCCGATCACTGCTTGGTTTGAACAAACCACGGACAAACTGATTTTGATTTATCAGCGCATTCTGAAATGGGCGCTGGTACACAAACGTTCAACTGTGGGCTTAGCCGTTGGCATCTTTGCGCTGAGCATCTTCATGGTGCCGCTTCTGGGCACAGAGTTTGTGCCTAAGGCAGACTTCTCTGAAACGACGGTCAATTTCTACACGCCGGTAGGTTCGTCACTCGAAGTCACCGAGGCCAAAGCCAAACAAGTCGAAGCCATCGTGCGTGAATTTCCAGAAGTGCGCTACACACTGTCCACCATCAACACGGGTGCAGCGAACGGAAAAATTTACGCCAGCATTTACATCCGTTTGGTTGACCGCAAAGACCGCAAACGCAATGTCGACCAAATGTCGGCCACGCTGCGAGAGCGCTTGCGCCAAGTGCCGGGTATCACCGTCACACATGCCGGCTTACTGGATGCAGTGGGTGGCAACAAGCAAGTGGAGTTCTCACTCCAAGGCAGCGACTTGCGCGAGCTTGAACGCCTCACCACCGAGGCCATGGACAAAATTCGCAACATCCCAGGCTTGGTCGATTTGGACTCCAGCGTGAAGCCCAACAAACCCACCATTGAGGTAAAGGTACAACGCGAAGCGGCCAACGACCTAGGCCTGTCGCTCGGTGCGATTGGCAACCAGTTACGCGTGTTGGTCGCTGGCACCACCGTCACCAATTGGCGTGCCGCCGACGACCAAACCTACGACGTCAACGTGCGCTTAGCACCCAACGCTCGCAACGCGATGCAAGACTTGGAACGCCTTCCCTTCACCCTCGGCGTCAACGCCGACGGCAGCCCCCGTGTGGCGCGCTTGAACCAAGTGGCCAAGGTCGAAGAAGGCACAGGCCCCAACCAAATCAACCGCCGCGATCTGATGCGTGAAGTGGCCATCAATGCCAACGTGTACAACCGCTCCGCTGGCGAAGTGTCAGGCGACATTCGCAAAGCCATGGACAGCATCCAATTACCACCTGGCTACCGCTACCAATTCAGCGGCTCCACCAAGAACATGGCCGAATCGTTTGGCTATGCTATTTCGGCCTTGGTGCTAGCCGTAGTGTTCATTTACATGATTCTGGCCAGCCAGTTCAAAAGCTTCTTGCAGCCTATGGCCTTGATGACCGCCCTGCCCCTCACCCTCATTGGCGTGGTGCTGGCTTTGCTGCTGTTTGGCTCTAGCTTGTCGATGTTTTCGGTCATTGGCGTCATCATGCTGATGGGCTTGGTCACCAAAAATGCGATTTTGTTGGTCGACTTTGCCATTCGCTCTCGTGAACCCCAAGAGCAGCCCGATGGCTCCATCAAACCAGGCCTCAGCCGCCACGATGCCCTGCTGCTGGCCGCTGAAGTGCGTTTGCGACCCATTTTGATGACCACCTTGGCCATGATTTTTGGCATGGTGCCCTTGGCATTCGCCCTGTCTGAGGGTTCTGAACAGCGCGCCCCCATGGGTCAAGCCGTGATTGGCGGGGTGATTACCTCGTCCTTGCTTACTTTAGTGGTCGTACCCGTGGTGTTCTGCTATTTGGACGATTTGGCCGAATGGATGAAACGCAAATGGGCGTCAGGCTTTGACAGCCCCGCCCGTTAAAATTTTGCCCAGCTTTAACTGAACTGATTTCGGAGTTTTGAGATGAATACCCAAGAACAAGCCCGCTTCAACATGGTCGAACAACAAATTCGTCCTTGGCAGGTGCTCGACCCCCAAGTGCTGACCGTGTTGTCCAACGTGCAACGCGAACTGTTCGTGCCACAGGCCTACCAAGCCATGGCCTACACCGACACCGACATCCCTTTGGGCCACGGCGAATTCATGGCCCCTCCCCGCGTGGCGGCACGCTTGATGCACGACCTGCACCTGACTGGCACAGAGAAAGTTTTGGAAATCGGCACGGGCAGCGGCTACATGGCTGCTCTGTTGGCCGGCCGCGCCCAACGCGTGGTGAGCTTGGAAATCAACCCCGAGCTGGCCAGCAACGCCCGCAACAACCTGCAACGCGCTGGCATCACCAACGTCGATGTGCGCGTGGCTGACGGCAGCACGGGCGCTTCGGGCGATGCCCCGTTTGACGCCATCGTGCTCGGCGGCTCGGTGGCCGAAGTGCCACAAGCCTTGTTGCAACAAATCAAAGTCGGTGGTCACCTGTTGGCCATCGTTGGCCACGACCATGTCATGGCTGCCACATTGTTCACACGCACCGCTGACGCCGCTTGGAGCAGCAAAGCTTTGTGGGACCACACGGCTCCACGTTTACAAGGCTTTACAGAGCCCACACGCTTCAAGTTCTAAAAGCGCGGCATGATTGACCAAGTCCAACCCGCTCAGTTGCAAGACTGGATCGCATCGCAAGCACCCAACGGCACAACCGTGGTGCTGGATGTGCGTGAAGCCTGGGAAGTGCAAACCGCCTGCGTGACCGCACAAGGGTTTGAGCTGGTGAAGATTCCCATGCATACCATTCCACCTCGCATCACTGAGCTCGACCGTGATCAACCGATTGCTGTGTTGTGCCACCACGGTGGTCGCAGCATGCAAGTGGCCGCATTTTTGGTACAGCAAGGTTTTAGCCATGTGGCCAACATCGCGGGCGGCATCAACGCTTGGTCGTCGCAAGTGGATGCCTCTGTGCCCACATATTGATTTTTGAAAGAACTGAATGTCTCTCTCTCGCACTGTGTTTCGCACCCTCCCCCTCACCGCTGCAATGGTTTTGGCTTTTGCATCCAGTGCAAAGGCCCAAAGCTTGGTGGAGATGTTTGACGCAGCGCGTGGCTATGACGCAGGTTTTATTTCAGCCAAGGCGCAGTTTGAAGCGAACTTGGCTAAGGCCAACCAAACGCTAGGCGGCATCTTGCCCAACATTGCGTTGTCGGCGAGTGCGACGCGGACAAATTTTGACTATCGCGTAGATAACGTCGCAGCGGCTTCGGCAGCAGGCCTCACAGGCTCACAACTTGCAACACAGCGTATTTATGGCACAGGCTCTGGCGCAATTACTCTCAGTCAACCTATTTACCGCCCAGCTGCGTGGGCTGCTTACCGTCAAGGCGGTCATCTACTGCAACAAGCAGCTGCTCAATACGAAGCTGCAGAGCAAGACTTGCTCGTTCGAGTCACACAAGCCTACTTTGATGTGTTAATTGGCGAAGAAAGTTTGGCCCTAGTTCAAGCTCAAAAGAGAGCAGTGGGAGAGCAACTCGCTTCAGCCCAACGTAACTTTGAAGTTGGCACAGCCACCATCACTGGTGTGCGTGATGCACAGGCACGCTTTGATCTCGCAAACGCCCAAGAAATTGCAGGCGAAAACGATTTGCGCATCAAGCGACTCGCTCTTGACCTCGCCGTAGGTTTGACGAACGCAAAACCAAATCGCTTAGCCAACAACACAAAACTAATTGCGCCGCCCTCAGAGGACGTCAGTGCGTGGGTAAGCCTTTCTGAAACGAGTAGCCCTGCAGTTCGTCAAGCGCAACTCGGATTAGAAATTGCTTCACTTGAAGTGAACAAAGCTACAGCAGGTCACAAACCAACTATTGATGCTCAACTCTCATACTCTGGTGTACGAAATGTTGACGGAAGCGCCACAAGTGCGATTCCATCGCATATCTACAACCCCTCGGCAGCGATCGTTCTTAACATGCCCATCTTCGCCGGCTTCAGCACCATGTACCGCGTAAAAGAAACCGTGGCCTTGGAAGACAAGGCCCGCTCGGATTACGAAAATGCACGCCGTGCGACAGCGCAAGCCACACGCACCGCTTATTTCGGTTTGGTTGCTGGCCTGAGCCAAGTCAAAGCGTATGAAGCGGCAGAGGCTTCTAGCCAAAGCGCCTTGGATGCGAACAAGCTCGGTTATTCGGTGGGCGTGAACATCAACATCGATGTGCTGAACTCGCAAAGCCAGCTCTACCAAACCAAGCGTGATTTGGCCAAAGCGCGTTACGACGTGTTGGTGACTAACTTGAAACTGCGCCAAGCCGCTGGCACGTTGACACCTGCTGACTTGCAGCCGATCAACGACTTGCTCGCACCTTAATGGGTTTTCAAAAAGGGGAGCAGCGCTTGAACCGTGCGCTGAGCTGCCCCTCGGTGCGCTTGTGAAAACGCCAAGCACCCTTGGACGTGTGCATTCTCATCTGGGCCAGAACTCACCATTTGCAGGGCCGTCGTCACCGCTTGTGCCATGCTTTCGACGCGCAAGGCCGCACCGGCCTCTTCGGCCAACAGGGCTGCCTCTGCAAAGTTAAAAGTATGGGGGCCCATGATGATGGGACAGCCGCATGCTGTGGACTCAATCAAGTTTTGCCCCCCCAATGGCGCAAAGCTGCCGCCCAGCAAAGCGGCATCTGACAAGCCGTAATACAAAGCCATTTCGCCCAGTGAGTCGCCTAACCAAATGGTGTCGACATCGTCTTGATGATCCAACTCTGGACCATCGCGCCATTCGCTGCGACGCGACACGTGCCAGCCGCGTTGCTCGATCAATGCAGCGACTTCTTCAAAACGCTGCGGGTGACGTGGCACAACCATCCAATGCACGGCATTGATATGGTCATGAGCATCTAAGGGCACATCTTTCAAGGCCTGCAACGTATCCAGCCACATCTCCTCTTCGCCCTCGCGAGAACTGGTGAAGAGCACCACGGGACGCTTGAGTTTTTGCTTCCACACCAAAGCGGTTGCCAACTGTGTGGCATCCGGCTTTGCATCAAACTTCAAATTACCCAACACCGCATCGACCTTGGCGCCCAAGTTTTGCAAGCGCTCGGCATCTGCCTGCGTTTGCGCAAGCACAGCCGACAAGCCTTGGTACGCGGGGCGTGACAACCACGACAAGCGTTGCGCTTGGTGCATGCTTTTCTCGCTCATGCGTGCATTCACTAGCACCAACGGCACGTGAGCCTTGTTGCATTGCGCCACCCAGTTGGGCCACAGCTCGGTTTCTAGGATGATGCCGACACGTGGTTTGAACTGCGTCAAAAAACGTTGTACAGCGGCGGGGGTATCCCACGGTTGCCACACTTGCACATCGCCTTCTTGCAAAAAGCTCACACCTTGCGCACGTCCTGTGGCTGTGCCGTGGGTGAGCAAGATGCGAATGCCTGGGTGCGCCGCACGCAAGGCTTGCAGCAGCACGGCAGCAGCGCGTGTTTCGCCCAAAGACACGGCATGAACCCACACGTAGCCACCCTCAGTGGGGGCTTGTGTGTAATGTCCAAAACGTTCGTCAATGGCCTGCAAATAGCCTGCCTCTTCACGCCCACGGCGTTGCAGCTTGCGACGCAACAAAGTTTGCAGGGCCCACATGACCGCGCTGTAAATTGGCAGCATCACGGTACTGAGCCCTCGGCGTGCAAGCACGCTTGCCACGCATCCCACACGGCATCCACGCTAGGCGTGGGGCAATCAACCACGCTGCGTTGACGTGTCAAACCTTCAGGGCCGGTGCGCCATGCGGTGTCGAAGTTGTAAATCTGAACATGAGGCAAATCCAGCGCCACAGCAATATGGCTCAAGCCGCTGTCTACCCCGATCACACCCGTGCATTGCGCCATCTCGGTGGTGAGCTGGTCCAGCGACAAGCGGGGCCACACCACCGCGCCCGGCAGCATCTCGGCCATGGCTTCGCTGCGCAGGCGTTCAGCTTCGTTGCCATGGGGCAGTGCCACATCAAAGCCTTGTTGTTTCAAACGCAAACCTAGGTCATGCCAATGCGACAAGGGCCATTCTTTGTCGGCACGCGAGGTGCCGTGCACCAAAGCCACCAAAGGCTTGCGCTGCATTGCCGCTTGACCCAAGCCATAGTTCACATGCGCGGGCACGTCGTAGCCCAAGGCTTTGGCGCAGAGCACGCGGCCACGTTCCACCGCATGGATGTGCGGCGTGATGGGCACAGCCACATCAGCCACCCAACGTGTGGGGCGTTCGTAACCTGAACCATCGGTGCGGTTGGCCAAGGCATAACGCTTGCCGCCTTTAGCTTTGCGCGCCAGCCATGCCACCAAGGCTGACTTGGTCAGGCCTTGTAAATCGAGGATGACGTCATACGCATCTTGCTGCAAATCGGCTTTGAAGGCTTGCCACTCGGCACGTGTTTGGGCGCGGGTGTTCGCTTTCAAAAAAGCTTTGCGCCAGCGGCGCAGGTCACAGGGAATCACACGATGCACCGCCGCACATCGTGCGGCCAAAGGTGCAAAACCACGTTCCACCACCCAGTCAATCTGAGCATTGGGAAACGCAGCTTGAATGTCCATCACCGCGGGCATGGTGTGCACCACGTCACCCAGTGACGAGAGCTTGACGATCAGCACCTTCAAAGGTGCTTGCCGGTCATGCAAGGCGAAGCTCAATGCGCCGCCTCTTGAAACTTCGCATCGGGCTTGACGCGACGCAGTAGCGCCAGCATGTCGTGCTCAATGCGGTCCAGCGCTGCTTGGGTTTGACCTTCAAAGCGCAGTACCAAAACAGGTGTGGTGTTAGACGCACGAATCAAACCAAAGCCATCGGCCCAGTCAATGCGCAAGCCATCAATCACACAAGCTTCTGGCTTGAACTCGGGCGAAGGCAAGGCTTCGCTAGACACGATGTGTTGCAACTCAGCGCTCAAACGGTGTGGCTCGCCTTCGGCACAGCCTACGTTCAATTCAGGCGTGGAGAAGCTGGTGGGCAAGGCGTTGAGTACCGCATTGGCATCGGGGCTGCGACTCACGATTTCGAGCAAACGGCAACCCGCATAGGTGCCATCGTCGAAACCAAACCAACGCTCTTTGAAGAAGATGTGGCCGCTCATCTCGCCACCCAAAGGTGAGTCGACTTCTTTCATCTTGGCTTTGATCAGCGAGTGGCCGGTTTTGAACATCAAGGCTTGGCCGCCGGCTTCGCGAATGGCTGGAGCCAAACGCTGCGAGCACTTCACATCAAACACAATCGCACCGCCTGGCACGCGCGAAAGCACGTCTTGCGCAAACAGCGTCATTTGACGGTCTGGGTAAATGGTTTCGCCGTCTTTCGTGACGATGCCTAAGCGGTCGCCATCGCCATCAAACGCCAAGCCCAATTCAGCACCTGTGGTCTTCAACGCCGCGATGACGTCTTTCAAGTTCTCGGGCTTGCTGGGGTCTGGGTGGTGGTTGGGGAAGTTGCCATCCACTTCGCTGAACAGCTCAATCACTTCGCAGCCCAAGGCGCGGAAGATGCCAGGCGCTGTCGCACCGGCAATGCCGTTACCGCAATCGACCACCACTTTCATGGGTCGGCTCAGGCGCACATCGCCCACGATGCGGGCCACGTAATCGGCAGTCACATCCACATGTTGGATGCTGCCGCCGGCTTTGAGCGTCCAGCTCTCGGCTTGCATGATCTCGCGCAAACCTTGAATTTCATCACCGTAAATGGCGCGGCCACCGAGGACCATTTTGAAACCGTTGTAGTCCTTGGGGTTGTGGCTGCCAGTGACTTGAATGCCGCTCTTGCACAGCGTGCTGGCTGCAAAGTACAGCATGGGGGTCGTCACCGCGCCCACATCAATCACCTGCACGCCTGCGGCGACCAAACCACGCATCAGCGCTTCAACCAGCGAAGGGCCGCTCAGGCGGCCATCTCGGCCCACGGCGACGGTGGTTTCGCCACATGCAGCGGCATGTGTGCCAAATGCTTTGCCCAGGGCTTCGGCGACTTCGACATTGAGGGTGGAGGGCACGACACCGCGGATGTCGTAGGCTTTGAAGATAGAGGCGTTTACTTGCATAGTGATCAGATTGTAGAGAGCCCAACTCCGCTTTCTTTAGCCCATTATGATGATCTAACACCAGCCTCTAAAACACCTTCTCGTGCCAGCTACACCCCTCCGTCGCATTGTCCAAAGCCACACCACCTCGCCCTTAGGCGATGTGCTGTTAGCCGCCACCGAGCAAGGCTTGGCAGGGGTGTGGTTTGTACAAGGTCAACGACATATGCCCGACAGCAGCCAGTGGACGACCGATGAGGCACACCCCACCTTGCTGGCCGCAGCCCAGCAATTGCAAGACTACTTTTCAGGCCAACGCCACAACTTCGATCTGCCAGTGCAGCCCGCTTGGGGCACACCGTTTCAGCGTGCCGTGTGGCAAGCCTTGCAGCGTATTCCCTATGGACGTATCAGCACCTATGCTGACATCGCACGCGACATTGGCAACCCAAAAGCTGTGCGTGCGGTAGGAGCAGCCATCGGGCAAAACCCACACACCATCATCGTGCCGTGCCACCGTGTGTTGGGCGCGAACGGCTCACTCACGGGCTTTGCAGGTGGCGTAGACCGTAAACAACACTTGCTTGCACACGAGGCCACGCACGCATGACCGAGCATCATCTGCATTGGCGCGAATGGGTGCCTGAGTTTGTGCTGTTGGCGTTGCTGTGGGGCTCTTCGTTTTTGTTCATGCGCGAAGGTGCCCATGCTTTTGGCCCTTTTCCAACCGCTTGGGTACGGGTCACCCTTGCCGCCCTCATGCTCACACCTATTTTGTTATGGCGCCATCAAATTCCTGTCTTGCACGCGCATTGGCGCCCTGTTTTGTCTTCGGGCTTGCTTAATTCAGGCATCCCCTTCGCATGCTACGCCTATGCATTGATGCACATCAGCACAGGCCTGTCGTCCATCTTGAATGCCACCACCCCATTGTTTGGCGCACTCATCGCTTGGGCTTGGTTGGGTGACAAACTCACTGCCGCACGCGCTTTGGGGTTGGCACTTGGTTTTACAGGCGTGGTCTTGCTAGCCAGCGATGTAGAGGGTGGCATTTCATTCAAAGCAGGCGGCTCAGGATTGGCTGTGCTGGCTTGTTTGGTTGCCACGTTTTGCTATGGCATTGCTGGCAGTCTCACCAAACGCTATTTGCACAACGTACCTACGCTCGTGACCACCACAGGTAGTTTGTGGGGCGCAAGTATTGGCCTAGCCATTCCTGCATGGCTCATGTGGCCCGATGAAGCACCTTCACAACACGCATGGGCCGCTTTGGGAATCGCGGGCTTGCTATGCACGGCTTTGGCTTATGTCCTGTATTTCCGCTTGATGACATGCACAGGCCCTGCACGCGCCATGACTGTTACCTATTTGATCCCTGTCTTCGCCAATGTATTGGGTGTGATCTTCCTAGACGAAGTCGTCACCCATTGGATGATGGGCTGCGCCGTGGTCATCGTGGCGGGTACGGCATTGGCTTCTGGTTTGGTCGGTCGAAAATAAAAGCGTCACAGCATAGCGAAGCCTGTTACAGTACTTGATCGCTTTAGTCGACTTCTAGCACGCTACCTCTACCTAAGCGCGTGCAGCCCCTTAGCAAAGGGGCGTTTTAAGTAAATTCCCACTTCTACGCGTATTTCTAACCGGTGCAAACAGCACTGCGTTTTGTCGTTCTATTTTTTAAGATTTTCATGATTCCAGTTATTCATACACAACATCCCGCCATCACGCATGGCAAATACCGCATCGCCGCCAGCCCACGCGCCCTGCCCTGCGGCCGCTTCACAGCCCAAGTGTCTGTGGCCAGCGGTCAAGGCAGTGCCAGCACCGCACGCATCATGTCGTTCACCGATCACTTCGCCACACACGATGACGCTGCCATTTACGCCTTGGCCCAAGGCATTGATTGGGTCAATCAATACCAAAGACCCACCACAAAAAGTCATTAAGTATTAATTGATATTAAATTTAGTCAACCTAAATAATTCTTTACTCGTTACGTTCTTTCTAACAACTTGAGAGAGAAAGCAAATGAGCTTGAAAGCAAAAGTCCCACTGATCACGTTGGGCCTCATGGCTGCACTGACCTTGTCTGGTGCAGCCCACGCGGCCAACCCGCTCGAACAAATCGTCAACCAAGGCGTGGAAAAGTTGCAGCAACGCGGCAACGAACGCAGTAACGATCGCGGCTCTGACAACGAACGATACAGCGACCGAAAAGATGACCGTGAACACCACGGTCGCCGTGATCACCACGGCCGTCAAGACAACGACCAGCACAACGATAGCAACACCTCTTGCCGCGACGAACGCAGTCTGCGCTCAGTACAAGGTAATGTTCACACATCCATGAAGTTTGTGAACCGTACCAACCACGAAGTTCGCTCGTACTGGTTGGATTACAACGGTCGCCGTGTGTTCTACAAAGCCATTCCGCCTAACGGTAACTACACACAACCCACGTTCCAAACTCACCCTTGGGTGATCACGGACCAACGGGATAACTGCCTCGACATCTATGTGTCGAATCAACCATCGGCTGTCGTGGAAATCCGCTGACCGCCCTTGATCCAAATACAGCAGTGGGGCACCGCTGATGTATGAAAAAAAGGCCTAGGAACCAAAGTTCCGAGGCCTTTTTGTTTGGCTCAGCGCAAGGCTGAGTCAAAAGATCTGCAGGGCTTAGTAACCGCCGCGACCGCCACCACCGTAGCCGCCACCACCTGAACGGTCGCCGCCGCCGTAGCCGCCACCGCCGGAGCGATCGCCACCACCGTAGCCACCGCCACCTGAACGTGGAGGACGTGGCTCCATTGGGCGTGCTTCGTTCACAGTAATGCTACGACCACCCAATGATTGACCATTCATGCCTTCGATAGCAGCTTGTGCTTCGGCATCGCTGCCCATTTCGACGAAGCCGAAACCTTTTGAGCGGCCTGTGTCGCGCTCCATCATGACTTTGGCGCTGGTAACAGAACCGAATTCACCGAAAGATTGCTCGAGGTCGCCATCGCGAACCGTGTATGGCAGATTGCCGACGTAAAGTTTATTGCCCATGAGGACTCCTTGAATACATTAGAAAAGCGATGGGGTCCCGAAAGCACAACAAACCGAAAAGTAACGCCGTAACGCGCGAAACTGACCTATCACCTGAATTGCGCTGGCGTTTTATTACCAGCGCAAGGGCATTATGCACGTCTTTTCACTATTTAAAATATAAGAGGGACTTTTAATTCCATTTAACAGCTAAAGCACAAGCTAATCAAGTGAGTTCAAATTTGAAAGACACAAGAAAAAAGCCTAAGTAGCGAACTACTTAGGCTTTTTATTTGGCGGAGTGGACGGGACTCGAACCCGCGACCCCCGGCGTGACAGGCCGGTATTCTAACCAACTGAACTACCACTCCTGGTAGCTGTAACTTTTGCTCAGCTGCTTTCGCAACCAAAGCCAAGTGCTACAAAACTTGGCGACCCTACGGGGATTCGAACCCCGGTACTCACCGTGAAAGGGTGATGTCCTAGGCCTCTAGACGATAGGGTCAAAACCTGGACTGTTTCTTTAGAAACTTCTCGACATTTTTGGTGGAGGTAAGCGGGATCGAACCGCTGACCTCTTGCATGCCATGCAAGCGCTCTCCCAGCTGAGCTATACCCCCGTTGGGTGTCGAGAACGATAGTATATCAAGAATTTTAGCGTTTGGTCAAACGCGCTAAAACTTTTTCTTTTCCACACAGGAAAAGCACGGCATCCACAGACGGTGTTTGAGGCGTGCCCATGACCAACACGCGCACTGGCATGGCGAGCTGCGGCATTTTCAAACCCTGCTCTGTCAACACTTCTTTGAACGCTGCGCTCACGTTGGCTGTGCTCCACTCGGCCAATGAGCCGAGCTTGGTAGCCAAGGCATCGAGTGCAGGCAACACAGCAGGTGTGATGTGTTTGGCTACATCGTCAGCTTGCGGGGTCACGTCGTTGTAGAAAGCACCTGCCCAGTCGGCCAAGACCAACAAGGTGTCGCAACGGTCTTTGAACAAGCCACAAATGGCAGGCAAACGGTCGTCGGCGGTGATGCCACGCTTGGCCAACTCGGCGCTCACCAAAGGTGCGAGCGCGTCATCGGCCATGGCTTTCAAATGCTGGGCGTTCACCCATTTGAGCTTGGCTTCGTCAAACTGTGCAGCGCTGCGGCCGAGGTGGTCAAGGTTGAACCACTCTAAGAACTGTGCGCGACTGAAAATTTCGTCATCACCGTGGCTCCAACCCAAACGTGCGAGGTAGTTGACCATGGCATCGGGCAAGTAGCCTTCGTCGCGGTATTGCGTGACGGCTTTTGCGCCATTGCGTTTGCTCATCTTCTCGCCTTGCTCGTTGAGCACGGTGGGCAAGTGGGCATACACAGGCGTGTCTTTGCCCAGTGCTTTGAAAATGTTGATTTGACGCGGTGTGTTGTTGACATGATCGTCGCCACGAATGACGTGGGTGATGGCCATGTCAATGTCGTCCACCACCACGCAGAAGTTGTAGGTGGGTGTGCCGTCGGGGCGGGCAATGACCAAGTCGTCTAACTCGTCGTTGCTGATTTCAATACGGCCTTTGACTTTGTCTTCCCACACGACCGAGCCGCCTTGTGGGTTTTTAAAGCGCAGCACAGGCTTCACGCCTTCGGGAATCGCAGGCAAGGTCTTGCCTGGCTCGGGGCGCCATGTGCCGTTGTAGCGTGGCTTTTCTTTGTTGGCCATTTGCTGCTCGCGCAGTGCGTCGAGCTCTTCCATGCTCATGTAGCAGGGGTAGACATGACCACCGGCTTTGAGTTCTTCCAACACAGCCTTGTAGCGGTCCATGCGTTGCATTTGGTAGAACGGGCCTTCGTCGTGATCGAGGCCCAACCACTTCATGCCTTCGATGATGACGTCCACCGAGGCTTGGTTAGAACGCTCGAGGTCGGTGTCTTCAATACGCAAGATAAAGTCGCCACCGGTGGCGCGTGCAAACGCCCATGGGTACAAAGCCGAGCGAATGTTGCCGAGGTGAATAAAGCCAGTGGGAGATGGCGCGAAACGGGTACGAATTTTGGTCATGCAGAAATAAAAATCAAAGGGTATCGAGGCCGCGCAACAAGTCGGCCTTCATGTCGTCTAAATGCTCAAGGCCGGCGGCCAAGCGAATCATGCCTTGACCAATGCCAGCGGCTTGGCGTTGGTCTTCCGACAGCTTGCCGTGCGAGGTGCTAGCGGGGTGTGTGAGCAAAGTTTTGGTGTCGCCCAAGTTGGTACACAGCGAGAGCGTGCGCAAACTGTCGAGCACATGGAACGCACGGGTGCGCGCTTGCTGTGGGTCAGCTGCCTTCACATCAAACGACAACACCGCGCCTCCCATGCCCGACATTTGCTTCAATGCCAAGTCGTGCTGTGGGTGAGAGGCCAAGCCTGGGTAATACACGCGGGACACAGCAGGATGCTGCTCCAACCACTGGGCCATCGCGTGGGCATGCGCACTTTGGGCACGCATGCGAATGTCGAGCGTCTCCAAACCTTTGAGCACCACCCATGCATTGAAAGGTGAAAGCACCATGCCGCTGTTTTTCATGACAGGCAGCAGCTTTTCTTTGATGAGCTTTTCGCTGGCACACAAAGCACCCGCCATCACGCGGCCTTGGCCATCCAAATACTTGGTGCCTGAGTGCATGACGATGTCTGCGCCCATGGCCATGGGGCGCTGCAAGATAGGCGTGGCAAAACAGTTGTCGACCGCCAGCAAAGCGCCAGCGTTGTGTGCCATGTCAGCCAAGGCAGCGATATCGCACACCTCGGTCAAGGGGTTGGTGGGCGTTTCGGCAAACAAAATTTTGGTGTTGGGGCGAATGGCCGCTTTCCATGCGCCCAAATCGGTTTGCGACACCACGGTGGACTCCACGCCAAAGCGTGCGAACTCAGAACCAATGAGCTTCAAGGTCGAGCCAAACATCGACTGCGAATACACCACATGGTCGCCTGCTTTGAGCAAGCTGAACAACATCAACATGACCGAAGACATGCCGGACGATGTAGCCAAAGCGGCCTCGCTGCCCTCTAAGGCGGCCAAGCGCATTTCAAAGCTGCTCACCGTGGGGTTACCCGAACGTCCGTAGGTGTAGCCGTCTTCTTCGCCTGCAAAGCGGCGCGCCGAGGCTTCGGCTGAAGGCTGCACATAACCGCTGGTCAGGTACAAAGCTTCTGAGTTTTCACCGTATTGGCTGCGATCAGCAGCCAAGCGCACGGCCAAAGTTTCTAAATGCAAATCAGTGGGCAAAGGGTGTTGGCTCATGGCTTGTTTACTCCGAGTGGTTGGGCAAAGCGAGGCGCGAGTTATCTTCAGCGCCCTCTTCCGTACCCACGCGTTTTTCGTTCAAGCGCGCGATATCGCCCACAGACACATCGCCCGTCACATACACGCCGTCAAAGCATGAGGCATCAAAGCCATCAAGCTTGGGTGCAGAGCCTGCTGTAGCATCGCGCACAGCTTGCTTCATGGCATCCACGTCTTGGTAAATCAAGGCGTCGCAGCCAATCAACTCACGAATTTGGTCGATGGTGCGGTCATGCGCCACCAGTTCTTCGGGCGTAGGCATGTCGATGCCGTACACGTTAGGAAAGCGCACAGGCGGCGCAGCGCTGGCCAAGTACACCTTGCGCGCACCGGCGTCGCGGGCCATTTGCACAATCTCGCGGCTGGTTGTGCCACGCACGATGGAATCATCCACCAGCAGCACGTTGCGGCCTTTGAATTCGCTGGCAATCACGTTGAGCTTTTGGCGCACAGATTTTTTGCGCACGCCTTGACCAGGCATGATGAAGGTGCGGCCCACGTATCGGTTTTTTACAAACCCTTCACGGTAAGGCACACCCAACAGATGCGCCAGCTGTGTGGCGCTGGGGCGGCTGGACTCAGGGATCGGGATGATCACGTCAATGTCGGTTGGCGGCACAACCGAAATCACGCGTTTGGCCAAGGTCTCGCCCAAGTTCAAGCGGGCTTGGTACACAGAAATGCCATCCATCGTCGAATCAGGGCGGGCCAAGTACACGTATTCAAAAATACAAGGCTTGAGCTGCGGCGCATCGGCGCATTGCATGAAGTGGGCTTGGCCTGCGAGGTCAATGAACACCGCTTCGCCCGGCGCAATATCCCGCTCAAACACATGGCCTGTGCCATCCAACGCCACTGATTCACTCGCCACCATGTAGGTGCCATCTGCGCCACGGCCAATGCACAAAGGGCGAATGCCAAACGGATCGCGGAAGGCCAACAAGCCGTGGCCGGCAATCATGGACACCACGGCGTAAGAGCCTTTGATGCGGCGGTGCACGCGTCGCACGGCTTCAAACACATCAGCTGGCTTCAAAGGCAAGCCACGTGTGGTTTTGTCAATCTCGTGCGCCAATACGTTGAGCAAGACCTCAGAGTCACTCTCGGTGTTGATGTGACGATGGTCTTCAGAAAACAGCTCGGCTTTCAAAGCATGGGCGTTGGTCAGATTGCCGTTGTGCACCAGCACCAAACCATACGGCGCGTTCACATAAAAAGGCTGCGCTTCTTCTTCGCTGAAGGCATTGCCCGCAGTGGGATAACGCACTTGGCCCAAGCCGTTGTTGCCAGGCAAGGCGCGCATGTTGCGGGTGCGAAACACGTCACGCACCATGCCCTTGGCTTTGTGCATGAAGAATTTACGGTCCAGCTGGGTCACGATGCCTGCGGCATCTTGGCCTCGGTGCTGCAAGAGCAACAAGGCGTCATAAATCAACTGGTTCACAGGTGCGTTGCTTGCAACGCCGACGATGCCACACATTAGGGGAGGTACTTTCCAAAATCAGCCGGTAACACCGGCTTCAACACATGCAAAAACTGTTGCAACCATTGCGTGCCCTGCGCTTGCTTCCAAGCCTCGGTTTCACGCATGGGCGTCATGCCCACAAACACAGTCACAGCCAACAAAATAACCACGCCGCGCATCAATCCAAACAAGCTGCCGAGGAATCGGTCCAATAAACCTAAGCCAACCGCTGACAACAGCTTCTTGATGGTCCAACTGACCAATGCCGTAACCACGAGCACCGCCACAAACACCACCACAAAGCCAGCGGCGTAGCGCAACATCTGGCTGCTGCCCTCCATGGGTAACCAAGCGGCTGCGACTGGGGCATACATCTGCGACACATAAAACGCAGCCACCCAACCGACGAGAGACAACACCTCTTGCACGATGCCGCGCCACATACCGAGCAGCAACGACAGGCCCAAAACGGCCAGCAGAATCCAATCTACGGCCGAAAGCGTCTGCATAACGGGCGCGTTACAGCGTCAAGACTTGCGGCTGCAAAGACAGCTGCTTGATCTTGCGTGCCACTTTGTCGGCTTCGTCGCGGCTGGTGAATGGGCCTACGCGCACACGCACGCGGCGGCCATCTTTACCTTCGATGACTTGGGTATACGTGGTAATGCCTGCCTTTTCTAGCTTGCTGCGCGTTTCGCGCAACTTGCCATCGTCCGAGAAGGTGCCTGCTTGCACCACAAAGCGAGCGCCTGTGTCTTTGGTATCGCTGGGCTTAGATGCAGGTTTAGCGTCAGCCTTTGTTTCGGCTTTGACTTCTGGCTTAACGGCGGGCTTGGTTTCCGTTTTGGCTGGCTCCAGCTTCGTTTCAGCCTTGGGCACAACAGCAGCCACTGCCGCTGCAGCAGCCAAGGCTGCTTCAGGCTTCACGTCGGCCTTGGCTTCTGCTTTTGGCTCGGGCTTGCTCTCGGTCTGCACTTCAGGTTTGGCATCAGGCACCACCTCTTCTTTGGCATCTAACCCTGCAGAAGCAGACAGCGGTTTTTGCTTAGAGGTATCCACCAAAGGCTTGGCAGTTGCACGGTCTGGAATGTCAACCGCAATGTCGACTGACACTGGGCGTGGCTGGGTGTCAAACAAGACAGGGAAACCAATCACGCCTAACACGACCAGCACCGAAGCGCCAATCAAACGGTGGCGGGCGCGTCGACGCATGGCGTCGACGCTCTCAGCGGGGGTGTTGCTGGAGTTGCCTTGCGGCTCGCTGGTCGCTTGACCGGGCAGTCGAAACTTGAAAAAAGCCATGTGAATGGGGTCTCAGGAGCTCAAATGTGGGGCGTCTAAACGGGGGATGCCATTCGCCAAAATCCCCCCGACCGTGAAGAACGATCCGAAGACCACAATTCTATCAGCGGGGTCTGCCGCAGCCACCGCGGCGTCCAGCGCAGCTTGTGGGCCGGGGTGTGTGCTGGCTTGCACGTCTTTGCGGGTGTTACCAGCCTGCCAAACTTCTTGCAGTTGCGTGGCTTTGGCTGCGCGTTCGGTAGGCAAATCGCAAAAATACCAACGGTCCACCAAAGGGCCCACACGCGCCAGCATAGGCGCCACATCTTTGTCGGCCATGGCGCCAAACACGACATGGGTGGTGGGATAAAAGCCCATGGCATCTAGGTTTTCGGTCAGTGCCGCCACGGCGTGTGCGTTGTGCGCCACGTCAAACACCAGCGCGGGCTGACCCGGAACGATCTGGAAGCGCCCTGGCAACTCCACCATCGCCAGCCCGTTGCGGATGGCTTGAGCAGTCACTGGCATCTCGCTGCGCAAGGCTTCAAGCGCGGCCAACACGCCGCTGGCGTTCACCAGCTGGTTGGCCCCGCGCAACGCGGGATAAGCCAAGCCGCTGTAACGGCGGCCACGCCCTGCCCAGCCCCACTGCTGTTTGTCGCCGGTGAAGTTGAAGTCACGGCCAAACAGCCACAGGTCTGCGCCAATTTCGGTGGCGTGGTCAATCACGCTTTGCGGCGGCACTGGATCGCTCACGATCACGGGTCGGCCCGTGCGCATGATGCCCGCCTTCTCGCGGCCAATGGTTTCGCGGTCGTCGCCCAAAAAATCCATGTGATCCAAATCGATGCTGGTGATGATCGAGCAAGTCGGGTCAATCACATTCACCGCATCCAAGCGGCCGCCCAAGCCCACTTCAAGAATCGCCACGTCGATGGGCGATGAGGCCATCAAACTCAAAATCGCCAAGGTCGTAAACTCGAAGTAAGTGAGTGACACCTCACTGTCTTGGGTACGCGCGGCTTCTACTTTTTCAAAATGCGGCAACAAGTCATCGGGCTGGACGGTTTCGCCATGCACCCGGCAGCGCTCTTGGAAATGCACCAAATGCGGCGAGGTGTAGACACTGGGGCGGTAGCCCGCTTCAAGCAAACAGGCCTCCAACATGGCGCAGGTCGAGCCCTTGCCGTTGGTGCCCGCCACAGTGATGACGGGGCAATCAAACTTAAGCGCCATGCGCTCGGCCACGGTGCGCACACGCTCTAGGCCCATGTCGATGTTTTTGGGGTGCAAACGCTCGCAATGCGCGAGCCAACTGGCTAGTGAATTCATTATCCAATTGTCGCCCACTGCCGTCGCCCCTTCGGTTTGCGGCATGATTCAGCCCCATGAGCAAAACTACCATTACCGTTTACGGCATTCCCAACTGCGATAGCGTCAAAAAAGCCCGCGTGTGGCTGACAGATCATGGCGTTGATTACGTGTTTCATGATTTCAAAAAACAAGGCGTGCCGCCCGAGGCCGTCGACCTGTGGCTCAAACATGTGAGCTGGGATGTGCTGGTCAACCGCAAAGGCACCACGTGGCGCAAGCTAGACGCTGCCTTGCAAGCCAGCGTGGTGGACAACGCATCCGCCCGCGCCTTGATGTTGGAACACGCCAGTGTGGTGAAGCGCCCCGTCTTGGTCAAAGGGCAAACCGTGATCGCGGGCGTCAACCCAGAAGCTTGGACTCGCGTTGTAGGGTGATCTTTTTCCAAGCAAGTTTTACCACCGCTTTACAGTGCATCGCAAGCAACGCACTACACTTCTGCCAAGTTAAAAAGGGATACCCCATGAAAAAATCATCTATTCAAAACACCTTGCTCGCCGGTTTGATGACCGTGTTCGCATCTGTTTCAGTGCAAGCTCAAGAAGTGGGCAAAGTCATTTCCAGCACCCCCATCATTCAACAAGTAGCCGTGCCACGCCAAGTGTGTAACAACCAACAAGTGGTGACCGGTGGTCAAAAGTCCGGTGCAGGTGCTGCAATGGGTGCCATCGCAGGTGGTGCAATTGGTAACCAAATCGGCAATGGCTCAGGTCGCGCCTTGGCCACTATGGCTGGTATTTTTGGCGGTGCCATCATGGGTGACAACGTTGAAGGCCCTGGCACCCCGGAAGTGAAAAACGTGCAAAGCTGCAGTCAGCAAATGTTCTATGAGAACCGCACCATGGCATACAACGTGGTTTACGAGTTCGCTGGCAAGCAATACACCGTGCAAATGCCTCAAGACCCAGGCCCAACCGTGCGTTTGCAAATCACCCCCATGGCCCCAGCGGCCAACACCAGCTACAGCAACGTGCCGCCACCCGGCTCTGCACCACGCTACTAAGCCAGTCATCACGCCAGTTTTGGTGTGATTCATAAGCAAAAGCCGCCTTCAGCGGCTTTTGTTGTTTTGGGTCACCTAAAATCTACGGTTTTGCAATTCATACCGAGCGCACACCATGACCACAGAAAAAATCGACAGCGTCAGCATCACCACCAAAGCCAATGTGTTTTTTGACGGCAAGTGCATCAGCCACGCCATCACCACAGCCAACGGCACCAAGCTGTCGGTCGGCGTCATCTTGCCTGCCACCCTCACCTTCAATACTGCAGCTCCCGAAGTGATGGAGTGCGTGGCTGGTTTTTGTGAATACAAACTCGACGGCAGCCAAGACTGGGTCAAGTCCAGCGCTGGCGAAAAATTCAATGTGCCAGGCAACTCGAAGTTCGACATTCGCGTGACCGAGCCTTACCACTACATCTGCCACTTCGGTTGATCGACGGCGGACATAAACACCATGAGCACCATCCTCCAACACCTCCCCAAGGGCCAAAAAGTCGGCATCGCCTTCTCAGGCGGCCTCGACACTTCTGCCGCCTTGCTGTGGATGAAGCAAAAGGGCGCTGTGCCCTACGCTTACACCGCCAACCTCGGCCAGCCCGACGAGTCGGACTACAACGAAATCCCACGCAAAGCGATGGAATACGGCGCTGAAAAAGCCCGCCTCATCGACTGCCGCAAACAACTCGCCCACGAAGGCATTGCCGCCATTCAGTGCGGTGCGTTCCACATCAGCACCGGCGGCATCACCTACTTCAACACCACGCCTTTGGGCCGTGCCGTCACAGGCACCATGCTCGTGGCTGCGATGAAGGAAGACGACGTCAACATCTGGGGCGATGGTTCCACCTTTAAGGGCAACGACATCGAGCGCTTCTACCGCTACGGTTTGTTGACCAACCCCAGCTTGAAAATCTACAAGCCTTGGCTGGACCAACTGTTCATCGACGAACTCGGTGGCCGCGCTGAAATGTCAGCCTTCATGACCGCCAACGGTTTTGGCTACAAGATGAGCGCCGAGAAGGCCTACAGCACCGACAGCAACATGCTGGGCGCAACCCACGAAGCCAAAGACCTCGAGAGCCTCTCTAGCGGCATGAAGATCGTCAACCCGATCATGGGTGTGCCCTTCTGGCGTGACGACTGTGTGGTGAAAGCCGAAGAAATCAGCATCCGTTTTGAAGAAGGCCAACCCGTTGCCTTGAACGGTGTCGAATACGCTGACCCTGTTGAGCTGTTCCTGAAAGCCAACGAAATCGGTGGCCGCCACGGTTTGGGCATGAGCGACCAGATCGAGAACCGCATCATCGAAGCCAAGAGCCGCGGCATCTACGAAGCCCCAGGCATGGCTCTGTTGCACATCGCTTACGAGCGTTTGGTGACAGGCATTCACAACGAAGACACCATCGAGCAATACCGCATCAACGGCCTGCGCTTGGGCCGCTTGTTGTACCAAGGCCGCTGGTTCGACCCACAGTCCATCATGTTGCGCGAAACCGCCCAACGCTGGGTAGCACGCGCCGTGACCGGCACCGTGACCCTAGAGCTGCGCCGTGGCAACGACTACAGCATCTTGAACACCGAAAGCCCCAACCTGACCTACGCCCCCGAGCGTTTGAGCATGGAAAAGGTGGAAGACGCCCCATTCAGCCCGCTCGACCGCATTGGCCAACTGACCATGCGCAACTTGGACATCGTGGACACACGCGCCAAGCTGGGCATCTACGCACACACCGGCTTGCTGTCGTTGGGCGAAGGTGCTGACATGATCAAGTTGGAAGGTGGCAAGAAGTAATCACTTCTGCACCCCCAATCAAAAAGCGACCTTTGGGTCGCTTTTTTTATTTGGAGGATGATGGCCACATCTGCATTGCACGGAGATCGCCATGAAAAATCCAAACTGGTACGCACGTTTCGCCAAGCAAACGGCGCGCACAAGCGGTCGCTCTTATGTGTTTGCACTGGCTGTGGGTGTGATCGGGATTTGGCTCATCACTGGTCCTTTGTTTGACTTCAGCGACACGTGGCAATTGGTCATCAACACGGGCACCACCATCGTCACGTTCTTGATGGTGTTTCTGATTCAAAACACACAAAACCGCGACACCGAAGCCATCCAACTCAAACTCGACGAACTGATCCGCGCGACCCAAGGCGCACACAACGCCCTGCTAGATTTGGAAGAACTCGAACAGGAAAATCTGCAAGTGTTCAAAAAGAAATACCAAGCGCTCGCACAAGATGCCAGGCGTCAGCTCGTTGAAGGCGGCTTAGACACGGGCACGCCAGAGGCATAAAGCCTCACACCACCACAGGCTCTGGCTCTAAGCGAATGCCAAACCGCTCATACACGCTGGTTTGAATGGCCTTGGCCAAGGTCATCACCTCGCCCCCCGTGCAAGGGTGCTCTTTGCCACCGACGTTGACCAACACCAAGGCTTGTTTTTCGTACACGCCCGCATTGCCCACGGTTTTACCTTTCCAGCCGCAAGCATCGATCAGCCAACCTGCTGCCAGTTTGATACGGCCGTCGTCCAGCAGGTAGTGCACCACCTTGGGCTCACGCGCGATGATGTCGTCGCACTGGTCTTGGGTGACGGTGGGGTTTTTGAAGAAGCTGCCTGCATTGCCAATGACGGCTGGGTCTGGCAGCTTGGCGCGGCGAATGGCACACACCCATTCAAAGATTTGTTGTGCCGTGGGGTTGCTGATGCTGGTCTCAGCCATTTTGCGTTCAAGGTCGAGGTAGCCCAGCACGGGCTTCCAGTCTTTGCGCAACAAGAACCGCACGCGGGTAATCAAAGCTTTGCCTGCCAAGCCCAAACCATTCGGGCCGCTGCTCACGTGCTTGAACACCGAGTCGCGGTAGCCAAACGCGCATTGCGCGGCATCGAGGCTGAAAGTTTGGCCGGTGGTCAGGTCAATCGCGTCCAGCGAGTGAAAGCGGTCTTGCAGCTCCACGCCGTATGCACCAATGTTTTGCACGGGCGACGCGCCCACGCTGCCAGGAATGAGGGCCATGTTCTCTAAGCCGGGCCAGCCGTTGTCCAAGGTCCATGCCACCAAGTCATGCCAGCTTTCGCCAGCGGCGGCTTCGACCACCCAAGCCTTGTCGGTTTCTTCGACCAAGCGCATGCCTTTGATTTCCACCTTGAGCACCAAAGGTTTCACATCCCCCGTCAGCACGATGTTGCTGCCACCACCCAGCACAAACTTGGGTGCTTCGCCCAAGGCCGCATCGGCCAGCACCGCCTGCACGTCGGCTTCGGTGTGCACACGGACCAGTTGCAGCGCTTTGGCTGAAATGCCAAAGGTGTTGTGCGCTTGAAGGGGGGTATTGGGTTCCACTAACATAGGGCGATTGTCTCATTCTGAATTTGAAAGCCGACTGCCATGCCTTCTTTTGACACCGTACTCGAACCCAACTTGGTCGAAGTGAAAAACGCCGTTGAAAACACTTCCAAAGAAATCGCCACCCGTTTTGACTTCAAAGGCACGTCTGCTGCCGTTGAACTCAAAGACAAAGAGATCACCATGTTTGGCGATGCCGACTTTCAGTTGGTGCAAGTCGAAGACGTGCTGCGCAACAAACTGACCAAGCGCGAAGTCGACGTGCGCTTCCTCGATAAAGGTGATGTGCAAAAAGTGGGCGGTGACAAGGTCAAGCAAGTCATCAAAATCCGCAACGGCATTGAAACCGAAGTGTCCAAAAAAATTCAACGCTTGCTCAAAGACAGCAAGATCAAAGTGCAAGCCGCCATCCAAGGCGACGCAGTGCGCGTGAGCGGCACCAAACGCGACGACTTGCAAGCTGCCATGGCCTTGATTCGCAAAGACATGACCGATTTGCCTTTGTCGTTCAACAACTTCCGCGACTAAGCAGCGTTTTACGCTTCAAACACAAAGGGCCTCAACAGAGGCCCTTTTGTTTTGTGTCTGCACATGGCAGCAAGCGTTTATGCCTGTGCTTCTGACTCTTCAGCTGGTGCTTCTTTCTTCGCACCAATCTTTGACTCTTGGCCCGACACCAAACGCTGGATGTTGTCTTTGTGGCGCATGAGCAGCAAGGCGCTCATCACCATCACAGCCAGCAATTCGGCTTCGCTCATTTGCCACACCGCTTGGTTACCCATCAAATAATAGGCAGGCGCCAGCAACGAGGCTGACAAAGCAGCCAGCGACGAATAGCGAAACACCACAGCCATCAGCAACCAAGTGCCCATCACCGCAGCACCCAGCAAAGGCTCCACACCAAACAACACGCCAGCAGCAGTGGCCACGCCCTTGCCGCCTTTGAAGGCAAAGAATACGGGCCACAAGTGGCCGATGAACGCCGAGATGGCCACCAAAGCCACAGCTTGGTCATCCAACCCAAAAGCTGAGCCATACAGCTTGACCAGCAACACGGGGAAGTAGCCCTTGAGCGCATCAAACAACAAGGTAGCGATGGCCGCTTTTTTATTGCCAGAGCGCAGCACGTTGGTCGCGCCTGGGTTTTGGCTACCGTAGGTGCGTGGGTCATCCAAACCCATCACACGGCTCACGATGACCGCGAAGGACAAAGAGCCAATCAAATAGCCGCCCACGGCCAACAAAACTAAGACTGAAGCGTCTGCAAACATCTAACTTTCCTTTTTTTAATTTTTATTGCGCGGGGTCGCGCATCTCCCAACGGATGGCATCAATCGCAGCCAACACTTCAGGCGACAAGGTAGTGCCCCATGCATCCAAATCTGCATCGAGCTGCGCCATCGACGTCACACCAATGATGGTGCTGGCCACTTGCCACTTGGTGTAACAAAACGCCAGCGCCATTTGCGACGGTGTCATGCCGTTTTCTTGTGCCAATGCGTTGTAGCGGCGGGAAGCCACCAACGACTCAGGACGGCCCCAGCGTTGCTTGCGCACGCTCTCATAACCAGAGATGCGCGCACCTTTAGGTGCGTCTGGGCCGGTGATGCCGCTCGCATCGTACTTGCCTGTGAGCAAGCCAAAGCCCAAGGGTGAATACGCCAACAACGACACATTCAAACGGTGGCAGGTTTCGTCCAAGCCGTTTTCATAGGTGCGGTTGATTAGGCAATACGGGTTTTGCGTGGTGGCCACGCGTGGCAAACCATGCTGCTCAGCCAAGCGTACAAACTCGTGCACGCCATATGGGGTTTCGTTCGACAAGCCGACATGGCGCACCTTGCCCGCCTTCACCAATTGCGCCAGCGCTTCGAGCTGGGCGTGAATGGTGATTTCAGAATTTTCTTTTTGAGGGTCGTAGTACACAGCGCCAAAAGCCGGCACATGGCGCTCGGGCCAGTGGATTTGGTAGAGGTCAATCACATCGGTTTGCAAGCGGCGTAAGCTGCCTTCGCAGGAGGTGACGAAGTCTTTGACGGTCAAGTTCAAGTGGTCCCGAATCCATGGCATGCCGCGTGAGGGGCCAGCCACTTTGGTGGCCACCACCAGCTTTTGGCGTGCACCTGGGTTCTTGGCAAACCAGTTGCCAATGATGGTTTCGGTGTGGCCGCAGGTCTCAGCCTTGGGCGGTACCGAATACATCTCAGCCGTGTCAATGAAGTTCACGCCGCGCGCCAGCGAGTGGTCGAGGATGGCATGCGAATCAGCTTCATTCACTTGTTCGCCAAAAGTCATGGTGCCCAAGCAAATGGGGGTGACATGCAAATCGCTGGTACCGAGCTGAACGAGAGGAAAAGTCATGGGTTGACTCCGAGGTTGGACGCTGATGAAAAACCCGACAAGTCTAAAGCCTTGCAGGTGCTTGAATTGGTTTTGCTGATTTGGCTTATTTGGCCTTGGCGCGCTCTTCTTCTTGCAAGCGCAACACACGGCGTTGCACCTTGCCCGTGGTGGTCATGGGTAGCTCGCGGATGAACTCAATCTCCTTGGGGTATTCATAAGGTGCGAGCTTGCCGCGCACGTGCGTTTGCAAGTCGGCCACCAACGCATCGCTGGCTTCGTGCCCTGGGGCTAGCACCACATAGGCTTTGACCAACGCACCGCGCTCAGCATCGGGCTTGGGCACCACCGCTGCGTTGGCCACCGCTGGGTGTTTGACCAAACAGTTTTCAATCTCACTCGGGCCAATGCGGTAGCCGGCCGCTTTGAACACATCGTCCGCACGGCCTTGGTACCAAAGGTAGCCATCTTCATCGCGCACCGCCATATCGCCCGTGCGGCACCAGTCGCCCGTGTATTTGCCCAAGGTTGATTTTTCGTTTTTCCAATAGCCCAAAAAGAAAATCGGGTCTGGCTGGCCGTGTTGGTTGTAACGGTTGAGCGCCACGTCGCCGGGCACGCCTGTGGGGCATTCTTGGCCTTCGTCATCAATCACCGCCACACGGTGGCCAGGGTAGCCCTTGCCCATGCTGCCGGGTTTGGCAGGCCAGCCCACGTTCGTGCGATGCGCTTTCACGCCTTCACCTTGCGTGGCCCACTCCATCGCGCAATTGCCCACGATGTAGTTGATTTCGGTTTGGCCAAACATCTCGTTCACCGTCACGCCCAGCTGCGTTTGGCAATAGCCAAACACCGCATCACCCACAGCTTCGCCCGCGCTCATCATGGCTTGCAGCTTGAGCTTGAACTGAGTGCTCGGCTTGGGGTAAGCCTTCATCATGGCCTTCAACGCGGTGGGGAACAAAAACGTGTGCGTCACGCCGTGCTGCTGCATCAGCGTGAATGCCAACTCTGGACTAAAGCGCCCATTCCACGCCACGATGGGGCGGCCAAAGTAGAGCGTTGGCAACAAAGCATCCATCAATCCGCCCGTCCAGGCCCAATCTGCGGGCGACCAAAAAACCGCATCGCTACCCGTGGGCAAATGCGCGGCGTTTGAGGGTTGAGCTGAAGTGGCTTGCGTTGCAAACCCAAACCAATTTTGGCTACACACAAAGCCAGTCAAGTTACCAATCAAGGCCCGATGCGGAATCAGTGCGCCTTTGGGCGGACCGGTTGTGCCACTGGTGTAAATCAACACCGCGCCTTCGTCCGCTTTGGTTTGCACCGCTGTGAAGGCGCGTTGCTGCGCGGCAATGGCGCTGGCGTAATCAACATCCACGTGCAGCATGTCAGACGCATTGCTCAGGTCAACACCCACCACCTCACGCAAAGCGGGGCATTGCGCACGCACTGCCAACACATTGCTGATGGACGATGCATCTGCAATGGCCACCACGGCCTCGCTGTCTTGCAAACGGTATTCCAAAGCTTCGGGGCCAAACAGCAGCGACAGCGGCATGGCCACCGCACCCATTTGCATCACGGCCACGTAGGCCACGGCTGTCTCAAAGCGTTGCGGCAGCACGATGGCCACGCGGTCGCCGCGCTGCACGCCAAGATCGCTCAGCACATGGCTCAGCGCATCCGCGGCTTGCTGCAACTGGGCATAGTTGTAGCTGTGAGGTGCAACGGTACGGCCGCTCGCATCGGCGGCAGCGTGCTCAACGATGGCCACACGCTCAGCAGCATCGGGCTGGGCCGCCCAACGACGGCTGCACAGCTCGGCCATGTTGAAGTGCTCTGGCACATCCCAGCCAAAGCCTTGTTGCATTGCTTCGTAAAAATCAGCCATGTCTCGTGTCCTTATGATTCGAACAATGTACCCAATCCAAAAGCCTTCCCGCAGCGAGTTTGTCCCAATCCGTCACCTGAGTTACCACGTCATGCAGTGGGGCACGCCCTCGCCCGACAAAACACCACTCGTCATGGTGCATGGCTGGATGGATGTGGCAGCCTCGTTCCAGTTCGTCATCGACGCCTTGAAAGACGACCATTGGGTCATCGCTCCCGACTGGCGCGGATTTGGCCTCACCGACACGTCCAACACTGACAACTTCTGGTTTCCCGACTATCTAGCTGACCTTGACCAACTGCTAGACCACTTCGTAGGCGAACAGCAGATCAACCTGCTAGGCCACAGCATGGGTGGTCATGTGGCAACCATGTACGCTGGCATACGGCCTCAACGCATTCAAAAACTCATCAACCTCGAAGGCTTTGGCATGCCCGCCACCCGTCCAGCCCAAGCCCCTGGCCGCTTGGCCAAGTGGATGGACGAACTCAAAGCCATGCAACGCGGCGAAATAAATCTCAAGTCCTACCCCAACCTTGAAGCAGTGGCGCAGCGGTTGATCAAAAACAACCCCCGACTGGGTTCGGATAAGGGACATTGGTTAGCTCAACATTGGGCGCGCGCCAACGATCAAGGCGAATGGCGCATCTTGGGTCATGCCGCTCACAAAGTGGTCAATGCCCAGTTATTCAAAACCGATGAGACCCAAGCCATTTATGAGCGCATCACCGCGCCGACCTTGTGTGTGGTCGCCCGCGATGACAGCATGAGCCAATGGTGGCGTGAAAGCTACACCTTGGACGAATTCATGCAACGCATTGCCGCCGTGCCCAACATCACCCATGCGGTCATCGAGGATGCGGGCCACATGCTGCACCACGACCAGCCTGAGCAACTCGCCAAATTGATTGAAAACTTTTTAAGTCTTTGATTTGTCATATGCCCCACTAAAATTCGATATCTAGCTTCGAATACAAACTTCAATGACATCCCTTAAAAAACTTCAAGCTGTCATGGCAGCCTTAGTTCTCACTGGCTCTTTGAGCGTTGGCAATGCTTTCGCTGGTGATGGTGGCCTGTATGACTGGCAGCCTTGCCCTGACAGCCTTGCAGAGGAAGGTGGCGCAGCGCCTGCCAAAAAGTGGGATTTAACCCTCTCCCCCTACACCTATCACTGGCACTACAGCGCCGAACACCGCCCTGTAAAGTTGGTGGCAATGGACAGCCATGTCGCGGGCGGACGTTTCTGCGGCATGGCCGTATTCACGAACTCTTTTGGACAAGCTTCCACCTATGTCTATGTGGGCAAGCAATGGGATGGCATTTTGGGCAACCCAAAACTGTTCTCTAAAGTGTCAGCAGGTTTGCTCTGGGGCTACCGTGGCGAATACAAGGACAAAATTCCGTTCAACCAAGCTGGCATCGCGCCTGCCATCATTCCGTCCATCGGCTACTACTTCACCCCAAAAGATTCGGCACAAGCCTATTTACTGGGTAATGCAGGGCTTTTGTTCGCCTATACCCGCAGCTTCTGAACTCGCCCTTGAACGTGAGAAAATATGCGGTTACTTAGACACCTAAAGAAGACCGCATCATGGAAGCAGAACGCATCAACCTCATTGGATCTACCCTCGCCGACCTGAGCGTGCGCACGGTAGATCTCCGGAGGTATCTTTGACTACGATGCCAAAGCTGAACGCCTTCGCACCGTTAATGCATCTCTAGAAGACCCCACCATCTGGAACGACCCCAAAAAAGCGCAAGAGCTGGGTCGTGAAAAGAAAGCCCTCGACGGCGTCGTCGTCACCCTCACCCGCCTGACCCAAGAGCTGGAAGACAACGCCGAGTTGTTCGAAATGAGCAAAGCCGACAACGACGAAGACGGCTTGATCACGATCGAGACAGACACCCAAGGCTTGGTCAAAACCATTGAAGAGCTCGAATTCCGTCGCATGTTCAGCAACGAAGCCGACCCGCTCAATTGCTTCCTCGACATCCAAGCCGGTGCCGGTGGCACCGAAGCCTGCGACTGGGCCAGCATGCTGCTGCGCCAGTACCTCAAGTACGCCGAACGCAAAGGCTTCAAAACTACTGTTGAAGACGAATCTGCAGGCGACGTGGCCGGCATCAAAGGCGCGACCATCAAGATCGAAGGCGAATACGCCTTTGGTTTGCTGCGCACCGAAACTGGTGTGCACCGCTTGGTGCGCAAGTCACCGTTCGACAGCTCGGGTGGTCGCCACACGTCGTTCGCCTCCGTCTTTGTGTACCCCGAGATTGATGACTCGATCGAAATCGACATCAACCCCGCCGACGTGCGCACCGACACCTACCGTGCTTCAGGCGCGGGTGGTCAGCACATCAACAAAACCGACTCTGCCGTGCGTTTGACCCACATGCCCACCGGCATCGTGGTGCAGTGTCAAGACGGCCGAAGCCAACACAGCAACCGTGACGTGGCGTGGAAACGCCTGCGCTCGCGCTTGTACGACTTTGAAATGCGTAAGCGCCAAGAAGAACAGCAAAAGCTCGAAGACACCAAGACCGATGTGGGCTGGGGTCACCAAATTCGCAGCTACGTGCTCGACAACAGCCGCATCAAAGACTTGCGTACCAACGTTGAAGTCTCGGCCACACAAAAAGTCTTGGACGGCGACCTCGATGCTTTCATCGAAGCGTCACTCAAGCAAGGTATCTAAGGAAAACTATGTTCCGTGAAGGCACAGCCCCATTGATTCAGCGCGCTGACTACACTGCGCCCGCGTTTTGGATCGACACCGTCGATTTGACGTTTGACCTTGACCCCGCCAAAACCCGCGTGCTCAACAAAATGCGCGTGCGACGCAACGCGGATGTGGCGGCTCAGCCTCTGCGTTTGGATGGCGACGAGCTCAACCTCGCCCGCGTGTTGGTCAACGGCCAAGGTACGTCGTTCAAGATGGACGGCAGCCAGTTGGTGCTGGAGAACTTGCCCGAAGGCCACGATGCCTTTGATCTGGAAATCTTCACCACCTGCAACCCTGCGAAGAACACCAAGCTCATGGGCTTGTATGTCAGTAACGACTCGTTCTTCACGCAATGCGAGGCTGAAGGCTTTCGCCGCATCACCTACTTCTTGGACCGTCCCGATGTGATGTCGAACTACAGCGTCACGCTGCGCGCCGACAAAAAGGCGTTCCCTGTGTTGCTGAGCAACGGCAACTTGGTGGAAGAAGGTAACCTCGAAGAAGGCCGCCACTTCGCCAAGTGGGTCGACCCACACAAAAAGCCCTGCTACTTGTTTGCTTTGGTCGCAGGTCAGTTTGTGTGCCGTGAGCAGCGCGTCAAAGCGCCATCAGGCAAAGAGCATTTGCTGCAAGTGTTTGTGCGCTCAGGCGATTTGGACAAAACCGAACACGCCATGAACTCACTCATGGCCAGCATCAAGTGGGACGAGCAGCGCTTTAACTTGAGCCTCGACCTCGAGCGCTTCATGATCGTCGCCACCAGCGACTTCAACATGGGCGCGATGGAGAACAAAGGTCTCAACATCTTCAACACCAAGTTTGTGTTGGCCAACTCCGCCACCGCCACCGACATGGACTACGCCAACATCGAGAGCGTGGTCGGTCATGAATATTTTCACAACTGGACGGGTAACCGCGTCACCTGCCGCGACTGGTTCCAGCTTTCACTCAAAGAAGGCCTCACGGTTTTCCGCGACCAAGAGTTCAGCCAAGACTTGGCTGCTGAAGCGTTGAAAGACAACCCAACTGCTGCCGCCTCGGCCAAAGCTGTCAAGCGCATCGAAGACGTGCGCTTGTTGCGCACCGCACAGTTCCCCGAAGACGCAGGCCCCATGGCCCACCCGGTGCGTCCTGACAGCTATGTAGAGATCAACAACTTCTACACCGTCACGATTTACGAAAAAGGCTCTGAGGTTGTGCGCATGATGCAGACGCTGGCGGCAACGCCAGCTTCCAATATTTCGGGTCGCGAAGGCTTTGCCAAAGGCATGTCGCTCTACTTCGAACGCCACGATGGCCAAGCCGTCACATGCGATGACTTCGCACAGTCAATAGCCGATGCCAACCCTGGCTCTGCACTGGCCGCACACTTGACGCAGTTCAAGCGTTGGTACGCACAAGCAGGCACACCACGCGTGCAAGCCGCTGGCAGCTTCAACGCCGACACACGCACCTACACACTCGCCTTGAGCCAAAGCTGCCCACCCAGCCCCGGCCAAGACTACAAAGAGCCGTTTGTCATTCCGGTGCAATTTGGTTTATTGGGCGCCGATGGCCGCGAAGTGTTGCCCACGCAACTCTTGGTGCTCACTGAAAGCAAGCAAAGCTTTGAGTTCAAAGACTTGTCATTGCAAGCGGGCGAAGAGCCAGTGCCTTCTATCCTGCGTGGCTTTAGCGCCCCTGTGGTGCTGCAGAAAGAGTTCACGTCCACGCAACTGCTCACGCTCTTGGCACACGACACCGACCCATTCAACCAATGGGAAGCGGCTCAACGCCTGTGCCTGAATGCAGCGCTCACCGCAGTAGCAGCCAGCGACGCCCCCACACAGGTGTTGGATGCCGCCTTGGTGCAAGCCCTTCGCACTGTGCTGCGCAACCCAGCGTTGGACGCAGCCTTCAAAGACTTGGTGCTCACCTTGCCTTCAGAAACCTACATCGCCGAACAGCTCGATGTGGTCGACCCTCAACGCATCCACGCCGTGCGTGAATCCATGCGCGCACAACTCGCCCGCGAGTTGCACGACGACTGGGCTTGGGCTTTTGAAGCGCACAGTGAGAACGGTGCTTTCAGCCCCGACCCCGTGTCAAGTGGCCGTCGCGCTTTGAGCGGCATGGCGCTCACCATGTTGTGTTTGGATGCACGCGCCACTGGCGACGTGGTGTGGCCAGGCCGCACCTACCAGTGCTTCAAAGACGCACACAACATGACCGATCGTTTCAATGCGTTGAGCGCTTTGGTCAGCGCAGGTCATGAGCTGGCAAGCGATGCCTTGCAACGCTTCTACAACCTGTTCCACAACGAAGCCTTGGTGATGGACAAGTGGTTTGCCCTGCAAGCTGGCAGCACCGACCGTGGTGGCAACATCTTGTCGCTGGTGCGCAACCTCATGTTGCACCCCGACTTCCACATCAAAAACCCCAACCGCGCGCGCAGCCTGATCTTCAGTTTCTGCAGTGCCAACCCCGGCGCATTCCACCGCAGCGATGCGGCAGGTTATGTGTTCTGGAGTGAACGCGTGTTGGAGCTCGACGCCATCAATCCCCAAGTCGCCGCACGTCTGGCGCGCGCCTTGGACCGTTGGAGCAAACTGGCCGAACCCTACCGCACCGCTGCGCACGAAGCCATCAAACGCGTTGCTGCTAAAACTGATTTAAGCAACGATGTGCGTGAGGTTGTCTCCCGCGCCCTTTCCAACTAAGGACTTGTCATGAGCATTTCTCTCACCCGCTATCTGGTCGAACAACAACGCGCCAAAGGCCTCATTCCCTCAGAGCTTCGCTTGTTGCTCGAAGTTGTGGCACGTGCTTGCAAGAGCATCAGCCACGCTGTGAACAAAGGCGCCTTGGGCAGCGAACTCGGCGATGTCATGGGCTCGGCCGGCAGCGAGAACGTGCAAGGCGAAGTGCAAAAGAAACTCGACATCATCGCCAACGATGTGTTGATCGAAGCCAACGAATGGGGTGGTCACTTGGCCGCCATGGCGTCCGAAGAAATGGACAGCATCCACGTCGTGCCCAACCGCTACCCACAAGGCGAATACCTCTTGATGTTTGACCCACTCGATGGCTCAAGCAACATTGAAGTCAACGTGAGCATCGGCACCATCTTCAGCGTGCTCAAAAAAGTTGACCCCAGCAAAGGTGTGAGCGAAGACGACTTCTTGCAGCCAGGCACCCAACAAGTAGCCGCTGGCTACTGCGTGTACGGCCCACAAACCACCTTGGTGCTGACCGTGGGTGATGGCGTGTGCATGTTCACCTTGGACCGCGAGCAAGGCTCGTTTGTGTTGACGCAAGAAAACGTCAAAGTGCCTGCCGACACCAAAGAGTTCGCCATCAACATGAGCAACATGCGCCACTGGGACGAGCCCGTCAAGCGCTACATCGACGAGTGCTTGCAAGGCGAAGAAGGCCCACGCGGCAAAAACTTCAACATGCGTTGGATCGCTTCTATGGTGGCCGACGTGCACCGCATCCTCACACGCGGTGGTGTATTCATGTACCCCTGGGACAAGCGCGAGCCAGGCAAAGCCGGCAAGCTGCGCCTCATGTACGAAGCCAACCCCATGAGCTGGTTGATCGAACAAGCCGGTGGCGCTGCCACTGACGGACGCCAACGCATCTTGGACATTCAGCCCACACAACTGCACCAGCGTGTGAGCGTGGTCTTGGGTTCTAAGAACGAAGTGGAACGTGTGACGAGCTATCACACGCAAAAATAAACGCAACGCTCATGGGGCGTATGCCAAACAAAAAGCCCGCTTGATGCGGGCTTTTTTTCGACTCTGTGACGTACTACACACCAATGTAGCGATGCCACAAACTGTGGTCAGCCTCTAGCTCTGCAGACGCCCCCTGCCACACCACCTGCCCGCGTTCGATGATGGTGTGCTGGTCGGCCAATTGAATAAGCTTTTGCACATACTTGTCGATCACCAAAATGCTTTGGCCCTCACCGCGCAAGGTGTGCAGGCAGCGCCAGATGTCTTCACGCACCAAAGGGGCCAAGCCTTCGGTGGCTTCGTCTAGCACCAGCAAATGCGGGTTGGTCATCAAGGCACGGCCAATGGCCAGCATTTGTTGTTCGCCACCCGAGAGCTGGTTACCCATGTGACGATGGCGTTCGGCCAAGCGCGGGAACAAGGCGTACACACGCTCTAGCGTCCATGGGTTAGCGCTGCTGTTGCGGTTGGCGGCAAAGGCCAACAGGTTTTCTTGCACAGAGAGTGTTGGGAAAATTTGCCGACCTTCGGGCACAACGGCCAGGCCCATGCGTGCAATACGGTCGGGGCTATAGCCCTCGACACGCTCGCCACAAAAACGCACCGTGCCCGACAACGCAGGTGTGAGACCCAAGATGGAACGCACGGTAGTGGTTTTGCCCATGCCGTTGCGGCCGAGCAAAGTAGACACACCGCCTGCTTCGATGGACAAGCTGACGCCAAACAACACTTGGCTGCTGCCATAGCCGCTGTGCAAGTCGTGAACTTCTAACAAGGCGCTCATGGTTTATTCGTCGCCTAGGTAAGCGCGCTTCACAGCCGCATCGTTTTTGATGTGCTCTGCCGTGCCACACGCGATGACTTGGCCCGACACCAACACCGAGATGGTGTCGGCCAAACGAAACACCGCATCCATGTCGTGCTCAACCAGCAGCAGCGTGGTGTCACCGCGCAAGCTTTGCAGCAGTTGCACCATGCGTTCAGATTCATCAGGGCCCATGCCGGCCATAGGTTCGTCGAGCAGCATCAACTTTGGCGAAGTGGCCAAAGCCAAACCCACTTCAAGCTGGCGTTGTTCGCCGTGCGACAACACACCTGCGGGCTGCATGAGCTGTGCTTGTAAGCCCACACGCTCGGCCACCTCGGCGGCGCGTGCATAACGCGCGTGTTCGCTGCGTGCGGAGCGCCAAAACTTAAAGCTAGTTTCCACAGCTTGCGAATTGCCCGCTTGGATAGCCAACGCCAAGTTGTCTTGCACCGTGAGGCGTGTAAACACGCTGGTGATTTGATACGAACGCACCAAACCAAGCCTTGCACGCTGGTGCATCGCCGTGTGTGTGAGGTCTGCCCCATCAAACACAATGCGGCCTTCATCAGGCGCTAACGCACCCGAGATTTGGTGAATGAGTGTGGTCTTGCCCGCGCCGTTGGGGCCAATGAGCGCATGAATTTCACCGTGCTTCACTTGCAAGGTGGCGTGGTCGGTGGCCGCCAAACCGCCAAAGCGTTTAACCAAGTTGTCCACGTGCAGCAAGGACGCGCTCATGACTGACTCTTTCGCTGCAGGCGTTGCAACACGCTGGTCAAACCATTGGGTGCCAACAGCACCACAGCCAACAGCAATGCACCGAGGCCGAGTTGCCAATGGATGGTGAAGTGGCTCAGTGTTTCTTCCAGCAGCAAGAACACCACCGCGCCCCACACGCCGCCATACAAGTGGCCCACACCGCCCAAGATGACCATCATCATCAACAGGCCCGACTGGCTCCACTGCATGAGCGCGGGGCTGACAAAGCCGCCTTGGTTGGCCAGCTGCGCACCGGCCAAACCAGCCAACGCACCCGCCATCACAAATGCAGCCAGCTTGTAGCGGTACACCGCGTAGCCCAGCGCTTGCATGCGCACTTCGTTCTCGCGAATGGCTTGCAGCACATGGCCAAAGCGTGCGTTCAACACACGGGCCACGGCGTAGATGGCCGCCACGCACACAGCCAGCACCACGTAATAAAACGAGGTCTCGTCATGGATGTCCACCAACGGAATTTGCGAACGAGTAGCCAATGACAAACCATCGTCACCGCCATAGGCTTTGATGGAAATGGTGAGGTAGTAAATCATCTGGGCAAATGCCAGCGTGATCATGATGAAGTACACGCCCTGTGTGCGCAGGCTGATTGCGCCAATCAGCAAAGCAAACAAAGCACTCACCACCATCGCCGCAGGCCACAAAACCCACGCATCCGTGATGCCCATTTGCGTGAGGATGGCCACGCTGTAAGCGCCCACGCCCACAAACGCCGCATGACCAAAGCTGACCATGCCGCCAAAACCCAAAATGAAATTGAGGCTGGTGGCAGCCAAAGCAAAAATCAAAATGCGGCTGGCCAAGGCAATGTAAAACCCCTCACCCACCGCGTTGGCGATGAATGGCAACGCCACCAACAGCAACAACGCAGGCACGCTCCAGCGCCACTGCAAAGAGTGGTCTAAAGATGTGGAGCGAGGTGAATGGGCCATGCGAATATTGTTGTGCGGTGTGTTGCTAAGTCGTGTGTTACTTAACCGTGCGTTGGAAACAACCCGCGCGGTTTAAAGAACAACACAGTGGCCATGAGCATGTAAATCAAGATCGACGCCACAGCGGGCCCAGCACTGGATGCTGCCTCTGCACTGAGCAGCGAATCAAACACCATCGGCACCAAAGTGCGCCCTGCTGTGTCGACCACACCCACCAACATCGCACCCAAAAACGCACCGCGTATTGAGCCAATGCCACCGATGACGATGACCACAAACGCCAAAATCAAAATGCTCTCGCCCATGCCCACTTGCACCGCCAGCAGTGGCCCGAGCATGCCACCCGCAATAGCGCACAGTGCAGCGCCCACACCAAACACCGCTGTGAACAAACGCGTCACGTTGCTACCCATGGCCAAAGCCATTTCGCGGTTGGCCGCACCCGCACGCACTTGCATGCCCACGCGTGTGCGCGTGATGAGCACATACAAAAACAAAGCCACAGCCAAGCCCACACCAATGATGAACAAACGATAGACGGGATAGAAAAAACCACTCACCAATTCCACAGGGCCACTCAATGCAGCAGGCGGGTTTAGGGTGATGGGCTGTGCGCCCCAAATCAAGCGCACGGTTTCGTTGCACATCAAGAGAATGGCAAAGGTGCCCAGCACTTGCGAGAGGTGGTCACGCTCATACAGGCGGCGCAAGATAGACACTTCTAGCAACACGCCAAACAGCGCAGCACCCGCCACACCCGCGCCCAGCCCCAGCCAAAAAGAATCGGTGGCCGCAGCCACCGTGGCAATCAGGTAAGCGCCCACCATGTAGAGCGAGCCATGCGCGAGGTTGATCATGTCCATGATGCCAAACACGAGCGTCAAGCCCGCGGCCAGCAAGAACAACATCAACCCAAACTGCAAGCCGTTGAGCGATTGCTCAAACAGCAAAATCCCATCCATGCTTACAGGCTAGGCATCTTGCAGCTGGCTACGTAAGCGTCCGCATGGTTTTTAAACACAGGGCTCAATGTGCGGTTGGTCACGCGGCCTTTGGCATCTTTGGTGATGACGCGCAAGTAGTAGTCTTGAATGGGGAAGTGGTTGCTGTTGAACTTGAACGCACCACGCACCGAATCAAACTTGGCGGCTTCCAAAGCTTTGCGAACGGCTGCTTTGTCTTCCAAGTTGCCTTTGCTGTCACGCACGGCGGCTTCGATCAAACGTGCAGCGTCGTAGCCTTGGGCTGCGTAGAGCGTGGGCAAGCGGCCATAGGCCTTCTCGAACTCGGCCACAAACTTTTTGTTGGCTGCGTTGTCCATGTCGTGGCCCCATTGCGAGGTGTTGAACATGCCGAGCATGGGGTCACCCACCGCTTTGATCACGTCTTCATCGCCTGAGAAGCCGGGGCCAAACAAGGTGATGTCTTTGGACAAGCCCGCACCCACAAACTGCTTGATGAAGTTGATGCCCATGCCGCCGGGCAAGAAGATGTAAACAGCGTCTGGCTTGGTCGCACGCAGCTTAGACAGCTCTGTGCCGTAGTCGAGTTGGTTCAAAGTGGTGTAGGTCTCTGATGCCACTTCGCCTTTGAAGAAACGCTTGAAGCCAGCAATCGCATCTTTGCCTGCTGGATAGTTAGGCGCGATCAAAGCCACTTTCTTAAAGCCTTTGTCGGTCACCACTTTGCCCACGGCTTCGTGCATGTTGTCGTTTTGGTAGGACGCGCTGAAGAAGTAAGGGTTGCACTGCTCGCCCGCGTATTGCGAAGGGCCAGCGTTGGCGCTGATGTAGAAAGTTTTCGATTGGAAGGTAGGCGCGCCCACAGCCAGCATGACGTTGGAGAACACGATGCCGGTCATGAAGTCGACCTTGTCGCGCTTGACCAAACGGTCTGCGGTTTGGCGGCCCACATCGGGGCTGGCTTGGTCGTCGGCCACGATGACGTCCACGGCCTTACCGCTGAACTTGCCACCCGAGAGTTTGACCGCGAGCTGAAAGCCATCACGGATGTCCACGCCCAAACCCGCGCCGGGGCCTGACAAAGTGCTGAGCAAACCGACCTTCACAGTCGCGTCGTTTTGCGCAAAACCAGATGCGCAAGCCAAGCCCAAACTCAGGGCAATCAAAGAACGGCGAAAAGCGTGCATGAACGTGTCTCCAAATATAAGAGTTAGATTTTAAAACCAGCGGGGTGCGCCAGCTGACCGCCGGCTGTCACCGACACAGCGCAGTATTTCAGCTCTGGAATCTTGCCAAAGGGGTCAAGCGCAGGGTTGGTCAGCAAGTTGGCAGCCGCCTCTTGGTAGGCGAATGGGATGAACACCGCGCCTTCTGGCGTGCCCTCGTCCAAACGCACACGCAGGCTCACATGGCCACGGCGCGAGGCCACGGTGATGACATCGCCCGCTTGCACACCCAAAGCTTGCAAATCTGCGCCACACATCGAGGCGGTGGGCATGGGCTCGATGGCGTCTAGCACGGTGGCGCGGCGCGTCATGCTCCCTGTATGCCAATGCTCCAACTGACGACCGGTAATCAGCACAAACGGGTATTGCGCATCAGGCTGTTCGTTGGCGTGTATCAAACCTGCGGGCACCAAGTGCACACGGCCATCGTCGGTGGCGAAGTGTTCTTTGAACACGGTGGGCTCGCCTGGGTCATCCTCGGAGTGGCAGGGGTAGGTCACGCTGCTTTCTCGCTGCAAGCGTTCCCATGTGATGCCACCAATGGCGGCATGCATGGCTTGGCGCATTTCGTCGTACACCTCGGCCACGCCGTGGTGCTCGCCTGCGTAGTGCCAATTCAAACCGATGCGTTTTGCTATTTGCTGAATGATCCACAAATCAGCACGCGCATCGCCCGGTGGGTCGATGGCTTGCTTGCCGAGTTGCACCATGCGATCAGTGTTGCTGACCGTGCCTGTTTTTTCAGGCCACGCAGTGGCGGGCAACACCACATCGGCGAGCCACGCAGTTTCGGTCATGAAGATGTCTTGCACCACCAAGTGCTCTAGCGTGGCCAAAGCGTGACGCGCGTGGTTGAGGTTCGGGTCACTCATCGCTGGGTTCTCGCCCATGATGTACATGCCACGAATCTTGTGTGGATCGGTCTCGTCGGCCAAGATCTTGCCCATGATTTCCACCACGGTGTAGCCGGGCTTGTCGTCGAGCGGCGTGTTCCAAAACTTTTCAAACCACGCATGTGCATCCGCATTGATAACGCGTTGGTAGTTGGGGTACATCATGGGGATGAGGCCCGCATCGCTCGCGCCCTGCACGTTGTTTTGGCCGCGCAGTGGGTGCAAGCCAGAACCCGGCTTACCCACTTGCCCGGTGATGGACGACAGCGCAATCAAGCAACGCACGTTGTCTGTGCCGTGCACGTGCTGGCTCACGCCCATGCCCCACAAAATCATCGCGCTGTTGGCAGTGGCATACGCACGCGCCACTTCGCGCAGCGTGTGGGCGTCGATGCCGCAAATAGGGGCCATCGCCTCGGGGCTGAAGTCCTTCACGTTGGCTTTGAGTGCGTCGTAGTTGTTGGCGCGGTTGTGAATGAACGCTTCGTCCACCAAGCCCTCTTCGATGATGACGTGCAGCATCGCGTTGAGCATGGCCACATCGGTGTCGGCCTTGAAGTGCAGCGCACGCCACGCGTGTTTGCCAAGGTCTGTGCCACGCGGGTCAGCCACCACAATCTTGGCGCCGCGTTTGGCGGCGTTCTTCATCCACGTGGCCGCCACGGGGTGGTTGGATGTGGGGTTGGAGCCAATGACAAAAATAAAGTCAGAGTGCTCGACATCATTCACTTGGTTGGTCACCGAGCCCGAGCCCACACCTTCGAGCAAACCCACCACGCTAGACGCGTGGCACAAGCGTGTGCAGTGGTCCACGTTGTTCGAGCCAAAACCGGTGCGCACCAGCTTTTGGAACAAATACGCTTCTTCGTTGCTGCCCTTGGCCGAGCCAAAACCCGCCAGTGCTTTTTTGCCGTGCGTGTCACGCAGGTGTTTGAGCTTAGACGCTGCCAGGTCAAGCGCTTCTTCCCACGTGGCTTCGCGGAACACTTGCGACCAATCAGCGGCGTTGATGTTGAGCGCGTTCAAAGCCTCTGGGTCTTTGGGCACACCCGCTTTGCGAATCAGCGGCACGGTCAAGCGTTGTGGGTTGTGAATGTAGTCAAACCCGAAGCGGCCCTTCACACACAAGCGGCTGTGGTTGGCGGGGCCATCGCGCCCATCCACGCTGACAATTTTGTTGTCCTTCACGTTGTAGGTCAGCAAGCAGCCCACACCGCAGAACGGACAGACTGAGTCCACTGTCTTATCGACAACTTGTGAGCCAACTTGCGTCTTAGGCATCAACGCGCCCGTGGGGCACGCCTGCACGCACTCGCCACACGCCACGCAACTGCTCAAGCCCATGGGGTCGTTCAAATCAAACACGATTTGCGAATGCGCACCACGGTTGGCATAGCCAATCACGTCGTTCACTTGTTCCTCACGGCACGCACGCACACAGCGGTTGCACTGAATACAAGCGTCTAAGTTCACAGCCATCGCGGGGTGCGACACATCACTGGTGGGTTGCTCGCGGCGCAGTGCGCGCAACTCAGGGCGCACAGTCACGCCCATACGCGCAGCCCAGTCGCTGAGTTCGCCGTGCTCACCCACACCCGCTGCGATGGGGGATGCGCCGGGCAACGATTTTGGCTCGCCGCATGAGGCGCCCGGCGTATCTCCCGTCGCAGCAGCGAGAGAAGAAGCGTCGTTCCACTTGTACCCAACATCAGGCATATCCGACAGCAGCATTTCAAGAATCATCTTCTGGCTCTTCACCGCGCGGTCACTCACCAACACCTCTAAGCCAGCCGTCGCCGTGCGACAGCAGCTAGGGGCCAAGGTGCGTTCGCCTTTGATTTCCACCACACACGCACGGCAGTTGCCATCAGCACGCAAGCCGTCGGTGTAGCAGAGGTGAGGAATGTCTACGCCGTTGCGTTGCGCGGCTTTGAGAATGCTCTCGCCCTCATACGCTTGAACGGATTGGTTGTTGAGTTTGAACTCAACCGTGGGCAGGTGTTTCAAGGGTGCATTCATCTCAAGCCACCTCGTGAGCGAAATAGGTTTGCACACAACGCACAGGGTTGGGTGCTGCTTGGCCGAGGCCACAAATGGATGCATCGACCATCACTTGGTTTAAGTCTTCCAGCGTGGCGTTGTCCCACTTAGGCGCTTGCATGAGCTGCACCGCCTTGGCTGTGCCCACGCGGCACGGGGTGCATTGGCCGCAGCTCTCGTGTGCAAAGAATTGCATGGCGTTCAACGCCGCATCCCGTGCGGTGTCGTGCTGGCTCAGCACCACCACGGCGGCAGAGCCGATGAAGCAGCCGTGCTCTTGCAGCGTGTCGAAGTCGAGTGGCACGTTGTTGAGTCGTGCAGGCAAGATGCCGCCCGATGCACCGCCAGGCAAATAGGCATACAGCGTGTGCCCGTCCAACATGCCACCGCAATACTCGTCAATCAAAGCCTGCACCGTGATGCCTGCGGGTGCGAGCTTGACGCCCGGCTGCTTAACGCGGCCACTCACGCTGAAGCTGCGCAAGCCCACGCGGCCATTCGCACCAAAGCTGGTGAACCACTGGGGGCCTTTTTGCACGATGTCGCGCACCCAGTAGAGTGTTTCAAAATTGTGTTCAAGCGTGGGCTTGCCAAACAAACCCACTTGCGCAATGTAGGGCGGGCGCATGCGGGGCTCGCCGCGTTTACCTTCGATGCTTTCAATCATGGCGGACTCTTCGCCGCACACGTACGCACCCGCGCCTCGGCGCAGTTCGATGTGCGGCAACGCGCACGGCGGGTTGGCTTGCAAAGCTCCGAGCTCGTGCTGCAGCAGGTCGCGGCAGCCGTGGTACTCGTCACGCAGGTAGATGTAGATGGCTTCAATGCCCACCACTTGCGCTGCGACCAACATGCCTTCTAAAAAGCGATGCGGGTCACGCTCTAAATACGTGCGGTCTTTGAATGTGCCGGGCTCGCCTTCGTCAATGTTGACGGCCATCACACGCGGTGCAGTTTGCTCACGCACAATGCGCCACTTGCGCCCTGCCGGAAAACCAGCACCACCCAAGCCGCGCAGGCCCGAGGCCTCCATGGCTTGCAGCACATCATCTGATTGGGTTTCACCTTTGGCCAAAGCCGCCACCAAGGCATAACCACCATCAGCCACATAGGCATCCAAGTCCACATAGTCGGGCAAGGCTTGGTGTGTATCGCCTGCACTGACAGCGGCCAACACGCGATCTGGCGTGGCGTGCGGCACAGCGTTTTGGTGCACCACAGCTACAGGCGCTTGTTCGCAGCGGCCCACACAAGGCGCGCTGATCACGCGCATGTCAGCGCCCAAGATGCTGGGCAACTTGGCCAGCAGTTGTTTGGCGCCGCCCATCTCGCAGCTCAAGCCATCGCACACGCGCACGGTCAGGGCGGCAGGCTTGGCGTCGTTGGGCAACACCTCGAAGTGGTGATAGAAAGTGGCCACCTCAAACACCTCGGCCATGGGCAAACGCATCTCATGCGCCAAGGCCACTAAGTGCCGCTCAAACAAACCACGGTAGGTGTCGTTGAGCGCATGCAAATGCTCGATCAACAAATCGCGTCGATCAAACGCCGACACCAAATCACGCACCTCTTGCAGCGACTGTGCATCGGGCTGTCGCCCCTTGAGGTGGCTGATGCGGCGCAAGGTATCGCGCATCTCATCGACGGTGCTGAGCGTGTGTGTGGTGGACTGGTTCATGTGTGCGCTTCAACGGATTCCATAAGCTTTGATTCTCAGTCAAATTCACGCCAGAAGCTGTCGCGTTAGCTCTATGATTCCCACTCATGAAATTCATGACTTGGCCCGTTCCCGCCCTGCTCGCTTGGGGTTCGTCTTGGTTGCTCTTCAAAGGCCTGCAAATGGTCGGCTTGAGCGAAACCATCGCCTTCATTGCCGCGACGTGTTGGGGTGGTTTCTTGAGCGCCTTAGTGCACACAACCATGCGCAAAGCATTGATTGTGTTGGGCTTTCCGCTGTCCATGGCGGCGTCTTCAGCCACGTTGAACGTGCCGCCCATTGGCTGGTTGTTCTTGCTCGGGCTCATCGTTTTGGTTTACCCCCGCAAAGCATGGCGCGATGCGCCGCTGTTTCCCACACCTAAAAAAGCGCTGCGTGAAATGCAGCAGCACATCACCCTGCCTGCAGGCGCGCGCATTTTGGATGCGGGCAGTGGCTTGGGCGACGGCCTGCTGGCTTTGCGCGATGCGTTTCCGCGTGCCGAGCTGCATGGCGTGGAGATGAGCTGGCCCTTGCGCGTGATGAGCGCCATGCGTTGCTCGTTTGCGCGCATTCGCCAAGGCGATATTTGGCTGGTGGACTGGCGTAGCTTTGACATGGTCTACATGTTCCAACGCCCCGAGAGCATGCCCCGCGCCGTAGAAAAAGCGGAAACCGAATTGCGCCGTGGCGCGTGGCTGGTGAGCTTAGAGTTTGAAGCACTTGAGCTGGTGCCCAGCGCTATTCTGACTTGCAACGACGGCCGACCTGTGTGGATGTATCAGGTGCCGTTTAACCGACGCAACAGCAGCCGCGTTTAAGCGGCTTGCCTAGTTGGTGCGACTGACCAGTAGTTTGTCGATACGGCGGCCATCGAGGTCGACCACTTCAAAGCGCCATTCACCATAGCTCACCACATCGGCCTCGGCGGGTAGCTCGCCCGAGATGGCCATCACCAAGCCAGCCACCGTGTTGTAAATGCCGCGGTCTTCGTCTGGCAACTCTTTGATGCTCAAGCGAGCCTTAAATTCGGTCACGGGCATCATGCCGTCCACCAACCACGAGCCATCTTCACGTTGCGTGACCCAAGCTTCATCTGTGGGCGTGGCTTGCAACAGTTCACCCGTGATGGCTTCGAGCAAATCACGCGGTGTGAGCAAACCATGTACCACGCCGTACTCGTCCACCACCAACACCATGCGGCCATGTGCAGTGGCGCGTTCGGCGGGTTTGCGGAATTGTTCGAGCAAGTCCATGCCACTCAAGGTTTCTGGCACAAAGGCCACAGGCTTGGCCAAGGCTTCCACCGTCATGTCAGTGCCGGGTGGCAAACGCAAGAGCTGAGACACGCTCACTGCGCCCACCACGTTGTCAAGGTCGCCACGGCACACGGGGTACCACGAGTGCGCGCCACTCGCACCCACTTGCGCCAAGGCTTGAGGCACGGGCAGCTTGGCATCGAGCCACTCGATGTCCGAGCGGTGCACCATGATGGAGGTGAGCGGACGCTCGTCAAGGTTGAACACGTTTTGCACCATTTGGTGTTCGTGCTGTTCGATCAAGCCTGCATCCACACCTTCAACCAAGCTGGCTGAAATTTCTTCTTCTGTCACGGTACGTGCGCCATGCACATCCACACGCAACAACTTCAACATGCCGCTGGTGCTGGCCGAGAGCAAATACACAAAGGGCTTAGCCAAGGTGGCCAAGGCCAACATGGCGGGCGCGGCCACGCGGGCCACTGATTCTGGAAACAACTGGCCAATGCGCTTAGGCACCAGCTCGCCAAACAAGATGGTGCTGAAGGTGATGATGGTCACCACAAACGCAGTGGCCAGGCCCGAGGCCAAGTTGTCGGGCACGCCTTGGGCCAACAACCAATACGAAAAATCATCGCTGAACGCGGCCTCACCCACGATGCCGTTGAGCACGCCGATGGACGTGATGCCAATTTGCACGGTCGACAAAAACTGTGTGGGCTGCTCCATCAACACCAACGCGGCATACGCGCCACCATCGCCCGTCTCGGCCAATGCGGCCAGGCGCGCTTTGCGGCTAGACGACAGCGCCATCTCAGACATGGCAAACAAGCCATTGAGCAAGGTGAGGAAAACGATTAGCAGAACGTCCATTGCGAAATCAAACAGTCAAAAATAATAGAGACAATCAACACATGGCACTTTACTTGATTGGCGACGTACAAGGCTGCGACGAAGCCTTAGAACGTTTGTTGACGCACATCGCGTTCTCCCCCAGCCGCGACACGCTTTATTTGCTGGGCGACTTGGTCAACCGCGGCCCCGACAACGCGGGCGTGCTGCGCCGCTTGATGGCGTTGGGCAGCAGCGCGCAATGCCTGCTGGGCAACCACGATTTGCATTTGCTGGCCGTGTCGCAGGGCGTGCGCAAGCCCAACAAGCAAGACACCACCCAAGACATCCTCACCGCACCCGACAGCGCCGAGCTGCTGCACTGGCTGCGCCACCAACAGATGGCCATTCAAGTGGGCCAAGTGCTGATGGTGCACGCAGGCGTGCTGCCGCAATGGACTGCCAAGCAAACCATGGCGCTGGCTGGCGAAGTAGAAGCCGTGCTGCGCAGCGACGACTGGGTGCACTTCATGCCGCAGATGTATGGCGGCATGCCCAATGTGTGGCGTGATGACCTAGCGGGTGCAGACCGCTTGCGCGTGATCGTCAACGCCCTCACCCGCTTGCGCTTTTGTGATGCACAGGGCGCGATGGATTTCAGCGTGAAAGAAAGCGCAGACAAAGCGCCCGCCCACTTGATGCCGTGGTTTGATGTACCGGGCCGACTGAGCGCCAATGTGCGCATGGCCTTTGGCCACTGGTCTACCGTGCACATGGCAGACCGCCCTGATGTGGTGTGCTTAGACGATGGGTGTGTGTGGGGTGGTTGCCTCAGTGCGGCGAAGCTGGAAGCCAAAGACACGCTTGTGAATGTGAGTGATGCACCTGCGTGGGAGCGCCAGAGTGTGAGGTGTCCGCAAACCATGGACCCGTTGGCTTAATCACTCTGTGGAATAAAAAAAGGAGCCTATCGGCTCCTTTTTTATTGCGCGTGTGAACGCTTATTTCGTTTTACGCGCTTTGTCCACCGCTGCGTACATCTCACCCACGATAGGACCCAATTCGTTGGTGTACTTGTCAATCACGGGCTTCGAGCGTTCGCGCAGTTTGGCGATTTCTTCAGGTGGCAACTCAAACACAGTCATGCCTTTGCGTTTAATTTCAGCCAATACTTTAGCGGCTTCATCGCGCGCAACTTTGCGTTGGTACACGGCAGTTTCTTGAGCAGCTTCGCGCATCAACTTTTGTTCAGCAGGTGTCAGCTTGTCCCAAAACTTCTTGCTCACCACCACAGCTTGTGGGGTGTACATGTGATTGGTAATGGTGAGGTACTTGGATACTTCATCAAACTTGCTGTCCAAGATGTTGAGCAAGGGGTTAGTCATACCGTCAATCGCACCTTGCTCCAAGGCTGTGTAGGTTTCGGTGAAAGCCATAGGCACGGGAGATGCGCCCAAAGACTTCATGAAGTCCACATAGATGGGCGTAGGGATCACACGCATCTTCATGCCTTTGAAGTCATCTGCTTTAGCGATAGGCTTTTTGCCGGTATGTACCTGGCGATAGCCCAAGTCCCAATAGGCCAAACCAACCAAGCCTTTTTCTTGCAACTTATCCAATAGTTTTTGGCCGACGGGACCGTCAGACACAGCGTCAGCTTCTTTGGTGTTGTTAAACAGGAAAGGGAAATCAAAAATGGCCATTTCTTTAGCCACACCAGCCAACAAGCTAGCATTCATCACGGTCATTTCAACCGTACCGCCTTGCATGGCTGACACAGTTTGCAAATCTGGGCCCAAGGCGCCACCAGGGAAAGCTTGCACTTTGAACTTGCCATTGGTTTTCTTAGCCATCAGCTCGGCAAACTTTTCCACGCCTTGCACTTGAGGGTGACCTTTATTACTAGCCGATGGGAACTTGACGGTACGCGTTTCAAAGTCAGCAGCGTAAGCCAAGCCTGTGGAAGCAAGAGCAGCGGTCAAGAGTGACAGCGAAAGAACGCGACGTAATGGATTCATAAGAAGTCTCCGAGGGTGGTTAAAAAGAATGAAAGAAATTTCTATGCAATCAGTAAGTGATCGCGGATGTCCGACAACTCATCTTTGATTTGGTCTGCGATTTCATGCATTCCAAAAAATCGCAGATAGTCGGGTACTTGTTGCACCAACATTTCAAATCCTGAGTGGGCTTGAATGTTTCGTTTAGCGCAGGCACGCAACAACGGCGTGGGGGTGTGCTTCATCAAGATGTCAAAAACTTTGGCGTCAGCATCTATACGCGACACATCGACGGGCAGAGGATCGTCTGTACTCAATCCAAGGGGCGTAGCGTTGATCACCAAGTCAAAACCCGCAGGGTCAGCGCCGTGCAACGTGACGGACTGGTGGTTCAAGCGTTGGGCAAGTCGATGGGCTCGATCTCCTAAATCATGCAAGGCGAGTTCTGCGACCTCTGCTTCGAGTAAGGCGGTTGCAATTGCTGCACCAGCTCCACCGGTTCCCAGCAGCAACACCCGCAGTCCTTTTGGCTCTATGCCAAAGTGGCGCAGAGCACGGACCAAACCATTGCCATCAAACATGCCGCCTTCGAGCGTGCCATCTGCATGGCGACGGACGGCATTGACCGAGCCTGCCATTTGACTGGCGCGATCTAATTTGTCAAGTAAGGGCATGAGCTTGGGTTTGTGTGGAATGGTTAGCCACAAACCATCAATGTTTCCGGCCTCGAGGACCGTTGTGGCGAAATCGACAAAGCGATCTGGTGCAATTTGTACAGGGACCAACACCGCGTCGACATCGAATTTTTGAAACACACGATTGAAAATCGCAGGTGCTTGGACTTGACCAACAGGATCGCCCGCCACCATGAAGACGCGAGTCTTGCCGGTGATCGATGTAATAGCTGGTTGAATGTTGCTGTTTGCCATGGGAGTGGACTGTATTTGCACCTGCCCTATGTCTCAAGCGTGGCTTGACCTTCTCCAACCGAATAACGGACAATTACGTCCGAAAGGCGGTTAAAACTATGGTTTCTCCTAATGCGTCTGCGTTGGTCTCTAAACCCTCAAACAAAGAATTCCCCATCGACTCTGGCGACTTGATTACGGGCGTGGGTCGTGCGTTGGCAGTGATCGAAGCGTTCAACGATGAGTACGGACGCATGACGGTGTCACAGGTGGCAGAACGCACAGGCATTCCGCGCACGGCAGCGCGACGCTATTTGCTCAATCTATGTCACTTCGGCTATGGCGACACCGATGGCAAGTTTTATTGGCTCACGCCGCGCGTACTTCGATTGGGTCAAGGCTATTTGGATGGCGCGCGTTTGCCACGATTGGTGCAACCCTTCATTCAACGCTTGGCCATGTCTTCGGGTGAGACGGTCAATGTGTCTGTGCTCGATGGACACGAGTTGGTCTACGTGGCACGCAGCAACAGTCCGCGTGTGGTGTCGATTGGTTTTTATGCAGGAGCGCGGGTGCCTGCACATGTGGTGGGGCCAGGTCCAGCCATGTTGTCAACGCTAAGTGATGACGCTTTGAAAGCATGGATTGCAGCGCATGAGTTTTCTAACTTCAACAGCAACGCCGTGCTCACACCGAAAAAGTTTGAAAAGATGGTGCTGAACGCACGCAAGAATAACTATTGCATTTCGGCTGGCAACTTGGACCAAGGACTCGTAGGTGTAGCTGTACCACTACGGGATCGACATGGCGAATGCAAAGCGGCATTGAGCTTGACCTTGCAATCTTCTTTATGGGATGAAGCTTTGATTGTCGAGAAGTTACTTCCACTGGTCATCGAAACTGCACAGATTTTGCGATCGGTTATCTAACAACTTCAATGGCGGATTCAAGCCAGACGATTTCACTGCAGTCCATGACAAAAGCAGGCAAGGTCAGGCAGTTTGGCCGCCATTGCCCCACATAGGCCATTTAGTTACTCCTCCAGAGCTACCACAGTCAAAAAATAGAATACTTTCAGTTAACATCCAAGCTCACTTAATGAGCACTAAATGGGTCTTAATTGGAACGAAATTAAATCTAGGGCATTGCTTTTCAGCAAAACCTGGGCCGACGCAAGTAACGAAGACAGTGAAGCCAAACCCTTCTGGATTGCCTTCTTTGAAATATTCGGCATCACCGACAAACGCGTTGCCACCTTTGAGCTGAACGTTAAAAAGCTGGGTGGCTCGCAAGGCTTTGTCGATTTGTTTTGGCCGGGCGTGCTGCTGGTCGAGCACAAGTCACGCGGCAAAAACTTAGACGACGCGGTAGACCAAGCCGTGGGCTACCTGCACAACCTGCCAGAGCGCGACCTGCCGCAGCTGGTGGTGGTGTGCGACTTTGCCCGCTTTCGCGTGCGCATCTTGGCCACGGGCGAAACCGTGGAGTTTGAACTTCAGCACCTGCACAAACACGTCAAGCTGTTTGGCCTACTGGCGGGCTACAAGGTGCAAGACATTCGGGCAGAAGACCCCGTCAACATCAAAGCGGCTGAACGCATGGGCCGCTTGCACGACGCCCTCAAGGCCAGCGGCTACGAAGGCCACGCGCTAGAGGTGCTGCTGGTGCGCTTGCTGTTTTGTTTGTTTGCGGACGACACCGGCATCTTCCAGCCCGCGCAATCGTTTCGTGACTTTGTAGAAGAGCGCACCGCGCCCGATGGCTCTGACCTTGGGCCACGCTTAGGCCAACTCTTTCAAGTGCTCAACACGCACGAAGCCAGCCGCAACAAACACATTGACGAACAGCTAGCTAAGTTTGCGTACATCAACGGCAAACTGTTTGAAGAAACATTGCCAATGGCCGACTTCAGCACCGCCATGCGCGAAGCGCTGCTGGATGCGTGTGCGCTCGATTGGTCGGCCATCAGCCCCGCCATCTTTGGCAGCTTGTTTCAAAGCATCATGGACGAAAAGGCCCGCCGCAACTTGGGCGCGCACTACACGTCAGAGGCCAACATCCTCAAGCTCATCAAGCCCTTGTTTTTGGACGAGCTGCACGCCGAGTTTGAGCGCATCAAAGGCAACCGCCACAAACTGGTGGAGTTTCATACCAAGCTCAAACAACTCACCTTCTTTGACCCCGCGTGTGGCTGTGGCAACTTTTTGGTCATCAGCTACCGAGAACTGCGCGAGCTAGAGCTGCAAGTGCTGCGTGCAGACAACGAGCTGAGCGCACACAAAGGCCAGCTGAGCGTGGACGTGAACAACCTCATTGGCGTGAACGTGGACCAGTTTTACGGCATTGAGATTGAAGAGTTTCCCGCGCAAATTGCCCAAGTGGCCCTGTGGCTGGTGGACCACCAAATGAACCTACGCGTGAGCGTGGAGTTTGGTTTGTACTTTGCACGCATCCCACTCAAAAGCACGCCGCACATCCAACACGGCAACGCCCTGCGCGTGGACTGGAACGATGTACTGCCCGCGCAGCGGTGCAGCTATGTGTTGGGCAATCCGCCGTTCATCGGAAAGAAAGAACAAACGCCGCAACAAAAAGCCGACTTTGAACCCGTGATGAATTGCATCAAAGGCTTTGGCGTTTTAGATTTCGTTGCCGCTTGGTATGTCAAAGCTGCCTGCTACTTGCGCAGCGTCGAAAACGAAGCAGCGCCTCGCGTGGCCTTTGTGTCTACCAACAGCATCACCCAAGGTGAACAGGTGGGCGTGCTGTGGGCTTGGATGGTGGCGCAAGGCGTGCACATTCAGTTTGCACACCGCACGTTCTCGTGGTCAAACGAAGCCAGAGGCAATGCAGCTGTGCATTGCGTGATCGTGGGCTTTGGCTTAGAAGATCGCAAAGATAAAACCATATTTGAATACGCGGACATCAAAGGCGAGCCGTTGGCTGTGCCTGCTAAAAACATCAATCCGTATTTGGTGGATGCAACTAACGTTGCACTAAGCAAAAGAAGCACGCCAATTTGCAATGTGCCAGAAATGCAATATGGGAGCATGGCGAATGACGATGGTCACTTGTTACTCGATAGCAAGGAAAAAGACGAACTAGCGGGCACGCACCCTGAAGTCCTTAAACTCATCCGACCATTCATGGGCGGCCAAGAGTTTCTAAACGCTGAGCTACGTTGGTGTTTGTGGCTTAAGGATGCAAACCCAAGCCTCATTAAATCGACACCACCGATTCTTGAACGAATTAACTCTGTTAAAAAATTTAGAACTCAAAGCAATCGCGTAGCAACAAAGAAACTAGCTGAAACACCATCACTGTTTGGAGAGATCCGACAGCCTAATTCAAGCTACTTATTTCTGCCGAAAGTTTCGTCTGAGAATCGCAAATACTTACCAATAGGGTTCATGTCACCCGATGTAATTGCCAACGGTAGTTCGCTCATAGTCCCTAGCGCTGGACTTTTAGAAATGGGTGTTCTTCAGTCTGCAATGCATATGAGTTGGCTTCGTTCGGTTTGCGGTCGAATGAAGAGTGACTATCAATACTCAGCTAGCAACGTTTACAACAACTACCCCTGGCCCGGCTTCGCTGGCGAAGCACTCAGCGACAAACACCGCAATGCTATCGAGCAAGCCGCGCAGTGCGTGCTCGACGCCCGCACTCAATTTGCAGACGCATCACTGGCCGACCTGTACGACCCGCTGACCATGCCCACGGCCCTGCTCAAGGCCCACCAAAAACTAGACACCGCCGTAGACGCCGCCTACCAACCCAGCGGCGGCAAAAAGTCCTACGCCTCCGACGCCGAACGCGTGGCCTTCCTATTCGAGTTGTACCAACGCATCACCAGCTTGCTCCCTGCGATAGCCGCCAAGAAAACACGCAAATCCAAAGAAAGCTAATAAATATGACCGCATTGAGCAAAGTTTCGAAAGTTTGCACGTTTACGAGAGTGCCCTCTTTGCAGCGAAAGCTGACATGCGTTGCTTGAGGCTTGAAGCTTGAGTCATAAAAGTACAGTGAATTAAAAAATCAAATATGGAAACCTTTCTTTCTCAATTTTGGCCAGGTCTGGCCGCTAACATCGCGGGCGGGGTTGCGTTATCTATTCTCTTTTTTGTACTGAGAGAACACATCTTCACCATGCCCAATCTAGTGGGGGTCTGGGAATGTAAACATGTTGTAGCTACTACCGACTATCGCCCATATACCGGGATGATTGTTTGGTACCGGATTGTCTTATGGCAAGACAACGAAAGAATATTCGGAACAGGCGAGAAGGATCGCGAAGACTCATCCACGGGAGTTCGAACTTATACAGGCAAGGGGCGAATTTTCATTGAAATAACTGGAAAAATTGAGAAGCGGATCACCAGCTCAGACCGCATCCACCTGCATTGGAAAGAAGACGGTGAACGACGCCAATCCACGACTTTGGATCAGTTGCGTGTATCTGGATCGAAAAATAACGGCAATCTATTTGGCAGCTTCAGCAGTACAGCAGCAAACAGCAAGGGTGTTGCTTCATGGAAGCGTGTTTTGTAAAGTGAGGAAAGCTGCCTATCAACTATTTGCCCACGGGGTTGGCGTGCTGTCTGCACTACTAGCTCGACTACTATTGCCGACAGAGGTTAAAAATCTGCAGAGAAGAATTCATGGATTAACGCTACTGTCACCCCTTGATGTAAATCTGACTCAAGCCTTGATAGCAGGTGAAGACCATCGGTTTCTTTTTCATCGTGGTGTTGATCCAATAGGAATTGCACGCGCAACCATAAGGACGCTCGGTGGCAGATTGGAAGGAGCAAGTACCCTCGAGCAACAACTTGTACGGAGCTTGCTAAGAGACTACAGAATCAGTTTTCGTAGAAAGGCAAGGGAAGCATTAATTGCTACAACACTTGCAGATCGTTTCAGTAAGGCCGAAATTCTTAGTGCTTATCTTTCCGTCGCTCACTTCGGGCAAGGAATATATGGAATTCAGGATGCGACATTAAAAATTCAGACGCCAACATCAATTCAAAATCATGCATGCGCATATTTGATTTCTCATCTTAAATACCCGCGACATGCTACTTCTGACGAACAGTGCGATCGGCGGCGCATCAGCAGAACATTACGGATTTCAAGACGTTTAGAGACGGCAAATGACTGGATCTTGAATCACTGAAAATAAGAACATCTAAGATCGCAATCTCAGTGAGATCTTGTCAAGGAAGACTTATTCCATCAAGCCGACTCACATAGATTCGCACACACCAATCTGGTCTGATTCATGGGTGCGGCGTGAAGGTGTTGAATGCGCGGTAAGGGGTAGCCCGCATACCAAAAAAAAACGCGCAAAATTTTTGCGCGTTTTCTTTTAAGTAGTCGACTTGAACAAAGCCGCCATCACCCGCTTGGGCTTGATGTTGGCCGACTTGCGCAGTGGGTCGGGTGCGGCAGGTGCTGCAGCCTCTGCGCTGCGCACAGGCGCTTCGTAGGGCTTGTCAAAGAACGGATCGTTCTTGATGCGCGGTGCGGGCACGTAGCCCACTTCGCGGCTGCGGCGGCTGTCTTGTTCGCGTGGGCGCGAGTCGCGTGACAAGGCGCTGTCGCGTGGACGGCTTGAAGACTCTGAACGCTCGCCACGATCACCACCGCGAGATTCGCGTGAATCATTGCGAGGCTCACGACGCTCACGCGAACGGTCTTGCTCGACGCTCACGGTTTCTAGCGTGATCTTGGTCTTGAGCAGTTTCTCAATGTCACCCACCAAGCGTTGGTCGCTGCCCGACACAAAGCTGATGGCGTGGCCCAACGCACCGGCACGGCCTGTGCGGCCAATGCGGTGCACGTAGTCTTCGGCGTTGAAGGGGATGTCAAAGTTGAACACCGCTGGCACGTCTTTGATGTCCAAGCCGCGTGCGGCCACATCGGTACACACCAACAAGTCCACCTCGCCTTGCTTGAAGCCTTCGAGGGCTTTCAGGCGTTCGTCTTGGCTCTTGTCGCCGTGCAAGGCGCTGGTGCGAAAACCGTCGCGCTCTAACGAGCGGGCCAACCGGGCGCAGCCGAGCTTGCTGTTGCAAAACACAAAGGCTTGCTTCATGCCGTTGGCTTTGATGAGGTGGCGCAAGGCGTTGTACTTGTCGTCCACGCTCACGCTGTAGAACTGCTGCGTGATGGTGGCGGCTGTTTCGTTCGGACGCGCCACTTCGATGGTGACGGGGTTTTGCAAATAGCTGCCAGCCAAGCGCTTGATCTCGGTGGAGAACGTGGCCGAGAACAACAGCGTGGTGCGCGTCTTGGGCAGGTGGCTCAAGATGCGTTGCAGGTCTGGCAAGAAGCCAATGTCCAACATGCGGTCGGCTTCGTCGAGCACCACATATTCCACTTGGTTGAGCACCACGTTCTTGGCTTCGATATGGTCGAGCAAACGGCCAGGGGTGGCCACCAAAACTTCGACGCCTTTTTTCAGCTCGATGGTTTGGGGCTTCATGTCCATGCCGCCAAACACCACGGCGCTGCGCAGGTTGGTGTGCACGGCGTATTGTTTGATTTGCTGGGCCACTTGGTCGGCCAGCTCGCGGGTGGGCAACAGCACCAGTGCGCGCACGGGGTGGCGTGCTGGCGAGGTGGAGCTGTTTTCGTGTTTGAGCAAACGTTGCAGCAGTGGCAGCGAGAACGCTGCGGTTTTGCCGGTGCCGGTTTGCGCGGCGCCCATCACGTCTTGGCCGGTCAGAACCACGGGAATGGCCTGGGCTTGGATGGGGGTCATGGATTCGTAGCCCATTTCGGCTACGGCACGTGCCAGCGCGGGGGCCAGCTGCAAATTGGAAAAAGAGGTCGTCATGTCTGGGGCATATTGTCGCATTGTGGGCGACAGGCCCTCAAACCCGTGTTTTGCCGTGTTTTTTGAACTGGGCAGCCAGCTCGCTGAGGGTTTTGTACAGGTCACCCGCAGGCGCGTTCCAGCGCTTCACCACCTCACCCTGCGCCTGCACCACGGCCGTATCGCCACGGGCGGCTGGGCCAGTCAAAGCCTGTGCAGGGCCCATAGCCAGCACGTTGTCCACCGTGCTTTTAAGCAAAGCCTCGGTCAGCGGGCGCATCAGCTCGGGCGGCACGCCTGCGCTGTGCCAAGCGTCTTGCGCAATGCCTTGCAACACCACAGTGAAGTTGCTGCTGAACACCGCAGCGGCGTGGTACAGCGGCTTGTCGGCACTGGCAATCTCAAAGCAACGCCCGCCAATGGCGGTGAGTGCGGTGTGCAGCCAAGCCAGTGCAGGTGCATCGCCCTCAAGCCCGCAAGGCGTGCCTGCAAACTGGCGCACGCCTGTGTCGGGAGACGCAAAGTTGAGCACCGGATGTGCGCTGGCCACATGGCAGCCCAAGGCTTGCAAGGGCTGCAGCACGGCAGCACTTAAAAAGCCGCTGTTGTGAAACACGATAGCGCCAGCCATCTTGCTGCCCTGCGCGTCAGCCAAAGCCTGCGCGGCTGCGCCCACTTGGGCATCGGGCACGCTGAGCAACCACACATCGGCGGTGCGCATCTGGGCCAGTTCAGGCACGGGCTGACCAGCGCACACAAACTGAGCCGCTTGCTCGGCGCTGCTGAAGCTGCGCGAATACAGGTCTTGCACTTGCGCTTGACCGCGCTGATGTAACAAGGCCGCGAGGGTTTGACCCACGCGGCCGCAACCGATGACGTTGAGAGTGATCAATTAGGTCTTGGGCAGTGTGACGCCCACTTGGCCTTGGTACTTGCCGCCACGGTCTTTGTAGCTGGTTTCGCACACGTCGTCTTTGTCGCTCTCGAAGAACAACACTTGGGCACAGCCCTCGCCTGCGTAAATCTTGGCGGGTAGTGGCGTGGTGTTGGAGAACTCCAAGGTCACATAGCCTTCCCACTCGGGCTCGAACGGCGTGACGTTGACGATGATGCCGCAGCGTGCATAGGTGCTCTTACCCAAACACACGGTCAGCACATTGCGTGGGATGCGGAAGTACTCCATGGTGCGGGCCAGCGCGAAGCTGTTGGGCGGGATGATGCAAACGTCAGACTCGATGTCCACAAAGCTTTTGGGATCAAAGTTTTTCGGGTCCACCACGGTGCTGTAGATGTTGGTGAACACCTTGAACTCGGGCGCGCAACGGATGTCATAGCCGTAGCTGCTGGTGCCGTAGCTGACGATTTTTTCGCCCGCAGCGTTTTGGCGGATTTGGCCTGGCTCGAAGGGTTCGATCATGCCGTGCTCTTGGGCCATGCGGCGGATCCATTTGTCGCTCTTGATGCTCATCGTTCAACCTTTGAAGAAGGTTTGTATTTTAGACACGTGTCACCTCGTGGACTGTGGATGCCCCCTAGGCGACGAACTATCGCATAGGATGATTTTTGGTCCATCAAGGAGACACGATGAAACGCCGCACCCTCTTACAAGCATCGCCATTGCTCTTCGGCTTGTCCGACGTTGCACTGGCACAAGCGCACTATCCGAGCAAACCCATTCGCTACATCGTGCCCGTGTCTGCAGGGGGTGGTTCGGACATGATTGGACGCACCTTTTGCGAGCGCCTTGGCAAAGTGTTGAACCAAACCGTGGTGGTCGACAACCAAAGCGGCGGCGGCGGCGTGATTGCCGCGCAAACCACAGCCAGGGCGGCCCCTGATGGCTACACCCTGATGCAAGGCTATGTGGCCACGCACGGCACATCACCGGCCACCCGCAAACTGGCGTACGACCCCGTCAAAGACTTCACCCCCATTGGCTTCATTGGCAGTACACCCAACGTCTTGGTGGTCAACGCAGCGCTGCCCGTGACAGACCTGAAATCATTCATTGAATACACCAAGAAAAACATGGGCAAGGTGGCTTATGGGTCATCAGGCGCAGGTTCGCTCACGCATTTGACAGCGGAGTTGTTCAAGTCGCAGACGGGCGTGTTCATGGTGCACATTCCTTATCGCGGCATTGCCCCCGCGACGACCGATGTGATTGCTGGGCAAACCCAGTGCATGTTCCCCGGCTTGGCTGCTGCGTTGCCTCACATCCGCAATGGCCGTTTGCGCGCGATCGCCGTCACAGGCACCCAACGCCACCCTGCCCTCAAAGATGTGCCAACCATGGAAGAAGCTGGTCTCAAAGGCTTCGATGCCCAGCAGTGGTATGGCGTGGTCGGCCCCGCTGGTATGCCAGCCGCTGTAGTGACACAGCTCAACAACGCCATGGCGCAAGTACTGGCCATGCCCGATTTACGCGATAAGCTCAGTGCTGAAGCTGTCGAGCTGATGCCCATGAGCCCCACGCAATTTGGCGACTACATGAAAAAAGATTTGGCGCGCTGGACTGCTCTGGCGCGTGAACGCAACATCAACTTGGACAACAGCTGATTTTTAAAACTGAAACGGACCTTCACACATGACAGTCAACACAGCCGTCGCGGCAGACCACCACGCCCCCGCTATCACCGCTCAACTCGCCCACTTCGTCTCGCAGCACCCCACCCAAGGTTGGAGCGATGCGGTGGAGCACGAAGCCCATCGCACCTTTTTGAACTGGCTCGGTTGCGCCATTGGTGCAGCCCAACACGAAGCGGTCGATGCCGCTTTAGCAGCAGTGCAAATGCTAGACCCAGCCCCCCAAGCCACATTGGCGGGACGCAAAGAGCGCGTGGACATGGCCAACGCTGCGCTGATCAATGGCATCTCGTCACACACGTTTGACTACGATGACACCCACCTCAAAACCATCATTCACCCAGCAGGCCCTGTTGCCTCTGCAGTGATGGCTTTGGCAGAACACCAAAACTGCTCGGGCCGCCAAGTGATTGACGCCATCGTGTTGGGTATTGACGTGGCTTGCCGCATGGGCAACTTGGTTTACCCCGAACACTACGACCGCGGCTGGCACATCACCGGCTCTACCGGCACGCTGGGTGCAGCAGCAGCTTGCGCACGTTTGCTGGGTTTGAACGAACAACAAACCACCATGGCCTTGGGCATTGCCGCCTCGCAACCCATTGGCTTGCGCGAACAATTTGGCACCATGACCAAACCTTTCCACCCAGGTGCAGCAGCACGCGCAGGCATGATGGCTGCGCTGATGGCGCAGCATGGATTCACCTCAAGCGCGCGCTCACTCGAAGCACCGCGCGGCTGGGCGCAAGTGGTGTCCACCAAGTTCGACTGGCGCGAAGCGCAAGACGAATTGGGCCAACGCTTTGAGATCAGCTTCAACGCCTACAAGCCCTTTGCTTGCGGCATCGTGATTCACCCCAGCATTGACGCTTGCGCCCAGTTGCGTGAACAAGGTGTCAAAGCCGAAGACGTGACGCGCATCGACTTGCGCGTGCACCCATTGGTGTTGGAGTTAACAGGCAAGAAAACTCCGCAAGATGGTTTGCAAGGCAAGTTCAGCGTGTACCACGGTTGTGCGGTGGGCTTGATTTTTGGCCGTGCGGGCGAAGAAGAGTTCTCCGACCACATCGTGCGCCGTGATGACGTGGTGGCCTTGCGTGACAAGGTCAATGCCGTGGTCGACCCATCGGTGCGCGAAGAGAGTGTGTATGTCACTGCGCATTTGAAAGACGGACGCAAAGTGGACGTGCATGTGGAGCACGCCATTGGCTCATTGCAACGCCCCATGACTGACGCCATGTTGGAAACCAAGTTCCACGACTTGGCTGATCCGATCTTGGGCGCTGAACGCAGCAATCAAATTCTCAAAGCTTGCTGGAACCTCAGCAAGGCTGCCAACTTGAAAGACTTGCTGGCTTTGCTCAAGCCTTAATTAAGCTTCAAGCTCAAACTTGGCCACATATGCAAACGCCCCTCTCGGGGCGTTTTGCTTTTGCGGCTTCGGTGTTGAATCAATCTTGTTCCGAGAACTTCTGAAAGGTTTGCTTCAACGCATGCAGCCATTGGTTCTTCTGCTGCTCTGTCGCAAAGCTGCCTTCAAAGCTGTTGCTAGCCAGCGCGTAAGCTTGCTGCGCATTCAAGCCTGTGGCCTCGAAGGTTTGTACAAAGTTGTCGTTCATGTAGCCACCAAAGTAGGCTGGGTCGTCTGAGTTGATGGTCACGCACAGGCCCGCGTCTAGCAACTGGCCAATGTTGTGGTTTTTCAAATCAGGAAACACGCACAGCTTTTGGTTAGACAGTGGGCACACGGTGAGCGGCGTGCGGTCTTTGGCCAAGCGGGCCATGAGGGCAGCGTCGTGCACGGCTTGCACGCCGTGGTCGATGCGCTCGACGTGCAACACATCCAAAGCGCTCCACATGTAGGCAGGTGGCCCCTCCTCGCCTGCATGAGCCACGAGGTGCAGACCATGCGCGTGCGCCAAAGCAAACACGTTTTTAAATTTCTCTGGCGGGTGGCCAACTTCGCTGGAATCTAAGCCCACACCAATGAACTTGTCTTTGAAGGGCAGCGCGTCTTTGAACGTTTGCAACGCAGCCTCTTCGCTCAGATGGCGCAAGAAGCACAAGATGAGCTGCGCACTCACACCCAGCTGCGCTTGCGCATCCACGCACGCACGGTGCAAGCCGTTGATGACCGTGGCCATGGGCACACCGCGCTCGGTGTGCGTTTGGGGGTCAAAGAACATTTCGGTGTGCACCACATGGTCGGCCTTGGCACGCTCCAAGTAGGCCCAAGCCATGTCGTAAAAATCTTGCTCGTGCAGCAGCACGCTTGCACCCGCGTAGTAAATGTCAAGGAAGCTTTGCAGGTTGGTGAAAGCATAAGCCGCGCGCAGGGCTTCTACATTGGCATAAGGCAGCTTCACACCATTGCGCTGGGCCAGCGCAAAGATAAGCTCAGGCTCTAGCGAACCCTCAATGTGAATGTGCAGCTCGGCCTTGGGCATCTCGCGCAAGAGCTGAGGCAAACGGTGGGGGGCAACGGCGTGAACTTTGAACATGGCTTTTCCTTCGACGAGGCTTCATGCTAACCAAAATAGCGTCCCACAAATACAAAAAGACCGCCCGAGGGCGGTCTTTTTGATGGGAATCACACTTGATTAGAGTGCGTATTGAACCAACAGCAAAGGAGTTGTACCTGTACAACCTTTGGTGCAGCTCGTAGCGTTGTTACCAAACTTGTTACGGATGTAATCAAAGCCAGCGCCGACTTGCAAATCGCTCTTAGGACCGTCAACACCCATCATGTAGGTGGCACGAATGAATGTTTCAGTTTCAGTTTGCGCACCAAATTGATCTTTACCTTTTGGACCAACGATACCAACGAGACCACCGAAAGTGCCTGGGCCGACTGGGATAGACCAGGCAGAGCCCAATGCCAACGTGGTGTCGAAAGTTACTTGAGAAGGAACAGTGCTAGCGCTAACGCCTTGCTGGTTCCACTCTTTGTAAATGTCCACGCCAACGTTCCAGAAACCTGCAGACACCGGCATATCAAAGTTCACGCCTGGACGGAATTTGATGGGTGAGCCACCGAATGTTGTATTTTTAGAACCAGCATCAAAACGCAAGTTCAAATTGATGTCTTTGAAGTAACCAAAACCTTGTTGCTTGCCTGTCAACTTGGTTGTTGAAAAGTTACGTTGGAAAAAACCGTAGTACTCGTGAGCACCTTGTTTACCATCTTTACCAGTAGCAGGATCACCCTCTGAAGACTTGAGGTAATCAATAGAGAACATATTGGTGCCCAACTTGTCGCCAGTAATACTGGTGTAGTTGAAGATGTCTTTACGAACAGGATCAAGACCTTTCTCAATCGACTTAGGTGCGTAGCGGTAACCAACGCTGTTAGCACTCCAATCAGCGGCTTGCACGCCAGCAGCCATAGCAGCCAACAAAACGAGAGCAATTTTCTTTTTCATTTTTAAGTTTCCTTCAAGGTTAAAAAAATAGGGGGATTACTTAGCGCCTGGCACTTTGCCTTCCACGCCTTTGACGTAGAAGTTGATGCCGCTCAAGAACTTGTCATCAGCGACTTCATCTTTCTTCAAGATTTCTTTGCCAGCGTTGTCGACGAGTGGGCCTTTCCAAATGGCGAAGCTGCCATCTTTCAAACCTTTTTTCACTTCGTCGATCTTGGCTTTGGTGTCAGCTGGGACGTCTTCGGCGATAGACACGATGTCAATCGCGCCGTCTTTCACGCCAGACCATGTGTGGCTGCCGCCTGTCCACTTGCCTTCCAAGGCTGCACGGGTGGCGTTGATGTAGTAAGGCGTCCAGTTGATCACGGCTGAAGCCAAGTGAGCTTTGGGGCCGTAGGCTGTCATGTCTGAATCCCAACCGAAGGCGCGCTTGCCTTTGTCTTGGGCTGTTTTCAACACAGCTGGAGAGTCGGTGTTTTGGAACAAGATGTCTGCACCGCCGTTGATGAGCGATGTGGCAGCTTCTGTTTCCTTTGGTGGGTTGAACCACTCGTTGACCCACACCACTTTGGTCTTGACTTTGGGGTTGCTGGATTGAGCGCCCAAGGTGAAGCTGTTGATGTTACGGATAACTTCAGGAATTGGTATTGAAGCCACAACGCCCAAGGTGTTGCTCTTGGTCATCTTGCCTGCGATCACGCCAGCCATGTATGCGCCTTCGTAGGTGCGGCTGTCGTAGGTGCGCATGTTGGGGGCTTGTTTGTAGCCGGTGGCGTGCTCGAATTTCACATCAGGTGTGTCGGCAGCCACTTTGAGCATGGGCTCCATGTAGCCGAAGGTGGTGCCGAACACCAGCTTGTTGCCTTGGCCGACCATGTCGCGAATGACGCGCTCTGCGTCAGCAGACTCGGGTACGTTTTCCACGAAAGACGTTTGGATCTTGTCGCCGAATTCTTTTTCGAGGGCTTTGCGTGCGTTGTCGTGCGCAAATGTCCAGCCGCCGTCGCCCACAGGGCCCACGTAGGCAAATGCAATTTTCAATGGCTCAGCCTTGGCTGCGGCAGCAGGCGCTTCAGCAGGCTTGGCTTCTTCTTTTTTGCCACAGCCCACCAACACGGCGGCAGAGACTGCGGTCAAGGCTGCAGCTTGCAACCAGCGACGTTTTAATAAATTTGTCATGCAAAACCTTTAGAGAAAAGTGGTGAAAAAAAGCAGTGAAATTATCAACCAGGAAAGAATGGTTTTCCGATTGAAGCAGGCATATTGATCCTTAACCAGCGCGGATTTTTTGAAATCAATGCCAGTACAACGATAGTAGACAAGTAGGGCAACATGCTCAAGAACTGGCTGGGCACATCCACGCCCGTGGCCTGCAAATGGAACTGCAACATGGTGACCCCACCGAACAGATAAGCACCTAGCAATACGCGTGCCGGACGCCACGTTGCAAACGTGGTGAGGGCCAAAGCGATCCAGCCCTTGCCCGCAATCATGCCTTCCACCCACAGCGGTGTGTAAATGATGGAGATGTAAGCCCCTGCTAACCCACACAGCGCACCACCCACAACCACAGCCAGCAAACGGATGCGACGCACGGGATAGCCCAAAGCATGGGCCGATTCGGGCGACTCGCCCACGGCACGCAAAACCAAGCCCGAACGTGTTCGATAGAGGAAATAAATCAAACCTAAAGTAAGCGCAATTGCACCGTAGACAAGTGGATGGTGCTTGAACAAAGCCGAACCGAACCAAGGAATGTCCGCCAAAAATGGTATTTCGTACTGAATGCGTTCAGGCAGTTTGGCCTGCACATAGCTTGTGCCCACAAAGGCCGAGAAGCCGCCACCAAACAGGCTAAGCGCCAAGCCTGTGGCGTATTGGTTGGTGTTCATCCAAATCACCAGCACGCCAAACAGCGCAGCCATCAACGCACCTGCGCCCATGCCGGCCAAAAAGCCCAGCGTGTCGCTGCCCGTGTTGGCCACAGTGGCAAAGCCAGCAATGGCGGCACACAACATCATGCCCTCGGCACCTAAATTGACGATGCCCGCCTTTTCGTTGATCAAAAGGCCAAGCGAAGCCAGCGCCAAAACAGTGCCCGCGTTCATGGTGGCGGCCCACAACAGTGCGTAAGTCTCCATCACAGTGCCTCCGCTTTCATAACCCAGCGCACGCGGTATTGCATCAAGGTGTCACACGCCAGCAGCGTGAACAACAACAAACCTTGAAACACGCCTGTGAGAGAACGGGGTAGCCCCAAGCGCGATTGCGCCAGCTCGCCGCCGATGTAAAACATGCTCATCAAAATGGCCGAGAACACCATGCCCACGGGGTGCAAACGCCCCACAAAGGCCACGATGATGGCTGCAAAGCCGTAGCCCACCGGCACAAACGGCGTGAGCTGACGCAGGGGCCCTGCCACTTCTAAAGCGCCCGCCAAACCAGCCGCTGCACCCGAGGTGAGCAGCGCGAGCCACAAAGCCTTGCGCGACGAGAAGCCCGCATAACGCGCCGCATCAGGGGCCAAGCCACCCACTTGCTGCGCAAAGCCTGCGTGTGTGCGAAACAAAAACACCCACAGCGCGCCCACACCGGCAAGTGCCAACAACACGCCAATGTTCACGCGTGTGCCAGTGATGAGCTTGGGGATTTGCGTGATGGCATCAAAGGTTTTGGTTTGCGGAAAGTTGTAGCCCAGTGGGTCTTTCCAAGGGCCGTAAACCAAAAAGTTGAGCGCCATGATGGCCACGTACACCAGCATGAGGCTGACCAAAATTTCGCTTGCATGAAAGCGGTCGCGCAAGAAAGCGGTGATGCCCGCCCACACCATACCGCCCGCAATACCCGCGAGCAAGATGAGCACCCAAAAGCCTGCGCCCGTGTTGGCATCTGCCGTAAGCGCCACACCAGAGGCAAACACCGCGCCCATGACGAACTGGCCTTCAGCGCCGATGTTCCAAACGTTGGAGCGAAAGCACACGGCCAGCCCCAACGCAATCAGCAACAACGGCGTGGCCTTGACCATCAACTCGGACAAGGCATACACGCTCTTGATGGGTTCCCAAAAGAACACCTGCAAACCACGCACCGGGTCTTTGCCAAGCGCCACAAAAAGAATCACCCCCAACACCACGGTGATGGCGAGCGCCAGCAGAGGCGAGGCATAGCGCCACAGGTTCGACGGCTGGGCACGCGGCTCAAGACGCAGCATGGTTCACCTCCTGCGTTGCAGCGGGTGCATCCCACAAGCCACTCATCCACGCACCGATGCGCGACACATTGGCCTCTTCACGGGTGAGCGCGGGCGACAAGCGGCCCTCGGCCATCACATGCAAACGGTCTGACAGCTCTAACAATTCGTCCAACTCCTCACTCACCACCAACACCGCGCAGCCTGCATCGCGCAGGGCCAGCAGTGCGGCGCGAATTTGCGCGGCAGCGCCCACGTCTACACCCCATGTGGGTTGCGACACGATGAGCAACTTAGGCGCCGCCTCAATCTCGCGGCCCACCAAAAACTTTTGCAAATTGCCGCCCGACAGCGAACGCGCCGCAGCATCAGGGCCGCCCGCTTTCACTTGGTATTTGGCAATGATGTTGGCCGCTTGGGTGTGCAGCGTATTCAAGTTGAGCCAACCCAAAGCACCGGCTGCGCCGCTGGATGCCACGGCGTCATGACGGGTGAGCAACAGGTTTTGCGCGAGGCTCAGGCTAGGCACTGCGCCACGGCCTAGGCGCTCTTCTGGCACAAAGTGCAGGCCGAGGTCGCGGCGTTGGTCTGGGTTGAAGTGGCCCACGGCTTGACGCTCAAGCTGAATGCTGTCAGCCGATGCACGCATGTCTTCGCCTGACAAAGCAAACAGCAGCTCGCGCTGGCCGTTGCCAGACACACCGGCAATGCCCACCACCTCGCCTGCGCGCACTTGCAGGTTCACGCCATTGAGGTCTACACCAAACGGATCGTCGGCTTGCAGACGCAGGTCGTGCACGCTCAACACGGCAGCGCCTGGCTTGTGCTCGCGCACATGTAACTCGGGCGGCAAGCTGCCAATCATGAGTTGGCTCAGCGAGGCATTGGTTTCTTGGCGCGGGTCGCACACGCCGGTCACGCGGCCGGCACGCACCACGGTGCAGGCGGTGCACAGCGCACGAATTTCGTGCAGCTTATGGCTGATGTACAAAATGCTGCGGCCCTCAGACGCAAGCTGACGCAGCACCACAAAAAGCTTATCCACCGCCTGCGGTGTGAGCACCGAGGTGGGCTCGTCCAAGATGAGCAGCTGCGGGTTGGTCAGCAAGGCGCGGATGATTTCCACGCGCTGCATCTCGCCCACGCCTAGGGTGTGCACGGGGCGGGCGGGATCAATGTCGAGGCCGTATTGCGCGGCGGTGTCAGTGATGCGCTGCGTCACCTCAGCCAAGCTGAGCGACTTGTCGAGGCCGAGCCACACGTTCTCAGCCACGCTGAGGGTGTCGAACAAGCTGAAGTGCTGAAACACCATGCTGATGCCTAAGCGCCGCGCCTCTTGCGGGTTGCGGATGTTCACCACCTCGCCGTTGAAACGAATCTCGCCCGCGTCGGGCTTGACTGCGCCGTAGATGATTTTCATCAGCGTGGATTTGCCCGCGCCGTTCTCGCCCAACACGGCGTGAATTTCACCGGGCTGCACCGTCAGGCTCACGCCATCGTTGGCCACCACAGCGGGGTAGCGCTTGGTGATGTGGGCAAGTTGCAGGCGGGCTTGGGTCATCGCAGGAGTGGGCGTTATTGAAGTCAATGTTTTACAAAACGGGAGCAAGGTTACCAGCACTGGCTGTATGTCTTCTTGCAAACAACGTGCCCGCGTTTACCCTAGGTTCAAGCTGAATCAAAGCACCAACATGGCGCGAAAGTCGTTCACATTGGTGTGCGTGGGGCCAGTCACCACCAAATCGCCCACGGCCTCAAAGAAACCGTATGCATCGTTGCGGTCAAGGCAGTCGGCGGCTTTGACGCCTGCGGCTTCGGCGCGGGCCAAGGTTTCGGGCGACACGCGTGCACCTGCGTTGTCTTCGATGCCGTCAATGCCGTCGGTGTCGGCGGCGATGGCCCACACGTTGGGTTGCGCTTGCAAGGCCACGGCTAGGCCGAGGCAAAACTCCCCTGCACGGCCGCCACGGCCCTTGGGTGTGCCCGGTGCTTGCTTGCGAATGGTCACCGTGGTTTCGCCACCGCTCAAGATGACGCAAGGCTTTTGAAACGGGCCTTTGCCTTGCGCAGCAGCACGCGCCAGCGCGGCGTGTACTTTGCCCACTTCGCGCGACTCACCTTCTAGTTCGTCGCTCAGCACATAGGCGTTCAGGCCAGCAGCGCGGGCCAGCTCGGCGGCGGCGTCTAGCGACTGTTGGGGTGTGGCGATTAGGTGCACTGGATTCTTGTCCCACTCGGGGCTGGGCTTGGGTGTTTCGAGTGCGCCTGCTTTCAACGCGGCCTCAATGGCTGCGGGCACTTCGATTTTGTAGCGTTGCAGGATGGCCCATGCATCGGCACAGGTCGTCACATCGGGCACGGTGGGGCCGCTGGCGATGACCGAAGGGTCGTCGCCCGGCACATCGCTGATGGTGAGCGTCACCACTTGCGCGGGCGCACACGCGGCGGCCAAGCGGCCGCCTTTGATGCGTGAGAGGTGTTTGCGCACGCAGTTCATTTCGCCAATGCCTGCGCCGCTGTTGAGCAAGTCTTTGTTGATGCGCTGCTTGTCTTCCAGCGTCAAACCATCAGCTGGCAACGTGAGCAAAGCAGAGCCCCCGCCAGAAATCAGGCACAGCACCAAGTCGTCAGCGGTGAGCCCTTGTGTCAACGCCAAGATGCGCTCAGCCGCCGCAAGGCCCGCTGCATCAGGCACGGGGTGCGAAGCCTCGACCACTTCAATGCGTTCGGGCACACCTGCAGGGCGCTCTGGCATGTGGCCGTAGCGTGTGACCACAAGACCGGACAAAGGTTTGTCGGCAGGCCACAACGCCTCGACCGCTTGGGCCATCGCGCCACCAGCTTTGCCTGCGCCCAAAACGATGGTGCGGCCTTTGGGTGGCGTGGGCAAATAGGCGGCGGTGTTGTGCAGGGGCAAGGCGCGCAGCACAGCTGCGTCGTAGAGCTGGCGTAAAAAACCCTGAGGCTGCGCCATCACAGCCTCAGGGTTAGCAAACGGCATGGAAGATGAAGTAGACAGAGTTAACTCACTTTTTTCCTAACCCCAAACGTGCGGCACCTTCGGTGTAGAGCTGGGTACGTTCTTTCATGAACGCGTCCATTTGCTCCACGCCAACGTTGACCAACTCAAAGCCATTTTTGGCAGCGAGTTCTTTCATCTCGGGGTCGTTGTTTAAATTGGCCCACAGGTCAGACAAACGCTTCTTCTGTTCGGGCGTGGCAGATTTTGGCACGCCAATGCCGCGGTAAGCACCGTCCACCCAGTTGACACCCAACTCTTTGAAGGTGGGCACCTCTGGCATGAGCGGGTGGCGCTGCTCCATGGCCACAGCCAGTGGGCGAACGCGTGCTTTGTTCGTGATGGCAAAGGGCACATAAGTAATAGCGCCATCTACTTGGCTGCCGAGCACCGCCGTGGTCATGTCGCCCGTGCCTTTGAAGGGGATGTAGATCGTCTTCACGTTGAATGCAGCGTTCAGGCGTTCGTGTGCGGCATGGTTGGCGGAGTTCAAACCCGAGCCACCGAACGACATCTTGCCTGGCTCTTTCTTTGCCGCCGTCAAGAATTCCGCGAAGGTCTTGATGGGGCTGGCCACAGGGACCACCAAGATGTCGGGTGTGTAGTGAAACCAATACACAGGCGTCACATCTGACGTTTTGTATTGCACCTGGCCTTCGATAGGCTGAAACACGATGTGCGGCAAATTGATGCCCACCACGTTCACACCATCGGCAGGCAAGGTGTTCATCTGCGTCCACATCAGCGCACCGCCTGCGCCCGCTTTGTACTGCACCACGGTTTCAATGGCAGCACATTTTTTCTTCAACACCATTTGTTGGTGACGGGCAGACAGGTCTGACTCGCCGCCAGGAGGAAAAGCCTGCCAGTACTGCACGTTCTTATCGGGGCAAGGCTGGGCAAAGGCCGCCGCACTTAGCAACGCAGACGCGGTCATCAAAACTCGTAAAGAAAAATTCAATCGCATGGTTTTGTCTCCTGTTTTGAATGATTTAAGCCATCAAAGCGCACACGGCTTGTGTGACTTGCGCGGTGGTGGCTTTGCCGCCCAAGTCGCCGGTGTGCAGCGCGGGGTTGGCTGTGACTTGCTCGATGGCATGCATCAGTTTTTGCGCAGCAGCGTGCTCGCCCAAATGCTCTAGCAGCATGACACAACTCCAGAATGTGCCTACAGGGTTTGCCAGACCTTTGCCCATGATGTCAAAGGCTGAACCATGGATGGGCTCGAACATGCTGGGGTAACGACGCTCGGGGTCTATGTTGCCGGTGGGGGCAATGCCTAAGCTGCCAGCCAGTGCGGCAGCCAAGTCACTCAAGATGTCGGCGTGCAAGTTGGTGGCCACGATCGTGTCTAGGGTGGCGGGACGGTTGACCATGCGAGCAGTGGCGGCGTCGACCAGTTCTTTGTCCCACTTCACATCTGGAAACTCTTTGCTGATCTCCACGGCTATTTCGTCCCACATCACCATCGCATGACGCTGTGCGTTGGACTTGGTCACCACAGTCAACAGCTTGCGGGGGCGTGACTGCGCCAGCTTGAAGGCGTAACGCATGATGCGCTCTACACCTGCGCGGGTCATCATCGACACATCGGTGGCCACCTCAATCGGATGGCCTTGGTGCGCACGGCCACCCACACCTGAGTATTCGCCCTCTGAGTTTTCACGCACGATGACCCAATCGAGGTCTTTGGGGGCACAACGCTTCAAGGGTGCATCAATACCGGGCAAAATGCGCGTGGGGCGCACGTTGGCGTATTGGTCAAAGCCTTGGCAAATTTTTAGGCGCAAGCCCCACAAGGTGATGTGGTCGGGAATGTGTGGGTCACCCGCTGAGCCAAACAAAATCGCGTCCATGTGGCGCAGCGCATCCAAGCCGTCTTTGGGCATCATCTCGCCGTGGGCACGGTACCAATCGCCACCCCAGCCAAAACTTGTGAACTCGAATTTGAATTCATGATTGGCCGCAGCCAATGCTTGCAGCACTTGCTGACCAGCGGGGATGACTTCTTTGCCAATGCCGTCTCCGGGGATGCATGCGATGTTGTAGGTCTTCATGGGCTCTCTTTCAAAAAGTTCTGAGCCACTTTAAGCGTTTGAGGCGAAGACGCAAGCCGACAGAGTTAAAGTGGCGACATTCGCATAAACCCTCATGTTTCATGACCACTTTGCTCATCCACCGCGCCCGCTGCATCGCCACGCAAGACGATGCGAATACAGAACTCAACGACGCCTCGCTGCTGCTAAAGGGTGGCCGCATTGAACGCATCATTCCCGCCGACGAAAACATCGACGAACTGCTGAAGCAAGTGGATGAGGTGATTGACGCCCGCCGCCACGTGGTGGTGCCTGGCCTCATCAACACACACCACCACATGGTGCAAAGCCTCACGCGTGCCGTGCCGCAGGTGCAAAACGCCGAGCTGTTTAGCTGGCTTAAAGGGCTGTACCCGATTTGGGCGGGACTCACGCCCGAGATGGTGTTGGTGTCTAACCAGGTGGCCATGGCCGAGCTGCTGCTGAGCGGCTGCACCACCAGCAGCGACCACCTGTACATCTACCCCAATGGCGTGCGACTGGACGACAGCATTGAAGCCGCGCACACGATTGGCATGCGCTTTACGGCTACACGCGGCAGCATGAGCGTGGGCGAAAGCCAAGGCGGCTTGCCGCCCGACCGCGTGGTGGAAAAAGAAGCCTTCATCCTCAAAGAAACGCAACGCTTGATTGAGACGTATCACGACGCCAGCTTTGGCGCGATGACGCATGTGGCCGTGGCCCCCTGCTCGCCTTTTAGCGTGAGCCAAGACCTCATGCGCGAAGCAGCCAAACTGGCCCGCGCACACAAAGTGCGCCTGCACACGCACTTGGCCGAGAACGACCACGACATTGCGTATACCAAAGAAAAATTCAACTGCACGCCCGCGCAATACGCCGAAGACCTAGGCTGGGTGGGTAGCGACGTGTGGCACGCCCACTGCGTGAAGCTGGACGACGAAGGCACGTATTTGTTTGCACGTACGCGCACGGGCATTGCCCACTGCCCGTGCAGCAATATGCGATTGGCCAGCGGCATCTTGCCCCTGCGCAAAATGCTAGACGCCGGTGTGCCCATTGGTTTGGGCGTAGACGGCAGCGCCAGCAACGACGCCGCCCACCTGCTGAACGAAGCACGCCAAGCCATGCTGCTGGCACGCGTGGGACGAGCACTAGATGACTTTGGCTGCAACCACGGCCCTGCCGAGATGACACCTCGCGACGCCCTACGCCTAGCCACACGCGGCGGCGCAGAAGTGCTGGGCCGCGCCCACGAGCTGGGGCAAATCAAAGAGGGCTATTGCGCCGACATCGCCATGTTCCGCACCGACACACTCAGCATGGCCGGCGGCGCAGTGCACGACCCTGTGGGCGCGCTGCTGCTGTGCGCCAGCGACAACGCGGACTACACCATCGTGAATGGCCGTGTGGTGGTGCGTAAAGGTGAGATTGCAACGGTAGATATGGGGCCGTTGATTGAGAGGCATAACCAACTGGCTATGCAGTTGGCGTTAGCTGCGCACTAAATCGTCTTTGTTTTCATCACAAGTGTTTTGACAAGTCATCTAGGGATGTCTTGTCTACACTGGTCCCATGATCCAAGGCCTCGTCCAACTCTTCATCTTCCAAGCCCTCGGCGAACTCGTCTCTAAGTTCGCCCTGCCCTTCATCCCAGGACCCGTGTTGGGCTTGGTGTTGTTGCTGGCGTATCTCAGCGTTCGCGGCCACGTGCCTGCGGCAATTGATTTGGTGGGTGGCAGCGTTTTGCAGCACTTGGGGTTGCTGTTCATCCCAGCGTCGGTGGGCGTGGTGCTTTACTTACCCGTGTTGCAGGCCAACGCGTGGGCCATCAGCGCGGCGCTGGTGGTGAGCGTCGTGGCCACGGTGGCGGTGACGGCGGGCTTGCTCAAAGTGTTGGCCAAGAAGGAGCCGACCGATGAGTGACGAGTTCCAAACACACTTGCCGCCCATCTCTGACATTTGGGTGTACCTCTCGGGCAGTCCGCTGTTGGCCTTGGTGCTAACGCTGAGCGCGTATTTGCTGGGCCTCACGCTGTACGAGCGCAGCCAGCGCAACCCGCTGGCCAACCCTGTGTTGATTGCGGTGGTGGTGGTCACGCTCAGCATCAGCGTGCTCGACATGCCGTATGCCAAGTATTTCGAAGGCGCGCAGTTTGTGCACTTCTTGCTGGGCACAGCCACGGTGTCGCTGGCCATTCCGATTTACAAAGGTTTTGCGTCGCTCAAGGGCCGCATGGGCGTGTTGCTGCTGTCGCTGGTGGCGGGTGGCGTGACATCGGTGTTCACCGCCGTAGGCATGGCGCGTTGGTTGGGTGTGGACGAATCCTTGGTGCGCGGCTTGGTGGCCAAGTCGGTCACCGCACCGATTGCGATGGGCATTGCCGAACGCGTGCAAGCCTCGCCCACTTTGACCGCCATCTTTGCGGTGAGCACCGGCATCTTGGGCGCCATTCTTGGTCGCTACGTGCTTGACGCCCTGCGCGTCACGCCATGGTGGCAACGCGGCTTTGCCCTCGGCGTGGCCGCACACGGCATAGGCACTTCACGCGCCTTCAGCGTGCACCCCGAAGCCGGCGCCTACGCCAGCCTAGGCATGGGCCTGCACGGCATTGTGGGTGCGGTGGTGATTCCTTATGCGGTGGCTTGGTGGTTTTAAACCGCCACTGAGTGGGCAGACAAGCTCACTTGCAGTTTCTCGCGCATCGCCAAAAAGATAGCTGCCAAGTTGTCCATGCTCGGGTTCCCCGTGGGCGACAACATGCGGTGCAAGCTCTTGCTAGGTTTATGCGTCATCGTGGCGAGTTGCTCAAACCCAATCGTTGCGTTGACGAGGTCGCGCAAGATGAGGCGTGCGGTTTCTGGCTCCCCATTCAAAAACAAAGTAGCGGCTTCGTCGAGCAAGGCGTGTGCAAACGATGTATCAGCTTGCAAGCGCTCTAACACTGCTTTCTTAGTCGTCAAAGGTTGAACCATTTATGCCATCGCCTTATTTCACCAGCGCCACCGACTTCACCTGCGCCCACGCAGGCATGCCCACCTGCAACCCCAGCTCATGCACGCCACGCGCAGTGACACGGGCCAGCAGCACGGTATCGCCGCAACGCAAACGCAGCAGCATTTGTGACGGATGTGCCTCTGGCGTGATGGCGTCCACCACGCAGGGCACGTGGTTTTGAATGCTGGTGTGTGTGGCTTCGTGCAAGGTCACGCTCACGTCGCGGGCCAGCACGCGCAGGCGCACGGTTTGGCCTACGACTAAGCCGCTGTCGCGCACCCACAGCGCACCACCGGCAAAGCCGACTTGAGCCAAGTGCCATTGGGTGTCGATGGCCAGCACGATGCCAGTGAGTAAGGCGCCAGCATCCTCGCCCACCACCACCGGTAAGTTGGCTTGGGTCAGCACATCGGCCACAGGACCGTTGGCTTGTACGCGGCCTTCGTTCATCACCACCAGTGTGTCGGCCAAGCGGGTCACTTCGTCTACCGCGTGGGTGACGTAGAGCATGGGGATGTTCAAGTCGTCTCGCAGTTTTTCTAACCACGGCAGCACTTCTTGTCGGCGTGCGTGGTCGAGCGCGGCCAAGGGTTCGTCGAGCAACAGCAAGCGTGGCTGCGTGACCAAGGCGCGGGCAATGGCCACGCGTTGGCGCTCGCCACCCGACAGCTCGTGGCTGCGGCGTTTGAGCAAGTGGCCAATGTCCAGCAGCTCGATGGTTTGTTGCACCACGGCTTGGCTCATCGCGTTGCGACTCTGCTTTTCAGCGCGTTGGTGGCCATAGGCCAAGTTGCCCGCCACGTCCAAGTGGTCAAACAACGACGCCTCTTGAAACACATAGCCCAAGGCACGTTGGTGCGTAGGCAGGCGCACGCCTTTTCCGCCATGAAGACCGTCGTCTTGCCAAACTTCGTGGCCCAGTTGCACCACGCCACGCGCTGAGGGCTCTAGCCCTGCGACACAACGCAACAAAGTGGTTTTGCCACAACCCGATGGGCCAAAGATGACGGTGATGCCGTGCGCGGGCAACTGCACATCGACCGACACATCAAAGTCGGCACGCGCGATGTCTAGCTTTAGGTGGATGTTCATGCGCCCACCTTTTGATGACGAGTGGTACGACGGTTAAACCACGACAAACCCAACAACACCACAAACGAAAACACCAGCATCACACCCGCCAAACCATGTGCTTGGCTGTATTCCATCGCTTCCACATGACCGTAAATTTGGGTGGACACCACGCGCGTTTTGTCGGGGATGTTGCCGCCAATCATCAGCACCACACCAAACTCGCCCACGGTGTGGGCAAAGCTCAGCATGGCAGCCATCACAAAACCAGGCTTGGCCAAAGGCACTGCCACCGTGAAGAAGGCATCCCGCTTGCTGGCTCGTAAGGTGGCGGCCACTTCCATCGGGCGTGGGCCCATCGCCTCAAAAGCATTAACCAGAGGCTGCACAGCAAACGGCAACGAATACACGATTGAGCCCAACACCAAGCCCCAAAAGCTAAAGGCCAACGTGCCCCAGCCCGCCCATTGCGTGAACTGGCCGATCGGGCCATTGGGCCCAAGCGCCACCAACAAATAAAAGCCCAACACCGTAGGCGGCAACACCAAAGGCAGCGCGACAAGCGAGGCAACAGGCGCACGCCAAGCCGACCGCGTGTGCGCCAACCACCACGCCACTGGCGTGGCGAGCAACAACAGCAACACCGTAGCCACGCTAGCAAGTTGCAGCGTCAACGCAATGGCTTGGAAATCTTCGGCGCTTAAATTCATGCCCACACTTTACAGGGCGTAGCCGTAGCGGGTGATGATGGCTTTGGCAGTGTCGCCCTGCAGGTATTTCAGCAGCGCGTGTGCGGCTGCGTTGTCTTTGCCAGCGTTGAGCAGCACAGCGTCTTGCTTGAGTGGTGTGTGCAAGTGTTGCGGCACAACCCATGCCGAGCCTTGGGTGATACGACCATCAACCGAGATTTGCGACAAGGCCACAAAACCAAGCTGTGCGTTTTCGGTGCTGACGAATTGGTAGGTTTGGCCAATGCTTTCGCCTTGCACGAGCTTCGGAACAACGTTGGCTTGCACGCCCAGTTTGTTAATGACCTCCATCGCCGCAATGCCGTAGGGTGCGAACTTAGGGTCTGCAATGGCTAACTTGTTAAAGCTGCTGCTGCGCAGCACTTCGCCTTTGTCATCCACCACGTTGGCTTGTTTGGTCCACAGCGCTAAGCGGCCCGTGGCGTAGGTAAAGCGCGTGCCTGCCATGGCGAGACCTTCTTTTTCTAAGCGTGCGGGGGTTTCGTCATCCGCGGCCAGCAGCACGGCAAACGGCGCACCGTTTTTGATTTGCGCGTAGAACTTGCCCGTTGCGCCAAAAGCCAACTGGGCTTTGTGCCCCGTGTCTTGCTCAAACGCTTTGGCGATTTTTTGCATGGGGGCGGTGAAGTTGGCGGCGACAGCCACCGTCACTTCACCTGCTTGTGCAGCAACAAAAAAAAGAGTGCTGGCAGCTGCCAGCATCAGGCGTAATTTCATAGACGCTGATTATCTCAGCGCGGCTCCTGCTTCATACCAACGCTTGATGGTCGTGCGCTCTGCCTCGGTGATGCCCGTGGCGTTGTTCATCGGCATTTGGCGTGTGACCACGGCTTGTTGGTAAATACCCAAGGCGTGTTGCTTGATGCCTTCGGCTGTGTCAAAGCGCACGTTCTTCATTTGCACTTGTTCGCCGTGGCAGCTTTGGCAGCGTTGCACGAAGATGGCATTGACTTCTGCAAACGTCACAGGCGCATCACTCACCGCCGCTGTGGCTGATGGCGCAGGGCGCATCCACACAATGACGCTGAGCAAAATCACCACACCTGCAATAGCAAACGGCAATGGGTTCTTGGCGCGGCCCAAGTGGTAGCCGTGGCGTTGCACGAAGAACTGGCGAATCAAAGCGCCCGCCAACATCATCATCACCAAGATGACCCAGTTGTTTTCGTAGGTGTAGAGAAAGCTGTAGTGGTTGCTCAGCATCGCAAAGATGACGGGCAGCGTGAAGTAGGTGTTGTGGACGCTGCGCTGCTTACCGCGCTTGCCGTGCGTGGCCAGCTCTTTGGGGGCCATCGCCACGCCTGATGTCATGGCGGCCACCACCTTGCGTTGGCCTGGGATGATCCAGAAGAACACGTTGGCACTCATGGAGGTGGCGATCATCGCGCCCACCAGCAAGAAGGCTGCGCGGCCTGCAAACAACTGGCACGACAACCACGATGCAAACGCCACCACCACGATCATGGTGAGGGCCACAATGCGCTCGCCGTTTTCACGGAAGCCAAACACGCGACACACCGCGTCGTAGATGAACCAAAACGCAACCAAAAAGCTCAATGCTGCCGTGATGGCCGCAGCAGGCGACCAGTCCATGAGCGACTTGTCAATCAAGAACGTGCCCGCGTTCCACAGGTACAGCACGGTAAACAAACCAAAGCCTGTGAGCCAAGTGGAATAGCTTTCCCAATAGAACCAGTGCAGCTTGGTGTGGATCTTCTTCGGCGCCACCATGTACTTTTGCGGGTTATAAAAACCACCGCCGTGCACCGCCCACATCGCGCCGTCCACGCCTTTTTCCAGCAGGTCGGGTGAATTGGGTTTGATGAGGTTGTTGTCTAAGAAGACAAAGTAAAACGAGGAGCCAATCCAAGCGATGGCGGTGATGACGTGCACCCAACGCAACAGCAGGTTGGCCCAGTCTAAGAAATAGGTGTCCATGTCGAGACCTCAGTCTTTTTAGTCAAAGTTGCCATTCACCACTGCGGGCGCTGTGAATGACACGAGGGTCGCGAACAAGGGCTGATGACTGCCCTGCTCCGCTGCGACAGGTTACAGCAAGTGTATACAGTTTTGGTCGCCACTGCAAAGAGGCATTCACCTATGCAAAAACTCTCAACTCCGCACTCAATAAATACTAATTATTTAACATTAAACTATTAACTAGTTATATATAGGGCAAGTATTGCGAAAAATACACCAATTCACGCAAGGACCCACAGCATGAAAGCCATCTTGATCTTCGTTATTTGCTTCTCAAGCAATAGCTGGGCAGACCCTGTCTGGCATTGCTCGCGCAACCAGGATATGCCAGCCGCACAGGTCGCGGCAAAAGAAGATAGTTTTTCCATTGCTGCGGTAGGTTATGCAAGCGATGTGATCAGTGTGTCTATCCGTGATTTGATAGACATCTACAGCGGCGCACCCGTGCAATTGGGCGGAGAAAAGTTATCGGCATGCTTTGTGTTGGGCAATGAGTCCATGACGTCATCTGCGTTGAAATCACTCGGCATGCAGCCTGCAGCGATTCAATCGCTCTCAAGAAAAAGCACCATTGTTCAAAGCAATTTGTATTCCGTTGTCGACGAAAGACAAATGCTGCAATGCATTCAACGACACTTTCCAGCTGTAGGTTACCTATCTCAGTCAACAGAGACTGCGCAAGTTGCACCATGCTTCTAATTCGCAGCACACTGCTTGTCGCTCTGTGTTTCGTCACTAGCCAAGCATCTGCGAATTTATCTAAAACGATTGAATGGGATGAGTCCGTTACAAACAATGCCAATCTATCAATGCAAATGGGGATAGATGCTTGGAAATTAATGCCTTCGGTAGCAAACGATAGCAACCCAACACTGAACCGAAGGGCAAACACTTTTTTGTTTTTACCTAATGCCTATTCAAAATGGACTTATCGCAGCGTCTCTCCTTGGATCGTGATTTCTGGGGACTTAAAAGTTACACAAAATACACTACTCAACTTTAAATATCTAGCCGATCAATCAGTCGGAGCACGACTTGATGAGTTGAATTTTGACTGGTCGATCTCACCATTGCTAGGCATCAGAGCCGGGCTTGTAAATTACAAAACCACCTGGTGCAGAACTTATGAAACTGATTCACCATGGATGCGAGAACCTGACTTTTTCTGTAGTACATCTACTCGCAAAGATCTTCGCGGTGGTGCGCCAGGCATTCAAAGCTACGTCAATTTAGAACGTGGTGATTTTCGATATCAAGCGCTTACTGGTGCCTATTGGCCAAAGGCATTTAATTACGCCCCGCGCGAGTTCTCAAATTGGGATCCAACGCCAAACTATTACGTCACGTCAAACCACAAGGCAGGCATCTCATTCAATGCAATGCAAATGAGCACAGGCAATGAAATTCGCCTTAGTTGGATACATACCCAGCAGTCTGCATTTAGCCCTGAACCTCAAGTCTTAGGGGTCACAAAACAAAAAACCGATCTTTATTACGCAGCTGCCAACTACTACTTAACGGAGAAGTTGAGCTTGCGTGGAACCTATTCGCTGTTCAAGATGGGTAATACCTGCATATCGTCAATTGGCGAACACTTTGAATGTCTGGATCAAATCAACGACAAGCGGACCGTCAAAACTTTAGAGATGCTTTATCAAGTCACCCCTAAAGACACTTTTGCCTTCGCAAAAACAAAATACAACATCCAATCCACATTGACTGGATACCCAACTGAAACTTCAGACTATGGAACGTACGACAATTTCTTTGCTCAAAGCCATCGACAAAGCGCTATGGCATGGCGACGGAATTGGAACAATGCGGTATTTACAACTCTGCAGTACAGCTACGTCAACCAAACGATGGGGTATTACGGAGAAGCGCCACTTCCATCCTCTGGAAAAGCTATTGGCTTACGTTTAGGCTACCGCTATTAATTGCTTGCAACCACATTGCCAATCATCTCGGCAGTCACCGCAGAAAGCGTCCAACCCAAGTGTCCATGACCTGTGTTGTAGAACACATTGGGTGCTAAGCCCTTGCCTACGCGAGGCATCATGTTGGGCATCATGGGCCGTAAACCCGCCCATGGAATGACCGAGCGGGTGTTGATGTTGGGGAAGCACTCTGCAACCCACTTGATGAGGGGTTGAATGCGGTCGTCGCGAATGTCGCGGTCAATGCCGTTGAACTCGGCTGTGCCCGCCACGCGAAAACGATCTACGCCTAGGCGGCTGGTCACCAATTTGGTTTCATCATCGAGCAGGCTCACATTCGGCGCACCCACTTGGCTGGCTTCGTCTCGCAAGTTCACGGTGATGGAATAGCCCTTAACAGGGTAAATGTTCACGCGGTCACCCAGCTGTGCGGCAAAGTTGCGGCTGGCCACACCGGCGCACACCACCAACCCATCAAAGGTGTGCACGGTTTGCGCAGCGCCCTCACCCACTATGACCACAGCTTTCTGGCCATCGCTGTTGACCTGTGTGACGTCTTGCTCGTACAACGTGTGCACGCCCAAACGCACAGCTGCCAACGACAAACCGTGGGTGAACTTGTGAATGTCGCCCGTCGAGTCACTCTCTGTGAAGTAACCACCGTAATACGTGCCCGCCAACGTGGGCTCAATCGCTTTCATCTCAGCAGGCGTCACCGCGCGGCGTGGTAAGCCTCCCTTGGCCAACATGACCGACACCTTGCCAGCATGGTCAAAGCCTTTTTTGTCTCGGTAAATATGCAGAATGCCTTCGCGCTTGTGGTCAAAGTCAATACCTTCTTCCGCCGCCCAAGCAAACAGATGCTCACGCGCGGCCACAGCCATGCGCGCGGTCTCAATCGTGTTGCGCTCGTAATGGGGCATGGCCGCAATGAACTCGGCGAACCAAGACAATTTGTGCCAAGTCGGTGCAGGGTTGACCAACAACGGTGCATCGTTTTTGAGCATCCACTTGAGACCTTTGAGAATGGTGGCCCCGTTGTTCCACACCTCTGCGTTCGAGGCCGAGAGCTGGCCACCATTGGCAAACGAAGTTTCCATGGCGGCGTAGCGGTGACGTTCAAACAAGGTCACAGCAAAGCCGCGTTTGGCCAAGGCATAAGCGGTGGTCACACCGGTGATGCCACCGCCGATGATGGCGATTGTTTTCATATGCATGCCTCCTCTAGAACGTGGCAACTGAAATAGACCATGCAATACGCATGCCTTGTTCAATTCATTCTAGGAAGAGGCCTTGGCCTCTTGCATACAAAAACTAGCGAAGTTGCAGCAGTTGTGCCGCCACCGACAACGCAATCACCTCAGGCTCTTTGCCCGTGATGCCGCTCACACCAATGGGGCAAGTGATGAAAGCCAACTCTTTGGCAGTAAAGCCTTTGGCTTCGAGGCGGTGCTGAAACGTCGCCCACTTGGTTTTGCTGCCAATGAGGCCCACAAATTTCAAATCGCCGTGCAAGCGTTGGCGCTTCAAGCAAGCGGCCACCACATCTAAATCTTCTGCATGGCTAAAGCTCATGACCAACACGCTCGCGCCGCTGGGCAAATCGGCTACGGCGGCATGCACGGGGTCGGAGTGTTCGCACACCACGTTGGGAGGCAGCTGAGCGGGGAAGATTTCGTCTCGGCTGTCGATCCACTGCACGTTGTAGGGCAAGGTGCTGAGCACGTTGACCAAAGCGCGGCCCACATGGCCGCCGCCAAAGAGTGCGAGAGGTTGACCGTTGGCCAAGAGTCGTTGTTTGAGTGCGGGTGCATCAGCGGCCCTGATGCGCTCGAACTTCAAATGCACCACGCCGCCGCAGCATTGGCCCAAGGCGGGGCCTAGGGCGTAGCGGGTTGTGAGTGCGTTGTCTTCGTGGGTCGCTGTGCTTGCGGCATTTTCAGAAACGGGACGTGCCATCAAAGCACGCGCTTCTGCGATCGCCTGAAACTCCAAGTGCCCACCACCAATGGTGTTGACCAAGGTCTGCGGAAACACCGCCATCCAAGCCCCCACCTCGCGTGGGCCAGAGCCCTGCACGCTGTCGACCGACACCAACACGCCGTCGGCATGTTGGAGTTGGTTCAATAGCTCAGCGGTGTGGCGTGGCACGAAGGGTTTAAGCCGCGGCCTTGGCCTTGACGGCTTCGCACGCCATCAAGATGCGCTCAGGCGTGGCGGGTGCGTCCATGTACACCACAGCTTTGTGGTCGGCACTGGCGGCCACCGCATCGCGCAAGGCGAAGAAGGCAGACAGGCCCAACATCAAAGGTGGTTCGCCCGTGGCCTTGCTGTTGAAAGGCGTGGGCTTCAAGTTGGCGTTGTCGAACAAAGACACATTGAAGTGTTCAGGAATGTCGCCAGCCACTGGGATTTTGTAGGTGCTTGGGCCGTGCGTGAGCAGCTTGCCCTTCTTGTCCCAAATGCACTCTTCCATCGTGAGCCAACCCATGCCTTGCACGTAAGCGCCTTCGATTTGGCCTTTGTCCAATGCGGGATTGATGCTGCGGCCCACGTCGTGCACGATGTCCACAGCCTTGAGCCACCACTCGCCGGTGCGCGTGTCGATCTCCACTTCGCTCACGGCAGCGCCGTAGCAGTAGTAATAGAAAGCGCGGCCATTCAGGGTCGCGAAGTCGTATTTGATTTCGGGCGTCATGTAGAAGCCAGTCACCGACAAGCCCACACGTTCCATGTACGCTTGCTTGGTCACGTCAGCCCACTTCACAGCTTTGCCGCCGCCATGGACTTCGTTGTTGGCGAAGGTCACATCGCCTTCGGCGCAACCCAACATGCGGGCCGCCACAGGCTTCAAGCGCTCACGCATTTGCATGGTGGCGTTCATAATGGCCGCGCCGTTGATGTCAGCACCGCTTGAAGCGGAAGTGGCAGAAGCGTTGGGCACTTTTTGTGAATCGGTGGCAGTGATGCGCACATGGTCCACGCTGATGCCCAAACCATCGGCACACACCTGCGCCATCTTGGTGTTCAGGCCTTGGCCCATTTCGGTGCCACCGTGGTTACAGCTCACCGAGCCGTCCATGTACACCACCAGCAGCGCGCCGCCTTGGTTCAAGTGTGTGGCGGTAAAGCTGATACCGAACTTCAAAGGCACGAGCGACAAACCACGCTTGCGTGTTTTGCTCTTGGCGTTGAAGGCTTGCACCGCTGCGCGGCGCTCGGCGTATTTAGACTCGTCTTCGACTTGCGCGATCACCTTGTCACCCACCCAGTCTTCGATGAGCTGGTTGTATTGGGTGGTCATGGTGTCAGGCGTGCCGCTGATGGCGGGGTCTTTGTAGAGGTTGAGCTTGCGCACTTCCAATGGGTCTTTGCCCAAAGTCATCGCAATCTCGTCCATCACTGTTTCGATGCCGAACATGCCTTGTGGGCCGCCGAAACCACGGAAAGCGGTGGCGCTTTGCGTGTTGGTTTTGCAGCGGTGGCTCACCAACTTCAACGCGGGGATGTGATAGCTGTTGTCGATGTGCAAGCAAGCGCGGTCGTTCACAGGGCCTGAGTAGTCGGTGCTGTAACCGCAACGTGACATGAGCGTGATGTCTGCGCCCAAGACGCGGCCGTTGTCGTCAAAGCCCACTTCGTAGTCGATGCGGAAATCGTGACGCTTGCCGGTGATGGTCATGTCGTCATCACGGTTGATGCGCAGCTTGACGGGCTTGTTGAGTTTGAACGCAGCCAAGGCGGCGCTTTGGCTGAAGATGCTGGCGTTGCCCTCTTTGCCACCGAAACCACCACCCATGCGACGGCAAATCACTTCGACGTCGTTGGTGTGCAGGTTCAATGCATGTGCGGCTTCGCGTTGGTTGCCGTCGGGGTGCTGGGTTGACACGTACAACGTGAGCTGGCCGTCTTCCTTAGGCACCGCATAGGTGATTTGGCATTCCAGATAGAACTGCTCTTGCTGGCCGGTGCGGGTTGTGCCTTTGATTTTGTGAGGTGCATTCGCAATGGCAGCGGCGGCATCACCGCGTGTGATGCCTTTGGGCGGCATGATGAAGCTGCTAGCTTCCATCGCCTCTTCCACCGTCAAGATGGGCTTGAGTTCTTTCACCAACACCTTAGCTTTTTTAGCGGCTTCACGTGCATAGAGCATGTCGCGCGCCACCACCACGGCCACGGCTTGGCCGACGAACTCGACCTTGCCAGCGGCGAGGAAGGGGTCGTCATGCACGATGGGGCCGCAGTTGTTTTCGCCGGGGATGTCTTTGGCGGTGTAGACGGCTACGACGCCGTGCTCTTTGAGGATGGCTTCGCGGTCAATGCCGTCGCCAATCAACTCACCATGCGCCACGGGCGACAAGATGAGCGCGGCATACAAAGTGCCCGCGTGCTCAGGGATGTCGTCGATGTAAGTGGCAGAGCCAGTCACGTGCAAGTGGGCAGACTCGTGGACCACGTCGGTGCCTTGCTGAACGCCTGAAACAGGCTGCAGGTTTTTGAGTGCGGTAGGAGCGTTCATTCAAGCCACCTCTTTCTGTTCTTCGATGAATTCCAAAGCCAAGTTGCGAGCCACCAATGCGCGGTATGCCCATGTGGCACGCAAGCCGTCGCGAGCGGTGAAGCTGGATGCAATCACGGCATCCAAATCAGCGGCTTTCACGTCGGCTGGTGATTTGCCTTCCAGCACGGCTTCGAGTTTTGGCGCACGCGCTGGGAATGGGCTCAGGCCGTTGTAGGCCAGCTTCACACCAGACAGCTTGTCGCCTTTGAGCGTGTAGCTAATGGCGGCACACGTGGCCGAAATGTCTTGCTCAAAACGCTTGCTCACCTTGTGGGCGCGGAACACTTGGCCAGCCACTGGCTTGGGCAGCTCGACCGCTTCGATGAACTCACCGGCTTCGAGCACGCTTTTCTTCATGCCGGTGTAGAAGTTTTCCAGCAACACGTTGCGGGTCTTCTCGCCACGGCGCAACACCAAGTTAGCACCCAGCGCCAGCAAGCAAGGCATGGAGTCACCGATGGGCGAGCCGTTGGCAATGTTGCCTGCCAGCGTCGCCGTGGAGCGGATGGGGGGCGAGCCAAAGCGGCGCAGCACTTCGGCGAAGTCGGGGTAAGCCTTGGCGACCAGCTCTTCCACTTTGGCCAGCGACACCGCTGCGCCAATGCGCCAAACCTTGTCAGTCTCTGCCACTTGGCGCAGCTCTTTGACGTTGCCCAAGTACATGATGTGGTCAGGGCGTGCGAACTGCTTGTTCACTTGCAAACCGATTTCGGTGCTGCCTGCCAACAAAGTGGTGGTGGGGTGCTTGACCAAATAGTCAGCCACTTCGGCCAAGGTGGCGGGTGACACAAACTCGTTGCCCTTGCGGGTACGCACCACGGGCTGGACGATGATCTCGCCGTCCAAACTCATGGTCGGTGTGCTGGCACGCTTGATTTCTTTGAGCAATGGCAAGTCGGCGCTGTCGTCTACTTTCAAAGCCGACTTTTTCTCGCAAGCTTTGGCTGTCGCGTCGATGATGGGCGCGTAGCCTGTGCAACGGCACAAGTTGCCACTCAGGGCGTCGGTGATTTCTTGGCGCACGGGCGAGGTGTTGGTTTGCACCAAGTTCACCAAGCTCATCACGATGCCCGGAGTGCAAAAGCCGCACTGCGAGCCGTGGCACTTGACCATCTCGTCTTGCACGGGGTGCAGCGTGCCGTCGGCCTTCTTCAAGCTCTCTACGGTTTTGATGGATTTGCCATCGAGCGAAGGCAACAACTGGATACACGCGTTGGTGGCCACATAGTCCACGCCCGTGCCAGCGGCATTGAGTTCACCCACCATCACCACGCAAGCGCCGCAGTCGCCCTCGGCACAACCTTCTTTGGTGCCAGTGCGGTGGAGCTGCTCACGCAGGTAATCGAGAACGGTGGTGGTGCGACGGGCGCCTTGGGCTTCGACAATTTTGCCGTCGAGCACAAAACGCACGGTGTTGGTGACTTGGGTCATGGTGTGGGGTGTGGGAATCTGGGGAAAGAACCCCTAATTTTAGTGACAAGCACCCCAAATCCGCACCAGGTATGCCGCTTGGTATACAAATATTTAGGAGTTCAGCGGACTAAATAGCTAAATCAAAGTCCCTACACTGAGCCTATGGAACACAAAGACTTTTCCCACTGGCGTGTCAAACCCAAAGGCAGCTTCAAGCTCCACGACTTTGACACCTTGCCCAAAGCCAAAGATTTGCCCACAGACGAGGCGTGGCAAAGCAGCATGCGCAAGCTTGGCGACAAGCTCAACAAGTTGCAAGGCACCCTGCATGCAGGCAAGCAACAAGGCTTGTTGGTGGTGTTTCAGGGCATGGATACAGCCGGCAAAGACGGCGTAATCCGCAGTGTGTTTACCCACATCAGCCCCTTGGGCGTGCGGGCCGAAGCTTTTGGCGCCCCCAGCGACTTAGAGAAAAGCCACGACTTTTTGTGGCGCATCCACCAAAAAACGCCAACTCTGGGCGAAATGGTCATCTTCAACCGCAGCCATTACGAAGACGTGCTGGTCACCCGTGTGCGGGGCTGGGTCAAAAAAGACACCTGCGAAAAACGCTACGAAAACATCAAACACTTTGAGGCCCTAATGCACGACGCGGGCATCACCGTGGTCAAGTGCTATTTGCACATTTCGAAAGCCGAGCAAAAGAAACGTTTGCAATCACGCTTAGACGACCCGCAAAAGCACTGGAAACTCCAGCCCTCCGACTTTGAAGACCGTCAACTCTGGCCCAAGTTTGCCGAGGCCTACGAAGACGCACTTGCAGCGACCAGCACCACCGATTCGCCTTGGTACATCGTGCCCGCCGACTCCAAACCCTACCGCGATTTGTTTGTAGCCGAGCTGTTGGTGCAAACCTTGGAAGGCATGAAGCTGGAAATGCCCAAGCCGTTGTTTGACCTCTCCAAGGTCAAACTCGACTGAGCACGATCACAGGTCTTCGACGCGACCTTCCGCGTCCACGCGGTAGCAGCGCACGTCTAGGTTAAACACCTCTGGTTTGACGATCGAATTGCCCATCAGCATGCGCGCGCACTCTTGAATACCTTCGGGTATAGACGGGTGCGGGAAGATCAGCTCGGCCAAATGCTCGATGCCAATGTCCATCGAAATCATCAAAGCCACGGCCATGATGGTGCTGGACGCGTGGTTGCCCATCACACGCAAGCCCAGAATCTTCATGTCTGCGTCATCTGACACCAAAATTTTGAAGAACCCATCGACCTTACTCATCGCAATGGCGCGGTTGACATAGCGGTAGTTCATCTGCGCCACGCGATAAGGGATCTTCTTTTTACGGGCTTGGGTTTCGTTCAAGCCCACTGCCGCCACCTCGGGGTTCAAGAACATGATGGTGGAAATGTTTTCGTACACCAGTTCTCTGGCTGGCTGGCCAAACATGCGCTCCACCGCATGGCGGCCTTCCAACTCGCCCACGTTGACCAACGAGATGTCGGCCGTGAAGTCGCCCACGGCATAAATATTGGGCACATTCGAGCGGGTGTGCTCGTCGTCAATGCAACCTCGGTCGTTCAAGACCACGCCTGCGGCTTCGAGGCCAAGGTTTTCGCTGTTGGACACGCGGCCCACAGAAATCAAAGCTTTCTCAACGGTGTGGGTCTCTTTGCGTCCATCTTTGAAGTTGAGCACGTACTCGACCTTGCCATTGACCACGCTCATTTTTTCGAGCGATGCACCGTGGTGAATGACCGCGCCATTGCCTTCCATGTTGGCAGCCACGGCGCGAGAAATGTCTTCGTCTTCGAAGGGCAAGATGCGCTCTTCTTTGTCGATCAAGTACACCTTGGTTTTGCCAAAGTTCGAGAAGATGGTGGCGAATTCACAACCAATCACACCCGCACCCAAGATCACGATGCTCTTCGGGAAATCCGGCAACGACGACACACCGTCGCTGGTCATGATGATTTTTTCGTCGATCGGAATGTTGGGCAAATACCGTGGGCGGCTGCCCACAGCCATCACCGTGTTGTCGGCCCAAATGGTTTGGATCTTGCCTTCGGCGTCGATGATGTTGACTTCGTTTTTAGACGCGAACTTGGCGTGGCCATTGAAAAACTTGAGCTGCCCACTTTTTTGAAAATACGCAATTTGCTGCTTGAGTTGCACATGCTTCTCAGCCACCGCGCGGTGCGCTTGCTGCATCACGCTGCCAAAGTGCACCTCTGAGTCGTACACCGTGTAGCCAAGGTTGGTGTTGTGGGTGAGCTTGTAGCTCTCCGACAGCTCCCACAGCGTTTTGGATGACAGTGCGCCGTCAAAAATACCCGCCCCGCCCACCTTGCCGCGCTCGATCAGGGCGACGCGTTTGCCAAAGTCGATGGCGCGCATCGCGGCCGCAAAACCAGATGGGCCAGAGCCGATCACGCAGAGGTCAAACTTCTCCAAGGCAAATCTCCAATAACGACGAAATTGATTAATTCGTCATTATTGGTGAAGTTGTTGTCTTTAGATGAAAGTTTGACGGGAGTTACCCGTAAGTGCGACTTACGAACCACGATAGGTGGAGTAGCTCCAAGGACTCACCAACAAAGGCACGTGGTAGTGCTGGTCGGTGTGGGCCACGCCAAAGTCAAGGCTGACTTGGTTCAAGAAATTGGGCTCAGGCAACTGCACGTTCTTTGAAGCGAAGTAGCCCTTCACGTCAAACACCAAGCGGTAAGTGCCTTTTTTCAAACTGTCGTTGTCGTACAGCGGGCCATCGGGGTTGCGGCCATCGTGGTTCAGGGTGAACGACTTGACCAGAGTGGCTTGGCCGTCATCGGTGGTGGTGAACAGGGACACTTTCATACCGGCTGCGGGGCCGCCATGCATGGTGTCTAAAACGTGTGTGCTCAATCCCATGAAATGCTCCGAAAATTGGTTAGCGACCGGCTTGGTCGACCGAAAGTGTATACAATTTTTCCATTTGGGTCTATCATCAGACTCTAGTGAATTTGCCGGAGATTCCAAATGGACAGCTCAACCGCCACCCGCAGCATTGTGGACGCCCTCACCAAAGCCATTGTGGAGCATCGCCTGCACCCCGGCACCAAACTGGCTGAACAAAAACTGGCCGACCACTTTGGCGTGTCGCGCACGCTCATTCGCCAAGCGCTGTTTCAACTGGTGCAAAAACGCCTCATCCGCATGGAGCCCGCTCGCGGCGCGTTTGTGGCCACCCCTTCCTCGGATGAAGCCCGCCAAGTGTTTGCCGTGCGTCGCATGATCGAAATAGAAATGACACGCAGCTTTGTGCGCAACGTCACGCCCACACAAATCAAAGCCCTCAAAGACCACGTGGCCGAAGAAAAAGCCGCCGTCAGCCGCGGCGACGTGGCCGGTCGTACCGACTTGCTGGGTGACTTCCATGTGCGCATGGCCGAGCTGATGGGCAACCAAGTGCTTGCGCAAATTTTGGGCGAGTTGATTTCACGTTGCGCCCTGATCACGCTGATGTACCAAAGCGCCAATGCCGCTGAGCACTCGGCCGAAGAGCATTCAGACATTTTGAAAGCCATCATCGCCAAAGACGAAGCCTTGGCCGTCAAGCTGATGGACGACCACTTGCGCAACGTGGAAGAAGGCTTGGCCCTCGACCGCAAAGTGCCTAGCAACGACATCGCTATGGCGTTGGCCTAAGCGCTTGCGCTTATTCAAATACGGAGTTATTGCATGTCAAACCCCAACGCCACCTACGACAGCACCGCCGCCTACCCTCGTGACCTCGTGGGCTACGGTCGCGAAGTGCCTCACGCGCAATGGCCCAACCAAGCCCGCATTGCGGTGCAGTTTGTGCTGAACTACGAAGAAGGCGGCGAGAACGCCACGGTGCACGGCGACGCCGGCAGCGAGATGTTTTTGAGCGAGATGTTCAACCCACCCAGCTTTCCCGACCGCCACCTGAGCATGGAAGGCATTTACGAATACGGCTCACGCGTGGGCGTGTGGCGCATCTTGCGCGAGTTTGAAAAACGTGGCCTGCCACTCACCGTGTTTGGCGTGAGCATGGCGCTGGAGCGCCACCCTGAACTCACCGCTGCGTTTGTAGAACTGGGCCACGAAATTGCCTGCCACGGCTACCGCTGGATCAACTACCAAACCACCGACGAAACCACCGAGCGTGCACACATGAACAAAGGCATCGAAATCATCGAACGCCTGACCCACACCACGCACGGCAACAGCATTCATGGCGCAGGCTGGTACACCGGCCGCGACAGCCCCAACACCCGCCGCCTTGTGGCCGACCACGGCGGCTTTGAATACGACAGCGACTACTACGGCGAAGACCTGCCCTTTTGGATGAAGGTCAAAAAAACCAATGGCGACGTCGTGCCCCAACTCGTCGTGCCTTACACCCTTGACTGCAACGACATGCGCTTTGCCCTGCCCCAAGGCTTTAGCCAAGCGGAAGACTTCTTTGTGTATTTGCGCGACAGCTTTGATGCGCTGTATGCCGAGGGTGATGAAGCCCCCAAGATGATGAGCATCGGCATGCACTGCCGCTTGCTGGGCAAACCCGGCCGCATCGTGGCACTGCAAAAGTTCTTAGACCACATCGCCAAGCACGACCGCGTGTGGGTGGCCCGCCGCATCGACATCGCGCGCCACTGGAAGCAAGTGCATCCGTACAGCGGCAACTAATTAGCAGGACAAACACATGAGCCACTCGCACATCACGCTGAACCAAATCAACACCCTCCCCCATGCTGAGGCTGCAGCCCTGCTGACAGGCTTGTACGAACACTCCGACTGGATTGCAGCCCAAGCCCTAGACGAGCGCCCTTTTGCCTCAGCCGCTGCGCTCAAGCACGCGATGGTCAAAGTGCTCGAACACGCAGGCCGCGCACCCCAGCTCGCCTTGGTGCGTGCCCACCCTGAGTTGGCTGGCAAAGCGATGGTGACCAAAAGCCTCACTGCTGAATCGACCAACGAACAGACCAAAGCGGGCCTGACCCACTGCACCCCTGAAGAGTTCGCGCACATCCAGCAACTCAACGCCAGCTACAACGCCAAGTTTGGTTTCCCGTTCATCTTGGCCGTGCGCGGCCCGCGTGGCTCTGGCCTCAACAAACAGCAAATCATCAGCACCTTCGAGCGCCGCCTGCACAACCACCCCGACTACGAGCTGGCCGAGTGCTTGCGCAACATCCACCGCATCGTGGAGATTCGCCTCAACGACAAGCTGGGCTACGAACCCGCGCTGGGACACGAGGTGTGGGACTGGCACGAATGGCTGGCCCAATTCAGCGATGTCGGTGCGATGAACAAACAAGCACCGCACGCCGCACGCGAAGAACTGACCGTGACTTACCTGACCGACGCACACCTGAAATGCGCCCGCACGATTAAGCTGGGCATGAAGGCCTGTGGCTTTGACGAGGTGCACATCGACGCCGTGGGCAACGTGGTGGGTGTTTACAAAGCAGCGTCACACAACGCCAAAATCCTGATGACCGGCTCGCACTACGACACCGTGCGCAACGGCGGCAAGTACGACGGCCGCCTAGGCATCTTTGTGCCCATGGCCTGTGTGCGCGAACTGGCACGTGCGGGCAAGCGTTTGCCCTTCAACCTCGAAGTCGTGGCCTTTGCCGAAGAAGAAGGCCAACGCTACAAAGCCACCTTCCTCGGCTCTGGCGCTTTGGTGGGCGACTTTAAAAACGAGTGGCTGGACCAAAAAGATGCAGATGGCATCACGATGCGCCAAGCCATGAAGCACGCAGGTTTGAACATCAACGACATTCCCAAGCTCACCCGCAATGCAGCCGAGTATGTGGGCTTTGTGGAAGTTCACATCGAACAAGGCCCTGTGCTCAACGAGCTGGATATTCCACTGGGCGTGGTCACCTCCATCAACGGCAGCGTGCGTTTTGTGGGCGAAGTGGTGGGCATGGCCAGCCATGCAGGCACCACGCCGATGGACCGCCGCCGCGATGCTGCCACCGCTGTATCCGAACTTGCGTTGTACGTTGAAAAGCGCGCCGCCCAAGTACCAAACTTGGTAGGCACCATCGGCATGCTGACTGTGCCCAATGGCTCCATCAACGTGGTGCCCGGCCGCTGCCAATTCAGCCTCGATCTACGTGCCACTACGAATGAACTGCGTGACAGCCTGATGCACGATGTGCTGGCCGAACTCAAAGCCATTTGCGAACGCCGTGGCCTGCACTACACCCTCGAAGAAACCATGCGCGCCAGCGCCGCACCGAGCGACGCCAAGCTACAAGCCGCATGGGAAAACGCCGTGCAAAGCTTGGGCGTGCCTGTGTTCCACCTACCCAGCGGCGCTGGCCACGACGCGATGAAGCTGCATGAGGTGATGCCCCAAGCCATGTTGTTTGTGCGCGGCCAAAACGCTGGCATCAGCCACAACCCGCTTGAATCGACAACGAGCGATGACATGCAACTGTGCGTCGACGCCTTCATGCACTTGCTGCACAACTTATAAGAGACACACCATGAGCCAAACCCAATACGCCCAACTCGACGCTTGGATCGACGCGCACTTTGACGAGCAAGTGAAGTTCTTGCAAGCCTTGGTGCAAGTCCCCACCGACACCCCGCCCGGCAACAACGCCCCGCACGCCGAGCGCACCGCCGAGTTGCTGCACAGCTTTGGGTACGAAGCCGAAAAGCACGCCGTGCCTGCTGACGAAGTGAAAGCCTATGGTTTGGAAAGCATCACCAACCTGATCGTGCGCCGCAAGTTTGCAGAGGGCGGCAAAACCATTGCGCTCAATGCACATGGCGATGTGGTCCCTCCGGGCGAAGGCTGGACGCACAAGCCCTACGGCGCTGAAATCGAAAACGGCGCAATGTACGGCCGAGCCACGGCGGTGAGCAAGAGCGATTTTTCTACCTTCACCTTTGCCACACGCGCACTCGAATCTTTGGGCTTGCCGTTGAAAGGCGGCGTCGAGCTGCACTTCACCTACGACGAAGAGTTTGGCGGCGAAAAAGGTCCAGGCTGGTTGCTGTCACACGGCCTGACCAAACCCGACTTGATGATTGCCGCAGGCTTTAGCTACCAAGTGGTCACCGCCCACAACGGCTGCTTGCAAATGGAAGTCACCGTGCAAGGCGAAATGGCCCACGCCGCCATTCCCGATAGCGGCACAGATGCATTGCAAGGTGCGGTGCACATCTTGAACGCCCTGCACGCGCTCAATGAGGGGTACAAACAAACCACATCGAAGATCGAAGGCATCACCCACCCCTACCTCAACGTGGGCCAAATCACCGGCGGTACCAACACCAACGTCGTGCCCGGCAAGGTCGTGTTCAAACTCGACCGCCGCATGATTCCAGAAGAGAACCCCGTTGAAGTGGAAGCGTCCATTCGCAAAACCATCGAAGACGCAGCCGCTTCGTTCAACCCGCCCCGTGGCGGCAAACAACTCAAGGTCGACATCAAACGCCTGTTGCTTGCCAAGGCCATGGTCCCACTGGCTGGCAACAAGCCCTTGGTAGATGCCATCCAAAAACACGGCGAACACATGTTTGGCGAACCCATCCCCGCTGTGGGCACACCGCTTTATACAGATGTGCGCTTGTATGTGGCGCAAGGCATTCCTGGCGTCATCTACGGCGCGGGACCTCGCACCGTGCTGGAGAGCCACGCCAAGCGCAACGATGAGCGCGTGATGTTGGAAGATGTGCGTCGGGCGACCAAGGTGGTGGCGCGCACTCTCTTGGATTTGTTGAACTAAATTTAACTCGTGAGGGCTCTCTCCGGAGAGCGTTGAGCCACTTGGGTGCGGCGGCCGCCTCATGCTGGAGTACCAGAAATCGTTGGCCGCCGCACCCAAGCGGCTCAACTGTTTCATCCGAAAAACTGCTCACCGCAGTCTGTAGGTGAAGGCAGTGGGCAGGTGACGATTTCTGGTACCCCAGCATGAGGAACCTGCCCACTGCCTTCGCCTACAGCGAGCACAGCAAAGAAACCAAAAAATAGGGTTTCTCCGTAAAACAACCCGAGCATATTTTGTATACAGTTTTGTATGCGAAAAATTCCAAAGGAAAAACGATGACCCAATCCGCCCATCCCGTCGACGAACACTTGCCCACTGGCAAGCTCGCCGCTTTAGGCTTGCAACACGTGCTCGTCATGTACGCAGGCGCTGTGGCTGTGCCACTCATCGTGGGCCGCGCTTTGAAGCTCAGCCCTGAACAAGTGGCCATGCTCATTTCTGCTGACTTGTTTGTGTGTGGCTTGGTCACGCTCATTCAGTCTTGGGGTGCGACCCAATGGTTTGGCATTCGCTTGCCCGTCATGATGGGCGTCACCTTTGCTGCCGTCGCCCCAATGGTGGCCATGGCCGGTGCTAACCCTGGCGACACAGGTGCACAAATGATCTTCGGCGCCATCATGGGCGCGGGTGCTATATCCATCCTCATCGCGCCGCTGGTGAGCCGCATGTTGCGCTTCTTCCCGCCCGTTGTGACGGGCACCATCATTGCCGTCATCGGTATCAGCTTGATGCGCATTGGCATCAACTGGATTTTCGGCAACCCCTTCGGCCCCACAGCGCCTTCCATCGTCAACCCAGAGCACGCCAAGTGGCTGGCCGACGCTGCAGCCGCAGCCTCTGCGCCTGGCTCAACTTTGCCAGCCGTGCCCAAAGATTTGGCCCTGATGGCCAAGATGCCTAATCCCAAATACGCCGACCTCACTGGCGTGGGCATTGCTTCCTTGGTACTGGTGTCTATCTTGATGATTTCTAAGTTCGCCAAAGGCTTCATTGCCAACATCTCCGTCCTCTTGGGCATCGTCATTGGTGGCGTCGTGGCTACCAGCATGGGCTTGATGAACTTTGACAAAGTGGGCAAGGCTGAATGGTTTGGCATCGTCACTCCATTCCAGTTTGGTATGCCTGTGTTTGACCCCGTGCTCATCCTCACCATGACTTTGGTCATGATCGTGGTGATGATCGAATCCACCGGCATGTTCTTGGCTTTGGGCGAGATGACCGACCGTCATGTGGACCGCGCCGCACTCACCCGCGGTTTGCGAACCGATGGTTTGGGCACGCTAATTGGCGGCATCTTCAACACCTTCCCCTACACCAGCTTCTCGCAAAACGTTGGTCTCGTCGCCGTCACTGGCGTGAAGAGCCGCTTTGTGTGCGTGGCCGGCGGCATCATCCTCATCATCTTGGGTGTCATTCCTAAGATGGCTGCTTTGGTTGAGTCCTTGCCCACTGTGGTGTTGGGCGGCGCTGGCTTGGTGATGTTTGGCATGGTGGCCGCCACCGGCATTCGCATCTTGGGCGGCGTGGACTTCAAGACCAACCGCTTTAACAGCTTGGTGGTGGCGATCTCCATTGGCATCGGCATGATTCCGCTGATCGCCCCTAACTTCAAGCAATGGATGCCACACAACTTGCACCCACTGATTGAGTCGGGCATCTTGTTGGCGTCTATCTCTGCCGTCTTGTTGAACCTGTTCTTCAACGGTGCATCCGAAGACGACTCAGCTGCAGTAGCAGCAGCGCGTCAAGCCGACAGCCACTAAACCCCTCAAGCACTTGCTTGTCAAAAGCCCGCTGTTTGCAGCGGGCTTTTTATTTGGCCAAAGCCTTTGTGTACCTAGTGTTTCCACGGTCTGTCGCATAAGCAGTAATACCAACGATGCTTGCAAAACAGCGCCGTTACACTTATCACTCATTAAGAGCAGCCCATGAGGCCTGCCGTTACAAAAATTCCCCCTTGGAGCAAATTACACATGGAATACCTGCAAAGCACTGACTTTTGGCTAGGCTTGCTGCTGATCACTTGGATCAACATCCTTTTGTCTGGCGACAACGCTGTGGTGATCGCCTTAGCTGCGCGCGGCCTGCCACCTGAGCAACAAAAGAAAGCCATCATGTTCGGTTCAGGCGCAGCTGTAGTGCTGCGTATTGGCTTGACCGTGATTGCCGCCAAGTTGATGGCTTTGGAATACCTGCAAATCATCGGCGGCTTGCTTCTGCTGTGGATTGGTGCACAACTGTTGGAAGCAGAAGAAGAAAACGAAGAAGAAGCCAGCGAGCACAGTAATTTGTTCTCTGCCATTCGCACCATCCTGATCGCAGACTTGGTGATGAGCTTGGACAACGTCATTGGCGTGGCCGCTGCCGCAAAAGGCGATGAAGTGCTGTTGATCATCGGCTTGGCCATTAGCATCCCACTGGTGATCTTTGGCAGCACCTTGATGATCAAACTCATGGAGCGTTACCCCGTCATCATCACCTTGGGTGCATGCTTGATCGGTTGGGTGGGTGGCGAGACTGTGGCCAACGACGTGGTGCTTCGCGAATTCGGCCAAGCCAACCAGTGGTTCCACTTTGCTTGCGCGGCTGCTGGTGCCGTGATTGTCTTGGCTTGGGGCAAACTCAAATCAGCGCAGCACCACAAAACTGTGGACACTGAATAAGCCGCCCAGCTGTTCAACCCTTCCAAAGCCAGCCACTGCGCTGGCTTTTTTCATGTGCAAACAAAAGCAGAGATGCGCACCACGGATGTGCACCTCACCGTGTTGGTGCGTCGTCAGCTTGTATACAAACCAAAGTCGCGCACAATTCGCGCCCAGCAAGAGCAAAAAGGCGCTTTCCAATGGGCACCTTTATTGCAAGGTAGGACGCAATCACCTTTCTTTATTTTGTTTTTCAGAGGCACACATGATCAAACGCACCTTCATCAAAACCACCCTCGGCTTGGCACTGGCCGCCAGTTTTGCAGGCGCTTCTGCACAAACCACCCCATTGAAATTTCAACTCGACTGGCGATTTGAAGGCCCTGCCGCTTTCTTCTTGGTGCCTGTGGCCAAAGGCTATTTCAAAGACGCCAAGCTCGACGTGACCGTCGATGCAGGCAACGGCTCTGGCGGCGCGGTCAACCGCGTGGCCTCAGGTGCTTATGACATTGGCTTTGCTGACTTGGCAGCCTTGATGGAATTCCACGCCAACAACCCAGACGCACCTAACAAGCCTGTAGCCGTGATGATGGTTTACAACAACACACCAGCTTCGGTGATGGCGTTGAAAAAATCTGGTATCAAAACCACTGCCGACTTGGCAGGCAAAAAGCTCGGTGCGCCCGTGTTCGACGCTGGCCGTCGCGCATTCCCCATCTTCGCCAAAGCCAACAGCATCGGCGCTGTGAATTGGGTGTCGATGGACCCACCTTTGCGCGAAACCATGTTGGTCCGTGGCGATGTGGACGCCATCACTGGCTTCACATTCACGTCATTGCTCAACATCGAAGCCCGCGGCGTCAAAGCTGACGATGTGGTCGTCATGCAATACCCAGACTTCGGCGTGAAGCTGTATGGCAACGCCATCATCGCTTCGCCTAAGCTGATCAAAGAAAACCCAGCCGCCCTCAAAGCCTTCTTGGCAGCATTTGCCAAAGGTGCAAAGGACGTGATCGCTGATCCAGCCAAAGCCATCGAAACAGTCAAAGCCCGCGACGGCATCATCAACAGCGAACTCGAAACACGCCGCTTGAAGCTGGCCATCGACACCGTCATCAACAGCCCAGACGCACGCGCTGAAGGCTTTGGTCAAGTCAAAGGCCCACGCCTGAGCTTGATGGCTTCTCAAGTGTCTGACGCGTTCAACACCAAAACCCGCGTCAAAGCAGACGATGTGTGGAACGGTTCTTTCTTGCCAACCGCCAAAGAACTCGACGTGTTGCCCAAGGGTAAGAAGTAATCTAGGCCCTGCTGCATGACCGCATCTCCCGAACACTTCGTCGATTTTCAAAACGTCTGGCTTGCCTACAACGATGAGTTGTTGGCGCAAAACCACTTTGCGGTGGAAGACATCAACCTGCAGGTCAAACAAGGCGAGTTCATCGCCATTGTTGGCCCTTCGGGTTGCGGCAAATCCACCTTCATGAAACTCACCACGGGTTTGAAGAAACCCAGCCGTGGCGAGATTTATGTGGATGGCCAGCCCGTCAACGGCCCGCTCAAAATCAGTGGCATGGCGTTTCAGTCCCCATCGCTCTTGCCTTGGCGCACCACGCTCGACAACGTGTTGCTGCCCTTGGAAATCGTGGAGCCTTACCGCTCCAACTTCAAAGAGAAGAAGGCTGAGTACGAAGCCCGCGCCATTCAGTTGCTCCAAACCGTGGGTTTGAGTGGCTATGAGCGCAAGTTTCCGTGGGAGCTCTCAGGCGGCATGCAACAACGCGCCAGCATTTGCCGCGCCTTGATTCACGAGCCCAAGATGTTGTTGCTCGACGAGCCGTTTGGTGCGCTTGATGCCTTCACCCGCGAAGAGCTGTGGTGCATCTTGCGTGATTTGCACGCCATGCAAAAGTTCAACGTCATCTTGGTCACCCACGATTTGCGCGAGTCCGTCTTTTTAGCCGACACCGTGTATGTCATGAGCAAGAGCCCAGGCCGCTTTGTGGTCAAGCGCGACATTGATTTACCTCGCCCCCGCGACTTGGAGGTGACCTACACCCCCGAGTTCACCAACATCGTCCACGAGCTGCGAGGCCACATTGGCGCGATGCGTAAAGACGGCACCAACCTCGGGCAGTGAACACCATGAATCAAAAACAACTTGAAACTTGGGCCCCATGGGGCTTGCTCGTGGCCACCTTGCTGATTTGGCAAGCCGCCTGTTCGCTCTTTAACGTGTCCGAATTTGTGTTCCCTTCGCCACTGCGCATTTGGGAACAAATGGTCGAATACCGCGACGTCATTGCGGGCCACGCTTGGCGCACCTTCTGGGTGACCATGGTGGGCTTTGGCATTGCCATCGTGGTGGGCGTCTTGCTCGGCTTTGTCATTGGCAGCTCGCCCTTGGCCTATGCCGCCGTCTACCCGCTCATGACCGGCTTTAATGCTTTGCCCAAAGCTGCGTTTGTGCCGATCTTGGTCGTGTGGTTTGGCATTGGCGTGGGCCCTGCCATCCTCACAGCTTTCTTGATCAGTTTCTTCCCCATCATGGTGAACATCGCCACCGGCTTGGCCACGCTTGAGCCCGAGCTCGAAGACGTGTTGCGCGTGCTGGGCGCCAAGCGCTGGGACGTGTTGATCAAAGTGGGCCTGCCCCGCTCCATGCCTTACTTCTACGGCTCGCTCAAAGTCGCCATCACCTTGGCGTTTGTAGGCACCACTGTGTCTGAGATGACCGCCGCCAACGAAGGCATTGGCTACTTGCTGATTTCTGCAGGCTCAGCCATGCAAATGGGCTTGGCCTTTGCAGGTTTAGTCGTGGTGGGCGCAATGGCCATGATCATGTACGAGTTGTTCAGCATGATTGAAAAACACACCACAGGTTGGGCGCATCGAGGCTCACAAAACCATTGATCTTGATAAATAAAAAAGCCGCTTCAAAAGCGGCTTTTTTTACATCTTTAATATTCATTAAAAACAGCAAGTTCGCCGAATATCTAGTGTTAATTCGATAAATTCATAACATTTGCGAATATCATCAAAGCCACTTTCGCCCGGCTGTTCAAACCTAGTAAAACCGCCGGATTTCAACCATTTCAATGGCGATATCCATGGCATCTTCCGCAGATCACACGTCCGAGCATCAAAACCTCGGCACAACCACCGCAGACAAGCTCTTTTTGGCCTTTTTAGTTCTCGTCGTTGTAGCAGTCACCCTGCTCGGAGTCGTCAACTACAAGGAAGCCATCAAGGTTGAAACCTCCAAAAGCAATGGTGAAGCTTGGGTCGCCTGGCTGACCGAAACCGGCACCACACGCTTTGAAGCCAATACACAGCACCCTGCTTGCAAGGGCGGCGTCAAACCAGCGGCAGACGCTAAACCTGGCACGCCTGGTACATGGGGCGCTTGCTTGGCTCACATCATGGAAACCACCGAGCTGAAAGACCAGATCAACCCATTCTTCAACGTGGCGCCACACTTTGTGGCGGCTTGTGACCCCAAAGACCGCACCTTGATGGGCGCGATTCTGTTGGAAGACTTGATGCCTACGCCTCCCGGCTCAGCCACCCCTTTCGTGGCTTCTCAGTTAATCGACGCCGATCCCATTGACTACAAGATGCAATTGCGCTTGTCCGTTTGCGATAAAGGTGGCTACGCCATCAAAGTTGCTGAATTTGAATTCTGAGGTCTGACATGCACACCCCTAAACAAGACAAATTCCTAGAAGACCTCGACGTCCATTCCATTCTGGGTCAAGACGAGGAAGCCAACATTGACCGCAACTTGCCCATGCGCAAGTGGCTCTACTCGTGGTTGCTGGATCCAAACATCCCTGGCAATTTCCAAAAAGAACTCGACAAGTGGATCAGCTATCTGATCATCGGTAACTTGTTCAGCTTGATGTTTGAACACGTGCCAGCGGTGTACGAGCCCTACCGCACATGGTTTGAGCTGTTCGACATCTTCTCTGTGGCTGTGTTCACCATTGAATACGCCTTGCGTCTGTACTTGGCCCCCGAAGACGAAGAGTTTAAGAACCGCAAAAATGCGCGCTTCAGTTTCGTCACCAGCCCATTTGCGATCATCGACTTCTTGGCTGTTGCGCCGTTCTACTTGAAGGCCTTCATCCCAATCGATTTGCGCGTGCTCCGATTCCTGCGACTCTTGCGGATTTTGAAGTTGTTCCGTGTCTTGATTCCAGCCATTGCTGAATTCCAAGAACTCAACAAAGGCCGCACCTTCCGCCAAAAAGTACATGCATTGGTTTTCCCCAGCAACTACGGCGGCACCATGCAACACATCTTTGAAGTGTTCATCGGTGTGTGGGTGATCTTGTCTGTGATGGCCGTGATCTTGGAATCGGTCAAGAGCATCAACTACGTTTTACATCTGCAATTCGTCATCCTGGACGCAGTGGCTGTCGCCATCTTCACGGTGGAATACTTCATGCGCATGTACGCTTGCGTGGAAGAGCCTGGCTACAAAGGCGCCTTCTTGGGTCGCTTCAAACAAGCCAAGAACCCATCCACCTTCATCGACTTCTTGGCCATCTTGCCCTTCTTCTTAGAAGTGTTCTTGCACCACCTGATCGACTTGCGTTTCTTGCGAGTCTTCCGTTTGGCACGATTGCTCAAACTCACCCGCGGCAGCGATGCCACAGCGGTATTGGTCAAAGTGGTGGTCCGCGAGTGGCCAGTTATGGGCGCTGCCACCTTCATCATGATGTTGCTGTTGGTCTTGACCGCCAGCTTGGGCTACTTGTTTGAGTACGACGCTCAGCCAGAGAAGTTCGAGAACATCCCTACCTCTATCTACTGGGCGGTCATTACTTTGGCCTCTGTGGGCTATGGCGATATTTCACCTGTCACACCGATGGGCCGTGCCATGACCAGCGTCTTGGCGCTGTTGGGTATTGGTATCTTCGCGATCCCCGCTGCGTTGTTGGCCTCGGCCTTCAGCGATGAGTTGGTCAAAGAACGTGATCAGTTGAAAGCCAACTTGTTCGCCATCCTGAAAGATGGCCACATCAGCGAATCGGAAGCCGCCATCATCCGTGCTGAAGCCAAACGCTTGCACTTGACCGTGGAAGAAGTGAACAAGCTGATTGAAGTGGTGATCAAAGAGCACGAGCTCGAAGAGCGCAACCCACTGCCGATTCACAAGATTGCCGAAAACCCAGCCTTGGCCGTGGAACACTACAAAGTGTTGCTGGGCCAGATCCGACAACTGGGCGTGCAAGTGGATGCGACGCAGTTTGACCAAGCGGCTCAGCAAGGCGAGCGCCTGACTGCCAACGAATTTGCCTTGTGGCAAAAAATTCAAGGTAAGGCTTAAGCCACAAACAAAGCGGCCACGCTTCAATGTGTGGCCGCTTTTCTATTCCAACACGACATACATCAAACTCGTTAGACCCTCGCCATGACTACAGGATTTAAAACCTCCCTGATGGAAATCTTGGACGGCTCGCCCAAGCACACGGCCAGCCGCTACGTTGAGTGGATGATCACCCTTGTGGTGCTCGTCAACTGCTCGGCTGTGATCCTTGATTCCGTCCCAGAAATTCACGCTGAATTCAAAGAGTTCTTCCATGAGTTGGAATTTTGGAGCGTGATGTTCTTCACGGGTGAATACATCTCTCGCGTCTGGTCATTGGGCGCCAAGTACAGCCGCGAAAACGGCGGCGCTTGGAAAGGTCGCTTTGAATACATGTTCAGCGCATTCGGTTTGGTTGACTTCTTTGCCACCATGCCCTACTACATGCACATGTTCTTGCCAGGCTTGGACTTGCGCATTTTGCGCGTCTTACGTTTGCTGCGAATCTTGAAGCTGTCTAAGTACAACACGGCCCTGCAAGATTTGTTTCATGCCATTCATTCAGAACGCCAAGCGTTTGGCTCTGCGGTGTTCTTGTTGACCATCGCCACCATCGTGTCGGCCTCGTTGATGCATTTCGCTGAAGGCCATCAGCAACCTGAGTTCTTCGGCACGATCCCCCACTCGATCTATTGGTCTATCGTCACTATCACCTCAGGCTACGGTAACGTTGAACCCATGACCAAGGCAGGTGAAGCCATTGCGCTCATCACCGGCTTTTTGGGCGTGTGTATGGCCGCGATCATGACGGGTATCGTGGCCTCGGCCTTCTCAAACCAAGTGGCACGCAAGAAGGCAGCATTTGAAGCTCAGCTGCGTGAAGTTTTCAAAGATGGCAATATGTCTGAAGAAGAGCAAGAAACGCTGCAACGACTGCAAGCCCACTACCGCCTGACCGATGAGCAAGTCGAAGCCATGATGCTCCGCGCCAAAAACAAATCGTCCGCCAATGAATGAGCGCACCATGACCACAGCAGTTCCTATCCCCTCGACTTATCAACGCATCAAGCGCCGCACCTACGAAATCATGGAAGGCGAAGTGCCTGACAAGTACAGCCATTTCGTTGAAATTTTCATTGCCTTGCTGGTAGTAGCCAACGTGATTGGCATCATCTTGGAATCGGTCCCCGAAATCCATGAAGCCTTCGAGCACGAGTTTCACCTATTCGACATGTTCAGCGTGGCCGTGTTCTCGGTCGAATTCGTCATGCGCGTCTGGTCTTACGGCGAAAAATACCTGCGTACAGGTGGCACGCAATGGGATGGCCGCAAAGAATACGTATTCAGCTTCTACGGCATCATCGACTTTGTAAGTACAGTGCCCTTCTATTTGCAACTGCTCTTCCCAGGCGCTGACTTGCGCGTGCTGCGGATGTTCCGTTTGATGCGAATTTTCAAACTCTCTCGCTACAACAGCGCGTTTGAAGACATGGTGGCTGCTGTCAAAGCCGAGAAAGACTCTTTCTCATCAGCCGTGTTCTTGCTGTTCATCAGCTGCTTGCTTTTCTCCTCGCTGATCTACATCATCGAAGGTCACGAACAACCTGAAGTCTTCCCCTCCATTCCAGCAGCCATGCATTGGTTTGTCATCACCATTGTGTCGGGCTGGGGCAACGTTGACCCTGTCACCTTCTTTGGCACGATCTTGGTGATCTTCACGCAAATCTTGTCCATCGCCTTAGCGGCTATCTTGACGGGTGTGGTGGCCACCGCCTACACCGCACAAGTTGAGCGACGTCAAGCTTTGTACGAAATGGAAGTGAGAAACGTACTTTCCGACGGCGTTGTCACAGAAGAAGAACAAGCCCAACTTAAAATCATGCAAGCCAAACTGGGCATGTCTGATGAGCAAGTGGAAGCCATCAAACACCAAATGGAAGAAGAGAAACAAATCTCTGACGCCAATAAGCAATCTAAATAAAACGAAGCGAGAGCCACCATGGACCACCGCGCCTACGAGAAATACAAGCAAGAAAATCCAGACGTTTACACACCCTTATCGACGTATGACTATGTCGACCAGTTTGTAGACCAACTCACCACAGCCGAACTGGTGATTTGCGTTTTGGCAGTGCTATTGGCTGTATTTGCTATCTATAAGATTTTTGTCAAACGCAAAAATAAATCCTCAGAAGAACAGACTAACCCTAAAAAGGAAGACCTATGAGTGAAGCTCCAGAAACCGAATTGCCAGAGCACGGCAACGATCCATTCCGCACCCGTTGCGCCATGTTGGTGTCGAGTTTGGCCATGTGTTTGGCCATTGCCAGCCTAGGCGGCAACAATGCCTCTAAAGAAAGCATGAGCAACAACATCTTGGCTGCGAACGCCTACTCGTTCTACCAAGCCAAGAACATTCGTCAGACCGATTACAAAATCGCAGCGGATGAACTACGCATTCAACTCGCCAGCGACAAGCTTTCGCCTGCTGCCAAACAAATGGCTGAGAAAAAGCTGGAAGCTTATGAGAAGAACATTGCTCGCTACGAGTCTGAGCCTGAAACCGGTGACGGCAAAAAAGAGCTGATGGAAAAAGCCAAAGAGCACGAGCATGAGCGTGACATCGCCCTGCGCCAAGACCCATGGTTTGATTACGCAGAAGCTCTGCTTCAAATAGCCATTGTGTTGACCTCGGTGGCCATTTTGACTGGGACCACTGCGCTGTTCTGGGTGCCCTGCATTTTGGGCTTGATGGGCATCTTCTCCACCATCAATGGATTTATGTTGTTCATATAAATTAAACAGACATAAAAAAAAGGCCGCTCTAAGAGCGGCCTTTTTGTTGGCAAAACCTTTACAGGTTCTTAGCGTGGTTCTTGATCTCTTCTTCAGACATCAATTCCAACTCATAAGCGCGGTGCTCTGAAATCCATTTGCGGCTCACCATCATGCGCAAAATCGTTTCGCGTGTGGCAGGTGCTGTGTTGTCTTCTGTGAGTTGTTCACCGAACAACAACACCATGATGGTTTTACCCACGATGTTCAACAAAATACCAAACAGTACCAAGCCCATCAACATGGTGACCGCTGCAATCACACGTCCACCAAAGGTGAGTGGGAACATGTCGCCATAGCCAGTGGTGGTCAAAGTCACCATACACCACCACATCGCTGCAGGGATAGATGTAAAGAAACGCTTATCTTCTGGGATTGGGTTGCCACTGATGGGGTCCACAGGCATGAACTTGGCAGCTTCTGGAGGCGCGTCAGCAGGTAATGGGTTGGCCTTGATTTCTGCATCCAATTTGGCTTGACCCAAAGTGATGGCATCTGCAGAGTACAAGTCACCTTCCACGTAGTACATCAAGGTGCTGGAGATCATCACCACGGAGAACAAAGCGATGAAATAGATCTTGAGGTTGGTCAGAATAGGGTTGGAGCTTTCCAACTTCTTTTCCAACTGCTGCAAGGCAATACGTGCCATCTTCAACACTCGGAGCACTCGAACCACGCGTAACACACGGAGAACTTTAGAGCCTTGCAAGGCGGTCAAATTCATGATGCTCAAGTAAGTTGGCAAGATCGAAATCAAGTCAACCAAGCCCCAGAAACTGAAGAAGTACTTCACGCGGTCTTTGGCGAAGTACAAATTGCCGAGGTAGTCGATCGTGAAGAACAACACTGCGGCATATTCAATGTAATTGAACAAGCTCGCATGAACGGTGGCATAAGGCTCTACGGTCTCACCAGCCAATGACAAACACGAAATCAAAATCCAGAAGTTGATCATGGCCACCCAACGTGTGAACGCTTTGCTGGTGGGGTCTGTGAAGACGCGTTGAATCACGCTGTCTGAATTCTCTTCGTAACGCACATTTGCATGCATATGTGTATCTTTCCTTTAAGTAAACCAAACGGAAAATTTGGACTGGCAGAGATTTTAAGAATCACTCGCCAGCTGAAAACTTGGCGTAAGCCCTCATGCAATAACAAATTAGGATTTATTTCCGTATATGGAGAATGAAATACAACTGTCTCAATGAGATTTTTTACTTCAAAAGATTACAAAACAGAACGTAAATATTTCTGAGAAATTTGAAAGTTTTTGAGTTGCTCACAACATCGCAAAACAACACCTTAGCTGCACCAAATCAAAGCATACCCAACGCAATCAGGTAGAGTGAGCGGTTATTTTCCATCCAACATTTCTGACTCTGATTTAGTTATGCAAAGCACTACCGATACGCTCACTTGGCGCGGACGAATTGAACAATTCATCACACACCATGCCATTCAACATTTCTTGGTTTTTCTCATCGTCATCAACGCTGCCATTCTGGGCATTGAGACGAACCATGAGGTGATGGACACATGGGGTCATGAATTGTTTTTGCTCGACCACGTCATCTTGGGCATTTTCATTTTAGAAATCGTGTTGCTCATTGCAGCACGCGGCTTCTCGTTCTTCAAAGACGCTTGGTGCGTGTTTGACTTCATCGTCGTCGGCATTGCCTTGGTGCCTGCTTCTGGCTCGCTGGCTGTGTTGCGTGCACTGCGCGTATTGCGGGTACTGCGCCTCATCAACAAGGTCGAGAGCATGCGCAAGGTTGTGGGTGGCTTGCTCAGTTCATTGCCAGGCTTGGGCTCTGTATTTGGCCTGATCATGATCATCTTCTACGTTGCTTCGGTCATTGCCACCAATCTGTATCACAAAGACTTTCCAGATTGGTTTGGCAGTTTGAGCACTAGCGCTTTCACTTTATTCCAAGTGATGACCCTCGAGAGTTGGGCTGACGGCATTGCCCGTCCTGTGATGGAAGTGTTCCCCTACTCTTGGGTATTTTTCATCTTCTTCATCTTGATCGCCACGTTCATCATTTTCAATTTGTTCATTGCTGTGATCGTAGATTCGATCACCGCTGACAAAGAGAAAGACCATCGTGATCACAGCCACCAACTCAGCGTACAAGATGAATTGCAAGAGTTGCGTAAAGAAGTGACCGCCTTGCGTGAACTCATCATTGAACAAAACAAACGATGACCACACATCACACCTCGCCTCTCGCCAGTTTTTACAAATGGGTATTTGACCCAGAGTTCAAGCATGGCTTTCAACGCCAAGTTGAGCGCACCATTGCGTTCTTGATCGTGGCGAGTGTGATTGCAGTTCTCATCGAAAACACACCCGAGATCTACAACGACTACAAACACTGGTTCCATTTGTTTGACGTCATCACCGTTGGCATCTTCACCGCCGAATATGTGATGCGTATAGCAACAGCGCACCTAAACCCAGATTACGCGGGTAAAAGTTTTCCACGCCTGCGCTATGCGCTTAGCTTTTATGCGCTGATTGACTTGATCGCCATCGCACCCTTCTACTTTGCTCGCTTTGTCGATGTGGATGTGGAAATGTTGCGCGTTCTGCGAATCATGCGATTGGCGCGAATGTTCAAGCTCTCACGCCAAATCATTCCAGCTTGGCATGAGTTTCAAGAGCTCAACGCCGATCGAAGCTTCCGCGCCAAGTTGTTTGCCTTGCTTGTACCCACAGGACACTCGGGTCGCCTACATGCCTACGTCGATAACTTCGTAGTGTTCTGGGTGGCTCTGTCGATCACCTGCGTAATCTTTGAATCCGTTGAGTCAATCCGTGCATTGTTTGCGGTGGAGTTTCATGTCATTGACTTGATGGCATTCACGATCTTCACCATCGAATACATCGCGCGCGTTTACACCGCCCCCGAAAACCCCGACTACAAGCACTTGCGCATGCGTCGTTGGGCGCACATTCGCTCGGGTTCAGCCATCATTGATTTGTTGGCCATCTTGCCATTCGTCCTCGAGGCCTTGGTCAGCCAACACATTGACTTGCGTTTCTTGCGCGTCTTCCGCTTGATTCGTTTGCTCAAACTCACGCGCTACACATCGGCACTACAAACGCTCTACAAAGTCGTTCAACGTGAATGGCAAGTCATCTTTGCCTCGGTGTTCGTCATGATGTTGTTGGTCGTGCTAACTGCCAGCTTGGGCTTTTTGCTAGAGCATGACGCACAGCCCGACAAATTTGAAAACATACCTCAGTCCATCTACTGGGCCATCATCACATTGGCTTCTGTGGGCTACGGGGATATTTCGCCCATCACACCTTTGGGACGATTGCTCACGGTTGTCGTAGCCTTGATTGGCATTGGTATTTTTGCCATCCCTGCAGGTTTGCTGGCATCTGCTTTCACTGACCAGCTGCGTATTGACCGTGAAGCTTTCAAACAACGCTTGATGCTCGCTTTTGAGGATGGCATTCTTGACCATGCCGAAAAAGAACTCATCGTGGCCGAAGCCGAGCGCTTGCACTTATCAAGCGACGAAGTCAAACGCCTCACCGATGAAGCACGTGCCGAGTTTGAAGCCAAAGAGGCAGAAGATCACACCCATGCCAACGGTTTGGTGCTCGACGCCAAAGCGCACCCCGGCCTCGCCGCTGCCCAGTTCAAGCTTTTGGTAGATCAACTCAGCTTGATCACACAAGCCACAGGCGAAGACACCTTGCGCAAAAGTTTGAAAGACAGCCAAGCCGACCACCAAGCGGAATTGGATGTGCTGGCCATCGTGGCCAAACGCACGTTCTAAAGCACACAGCGCTTGCGGTTTTACAAGTAGGCGACAGCCTGCTTGTGCGTTTGCGTTTACCGTATGGCCATGACACATTTTTACGAACCTAAAAACGGCCACGGCCTGCCACACGACCCCTTCAACGCCATTGTTGGCCCTCGCCCCATTGGCTGGGTGTCCACCCGCAGCAACGATGGCGTGTTGAACCTCGCGCCCTACAGCTTTTTCACCGCCTTCAACTACATCCCGCCCATCGTGGGCTTCTCTAGCACCGGCCCCAAAGACTCGCTGCGCAACGTGCAAGAAAACGGCATGTTTGTGTGGAACCTCGTCACTCGCCCCTTGGCAGAAGCCATGAACCAAACTTGCGCACCTGTGGGCCCTGAGGTGAATGAGTTTGAGTTGGCCGGCTTAGCCACCGCCCCTTCACGCGTGGTCGATGTGCCGCGCGTGGCCGAGAGCCCTGTGTCGTTTGAGTGCCGCAGCACGCAAATCATTCAGCTCGAAGGCTTAGACAAGCAAAAGGTGCCCACATGGTTGGTGCTGGGCGAAGTGGTGGGTGTGCACATTGCCAGCCATTTGCTCAAAGACGGCATCTATGACACGGCCAATGCAGGTCACATCTTGCGTGGTGGCGGCCCAGCCGACTACTTCAGCATTGGGCCAGAGCAACTCTTCAAGATGTGGCGTCCTCAGGCTTAATCGAGGCTGAGGGTTGAGGAAACGCCACACTCACACTAAATCCGTGTGGCTCAACAGATTTAAACGCCACCCGAGCACTCAGCAGCTTGGCATAGCTGCCAACGATGGCAAGACCCAAGCCCATACCTGCTTTGAGCGCCTCGCCTGCTGAGCCCTGCACCCAGCGCTGGCTGATTTGCTTGAGCTTGTCAGGTGGCACACCTGCACCGTTATCAGTGACAGATAAGGTCACGTGTTGGTAGGTTTGCTCGAGTGATACCGTGATGTGGCTCTCGCCCTCTTGTGCGCGTCCATAGCGCAAGGCGTTGTCAATCAGGTTATTCAAAATGCCTTCAATCAATGCTGCATTGCCCTGGACCATCACAGCATGGTCAATGCCTTTGGCGCCTAGGTCCACACCGGTCGCATCGGCACGCGACAAGAAGCGCAACACAGCCTCACCCACCAAGCTATCTAAAGCCACAGGTACGTTTTCTAAGGTTTGCTTAGCCTCATCGGCCAAGGCCAAAGCCAGCAGTTGGTCCACCAAATGGCTGGCTCGCTCTTGGCTTTGTGCAATGCCTTGCAATTGCTCACGCCACACCTGCGGGTCGTTTTGACGCAAGCCGTAATCGGCCAATGCGCGAATACCTGCAAGTGGTGTACGCAACTCGTGCGCCACATTGCCCGAGAACTCGCGTTGCGCTTGCACGCTGTACGCAATGCGCCCCAAGAGCGCATTGATGGCTTGACCCAAGCGTTGCACATCACGCGTGGTGGCCGTCACAGGCACGGGAGTGAGGTCGCGCGCATCGCGTTGACCCACGGCGTCTTCAAGGTCGGCCAAGGGCGTCAAGTCGTCTTCAATTGCGCGTTGCAACCATGCCGCCAACAACACCAGCAACAACAACTGCGGCACGATGGAGAAAGTGAACAAGCGTTGCAGCAATCGGTCTCGGCTCACGGTGGTTTGCGCCATCACCACATAAAAGTCACCAGGCTGTTGGCGGTGAATCGTCACCGTGCGCAACATGCGTCCTTGGTATTCCATGGCTGCAAACTGAGGCTTCACCGTCGATCCAAACTGATCGGGTCTCAAGCCTGCATGACCTGCCAATAAATTACCCGAGGGGCTCAGCACAGCAAAGTACAGCGACTCGCTTTGGTCAAACAACACCGTGCTCATTTCTTGTGCCGAGAGGCTCAAGTCCAAAGTGCCCGTATCGTCTGGGGCACGTCGCACATGGCTGGCAACCAAATACGCATCGTCCAACAACGAGCGGTCAAATGCCTGCTGCGCGAAATACGACGCAATGCCCACCACCAAAGCTGACCCCACCAGCCAAGTCACGGCCAGAGGCATCAGCACATGGCGCATCAATCGGTTGCGCAGCGAAGGCTTGCGTGGTGCGTCGGTCATACCTGCTCCTCTAAAACATAACCAATGCCGCGCAAGGTGCGAATCTTCGCCCCGCTCTCGGCCAATTTTTTACGTAAGCGCGAAATGAACGCTTCAAGTGCGTTGTCGCCCAAAGCCTCATCAAAATCAGAAAGCTTGTCAGACAACACACGTTTACTCACCGCACGGCCCGGTGGCGTCATCAACTCGCACAGCACTTCAAACTCGCGCGCGGGCAAAGCCAGATCAGCATCGCCCACAAAAATGCGGCGCAGCTTGCGGTTCAGGCGCAAGCGCCCCACCTGCACCTCGTCACTCACACCTTGGGTGCGGCGCACCAATGCACGCAAGCGCGCCTCAACTTCTTCCAAATCAAAGGGCTTGCCCAAATAGTCATCTGCACCAGCATCTAGGCCGGCAATGCGTTCATCTGTGCGGTTACGCGCGGTCAGCACCAGCACGGGCGTGCGGTCACCTCGCGCGCGCGCTTCGCGCAGCAGCTGCAAACCACTGCCTTGGGCAGCGTGAAGCTGGCCGTTAAGCGGCAAGTTCAGGTCCAGCAGCACGGCGTCATAAGCCTGCACCTGCCAAAAGTGTGCGCCTTCTTCCAAATGGCTGGCCGCGTCCACGCGATGACCTGCATCAGTCAGGCTACGCAGCATCACCGCTTGCAGCACGGCGTCGTCTTCAATCAGCAAAATTCGCACAGGAAGGACTCAAATAAAAGTTAAGTCAGGGACTGGTCAGCCACTGTGAACGATAAACGTGGCATGAGCATACGACATAACCTGCAAGATCGCCTCCGCGAAACCACCCAACAACTGCTGAACACACCTACCAAGCGCTACGTTGCTGGTGGTACAGCTTTAGCCATCGCTGTGCTGGTCTACACCCTGCTGAACCAAGAAGCACCGCACAAACCCCCAGTGCCACTGCCGATCGTGCAAGGCCAACAGCTGCGTTTTCCAGCAGACCATCCTCAGCTCGCATTGCTCAGCACTGTCGAAGCCAAGTCTGCTGAAAGTGTGACCATCGAGCTGCCAGCGCGCTTGGTGTGGAACGAAGAACGCACCCAGCGCATCTACCCTGCATTTGCCGGACGTGTGCTGAGCCTCAATGCCGACATTGGCCAAAGCGTGAATGCCGGTCAAGTGCTGGCCACCTTGGCCTCACCCGAATTTGGCGCTGCCCAAGCCGACACCGCCAAAGCCCTAGCGGACGCCCAAGTGGCCGAGCGTGCCTTGGCTCGTCACCAAACTTTGTTTGAAGCCGACGTCATCTCGCGCAAAGAACTCGACCTGACTGAAGCAGACACCATGCGCGCCCGCGCCGAGCTGTCGCGCGCCCAAGCCCGCACACGCATGTACGGCAGCAGCACCAACAACGTGAACCAGCAACTCGGCCTCGCCGCCACCGTCAAGGGTGTGGTGGTCGAACGTAACCTCAGTGCAGGCCAAGAAGTACGCCCCGACCAAGGCGGCCCTGGCAACCAAGCGCTATTTGTTGTGAGCGACCCCAGTGTGCTGTGGGTACAAATCGATGCGCGCGAATCAGACACTGCGGCACTCAAAACAGGCACCAAAGTTTCATTGACCTTGCCCAACTTGCCTGGCCAAACCTTTGAAGCCAAGATCACTGCTGCCGGTGACTTCATCGATAGCACCACCCGCGCCATCAAAGTGCGCGCCACCATCAACAATGCAGACCGCATCCTCAAGGCCGAAATGCTGGGTACCGCCCGTATCGAACGCAAACTCGGCGCAGGTGTATTGGTACCTGCGAGTGCTGTGCAGTTGCGCGGCACTGAGCACTGGGCCTATGTGCAAACCGAGCCAGGCGTGTTTGAACCACGCCGCGTCAAGCTGGGCTATGAAGGCTTGCAAGAAGTCCTCATCGTCGAAGGCGTGCAAGCAAACGAACTGGTGGTGAAAGAAAACAGCTTGCTCTTGGCACGTGAGTTCCGCAACGCCCAAGATGAAGCCATGCAACACACCCCAGCCCCCGGCTCTGATACCCCCGCTAGCAGCGCAGGCAAAAAATGAAGCGTCTCATTGACTATGCGCTGAACCAGCCGCTGTTCATTCTGCTGGGCACCCTGCTGTTTGTAATGGCAGGCGTATTCGCCTTTAAAAACCTTTCTGTTGAAGCTTTTCCCGATGTCACCGACACCCAAGTGACGGTGATTGCCCTTTACCCCGGCCGTGCTGCTGAAGAGGTAGAAAAAGAAGTCTCTTTGCCCATCGAAGTGGCACTGTCTGGCTTGCCTAACTCCATCCGTGTGTTTTCACACACCCAGTTTGGTTTGTCATTCACTGTGGTGACGTATGACGACAAAGCCGAAGTCAACCTCGCACGCCAACAAGTCAACGAGCGTTTGAATGGCGTTGACCTACCGCCGGGCGTACAAGCCAACGTCATGCCCAACGCCACCCCAGTAGGCGAAGTCATGCGCTACCGCCTCAAGGGCGATGGCAAAACATCCACTGATCTGCGCACCATCCAAGACTGGACTGTGGAGCGTGCGCTGCGCCAAATCCCCGGCGTGGCCGACGTGGTGGGCATGGGCGGCTACATCAAACAATACGAAGTGCAGCCCGACATGCAAAAGCTGCGTGCCTACAAGCTCACACTTCAAGACCTCCAAAACGCCATGGCGCGAGGCAACTCCAACGCGGGTGGTAGCTACGTAGCTCAAGGCGTACAACAGTTCGCCATTCGTGGCATTGGTTTGCTGCACTCGCCGCAAGACATTGGCAACATCGTGGTCACTGCACGCGGCAACACACCCGTGCTGGTCAAAGACGTCGCCACTGTGGTCATTGGTGCTGTGCCACGTTTGGGCACAGTTGGTCAAGACATGGACGACGATGTGGTCACCGGCATTGTCATCATGCGCAAGGGCGAAAACCCAAGCGTGGTGTTGAAAGGCATCAAAGAGAAAGTTGCCGACCTCAACGACCGTGTGCTGCCCAAGGGCGTGCAAATCGTGCCGTTCTATGACCGCACTTGGTTGATGGGCAAAACCCTCACCACCGTGTTTAAAAACTTGGTCGAAGGTGCGTTGCTGGTGTCATTGGTGTTGTACCTCTTCTTGTCCAATATGCGCGCCTCATTGGCTGTGGTGGTGGTCATTCCATTGGCCTTGTTGTCCACCTTCTTGGGCCTCAAGATCATGGGCGTGCCTGCCAACTTGCTGAGCTTGGGCGCGATGGACTTCGGCATCATCGTGGACGGGGCAGTGATCGTGATTGAAAACATCATGCATCGCTTGGCCGAACGCGGCGAAGGCATGAACGAGAAAGAGCGTCGCACCCTCATCACCAACGCGGCCAACGAAGTGGGTCGCCCCACTTTGTTCTCAATGCTCATCATCATTGCGGCACACATCCCTATCTTTGCGCTGCAACGCCACGAGGGTCGCATCTTCCAGCCCATGGCTTTATCAGTCACGACTGCGCTCATTGGCTCGCTCATCTTCTCTCTCACCTTGGTGCCTTTGTTGGCCTATTGGTTGTTGCGTAAAGGTGTACCGCATGGCGACAACGGTTTGGTGTCTTGGGCCAAGCGTGTGTATGAGCCGGTGCTGAACTGGGCGCTCGAACAACCTGCCAAAGTGGTGAAGATTGCACTCGCCTGTTTTGCTGCATCCATCGTTGCAGCAGCCAGCCTAGGCTCAGAATTTTTACCTGAGTTGAACGAAGGCACGTTCTGGGTCAACTGGGACATGCCTGCCAGCGTCTCGCAAGAAGAAGCCGCCAAAGTGTTGCGCAAAGCACGCTTGCAGCTGATGACCATTCCTGAAGTTCGCACCGTGGTTTCTAAAGCTGGCCAACCCGAAGACGGCACGGACCCCAAAACCCTCAGCATGGCTGAGGTGTTTGTGGATGTGAAGCCTGTTGAAGAATGGCGCAAAGGCATGACGCGTGATCTGCTGATTGAAGAGATGGACCAAAAGCTGGCCATCATCCCCGGTGTTGATCCGGCGTTCTCCATGCCCATTCGTGACAACGTGCTCGAATCGATTTCTCAGATCAAAGGGCAAATCGTGGTCAAGGTGTCGGGTGACGACCTTGATGTGCTTCGCAAAACCACCGAAGCCATGCAGCGCGAGTTCAAGCAAGTCGTGGGCGTCCAGCGTGCCGAGATTGACCGCTTAGGCGAAGTGCCACAACTCATTGTGGACATCGATCGCGACCGCGCTGCGCGTTTGGGCCTCAATGTGGGTGACATTCAAGACGTCATCGAATCCGCCTTGGCTGGCCGTGCTACCACCGAAATTTGGGAAGGCGAACGCAAGTTCTCTGTGGTGCTGCGTTTGGCCAGCGACCGCCGCTCAGTCATCAACCTACCAGCCACCCAAATCGCTCTGCCTGGTGGCGGATACGCCACCCTTGAGAACGTGGCCACCATTCGCCAAGGCAGCGGCGCAATGAACATTGCCCGTGAAGCAGGCCGACGCACCATGGCCATTGGTATCTTTGTTAAGGGCCGTGACATGGGCTCAGTGGTGGCTGACATGCAAGCGCGCGTTGAAAAGAACGTGACGATCAGCGAAGGCTATGCCGTCACATGGTCGGGCGAATTTGAAAACCAAGAACGTGCCATGAAACGCTTAGGCGTGGTGGTGCCTATTTCATTGCTGCTGATTTTTGTGCTGTTGTTTGATGCCTTTGGCTCTTTCAAAACGGCCGGCTTGATTTTGCTCAACGTGCCATTGGCTTTGATTGGCGGCTTTGTTGCCTTGTGGATTTTCAGCATTCCGCTATCGGTGTCTGCAGCGATTGGCTTTATTGCGCTGTCGGGTCAAGCCGTGCTCAACGGTGTGGTGATGTTGTCGGTGTTCCAACAACTTCGCAATGCAGGCTATACCGTGATTGATGCGGTCAAAGAAGGGGCGCTGCAACGCTTACGCACCGTGCTAATGACTGCCATGCTCGCAGCCTTGGGCCTATTGCCAATGGCCTTGAGCCACGACATTGGGTCTGAGACCCAACGCCCCTTGGCCATCGTGGTGATTGGTGGCTTGGTCACCGCCACACTGCTGACGCTTGTGGTGTTGCCTGCGCTGTATGTGTCTTGGTTTTCTAAGTCCACCAACCCAGCCAAAGCCTAAACCTCAAGGCAGCAGATCTGCGCCTTTGAGGTAATCCATCTTGCCCACATCCACACCGTTGTGGCGCAAGATGGCATAAGCCGTGACTGTGTGGAAATACACGTTAGGCAGCATCCACTGGTACAAAAAGTCGCGGCCTTTCAACTTCAACACGCGATCAGGGCCTGCAGGAAACGACACCACTTTGTCTTCCATGCCTGCCAAGCTCTCGGCAGTGACCGTACGCAAGTAGTCGATCGTTTTCGCAATGCGTGCTTGCAGTTCTTCAAAGGTGGTTTCGGTATCTGCAAATTTAGGCGCTTCGATGCCGCTCAAACGCGCAAACCCCAATTTACCCACATCACACGCAATTTGCACTTGCTTGCTCAATGCAAACATATCAGGCGCCAAGCGTGCACTGGTGAGCACCAGTGGGTCAATCTTGCGGGCTTGGGCAGAGGCTGCGCCTTTTTCTAGAATGCCGCTCAGGGCATTGAGGGTGCGAATGAAATCGGGAATAGCTTGCGCAATCATGGATCGTCTTTATTAAAAGTTGAACAATTTTTGGGGAGCCTCCCACATCATGGCGTGACGTTCTGAAACGCTAAATGTGTTTTCGTACACCTTCAACATGGGACCGTAATCCAAGCGATAGGGTGCTTTGAGGTAGGGCCAGTCAGACGCCCAAACACAATGGCCTAAGCCAAATTCACGCACCAACGCCTCGGTGAATGGTCGCGTGTCTGCAAATGGATAACCCACTTGTGAGAACTTGGCAAAACCCGAAATCTTCACCACGGCGCGACCTTCGCGCCCAAGGGCCAACAAAGCTTCAAAACCTTTTTGCGACAGACCGGCATGCGCATTGGGACGGCCACAGTGGTCGACCATCATCTTCACATCCACACGCGAGAGCATGGGCAAGAAGTCCAGCAAACCGTCGTGCTCCACTTGAAACTGCGCCCACATATCGAGCTGCTTCAAACGCTGCAACAACGGCTCGATGTTGGAATAAAAATCAAATCCCATCAGCGAAGGGTTGAAGGCCACGCCAATCACGCCCTGCGCTTTGAACTGTTGTAGCTCTTCTAGGCTGATGTCATTGGGCACCACCGCAATGCCTTTAAAAACATCAGGCGCGCATGCAATGGCGTCTAGCAAACATCGGTTGTCTGTGGCGTAGCCAGAATTTGGCCCCACCAGCAAGGCGTGCTTCACCTCGTAACAGGCCATCACTTCTTGGAAGTATTTGGCACTGCCCATCTCCTGCCCTGCAGGTCGATACGATGTGTTTTCACCATAGGGGAATCGACTCGGCTCCAGCACATGGCAGTGCGAATCAATCTTTGGTTCTGTGAGGACGCTCATCAATTAAAACGTAGCCAAAATTGCATTGCGCAAATCTTCGGTAATTTCAGGCTTCACACCAAACCATGCTTCAAACGCTGGAATGCCTTGATTCAGCAACATCCCCAAGCCGTTCACCGTCAAATTGCCACGTTCCCGAGCTGCCGCCAACAACGGCGTTTCGAGTGGAATGTAAATCAGGTCAGACACCATCGCTGTTTTAGGCAAGGCATCTAACTTGATTTCTAAAGGTGGTTGACCATACATGCCTTGGTTGGTGGTGTTGACCAACAGGGCGGCACCTTCGAGTGCTGCATGGCGTTCGTCCCAGTTGTAGGTCTTCACCACAGATGTATCGACAGAGGCCAACTCATCGGCTTTGGCGCGTGTGCGGTTGATGAGGCGAATTTCTTTCGCCCCTTGATCGAGCAAACTGATCACCACAGCACGCGCTGCACCACCCGAGCCCAACACCACAATGGGGCCATCGTCTGCACGCCAAGTGGGTTTAACATCTTTCAAACTTTGAATGTAGCCAAAGCCATCGTTGTTAAAGCCATGAAGACTGCCATCCGGCTGTACCACGATGCAGTTGATCGCGCCGATGCGTTGCGCCATAGGACTAAGTTGATCCATCAGCTTCATAGCCATCAACTTGTGCGGCTGCGTGATATTACAACCCGTAATACCCAAAGCCGACAGACCTCTAACTGCCGCTTCTACGTTTTCAATCTGCACTGGAAAGTGCCCGTAGGCACCTTTCAAGTTGTACTTTTTAATCCAGTAGTTGTGCATAACTGGGGAGCGTGATTGAAACACGGGCATCCCCATGATGCCTACTAACTTGAATTGATTGCTATCTGACATTCTTCAAACCTTGTTTTACTTTTTGTTCACCGGTGGCAAGATCTCGCTCACCACTTGCTTGCCATTGACCACCGTGGTCAAGTAGCTTTCGCGGTCCAAGTCACCATTTTCGTCGTAGGAAATATCCAGCAACAAACCTGGGTTGGCTTTAGCAGACAAGCTGATGTTTTTCATCGCAGCTGCAAACGCCTTGGAATCGAACTTGCCAATTTTCTCTGTCACCGCTTTGATGGTGTACATGCCGATGTAGCCCTTCAAGCCATTGTGGTCAGAGCGTGAGCTGTATTCTTTTTGAAACGCTGCATCAAACTTTTTCACACCAGCTTGTGGCGCATCCGCAGTCAAACCCACGTGGGCAATCGCGCCGTTGGCTGCATCGCCTGCGAGCTCGATCACTTTTTGGCTGGTCAACACCGTCTCGCCAATGACTGGTTTTTTATAGCCTTGCTTTTTCAACTCGCGCAGCAAACGTGCGGACTCTTCTTCGTTGGTGTAGGCAAACAAGGCATCGGCATTGGACTGCTTGGCCTTCACCACAACGCTACTGAAGTCGACTTGACCTGGCTCAGACGAAATGTCTGCGCCAATCTTGATGCCGCGCGCTTCGAGTGACTTGATGATCAAGTCACGGCCGCCCTTACCAAAGTCGTTGTTCACGTACACCACGTCGACAGTCTTGGCTTTCACCTTGTCACGGATGTAGTTGGCAATCTTGGGCATCGCTGTGGATTGCGTGAACGAGGTTCGGAAGATATAGGGGTTACCTTGCTGCGTGATCGCAGCAGCTTCACCGCCTGTGAAATTTGGAATTTCAGCGCGCTTGGTCGAGGCCATGCTCACCATGATGGAGCCAGAAAACACGGGGCCCATCACCACGTAAGCGCCCTCGTCCACCGCTTTGTCGGTCAGGCCTTTGGCCACGCCTGGGTTGGACTGCGTGTCGTAAGACACATAGTCAATCTTCTTGCCCAAGATACCGCCTGCGGCGTTAATCTCTTTCACGGCCAGCTTGATGCCGTTGTCAAAGTTGGTGCCCGATGTTGTGCCGGTGCCTGTGAGTTCGACCAAACCAATGATCTTCACGTTTTGCGCACTCGCGATCGACGCAACGCCAATCAATGACGACAACACAAGTTGCTTGAATAATTTCATCTTTGTCTCCTGTAAAAGAATCTCTGTGGACTTTGGAAAATGAACCTGCATTCTGCCTGCAAATCACGACAAACAGATGCCAATGTCCCAGGCGTGTCGTGATTGACACCTCGGGCAAACCCTAGCTACTTATTCAAATATCCAACCACCCAAATGCGTTGGGCCCACCATGCCCGCCCACATCCTTCGCCCCGGTGCATCGCTGCCAGCACCGCTGGCCACCATCAGGGGAATCAGGTGCTCTTCACGTGGGTGCGACTCTGCACCGCCGGGTGCGGTGCTCCAGTGCATCAAGCGCTCGGTGCGCTCGGTTTGGTTGCCACTGAGCGCGAGGTCCAGCCACGCATGAAACTGCTCTGATGCAGGCCCGCCTTGCGCAAAATTGCGTAGGTTATGAAAGCTCATGCCACTCCCAATCACCAACACACCCTCATCTCGCAAGCTGCTCAGCGCTTGGCCCAGTTTGCAATGCAGCACAGGGTCTAAGCTGGGGTGAATTGACATGGCCACCACTGGCACATTCGCCTCGGGGAACATCACTTTCAGCGGGATAAATACACCGTGGTCCCAACCATAGTCGTCATCCACTTGCACGGGGTAGCCTGCTTGCTGCAGCAACTCGGCAGCGCGCTTGGCCACCTCTGGTTGGCCGGGTGCAGGGTATTGAATCTCGTAAGTCTCGGGCGGGAAACCGTAATAGTCGTAAATCAAAGATGGTGCCGCGCCGCCCGTGAACGTGGGGATGTGTGTTTCCCAATGCGCCGTGACGATCAAAATTGCCTTGGGTGTTGCAGGCAAGATGTTGTGAATGCCACGCAAAAAATTTTCTGTATCTTGATAACGCGATTTGCGCTCACCCGTCATAAAAAATGAGGGGCCACCACCGTGAGGCAAATACATGGCGGGCATTCGGGTTAAGCTCATCGCGCGTCTTTCAAATACAGAGGTCTTTATTTTGACTCAGCATCTCCACATCACACGCCGCCAACTACTAGCCAACACCGCAGCCTCTGCATTGGCTCTGTCACCTGCCTTCGCAAATGCCGAAGCCGCATGGCCCACCAAGCCTTTGCGTTTGGTCGTGCCCTTTGCCCCCGGTGGTAGCAGTGAAATTGTGGCGCGCGCCTTGGCGGGCGAGATGGCCAAAACCATTGGCCAAAACGTGTTTGTGGACAACAAGCCCGGCGGCGCAGGCAACATCGCCATGCAAGAAGTGGCCAACGCCACCGACGACCACACCCTCATCTTGGGCCACATCGGCACGCTGGCGGTGAACCAATACATCTTCCCCAAGCTGCCTTACGACCCCAACAAAGACTTCACACCCATCACCCTCATCTCTAAAGTGCCCAGCTTGTATGTGGTGCACCCTGACTTGCCCGTGAAGAACCTCAAAGAATTTGTGGCCTACGCCAAAGCCAATCCAGGCAAGCTCAGCTACGGCTCGGCTGGCAACGGCAGCGCGGGCCACTTGGCGTTTGAATATTTGAAGATGGCCACCGACACCTTCATGCTCCACGTGCCCTACCGTGGTACAGGCGCGATGCTGACCGACCTCATGGCTGGCCGATTGGATGCAGCCGCCGCAGGCGCACCTGCGCTGTTGCAGTTCATCAAAGCAGGCAAGCTGCGTTGCATTGCCACTGGCAGCAGCGCGCGCTTGCCTTTGTTGCCCGATGTGCCCACCGTGGCCGAGCAAGGCTTCAAAGGGTTTGAGATGACGCAGTGGTACGGCCTGATGGCCCCCAGCAAAATGCCCAAGGCCCACATCGACAAACTAGAGAAAGAAGCCATCGCTGCCGCGCGTGGCAAAGTGGTGCACGACAAACTCAGCCAAGACACCGCGCTGGCCATTGGCAACACGCGTGCCGAGTTTGAAGCCTTCATCAAACTCGAACAAGCGCGTTGGAAGCCTGTCATTGCTCGGGCTCAGATCAAGCCCGAGGGTATTTAATCGCCCGTGAAGTCTTTCACCATATTGCCGTACCACTGCAAGTCTTCTTGCCACAGGCCTTGGCGGCGGAAGTTGTCGTCGGTGACGGTTTGCAAGATGTGGCCCTCTGGACCCATCTTGTAATCAAACTTCACACTGATGGCTTCGAGTGGTTCGGTGTTGACCAACATGTAACAAAGGTTGTCGATGATGACGGGCTTCATCTCTTTGCCTTTGGACTGCTGCGCGATGTAGGTCGACACACTGCGCCCCATGCGGTTGGCCACGTGGCCGCTCTTGGGGTAGTGGCCAAACTGCGGTGACACAGCGCCCACGCTGTCACCAATCACAAACACATTGGGGTCGTCCTTCAAGTTGTAAAACTCAGGATGCACCGCCGCCCATGTGGTGGGCTTGCCTTCGGCGTTCTTGCCAATCGCACCCATCTTCCACACGAGGTCGGCCGCTTGGTGGTGGCCCATGAAGATGGCGTCGTCAAACTTAAAGTCGCCCGCCATCGTCTTCACCACTTTGTTGTACGGGTCTAGCTCTTTCACGCCAGCGTTGGGCACGTAGGTGATGATGTCTTCGTACAGCTCGTCAAACGCCATGCGATAGCCGCCGCCAATGGGCATGATGCGCGGCTTGGGGTCGAGAATCAAAATCTTCGCGGCAATTTTGTTGCGCTTGAAATAGTCGGCCATCAAACACGCACGCTCGTAGGGCGACGGTGGGCAGCGGTGAGGCGGTGGTGGCAGCGTCATGACAAACGTGCCACCTTTGAAGCCTTTGATTTTTTGCTTCAACGCCAAATGCTCAGAGCTGGGCACATACGCGCTAGAGAAATGCTTCTGTGTGTACGCCGCTGCGGCGCGGTCGTTGCCAAACCAAGGCTCGTACGTCACGCGAATACCGGCAGACACCACCAACCAGTCGTAGTCCACAAAGCCCTGCGCCGTGTGCACGCGCTTTTTGTCGCGGTCAATGTCGGTGATTTCGGTTTGCACAAACGTGTAGCCCATGCGCTCGGCAGCGGCGGTGTACGAGTGCACGAGGAACGAGGTGTCCACCACATCCACCAACCACTTGTTGCTCAAAGGGCAAGACCAGAAGATGGGGTTCTTCTCTAGCAACACCACTTCAAGGTCGGGTGCATCTTCGCGCAAATGGCGCGCAGTGGCTAGGCCACCCCAACCACCACCCAACACCACCACGCGGCGCTTTTTGCCCTTAGGCAACAACTCGGTGGAAGGCGAAAAAAGAAAAGGCTGAGCGATGACAGAACTAGACGCAGCAGACAGCGCGCCCAATGCTGCCGCGCCCTTGATGAGGGTGCGACGTGCGGTGGTCATAAAGGACTCCGTGAATGTGAAAGGAAACCTGTCGGCGCATACGAGAAGCTGGGCTTCAATGCCTCGAAGGCAGGTTGGTCACCGGCGGGGGCGGGTGAGAGTACCTATATTAGTTGAGGAAAGAAACAACAACTAAATTAGTTTTCAGTCAGGAACAATGAAGAATTCGCGAACTGTTGAAGCCAGAAAGCATAAATTTGCCCGTTCGCGTAACTTGGCTCACTGACCATTAGCTTCTGAATATTTTGCTTTGCTGATTGACACAATTGAGTAAGCGCAGCCTTACGGCTATCGGACGTAATCCGATTCAGCAATGACTTACTAATTAAATGAGCCTTCAACCGCCCATCTCCTCGCCGATCATCCACACAAAACAAATCAGACTTCATCTCCGCTTCAGTTATGCAGAACAATGTTTTTATTTGACTTGTATCGAGGACTAAAAATCCATAATCGTGAGCTTTTTCTCCAACAGGAATCCTCTGATCTTCAACGATCAATAGGTACCCATCATCTTTCAGTGCTCTACTAATTAAGCCATCAATAGAAAAAATCGGAAGCCATTTTTGAGGTGGAATTTCATGCAGGACGTTACACATGACAACTACATCAATGCTCTTTTCATCTTTACTCGAAAAAAACTCGTTGTCATCGTTGAAATACCTAGATTCTGAATCTTGGTAGCTTTCAGAAATTGTTTTGAGACATTCATTTTTATCGTCTGCATACACATCAAATGCAAAATAACTAATGCTCGTAGCGACTGTTTTGCTAGCTTCCTCTAAGGGCGCTGCAAGCCCTTGCAATAGTCGTCCTTTACCAGCCCCGTAATCTAGGAGATTAACGATATCCGACGTAGCAACCTTTCGTATAAGTTTTTCAATCTGATTTACTTGAGGGTCATTGGCACCCGTAGCAATAACTTGGGGCGGCAATAAACTTTCAGAAGCGTAATTAACAGCCGCAAGTTGGGCGGGTAGTCCCGTGAAAGCATAGAGTTGAGCGATTCGATCCTCATCACCTAACAAACTATCCAAAACAATTTTTGGATTACGCCCTGCATTAGCAACCTTTCCATCGTTGACATACCAAATAGACATCGGCTCAACGCTAGCAATATAAGCAAGCAATGGGATTGAATGTGTGGCAACCCAAATCTGGGTTGATTCGGCTACGTCATAAAGCTTCTTCAACAAATCAATAACAGCCGAGGGATGTAAGTGGTTCTCTGGCTCATCGAGAAGGAACACAGTATTTTTTAATTCGCTTTTCTGGGCATGCAGCGCAACACAGAGCTGAAGGATAACTTTTTGGCCATCTGAAAGGAAAGCATCTGAAATCGGTTTTTCGAAAAGGATGGGATCACCATTTAAGTCTCTAACTAGTGGCTCGCCTAGCAAAGCTTTAACTAATTTACAGAAACTCTCGTAATTAGTTAAAGCTTCATTTTTCTCATGATCTGAAACACTAGATAGCTGATGACTTGCATTCCACCATCTATCTTGAAGGCTTTGAATGTAGAAAAGGCAACTTGATTCATACCCATCTACCCCTGGAACTTGGGCCTGCCTTGACCGATTAACTATTTCGCGAATAGCAGACTGACGAGGATCATGCAAGTTCAAATTTTTTGGAACAAAGTTGATGGCCTTGATCTCAGCAATTAATGACGAAGTAACAACTCTGTCGAGCGCTAATGCTTTAGATTTTTTGTGTGTTTCAAGATCAGCTTTCCATCTATTTGCCGCATGACTCGTAGGAGTGGAGGTCAACGCGATCTCAAGTTGAACAATTGATTGCTCTATCTCATGAAGAAGCGGGAAGTTCCCAGCACGAACCGAAACAAAATTTCTAAGAGATGCTAATAGCCTGCTTTTACCAGCCCCATTTTTTCCAGCTAATGCAACGAAACGACCAAGCCGTTTCATATTTATCTCAGCTAGTCCAGTACCTCTTAACTCATCTAGCGGAACAAAAAAAAATTCGATTAATGCCATAGAAAAACCTTGTCTTTATTCATATCAATCAACACTAGCTTCAAGAACACTCCCCCCGAAACAAAGCCCACTCCTCACACACCTTGCCCGAGGGCAATTTGCACATCCCAAATTCGCCTTGCGGCGTGCGTTGGATGGTCAGCTTGCCGCCTGCGTTGATGCAGTGCACCGACGCGGGGTTGGCCATTTCAGTAGCGGGCTTGGTGGCTGGTTCAGACGGGGTGCAGGCGCTGGTGGCTAGGGCGATGGCGATAGCGGTGGTGAATAGGGTGGCAATTTGCACTGGATGCATGTCAATTAACCGTCATGTTTCTATTTTTAAACTGGAAACAATTCTATTGTGTTAATTTTTTGACACTTCACAGGCTCATGGTTTGCACCCAGCCATCCAGTATGCTCACTGGCTCACGCAAATATTTAGCCCCTTTTTTCGCCCGTTCTGCCCCACATGTCTAGCCCCCACGCCACCGGTTTTATGGTGCTTCATAGCAACCAGCTAGAGGGCCTGCGCGAGTTGGCGGTGCAGTTCATCCGCAACCACCCGCTGCCCGTGCTCGCGCCCGAGGTGTTGCTGGTGCAAAGCAACGGCATGAAGCATTGGCTAGAGCTGGCTTTGGCCAAAGACCTTGGCATTTGCGCGGCCACGCAGGTCGAGCTGCCGTCTGCCAAGCTGTGGCAGATTTACCGTGCCGTGCTGGGACCCAGCAATGTGCCCGCGCACATGCCGCTGGACAAGTCGCCACTGGTGTGGCGCATCATGCGTTTGCTCCCCAGTTTGTTGGCCAAGCCCAGCTTTGCGCCACTGAAAAACTACCTAGGCCAAGCCGAAGCTGACGCGTCGCCCATGAACCGCCGCGCGTATCAGTTGGCCGCGCAGCTGGCCGACGTGCTGGACGGCTACCAAAACTACCGCGCCGATTGGCTAGAAGACTGGGCCAATCACAAAGACACACTGCGTACGCAAACGGGCATGGCCACACCGCTGCCCGCCGCACAAAGCTGGCAGCCCGAGCTGTGGCGTGATTTGCTGGACGACCTAGCGGCTGACGCCGAAGTCAAAGCAGAGCTACAACACAGCTACAGCTCACGCGCCAAAGTGCACGAGGCCTTCATGGCCAAGATGGCATCACTCCCCGAAGGCCAACGCCCTGCGGGTGTGCCGCATCGCATCATGGTGTTTGGCGTGACGTCGCTGCCCATGCAAACCGTGCAGGCGCTGGCCGCTTTGGGCCGCGTGTGCCAAGTGCTCATGCTGGTGCAAAACCCCTGTCAGCACTACTGGGGCCATGTGGTGGAAAGCCGTGTGCCATTGGCTAAGTTGTCTAAGCAACGTCAAGCGCACAAAGCCGGTTTGCCCGTGCCGCAAGACGATGGTTCATTGAGTGAGGCCGACCAATACACCCTGCACACCGACACGCACCCCCTGCTAGCCGCATGGGGCAAACATGGCCGCGACTATTTGCACTTGCTGGATGGCTTTGACGATGTGGACCAATACAAAGGCCAGTTCAACCGCGTGGATGTGTTTGTCGACCCCGCAGACACAGCCGCCGACGAAGGCCGCGAGCCCACGATGCTGGAGCACTTGCAGTCGTCCCTGCTCAACCTTGCGCCACTGCCCGACCACTTAACCGACGTGCCCGCAGACGACACCAGCGTGCGCTTTGTGCAAACGCACTCGGCCCAGCGCGAGGTAGAGGTGCTGCACGACCGACTGCTGGCGTGGCTGGATGCTGACCCCACGCTCAAGCCTGCCGACATCATGGTGATGGTGCCTGACATGGCCAACTTTGCGCCGCACATCCATGCGGTGTTTGGCCGCTTTGCCAGCAATGACGCTCGCCACCTGCCCTACACCGTGGCCGACACCACACCGCGCACCGAGCCACTGGTGCAGGCCCTTGACACCCTGCTGCAACTGCCCCAACTGCGCGTGACACGCGTGGAGTGGCAAAGCCTGTTTGAAGTGGCCGCTGTGCGCGAACGCTTTGGCCTAGAAGAACACGACGTGGCCCAACTCGACACTTGGCTGGCCGACGCCGGCGTGCGCTGGGGCCTAGACGCACCACACCGCAAGCCGTGGGGCATTGCACCCGACATGGCCGACGCCAACCAAAACAGTTGGCTGTTTGGCATCGAGCGTTTGCTGCTGGGCTACGCCACAGGCGCAAGCGACGACCTCGCCACACCGTGGGCCGACACACTGCCGCAAGCAGGCGTGGGCGGGCTAGACGCACGCGTGGTCGATGGCCTATTGCAGTGGCTGCGCCACACACAAATTGCGCTAATCAAACTGCGCCAAGAACACACACCTACCGAATGGGTGGCGGTGTTGCAGCAGTTGGTGAGTTTGTTCTTCAAGCCCAGCGACGAAGCGGATGAGCGTTTGATCGAGCGCGTGATGGCCCCGCTAGAAACATGGCTGGCCGAATGCCAACTGGCCCGCCTCGACAGCCCGCTGCCACTGGTGGTGGTGCGCGAACACTGGATGGCCCAACTGCAACAGCCCGCCATGCAACGCCGCTTCTTTGGTGGTGGTGTGCAGTTCGCCACGCTGATGCCCATGCGCTCAATCCCCTTCAAGTGCGTGTGCTTGTTGGGCATGAACGATGGCGACTACCCACGCAGCCAAACCCCACGCGACTTTGATTTGATGAGTGACGCCGCACACGCGGGCAGCACCCAATCACACTGGCGCGCAGGCGACCGCTCGCGCCGCGAGGACGACCGCTATTTGTTTTTAGAGGCGTTGCTATCCGCACGCGACAAGCTCTACATCAGCTGGCAAGGGCGACGCACGACGGACCACGAAATCAAACCACCGTCGGTATTGGTGGCGCAGCTGATGGACTACCTCAATGCGGTGTGGACGCACGATGGTGGATTGGCGTGCGTTGCGCCGTTGCAGCCGCTGCAAGCGTTTTCGCCCAAGTACTTCACGCAAGGCTCCACATTCCAAACCTATGCGGATGATTGGCAGCGTGCGTTGTTGTCGTCGCCTGCTTCGTCTGCGCCAACGGCATCAAACGAAGCAACGCAAAGCGAAACAGCACCCACCGAGCTGACGCTGCAACATTTGCAGCGCTTGTTGCGCCAACCCGTGGAAGTGTTTTTGGTAGACCGCTTGCGCTTGCGCCTAGACCAACCCGAAGAAGCTGCCGAGGAAGAAGAGCCTTTCTCGCTGGACGGTTTAGAAAAATACAAACTCAACCAACGCATTGCACAGGCCGAAGATGCGCAGCAAGCCATAGACCAACTGCGCCTAAGTGGCCAACTGGCCATGGCCGGTTTTGGCGAAGCGCAGCAACACCTTTTTGAGAACGACCGCGAAAAACTACGCGAGCAACTGGATGTGTTGTTGCCCAAGTGGCCCCAGCACTTAAGCGTGCAATCTGCCCACTGGCAACTGGGCCACACGCACCTGAGTGCCGAGTGGGCCAATGGCCAAACCATGTGGCACACGAACGGCAAAGCGCATGACGCTGGGCAGCATTGGCTGCAAGTGGCGCTGCGCCCAGGCGCGGTGACTGAGGGCAAAAAAGAAAACCAAGTCATCCGCATCGACACACTCAGCCAACTGTGGCTGCACCACTTGGCCGCGTGCGCCAGTGGCACACCCACCACCAGTGTGCAAATTGGTTTTGATGCGGCCATCGAACTCAATCCCATCAAAACAGAACAAGCGCAAGAACATTTGCAAGACCTGTGCGATGCCTATTTAGAAGCATGGGCGCAGCCCCTGCCCGTGGCCGCCAAAACTGCCTGCGCGTTTGTGATGGGCGTGTACGGCGGCAGCAAAGATGCAATGGGCAAAGCGCAAGCTGCGTTTGAAGGCGGCTTTGGCAAGAGCGGCGAATACACAGGCTCGCCCGCCTTGCAACGTGTGTTCACGAGTTTTGAAGATGTGGAGGCTGGCCTGAACCATTGGGCCACTCGCTTGTACGAACCCATGTTCAAAGCCGCCAAGGTGATTCACCTGAGTGCTGACCACGCCGAGGAGGCTGACGCATGAAAGCCCTCAACGCACACACACTGCCGCTGCACGGCCGCCAAGTCATAGAGGCCAGCGCAGGCACAGGCAAGACATGGACACTCGCTGCGCTGTACTTGCGCCTGGTGCTGGGCCACGAACGCACCGAGGCTTTGCTGCCCCCACAAATTTTGGTGATGACGTTCACCGACGCCGCCACCGCCGAGCTGCGCGAACGCATTCGCACACGCCTAAGCCAAGCCGCCACTTACTTTGACTTGAGCGCGCAAGGCCGCGACTACCCTGCATCGTTGAAGGTGGATGCATTTTTAGAAACACTGCGCGACAGTTTTGACGAAGTGCAGTGGCCACGCTGTGCGCTGCAGCTCAACTGCGCGGCCGAGTGGATGGACGATGCGGCCATCTACACCATTCATGGTTGGTCACGCCGCATGCTCACGCAGCACGCGCTAGAGAGCCACAACCTGTTTGAGCAAACGCGGCTTGAGAACGCCGACCAACTCAAACTCACGCTGGTGCAAGACTATTGGCGCGAATGGTTTTACCCACTCAGCGGCGACACGCTGCAACACATCACACCCCTCATCGGCCAAGACCCAGCCAAGCTGCTGAAAACCTTGAGCGAGATGTGGAAGGAACAAGAGCGCAAACCACGCGAAGTGGTTGCACCCGACATCACACCCACACAAGCCATTGACACGCACATGGGGTGGCAAGCACAGGTGGAAGCTGCGGTACAAGCTGCGCGTGAGGCATGGAGTGATGCAGTGTTGCAAGCACTGCAAGAAGCGGGCGCGCAGAAAAAGATCAAAGGCTTGCGTGCCGACTACTTTGCCAACTGGCTCAAAGCGCTGCAAGCGTGGGCCACGCAAAGCGCGAAGGCACAAGTCAGCAAAGAAGAATTCAAAGCGCTGGAGCGCTTCACCACCCAAGCCCTGCAAGACAAAGGCTGGACCGAGGCTGAAGGATTTGCTTTCTTTGCAGCGATGCAAAACTATGTTGATTTATTTAGCGCCAAGCCAAGCACTGACAAACACATTGCCCTGCACGCAGCACACGCAGTGGGCGAAGCCTACAAAGCTGCCAAGACACAACGCGCCGCGTTTGATTTTTCGGACCTGTTGCAAAACCTGCATCACGCGGTGATGGCCGACGATGGCCGATTGGCCACCGCCATTCGCCAGCAATACCCCGTGGCTTTGGTGGACGAGTTTCAAGACACCGACCCTTGGCAGTACGGTACGCTCAACCGAATCTATGCGCCAGACGCCTGCAACGAAGCCAACGCGCTGGTGATGATTGGCGACCCCAAGCAAGCCATCTACAGCTTCCGTGGCGCAGACTTGGGCACATACTTGCAAGCGCGCAACGACGCACAAGCCACAAATACCGACGCGCTGCACACCCTCACCGGCAACCACCGCTCCAGCGTGGGCTTGGTGCAAGCGGTGAACCATGTGTTCATGCAAACCGAGCAACCATTTGCATCGACACAAGGCGAGATTGAGTTTGTGGAAGTGTCAGCCCAAGGCAAAGAGCCTGCGCTGGTGGTGAACGGCGAAGAGTGCCCACCCTTCACCGTGTGGCAAATGCACCCGCAAGGTGATAGCGAAGTAGTGAGCAGCACCAGCTACTTGAACCACACAGCACAAGTGTTTGCCGACCAAATGGCAGACCTGCTGAACAAAGGTGCAGCCACCCCCGGCGATATGGCCGTGCTGGTGCGTAGCCAAAAGCAAGCCGATGCGGTGCGTCACGGCCTGCGTGCGCGACTCATACCTAGTGTGTATTTGTCGGACCACACCAGCGTGTACCAATCGACCGAGGCCACAGACTTGTGGCGCTTGTTGCGTGCGGTGGCTTCGCCCCGCCAAACAGGCTGGGTGCGTGCTGCAGTAGGCAGCCGTCTATGGGCACTGGACTTGCACGAGGTGCTGGCCACCACGCAAGACGAGGCGCAGTGGGAGCAACTGCTAGAACAGTTCCACCAATGGCATGGCCTGTGGCAACAACACGGCGTGCTGCCCATGCTGCACCAGTGGCTGCACAGCCAACACGTAGCGCAGCGCATGTTGGCGCAGCCCGATGGTGAACGCCGCTTGAGTAACCTGCTGCACTTAGGCGAGTTGCTGCAACACGCCGAACAAAGTCTGCAAGGCGAGCACGCGCTGGTGCGCCACCTGGGCGAACAAATTCAAAGCCAACACCACGACAGCGATGCACAGCAAGCACGCTTAGAAACCGATGCCTTGTGCGTGAAAGTCATCACGTATCACAAGAGCAAGGGCTTGCAATACCCGTTGGTGTTTGTGCCGTTTGCAGGCTCGTTTGCGGTGGAGAAAAAAGCCAAGACCAACTTCGCACAAGACGACGAAGGCGAGGACGACAGCGACCCAACCGCCACCTCGGTGGAAGAAGACATGCGCCTGCTGTACGTGGCCCTCACCCGTGCGCAACGTGGCTTGTGGATGGGCGTGGCCGAAACCAAAAATGATTTGAGCAGGGCCACTACCAAGAGTGATCTAAAGCTGAGTGCCTTGTCGCAATTGCTGATGCGCAAAGAGCGCGGCGATTTATCTAACCAGCTGCACGCCTTGTGGGGCACGTGTAACCACATCCAAGTGGCCGACTTGCCAGCGCTGCAAGGCATTCGCTACCAAGCCCCCGCTGCCATCAGCGCACCCAAAGATGCCCTGACCCCCACACGCACCCACCACAGCCTGTGGTGGACGGCCAGCTTTAGCGCCATCACGCGTGGGCTGGTGTCGGAATCGAAACGCGACGAAGCGGTGGCCGATGCCATCACAGACGCAAGCTTGGATGCTCAGCCCTATGCAGTGGCTGCAGCCGCCCCTACGCCAGAGCCCGAGAGCATCAGCGCATGGCAAAGCTTCCCCGCGGGTGCGCGCTACGGCACGCTGCTGCACGATTTGTTGGAATGGCTGTCGCAAAACAATTGGCCTGTGGCGAATGACAACGCGCCCGATTGGGCCAAGCAAGCGTGGGCCAATTTGCTAGAACGCAAAGCCAGCTGGTTGCAACTGGACGACGCACCGCGCGCTCAACTAGAACCGTGGCTGCAAGCCGTGGTGCAAACGCCGCTGCCTTTGCACGAACTCAACGCTACACCTTTGACATTGCGTAACCTGAGCACCGAGCACATGTGGCCCGAGATGGAGTTCAACTTAGAAGTGAGCCACGTCAGCGCCACCGCGCTGGACCAACTCATTCAAAGCCATGTGTTTGAAGGCACACCACGCCCTGCTCTGCAAGCGCGTGTGATGCAAGGCATGCTCACCGGCTCGATGGACTTGGTGTTGCAACACGATGGTCGCTATTGGGTGGTGGACTACAAGTCGAACAAACTGCCTAGCTACGACAGCGCCACCTTGCAAGATGCGGTGCTGCACAAACGCTACGAGGTGCAATACGTGTTGTACACCTTGGCGCTGCACCGCTTGCTCAAAGTGCGCCTACCCGGCTACGACTACGCCCAACACATGGGCGGCGCGGTGTACATGTTCTTGCGCGGTATTCACGCAGAAGGTGCGGGTGTGCATTTGCAGCGCCCACCGCAGGCGCTGATTGAAGCGTTGGATGCGTTGTTTGAGAAAGGCTCCGCATGACCATGCTCAAAGACCTGCTGAAACAACCTTGGGGACAAGCGCACGCCACGCCGCTGACCGGCTTAGACACAGCCTTGGCCAACTTGCTGCACAGCAAGCAACCCAGCGATGACCCACGCCACCTGTGGCTAGCAGCCCTCACCAGCCACCAATGGGGACGCGGCCATGCTTGCCTTGACTTGGCCACTTTGCAGACCCAAGCCACGGCGTTGCTGGGGTGGAGTGACGAACAAACCGCTGCCCTTCCCGCAGACCTGAATCAAGCCGCCAGCACCTTGCCTTGGACGCAGGGCGACGCCAGCCCCTTGGTGCTGACAGATGACAAAGGTGATGCATCAAAAGGCGCGCGCTTGTATTTGCGCCGCGCTTGGACAGCGGAGCAAAACATCCGTCAAAACATCGCGCAGCGTTTGGCACTGCCTTGCGACGTGCCTGCAGATTTGCAACAACGTTTGGATGCGTTGTTCACACCAGCCAGCGATGGCGAGCCCGACATGCAACGTTTGGCTTGCGAAGTGGCCGCACAAAACCGCATCACACTCATCACCGGTGGGCCCGGCACGGGCAAGACCACCACGGTGGTGAAGCTTCTGTCGCTCTTGGTGGGTACGGCAGCAAACGAATTGCAAATTCACCTCGCCGCGCCCACGGGCAAAGCGGCGGCGCGTTTGACAGAGTCCATCAGCAACGCGCTCACCAAAATGCCTGCCGATGTGCAAACGCGCATCCCCACCCAAGCGCAAACACTGCACCGCTTGTTGCAAACCAATAGCAAAGCAGCACAGGTGCACCAGCTGGCTACCGATGTGGTGGTGGTCGACGAAGCGTCGATGATTGACCTAGAAATGATGGCCCGTTTGCTGCAAGCCGTGCCGTCTACGGCACGCTTGATCTTGCTGGGCGACAAAGACCAGTTGGCGTCGGTGGAAGCCGGTGCTGTCATGTCGCAGTTGTGCACGGGCAGTTTGCTGAAAGCTCAAACCGTCACGCTCATTCACAGCCACCGTTTTGATGCCAAGAGTGGCATTGGCCAATGGGCGCGCACCGTGAACGCGGATGTGGCCGACAACACACCCGCCCTCAAAGCGCTGTGGAATGCCGCGCCCGATTGGCTGGCCACGTTGCCTTTGCAACAAACCATTGAGGGTGATGCCGCAGAACCCGACGTGACCCGCCTGCAACTGACCAGCGCCAGCGACCCCAAGCTGGCCGTGGGCCTGCGCTACGGTTGGCGCAACTGGCTGGCCTTGCTGGATGCACATCGCCCCAGCAAAACAGCGCCAGCTGCGCAGTGCAGCGATGCACAAGCTGTGGCATTGCTGAAAGCCTTCACCGAGTTTTGCGTGTTGTGCGCGGTACGCGAAGGCCCGCTGGGTGTGACGCAGCTCAACACACAGGTCGAACACGCGCTGGGCTTGGGCCAAAGCGCTTGGTACGCAGGCCGCCCTGTGATGGTCACGCGCAACGACTACGCGTTGGATCTGATGAACGGCGACATTGGCCTGTGCCTACCCGGCCCCGATGGTGTGCTGCGCGTGGCATTCCCTGCCGTGGATGGCGGCGTGCGTTGGGTCATGCCATCGCGCCTTGACAGTGTTGAGACTGTGTTTGCCATGACGGTGCACAAATCGCAGGGCTCGGAGTTTGCGCATGTACTGCTGGTGATTCCCGCACAAGAGTCACCCGTGCTCACCCGCGAGCTGGTGTACACCGGCCTCACGCGGGCCAAGAAGCGCCTCACGCTGTGGGCCCCGCAGCTGGGTGTGTTGTGGAATGGCTGTGCGCGGCGCGTATTGCGCAGCGGTGGTTTGGGCGACTGAACAACAGCTTGCATCGCACTTGGCAAGTAGTGCCTCAGACTTGTTCACAATAGAGGCATGCCTACGAATCAATACCTCGCCCAACTCGAACAGTTGGCTGTGCCACTGGCCATCGCGGCCGTGATTTTTGTGTTCTCGCTCATCAGCTTCGGCGTGTGGGCTTCGCGCATTCGCCGCGTGCGTGCCGAGGTGGTGGGGCTCGATGCCCGCCTTGGCGCACACAAGGGCAGCAGCCGCGAAGCGCTGGCTTTGGCCGAGACCAAAACCACTGACGACGAGCTGAAGTTTTTGTTGCGCGAAACCGAGGCGGGCCTGATTGACCTGCCCACGCAACACGGTGTGAGCCAAGGCCCACGCAGCAGTTATAGCTTTCGCAGCCATGCCGACACTTGGACGGTGCGCAGCGTGCTCGGTGGCCGCATGAACTTGGCCTTGTTCGAGACCATGCCCAATTTGCTGATTGGCTTTGGTTTGATGTGTACCTTCATCTTCTTGGCGGTGGCCTTGCAACAAGCGGGCTTGGCGCTCAATGCGCTGGATGTGTCGGCACGTCAGCAAGACCAAGCGTTGCAGTCCCTCATTGCCACGGCAGGCGGTAAGTTCATCACCTCTATCGCAGGCTTGTTGTGTTCGCTGGTGTGGAACTGGCGCGCTAAAGTAGCGCTGGAAAACTTGCAGTCCAGCATCGACACGCTGTGCCACACGTTGCGCAGCAAAGTGCCCGACAACGCAGCCGAAGCCAGCGTGCGCATGCAGCTGGCTTTGTTCCAAGACATCTTGGACGAGAACCGTTCACAGGTCAGCCAACTGCGCCGCTTTGAGGGCGACTTTGCCAACGCGATTGGTGACGCCCTCTCACGCAATATGCAGCCCGCGTTTGACAAGCTGGCCCAACTGGCCGACAGCATTCAAACTTCGAGCCAAAGCTTTGGCAATGCTGGTAGCCAAGCGGCGGTCGAGCTGAGCAAAGCTGGCGAGACCTTGACCCAAGGCATCTCAACCGGCCTCGCTTCGTTTGGCGATGCAGTGGGCACTTTGGCGCAAACCATTCAAAACACCCGCACCACCATCACCGAGCTGGATGCATCGTTGGCACGCGCCAGCGCGATGGGCAAAACCGGCACGCAACAACTCGAAAGCTTGCTGGGCAACTTGGGCCAAACCGTGCAAACGGTGCAAGGGGCAATGTCGGGCTTGCAAGGCACGGTCGAGCGCATTGACCAAACGGCTGAGAAGTTCAAAGACAGCGCCAACGCCATCGAAGGCGCGGTGGGCTTGCAGCGTGCTGCGGCCACTGACTTTAAAGAAGCCTTGATTCCGATGAACCAAGCCTTGGGCCAAACCGTGGACACGCTCAAACAAAGCGCGGTGTCTGCCGAAGAAGCGCTGGGCCATGTGAGAACGCATTTGCAAGACGCACAAAAAGCACTCACCGGCACAGTGGATGCACTGACCAAAGGTGTGTCGGGCTACAGCACTCAGATTTCTGACCTGCACACCAAGATGGACCAGCACTTGGCCAGCGCGGTAAACCAGCTGAGCGGCAGCATCACCAACCTGGAAGAAGTGTTGGACGAGTTCATCGACGCTTTGCCACCCAAGGCTTAAAGCCTAAAAGTTAAACGCGTCAATCATGTTCATCAAAACACGCCGCAACACCGCAGCCACCAACGAGCAGGTGGAAGAGTCGGGTTACATGGCTTCGGCCAGTGACTTGATGATTGGCCTGCTGTTCATCTTCATCGTGATGGTGATGGTGCTGCTCTCGCGCAAGCCAGAGCAACCACCCGAGCCCCCTGCCGACCCACTGGCCACCGTGGTGCACACCATCGGAACCAAGCTGCAAAACGCAGGTGTGCCGGTGACGATCAACCAAGTGTCGGGCGTCATCAGCTTGCCAGCCGACACCTTGTTTGCACGCGGCAGCGCCGAGCTAGAAACCTTGGGCGTGCGCACGCTGCGTCAATCGGCAGAGCAACTGCAGCAAGTGTTGCCTTGCTATATCTATTCACAACGCCGCCGCCTGCCAGACGACTGCCCGCCCAACCCGCAACAGGTGGAGATTGAAACCATCCTGATTGAAGGCCACACCGACTCTGTGCCCCTGCACCGTGGCGACTACAACAACTGGCATTTGGGCCTTGACCGCGCACGCGCGGTTTACAAAGTGCTGGGTTCTGAAGGCATGCAAAGCTACCGCAACGAGCGCGAGCAGCCGGTGTTTGGCATCAGCTCGTATGCGGACGAGCGCCCCAACAGCAAAGACAACGACACACAAAACCGCCGCGTCGAGCTGCGCTTTGTGTTGGCATTCCAGCCCACCGATACCGGCGCGGCCAAAGGCCCGAGCAGCACCTTGAAGAAGATGCAAGAGACGGTGCGCTGATCCATAGCTATGCAAGAGTTTTTCGCCCCCCTGCCGCAAGACTTTGACCAGCTGGCCCATGCTGCGCGCACCAAGCGCGGCGGCGGCTTTGGCAAAGACCCAGACTTGCGCACCGTGGGCGAGCGCACCTACAGCGCGTTTGAACGCGTGCAGTTTGCGCCCAACAGCAGCGCTCCGCGCCAGCGCGATTGGCGACACATTCCCTACGCGTTGTGGCTAGACGCCGAGCGCGGTCTGCATACCCACACACCGCTGACCGACCGCTACTTTGAAGTGGCTGTGCCCGAGGCGTTGGCTTCACGCCGCCCGCTCAAGTGGGGCCGTGGTTTGCTGCACACCTATTTGCAGGGCTTCAACCCAGAGAACCCTGTGTTCTTGAAGTTGGCCCACACCGCACGCGCGTTCTTTTTAGACCCACGCGTGTTGGCCTCGTTGTCAGAGACCGAAGCCAATGGCTTAGAGCGCCTCATCAGCGCCCTCGATGTGCTGGACCCGCTCAACGGCCCCGTGCATGTGGCCAATGACATTTTGGGCATGCCTGCCGACAAAACACTGGCGCAGTGGCAAGAGCGCCATGCGCTGACCCAAGGCTTTTGGCTCAATAACTTTTGCAAACAAGCGTTTTTAGAAGCCTTGCAAGCGCCCGAAGAAATTCGAAGTTCCATCGGCTACGTGAAGCGCATGTGTGAATGGGCCATGCACGACATCGGCAAGCCCACGCAGCGCCTGCGCTACCCGCTGTGCCGCGACGAGTTTGCCTACAGCCTGCTCTCGCCTTGGTTTGATCGCAACCCGCCGCAAGACATCAAGAACGCGCTGCTGTCTGAGCTGCTGCGCACCTTGGGCGATTCGCGCCACAACCACGCAGGCTGGCTGGGCGTGCGCCGCGAAGCCATCGAAACGGCCAGCCGCTGGCTGACCAGCCGCACCATGGACGCTTTTTTTGAAATCTTGCGCCACACCGAAGACGACATTGGCCCCTACCGCCGCCGCTTTTGGGAAGCCTATTTCCACGCCGGGCACATCTTGGAAGCGTGGATTGCCTTGGGCGAGCAAGCCGTTCAAGAACTGCAAAAAATCGACCCGACAGGCGAGCTGAGCTACGCCAAGATCTTGGGAAAGATCGCGCCCAACCAATGTGTGTTGATGCTGCGCATGGGCAATATCTTGTTTTGCGACTGGAGCCACCAAGGCCGTTTGCGTGCCATTGCACACAACGCCAAGCAAGCGCCCAAGCTTTACCAAAACGAGTACGAACTCTTCCAGCTGCGTTTCCCCACCACGCTGGACTTCAACGAAGGCCAATTGGACGACCCAGGTCTGCTGCATTACGAATCCGAGCTGGGTGGCTGGCAAGAAACTGCGCGTCAATTCATCATTCAGCACCTGGGTATTCACCTATCTCTCAATGAGCTCATGCCGAGCGAAACGCCCATTAAATAAGGCTACATTGATAAAACACAAACCCCTGTCCAATCCGAGGGTTTGTCAGCCCCGAATAAGTCAGACCCTTGTAAGAGCGCCACCTCACAGTCACGGGGTTTTGACAGATACCGCCATATAAGAGGAGACCGGTTCATGAGCGACATTACCATTCACCAGCCATCAGCTGAGTTCGTTAAACAAGCCAACGTGTCAGGCATGGCCGCTTACGAAGCCTTATGCAAAAAAGCTGAGACTGACTACGAAGGCTTTTGGGCCGAGCAAGCACGCGAACTTCTGAGCTGGAAGACCCCTTTCACCAAAGTGCTCGACGAGAGCAACGCACCTTTCTTCAAGTGGTTCGAAGACGGCACATTGAACGCCTCTTACAACTGCTTGGACCGCAACATCGAAAAAGGCTTGGGCGACAAGACCGCCATCATCTTCGAAGCCGACGGCGGCGAAGTGACCAAAGCCACTTACAGCCAATTGCTGGCTAAGACTTGCCAATACGCCAACGCCTTGAAATCCATCGGCGTGAAAAAAGGCGACCGCGTGATGATCTACATCTCCATGTCGATCGAAGGCGTGGCCGCGATGCAAGCTTGCGCACGTATCGGCGCAACCCACTCTGTGGTGTTCGGCGGTTTCTCTGCCCAATCTTTGCGTGACCGCATCGAAGACACAGGCGCTGTGGCCATCATCACCGCTGACCAACAAGTGCGCGGTGGCAAACACCTGCCCTTGAAGGCCATCGTTGACGAAGCCATGACTTTGGGCGGCTGCGACTCTGTGAAAAACGTGTTGGTGGTCAAGCGCACCGGTGGCGACATCGCCATGGTCGCAGGCCGTGACCAATGGTTGGCCGACTTGGCTGACAAGCAAGCCACGACTTGCGAACCAGAATGGGTGGGCGCTGAGCACCCCCTGTTCTTGCTCTACACATCGGGCTCGACTGGCAAGCCAAAAGGCGTGCAACACAGCACCGGCGGTTATTTGCTGCACGCAGCATTGACCACCAAGTGGACATTCGACTTGAAAGACAACGATGTGTTCTGGTGTACTGCCGACATCGGCTGGGTCACGGGCCACACCTACATCACCTACGGCCCATTGGCTTTGGGCGGCACTGAAATCGTGTTCGAAGGCGTGCCTACTTACCCAGACGCTGGCCGCTTCTGGAAGATGATCCAAGACCACAAAGTGTCGATCTTCTACACAGCACCAACAGCGATCCGTTCATTGATCAAAGCTGCTGAAGCCAACGATGCTGTGCATCCAAAGAGCTACGACTTGTCTAGCTTGCGTTTGTTGGGTTCAGTGGGCGAGCCCATCAACCCAGCTGCTTGGGAGTGGTACTACAAGCACGTGGGCGGCAGCCGTTGCCCTATCGTCGACACCTTCTGGCAAACAGAAACTGGTGGTCACATGATCACCCCTCTGCCAGGCGTGACACCGATGGTTCCCGGCTCTTGCACATTGCCCTTCCCCGGCATTCAAGCCGCTGTGGTGGACGAAGCTGGCCACGACATGCCTAACGGCCAAGGCGGTATCTTGGTGGTCAAGCGCCCATGGCCTTCGATGATTCGCACCATTTGGGGTGACCCAGACCGCTTCGTCAAGAGCTACTACCCAGAAGAATTCAAGGGCAAGTACTACTTGGCTGGCGACGGCGCAATCCGCGACGAGAAGACTGGCTACTTCACCATCACGGGCCGTATCGACGACGTGTTGAACGTGTCTGGCCACCGCATGGGCACGATGGAAATCGAATCTGCCTTGGTGAGCTGCACCGAGTTGGTGGCTGAAGCCGCTGTGGTGGGTCGTCCTGACGACACCACGGGCGAAGCCATCTGCGCGTTCGTGGTGTTGAAGCGTTCACGCCCCACAGGCGACGAAGCCAAAGCAATTGCCAAAATCTTGCGCGACCACGTGGGCAAAGAAATTGGCCCCATCGCCAAGCCAAAAGACATCCGCTTCGGTGACAACTTGCCCAAGACTCGCTCTGGCAAGATCATGCGCCGCTTGCTGCGCAGCTTGGCCAAGAACGAGGCGATCACTCAAGACACCTCGACACTGGAAAACCCAGCGATTCTGGACCAGTTGACAGACAACCACTGATCAACACCCTGTGATGCCAGCCTTCAAAAAAGGCTGGCTCCAACAAAAAACCCGCCAGTTTGCACCGGCGGGTTTTTTGTTGGCTAAAAAGAAACTCAGTTTTAAACCAAGGTGTCGATCTGTCCGCCTTGACCGCGCAACATGCTCAGCGTGGAAGCCACTTGCTGGTTGTTGGCGTTGGCTTGTGCAGAGGCGGGGCTAGTGGCGCGGTTCTTTTGCAAAGACTGCGCAATTTTTTCAGCCGCTGCCAAATTGCCATTTTTCAATGCATCTCCAAGTTGGCCCATGGGGCTATCACTCTTGATGTTGTTCTTTGTTGCAAATGAGGCATAGGCTTTTTGAGCACCTGCCAAATCGCCTGCGTTGAGCGTGGCAAACAGGTCTTTCATTCCCTGTTGGCGTTGTTGCCAACCGCTCACGGCTGGTGCTTGACTGGCCATCGAAGCCGATGAACTTCCGACGCGCATTCCCATGATGATTTCCTTTATGTGGACGAGAAGCAGAAAATCGCTTCTGTACATCTCTCAAGATCGGTCTGAATGAAGGAGTCTTGAATGTCTTTACCTTGTAAAGACAAATACGCTGCGGCATAGGCTTGCCCCTGCGGCAAAGGGGTGCCGCTCATATGGCAAAGATCGGCCTAAAAAGTACGTTGACGCACACATCAAAACCAAACATTGCTGCGTTGAAAGTACAAATCTGCACAGGCAATAAGCAGAACGAGTACCAATGCATACCTTCAGCTCTGTAAAGAATCTTTACTCTGTAAACCCCTACCGATGGCGCGGATATTGCGGGCCTGATCTGTTGCAAATCATGGATTTACATGGATCAGGTTTGCATTCAATCAATCTCTTGAAGGAGAAGCACCATGGGTATGAGAGTCGGCGGCTCAAGCGTTAACTGGACTAGTCAACAAACTAGCTCTTCAGTCAACGGTTGGCAAAAACGCCAACAAGGCATGAAGGATTTATTTTCTTCATTGCAGTCGGGCGATCTTGCGAGTGCTCAAAAAGCATTTGCAAGCGTCCAAACCATTACCAGCTCTAGCAACAGCCCGCTGACGAAAGTCGGTGATGCTTTGCAAGCTGGCGACTTGGCAGGCGCTCAGCAAGCGGCCAAAGCCATGCATGCGGCACGTGGCGGTCACCATCACGCGAAAGCGGCGACCCAAGCGTCCAACAGCACGTCATCCACCACCACAGGGACCACGGCGGAAGCCACTAGCACCGACACAGCGTTCAACAGTTTTATCCAAAACCTAGAAGCTGCGCTGGAGCAACAAGGCAAAACCACCACAGGCCCCAATGGACAGGGGAGCTTCTTGCTGAACATGCCACCGCCGCCGCCACAAGCGACGGCGAATGCAGCAGTGTCTAGCACCGCGACCACGCAGGCCTTTTTGGGTAGTCGAGCCTCCAGCGCACCTTCTAACGCGCAGTTAGAAGCGAGCTTGGAAAGCTTGATTCAACAAATGGGTGGCACAGCAGGTGTGACGGCAGACGCCACCACAGCAGCCTCTACCAACTCAGCGCTCACCAACAATTTGCAATCGAGTTTTGCAAATCTGATGGGGTCGATGGGTGGCAATAGCTCGACAGCGAACGTCACTAACTTTTTACAAAGCTTAGATGACAAGTTGAAAAGCATGGATGCCGCAGGCGGGGTGAACACCACCGCTTAACGCGACGATGGCCTTGCGGGTGAAAGCTCGCAAGGCCATACACCTGACCTGAAGACATAAAAGATCAATCAACCGTGACCATGATTCGCATCCATTCCCACAAACTTCTCAACGTCTTGGGCTTTGCAGCACTGCTGTGGATGCAACACGCCGTGGCTGCTGAACAAGCGCCGACGTACCCCAACAAACCCATTCACTTGGTCGTGCCCTTCCCTGCAGGCGGCAGCGCCGATTTGGTCGCGCGCATCATGGCCAAACCGCTTGGTGACAAACTCGGCCAACCTGTCGTGATTGACAACAAGCCCGGCGCAGATGGCGCAATTGCTGCCGAAGCAGTGGCTGCCGCCGCCCCCGATGGCTACACCTTGTTCATGGCCACCTATGGTGCGATGTCGGCTGTGCCGTCATTGCACAAAGCCATGCACTATGACCCCGTCAAAGACTTCACGCCCATCAGCACCGCGGGTAAGTTTTCCATGTTCTTGTTTGCGCACCCCAGCGTGCCCGCACAAACATTGAACGAATTCATTGCTTACGAGCACGCTCACACGGGCGAGGTGAACTACGGCACGGGCAATGTGGCCTCGATCGTGATGGCAGCTGAGATGGAATCGCAAGCCAAGTTGCACATGACGCAAGTGCCCTACAAAGGCGAAGTGCCCGCGATGACCGACTTTGTGGCAGGTCGCATTCAGCTGATGTTTGCCACACCTGCCAACGCGCTGCCGTTTGTGAAAGAAGGCAAGCTCAAAGTGTTTGCCACCTTGTCAGACAGACGCAGCCCGCTGCTACCTGAAACCCCTACGTGGCACGAAGCAGGCATGCGCGACTTACCCATCGTGCCTTGGGCGGGTGTGTTTGGCCCCGCCAAATTACCTAAAGACATGGCGCGTCATTTGTCGCAAGCCATCCAAGAAGTTTTGTTGCGCGAAGAGGTCAACGCAGAGTTTGTCAAGCTGGGGTTTGAGCCTTTTGGTTCCTCGCCAGACAAACTCGATGCCTATGCCAAAAAACAGCACAAAGCTTGGCACACCGCCATTCAAAGTGCGGGCCTGCAAGCGGAATAAAGACGAACACACACATGGCACATTTGCTTATCATCGAGTTGCCCGGTGGCAATGACACAGACATCATCCAAACAGCGATAGACCGCGGTGATAGCTTCACGTTTCTCACTGCCGACTTCGCGTTGTACCAACAGCAACCCGCTGTGAATGCTCTGTTGCAACATGCACACGCTTGCATCAACGTCCCCAGTTTTGACATGCAGGCCGTTGAATCACAAGTACTTGCGGCGCACAAAGCCAAGCCTTTTGATGCCGTGCTGTGTTTGCTCGACATTCGCTTGATTGAAACGGCCACACTGGCCCAAGCAATGGGGTTGAAGTACCTCAACCTGAATTCAGCCCAATTGCTACGCGACAAGTTCAGCGTGCGTCAGCGTTTGCAAGAACGTGGCATTGCACAACCCTTGTTCGCACTGGCCACGTCAAACCAAGAGTTGAAACAAGCGGTAGACCTCATAGGCTTACCGGTACTCATCAAACCATCCGATGGTTACGGCTCGCAAAACATTGTGGTGATAGAGCACCAAGACGACCTCGCACCTTGGATGTCTCCCCTCGAAGACATGCTGCCCTCACGTGCCGACTACGGCTTGGGTGTGAAAGCCAACGACCGTTTGCTGGTCGAGCAATACATGCAAGGCGTGGTGATTGGTTGCGACACACTCACTCAAAACGGTCAACACACCTTGGTAGGTGTGAACGAAAAGCTATTTTTCGAGCCGCCCTCGTTTGCCATTCGTGGTGGGTGCTTCATGCCCAACAAGGGGCAGTTCAAAGCTATCGAGGCCTATGTGTTTGCTTTGCTCGATGCGGTTGACTTTGATTGCGGGGCCACACACATTGAGCTCATGCTGCATGCGGATGGCTTGAGCCTGATTGAAATCAACCCACGGTTGGTGGGTGCCAAAATTCCACGCCTCATCAGCTTGGCTTGTAAGAGGTCCATTCACTCTGACTTGATTGACTTGCACCTCGGTCGCCCCGTTGCACCATTTTCTGAAGCAACCGAAGTCGCGGTCACACGCTGGCTGGTCGCAGCAGAAATTGGCACCTTGGCCGAGGTCAAACTGCCCACAACCACCGATTCCCGTATTGCATGCGTTGAAATCCTGAAGCACAAGGGCGCCCCTGTTCGCCCCCCGATGGAGAACGCCGATCGGATCGGCTATGTGATGAGTTGCGCGCCAACGCGCCAAGAAGCTGACCAGGCCGCAGAAAATTTCATCAATGAATCAATTCTTTTGTACTCATAAATTGGCTAAGCCACGTATTTTGTGGCTCCCCGAGGGTTTTTAGGGTGGAAATTACAATTGACTTTACTTAAAATTAAAATCAAACCACCGAAAAATATTTTCTGTGAACACCATCGCACCTCCAGTCCATACGCCACCCACGCTCGCTGCGGCGCCCGTGAAGCCAAGCGTGTCCAAGGCGCCCCAAGCGCCGGCTGAACTGCAGGCGAAAAAAACAGATGTCACTGCAGAAATACAAGCTGACAAAGAGGTTCGGGTCCAACGCCTGAACCAATCGCTCGACAAGAGTCAGTTGAACTATTCATTTGATAAACAATCCAGCGTCTTGTCGCTCAAAGTGGTCAACAAGCAGTCGGGTGACTTCATTCGCCAGATCGATTTCAAGGGCTTTCATGCCATGGAGTTTTCCACCCACGGCTACAAAGGTCGTGTCGTCGATAACGCAGCCTAAGTAAGCTGCATTCATCAAAACTCAGTTTTTGTCGAGCCAGTGGCAAATAGGCGCCCACTGCTCTAAGTCTTTTTCTATTTGGGACGGCGTGATGTCGAACATGGATAACCCATGTGCAGCCATGTGCAAGTAATACTGCGTGTCGCGTAGATAGCCCAAGATGGGCACATCCAAAGACTCAGCAAACTCATGCAAATGAGCGGCAGCGATGGTACGCGCATCTACGCGATTACCGACAACTCCCACTTTCGCAGGCAACTTACGCGTGAGTACGGACAGCTCCTGCAAAAAAGCATGGGCTGCTTGCATGTCAAAAACACCAGGCATCACAGGAACAATGATTTTGTTAGCGCGCTGAACAAGTTCTTTGAGCTGTGCGCCGCTCAAGCCTGCGGGCGTGTCGATCACCACATGTGTGGTGTCCTTTGGCGGTTTCACCGTGGGTATCTTTCCTGGCTCTAACTCCCAAGTGCTGATCGAGGGCAAGGTTGCAGGACGTTGGCTCAACCAAAAGCGCGAGGACTGCTGAATATCTGCATCACCCAGCATGACGTGATGGCCACGCGAAGCAAAGTAGCCAGCAATGTTGGTCGAAAGCGTAGATTTACCAGCGCCACCTTTGGGATTTGCAATGACAACAACTTTCATAAGCTCCTTTGCATTCATGCTGGAAGTATCAGATAGATTAAATACACCAAATGGCGTATACGCTTGTTAAAATCAACAATATCAATATAAACTAACAAACATCACTTTTTGAGGCAAACCTATGAGCGAAGGCACAAAAGACAAAAGCATTTTCATTGGCAATGGCGTGACCTTTAAAGGTTCCATCAGCGCCCCAAACCAAGCCATCATTTCTGGCACGGTTGAAGGTGACTTGGTTGCCAAAGACGTTCTCATCGGAGCATCGGGCATTGTGTCTGGCACAACCGCTGCTGAATTCATCGATGTCAAAGGTGAACTCAATGAGTCTGTCACCAGCAAAAGCGTGCTGATCGTTCGCTCGACAGGCAAGGTCACGGGCGATGTAACTTACGGCGAACTCGAAATCGAGCGCGGCGGCAAGATCAAAGGCAACATGAAGCAGGTGTGATAGCAGCAAGCCTCAAGGCTTGCTCAGGTGCTGTGTACAGAAGCTTCACACAGCGCCTCTAAAATTGGCGAAATTTTTTAGGCTGCTTCGTTTGTCTCTATCGCCATCCTCGGCTTCAGCTGCTAGCCCTTACGCAGCGCGCCAACGCTCACCGCGTAAACACCTCACAGGCATCGGCCTGGTTGTGTTGCTGCATGCATTACTGCTGTGGGCCATCTCGTCTGGCTTAGCTCGCAATATTGTCCGCATGACCGAGAACACGGTGGAGGCTGTGTTGTTGACAGAAGCGCCGCCTGCTCCAGCACCGACACCCAAAACACCTCCGCTAAAAACACCCACGCCACCACCGCCCGCACCTACGAGCACGGCACCCGCCATCACTCAACCGACAGCACCGCCTGCCGCTGCACCAACCGCCCCCGCCATACGCACAGGCGCAGTCATTCAAGCTGGTGCGCACTGTGCCAAGCCCGACTACCCCAGCGCCTCGCGCCGCATGGAAGAAGAAGGCACAGTGACGCTGAAGTTTTTGATTGGTGTGGATGGCAAGGTCATTCAAGCCGACATTGAAAAAACATCGGGCTTCACACGCCTAGACGAAGCTGCACGCAATGCATTGTCGAAATGCCAGTTCCGCCCAGGCACAGTTGACGGCAAGCCTGAGCAAAGCTGGGCCAGCATCAAATACACCTGGCGCTTGGAATAAGCGCCGCACCCACACAAAGTCAGTCACAAGGAAACACCCATGTTGCAACACACCTTCACACGCGCCGCTGCGGCACTCTCAACACTGGCCTTTAGCGCCAGCGTCATGGCGGAAGAAGTCGTTGAGAACCCCTACGGTTTGTCTGCCCTGTGGGCACAAGGCGATGTGGTGGCTAAGGCCACGCTATTGATTTTGGTCATCATGAGCATGGGCAGCTGGTATGTGATCTTCACCAAGTTGTTTGAGCAAAACCGTGTGATGCGTTATGCCCAAACCGCGCAAGACAACTTTTGGAACGCAGGCAATGTGCGCCAAGGTGCTGATGGCTTAGAGGTCGACAGCCCCTTCCGCTTCATCGCTGAAAAAGGCTTGGAAGGCGCCAGCAAACACACTGGCTTGCTGGGCTCCATCAACTTCAACGACTGGGTGACCATGAGCATCCAACGAGCCATGAACAATGTGCAAAGCCGGATGCAAGATGGCTTGGCCGTGTTGGCCACCGTCGGTTCGACTGCACCGTTCGTCGGTTTGTTTGGCACGGTCTGGGGTATTTACAACGCGCTGGTGAAGATTGGCATGTCAGGCCAAGCCAGCATCGACAAAGTGGCGGGACCTGTGGGCGAGTCGCTCATCATGACCGCCATTGGTTTGGCGGTGGCTGTGCCTGCGGTGTTGGGCTACAACTGGCTGGTGCGCCGCAACAAAGTGGCGATGGAAGAAGTGCACGCCTTTGGCGCAGACTTGCATGCGGTGCTCTTAGGTTCGGCACAAAAATAAATTATGGCCATGAACCTAGGCCCCAGTGAGGGTGACGACGAGCTGCTAACCACCATCAACACCACACCGCTGGTGGACGTGATGTTGGTGCTGCTCATCATCTTTCTCATCACCATTCCGGTGGTGACCACCTCTGTCAAAGTGGAATTGCCACACGAAGTGCAGCAACCCCGCGAGACCAAGCCCGACAACATCATCTTGTCGGTCAACGCGCAAGGCCAAGCGTATTTGTATGACGCGCCGGTGCGCAGCAATGCAGACCTGATCAAACAGCTGCAAACCTTTGCCGAGAAAACGCCGCAGCCCGAAGTGCAAATTCGCGGTGACGCCAAGACCGACTTTGAAGCTGTGGGCCGTGTGCTGTATGCCGCGCAGGTGGCTGGGTTGACCAAGGTGAGGTTCGTAACGGACCCGCAGGGGAAATAAGCATGGCGATGAAACTGCAAACCCAAGACGAACCCGAAGTGATGATGGACATCAACACCACGCCGTTGATCGACGTGATGCTGGTGCTGCTGATCATGCTCATCATCACCATCCCGGTGCAGCTGCATTCGGTCAACCTCGACATGCCGCAAAGCGCCACACCGCAAACCAAAAAGCCCAACGTGGTTCGCATCGAAGTGGATGCACGCAGCGTGGTCAACTGGAACGGCAAGCCCTTGGCTGACCGAGCTGCGCTGGAAGCGCTGCTGCTAGAGGCCAAAGCCCAAGAGCCACAGCCCGAGCTGCACATCAAGGCGCAAGGCAAAGCCAAGTACGAAGCCGTCGCCGGCGTGTTGGCCAGCGCACAACGTCAGGGCCTGACCAAGATTGGCATTGTGGGCACAGAGCAATTTGCCGCGCCTTAACTTCGGGTAACTACCAAGTCCTGTCACGCGTGTTGCACGGGTGACTGGCACAGCGTAAAGCTGCCGATAGCATGCGCCTGTTCACTTCGCTTGCAAGTGTCAAAGGTGTTTCATGCGGTTCTTCAAAGTCTTCGGCGTACTCAGCATTTGCTTCTTAGCATTCAACACGAATGCGCAAACAGCGCCAGCTCGCGACTACCCCAATCACCCCATCAAAATGGTCATTCCGTATGCAGCGGGCGGCCCGATGGATTTCATTGGCCGCACGCTTGCCCCCCGCTTGGCGCAGAACCTAGGGCAACCCATCGTCATTGACAACCGAGCCGGTGCAGGCGGCGCGATTGGCACCGACGTGGTGGCCAAGTCAACGCCTGATGGCTACACGATGCTCAACACCTCATCCAGCCACGCCAGTTTGCCCGTGGTGTCAGCGAGCTTGCCCTTCGACCCCATCAAAGATTTCGCGCCCATCACCTTGGTGGCCAACAGCGTCGGCTTCGTGGTGGCCGCGCGCCCTGACCTTCCTGTGAAGAACTTGAAAGAGTTGCTGGTCGATGCCAAAGCGAACCCAGGCAAATACACCTTCGGCTCAGGCGGTGTGGGCAACGTGATGCACTTTGCAGCCGAGTTTTTATGCACCAGTGCGGATGTGAAGATGACCCATGTGCCCTTCAAAGGCGTGAGTCAATCGCTCAACGATTTGGTGGCAGGCCGCATCGACTTTGTCATAGGCGCACCTACGGCTGTTTTGCCTTTGATCAAGGCTGGCAAGCTCAAAGCCTTGGCCATCACCGCACGCAAACGTTGGAGCGAGTTGCCGGATGTGCCCACCATTGACGAAGCGGCAGTGAAGGGCTTTGTCTACACACCTTGGTATGGCTTTTGGTTTCCAGCGGGCGTGCCCGCTGAGCACGTCACGCGCATGCGCAATGAAGTGAGCAAACTCTTGGAAGAGCCAGAAATCAAACGCGCGTTTGCCGAGCAAGGTTTTGCCACCGTAGCTTCAACACCTGCAGAGTTCAGCAAGGTCATTGCTGATGAAATTGCGATGAACAAAAAGTTAGCCACACGCGTGGACTTCACGCAGTAACTCAAACCTCTAGGAGACTTCGATGTTTCACACCACCACCGACAGTTCTTGCAACCACTGCGCACCGCGTCGCAGTTTTTTAACCGGCTTGCTCACAGCCACCGCCGCTACCGTGTTGCCATCATGTGCCACCACCTCCAAAGATGCCCCCATGCCAGCAGACGCCAAGCGCGCGTTGGTAGATGTGCATCACCATGTGTGGGCCCCTGCGTTTTTGAAAGAACTAGAAACGCGCAAACTGGCCGAGCCGCCTGCACGCAACTGGTCGCTCAACAAAACCATGGACGACATGGCCAAAGCCGGTGTGACCTACACCCTCACATCACCCACCACGCCAGCGGCAGGCTTTGGTGATGTGGCCACCATGCGCAGCATGGCGCGCATCAGCAACGAATACGGTGCACAACTCGCCCGCGATTACCCCAACCAGTTTGGCTTCTTTGCCACGCTTCCCATGCTCGATGTCGATGGCGCACTGGCTGAAATTGCCTACAGCTGCGACGTGCTCAAAGCCAATGGCATTGCCATGCTCACCAGCTACAACGGCAAGTGGCTGGGCGACAAAGCGTTCGCGCCCATCATGGACGAGATCAACCGTCGCAAGCTGATCGTCTACACCCACCCGTCCAACACGCAGTGTTGTCAAAACTTGCAAGAAGGCGTGCCGGGCTCAACCATCGAGTTCGCCACCGACACCACGCGCACCATCACCAGCTTGTTGTTCAGTGGCACGGCCACGCGTTGCAAGGACATCAAGTTCATCTTCTCGCATGCGGGCGGCACGATGCCGTTTTTGGTGGAGCGTCTTGTCATGCTGCCCAAGCTCAACGCCAACTTCGGCAAGATCTTGCCCAGCGATCAAGTGCTGCCCACCCTGCGCAGCTTCTATTACGACACGGCCCAAGCGTCGCACCCCGGCGCTTTGCTGTCGCTGCTGAATTTGGTCGATGTGTCGCAAGTGGTGTTTGGTACCGACTTCCCTTACCGCACCTCGCTCGACCATGTCAAAGGCCTCATGGCCATGGGCTTCAGCATGAACGACCTCACAGCCATTGAAAGCCGCAATGCGCAGCGCATCCTCGGACGCGCCTAACAGGAAACAACCATGTCAAACGTGACGCTCCCCACCACGCCCGAATCTATCTTGCCTCTGGTCCTCAAGGCCATGTCGCGCACACCCGATGCCCGATTGCGTGAACTGATGGCCTCGCTCACCTCGCACTTGCACGCTTTCATTCTGGAGACCAAAGTCACCGAAGAAGAGTTTGAACGCGCTGTGAAATTTTTAATCGACATCGGTCAAGCCACAGGCGAAAAAACCAACGAAGTGATCTTGGCTGCCGATTTGCTGGGTGTGTCGTCCTTGGTGGCGGTGCTCAACAATCCCGCCAATCACAACGATGCACATGCCCAAGCTGAAGCTGCCTCACACGCCGCTTTGCTGGGCCCCTTCTGGCGGGCCAATGCCCCTTTTTGCGAAGCCGGCGCCAACATTGCCCGCGGCAACACACAAGGCATGCCACTCGACGTGCGTGGCGTGGTGTACGACAAACACGGCAAGCCTTTGGCCAATGCCACGGTGGACGTGTGGCACGCCTCACCCATCGGCTTGTATGAGAACCAAGACGATGCACAAGAAAACATGAACCTGCGCGGCCGCTTCAAAACCGATGCGCACGGCGCCTACTTTTTCAAAACCGTGCGTCCTGCGGGCTACCCAGTCCCCACCAACGGCCCATGCGGCGATTTGCTGCGCGCACAACTGCGCCACCCCAACCGCCCAGCCCATTTGCACTTCATGGTGTCTACGCCGGGCCACAAAGTGCTGATCACCCAAGTGTTTGCTGATGGCGATGACAACCTCACCAGCGACCCTGTGTTTGGTGTGACGGCCCCTTTGGTCGGAGACTTCCAAGAACACACAGCAAATGGCAAGACCCACGCCACGCTCACCCATGACTTTCACTTGACTGAGGGTGAGATGACTTTTCCTCACCCGCCAATTCCGTAATGCCCTTCAACCTCAGAACAACAACAAATCCATGACCTCTAGTTTCGAACCTACAGATTCTTTGACCGGCAAAGTCGCCGTCATCACCGGCGGCACGGGTGCCATTGGTTTGGCCTGCGCACAGCGCTTGGCCAAACTGGGCGCACGTTGTGTGCTGCTCTACAACTCAGAAGCACCCGAATCGGCTGCGGCCAAAGCAGCTGCTTTGCCTGGCTCTGGACACCTGAGCTTCAAAGCCCAAGTGACTGACAGTGCTTCGCTGCAAGCCGTGGCAGACCAAGTGGCGGCGCTGTGTGGCGTGGTCCACATCTTGGTCAACAGCGCGGGCTACACCAAGGCCGTGCCTGCTGCCGATTTAGACGCGCTGAGCGACGACTTGATTGACGATATTTTGAAAGTGAACTTTCGCGGTGTGATGGCCACCATCCGCGCCTTCATGCCTTTGCTCAAAAAATCAGAAGACGGTTTGATCGTCAACATCTCGTCCATTGCAGGCTTCACAGGCACGGGCAGCAACTTGGCCTATGTGGCTGCCAAAGCCAGCATCGACGTGGTGGGTGATGCACTGGCCAAAGCCTTTGCGCCGTTCGTGCGCGTCATCTCGGTCTCGCCCGGCGTGGTGGACTCTACCTTTGTGCCGGGACGCGGTGCGGACTTCAACGACAAAGTCGCCCCCACGATTCCACTGCGCCGCATTGGCACGGTAGACGATGTGGCCGCCGTGGTTCAAGCCTGCGCCACCACCATGCGTTATGTCACGGGCACACGCATCGTGGTCGATGGTGGCCGTCATCTTTGATTTGAAAGCGAACAAGACATGAGCCAAAAAACTTTTCTCACCTGCGCGGTCACCGGCAACATCACCACGCCTGACCAAACGCCGCATCTGCCTGTCACACCCGCACAAATTGCGGATGAATGTTTGGCCGCCGCCGAAGCGGGCGCAGCGGCCGTGCACATCCATGTGCGCGACCCCAAAACTGGCAAGCCCTCGATGGAGTTAGAGCTCTACCGTGAAGTGTTTGACAAAGTGCGTCGTGCCAATCCAGAACTGATCATCAACCTCACCACAGGCCCCGGCGGTCGCTTCATTCCGAGCGTGGAAGACCCGCGCGTGGCAGCACCTGGCTCGACCTTGGTGCAACCCGAAAAGCGTGTGGAGCATGTGCGCATTTTGAAACCCGATGTCTGCTCGCTCGACCTCAACACGATGAACTCGGGTGGCGATGTGGTCATCAACACACCGCGCAATGTACGCATCATGGCCAAGATCATGCGCGAAGCAGGCGTGAAGCCTGAACTAGAAATTTTTGACTCAGGCGACATGCATTTGGCGCGCGACCTGATTGCCGATGGCACGCTCGACGGACCTGGTATGTGGACGTTTGTCACAGGGGTGAAGTACGGTTTTTCACCTTCACCCGAAACCTTGCTCTACGCCCGCAGCTTGCTGCCTGCAGGCGCGATTTGGTCAGCCTTTGGGATTGGCCGCTTTGAATTCCCCATCGTCGCGCAAGCTTGGTTTGCAGGCGGCCATGTGCGCGTGGGCATGGAAGACAACATCTATTTGGAAAAAGGCGTGCTCGCCAAGAGCAACGCCGAGTTGGTGACCAAGGCCAAACGCATCATCCACGACTTAGGCGGCGAACTGGCCAACCCACGCGAAGCACGCGCCATGTTGAATTTGCCTAGCCGCGCTTGAACCACACACAAGGAACACAAAGAATGTCGATTCACAAAGAAGACTTGCGCGCCGTGCGCGTGAATGCCAAAGCAGCCTCTGCGGACGAGCTGTCACCCACCATTGAAAAACAATCACCTCCTGCATTGCAAAAAGGCGAAGCCTTGGTGCGCGTGCGCAGCGCTGGTGTGAACCCGAGTGATGTGAAGGCCGCTCTGGGCATCATGCCGCAAGCGGTTTTTCCGCGCACACCTGGCCGCGACTTTGCAGGCTTGGTGGTGGATGGTCCCAGTGCATGGGTGGGCAAAGAAGTGTGGGGTTCGGGCGGCGATGTGGGCATCACGCGCGATGGCTCACATGCAGGTTGGTTGGTGTTGCCAGAAGCCGCCTTGCGCGAAAAGCCTAAGAACTTGAGCTTTGAAGAAGCAGGCTCGGTGGGTGTGCCCTTCATCACCGCCTATGAAGGCTTTCGTCGCAGCGGCATGCCGCAACGCGGACAAACCGTGGCCATCATGGGTGCCAACGGAAAGGTGGGCCAAGCGGCCGTGCAGCTCGCGGCACAAGCGGGTGCCAACGTGATTGCGGTGAGACGCGGCGGCGGTGAATGGGACGGCCCGTCCAAAGGCGTGCACGCCATCGACGCCAAAACCGAAGATGTGGCGGCACGCATCCGTGAGTTGAGTGATGGCAAAGGCGCACACATCGTGTTCAACACCGTGGGCAGCCCTTACTTTGAAGCGGCCAACAAAGCCATGGCCAAAGGGGCCACACAAATTTTTATCTCCACCATCGAACGCCCTGTGCCGTTTGACATCTTCACGTTCTACCGCGGCATGCACACCTATGTGGGCATCGACACCTTGGCGCTTAATTGCATCGAAACCAACGACCGCATGGAGGCCATGCGTGCAGGCTTTGAAGCAGGCACGCTGCACCCCTTCGAAGTGAGTGCAGATGCGGTGTTCTCACTCGACCAAGTGTTGGCTGTTTACAAAGAAGTGCTGGGCGGCGCGAGCCGTCGCGTGGTCTTCAACCCTTAATCGTTCCAGCACACCATGAACATCACTCGACTCAACCAAGCGCCTGAATACGTTGCACCCAACCACTTCGACATGCAATGTTTACGTCTGCAAGGACGCGAAGCAGGCCCTGCTGTTCAACTGTGGATGGGCATGTCCATTTTGAAGCCGGGTGGTCACACCTCATTGGATGGCTCACCGATTGAAAAGCATTACGTGGTGCTGCAAGGTGAACTCACCTTGGTGAGTGAACTCGACGGCGTGGAGACACGCGAGGTGCTGCACACCTTTGATTCCTGCCGATTCGCACCTGGTGAAAAACGACAAATCATCAACCACACCCAGCAAGTTGCGCGGATCTTGTTGGCCATGCCTTTTGATCCCCCCGCTGCTTGACTCGATAAAAAACAACAGGAGACAAAACCATGCATAACGCCCCCTTCACACGCCGACAGAGTTTGCAATGGGCCGCTGCTTTAGCAGCAGGTTCATCACTGCCCAGCTTTGCACAATCGGAATGGCCAAAAGAAAAAACCATCACCTTCATCGTGCCCTTCACGGCGGGCAGTGGCACTGACGTGATTGCACGCACCGTGGCTGAAAAACTCGGCCCCATCTTGGGCGCGCAAATCGTCATCGACAACCGAACCGGTGCTGGCGGCACGGTCGGTGCAGCCTTAGTGGCCAAAGCACCTTCCGACGGTTACACCATGTTGGTTCATAGCTCGGGCCATGTGGTCAATCCTGCGCTGTACCCCAAGCTCAGCTACGACACGTTGAAAGACTTTGATGGCATCAGCCCACTGGCAAGTTTGCCCAACGTCATCGTGGTGTCACCCAGCAAGGGCTACAAGGACGTGGCTGACTTGGTGGCCAAAGCCAAAGCGCAACCGGGCGTGCTGAACTACGCCTCAGCAGGCAATGGTTCTGCGACACACATGAACGCTGAAAAATTTCGCGTGGCTGCAGGCGTGCAAGCTCAGCATGTACCGTACCGCGGCACGCCCGAGGCATTGACCGAAACGGCATCGGGTCGCATCGATTGGTTCTTTGCGCCGCTGGTGTCTGCCTTGCCTTTGATTCAAAGTGGCCGTCTGCAAGCCTTGGCAGTGAGCACGGCAACGCGCTCTCCCCTGCTGCCCAATGTGCCCTCTATTTCAGAGGCAGGTTTCGCGAGCGCAGCCTACACATTTTGGGTAGGCCTATTTGTCACAGCCAAAACACCCAAGCCCATCGTGCAAAAACTGCATGCAGGAGTGATGAGTGTGTTGGCCATGCCAGACGTGAAAGACCGCCTAGAAAAACTCGGCGCGGCAGGCATGCCCATGCCACAAGATGCGTTTGAAAAATACCTCGACGCCGAAACCTTGGCTGCCGCACAACTCGTCAAAGCTGCGGGCATTCGCATCGAATAAGCGGTATCAATCCGCTGTGATCTTGGCTGACTTGATCACATTGCCCCAATAGTCGAGTTCTTTGCGTGTGAACTCGCCCAGTTGGGCAGGTGTCATGGCCTCTACGGCTGTGCCTGAGTCTTCTGCCTTCTTGCGCACCTCTGGTGTTTGCAAAATTTTGTTCACCTCTGCGTTGATTTGTTGAACCACCGCAGCTGGCGTGCCCGCAGGTGCATACAACGCAAACCAAGAATCAAGGTCGTAGCCTTTCAGACCTGCTTCAGTGGCGGTAGGCACATCAGGCAATGACGTCAAACGCTTAGGACTGGTCACAGCTAACGCGCGCAAACGGCCTGACTTGATATGCGCCACCACCGACGCAGGGGTGGTGATGTGCAAATCCACCGTACCCGCCAACAAGTCCTGCACTGCAGGGCCTGAGCCACGGTAAGGGATGTGCGTGATAAAGGTTCCAGTGAGCTGCTTGAACAACTCACCTGCAATGTGTTGAATGGAACCGTTGCCAGATGATGCGTAGTTCAACTTGCCTGGATTCTTTTTGGCATAGGCCACCAGCTCTTGCAACGTGTTCACTGGCAACGCGTGGTGAATGACCACAACTTGAGGTGCGCGCGTGACCATGGCCACGGGCACGAAGTCTTTGATGGGTTCCCAGCCTGCATCTTTGAACAAATGCGGGTTACCTACTTGATAGCCGCTGTAGGCCATCAACAAGGTGTAGCCATCGGGCTTGGCACGCGCCACAAATTGGTTGCCAATATTGCCTGAACCGCCAGGCTTGTTGTCAACGATGACCGATTGTCCCAAAGCACGCGTGAGCGGCTCGGCGATCAAACGTGCCGTGAAATCTGTGCTGCCGCCTGGGGGCGTGGGCACGACCAAGGTGATGGGGCGTTGCGGAAATTTGGCTTGCGCAAAACTCAAGGGGCTCAAGCCTGCAGCCACTGCCGATGCGCCTAAAGCCATTAAATGACGTCGTTTCATGTTGTCTCCTAGTTATTCGTTTGCTGCCTTTTAGGCCAGTTCTGAAATCTCAATCAAATTCAAGTCGGGGTCACGCACGTAGACCGATCTGATTTTTTGCGTTGCGCCTGTGCGCATGACTGGGCCTTCCACAATCGGCCATTGCGCAGCACCGAGCTTGGCAATCACCTCATCAAGTGGAATTGAAGCAATGAAGCACAAGTCCAACGCACCCGGCACGGGCACATGGGCCTTGGGCTCAAACTCTTTGCCACGCACGTGCAAATTGATTTTTTGATTGCCGAACTTGAACGCCTTACGCGTGACAGGCGGCGTACCGCCGACAAAGCTCTCTAAGGTCATGCCCATGACGCGTGTGTAGAAATCCACGCAAGCGTCTTCGTTGAAGGTGGTCAACACCAAGTGGTCGAGGTGGTCAATCATGCAGTCTCTCCTTTCAATTCATGCACATAGTCAGGGGCCGGATGCAGGTCAGTAATGCGACCAGCCTTGGCGACTTGACTTGGTACTTCGTGGTCCACGATGCTTGGCAGATAGCGCGCCACATTGAGCAACTTGTTCAAATCAATGCCGGTGTCGTAACCCATGGCATCCAACATGTGAATCGCGTCTTCGCTGCAAATATTGCCGCTCGCGCCTGGCGCATAAGGACAGCCACCCAAGCCGCCCAAGGAACCATCAAAACGAGTGATGCCCCCCTGGACTGCCGCCAAAACATTGGCCAATCCCATGCCACGGGTGTTATGGAAATGCAGAGTGAGCTGCTTGTGCGGCAACTGTGTTTGCAGCACCTCCACCATGCGGCTGACTTGCGCTGGATGAGCCATGCCCGTGGTGTCGCAAATGGTCAAGCCACGCACACCTAAGTCTGCAAAACGTTGGGCAAACTGCTGAACGACTTCTAAGTGCACATCGCCTTCCATCGGGCAACCAAAGCAAGCCGACAGTGACACGTTGATCGGCGTGCGGCCATCCACATGCTTAATCACATCTTCTAAGGCTGCAAAGCTCTTGGCGCGGGTCATTCGCAAATTGGCAAGGTTATGCGTCTCTGAGGTGGACATGACCAAATTGAGCTCATCGGCACGCGATTCCATTGCACGCTCTGCACCCCTGAGGTTGGGCACAAGCACGGTGTACTCCACGCCTGGCACGCGTTGGATGCGCCCCATCACTTCTTCGGCATCGCGCAGCATGGGGATGGACTTGGGCGAGGTGAAAGAGGTCGTCTCGATCTTGGCGTAGCCGCATTGGCTAAGCGCATCAATCAACGCGATCTTGTCGTCGGTCGGAATGAAGTTGGGTTCGATTTGAAAGCCGTCACGCGTGACGACTTCGTTGAAATAAATGCGTGTCATGCCACGATTCCTTTGTCTTTGAGGTCTTGGATTTGCGCAGGTGTCAAACCAATTTCATGCAACACAGCATCTGTGTCTTGCCCAATGGTTGGCGCGTTGCGGCGATGACTGCCGGGCGTGCGTGAGAGCTTCGGAATGATGCCGGGCACAGCCAGCGAAGTGCCGTCATCCATCTGCACGTGTTGAATCATGTCGCGCGCTTGATAGTGTGGGTCTGCCGCAATGTCGGCCACGGTGTAGATACGCCCAGCAGGCACTGCCGCTTTGTCCAAGGCCTCTAGAACTTGATCTACCGTCAACTGCGCAGCCCATGCACCAATGGCGGCGTCGATTTCGGCCACCCGTTTGACGCGGCCTGCGTTGTCCGTCAGTGCCGGATCGTTACCCAAATCGTCGCGATCCAACGTGTGCATGAGGCGTTTGAAAATACTGTCGCCGTTGCCTGCGATCAACACATAGCCCTCGTCTTTGCAACGATAGGCGTTGCTGGGTGCAATACCGGGCAAGGCACTGCCTGCGGCTTCGCGCACCGCACCAAACGCGCTGTACTCGGGCAGCAAGCTTTCCATGCAGTTAAAGACGGCTTCGTACAAAGCAACGTCAATCACTTGGCCTTGACCACTCTTTTCGCGTTCGTGCAGCGCCATCAAAATGCCAATCACCCCATGCAACGAAGCCAGTGTGTCGCCAATGCTCACGCCTACACGCACGGGCACACGGCCGGGCTCTGCGGTGAGATGGCGCAAACCGCTCATGGCCTCAGCCACCACGCCAAAGCCTGGCTTGTCTCGGTAAGGGCCAGTTTGTCCATAGCCGCTGATGCGCAACATGATGAGGCGAGGGTTGATGGCCAACAATTCGTCAGGGCCTAAGCCCCAACCTTCCATCGCGCCTGGACGGAAGTTCTCGATCAACACATCCGCGTCTTTGACCAGTTGACGCACGATGTCTTGCGCCGCAGCATCTTTCAAATCAAGGGCCACCGAGCGCTTGTTGCGCGACTGCACCTGCCACCAAACCGAAGTGCCGTCTTTGAGCAAGCGCCATTTGCGCAGGGGGTCTCCCGTCTTGGGCGTTTCAATCTTCACCACGTCTGCGCCGAAATCAGCCAGTGTTTTGGCTGCGAAGGGGCCCGCAATCAGTTGCCCCAACTCGACCACTTTCAATCCAGTTAACGCGCTCATGGTTTTAAGGTCAATAAATCAAACATGAGGCCACTATAAAAACAAAGCCCAACGCGAGGAATTGCTAATAAGTAGAATTTCCTTCGCATTCCGCGAAGGATGAAAATCACACCATGAAAAAGAGCTTCACCTTAAGCCGGTTCGACTTTGTCACGCTGCGGCTGTTTTGTGCGGTCGCACAGACTGGCAGCATCACCAAAGGGGCCGAGACCTGCCACCTGGCACTGTCAGCTGCCAGCCGCCGCTTGTCTGAGTTTGAATCAGCCACTGGCTCGCAGCTTTTGGAGCGCAGCAAAAAAGGCGTACAGCTCACCCCTGCTGGTCACTTGGCCTTGCAACACTGCATTCGCTTGTTTCAAGGCTTGGAGCGATTCAACAGTGAGTTGAGCGATTACTCGCAAGGCATTCGAGGCCATGTGCGGCTGTGGGCCAATATGTCATCGCTGACCGAATACCTGCCCAGCATCCTGCATGATTTTTTAACTGACCATTCGGACATCGTGGTGGAACTGGAAGAGCAGCTCAGCGGTGACATTGCCCGCGCCTTGGTGGACGGTATTGCCGACATTGGCGTTCTGGCGCATGAAACCTCGATGGATGGCTTGAGCGTCATCCCATTCAAAACCAACGAACTGGTCGTGTTGTGTCACGCCAGTCACCCGTTGGCCAAACGCAAAGCCGTGGATTTCAAAACCTGCTTGCAATACGACTTTGTGGGCTTGAATCAAGGTAGTTCATTACTTGAACTCACATCACGTGTAGCTGAGAAAGAAGGCATGCACATGCACATGCGCGTTCAGGTGAGAAGCTTTGATGCCATGTGCCACATGATTGCCGCAGGCCTAGGCATTGGCGTGCTGCCATTAGGTGCCTGTGTCAGCCAAGTGCAGGCACTTCAACTCAAAGTGGTTCGCCTCAAAAACGCATGGGCACAGCGTGAGTTGGTGGCGGCCTACAACCCTAAGCGCGAACTGTCACCTTCTGCGCAACTCCTTTTAGCGGCTCTGAAAAGAAGTTAGAACTCAGCGTGAAACCGCATCGCATACACATTGACCGGCCCGCGGTCAGCGTTATACGCAGGGTTTTGGATGCGTTGGTAATCGGTAGTCAGCCAAGTGCCGCGTGTCATTTGAAAGCTGTAGAAAGCTTCCAAAATTTGTTCTGGTTGATAGGTCAATGACGTGGCTGAGCTCGCTGATGCGTCGCCAATGAAATAAGACATACCGCCTGCTGCCAAGAAACCACGGCGCTCAGGCGACAAGGTGTTACGCATGAAGGCCACGCCTACCGTATCGTCAGCTCGGCCCCATAAGCCGCCTTTGAAAACCAAACCCATGGATAGTGAACCATCGGCTTCGGTGAAAGCGTAGGTTTCAGTTTTGCCATCGGCCTTCATGACACGCAAGAAGAAGCCCACGCTATTGCTGATGGCTTGCTCGATGTTCACGCCTAAACCGTATTTGATTTTTTCACCACTGCGCACCGCAATCAACGCCTGCGGCGTAGTCTGCACACCTTGTTGTGTTTGTAGCCATTGCGTCGCGTCGTTGAAGCTCGCCACTTGCGCGCGGTTACGCCACGCCAACACGCGCACCTTGCCGGGCTGATCGGCCAACATGTGGCCGCGTTCAATTTCCACTTGGTCACCGTAGTGTTTGCCAATCGCAAAGTCCACGGGCAAGCCGTTGGGTTCTTTGGGGCCGGTCATTCGGCCAAAGCGCAACACCCAGTTGTCTTGGTACCACTCGCCCGCAAAGCCCCAACCAAAACCACGGGCATCGGCCGCGTAGTCGTACGAGGCATAAGTCCAGTTGCCCCAGTTCATGAACTGAGTGCGGGGCTCTTTGGCGTAGGCGTTGTCATCAAACACGTCGAGCGTGGAAAAGTTGCCTGCGGTCAAGACAAAGCGGTTTTTATCGACCAGCCCTGCCATTTGGTTGAAATCAGGTTCGATCTGTTCTTGCTCGCCGCCGTGGTTCCAGGTTTGGCGCAGAAACAGGCGTTGTCGGTAGAGCTTGGGCGTGCTGCCACCCGCGCGGGTGATCTCGCCATTGGTAAAGCCCCCCATGCCCACCAAGTTTCCCGAGAACGGCACGCCTGCTGCCACCTCTGGGTTGAAATACAGCTCACCGTCTTGCCATGGGCGAAAGCCCCAGTGAGCGGTGGTGCTGAAGGTGTACATGCGCTCGCTTTGCGGCGAGAGGCTGTTCGCGCCTGAGTAGGCCGCCCTGAACGAATCGTGGTGTTGCCAGTTGTAGGTCAGCTGATAACGGGCCGTGGTGTCTTCAGTTTCTACTTTCTCCGCCCACGCGCCTGCCGCAGCCAAGCTGCACAGCACGCAGGCGGTGAGTCGTTGAAGCAAAAAGTGGGGCATGAACAAGGGTAAAAGTAGACAAGGCCAACACATCAAGATGTCGCCGATGGATCATTGTAGGAAGCCTTTATTTCATTTCAGTGAATTCGCGGCCTGCTCCCGCATAAAATCGCGGGCTCCACCTAAGGAAGACTCATGGGACGCACCCTTTACGACAAGATTTGGGACGAGCACGTCGTCCACACCGAAGAAGATGGCACATCCATCCTCTATATCGACCGCCATTTGGTGCACGAAGTCACCAGCCCACAAGCGTTTGAGGGCATTCGCCAAGCGGGCCGCAAGGTCTGGCGCGTCAGCTCGATCGTGGCCACCGCAGACCACAACACGCCCACCACCGGCTGGGAGCTGGGCTACGACGGCATCACCGACCCCATCAGCAAAGAACAAATCACCACGCTTGACAGCAACATGGCCGAGTTCGGCTCTGCCGCGTTCTTCCCGTTCATGTCTAAGCGCCAAGGCATCATCCATGTGATTGGCCCTGAAAACGGCGCCACCCTGCCCGGCATGACTGTGGTGTGCGGCGACAGCCACACCTCCACCCACGGCGCGTTTGCTGCGTTGGCCCACGGCATCGGCACCTCTGAGGTCGAGCACGTCATGGCCACACAAACCCTGTTGGCCAAAAAAGCCAAGAACATGCTCATCAAAGTCGAAGGCACGCTGGCCAAAGGCGTGACTGGCAAAGACGTGGTGCTGGCCATCATCGGCAAGATCGGCACAGCCGGCGGCACGGGCTACACCATTGAGTTTGCGGGCTCTGCCATTCGCTCACTCAGCATGGAAGGCCGAATGACGGTGTGCAACATGGCCATCGAAGGCGGCGCGCGCGCTGGCTTGGTGGCGGTGGACGACAAAACCATTGAGTACGTCAAAGGTCGCCCTCTCTCACCCACCGGCGTGGAATGGGACCAAGCCGTGGCGTATTGGAAAACCTTGCACTCAGACCCCGACGCCAAGTTTGACGCCGTGGTCGAACTCAAGGCCGAAGACATCTTGCCGCAAGTCACTTGGGGCACGTCGCCCGAAATGGTGCTCGACATCAACGGCATCGTGCCTGACCCAGACAAAGAAAAAGACGCCAACAAGCGCGGTGCGATTGAACGCGCGTTGACGTATATGAACTTGCAACCAGGCAAAGCTTTGAACGATTTGTTTGTAGACAAAGTGTTCATTGGCTCTTGCACCAACAGCCGCATCGAAGACATGCGCGAAGCCGCAGCCGTGGTCAAGAAGCTTGGCCAAAAAGTGGCTAAGAACATCAAGCTCGCCTTGGTGGTTCCCGGCTCAGGATTGGTCAAAGAACAAGCCGAGAAAGAAGGCCTGCACGAGATTTTCAAAGCCGCTGGCTTTGAGTGGCGCGAGCCCGGCTGCTCCATGTGTTTGGCCATGAACGCCGACCGCTTAGAGCCCGGCGAGCGCTGCGCCTCTACCAGCAACCGCAACTTCGAAGGCCGTCAAGGCAACGGTGGCCGCACGCATTTGGTCAGCCCTGCCATGGCTGCTGCTGCTGCCATTCACGGCCACTTTGTGGACGTGCGCAAGTTCGCCTAAGGGATAAAAATCATGCAGAAATTCACCCTCCACAAAGGCATCGTGGCCCCCATGGACCGCGAGAACGTCGACACCGACGCCATCATCCCCAAGCAGTTTTTGAAGTCCATCCGCAAGACGGGCTTTGGCCCTAACTTGTTTGACGAGTGGCGCTATTTGGACCACGGCGAGCCAGGCCAAGACCCCGCCAGCCGCAAGCCCAACCCAGACTTCGTGCTGAACCAGCCCCGCTACAAAGGCGCGTCGGTGCTGTTGGCCCGCAAGAACTTTGGCTGCGGCTCGTCACGCGAACACGCACCTTGGGCGATTGACCAATACGGCTTCCGCGCTGTGATTGCGCCGAGCTTTGCCGACATTTTCTTTAACAACTGTTTCAAAAACGGCTTGCTGCCCATCGTGTTGCCCGAAGCTGCGATTGACCTGTTGTTCAACGAAGTGCATGCCTTCCCAGGCTATGAGTTGACGATTGACCTTGAGAACCAAGTCATCGTGCGCCCACAAGGCGAGACCATTCCATTTGACGTGCAAGCCTTCCGCAAATACTGCTTGCTCAACGGTTTTGATGACATTGGCCTGACCCTGCGCCAGTCCGACAAGATCAAGGCCTTTGAAGCCGAGCGCTTGGCCACCAAGCCTTGGTTGGCTCACACGATGTAAACCCATTTAGAAGAACAACACATGAAAATCGCAATCCTCCCCGGCGACGGCATCGGCCCAGAAATCGTGGCCGAAGCGGTCAAGGTCTTGAACGTCCTCGACCTCAAGTTTGAATCCGAAACAGCCTTGGTCGGCGGCGCAGCGTTTGACGCACATGGCCACCCCCTGCCAGAAGCCACCCTCAAGTTGGCAATGGATGCTGATGCCGTGTTGTTCGGCGCTGTGGGCGACTGGAAATACGACACCCTCGACCGCCCACTGCGTCCCGAGCAAGCCATTTTGGGCCTGCGCAAAAACATGGGTTTGTTTGCCAACTTCCGCCCTGCTATTTGCTACGAGCAGTTGGTGGGCGCATCAAGCTTGAAGCCTGAGCTGATTTCTGGTTTGGACATTTTGATCATCCGCGAGCTGACCGGCGATATTTACTTTGGCCAACCGCGCGGCCGCCGCGTGGCCACGGATGGCCACTTCCCAGGTGCTGAAGAAGCGTTTGACACCATGCGCTACTCCAAGCCCGAGATCGAGCGCATTGCCCACGTGGCTTTCCAAGCCGCCCGCAAGCGCAAAGCCGCAGGCACCGAAGGCCGCGTGACCAGCGTGGATAAAGCCAACGTGTTGGAAACCTTCCAGTTCTGGAAAGACGTGGTGAGCGAAGTGGGCAAAGAGTACCCAGACATCGCCCTCGACCACATGTACGTGGATAACGCAGCCATGCAACTGGTCAAAGAGCCCAAGCGCTTTGACGTGGTGGTGACCGGCAATATGTTTGGCGACATCTTGAGCGACGAAGCCTCCATGCTCACGGGCTCTATTGGCATGTTGCCTTCTGCTTCCTTGAACTCAAAGAACCAAGGCTTGTACGAACCTAGCCACGGCAGCGCCCCCGACATCGCTGGTAAAGGCGTGGCCAACCCCTTGGCCACCATCCTCAGCGCCGCGATGATGTTGCGCTTTAGCTTGAACCAAACCGAAGCGGCTGATCGTATTGAGACAGCTGTGAAAGCGGTGTTGGCCCAAGGCCTGCGCACCCCCGACATCTACAGCGAAGGCACGACCAAAGTGGGTACCGCTCAGATGGGTGATGCGGTGGTGAAAGCTTTGCGTTAATTCAACGCGACCTTGCTAACGAAAAACGCGCCTTTTGAGGCGCGTTTTTCGTTACATCCCAATCAGAGTTCATCCTCTAAATCTGTCAGCCAGCCACAAGCCCCCATCCACTACAATAGTTGTCATGTTTTACGCCCGCTCGTTCTCTCTGAACTTCGCAGCCCCCGCACTGGTGGCTGCGTTCGCGCGCGTGAACACCATCAAAACCACGACCATTAAGGGCTAAACAGCTCCGGTTCGTCGTGCGCCCCCCGGCCAGACGAGCCGGGCAAACAGTCAGGTCTGGCACTGTTTTCTACATTTGAAAAGGCGTTGAAAAATGAGCAAGTTAGTAGGTTTAGTCGGTTGGCGCGGCATGGTCGGCTCAGTGTTGATCGACCGCATGGTTCAAGAGAAGGATTTCGATCTGATCGAACCCGTGTTCTTCTCCACGTCTAACTCAGGTGGCAAAGCCCCCGCGCAAGCCAAGAACGAAACCACGCTCCAAGACGCCAACAACATTGACGCGCTCAAGCGCTGCGACATCATCATCACCTGCCAAGGCGGCGACTACACCAAAGAGGTGTACCCCAAGCTGCGCGCAGCGGGCTGGAACGGCCACTGGATTGACGCAGCCTCTAGCCTGCGCATGGCTGACGATGCCGTGATCATCTTGGACCCCGTCAACCGCAACGTCATAGACAGCGCGCTGGGCAAAGGCGGCAAAAACTGGATCGGCGGCAACTGCACCGTGAGCTTGATGCTGATGGGCTTGGGCGGCTTGTTCCAACACAACATGGTTGAGTGGGTCAGCGCCATGACTTACCAAGCGGCTTCGGGCGCGGGTGCACAAAACATGCGCGAATTGCTGAGCCAAATGGGCGCTTTGCACGATGCCGTCAAAGACGACTTGGCCAACCCCTCTTCTGCCATCTTGGACATCGACCGCAAAGTGTCGGCCACTATGCGCAGCGCTGAGTTCCCCACCAAAAACTTCCGCAACACCGCCTTGGCTGGCAGCTTGATCCCTTGGATCGACGTGCCTGTCGAGCACGGCCAAAGCAAGGAAGAGTGGAAGGGCGGCGCTGAGTGCAACAAGATCTTGGGCAACCCAGCGTTCCGCACTGCGGGCTCTATCCCGATCGACGGTTTGTGCGTGCGCATTGGCGCGATGCGCTGCCACTCACAAGGCTTGACCATCAAGCTGAAAAAAGACGTGCCGATGGACGAGATCGAAAGCATCTTGGCCAGCGCCAACGACTGGGTCAAAGTGGTGCCTAACGTGCGCGAAATCAGCGAACGTGACCTGACACCCGCAGCCGTGACCGGCACTTTGACCGTACCAGTGGGCCGTTTGCACAAAATGGCCATGGGTAATGACTACTTGGGCGCGTTCACCGTGGGTGACCAGCTCTTGTGGGGCGCTGCCGAGCCATTGCGTCGCATGCTGCGCATCCTCTTGGAAGCGTAAAAAAACCAAGTAATATCTCTGGTTATGACTCAAGTTCAACGTAAAGCTTCAAGTTTGTTCCAGAGATCTGCTTTGTGGGCAGCTCTGTCACTGTCGGTTTTCGGCAGTGCGCAGGCGCTGACCTTGAGTCGTCCCGTCGTACAAAGCAAGCAGGGCGAGGCTTTGCGCGTAGAGATTGATGTCAGCGAAATCACCATCGCCGAACAAATCGAGCTTGAAGCCAAGATTGCGACACCCGAGGTTTACAAAGCTGCAAAGCTAGAAGTGCCGATGGTCAACGGCCAACCCCTAGATGTGCAGGTGCAACTGTTGCGCCGAGACCACGGTTGGCCCTATTTAAAAATCACCAGCAAACAGTCCATCAACAGCAATTTTTTGGATTTGTTGATTGATTTGCGCTGGGCCACAGGCAGACTGCTGCGTGATGTGAGCTTGTCCATTGATGATGGCCGCAGCCAAAAAACAACGGCTCCTGTGATGCCCGGCTCAGCCGATGGTCGTGGTGGCAAATCGGCCATGCCCACGCTCAAAGCCAATGAAGAAGGCCGCATTCGCGTCAAACGCGGCGATACCGCCAGTGAATTGACCGTCGGCAAAACTCCCGACAGCGTGTCGTTAGAACAAATGCTCGTGGCCTTGTTGCGCAACAACCCCGACGCTTTTGTGGAGGGCAACGTCAACCGCATGAAAGAAGGCACTTTGCTCACGTTGCCAACCGAGCAAGAAGCCAAAGCTGTGTCGCGTGAAGATGCGCGCAAAGCAATCCAAGTACAAACCAAAGACTTTGAAGCCTACCGCGCCGAGCTAGCCGCCCGCGCCCCTGGCGGCACCGTGCCCAAAGTGGCCCGCGATGCAGCAGGCAAGCTAGAAGCCAAAGTACAAAACAACAACGCCAAAGCCAACCAAGACAAGTTGACATTGGCCAAGCCCGGCAAAAAAGACAGCGCAGCTGAAGAAAAAATCGCACAGCAGCGCGAAGCCCAAGATGTGGCCAACCGCGCTGCCGAACTCAGCCGCAACATTGCCGAGCTCGGCAAAATTGCAGCCGCCGCTGTGGGTGGCGCTGTGACGCCCGCCTCTGATGCTGCATCCGGTGCGGGCGTGTTGGCCGTGGATGTGCCCGCCAGTGCAGCCCAAGCCAATGGCGAATGGCTCAATGAATTGCGTGACAACACACTGACGCCCGTCGGCGCAGGTAGTTTGGTTGCCGTGCTGGTGTTGCTCGGCTTATGGCGCCGTCGCGCTGCGAACAAGGATGAAGACGACATTCAGGGTTTGCCACCGCTGAACGTCAAGTTCAACCTTGACCTCCCCGAGCATGACCATAGCCAAGAGCCTGTTGAACGCGCCTACGTCCACGATGTCAGAACACACGTCAACGACACGCACGAGCATCCTCACGATCACGAGCACCAAGAAGATTCACATGCGCATCACGACGTGCACGCCACTCGCCCAACGATGGAAATGCCCAACATTTCTTTAGACTTGGACGAACCCGAGATCGACACCCACAGCCCTTACCAAGTGCGCATTGATTTGGCCAACGAGCTGTGGAACTTGGGCCAACTGCACACCAGCAAAGCATTGATGGAAGAAGTGGCCACCGAAGCCTCGGGCGTTGACAAAGAAAAAGCCCTCAAGTGGCTGGCTGAACGAGGCTAACCCTCATGCGCATTGCGATGGGCTTGAGCTACAACGGCCAAGCCTACGAAGGCTGGCAAAGCCAGTCTTCGGGCAAAACGGTGCAGGACAAGCTTGAAAAAGCGTTGTCCAAATTCACCCAAACCCCTGTCTCTACTTTGTGTGCTGGCCGCACCGATGCCGGTGTGCACGGCCTCATGCAAGTCATCCACTTTGACACCGAGCTCGAACGCACACCCTACTCATGGGTGCGCGGGACCAACCGCTATTTGCCTCTCGACATCGCCGTGCAATGGGCGCGTGAAATGCCGCGTGAATTTCACTGCCGTGGCAGCGCCATTGCGCGTCGCTACGCCTATGTGGTGCTGGAATCTGCCATTCGCCCCAGCGTCGAAGTGGGCCGCGTGGGCTGGGTGTACCGCCCGCTCAACCTTGAAGCCATGCAAAAAGCCGCGCAGTATTTGATGGGCGAGCACGACTTCACCTCGTTTCGCGCCTCCAGCTGCCAGGCCCTCACACCTGTCAAAACCATGACGCGCATCGACATCACCCGCAAAAGCACGCAACCCGACTCAGCCGTGTGGCGCTTTGAGTTTGAAGCCAGCGCGTTTTTGCACCACATGATTCGCAACCTCATGGGCTGCTTTGTGAAGATTGGCAGTGGCGACAAACCGCCGGAGTGGATGGCCGACGTGCTGGCCGCCCGCGACCGCGATGCCGCCGCCCCCACATTCAGCCCCGATGGTTTGTATTTCTTGGGCCCCCGCTACGGCGCACAGTGGGATTTGCCTGACCGTACCCCTGCGTATGATGGATTGCCATGAACCGCACGCGTATCAAAATTTGTGGACTCACCCGTGAGCAAGACGTCGACGCCGCCGTGGCCGCTGGCGTGGATGCCATTGGCTTTGTCATGTACGCCCCTAGCCCCCGTGCTGTGACGGTAGAGCGCGCCGCCGAGCTGGCCTTGCGCCTGCCCGCCTTCGTCACGCCCGTGCTGCTGTTTGTGAACGAAACGGCCGAGGCCATTGCCCACGCCTGTGTGCAAGTGCCGGGCGCGTGGCTGCAGTTCCACGGCGATGAAACACCTGACCACTGCCGCAAGATTGCGCGCACCTTGGGCCGCCGCTGGATGCGCGCTGCCCGCATACCGCTAGAAACCCCTGCGGGCGAAGAACCTTTCGACCTCTTAAAATACGCGCAAGATTACTCAGACGCCCAAGCGGTGCTGCTCGACGCCCATGTCGACGGTTACGGCGGCGGCGGCAAAACATTCAATTGGTCACAGCTTCCTCCAAACGTCAACGCTCACCTCGTCTTGTCTGGTGGACTCAACGCTGCCAACGTGACCGATGGCATACGCGCGCTGCGTAACCACGGCCATTCATTGGCAGTGGACGTGAGCTCTGGCGTGGAATCGGCCAAAGGCATCAAAGATGCGGCCAAGATCAACGAGTTCGTCAGAGCCGTCCGCGCAGCAGACGCAGAGCACCCGCTCTAAGCCACCTTCCCTTTTTTTTGAAGCACTTGAGGCAGACGCCTCAAGACAACTATTGCAGGCAACCTATGTCGAACTACCAACAACCCGACGCCAAAGGCCACTTTGGCATATACGGCGGCAGCTTCATCAGCGAAACGCTGACCCATGCGATTGAAGAGCTCAAAGACGCGTACGCCAAATACCAACACGACCCCGACTTCATTGCCGAGTTCAAAAACGAGTTGGCGCACTTTGTGGGCCGCCCTTCGCCCATTTACCACGCAGCCCGCATGAGCCGCGAAATGGGCGGTGCGCAAATTTTCTTGAAGCGTGAAGATCTGAACCACACCGGCGCTCACAAAATCAACAACACCATCGGCCAAGCCATGCTTGCCAAGCGCATGGGCAAGCCCCGCGTGATTGCCGAAACCGGCGCAGGCCAACACGGTGTGGCCACCGCCACCATTTGCGCACGCTACGGTTTGGAATGCGTGGTCTACATGGGCGCAGAAGACGTCAAGCGTCAAAGCCCCAACGTGTACCGCATGAAGCTCTTGGGCGCGACTGTTGTGCCTGTAGAGAGCGGCAGCCGCACCCTCAAAGACGCCTTGAACGAAGCCATGCGCGACTGGGTAGCCAACGTGGACAACACTTTCTACATCATCGGAACGGTGGCGGGCCCACACCCCTACCCGATGATGGTGCGCGATTTCCAAAGCGTGATTGGTGAAGAGTGCCTCACGCAAATGCCTGAGATGTTCAAGAGCCTGAAAATGGCTGAGCAGCAACCCGATGCCGTCATCGCCTGCGTGGGCGGCGGCAGCAATGCCATGGGCATCTTCTACCCGTACATCAACCACGCCAACACACGCCTGATTGGCGTAGAAGCCGCTGGCGAAGGCATGGACACCGACCGTCACTCGTGCTCGTTGCAGCTGGGTGCGCCTGGTGTGTTGCACGGCAACCGCACCTACATCTTGCAAGACGAGAACGGCCAAATTACTGAGACGCACAGCGTGAGCGCTGGCCTGGACTACCCTGGCGTGGGCCCCGAGCACGCATTCCTCAAGGACATTGGCCGCGCCGAGTACGTGGGCGTCACCGACAAAGAAGCGCTGGAAGCCTTCCACTACCTGTGCCGCACCGAGGGCATCATCCCCGCGCTGGAGTCGAGCCATGCCGTGGCCTACGCCATGAAGCTGGCCAAGACCATGAAGCCTGAGCAGTCCATCTTGGTCAACCTCTCTGGCCGTGGCGACAAAGACATTGGCACGGTGGCCGACCTGAGCAACGCAGACTTTTTCTGCCGCCCCAGCTGCCAAGGCCAAACGGTCAAGGGCGGCCCTGCCGAACAAACCATGAAATTTGTGAAGTGAACCGCACCATGAGCCGCATTGACGCCACCCTTAAAAACCTAAAAGCCCAAGGCCGCAAAGCCCTCATCCCCTATGTGATGGCAGGCTTCCCGCAGGCCAACATCACGCCCGCCCTCATGCACGGCATGGTGGACGCAGGCGCTGACATCATCGAACTGGGCGTGCCCTTTAGCGACCCCATGGCCGACGGCGCTGTGATTCAAAAAGCAGGCGAAGCCGCGCTGCGTTTTGGCATTGGCACAGCCCAAGTGCTGGATATGGTGCGCGAGTTCCGCAAGACCGACAACACCACCCCCGTGGTGCTGATGGGCTACGCCAACCCCGTGGAGTGCTACAACCTCAAGCACGGCGCAGATTCGTTCGTCAAAGATGCTTCTGCCGCTGGCGTAGACGGCGTGCTCATCGTCGACTACCCACCGGAAGAGTGCGAAGAATTTGCCGCCACCCTACGCGCGCACAACATGGACCTGATCTTCTTGCTCGCGCCCACCAGCACCGACAAACGCATGGAGCAAGTGGCACGCATTGCCAGCGGCTATGTGTATTACGTCTCGCTCAAAGGCGTGACGGGCGCTGGCAACCTTGACACCGATGCCGTGGAAGCCATGCTGCCGCGCATTCGTCAGCACGTGCACATCCCCGTGGGTGTGGGCTTTGGCATTCGCGATGCTGCCACCGCTACTGCCGTGGGCCGCGTGGCCGACGCCGTGGTGATTGGCAGCCGCATCATTCAGCTACTCGAAGCCGCGCCAGCAGGCCAAGAAGTGGCTGCTGCGCACGAGTTTTTGGCGGGTATTCGCAAGGCTTTGGACGCTTAACTCACAAGCGGCCCCGCCCGTTAAAATCAACCGATTCCAAAAGAACTGACGAAAGGCTCACCATGAGTTGGCTCGAAAAACTGCTTCCCCCAAAAATTCAACACACCGACCCCTCGGACCGCCGTAGCGTCCCCGAAGGTGTGTGGGTCAAGTGCCCCAGCTGCGAAACCGTGCTCTACAAGAGCGACTTGCAAGCCAACCACAACGTCTGCCCTACTTGCAGCCACCACCACCGCATGAGCGCCCGTGATCGTTTGGACATGTTCCTCGACGCCGAAGGCCGCTATGAAATCGGTCAAGAAGTGCTGCCTGTGGACGCCTTGAAGTTCAAAGACAGCCGCAAGTACCCCGAGCGCCTCAAAGAAGCCATGCAAAACACCGGCGAGACAGACGCCTTGGTGGTCATGGGCGGTGCAGTGCACAACATCAATGTGGTCGTGGCCAGTTTTGAATTTGACTTCATGGGCGGCTCGATGGGCTCGGTCGTGGGCGAGCGCTTTGTGCGCGGTGTGCACGCTGCCATCGAACAAAAAGTACCGTTCATTTGCTTCACCGCCACGGGTGGCGCGCGCATGCAAGAGGGCTTGCTCTCGCTCATGCAAATGGCCAAAACCAACGCCTCGCTCACCCGCTTGGCCAAAAAAGGTTTGCCCTACATCGCCGTTTTGACCGACCCCACCATGGGCGGCGTGTCAGCAGGCTTCGCGTTTGTGGGTGATGTGGTCATCGCCGAACCTAACGCGTTGATTGGCTTTGCCGGCCCACGCGTGATTGAAAACACCGTGCGCGTGACCTTGCCACAAGGCTTCCAACGCTCAGAGTTCTTGCAAGAAAAAGGCGCCATCGACATGATTTGTGACCGCCGCGAACTGCGCAAAACCATTGCCAGCACTCTGGCTATGTTGCAACGCCAGCCTGCAGACGCAGTGGCTTGAAATATGATGTAGCCCTTGGTTGATGCACTTTGTAGCCTTGGATGATTGCATTGGGTGCTAGGCTAAGTTGGATGGGCCACCGCTGAAAAGCGGTGGCTTTTTTCTTGGGGCGCCTTAACTTGTGCGCTTACCCCAAATCACCAGTGCAATACCGCCGAGCGTGGCCACCGAGGCTAAGACAAACTGCTCGTTCATCACCTCGCCCAGCAAAGCCACGCCACCCAAGGCAGCCAGCACAGGCACGCTCAGTTGAATGGTGGCCGCTTGCGTGGCTTTGAGCGCGGGCAGCACCGAATACCAAAGCGCGTAGCCAAGGCCCGATGTGACAGCGCCCGAAGCCACGGCATAAGCCAGCCCTTCAGCATCCCAGCTTGCATTTAAAAGTGCGCTGGCTTGCATCACCGCACTCAGCACCAAAGCCAGCACCGCCGCACGCCAAAAGTTACCCGCTGTGACCAGCGTTGGGTCACCCGCGCCTTTGCCGCGCAGCGAATACACGCCCCACGCCGCACCGGCCAACACCATCAGCGCTGCACCCAGCAACGGTGGCGCAGCCAAACCCGGCAGCATCAATCCCACCAAACCTGCCAACGCCAGCACAAGGCCCAGCCACTGCAAACGCGCCAAACGCTCACCCTGCCAAATGCCACGGCCAATCATCGTGGCCTGCACCGAGCCAAACAACAGCAACGCCCCCGTAGCCGCACTGAGGCTGACATACGCCAACGAAAACCCCGCCGCATACACAAACAAAGCCAACGCCGACCACCAGTTGCCAGCGCCCGTGCGCCCTGCACGCGCAAAGCGAGCAATCAACCAAAGCACCACCGCCCCCGACACCAAGCGAATGGATGTGAACGTGGCCGCGTCAATCGTGGTGTGCTTCAACGCCATGCGACACAGCACCGAGTTGCCTGCGAAGGCGAGCATCGTCACGAGGGTTAGAAATGCGGCGCGTACAGATGAGAAATGCATTGACATAAGAAACAGATGTTATTCGTCTGCAATGAAATTAGTCATTAATGATTCAAATAAAATATGTAACCACTTTTGATTAAAAAATGAAAAGCTCAATCTTTGCCTCAGAAATTCGCAAAACAGGGTTCGTGCTAGAAAACCAAGTAGCTCAAGAACTTAAGAAGTGCGGCTGGACTGTGATCAGCAACAAATACTATGTCGATGACTCTGAGGAAACAATACGCGAAATAGATCTTGTTGCATACAAAGTTAGCAAAGTTCAGCATCTCGATGTTTACACCGCGCTAATTATTAGTTGTAAAAAAAGTGAATCAAATGCATGGGCACTTCTTGCGAGAGATGTCAATTTAAAAGACCCTAACTCAGACTGGTGGCCATTGCACACATGGTCAAATGACAAGGCGCTAAGCCATCAATTAACGGAGACGGGAGCGCCTAAGCGCTATCACGAGGAACTAAATGCGATGGGCGTCAATGAGGTGCTAAGTGTGCCAACTGTTGAGGTTTTCGCTTTTCAAGAAATGGACAAAGCTACGGGTAAAGCTCAGAACGACAAACCAATTTTTAGCGCTGTGACATCGTTAATGAAAGCTCAAGCTTATGAACTTTCTACATTGCCAAATCGAAAAAAAGCACCAGCCGTATATCAATTTAATCTTCTCTCAGTTGTAGACGCTGACCTTGTTCGACTAATGTTTCGAGATGAAAAAATTGAAAGCTCAGAACTAGACACGGAGCACTATCTCGCACGATATATCGTTCGAAAGAGAGAGGCTTTTTCAAGAATTCGATTTATCAAAGCAACCGCTTTTAGTTCCTCGTTAAAAGATTACGGCAGACTGCACACAGCCAACTGCGAATGGATGGATAAAGAGTGCGATGCTTTTTACAAAGACATCTTCAGAAATCAAGAAAAAGTTTCTCTGCTCTTAGATAATTTCAATCGTTTAGTTCAGTGGTACATCTCACTTCAACTACTTCACGAAACGAACATGTCCTCAGACATTGGTAAACCTTCCCTAAACTGGGATGCTAAAAGCAAGAAAGTATGGATTGGATTAAACCCAGAAGACGATGTAATTGACTTCTTAAACCACAATGAAAAAGTCAACATTCACGTTGCAGGCGCTCTAAAAAAAGTATTTAGATACGAAGGTTCTTTTTACTTTAGCAATGACATCCCCTTCTAATGGCCTTCCAAATCATTAGCTCATTAACTAACTCGCCTTACTCTTAAAATATGTGGTTTGCTGCTCTTCCCGTTTGGGCAGCCCTTTCCCTACACACGCCCCTTTAGATGTCTAACAACAACACCCCCGCCACGCCAGAAGCCGCTCCCGTCGACGAAAACCAACTCATTGCCGAGCGCCGCGAAAAGCTCAAGGTCATGCGCGAGCGTCAAGCTGCGGGCCAAGGCGTTGCCTTCCCCAACGATTTCAAACCCGCGCACCACGCCGCCACCTTGCACGAGCTGCATGGCGACAAGACCGCCGAGGTGTTGACCGAAGAAGGTCAGTTCGCCAAAGTTGCAGGCCGCATGATGCTCAAGCGCGTGATGGGCAAAGCCAGCTTTGCCACGCTGCAAGACAGCACAGGCCGCATCCAGATTTACGTGACACGCGATGACGTGAGCGAGGAGCTGTACGCCGATTTCAAACACTGGGATTTGGGCGACATCGTGGCTTGCGAAGGCAAGCTGTTCAAAACCCGCACAGGCGAATTGTCGATTCACGCCACCAGCATCCGCATGCTGACCAAGAGCCTGCGCCCCATGCCCGACAAGTTCCACGGCGTGGCTGACCAAGAGATCAAATACCGTCAACGCTACGTCGATTTGATGACGGACGAAACCGCACGCAAACGCTTCATGGCGCGCAGCAAAGCGGTCAGCGGTATTCGCGACTTCATGGTGCAACACAACTTCCTCGAAGTTGAAACGCCCATGCTGCACCCCATCCCAGGCGGTGCAAATGCCAAGCCGTTCACCACACACCACAACGCGCTGGACCAAGAAATGTTCTTGCGCATCGCGCCTGAGCTGTACTTGAAGCGCTTGATCGTGGGTGGCTTTGAGCGCGTGTTTGAGATCAACCGCAACTTCCGTAACGAAGGTATCTCGGTGCGCCACAACCCCGAGTTCACCATGATGGAGTTCTACGCCGCGTATTGGAACTACCAAGACCTGATGCACTTCACCGAAGAGCTGGTGCGCGACGCCGCCATGAAGGCCGCTGGCACATTGCTACTCACCTACGGCGGCAAAGCTGTGGACCTGAGCCAACCATTCGAGCGCCTCACCATCCGTGAAGCCATCCTCAAGCACACCGAAGCTGGCGACAACGTGGACAACATCACATGGTTGATCAACGCTTTGCAAAAGCTCGGTTTCAAAGAAGAGAAAGACAAACTTAGCACACGCAGCTTGGCCAGCTTGCAAGTGATGTACTTTGAAGAGACGGTGGAAGACAAGCTGTGGCAGCCCACCTTCATCTGCGAGCACCCTGTCGAGATTTCACCCTTGGCCCGCGCCAGCGACAGCAAGCCCGATGTGACCGAGCGCTTTGAGCTCTACATCACAGGCCGCGAGTTCGGCAATGGCTTTAGCGAGTTGAACGACGCCGAAGACCAAGCCGCCCGCTTCCACGCCCAAGTGGCCGCCAAAGACAGCGGCGACGACGAAGCCATGTTCTACGACCACGACTTTGTGCGCGCCCTCGAATACGGCATGCCACCCACCGGCGGCTGCGGCATTGGCATTGACCGCTTGATGATGTTGTTGACCGACAGTCCCAGCATCCGCGACGTCATTTTGTTCCCCGCATTGCGCCGCGAAGCATAAACACGCTGCGCAAAACAAAACGCCTCTTAGCGATGCGCTAGGAGGCGTTTTTTATTGGGCGTGTTCAGTTTAGAAAAACAGTTTGTACGCCACAGCGCCTAGGCCCACAAAAGACAGCGCCAGCCCAACCACCATGAGGCGCAGCGTCTGACGCAAGCCACTCACGGCAGACACCAAGCCCGCGTTTTGCTCGGCCAGCTCGCTCACGGTTTGTGTGAGTTGTATTTGGCGCTGTTGTAACTCATCGAGTTGCACCGAAGCTGCAAGCAAACGGTTTTTCAACTCACCCAAACTTGGCACATCGTCGTGCACGTTGGGTGTGGCCATCGAGTGAGGGGGCACATCCGCAGGTTTGCGGGCCATCAGATCGCGCGCTTTTTCAAGCACGCTGGGCGCGTGAGAAATTACATCACCCCATGGGATGACTTTGAGTGCGGAGAGCCAAGGTATTGCCATGTTTTATTGCGGCTGAAAGCCGCTGTTCTTGATGAGCTTGGTCCACACCTGTGTGTAGGCGCGTTCGCGTTGCTCGAGCTGGTGTGAGTTCATGTAGCCCACGGTCAGGCCCATTTTGGTGAGCTGGTCATGCACATCGGGCATGGCCAACACTTTGGACAAGGCCGCGCCAAATTGGTTGATGGTGGCTTGTGGTGTGCCTACAGGCGCGAAGATGCCGTAGTAAGGCATGTCGTCCAAGCCGCTCAAGCCCAGTTCACCAAACGTCTGTACATCGGGCAATGCGGCTTGGCGCTTAGCACCCAACACAGCAACGATGCGCACTTTGCCAGCTTTGTGGTTCTCGATGAAGTCAGGCACTGAGCCCACACCTGCGGCAATTTGATTGCCCAACATGTCAGCCATCATGGGTGCGCTGCCGCGATATGGCGCAGAGACCAAATCGAGCTTGAACTTGTCGCCCACTACTTTGACCAAAAACTCTGGTGTGGAGGCTGGTGCAGGAATACCCACCGCACCTTTGCCGCCCTGAGTTTTGACCCATGCCACGTATTCGCTGAATGTCTTGGCAGGTGTGCCGCCCGACACAGCGTAGGCGTTCACAAACGTGGCAAAGCCAGCCACGGGTGCAAAGTCTTTCGATGGCTCATAGCCTGGGTTCTTGACCACCAAAGGCAAGATGGAAATGGTGTGGTCATGCGACAAGAACAACACTGTGCCATCCGCAGATGCGGCCTTCAAAGCTTGTGCTGCCAACTGGCCACCCGCGCCGGGTTTGTTCTCGACCACCACGGCGGTGCCCAACTCGTCTTTGAGTTTTTCAGCCAAGATGCGGGCCACCGCATCAGTGCCACCGCCGGGCGGAAAGCCGACCATCAGTTTGATGGGCTTGGTGTTTTGAGCAGCAGCAAAGCAGCAGCTCAAGGCCAAGGCTAAAACGACAAGGTGACGACGTGATGGAAACACGGCTGAACTCCTGGTTAAAAACTCAAGGTTGGCTTTGAGGCGCGACAGGCGCTTCGCCATCTGGGTTTTGGCTGTGGTCTGGCTCAGCGTTCATGTCTGGGTTCTGACCAAACTCACCATCGGGTGAAGTTTTGCGGGCATCACGCTCGCGCAACTTTTCTTCTTTTTTCTTCTTCTTGGCTAACTCGCGTTGGCGTTTTTCGTAGTTGTAATTGGGCGTTGCCATGGGAGCTTTCGTGGGTGGTGGTGGACGTGTGTGCGGTTTAAGGCAACAAGTCCAAAGCCCGCAAGTATGCGGGGTGAGTCATCAGCGCGTCCCAAGCTAGCGGCGAAGTTTTGGGCAGCAGTGCGCGACGGCGTTGTTCGCTCGCGTCACTGGCGTGCCATTGGTTTTTAACGAGGCGTTCGGTCAAGCCTTCCAGCATCTCGTCCACCGCATGGCCGTCGCCAACGCTTTGGTTGCACAAGAGCACCAGGTCGCAGCCTGCGTTCAGCGCAGCCACTGCGGCTTCGGCAAAGCTGACCGAGCGGCCTTCAATGCGACGTGCGCCTTCCATCGACAAATCGTCGCTGAAGATCGCACCATTGAAATGCAACTGACCACGCAAGATGTCTTGCAACCAACGTGGCGAGAAGCCTGCGGGCAAGACATCGACCTTGGGATAAATGACGTGGGCGGGCATCACACTGTTGAGCGTGGTGGTGAGCCATTGGTAAGGCAAAGCACAGTCACCCAAGATGGCTTTGAGGCTGCGCTTGTCCACGGGAATGTCCACATGCGAATCAGCCTTCACATAGCCGTGGCCAGGAAAGTGTTTGCCGCAGTTGGCCATGCCCGCTAACAACAAGCCGTGCATGACGTTCTTGGCCAGCGTGGTGGCCACGCGTGGGTCGCGGTGGAATGAGCGGTCGCCAATCACGCTGCTCTCGCCGTGGTCGAGGTCGAGCACGGGGGTGAAGCTGAAGTCCACACCGCACGCACGCAGCTCGCTGGCCAGCACGTAGCCGCTGGCGGTGGCGGCGTCCATGGCGGCCATCGCACCGCTGCCAGGCTGGTTCTTTTTGTCTTTCATCCACAGCTCGCCCAAGGCGCGCATGGGTGGGATGTGCGTGAAGCCATCGTTGCGAAAGCGCTGCACGCGCCCGCCTTCATGGTCGACGCAAATGAGTAAGTCAGAGCGCACGGCCTTGATGTCGGCGCACAGCTGGGTGAGCTGTTGGCGATTGGCCCAGTTGCGGCCAAACAAAATGATGCCGCCTGTGAGCGGGTGCAGCAAGCGCTTGCGGTCAGCCGCGGTGAGCTGAGTGCCTACGATGTCAAGAATGAGGGGGGCGTGGTGAGACATAAATCGAATGTTCTTAGGCGGTGTGTGTTTCAACCACCACGTAGCTGGTGGCGTAGTCGGACTCGTCGCTCACGCTGACGTGGGCGGTGAGGCCTTTGGCTTCAAACCATTCTTTGAGCACGCCGTGCAGCACGATGGTAGGCTGACCGCTCGGCAGCTTGGCCACTTCGCACAAGCGCCACGTCATGGGCATGCGCATGCCCATGCCAATGGCTTTGCTGAACGCCTCTTTGGCCGAGAAACGTGTGGCCACATAGCGCACACCGCGCTCGGGCCAACGCTCGCTGCGGACGCGATAAGTGTTTAGCTCGTTGTCGCTCAGCACTTTTTGCGCAAAGCGTTCGCCGTGCTTTTCTAAAGACGCACGGATACGGCGAATGTCGCAAATGTCAGTGCCGATGCCGTAAATCATGCGTCGCCTCAAGCCTGCGGCATGCACGCGTTGTACGCGCGAATGGTTTCTGTGTAGCCCAGCTCTAGCGCGTCGGCAATCAAGGCGTGTCCAATCGACACCTCTTGCACGCCGGGCACGGTGGTGAGGAAGGTGTGCAGGTTGTCGCGGTTCAGGTCGTGGCCGGCGTTGATGCCAAGGCCTGCAGCCAAAGCGGCTTCTGCCGTGGCTTTGAAGGCGGCCAGCACGTCTGCTTGTTGGGGTGTGCCATAGGTCGAGGCATAAGTCTCGGTGTACAGCTCTACGCGGTCAGCGCCCACGGCTCTAGCCGCAGCCATCGCTTCAGGGATCGGGTCCATGAACAAGCTCACACGCGCACCCAAAGCTTTAGCTTCGTCGATGAGCGGCTTCAAGCGCTCAGCGTCTTGCGGAAATGTCCAGCCGTGGTCGCTGGTGAACTGGCCTTCGCTGTCGGGCACAAAGGTCACTTGATGGGGGCGCACTTGGCGCACAAAGTTCATCAGGTTGTGAAACGGGTTGCCTTCGATGTTGAACTCGCGGTCGGGCCAAGCTTTGAGCAAAGTCGCCAAGTCGTGCACATCGCCAGCGCGAATGTGGCGCTCGTCAGGGCGTGGGTGCACGGTGATACCCGCAGCGCCCGCCTCTAAGCACAGCGTGGCTGCGCGTGTGACGCTGGGAATACCCAAATGGCGCGTGTTGCGCACCAAGGCCACTTTGTTGAGGTTGACCGACAGGGCTGTTTGTGTGTGTTTGGACATTGCGTAAATCAAAGGGATTGCAGGTCAATCATCATCTGCCGCGTGCGCAGTGTTTTGACCCCGCAATGGTAGTGCAGCAAGGCCCGTAACTGGCCCTGCAAGGCGTTGCGATGCTCGGGTGGCATCTCGGCGCACAAACGCAGCGTGGCGGTGAATGGCGCGTCTGTAGACAGGCTGTCGTGCAGCTGCAACCACACGCTGCCGGCTAGGCCTGTGCGGTCTTGCGCGTTATGGGTACGCAAGCCACCCTCAGCCACCAGCACATACAAGGCGTCGGGCTGCAAAGGGCTAAGCGTGAGGGTTTGGGCGTTGAGCTCGGGCAAGAAGCCGATGTCGCGCAACAGCAGCAGCTCAAAGGCGCGCAGTGCGGGGGCTATCGTGCCCTCATGGCCCGAGGCCAATACTTGCACCACTTGGCGGTACAGATCAAACAAGTTGGGGTGCGGGTCATCACGCGCCAGCAGGCGAAGCAACAACTCATTGATGTAATAGCCAGACAGCAGCGCCTCGCCCGTGGGCATGATGTGGCCGCCCACCCATTCAGCGCCCTTCAAGGTGCGAATTTCGGCATCGCCCGAATAGCTCACGTACAGCGGCTGCAAAGGCAGCAGCACAGGGCGAAAGTTGGAGGTGGGTTTTTTAGCGCCTTTGGCCACCAAAGCCACTCGACCAAAGTGGCGGGTGAAGGTTTCCAAAATCAAGCTGGACTCGCTCCAGTCGTAGCGGTGCACCACGAACGCGGGCTCGTCATGGATGCGGGGAATGCCCCGCGTCATTGTGAAGGTGCTGGATTTACTCGTAGCCAAAGCTACGCACCCGCGCTGCATCGTCGGCCCAACCCGAGCGCACTTTGACCCACAGCTCTAAGAACACTTTGGCGTCGTAGAGTTTTTCCAACTCGGTGCGGGCTTCCATGCCCATGCGCTTCAAGCGCTCGCCTTTGTCGCCAATGACCATGGCTTTGTGACCATCGCGTTCGACCACGATGGTGGCGGCAATGCGCACCAAGCGTTTAACGCCTTTGGTCTTGCCCTTTTCTTCTTCGAACTTGTCGATCACGACGGTCGAGGTGTAGGGCAATTCGTCACCGGTGAGGCGGAACAATTTTTCGCGCACCATTTCGGCGGCCATGAATTTTTCGCTGCGGTCGGTCAGCTCGTCAGCGGCGTACATCCACGCTTGCTCGGGCAGGTATTTTTCGGCAATGCCTAAGAGGCGCTGCACATCTTTGTCGTTCTTGGCCGACATGGGCACGATTTCGGCAAAGGGATGACGGTCTTGCATGGCCTGCAGCCACTGCATGATCTCGGGACGGTTCTTCATGGTGTCGAGCTTGTTCGCCACCAAGATGGTGGGAATGCCGGGGGCCAAGAGCGACAACACTTTTTCGTCCGCCGAAGTAAAGCTACCCGCCTCGACCACCAAGAACACCACGTCCACATCGCCCACTGCGCCTTGCACAGCTTTGTTGAGCGATTTGTTCAAGGCGTTGCCGTGGATGGTTTGAAAACCGGGCGTATCCACAAACACATATTGCGCCGCGCCTTGGGTGTGCATGCCCGTGATGCGGTGGCGCGTGGTTTGTGCCTTGCGTGAAGTGATGCTGATTTTTTGACCGACCAAAGCATTGAGCAAGGTGGACTTGCCCACGTTGGGTTTGCCCACGATGGCAATCAGGCCACAGCGTTGGTCGGCAGGTGCCACCACCGCTTGACTGGCGACAACACGGTTGCCTTTGCTGGCAGCCAGCATGGCATCGATGTCTTGCAAGGTTTGTTCGTTGTTTGGAGTGGTCATGCTGTGGCCTCCTGACGAGCCGCCTCTAAGGAGGCCAGCGCCCCCTCGGGGGGCAGCGAATACACGAAGTGATGTGCGTGGGGGTTCATAGATTCTCTTTAATCACTTGGAGCATGGCTGCTGCGGCGGCTTGCTCTCCTGCGCGGCGCGAGCCGCCAATGCCACGCTCGCAGCGGGCTAGTTCTGGAACTTCACATTCCACATCAAACGTTTGTTTGTGCGCTGCACCCAAGGTGCCCACCACACGGTAGATAGGCAGCTTGAACTTGCGTGCTTGCAGCCATTCTTGTAATTCGGTTTTGGCGTCTTTGCCCACGGCTTGCATGTCGGGGTTGATTTCAACCTTGGCAAAAATGCGTTGCACCAAAGCGTCTGCAGCCACGTAACCTGCGTCGAGATACACCGCACCCAACACAGCTTCGAGGGCATCAGCCAAGATGGAGGGGCGCTTTTGGCCGCCAGAGTTCATCTCGCCCTCGCCCAAACGCAGGATGCCAGACAAGCCCAGCTCAACCGCCAAGTGGTGCAAAGTGTCTTGCTTGACCAAGTTGGCGCGCACGCGGGACAAGTCGCCCTCAGGCAAAGTGCCGAGCTGCTTGTAGAGCATATTGGCTACGGCCAAATTGAGCACCGAGTCACCCAAGAACTCCAAGCGCTCGTAATGGTCAGAGCTGAAGCTGCGGTGCGTCAGCGCCTGCGTGAGTAACGCAGGGTTTTGAAAGGTGTACTCCAAGCGCGCTTGAAGCGTCTCAAGGATTTGTTGTTGAGACGGGCTGGGTCGGTCTGAACGTGCGCGCGATGTCATTGAAATGCGCCGATGCGCGAGAGGCTGCCAAAGTTCATCCAAACAAAGAAGGCTTTGCCCACGATGTTTTGCTCAGGCACAAAGCCCCAATAGCGCGAGTCGAGTGAGTTGTCGCGGTTGTCACCCATCATGAAGTAGTGGCCAGCTGGTACTTTGCAGGTCACGCCTTCGACGGTGTAGTGGCAGTTGTCTTTGAATGCGAAGTCTTCCGCACCCGGAATGAACGAAGGACGGTCCTTGTCGTTCAAAAGGTTGTGGATGCGCATGTCCTTCATCTCGGAAGGCTTGGAACCCACAGGCAGCTTTTCTTCAAACTGCGTGATGTAACGCATGCTGTCTTGCTCAAAGAAATCCGCACGCGGTGCTTTGGCAACGGGTTGACCGTTGATGGTGAGCTGCTTGTTCAAGTAAGCCACTTCGTCACCGGGCACGCCAATGACGCGCTTGATGTAATCGAGGCTAGGTTTGGGTGGGTAGCGAAACACCATGACATCGCCGCGCTGCACAGGGTTGCCATCGGTCAGCTTGGTATTGAGCACAGGCAGACGCACGCCGTAGTGGAACTTGTTCACCAAAATCAGGTCGCCCACATGCAAAGTGGGAATCATGGAACCCGATGGAATTTTGAAGGGCTCAAACAAAAATGAGCGCAACACAAAAACCACGGCGATGACGGGGAACAGGCCCGCTGTCCAATCCAGCCACCAAGGCTGCATGTACAGACGCTCTTTGGCCTCGGTCACGTTTACATCGGTTTGAGTAATACCCTGGGCATTCAACTCAGCGGTGCGTTTGTCGGCTTGGGCTTGCAGGGCTTCAGCCGCAGCTTTACGCTGGGGCAAGAAGTAGAACTGCTCGGCCAACCAGTAAATGCCGGTGACGACGGTGGCCATGAACATGAGCAAGGCAAAGTTGCCTTCGATCATGCCCAGATACCAAGAACCAGCGTAGCCCACAAAGGCTGCCAGTACGAATGCGGTCAACGTAGCCATTAATCCTCCACCTGCAAGATCGCCAAGAAGGCTTCTTGCGGAACTTCCACCGAACCGATTTGCTTCATGCGCTTCTTACCTGCTTTTTGCTTCTCAAGCAGCTTGCGTTTGCGGCTGATGTCGCCGCCGTAGCATTTTGCCAGCACGTTCTTGCGCAAAGCCTTGATGGTTTCACGCGCAATGATGTTGGCACCAATGGCGGCTTGAATCGCCACGTCATACATCTGACGGCTGATGATCTCGCGCATCTTGGCCACCACGGCACGGCCACGGTACTGTGACTGTGAACGGTGCACGATGATGGACAAGGCATCGACCTTCTCGCCGTTGAGCAAGATGTCGACTTTCACCACATCAGAGGCGCGGTACTCTTTGAATTCATAGTCCATCGAGGCATAGCCGCGCGAGACCGATTTGAGCTTGTCAAAGAAGTCAAGCACGATTTCGCCCAAAGGCATCTCATACGTCAACATCACTTGGCGACCGTGGTACGCCATGTTCATTTGAATGCCGCGCTTTTGGTTGGCCAGTGTCATCACTGCGCCCACGTAATCTTGCGGCATGTAAAGGTGCACGGTCACGATGGGCTCGCGAATTTCGTGCAGCTTGCCTTGGTCGGGCATCTTGGATGGGTTTTCAACCATCACCACTTCGTCACCGGGCATGACCACTTGGTACACCACGCTAGGCGCGGTGGTAATCAGGTCTTGGTCAAACTCACGCTCTAAGCGCTCTTGCACGATTTCCATGTGCAACAGGCCCAAGAAGCCGCAACGGAAACCAAAGCCCAGCGCTTGCGACACTTCAGGCTCGTATTGCAACGATGCGTCGTTGAGCTTGAGCTTTTCCAGCGCATCGCGCAAGCCGTCGTATTGGTTGGCTTCGGTGGGGTACAAACCCGCGAACACCTGTGGCTGAATTTCTTTAAAGCCAGGCAAGGCTTGCTCTGCTGGGCCTAAGTTGTTAGGCAGCTTCTTTTCCAAAGTGATGGTATCGCCCACCTTGGCGGCTTGCAGTTCTTTGATGCCCGCAATGATGTAGCCCACTTGGCCAGCTTCGAGCGACTGACGTGGCTCGTTGGCAGGGGTGAACACACCGAGGTTGTCGGCGTTGTAGACGGCCTCGGTGGCCATCATCTTGAAACGCTCGCCTTTACCCAAACGACCATCGACCACACGCACCAACATCACCACGCCCACGTAGCTGTCAAACCAGCTGTCAATGATCATGGCGCGCAGGGGCGCGTCTTTGTTGCCTTGCGGTGGCGGAATTTTGGCCACCACGGCTTCTAAGATTTCATCGATTCCCAAGCCTGTTTTGGCTGAGCATGGAATAGCGTCGGTGGCATCAATACCAATGACGTCTTCAATTTCTGCTTTGGCGTTCTCTGGATCTGCGTTGGGCAAATCCATTTTGTTGAGCACGGGGACCACTTCCACACCGAGGTCGAGTGCGGTGTAGCAGTTAGCAACCGTTTGTGCTTCCACACCCTGCGAAGCATCGACAACAAGCAACGCACCTTCGCATGCAGAGAGTGAACGCGACACTTCGTATGAGAAGTCAACGTGACCCGGTGTGTCGATCAAATTCAGGTTGTAGACCTGTCCATCTTTCGCTTTGTATTGCAACGCAGCGGTCTGTGCTTTGATAGTTATCCCACGTTCTTTTTCGATGTCCATCGAGTCGAGAACTTGCGCAGACATGTCGCGCTCTTCAAGTCCTCCGCAACGCTGAATCAAACGATCTGCAAGCGTTGATTTGCCGTGGTCGATGTGGGCAATGATTGAAAAGTTTCTGATGTTGTTCATCAACGGGAGCACTTAAGTGATTGAATTCAAAGGGAGAGCGCCAAGAAAAAAGGGCGCGTCATTCGCTGACGCGCCCGGAACCAACAAGCAATGGCAACTGCATAAGTTGGGAGTTCATTGTAGGCAAAAACCCCGATTTGCATAGAGACCTCGACGCATGTGAGGCCTCGTTGCGGGTTCGCAACATGAATTTATCCACAACTTATTAACATTTTGACAAAGGGGTTTGGGGGCAACTTGTGGGTGATCTGTGGAACACCTGTGGAGTTGATCAGCCAATCCCGTATCGTGGAGTTTTGGGCTTGCGATATATCGCAAAAACGCATTCAGCCCCTCGATTCTATACAAAAAGGGCTTGAACACATTATTTAAATTAGTAAGCACCAACTTAAAAACTATTTTTGTGACCCAAAAAAATATTTTTTTGATGCCCCTATTTCCGACTTTCGCAAAGGGATTTAACGCACAGGACGTATGACCGTGTACTGCGCCCACTCACCTCGACGAATCAAGAGGCTCACAGGCTTGCTGCGATCGAGTTTGGCAGTCAGCGCTTCCAAACTCTGCACATTGGGCGTTTCGATGTTAGCCAAGGCCAAAATCACATCACCTTCTTGAATACCAGCGCGTGCAGCAGGCTCTGCAACAGCATCCACGCGGACACCACCGCGCAATTTGAGCTCTTTCTTTTGGGTATCCGTCAATTCACCCACTGTCAGACCCAACACCTTTGCAACGTTACTGGCTTGGGGTTTTTCTTCAGCAGCCGCTTTCTTGACAGGCTTATCTGCTTCAAACTCGCCCACCGTGATGTGCATCTCTTTCGTGCTGCCACGACGCCAAACCTGAATGGCGCTGCGTGTGCCCGGCTTCGTGTTGCCAACCATACGAGGCAAGTCAGTCGACTTCTCGATGGTCTTGCCTTCGAACTTCAGAATGATGTCACCCGGCTCTATGCCAGCCTTCTCCGCTGGCGAGCCCTGCTCCACCCCACGCACCAAAGCACCTTGCGTTTTGGATAGACCCAACGACTCGGCCACTTCTTTGTTGACTTGGTCGATCTGCACACCCAAGCGACCACGTTGTACTTTGCCTGTGGCACGCAGCTGCTCACTCACGCGCACAGCTTCGTCAATAGGAATAGCAAACGAGATACCCATGAAGCCGCCAGAACGCGAATAGATTTGGCTGTTGATGCCCACAACTTCGCCGCGCATGTTGATGAGCGGCCCACCTGAGTTGCCGGGGTTGATGGCCACGTCGGTTTGAATGAAAGACAAGTAGTCACCCGTGTCGCGTTGTTTGGCGCTCACGATGCCGGCGGTCACCGTGTTGTCCAAACCGAAAGGCGAACCAATGGCCATGACCCACTCGCCCACTTTGAGTCGGTTGACATCGCCAATCTTTACAGCTGGCAAGCCAGTAGCGTCAATCTTCACCACAGCGACGTCGGTGCGCTTGTCTAAGCCCACGATGCGTGCTTTGAACTCACGTTTATCAGGCAAGGTCACCATCACTTGGTCTGCGCCATCGACCACGTGTGCGTTGGTCATGACAAAACCATCGGTCGACAGAATGAAGCCCGAGCCCACACCTCTAGGCTGCGCTTCTTCAGACTGACCACGGCGTTGCTGACGCGGCGCATTGGGATTGTTGGGAATGGGCATGGGCACGCCAAAAAACCGACGGAAAAACTCTTGCATCTCAGCATCGGGCTCGTTACCTTGAGCTTCACGCGTCGCCGCCTTCTCAAGCGTTCGGATGTTCACCACCGAGGGGCCGACTTGCTCGACCAACTCAGTGAAGTCAGGCAAGCCTTTCACAATCTGCGCAGCAGCAGGCTGCACCATAGCTACTTGCAGGCCTGTGGCCCATAAAGAGGCGCACAACACGCCAAGAGAGAGCGAACGTTTCAATACAAATGGACGCGCCATGTTTGTTTCCTTAATCACTTATCCGTGCGCTGGTACACAGCGCGACGTAAATCTTGCCAACGGTAGTCTGAGGCTTGCGAGCCCAACCACAACCACTGCGGTTTTGCATTCAGTTTGTCAGATGTGGGTTGCCAGCGTAAAAGCAAGGCTTTTTGTACATCAAGCGCCACATGCACGTCGCCCAAAGCATCTTCGAGACCTAAGCGTTGGTCGTGCAAACACCACACTTGGCCATCCCAGGTGAGCGTGCCTGCTTGACCCAATGCACACCATCCCAAAAGTAAGCCGAGTACTGCGGCGGCAACAGCCACATACCAAGTTGCAGTCAAACCCTGGTTCAGCGCCCAAGCCAACAGCACCGCTGACGTGAACACGGCAAACCCAACAAAAAGCCAATGCTGAAAAGCACAACGCCCCACCGGATATGAAACCGATGGGGCGTTGTACATGGCAAAAGCCTTAGACGCGTTTGAAAACTAACGCGCCGTTGGTGCCGCCAAATCCGAAGTTGTTTTTGAGAGCCACATCGATCTTCATGTCGCGTGCGGTGTTGGCGCAGTAGTCCAAGTCGCACTCAGGGTCTTGGTTGAAGATGTTGATGGTGGGTGGGCTCTTTTGGTGATAAATCGCCAAAGCCGTAAACACACTCTCAATGCCGCCAGCGCCGCCCAACAAGTGGCCAGTCATCGACTTGGTCGAGTTGACCACCGTCTTCTTGGCGTGATCGCCCAAGGCAGCCTTGATGGCGTTGGTTTCGTTGATGTCGCCCAGCGGTGTGGATGTGCCGTGTGCGTTCAAGTAGTCCACTTGATCAGCATTCACGCCAGCATTACGCAAAGCGCTCAGCATGGCGCGACGTGGGCCGTCCATATTAGGTGCGGTCATGTGACCCGCATCTGCACTCAGGCCATAGCCACCGAGTTCAGCGTAAATTTTGGCACCACGCTTTTTGGCATGTTCGTATTCTTCGAGCACCATGACGCCAGCACCTTCGCCCAAGACGAAACCATCGCGGTCTTTGTCCCAAGGACGTGAGGCAGTCGCAGGGTCATCGTTGCGGGTTGACAGTGCTCGCATGGAGGCAAAGCCACCCACGCCTAAGGGCGACATGCAGCCCTCAGAACCGCCAGCGATCATCACGTCGGCATCGCCGTACTCAATGTGACGACCGGCTTCGCCGATGCTGTGCAAGCCTGTGGTGCAGGCTGTGACCACGGCCAAGTTAGGGCCCTTGAAGCCGTAACGCATGGACACGTGACCAGAAATCATGTTGATGATGGACGCTGGCACGAAGAAAGGCGAAATACGACGTGGGCCTTTGGCCAACATTTCGTCGTGCATGCTTTCAATCAGCGGCAAGCCGCCAATGCCAGAGCCAATCACGACGCCAATGCGCGTCGCTTCTTCTTCGCTCAGGGCTTCGCCAGTGGCGAGGCCTGAGTCTTGAACCGCTTGCACCGCCGCAGCAATGCCGTAATGAATGAACTTGTCCATTGCACGCGCCTCTTTTGGAGGGATGTATTGGTCAAGGTCTAAATCTTTCACTTCACCAGCGAAGTGGCAATTGATGCCGGACGCGTCGAAGCGCGTGATGTTGGCAATGCCAGATTTACCAGCTAAAAGATTGGCCCAAGCGTCTGCCACCGTGTTACCCACGGGGCTGATACAACCCAGGCCGGTCACGACGACGCGACGACGGCTCATGCGGTGTTCCTAGTAGTTAGGCTTTTTTGTGTGTCAACGCGTAGTCAATCGCGTTTTGCACGGTGTTGATTTTTTCGGCATCTTCGTCTGGGATTTCAATACCAAACTCATCTTCCAATGCCATCACCAATTCCACTGTGTCCAGGGAGTCAGCACCTAAATCGGCCACGAAGGCTTTTTCGTTGGTAACTTGAGACTCTTCAACGCCGAGTTGTTCAGCAATGATTTTTTTGACACGTAGTTCGATATCGCTCATGGATTCCCTCTAAGGGTTGTGAATAAGACCGCTATTTTAACCGGACGGACTGACCGTATTGATTCTGTTGTGTGTTTTGATGCAAATGGCTTTACGCCATGAACATGCCACCGTTGACGTGCAGTTCTTGGCCCGTCACATAACTGGCATGCGCGCCCGCCAAATAGGCCACAGCGTGTGCAATGTCTGCAGGCTTGCCGAGGTGTCCCAACGGGATTTGGCCCAGCAAGGCTTTTTGTTGTTCTTCAGGCAATGAGGCCGTCATGTCGGTTTCGATGAAGCCTGGAGCCACACAGTTGACCGTGATACCGCGGCTGCCCAACTCACGCGCCAATGCGCGGGTCATGCCAGCCACACCGGCCTTAGCAGCTGCATAGTTGGCTTGACCGGGGTTGCCCGATGCGCCCACCACACTGGTGATGCTGATGATGCGGCCATAACGCTGCTTCATCATGGGGCGCATGACGGCGCGTGACATGCGGAACACGGCTTTGAGGTTGGTGTCGAGCACAGCATCCCAATCGTCATCTTTCATGCGCATGGCCAAGGTGTCGCGGGTGATGCCAGCGTTGTTCACCAATACATGCAAAGCACCATGGTCTTTGGTGATTTGTTCCAACAAAGCATCAATCGCAGCTGAGTCATTCACATTCAGGTTCGCACCGCGGCAACCTGCGTGAGCTGACAAAGCTTGGGTAATTTTGGCCGCGCCATCATCTGACGTGGCCGTGCCAATGACCAAATAGCCTTGTTGGGCTAACTCTTGGGCAATGGCTGCACCGATGCCGCGCGAAGCGCCAGTCACCAAGGCAATGTGTTGTTTGTGTTCGCTCATGTTCTTCTCTTTGGGTTAAGCCAGCGCAGTTTTGACTTCGGCCATGCTGGCGGGGTCAAACAAAGGCAAGCCTGTTAAATCTGCATCAATGCGCTTGGCCATGCCAGCCAAGACCTTGCCTGGGCCGCACTCGACCAAAGTGGTCACGCCGCGTGCCTTGATGGCTGCCACGCACTCGACCCAACGCACAGGGCCAAAGGCTTGGCGGTAGAGGGCGTCACGCATGCGGTCGGCGTCGGTTTCCACCGTCACGTCGATGTTGTTCACCACAGGAATTTGCGCTGCGGCAAAGCTTGTGGCGGCGAGTTTTTCTTTGAGGCGCTCAGCCGCTGGCTTCATCAAGCTGGAATGGAAAGGTGCAGACACGGGCAAAGGCAAGGCGCGCTTGGCACCGTTGGCTTTGAGCACTTCGCAAGCTTTTTCCACAGCAGCTTTGCTGCCAGCAATCACGGTTTGACCGGGGTCGTTGAAGTTGACAGCCTCCACTACTTCAGCAGAACCTGCACCAAATGTGGCTTGTGCTTCGGCACAGCCAGCAATCACTTGCGCAGCAGTCATACCCAAAATAGCAGCCATGGCGCCTGTACCCACGGGCACGGCTTCTTGCATGGCTTGCGCACGAAAGCGCACCAAAGGCGCGGCTTGCGCCAAAGTCAACACGCCAGAAGCGACCAAGGCGGAGTATTCACCCAAGGAATGGCCAGCCACCAGGCTAGGCACGGCGCCACCTTCGGCCAACCAAGCACGATACGCGGCCACAGCTGAGACCAGCATCACAGGTTGCGTGTTGGTGGTCAAGCCCAAAGCTTCTTTGGGGCCTTCATGGATCAGCTTGGCAATGTCTTCGCCCATAGCGTCAGACGCCTCAGCCAAAGTCTGAGCCACCACAGGGTTGTCGCCCCAAGCGTCGAGCATGCCGACGGATTGAGAGCCTTGACCTGGAAATACAAAAGCAAATGAAGTCATAACGTATTTAGAAGTTTGTCACACCAAGTCTTGCGCAGACTTACAGCTTGACCAGCACCGCACCCCATGTGAAGCCGCCACCCACGCCTTCGAGCATGAGGGTTTCGCCTTTTTTCACTTGGCCACTGCGTACGGCTTTGTCCAGCGCCAGCGGAATGGAAGCCGCCGAGGTGTTGCCATGATCGTGAACGGTCAGAACGACCTTTTCCATAGGTAGTTTCAGCTTTTTGGCTGTACTTTGGATGATGCGGATGTTGGCTTGGTGCGGCACCAACCAATCAATGTCGGCCTCTGTCAAGCCAGCTTTGTCCAGCACGGTGCGGGCCGCGCCTTCGAGCAAGCCCACTGCCAGCTTGAACACAGCTTGACCGTCCATCTTGAGCACAGGGTCGCCCAAGATGTTGCCGTTGCGCACATGGCCAGGCACACACAAGATGCCCACATGCTTGCCATCGGCGTGAATATCGGTCGCCAAAATGCCGGGCGTATCAGAAGCCTCCAGCACCACAGCGCCAGCGCCGTCACCAAACAACACGCAAGTGGTGCGGTCTTGGAAGTCGAGCAAGCGCGAAAAAATTTCAGAACCCACCACCAAGGCACGCTTGGCGTTACCCGCGCGAATCATGGCATCCGCCACGGTCAGGGCATAAATAAAGCCGCTACACACCGCTTGCACGTCAAACGCGGGAGCGCCAGCAATGCCAGCTGCATCTTCGTCCAACTGGGCGAGTTTGTGCTGCAAGATGGCCGCGGTCGATGGGAACACCATATCGGGTGTGGATGTGGCAACAATGATGAGGTCAATGTCTTGGGGGCGGCGACCCGCGGCTTCTAAGGCTTGCTTGCAAGCTTCAAAGGCCAGGTCGCTGCTGCTCACCTCGGGGGCGGCAAAGTGGCGGGCACGGATGCCTGTGCGCTCAACAATCCATTCGTCAGAGCTTTCCACACCTTGTGTGGCAAGTTCCGCGACCAAGTCTGCGTTGGTCAACCGGCGGGGAGGGAGAAAACTACCAGTGCCAGTGATTCGGGAGAAAAGGGTCATTAATCAGGTGGCTCAGGCCGAGACGTCTGATTGTCCTAGGGCTAACAAAGGAGCCGCATGGGCAATTCGAGAACGCACACGTTCGAGCAAGTTATGGTGAGCTGCATCATACGCGCGGTTCAAAGCAGTACCAAAGGCTACATCATCGGCAGATCCATGGCTCTTGAACACGATGCCATTGAGCCCCAACAGGGCCGCACCGTTGTAACGGCGGTGGTCGACCTTGTCTTTGAAGTCAGAAAGCACAGGATAAGCGAAGATGGCTGCAATTTTCGTGAAGATGTTGTGCGTAAACGAATTTTTAAGCGTTTCGCTGATCTTGTGCGCTAAGCCTTCGCTGGCTTTCAGGGCCACGTTGCCCACAAAACCATCGCACACGATCAAATTGACTGTGCCTTGGTAAATGTCTGTGCCTTCGACATTGCCATAAAAGTTCAAATCACCAGAGTTAGCAGCAGTTCGCAGCAATTCGCCGGTTTTCTTGATAACTTCGTTACCTTTGATGTCTTCTTCGCCGATGTTCAACAAACCAACGGTGGGGCTTTCGATGTTATCGAGCACCGACACCAAGGCAGAACCCATCACAGCAAACTGCAGCAAGTGATGCGGCGTGCAATCGACATTGGCACCCAAATCAAGCATGGTCGTGCCGCCGCCTTTGAAGTCGGGCATGCGGCCCGCAATGGCTGGGCGATCGATGCCGTCAATGGTTTTAAGAAGATAACGTGCGATCGCCATCAATGCACCCGTGTTACCAGCAGATACCACGGCTTGAGCGGCACCGGTCTTGACTTGCTCAATCGCCACACGCATGGACGAATCTTTTTTGCGGCGCAATGCCACTTCAATGGGGTCGTCCATGGCCACCACTTCAGAGGCCGCGACGACTTGAGCACGGGGATGGGAGAAAGTTGACAGCGCATCAGGCAGACCGACCAACAAGAGTTTGGCGTCTGGGTGCGTATCTAAGAAACGGCGACAGGCCACCAGCGTGACACGCGGGCCATGGTCGCCACCCATGCAATCAACAGCAAGAGTGGTCATGCAGGTTTCTTCTCGTCAAAAAAACAAAAGCCCGAGGCGCCAAAGACAGCCACGGGCCAATGAGGTATGAAGTAATTAAGCTTCAGACTTGGTCTTCAACACTTTGCGACCACGGTAGAAACCGGTGGGGCTGATGTGATGACGCAAGTGGATTTCACCAGTCGTTGGCTCAACGGCTGTGCCGGGAGCTGTCAACGCTGTGTGCGAGTTGTGCATGCCGCGCTTGGAAGGAGATTTTTTGTTTTGTTGAACAGCCATGATTGGCTCCTGGAACTAAATGTTGGTAAACCGTTTGGCCACTAACTAACCAAGGGTCAGCGTGACGCGAAGCCTGAAATTATAGCCCAACTCCTCAGGTCTTAGTGCTTGCGTGTTTTGAGCGATGCCAGCACGGCAAACGGGTTGGGTTTGGCTTCGGCCATGATGGCCTCTTCTTCTTTTGAAGTTGGCGCCTGCTCACTCAGACACGCTGGATGCATGGGGACCAAAGGCAAGCTCATCAGCAGTTCGTCTTCAATCAGCCCCATCAAATCAAAGCTGTCTTCCAGCACCAAGAGGTCTTCTTCAGACTCATCGTCTTCGGCCACAGCTGTGGCTTCATCGGCCACGAAACGGAAATCTTGCTCAATCAGCAACTCAACCGGCACGGGGTGCAAGCAGCGTTGGCAGGTCAAGGGCACAGTGGCTTTGGCTTCGAGGTGCAGCCAAGCATCGTCTTTGCCACGCTGCTCGGGATCAATCGCACCTTGCGCCGACCAAGTCACGTGGCCCGTCACCTCGCCGCTGCAGTCTGCGGCCAAGCGCTCAAATTCAACCACGGGGGTGTCACCCTCCAGGTGCATTTGCGCCTTGGCAAAGGCTTTGACATCAAGGCTGTGAAGGTTCTTTGGTTTTTGCATGCGCGCCAGTGTAAGAGAATCCATCCATGTCTATTGCACAACGCGCCCTGATTTTGGGCTCTACCTCCCGATACCGCCGCGAACTGCTGCAACGTTTGCGCGTGCCTTTTGACGTGGTCAGCCCCGATGTGGACGAAACGCCATTACCTAGCGAAGCCCCGCAAGCCCTCGCCACCCGCTTGGCGCTGGCCAAAGCCAAAGCCGTAGCCGCGCTTCACCCCAGCGCGGTGGTGATTGGCTCAGACCAAGTGGCTGACCTCAACGGCGAACCCTTGGGCAAGCCCGGCACCCACGAACGCGCCGTGTCGCAACTGCAACTCATGCGCGGCCAAACCGTGGTGTTTCAAACCGCCGTGTCGGTGGTGTGCCAAGCCAGCGGCTTTGAACAAACCGAACTCGCACAAATCAAGGTGCGCTTTCGCGAGCTGAGCGATGCCGAAATTGAAGCCTACCTGCGCGCCGAAGAACCTTACGACTGCGCCGGTAGCGCCAAAAGCGAAGGCCTAGGCATTGCTCTGCTTGACGCCATTGACAACGACGACCCCACTGCCCTGATTGGCTTGCCCATGATCCGCACCGCCCGCCTCCTGCGTGCCGCTGGCATTGACTTGTTAGGAGCCATGAAGCCATGACCACAAGTACGCAAAAAGGCACGCTCTACCTCGTGCCCACACCGCTGGACTTTGGCTGTGACACCCAAGCCCCCATCACCGATGTGCTGCCGCAAGAAACCTTGCGCGTGGCAGCGGGCATGACGCACTGGATTACCGAGAACGCCAAAAGCACCCGCGCCTTTTTAAAGCGCGTCGATGCCCAAGTGCCCTTGGCCAAAACGATTCAAGAAAACACCATCACCGAACTGCCCCGCGAGGTGCACAAAAAAGGCGACCACACGGGCGAGTTTGATGCCAAGCCCATGCTCAAAGCAGCGTTGGCTGGCCACGATGTGGGCTTGGTCAGCGAAGCGGGCATGCCTGCAGTGGCTGACCCTGGCTCGTCGGTGGTACGCGCCGCACACGAACTAGGCATTCGCGTGGTTCCGCTGGTTGGCCCTGTGTCGTTGCTGCTAGCCTTGGCAGCCAGTGGTTTGAACGGGCAAAACTTTGCGTTTGTGGGCTACTTGCCGCAAGACGGCGCAGCACGCACGCAGCGTTTGCGCGAGTTGGAAAACCTCGCGGCCAAACACGGCCAAACTCAACTGTTCATCGAAACCCCCTACCGCAACCAAGCCCTATGGGATGCGTTGGTCAACGGCCTGCAAGGCAACACCCGCTTGGCCCGCGCCAGCGGCTTGACCATGGCCAGCATGCAAGTGCACTGCAAAACTGTGCAAGCGTGGCGCAGTGCGGGCAAGGCCCAAATCTCGGGTGAACCGACTGTGTTTTTGATTGGTAAATAACGCGACACAGGCATCATGAAAAAAGGCTCCTTTCGGAGCCTTTTTGCTTTGAGCCGAAGCGACCAAGTCGCTCGCAGCTCTTTAAATATCAGCGCGGATCAACACGAATCAACGCACGGCAGGCATGGTTTGCATCGCACGCACAGCACCTTCACCCATGGCAGCGCCAAAGCGCTTGGCCAGACGCTCGGCCACGTTGTCGTGGCGGGTGTAATCGATGATGTCTTCGGCTTTCACAATTTCGCGGGCCACGTAGTCGAGGTTACCCAAACCATCAGCCAAGCCAAGGTCCACCGCTTGCTCACCGCTCCAGAACAAACCGCTGAACAACTCTGGGGTTTCTTTCAAACGTTTGCCACGCCCTTCGCGCACCACTTTGATGAACTGTTGATGAATTTGATCCAGCAAGGTTTGCGCATGGGCGCGTTGATTTTTGGTTTGGGGGCTGAAAGGATCTAAGAAACCCTTGTTCACGCCAGCAGTCATTAAGCGACGCTCAACGCCCAGCTTATCCATCAACCCAGTGAAGCCAAAACCGTCCATCAGCACGCCAATGCTGCCCACGATGCTGGCTTTGTCCACGTAAATTTCATCCGCTGCTACCGCAATGTAATACGCGGCAGAGGCGCAAGACTCTTCCACCACGGCGTACACGGGCTTCTTGTGTTTTTCTTTCAAGCGGCGAATTTCGTCGTTGATGATGCCCGCTTGCACAGGGCTGCCCCCGGGCGAGTTGATTTGCAACACCACCGCTTGCGAACCTTCGTCTTCAAACGCAGCGCGCAAAGCCGTCACCACCCACTCGGCGCTGGCATCTGCCCCATCGGCGATTTCGCCTTTGATGGCCACCACAGCGGTGTGCGGCTGGCTGGGACTAGAGCCGCCCATGCCGCCCTTGTGTGCGCCCGTCCACAGCAAAACAATGATCAGCGCCAACCATGCAAAGCGGAAAAAGATGCGCCAGCGGCGGCTCGCGCGTTGCTCGGCCAGCGTAGCAAACGCCAAGCGCTCCAAGGTGTCGCGCTCCCACACCGTTTTGTGGCTGGGGTTTTCTTGGTTTTCGTGGTACTCGGACATGTCAGTGGGTTTTCGCAAATTAATCTAGAAATTCGAAAGGCTTCAAGTTGTACGCAGTATGCCAGTGGACCACGCCATCGTTCTCAGAGAGGTCAATTTTGACCAAGCCACCGCGGCACGGGCCGCCTGCGCACTCGCCCGTGTCAGGCGCGTACTCGGCCCCGTGGGTCGCGCACATCAGCCAGCGGCCTGAGGCATCAAAGAACTGGTCGGGCTGGAAATCCATTTCCATGGCCACATGGGTGCAGCGGTTCAGGTAAGCGTGGGGCTGGCCTTCAAAGCGGATGGCAAAGGCGCGGCAGGTTTGGCCAGCAAACACAACGTCAAACGGCACAGCTCGGCCACCTTCGGCCAAATCGGCGCTGTTGCAAAGAGGAATGATTTGCGAAGCGAGGTCAGTCATGGCGATCAAGCATTGGCTAACAACCAGTCGTGCAACTCCTTCACAGAGTGCGCGATGAATCGTGGGTTCAAGGGTTCAAACTGGCCGTGGTCGTGCGCACCATAGCTCACACCCACACTGGCGCAGCCCGCATTCACGGCCATTTGCAGGTCGTGTGTGGTGTCGCCAATCATCAAGGTGCGCTCGGGCTCTACGCCAAACTCACGCATCAGCTCGTGCAGCATGCGTGGGTGGGGCTTGCCGGCGGTTTCGTCTGCCGTGCGCGAGCCATCAAACACGCCTTTGAGTTCAGCGGTGTGCAAAGCGTCGTCCAAGCCACGGCGGCTTTTGCCGGTGGCCACGGCGAGCCAGTGGTGTCGTTCACGCAAAGCGGCCAGCAAGGGCAACACACCTTCAAACAAAGCGATGTCGTTGGCGTGCTTCATGTAATGGAAGCGGTAGCGCTCGCCCAACAACGGATATTTGTCATGCGGCACATCGGGTGCGGCATGGGCCAGCGCAGGCATCAGGGCCATGCCAATCACATAAGACGCCGCCTCATCTGTGGGCTTGACCCCACCCACATCCACAACCGCGGCTTGAATGCAGCGGGTGATGATTTGCGTGGAGTCAAACAGCGTGCCATCCCAATCGAAGGCAATCAAATCAAACTGGCGCGGGCGTGTGGTCATACGTCGAGGTGCGGTTGAATGATGGGTGGCTGAATGCCGTCCACAAAGTTTTTCAGCTCCGGCGGCAGCGGCGCTTGCAGGCTGACGGGGCGGTGGCTTTGCGGATGCTGGAACTTGAGCTGCCACGCGTGCAAGAACATGCGCTTGAGGCCCATCTTCTGCAAGAGTTTGTTGTGTTCGAAGTCGCCGTATTTGTCGTCGCCCGCAATCGGGTGGCCTTGGCTGGCCAAGTGCACACGAATTTGGTGGGTGCGGCCGGTTTTGATGGTCACTTCCAGCAGCGTGTAAGGGCCCACGGTGCGTGCCACACGCACGAGCGTGATGGAGCGCATGCCATTGGGGTCGTCCTTGCCCACCACTTTGACACGGCGTTCGCCCTCACCCACGCCGTTCGGAATGGTGTATTTCATTAGAGGCGAGTCAATCACCTTCTTGTTAGACGGCCACAGGCCCAGCACCAAGGCCAAATAAGTTTTGCCTGTTTCGCGGTCGCGGAACTGGTCTTGAAGGTGTTTGAGGGCGCTGCGCTTTTTAGCCACCAGCAGCACGCCTGAGGTTTCGCGGTCCAAGCGGTGGACCAGCTCTAAATTGGTCGAGGCTGGGCGGGCACGGCGCAGTTGCTCAATCACACCAAAGCTCACGCCACTGCCACCGTGCACGGCCACGCCTGCGGGCTTGTCGATGGCCATCATGGCCTCGTCCTCCATCAGCACCGGAAATTCACGGGCTGGGGCAGGCGCATCAGCCTTGGCCTGCACTTGGGCGGACACGCGCACCGGCGGCAAGCGCACCAAATCGCCCGCCTCCACGCGCTGCTCGGCAGAGGCGCGGCCCTTGTTCACCCGCACCTCGCCGGAGCGAATGATGCGGTAGACGTGGGTTTTTGGCACGCCCTTGAGGTGGCGCATGAGGAAGTTGTCTAGGCGCTGACCAGCCGAGTCTTCGTCGACAGTCAGTGTTTTTACCGAGGGGGCGGGGGTTGGGGCCGAAGCCCCTATAATGTGATTCACCAGCGTTTTGCTCTAAGTGCTTGATTTAACAGAGATTAGACCATGTACTGACGAACGCGGTAAGGTCGATGCCCCTTTTGTGCCCGAGACGCAGACCCAGTACCCAAGAGACTGAGTGGCCCTCGCCCCAAAAGTTGAGCCGACGCTCAGAAAACACTGAAACGGAATACCCCAAGTTGTGGAGGCTCTTTTGAAAAGCCTTCATGACGGATTACTGCAAGAAGCAAAAACGATGGTTGTGGCAATGTTGATGTTGATGGAACTCTGCACAGAGTGGCTTTTGCCACCGACTGTGTGCAGCGTTGCGCGTCGCACCCTTGCCAGCTGGACCAGCCCTGTCTCCCCTGCACCGGCTCATCAAGCCACGCACTCGACAACAGGACAACCGCGACTTCTTGCCCTTATCCACGCGCCCACCCACCGTCCCCTGCGCTGATCTCACATTGATTAGCGTGGAGGCGACGGTCTCAGCGGCAATTCCCTTCGTTCTCTGACGTCCCTCAGGCATCGTTGGCCCGTCATGGGCCTGTGATGATTTGACTCGTGAAGGAACCGCATCATGAAACGGATGCTCATTAATGCAACCCAGTCGGAAGAACGCCGCCTGGCCATCGTCGACGGCCAAAAACTGCTCGACTATGAAATCGAAATCGAAGGTCGCGAACAGCGCAAAGGCAACATTTACAAAGCAGTCGTGACCCGCGTCGAGCCTTCGCTCGAAGCTTGCTTTGTGGACTACGGCGAAGACCGCCACGGCTTCTTGCCATTCAAAGAAATCTCCAAGCAGTATTTCGCCGAAGGCGTGTCTGCGAGCCAAGCCCGTATCCAAGACGCCATCAAAGAAGGCCAAGAACTCTTGGTCCAAGTGGAAAAAGAAGAACGTGGCAACAAGGGCGCAGCCCTGACCACCTTCATCAGCTTGGCCGGTCGCTATGTCGTGCTCATGCCCAACAACCCGCGTGGTGGCGGCGTTAGCCGCCGCATCGAGGGCGACGACCGCGCAGAACTCAAAGAAGCGATGGACCAATTGGAATACCCCAAAGGTATGTCCATCATCGCGCGCACTGCTGGCATTGGCCGCAGCGCCCCCGAGTTGCAATGGGACTTGAACTACTTGCTCAAGTTGTGGACTGCCATCGATGGTGCCAAGGGTGCCAAAGGCGCGTTCTTGATTTATCAAGAATCCAGCTTGGTCATTCGTGCCATCCGCGACTACTTCAACCATGACATCGGCGACATCTTGATCGACACCGATGACATCTATGAGCAAGCGCACCAGTTCATGGCCCACGTCATGCCTGAGCACGCCGCTCGCGTGAAGCGCTACAGCGACGAAACCCCGCTGTTCAGCCGCTTCCAAATCGAACACCAAATCGAGTCGGCCTATGCCCGTACCGTCAACCTGCCATCAGGCGGCGCGATTGTGATTGACCACACCGAAGCGTTGGTATCGGTGGACGTCAACTCGGCACGCGCCATCAAAGGCGGCGACATCGAAGAAACTGCCACTCGCACCAACCTGGAAGCCGCCGACGAAGTGGCCCGCCAAATGCGCTTGCGCGACTTGGGCGGCCTGATCGTCATCGACTTCATTGACATGGACGAAAGCCGCAACCGCCGTGACGTGGAAAACCGCTTGCGCGAAGCCTTGCGCCACGACCGCGCCCGCGTGCAATTTGGCACCATCAGCAAATTCGGCTTGATGGAAATGAGCCGCCAACGCCTGCGTCCTGCACTGAGCGAAGGTGCTTCGATTCCTTGCCCACGCTGCGGTGGCTCTGGCCACGTGCGTGACACCGAGAGCTCGGCGCTGCAAATCTTGCGCATCATCCAAGAAGAGTCCATGAAGGACAACACGGCCGCCGTGTACGCCCAAGTGCCGGTGGAAGTGGCCTCGTTCTTGTTGAACGAAAAGCGCACTGAAATTGCCAAGATTGAAATCCAACAACGCTTGAACGTGTTGCTCGTGCCTAACAAGACACTGGAAACACCGAACTACAAGTTGGAGCGTCTCAAACACGACGACCCACGCCTCGACCGCGTGGAAGCCAGCTACAAAATGGCCGAGGAGTTTGAAGACCCAACCGCCGTGACACGCCGCTCACAAGAACCTACCAACAAGCAAACGCCCGTCATCAAAGGCGTGTTGCCTGATGCACCTGCGCCAGCACATGAGCCAAAGCCTGCTGCACCTACGAAAGCACCTGCACAAGCACGTGGCGCTAAGCCTGCGGCCAAAGCACCCGAAGCTAAATCGGGCGGATTGTGGGGTTGGTTCACTGGTTTGTTCAGCAGCGACTCAAAAGAAGAAGCCAAGCCAGCCGTGGGCGACAAAAAGCCAGGCGAACGCGGCGAGCGCCGTGATGGCCGCAGCGCCAATGGCCGAGGCGGCCGTGGTGGTCGCGGTGGCCGTGGTGGTGACCGTGCCGAGCGCGGTGAGCGCCCTGAAGGTCAAGGTCGCAACGCTGAAGGCCGTAACGATCGCAACGCTGAAGGCGTTGAGGCCCGTGGCGAGCGCCCAGCGCGCGGCGAGCGTACCGAGCGCGGTGAAGGTGGTCGCAGCGAAGGTCGCGCTCCACGCCAAGACCGCAACCGCGGTGGACGCGGCGAAGGCCGAAATGGTGAAGTTCGTAATGCCGAAGGCCAAGCCGCCCTCGACAACAACGCCTCACCTGAAGCCCAAGCCGAAGCACGCGCCAAAGCACGCAACGAGCGCATGGCCCGCGAAGAGCGTGGCGAAAGCACCGAAGGCGGTAATGAGCAACGCGAACCTCGCGCAGAGCGCGGTGATCGTGCAGAACGTGGTGAAGGTGGTCAAGGCCGTCGCGAACGCAGCCCACGCGGCGAGCGCAACGAGGGTCGCCGTGAACGCGCACCTCGCTTGGACGAGAACGGCAACCCAGAAGTCTTGCCGCTCGACAACGCAGCAGCTGCTGAAGGCCAAGCCCCGCAAACCGACGAGAACGGTGGCGAGCGTCGTGAGCGCCGCTCACGCGACCGCTACGGCCGTGACCGCCGCGAGCGTGGCGACCGCGCACCACGTGAAGAAGGTTCTGCAGAACACGCCGACAACGGCCACACTGCTGAGCACGACCACGCAGCTCATGACCACGCATCAAACGAGCAAGCGCCACAAGAAGCCCGCGAACCACGTGAGCCACGCCAACCGCGTGAACCACGCGAGCAACGCGAACCTCGTGCTGAGCGTCAAGAGCGCGCTCCACGTCACGCACCCCGTGATGAAGCGCCGCAAGCTGCACCTGCAGCCCCCGCCCGCTCTGGCATGCCACGCGTTCAAGCGTTCACATTGCCTGTGGCCGACATGCAAGCCGTGGCCCAAGGCAGCGGTTTGGAATGGGTCAACTCCAATCCAGAACGCATCGCAGCCGTGCAAGCCGCCATCGCAGCCGAGCCTAAGCCCGTGCATGTGCCACGTGAGCGTCCACCGCTGGTGATCTTGGATGAAGGCCCACTGGTGTTGGTTGAGACCCGCAAGGATCTGTAAACCACCCTCACCCCGCAAGGGGTGGTGAGTCCCAAAAGAAAACGGCCTAGAGAAATCTAGGCCGTTTTTGTTTGTGGTGTGTAGTGATGTTTGACCCTCTAGGTAAAACATGCTGCGCAGCAGCTACGGCCATGTACAGGTGATGGCATGACTAAAGCACTGCTGCTTTATGCAGCCACTTCAGCGGCTCGTTTCCAACACAACTGGGCACGTGCCGTGTCTTCTTTTTGCTCAGCCAATTGAGCCAAGGTGCGCCACGCTTGGCGCTGCATGTCGGCATGGGAGAGTTGCGGTGCAGCTTGCTCCAGCATCTGTTGGGCCTTACCCCACAAGGCGTGATGCCAGCACACCATGCCAGCCAAGTACTGCAACTCCACCCAGCGTGGGTAAGTTTGACGTGCGCGGTCGATGCTTGCCAACCACTCGGGGTCAGTGGGCAACATCAACAAAGCACGGGCCAAGGTTTGGGCCACGCGCTCGCGAATGGCGGGTGTGCAGCTGTCGGGCTGCTGCACCATGCGGTTCCACAACGGTGTGAGCCAAGGCATCACGGCCGTGGCTTCGCCGCTGAGTTTGAGCATGCGTTGTGCAGCATGCAGCACCACTTCGGGTTGGTTGCGCTCAGAAGCTTCTAAGCCTTCCCACGCGCGTTGCAATTGGGCGCTGTCATGCGCCTCGTTCAAACTGGAAACAGCCAACTCGCGTAACAAGCTTTGACCTGCGGTTTCTGAAAACGCACCGTGCTTAGACAACAAACGCGCCGTCTCTAATGCCGTGCGGTGTTGTTGATTTAGGCGTGCTGCTTTGAGGCGCATGCGCAAGGCCAGCATACGGCGTGCAGCACCATGACGCAGTCCATCCAACCAACGCATGGCCTCGGGTGCATCGCGGTCACTCATAGCCCAACGAGCAGCGGCCAAGTAGGCGGACTCCATGGTTTCTTCCACGGTCTCGCCAGACTCATCACGGTTCATCGCCATGATGGCTTGCAGGTGCGACACGCGTGTGTCACGGTCACGCAAAGCGTGCGCACTTTCAGCAGCCACCAAATGCGCCACCGCGCGCAACTGATGCGCGTGACGAGGTGCAGGGTCATCAGGGGTACGCACCGAGGCCAATAGGCTTTCCAAAGCCAGCGCTTTATCGGCCGACTTCACGGCACGCACATAGCGGCCACTCCACAGCTCGGACAAAGCATCTAACAAAGCGGCGTGCATGGCACGCTCTTTTTGTTGCAAGCGCCAGCGACGAGCTTGGTGCGGTAATTCAAACAAAGCCGTCATAGCACGCCATGCCAAGTGCAACATGACGAACAACACCACGAGTGCCAGCAACACCAAATTGAGCGACAAGTCGACACGGTACGGCGACCAAAACACAGTGACCGTGCTTTGATTACCACCGGCCAACAAGGCCGAAGCCACGGCCACGCCAAACAAGGCCACAAACCACAAAGCTGCTCTCATGTCAGCGCCCCGCTGCAGCAGTGGTGAGGGCCGCGATGGTGTCGTCCACGCGCGGAATCTCGATTTGCTTGGACTGCGTCAGCACCTCACGCGCCAGCGCCAAAGTGGTTTGGCCTTGGCGGGTTTGCATGTCGAAGTAATGCGCCAAATCGTCGTTGGCTTGCTTCATGTCGGACTGCACCACATCAAAGTGGCGGGCCAACAAACCCAAACGGGCGTTGAGCAAACGCAGCTTCAGGTTTTCACGCACAAAGTAGCTTTGATCGGGTGCGAGCATGCTGGCTTCAGGCTTGTCGATGCGGCTCACGCGAATCAGGCTTCGCGCGTCATCCCACACATCCGACAACACCTTCTCCCACCAGCTCATGCTGATGGCTTTGGCCCAGCTAGTGGCGGGCACGGGTTGCAATGGCTTGTCTTTGTTGACCACACCCACCGCGTTGACCATGGGCAAGGTGTCCACCACGCGCACCAACTCGTCAAGCTTGAACAACAGTGCAGGCGTGTCGGCCACAGCGGTGGATTTGATGCGTTCGATATCACGGGTCACAGCACGCAACACGGGCGCGAGGCGCGGTTGCGCGACTTTGGTCAAGCGTTGCTCAGCAGAGTTGAGCGCAGCCAACAACGGCTGCACGCTCCCCGTAAGCTGAGCTTGCTGCTGGGCCAAACGAATGGCAGACTCGATGTCGACCACCAAGTTTTCGTCACGTGAGCGTGAGAGGCTTTGCATCAGCTCTTCGAGTTGGCTGCGTTGCAGAGACACTTCGCTGAGCTTGGCATCGGTCACTGCCAAACGTGCCGCAGTTTCGCGCGCCAGCTCTTCGGCTTGCTTAGACGTCACACGCGCTTCCACGGCTTGGCTGCCGGTGTCAGCGCTTTGGCGTGCGAGTTGTTCTTGAATGCCCGAGAGCTTGGCCCACATCAGACCCGAGCCCACAGCGCCGACCACCGCCAAAGCGCCGATGCTGCGCGTGAGCCACTTGCTGGTGTCGGTTGTCTGGTCCGTGTTCGCGCTGTTGAACTCACTTGCGCTCGCAAGCGGTTCTGTGGTGTGGCCCAAAGGCGGGAGGTTGTGGGTGTCGTCGTGCTCTGGCTTCATGCCAGAGATTCTAATGAGACTAATAAATCTGCCAGAGACGGTTTAGACAGATGAATTTCACCAAAACCCAAAGTCTGCGCAGTTTGTGCAATGCGTGGATGGGTGGCGATGCAGCGGGCACGGACCCAGCTTTGGGCTGGCAATGCCAGCGCTAAATTCTGGATGGCCTGGGAACTGCTAAAGCACCACAGGCTGCCGTCCATCGCGGCTTGGGCAGCTTGCGTTCTTTGCGATGCTGTCCACTCGGGTGCGCGACGCTCATAGGCCACCACAAACTGGACCGATGCGCCCGCGGCTTGCAGTTGCTGAGCAAGCCAATCACGGCCTGTGCCATTTAGCGCGGCATCCGGCTGGGTGTTGACATCCAAGCCCCGAACGATGAGCACAGGTTTGCCTCTTTGAACTTGGGCTGACACCCGTTGCCACAAGGCTTCCGAGTCAAACTGCGCGGCATCAGCAGCAGGGCTATCCATGCACGCCTCGGGCACACCCGCTTGCAGCAAGGCTTTGTGCGTGCCGGGGCCGGTGGCCCAACAGCGCGGGCCGTTCGTCCAAGTGGCGTTGCTGCCTTGCAGCGCGGCGGGTTGGCATTCAAAGAAATAACGCACAGCTTGTGCGCTGACAAACATTACTGCTTGAAAGTTGGGCCACTGCGCCCACGCCTGCAAAACGGGTTGCGAATTGCTCACGGGGCCTACATCAATCAAAGGCAAGGCCAGCGATTGGTGGCCAGCGGCTTGCAGTGCATCGACCCACGCGAGCGAATCGCCTGCAGGTCGGGTGATGATGACGCGCATGGCCAGCAAGGTGGTTTTAGTGAGCGCCTTGCGCACGCAACTGAGCCGCCACCGATTCGCCCAATGCATTGGCTGCATCGCGCGAAGCAGGGTCAGCCGCATTCAAAGCTTGCTTGACTTCAGCACGCAGCAACACGGGCGCGCCCGATGGGTCGCCCCAAGCGGCTTGCAAGTGCAGCACGCCGTCTGTCAAAGTGGCGTGTGCGGCCAAAGGCATAGAGCAGCTGCCGCCCATGGCGCGGCTCACGGCACGCTCGGCGGTCACGGTCAGCCATGTGGCGGCATCGGCCAAGGGGGCCAAGGCTTGGGCGACGTCGGCGCGGTTGCTGCGCACCTCAATGCCCAAGGCGCCCTGCCCTGCAGCGGGCAACATTTCGGTGGTTTCAAAAATGTGACGAATGCGCTCGCCCAAGCCCAAACGCTTGAGACCTGCAGCGGCCAACACAATGCCGTCGTACTGACCTTCGTCGAGCTTGCGCAAACGGGTGTCGAGGTTGCCACGCAGGGGCTCGATCTTCAAATCGGGGCGCAGAGCACGCAGCAGCACGGTGCGACGCAGGCTAGACGTGCCCACCACCGCGCCTTGCGGCAAATCATTGAGGTGCGCGTATTTGGACGACACCCACGCATCACGCGGGTCTTCGCGCTCCATCACGCAGGCCAGGTCAAAGCCTTCGGGCAAATCCATGGGCACGTCTTTGAGCGAATGCACGGCCAAGTTGGCGCGGCCTTCTTCCAATGCAACTTCAAGTTCTTTCACAAACAAGCCCTTGCCGCCTACTTTGCTGAGACTGCGGTCCAGGATTTGATCACCCTGTGTGGTCATGCCCAACAGCGCCACGCTGTGGCCTTGAGCCTGTAGCAAAGCTTGCACGTGCTCGGCTTGCCACATGGCCAAGCGGCTTTCGCGGGTGGCGATGGTCAAGGAAACAGGGGAAGTAGAGGCAGTGGACAAAACAAAACTCGCTTTTTCAGGGCCACGAGGCGCGTGGCGAAATCAATTGCGACAAATGTTAGCAGGCGGGCCTTGGCGTTTGGCTTGCAGAAAGCGCTCGCTGCCAAGACGAAAGCAAAACGTCGTGGCAGGAAACCGTCGCAAGCCCGATAAAATCTGGCCTATATGACAAACCAACTCGACAAAAAATCCCAAGCGTGGTCCGCCCTATTTTCTGAACCCATGAGCGAGTTGGTCAAGCGCTACACCGCCAGTGTGTTCTTTGACAAGCGCTTGTGGCAAGCCGACATCACGGGCAGCTTGGCCCACGCCGAGATGCTGGGCCACCAAGGCATCATTGGCAAAGACGATCAAGCCGCTATTGAAAAAGGAATGGCGCAAATTTGGTCTGAAATTGAATCCGGCCAATTCGAGTGGAAGCTCGACCTTGAAGACGTGCACCTCAACATCGAAGCGCGCCTTACCCAACTGGTGGGCGACGCGGGCAAACGCCTGCATACGGGCCGCAGCCGCAACGACCAAGTGGCCACCGACGTGCGCCTGTGGTTGCGCAGCGAGATGGACCTGATCATCGACTTGTTGGTCGATTTGCAAAAGTCACTCGTCGAAGTGGCCGAGAAAAACGTCGAAGTCATCCTGCCCGGCTTCACCCACTTGCAAGTGGCCCAGCCCGTGAGCTTTGCCCACCACCTGTTGGCCTATGTGGAAATGTTTGCCCGTGACGCCGAACGCATGATCGACGTGCGCCGCCGCACCAACCGCTTGCCATTGGGCAGCGCCGCTTTGGCTGGCACCACCTACCCACTGGACCGCGAACGCGTGGCCCGCACACTGGGCATGGTCGATGAACACGGCAACGCCCAAGTCTGCCAAAACAGCTTGGACGGCGTGAGCGATCGCGACTTCGCGATTGAGTTCACCGCCGCCGCCAGCCTGTGCATGGTGCACATCAGCCGCATGTCGGAAGAGTTGATTTTGTGGATGAGCCAAAACTTTGGTTTCATCAAAATTGCCGACCGCTTCACCACCGGCAGCTCGATCATGCCGCAGAAGAAAAACCCAGACGTGCCTGAACTCGCACGCGGCAAAACAGGCCGTGTGGTCGGCCACTTGATGGGCCTCATCACCTTGATGAAAGGCCAGCCACTGGCCTACAACAAAGACAACCAAGAAGACAAAGAGCCTTTGTTTGACACGGTGGACACACTCAAAGACACCCTGCGCATCTTCAGCGAAATGGTGGGCGGCCAAGTCAACCCAGCCACGAGCCAAAAAGAAGGCGGCATCACCGTCAACGCCCAAGCCATGGAAGACGCGGCCAAAAAAGGCTTTGCCACAGCAACCGACTTGGCCGACTACTTGGTGAAAAAAGGCCAGCCCTTCCGCGATGCCCACGAGACCGTGGCTCACGCAGTGAAGGCAGCCGCCAGCCACAACTGCGACTTGTCTGAGCTGCCACTGGAAGTGCTGCAAAGCTTTCACCCTGCCATCGAAAAAGATGTGTACGACTGCTTGAGCCTGCATGGTTCACTCAATGCGCGTAACACCTTGGGTGGCACAGCGCCTGTGCAGGTGCGGGCACAGATTGAACGTCATCACAAACGCCTCGCCTGAGATGTCTGACATCAAAGATCCGCGTAGCGCCCTTCGCGCCATCGCGATCTTTGAAGCGACCAAAGGCTTGGCCGCACTGGCAGGTTTGATTGGTGTTCTTGACCTGCTGCACCACGATGCGCGTGCAGCTGCAATGACACTCATTGGCCGCTTTGGACTCAACCCCGAAGGCCACTACCCCTCGTTGCTACTGCATTACGCCGATTTGCTGCCTGAAACCGATGTGCAAATGTTGGTCGGGCTCGGATCGGCCTACATTGCACTGCGCTTCATCGAAGCCACGGGTTTGTGGTTAAGCAAGGTGTGGGGCGAGTACTTGGGCGCGTTATCGGGCGGTATTTATATTCCATTTGAAGTGGTGCACTGGGTGCGCGAGCCTTCGTGGTTGAACGCTTTCATCGTGGTGTTGAATGCAGTCATCGTGGGCTACCTCACGCACGCCCTATGGCAACGCCATCAACAAAATCAAATGCATGACTGACATTCTCACCATCACCATCAACCCAGCCTTGGATGTATTGACCACCATCGACAAGGTGAGCGATACCCACAAGATGCGTTGCGGCCCCACCCTCAAACATCCAGGCGGTGGTGGCGTCAACGTCGCACGTGTGTTGCACCGCTTAGGTGCCAACTGTGTGTCTGTGTATTTGGCAGGCGGTGTGACTGGCGAGCGCCACCACAAACTGATGAGCGCCGAAAAAGTGCGCTGCCATGTCATACCCATTGCCGAAGAAACGCGCGAGAGCTTCACAGCACACGAGACGTCGAGCGGCAACGACTTCCGCTTTGTATTGCCCGGCCCCCATGTGTCCGCGGCTGAATACGAAGCTTGCTTTGACTTTGTGGCGAAACACATGCCCAAAAAGTTTTTGGTCATCAGCGGTGGCATAGCACCGGGCGTACCTGAGAACTTCTATGCACGTTTAACAACACTCGCCAAACAACACAACGTCCGCGTGGTGCTCGACGCCAACGGCCCAGCATTGGCCGAGGCCTTGAAGGTAGGGGTGTATTTATTCAAGCCCAGTTTGCGTGAGCTGCGTGACCTCACGGGTCAAGCCTTGCCGGATGAAGCTAGCCAAATGGAAGCGGCACAACAGTTGATTCAAAGTGGGCAAGCCGAAATTGTGGCGGTCTCGCTGGGCGCAGAAGGCGCGATGGTCGTTAGTGCCAGCGAGCACTGGTGCGCGCGCAGCATCAAGGTAGACGTGCAAACCACCATTGGCGCGGGCGACAGCTTTGTGGCGGCAATGGTGTGGGCACTAAATCGTGACGAAAGTTTGCGCAAAGCCTTTCAATTCGGCATGGCATCAGGCGCAGCGGCATTGTTAGCACCTGGCACATCATTAAGCCAAGCTGCCGATATTGCGCAGTTGATGCCACTGTTAGTTTTAAACCCGTATTTGTAAAACAACCATTAAATAATTAAAAGTAACTAATTTTTAATATAAACCAATAAAATAGACGTCATGCGTCTATCTTGGCTCCTAGCGATCAGTGAATCACATTTGGCCCTACACGGCTTAATGCGCTATGGAGCAACAACATGCTTTTTCTTAATCGGTTTATTGAGCTGGCCAAGCGCTCACGCTTTATTAAACACAGATGACACATCAAACACCCAATGGAGTTACCAGCTAGGAGTAGACACCTGGCGTATTTCTGCAAGCACCGAAACTGATTCAAATTTAGGTTTGGTTGATGAACGATCATTTTTACTCTTACCAGACACGCATACCGAACGCCCCTACAAGAGCGCGTCTTTGTATGGTTGGGTTGTAGGCAACAAACCTCTGACGGGTTCAACAAAATTTAGCTTCAAAGCGCAAGCTAACCAATCCTTAGGCGCCAGACTTGATGAAGCGCAAATAGAAACTCATATCTCACCGTTTTTAGGGTTTCGGTTTGGAGTTGTTGACTACAAAACAAGTTGGTGTCGCACGTACGAGGCAGACAGTGTCTGGATCAGAGATGTAGAGCCCATCTGCAACTTTCAGAATTTCAGAGATGTAACTGGAGGTGCGCCTGGCGTCCAGCTGTTTGTCAGAAAACCATGGGGAGCATATTTAACTCAATTCCAATTAGGCGTTTATAGGCCACTCATGTTCGATTACGCAGCAAAAGAATTTGGTGATTTTGTGCCAGCCCCCTCACCAAATGACCCCTACATTGTTGAGTCGAATAAGAAAGCCGGATTCAATATCAATGTGCTGAACTTGAACAATGCAGTTGAAGCTCGTTTATCGGTCATTAAAGGCACACATCGCGCTTTCACACCCGACGACGACAAACTTGGAACGACAAAACAGAGCAACCAAGCTGTCTATGCGGCATTGTCATTTCCAATCTCAACGACAGTTTTTGGCAGATTCACACGTTTTCACCAATCGCAAGACGCTACTTGTCTTTCTGATGTTGCAGCCGTTGGCGCTTGCAATCTGAACTACAACTTTAAAAAAGAATTTACATCCGTCGAAGCCACCTCGCGGGTCTCATCTCAAGACATGATCGGGATCGGACTGAGCGAGACTATTTATCGCTACACGCAAAGTGTTTTCTTGTCCTACGACTTTTTTTTCAAAAATCAAATACGGGAAACAAACATCAAACAGCTCAATCTTGCTTGGAGGCACGATTGGGCAAAAGGTGTGTTCACCAGCATGCAATTCATCAAAGCTCTGCATGCAACAGAGCTTACAAGTTCAGCGGTTACAACAAGAACTCCGTCGAATGGATATGCCATCGGCCTGAGATTCGGCTATCAGTACTAAAAGCACATGAAGAAGTTTCTTCTGACGGTCATCACTGCGCTGCTTTCTGCCTGTGGCGGCGGTGGCACGGACCCCATTCCCGAAAAATTTGATCTAAGCAATATCTTATGGAAATGGAAGACTCTCGAGGCGCCTTGTGAAATCGCGATCGCCATAGGCTCCGGATTAACAACTGGAGGTCCAGATACGGTTTATTTCATCAAAAAGTCCGCACTAGAACTCACCGTCGACTACACAGCAATATTTGATTACAAGACTTACAACGATGCCGCATGCACCAACAGCATCGCGCAATACCAACAGCTCTATCAAATCAATGAATGGGTACTCCCTAGTTTAGGCAATGGCGTTACTGCTCAACTCATTTACCTGGGCAGCAGCGGGGATACGCCACCATTTTCCCCAGCGTTCCTTTTAAAAGTCTTGTTTGTCCCCGCTGGCGGTCAACTGAAATTGTTTGAAGACACACATTTAGATTCAGACCAAATGGATGACGATGGCTACCCTATCGGCACATCCACGCCATCCGCGATTTTTGTTCGTCCTTGAATGAAAAAGAGTTCGAACTGCATCCATCCCAAATAATTTCAAACCAAACGGTACACTTTTCACGTCTTTGATCGTAGGCAACCGCTACCATCCGTCTCAAATACAGGAGACACCCCATGCCCGTGATTACCAACATCGAAGACTTGCGTGTTTTGGCCGAAAAACGCGTGCCCCGCATGTTCTATGACTATGCCGACTCCGGCAGCTGGACCGAAGGCACCTACCGTGCTAACGAAGAGGACTTCCAAAAAATCAAGCTGCGCCAGCGCGTGGCGGTGAACATGGAAAACCGCACCACCGCCACCAAGATGGTCGGCCTCGATGTGAAGATGCCCGTGGCGATTGCGCCCGTGGGCTTGACCGGCATGCAAAGCGCCGACGGCGAAATCAAAGCCGCACGCGCTGCTGAAAAGTTTGGCATTCCATTCATTCTCTCGACCATGAGCATTTGCTCTATGGAAGACGTTGCCGCTGCCACCACCGCCCCATTCATTTACCAGCTCTACATGATGCGCGACCGCGAAGCCATGGCCAACATGATTGAGCGCGCGCGCAAAGCCAAGTGCAGCGCCTTGGTGCTGACCCTTGATTTACAAGTGATTGGCCAGCGCCACAAAGACTTGAAAAACGGCCTGACTGCGCCACCAAGCCCCACCATTGCGAACATCATCAACCTGATGACCAAGCCCCGTTGGTGCCTCGGGATGGCAGGCACGAAGCGCCATACTTTTGGCAACTTGGTCGGCCACGTCAAAGGTGTGAGCAACATGAAGTCGCTCTCCTCTTGGACCAACGAACAGTTTGACCCACGCTTGTCGTGGGAAGACGTGGCTTGGGTCAAAGCCCAATGGGGCGGCAAGCTCATCCTCAAAGGCATTCAAGATGTGGAAGACGCCAAGCTGGCCGCGCAAAGCGGTGCGGACGCGATTGTGGTGAGCAACCACGGCGGACGTCAGTTGGACGGCGCTCAGTCCAGCATCGAAGCCCTGCCCGCCATCGTGGCTGCGGTGGGCGACCAAATTGAGGTATGGATGGACGGCGGCATTCGCTCGGGCCAAGACGTGCTAAAGGCTTGGGCTTTGGGCGCTCGTGGCGTTCTGATTGGCCGAGCCATGGTCTACGGCTTGGGCGCAATGGGTGAAGAAGGCGTGACGAAAGCGCTGCAAATCATCCACAAAGAGTTGGATGTGACCATGGCGTTTTGCGGCCACACCAACATCCAAAACGTTAACACCAACATCTTGTTGCCAGGCACCTTCCCAACAGCTTGAGCCTCTGATTGAGGCGCATGCATCAGGGCATGTGGATTGAGGCACACTTCAGGGATGAGTGAAGAAACAACATCCCCTGAAGTCACCCCCAAAGCACCCACCGGCGTCAGCGCTTGGTGGCGTGCCCTGAGCATTTTTCTAACTCTCGTGGTGTTCATCGGCTGGGCGTTCAGCGCCAGCATGTATGAGCAGTTCAAGGCGCAAATTCACCACCTAGAAGCCAAGCTGGTGGAAATTCCGCAAGTACGCGATGTGTCGGTGTTGCTTGATGAGGCGCAAGCGCCCGCCATGTTGCTGACCTACGACCCGAAAAATCAAAAGCTGCAAGTGCAGCGCTTGAACGAGGTCAAAGAAGGCCGCGAACAAGCCCTACACGTTTGGGCGATTGCAGAAGATGATGTGCCTCGTTTGTTGGGCGTTCTCACAGACCGCTACAAAACACAACAACTTGATGTGCCGGCACAGGCACTCGAAGGCGCACGCGCGTTGGCCATCAGCGTCGAAAACAAAGACCGTGGCCCTCGGGACGGTAAGCCACGTCAGCCTTTGTTATTCAAGGGCTGGTTGGTACAAAAAGCCATTTGATTCGGCTCAGCCTAGGTTGAGGATTTTGATCCGTGACCGCATCTCCTGACACCGCTCCGCAACGCCGCATTGCCCACCTCGACATGGATGCGTTTTACGCCTCTGTCGAGTTGCTGCGCTACCCGCAACTCAAAGGCTTGCCCGTGGTGATTGGCGGCGGTCGCCGCCGCATTGACGACATGCTGGCCCGCTTGCGTGAGGCTCACCCCGACTACGAATGGTCAGAAGACAAGCTGCACGAAATCCCACTCGACTTCTTTCCTCGCATCGCAGGCTACACAGGACGCGGCGTTATCACCACCGCCACCTACGCAGCTCGGCAGTTTGGCGTGGGCTCGGCGATGGGGGTGATGAAGGCGGCCAAGCTGTGCCCCGATGCAATATTGCTGCCGGTGGACTTTGACCAATACCGCCATTACTCGCAGCGCTTCAAATCCATCATCACCGACATCGCGCCGCTCATGGAAAACCGGGGCGTAGACGAGGTGTACATCGACTTCACCCATGTGCCAGGCGGGCAACGCGAGGGCGGGCGCGTGTTGGCTCGGCTCATACAAAAAGCGATTTTTGACGACACCGGCCTTACCTGCTCGGTGGGCGTTGCGCCCAACAAACTGCTAGCCAAAATGGCGAGTGAGTTCAACAAACCCAACGGCATTTCCATCGTTCAACCCGAAGATTTGGAAAGTATGATCTGGCCCCTGCCCTGCCGCAAGATCAATGGCATTGGCCCCAAGGCCGAGGCCAAACTCGCCAAGCATCACATTCACATCATTGGCGACTTGGCTCAACGCGACCTTTACTGGCTCATGGAGCACTTTGGCAAAAGCTACGGCGCATGGCTATACGACGCCGCACACGGGAAAGACGATCGCCCCGTGGAAACCGAAAATGAGCCTGTCAGCATCAGCCGCGAAACCACATTTGAGCAAGACCTGCACGCCGTGCGTGACCGTGAAGCGCTGAGCGCTATCTTCACCAAGCTGTGCGAACAAGTCGCCGCTGATTTGCAGCGCAAAGGCTATGTGGGCAAAACCATTGGCATCAAGCTGCGCTATGACAATTTTCAAAGCGTCACACGCGACCAAACCCTAGAGACCTACGTCAACAAAGCCCAAACCATTCGAGCCGCAGCGGGCCAATGCCTCAAGCGGGTAGACCTCAAGCGCCGCTTGCGTCTATTGGGCGTTCGGGTGGGCACACTGATGAAGCAAGAAGACTGGCAAGCCCAAGGGCTCAAGGCCGAGGAAGCGCCCACACAGCCCTATACCGAATCCTTATTTGGGGATGAAATAACGCCAAAGTGATAAACATCCGACTCAGGTGAAAATAACAATATCAACAAAAATGGATTTTGCAAATGCGCGCACTTCAACAAAATCTCATAGGCTTTATTGCCACCACTTTGCTGCTAATCAGCTCGGCGCATTCCGCATGTTTGGGCGAACAAAACACCATCAAAACCTACACGTTTGATGTGGTTCCCCAACTGACTGCTGCCAAAATTTACACCACATGGTCGCCTCTGTTGCAACGTGTGGGCCAAGAGGCTGGTTTGTGCTTTGAGTTGCGCGTGTCCGCCACCATTCCTGAGTTCGAGCAAAAACTACTCAAAGGCGAACCTGAGTTTGTATTTCTCAACCCGTACCACGCCGTGCTGGCCAACCAAAAGAAAAAATATCAGCCATTACTGGCCGACAGCCAAGACTTGCTGACCGGCATCTTGGTGGTGCGTGCAGACAGCCCCATCAAAAGCTTGGATGAGTTGAAAGGGAAAAACATCACCTTCCCTGCGCCCAACGCGTTTGCCGCCTCCTTGTTGATACGCGCCGAGTTAGCCAAAAAGAAAATTGACATCAACCCCGTGTTCGTCAAAACCCATAGCAACGTGTACCGCTCGGTCATCGGTAAAGACGCCCTCGCGGGTGGTGGTGTGAACAACACCTTAGACAACGAAGCGCCCGAAGTACGCCAGCAGTTGCGCGTGTTGTTTGAAACACCCGCCTACACGCCTCACCCCATCGTGACGCACCCATCCGTGCCCGCTGCAGTGCGCGAACGTTTCCTCAAAGCCATGCTCAAGCTAACGCAAGACGAAGAAGGTCGCAAGTTGCTTGATGGCATCAACCTCAGCAAACCCCAAGCCGTGACTTACGCCAAGAACTACAAACCTTTAGAGTCCTTGCAACTCGAAAAGTTTTTGGTGTTGACGGGCCCGTGATATGCGTGATCGCCTAACGTCTGCGCAGTGGAAAAGCATCAAGCCCGCTCTCTTGATTGGGCTGGCATTGGCTCTCCTACAAATTGGCTCGGGCGTGGCAGCGTATTACCAATCCAAAAGTTTGCTGTGGGAAGGTAAGTACCAAACCTCTGAAAACCTGTCGCGTGGCTTGGTGGTAGCCGTGGCAGACCAAATGGTGCTCAAAGACTACGCCTCGGTTGAGTCGCGCATTTTGCAAACCATGTCCAACGCCGAAGTGGCATCGGTCATGCTGACTGACACCACAGGCAAGGTGCTATCAGCCCTCAAGCGAGCGCCAGGTGAAGAGCCGCGCCTGATGTTTGACCCTTACTGGATTGCCACACCAGAAACAGCGCTACCGGTGTTGCAATCACGTGATGACGCATTCATCACGACTTGGGCCAAAGTGAATTTGGGCTCGGACTTGGGCTGGGTTCGCCTACAAACCTACAACGAACTCGACAGTGCAGACCTAGGCAGTTTGAGGCAACAAAACTTATTGCTGTCGGTGCTGTCGGTCCTCTCGGGCATCGTCATCTTGGGTGTGTTTTTGTGGCGTGCTTACTTCACTGTGGTCAAGCGTGAGCACATGTTTGAAGTCAAGCTCGACGAAGCGACCAAGCGCTTGGTGCAGTCTGAAAAACTGGCTTCGCTCGGTGAGTTGGCTGCTGGCGTGGCTCACGAAATCAACAACCCAGTGGGCTATGTGTCGTCCAACCTCACCACCTTGCAAAAGTATTTGGCAGTCTATGAAAAAGTGCTGGACGCCCCCGAGGTCGACAGCGCTGACATGGCTGCGCTCAAGAAAAAGCTCAACTACGCGTTCATCCGCGACGATTTGCAAAACTTGGTGAAAGAAACCCAAGAGGGCGTGGGCCGCGTGAAGACCATCATTCAAGACTTGAAAGATTACGCCCGCACAAATGCCGCCACACACTACGTGGCATCTGACATCCAAGTTGGATTGAAATCTACGCTCAACATTGCCCGTATTCAACTCAAAAATAAGGCCGATGTGCGCCTAGAGTTAGGCAAATTGCCCTTGGTCGAATGTGCGCCCGCTCAAATTGACCAAGTGTTCTTGAACCTCATCGTCAATGCCGCCCAGGCCATGCCCGACGGCAAGATGGGTTTGATAGACATTCGCACCGACTGCGATGACCAGCAGGTGTGGTTTGAGGTCAAAGACAACGGCCCGGGCATTCCACCCGACGTGTTAAAGAAAATCTTCGATCCGTTTTTCACCACCAAAGACCCGGGCACGGGCACAGGGCTTGGCCTGTCGGTGTCGCAAAACATCATTCAGCAACATGGCGGCACACTCACCGTAGACAGCACGGTCGGGGTGGGTACCACCTTCAAAATCACACTCCCCATCAAACGCCCTGCGGCCAAAGGATAACGATGAGCGACACACAAGATGCATTTGATGCCAGCCAATACAAAGTGTTGTGCGTGGACGATGAACCAAATATTTTGTCGGCCTTGCGCCGCATGTTGTCGCTCGAAGGCTTTGAGGTCTTCACCGCCGATAGTGGCCAGCAAGCCTTGGACCTGCTGGCCAAAGAGTCTGTGAACGTCATCATTTCGGACATGCAAATGCCAGGCATGAACGGCACTGAGCTGCTTGAAAAAGTGCGTCAGCAATGGCCGCACACCATGCGCCTCATGCTCACAGGCGCATCCGATGTGTCAGGCGCGATTGATGCCATCAACCAAGGTGCGATTTACCGCTACACCGCCAAGCCTTGGAACGACGAAGAACTGCTGGGCACGCTCAAATCAGCCATTGCATTCGGTACGCTGGCCAACGAACATGACCGCCTAGAAGCACTCACCGTCGCACAAAAAGAGTCACTCAATGAAATGGTGGACACACTCGAGTCGCGCGTGCAAGAACGGACGCAAGATTTGCGCGCGGCATATGTCGCGTCGATCAAGGCCTTCTCCAACATCTTGGAGTTGCGCCGCCCCGACCTACTGCCACACTCACGCCGCGTGGCCACGATGTCGATGAAGATGGCCAAGTTGGCTGGATTAAGCGACGACGAATGTCAGTCGATCTACATTGCTGGCCTCCTACACGACATCGGCAAGATTGGTTTGAGCGATCGAGTACTCAACACCAAGTTCATCGAATTACCACTGGCCGATGCCAAGTTGTATCGCACACACACCACGATGGGGGAGAAAACACTCAACACATTGGACGATATGCAGGGGGTAGCTGCCATCATTCGCTCACATCACGAATACTTCAACGGCACAGGCTTTCCAGATGCACTGTCGGGTAAGGACATTCCCATAGGCGCACGCATTGTGGCGATTGTGGAAGCCTACGAAGAGCTGCAGTCAGGTGATTACGCCAAAGCTGAAAGCAGCCCCGCCGACGCCGTACGCGTGATCTTGAGCAACAAAGGCAAGCTGTTTTGCCCCGAGATGACCGACGTGTTTGTGAAGGCTTTGCGAGGCTAAAACTTCAAAGAGCTAGGCTCTTCGCGCTCTTTGATTGCTTGTTCACTGACGCGCTGTGCGCACGTTAGACGGCATGGCCTGCGGATGGCTGGTGCGCCACGGGTTGATATCTAAACCACCGCGACGCGTGTAACGCGCATACACCTCAAGGCGCAACGGCTTGCAGCGCCGCGTGATGTCCATGAAGATGCGCTCCACGCATTGCTCATGAAACTCGTTGTGATTTCTAAAGCTCACGATGTAGCGCAGCAAACCCGCTTGGTCAATTTGTGGCCCGGTGTAGCTGATACGCACACTGCCCCAATCAGGCTGGCCTGTGACCAAGCAATTGCTTTTGAGCAAATTGCTTGTCAAGGTTTCTGTCGTTGGCGCTTCATTGAAATTGGCAGTGAGCAGCTCAGGGTTGGGTTGGTACTGATCGCATTCCAAATCCAAACGGTCCAAACTCAAACCGTCGAGTTCATTTACAGGCTCGCGGTCAAAGTTTTCGGGCAAGACGAGTTGTACACCCACACTAGCTTTGACGGGCTCGCCATGCCAAATGGCAGCACTCAGGTCTTGGCGCAGGCGGTCTTGTAAATCAGCGATGTCATCGATTTGCGTGTTGTTAAAGCTGTTCAGGTACAGCTTGAACGATTTGCTTTCGATGATGTGTGTCGACTCAGCCGGCACAGTGATGCGAGCCAGCGCCACTTGCGGCTTGCCTCGCGTGTTGAGCCAGCTCAACTCATACGCGGTCCACAAGTCAGCGCCAAAAAATGGAGGCTGTGCGGGGACACCAATTTCATCGCGTTTGGCTTGGCGCGGAATCGGAAACAGCAAAGACGCGTCGTACTGATCCACATACGACGATGATTTGCCCAGCTGCGATTGTTCAGGCGTGTTCATAAATTTCATCAGTCCAGTTTGCGGCGAAACACTTTGCGATCGGGCTCAGATACCGCTGCATCAAAAGCATAGCCTTCTAGGTTGAAACCTTCCAAGCCCTTAGGTGTTTTGATTTGCTGTGTCACGGCATAGCGCGTCATCAAGCCACGCGCACGCTTGGCGTTGAAGCTGATGATTTTGTACTTGCCGCCTTTGTAGTCTTCGAAGACGCACTCGATGACACGAGCTTTCAAAACTTTGCGATCCACTGACTTGAAATACTCTTGCGAGGCCAAGTTCACAATGATCGGCTCTCGCTCATCACTCAAACGTTCATTCAAATAGTTGGCTATCTGAGCACCCCAAAACTTGTAGAGGTTATTGCCTTTCTCATTGGCTAAGGCCGTGCCCATTTCGAGCCTGTAAGGCTGCATCCAATCGAGTGGGCGCAGTACACCGTAGAGGCCGCTCAAAATGGCCACATGCGCTTGCGCCCAGTCCAAGTCTTTGGGCTTCAAGGTCTTGGCATTCAAGCCCTCGTAGACATCGCCATTGAAAGCCAGCACAGCTTGTTTGGAGTTTTTTTCTGTGAATTTTGGACTCCATGATTGGTAGCGCGCCACATTCAAACCAGCCAACGCATCGCTCAGGCTCATCAAGCTAGCAATGTCTTTCGGCGTTTTTTCTTGCAAGATGTCAATCAGCTCGGCCGACTGCTTCACAAACAAAGGTTGCGTGTGCGGTACGGCACCCGCGGGGGTGTCGTAATCAAGGGCTTTAGCGGGTGAGAGTAAAAACAGCATAGGTCACAAAAAAGGCTTCTCGAGAGAAGTCTGAATTATGAGGTGTTAACGAATCATGGTTGGGAAATCAAATCAACACCATAAAACCAGTGGCGACCTAGCGCTGTGATGTGAAAACCTTTCACCTCAGCGCGAAGCACCTTGTATTGGTTAGCGTGCGCAATGGTAAGCCAAGGTGCTTGGTCTTTAAATATCACTTGCGCTTGCGCATACAAATGCGTGCGCTCCATCACATCTGACGATGCTTTTGCTTTTTTGACCAAAGCGTCATAGCTTGCATTACAAAATCTTGCCAAGTTATTACCACCCACCGCATCACAACTCAGCAAGCTGTTGAGAAAGTTATCAGGGTCACCGTTGTCTCCCGTCCATCCGTACAAGGCCATGTCATGTTCGCCCGTACGCAAACGCTGCGTGTATTCAGACCAATCAATGGTTTTAACGCTCACTTTAACGCCTACTTCAGCCAAGTCTTCTTGAATTAGTTTGGCCACTGAAACGCCATTCGGCATGTACGGACGCTGCACATCCATTGCCCATAGATCCACACTAAAGCCGTTGGGGTAGCCAGCCTCCTGCAACAAAACTCTAGCTCGATTAGGTGCGTAGACATCGTCTTGAATGTCACGGTTGTAGCCCCACTGAATGGGTGGAATCGGGTTGGTTGCCGGCAAAGCCGTATGTTTGTAGACCTGACGCAATATTTTGCGTGTATCAATAGCCATGTTCAACGCGCGTCGCACGCGCACATCATCAAACGGTTTTTTGCTGGTGTTGTAGGCCATATAGCCAATGTTCACGCCCGTTTGCTCCAAGACCACCACACCATTTGTCCGCCGCATTTCTGGAAGCTCTGCAGGGTTGGGGTATGGCATGACGTGACATTGACCCTCTTTGATTTTTTTCCAACGCTCAGATGCGTCTGGCGTGATGCTAAATATCAACCCGTCCAACTTAGAGCGCCCTTCCCAATAAGCGTCAAAGGTGCGAAATACAACTTCACGTCCTGCGTGATAGCGTTCAAATTGGAAGGGGCCAGAGCCGATGGGCTGTTGATCTATACGCTCCGGCGTTCCCGCACGCCACATGGCTTGTGCATATTCTTGAGACTGCATACCTGCCCACTGCATCGCTAAACTCGAAACAAATGTGGCATCTGGCTGGTTTAATACGATTTCAACTGTGTAGTCATCCACCTTTCGAATATTCTTTAACAACTTGTGCAAGCCCAAGCTTTCGAAATATGGATATTTGCTGCGCGTGATGTCGTGATAAGGATGCTCCGCCTTCCATTGGCGTAACAACGTAAACAGCACATCATCCGCATTGAAATCGCGTGTAGGTTTGAAACTATCATTGCTGTGCCACTTGACACCACGTCGTAACGAAAAAACATACGTGAGTCCATCATTCGACAGTGTCCATCGTTGTGCTAGAGAAGGTCTTAACTGCGTACTGCCTTGCTCAAAACGTACCAAACGGTCATAAATTTGCCCTGTCACATCAAAGGATGTACCCGTGACATTGAATCCAGGGGTGAAATACTCTGGATTACCTTCTGAACAAAAAATCAAAGTTTTGTCCGCAGCCACCACGTTGATGCTCCAACAAGCGGCGAACACCATCAACAAGATTTTTCCCATACACCACCCAATTAAAAGTAATTTATTAGTGGTAATTTAATTGAAATTAAGCAAAGCAACACATAGCAACGCATTAAAAGCCTAAGACTTCCTCTAGGTAAAATGCGAATTCGACGCATCTTGCGCCCAACGGCAGCACCAAGCCTGCCGTTTTTCTTTTGCCTGAATAGTCCTATGAGCAACACGCCTGCCTTCCCCCTCGAACAACCCGGCCTTGAGGGCTTGTCCAAATCGTTCGAGCCCGCAGCCCTTGAAGCCCATTGGGGCCCCGAGTGGGAACAACGCGGCTACGGCGTGGCTGGCTTTCGTGGCACAGGCGCACCGGCGGCTGACGCACCCGCGTTTGCTATCCAGTTGCCACCTCCGAACGTAACCGGCACCCTGCACATGGGCCACGCGTTCAACCAAACCATCATGGACAGCTTGACGCGCTACCACCGCATGTCGGGCTTCAACACGGCTTGGATCCCCGGCACTGACCACGCGGGCATTGCCACGCAAATCGTGGTGGAGCGCCAGTTGCAAGCCAAAGGCATCAGCCGCCACGACATGGGCACTAGCCCCGCTGAAGCCCGCAAGAACTTTGTGAGCAAGGTGTGGGAGTGGAAAGAAGAGTCCGGCAACACCATCACCAGCCAAATGCGCCGCATGGGCGACAGCGTGGACTGGAGCCGCGAATATTTCACGATGGACCCCAAGCTGTCCAAAACCGTGACCGAAACCTTTGTGCAGCTGTACGAACAAGGCCTGATCTACCGTGGCAAGCGCTTGGTCAACTGGGACCCGGTGCTGATGAGCGCGGTGTCTGACCTTGAAGTCGAGAGCGAAGAAGAAGACGGCTCGATGTGGCACATCCGCTATGACTTGGCCGATGGCAGCGGCAGCTTGACGGTGGCCACCACCCGCCCCGAAACCCTGCTGGGCGACGTGGCCGTGATGGTGCACCCCGAAGACGAGCGCTACAAACACCTCATCGGCAAGCAAGTGAACCTGCCACTTTGCGGCCGCACCATCCCCGTGATTGCCGACGATTACGTGGACAAAGACTTCGGCACAGGCGTGGTGAAGGTCACCCCTGCGCACGACACCAACGACTACCAAGTTGGACAGCGCCATAAGTTGGAAATGATCTGCGTGCTGAACTTGGACGCAACGATCAACAACAACGCGCCAGAGAAATACCGTGGCCTCGACCGCTTCGTGGCCCGCAAGGCAGTCGTAGCCGACCTCGAAGCCGCAGGCGCTTTGGTGGAAGTGAAGAAACACAAACTCATGGTCCCCCGCTGCGCCCGCACCGGCCAAGTGATTGAACCCATGTTGACTGACCAATGGTTCGTCGCCATGAACAAAGTCAGCGACAAAGACCCGACAGGCAAGAGCATCGCGCAAAAAGCCATTGACGCCGTTCAATCTGGCGAAGTGAGCTTTGTGCCCGAGAACTGGGTCAACACCTACAACCAGTGGATGAACAACATCCAAGACTGGTGCATCTCGCGGCAGCTGTGGTGGGGTCACCAAATTCCAGCTTGGTATGACGAAGACGGCAACGTGTATGTGGCGCGTGACGAGGCAGAGGCGCAAGCCAAGGCGCCGGGGAAAACACTCAAGCGTGACGAAGACGTTTTGGACACTTGGTACTCGTCTGCGCTGGTGCCTTTCAGCACCATGGGTTGGCCAGAGAAAACGCCTGACTATGACCTATACCTGCCGAGCAGCGTGCTTGTCACCGGCTACGACATCATCTTCTTCTGGGTTGCCCGCATGATCATGATGACGACCCACTTCACGGGCAAAGTGCCGTTCAAGCATGTTTACATCCACGGTCTTGTGCTGGATGCTCAAGGCAAGAAGATGAGCAAGTCTGAAGGCAACGTGCTTGACCCTGTGGACTTGATCGACGGCATCACGCTCGAACCACTCCTCGAAAAACGCACTCAAGGTCTGCGCAAACCCGAGACTGCGCCAAAGGTGCGCAAGCAAACTGAAAAAGAATTTCCAGAGGGTATCCCTGCCTACGGTGCAGATGCACTGCGCTTCACATTTGCCGCCATGGCCACACTGGGCCGCAGCATCAACTTTGACAGCAAGCGCTGCGAGGGCTATCGCAACTTCTGCAACAAGGTGTGGAACGCCTCACGCTTTGTGCTGATGAACTGCGAAGGCCAAGACTGCGGCCTCAAAGAACACACCAAAGAAGAATGCGCTGTGGGCGGCCCATCACACGGCTATTTGAACTTCAGCCAAGCGGATCGCTGGATTGTGTCCAAGCTGCAACGCGTGGAAGCGGAAGTCGCCAAAGGCTTTGCCGAGTACCGCCTCGACAACGTGGCCAACACGATTTACGACTTCGTGTGGAACGAGTTCTGCGATTGGTATTTGGAAATCGCCAAGGTGCAAATCAACACCGGTGACGATGCACAAAAACGTGCGACGCGCCGCACACTGATCCGCACGCTCGAAACTATCCTGCGTTTGGCTCACCCCATCACACCGTTCATCACTGAAGAGCTGTGGCAAACGGTGGCTGTTATGGCCGGTCGCGTCAAGGCTGACGACAAAACGGCATCCATCAGTATCTCGGCCTACCCCGTGAGCCAGCCTGAACGCATCGACGAACAAGCTGAAGCCCATGTGGCACGCGTCAAATCATTGGTGGACGCTTGCCGCAACTTGCGCGGCGAAATGGGTGTGTCACCCGCTACGCGCATGCCTTTGTTTGCACTGGCTGGCAACGCCGAAGAACACGCTTTCATGCAAGGCGTCGCGCCTGTGTTGCAGGCCTTGGCCAAGCTCAGCGAAGTCAAAGTGTTTGACAACGAAGCCGAATGGTCTGCCGCCGCTCAAGCTGCCCCTGTGGCCGTGATTGGCGAATTGCGTGTGTGCCTGTTCATCGAGGTAGATGTGGCCGCAGAGAAAATTCGCTTGGGCAAAGAAGTGGAACGCTTGCAAAACGAAATCACCAAAGCAGGCACCAAACTCAGCAACGAAGCCTTCGTGGCCAAAGCACCACCGGCCGTGATTGAAGAAGCCAAGAAGCGAGTGGCCGAGTTCACCGCCACCTTGACCAAGGTGCAGGAGCAGCTTGTCAAATTAGGGAAATAAAGCTTCGCTACACTTGGCAAAAATATCAAATTCACGCATATGACTAAACCACTCACCAAAGCCGTGTTTCCTGTCGCAGGCATGGGCACACGCTTTTTGCCCGCTACCAAAGCCAGCCCAAAAGAAATGCTGACCGTGGTGGACAAGCCGCTCATCCAATATGCGGTGGAAGAGGCTTATGAGGCAGGCATTCGTGAAATGATTTTTGTCACAGGTCGCAGCAAACGCGCCATCGAAGATCACTTTGACATGGCCTACGAATTGGAGACCGAACTCGAAGCTGCTGGCAAGCAAGCCTTGCTCGATATCGTGCGCAGCGTGCAGCCCTCTGACATGCAATGCGTCTATGTGCGTCAGGCCCGTGCACTCGGGTTAGGCCATGCAGTCTTGTGTGCTGAACGTTTAGTGGGCAATGAACCCTTCGCTGTGCTGCTAGCTGATGATTTGATGCGCGGGAAAGCAGGCGGTCCTGGCGTTCTCAAACAAATGGCTGACGTGTTTGCGCGCACGCAATCTTCTGTTCTGGCCGTGCAAGAAGTGCCGTTGGAACACGTCCACCGCTACGGTGTGGTGGCTGGTAATGACTTGGGTAATGGTCTGGTTGATATCCAAAAAATGGTGGAGAAGCCCAAAGCCGAAGTCGCGCCTTCACGCACCACCGTGGCTGGCCGCTACATCTTGACGCCAGCGGTGTTTGAGCGCATCCGCGCTGGCGGACGTGGTGTGCAAGGCGAGATTCAACTCACCGACGGCATTGCTGGTTTGTTGGCCACCGAAAAAGTGTTGGCGTATTCGTACGAAGGCAAACGCTTCGACTGCGGCAGCAAAGTGGGCTTCTTGCAGGCCAGTGTCGAGCTGGCCTTAGAGCACGCCGAAGTAGGTGCAGAATTCCGCGACTACCTCAAACAACTCAACCTCGCGTAATTCAACGTCTCTTTAGAACGTGAATGAAGTCGCTGCCCTCTGTGGTTTGTGACAACAGCTCATTACCGGTTTGTTTGGCAAACGCCGCAAAGTCACGCACCGAACCCGTATCCGTAGACACCACCTTGAGCACCTGACCACTCGCCATGGCAGTCAAAGCCTTCTTGGCTTTCAAAATCGGCAACGGGCAATTCAGACCGCGCGTGTCTATTTCTAAGTCGATGTTCATGAGGGAAATACGCCTGTAGATAAGTAACGGTCGCCACGGTCGCAGACGATGAAGGCAATCGTCGCGTTCTCGACATGTTGCGCAATTTGCATGGCCACCCAACACGCACCTGCAGCGGAAATGCCTCCAAAGATACCCTCTTCACGGGCTATCCGGCGGCACATTTCTTCAGCGTCGTCTTGGCTCACGTAGACCAACTCGTCCACATGGCTGGCGTCATAGATTTTGGGCAAGTATTCTTGCGGCCATTTGCGAATGCCAGGGATGCGAGACCCCTCGGAAGGCTGTGCGCCGATGATGCGAATAGCCGGGTTCTTCTCTTTCAAAAAGCGCGACACACCGGTGATCGTGCCCGTCGTTCCCATGGCGCTCACAAAGTGCGTGATACGGCCCTGTGTTTGCTCCCACAACTCGGGACCTGTGGTTTCATAGTGAATGCGTGGGTTATCTTCGTTAGCAAACTGGTCAAGCATGCGACCTTTGCCTTCGGCTTGCATGCGCTCGGCCAAGTCGCGGGCGTATTCCATGCCGCCGCTCTTGGGCGTCAAGATGAGCTCAGCACCAAACGCCTTCATGGTTTGCGCACGTTCGATGGACAAGTCCTCGGGCATGATGAGCACCATGCGATAACCCTTGATAGCAGCAGCCATCGCTAAAGCAATGCCGGTGTTGCCAGAGGTAGCTTCAATCAGTGCGTCGCCTGGCTTGATGTCACCGCGCTCTTGGGCGCGTTGAATCATGGACAAAGCAGGACGGTCTTTGACTGAACCCGCAGGGTTGTTGCCTTCCAGCTTGCCCAAAATGACGTTGCCACGCTTGGCGTTGTCAGCCGCACCAATGCGCTGCAGGGCGACCAAAGGCGTCCTACCAATGGCGTCTTCGATCGTGGGGTAACTCTTTTGTGAACTCATAGTACGTTACTGTGCCATAAGTCATGCGTCATCACGCCACACAAGGCCTTGTGTCAAACCCTACAGCGCTATCAAGCAGCCAAGAAAACACACAAATTCAACGCAAGCTAAAACCAGCAAAAATTTGTGCCATAATATTGCTCTTCTCTCCCGTGCCCGGGTGGTGAAATTGGTAGACGCAGGGGACTCAAAAAGTTGAAACCCTTAGTACTAATAAGTAAATATGCGGGTAGCAGCAAGGTTACAAAAAATTGTCCTTCACGCTGTGCAAAACCAACCCGCTAAATTCTCAAACTGTTACTGGCTAGTTACTGGAATAGTTCACACATTTGGTGGATTAGATTTTCTGTAGAGCACCTGTGCGATGAGCCTGCATGACGACCCAAGACGCTGTTTTTGGCGGGGGGCATGGAGTACCCCTCGGAACTGATTTAGGCGCTCAAAAATCGTGTTTTAGGCTATTCCATGAATCATTTAATTTTTCATGGGTAGTTAGTTTCTTTTCTGGCGCTGACCCGGAGACTATTGATGAGTGGCTGAGGATTGAGCACCCCAGTTTGTTCTTGCAGCTTGCACGCTAGCAGCAAGTACCCGATTTGCGTTTGCTTCAAGTTCTAGCCCAAAGCGCACAGCGTAATTTCTACTGTTGCGCAGGGCAACCTGAGTCCGAGCAAATGGGCTGGACTTTCTTGCTAACAATGAATTCAATTTAGTCGTCAAAGCTCCCAATAGCTAGCAATTGATTAAACAGCCATAATGCACTATCTGCTTATTTTTCGAGCAGGGGACTGAATCGCCATTTATGCTCAAGTCATTCAAACCCCCTGTTACTTTGCCACTAGTAGTTACTCATTACTACGAACCAACAGCATTAAATTTATTAGCACTTGTTGGCGGCAGCCGAACTGCCCATCAAATGTTTCTTTCACATCAAATTAGGTTGATCAACACCATACTTGGCTCATTGCGAGGTCTGCTTGGCAAGCAAGTTTTAGAAATAGCCCAACAAAATCGATTTTTAACTGCACCTGATTTTGATCATTTGTGCGTAATTACGAAGCGATTAATGCATGCTGAAATTATTGATGAGTCAACAAAAGAAAAACTTGATGATGAACTTTTCAGAATATTTCGAACCATGTTCCCTGACTTGACACCACAGCACTTAATCAACTCCAACGAATAAAACTATGAACGAACACCTACAACTTCCGATTGATCAATCACAAGACACACACAAAGCAAATGATTTAATTATCGGCAAAGGCGTTAGCTTTACTGGTTCTGTGGTTGTCCCAAATAGAGCAGTAATCAACGGGTCGTTTAATGGAGAGTTGACTGCTCGTGAACTTATCGTGGATGCTGATGGTGTTATGTCAGGTACTTGTACTGCCACGGATATTCAAGTCAAAGGTGAGTTGAAATCAACAGTTTTTTGTAGCAATTTGTTAACCATTCACTCGACTGGTCACTTAGAGGGCTCCATGGAATACGGTGAACTAGTCATTGAACGCGGCGGCAAGTTTGCTGGCACGATGAAACAACGCTAATTTCTAAAAATAGTAAAAAAAGCCCTGTTGGCAATCTAAATCGTATCGACAAAATGGACGCACGGCGCGGCAGGGGGTACCAAGCAGATTGACTTGAATTACTGATGGTTGATAGTTCAGCTCGATCTTGCGCTGCTAGTTCTATACATTTCCACTAAAGCTAGTCTAAATTTATAGACTTAGAGGACTACGACATCCCCTCTTCTGTCGCCATGTCGGTTTAACCGACATCTTTACGCCACCCCACAAGTTTTCCCATTTGGTGCCGATACATAGATCAGTGGCACGCCATCTTGGGTGATGGCAGCCAGATTAACCGCTCAGTTAAGTGATGAATCCGCGTGTGGTCGGCAACGTCAGGCTCCGTGGCAGCAGAGTTCTTCAGGGTTTAAGAAAAGTGGACCCTCGCTGAACTGAGCCATCAGAAAATTTTTGAAACTAAAAAACAGGCTGGCAATGAATTCACGGGGAGATTTTTCATTTATGGGACGAAATCTGTGTCATAATATCGGTCTTCTCTCCCGTGCCCGGGTGGTGAAATTGGTAGACGCAGGGGACTCAAAAAAGTAATACTTGCGATTTACTTCACGGTTTGCAACGGTATCCGCAACGGTTACTTTTTCTGTATTGCAAACTGTACAAAAAATCCTGTCTTAACGCTGCAAATGACCATTTAACGCAAGTTGGTAGACCGTTGGCACTCGACTGGCAAACACCCACGCCCCTCCCCCTGCAAAAACTGTAGAGCCACTGTGCAATGACAGCTATTGGGCAACAAATGCTCATTGCACTGGCAGGTTGATGGAATGAAATTTCTAGCCGCAATGGAAGAAATTGCTAGGGCTCAGTTACCTTGGGGCAAGATCTTTTTGGCGATTTCAGAGTAATAGTCCAAGCCCATACGAGCAAGCTCATGCGGCAGCTTCGTCTCAATGGCATGTCCTAAATGCTGCGTTGGCACTTCAAAGTGGTTGCCGCAGCTACTAACTGGGATAACCACCAAATGCTCTGGGTGGAACTTGATTTCCACATTGCCACTTGTGACAAGCCCATGAGTCTGGCCTGAGCCATGAATGACACCTCGCACAATAGTTGCACCACCAACACCACCAGTGATAGTTGTTTTTGCAGCTTCAACAGCGACAACTTCGCGAATTGAGTGTTCATGGCTATCTCTTGCCTGCTTAAGGTATTGAAGCAACTTATCTTTTTTTCTCAAGTGCTCAACTGTGCTGACGTACTTTTGACCAACTTTATTGACGTTGCAATAGTCATGCAATTTGTTCCAAGCTCGGTCAAGGTAGTGAAGGTAATCAATCCACGCTTTCTCATAACGCTCCACGTCTTTGGCATTGAGCATTTCATCCAAAGCCTCAGCGGCCCAGAGAAATTCAACTAGTTTCATAACTTTCCCAACCAAGAGTCGAAATATAGGAGTTCACTATGTGAATGTAATTAGTCTACTCAACACAAATTAATGGGTGCGACACAGCCACACATCAGTTCGATGGTGGCTATAGGGGTCGAACTAGATTTCGACTCGCTTTATGACAGCTAGCTTTTGTTCTAGCGTGTAGCCCACTGTCCCGTACGAATTAAATTCAGAACCACCGCTGTGATGCCCTGTAATGCTCTCAGCCAACCGAGTTGGGATGTCATTGCAAGCCTTCATTCGATCAATGAGTGCGTGACGAAACATGTGGGTTCTAAAGTTCAAATCAAGCAAGCACTTGTTCATAGTGGCAGAGCAGGTGGTGCTCCCGTTGTAACGAGCGTAATGAGGGACAAACCATTCGCTGCCTTCGTCAACTGCAAGTGCATGGAGCTTTTTGGCAGCTTGAAGTGAAACGCCAACTAACGGGACACAACGAATACTGGACTTAGTTTTACGGTCGGACAGTGAGTTTTTGCGAATCCACAAATGCGGTATTTCATGGTCAAGCACACAGTCTTCAAGCCTTGCAAAGATAGGCTCGGACAAGCGAAGACCCGTATTGAGTTGAATTAATCCAATAAGTCTGTAAGGCGCATCGTGGCTAAGCAAGCGTTGTTTGACGGACTGAAGCAGCTCAGGCGTGATGGTTTCCATGTGTCGCTTGATGTCCCCAACGCCATGTATGTACATCGCGCGGAATGGACTCAAGCGATCAATGTCCAAGTGTCTGAATGCCAAGTTCAGTACAGCGTTCAATGTGGCGAATTGCTTGCGAACACTGGTTGGGTTTAAACCACGAGCTAGCTGGGCATCGCGGAACTGTGTGCCATGTATGTGGCGAAGTTCATCAAGTGGTAAGTCCCCAAACTGGGCTTGAAAGTAATTGAAGTTGCGGGTGGCGTTTTCAGTGAACTTGCGACGAGCTGGCGCATTGCTCTCACGCATATAAATCTCAAATGCAGTGGCAAAGGTCGGCTTGCTGATAATGCCTTTTGAGTTGATGTGGTTGGCAATCAATTCAGCAAGTAAGTCTTCGGGAAATTCAATACCTTTAATATTTACTCGACGACTCAGGCGTGTGTTGATGAATGTGCTCGGGGATGTTTGGATCTCGTAGGTCATAAACTCTCAAAAAAAAGACTCTACTGTTGCCGAATGCAACGCTGCACCCAGCAATTGCTGAGTGCATTCCCACATGCTATTTACTTACCAAAGCCCTCGCGGAGCTTGATAGACGCAGTTTCGATAGCGGCATCTAACTCACCACTCAAAGCGATAGTCTTGAGTGCTTCTAGGGTGGGCACCAACTCTTTATCGCTGGCTACCTCGATTGCAAACTTCCCCTTGGCCAGTTCCAACATACGTGCGCCATAACGAATGTTGATAGCCATCTTGCCGTTGTCAGTAGCAAACCACCATTGCTTAACTCGTTTAGTTGACTCCACTAACTTGCGAACGCCTGTATCAGGATCAACGACGCTACGAAATTTAACAGCTGCATAACTATCGCCATTTTGCTGCGCCCTAGCTAATGCCACTTGTTCAGCAAGTGCCTTGACCATCTTGGCTCGGCGAATTAGGACACCAGTAACAGTAGTTGCTTTTTGTGCTGTTGACAGCTTGAGACTTGCGAGAGTTGCCATGTGCTTTTCCTTTCAAATGTTGATAAAGCACAGGTAAGTATGTGATCGAGAGCATTGACCGCGCAACCTGAAACCCGCCAGATTGGCGGGATATTCTTAAAGAGCTTAGATTTCGTATTCGGCAAGACTTACATGCCAAAAGTTAGCTTCGTTGACTGCACGCAGTGCAATTGCTAAAAGTGGGAAAGTGCCCTTTGCCCCTTGTTCGTAAGCAATTCCGTGGTCATCATCGTCTAGTGACCATATGTGCCAATCGTCACCGTGCTTGTGCATACAGAAATAAACACCACTTACACCATCAGCATCTAGTTGATGCAGCTTTAAAGCCATCAAGTTAAAAAACCACTTGCAGTCGGGACGTGATGCGAGAACCTTTACGGCGTTGGTGATGTGTACATCTTGGAAATAAACATTCAACGCACGAATGTTGTCCTGCCTATCCATCTGCTGCACTATCTGCTGCGTTTCATCGTTAGCAGTCCACTGCCTTCCCTCGTTTGTGTTGGTTTCGAATTCAATAAATCTCATATAAGTATTTATTGACTGCCGTGAAATTACCTAACTTTTGATTAGAAAAAACATGGTTTTATTTGGTGCGGGATAAATATTTGTATGAACAAATACAAGAACTTCAAAGACGATGCATTGACGGCAGATTGGTTGCGTGACAACGGAATGAATCATCGAACTTTTGACACCATCAAACTAAACGTTGTTAGAGCACAAAGAATGGCGCATAAATTACTTTCACAACACAGAGAATTTCTAAGTGTTAAGCAGCTTTACTCTCTAGTAGAGTTTGAAAAGAATTGCTGCAACAGACGCACTAGGGATCGCATAACCGATGCATCATGTTTCAGTGTGATGAACATCAACACAAGCGTAATTCGAAAAATGGCAGAGAAAAAACGAAAAATTAAAAAGAAAAACTAAACCCAAAGCAACAATAGCTAACAAGCAAAACAGCAGAAAAACCACTGCTCAAAAAAGGGTAAAAACGCGGGTTGTAATATGACGGCTAATGGCCCCGCACTGCACATGCCTTTGCATTACATGTGACCAACAGTGGAAGCCGAGGAGTTGCTGCACACGCTGCAGATTGCAAGTTTTAATACATACGTCTTGCGTAAAACTCTAATGCATTCGTGCAGTACGACTCAACTCACTCAGATGAAACTTCACGACGATGGCTATGCGTTTGGTTTTGACCAGCGTATAGCCGTCGTATGGCCAATCTAATCTATCTAGATGAACCTAATGCATCTCATGCAACGCAAGCGTCGCATTCGACTCCTACTACTTCAAATCAATAAAATTCATGTGCGAAGTGAAACGCAGAATGCGTTTCATGCAAGCACAAGTGAGCAACGCTCACTTCAAAATCAGAGTTAGCTATACGTCAAGCTTAGAGATATGGCATGCCACGACCAAGTTAACCTAGTACTCACTTGTTAGCATCAGCACCCAATAGTCACCTGACCAGCAAGCAAATAAAGTTATTTCGAGCATTGGAAAGTCTTAGTATGGGATTCGTTGGGAGGCAATGTCTTTGTAATTTCCATCTGTCAGCGATAGCACTGCTGAAGAATTTTTCACTTCAAGCGAAGCTGCCACAAAGTGCTCTCGATTAATGAGTGCTGGTAAGTAGCTGGCAATCGCATCTATCAACCAGTACGCTTCTGCGTACTCTGCAAGGTATTTGGCTCCATCTGTAAGCACTACACGTGGGGCATGCAGGTGATATGCGGTTGTACCTGTAAAAAATCCAAGTTGTTTAGGGTCAAAGTGTTTCATGCACACAGTTTTTTTTCAGCTGCACAAACTTGCGACCTGTATTTGTGCGGCACAAACAACACGTCAAATCAGCCCTACAAGCAACGATCTTTGTAAAGCAGCATGTAGATGGCGGGAGCAAGAAAAAACGCTGCTACGTTGCTTTATGCAATCGCAGCAGCGTTGTCGCTTTTGTCCCACAGACCACTTGGGATGCTGGTAAATACAAGCACTTAAGAAAATCACACTCTTCTTTTCAGCGTTGATTCCATTAAGAATTTTTCAACCCACCAGTGCATCGGGTTTTGGTCGCTTCTATTTGTTTAAGAAAACACACTTGCTCGTGCGTTTTTATTTATACAAAGGACACAACAAATGGCACAAGCAAAAACCCTCACCCCAGCAGAACTTGAACAAGTTCTTGCATACATTGCATCACGCAAATTTGCACTACGAAATCGCATCATGCTGCTAACTGGCTACTGGTCAGGTATGCGTGTTGGCGAAATTGCAAGTCTCAAAATAAGCGATGTAATGAATACAGATGGGACCGTTAAATCTGAAATTCGGTTAACTGCCGAACAAACTAAAGGGCGTCAACCGCGTACTGTCTTCGTTTCGCAAAAGTTACGCGATGAATTGCAACACTACATAGACCTACGTCAGCCCGTCAATGTGACTCACCCCTTGTTCATTACAGCAGGGCGAAAAGGATTCACTTCTAATGGCATGACGCAGCACTTTTTCTGGTTATTTAGAAATGCGGGCATTGCGGGTGCAAGCAGCCACACCATGCGCCGTAGCTTCATCACTAACTTAGCCGCCAAAGGGGTTGGCGTTCGTGTGCTGGCAAGTCTTGCAGGTCATCGCAGTATTGCAGTCACTCAGAAATACATTGATGTGAATGACGATATGAAACGCAATGCCGTTGAACTGATATGAAAAAAGCTAACTCTCATTTTGAGAGTTAGCTAATAAGGACGAATCATCACAAACAATACGGCGCGACCTTGTCTAACAGAGCCTTGTTGTTTTCCAATTCAATCGTCCAGTCACCTGTCATAGTGAACAAGTGTTTGATCAAGTCAAAACATTGCAAGTAGTCTGCTGGAATGCGATTTGCATTTCGCGCAACAACAATGTCATTGGCTTGTTTGAATGCATCGAGATAAACCCAAATGTTGTGATTAGTAAGCAATGCATTGCTTAAACTGTCGTATTGACGGTTTTGCCACATACCAGCCTGTACGCACAGTTCATTCACCATCAACACCTTGCCCAGCGGGCTTTGTTGATGAGGAAATGACACAGTGCAATTGGCATTTGCATATGAGGGCTGCTGCGGTGCATTAACCTTTTTAATAGCCCATGAAGCTGTTGAATTGCCAAAAGCTGGAGTCAATGCAACATCTTCAAAACGGCCACCATCCAAGAACGGACTGCTAGAGTCGAAACTAACCTTCAATGCCGGATTGGTGTGACGCAAACCTTCTTGAATAGAAGTCAATGCCACTGCCCAAAATGGAGTTGAAACGCCCAGCACATGTAACCAGTCTTGGCCAGCATCAAATGCGTTCTTATCACGCATCATCAACAAAATGGCAAGCATATTGAACAATCCACCAGCCATTCCTGCTGAACCTGCCATTGCCCAACCACCCTTTCGGAACCATTTAACTTGATCCCACCAAGCGAATGCGTCAACAACTGTTGGGCCACCTTGAATGACGTTGAGCCATTTAACGTGCTCAGGACTGAATGCATCGATGTAATGAAGATTTTGAACCGTCATTGCAATCAATTCTTGAGGGCTGCACAAATGAAATGGCGAATTGACACCTTTACTTGCACGGGCCCACAAGGGCATGTCAATCGTCATCGCATAGTCACATTCCGACGATAACCAGCTTGTGATCCATGCACGTGCAGCAGACTCATTGCGCCATGCTGCAAGTGCATCAGCGGCTTTCATCTGCTTGCTTTGAACGTATTTCAAGCCTTTTAAAGTCCCTTTGCCAATTTGATAGCCGCCGCTATCACCAACCAATGTGCTTTGGCTGCGATTTGCCGTGTTGATTGCACTATGAGGTGCTTTACCAACTGAATACTGCCCAATACTGTGCAGCATATACCTGTAATGCCAGAGATTGTTTGGCTCCCAAAACATCAAGTCTTTGGGCATCAAACCAGATGGAAATCGACGCCCCTGCGGCAAGGGACTGGCTACTGTTGAGATATAACCGGTGTTAACCGCAGGGAGGTAGATTGCATAGTTAGTGTTATGCAATGCTTCCATTTTTTACTCCAACATTTCCGCTTCAGTTTGATAAGAAGGGTCATCCTCCGGAGACGCTTGATTACGCACCAGTTGATACTTCGTAAAGCCTGTCGAATAACGTTGACCCGCCTCGCTTGCGAACGGAACATACAACTCGTAGATAGCAGCATCCGTTTCATACGAAATTTTCAGGAAACCTTCTAAGACTTGCAGGACGACATCGTTAACTAGAGGCAAATCACCCAAGGCGTGCATTGCCATTGCAAAGTCTTTGCTCAAAACAGTACAAGGAGTGCCATAGTTAGGTCCATCCAAAATAGGAACAGGAACCGTCAAGTCGAAGTCGTAGTCCGCCCCCTTCTTAAAAAAGTTAACTTGAACAATGCGGCGTTTGAACTCCAGCTCCAAAACAGTTTGGTGTGGGCGTTTGATGTGTTTTCCATGGCTTTCCACCCAATTGTTAGTAAAGCAAGCGTTGAACTCTTGAATCCATGAAGGGCTTACTGTGCGTTCCCACAGCGGCGCTTTATTGTTCAAGTCAGCAACGTCAACTTGACGGAATGACTCTGCTTTTGTTAACTCAGCATCCATGATCACATTGATACGATCTTTTTTTGAGTCTTTATCAGTCGCAACAGATTCCAAAACCAGCTGATGCGAAAAACTTGTGCCATTTGCAGGGAATATGTCTTTGTCATCCAAATCTTCCAATTTGTAGGATTTGAACATCCGAGGGCTGATGACTTTCAACTCCAGATCACGTCGCGCAACAGACGACAATTGCAAATCGTAATCAACCTCTTCAATGACTTGCTCTTTGGGTTTCGCAACAGTCACCAAACAACTGTCTGTACGGATCGAGCTCAACAAAAATTGACCCTCAGATGATTTGTAGATGAGGCGGCGTGCAATATGACGCTTCTCGCCATCTTCGAATTTCCCCGCCTCTTCGATCAAGTGCATGTATGTGTGTTGCAACGAGTTAGGTAGGCACTGCGTTGCTACGGTTTCTGCAATCACACGCAAAGATTTAGGAAACGAGCTGAAATCGCCGCTGTATTGCTTTGCAAGCGATTGATTGATCAACGCTGTGTCTGTGATCTGGTCAACTACAGCGTATTGACCATTGTGTGTTTTGCTGATCAATACCAGTGAGCAATTGTCTTTATTCAAGACAACGTTTGCAGGAAAGCTCGCAGTTGGATATGAGGTGGAGTTCTGAATGTGCTTCAAGCCCTCTTGTGCCAGTTTTGCAATCGTTTCTGCATCTTGAGTTACTGCAGCTTTACACAACTTAAGATCGGAATCAAAGTCTGATGTGTTTTCATCAGTCGCCGCTTTCATAGTATCAATCAGGCCGCTGATACCGCCTTTACCCTCCACAAAGGCGACCAATTGATCCACAGTGTTGACTGCATACTTATGCGGATTGGCGTTGTACTCATTCAAAATGACATTCATCGCACGAGAGTTGCGGTTGTATTTGTTAGTCATCACGCTGGATTTACCGACACCTTCCCATACCGTTGCAAGCAAAGGTGCGAAGTTGATGCCATGATCAACTTTCTTTTTGAACGATTTACTCAGTTTTGAAGTGCAGATCGTGTCCAAGTAGCCTTGGATCAAATGCGCCTTAAGCCAGAACAGCACCAATTCAACCAAGTGCATGTAATGTGACTTGTTGCTAAGCTTGTACTGTTTTTCAACATTAGCCGCAGATTGCTTCATGTTGTCCAGCTCCACATCCATTGCCGCCGCCTGCTGCTTCACTGCGACCTCATCGGCAACATAGTCACCAGCAATGAATGAGCTGTCATCAGTAGCTGCAACATTCACATTAACTGCCGCAACCGCGTTATTCGGCGCAATAGAAATGTTAGATGCTTGAGACGAAATCTCATTTTGAGAGTTATCGACATTAGAATGAGATACAACTTCGTTACAGCTTGTATTTACGTTGCTGTCAAAGTTAGATTGATTTTCGATTGCAGTTTGGATCGTTTCCATTTTGTTTCCTTTATTCCGGCAAGAACGGGGTTAAAAAAGGTTGGTTTGTTCTCAGCCGGTAAGGAAATTATTTGGATAGGGTCAATTCGCTTTGCAGGTAATTGAGCGTTTCACCAACTCCCTACAGATGACCAATAAGTTCTTTTACAAGGGACTCCCCCCTGAAGATCGGACATTTGGGCAGCATCCTGAGCAAGCTGCCCGTCTTGCTCGTGGAACCTTATACGAAGCATGGTTTGACACCCTGCAATCATCGCCTTGGTATCAGGAAATGGAACGTACAGGCGAGTTCAAAAGTGATGAAGCTAAAAAAAATTGGCTAGATTTCGGCAATCTGCAAAAGACTAACTTCGAGCAGTGGTGGAACGAAAAAGGGTTCCAAATATTTGCCGAAAAAGTTCCATACACTGAAATTCAGAACATAAGCATCAAAGTAGAGCATGGTGATGATGACAACCTGCCGCCAATGCTTAAGCTTGAAATTCCACTAAACCTCGATCCAAAGCTACTCAAACTCCAGTTTGAGAAAATCCTGCGTGAGCATGAAAATTATGTTGATCGCTTTGATCGTTGGAGATTCAGCACGGCCCCAGTTCACCAATCTGGCGAAACAAAAATTACCTATGCATCAATCTCTAGATGGTTGAAGGTTTACTCGGATTGGACTCGCTCAAAAGCATTGCGTCCTAAATTAGCCATGTGGGAGTTTGCACTCGAACACAAGCTGTGTCCTGAATTGTCACGTCAGTATGGTGGCGGGGTTATCGTGCCACCACCTGAAAGGCGAACCTTAACTAATTCAGTTAGCGATCCATTGAAATTGGCAAGAAGACTTATGGCCAACGCAACTGAAGGAGTTTTTCCTTCTACGGATGATCACCCTTGGGTAATTGATCATGAGAAGAACTCAGCCACTGGCGAAGATATGTTTTTTAATCGCCCGAACTAGATGTAAAGCTAGTAAGTAGCGTTGGGAACTCTCATTTTGAGAGTTGCAGAATGAAAAACGCACGATGAGTTAGATCGTGCGTTCTTGACCTTCATATATCGTTATCCAATTAAATTGGACTTGAAATAACGAAATGCTCATTAATGAAGCTCGTTAATTTTTATTAGGAAATTAAAATCTTTCAACATTACTGCAATAGTTTTGTATAAAAATTTCCATTTACATATTGCATCATATAAATCTTATTTGAATTTCTATTCATATATACTAAACCAGTCTTAATACTCCAGTCAGCAACTCCAGGGCGTCCTCCAGCTTCGGTTGCCATAGTATCAAAACTACTCTTCCCAAATAGAGTCCATGCGCCCGCATTTAACTTATACAGCTGTGCATCACCATTTGGTGCATCGAACATCAGATAGTCTTGACCCGCCAAATTCGTTTTAAATATTGAATACTGATTATTTGTACTGCTATCAATCGTATATGCATATGCAAAGCCTCCATTACCATCATTGAGCCAAACCTCTTTAACGCCAGCCACACCTCCTGCAATTTGATTAAATACCATCACGAAGTCAATATACCCATCGCCATTAACATCTAATGCTTGCGAATTTATTAGGTCATTAGCTACGTTTGAATGACTTGTAACACCGATTGCGTTAATCAAGTTTAAATTTGAGTCTAGAACTGAAATGTAAGAACTGTATCCGGCTACACCAGCTGTATTTCCTTGCAAGATTGCAAAGTTGTTACTGCCCGGATCTTTTACTACACTGCACGTAGCTCCTGCTGTTACTTGAGAACTAGGAATAAAAGTAAATGTTCTGTTATGGTTATTCAAATAATAACCACTAGTTGTTTGGCCAAAAACGTAAGCGCCACGAACAATCATATCTAAGTAACCGTCGCCATCCATATCAGCTAAGCATGCGCCATGGCTATCTAGCCCATCCGTAAAATCCTGTCTTGTGTATTTTCCTGTTGTCCCCCACAACATTACGCTATTTGCAGTGCAACCACCTACACAACCATCGTTAAATCCAGGTATCCAAATATCAGCGCGACCATCATGATCGAAATCGGAAATAAATAATCGCTGACTTCCTGAATACACACTGTTATCTAATAATGCAGTTGTCTTTTCAGTTAGGGTACCGTCTGTATTTTGAATGAAAATCGTTACATTTGCTGTATTGCTTGGACCATTCCATCCTCCAAAGACAACATCATCAAGGCCATCACCGTTCAAATCGCCAACAACCCAATTACTTACGCCAGCATAAAGACCGCTTTGGTTATTTACTGCTGAAATTGATGAAGTAGGACTTCCGCCAGAACTTCCACTTCCACTTCCGGAGCCGCCACCACCACCACCACCTCCACCGCAAGCAGCAAGAAGTGCAACCAAAACAAAAACAGCAAGATTTTTTGCGTTCATAGCCAATCCCTGGATAATTACTCGTCTTTTTGACAATAAATTATTATTAGGTGATTCGTAACTAATTTCCGACTAGTGATTACGCTTAGTTTTCAATCTTTACAAAGTTATCAATCTGGATTGCGTTCATTTGGTAGGCTTTTTTTCCATAAATCGTCCTATTTCAATAGGTCTCAGATTGAATTGAATTGAATTGAATTCTAGGGTCATAGTTAGTTTTTAATTATTAACAAACCTTATTTGCTAACAAATTCGGTACCGAGTTTTTAAGCCACCTGAGCCCCATCAAACTCTCATTTTGAGAGTTTGGCCTGAACCCGCACAAACGCTAGCCACCCTATAGATGCAGAGGACTAAATCATCCCTGCACCTACGGCCACCTCTCAAGCCTGCCCCGCTCGCGCCGATACAACAGACAAGCATGCCCCCAAAGGGTCCAGCACTATCCGACCACTGCCCACCCCATCCTGATAGCCGCCCACAACACACCATGACGCAAGTTTTCTCACCGCCAGCCCGAACGATGAAAAATCTGTGTCATAATATCGGTCTTCTCTCCCGTGCCCGGGTGGTGAAATTGGTAGACGCAGGGGACTCAAAATCCCCCGCCGCGAGGCGTGCCGGTTCGATTCCGGCCCCGGGCACCATCGGTAAAGCTTTACCGTCCTGACTCGATAGCGACGCTTTCAGACCTTATGAATGACGACGACTTTTCCGGCTTAGTCAGAAGTGGCTCAAAGCACAGTGTTTCGGTTTCTGAGCACACTGGCAATGCTAAAAATCCCAAAAACATCGTTACTTCTGACGCTGAAGAGACTGAAGCGCGCAAACGCGCGTTTGAAGACAAAGCCTTAGCTGCACTAGAAGCTGAAAAGGCTTTAGCAGCTGCACTGGCCGAACACACAGAACATATCGCCACAGACGATACAGCCGAAGACGCGAACATCCAAAAAATTGCAGCGGACAAAGCCGCTCAAAATCGCCAAGCCATTGCTGCAGGTGCTACGGCTCCAGCTAACGTTCAAAGCGTCTCAACAGACGTACTCGACACCAACATCCAAAACATTGGCACAGACAGCATCCAAGCCAATGTGCAAAACATCGGCGCCGACAAAGGCATTGCAGCCAATGTGCAAAACTTGTCTACAGATGCCATAGCGGCGAACCTACAAAACGTTGGCAACGGCAACATAGCTGCCAACAAGCAAAACATCGCGGGCGAGAAAGCCATTGAAGCTAATCGCCAAGGCATCCCTAACGATGTCATTGCAGCCAACCAACAAAACGTGGGTGGCGGCAACATTGCGGCTAACAAGCAAAACATCGCAGGCGAAAAAGCCATTGAAGCCAATCGCCAAGGAATCCCAACAGATGTGATTGCGGCCAACGTACAAGACATTGGCGGTAAATCAATAGGCGCTAACAACCAAGCGATTCCCGAAGATTCCCTCGGACTTAACCGTCAAGGCATCGACAACGGCCCAGCAGCTGCGGCCAATTTGCAAGCCCTACCCCAAGACAATTTGGCACCCAATCGCCAAGCACTAGGCAAGGATGGGGACACCAAAAATACCGCCAGTATTGCTACGGATGCCACAGGCAAGAACGAGCAACAGGTGGCCAAGCTTGGTATTCAAGCCAACAAGCAAGCTCTGACCCCCACACCCGGCTTCACACCCAATAACCAAGCTGTGGGGACAGATGCAGCTTCACTTAACCGACAAGCCGCACCGCAAGATGCGCCGCCCGGCCCCAATCGTCAAGGCGTAGACAACGGCAAAATTGAATCCCACTTTGAACAGCTGCCTTCCGGCGGCGTTGTGCGTAACAAAGTGGACTTCCCAACAGCTACGCCTAGCAGTGACTCACAAACCGCGGCCAACTTTGCTGCATCCGCTGCCACAAAGACAACAGCAGCGCCATCAGCACCCCGTGTGCCTTTGACAGCGGCCGAGCAGCAACGACTCGCCAAGCTCAAGCGCGAACAAATGCACGATGCCTTTCATGGCCGACTCGCTGGCATCAAACACAACGTGGATGCGCTGAACAACCGTTTGACTGACTTTGAAGACAAAGTTCACAAAGAAGACGGTAAGCTTGAAAAAGGCAACCCCGAAGATTTCAATATCGACCTCGATTAGGGCCTTGTCACCCAGATGCCACGCTTTTGGCATCACCCTGTTTACGATGCATGCCTGCCACTTCCGCAGGCATTTTTGTTTTTGGAGTTCCCTTGAGCCACCTCTTTTCTGAATTCACCCTCACTTCGCCACGCGGCCCATTGAATTTGGCCAACCGCGCCATCGTCGCCCCCATGTGCCAATACTCGGCCGACAACGGCCAAGCCACCGACTGGCATTTGATGCATTGGGGCAGCTTGCTCAACAGCGGCGCAGCCATGTTCATCATCGAGGCCACAGCCGTGGTACCTGAAGGTCGCATCACGCCTTTGTGCTTAGGTCTCTGGGATGACGCCACTGCTGCAGCCTTAAAAGACAAATTGCACCGCGCACGCAAATTGGCTCCCAATGTCCCCGTGTGCATTCAGCTCGCTCACGCGGGACGCAAAGCATCGAGCGCAGCACCTTGGCAAGGTGGCCAGTTGTTGGCCCCAGCACAAGGCGGCTGGACCACAGAAGCACCCTCTGCCATCCCGCACTTAGCGCAAGAAACCGCACCACATGAGCTAGATGGCAAAGGCCTTGAGCGCATCAAACAAGCCTTTGCCAAAGCCGCGCAACGCGCAGAAGCGATGGGCATTGAAGCCATCGAGCTGCATGGCGCACACGGCTATTTGTTGCACCAATTCTTGTCGCCGATCGCGAACCATCGCACCGATACCTATGGTGGCAACTTTGACAACCGCACACGCTTCCCCATGGAAGTTTTTGAGGCCGTACGTGCGGTGTTTAAAGGCTCGTTGGGTATGCGCATCTCTGCGTCTGACTGGGTGGATAACGGCTGGACACCTGAAGAAACGGCCGACTTCTCTCTGCGCCTCAAACTCGCAGGCGCAGACTTTGTGCACATCTCATCAGGCGGCGTGGCTGCGCAACAAAAAATTGCCATCGGCCCCGACTACCAAGTGCCCTTCGCCAAGTTGGTCAAGCAAAAGACAGGCATGCCCACCATCACGGTTGGACTGATCACCGAGCCCCAACAAGCCGAGGACATCTTGGTGCGTGGCGACGCCGATCTAATTGCACTAGCCCGCGCCTTCCTCTACAAACCCCGCTGGGTGTGGGAGGCAGCTGCCGCTTTGAACGGCAAAGTACAAGCCAGTCCACAGTACTGGCGTTGTATGCCGCGTGAAGCGCAGGGTATTTTTGAAGCAGTGCAAATGGGTCAGCGCTAAAAACTAAAAGCCAAGAATAAACAACAAACAGGAGACAAGGTATGAAGCACATCACACGCAGCAAACTCAATGCCACATTGCTCGCCGCCACCGTCGTCACCACAGGCGCACTCTTCGCGCCAATGGTCGCGCATGCACAAGCCGATGCTTACCCCAGCAAGCCCATCACCTTGGTGGTACCCAATCCACCCGGCGGCTTGGTGGACACGTCCGCCCGCTTGGTGAGCGAGCCTTTGTCTCGCGTCATCGGGCAATCGGTGGTGGTAGACAACAAGCCAGGTGGCAGCGGTAACTTGGCCTACTCCACAGTGGCACGCAGCGCTAAAGATGGCTACACCGTGTTGGTGTCCTACTCGGGCTATCACATTGCCAACCCCATCCTGATGGACAAACTGCCTTGGGACTTGAAAGATCTCACGCCCATTGGCCTGATCACAGTGGCCACCAACGTGATTGCGGTGCACCCGTCCGTCCCCGCTAACAACTTGAAAGAGTTCATTGCATGGGCCAAACAAAACCCAGGCAAGCTCAACTACGCCTCGCAAGGCAATGGCTCGGTGTCGCACATCGGCACGGAAATCTTCAAACAACAAACCGGCATTGACATGACGCACGTGCCCTACAAGGGTTCAGGCCAAGCCATTCAAGACGTGTTGGCGGGTCAAGTGCAAGTGTTCATCAGCACGCCCCCCTCGGTGATGGGCCATGTGCAAAGCGGCAAGCTCAAGGCTTTGGCCGTCACCGGCAAAACACGCCACCCACAGCTGCCCCAAGTACCCACTGCAGCAGAGGCTGGTTTGAGTGGCTTTGAGTTGGAGTCATGGGTCGCTTTGTATGTGGCCAGCGGCACACCCAAAGACGTGGTGCAAAAGCTGTCGGCTGATGTGAAGCGCAGCATGGAACTGCCTGAGACCAAGCAACGCGCCGATGCCGCTGGTGTGGAAGTGCGTTACCTCACGCCAGAAAACACCACCAAGCTGCTAGACCGCGACACTGTGAGCTGGGCCAAAGCCATCAAGGCGGGCAACATCAAGTTTGATTGATGCCTGTGCGGGCGACTTGGAGAACAAGCCGTTTCACCTCAAACCATCTTCGACCTGCGCATAGCGCAGCTGCAAACGCAGCTCGCGCTTCATGCGCTTGTTCACCATGCGGCGCGACTCGCTCATGAAACTCAGCTGCATCGCCGGCAGCTCGGTTTGCGCTTGCGTTCGGCCGATGCGTGGAGGCTTGGGCAAACCATACAAGCCTGCCGCCATGTCAAAGTAATCACCCATCAAGAGTTGGCTGTCGTCATTCACGTTGTACGTGCGTTGCGGCTTGCCGTACCACAGCGCCAACTGGCAGGCGCGCGCCAAGTCATCGGCATGGATGTGGTTGGTGAACACATCATCCTCACGCGCCAACACGGGCGTGCCGCGCAGCAAACGCTCACGCGGTGTGCCGCCCTCGCGGTCAGACGCATAGATGCCGGGAATACGCAACACACTCACGCGCACAGCGCTAGAGCGCAAACGCCCTAAATGGCGCACACGCGCTTCGGCATCTACACGGCGTTGCGCTCGGGGCGTGATGGGGTTGACCATCCGACTCTCATCCACCCACGCGCCTGCACAGTCGCCATACACGCCACTGGTCGAGCCATACACAACGCTGCGTGGCGCACTGCGGCGCATCAATAAACGAGTAAGCGCCAAAGTCCGCGGGTCTGTGCTGCCCTGCAAGGGCGGCGGGGCCAAGTGCAGCACCCTCGTCGCCCAACCTGCCAAGCGTTGCAGTGAAGCTGGTTCATCCAAGTTACCCACCACAGGCGTCACGCCTTGGGCACGCAAGGCCCCCACTCGCTCAGGACTGGAGGTGAGCGCGACCACACGCACATGGCGCTGCACTCGCACCAAGCGCTGGCCCACATCACCGCAACCGATGATGAGCAAACGCTCGCGTTTGAAGCGAGAAGGCAAAGCGCCGAGGGGGAATTGATTGGAAGGCAAAATACACCCTATAAAAGTTCAAGGATACCCAAAGATGAGTTTCAACATCACGGTCCAACCCAGCGGCCGCGCATTCACCGCCACTTCTGACGAAACCTTGCTGGCTGCTGGCCTGCGCCAAGGCATCGGCCTGCCCTACGGCTGCAAGGACGGCGCATGCGGCTCTTGCAAGTGCAAAAAGATTTCGGGCGAAGTGACGCACGGCAAACACCAAGAAAAAGCCCTCAGCCCTGAAGAAGCGGCCAACGGCTTTGTCCTGACCTGCTGCGCCACCGCGCACAGCGATGTGGTGTTGGAATCTCGCCAAGTGGTGGAAGAAGGCGCGTTCCCCATCAAGAAGATGCCCGTGCGTGTGGTCTCGCTGGAGAAAGCCTCGCACGACGTGATGATCGTCAAGCTGCAACTGCCCGCCACCGACCCGATGAAATTCCATGCAGGCCAGTACGTTGACTTTTTGTTGCGCGACGGTGACCGCCGCAGCTACTCGATGGCCAATGCACCGCATACCTTTGTCGAAGGCTCACCCGCGATTGAGCTGCACATCCGCCACATGCCCGGCGGTAAGTTCACCGACCACGTGTTTGGTGCGATGAAAGAAAAAGAAATCCAACGCATCGAAGGCCCACAAGGCAGCTTCTTCTTGCGCGAGGACTCTGACAAGCCTTTGGTGTTCTTGGCCTCTGGCACAGGCTTTGCGCCTATTAAAGCCATTTTGGAGCATATGCACCATAAGGGCATCACACGCCCTGTGACCCTCTACTGGGGTGGCCGTCGCCCTGCCGACCTCTACATGAACGACTGGGTCCAAGCTCAAGCCGCTGCCATGCCCAACCTCACCTATGTGCCTGTGGTGTCTGATGCCCTGCCTGAAGACAACTGGACCGGCCGCACAGGCTTTGTGCACGCTGCTGTATTGCAAGACCACGCCGACCTCAGCGGCTATCAGGTTTACGCCTGCGGTGCGCCCATCGTGGTGGATTCGGCCCGCGCTACTTATACGCAAGCAGGCTTGCCATCGGACGAGTTCTATGCAGACTCGTTCACCTCTGCGGCAGACAAAGCCTAAACACTGGCAATTCATGCAAGATCTCATCGCCTTCACTTGCCGACACCTGTGCCGTTTGTTACCTGTGATGGCGAGTTTGGCTGCAGGGTCTTGCATTCCTATTGCTCAAGCTCAAAGCTTTCCTAATAAACCCATCCGTTGGCTCGTTGTTGCACCTGCAGGATCGTCACTCGACGTCATTGCGCGGGCGATGCAAGACAAGCTCAAAGACAACTTGGGCCAAACCGTAGTCATCGAAAACAAACCCCAGGCGGGCGGCACACTAGGCACCAACGAGGTGGCCAAGTCAGCCCCCGATGGCTACACGTGGGTCATGTCCTACAACGGCCCCTTGTCATTTGCGCCCCACCTTTATCCAAAGCTGCCGTATCAGCCGCTCAAAGATTTGCAGCCCGTGATGACCACCACATCACAGCCCAATGTGATTGCGATCAATGCCCAAGTACCTGTGAGCACAATGCGCGAAGCCATCGCGTTGATGAAAGCCGCCCCCGGCAAATACAACTTTGCGTCGGTAGGCAACGGCAGTTCGTCGCACTTGACGATGGAATACATCAAGGCGGTGACCAACACCTATTCGGTGCACATCCCCTTCAACGGCAGCCCACCGGCCGTGATGGCCACCATGTCGGGTGAAACGCAATTCATGGTTTCAGTGCCAACAGCCATTGCGCCGCAAGTGAAACAAGGGCGTTTGAAATATTTAGCCGTCACCAGCGCACACCGCTATCCGCTGTTGCCAGATGTACCAACCGTTTCAGAAAGCGGTGCGCCAGAGCTCAAAGGCTTTGAAGCCTTAGCCTGGAACGGTGTGTTGGTCGCTGCTGGAACACCACGCGCTGTAGTGGATCGCATCAACAGCGCCTTGAATGACGCCATCCACGATGCAGCCGTCAAAGACCGACTGAAAGCCGCTGGCTTAGAACCTGTTGGTGGAACGCCTGAACAATTCGCTAAATTGATTCAAGACGAATCCGTCAAATGGGCCCCCATCATCAAACGCTCTGGCGCGCGTATAGACTGAGTCACATGAACCTGATCACACCACACCCCGATCTCGAAGCCAAAGACATTGAAATGTCTAGGCCCCTCCACTGGCTTGCGCTGGCTTGGAGAGACATGGAGCGCTGCCCTACGGCAGGCGTCACGCATGGCTTGATCTTGGCGCTGGTTTGCGCTGGCTTATTTTGGTTTGCGCGCCATGAGTTTTGGTGGATTGCAGCCATGCTGTCTGCATGCATGATCGTGGCCCCTTTGTTGGCCATGGGCTTATACGACATCAGTCGCCGCTTGGAACGCGATGAAGAAGCCACCTTGGCCGATGCATTTCGCGTTTGGACATGCGGCGACAGGCGCATTATCAAATTTGGTTTTCTATTGGCCTTGTGCAGCGGTGCTTGGCTGGTATGTTCGGCCGCCTTGGTGCACTGGATGCTGCCCGCCAGCGTTCACACCCCTGCCGATTTTGTACGCTTAGTGGTGTTGCAATCACACTTTGGTTTGTTTGAGATGTGGGTGCTCATGAGCGCACTCATTGCCGCACCCATGTTTGCTTCTACCTTGGTGACCATCCCGCTGCTCATGGATCACCCCATGCTCACACTGCAACAAGCGGTGCTCACCAGCTGGCGCGTGGTGTCCGTCAACCCTTTTGCGATGGCCTGCTGGGCTGGGCTGTTGTGTTTATTTACTGCGCTGGGCATTGGCTCAGCGTTCTTAGGTTTGTTAGCTGTGGTGCCGATGCTCGGCCACGCCAGCTGGCACGCCTATCGGGACTTGGTCTCTTATGACCCCACGGTCCACTGAGTTTTTATGACAGAAGAACAATTCGCCCAATTCGGGCTGACCTTTGGCGTGGGCGGCTTCATGCTGTACATGCTGTTCATTATTTTTCAGCTCGCACGTGAATCCAAAGCAGGCAAGTTCGGCACCTTTGTGTTGTTCTTGGTACTTGCGTTTGGCATGCTGGGCTTTGTCGCCAAACAAGTCTTGATTTGGATGATGGAAGGCTAAACCCGTTCCCACGCACACTAACGATGTCCAACTTGGAAATCGTTGTGACCCGTTTGATCTTGCCCACGTAACAGCCACAAAGGCCGAGTGCCAAAACTCACGGGCACACCTGACTTGCCATCGACTGGGCGCAAGTTGCGATCAAACAAAGAACTGCCGGGCATGAAACGCAAGGCCACACCCGTGCGGCGTTGCGTCGATGTGTTGGCTTTCGCGCCGTGAATCATGTACACGTCATGCATGGACATCTCGCCTGGCTGCAACTCTAAGTCCACCGCCTGAGCTTCATCAAACGTGCCAACGGCCATACGCTGGTTCAACACCACATCTTGGCGATCTTCGTGCAAATGCTCATGCAATGTCTTGTTGCGATGCGAGCCGGGAATGACACGCAAGCATCCGTTATCACGCGTGCTGGGTTCGAGCGCTACCCACACGGTGCAAGTAGCCAAAGGACGAATGGGCCAATAGTGACCGTCTTGATGCCAAGGCGTCTCGAAGCCTTCGCTGGCAGGTTTACAAAACACGTGACAGCCCCACAAGATGATGTCTGGGCCAATCAATTGCTCCACCAAGTCCACGATGGGTGGATGCATCGCGAGTTCTAAAAACCGTTGACTGCCATGCACGCCTTCGTCATTGCGACCTTCGATGTGCGCACTCACAAGTTTTTCAGGACGAACGCCTGGGTTGTTGGCAATCAGGGTGTTGAGTGCAACTTGCAACGACTGCAACAGCTCTGGCTCCAGTCGGTAGCGTGGTATCACGTAACCCTGCGATTGGTAATGCTCGATGTCATCAGAACTCAGTCGCAGGCTCATGGTCGTCACTCCCCTAAATAAGCGGCCCGCACCTTCGGATCATGCAGCATCTCATGCGCATCACCACTCAGGGTAATCAACCCTGACTCCATCACATAGCCACGATCGGCAATTTGCAGTGCACGGCTGGCGTTTTGCTCTACCAACAAAATCGTCACGCCTTGCCCTGACACTTCTTGAATCACTTCAAAAATTTTGTCCACCATGATGGGTGACATGCCCATCGAAGGCTCATCGAGCAACAGCACTTTTGGGCGACTCATCAACGCACGGCCCATGGCCAACATTTGTTGCTCACCACCCGACATCGTGCCCGCCAATTGATCGCGACGTTCTTTCAAACGCGGAAAGGTGGTAAACACACGCTCAATGTCTTCGGCAATGGCTGCGTTGTCATCGCGGATGTACGCACCCATTTGCAGGTTCTCCACAATAGTCATGCGGGTGAACACGCCACGGCCTTCTGGGACCATCGCTAGGCCTTGTTGCACCAAGTCCCAAGGGCCTTGTCTGTCAATCGTTTTGCCAGCCAATTCAATGTGGCCACCACCTAAGGCCAACAGCCCGGTGATGGCTTTCATGGTGGTGGTTTTTCCTGCGCCGTTAGAGCCGATAAGCGAAACCAACTCACCTTCGCGCACCTCTAGGCTCACGCCTTTGACGGCTTGAATGCCGCCATACGCCACCTTCACATCGTTGACGCTCAACAGCACGGCTGCGTTGTCATGTTTCATCTCAATGCACCCCATGTTCTGATTGCGTGCCGAGATAGGCTTCAATCACTTGTGGGTCGCGCTGCACATCGGCCGGTGTGCCTTGGGCAATCACCTTGCCGTAGTCAAGCACGGTCACTCGGTCACACAAGCCCATGACCAACTTCACATCGTGCTCGATCAAGAGCACGGTGCGGTGGTCGTGGCGAATTTTGTCGATCAGCTCACGCAGTTGCACTTTTTCGGTGGCGTTCATGCCCGCTGCGGGTTCATCGAGCGCAATGAGTTGCGGGTCGGTGGCCAAAGCACGCGCAATTTCTAAACGGCGTTGGTCACCATAGCTCAGCGTGCGTGCTTTGTAGTCTGCCAAGCTGGCAATGCCAACGTAATCCAACAGCTCACGCGCGCGCTGCTCGATCGCCAACTCTTCCGCTTTGAATTTGGCGGTTCTAAAAATCGCGCCGAGCAAGCCCGAGCCTGTACGTACATGGCGGCCCACCATCACGTTTTCGAGCGCAGTCATCTCAGCAAACAAACGGATGTTTTGAAACGTGCGTGCAATGCCCGCCTGCGCCACCAAGTGCACCTCGGTGGGCTCATACGATTTGCCAGCCAATTCAAAGCTGCCGCTGTCGGGCGTGTACAGGCCTGTGATGACGTTGAAGAACGTGGTCTTGCCAGCGCCGTTGGGGCCAATCAAACCATAGACTTGGCCACGCTCAATCTGCATACCCACATCGCTCAAGGCTTGTAAACCACCAAAGCGTTTGGAAATGCCAGAGACATTCAACACGAGGTCGCTCATCGCGCACCTCCTTGTGGGTTGAGGTTTTTGCCATGTTCAGGCGTGGGCCACAAACCGCGTGGCTTCCACAACATGATGGTGACCATGGCCAACGCAATTAACAACTGGCGCATGATGGCAGCGTCCAATCGGCCATCGGTCATCTCTTGAATCGGGCCCGCTACAAAGCGCAGCACCTCGGGCAAAGCGGCCAGCAACACGGCGCCCAAAATCACGCCCGGCAAATGGCCCAAACCACCCAACACCACCATCGCCACAATCATCACCGACTCCATGAGGCTGAACGACTCAGGCGACACAAAACTTTGGAACGATGCAAACATCGCTCCTGACACACCACCAAACGACGCCCCCATGCCAAAGGCCATGAGCTTCAAGTTGCGTGTGTTCAGGCCCATGGCTTTGGCGGCAATCTCGTCTTCGCGAATCGCCATCCATGCGCGGCCAATGCGTGAGTATTCCAAGCGATGACAAATCACCACACTCACCACCACTAACGTGAGGAACAGGTAGTAATACAAGGTGACAGACGGCAGCTCGATGAAGCCCAGGTCCAAGCGCTTCGAGAGCGAGTAGCCAAAGATGGACACCGCATCTATCTGACCCAACCCTCGCGGCCCGTTGGTGATGTTGACGGGGTTATCAAGGTTATTCAAAAACACACGGATGATTTCGCCAAAGCCCAAGGTGACGATGGCCAAGTAGTCGCCACGCAGCTTCAATGTGGGCGCGCCCAACAGCACACCGAACAAACCTGCCAAACCAGCGGCCAGTGGCAGAACCAACCAAAAGCTCAGGTGCAGCCCATCAGGGAACATCACCGCCACCCAAGGAAACACCTCGGTCAAATGCGGCGAAGCCAACAAGGCAAACATGTAAGCGCCCACGGCAAAGAAGGCCACGTAGCCCAAGTCGAGCAAGCCCGCGTAGCCCACCACAATGTTCAAGCCGAGCGCCAGCAGCACATACAGCAAGGACATGTCTGCAATACGCACCCATGCATTGCCAAAGCTTTGCAGCAGCAGCGGCAAAGCCAACAACAGCACAGCCATGAGCCAACGATTTGAGAAAAGTTTGTGCGTCATGGTGATCAAGCCCTGTCTGCCACGCGCTCACCCAGCAGGCCCGATGGGCGCAGCGTGAGCATGATGATCAACACAATGAAAGCCAAGATGTCGGTGTAGTGACTGCCCAGCACACCGCCTGTGAGGTCGCCCAAGTACCCAGAGCCAATCGACTCGATCAAGCCCAACAGTAAGCCGCCCACCACTGCACCAGCCAAATTGCCAATGCCGCCAAACACCGCCGCCGTGAAAGCTTTGAGGCCTGGCAAGAAACCCATCGCATGGTGTGCTGTGCCGTAATTCATGGCCCACATCACACCCGCGATGGTGGCGAGCACTGCCCCGATGATGAAGGTGGCTGAAATCACCACATCTGGCTTCACGCCCATGAGGCTGGCCACACGTGGGTTCTCTGCTGTGGCACGCATGGCGCGACCTAGCTTGGTGCGGTTGACCAACCAAGACAACACGGCCAAAGCCACCACCGTCAGGCCCAAAATCATCAACTGCGTAGGCGTGATCACCGCCTCGCCAATTTCAAACGGGGTAGTGGGCAAGAGCGAGGGAAACGGTTTGTAGCTAGGCTTCCACACAATCATGGCAAGGGTCTGCAGCAAGATAGACATGCCAATGGCAGTGATCAGCGGCGCCAACTTAGGTGCATTGCGCAACGGGCGATACGCGATTTTTTCAATCGCAAAGTTCAGCGCCGCCGCAGCGATGGAAGCTAACACCATGGAGATGAGCAGCAACACCCACCCCGGTGTGTCGGGCATGAGCGGTTGCAAAAAGCCAATGACAGACCAGCTGCACAAGGCACCAATCATCAACACCTCGCCATGCGCGAAGTTGATGAGGTTGATGATGCCGTAGACCATGGTGTAGCCCAAAGCCACCAGCGCGTACATGCTGCCGAGCACCAAGCCGTTGATGACTTGTTGAAGCAAGACGTCCATTTGTTATTTACCTGCTTGTTTGTTTTTGTCGCGCAAGTGGCGCAATTTGTCAGCAATTTTGATCTCTAAACCGCGCTCCACAGGGCGGTAAAAGCCCGTATTCTCCAAGCCTTCGGGCATGTAGTTTTCGCCCGCTGCAAAGCCATCTTCTTCGTCATGGGCATAGCGGTAGCCTTTGCCCCAATCCATGTCTTTCATCATCTTGGTCGGGGCGTTGCGCAAGTGCATGGGCACGGGGCGTGTGCCGTCTTTTTTGATGAGGGCTTTGGCTTCGTTGTAGGCCTTGTACACCGCGTTCGACTTAGGCGCTACGGCTAAATACACCACGCACTCGGCCAGCGCCAGCTCGCCTTCGGGCGAGCCCAAACGCTCGTACACCTCTGCCGCATCCAACGCCAGACGCAAGGCACGCGGGTCAGCCAAGCCAATGTCTTCAGCCGCCATGCGAATCAAACGGCGCGCCATGTATTTGGGCTCAGCCCCGCCGTCGAGCATGCGCACCAGCCAATACAAAGCGGCATCAGGGTCAGAGCCGCGCACCGATTTGTGCAGCGCGCTGATGGTGTCGTAAAACTGTTCGCCGCCTTTGTCGTAGCGGCGCATGCGCTCACCCAACACGCGCATGAGCCATGCGTCGTTGATTTCTTCGAGCTTCTCGCGGTTGGCAGCCACCGATAAGGTCTCAAGCGTGTTGAGCAAGCGACGTGCATCGCCGTCGGCATAGGCAATCAATCGCTCAAGCGCTGCGTCTTCCAAAGCAGGCACGGCACCAATGGCTTGCGCTTTGGCAATGATTTGCGTGAGGTCGTCCACACTGAGCGACTGCAGCACATACACCGCCGCACGCGAGAGCAACGCCGAGTTCACCTCGAACGACGGGTTCTCGGTGGTCGCGCCTATGAAAGTGAACAAGCCCGACTCCACATGCGGCAAGAACGCGTCTTGCTGGCTTTTGTTGAAGCGGTGCACCTCGTCCACAAACATGATGGTGCGCTTGGGATCGAGCGAATCGCGAGCAGCAATCGCCTGCTCAACCGACTCACGAATTTCTTTCACACCCCCCAGCACGGCGCTGATGGACAAGAACTGTGCATCAAACGCATCAGCCATCAAACGGGCGATGGTAGTTTTGCCCACACCAGGCGGCCCCCACAGAATGCAACTGTGCGGCTGGCCCGATTCAAATGCCACGCGCAGTGCCATGCCCTCGCCCAGCAGGTGTTGCTGGCCAATGACTTCACCCAACGTGCGCGGGCGCAGGCGTTCAGCGAGGGGAATGTGGGTTGAAGACACGCTTTGAAAGGCTTTGATGCTTAGATGCTCTGAGTGTAGCGAAGGGCTTGGCTTTAGCCTTGTGACATCAGGCGAATGAGCCCAACAAACCCTCAGCCTCGAGTACCTCACGCCAAGCCTCGCATTTACGTTCAAACGTCCAACTGGCATGTGCAGGACTGGTTGACGGCAGTCGATGCACAGGCAGGCTCAAAGTGCGGGTGAATTTGGCGTGCTTGAAGCTTTCACCGCCGTTATGCGCTATTGCGACTAAGCGAGGGCAACGTTCGCGCAGACCTAGCAAATCATTGGGCTGCGCGTTTTGAATATGGGCGTCTAAGCTGCCCACGCGTTCGCACTGGGCATACACATCCCACAAGCCCACGCCTTGACTGAGCAACCATTGCGCTCTTTCGACATAAGGCATGGCCAACACCTCGGCGGCATTGGGTGAGAGCAGCGTGGCCATGATTTTCCAAAACTGGTTTTGCGGATGGCCGTAGTACTGCTGCGAACGCAGCGAAGCCACACCTGGAAAACTGCCCAGCACCACCAAGCGGGTATGGGCATCCAGCAATGGCGGCAAACCTTGCAACACGGGCGTGGCCTGTGTCATGCGCGCACTCAAGGGCGAATGACGCTCACGCCTTTGGGCACCGCAAAGTTGAACTGCGTTAAACCGAGGTTGACTGGATTCACCTCAAAGCGTTCAAAGCTCAAAACTGAGCGTTGACCCATTGCATCAAAAATCTCAAGCTTGCTGAGGCTCACCTGAGCGCCATCGGAACGCAAACCCATGCGCACCGATTGAATGGTGCTCTCTCGATTCTTTGGCGTGGCTTGAACCCATTGCAAACCATCACTATCGGCTTGAGCTTCTAAAGCGAACTCTTTTTGCAGCGCACTCACATCCACAGCTGTCGCCACCAAAGCAGCCGGTGTGCTGCCTAAGGCTTGCGCTTGTTTGCGAGCCGTCACCTGCTCTAGGTCGGCGTCATACAACCACAAGGTTTGACCATCTGCAACGATGACTTGCGCAAAAGGTTTGACGTAATCGAAACGAAAACGCGTGGGACGCATGAATGAAAACTGGCCAATCGACGTTTTGTTGCGCACCATTGTCTGACCTGCTTTGACAGGCGGTGTCACCACTTGCGTGAAATCAGCGCGGCCACTTTTGGTCGATTTCAAAAACGTTTCTAGCGCGTCCAAACTGCTAGCGCACACAACGCTGGTGCTGAGGGCAAACGCTGCCATCGCCACACCCGCATGACGCCAAGCAGAAATGACGATGCGTTTATTCATCACGTTTGGGCACCAAAATTTCACGCTGGCCATTGCTGCTCATGGCGCTGACCATACCGGCCTTCTCCATGTCTTCCACCAAACGTGCGGCGCGGTTGTAGCCAATCTTTAAATGGCGTTGCACCAGTGAAATACTGGCCTTGCGGTTCTTCAACACCACCTCAACCGCTTGGTCATACATCGGGTCTTTTTCGGCCGACACTTCGCCAAACAAATCGGGGCCTGATGGGTTGCCATCGCCATCGACCGTGCCGCCTTCGAGCACACCCTCGATGTAGTCGGGTTCGCCTTGGCTCTTCAAGTAATTCACCACGCGGTGAACTTCCTCATCGCTCACAAACGCGCCGTGCACACGCACGGGGAAGCCTGTGCCACTGGCCATGTAAAGCATGTCACCCATACCCAACAACGCCTCTGCGCCCATTTGATCAAGGATGGTGCGGCTGTCAATTTTGGAGCCCACAGAGAACGCAATACGTGTGGGAATGTTGGCTTTGATCAGACCAGTAATCACGTCCACGCTGGGACGCTGTGTGGCCAAAATCAAATGGATACCGGCAGCACGCGCCTTTTGGGCGAGGCGTGCAATCAGCTCTTCAATCTTCTTACCCACCACCATCATCAAGTCGGCCAATTCGTCAATGACCACCACGATGTGTGGAAGGCGTTGCAGCGGCTCAGGCTGTTCGGGTGTCAAGCTGAACGGGTTGTAGATGAACTCTTCACGCGCAGCAGCTTCGTCAATCTTGGCGTTGTAGCCCGCGAGGTTACGAACGCCCAGCTTACTCATGAGCTTGTAGCGTTTTTCCATTTCTCCCACACACCAGTTCAAGCCGTGTGCGGCTTGGCGCATGTCGGTCACCACGGGAGCCAGCAAGTGTGGAATGCCTTCGTAGACCGACATCTCCAACATCTTGGGGTCAATCATGAGCAAGCGCACATCGCGGGCTTCGGCCTTGTAGAGCAAGGACAAAATCATCGCGTTGATACCCACCGATTTACCTGAGCCGGTCGTACCCGCCACCAACACGTGGGGCATCTTGGCCAAGTCGGCGACGATGGGATTGCCCACAATGTCTTTACCCAAGCCCATGGTGAGCATGGACTTGGATTCGTTGTACACGTCAGAGCCCAAAATTTCGCTCAAGCGGATGGACTGTCGCTTGGCATTGGGCAATTCCAACGCCATGTAGTTTTTGCCTGGGATGGTCTCCACCACGCGAATGGACACCAGCGAGAGTGAGCGCGCCAAATCTTTGGCAAGGTTCAACACTTGCGAGCCCTTCACGCCTGTGGCGGGCTCAATCTCGTAGCGGGTAATCACAGGGCCGGGGGATGCGGCCACCACACGAACTTCCACGCCGAAGTCTTTGAGTTTTTTCTCAATCATGCGACTGGTCATTTCCAGCGTTTCGGGGGCCACAGTGTCTTGGCGAATCAGCGGGTCATCCAACAAGTCGACTTGCGGCAAACGCGAGTCAGTCGCGGCATCGGTGAACAGCGTTTTTTGGCGCTCTTTGGCCACGCGTGCGCTCTTGGGCACTTCGATGATCTCAGGCTCAATATGCACAGTGATGGGCGGATGCTCTTTGATTTCCACACGCTCTTCAAAGACAACTTCTTCGCGCTCGCGCGCAGCCACCAAACCGTAGGCCACATCTTCTTCGCGCTCACGGCGTTCACGCCATTTTTCGTACAAGCCATCTAGCAAAGCGCCAATGTTCTCAGCGGTTTGCCCCCATGAAAAACGGAACACCCACGAAGCACCGACCACGCCAAACACAATGAAAATCAAGCCCGAACCATTGAAGCCCAGCCAGTTCAGGCTTGATGGCCCAACCAGGTAGCCCAAAACGCCACCACTGCTGTGGCCGGGCAATCGGTCTTCAAAGCGGTACATGCGCGTCCACTCTAGGCCCGCACTGGAAATCAACAACAACGCCAAACCTGCCCAAAACGCAAAGCGCGTGTAGCGCCAGCCTGTGTGCTCTGGAGCCGGCTCGTCTTCGTCGCGCAAGCGGTTGGCCAAGGCTGACAACCATGCCACCAAGCCTGCGGCATAGCACCACCAAACCGAATAGCCAAGTAAGAAAAAGCTCAAATCGCCAAACAAAGCGCCCAAACGGCCGCCAAAGTTGCGCACCGTGCCACTCGCACCCGAGGTGGTCCATGCAGGGTCCAGCGGCGAGTGGGTCAGCAGTGCCAGCAACCAAAAGGTCATGAACACAAAGCCTGCCGTCAGCGCAATCTCTTGCGCAAAGCGGCGAAAACCTGTGGGCTTGTTGTCCCCCTCGGCAGCAGAGGCGCGAGGGTCGTTCTTTAATGTATTGAGCGAGTAAGTCATGTCTAGAGGCAGAGCTTACCCGAGCGGCAACCATGCACCGTCAGGGGTAAAGGGATAGGTTCTTACAATCTTGCCTTTATTGTCTCTTTGATTGCCCTCTTCAGATGTCTACCAACCAACACGCCCAAGTTTTGATTCTCGGCTCCGGCCCTGCTGGCTACACCGCCGCCGTTTACGCAGCCCGCGCCAACCTGAAGCCTCTGTTGATCACCGGCATGGCCCAAGGCGGCCAACTCATGACCACCACCGAAGTGGACAACTGGCCTGCCGATGTGAACGGCGTGCAAGGCCCAGAGCTGATGCAACGCTTTCAGCAACATGCTGAGCGCTTTAACACCCAAATCGTGTTTGACCACATCAACAAGGTCGATTTTTCTAAGCGCCCCTTCACCTTGACCGGCGACAGCGGCACTTACACCTGCGACAGCCTCATCATTTGTACCGGCGCTTCGGCCAAGTACTTGGGCCTGCCTTCGGAAGAAGCGTTCATGGGCCGTGGCGTCTCGGGCTGCGCCACGTGTGACGGTTTCTTCTACCGCGACCAAGTGGTCAGCGTGGTCGGCGGCGGCAACACCGCTGTGGAAGAAGCCCTGTACCTCTCCAACATCGCCTCTAAAGTGCACTTGGTGCACCGCCGCGACACCTTCAAGGCCGAAGCCATCATGATCGACAAGCTCATGGAAAAGGTCGCCGCAGGCAAGATCGTGCTCGAAACCAACAGCACTTTGGACGAAGTGCTTGGTGACGCCTCAGGCGTGACCGGCATTCGCTTGAAGAGCACCGCTGACGGCAGCACCCGCGACATCGCCACCCAAGGCTGCTTCATTGCCATCGGCCACTCACCCAATACCGGCATTTTTGAAGGCCAACTGGCCATGAAAAACGGCTATTTGCTGACCAAAAGCGGCTCAGAGGGCTTTGCCACCATGACCAGCGTGCCCGGCGTCTTTGCGGCGGGCGACGTGCAAGACAACATCTACCGCCAAGCCATTACCAGCGCCGGCACGGGCTGTATGGCTGCCTTGGACGCCCAGCGCTTCTTAGAGCAAGGCGCCCACTAAAACGCGCTACAATCTCAGGCTTTGCTGAATTCAGCGAAGAGATGGGTTACCGCCACCCTTTTTGGCGAGGTGAGGCGCTCGTGGGAACGACCGCCGTTGATATGGAGTGTCCACATGGCACGCGTATGTGAAGTAACGGGCAAAGGCCCAATGTCTGGGAACAACGTTTCCCACGCAAACAACAAGACAAAACGCCGTTTTTTGCCTAACCTGCAATACCGCCGTTTCTGGGTAGAGACTGAAAACCGTTGGGTTCGCTTGCGCGTTTCTAGCGCAGCTCTGCGTTTGATCGACAAAAACGGCATTGACGCCGTGTTGGCTGACTTGCGTTCACGCGGTCAAGCTTAATTCCAGTTACTGAAAGGACACGATCATGGCATCCAAAGGCGGACGCGAAAAAATCAAGCTGGAATCGACAGCCGGCACAGGTCACTTCTACACGACCAGCAAAAACAAGAAAACAATGCCCGAGAAAATGTTGATCATGAAATTTGATCCCAAAGCTCGCAAGCACGTTGAATACAAGGAAACCAAACTGAAGTAATTCAGATTGGCCCAATAAAAAACCCGCCTAGGCGGGTTTTTTATTGTCTGTGCGTTGTGTTTACACGCGTGCAGCACGCAAGTGCATCGAGAACTCTTGCAATGCAGCAATGCCGCTGGTTTCGGCGCGTTTGCACCAAGCTTGCAGGTCAAGCGCCAATTGCGCACGGTTGTGGTTGGTGTTGAGCCACAACTGGCGCAGCTCTTCACGCATCTTGACCATGGTGTCGACATCAGGCAAGGCAGCGCGGGCTTGGGCCAATTGAGCCGCCACCGAAGCTGGTACTTTCTCGGCATCACGGTGCATCCAGCGCTTGGCAGCAGCCAGCACAGAGTCAGCAGGCAAGGTGCTCATCTTGTCGAGCTCTTGTTTCATGGCCAAACGCAGTTGGGTGGCGTAATTGGCCATCACTTCGTATCGGTTGGCAATGACGGCTTCCAAGGTCTTTTCGTCGGCCACTGGCTTGATGTCGCCAAAGGCGAGCTTTGGAGGCGTCTTTTTGACCGTGGCCAAACCCACAGTTTCCAAAATACGGATGTACAACCAGCCCAAGTCGAACTCATAGGGCTTGACCGACAACTTGGCCGATGTGGGGTAGGTATGGTGGTTGTTGTGCAACTCTTCGCCGCCAATGATGATGCCCCAAGGCGAAATATTGGTGCTGGCGTCTGGCGCCTCAAAGTTGCGGTAGCCCCAGTAGTGCGCTGCGCCATTGATGATGCCAGCCGCTGTGACGGGAATCCACATCATCTGCACGGCCCACACGGTCAGGCCCAAGGCGCCGAACAGGGCCAAGTTGATGATGAGCATCAAGGCCACGCCCCAAACCGAGTGAGGGGTGTACAGGTTGCGCTCAATCCAGTCGTTGGGTGTGCCGTGGCCAAAACGCTCGAGGGTTTCGAGGTTCTCAGCTTCTTTGCGGTACAGCTCAGCGCCTGTGAACAACACGGTTTTGATGCCGTGCACATGAGGGCTGTGTGGGTCTTCCGCTTGCTCGCACTTTGCGTGGTGCTTGCGGTGAATCGAGGTCCACTCTTTGGTCACTTGGGCCGTGGTGAGCCACAACCAGAAACGGAAAAAGTGCGACGCAATCGGATGCAAGTCAAGCGAACGGTGCGCCGAGTGGCGGTGCAAATAGATGGTCACGCTGGCGATGGTGATGTGTGTGAGCACCATCGTGACGATGAAGACTTGCCAGCCAGAAAAATGCAGCAAGCCGTAGCTCAGCCAGTTCAACGTGGCGTCAAGCCAAGCCCAATTGGGTAACAACATGTATGTCTTTCAACTCGTGGAAATTAACTGTCAATTTTAAAGTTTTGGGCCTTATTTGGCTACCCAAACAGCAGCAAAAAAGCCGTCTGTTGCATGTATGTGGGGCCAAAGACGCAAATACAAACCGTCTGTAGTACACAAACTGCCTGCATTGGCTACTTTCAGCTCTGTCAGGGTGTCGGCTGCTGACAACGGCACAAAGTTAGGGTGGGCTGCACTGAAGGCCTGGGCAATCGCCTCGTTCTCTTCGGGCAACACGCTGCAAGTGGCGTACACCAAGCGGCCGCCCGACTTCACCAAACGCGCAGCGCTGGCCAAGATGGAGGTTTGCTTGACTGTCAACTCTTCAACGGCCTTGGGCGACTGACGCCATTTCAGGTCAGGGTTGCGGCGCAAAGTGCCGAGGCCCGAACAGGGGGCATCTACCAACACGCGATCAATCTTGCCGCTCAGGCGCTTCACGCGGTCGTCGCGCTCGTGCGCAATGGCAGATGGGTGAACGTTTGACAACTTGCTGCGTGCCAAGCGGGGCTTGAGCGACTCCAAGCGATGGCCCGATGTGTCAAACGCATACAAGCGGCCGGTGCTGCGCATGGACGCACCAATGGCCAGCGTTTTACCGCCAGCGCCTGCGCAAAAGTCCACCACCATCTCGCCGCGCTTGGCATCAAGCAGCAAGGCCAACAACTGCGAGCCTTCGTCTTGCACTTCAATCGCACCACGCGCAAACGCGTCGAGGCCCGACAAAGCCGGCTTACCTTCAATGCGCAAACCCCAAGGCGAAAACGGTGTGTCCACCGCCTTGATGCCGGCGAGCTTCAACTCATGCTGCACATCGGCGCGTTTGTCGGTGAAGGTGTTCACGCGCAAGTCCAACGGTGCACCGCCGTTGAGGCGTTCGACCAAGGGCCAAAAGCCCTCGCCCACTTGGGCCTTGAGCGGCTCGACCAACCACTCGGGCATATTGTGGCGATGACGTTCCATCAGGTCGGTGGGGTTCACCGCTTCACAGGCTTCGAGCCAAGCGACTTCTTGCTTGTTCAACGCGCTGAACAAAAAGTCGAGCGGGCTGTTGTTGGCGTGCTTGGCGCTCTTGGGCGCGTTGTTGGCAGGCGCTTGGTCTTTCAAGTGCTGGGCAAAGCCAAGGATGGCCAGGCGGCGCTCTTTGGGGCCAGAGCCCGAAGGCGCAAAGTGGTCGTAGCGCAGCTTGTTGCGCAAGACGTTGTAGGTGGTTTCGGCCAAGGCCGCACGCTCGCGCGGGCCGAAGGCATAGGTTTTACGGTAGTCACGGAAAAACTTAGACACCACCGCATCAGCAGGGTGGTCAAACTTCAAAGTGAGGCGGACAAGCTCGGTACAAGCTTCAACAAGGGCTTTTGGATGCATAGGGTGTATTGTCCCATCCTATGAACGACCAAGACCTCCCCCCACTGCAAGAAACTCCCATCGGCCTCTACCGCCACTACAAAGGCGGCCAATACGAGGTGATTGGCACCGTGCGCCACAGCGAAACACTAGAACCCATGACCCTCTACCGCGCCCTTTACGGCGCACACGGCCTGTGGGTGCGCCCTGCTGCCATGTTTAACGAACAAGTGCTGATTGATGGTGTGATGCAGCCGCGCTTCGTCAAAACAAACTAAGCCTTGTATGCAGCGGTATTGCCAGCCCCGCGATAATTCGCGGCAATGAAAAACATCGTCATCTTGATCTCTGGCGGCGGCTCCAACATGGCCGCCATCGTACGCACCGCGCAAGCCCAAAACTGGGCCAAGCAATTCAACGCGCAGGTCAGCGCCGTCATCAGCAACAAAGCCGATGCCAAAGGCTTGGCCTTTGCCAAAGAACACGGCATCGCCACAGCCGTCATCGACCACAAAGCCTTCGCAGGTGAACCCCAACCCCGCGAAGCCTTTGACGCCGCCTTGATGACCGAGATCGACAAACACCAGCCCCACCTTGTGGTGCTGGCTGGCTTCATGCGCATCCTCACCCCAGGCTTTGTGGCGCACTACGAAGGCCGACTGCTCAACATCCACCCCTCGCTACTGCCCGCCTTCCCCGGCCTGCACACGCATGAGCGCGCCATCGAAGCTGGCTGCAAATTTGCCGGAGCCACTGTGCACCGCGTGACTGCTGAACTAGACCACGGCCCCATCCTCGCGCAGGCGGTTGTGCCCGTGCTGCCTGACGACACCGCAGACACACTGGCTGCGCGGGTGTTGACGCAGGAGCATTTGATTTATCCGAAGGCTGTGGCGGAGTTGTTAGCCAATTAGTCCGAGTGAAGGAACTCGCAGCTGAGAGGGGTATGGCCAGCTGACGATTTCTGGTACTCCAACATGAGGAAGCTGGCCATGCGCCTCTCGGCGGAGCAACAGCCAACTCGAGAGAGCGAACGCAAAAACCTAAGCCAAGAGCCGAGAACTCTTAGGCACATGCGCCATCAAAAACTCCATCTGATCCGCCAAGATACGGCGGTTACGCAAGATGAAGTCCTCCCACAACGATGGCTCATAAGGTGTGTAAAGAAGCGGCATACGCGCTTGCTCGGGCGTGCGGTTGCCCTTGCGGTGGTTGCACGATTTGCACGCTGTCACCACATTCATCCAAACATTGGGGCCGCCTTGGCCCACGGGGCGAATGTGCTCGCGGGTGAGTTCTGACTCAACGAAGTGGTCGCCGCAGTAAGCGCAAACATTGCGGTCGCGACTGAAAAGCTTGTCGTTGGTCAGACCCGATTTCAAATCAAACGGGTTGATCTTGGGCACACCTTTCGTGCCGATGATGCTGTTGACCGTGATGATCGACTGCTGGCCCGTGATGGCATTGGTGCCGCCATGAAACACCGCCACCTCGCCGCCAGATTCCCAGCGTACTTCGTCGGCCGCGTAGTGGAGAACCGCTTCTTCCAGCGATATCCACGACTGCGGTAGCCCTTGGGCAGACAGTTTCAAGACCTTCACACCTCACCTCCATTCGCTTCTAAAACGACCGATCGGGAATGCACATCTATCGCTGACAATATACCTTTATTGGGTGACAGTTTTATGTTCGTCGCCCCACACTCAAACCATGCAAATTTTTCGAGGTTTTCATCACCCCCAATTGGCTTCAGCCTGTGCGCTGACGATTGGCAACTTTGACGGCGTGCACCGTGGCCACCAAGCCATGCTGGCCCTGCTGAAAAATGAGGCACGTCACCGCGGCGTGCCCAGTTGCGTGATGACGTTCGAGCCGCACCCGCGCGACTTCTTCGCCAAGCAGCACCAACAGCCCGACCTCGCCCCTGCCCGCATTGCCACCCTGCGCGACAAGCTCAACGAGCTGGCCGCTTGCGGTGTAGACCAATGCGTGGTGCTGCCGTTTGACCAAAGCTTTGCCTCGCAAGAACCGCAGGCTTTCATCGAAGACGTGCTGGTCAAAGGCCTCGGCGTGAAATACGTGCTGGTGGGTGACGACTTCCGCTTTGGGGCCAAACGTGCGGGCGACTACGCCATGCTGGACGCCGCAGGCACAGCGCACGGTTTTGACGTGGCCCGCATGAACAGCTACGAGGTGAAGAACCTGCGCGTGTCCAGCTCTGCCGTGCGTGAGGCCATGGGCCGTGGCGCGATGCAAGAGGTGGCGCAGTTGCTGGGCCGCCCTTATGCCATTTCGGGTCATGTGGTGCATGGCCGCAAGCTGGGCCGCGAGCTGAACTGCCGCACGCTCAATTTGCGCTTTAGCCACTGGAAGCCTGCTGCCAGCGGCATCTTCGTGGTGCAGGTACACGGTTTGGCCGACCAGCCCTTGGCCGGTGTGGCCAATTTGGGCATTCGCCCCTCGCTTGACCCGACCGATGTGAACGGCGGCCGCGTGCTGCTAGAAACCCATTGCCTCGACTGGCCAGCCAGCCTAGGCGCTGAGGGGGGCTACGGTAAAATCATCCGCGTGGAACTGCTGCACAAATTACACGACGAGCTGAAGTACGACGGTCTGGACGCCTTGATGCAAGGCATACACAAAGACTGCGACGATGCACGCGCCTGGCTCGCAGCCCGAATTTGACGGGGCGTGCAGCCCCCTCTTGCTGCACATTGCCCCGCATCTGCCTGATTTAGCGAGCTGCCCCGCTTTTGGGTTTAGCAGCCAGCCCCTCTTAATGCCTCCGACCTGAGATAGCCATGACTGACAAAAGCCAGACCCCTGACACCCGCATCAACATGATGGACACCCCGTTCCCCATGCGTGGTGACTTGCCCAAACGCGAACCCGCTTGGGCCAAGCAATGGAACGAACAAGGCTTGTACAAAAAACTGCGCGTGGCTCGCCAAGGCGCACCGCTGTTTGTGTTGCACGACGGCCCGCCCTACGCCAACGGCAAACTGCACATCGGCCACGCGCTGAACAAAGTGCTGAAGGACATGATCGTCAAGTCCAAGCAATTGGGCGGCTTTGACGCGCAATACATCCCCGGCTGGGACTGCCACGGTTTGCCCATCGAGAACGCCATCGAAAAACTGCATGGTCGCAAACTCAGCCGCGACGACATGCAGGCTAAGAGCCGCGCCTTCGCCACCGAGCAAATCGAACAACAACGCGAAGACTTCAAACGCTTGGGCGTGCTGGGCGACTGGGAGCGCCCCTACCGCACCATGGACCCTGCCAACGAAGCCGGCCAACTGCGCGCCTTCAAACGCGTGATGGAACGTGGCTTTGTGTACCGCGGCTTGAAGCCCGTGTACTGGTGTTTTGACTGCGGCTCGTCACTAGCTGAGTTTGAAATTGAATACGCCAATAAGGATAGCGATACCTTGGACGTGGCCTTCTTGTGCGCTCAGCCCGAGAAACTCGCTGCTGCATTTGGTTTGCCCAAGCTCGACAAAGAAGCTTTCGCCGTCATCTGGACCACCACCGCGTGGACCATCCCCGCCAACCAAGCACTCAACATACACCCCGAAATCAACTACGCGTTGGTGGACACCGAGCGTGGTTTGTTCTTGTGCGCGGCTTCGTTGGTCGAGAAATGTTTGGAGCGTTGGAAGCTCGAAGGCAAGGTTGTTGCGACCGCCAAAGGCGACAAGCTCGGACTCATTGAGTTCAACCACCCACTGTCACATGTGGACGCTGGCTACCAACGCACCGCCCCCGTGTTCTTGGCCGACTACGTGGGTGAAACCGACGGCACAGGCATCGTGCACAGCGCACCTGCCTACGGCGTGGATGACTTCAACTCATGCATGGCCAATGGCATGAAGTACACCGACATCTTGAACCCCGTGCAAGGCAACGGCGCATACGCCGCTGACTTCCCGTTGTTCGGTGGCCAGCACATTTGGAAAGCGGTGCCCGTCATTCTGGAAGCGTTGCAAAACGCAGGCCGCTTGATGGCCACACAAACCATCACGCACAGCTACCCACATTGCTGGCGTCACAAAACGCCCGTCATCTACCGTGCAGCGGCGCAATGGTTCATCCGCATGGATGCGTTTGACAGCACCACCGAAAAAACCACGGGCAAGTTCATCACCGACAAGTCGAGCAAATCGCTGCGCGAACTCGCGTTGAAAGCGATTGACGACACGCACTTCTACCCAGAAAACGGCCGCGCACGTTTGCGCGACATGATTGCCAACCGCCCCGATTGGTGCATCTCGCGCCAACGCAGCTGGGGTGTGCCCGTGCCGTTCTTCTTGCACAAAGACAGCGGCGAGTTGCACCCACGCACCATGGCCATCATGGACCAAGCGGCAGACATCGTTGAAAAAGGCGGCATCGAAGCATGGAGCCGCGTGACGGTGGAAGACATCCTCAACCAACCCGGCGACGACGCAGCCAGCTACACCAAGAGCACCGACATCTTGGAAGTGTGGTTTGACTCAGGTTCGACCTTCCAACACGTGCTGCGCGGCAGCCACAAAGACGCCTACGACCGTAAGCCGTATCACGAAGATGGTCAAGAAGCCGACTTGTATTTAGAAGGCCACGACCAACACCGTGGCTGGTTCCACAGCTCGTTGTTGCTCGGCTGCGCCTTGTACGACCGCGCGCCCTACAAAGGCCTGCTGACCCACGGATTTGCCACCGACGGCCAAGGCCGCAAGATGAGCAAGAGCTTGGGCAACACCGTCGCGCCGCAAGAGGTGAGCGACAAGATGGGCGCCGAGATCGTGCGCTTGTGGGTGGCCAGCACCGACTACTCGGGCGACCTGAACATCGACGACAAAATCTTGGCCCGCGTGGTTGATGCGTACCGCCGCATCCGCAACACGCTGCGCTTCTTGCTCGCCAACGTGAGCGACTTTGACCCAGCCAAAGACGCCGTGGCGTTTGACGACTTGTTGGAAATCGACAAGTACGCGCTGTCTCGTGCTGCGCAAGTGCAAGCCGAAATTCGCGAGCACTTCGATGCGTATGAGTTCCACCCCGTGGTGTCGAAGTTGCAGCTGTACTGCTCGGAAGATTTGGGCGCGTTCTATTTGGACGTGCTCAAAGACCGCCTGTACACCACAGCACCCAAGTCGCTCGCTCGTCGCAGCGCCCAAACCGCGTTGCACCAAATCACCCACGCCATGTTGCGCTGGATGGCCCCGTTCCTCAGCTTCACCGCTGAAGAAGCGTGGACCACGTTTGGCAAGTCTGAGTCGATCTTCTTGGAGACCTTCACTGATCTTGGCGCTACGAACAACGCACTGAAAGACAAATGGATCAGCATCCAACAAGTGCGTGAACTAGCTAACAAAGAAATCGAAAACAAACGCACGGAAGGTTTGATGGGCGCATCACTGCAAGCCGAGCTAACAATTAATTGCGATGGCGTTTTGTTTGACGCACTTGCATCTCTTGGCGACGACTTGAAGTTTGTGTTCATCACATCCAAAGTCACTTTGGTGAAAAAAGCTGGCGCAGGCATTGGCATTGAAGTCAAAGCCAGCGAAGCCACCAAGTGTGAGCGATGCTGGCACTACAGCGACGACGTGGGCCACAACCCCGCTCACCCAACCCTGTGCGGCCGTTGCGACAGCAACTTGCACGGCGACGGTGAAGTGCGTCACTTCGCTTAAGCATCGTCTAAGTCTCAGCACTCAACGAAAGCAATAGATGGCACGCCACACCTTCATCCGCAACACCACCTCGTATTGGGTGTGGCTCGGCATTGCCGCGTTGGTGTTGATCGCCGATCAATTCACCAAACTGCTCATCGTCAGCACGTATCAGCTAGGGGAAGGTTTTCCTGTCACTGACTTTTTCAACATCGTGCGCGTGCACAACGAAGGCGCTGCGTTTTCGTTTCTCGCCACGGCGGGTGGCTGGCAGCGTTGGTTCTTCACCGGCCTTGGCGTTTTGGCAACCTTGGCGATGGTGTGGATGCTGAAAAAACACTCAGGCCAAAAACTATTTGGCTTTGCCATCGCCTGCATCTTGGGCGGCGCAGTGGGCAATGTGATTGACCGCGTGCTTTACGGCTACGTGATCGACTTCCTTGATTTTTATTACGCAGGCATTCACTTCCCCGCGTTCAACATTGCCGACAGCGGCATCACCGTGGGTGCAGCCTGCCTCATCTTGGATGAAGTGTTGCGCGTGCGCCGCGGAAACTAAACATGCAAATACTTCCCCCAAAAACAGTTGGCATTGCCGAACTGAACACTGCCATTTCTCAAAAAGGCTACGGCATGCTCAGTGCTGCCAGCGTGGCTGAATGGGCCGGATGTGCATTGAGCGAGCTGCAAGCGCTGTCGCCCAGCTGGGACAACATGCCGCCCGACAACTACCTCAAAGACGGTGGCCGCTACCGCCGCCGTTTGCACAGCAGCTTTGTGTTTGAGCGCAACACGCTCAGCCAAGTGCCGCATCGTGCGCATTGGCAGTCCCTCGACTACAACGCGCTGCACGGCGGCATGGAGCGCTGGTTTGAACCCATGCACGAGGCCACGGTGGCCACGCCTGCGTGGACCAAGCTGCTCACAGCCTTAGCCAAAACAGCAAGCGAAGTACGCGGTACACCTCTCACTAAGTGGTGCATCGAAGCCCATCAGTTCCGCATCGACACCACCGACGGCATTGGCCGCCCTACACCCGAAGGCGCACATCGCGATGGCGTGGATTTTGTGGCGGTGTTCATGGTCAACCGCACCGACATCAAAGGCGGCGAGACCCGCGTGTTTGAAGCCAACGGCCCACAAGGCGAACGCTTCACACTGAGCGAACCTTGGTCGTTGATGTTGTTAGACGACACCCGCATGATTCACGAAAGCACGCCCATTCAGCCATTGGCTGAGGGCGGTCATCGCGATACGCTGGTGCTCACCTGCCGCGCAGACAAGTTTCAGGACGCCGAACCCAGCGCCTGAAACCGCTGCGCTGTCATCACAAAGTGATGATGGTGCAACCCGTGGTCTTGCGGGCTTCCAAGTCGCGGTGCGCTTGGGCAATGTCGGCCAAGGGGTAAGTTTGGTCGATGTGGATCTTCACCTTGCCGCTGGTCACGGCTTCAAACAAATCGTCTGCCATTTCTTGCGTGCTTTCGCGCGTGACGATGTGGCTGAACAAGGTTTGACGTGTGAGGTAGATCGAACCCTTAGGGCCCAAGATGCCGGGAGCCATTGGTGCTGGTGCACCAGATGCGTTACCAAAGCTGGCCATCAAACCAAACGGTGCCAAGCAGTCCAGTGATTTGTCCCACGTGTCTTTACCCACCGAGTCGTAAACCACTTTCACGCCTTTGCCGCCTGTGATTTCTTTCACACGCACAAGGAAGTCTTCTGTGTTGTAGTTGATGACGTGGGCTGCACCATTGGCTTTGGCCAATTCGCACTTGGCATCGCTGCCAGCCGTACCAATCAGTTGGTAGCCCAAGGCCTTGGCCCACTGGCAAGCGATCAGGCCCACACCACCAGCGGCTGCGTGGAACAAGATGAAGTCACCCTTGTGCAAGCCGCCTTGTGGCAAGGTGCGCTTCAACAAATATTGAGCAGTCAAACCTTTGAGCATCATGGCTGCGCCGGTTTCAAACGAAATCGCGTCTGGCAATTTGCACACGCACTTGGCGGGCATCACGCGCTCTTCGCAGTAGCTGCCGGGTGGCTGGCTGGCATACGCGGCACGGTCGCCTACTTTCAAATGGGTCACGCCCTCGCCCACGGCTTCGATGATGCCGGAGGCTTCCATGCCCAAATGCAAAGGCATGGGCAGTGCATACACGCCACTGCGTTGGTACACGTCGATGAAGTTCAAGCCAACGGCTTTGTGGCGAATGCGAATTTCGCCTGGGCCAGGTTGGCCCACGGTCACGTCAATGAGCTTGAGTTCTTCAGGGCCGCCGTTTTTTTCGATGATGACTGCTTTGGTCATGGGGTGATGCTCCAGATATGGGTGAAATTTTTCAGACGCTGAATCCTGCCATGAAATTGGTGCCTCTCCTGTCGCACAGGTTATTGGGGGGCTCAGGTACAGTCTTGCCCTTATGCCAGTTGTTCCTCACGCCCTCACGCCGCGCAATGCGGCGCTTTTATTGATCCCTCCCCTTTTGTGGGCAGGCAACGCTGTGATTGGCCGCATGATTGCCGACCAAATTCCGCCCATCACCCTCAATTTCTTTCGCTGGGCCTTGGCTTTTGTGCTGGTGCTGCCTTTGGCGCACAACTTGTTGCGCCGCGACAGCCCCTTGTGGGCGCACTGGAAGCGCTACACCTTGCTAGGTTTGCTGGGTGTGGGCTTGTACAACAGCTTTCTGTATTTAGCGCTGCAAACCTCCACACCCATCAACGTGACTTTGGTCGGCTCCAGCATGCCTGTGTTCATGTTGCTGGTGGGTGCGTTGTTCTTCAAGCAAACCGTGCGCAAGCGGCAAATGACGGGTGCAGTGCTGTCGATCCTCGGTGTGATGGTGGTGCTGTGTCGTGGTGACTGGCAGGCACTGGCCAACGTGCATTTGGTGATCGGCGATGTGTTTGTGCTCATGGCCACAGCCGCGTGGTCTTGGTACAGCTGGTTGTTGTCGGGCACCCAAGAGCCCACAGAAGCGCGTAGCAACTGGGCCAACTTTTTGATGGCGCAAATGGTGTTTGGCTTGTTCTGGTCAGCCGCGTTCAGTGGTGCGGAGTGGGCGGGGCTGACGGGCATTGCCGATGCACACATCCGCTGGAGCTGGCCGTTGGTGGCTGCGCTGGTTTATGTGTCTGTGGGCCCAGCGGTTCTGGCCTACCGCTTTTGGGGCTTGGGCGTGCAAAACGTAGGGCCCAACATCGCTGGCTTTTTTGTGAACCTCATTCCCGTGTTCACAGCCACCTTGTCCGCCTTAGTCCTCGGCGAAATGCCGCAGGTGTATCACGCTGCGGCATTTGCGCTGATCATCAGCGGTATCGTGGTGTCGTCACGCAAATAGCTTAGAACGTGCCTGGGTACAGGCCACCATCGGGCAAGATGTTCTGGCCAGTCATGTAACCGGCTTGCACTGAACACAAGAACGCGCAAATCGCACCAAATTCATCGGGCGTACCAAAGCGTCCTGCTGGGATTTGCGCTTGCTGCACCCCACGAATGTCTGCCAAACTTTTGCCAGTTTTTTCGGCAGCGGCTTTATGCGTGGTGGCCAAACGATCGGTGTCAAACTTACCTGGCAACAGGTTGTTGATGGTCACGTTATTGCCTGCCAGCTTTTGTGTGCGTGCTACGCCCGCCACAAAGCCTGTAAGACCCGAACGCGCACCGTTAGACAAGCCCAAGATGTCGATGGGTGCTTTCACCGCACTCGAAGTGATGTTAATGATGCGACCAAACTTTCGATCTGCCATGCCGTCCACCGTGGCTTTGATGAGTTCAATCGGGGTGAGCATGTTGGCATCTACCGCTTTGATCCATGCCTCACGATCCCACGTGCGGAAGTCACCTGGAGGAGGGCCACCTGCGTTGGTCACCACGATGTCAAAGTTTTTCCCAGGACCACCTGCCACCGTCCAAATGGCTTCACGCCCTTGCTCTGTGGTGATGTCTGCCGCCACCGCGAGGATGGTGGTGCCCAGCTTGCGTAGCTCAGTAGCTGCAGCTTCTAGCGCTTCACCACCGCGCGCGACGATCACCACATTGACGCCCTCACGCGCCAGTGATTGCGCACAACCAAAGCCCAAGCCCTTGCTTGCGCCACCCACCAATGCCCATTTGCCTTTGAGTCCTAAATCCATCACTTCGCTCCATATTTCGAAACAATAAAAACACCACCCACCACCAACAAAGTACCCAGACCAATCCAAGCGTTGAGAGGTTCGTCCAACAGCAACACCCCAAGGGTAATAGTGGACATGGGGCCAATCATGCCAGTTTGTGCGGTCAGTGCAGCACCAATGCGTTCAATGGCCATCATCACCATGAGGACAGGGGCTACCGTGCAAGCCACTGCGTTGAGCACACCCAACCACAACACCTCCACAGGCACCACGGCCGCAGACAAGGGACGCAGCAGCAAAAACTGAGAAATGCAGCAAACACACGCCACGCTGGTGGCCCAACCCACCAATCGCAAGGCGCCAATGCGTTGCACCAACTGCCCGCTGTAGAGCAAGTACACGGCGTAGCTCACCGCGCTAGCCAACACCAAGCTACTGCCCAAAGCCACATTCGCGCCAGCCAATGAGAGCTCGTGTGAGAACACCAGCATCACACCGCTGTAGCTGATGGCCATGGCCAACATACGGATGGGGTGAATTGGTTTTTTGTAAACCGCCCAACCCAGCAACACCACCAGCGTGGGGTTGAGATACAAGATGAGTCGCTCAAGACTGGCCGTGATGTATTGCAAACCTAAAAAGTCCAAGTAGCTCGACAGGTAGTAGCCCACAAAGCCGAGGCCCACAATGTCAATCACATCGCGACGTGTGAGCGGGTTCTCACGCGCAATGACTTGGCGCTCAGCCCACAAGCCCATGGCAATGAAAAACGGTAGCGCAAACAGCATGCGATACATGATGACCGTGACCGCATCCACCCCATACAAATAAGACAGTTTGACGATGATGGCTTTGCCGCTGAAGGCAATCGCACCTGCTGTAGCAAGCAAAAGCCCTGAGAGCGCAGGACGTTGTGAATGGGGCATGGAAAAAGTAGTGGTTTTCACTGAAGAAAACCAGAGTTTATGTGAGGCCTTCGTACAAGCGTGTCACAAACGCTCAGTACCATCAGGGGGTATGTCTTCCCTCGAACTTACCCTCTTGTATTTGTGCGCGGCTGTCGTCAGCGTGGTAGGGTGTCGTCTGCTGCATTTGCCCGCCATGTTGGGCTATTTATTTGCGGGGGTGGTGATTGGTCCTAACGCTTTGGCGCTGGCCAATGACTCGGTGGCGGTGGAACACTTGGCCGAGTTTGGCGTGGTGTTTTTGATGTTCGTCATCGGCTTGGAATTCAACCTGCCTAAGCTCATGCGCATGCGCAAGTTGGTATTTGGCTTGGGGTTGGGTCAAGTGGTGCTCACGCTGGTGGGCGCATTTTTATTCAACATCGCTGTGGGTTTTGCGCTCAAAGAGTTGGGCTACATCTGGCGCTTGAGTTGGCAAGCCTCGATTGCATTGGGTAGCGCGCTGGCTATGTCGAGCACGGCCATTGTGGTCAAGCTCATGTCTGACCGCGTGGAGATGGAGTCGCCTCATGGTCAACGCGTGATGGGCGTGTTGCTGTTTCAAGACTTGGCTGTAGTGCCCCTGTTGGTCCTGATTCCTGCACTGGCAGACATGGGTGAGCACAACATTTGGCGTGTGCTTTCCATTGCCATGCTCAAAGCCACCGTGCTGGTGGGCTTACTGCTGTGGGGTGGCCAACGCGTGATGCGAGCTTGGTTGCACATCGTGTCACGCCGCAAGAGCGATGAGCTGTTCATGCTCAACCTGTTGTTGATGACGCTAGGCTTGGCTTGGCTCACCGAGCTGGCAGGCTTATCGCTGGCCATGGGCGCATTTTTGGCAGGCATGCTGATTGCCGAAACCGATTTCAAACACAAGGTGGAAGCCGACATTCGGCCCTTCCACGATGTGCTTCTGGGTTTGTTCTTCATCACCATCGGCATGAAGCTCGATTGGGAAGTGTTGATCGACAGCTGGGGCTGGGTGCTGTTGCTGTCGCTTGTTCCGTTGTTTCTCAAAGCGGGCTTGGTGTTTGTGTTGGCACGTATCACGGGTGCTCCTGCGGGTGTGAGCTTGCGTACGGCGCTGTATCTGGCACAAGCAGGTGAATTCGGTTTTGTGCTTTTGTCGCTCGGCGTTCAAAACTCACTCATCCCTGCTGCATGGATGAGCCCCATCTTGGCGTCGATGGTGTTGTCGATGATTGCCACGCCGTTCTTGGTGATGAACGCCGACCGCATCGTCAACCGTCTGATCAGCAACGATTGGCTGCTGCAGTCATTGGCGCTCACGGGCATGGCGCAGCGCACACTCAAGATTGAGCACCACGTCATCGTGTGCGGCTACGGTCGCAGCGGCCACAACTTGGCCGATTTGTTGACGCTCGAAAAAATTCCATATGTAGCCCTCGACTCTGACCCAGAGAAAGTGCAAATGGGGCGTGACCACGGCCATCATGTGGAGCTTGGTGACGCGACTCGTTTCTCTAGCCTCATGTCTGCAGGCTTGGTGCGCGCTGCCGCTGTGGCCGTGACTTACCCCGACTTACCTTCTGCTCTGAAGGTATTGGCATGGGTGAAAGAACATGCGCCGCATGTGCCCGTGATCGTGCGCACGCACGACGACGAACACCTTGAAGACCTGCGCGCCGCAGGCGCAGCCGAAGTGGTGCCCGAAGTGATTGAAGGCAGCCTCATGCTCGCCAGCCAAACCTTGGCCCACATTGGCATTCCCTTGAAACGTGTGATTCGTTTGGTACAAGGCCAGCGTATGACGCGCTACGCGCTCATGCGTGATGCTTTGAAGCACAAAGAGGGACTAGGCGATATCGAGCCGCGCTTATAAGCGCAAGCTATCAAGGCTGCGCTGAGGCAGATAAATAATCTCGCCACGCAAGCAATAATGTATTCACCTCAGTCAAGGTGAACCGCCCTTCAGGCTGATTCCAATACGCTGCATCATCTGGTGCGACATTGCTCTGATTGAACTGCACACCGTTGATCTGCATATCTACAGTGAATGCGTCGCCATCGACAAACCATTCTTGGCGATTAGCTGCTTCTATCTGCGCTATCACATACAACACCTCATCACAGCGATGCAACTCAGACATGTCGCTGGTGAGCCAACTACACACAAATCGGTTGAGCGGATGCTGCAGATTCACAGAGCCATCCTCGTTCACCCATTCGCACGCGGTGTAGTGCACAGGCTGCGCACCAGTGCCGGGCACAGGTGCTTGTGTCTGGATGAAGCAGCGCAGTGACATGGCTTGCTCAGTGGCGCTTGCTGTAAACGGGGTATGCCGTGACCCGGGGCTCCAGGTAACCTTCCACACGCACACCGCTGGGTGTAAGTGCGCTCCACTTGTCACCACGAATAGTTTTGGTGGGGCTGAACCACGCGGCGTTCACTTCGCTCACCACTTGCTCCGCTGTCCAGTCTTTGGGAAACATGGTGTTGGGCATGGGGTTGCCGTTGCGGTCGGTTTTGGTGATCCACTGCCCTGCGCGCTGTGGGTCTGCCATTTGCACTTGGGCGCGGTACACGCCTGTGGCATCGGGTGCAGATGCCGTGCCTTCAATCACACGTACATCGCCGTTGAGCAGGGTGTGACCGCCTGTGGGTTCACCGGTGTGACGTTTGTAATCCGCGCCGATGATGTGTTTGAAATCAATCGGTGAATTGCTGACGGGTAACTCAGCGACTGACTTAGTTTTCTCATGCGGCGTTGCATGCGTGGGACTGTGCGGCGCTTTGTAAGAAAAAAACGCCGACAGCGCGACGATCACCAAAGCCACTGCGATACGAATCACTTTATTCACCCATCACCTCACCTTCGCGTCGTGGGTCAGCACCGCTCACCCACACGTTTTGTCCATTCTTGTTTTGTTTGACCACGGCTTGCAGGCCGCTGGTCAATGCAAGTTCCTTCACCTCGTGCCCGCGCTCGCGCAAGGCCGCAAGCGTAGCAGGTGCAAAGCGGCCACCTTCCAACACGAGTGGTCCGCCCACACTGCCAAAGTTGGGCAGCGCAATGGCTTGCTGCGGGCTCATGCCCCAGTTCAACACGCCATACAAAGTTTTGGCAGTGAAGTGAATGATCATTGCGCCGCCAGGACTACCCACACTCATCACCAACTGGCCCGTGGCTTTGTCAAATACCAAAGTGGGCGACATCGATGAGCGTGGGCGCTTATTGGGCTGCACACGGTTGGCCACTGGGCGCCCTTGTGCATCGCGGGGCGCAAAGCTGAAATCGGTCAGCTCGTTATTCAACAAAAAACCTTTGACCATTTGGCGTGAGCCAAACGCATCTTCAATGGTGGTCGTCATGGCCAAGGCATTGCCGTACCCGTCAACGATGCTGATGTGCGATGTGCCGTACTCGGGCTGATCCACCATCGGTGCAAAGCTGCTGCGTTGCGCATGCACGGGCACGCCGGGCAAAGCTTGCGGCATGGCCGTGGGCCGAATGAGTTTGGCACGCTCGCGCAAATACGCTGGGGCCAGCAAGCTTTGCCACTCGCCACTAGGCGCGGGAGCAAAGTCAGGATCGGCCACATACTGCGCACGGTCGGCAAACGCCAAGCGTGAAGCCTCGGTGTACAGATGCAACCAACGCGGGTCGGGTGTGCCGTCTACAGCCTCAGCGGGTGAGGACATCAACGACGCAGGTGTGTGCTGCAACATGCCCAATATTTGGCCAATCGCAATCGCACCTGAGCTGGGTGGCGGGAAACCACACACGCGGTACACACGACTTGCCGCAGCATGGTCAAAGCAAACAGGCGTGCGCTCTTTGGCTTGGTAGTTGGCCAAGTCGCTCAATGCCAAGCGGCCGGGGTTGCTGGGGTGCTGCTGTACTTTGCGCACCAGCGCCTCGGCCACCTCGCCGCTGTAAAACGCTTGCACACCCTCCTTAGCAATGCGTTGCAGCACAGCTGCCAGTTCTGGGTTACGCAACACATGACCGACCACATGAGGCTCGCCATTGGCTTGGTAAAAGTAGGCGCGTGCCGTTGGGTCTAAACGCAAATAGGCATCGGCCTTGAGCTGCGCATGCAAGCGCGGACTGATGGCAAAGCCTTGACTAGCCAAGGCGATGGCGGGTTCAAACAACTTAGCCCACGGCAGTTTGCCGTGTTGTGCATGGGCTTGCGCCAACATGCGCAACACACCGGGCGTGCCCACCGAACGGCCACCCACCATCGCCGAATGAAACGCAAGCGGTTTGCCTTCCGCATTGAGAAGCATGTCTTCTGTGGCCGCAGCAGGCGCAGTCTCGCGGCCATCAAAGGCTTGTACTTTGTTTGCCCCCTCACCCGCTGCGCTGTGCAACAAAAACGCACCACCACCAATGCCACTCGATTGCGGCTCCACCAAGCCCAACACCATTTGCACGGTGATGGCAGCATCTACCGCCGAGCCGCCGGCTTTCAATACATCAAAGCCTGCTTGCGTGGCCAGTGGATTGGCAGCGGCCACTGCAAATTTTTGCGTGACCACATCCGCTTTGCGTGTGAAGCCTGTTGCAATTTCGGGCTGCAATGGCGCAGTATTGATTGGCAAGGTGCAAGCGGCCAATAGGACCAACACTGCAACACACATACTGACACGCTGAAGCATCTTGAGGCGCGTCGCGCTCACGTCAGAAGCCCGCAGCCAAACCATCGCGGCGTGCATCGCTGGCGGCCACATAGCCTTCTACTTTGGGGTCACCCATACGCCAAATAAATTGGCCTGCACCAAAGTCTTGGTAACTGTCATTGATGACACCCACTTGATGACCCCGCGCTTGCAAACCACTTGCTGTTTGCGCATGGAGCGAGGCTTCGACATTGATCTCCAAGCCTGCGTTGTAGCGCCAGCGTGGCGCATCACATGCGGCTTGAGGGTGCTGCCCATAGTCAAGCATACGTACCAGTGTTTGCATGTGGCCTTGCGGCTGCATGTTGGCGCCCATGACGCCATAGCTCATCACAGGCATTCCGTCTTTGCTGAGAAAGGCAGGGATGATGGTGTGAAACGGACGCTTGCCAGGGGCCACCAAATTGGCTGGATTCAAGCCGTTGGCATTCACGCTGAAACCATGACCACGGTTTTGTAAGCTGATGCCGTAGGTTGGCTCCACACAGCCTGAGCCAAAGCCCATGTAGTTGCTTTGAATGAAGCTGACCATCATGCCGTTTTCATCGGCCGTGCTGAGGTAAATCGTGCCGCCCTTGACGGGGTTCCCCGCCCCGAAGTCTTGTGCTCGTTGCATGTCGATCAACTGGGCGCGTTGCTTCAAATACGCGGGGTCTAACATTTGCGCGGGCGTGACGTCCATCGCCGAGGGTTCGGCCACGTAGCGGTACACATCTGCAAAAGCCAACTTCATGGCTTCGATTTGCAAGTGTTGTGAGTCCACACCATCCACTGCCATGCTGGCGATGTCAAAGTGTTCCAAGATACCGAGTGCAATGAGTGCGGCAATACCTTGGCCATTCGGAGGTATTTCGTGCAGCGTATAGCCGCGGTAGTTTTGTGCAATGGGTGCGACCCACTCGGCCTTGTAGTTGGCAAAATCACGCGCGGTGATGCTGCCGCCGTGTTGATTAGAAAACGCTTCAATGGCTTGCGCAATTTCGCCGCCATACAAGGCTTGACCCTGACTCTTCGCAATGGCGCGCAAGCCTTTGGCTGCCGCAGAAAACTTGAACAACTCACCCACATTGGGTGCACGCCCCCAAGGCAAAAAGTTTTGCGCAAAACCCGGTTGCGATTGCAACTCTGGCGTGGCCGCAGCCCATTTCTGTTGCACCACCACGGGTAACAAATAGCCGCGCTCAGCGATCTCGATGGCGGGTTGCAAGAGGTCTTCAAAGGGCAGCTTGCCAAAGCGCTCGCTCATTGCCACCCAGCCTGCCACGGCACCAGGCACCGTCACAGAGTCCATGCCGCGCTTTGGCGGTGTGGCAATGCCATCGCCGTATTTGCGTTTGAAATACTCAGGCGTCCACGCTTGGGGCGCGGTGCCAGATGCATTCAAACCATGAAGCTGCTGACCGTCCCACAAAATACAAAATGCGTCCGAGCCCAAGCCGCAACTCACTGGCTCGGTCAAGGTGATGGCAGCCGCAGCGGCGATGGCCGCATCTACCGCATTGCCGCCTTGCCACAACATGCGCAAACCCGCTTGTGCAGCCAAAGGGTGTGAGGTAGACACCACATTGCGCGCAAACACAGGCAAGCGTGTGGAGGTGTAGGGGTTGGGCGAATTGAAGTTCATTTTTTGAATACCTTGTTGTGCAAACGACGCATTGACAACCACACCAACAAGCCCACAAAGGGCAGCGCACAGGCGGCCGTGATATCCGGCGAGAACGGCCAGCCTACTTTCTCGGCACCTTTGGCTAAGTAGCTGACCAAGCCCGTGAAGTAATAGGTGATGGCCGCTACCGACAAACCTTCCACCGTGGACTGCAACTTGAGCTGCACGTCTTGGCGTTGGTTCATGGTGGTGAGCAACTCTTGGCTACTTTGCTGCTGCTCAAAGTCAACGCGGGTGCGCAACAAGTTGCTCATGCGAGAGACGCGCTCAGACAAAGCGTTTTGACGACGCGCCGCCCAATCACAGGTACTACGTGCGGGTGACAAACGCCGCTCCATGAATTCGGCAATAGTTTGCATTCCCGGCATGCGCGATTCAGCAATGTCTCGAATGCGGCGATCGACTAATTCAAAGTAAGCGCGAGTCGCAGAGAAGCGCGAATGGGTGCTGGCGTATTGACCTTCCACTTCACCCGCCAAACGCGTGAGGCGATCTAGCAAGCCCGCTTCATCGGCACTGCTGGCATTGCGAATCGCATTGGCCAATGCAGCCAATTCGCGCTCAGCGTCAGCCAACGCATGTGAGGCTTCACGGGCCGCAGGCACACCCAACAAGGCGGCCATGCGGTAGGTTTCAATTTCAAGCATTTGCTGCACCAAGCGACCTTGACGACGCGGTGTTAGCGAACCCGTGAGCAACACAATGCGTGAATAGCCATCGGGGTGCAACTGGAAGTCGGTGTAGACCTCGCCATGACCTTCAGCCACGGTGGAGGCCACCAAGGTGTCGTCATGCAGCACCTTGGGCATGTCTTCATGAATGTCCACCGTCGACGAAGGCAACAGCCACACATGCAAACGCGCCAAGCATTCGCCTGGTAACTGGGTCAGCCATTTTTGAGGAACGGCTTGTACCGCTGTCATGGGGTCTGGTTGCGCAAAGACATCTGGGCTCACGGGCCGCATAAAAGTCCACGACACAAACTCAGTGTGCAGCTCCCAACGCAGGCGATACGCACCTAAATCCATGCGCACATGATTGGTATGGGCATCGGGGGCAGGCAAATGGTTGTCACGTAACAGTTGCGCCAAATGATCACGACTGGCTTGCGCGCTGGCACGGTCCACCCACATGACCACACGCGATATCACCTGCGGTGCTTGCATGGGCTCTGGCGGGCGGGCGTGCACTTCGTTGTGCAGGGCCAAGCGTTGGGGATGGTCGATCATCGCAGTCTTTCCAAGAAAACTCGTCAAGCTTCAATATAAGCGAAGACCAATGTAAAACGGCACCCGAAGGTGCCGTTTGAGGGTGAAACAGTTTGAACTGAATTACTCTTCCACGAAGGCTTCTTCGCGTTTGGACTTGATGGACGGCAACAGCACGATCACCAAGAGCATCGCAGCAGCAGCCAACAAGCCAGCAGACAGGGGACGTGTACCAAACACTGTCCAGTCACCACGCGACAGCAACAGGGCACGACGCAGGTTTTCTTCCATCATTGGCCCGAGGATGAAGCCCAGCAGCAAAGGTGCAGGTTCTACACCCAGCTTCATGAAGGTGTAGCCCACCAAACCGAAGCCCGCCACCATCCAGATGTCGAAGGTGTTGTTGTTGGTCGAGTACACGCCGATCGCGCAGAACAGCACGATGGCGGGGAACAAGAAGCGGTAAGGCACAGACAACAACTTGATCCACATGCCGATCAATGGCAAGTTCAAGATCACGAGCATCAAGTTACCAATCCACATCGAGGCAATCAGACCCCAGAACAACTCGGGGTTGCTGGTCATCACCTGTGGGCCGGGTTGGATATTGTGAATGGTCATCGCACCCACCATCAAAGCCATCACGGCGTTGGGTGGGATACCCAAGGTGAGCAATGGGATGAACGAGGTTTGTGCGCCGGCGTTGTTGGCCGATTCAGGCGCAGCCACACCGCGGATGTTGCCTTGACCGAATGGAACTTCACCTGGACGCAACTTGGTTTTCTTCTCGATCGTATAAGCCGCAAACGCAGCCAACAACGCGCCGCCACCAGGCAAAACGCCGAGCAACGAGCCCAAAGCCGTACCGCGAATGACCGCAGGCAACATGTTCTTGAAGTCTTCCTTGGTGGGGAACAAACCTTCCACCTTGGCAGTGAACACTTCACGTTCGTCTTCGGGTTGTGACAAGTTCGAAATGATTTCGCCGTAACCGAACACACCCATCGCCACCACCACGAAGCCGACGCCGTCGGTGAGTTCTGGGATGTCAAAGCTGAAACGTGCGACACCAGAGTTGACGTCGGTACCGATCAAGCCCATCAAAAGACCCAACACGATCATGGCAATCGCTTTGAGCAAAGAGCCCGAAGCCAACACCACCGCGCCCACCAAGCCCAAAATCATGAGCGAAAAGTATTCAGCAGGGCCGAACTTGAACGCGAGTTCTGTCAAAGGAGGCGCGAAAGCCGCCAAGATCAAAGTGCCCACAGAGCCGGCGAAGAACGAGCCCAAGCCAGCAGCTGCCAAGGCGGGACCTGCGCGGCCTTTGCGGGCCATTTGGTAACCGTCGATGGTGGTGACCACCGAAGACGATTCACCGGGCAAGTTCACCAAAATCGCAGTGGTTGAACCACCGTATTGAGCGCCGTAATAAATACCGGCCAACATGATCAGCGCTGACACAGGTGGCAACGCGTATGTCGCTGGCAGCAACATCGCGATGGTGGCCACAGGGCCAATGCCTGGCAACACGCCAATGAGCGTACCCAAGATACAGCCGATCAAGGCGTACATCAGGTTGATCGGCGTGAAGGCTACGCCAAAGCCTAGTGAGAGGTTTGCAATCAAATCCATTTTTTATTTCTCCAGGCTCAACCAGTGATGAAGGTGGGCCACACGGGCATCTGCAATTTAAGCAGCACGATGAAAGCCAAGTAGCTGCCCGCCGACAAAATGGTGGCAAGCAACAACACTTCCTTGAGAACAAAGGTGTCACCCGCTTTACTGGCGATGATGACCAAAGCAAAAATAGCAGCGATCAAACCCATGGCGGGAACGCCAAAGCTGGGCAAGCCTGCCAACAAGATGCCAAACACAATGTTGGCACCCAAGATGAACACGATAGGCTTCCAAGCAAACTTGCCGATGGGTTCACCGTCTTCGGTGTGTTCCACCAAAGAATAAAACGTGATGAATGCACCCAACACGGCCAAGAATATGCCGAGCAACATGGGGAAGTAGCCAGGGCCCATGCGAGCGCCTGTACCAATCGTGTAATTGGTTGCACCCCACGCGAAGCCACCACCGACCAATGTGAACATCAGGCCGGAGAAAAAGTCTTTTTGACTTTTGATCATTTCGTCTCCTATATCCAAAAGCAAATATGCGTTGAATTATGGAGTTCGACCTGAAGCACTTTTGATGTGGGTTACACCTATTTTGTACAGGGCAAAAACAAGGGGTAAACCCTTATTTCATGAGGCTTTCAAGGGTTTGAAGACACGCAGCCATTTGGTCGCAGGCAAAGGCCAACGCGCTTGAATCGCCTCGGCTCGCGCCATCAATTCGGGACGCTTGGGATGGTTCGGCGTGCGCTGCGCCAGCACGACGGTGTTGCCCTCACGCGTGGGCTTGAAGGCCCACAACGCATCCGCACCAAAAGCGGCAGCCATCTTGCCCAAGCTTTGCTCGTAGCTTGAACTGCGGCCAAACAAGTTAACTGTCATACAGCCATCATCGGTGAGCAAACTGCGGCAGTCAGCATAAAACTCTGCACTGTCCAACACAGGTGAAGCAGCTTCGTGGTCGTACAAATCCACTTGCAGTGCGTCGATCTGGCCTCGCCAGTGGTCGTGCTTGGCCACCTCAGCGGCATCGCCCAACACCACTTGCAGCTTCGCGCTGTCGGCAGGCAGCTTGAACCATAGGCGACAAGCAGCCACCACTTGAGGGTTGAGTTCAATCGCGGTGGTTTTCATGCGCAGGTGCTTGAACGAAAACTTAGTGAGCGACGCAGCGCCAAGCCCCAGCTGCATGGCGTGCAGCTTGCCCACTTTGTCGATGTCCACAAACAAAAGCCACGCCATCATGCGTTGCACGTATTCAAGGTCGATGTCAAAAGGCTTATCAATGTTCATCGAGCCTTGCACCCACGGCGTGCCAAGGTGCAGGTAGCGGGTGTCGCCGTAGTCAGAGAAATTGACTTCGGGGAGTTGGAGTTTTTTCTTAGTTGCCATTGCGTTGTTTTGTTTTTTATCCAGCCATGCCTTCGACCACAAAGCGCACGCGTTTGTTGCCCTGCCATTCATCCGCCTCTAGGCGAAACGCCAAATGCGCCAGCGCGGGCAATGGGTCGACACGACCAAACCAAATGCCATCCACAGGCTGCCCTTGGTGGCGCAGCTTGAGCGCCAAATGCTTTTCGCCCACCAAGCGCTGCCCCACCACTTCGACCTCTTCGCTGAACGTGGGCGGCGCAAAGCCTTGGCCCCACACTTCGCGGGCCAGTGTGTCGGCCAACTCGGGGCGGCGGTATTCGGGCAACAAGGGGCCGTCTGTTTCTAGACGGCGTTGCAAAGTGGCTTCATCGAGCCACTCTTGCGCGACTTGTTGCAAGGCTTCTTCAAAGGTGGCGAGGCTGTCCTCGTCCAAAGTGCAACCCGCCGCCATGGCGTGACCGCCAAAGCGCAGCAACACACCGGGGTGACGCTTGGCCACGAGGTCGAGTGCATCGCGCAAATGAAAACCGGGAATAGAGCGACCTGAACCCTTCAGCTCATGCCCCTTACCCGCCGCTTGGCTGGGCGCAAACACAAACGTGGGGCGGTGGTGCAAATCTTTGAGCTTGGCCGCCACGATGCCCACCACGCCTTCGTGAAAGTCGGGGTCGAACACGCACAGGGCTGAGGGCGGCTCTTCTTCGGGATCAAACATTTCTTGCGCCAGCTCTAGGGCTTGCTCGCGCATGTCGCCTTCAATTTCGCGGCGCTCGCGGTTGATACGGTCTAGCTGCGTGGCCAGCTCGGTGGCGCGGCCCACGTCGTCGGTGGTGAGGCATTCAATACCCAACGTCATGTCAGACAAACGGCCAGCCGCATTGATACGCGGGCCCACGGCAAAACCAAAATCTTGCGAGGTGCATTTCTCACTGGTGCGTCCGGCTGCCGCAAACAAAGCGGTCATGCCCGCAGGCATTTGACCTTTGCGCACACGCGCCAAACCTTGGGCCACCAAACGGCGGTTGTTGGCATCGAGCTTCACCACGTCGGCCACTGTGCCCAGCGCAACGAGTGGCAACAAGGTGTCTAGTTTTGGCTGTTGTTCCGCTGTGAACACACCGCGCTTGCGCAACTCGGCACGCAAAACGAGCAACACATAAAACATCACGCCCACGCCCGCAAGCGCTTTGCTTTCAAACGTGCAACCGGGTTGGTTGGGGTTCACGATCGCATCAGCCTCGGGCAACACAGCAGCAGGCAAATGGTGATCGGTGACGAGCACTTGCAAGCCCAGCTTGCGCGCAGTGGCCACGCCCTCCACGCTGGCAATGCCGTTGTCCACGGTGATCAGCACATCTGCACCGCTGGCTTTGACACGCTCGGCAATCGGTGGCGTGAGGCCGTAGCCATCGACCACGCGGTCGGGCACGATGTAGCTCACCTGCTTCGCGCCCAGCAAGCGCAGGCCACGCAGGGCCACGGCACAAGCAGTTGCACCATCACAGTCGTAGTCCGCCACGATGCAGAGTTTTTTGTTGGCAGCCATTGCATCGGCCAGCAACTCAGCAGCGGCTTCAATGCCTTTCAAACCTGTGGGTGGCAGCAGTTGCGCTAACGAGGCGTCGAGCGTGGCCGCATCTTGAATGCCGCGTGCGGCATACAGGCGGGCCAACAGCGGATGCACACCCGCTTGCTCCAACGCCCAAATGCTGCGCGGTGGCATGTCGCGTGGGATGAATTGCATGGGCTTAGTCTTTCAATGGCGCAACGGCCAACACGGTGTCTAAAGAAGTGGGAGCGAAGCGCGTACGCAAGCGTTGCCATATTGAAGGTGCTGCGCTGTCGTACACATGAAACTCATGCTCGCCACACAACACCAGACGCTGCGGTTCGCCTTCAGCTAAGCGGGCCAGCATGGGCGCGATGACATGGGCATCGACGTGTTGCCATGCTTCGAGCCAACCAATCAGGTCTTGCTGCAAAGCACTTTCACGTAGGGTTTGAATGACGACGGGCTCTTGTTTTGCTGGCTCGCTCGCTTCGCTAGGTAACGCGCCCGTCCCATGCACCCAAAACGAATTGATGGTGAGGCCACGCCCCTCGTTGACAGGGTGGGTATAGAGCAACATTTGCATTTCGTTTTGCAAACGACGCAACAGTTTGGCGGCAGGGCTGAGCGCATCGGCAGCCACATGACTGCCCACCAACCACGGGTCAATGTTGCGGCCAATCACACGGTCTAGCGAAGCGGTGGGTAAGTCAACCAACAGCGGCGACTGTGCCAGCCACTGGCCGGGTTTGTAGGGATGCAAGGCAATGCCATCTTCGGCAAAGAAGCTTTGCATGGCTTGAAACAACGTAGCGTCTGTGGCTTCGTCGATTTGCAAATACGCAGGGTCACCCAGCGTGACCTGGCCGTTGCTCACATGCCAGTTGCACAGATTGATGAACGCCCAGCCGTCTGTTGCGTTGTTCGCAACCAAGCCACGCTCTGCTGCTGCACGAGCTGCCCAAGGCAAACAGCCATCCTGCGCAGGCCACCCAGCGGCGAGCGCCCAAGCACGTTCGTGTGGTGGCGAGAGCGTGGCGAGCAGGGGCTCTTGCACGGCATCCACCTGCACATCCACACGTTTCGCTTGCGCCAGCCATGCGCGCAAATGAAGCAACTCAGCTTTGGCCAACACCGATGCCTCGGGGCCGTGGAGGGTCCACAGCGAAAAAGGAATCAGGGTGGTGTCACGCACAGAATGGATCAGCACAGAAGTCATAACCCCGATTGTCCGTGATGCGGCCTAGCACTTTGGCCACTACGGGATAATCCAGCCCACATGCAACCCACCTCCTCCAAACTTCCCTACGAACTGCTGATCGGCTGGCGTTACACGCGCGCAGGTCGCGTGGCGGGCCGCAACGGTTTTATTTCGTTCATCTCGGGCGTGTCCATGCTGGGCATTGCGCTGGGCGTGGCCGCGCTCATCATTGTGTTGAGCGTGATGAACGGATTTCAAAAAGAAGTTCGCGACCGTATGTTGGCCGTGGTGTCGCACATCGAGCTGCTCGCCCCCGGTGGCGAGGGCTTTGCCGATGTGAATGCGCTCATCACCCAAGCCAAACAAAACACAGAAGTGGTGGCAGCCGCCCCCTTCGTTTCACAACAAGCCTTGATGGCCCGTGGCGAAGACATGCGCGGCGCGATGGTGCGTGGCATTGACCCCGAGCCCGAAACACAGGTGAGCGACTTCACCTTGCAGATCCCACCCGAAGTGCGTGCCACCTTGCAACCCGGCAGCTTCAATGTGGTGCTCGGCGGCGAACTGGCCATGTCGATGGGTGTGCGTGTGGGTGACCAAATCACCCTCATTGCTCCAGGCGGACAAGTGACGCCCGCAGGCGTGATGCCTCGCTTGAAGCAGTTGCATGTGTCTGGTATTTTTGATTCGGGCCATTACGAATACGACGCATCACTTGCGTTGCTGCACATCGAGGACACGCAACGCATCTTCCGCCTCGAAGCACCCACGGGCGTGCGCTTGAAAATCAAAGACAGCCAGCATGCTCGCAGCGTGGCTTATGACTTATCGCTGCAGCTCGGCCCAGATGTCATCGTGCGCGATTGGACACGCCAAAACCGCACTTGGTTTGCCGCAGTACAAGTGGAAAAACGCATGATGTTCATCATCCTCACACTCATTGTGGCGGTGGCCGCGTTCAACCTCGTCACCACGCTGGTGATGACCGTGACTGACAAACGCGCCGACATTGCCATTCTGCGCACACTGGGCGCCAGCCCCAAAAGCATCATGGCCATCTTTGTGGTGCAAGGTGCGACTGTCGGTGTGCTCGGCACATTAGGCGGTTTGCTGCTCGGCCTATCAGTGGCCTTCAACATTGACGTCATCGTGCCTGCCATTGAAAACCTGTTGGGCGCCAGCTTCTTGCCACGCGACATTTACCTCATCAGCCGAATGCCCAGCGACCCACAGGCGGCGGACATTTGGCCCATCACCATCATCTCTTTGGTGCTGGCGTTCTTGGCCACCATCTACCCGAGTTGGCGCGCCAGTCGCGTCAACCCCGCTCAAGCCTTGCGCTACGAATGAGGCTTGCTATGACACACCACACACCTGTTCTCGTTGCCAACAACATCAGCCGTCGCTTTCATGAAGGGCCACTGGATGTGACCGTGCTGCACAACGTCGACCTGTCGGTGAATGCCGGCGAAACCTTGGCCATCGTCGGCTCATCGGGTTCGGGCAAAAGTACCTTGCTGCATGTGTTGGGCGGCTTGGACGAGCCAACCACAGGCACTGTGTCGTTGATGGGCCAACCCTTGGCAGGCCTGAGTGCTGCGGCCTTGGGCGATTTGCGCAACCAGCACTTGGGCTTTGTGTATCAGTTCCACCACCTTCTGCCCGAGTTCAGCGCGCTCGACAACGTGGCCATGCCCTTGTGGATTCGCCGCATGGACCGCGCCGCGGCCAACGCCCAAGCGCAGGCCATGCTCGAAGCGGTGGGCTTAGGCCCACGCATGCACCACCGCCCAGCCGAGCTATCTGGCGGCGAACGTCAACGCGTGGCCATTGCCCGTGCCTTGGTCACACGCCCTGCGTGCGTGCTGGCCGACGAGCCAACAGGCAACCTCGACCGCAATACGGCAGACAACGTGTTTGCCCTCATGCTGCAACTGGCACGCGAACACAACACCGCCTTTGTGCTGGTGACGCATGACAACGCTTTGGCTGCTCGCTGCGACCGTCAACTGAGTTTGGTGCAAGGCCAACTGGCCTAAACCGATGAACGGGGGCAGATGATGCAGCCTATGTTCATCGACACCCACGCCCACCTAGACGCAGCCGAGTTTGATGCCGACCGCTCAGGCGTGCATCTGCGTGCACGCGCAGCGGGCGTGGCCAAGTGTGTGATTCCCGCTGTTGAAGCAGCCAACTTTGACACCGTGCGCTTGCTGGCACACACCCAGCAAGACGCGTATGCGCTGGGCATTCATCCGCTCTACACACCACACGCCACCGACGCACATTTGGTCCAGCTAGACGCCGCTTTGCGCGCCCACCGCGATGACCCACGGTTGGTGGCCGTCGGTGAAATTGGCCTCGATGGTTTTGTGCCCGAGCTCAACAACTCGCAAGCACTGGTCAAACAACAACTGTTTTACAAAGCCCAACTCAAACTCGCCCAACAACACCAACTGCCCGTCATCTTGCATGTGCGCCGCAGTGCCGACCAGCTGCTCAAAGGTTTGCGCGACACACCCGTGGTGGGCGGCATTGCCCATGCGTTCAATGGCAGCGTGCAGCAAGCCCAGGCCTTCATCGCGCTTGGTTTCAAACTTGGCTTTGGCGGAGCGCTGACGTATGACCGCGCCCTGCAGCTGCGCCGCTTGGCCACCGAGCTGCCGCTCTCGGCCATCGTGCTAGAAACCGATGCGCCTGATATCCCGCCGCATTGGCTCTACACCACCGCCGAGCAACGCGCCGCCGGCCAGCCCCAAGGCCGCAACGAACCCGCTGAACTGCCGCGCATCGCCCAAGTGCTAGCTGACCTGCGTGGCATCTCTCTAGGCGAACTGGCTGCAGCCACCAGCGCCAACGCACGACAAGCCTTGCCACGCCTACAATGAGGCGTGACTTTTTCCATCCTCAACGCCGACCTGCACTGCCACTCCGTGGTCTCGGATGGCACACTCACACCTGAACAATTGGCCGTTCGCGCCAAAGCCAACGGTGTGGAACTGTGGGCTTTGACCGACCACGACGAAGTAGGCGGCCAAGACCGCGCCCTCGCATCGGCGCAAGCCAATGGCATGAAGTACCTCACTGGCGTAGAAATTTCCATCACCTTCGCCAACAAAACCGTGCATATCGTGGGCCTCGGCTTTGATGCGCACGACGAACAGCTCAAACAAGGTCTGCACCAAACACGCGGTGGTCGCGGCGAGCGTGCCAAAGAAATGTCAGAAGGCCTCGCCAAAGTAGGCATCCACGGCGCGTACGAAGGTGCCCTGAAATACGCAGGCAACCACGAACTGATTTCACGTACGCACTTCGCCCGCTTCCTCGTTGAAACCGGTGCTTGCCAAGACACCAACGAAGTGTTTCGCCGCTTCTTGACCGAAGGCAACCCCGGCTATGTGCCGCACCGTTGGGCATCGCTCAAAGATGCGGTGCATTGGATCGTGCAAGCCAAGGGCATGGCAGTTATTGCTCACCCTGCACGTTATGGCTTCACACCCAACGAAGAATTTGCGCTCTTCACCGAATTCAAAAACCACGGTGGCCAAGGCGTCGAAGTGGTCACCGGCAGCCACACGCCCGCCGAGTACGTGACCTACGCCGACATGGCCAAAGAGTTCGACCTCTTCGCCTCACGCGGTAGCGATTTCCATAGCCCTGATGAAAGCCGCATTGACCTCGGCACACTGCCTTGGCTGCCAGGCCAACTCACCCCCGTGTGGGAAGCACTGGCTGACCGCATTCAATAAGCACATTCAATTCAAAACTTCGTGGTGTCCGACACCACACCCGCTCACTTCTCGGCGTACCCGCTCATGGCTCAGTTTCTTCAAGTTCACCCCGACAACCCTCAGCCCCGTTTACTCAAGCAAGCCGTTCAGCTACTTGAGCGCGGCGGCATCGTGGCCGTTCCTACCGACTCCAGTTATGCCTTGGTCTGCCACTTGGACGACAAAGCGGCGGTTGAACACATGCGCCGCATTCGCCAAGTGGACGAGAAACACCACCTCACCTTGATATGCCGCGACTTGTCTGAACTGGCGAATTACGCCCGTGTGGACAACCGCCAATACCGTTTACTCAAAGCCGCCACGCCCGGTGCGTACACCTTCATCTTGGAAGCCACCAAAGAAGTGCCCCGCCGCGTGAGCCACCCACAACGCAAAACCATTGGCCTGCGCGTGCCGCTGAACAAAACCCTGCTCGACTTGCTCGAGATGCACGGCGCGCCTCTGCTGGCCACCACGCTCATCGCTCCTGGCGAGACCGACCCGATGAACGACGCCGAGGAAATTCGCGACCGTTTCGAGCACGAGCTCGCCGCCGTGATTGACGCAGGGGCTTGTCCACTCGAACCCACCACCGTGGTGGACCTCACGCCCATGGACGGTGGCGGCGACCCTGAGGTCATCCGCGAAGGACGTGGCCCACTGAGCACTTTGGGCCTGTAAATCGCCCCACTGCTAGCCCCAAAGTGTTGAATGCGACAATGACGCTGTGAATTTCCCAGAGCTGATTCAAACCATCCTGATCTATGCCTTGCCCGTGGTGTTTGCCATCACGTTGCACGAGGCTGCGCACGGCTACGTGGCGCACAAGTTGGGTGACAACACAGCTTGGATGTTGGGCCGCGTCACCCTCAACCCCATCCCCCACATCGACCCGCTGGGCACGATTGCAGTACCTGCACTGCTCTACCTTGCCTCTGGCGGCAACTTTTTGTTTGGTTATGCCCGCCCTGTGCCGGTGCGCTTCGGCAATTTGAATCACCCCAAGCGCGACATGATTTGGGTGGCATTGGCAGGCCCGGCCATCAACTTCTTTCAAGCGCTGGCTTGGCTGTTGGCCTTCTACCTGATGAAGCATTTCGGCGTGACTGAAACCTACTTCTTGAAAATGAGTTTGGCTGGCGTTGTGGTCAACGTGTCGATGTTTGTGTTCAACCTGTTCCCTCTGCCACCACTCGATGGCGGTCGTGTGTTGGTCGGCTTGCTGCCTTGGCGCGCAGCTGTGTGGCTGTCTAAGGTTGAGCCTTACGGCATTTACATTGTGTTGGCGCTGGTGGCCTTCAACAAACTCGACGATATTTGGATTGGACCTTTGATGAAGTGGACAGTGTTCGCTTTGTCGCTCTTGCTCAGCCCCTTTGAATTTTTATTGAATCCCTGATTTTTAAAAGTAAGCACGATATGAAAGAACGCGTTCTCTCCGGCATGCGCCCCACGGGCGCTTTGCATTTGGGCCACTACCACGGCGCTTTGAAAAACTGGGTGCGTTTGCAGTCCGAGATGGATTGCTATTACTTCGTGGCCGATTGGCACGCCCTCACCACCCACTACGAAAACCGCGAGGTGATCGAGAAGAACGTGTACGAAATGGTGATCGACTGGCTCGCTGCTGGCCTCGACCCCAACGCTTGCACCATCTTCTTGCAAAGCCGTATCCCTGAACACGCCGAGTTGTTCACGCTCTTAGCCATGGGCACACCGCTGGGCTGGCTCGAGCGCGTGCCCACCTACAAAGACCAACAAGAAAAGCTCAAGGACAAAGACTTGTCCACCTACGGCTTCTTGGGCTATCCACTCCTGCAAGCCGCTGACATCTTGATCTACAAAGCCAAGCATGTGCCCGTGGGTGAAGACCAAGCTAGCCATGTGGAGCTGACGCGCGAAGCCGCGCGCCGCTTCAACCATTTGTACGGCCGCGAAATCAATGCGGAAGAAAAAATCCAAGCGTCGCTGGCCAAGTTGCCCAAAGACAGCATCAAACGCTTTGAGAAATCGCGCAAGGCCTACCAAGAAACAGGCGATGCCAAAGCCTTGGAAGGTGCGCTGGGCTACATCGCATCAGCGCCAGAGCTAGACGAACAAGACCGCGAGCGTTTGGGTGGTTACTTCAAAGGCACAGGCAAAGTCATCTTGACCGAGCCACACGCGCTGCTGACAGAAGCCAGCAAATTGCCGGGCCTTGACGGCGCCAAGATGAGCAAAAGCTACAACAACTCGATTGCCATCCGTGAAGACCGCGCCACGATTGAACAAAAAGTTAAGCGCATGCCCACCGACCCTGCACGCCAAAAACGCACGGATGCGGGCGACCCTGACAAATGCCCTGTGTGGCAATTTCATATGGTTTACAGCGATGCAGGCCAGCGCGAATGGGTGGCTAAAGGCTGTAAAACTGCAGGAATTGGCTGCTTAGAGTGCAAACAACCCATCATCGATGCTATCTTGCGCGAGCAGCAACCCATGCTCGAACGTGCAGAGCCGTACATCACCAACCCCAAGATCGTTCGTGATATCGTCGACGCAGGTACTGAAAAAGCACGCAAAACAGCTCGGGAAACCATGCAGGATGTTCGGTCTGCAATGGGGCTAAACTACTAATATTGATTCAGGAGTAATAAAAATGAGTATGTACATCATTGACGACCACCCATTGGTCCGCCAAGCCATTGCTATGTTGTTGCGCCGCATGCGTCCCGCATCGAAAGTTGTTGAATTAGAAAAGTTCAGCGAATTGCAAGCAGCCATCATCAAGAACGGTGATCCAGAGCTGTTCGTGCTCGATTTATTGCTCCCAGGCGTCAAAGGCACATCGGCCGTCAAAGAAATTAAAACGATGTACGCCACCGTACCTTTGGCGGTGATTTCTTCTATGCCAGCAGGCGAAGCAGAAGAAACATGTATTGAAGCAGGTGCTGACATCTACATCGAGAAGTCAACACCAGCCAACGAAATTTCCTCCGCGCTCCAAGGCTTGTTTGCTGCAGAAAACGGTGACGAAGAGACGGCTGTTGCCATCGGCGAGACCAAATTGTCCAAGCGCCAAAAACAACTCATCGTCATGTTGGACCGTGGTTTGAGCAACCGCGACATCGCGGCTGAACTCGACATCAGCGAACACACAGTGAAAGTTCACTTGTGGCGCCTGTTCCGTCGCTTGGACGTGAAGAGTCGTACGCAAACATTGCACTTTGCACGCACCAACGGCTTGCTGTAATCAGCGAAAGGCCCAACAAAAAAGCCCCGCACTGCGGGGCTTTTTTTCAACTCACTCAAAGCGTCATTGCGCAGTAGATTGCAAAGTATCACGCACCATGAGGTTCAAGCCTTTGCTACCGGGTTTGACTGGCGTCAAACTCACACCGTAATCATTGGGCTGCGCAGTGGCTTGACCACTCTTTGAAATACGCACACGCACTGTCACCTCGTCCATGCCAGAAAGCTTGACCGCAGGGCTCATCGCCATGCTGTCATCCAGAACAAAGTCCAATGGCAATTTATCAGCGGTGGTTCGCAAAATAGCAATTGGCATACGCGAGCCACTCACAGGGGTTGCATACACAAACACAGTGTCTGTTGCAGCCACTAAGCCCTTCAGCTCTTTCACCAAGCTCACACGTCCGCTGATGCTGCTGGCAGCCAGGGCAGCTTTGCTAGCGACTGTTTCTTGCTGTATGGCTGCACGCGGCGGAATGGCTGGCAAGCCCATCTTGTCTCGCGCTTCAGCAATGGCACGATCTAGCTCTGGTGCATCGGGTGAATCCGTAGGCACAACTTCACGTGCACGCTCCCAATAGCGTAAAGCCGTTTGATAATTCATCTCCGCATAGGACGCACTGCCTGCCAAAAACAAGGCATTGAGGTGATGTGGATCCGCCGTGAGCACACGTTGAATGATGGACCAAGGTTCACCCGCAAAGCTGCCACCATTCTTTTGAGCCAACACCTCAGCGCGCTCAATCGATAAGTTGTCATCACGACTCAAAGCCAATGCTTTGCCGTAAGCCTCTGCGGCTTCTTCAAAGTGGGCGCGCGCACGTTGAACGCGACCAAGCATGACCCAGCCTTCCATGCTGTTGGGCTCATCTTGCAAGCGGCGCGTCAGGGCCGTGGCCATCTCGGTCAGTTTCTCAGGCGTCACTTCAGCTGAGTTATCTACCCCTTGCTTCAAAGCCATTGGGTCTAGTGCGGCAGGCTCACCTAAGACGCTGTACATCAACACAGACGCCACAGGCACCACAAACACCAACAAACAAACCGCCAACCAAGGCTTGCGCCACACCACAGGCATTGCAGGACTGAGCGGCTCATTGAAAGCATCATCCGCAGTCGCATCTGCCAACAAACGTTGCGACAGTTCATCACGCGCGGCCTTGAGCTCTTCGTAATTCAGGTTACCCATCACGAACTCGCGGTCGAGCTCGACCATTTGGTCGCGGTACACAGCGGCATTGGCTTGGGCGGGGTTGGTGTTGGCATCAGCTTGGTGTGCTGCCCAACGTGCACCCTGTTGCGAGCCGCGCCACAGCGCCACACTCAACACGAGCATCACCACAGCCATCATGGCCACGGCGACATAAATAAAAGCGAGTGCGGGGTTCACATCAACCTTTCAACAGTTGCTTGGCGCGTTCGCGCTCATCGTCCGTCATGACTGCAGGCGCAGCCACCGCGCGGCGTTGACGCAGATACACACCCAAGAAGATGGCGGCAATTGCTAGCAATAAAAACGGACCAAACCACAGCACCCAAGTCAAAGGCTTGACCTCAGGGCGATACAACACAAAATCGCCATAGCGAGCCACGAGGAAATCTTTGATGTCTTGGTCTGACTTGCCTGAGCGAATGAGCTCACGCACTTCTTGACGCAAGTCGTCCGCCAACTCAGCATGCGAGGAAGCCAAGGATTCGTTTTGACACACCAGGCAACGCAGCTCTTGCGAGATGTCGACCAAGCGTGCTTCGAGCTTGGGGTCTTCAGCCATAGGCACGGCCTCACGGCCAGTACTCACAGAAGCAAACAACACGATGCTTACCGCCAGGGCGGTATTGAGAATCAGACGCTTCATGATTTGTTCAACTCCGCAATCAGAGGCAAGATTTTTTCCGCCAGCAAAGCAGGCGTGACAGCACCCACAAACTTGTAGCGAATCACACCAGCCTTGTCGATGACGTAAGTCTCGGGCACGCCATACACACCGTAGTTGATGCCCACGCGACCATCGAGGTCCATCACCGACGTCACATACGGGTTGCCGTGACGTTTGAGCCACACTTGGCTGCGCTCACGCGCGAGCTTGAGCTTCTCGTCGAACGGCGCTTTGTACGCAGGGTCTTGCGGCTGAATTTCTTTGTAGCTCAGGCCCACGATGGGAACTTGGTACTTTTCAGAAAACGCTACCAGCACAGGGTGCTCTTCGCGGCATGCCACACACCAAGTGGCCCACACATTGAGCATCCACACTCGGCCTTGCATGTCGATGGGCGAGAACTTGGTGTCGCCCGGCTCAAGCGTGAACAAAGTGAAATGCGGCGCAGGCTTGCCAATTAAGGGCGATGGAATTTCACGCGGGTCGCGCTTCAAGCCCACGGCCAAAAACACCACGAGGCCGATGAACAAGACCAGCGGAATCAAAACCTTTTTCATTTGCGGTATCTCCGGTCCAGTGCGGCCAACACGCCACCCAACACCATGAGCAACACACCGCCCCACAGCCACGGCACAAAGGGCTTGTAGTACACGCGCATGCTCCACTCGGTGCGCGCGTCGTCCAGCGGCTCACCCAGCGACACATACAAGTCGCGCATGAAACCCGAATCAATACCAGCTTCTGTCATAGCCATGGCCGATGAGAAATAGCGACGTTTTTCAGGCTGCAAAATTTCGATGATCTTGTCGTCACGCAGCACTTGCACATCGGCACGCACGGCCTTGTAGTTGGGGCCGCGGACTTCGTCAAGCGAGTTCAAACGGAAGGTATAGGGTGCGATGGTGACCACGTCGCCAATTTGCATGCGCACATCGCGCTCGACCTCGTAGCACTTGACGCCGGTGATGCCAATCACCAACACAGCCATGCCAAAGTGAGCGATGTGCTGACCCCAGAAGGATGCACCGATGCGGCCGGGCTTACCCACGCGTTCAATGACTTGTTGGGCTGTACCCAAAGCCACCCAACAACCGAGGAACAAACCAAACGCAGCGCCGAGTGACCAACCACCCAACACAAATGGCAACAGAACGGCCAAGGCAACCGCACCCGCAAACGTCCAACGCAGCTTATGCGCAATCTCGCGCACATTGGCATCACGCCAACGCGCCACTGAACCAGGAATCATCAAGAACACGGTGGGCACGAGCAGCGGTGCAAACACGGCATTGAAGTAAGGAGGACCCACCGACAGCTTGCCCAAGTTCAGAGCGTCAATGATGAGCGGATAAATTGTGCCCAGCAACACAGCAGCAGTGGCCACCACCAGCAACACGCTGTTGGCCAACAAGAACGATTCGCGCGACACCAGCTCCATGCGACCACCCAAAGCCACGCGAGGCGCGCGCCATGCAAACAGCGTGAGCGAAGCGCCCACCACCACGGCCAAGAAAATCAAAACGAACACGCCACGTTTGGGGTCAGATGCAAATGCGTGTACTGACGTGAGTACGCCAGAGCGCACGAGGAACGTACCGAGCAAAGACAACGAAAAAGCAGCAATCGCCAACAACACCGTCCATGCTTTGAAGCTGCCGCGCTTCTCTGTGACCATCAACGAGTGAATGAGTGCCGTGCCAACCAACCAAGGCATGAGCGAGGCGTTTTCTACCGGGTCCCAAAACCACCAGCCGCCCCAGCCGAGTTCGTAATACGCCCACCAAGAACCGAGGCCAATGCCGAAGGTCAGAAATGTCCAAGCCACCACCGTCCAAGGGCGCGACCAGCGCGCCCAAGCGGCATCCAAGCGGCCGCTCATCAAAGCAGACACGGCAAACGCAAACGCCACGGCCATGCCCACGTAGCCCATGTAGAGCATGGGCGGGTGAATCACCAAGCCCGGGTCTTGCAGCAGCGGATTCAAATCTTTGCCATCCAAGGCGGCTGGCAACAAACGCTCAAAGGGGTTGGAGGTGGTCAAGATGAACAACAAGAAGCCCACCGAGATCAAGCCCAACACGCCAATCACACGCGCCACCATATCGAGTGGCAAGCTGCGCGAGAACACCGCCACAGCCACCGTCCACACCGACAACAGCAACACCCACAGCAAGAGCGAGCCTTCGTGGCCGCCCCACACCGCGGCGAATTGGTAGGGCTTGGGCAGCAAGGAGTTGGAGTGCTGCGACACATACAACACTGAGAAATCGTTGTTCAAAAACGAAATCGCCAATGCACCAAACGCAAACGCCACCAACACAAACTGCAACGCAGCCGTGGGGCGAGCCAATGACTGCAAGGTGACTTGCGTTTGTGGGTTGCGCACCAAGGTGCCTGCAATGGGCAGCACCCCTTGCATCACCGCCACCACGGCGGCCAGCATGAGCGCGAAATTACCGAGTTCTGGAATCATGGGTTGCCTTTGATGGGGGCTGGCGTTTGCACAGACTTGGCCGCTTTGGCTGCGGCCGCTTGGTCCATCGCATGTTGGGCTTCAGGAGGCATGTAGTTTTCATCGTGCTTGGCCAGCACTTCGGTGGCCACAAACAAACCGTCGTCACCCAGCTTGCCTTGCGACACCACGCCTTTGCCCTCTTTGAACAAATCAGGCAACAGGCCCACATAGGTCACGGGCATTTCGTTCACGGTGTCAGTGATGACAAAGCGCACGGTGTTGCCGTCACGCACCAAGCTGCCTTCTTTGACCATGCCGCCTGCGCGGAAGGTGCGACCCTTGGGCGCTTCGCCTTTGCTCACTTGCGTAGGCGTGAAGAAAAACACCAAATTACTTTGGAAGGCATTCAGCACAAAAGCCGCTGCGGCGCACAACACCACAATGCCAGCGGCAATCAGTGCAAATCTTTTGGTTCTGGGTTTCATCACATCAATTCTTCAACAGGTAATTGAGCCACAGCCTGCTCGGCTTTCAATTGATTCAGCACAACACGGTGCGCCCAACGGGCTTGCCACACTTCGACGGCCAGAAGCAAAGCGGTCACGCCCACGCTGCCCCACACGTAGACGGCGTAGCCGCCCATGGCCCAAAACTGGCTCCAGCTTTCCCATCTCATGACTTCACCTCGTCGAGTTCGTGCACCCAAGTCGCTTGGCTCTCACGCTGCAAGATGAGCGTGCGCACGCGGTACAACACCAACGCCACGGTATAGAACCAAAACGCCAAGGCCATGAGCAACATGCTCCACAACATGATGGCTGCCATGCTTGAGCCTTGTGTCACAGACACCGAAGCGCCTTGGTGCAGGGTGTTCCACCACTTCACCGAGAAATAAATGATGGGCACGTTGATCGCACCCACGATGGCAATCAGTGCACCTGCGCGGTCGCTGCGGCGCGTGTCGTCAATGGCCGAGGTCAAGGCGATGTAGCCGAGGTACAAGAAAAACAAAATCAGCTCAGACGTGAGGCGCGCATCCCACACCCACCAAGCGCCCCACATGGGCTTGCCCCATAGTGCGCCGGTCCACAGAGACAAAAATGCAAACAAGGCTCCGGTGGGGGCCAATGCACGAGTCATCATGCCCGACAGGCGTGTATTGAAGGTCAAACCCAAAACGCTCCAAAACGCCATGGCCAAGTAGATGACCATCGACATCCAGCTCGCAGGCACGTGCACGAAGATGATGCGGTAGCCCTCGCCTTGCTGAAAGTCCGTCGGGGCCACAGCAAAGCCCAGCCACATGCCCACCAGCATCAGCAAGGTGGCCAATGCAGCAAACCAAGGCCACGACTTGCCCGCCAAACCATAAAAGGTTTGCGGTGCTGCGTAATAAAACCAGTTGATATTCTTCATTCCAACGCGATCCGTAAAGCCGTTGCACATGCGAACGGGCTGAAAAAGGCTGCAGGCAACAACATCGCCATCAAAATTGAGAAGTGCGCCTGTGCGCCCAAACCGCTGGCTTGCGCCTCCACTGCGCCAGCACCAAACACCAGCACCGGGATGAACAAAGGCAACACCAACAGCGAGAGCAACACCCCGCCGCCACGCACGCCCAAAGTCAACGCAGCACCAATGCCGCCTACCAAAGACAAAACGGGAGTGCCCAACAACAGGGCCAATGTGAGGGTCATCAGGGCATCGGCCGAGAGGTCAAACTGCAGCCCTAAAACTGGGGCCAATAATACCAACGGCACCCCTGAGACCAGCCAATGCGCCAAGAGTTTGGCACTGATCAGTAAGGGCATTGGCGTGGGCGACAAAGCCATTTGCTCAAGCGTGCCATCGCGGTAATCCGCTTCAAACAAACGTTGCAGCGCCAACATACTCGACAAGAGCGCGCCCACCCACAGCACGCCAGGTGCGACTAGGCGCAAGGTGTTCAGCTCAGGACCAATGCCCAATGGGAACAAGGCGGCCACCACCACAAAGAAAAACACTGCCGTCAGCACCTCGCTCTTGCGACGCATGGCCAAGAGCAAATCGCGCCGCAGCACAGCCATGAAAGCGCCGCCACTCATGCCACGCCTTTCAATCGGTAGGTTTGCACATCCACCGAGGTGCCACTCGCACTGGTCAGCGCCACAGGCTGATGGCTGGTGAACAACACCATGCCGCCATTGGCCACATGCTCAGCCAATAAACCACGCAGTCCATCAACCGCTTTCACATCCAAAGCCACAAAAGGCTCATCCAAAACCCACAACGGCGCTTGGCTGGCCAACAAACGGGCCAAAGCCGTGCGGCGCTTTTGGCCTTGCGACATCACGCGCAGCGGCAAGTGCTCGCGCCCGCGCAAACCCATACGGGCCAAAGCCACCAAGGCTTGCTGCTGGCTGAGGTTGCGGCCAGACACTGCGGCGTCTGACATGAGGTTTTCCAAAGCGGTCAACTCTTCTTTGAGCGACAAGCCGTGGCCCAGATAAAAAAGCGACGAGCGAAAGGCTGTCGCGTCTTGCTGAATGGTTTTGTCTTGCCAGCACACCTCGCCCGCATCGGCGGGTGACAGGCCACACACGATGCGCAGCAAACTGGTTTTACCCACGCCGTTGTCACCCTCAAGGTGCAAGGCTTGGCCCGCTTTCAGCTCGAAGCTGACGTCGGCAAAGAGTGGCTTGTTGCCACGGCTGCAAGAAAGGTTGGAGACGCGCAGCATGGATTAAATGAACGTCCCTGCGCAGGTCAGCACTTGGCCACCCGTGCTCATCTTGAAACGCGCAATGCCTGCGCTGCGTGTGGTGTTGACGCCGCCTAGGTCGAGCTTGCGCACACCGCGCTCGCGTAACTCTTCGATGCCTTTCCACAAAATCAAATTGTGGGCATGCAAGTCGCGGCCTGCGTCGCTGGTCCAACCCACTTGGTAAATGGCAGCTTGTCCGTGAATCAAAAACATCATGCCTGCCACACGGTCGCGGCCCAAGTCTGCGCGCATCGTCAAAATAGTTTTAGATGGTTGCTGACGCGAAGGTACATATAAATCAAAAAAATGTAACGGCAAGCCATGCAAGCCGCGCTGTTCGCGCTGCTGCATTTCGGCATCGAGCAACCAACGGTATTGGCCCGCATTGGTGCCCACGCGGTGAACGGTGAGCTCTGAATTTTCAGCACCGCCCAAGCGGTGACGCCAACGCTTATCCAACTGGGCACGCAACTCGTCCATCGACAGGGTGAGATCGAGCATCACAGTGCTATGGCCCGTCATCACTTTGCGCCAAGGCGACAGGCCCAGCTCGGGGCCTTGCGCTTCCAGCGGTGTGAAAGCCACCACACGCAAATTTTTCAGCGGGATGGTTTTCTTGAGTGCTTTGTAAACCTTGGCTTTGTCTGCGCCCGTCATGGGCTGCAGCCAAACAGGCCCCAGCGAACACAAGGCCATGTGTGCCAACCCGCCCACAAAGCGGCGAATGATGAACTGCGCCAAAGCCACAGGTGTTCCGTCTTGCTCAACCAGCGCACGCAGTACGCCCACGCCCAAGGTCTTCATGCAAGCGCCGTAAGCCCAGTCTTGCTGCAAAGGTGCGGCAGCGGCCGCATGGTGTGCATCCCATTCGGTGTGGACTAGGGTGTCCCAGTTGACTTTCATGCGCCTAAAATCCTCGCACCATGTTGAACAAACTTCGCCTTCGCAAACAAGCCCAAACCGTGATGGGTTACCGCTTGGATGAACCCCGCCCCACCCTCATATTGGTGCTGTGGGCATTTATTTACGTGGGCCTGCCCTTGATCGTCGTGAGCAGTTTGGTGGACTTGCTGATTCAGCAAATCACGGGTAACTGCACCGGTTTTTGGTGCTGGTTTTAAAGATTGGGCCATCGTTGTTTGCAAGGCCTTAACGAGGCACGCTGCAAGGCCCCGTGATGTTGACACGCACTTTTTTGCCCATGTAGGTGGTGTCAGTGAAAGCCGTCACGATCACCGTGGCTTGCTCAATGCGAATCTCTGACTCCGCACCCGTCACCTTGTGCTTACGGAACGCACCCATCTCTTTGGCGGTGGTTAAGTTTTTACCAGTGAATTCTTCAGTGGCCAAACTGTTGGCGATCAACACATAAGGCTCGGGGCCATTCATTTTCAAGAAAATGTTTTTGCCCATCGATTGAATTTCAATCACCACCTTTTGAGGCTTGATCTTGAGATCATCCATTGCAGGAATGACACCCTCCACCTCGCAAGGCATTTTGAAGGTTTGGGCAAATGCGGACGTACAAAGCAAAACCATTGCGCACAGCGCAGTTTGCAATAAACGAGTGAGGTTCATGGTCATAGCTCCCATTTTAAGAAGGCATATTTGTCTTGCGATGCGTCACACGTTGTGCACGGTAGATGCCGGTATGACCCGAACACACATAACTCATCACACAAGCCAGTGCAGCAAACACGCCGATCTCTGTGCCGAACAATTCCATGGCCATCAGAGTTGATGCAATCGGCGTGTTCGCAGCCCCTGCGAACACCGCCACAAAGCCAACGGCAGCCAAGAGCGTAAATGGCACATCCAATACTGGAGCCATTGCATTACCCAATGTCGCGCCAATATAGAACAAAGGTGTCACCTCGCCGCCTTTGAAGCCTGAGCCCAACGATGCAATGGTGAACATCATCTTGCCCAGAAAGTCAGTTGGTGCAAGTGGGTGAGCAAATGCCTCCACCATCACCGGAATACCCAGACCGATGTAACGGTCAAAGCTACCCCACATCACTGCAGCAGCAATCACCGCGCCACCCAACAAGGGGCGCAGCGGAGCGTAAGCAATGTGCTTTTTCATCACACCACTCAATGCATGTGTGCCAGTCGCAAACAACTTGCCCGCAAAGCCAAACGCCGCACCGGCCACCACCATGGCGGCTAACAACCAAGCTGTGATTTGTGGCACCAAGCCCACTTCATACTGCGTATGCTGCACACCCCACAACAAGCCCACTTGATCGGCCAGTACTGCCGCAATCACACAAGGCAGCAAGGCATCTAGACGCATGCGGCCAATGGCCAACACTTCCAGCGCAAACACAGCGCCTGCCAGTGGCGTACCAAACACAGAAGCAAAGCCTGCACTGATTCCCGCCATGAGCACCATGCGACGGTCAGAGTGGTCAAGTTTGAAAAAATGCGTGAGCTGATCGGCCAAGGCCCCACCCATTTGCACCGCCGTGCCTTCACGGCCCACAGACGCGCCAAACAAATGAGAGATCACTGTGCCACCCAACACAAAGGGGGCCATACGCAGGGGCACCACTTTTTTAGGGTCGTGAATTTCGTCAATCAGCAAGTTGTTACCCGCTTCGACGTGCTGGCCAAACTTGAGATACAGCCATCCCACACAGAAGCCCGCCACAGGCAAGCCCCAAATTAGCCAACGGTTGGCTTCGCGAGTCTGGGTAGCCCAGTCGAGTGAGAAAAGGAACAGGGCTGAAGCTGAGCCCGCAAGAGCTGCCACCACCGTCGCCAAAGCCACCCACTTCGCCACGTAGCGTAGGAGGTCTAGTTTGGAAGATTGCTCAAGATGTGGCATCTGTCGCCCCGTGAGACTGACAACCAAATATGAAAAAAGCCATTCAATGACGAACGGCTTTTTAAGGTGCTTTTTGGGCTTGGCGGAGAAGGAGGGATTCGAACCCTCGGTAGGGTCGCCCCTACGCTTGATTTCGAGTCAAGTACATTCGACCACTCTGCCACTTCTCCTGATTCGGTGTCGTTTGTCGAAGCTGTAATTCTATCAGGGGCGACGTGCGCCAGCGCCACCAATAGGCTGTACCACCACTCCTGCGCCAGCGGACGCTCCACCTGCACTTCCTGCAGGACTCACGGTCATGGATGCCAGAGAACCCGTAAACAAACCACTGTCTTCAATCTCAATCGTGGCAGCACGCTCTGCACGGGTAAAAACCAACAAGCTCTTTTTACCGCGTACAGAGGCAATCATGGTCCATCCCTGGCGCGGCAGCTGCTCAGCAAAGAAGTTATAGCTGCTGGTTGCGTCATTGGGCAACTCAAACACAGCGCGACCCAGCCAACCCTCACCCACACCAAAAATTAACGACTCCGTCGTGCGCAGCTTGGTGCCCACAGGTAAAGGCATGCGGCCCAGTTGTTCCATCGTCGGACGCTGGCCATTGTCTGCATTGGTTTGCGATTCAGTGGTCGTGCCGCAAGCAGTCAACAACGCTGTCGCCAACAAGAGAAGTAGTTTTTTCACAGCGTTCACCCCTTAAAGTTTTCGAACTGTATCAGCCGCGCAATTCAGCCACGCCACCCATGTAAGGGCGCAGCGCCTCAGGCACGCGAATGCTGCCATCGGCTTGTTGGTAGTTCTCAAGCACAGCCACCAAAGTGCGGCCCACAGCAAGGCCAGAGCCGTTCAAGGTGTGCACGAGTTCGTTCTTGCCTTGTGCATTTTTGAAACGTGCTTGCAAGCGACGCGCTTGGAAGGCTTCGCAGTTCGACACCGAGCTGATTTCGCGGTAAGTGTTTTGCGCAGGCAGCCACACTTCAAGGTCGTGGGTTTTGGTTGCGCCAAAGCCCATGTCGCCGGTGCACAGCAACATCACGCGGTAAGGCAAGCCGAGCTTTTGCAACACAGCTTCGGCATGGCCTGTCATTTCTTCCAAGGTCTCGTAGCTCTTGTCGGGGTGAACGATTTGCACCATCTCGACTTTGTCGAACTGATGCTGACGAATCAAACCACGTGTGTCACGACCTGCACTGCCTGCCTCGGAGCGGAAGCAAGGTGTGTGTGCGGTGAGCTTGATGGGCAACTCGTTTTCAGCCAACACCACGTCGCGCACGAAGTTGGTCAAGGGCACTTCGCTGGTGGGGATCAGGTAAAGCGCAGTGCTCTCGCTCGTGGCTTCGCCTTCTTGGCCGCCCTTCTTGGCAGCAAACAAGTCTTCTTCAAACTTGGGCAACTGGCCTGTGCCTTTTAGGCTTTCGGCATTCACGATGTAAGGCGTGTAGCACTCGGTGTAGCCGTGTTCTTGGGTTTGCACATCGAGCATGAACTGCGCGAGCGCACGGTGCATGCGAGCGATCTGGCCCTTCATCACGGTGAAGCGTGAACCAGAGAGCTTGACGCCCATTTCAAAGTCGAGGCCCAAAGGCTCGCCCAGGTCGACGTGGTCTTTGGGCTCGAAACCCAAGGGGGCTGGCTCGGTGCCTGTGGGGCTCCAGCTGCGCAGCACCACGTTGCCGTGTTCGTCTTCGCCGGCAGGCACGCTGTCGTGCGGCAAGTTGGGCACGGCCAACAACAAAGTTTGCAACTCGGCTTGCAAGGCATCCAAGCGCACGGCCGAGGTGTCGAGTTCGGTTTTGATGTCGGCCACTTGCGCCATCACGCCATCGGCGCTCTCGCCTTTGGCTTTGAGCATGCCGATTTGCTTTGACAGCGCATTGCGGCTGGCTTGCAACTCTTCGGTGCGGGTTTGCAATGTTTTGCGCTCGGCCTCTAAAGCTTGGTACGCATCCACATTCAAGAACGCTTGTGGGTTCTTGCGAGTTTCGAGTTTGGCAATGACGCTGGGCAGGTCGCGGCGCAGTTGATTGATATCGAGCATTTACTTTCAGTCCTTTTATTTCAGTCCCTTGGGCAAGGGAAACTTGATGGTTTCTTCCACGCCATCGAGTGTTCGTACAGACACGGCGCCTAAGGCGCGCATGCGGGCAATGACTTGTTGCACCAAGATGTCGGGCGCTGACGCGCCAGCGGTCAGACCCACACGGGTCACGCCCTCGAACCATTCTTCTTTGAGTTCTTCGGCGTTGTCGATCATGTAGCTTTGCGTGCCCGAGCGTTGCGCCACATCGCGCAAACGGTTGCTGTTAGAGCTGGTGGGGCTACCCACCACGATGACCAGCTCTACCTCGTTGCTCAACACCTTCACCGCGTCTTGGCGGTTTTGGGTGGCGTAGCAAATGTCTTGCATCTTGGGTTTACGGATATTGGGGAAACGAGCCACCACAGCCTCTGTGATGTGCGCCGCATCGTCCACGCTGAGCGTGGTTTGCGTGACGACAGCCAAGCGCTCGGTTTGTTTTGGCGTGACATGCGCCACATCGGCCACGTCTTCCACCAAGTAAATGCCGTCCAGCAACTGGCCCATCGTGCCTTCGACTTCGGGGTGGCCTTTGTGGCCAATCATGATGAACTCGAAGCCTTCTTTGTGCAGCTTGGCCACTTCCACATGCACCTTGGTGACCAGCGGACAAGTGGCATCAAACACGGTGAAGCCGCGTCGCGTCGCTTCTTCTTCCACCGCCTTAGGCACACCATGGGCGCTGAACACCAGCGTGGCGCCTGGGGGGACATCAGCCAAGTCTTCGATGAAGATCGCGCCACGGTTTTTGAGGTCGGCCACCACAAACGTGTTGTGCACGATTTCGTGGCGCACATACACAGGCGCGCCAAACTTTTCTAGCGCACGGTCCACGATGTCGATGGCACGGTCCACGCCCGCACAAAAACCACGGGGCTCGGCGAGGACGATTTCTTGCAGGCTATTGCTCATGCTGATTTACAAAATGCCGATGACTTGCACTTCAAACGTCACGGGCTGGTTGGCCAGTGGGTGGTTGAAGTCAAACAGCACTTGGTCGTCAGTGACTTGTTGCACCGCGCCGGCAAACGAGCCTTGGCCGTTGGGCGCGGGGAACTGCACCACATCGCCCACGTTGTATTGCTCATCAGGATCGCCAAATTCTTTGAGCAAGCTCTTGCTCACCCACTGCTGCATGTCGGGGTTGCGCTCACCAAAGGCCAAGCCAGCAGCCAACTCAAACGTGGTGTGCGCGCCTTCTTCGAGCCCCATCAAACGTTGCTCCAAAGCAGGCGACAACTCACCCGAGCCCAGCGAAAGCGTTGCGGGTTTGTCATTGAACGTGTTGATCACGTCGCCTTGCGGTCCCGAAAGCCGATAGTGCAGCGTTAAAAAAGAAGCGGGGCCGATGGTAGGGTGAGCGTTGGATGCAGTCATAGGACTCTCAGTGTTAGACCGCCTATTGTAGAAAGCTCTCGCTATGGACCGAATGCCCGAACCCATGACCATTGCCCAGCTACCCGCCGAGATGCGTCCGCGCGAAAAACTGCTCAAACACGGGGCTTCGGCGCTGACCGACACCGAGCTGCTGGCCTTGTTCCTGCGCACCGGCATCAAAGGCAAAAGCGTCTTTGTGATGGCCCAAGAGCTGCTGGACCGCTTCAAGGGCTTTGCTGGCCTCATCCACGCCAGTGCGGCTGAGCTGAAAACCTTCAAAGGCATGGGCGGCGACGCCAAACGCTCGCAGCTGGTGGCGGTGCTCGAGATGGCCCGCCGCGCCCTGACCCAACAATTAACTGAAACCACGGTGATGAATTCGCCCAATGCGGTGAAACAATACCTGCAGCTTGAACTGGCCCAACTCAAACACGAGGTATTTGCAGTTTTGTTTCTTGACGCCCACAACCGCCTGCTGTCGTACCAGCCCATGTTTCGCGGCTCGCTGTCGCAAACCATGGTCTACCCACGCGAAGTGGCCAAGACCGCCCTCGCCTTGGGCGCGGACGGCGTGGTACTTGCCCACAACCATCCGGGCGGCACGGTCAAACCTTCACAAGCCGACATGAAACTCACCCGCACCCTGCAAGAAGCCTTGGCACTCATTGACGTGACCGTGCGCGACCACATCATCGTGGCGCAAGGCAAGTATTTGTCGATGGCCGAAGAGGGGCTGCTGTGAAAGCCAAATCACTGCAAGACTTGGGCGCGATTCGCAAGCAAGTGAATGACGCGGCTCTAGCCGCTGCTGCGGCCGAAGAAGCACGCAAAGAGGCCGCACGCCGCGCCGAGGCAGAGCGCAACTTATTCACCAGCACCATTGGCAACGTCAAACCCATTGCCGCCAAAGACCGCGTGTTCATCACACCACCCCGCCCTGCGGCGCGCCCCTTGCAACAAGACCTAGACGATCAAGCAGCTCTGAGCGAAAGCATGAGCGACGAGTTTGATGTGAGCACCTTGCTCGATGTGGACGATCAGCTCAGCTTCAGACGCCCTGGCATCGGGACCGACGTGACACGCAAACTGCGCAAAGGCGAATGGGCCATGCAAGGCCAACTCGACCTGCACGGTTATCGCAGCGATGAAGCCCGCGAAGCGCTAGGCCAATTTGTGCGCGACGCCAAACGCATGGGCTGGCGATGCGTGCGCGTGGTGCACGGCAAAGGCTTGGGCTCGCCCGGCAAAGAGCCTGTGCTCAAAAGCAAAGTGCAGCGCTGGTTGGTGCAGAAAAACGAAGTCTTGGCTTTTGTGCAGGCCAAGCCTTCGGATGGGGGTGCGGGGGCGTTGGTGGTGTTGCTGGGGCCTAGCAATATCTAACAGGTCACAGCGCAGACTGTGTCCGAAGTCTGCGAGGTTTATGCGCCGCCTTTGTTGCGCATCCAATCCGCCGTTTGGAAAAAACTGGCTTTCAAACGTGTACGCAATTCTTCAGGCACACCCGTCTCGCCCATCGCTTGGTCCATGCACGCCACCCACTGGTCGCGTTCTTTGATACCGATGGAGAACGGCATGTGGCGCATACGCAAACGCGGGTGGCCGTGTTTTTCAATGTAGTAGGCAGGCCCGCCCAACCAGCCACACAAGAACATGAACAGGCGTTCACGCGCGTTGGCCAGCTCTGGGCCATGGGCTTGACGCAGCTCTAGGTAGCCTGGCTCCAAATCCATCAAATCGTAAAAACGGTCGACTAAGAGTTGCACGCGCGGCTCGCCGCCTATCCATTCAAACGGGGTATCAAAAGGTGGTTTTTCTTCGATTTGCATAAGGTTGATTGTCGCGCCAATGAATCACGGCAAGGTCAAGTGTTTGGCAGCTTCGCGCACCGTCAGGCCCGACAAGCGTGCGCGGTGTTGCACCAAAAATTCCGTCACGGTTTGCGAGTTCCAGCGTGCGTAGTCGCGCAGTGCCCAACCGATGGCTTTACGAATGAAAAATTCTTTCTCATCTGCCAGTTGTGTTGCATAGCCAAACAAGCGCGTGGTGTCGGTGTCCAAGCGCCAGCCCAGCTGGTGCAACATTGCCGAGCGGCGCACCCAATGGCTGGGGTGTTTGAGCCACACGTCCATCGTGACGGCTGCATTGGGCTTTTGCTGCACCGCTGCATGCATGACCTCGGCAATGACGGCACTCAGGCCATCCACGGTTTCCCACCAAGCGTCTCGCAGCAGCAATGCCTGCAATGCGGGTAGGTCTTTCACGTTTAACTGGGCGCTTTGTTGGCGCAGTAAATCCACAGCGGTGTAGCGGTATTCACGCTCGGGCTTTTGCCACAGTAGTTCGGCGGCGGCCAACAAATCAGCTGAGCTTTGCCACTTCACTTTGCCAATTGCTTTGACCGCTGCACGGCGCACGGGCGCGGCCAATCCTAAGAACTCAAATTGGTTGAGCAGATAGGCTTTCATGCCTTGGGCCTTGGCTTCATCAGCCAAGGGGATCAAAGCATGTTCAACGGCATGGACAAACTGCTTTGGCGTCATCTTGCTCTACAAGCTTCTAGGCGATTCAAGATGCTTGGCGCAAGGTTTGCACCACAGGGCGGCGCAGCACATCGCGCAAGCCCCACCAGCCTGCCGCCAACGCAAGCAACGCACCCACCACTGCGCCCAACAAAGGCACCCACGGGCTGGCCGTCCATTCAAACTCAAACGCAAATCGGGCCAAGCCCCAGCCCATCAGCATGGCCACACCAGTGGCCAGCAAACCGGCCAGTGCGCCAATGCCTGCCAACTCGGCGCGTTGCACATTTGCCAGCAGTTGGTTGGATGCACCGAGGGCACGCAGCACCGCGTATTCACGCGCACGCTCTTCACGCGTGGCCGTCACTGCGGCAAACAACACGACAAGGCCTGCCGCCAAAGTGAACAAGAACAAAAACTCCACCGCACTCACCACTTGGCCGAGCACGCTTTGCACTTGGTTCAAGGTTGCACCCATGTCCACGCTGGTGACGTTGGGGAAACGGTTGATGAGTTGGTTGTCAAAGTTGGGCGTAGGCTGATTGGTTTCAGCAGCCGTGACACGCTGCGGCGCACGAAACGCGACAATGTACGTGGTGGGCACATTAAACCCCGCACCCGTGGTCAAACGACTGACGGGATACATCACAAAGAAGTTGGCACGCATGGATGTCCAGTCCACACGCCGCACTGAAGTAATGCGTGCTTCGTGCAACACACCCGCCATGTCAAAGCGCAGCTTGTCGCCCATCTTGAGCTTCAAGGTTTTGGCAATGCCTTCTTCGATGCTCAAGCCATCGACTTCTTCGGCTTGCCACGCACCCGCAACCACGGTGTTGTGCTCAGGCTTGTCGGCACTGAACGAGACGTTGAACTCGCGGTCTACCAATCTCTGGGCACGTTCTTCGGTGTAGCTATCAGGCGTGACGATCAGGTCGTTCACGGCTACCAAACGCGCACGCACCATCGGGTACCAATCGAGCTTGGTCACACCTGCTTCGCGCAAGGTTTGTAAAAACGACTCTGACTGAGATGGCTGGATATTCAAAACAAAACGGTTGGGTGCATCCACCGGCGTGGCATTGCGCCAGCTGCTGATCAGATCAGTGCGCAGCAACACCAGCAAGGCCAAGGCCAGCAAGCCCACCGCGAGAGAACTCACCTGCACCATGGCATACACAGGGCGCGCGCTGATTTGACGCGTGGCCAGCATCAACCAGGGGGGCGCAGCACCCTCGACAACACTGCGACGCAATACAAACACCGCCAACCAAGCCATGCCAGCAAACAACATCACCGCACCAGCAAATCCACCCACCACCATGAGGCCAAGTTTCAAATCACGGCTAACGGCAATCAGCAACACCGCAAAACCTGTGAGTCCTAAGGCCCACACACTGAGTGTGGTGGCTTTGAGTTCGCCCACATCGCGGCGCATCACGCGCAGCGCTGGCACGCTGGCCAACTGCAACACGGGTGGCAAACCAAACGCGAGCAGCAACGTTAGGCCCGTACCTAGGCCATACACCACCGGCCACACGCTGGGCGCAGGCAAAGCCGTTTCGACCAAGCCTTTGAGCAAAGCGACGAACACCAAGTGCACGCCATAGCCCAAGGCCAAACCCAACACGCTGGCAAAGCTGCCCACCCACACAAACTCAGCGGTGTAAGACAAGGCAATGTGGCGTTGGCTCAAGCCCAACACGCGCAACATGGCACAGTCATCCAAATGTCGTGCGGCAAAGGCTCGGGCCGCCAAGGCCACAGCTACAGCACTGAGCAAGGCGGCTAGCAGTGCCACGAGGTTTAAGAACTTGCCCGCACGGTCCAAGGTTTGGCGCATCTCTGGGCGGCCCGCTTCGAGCGACTCCACACGCACGCCACGCACCTCTGGCTTTTTACTCTCTGCTTCGGCCCATGCCAAAAAGTTTTTCGTGGCGTTATCAGCGCCAACCACTGCATAGCGCCACGTCACACGACTGGCAGGTTGAATCAGGGCGGTAGCTTCTAGATCAGCACTGTTCATCAACACACGTGGTGCGAAGTTCATGAAGCCAGCACCACGGTCGGGCTCATTCACCAACACGCGGCTGATGCGCAAACGGCTGTTGCCGAGCAACACGCTGTCGCCCACATCAAGACCCAAGGCTTCTAAGCCGCCCGCTTCTATCCACACTTCACCCATGGGAGGAATGAGCGTGGTTTTTTCTGCCACATTTGCCTGCGCCAATCTGCTGGCAACTTTGAGTTCGCCACGCAAGGGGTAGCCTGACTCCACGGCTTTGAGCGCTACCAAACGGCTACTACTCTGCGCACCGTTTTGCGCTTGTCCACGCGCCATGGTCGGAAAGCTCAAGGTAGTGACACCTTGCAAGCCGTCTTCTTTGGCGCGTTGCATGATGTGTGCAGGCGTGGCTTGATCACTCACCACCACCACATCACCGCCGAGCAATTGACGTGCATCGCGTTGCAAACCACCGTTCAAACGATCAGCCAAAAAGCTGACCGAACTGAGGGCTGCCACGCCCAATGCAACAGCCACCACCAGCAAGCGCAGCTCGCCCGCGCGGGCGTCACGCCACAGCGTGCGCCATGCCTGCGACCACCATGTCACGCCTGCGCTCATATGCCAGCCACCTTCTGCACACCACCCACGGCCAGCGATGGATCGAGCTGCATGCGTTCAGGTGATGTGTAACAAAGAAAGTGTTTGTTCGTCGCACGGCCAATCGTGCACAGCTGCAAACGTGTGGCCACGTCGTAGCCCATTTGCGTGATGCCGCTGCGCGACACCACCACGGCCACGCCCATTTGCGCAGACTTCATCACCATCTCGCTGGTCAAGCGACCAGTGGTGTAAAAAATCGAATCAGCATTGGCCTTCACGTTATTCATCCACATCCATCCTGCGATGGTGTCGATGGCGTTGTGGCGGCCTACATCTTCTACAAAGATTTGCATTTGTTCGCCGCTGAACAGCGCACAGCCATGCACCGAGCCAGCAGACTTGTAGGTGGTTTCTTGCAAGCGAATGGCATTGAGCACCGCATACAAACGTGCTTGACTGATGCGAGCATCGGGCAATGCCAAGGTGTCAATCTCAGCCATCAAATCACCAAACACACTGCCCTGCCCGCAACCTGTGGTGACCACGCGCTTTTCGGTGCGTGCCGCAATGTCGGCAATGCCGTGACGAGTTTTGACTGCCGCCACACCTGCGCCATCTTCGCCTGCATCCCAGTCCACCGTGATGGATTCAACCTCGCTCACATCACCCACCAAACGTTGGTTGCGCAAATAGCCCAACACCAACAACTCGGGGTGTGCGCCCAAGGTCATGAGGGTGACGATTTCGCGTTTGTCTACATACACCGTCAGTGCCCGCTCGGCGGGAATGGACACTTGCTCGCGCACACCGTGCTCATTGACCACGTCGATGTGGCGGGTCAGTTCGGCTTGGGCTTGGGTGAGGTGCGGCAGCACAGAAGAATCTAAGGACATAAGCTGAGTAGGCTACAACAAAAAGGGCCGCCACCTTTCGGCGCGGCCCAATGAACAGCGAGGCTGTGTGGATTACTTTTTAGCCGGTGCTGCAGGTGCGGCAGCTTTTGCTGGGGCGGCAGCCACAGCGGGAGCAGATGCAGCGGCAGCTGGTGCAGAAGCTGCAGCCTCTGGTGGTGTGTAAACAAACTTGCCAGGGTCAGCGCAAGGTGGCGTAGCCTCAGGCTTGCCTGCTTTGGCTTTGTTGGTCTTTTGCACGTAGGCTGCAACTTTGTCTTGTGACTTGCACAGCAAGTAGGCATCAGCCTTAGCTGTGTGAGCAGTTTTCGCTTTGGCTTCGTCAGCTTTGGCTTTGGCTTCGTCGCTGAGCGGGGGCAGTTTGGCAAAGGCCGTGGCGCTAGCTGCGGCCAAGATCATTGCTAAGAGTGCTTTGTTCATTGTTGTTCTCCTGTTCAACGCATCAAACGTGCGCTGTGGTGCCCGAAGCTTCTTCGGAGCGGTGGGCTGGAATCTTGCCGGCTTTGATGTCGTCGTGCCAAAGTTCGTGGTGCTCTTTGGCCCAAGTCTCATCCACATAGCCGGTTTGCATGGCTTTGTAAGCGCCTTCCATGCCGATGGTGCCCATGTAGATGTGGCCCATGAACATAACCATCATCAAAACAGTGGCCACTGCGTGAATCATGTGTGCCATTTGCATGGTGCCGCGTTCGTACACGAGGAATGGAATGATTTTGTCGAGCACGAAGCCAGACGCCACCACGACCAAACCCAAGCCAAACACACCCGCCCAAAACACGACTTTTTCGCCCGCGTTGAAACGGTGCGAAGGCACTTCTTGGCCACTGAGCAAGCCGGCGCCTTTGAGAATCCAAGTGATGTCTTCTTTGCTCGGCAAGTTGTCTTTCACGAACGTCACAAACACGATGGTCAGCGACACAGCGAAGAGCGGGCCTGCAAAGTTGTGCGCGTTTTTCAGCAAGTAAGTGATCCAACCAAACAGCGTGTCACCAATGATGGGTTGAATGAAAAACTTACCAAAGGCCATGGTGAGGCCAGACAAGGCCAACACGACAAACGCACCCGCATTGGCCCAGTGGGCTGAGCGTTCAAACGGTGTGAAGCGTTCGATCTCCACGCCTGTGGGCTTGCCATGCAGCATGATCATGCCCTTGCGCCAGTAGAACAAGGCAATCGCGCCGAAGACGATCAACAGCAAAGATCCACCATAAGGGATGATCCAGTTGTTGCGCACTTGACGCCACGCTTCACCACCGTTGGTCAGGCGCGAACCTGGGTATTGCACGAAGGGTTGAATGAGCACGCCAGCTTCAGGGGCTTGTGACTTGGGCAGGCTGCTGTAGCCTTCCACGCCTTTGCCCACATCGCGCCACATGGGTGCGTTGTTGCCAGGTTGGACCTTGCCACGTTCGCCGTTGGTTTGCTCGGCGTAGCCGGGAGAGTCGCTGGCGTCAGGCTTGACGTCTTGAATGTTGACGCTTTTGACAGCTGGGGCTGCCGCAGGCGCTTTGTCTTGCGCGACAGCCGACAGTGCAAACACCGTCAACGCTGCACACAACACCGATTGAAAAGAGCGGTACATGATGTGCCCCTTGGTTTACGGTGCGCGACTGTGGTCGTTCATGCCGTACTGGCCGCGAGCGCGCAGGTGTTGCTCCCAGCTGTTTTTGTCGCCAGCTGTCCAGCCGGGCTGGACAAAGTGGTTTTCAGCGCCGCTGAAAGCGGTGGCGTCTTTTTTGGTGCCGAGGTTTTGAGCCTTTTCACCGCAAGCGGTGAGTGCTGCCACGCTTAGCATGATGAGTGACATGCGTTTCATCATTTCTTCACTCCTTCGACTTTGGCAGGCGCTTGGCCGGCTTGCTTAGAGCCGTAAGCCGTGCCCCAACCCCACACTTCAGCACCCTTGTTGCGTTTGACCACGCGGTTGCGGAAGATGTCGGCCACCACATCGCCGTCACCGGCGAGCAAGGCTTTGGTCGAGCACATTTCGGCACACGCAGGCAGTTTGCCTTCGGCCAAACGGTTGCGACCGTATTTTTCAAACTCAGCTTCGCTGCCGTTGGCTTCAGGGCCACCGGCGCAGAAGGTGCACTTGTCCATCTTGCCGCGCACACCGAAGGTGCCTTGGCTTGGGAACTGAGGTGCACCAAATGGGCAAGCGTATGAGCAGTAGCCGCAGCCAATGCAAATGTCTTTGTCATGCAAGACCACGCCTTCGTCGGTCTTGTAGAAGCAGTTCACAGGGCAAACTGCCATACAAGGCGCGTCGGAACAATGCATACACGCGACAGAGATCGACTTCTCGCCGGGAACGCCGTCGTTCAGAGTGACCACACGGCGACGGTTCACACCCCATGGGACTTCGTGTTCGTTTTTACAAGCGGTGACGCAACCGTTGCACTCGATGCAACGCTCAGCGTCACAGATAAATTTCATGCGTGCCATTTAATTCTCCTTAGGCGCGTTCGATGTCGCAAACGGTGGTTTTGGTTTCTTGCATCATGGTGACGCTGTCATAACCATACGTGGTGGCCGTGTTGACCGCCTCACCGCGCACGATGGGCGCAGCACCTTTGGGGTAGTACTTGAGCATGTCTTCACCTTGCCAGCGGCCAGAGAAGTGGAAGGGCATCCAAACGGTGCCTGTGTCCACACGCTCTGTCACCAAGGCTTGCACATTCAAGCGTGCGCCGGTGGGGCTCTTCAACCACACACGCTCGCCGTTGCGAATGCCACGGTCTGCTGCGGTCTTGGGGTTGATTTCCACAAACGCTTCTTGTTGCAACTCGGCCAACCATGGGTTGGAACGGGTCTCTTCGCCGCCGCCCTCGTACTCGACCAAACGGCCAGAGGTAAGGATGAGTGGGAACTTCTCGTGCACTTTATCGGCGATGTTTTTGTCTTGCACGGTTTTGTACAAGGTGGGCAGACGCCAGAACGCTTTTTTGTCAGCGTGCGTGGGGTACTTCTCCATCAAGTCAGGACGTGTGCCATACAAAGGCTCGCGGTGTTGTGGGATGGGATCTGGGAAGTTCCACACCACCGCACGCGCTTTGGCGTTGCCAAATGGATGGCAACCGTGGTTTTGCATGAACACACGCATCATGCCGCCGGAGTTGTCGGTCTTCCAATTCTTGCCTTCGGCCAATGCTTTTTCAGCATCGGTGAGTTCGTTCCACCAGCCGAGTTTCTTGAGCAAGACGTGGTCGAGTTCGGGGTAGCCCGTGGTGATGTCAGCGCCTTTGGAGTGCGAGCCATCTTCAGCCAACAGGTTTTTACCTTCACGCTCCACACCAAAGTTGGCGCGGAAGTTACCGCCGCCATCCATGACGTGCTTCGAGGTGTCGTACAAGTTGGGGGAGCCTGGGTGCTTGAGTTCGGGCGTGCCGTAGCAAGGCCATGGCAAGCCGAAGTAGTCGCCGCCAAAGTCGTAACCAGTTTCTTTGTCTTTACCGCCCTTGGACTTGAGGGTCTTGACGTCAAACAAATGCATATTGCGCATGTGCGCTTTCAAGCGCTCTGGGCTTTGGCCGGTATAGCCAATGGTCCACACCGACTTGTTGATTTCGCGCAAGATGTCTTCGACCATGGGTTCGTCCATGCCTTTGACTTTTTGCAGCTTGTAGTTCTTGACCAGCTCTGGACCGAAGCCGAGTTTTTGCGCCAACTGATACATGATCATGTGGTCGGAACGGCTTTCCCACAATGGCTCAATGACCTTCTCACGCCATTGCAACGAACGATTCGAAGCAGTGCATGAGCCGCTGGTTTCAAACTGTGTCGCAGCGGGCAACAGGTACACCGCACGGTTAGGGTTGAGGTCTTCGGCTTTGCCGGGCATGGCGGCCATGGCAGCTGTGGCCGATGGATAAGGATCGACCACCACCAACAAGTCCAGCTTGTCCATGGCGCGCTTCATTTCCAAACCACGGGTTTGTGAGTTGGGTGCATGGCCCCAATAGAACACGGCCTTGAGGTTGCTGTCTTGGTCGATGAGGTCGTTCTTTTCCAACACGCCATCAATCCAGCGTGACACGGTCATGCCGGGCTTGCTCATCATGCCGGGGTTGGCGAAGCGGCCTTTGAGCCAATCAAATTCCACGCCCCATGCTTTGGCAAAGTGTTTCCACGCACCTTCAACAATGCCGTAATAGCCAGGCAATGAGTCGGGGTTAGGGCCAACGTCGGTGGCGCCTTGCACGTTGTCGTGGCCACGGAAGATGTTGGTACCGCCACCGGATTTACCGATGTTGCCCAAGGCCAATTGCAAGATGCAAGAGGCACGCACGATGGCGTTGCCAATGGTGTGCTGTGTTTGGCCCATACACCAGACGATAGTGCCGGGGTTGTTCTCATGAAGCATGGTTGCAACTTTGAGCAGCTGGTCAGGGGTCACGCCACAGACTTCTTCCACCTTCTCGGGTGTCCACTTGTCCATGACCTCTTCTTTGACCTTGTCCATGCCGAACACGCGGTCGTTGATGTACTTTTTGTCTTCCCAACCATTCTTGAAAATGATGTGCAAGAGACCAAATAAGAAGGCAATGTCAGAGCCAGAGCGAATGCGCACGTACTCGTCAGCCTTGGCTGCTGTACGTGTGAAACGTGGATCGACCACGATCATCTTGCAGCCGTTTTCTTTGGCGTGCAGCATGTGCAACATGGACACTGGGTGCGCTTCAGCCGCGTTCGAACCGATGTACATCGCGACCTTGCTGTTTTGCATGTCGTTGTACGAATTGGTCATCGCACCGTAACCCCAAGTGTTCGACACACCCGCCACGGTGGTGGAGTGACAGATACGGGCTTGGTGGTCGCAGTTGTTGCTACCGAAGTAGCTCACAAACTTGCGCAGCAAATAAGACTGTTCGTTGTTGTGCTTGGATGAACCAATCCAGTACACGCTGTCTGGGCCTGATGTTTTGCGCAGCTCAAGCAGCTTGGCACTGATTTCATCCAAGGCCGTATCCCAGCTGATGCGCTCGTACTTGCCGTTGACCAACTTCATGGGGTAACGCAAACGGAACTCACCGTGGCCGTGCTCACGCAGGGCAGCACCTTTGGCGCAATGCGCGCCGAGGTTGATGGGGGAATCAAATACGGCTTCTTGGCGCACCCAAACGCCGTTTTCAACTACGGCGTCTACAGCACAGCCCACAGAGCAGTGGGTACACACAGTGCGTTTAACTTCGATCTTGCCAGCGCCATTGCTGACCATTGAGCCTGAGGCATTTGCCTTTTTAACGAGGCTCAGCTGTGTAGCAGCCAAACCCACGCCAATGCCCAAACCTGAGCGGCGCAAAAAGCCACGACGGTCGAGGGTTGGCAAAGCTTGTGACAAGCCACGTTGCAAGCGGCCTACGAAGGCAGAGCTGCCAGAGACCTTGGCGGCCGAATCGGATTTACGGGTCAACAACATGTGAGGCTCCTTCAGACGCGCGTGGTCTGGTAGTAACGCTTGACGTGTTCGCTCAAGCTGTAGCCGCCGCCGTTTTCAGGCGCGGGAGGAAGTTTGTTCAATTCAGCAGAGGGGGTGCTGATGCCGGGCAGCGTGGTCACAGCAGCAGCGGCAGCGCCTGCGGCGGCGGCACCCATAAAAAAGCCACGGCGCGATGGGGTCGCTTGATCCTGGGGTTGTTCTTTTTGCATTGTTAGCTCCTCGTTGGATGTGCTTATGCACAACTTTGCATACTGTACCAATGATGTAGGTTTGTCTAGTACGTAGTTACGTCAAGAACCCCCAAAACTGACTCAAGTTTCGTAATTAAAAAAGCCTCTTTGTCACCTAGGCGTCTCGCATAGAACTCAAAAAAAACAAACGAGGCATGCCAAGTGCGTTCAAGCCAGCATGTCAAAGCCTTGCGCTTCGACACTGACAAATGCACGAGTCAAGTCGGCCAACGCGGCGTAAAAACGCGCACGAGGTGTGGCTTGCAAGGCATCGCAAAACGCAGGCACCCAGGTTTGCACATGAGCGGCAAAAAACTTGGCTTGCTGTGTCAGGTTGGACACTGACACATCATCGCCTGCCACCAAAAAGCGCATGACCTCAAATACATAAGACACATGGTCTTCGGTTTCAGACATGGTGGTGTCGTCGCGTCCTAAGCCCAGCTCAGTCAAGTCGGTGCGCAATTGCGCCAAGGGCTTTTCATTCAAGAAGCCAGTCAAAAAGTGTGAGGCATACACGTATACCTCTGGCTTGCCCACACCACCAAACAAGGTGTGGTGTTCGTTTTGGATGCTGTTGTCATCCATCTCGCGGGCCACACCCACCAGCTGACGCCAAGGCTCTTCGAGAAAGCCGCCCGAGGTCGGGGCATCGGTGGCGGCCACGCGCAGTTGCGCCAACAACTCGGGGCGTGCAGGTGCGTAGAACAGCTCAGAAATCAAACCATACAGCTCGGCGCGTGCGGTTTCTTCGTCAAGGGCAGAGGACAGGTGAAGGTCGGTCATACAGGTACTTAGGAAATTTTTTGCTCGTCGCCAGCAGAGTAAATGTCAATCACGCGGCAGTCACCACACATCTTCAGGCGCTGTAAGGCCTCGCCTTGGAACATCGAGTGGCCTGCCAATTTGCCAATCATGGCCTCGATGCCTTTGAGCGTGCCAAAGGGTTTGCCGCAACGCACGCAGCCATAAGGCTGGGTTTCGTTGAGCACACGCACTTCTTTGCGCTGGGGCGTGAGCAACAAACGCGGCACTAGGTTGAGCGCTTTCTCGGGGCAGGTGCTGACGCACAAACCGCACTGCACGCAGTTCTTTTCAAAGAAGCGTAGCTGTGGGGCAGCTTGGTTGTCTTGCAGCGCGTTGGCGGGGCAGGCGCTGACACAGCTCATGCACAAGGTGCAGCTGTCTTTATTGACTTCCACCGAGCCAAACGGCGAACCATCTTTGGGCAAGGCCAAGGCTTCGGGAGCCGCAGCAATTTTCAAGACCGGCGCATGCTCCAGCAAATGGTCAATCACCATGCTGAGCGTGCTGCGCTTGTCCGCCATCACGGCAAACGTGGCAGCCGGCACAGTGGTGCTGAAGCGTTGCTTGCCGGTGGTGAGGCGTTGCAGCTCAACATCGAGTTCCATGGCTTGTGTGGCGTGCACCAACTGCACAGGCATGTGGCCTGCCTTGGCATAGCCCAAACCTTCAAGCATGGCTTGCGCTTGCGCCATTTGCGCTTGCAAGCCGTCCGCATATTGCGGCGCTTCTTCGGCGGTGTTGAGCACCAGCACTTGAGCTGCACCATAAGCCAAGGCGGTGAGCCACACATCCAAACCAAGGCTGGCGGTGTGCCACAACGACACGGGAATCACATGCGCGGGCAAACCTTTGGCCACTTTAAGTTGAGCCGCACGGCCCAGCTCATTGACCAAAGCTTGGCCCGCATCTTGGCTGTGCAGCAAGATGACCGCGTCTTTGCCGCCTGCTTTTTGGTATGTGTTCAGCAGCGTCTTGAGCTTCGCACCCTGTTCGCTGGCACGCGGGTAGGCGTAGGTCAGCGCACCGGTCGGGCACACCGTGGTGCACGCACCGCAGCCCACACACAGGTTAGGGTTGACCTTGATTTGTTGGCGCGACTTGTCCGAGCTAACAGCCTCGGCCGAGCAAATGTCCACGCAGGCGTTGCAGCCTACTTTTTCGTTGCGGCTGTGTGCGCACAACTTTTGTTTGTAGTCAAAGAATTTGGGCTTTTCAAACTCGCCCACCAACTCGCGCAAGCGCAGCAAGTTGGCTGCAGTGGCGCCACGGAAATAACCTTGAGGCAATGCGTGGCGCGTGAAAGCGCTTTGCTCGCGCAGGTCAAGCACGAGGTCGAACTCTGCTGTTTCTTCTTGCGCTTCACGCTGGAAGTTGATCGCACCCACCGCACCGCACGCTGTGACGCAGTCGCGGTGCGAGCTGCACTTGCTCATGTCAATTTGGTAGTCCAGACCAATCGCTTGCTCAGGGCAGGCGGCCACGCAGGCATTGCAACGTGTGCACAAGTCCAAGTCGATGGGGTTGTTGTTTTGCCAAGTCAGCTTGAATGCGCCCAACCAACCATCCACACGCACCACTTGGCCACCCAGCACGGGGTAGGTGCGGCTTTGTGCGCCGCCAGCCTCGCCTGCGCCTTGGGTGAAGATCGTCACATTCAGCGTATCAGCCAACAAAGCTGCAGCTTTTTCAGCTTCGTCCATCTGGCCCATGATCAACAAGCGCCCTGCACTCTTGAACGTGACCGTGGGCACTGGCTCGGGCTCTGGCAAATGTACAGCGGCTAGTAGCGCGGCGATTTTGGGTGAGGCGTTTTTGGCATCACTGCTCCAACCACCGGTCTCACGGATGTTGACGAATTTAATGACCGATGTTTTAGCTTGCGCCTCCACAGCCAAGTCGCCAAACAAGCGTTGTTCTTGGGTGCAAGCCACCACCACATCGTCTGCGCCTTGCACAGCTTGCAGAAAAGCGCCGGCCTCACGACGGCACAGTGCAGTGTGCAGCGTGAGGTTTTCAGACAGGCTTTGGCTCAGTGCCTTGGGGTCTAACGGTTGGGTCTGGTTGCAGTCGCAAATCAGCGTGGTCATGCGTAGTGGGCTCGGTGTTGGAATTGTTTTCAGCAGGGACGGACTGTGCCATGACTTTGGTTTCTTCGATTTCAGGTTTGTCGCCCATGTTGAAATCATTGGACGCTACCTGCTCGTCATCGAACAAATTCAAGGTTTTGGCGCTGCTCATTTGACGCAGCATAGCCATGGGCAATGGATCGGGCAAACCGTAATCGTCGATGTAGACATCCATGCGATCCATCACATTGAAATGAGGGTCTGCAAACAGCTTTTTCATGGCGGCATTTTTCACCTCCGGGGCTACACCGCGGGCCATGAAACCTTTGAAGTCTGACTCTGGCGTGAGTTGCTGTGCATCCACCAAGGTAGGGGATGGCAGTGGCGTTGCTTCTTGGCTTGCAGCGGACTCAGGTACAGCGAGCTGGGCCGCCATTGGCGCGGGTTTGCCTGACGCGGCCTCAAGGACCGGCTTGGGCTCGTCTAACGGTCTGCCCTCGCGCACATCCACCTTACGGCGTGACCAACGGCTTAAAAAGCCATCGGATCCGTGATCACTCGCCATGATTACCCCCTTGCTTGGGGCCGCCACCGCGAAACTTCCCTGTGCTCACAGAGGCTGGATTGCCGAAACGGTCTTGCAAAGGCTGGAAACTGTCGGGGCGCTTGCGTCGTTTGGCTTCGACCACCAAGTGCTCATCCGTGAATTCGCTCATCCATGCCACCACCTCGACAGGCGCTGGCACTTGGTCTACGTTTTCTTGAGCGTCTAGCCAACGACCTGCATCGTGATAGCTCAGGCTCACCATGACAGGCACAGCCATTACTTCATCGCCGATGCTCGGCTCTTCCTCCATGCGCCACAGCACAAACCAACACGGCGCAGGTGATGTGGCGTTGAGGTAATAGCCCTCGGCATCGTCTTTGAACAACTCCACCGTGAAGCCGGGATGCAACCAAATTTGTTCGTCGCCGGTTTGGCGAAGGCAGCGAGGCGTTGTGCCGAAATGCGCCTTGTGGGGAACTAACTCATGTCCAGTCACATCGTGTAAAACCCAACGCCAAGGCTGCCATTGGCTCATAGCACCCGGCACACGCTCTCGACGCATGACGACGGCAACTTGGAAATTAGGGCGCTGATTCATAGCCATGATGGTAGCGAGCTCATCCAAACATGCGCCCATCAGGGTAATTGACTAGCACCAAGCGACTCATAGAGAAAAGTTAATTTAGCCCACAAGGTTTAACTTATTAAATTAAAAAATTATTTTCGCAAAAACACTAAAGATTTTCAGTTTCGTGCCGATCAGTAAGACGCTTGCTAATTTAAGTAGAAAAGCGCGTGAATGAAATCACTCGCAGCACACAACTCATAACCAAAGGTTTGCCATGTCCTCGATCAACAACATCACACTCTCAGGAACCACTGCTACGACTGCGGCAGCAGCTACTGTTGTTGATTTCAGCAAACTAGACGCAACAAGCATCAAATCGCTCAGCACGACTATTTTCAGCACTTTGACTGCAGCAAATGCGGCCAAATTGACAACAGATGCCATCTCTGGGGCTACAACAGCTCAACTCGCTGCCATCACCTCCACTGTATTTGCAACACTCAGTACAGATCAGATAGCTAGTTTATCGGCCACACAGCTGAGTTCTTTAGCGGTTCCGAAAATTCAGGCGCTTACCACCAAACAAATTCAGGCACTGGATGCGTCAACACAAATTAACGCATTCACTGCCACACAGATAGCATCGTTCACATCCACGCAAGTTGCTAAATTAACGGAAGACCAAATTGGTGGGCTGAAAAACAGTCAGATGGTGGCACTGACACAGTTGCAAATTTCTGCATTTACGACAAGCCAAGTTGCCGCGCTTTCCTCGTCGCAAATTTCAAGCCTCAGCGCGACTCAAATTACGTCATTCAGCACTGCAGATATCAAAGCGCTCCACGATGACCAAGTGAGCGGGCTAACTGGGGCCCAGCTTGCGACTTTTTCGACGCAGCAGGTGTCTGCATTGTTCGCTCTAGATTCGTTGGGCTTAACGTCACTGCAAGTCAAAAACATTTCAGCCAAAGCGTTGGCTACATTGAGTACCGACAGCTTGGCTAAGTTGAGCGACAAAAACATCACCGACTTGAGCAGCACACAAGTCAAAGCACTGACGCTGGACCAACTCGAAGGCTTAACCGAAGACAACTTCAAAGCCATCGAAAGCGTCGATTTAGCAGCAATTGCTGCAACCACAATTGGTGGATTGTCGACATCCAAAATCAATTTACTCAGCAGCACACAGGTGAGCGCGCTGACTGTTTCTCAATTCAAGGCTTTGGATACCAACCAAGTTAGCAATCTGAGTGAAGATGGCATCAAAGGGTTGAGTTCAAGCCAAATCGCTGCGCTGACCACGAACCATGTGAACAATTTGCAAGCAACGCAAATTGCGGCCTTGAGCACCAAGCAAATTCAAGCTTTGAGCACAGCAGCCATCAACAATTTAAATATTGATGTACTGCAAAGCTTAGATACGTCTACGATTTCTGTTTTCACATCATCACAAGTGCGTGCTCTGAGTAGCACTCAGCTAAACGCCCTGAACAATGACCAAATTCAAGCAATTGAAACTGCAGACTTGGCCCAGCTGACAACAGCTGCAGTTAACAATCTTGACTCCACGCATGTGAGCTACCTGTCTAGCTCTCAAATTAAAGCGCTCACATCCACACAGCTAAAAGCACTCTCTACAACACAGCTACAGAACATCAGTCAAGACAGCATCAAAGGCCTTGACACCAAACAAGTCGCCAGCTTAACCACAAGCTTAGTCCAAGCTTTGACATTGGACCAACTGTCTGTCTTGAGCAGCGCACAAATTGGAGCTATCTCTACACGAGCTATATCTGTCATTGATGGCGCTTTACTGGGTCAACTCGACAACTCAGCCATCAAAGCACTCACAACCGCGCAATTCCGCGCTCTGACCACATCACAACTCAATAACTTGAGCGAAGAACAAGTCAAAGCTATTGAAACAACTGACCTCGCACAAATCAGCACAGCCACGCTGAGCCAGTTAAACACCACGCAAATCAATGATCTGACGAGCTCACAAATTGCGGCACTGAGCACAAGTCAATTAAAGGCACTGACACCATCACAAATCGGTGCAATTTCTGAAGAGGCCATGGTGGGTCTCTCTAGCAAACAGTTTGCAGCGTTTACGGCCACAAATCTTGAAGGTTTTTCGGCTGATCAATTTTTAGCCTTGAACAGCACACAGCTGGCAGGCATCAGCACTGCTGCCATTGCTGGGTTAAGCACATCTAAATTCAGCTCACTAGAAGGCTCAGTCATTGCTGCGCTATCCACCGCGCAAGTCCATGCCCTGCAAGCTAAGCAACTGAATGCGCTCAATGAAGAGCAACTGCAAGCGATCGAAACGCAAGATTTCGCAGCGCTAACCACATCTGCAATTTCAGATTTGACAACCACTAAATTGCAATTACTCTCAACAGCGCAGATCAATGCACTGACAACAACTCAAACCAAAGCCTTGGGCACAGCCCAAATTTCAGCCTTGCTTGATGAAGAAATCAGCAGCCTATCAAACTCCTCCATTGCCAAGCTGTCATCCACACAAGCTCGCGCGCTCAAAGTGGGTCAACTGTCGTTGCTCAGTACAGATCAAATTCAAGCATTCAGCACTGCGGCGATCAACGGATTGGCTACTGACAAGTTGAAACAGCTCGACGAAAGCTTTATCACCGCTTTAACTACCGCACAAGTTGCAAAACTGAGCTCCACCCAACTTGAAAACCTGACTTCCACGCAACTGCGCGCCATCTCGACAGATGACATTCAAGTGATTTCCGCCAGCACACTGGGAAGTTTGAGTTCAACCGTGTTCGCAACACTGTCTTCAGATCAAGTCAGCGCTTTGACGGCAGCGCAAGTGAAACTATTGACAACGGCGCAATTGGCCAATCTTTCTGACGAAGAAATTCCTGCACTTTCGGCCACGGCAATTGCCACGCTGTCATCCACCCAAGTCAACAGCCTCACAACCGCCGAGCTTGATCAACTCACAACCGATCAAATTCAAGCAATCAGCAAGAAAAATATTGCCGCGCTAGATACAACCAAGTTCGGCAGCCTAAATACGGACTTAATTCAGGCTTTAACAACAACCCAAGTCAATGCTTTGACTTCATCGCTCATCCAAAAGCTGAACTCCTCACAAGTTCAAGCCATTGAAACAGATGACATTGCCGCCCTGAACAACATCGCCCTAGGCGCGTTCGATACGACGCAACTGTCTCAACTGAGTTCAGATCAGTTTGCTGCAATTGGCGCAACCCAAGTCAAAGCTTTGACAACGAATCAAGTTACATACTTGACCACCACTGCCGCCAATGGCCTCACAGGTGAAGTATTTGGCTTGCTCAACGGCGATCAAGTGAAAGCGCTCAGCACAAAAGTCTTAGGCGCATTAGGGACCGAAGAAGTTGCGTCATTCACTAGCAAGCAAATTGCTTCTGTCTCTACCGACCAAATTTCAAAAATTAATGCATCTAGTTTTGGAAAGCTGAAAGACGAAGTTTTGGCAAAAATTAGCCAGAATCAGCTTGATCAAATCACTGTGGATCAATGGACGGCACTGAACGCGGATCAGCAAACAAAAATCACAACGAATGGTAGGACCAAAACGTTCTCCTCAACTGCGCTGAACAATGCATCTACCGCTGGATTGCAAAAAATTAGTACCACCATGATTGCAGTGCTTTCCACTGCAGCTTTGGCAGGCCTTGATACAACACACATTCAAGCTTTGACAACTGCGCAAGTCAGATCTTTAACAGTAGATCAATTGAATACGCTAAGCACTACAAACACAGCCAACTTTAATGCTATCGAAACTGCTGATATTGCAGCCATCTCAACGACCAACATCAACGGGCTTAATACCGCTGCTCTAGCAGCGCTTTCAACAGCTCAAATAGTTGCACTCACCTACAACCAAGTCGCCAGCTTGAGCTCGGCATCGCTCAACACGCTCAGCACAACTCGACCAGCCAACCTGAGTGCGATCGAGACAGGTGATATTGCAGCCATCTCAACGACCAACATCAACGGGCTAAATACCGCCGCTCTAGCAGCGCTTTCAACAGCTCAAGTAGTCGCACTGACTTCCAACCAAGTGAGCAGCCTTAGTTTGCCTGCGTTGAATGCACTCAGCACTACAAACACAGCCAACTTTAATGCTATCGAAACTGCTGATATTGCAGCCATCTCAACGACCAACATCAACGGGCTTAATACCGCTGCTCTAGCAGCGCTTTCAACAGCTCAAGTAGTCGCACTGACTTCCAACCAAATTGCCAGCTTGAGCTCGGCATCGCTCAATACACTCAGCACGACAAATCCAGCAAACCTCAGAGCGATCGAGACAGGTGATATTGCAGTCATCTCAACCACCATCATCAACGGCCTTTATACCGCTGCTCTAGCAGCGCTTTCAACAGCTCAAGTAGTCGCACTGACTTCCAACCAAGTGAGCAGCCTTAGTTTGCCTGCGTTGAATGCACTCAGCACTACAAACACAGCCAACTTTAATGCTATCGAAACTGCTGATATTGCAGCCATCTCAACGACCAACATCAACGGGCTTAATACCGCTGCTCTAGCAGCGCTTTCAACAGCTCAAGTAGTCGCACTGACTTCCAACCAAATCGCCAGCTTGAGCTCGGCATCGCTCAATACACTCAGCACGACAAATCCAGCAAACCTCAGAGCGATCGAGACAGGTGATATTGCAGTCATCTCAACCACCATCATCAACGGCCTTAATACCGCTGCTCTAGCAGCGCTCGCAACAGCACAAGTTGCAGCCTTGACTACCGCTCAGGTCACAGCCCTCACAAGTTCACAACTCAATAATTTGACGACAACCAACTTGCGTGCGATCGAAACACAAGATATATCTGCAATCACGACAGATACATTCAAAGTGATAAGTACCGCACAACTGAAAGCATTGACTAGCGATCAAGTGGCCGCATTAACTACAGCTCAAGTACACAGCTTGTTTGTGGACACAACCCAGTCTGCAGCTCTGACGGTAACTCTCGGCTGGTCTAGAGACATCGCCTAAACAAGCACTCCAGCATCAAGTCTCTTTGGAGATCTTGATGCTAGGGAACTTGCTAGAAAAGTCTTTGGCTTTCGCGGCAATCTTCACTGCCACTTGGCGGGCCACCGCCTTGTAGATACCTGCCACTTCGCCGTCAGGGTCAGCCACCACCGTGGGCTTACCGCTGTCGGCTTGCAAGCGAATTTGCATGTTGAGTGGCAGTGCGCCTAGGTAGTCCATGCCGTCTTTTGCGGCCAGCTTCTTGCCGCCGTCTGCGCCAAAGATGTGTTCAATGTGACCGCAGTTGGTGCACACGTGCACGGCCATGTTCTCGACCAAGCCGAGGATGGGCACGCCCACCTTTTCAAACATCTTGATGCCCTTTTTGGCGTCAAGCAATGCAATGTCTTGCGGCGTGGTGACGATCACCGCGCCCGTCATCGGCACGCGTTGGCTCAGCGTGAGCTGAATGTCGCCCGTACCTGGAGGCATGTCCACAATCAAATAGTCCAGCGATTTCCAATTGGTCTGGCGCAGCAACTGCTCCAAGGCTTGCGTGGCCATGGGGCCGCGCCAAATCATGGCTTCGTCTTGGTCGACCAAGAAACCGATGGACATCACTTGCACGCCATAGTTCTCCAGCGGGTCCATGGTTTGGCCATCGCTACTCTCAGGGCGGCCTTCAATACCCATCATCATGGGCTGGCTAGGGCCGTAAATGTCGGCGTCGAGCAAACCTACGCTTGCGCCCTCAGCCGCCAAGGCCAACGCCAAGTTGGCAGCGGTGGTGCTTTTGCCCACACCGCCCTTGCCCGAGGCCACAGCGATGATGTTTTTGACTTGCGGCAACAGGGCCACACCACGCTGCGCGGCGTGCGCCACGATGTTCATGGTGATGTTGGCTGACACGTTGTCCACGCCCGCCACGCTTTTGGCAGCGGCAATCAGTTCTTTGCGAAAGCCCGCAATTTGGCTTTTTGCGGGGTAGCCAAGCACCACGTCAAACGACACGTCACCGCCGCTAATTTGCAGGTTTTTCAACGCTTTGGTGGTGACAAAGTCTTTGCCCGTGTTGGGGTCAATCACGGTTTGCAGGGCAGCGCTCAGGGTTTGTTCGGTCAGGGCCATAAAAGTCTTTGTTTTGGAAATAGAAATTGCGCGCAAGTCTAGCGCGGTGTGTTTGACCGCACAGTGCACAGGTCATCACGGCGACTGGTCGCTAAAAAATACTCAGACGTTCCTGCGCGCCACCCAATAAGCCGCACCCTCAGGCCCATACCGCTCGTCATGCGGCACATGGGGTTCCAGCTCAAAGACAGAGCCTGGCACGAGATGCTGAGTGTGGCCATTCATGGTCAGCCACATCTCTCCTTGAGTTAGCAACGCATGCACGCCAAAGGGGTGGCTATGGGTCTCTAGCACGGTGTTGGGCGGCCAATCCCGCTCAATCACTTCGTCAAAGCCAGCAGCTCGGGCTTTTTCGCGGAATTCATCAAAGCTAGGTAAGTTCATCAGCGCATTCTGCAGGATCTAAAATCATCCCCTTCGCCCAAAGGTCTTGCTTCCAAATGTCCCAGCGCCAGCTATTTGTTACCACCGCCCTGCCCTACGCCAACGGCAACTTCCACATCGGCCACATCATGGAGTACATCCAGGCCGACATCTGGGTGCGTTTCCAGCGAATGCAGGGCCACAAGGTCGATTTCGTGGGCGCAGACGACACACACGGTGCGCCCATCATGATTGCGGCCGAGAAGGCTGGCATCACCCCGCAGCAGTTTGTGGCCAACATCGCCGCAGGCCGCAAACCGTATTTGGACGGCTTCCACATTCAGTTTGACAACTGGCACAGCACCGATGCACCCGAGAACCACGAGCTGGCCCGCCAGATTTACCGTGACTTGCGCGACATCCCCGAAGTGCAAGGCGGCTCGCTGATTGAGCGCCGCACGATTGACCAGTTCTTCGACCCAGAGAAGAACATGTTCTTGCCCGACCGTTTCATCAAAGGCGAGTGCCCCAAGTGCCACGCCCACGATCAGTACGGCGACAACTGCGAGGTGTGCGGCGCGGTCTACGCCCCCACCGACCTGATCAACCCGTTCTCAGCCTTGTCGGGTGCCAAGCCTGAGCTGAAAAGCTCAGAGCATTTCTTCTTCAAGCTGTCTGACCCACGCTGTGTGGCGTTCTTAGAGAAGTGGACACAAGACGGAAAGCTGCAACCCGAAGTGGCCAACAAGGTCAAAGAATGGTTCACCGTGCGCACCAACCCCGATGGCACAACCAGCGAAGGCTTGGGCGACTGGGACATCTCGCGTGACGCGCCTTACTTTGGCATCGAAATTCCAGACGCTCCGGGCAAGTACTTTTATGTATGGCTTGACGCGCCTGTGGGCTACTTGGCATCGCTGAAAAACTTGCTCGACAAACGCGGCGAGAGCTACGACGCCTACATGGCCAACGACAAGTTGGAGCAATACCACTTCATCGGCAAAGACATCGTCACGTTCCACACTTTGTTCTGGCCCGCCATGCTGCACTTCAGCGGCCGCAAGACACCCAACAACGTGTTTGTGCACGGCTTCCTCACCGTCAACAACGGCGAGAAGATGAGCAAAAGCCGTGGCACGGGCCTTGACCCGCTCAAGTACCTCAGCCTCGGAATGAACCCCGAGTGGTTGCGCTACTACTTGGCCACCAAGCTGAACAGCAAAAACGAAGACGTGGACTTCAATGCCGAAGACTTCATGCTGCGCGTGAACAGCGATTTGATTGGCAAGTTCGTCAACATCGCGTCGCGTGCAGCGGGCTTCTTGACCAAGCGATTCGAAGGGAAGCTCACGCAAAGTTTTGGCGAGCAAGGCACTGCGTTGCTAAATGACATTCACGCTGCCAAAGAGAGCATCGCCCAAGCCTACGACGCACGCGAGTACGGCAAAGCCGCCCGCGAAATCATGTTGCTGGCCGACAAAGTCAACTCATACGTGGACCAACACAAGCCTTGGGACTTGGCCAAAGACGCCGCCAACAACGAAGCCCTGCACCAAGTGTGTTCGTTGCTCATCAATGCGTTTGCCGAGCTGAGCCGCTACTTGGCGCCCGTGTTGCCCTCACTTGCACAGGCGGTCGAAGCCTTCACCGGCACGTCCATGCAAAACTGGAACACCACAGGCTATGTAGCCAACATTCAACCCTACCAACACCTTATGCAACGCGTCACCCCCGAACAACTCGAAGCCTTGTTTGAGCCACCAGCTGTGGCGGAAGAAAAAGTCACGCCAGGCGGCGAAGAGATCGCCCCCACCATCAGCATCGATGACTTTGCGAAGGTCGATTTACGCATTGCAGAAATCGTCAACTGCGAAGCGGTGGAAGGCTCCACCAAACTGTTGCGCCTCACGCTCGATGTGGGCGAGGGCAAAACGCGCAATGTGTTCAGCGGCGTGGCCAGCATGTACAAGCCCGAAGACCTCAAAGGCAAGCTCACCGTGATGGTGGCCAACTTGGCCCCGCGCAAGATGAAGTTTGGTGTGTCTGAGGGCATGGTGCTTGCCGCTAGCCATGCAGATGAGAAGGCAGAGCCCGGCATTTATGTGCTGCACCCATGGCCCGGCGCAAAACCCGGTATGCGTATCCATTAATTGGGTTCCGACCCCGATTAGCTCTAAGACTCTTCATGCTCAACTTTTTCCGCCCCCACGTCGTCGACTCTTTGAAGGGTTACACCCGCCAACGTTTTTACCAAGACGTGGGCGCGGGTATCACGGTTGGGGTGGTGGCGTTGCCGCTGGCCATGGCGTTTGCCATTGCGTCGGGGCTCAAGCCTGAAGCGGGTTTGTTCACCGCCATCATTGCGGGCTTTTTGATTTCTGCTTTGGGAGGCAGCCGCGTGCAGATTGGCGGGCCTGCGGGCGCGTTCATCGTCATCGTCTATGGCATCTTGGAGCGCTATGGTTTGGCCAACCTCATCATCGCCACCGCGATGTCAGGCGTGATGTTGTTTGCCATGGGCTTGCTGCGCTTGGGCACGCTGATTCGCTTCATTCCTGTGGCGGTGGTGATTGGATTCACCAACGGCATTGCAGTGCTCATCATGGTGTCGCAGCTCAAGGACTTTTTTGGCCTACAAGTCAAAGCCATGCCGGCTGACTTTTTTGGCATCTTGCGCACACTGAGCGACAGCTTTGGCACGCTCAACGCCGAAGCCTTGGGCTTGGCTGTGGTGTGTTTGGTGTTGCTCGCGTTTTGGCAGCTGGCCTTGCCACGTTTGGCCAACGCCATGCCCAGCACCAAAAACTTCTCCACCATCCCCGGCTCTATCGTGGTGTTGGTGGGTGCAACCGTCGCAGCCAAAATAATGGGGCTGGAGGTCGAAACCATCGCCTCTCGCTTTGGCAGCATTCCTAGCAACTTGCCTGCCTTTGCATGGCCCGAGTTCAGCTGGGACACCGCCAAGTTTTTGCTCATCCCCGCCACTACGCTGGCCTTGTTGGGCTCGATCGAATCGTTGTTGTGCGCCCGCATTGCCGACCAAATGATGGCCGACGGCCCCTACGGCGACCGCCACGATGCCAACCAAGAGCTGATGGCTCAAGGCATTGCCAACATCATCACGCCCTTCTTCGGCGGCATGCCTGCCACCGGCACGATTGCCCGCACCGTGACCAATGTAAAAAACGGCGGCAACAGCCCTGTGGCTGGCATGGTGCATGCCGTGACATTGCTGGTGGTCATGTTGGTGGCAGCACCATTGGCAGGCGATGTGCCGTTGGCCGCACTCTCAGCCATTTTGATGTTCGTCGCTTGGAACATGGGAGAGTGGCATGAGTTTGTTCATCTGCGCCAATTCCGCCTGCCCTACCGCGCCACGCTCTTGTCGGTATTCTTGCTCACGGTCATTGTTGATTTGACAGTGGCAGTTGAGGTCGGCCTGATAGCGGCATGCCTGACCTTCATTTATCGCATCTCTAGCCTCAGCCGTGCTGAACATGTGCAAGCCGATGCATTTCCTGAACTGGCAGGCCACGAAACCGCCGTGCACGCCCACCGTTTGTATGGCGCCTTGTTCTTTGGTGCGGTCAAGCTGGTGGAGGCCATCGAAGAAAGCCTGCCCGCTCAAGCAGTGGTGTTGGACCTGAAAAACCTCATTTATGTGGACTCGTCAGGCGCTGACGCGCTACTGGCCTTGGCCCGCACTTGCAAGAAAAAGCAGGTGCGCCTCATCGTCTGTGGTCTAGGGCACCAGCCGCTGGACATGGCGCAACGCAGCGGCCTGCTGCACGCCTTACCTGACACAGACCTTGTGCCCGATTTGAGCCATGGTTTGGCCTTGGCCCTCGGTCGTTAAAATCTACGCAATCTCAAGAAATCCAATTAGGAAGCTCACCATGTCGATTTTTCAACGCGACCACTACACCTCAGAAGCCACTCAGTTCATCGAGTCGCTCAAGGCCAAGAACCCTCAGCTCGAAAAAGCCCAACGCGATGGCCGCGCTTTGCTGTGGGACAAACAAGTGAACACCGAAATCCAGCAAGACGTGCAAGCGGGCCGCGTGGCGCAAAAGCCGTACGTTTACCAAACGAACGCCTAAAGACCTTCGGTCTTGGCCTAAGCCCTTCCGATTAAGCGCCCACCGTGCATCCTGCCGACCCCACCCTGCCTAACGACGAGGCACACATCGCCTCTGTCATGCCAGAGGTGATCGACAACGTGGCCGTGGCCCGCCTGTATGGCGAGCCGCTGTTTGCCATGCCGCAGGATTTGTACATCCCGCCAGACGCGCTGGAAGTTTTCCTAGAGGCCTTCCAAGGCCCGCTGGATTTGCTGCTGTACCTCATCCGCAAGCAAAACTTCAACATCCTCGACATCCCCATGGCCGCGCTCACGCGCCAGTACCTGAGCTATGTGGACGAGATTCGCAGCCGCAACCTAGAGCTTGCCGCCGAATACCTGCTGATGGCCGCCATGCTGATTGAAATCAAATCACGCATGCTGCTGCCGCCAAAGAAAGTGGCTGAAGGCCAAGAGCCCGAAGACCCACGCGCAGAGCTGGTGCGCCGCTTGCTCGAATACGAGCAAATGAAGTTGGCCGCAGCCAAGCTCAATGAAGTGCCGCAGTTTGGCCGCGACTTCTTGCGTGCGCAGGTCTATATCGAACAATCGCTGCAACCCCGCTTTCCAGATGTGCATGTGGTCGAGTTGCAGCAAGCTTGGGCAGACATTTTGAAGCGTGCCAAGCTGGTGCAGCACCACAAGATCAGCCGCGAAGAACTGTCGGTGCGCGAGCACATGAGCATCGTGCTCAAGCACTTGCAAGGCAAACGCTTTGTCGAGTTTGAAAACCTGTTCAATCCCGAACAAGGCGTGCCCGTGCTGGTGGTGACCTTCATCGCCCTGCTTGAGCTGGCCAAAGAAACGCTGATTGAAATCACACAGGCTGAGGCTTTTGCCCCTATTTACGTGCGTTTGGCCTACACACCCACCTAACACTGCCCCATACCGAGGCAACCATGAGCAACACCAACGCTTCGCCCTACGGCACTTTGCCCCCCGCTTCCCCCGTCGCCGCTCGCAAACCCATCAGCTTGCCTCGCTTGAACGAGCTACGCGCGCGTGGTGAAAAAATCACCATGCTCACCGCCTACGACGCAACCTTTGCGGCCGTGGCCGATGCCGCTGGCGTGGAATGCATTTTGGTGGGCGACTCACTGGGCATGGTCTGCCAAGGACTCAGCAGCACCGTGGGCGTGACGCTCGACACCATGCGCTATCACGTGGAAAGCGTGGCCCGTGGCATCCGTCGCGTGCAAGGCACTGCATGGATCATTGGCGACCTGCCCTTTGGCAGCTACCAAGAATCCAAAGAGCAAGCCTTACGCAGTGCAACGGTTCTGATGCAAGCGGGTGCTCACATGGTCAAGCTCGAAGGCGGCGGCTGGACCACCGACATCGTGCATTTTTTGGTCGAGCGCGGCATCCCCGTCTGTGCACATTTGGGCCTGACCCCACAAACCGTGCATGCTCTTGGCGGCTACCGCGTGCAAGGCCGTGGCGACTCGGCCAACAAGCTGCGCCAAGAAGCCCTAGCCCTTCAAGACGCAGGTGCGACCATGCTGGTGCTGGAAATGGTGCCCGAGCCACTGTCTACCGCCCTCACGCAAGAGCTGCCCACTTGCCACACCATTGGCATAGGCGCAGGCAACGGCACGGCTGGCCAGGTGCTGGTCATGCACGACATGCTGGGCGTCAACTTGGGCAAGAACCCAAAGTTTGTTCACAACTTCATGGAAGGCCAAGCCAGCGTGCAAGCCGCCATGAGCGCCTATGTTGCCGCGGTGAAAAACGGCACCTTCCCCGACAACGCCAAACACGCGTGGGCCTAACCCAACGCCTCTCGTTTCATGCAAATCGTTCACACCCTCGCGGACCTGCGCCGCGCTTTAAAGCCGGCCGCCCTGCGCGCCTTTGTGCCCACCATGGGCAACCTGCACCAAGGCCACTTAGAGCTGATGCAAATGGCTCGCCAAGAGGTCGATCAGCGCGCTAGCACAGACGGCATGACCGTGGCCAGCATCTTTGTGAACCGCCTTCAATTTGGGCCCAACGAAGACTTTGACACCTACCCCCGCACGCTAGAAAACGACTGCGCCCTGTTGGAAGCCAACGGCTGCGACGTGGTATTTGCGCCGTCTGAAAAAGACCTCTACCCCGAACCCCAAGTGTTCAAGGTGCACCCACCCGCCGAGCTGGCCGACATTTTGGAAGGTGCGTTCCGCCCCGGCTTCTTTGTGGGCGTGAGCACCGTGGTGCACAAGCTGTTCAACATCGTGCAGCCCGACTTGGCCGTGTTTGGCAAGAAGGACTACCAACAACTCATGGTCATCCGCCGTATGGTGCAGCAAATGGCCTTGCCCATCGAAATCATCGGCGGCGAAACCCGCCGCGCCGAAGACGGTTTGGCCCTCAGCTCACGCAACGGCTACCTCAGCGCCGAAGAACGGGCCGAAGCCGTGCAACTGTCAATGGCTTTGAAAGGCTTGGCTGCTGCTGCCCGTGCAGGCAATGCCGCTGGCCAGCTGGATGTTCCTGCTGCCGAAGCCGCGGCGATGGATGCACTGCGCCAACGCGGCTGGGCTCCAGACTACATCACCCTGCGCCGCCAGCATGACTTGTCACCCGTAAGCGGCCCCTGCGCTGAGCCCTTGGTGGTATTGGGGGCGGCTAAGTTGGGCAAGACGCGGTTGATTGATAACCTCGAAGTTTGAGGTTTGCCTTTGAGTTGCTTCTTGGCACTCGAGGTTGTTTTCTCCGGCTAAGGTCGTGTGCGTGAGGCACAGCGGCCGCCTCATGCTGGAGTACCAGAAATCGTTGGCCGCCGCGCCACACGCACACGACATCGTTAGATAAAAAAATCTTCGCTAGAACTAAAGCGACGTTGACGCAACTAACCTGCGCGAGACGTTTTAAAAACACCCCGTTGTCGGCCGCAGTCTTCTCGTCCAGGGAATGAGCGGGTGACGATTTCTGGTACCCCAGCATGAGGAACCCGCTCATTCCCTAGGCGAGAAGCGTGCTCAGAAAAACAGAAGTTATTTCTTCAACAACTCACGCTCTTGACGGTATCGGTCGTAGTCAGGCAAAGCCTTGTCGTCCTGCCCCGTGCCCGCCGATTTGACACGTTCGTTAGCGCGAATGCCTTCATAGAAGGATTGCTCAGTCACCACGCCACAGGCACTAAGCAGGGCACAAAGAAGCAACACCAAGCGCATCAAAAGCGAAAGCCCACCGCCAAACGCGTGATATTGGCATCTGTGAAATTGGCCTTTTGGTCATACGCCACTCGCACAAAGTAGTTGCGTACGTCCAAGGTCGCCGACAGGCCATTGCCTTTGACCTTCGACTCGCCCACATCGCTAGCACCTGAGCGCTCAAACGCATCTAGCGTCAAGCCCATGGCATTGAGCAAAGTGCCACGCCACACCAAGTGCGTCACACGCTGGCCAGTTTTCAAACGGTCATCAAAAATTTGATACAGCGAAAACTGACCCAGCTGACTTTGCGAATACGTACCACCCCACAACACCGAATCATTCGGATCGAAGTTCAAGTTGTAATAGGTCTTGGTATTGGTACGCCCCCAACCCAGCAAGGGTGAAAAGCCATCGACGTTGTCTTGCTTGCCATCCCACGTGATGCTGCCGCCCACAAAGCCGCCACTCGCCACTTGCAATGACGAAATCAACTGACCATAAGAGGCCAAGCTGGTGGACTGCTCAAAACCTGCTCGCGACTGCGTGAAGTTGTCTTGGTCTTGGTAGTAGCCCAACCAAAACTTGGTGTCTTGGGTGTTGCCGCGTAAGTTGATATCGGTCGCGTTGGATTTGGTGACTGAATCGCGGTAACTGCCGAGTGTGGCCTTCCAAGCAACAGCTTGATCTGGGTTCAAAGGATCAATAGGGTCAATATTGGCGCGGTCTTGACTGGCGTAACTAACTGGCGCAACGAGCAAGCCCACCAGAAGCAACACCGCAACACAACGATCAGTTTTCACCCTTGGCTCCGCGTCCCATCAACACAGCCACAGCTTGTGCGGGAGTCATTTGACCGTCGAGCAACGCCACCACCGCCTGAGCAATGGGCATGTCCACGCCGAGGTGCTGCGCACGTTGCACCACAGTACGGGCGCAATACACACCTTCGGCCACGTGGCCCAGTGAGTCCACCGCTTGTTGCAAGGTCATACCTTGCGCCAAGGCGAGGCCCACTTTGCGGTTGCGGCTCAGGTCACCGGTGGAGGTGAGCACCAAGTCGCCCAAGCCCGACAGACCCATGAAGGTTTCGGTCTTGGCACCCAGCGCCACGCCGAGGCGTGTGATTTCGGCCAAGCCGCGTGTGATGAGTGCGGCGCGTGCGTTGAGGCCCAGCTGCAAACCATCGCACAAACCAGTGGCGATGGCCAACACGTTTTTAACTGCACCGCCTACTTCCACGCCCACGATGTCGTCGTTGGCGTACACGCGCAGGCTGTTGTTGTGAAAGGCTTGCACCATCGCGTCGCGCGTTGCGGCATCGTCACTGGCAGCCACCAAAGCGGTGGGTATGCCGCGTGCCACTTCTTGCGCAAAGCTGGGGCCACTCAAAGCGCCGCCGCGTAGCGCGGGGGCCACTTGGGCTTTGACTTCGTGGGCCATCAAACCAACACCACTGTGTGAGGAAGTATCAGGCTGCACCGCTTCAAAGCCTTTGCACAACCAAGCCACAGGCACCTTGCTACCCAAAATGGGCGCAAGTTGCGTGAGCACGCCGCGCAGGCTACTCATGGGCGAACCGATGACCACCAAATCTTGCTCTGCCAACCAAGAGCCGAGTGGCTCGCAAGACACTTGCACGCCTGCGGTGAAGGGCAAGTCAGGCAAGTAGCGCGTGTTCACGCGCTCGGCTTGCATAGCTTGCGCTTGAGGCACATCACGTGCCCACAGCGTCACGGTGTGGTGTGCGCCAGCGTTGATCGCCAGCGCTGTGCCCCACGCGCCTGCACCTAAAACGGCAATCTTCATATCGACAGCCTAAACGCGCAATTACTGAACTGAGCCAGCCGCTTGTTGCTGCTGTTGTTCGTACATGGCTTGGAAGTTGATTTCAGCCAAGTGCACAGGTGGGAAGCCAGCGCGTTGAATCACGTCTGCCACGTTGCCGCGCAAGTAGGGGTAAATGATTTGTGGGCAAGCGATGCCGATGACAGGCCCCATTTGGTCTTCAGGCAAGTTGCGCACTTCAAAAATGCCTGCTTGCTTGGCTTCCACCAAGAACACAGTTTTGTCTTCAATCTTGGTTGTCACGGTGGCAGTCACGGTCACTTCCACGATGCCATCAGCCACTTGTTCCATGCCCACGCCCAACTGAATGTCTACCGAAGGTTGCTCGGTACTGGTCAGGATGGCGGGAGAGTTGGGTTGCTCCAAAGACAGGTCTTTCAAATAGACGCGTTGAATTTGAAAAACTGGAGTGGCTTGTTCGTCTGACATTGTGATTTCCTAAAACAAAAAAATGCCCGCATCGGCAGTACCGAAGCGGGCAGCAAATCGGGATGGCTGAATTATGTCAGCTCAAGACTGCAACAAAGGCAGCAAACCGCCTTTGGCATCCAAGGCCACCAAATCATCGCAGCCACCCACGTGGGTGTCGCCAATGAAGATTTGTGGCACGGTGCGACGGCCCGTGATTTCCATCATGTGGGCACGCGCCTCGGGGTCGGTGTCGATGCGGATTTCTTCGATCTGGGCCACGCCCTTCGAGGTGAGTAGCTGCTTGGCACGAATGCAATATGGGCAAACGGCGGTGGTGTACATCTTGACGGCGGGCATGGCAGGTTCTCCGGAAATTAAGCTTTGGCAACAGGCAGATTAGCTTCTTTCCAAGCTTTCAGTCCGCCTTGCAGCGAATGCACCTTCTCGTAACCCAGTTTTTGGGCAATGGCTTGGGCACGTGCCGAACGGGCGCCAGCGGCACACACCATGATCACAGGCGTGCTTTTGTTTTTCACGGCCTTGTCCAAACGAGCTTCCAGCTCGTCCAAAGGCACGTTCACGGCGCCTTTGACGTGGCTTTGAGCGTATTCGTCAGCACCGCACACATCCACCACCACTGCTTTTTCGCGGTTCATGCATTGCACAGCCTCAGCAGGCGAAATACCGGTGGCCGTTGCTCCTTGCACCACTGGCAAGAGCAAAAAGAAACCACTGCTCGCAGCAACGGCAATCAACATCCAGTTATCGAGAATAAATTTCACGGGGGAATCCAGTTCAGGGGGTTAAAAGTATCGAGTCAGGGCAGCATTCTAAAATCATGACCAATCTTTCACTGACTTTGTTTGAATCACCATGTACAAGCTCGTATTAATCCGCCACGGCGAATCCACTTGGAACCTTGAAAACCGCTTCACCGGCTGGACCGATGTGGACCTGACCCCCACCGGCGTCGAACAAGCCAAGAACGCAGGCAAGCTGCTCAAGGCCGAAGGCTTTGAGTTTGATGTGGCCTACACCAGTGTGTTGAAGCGCGCCATTCGCACCCTGTTCCTCGCCTTAGACGAGATGGACCGCACTTGGTTGCCCGTTGTCAAAAGCTGGCGTTTGAACGAGCGCCACTACGGCGGCTTGCAAGGCTTGAACAAAGCCGACATGGCCAAGCAATATGGCGAAGAGCAAGTGCTGGTCTGGCGTCGCAGCTATGACACGCCACCTCCTGAACTCGAAGCCAACGACCCCCGCAGCGAACGCAGCGACCCTCGCTACACCCGCTTTGAACCCAACCCCGTGCCATTGACCGAGTGTTTGAAAGACACCGTGTCACGCGTCGTGCCTTTCTGGAACGAAGCCCTCGCCCCCGCCATCAAGTCTGGCAAGCGCATCGTCATCGCCGCACACGGCAACTCAATTCGCGCTTTGGTCAAGTACTTGGACGGCATCAGCGACCAAGACATCGTGGGCTTGAACATCCCCAACGGCATTCCCTTGGTATACGAGTTGGACGAAAACCTCAAACCAATCCGCCACTACTACTTGGGTGATGCAGAAGCCGCAGCCAAAGCTGCTGCTGCAGTAGCTACACAAGGCAAAGCCTAATCGTCCGACTTACAGCGCGCCTTCTGGGCGCGTTGTATATTGAGTACCTGTTAAATTTGTTATTTCTCGAAGGCCACATGCGTCAAAAATTCAAGATTGCAGGCTGGGTCGCCATCGGCGCCCTGACCGGTGCACTGACCACTGTTTCGCTGCAAACCGCTGCACGCGCCAACATGGCCCCTCTGCCGCTGGAAGAACTGCAGCAACTCGCCGCTGTGTTCAGCATGGTCAAGAGCGACTACGTAGAGCCCGTGGACGAGAAAAAACTCATCAGCGATGCCATCACAGGCATGGTCGCTAGCCTCGACCCGCACTCGCAGTACTACGACAAAAAGACCTTCAAAGAATTCCGCGAAGGCACGACGGGCCGCTTTGTAGGCGTAGGCATTGAAATTACGCAAGAAGAAGGCTTGATCAAAATCGTGTCGCCTATTGAGGGCTCACCCGCTTTCCGCGCAGGCATGAAGTCTGGCGACTTGATCACCAAGATTGACGACACCGCCGTCAAAGGCCTGTCGCTCAACGAAGCCGTCAAGCGCATGCGTGGCGAACCTGGCACCAAAGTGCTGCTGACCATCTATCGCAAAGACGAAAACCGCACCTTCCCCGTGAACATCGTTCGCGAGGAAATCAAAACCCAAAGCGTCAAAGGCAAAGTGATGGAAAGCGGCTATGGCTGGATTCGCTTGAGCCAGTTCCAAGACCGCTCGGTGGACGACTTCACCAAGAAGCTCGAAGAAATCTACAAACAAGAACCCAAGCTCAAAGGCTTGGTGCTCGACCTGCGCAACGACCCAGGTGGCTTGCTGGACGCAGCCGTGGCTGTGTCTGCTGTGTTCTTGCCTGAGAACATTGCCGTGGTATCCACCAATGGCCAATTGGCTGAAAGCAAGTTTGTTTACAAAGCATCGCCCGAGTTCTACCGCCGCAGCAGCGGCAACGACCCCGTTGCCCGCTTGCACCAAAACACCAAAGGCATTTACCGCACAGTACCCTTGGTGGTGTTGGTGAACGAAGGCTCGGCCTCTGCCAGCGAAATCGTGGCTGGTGCCCTGCAAGACCACAAGCGCGCCACCATCATGGGCAGCCAAACTTTTGGCAAAGGCTCGGTGCAAACCGTGCGCCAGTTAGGTCCTGATACCGCTTTGAAAATTACCACCGCGCGTTACTACACACCAAGTGGCCGCAGCATTCAAGCGAAAGGCATCGTGCCTGATGTGTTGCTGGACGACACCGCCGAAGGCAGCCCTTACGCCATCCTGCGCATGCGTGAAGCCGACCTCGACAAGCACTTAGAAAGCGGCCAAGGCAAAGATGCCAAAGACGCAGCCAAGGAAAAAGAAAAAGAGAAGGCCCGCGAAGAAGCCATGAAGCGTTTGGAAGAAGAATCCAAAAAGCCCAACAGCGAACGCCGCCCACCTGAATTTGGCAGCGACAAAGACTTCCAACTCGAGCAAGCCTTGAAACGCCTCAAAGGCCAACCCGTGTTGGCCAGCAAGACGCAAAGCGAGCGTCCTGCTGAGAAAAAAGAGAAATAACTCAACACTGAGTTTGCGGTGAACGACGACCAACTGCTGCGCTATTCGCGCCACATCCTGCTTGACGATGTGGGCATCGAAGGCCAGCAGCGCTTGGTTGACAGCCATGTTCTGGTGGTGGGTGCAGGTGGCTTGGGTTCTCCCGTTGCGTTGTACTTAGCTGCAAGCGGCGTAGGCCACATCACCATTGCTGACCATGACACGGTCGACCTCACCAACTTGCAACGCCAAATCGCCCACTCCACCGCGCGTGTGGGCCACCCCAAGGTGGAGTCAGCCGCACACGCCATGCTGGCCCTCAACCCCGAAGTGCGCGTGACCGCGCTGTCCCACAAGCTAGACGCCGCCCAACTCGACGCCCTCGTGCCCACCGTGACCGTGGTGGTGGACTGCTGCGACAACTTCCCCACCCGCCAAGCCGTGAACGCCGCATGTGTAAAGCACAAAGTGCCGCTCGTCTCAGGCGCGGCCATTCGCATGGATGGCCAGCTGTCGGTGTACGACGCGCGTGACGACAAATCCCCCTGCTATGCCTGCATCTTCCCGCCCGACCAAGCGCCCGAAGAAGTGCTGTGCTCCACCATGGGCGTGCTCGCGCCGCTTGTGGGCGTGATCGGCACGATGCAAGCCATGGAAACCGTCAAGCTCATCACAGGCATTGGCTCACGCCTGACGGGCCGCCTGCAAATGCTGGATGGCCGTGGCATGGAGTGGAACGAAGTGCGCTTGCAGCGCAACGCTAGCTGCCCGGTGTGTGGCACGACCCAAAGCGTTTCCTAAACCACCTCGGCTGCAAAGCCCGCCCATCTGAAAACAGCCCCAAGTGCTGCGTTTGCGCCTGTAGCTGCAGCGCCTCATACGGGCCTGCGTTGCTTTTGTAGCTGTACGACCACGCATAGCCCTGCCCCACCATCCATGCGCCCACATCGTTGCCTTGGCGCGTGAGTTGCGCCAGCAAGCGGCCATAGCTGTCACGCGTGCGGGCACGCACCTCCACCACTTGGCCTTGCAGCGCGGCGTGCAAAGCGGCACGTGACTGTGGGCCCCACGGCTGGCAAATCTCGGGCGCATCAATGCCCAGCAGCCGCACCTTGTGTGCCTCGCCGCCATGCAGCGGCTGCACCCACACCGTGTCGCCATCGCTCACATGGGTGACGATGCCGGGCCATGCGTGCGCGGGCGTGGTGATGCACACGCAAACCGCGAACGAAACAACCAAGACACGCAACAAAAGCCGCATGCCCTGCATCTTTGCTGCCATCTGCTTGCTCCGTGTAAAAAACATCGACCACCTCAAACCAAAACCTGCATTGTGCAAACCACCGCGTATCAGGTGGTGAGCCAGCCGTTACGATTAGCACATGCACTCTGCAAAGCGTTTCTTCCCGTTCCTCAACTGGCCCAAGCCCACCCCTCAACTCCTGAAGAGCGAAGCATTCGCGGGGCTGAGCGTGGGCCTCATGGTTATTCCGCAAGGTGTGGCGTATGCGGCGTTGGCGGGTATGCCGCTCATCACCGGCATTTATGCGTCGCTGTTGCCTGCGCTGATGGCGGTGCTGTTTAGCGCGTCGCAGCGTTTGTCGGTGGGGCCTACGGCGCTGACAGCTATTTTGGTATCGGCCTCGCTCAGCGGCATGGCGGCGCCTGGCAGTGCCGAGTGGGTCAACCTCACGGTGTGGCTGTCACTCATGACGGGCTTGCTGCAAGTGGTGTTGGGCTTTGCGCGTTTTGGCTGGCTGCTCAACTTGGTCAGCTCGCCGGTGTTGATGGCGTTCACACAGGGTGCGGGCGTGCTCATCATCTCGTCGCAAATTCCGGCGATGTTGGGTTTTACAAATGGCTGGTCCACGTTGGTCATAGGCGCGGGCGTTGACTGGGCCAGCTTGGTGTTTGGCGTGGTCACGCTGGTGTTGCTGCTGTTGGCACGGCGCTGGCGGCCCACCTTCCCCACCGTGTTGGTGGTGGTGCTGGGTGCGGCGGGCGCTAGCTGGGCGCTGGGGCTAGAGGCCTCGGGCACGGCGGTGGTGGGCGCGTTGCCGCAGGGCTTGCCTGCCTTGTTTGTGCCCAGCGTCATTGAGTGGGAAATGTTCAAACAGTTGGTGCTGCCCACGTTGGTGATTACGTTGGTGAGCTTTTTAGAAACCGCATCCAGCGCCAAGGTAGACAACGACCGCAGCGGCAAACGCTGGGACCAAGACCAAGACCTCATTGGCCAAGGCTTAGCCAAAGTGGCGTCGGGTTTGTGCGGCGCGTTTCCCACCAGCTCGTCGTTCAGCCGCTCGGCGCTCAACCTGTATGCAGGCGCGCAGTCGGCCTGGGCCACCATCTTTTCGGTGGCAGTGATTTTGGTCATCCTCTTGTGCTTCACCGCGGTGTTGCAGCCTGTGCCGCAGTCGGTGTTGGCGGCCATCGTGGTGGCCGCCGTGTTGGGCCTCATCAAACCACGCGCGTTTGTGCAGCTTTACAAAATCAACCGTGTCGAGGCCGCTACGGCGGTGGTGACGTTTGTCATCACCCTGCTGTCGGCCCCGCGTTTGTATTGGGGCGTGCTGGCCGGGGTGGTGATGGGCCTGAGCCACTTTTTGCACACGCGCTTGCACCCGCGCATCATTGAAGTGGGCCTGCACCCCGACGGCAGCCTGCGCGACCGCCACCTGTGGAAATTACCTCCCTTGGCCAACCACCTCTACGCCCTGCGCATGGATGCCGAGCTGGACTTTGCTGCAGCCAGCACCCTAGAGCGAGCCATCATGGAGCATCTAGGCCAGCACCCCAACGTGCGCCATGTGTGCCTGTTTGCACTGCCCATCAACCGCATCGACGCCACAGGCGTAGAAAGCCTCGCCAAGCTAGAAGCCATGCTGCGCGAGCGCGGCATCAGCCTGCACATCAGCGGCATGAAGCTACCGGTAGAAACCGTGCTGCGCCGCGCAGGCTGCCTGCAAGCGCATGCGAGGCTGCACATGTATCGCACGGATGCGGAGGCTATTCAGCAACTGCGGCAACTGGAGGCGTTGCCTGCGGATATGGGGTGGTGTATTTAAGTTATGTCGCTATTCGGTAGCTTTTTATATTCCCTGTCAAACGCGGAATACAGCGCTTGAAGATAAGCGTCATTATTTAGCCGTTGCTCAACAACATCCACGTCGACTCGCTCGTCTTCGTACGTACCTTTCCAACCTGCATGTTCGGGTCCACTGAATTGATCAACAGTAAAGTCATATCGCTGCCCTCCAATGAAGTTGTAATAGTGCGGGATTTTCCCATTTGATGTGCTGGGCACTTCGGTTTTTAGAATGTGGCCACCAAACTTTTCACGAATCACAAGTGAAGTTTGCATGCATTGGTTAGCTGATCGGCACTGATAATTTTCACTTGTCCAAATCCCTGTGCGCTCGGACCAGCTTTTGTTTAAAGCTTGCTTTATCGCTTCCTCAACTTCGGGTTTTAGTGGTTCCAGAGACATACAAAATTACCTTCATTGACTATCGATTTTTAATAGCACTCGAAATCCAATAAGCCCCAATCAATATACAAATACCTGTCGTACCTGCACCTGATATAGCTAGATAGCAACCGAAAGCAACCGAAAGCAATTGCACACCAAAACACAATTTTTGTTATCTCTTTCATCATCGCGATTGCGTAAATCACAAACACAAGAGAAAACAGAGCAAGCATTGCGAAGTTGAGTCCATGATCATATTTTTCGATACTTGTTGCATCCCAAAATAAATACGCAACAAACAAAGCCAACGCGGCGGCTGCGTATCTAAAGTACCAAACACCATTCAAGTTGTTTTGGCAAAAGGCTTCCCACTCGCTCTTGCAGTCTTTCCACAGCCAATAATCAACATCGAATTTCACTAAGCACTCCCATAGCTGAAAAAATAAAACCATAGTTTATATTTTGTTCGTACAAACGGCTGTTTAAAGCAAAAACACACTCAAATATACTGTGTTTAAATACAGCACATGCTCCGCTCCCTCTTCGTCGACTTCAACAGCTACTTCGCTTCGGTTGAACAACAGCTCAATCCCGCGCTGCGCGGGCGGCCTGTGGGCGTGGTGCCGGTGCTGGCCGAAACGTCGTGCTGCATTGCCGCCAGTTACGAGGCCAAGGCGCTGGGCATTGGCACGGGCACGGGTGTGGCAGAAGCGCGGCGGCTGTGCCCCGACATTGCCATCGTGCTGGCCGACCACGCCAAGTATGTAGAGATGCACCACCGAGCGGTGGCGGTGGTGGACACGCTGGCCCCCGTGCGACAAGTGCTGTCGATTGACGAAATGGAGTGCGAGCTAACCGGCCGCTGGCAACAGCGCGAACGTGCGGTGGGGCTGGCCGAGCGCGTGAAGGCCGAGGTAGTGGCGCAGCTGGGCGAATGCATGCGCACGTCGGTGGGCATTGCGCCCAACACGCTGCTGGCCAAGCTGGCGTCGAACATGCAAAAGCCCGATGGGCTGACGGTGATTGAGGCGCACGAGCTGCCGCAGCGTTTGTATGGGCTCAAGCCCAAGGCGATCAACGGCATTGGCCCGCGCATGGTGCAGCGGCTAGAGCGCTGCGGCATTCACACGATGGAGCAGCTGTATGCCGCGCCCCGCGAGCTGCTGCGCACAGCATGGGGCGGCGTGGCGGGGGCCGAGATGTACGACAAGCTACGCGGCCAATGGTACGGACCGCGTGAGACGGTGGCTAAGTCGCTGGGCCACTCGCACGTGCTGCCGCCCGACCTGCGCAACCCCGCAGGCGCGTTTGCAGTGCTCAACCGCCTCACACAAAAAGCCGCCATGCGCCTGCGCAAGCAAAACGTGTACGCCACCAGCATGAGCGTGCATGTGCGCTGCCGCCACGGCTATGGCGGCAACCGTGGGCTGATGGGTGACGACCGCGCCGCGCATGTAGGCGAAACCCAAGACACCGCGTTTTTGCTGCACACGCTAGAGCAGCTCTGGCACAGCGGCCTGCACCTGTTGCGCCAGCCCGTGAGTGTGGGCGTGCAGCTGCACGGCCTGATTGAAGCGGGTCAGCACACAGGCGATTTGTTTGGGTTTGAGGAAGCTGCGGCTGATGCTGCTTTAGATGCGGCGGCAGCAGGCACTGCGCCCAATGTGTCAGGCTCGTTGTCAGCCCGAGTCGCCCCCGCCAAAGACCGTCGCAAACTGATGGCCGCGATAGACACGCTCAACAGCAAGCACGGCAAAAACACGGTGTACTTTGCCAGCGCACAAGCGGGGCTGGACCACGCGCCGATGCGGATTGCGTTTAATCGGATTCCTGATTTGGAGTCGGAGCGTTAGTACTTGGGCAGAAAACTCTGCGACAAAGTTCGGTTGTTCACACTGCCCTCTTTGATCAAAAACACCAACTCGTCCACCACCCATTTGTCGTTTTCTTGAATGAGGATGGCACGGTCTTTCCAATCGTTGTTTGGGTCTTTGTCGTAGGGGCTCATCATCTGCAAAGTCACAAGATAGGTGATTTGCCCCGTCATCACTTCGCGCGTGGCTGCCTTCATACGACTGGCTCCTTCCCACACACCCAAAAACATAGGCCCCTCAAACAAAGGGGCTTCATCACCTTTCATTTCTAGTGCGTGCTTCTCTTCGGCAACCGAGGCTTGCAACAAGCTGTCATGAAGTTTGGATGAGATGAAGGGTGAAAGTATTTCTACTTCGTCCTTTGATGGCGCACCGCGCACATCTAGCGCGATGACGGTTTTGTAAAAGTTGTCCACGCACAGGGCTTGCTCTTTCTGATCGATGCGTTCGCCCACATACTGGGATCCGAAAAATACCAACACCAGCGCCCCAACAGCGGCTGCAACGTACTTCATACAACTCCAAAAAATTAACGTTTGAGAGGGGTTGCTACCTGCGCACTGGCGCGCAAGCCTAAGGCCTCTTCGTTTTGGGCTTTCAGGGCATTCAAGCTGTGTTTGAACAACTTGATCCAATCCACCACCATGGCGTTGAGCTCAGCCAAACGCTGCGCCATCGGCTTGGTGCTTGGGGTGGGAAGCTGGGTCAGGGATTGAGTCAGTGCCATGGTTTGGCGGGTGAGTTCATCGTCTGCGATTAACACCACTTCGTTTCCCGCGCTTTGCACCATGGCCAAATACTCGACCACCGATTTTTCTCGCGCAGTGTTGAACACCAAGTGATTGACCATCGCATCTGCAGCCGTCATGTAGCGCAAACCTGTGTCCTTCAGCGCTTTTAGCTCTGTGGCGCGCTCTACTGCAAGCTGTTTGGCAAAGTCCACCTCAGCCTGGCGTGCAACGGCTCTCTCGTGCTGGTACCCAGCGACCAAGCTGCCGCATAAAGTAGCCAAAATACCGATGACGGCTGCCAAGAGCGCTATCAGCCAGTCCTTGCGATTCATAAAAACTTCTGCGCCAAGCAGTTTTGTTGCGATGCACAACTATAGCCAAAATGGCACAAAAATTAATACCAATTAATTCATTTTTTAAGCGGTGACGATCCAGCCTTCGAGCGAATCACACCCTGGAAGGCCATAGTGAGCATCTCCTGCCTCGTGTTGGGCCAGTGCCCACGCGGCTTGCACCATGCAAAGCACGGCGTCTAGGCTGTCACCGCTGGCATCGTCGACCAACGTGTCGTGCTGGGCGTGGGTGAGCTTGAGGCGCAAGCCCAAACGGGTTTGGCCCACCTCCAGCGCTTGCAGCAGCTGCTTGCGGGCAATCAGGCGCTCGGGCGTTTGTTTGGCTTTGTCGTCGCTTTTGTAGCTGGTGTTGCCAATCAGCTCACGCGCCAGCAGGCCTGGGTAGGCTTCGAGTGCGATGCGTGATGGGTCTGCGCTGTGCAAGCGTGGCAACGAGACGCCTGCCTCAATGAGTAACGGTACGCCCGCATGCAGCATGTAGGCGACGGGTGGGTTGACCCACTTCATGGATGGGCTTGAGCCTGCGGGAGTATCTGTAGCGCGATGGGCAAATTTGCCGCCCACAGGGCGTGCATCGCAAAAGGCTTTGAAGGTGTCGCGTATCTCGGCGCGGCTGAGTGCGGTGATGTGCTGCATGCAAGGCAGCCAGTTGGTGGGCCAGCCCAAGGTTTCAACCAACTCGCGCGGCAAACCGAAAGGTAAATCGAAACCGCCCACCCACGCCTGGGGCTGCTTCAACCAATTAGCAAAGGATGCAAGGGTGTCAAAGCGCAGCAGGCTTTGTAGCTGCACGCGACCAGACTTGGCGTGGCCGACAGCCACGACGATGGGTTTACGTTTGGTGGGGCTGCTGCTGAAGTCGCAGCCGATCAAAGTCACATCAAGCGCGACCGACGATGGACGCAGTGGCCATCAGTTCTTCCAGCAACGCGAACGACACATTACCCGACACACCGTAGGGGTCGAGCTCAGGTGTTTCAGAGTACTTCAACACGATGGATGGGTTGAGTTTGTCGAGGCGCACATGGCCCATGGTCCAACCACCAAAGCGTCGCTCGGTGATTTCTTGGTAGTCCAAGATCACCACGTCTTTGTGGCGCGGGTCTTTGACGATGTGGGTGTAAAGAGCGTTCACTTGGTTGCGGCCACCTTCGATGGCTTGCAAGTAAATGCCGCCACCAAAACACAGCACGCCGGTAATGCCGTTACTAATGTTGTGCTCGCGGGAGCTGTTGAGAATAGATTCTGTCTCTTCTGGGGTTTCGGGTTTGACCGAACGGCTGACGTATAGCAAACGAACCAACATGGCATTTATCCTTATTTGGGGATCAGAGACAAGAACTCACGACGCAAGTTGGGGTCTTTCAAGAAAGCACCGCGCATGACCGAGTTGATCATCTTGCTGTCCATGTCTTTCACACCGCGCCATGACATGCAGAAATGGCTGGCCTCCATCACGATGGCCAAGCCATCGGGCTGTGTTTTTTCTTGAATGAGGTCGGCCAGCTGGACCACGGCCTCTTCTTGAATTTGGGGACGGCCCATGACCCATTCGGCCAAGCGTGCGTACTTAGACAAACCAATGACGTTGGTGCGCTCGTTGGGCAAAACGCCAATCCAAATCTTGCCGATGACGGGGCAAAAGTGGTGGCTACAGGCGCTGCGCACAGTGATGGGGCCGACGATCATCAGCTCATTCAAATGCTCAGCGTTGGGGAATTCGGTGATGGCCGGTGCTTTGACGTAGCGGCCTTTGAAGACTTCTTGCAAGTACATCTTGGCCACGCGGCGAGCGGTGTCGCCGGTGTTGTGGTCGTGCTCGGTGTCAATCACCAAGCTGTCGAGCACGCCTTGCATCTTGACTTCGACTTCGTCGAGCAGGGCTTCTAATTCGCCAGGTTGGATGAACTCAGCAATGTTGTCATTGCTGTGGAAGCGTTTGCGTGAGGCAGCAATGCGCTCGCGGATCTTGACAGAAACGGGCGTGCCTTCGAAGTTGTCTTTTGCAGTCATAGGGATGATGGTATCAGCGAAGCAAAAACCCTATGTGCGCAGAGTTCAGTAGCGTTTACCCGTTAAGAACACGCCAAAGCGCAGCACGGCTGAGGCCAAGGCATCGACCAAGCGTTCGCGCCAGCCACGGCTGAGATAAGCGTGAGGGTCCACACGGGTAGCGCCCTGCGCGATGGCATCCGTCAAACTGGCTTGTAGCGCTTGGGCCAAGGGCGGGTTGTGTGCCACCACATTGGCCTCACGCGCCAGCAGGAGGCTGAAAGGGTCAAGGTTAGAGGAGCCCACGGTGAGCCACTTGCCATCGACCACCGCCACCTTAGCGTGCAAAAAGCTGGCGTGGTATTCGTAAATCTCCACGCCGGCCGCCATCAACTGACCATACAGTTGACGCGCCGCGCGGTAGGGCAAGAAGTATTCGTACTGCCCTTGCAACAACAAACGCACACGCACGCCACGGCGCGCCGCCATCACCAAAGCACGGCGCAACCGCAGCCCTGGAAAGAAATAAGCATTGGCCACAAGAATGTCGTGCCGCGCCGCACCAATGGCTTTGCGATAGGTGCGTTCGATGTGGGTGCGATGGCGCACGTTATCCCGCAGAACAAGCTGCGTTTCATCTCGCGCAGGCAAATGCAGCTTCTGCGATGCGCTGCGCAAAGCGTCAATTGCGCGACTCAAATCTTGGCTGCGTAAATCGCGGACGGCCTCGATGCGCGACCACAGCTGCGTCATGGTGTCGTGTGCCGCATCAACCAAAGGGCCTTGCATGCGCACCGCATAGTCCAAACGAGGAAATTTGAGCAAGCCATCCACATGCGGGTCGAGGTAGTCGTCCAAGATGTTGATGCCGCCACAGAACGCCACGGCACAATCCACCACGCACAGCTTGCGGTGCATACGCCGCCAACGATGTGGCAACCAGAAACCTAGACCGACAGCGGGTTCAAAAACACGCACCTGAACACCGGCTTGATCAAATCGTTGAGCCCATAGCGCAGGCAACTCACCTGTACCGACCCCGTCAACCACCACACACACGCGCACACCCCGTTGCCCTGCGCGGACAAGTGCTTGGCCTACATCGGCCCCCGATCCAGCAAAGTCAAAGATATAGGTTTCTAGCAATACCTCATGCTGCGCCGCATCCATGGCTTCGACCATGGCCGCAAACAAATCCACACCGCCAATCAACAGGCGCATGTCGTGTGAATGAGCGTGTGTATGACTCAAGGCGCATCCCAAGCAAACTCGACCAATAAAGGCAAGTGGTCGGACATTTGGCCCCAAATCGGGCCACGCGGCACGTGCGTAGCCACGCGATGCACGCCACGGGCGTAAACGTGGTCGAGCTGCACCAGCGGCAAACGCGAGGGGTACGTAGGGTGCGCCTTACCCTGATTGGTGTGCAAGCCCACAGTGGCCATCATGCGTGCCACGGCGCTACCCCAATCATTGAAGTCACCTGCCACCAACAGTGGTGCATTGGCAGGAATTTCGCGTTCGATGAAATCGTGCAATTGCTGCGTTTGGCGAATTCGGCTTCCTGGCAAAAGCCCGAGGTGAACCACGATGACATGGACTTCGCGCTCTTGCAGTTGTAGCAAGACATGCAAAAGGCCACGTTGCTCAAGGCGATGGTCCGACATGTCTTCATGGCGGTGCTGCAGCACGGGCCAGCGACTGAGCAAGGCGTTACCGTGCTCGCCGTGTTTGGTGATGGCGTTGGTGCAATAGACAGGCGTGTAGCCTTCAGGCGCCAGAAAGTCAGCCTGGCCTTGCGTAGGCCAATGCTTGAAACGGCGAGCTTGCTGGCGATTGAAGGCGCGCACTTCTTGCAGGCACACTATGTCGGCATCAAACTGCTCAACGGCGTGTCCGAGGTTGTGTATCTCAAGTCGACGCGCAGGCCCTAGGCCTTGCACGCCTTTGTGGATGTTGTAGGTGGCGACTTTGAATGTTTTCATGTTGTGAGCGCAAGTGTGCCTCAGCTCATAAGCTACACAAAAGTCTGGTAAAAACTGCGCATGCCAAAAAAATACTCATTGCAATTCTTACCCTAGCGACCTTACCCATGAGTTGGGCACAGACAACTGAGCCAACTAACACCTACGTCCAATGGGGTTTGAGTGCAGGCTTCAACTCATACAAAGAGCCAGACCTCATGCAATTGAAGGGGCCTGAAATTGGTTTGCATTCGCGCATCAACCAATGGGCGCCTATGCCGCTGGGTCAATTTGAAGGCGATATTTTGCTGGGCAGACAAAATTACGACAGCAAAAGCTCAGGCAGCATGAGTGGGGTAACCAACCTAGAAACACGTTGGCGAGCCTTGTTCCCTTTGTTCAGTGACAGTCCGACCAAAGAAGGATTCTTCTCCGGCTTGGCGTACCACACACTCTGGAATGACCTTCGAGGCACCTCTACCTTCCAAGGTACGACCTATGGTGGCTATCAACGCAGCGCCAGTCAGCTCTGGCTGCCAGTTCGCTGGTCAAGCGGCGATATGTGGGAAATAGATGCTGGGATGTTGATTTACGGCCGACACACATCCAAGCTGTCAGAAGTCAATACGGGCTACAAAGACATCGTGAACACCCAACGCCGAGGGCAATATGCACAAGTCGCCATGAATGTGGCATTGAGCAATGGCGAATCGATCAAACCCTTCGTTCGCTTTACACACTTGGCAGACTCCAATACCGTAGCCATGGGCGGGAAATTTTGGGTAGAGCCAGAAAGCAATCGCTGGCAAACAGGCGTCATTTGGGAATTTAGCCCACAGTAACAGCCAGACACATGGCAGCAGCCCTCTATGATGCCGCCATGCCAACCCCACTAGACAACTTACCCACCTGGCGCGCCGAAAGCGGCGCTGCAGCCCCTCGCCGCGTGGTAGCCGCTGACGACACGATGTCAGCCGACACAGCCTACCGCTTGGCCTGTGAGGGCACGGGCCTGTTGTGGAAAGGTGACTTTCACAACGCTCGCCAACTGCTGCAAGCCTTGGCCCGTCGCACTGAGCGCAAGCCAAAGAAAAACAAAAAGCCAGAGACTGAACTCTCGCCCGTACAAGCCTTCAATGCACATCGCCTCGCTTTGGGCCAACGCGCCCGCATCTTGGCCATGGTGATCGTGCCTTTGGATGGCGACTACACCATCCCCCTGCGCCGCGCACCAGATTTGAAGCAAGCCTGCACCGAAGCGTGGGGCCCCGCCAATGGTGATGCCTGCATGGTGTCGCTGCGCGAACTTTTAGGCGTGGTGGGTGCGCACGAGTGGCGCAAAAAAGGTGTCGAAATTACAGCCTTAGGTGATGCACCCAACAACCGCATCTACCCACACTACGGCGTGTTCTCGCCCGTGCGAGGCGAGTATGTAGACCTGGTAGCGAATACGCCCATCAAAGACAAATCACTCGCGTTTGACATTGGCGTTGGCACTGGCGTGTTGTCTGCCGTGTTGGCCAAACGCGGCGTGCAACGCATCATCGCGACAGACCAAGACCCACGTGCCCTCGCCTGTGCACACGAAAACTTGAAACGCTTGCAACGCATCGACAAAGTAGAGCTGTTGCAAACCAATTTATTTCCAGAAGGGCAAGCACCCTTGATTGTGTGCAACCCACCGTGGGTGCCTGCGCGCCCCAGCTCACCCATCGAACACGCTGTGTATGACGAAGGCAGCCGCATGTTGCGTGGTTTCCTCAGTGGTTTGCGTGAGCACCTCGCACCCAATGGCGAAGGTTGGCTTATCTTGTCGGACTTGGCTGAGCACTTGGGGCTGCGTAGCCGCGAAGAGTTGCTGAACTGGATCAGTGAAGCGGGTTTGCAAGTGACCAACCGCCACGACATCAAGCCACGTCATGGCAAAGCGACTGACGAGAACGACCCACTGCACGCTGCACGTGCCAAAGAAGTTACTTCTTTGTGGTGCCTAACAACTGCCGCTTAAGCCAAGCCCACAGGCTAGGTGGCTGCGTTGGCTCGGCTACTTCTAAGGGTTTCATCACTTCCACCGATGTCATCACCTCAACGGGCTCATCGATTGCCACAGTGGTTTCTTTCCAAACTGAGCCCGGTTCAAGAGCCATGTCCATTTGCTTAAAGGCTTTGTGTGGTTCGACCTTAGGTAGCTCAGCCTTGGCGACAGGCGCAACAGGCAAATCGAGAGAAGCCAACACAAACTTGTTCACCGCTGCATTGAACGGCACAGGGTGCGCAGCACCCGCTACCTCAAGCACTTGTGCCTTAGGAAACTCGCTTTTCAACTCTTTCACCTGCTGAGCTGTGCACACGCCAGAGTCGCTGCCATGCATCAAACGCAACGGTCCTTTGAATGCACTCAACAAGTGGCCAAACTTCATACCCTTCCAGTCTTTGCGGTAGGGCAAATCAAAATGCGAAGGCGACTGCACCGCCAAAACAGCGCCAATGCTCACATTGAACTTGGCAGCCATCTCTTCGGGCGTGGGCAGACGACCGTCTTTCTTCATGCCGTCGTACAGCCCGTAGATCGACATCCAAGGCAAATCCAAACCGATGTCGTTCAGAAACAAACCGCTGACATGGTTGTGCACATCGCTGGCCAAGTACATGCCCAAAATTCCGCCCATGCTCGTGCCCAAGACTTCGATGCAGGGCACGGGCTTGCCTTCGGGCATCAACTCGGCGCGAATGAAATGTTCGACGTCTTCCAAATACACCTGCATGGTGTAGCCCTTGTCACCCGGCAAGATGCTGGCATCGCCACGTCCGCACACATCAAGGCTCACCACCCGCAAACCATGTAACCCTTCAGCATCTTGCAGCAGCGAGTCAAACGTGGCGCGGGTTTCTAACAAGCCAGGCAAGCACAACAACACATGCGGGCTTTTGACGTCGCCGACTGAGCTATAGGCCAAGTGACGGCTGCCTTTGGGCAGATGAAATTGAACAGCGGGGAATTTGGAGACAGTCATAACTGCAATCATCCTAGTCGATACACAGAAGATCACGCAGTTGTTTTGCGTACGATAACGGCATGTGTACCTCATCTATGTTTCACCTCGAAGTCCAAGGCGTCACTTGCGGCCCGATTCACAACTTATCTTTCACTTGGTCACCTGGCGTGAGCTGGGTGTGTGGTGATGAATGCAAAGGCAAAACCACGCTGTTGCGCTTATTGGCAGGAGATCTGCAGCCCACTGCTGGAAAGGTGATTGCACCTGAAGGTGGTGTGTTCTGGATCGACCTGCAAAGCCCCGAACACGATGCCACGACTGTGCAAGCTTGCTGGGATGCCCTGCGCCCACACTACCCACAGTGGCATCACGAAGTACTCAACGACTTGGTTGATGCGCTGAATATGAATGAGCATCGCGAGAAGCAACTGCACATGCTCTCCGCAGGCAGTCGTCGCAAGGTGATGGTGATCGCGGCCCTTGCCTCAGGCGCAACCATCACTTTGCTAGACCAACCGTTTGCCGCACTCGACTTTGGCTCGATTCGCATCATCAAAGAGTTTTTACATGAAGCAGCGGAACACCCGAGTCGCGCATGGATCGTAGCGGACTACACCGCACCTGACGATGTGCCACTCGCAAGCGTCTTGAATTTAGACGCACAGCAATAAATCGCACACATGAAAAAAGGCTCCCGAGGGAGCCTTTGTCGTTTGCACCGAAGTGCAACTGAGCCAATGCCATTGAGCCAATGTTAGGCCTTGGCTGCATCCAAATTGCGCAAGCGAATGTGCAATTCGCGCAATTGCTTCTCGTCCACAGGGCTTGGTGCTTGGGTGAGCAAACACTGAGCGCGTTGGGTCTTGGGGAAAGCAATCACGTCGCGGATGGATTCAGCGCCGGTCATCAAGGTCACGATGCGGTCCAAACCGAAGGCCAAGCCGCCGTGTGGAGGCGCGCCGTATTGCAGTGCGTCGAGCAAGAAGCCGAACTTGAGCTGGGCTTCTTCTGGCGTGATCTTCAAAGCGTCAAACACTTTTTGTTGCACGTCAGCGCGGTGGATACGGACGGAGCCGCCACCCATTTCCCAACCGTTCAACACCATGTCGTAGCCCTTGGAGATGCACTTCTCGGGCGCAGTGACCATCCAGTCTTCGTGGCCGTCTTTGGGGGCGGTGAAGGGGTGGTGCACGGCGGTATAGCGCTGGCTTTCGTCGTCGAACTCGAACATCGGGAAGTCGACCACCCACATTGGGGCCCAACGGTCTTCAAACAAACCGTTCTTCTTGCCGAACTCGCTGTGACCAATCTTGATGCGCAAAGCACCGATGGCGTCATTCACGATCTTGGCTTTGTCTGCGCCGAAGAAAATCAAGTCGCCGTTTTGCGCGCCTGAACGCTCCAACACCGCATTCAATGCTGCGTCGTGGATGTTCTTGACGATGGGTGACTGCAACCCATCACGGCCTTTGGACAGGTCGTTGACGCGGATGTAGGCCAAGCCCTTCGCCCCGTAGATCTTGACGAACTCGGTGTACGCGTCGATCTCGCCACGGCTGATGCCGCCGCCTTCCACGGAACCATTCGGCACGCGCAGGGCCACCACGCGGCCACCCTTCATGTTGGCAGCGCCTGAGAACACTTTGAAGTCCACATCGCCCATGACATCGGTCACTTCGGTGAACTGCAATTTCACGCGCAGGTCTGGCTTGTCTGAGCCATAAATGTGCATGGCGTCTTGGTACGTCATGACAGGGAACTCGCCAAGGTCCACGCCGATGGTGTTTTGGAACACGCGCTTGATCATGCCTTGGAACATGTCGCGAATTTCCTCCTCTCTCAAGAACGAGGTTTCAATATCAATCTGGGTGAATTCAGGCTGACGGTCAGCGCGCAAGTCTTCGTCGCGGAAGCACTTGGTGATTTGGTAGTAACGGTCATAGCCCGCCACCATCAACAGCTGTTTGAACAACTGAGGCGACTGTGGCAACGCAAAGAAGTGACCATCATGCACACGGCTAGGTACGAGGTAATCGCGCGCGCCTTCGGGTGTGCTCTTGGTGAGCATCGGTGTTTCAATATCGACAAAACCGTTTTCGTCCAAGTACTTGCGCACTTCCATCGACACTTTGTAGCGCAGCATCAGGTTGTTTTGCATGTACGGGCGACGGAGGTCGAGCACGCGGTGTGTGAGGCGTGTGGTCTCAGACAAGTTGTCGTCGTCGATTTGAAACGGAGGCGTGACAGACGCGTTGAGCACGGTCAACTCGTGGCACAACACTTCGATCTTGCCGCTCTTGAGGTTGTCGTTGGTCGTGCCATCAGGACGTGGGCGCACCAAGCCTTTGATCTGCACGCAGAACTCGTTGCGTACGTCTTCGGCCACTTTGAACATCTCAGCGCGATCGGGATCGCACACCACTTGCACGTAGCCTTCGCGGTCACGCAAGTCGATGAAGATCACGCCGCCGTGGTCACGACGACGGTTAACCCAGCCGCACAGGCTCACGGTTTGGCCATTGAGGGCTTCGGTCACGAGACCGCAGTAGTGGGAGCGCATTGCCATTTTTAGTTTCTCTTTTCTTTGAGTGCGGGGATGCTGGGAGAGACAGCACCCATGGAAATTACATAAGTCAAAGCTTCGTCAACGCTGAGATCAAGCTCAATGACATCGGTCTTTGGAACCAGCAGAAAGTAGCCGCTGGTGGGGTTGGGTGTGGTGGGCACGTAAACGCTCAAAAACTCGCCATCGAGTTTGCTGGCAACTTCACCCACAGGTGTGCCTGTTTGGAAAGCGATGGTCCATGTGCCGCTGTGTGGGTATTGCACCAACAAGGCTTTGCGAAACGCATTGCCGCCGTCAGAGAACAAGGTATCTGACACCTTCTTCACGCTGGAGTAGATGGACTTGACGATTGGGATTTGGTTCAGCAAACGGTCCCATTGCTTCATCCACCAACGACCGGCCACGTTCGACACCAAAGCACCTGTCAGCAACAAGACCAACACCAGCAAGATCACACCAAGGCCTGGCACGTGGTCGAGCCAATAAATCATGTCGGGAGACACGAGACGCAGCTTGGTCAGCGTATTGAGGAACGCACTGTCTAGTGAACCCACCAACCAGCTCAACACAGCCGCGGTGATGACCAGTGGCGTCCAGACCAAGAGGCCTGCGAGCAGGTATTTTTTAATCGGCATGAAGACCCTAGTGGTATTTAAAAATTAATGGCACGCGCAGCCTGTGGCGCAACCGCCCGAAGCAGCTGAGCTACTGGCTGTGGTGTCGGTGCTACTGGCACTGGTGCTTGCAGATGCGCTGTCGCTGTTCGCAACTGCAGCGGTGGCCGCAGTACCTGCCGAAGCAGCTGGGGCAGACGTACCACCCGAACCGCCCTTGAAATCTGTGGCGTACCAACCCGAGCCTTTGAGCTGAAAACCCGCAGCGGTGAGCTGCTTAGAAAACGTGGCTTTGCCGCACTCAGGGCAGTCGGTCAGCGGTGCATCTGAAATTTTTTGCAGGACGTCCTTGGCATGGCCGCAGGACCCGCATTTGTAGGCATAAATTGGCATGGCGCGGAGGATTCGGTAAAACCCTGAATTATAGGCGCCCAGCCCCTATTTCAAGGGGGCACAGGCACCTGCCCTACCGTCTTTCACGCCTGACATGTCGACTTAGGCCGCGCCCACCAGTTTGTGGTGGCTGCCGTGGGCATTGCGAATGGCCTGTGGGCCCAAAGAACCCAGCACCATACCTGCCAAACTGGCCAACACCCCAGCCAATTGGGCCGGAAACTCATCACCCGCAGGCGTCGCCAAGAACAAGCCCCAAGTGAGCAAGCCCATGACCAAGGCAAAGATCGCGCCCTGTGTGGTGGCACGCTTCCAGTACAAGCCAAACGTGAGGGGCACAAACGCGCCCACCAGTGGCACTTGGTAAGCACCAGACACCATTTCATATATCGACGTGCCTTGCATGCGAATGGCATAGCCAAGCACCAAGATGCTGAACACCAACACCGTCACCCGCATGGCACGCAGTTCTTGCTTGTCGGTTTGGTGGGGATGGAACTGACGCCAAATGTTTTCGGTAAACGTGACGCTAGGCGCGAGCAAGGTGGCCGAGGCGCACGACTTGATGGCCGACAACAACGCACCAAAGAACAGCACTTGCATGACAAACGGCATTTGCGTCATCACCAAAGTGGGCAGCACTTTTTGCGGATCATCGGCAATCAACGCTTTGGCTTGCTCGGGCATGATGATCATGGCGCTGACCACCAAGAACATGGGCACAAACGCAAACAAGATGTAGCAAATGCCACCAATCACGGGACCATGCGTAGCTGCCTTGATGCTGTTGGCCGACATGACACGCTGAAACACGTCTTGCTGAGGAATGGAGCCCAGCATGATGGTGATGGCTGAGGCAAAGAAGAACAAAATATCTTTCATGTTCGGCTCAGGCCAGAACTTGAACATGTCTTGGCTGATGGCCAATGCCACCACCTTGTCCGCACCGCCTGCTTGATCAGCAGCAAACACCGCAAGAACAGACAAACCCACCACCAAGATGATCATTTGAATGAAGTCGGTAATGGCCACCGACCACATGCCACCAAACAAGGTGTAAGCCAAGATCGACACCACACCAATGACCATGCCCAGCTCCATGCTGACCACACCGTCAGACAGCAGGTTGAACACCAAGCCCAAAGCCGTGACCTGTGCCGACACCCATCCGAGGTAGCTGACCATGATGATGAGCGAGCACACCACCTCTACTACGCGACCATAGCGCTCGCGGAAGTAGTCGCTGATTGTCAGGAGCGTCATGCGGTAGAGCTTGCCCGCAAAGAACAGACCCACAAAGATGAGGCAAAAACCTGCGCCGAATGGGTCTTCCACCACACCGTGCAAACCACCATTCACGAACTTAGCCGGAATACCGAGCACGGTTTCAGAACCAAACCACGTGGCAAACGTGGTGGTGACGATCATGGCCATCGGCAGGTGGCGACCTGCGATGGCGAAATCAGACGAGTTTTGAACGCGCTTGGCCGCCATCAAACCGATGGCAATGGTGACCAGCAAATAGACGATGACGAGTGTGAGCAGCACGGGTCAACTCCGCAAAGTGATTAATAAAAATGGTGCAGACGCACAAAAATTTGCATGGCAAGCATGCCGAGCACAAAACCACCGCCCACCCAAGCAATGCCTTGCAGCAGACGGTTGGTGCGGCGTTGCTCTTGGATGAGCAGCTGCAACTGGGCGTGGTCATTGTTTTGGCGATGCTTCAAGAAGTCATGCACCAAACGCGGTAACTCAGGGATGAGCTTGGCGTAGCGCGGCGCTTCGGCGACCAATTGCTTCCATAGCTTTTTGGGGCCCACTTGTTCCAGCATCCAGCTTTCCAAGAATGGCTTAGCGGTGCTCCATAAGTCCAAATTGGGATCGAGCTGACGGCCCAAGCCTTCGATGTTAAGCAGCGTTTTTTGCAGCAACACCAGTTGCGGCTGAATCTCCACATTGAAACGACGCGAGGTTTGGAACAAACGCATGAGCACCAGACCCAAAGAAATTTCTTTCAGCGGGCGGTCAAAGTAAGGTTCGCACACAGCGCGAATAGCAGACTCGAGTTCATCCACACGCGTGTCAGAGGGCACCCAGCCCGACTCAATGTGCAGCTCGGCCACACGCTTGTAGTCGCGACGGAAGAAGGCCGTGAAGTTTTGCGCCAAATACTCTTTGTCGGTTTCCGTGAGCGTGCCCACGATGCCAAAGTCCAACGAGATGTAGCGGCCAAAGGTGGCGGGTTCTAAGCTGACCTGGATGTTGCCGGGGTGCATATCGGCATGGAAAAAACCATCGCGAAACACTTGGGTAAAGAAGATGGTCACGCCATCGCGTGCCAGCTTAGGAATGTCCACGCCCGCCGCACGCAGCTGGTCCACTTGGCTGATGGGCACACCCTTCATGCGCTCCATCACGATCACGTCATCGCGGCAGAAGTCCCAAATCATTTCAGGAATCAGTACCAAGTTGAGGCCTTCCATGTTGCGGCGCAATTGCGCGGCGTTCGAGGCTTCGCGCATGAAGTCGAGTTCGTCATGCAGGTACTTGTCAAACTCGGCCACCACTTCGCGTGGCTTCAAGCGTTTGCCATCGGCACTGAGGCGATCGACCCAACCGGCCATCATGCGCATGAGGCTCAGGTCTTTGTCGATCACCGTCAACATACCGGGGCGAAGCACCTTCACGGCCACTTCGCGTGTGACACCGTTGCTGTCTTTGATGACCGCAAAGTGCACTTGCGCAATGGATGCGCTGGCCACTGGCTTGTGCGTGAACTCCACAAAAATTTCATTCAGCGGGCGACCAAACGCACGCTCAATGGTGCCCACCGCCACGTCAGACGAGAACGGTGGCACGCGGTCTTGCAAAAAGGCCAACTCATCGGCAATGTCTGGCGGCAACAAATCTCGGCGTGTCGACAACACTTGACCGAACTTCACAAAGATGGGGCCGAGGTGCTCTAGCGCCTCACGCAAACGTTGGCCACGTGGTGCTGACAAATCGCGACCCACCGACACAATGCGCGCCAGCAAACGCAGGCCAGGCTTTTGAAAACTGGTGAGCACCAGCTCATCCAAGCCGTAACGCAAAACGATGAAGACGATGTAAATACCGCGCAGCAAACGGGTCATCATGGCGCGGCCTTCGCAGTTTCTTGTTGCACAAAACTACGCAGAGCATCGACGATGCGCTTGGCGGTTTGCACCAGTGTGTGCGCGGGCGCATCGCCAATGAGGCGGGCCACGTCTTCTTCGGGGTCCCAACGCACGTGATCGATCAGCCAATTGACTTCGGCGGCCAACTGCACATCGCCTTCGATGCGAATGGCAGGCTTGTCGCCTTGCAACACGGTCTTGGCCAACTCAAACGGCGAAGGTTCGTTCACACGCAGCACGAGGTCGGCCGCTTTAGAACCTGCTTCGGGTGTGATGAACTCGACCAAACCAGCTGGGGTGAAGGCGCATTGAAACACTTGGTCGCGCCAGCACACTTGCACTTGGCGGCCTTTTTGGCGCTGCAAGCGGTCGCGTGCCGCGGGCTCTTGCATGAGTATGTGGTTCAACAAGAGCACCACGCGCTGCTGCACTTCAGCAACCGCCCAGGCGGGTGGGGTGAAGGATTGTGGGAAATCTGCGGGGAGTTGGGCGAGCAGCGTGTCTGCTGCATCGGCCAACCAAGAAAAAGGGGACTGTGTTGCCATAGTCCCCAATTATTCCTTGTTTGGGCGACCTTCTCGGGTCGCCCTGATTTAACCGGTTTATTGCAAGGCTTGAACGCCTGCCACCAACCAGCCCAAGCTGCCGTCTTTGGGCTTGGTCATGTTCCACACTTCGCGGAATGGTGTGGGGCCAGAGGATGGCTCTTCACGGATCAAGCCCGAGAACTCCACGCTGGCCATGTAGTTGTTACCCATGTCTTCAATGCCCAACAGGTGCGCATCGAGCATGACGACGTCGGTGTGGTTGACTTGGCCATTGGCTGTGGCTTCGCGCTCAGCCAGTTGGGCTTTGATTTCTTCCAACATGCTGTCGGTCATCATGGTGCGCAAAGCAGAAATGTCGGAACGGTCCCACGCATGTTGCAAGGTCATGAAGTTTTGCTTGGCCGCATTGACAAAGCCTGCGGTGTCAAAGTCAGCAGGGATACCCCACGTCTGGCTACCGCCCAGAGCTGCGCCAATCATCGAGCCACCTGATGCAGGGGCGAAGTTGGTTTGTGTATCCATAGGACGGGCTGACGAGTCGTTGCCCACGTTTTTGGGGTTGTACTGAGGCAGAGTGCTGGGGTTGGCAGGTGCGCCAGCGCCTTCAAAGGCATAGGGGCTGGTACTGCTCGCTTCAGGTTGTTGGCGGCGACGCATGATGGCACCAATGACCATCATCACGACCAAAGCCAACACGCCAAACATCAAGAACTGACCAAACTCAGCACCAAAGCCCATGGAGTGAGCCAACCAAGCAAGGCCCAAACCGGCAGCCAAACCACCGAGCATTCCGCCCATGCCACCAAAGCGGCTAGGTGCAGCTGCTGGAGCAGCAGGTGCTGCAGGCGCGTGCGGTGTTGCTGCAGGCGCTGCGTTGGGCGTGGCAGCCGGCGCAGGCTTAGCAGCTTCGCGCTGCGTCACATTGCTGGACTGCTGGCCCATTGATTTACCACCACCCATGCGTTTGGCAGCTTCGGCGTGCATCGTGGCAAAGGCCATGGCCACCACAAAAATAGCTGTGAAAAGTTTTTTCATCGCGTCGTCTCCTGTTGTCTCAATCGTTCAGCACTTGATTCCAACATGAAGCGCGACCACGCCGGCGCTCATGTTGTGAAAGTCCACATGACCAAAGCCATTTTGTTTCATGAGGGATTTCAATTCCTCTTGGCCTGGGTGCATGCGAATGGACTCGGCCAAATACTGGTAGCTCGACGCATCGCCCGCAATCATCTGGCCCAGCTTGGGCAAGATGTTGAAGGAATACCAGTCGTAGGCTTTCTCAAGCGGCTTGGCCACTTTGGAGAACTCCAACACCAACAACTTACCTTGGGGCTTGAGTACACGGCACATTTCGCGCAATGCGGCGTCTTTGTGCGTCATGTTGCGCAGTCCAAAGGCCACGCTGACCACATCAAAGTGGTTGTCAGGGAAAGGCAGTTTTTCGGCATCGCACACCAAAGTGGGCAAGACCATGCCGTGGTCCAGCAAGCGGTCACGGCCAGTGCGCAACATGGCTTCGTTGATGTCGGTGTGCACCACGCGGCCAGTTTTGCCCACCCTCTTGGCAAACGCCATCGCCAAATCGCCCGTACCGCCTGCAATGTCGAGCACTTGCGAGCCCTCGCGCAAGTCGGCCACCATGACGGTGTAGCGCTTCCAAACGCGATGCAGGCCAGCGGACATGAGGTCGTTCATCACGTCGTACTTAGATGCGACCGAGTCAAACACGCCACGGACGTGTTTGGCTTTTTCTTTTTCGTCGACGGTTTTGAAACCGAAATGTGTGCTGCTCATATTTGTAATGGTATCAATGCGCGTGGCTGCTACAACCTGCGCCACCTTTTTCAGGCATGGCCGCGTCGCGGTCAGTGCCGGATGCCTGCAAGCGGCGTTCGTAGTCGGCCCAAAGCTGGTCTTGCTCGGAACCTAAGAAATACAGGTATTCCCAAGTGAACAAGCCGCTGTCATGGCCATCGCTAAAAGTTGGTTTGATGGCGTAGTTGCCAATAGGCTCCAAGCCTTCGAGATCAACCAAACGCTTGCCGGTTTGCAACACCTCTTGGCCTGGGCCATGGCCCTGCACTTCAGCGGAGGGGCTGTACACGCGCATCAGCTCAAACGGGATACGAAAACTCGCGCCGTCGGCAAAGCTGACTTCCAACACACGCGATGCGCCATGCACCGTGATGTCTTGAGGTGTAGGCGTGTGTTTTTCTAAGCCGGCCATAGGTGTCTTTCTGTTTAAACCAACACGCGCTCAATGCCACCGGCATTGGCTTGGGCCACGTACTCGGGCATCCACTGCTCGCCCAACATCTTGCGCGCCATCTCGACCACGATGTAGTCGGCTTCGAGCAAACCGTTTTGCAAGTCTTCGCCATAGCGGCTCAGGCCTTGCAAGCAGCTGGGGCAGCTGGTGAGAATCTTCATATCGCCTTTTGCATCGCCTGTCATGGCCCGCAAAGCGGCTTCGTCTTTCTGCAACTCGGCTTCTTTGCGGAAACGCACTTGGGTGGAGATGTCAGGACGCGTCACACCCAAAGTGCCAGATTCGCCACAGCAGCGGTCGCTCTTGCGTATTTGATCGCCCAACAAAGCTTTGACCGTTTTCATCGGGTCTTGCTGCTTCATGGGGCTGTGGCATGGGTCGTGGAACAAATAGCCCGCTTGGTCAGCCGTGCTGAGCTTGATGTCCTTCTCGAGCAAATATTCATGGATGTCGACGATGCGGCAGCCGGGGAAAATTTTGTCGAACTCGTAGCCTTGCAGTTGGTCAAAGCAAGTGCCGCAGCTCACCACCACGGTTTTGATATCGAGGTAGTTGAGCGTATTGGCCACACGGTGGAACAACACGCGGTTGTCCGTGATGATTTTGTCGGCCTTGTCAAACTGGCCCGAGCCTTTTTGCGGATAACCGCAGCACAGGTAGCCGGGTGGCAACACGGTTTGCACACCCGCGTGCCACAACATGGCCTGTGTGGCGAGACCCACTTGGCTGAACAAACGCTCAGAGCCGCAACCGGGGAAATAGAACACCGCTTCTGTTTCAGAGGTGGTGGTTTTCGGGTCGCGAATGATCGGCACGTAATCGTTGTTCTCGATGTCGAGCAAGGCACGCGCAGTCTTCTTCGGCAGGTTGCCCGGCATCTTCTTGTTGATGAAGTGAATCACCTGCTCTTTGATGGGCGCTGCGCCCACGGTGGCAGGGGGCGCCTTGGTTTGTTTGCGCGCCACCACTTGGAGCAGATCGTGCCCAAAGCGTTGCAGCTTCATACCCACGCCCACCATCGCTGTACGCGCGAACTTGATGGTTTCGGGGTTGGTGGCATTGAGCATGAACATCGCCGCCGCATTGCCGGGACGGAAGGTTTTCTGGCCCATCTTGCGCAACAAGTTACGCATGTTCATGGTCACATCGCCAAAGTCAATCTTGACAGGGCAAGGTGTCAAACACTTGTGGCACACCGTGCAGTGGTCGGCCACGTCTTCAAACTCTTGCCAGTGTTTGATGGACACACCACGGCGGGTTTGTTCTTCGTACAAGAAAGCTTCGACCAAGAGTGACGTGGCCAAAATTTTGTTACGTGGGCTGTACAGCAAGTTGGCGCGTGGCACATGCGTCGAGCACACGGGCTTGCACTTACCGCAACGCAAACAGTCTTTCACGCTGGCGGCAATCGCACCAATGTCGGACTGCTGCATGATGAGAGATTCATGACCCATCAAGCCAAAGCTCGGTGTGTAGGCTTGGCTCAAATCGGCGTGGCGCAAAGATGTGTCTACATCTTGGTTGCGCAGCAATTTACCTTTATTGAAGCGGCCTTCTGGATCGACTTTGGCTTTGTAGTCGGCAAACGGCTTGAGCTCGTCGTCGGTCAAAAACTCCAGCTTGGTTATGCCAATGCCATGCTCACCAGAAATCACGCCGTCCAACGAGCGCGCCAACACCATGATGCGGGCCACCGCTTCGTGAGCGGTTTGCAGCATGGCGTAGTTGTCGCTGTTGACGGGAATGTTGGTGTGCACATTACCGTCACCGGCGTGCATGTGCAGGGCTACCCACACACGGCCTTTGAGCACACGCTTGTGAATGGCGTTGCACTCTTCCAAGATGGGCGCGAGTTGTGCGCCTGTGAAGATGTTTTGCAGCTGCGCACGGATTTGTGTTTTCCAGCTCGCACGCAAGGTGTGGTCTTGCAACTGTGGGAAGAGCGCATCGCACTCGTTGAGCCACTGCTGCCACAGGCCACGCACTTCGCCAACGAGCGAGCGGGCTTGTTGCACGCGGTCTTCGAGCAACTCAGGTGTAGAGATATCGGCTGCGTCGTCAGACTTGCCCAAAGGCAAATTACCTTTGGCGAAGAAGTCTTCCAACGCATCGCACAGTTCAAGCTTGTTGCGCAGGCTCAGCTCGATGTTGATGCGCTCAATACCGTCGGTGTACTCGGCCATGCGTGGCAAAGGAATCACCACGTCTTCGTTAACCTTGAACGCGTTGGTGTGACGGCTGATCGCAGCGGTGCGCTTGCGGTCGAGCCAAAACTTTTTACGCGCTTCTGCACTCACGGCCACAAAGCACTCGCCGCTGCGGGTGTTGGCCATACGTGAGACTTCGGAGGTGACGCGCGCCACTTCGTCAGCGTCGTCACCGGCGATGTCGCCAATCAGCAGCATCTTGGGCAAGCCGCCGCGTTTGCTCTTGGTGGCATAACCCACAGCGCGCAAGTAGCGGTCGTCCAAATGCTCAAGGCCGGCCAGCAACACGCCGCTGCGCTTTTGCTCGGCAAACATGTAGTCTTTGATTTCGACAATGCTAGGCACTGCGTCTTTGGCATTACCGAAGAATTCCATGCACACGGTGCGTGTGTGCGCGGGCATGCGATGCAGGATCCAACGTGCGCTGGTAATCAAACCATCGCAACCTTCTTTTTGCACACCGGGCAAGCCACTAAGGAACTTGTCAGTCACGTCTTTGCCCAAGCCTTCTTTGCGGAAGGACTTGCCGGGGATGTCGAGACGCTCTTGGCGGATGAATGTTTTGCCGTCGGCTTGGTAGTACTTCAAATCGAAGCTGGCCATCTCGGCATCGTGAATCTTGCCGAGGTTGTGGTCCACGCGAATGACGTCAAGCCATTCAGCGTCGGGCGTCACCATGCGCCAGCTGGCCAAATTGTCGAGCGCTGTGCCCCACAACACGGCTTTTTTGCCGCCCGCGTTCATGGCGATGTTGCCGCCAATGCATGAGGCTTCGGCAGACGTTGGGTCCACCGCAAACACAAAACCACCACGCTCTGCCGCATCGGCCACACGCTGGGTGACCACACCGGCTTCGGTGTAAATCGTGGGCACCTTGTGAGCGATGCCTGGCAAGTCGACCATTTCGACTTCGGTCATGGCTTCGAGCTTTTCGGTGTTGATGACCGCGCTCTTCCACGTGAGCGGAATCGCGCCACCCGTGTAGCCTGTGCCGCCGCCACGGGGGACGATGGTGAGGCCAAGGTCGATACAACCTTTGACCAAACCGGCCATTTCTTCTTCGGTGTCTGGGGTCAGCACGACGAAGGGGTATTCCACACGCCAGTCGGTGGCGTCGGTCACGTGGCTCACACGTGAGAGGCCGTCGAACTTGATGTTGTCGTGTGCGGTGTGCTTCTTGAGCATGCGCGCTGCTTTTTTGCGCAGGGCGGCAATCGCTTCGAATTGACTGTTGAATGTTTCAATCGCGCGGCTGGCGGCTTGCAACAGTTGGCCCACCATGACATCACGCTCGGCGTCCACGTCAGGTGTGCGGCGTTGCTGAACTTCGCCAAGGCGGTGATGCAAAGCCTCGACCAACTGCAGGCGGCGCTTGGGGTTGTCGAGCAAGTCGTCTTGCAAATAGGGGTTGCGCTGCACCACCCAGATGTCGCCCAACACTTCGTACAACATGCGGGCCGAGCGACCGGTGCGGCGCTCTTGACGCAAACGCAGCAGCAACTCCCATGCATCTGCGCCGAGCAAGCGGAGCACGATTTCTCGGTCAGAGAAGGAGGTGTAGTTGTAGGGAATTTCGCGCAGTCGCGGGCTTTCTTCAGCCGTGGCGAGCAAGTGGTTCAGCGAGGTGGGAGCATTCATGGTGTGATGTGCGCGCTAAGGCGCATTGGGGGCGCGAATTAAGGCCCGATTTTACTGCAGGGGCTTAGGTTCCCTGAGGGGAGTGCCTGAGTGCACTTACTGGGTTTGGGGGTGTCGGGTGTTGATCTTTAGGGGTATTGCTGGTGATGTGAGTTTTGAAGTCACTTCTGGACGGTGATCAGGCCGTATGCGCGTTGGCTCCTCTTCGCTGCGCTCAGAATGTCGCTCACCGCGCACACGGCCTGCTCACCGTCTTGCGGAGTTAAGGTGCGCTTTGTGCACAAAATCGCCAGCGCAAAGCCCAAGGCGAACAGCCTGCGTGTATGGTGAGCGACATTCTGAGCGCAGCGAAGAGGAGCCAACGTACACGCAGGCTGCTCGCCTTGGGCGCTTCACATCAACGCTGCCAACCCTTGCACATCAGCCACTGGGCGGTACCGCAAGTCATGACCAAGGCCGAATATGTGGCCATTTTTCCGTCAACGCCCCACAGAACTAAGCCGCCAACTAAGACCACCGTGCCTAAAACACCGCTCACCAAGGTCTGCGTCATCAAGCTCCAAATGGCTAAGGGTAGCCACCAACGGGCTGTGAAGCGGGCTACCAGCACGCAAAACAGGGCCACGCCCCATGCCGGCGCGATGAAGTTAAAAGTGTGAAGGATTTGTTCTAAAGGGCCCATGTGAGTAAATTTTATAATCTGCGATATGGCAGTCTGGGCTTTAGGCCTCAATCACACGACAGCCCCGCTTGATTTGCGGGGCCGTTTCGCTTTTGCGGTCGACCAAATGGGTCCGACCCTCGCGACCCTGCGCCATTCTTTTGCACCTGACAGCGAGGTGGCCATCCTATCCACCTGCAACCGCACCGAGATTTACTGCGCGGGTAGCGAGGCGCAAATGCAGCAGACCATGGCTTGGTTGGCTAAGTCTGGCGGTGTGTCTGCTGACGATCTGAAAGGCCACACCTACGCGCTGCTCGAAGCCGATGCAGCCCGCCATGCCTTCCGCGTAGCCAGTGGCCTCGACTCCATGGTGTTGGGCGAGCCCCAAATTTTGGGCCAGATGAAAGACGCAGTGCGCGCCGCCACCGAAGCCGGTGCACTGGGCACCACACTCAACCAACTGTTCCAGCGCTCGTTTGCTGTGGCCAAAGAAGTGCGCAGCTCTACCGAAATTGGCGCGCACTCTATCAGTATGGCCGCTGCGGCTGTACGTTTGGCTAGCCAGCTGTTTGAAGACTTGAGCGAAACCCGCGTGCTGTTTGTAGGTGCGGGCGAAATGATTGAGCTGTGTGCCACGCACTTTGCAGCCAAGAACCCCAAAGCGATTGCCATTGCCAACCGCACGTTGGAACGCGGCGAAAAGCTGGCCACCCAATTTAGCGGCGAAGTCATGCGCTTGGCCGACTTGCCGCAGCGACTGCATGAGTTTGATGTGGTCATCAGCTGCACCGCCAGCACACTGCCCTTGATTGGTTTGGGCGCGGTCGAGCGTGCGTTAAAGCAACGCAAACACCGCCCCATATTCATGGTCGACTTGGCTGTGCCGCGCGACATCGAGCCCGAAGTGAAGTCGCTTGAGGACGTGTACCTGTACACCGTGGACGATTTGTCTGACGTGGTGCAAACCGGTCAAGCCAACCGCCAAGCGGCGGTGGCGCAAGCTGAAGCCATCATCGATGCAGGCGTGCAAAGTTTCGAACACTGGATGGACCAGCGCAGCAACGTGCCGCTGATTCAGCAACTCAACGCGCAATCCGAAGATTGGCGCAGTGCCGAATTGGCCCGCGCCCGTAAAGCGATTGCCAAAGGCGACGATGTAGACGCGGTGCTGGAAAGCCTGTCGCGCGGTCTGACCCAAAAAATGCTGCACGGTGCAATGGCCGAATTGCATGCGGGTGATGCGGAATCGCGCGAACGTGCGCGTCATGCGATTGAGCATTTCTTTTTGCGCGGCAACCGTTAGGCGCTGAATCCATGAAAGACTTTCTGCGCGCTCAGCTTGAGCGCCATACCCAACGCTTGAACGAACTCGACTTCTTGCTGTCTCGCGAAGACATCATGAAAGACATGACGCAGTTCTTGGCGCTGTCACGCGAACACACCGACGTGACCGCTACTGCCGGCCGCTACGCACGCTACCAACAACGTGAAGCCGATGTGCAAGCTGCACAGCAGATGCTGCAAGACGGTGGCGATGACGCCGACATGCGCGCCATGGCCGAAGAAGAAATTGCCAGCGCCGAGGCTGAACTGTTGCAACTCGAAGCCGAGCTGCAACGCATGTTGCTGCCCAAAGACCCAGACGATGCACGCCCAGCCTTCATCGAAATTCGCGCAGGCACAGGTGGCGATGAATCTGCCTTGTTTGCCGCAGACTTGCTACGCATGTACATGCGCTATGCCGAGCGCCAAGGGTGGCGCACCGAGATCGTGAGCGAATCACAAAGCGAGCTGGGAGGCTACAAAGAAGTGGTGGTCCGCATGGACGGCGGCTCTAGTGGCGACGGCGTGTACGGCTGGCTCAAGTTCGAGTCGGGCGGCCACCGCGTGCAGCGCGTGCCAGCCACCGAAACCCAAGGCCGCATCCACACCAGCGCCTGCACGGTGGCGGTGTTGCCCGAGCCTGATGAAGCTGAGGCCATCAAAATCAACCCGTCTGATTTGCGCATCGACACCTACCGCGCCAGCGGTGCGGGTGGCCAGCACATCAACAAAACCGACTCTGCTGTGCGCATCACCCACTTGCCCACAGGCATCGTGGCCGAATGCCAAGACGGCCGCAGCCAGCACAGCAACAAAGCGCAAGCGCTGAAAGTGCTGACCGCACGCATCCAAGAAAAAGACCGCTCCGAGCGGGCAGCCAAAGATGCCGCTATGCGTAAAGGCCTGATTGGCAGGGGAGACCGCAGCGACCGAATTCGCACCTACAACTTCCCGCAAGGGCGTTGGAGCGATCACCGCATCAACCTCACGCTGTACAAACTCAACTTCATCATGGAAGGTGATTTGAGTGAGGCGATGCAAGCCTTGAAGCATGCGCACGAGGCTGAACAACTCGCTGCGCTGGAAGGCAACACATGAGCGTGTTGTCCGTGGCCCAAGCCGCAGCTTGGGCGCAAACCTTGGGTCTGCCTCGCCTTGACGCGCAAGTGCTGTTGTTACATGCCTTGGGCCGCGCACCGCACGACCGAGCATGGCTGTTGGCGCATGGCGATGACACGCTAGATGCCACTGTCCAAGCCACCTTTGAAACGAATGCGCAACGCCGCCTCAACACCGAACCCGTGGCTTACATCACAGGCCAAAAAGAATTTTTTGGCTTGACGCTGCACGTGGACCAGCGCGTACTCGACCCACGCGCCGACACCGAAACCTTGGTGGAGTGGGCCATGTCCTGCCTTGCCGATACCTCGTCACCTGAAGTGGTGGACCTTGGCACGGGGAGCGGCGCGATTGCCTTGGCCATCAAACACACACGACCCGATGCCCAAGTCAGCGCGGTGGATGCCAGCGCCGATGCCTTGGCTGTGGCCAGCGCAAACGCAGAACGTTTGGCGTTGCCAGTGGACTTCCACCACGGTTCGTGGTTTGCCCCTTTGAAAGGCCGAACCTTTGACGCGATTGTGTCCAACCCGCCTTATGTGGCCAGCGATGACGAACACTTGGCCACTTTGAAGCACGAGCCTTTGTCGGCACTAGCCTCTGGCGCAGATGGCCTAGATGACATCCGCGTGATCGTGCGCGAAGCGACACAGCACCTCAAACCCAACGGCTGGCTGCTGTTAGAACACGGCTACGACCAGGCCCATGCCGTGCAAACCTTGCTGGGAAACCAAGGGTTTGTGAACGTACAAAGCCGTCCTGACCTTGCGGGAATCCTGCGCTGCTCGGGTGGACAATGGCCAACAGTGAAATAATTAACCTTTATTTGGAGAGAACCCATGAGCGACGCACAACAACGCATTGATGAACTCGTGAAAGGCAACGACGTGTTGCTGTTTATGAAGGGTAGCGCCAGCTTCCCCATGTGTGGCTTTTCGGGCCGTGCAATTCAAGTGCTCAAAGCTTGCGGCGTAGAACCCAAGGCCATCAAAACCGTCAACGTGCTGGACGACGCCGAAATTCGTCAAGGCATCAAGGAATACAGCAACTGGCCCACGATTCCACAGCTTTATATCAAGGGCGAGTTCATCGGTGGCTCTGACATCATGATGGAAATGTATGAATCTGGTGAGTTGCAAAAAGTCATCAACGGCTAAGCACTGCCTAGGCTGATTTCAAGCCTCCAGTAAAAAGCCCGCAGAAGCGGGCTTTTTTATTGGACGGGGACCAAGATCTGGTCGGTCTTGCACTTGGCGTTGCCGTAGCGCTGCAAGCACAGATTGGCTGCACACGATTCGATGGCCATTTTGCGCACGGCTTCGTTTTGGTCAATCACTACAGTTTCTTGATAGGGAATGTATTCCGGTCGCGTGATGTCATTGCATATCGTGTTGGTGTGTGCTCCATCACGCGAGGTGTAGCAGCTGCGCATGCCTGTGGACACATGAATCACACGCTGACGCGTTTGCACCACTTGCACTTTGTTCTCTGGGTAATCCGCCCAAGCTTGAGGCGCACACTCGCCTTCTAAAGCCCGATATGCTTTGGTGGCGCAGCCTGTCAACAGCGCAGTTGCCAACACGAAAAACCACACTTTCATTGCCACCCCTTTTGTGCCGCTAGCACAGCATTTGGATAGGGCGCTTGACCACGGCTGCCGTTGTAGCGGCCTAGCGCCAAAAACAAGTCTCCATTTTCAACGTTCAAGTAGTGCCGCAAGATGACGCAGCCAAAGCGCAAATTGGTTTGCGCTTGAAACAGCACACCAGCATCCCCATCAGCCAGCACACGCGTCCAAAACGGCATGACCTGCATGAATCCCCTCGCCCCTGCACTGCTAATGGCAAATTTGCGAAAGCCGCTTTCCACGTGAATGAGGCCCAGCACCAGCGATGGATCCAAGCCAGCACGCTGGCTTTCGTACCAAACCGTTTGCAAAAACTCACGGCGCAAATGGGGGCTGGCTAACTCATGCGCCAACACATCGGGCGTGCCATTTGGCGTGGATGCTGCGATGGCCAAATTAGCGGGGGCTGGGCTGGCTTTGCGGCGTTGCAGTTGTTTTTCTAAGCGCGCCTCGGTCTGGGTGAGCCACTGCTGAAACGCATTGGCCGCCTTCACATCGGCATGCACCAGCACTGGTGGGCCAGACTGATGCACCGCGGCGCTCAGTGCGGTACGCACCGAGTCAATCAACGGCTCTTCACGTTGAGTGCCCGCTTGCACGGCAGCAGTGAAGCACGCCACAAACAAAAGCGGCCCCCAACGGAGCCGCCTCAAAGCAATCGCCCATGGCGCGCGCAACACACGACTGAAAAGACGCAAGCTGCGGGCCATCAGAATCACAAACCGAGCTTGGCCTTCACATGTGCCAACACATCGGCCACGGCCACTTTGGTGGACTCGGTGTCACGGCGATTTTGGTACTCGACAACACCGTCTTTCAGGCCCTTGTCACCAATGGTCACGCGGTGTGGCACACCGATCAGCTCCCAATCGGCAAACATCGCGCCGGGTCGCTCGCCACGGTCGTCCAAGATGACGTCCACGCCCAAGGCCAACAACTCTTCGTAGAGCTTGAAGGCAGCGGCTTTCACGTCTTCGCTGCGGTCCATGTTGACGGGGCAAATCACAGCAGTGAACGGCGCAATCGCGTCGGGCCAAATGATGCCGCGCTCGTCATGGTTTTGCTCAATGGCCGCTGCAGGCAAACGCGTCACGCCAATGCCGTAGCAACCCATTTCCATGAATTGCGGTTTGCCGTTCACGTCCAAGAAGGTAGCGTTCATGGCTTGGCTGTATTTGGTGCCGAGGTAGAACACATGGCCCACTTCGATGCCGCGCTCGATGGCGAGCACGCCTTGGCCATCGGGTGATGTATCACCGGCAACCACGTTGCGGATGTCAGCCACCAAATCGGGCTCGGCCACATCACGGCCAAAGTTAACGCCTGTCATGTGGAAGTCCACCTCGTTAGCGCCGCAAATCCAATCAGCCATCACGGCCACATCGCGGTCGGCGACGATCTTCAATGGTTGCTTCAAATTGACGGGTCCGAGGTAACCTGGCTTGCAACCGAAGTGGTCGTCAATTTCAGAAGTGGTGGCAAAGCGGAAACCGCCTTCAAAGCCGGGCAGCTTGCCCACTTTGACTTCGTTCATGTCGTGGTCGCCGCGCAAGAGCAAAAGCCACACTTGTGATTTGACGACTTCCCCTTTGTCGTTGAGCGTGTCAGTGGCCAACACCAATGACTTGACGGTGGTGTTCAGCGGCACATTCAACAAAGCAGCCACGTCTTCGCAGGTGCTCTTGCCGGGTGTGGCGGTTTTGGTCAGAGCCTGTGTGGCTGCACCGCGCGTTTGCGCAGGCGCCAAAGCTTCGGCCTTTTCCATGTTGGCAGCGTAGGTACTGGTGGGGCAATAGACGATGGCGTCTTCACCCGTGGCAGCGATCACTTGGAACTCTTCGCTCAAGTCGCCACCAATCGCGCCGCTGTCAGCGGCCACAGCGCGGTAGGTCAAACCGAAGCGGTCAAAAATGTTGCGGTACGCGCCCGCCATGACTTGGTAGCTTTGCTTGGCGCTGTCTTGGTCGCGGTCAAAGCTATACGCATCTTTCATGATGAATTCGCGGCCGCGCATCAAACCAAAACGTGGGCGACGTTCGTCGCGGAATTTGGTTTGGATTTGGTAGAAGTTTTTGGGCAGCTGTTTGTAGCTGCGAATTTCTTGGCGGGCGATGTCGGTCACCACTTCTTCGCTGGTGGGTTGCACCACAAAGTCCCGACCGTGGCGGTCTTTGATACGCAAGAGTTCTGGGCCCATCTTGTCGAAGCGGCCGGTTTCTTGCCACAGCTCAGCGGGTTGCACCACGGGCATAGTCAGCTCGATCGCGCCCGCTTTGTTCATTTCTTCGCGCACGATGGCCTCAACCTTGCGGATCACGCGCAAGCCCATGGGCATGTAGTTGTAAATGCCAGCGCCGAGCTTTTTGATCAAGCCCGCACGCATCATCAATTTGTGGCTGACCACTTCGGCGTCAGCGGGGGCGTCTTTGAGGGTGGAAATGAGAAACTGGGAGGCTTTCATGCGTGCAATCGAATCGTCAATTTAGTGGGGGAATTAGGGCAAATTCTGAGTGAAGTGCTGCAGCTCTGTGCATAATCGACTCAGTTTAAAAATTTGAGGTTCGATTATGCTTGACCGAGAAGGGTTCAGACCCAACGTCGGCATCATCTTGCTCAACCAGAAAAATCAGGTTTTTTGGGGCAAACGCATCCGCACCCACAGCTGGCAGTTCCCGCAAGGCGGCATCGACCGTGGCGAAACGCCAGAGCAGGCCATGATTCGTGAATTGCACGAAGAAGTGGGGCTCAAGCCAGAGCATGTGCGCATCGTTGCCCGTACCCGTGATTGGTTGCGCTATGAGGTGCCAGACCGGTTCATCCGCCGTGACGCGCGCGGTTTTTACAAAGGCCAAAAGCAAATTTGGTTTTTGCTGCAAATGGTCGCGCCCGACCACCATTTGAATCTGCGTGCCACCGACCATCCCGAGTTTGATGCTTGGCGCTGGAACGACTATTGGGTGCCGTTAGATGTGGTGGTTGAGTTCAAACGTGGCGTGTATGAAATGGCGCTGACCGAGTTGTCACGCTTTTTGCCACGTCACGACAGCCGCACACGATATTTACGTAATGGTGGCGGCCACCCGAGCCAAGACAACGGGGGCATGCCCAAGCAATTTGGTGCAGCCATGAACATGGAGTTGCCACCAGGCGCCACGTTTGACCCAGACCCTCAAGCGTCATTGCGACAACATCGCGACGGCTCATGAAAAAAGCCCACTTCGGTGGGCTTTTTCTTATCTGGAGAGCACCAAGTTGTCGCGGTGCACCATCTCTGGCTCGGCGGCGTAACCAAGCAATTCCGACATTTGGCTGGATGGCTTGCGGCACAGCAAACGCGCTTCAGCGGCTGCATAGTTGGCCAAGCCGCGTGCCACTTCCTGACCTTGGCTGTCCAAAATCGCAATCACTTCGCCACGTGAGAAATCACCAACTACGCCGGTCATGCCAATGGGCAAGAGGCTGGAACCATCGCCCTTGAGCTTACTCACCGCGCCATCGTCGATGGTGACCGAGCCGCGCAGTTGCAGATGGTCGGCCATCCACTGCTTGCGAGCTTGCTGCTTTTGAGTTTGTGCCACCAGCAATGTGCCAATGGCTTCGCCTTGGGTCAAACGTACCAAGGCATCAGGCTCGCGGCCCCATGCAATGACGGTGGATGCACCCGAACCTGCCGCGCGTTTGGCCGCCAAAATTTTGGTGATCATGCCGCCCTTACCGATGCTAGAGCCTGCACCACCTGCCATCTCTTCGAGCTTGGCGTCACCCGCGCGTGCTTCGTGCACAAAGGTGGCAGATGGGTCACGGCGCGGGTCGGCGGTGTACAAACCTTTTTGGTCGGTCAAGATGATCAACGCATCAGCCTCGACCAAGTTGGCCACCAAAGCACCCAAGGTGTCGTTGTCACCAAACTTGATTTCGTCGTTCACCACGGTGTCGTTCTCGTTGATCACAGGCAACACGCCGTGTGTGAGCAAAGTCAGCAAAGTAGAACGGGCATTGAGGTAACGCTCGCGGTCAGCAAGGTCAGCGTGCGTGAGCAAGACTTGGGCAGAACCCAAACCGTTTTCGCGCAGCTTGGTTTCGTACATGTGGGCCAAGCCCATTTGGCCGACAGCGGCGGCGGCTTGAAGTTCGTGCAGTTCTTGTGGGCGGGTAGTCCAGCCCAAGCGCTTCATGCCTTCAGCAATCGCACCGCTGGACACCATGATGACTTCACGGCCATCACGCACCAAGGCGCTGAGTTGGCGACACCATTCACCAATGGCTTGCTCATCTAAGCCACGGCCTTCATTGGTGACCAAGCTAGAGCCGACCTTGACCACGATGCGGCGTGCATCGCGCAACACGGTGGAGGTGGAAAGCGTCATGGCTGCTTATTCAGGCGTGGGATCAGCAAAGCGCGGATCAACATACTCTGGTGGTTGCTCAGAGACTTGCTGCGCTTTGATGTGTTTGTAGATGTCTTTGATCAGGTGCTCGCAGCCCTCCCGCGTGAGCGCAGAGATTTGGAACACTGGACCTTTGTATTTCATGCGCTTAACGAAGTCAGCCACCAAGGCATCGCGCTCATCCGCTGCGACCATGTCGAGCTTGTTCAGCACAATCCAACGCGGCTTGTCGTACAAGGCTTTGTCGTATTTTTTGAGTTCGTTGACGATGGCCTTGGCTTGCGCCACAGGGTCCACGCCTTCATCGAACGGTGCAATGTCCACAAGATGCAGCAACAAACGTGTGCGTTGCAAGTGGCGCAAGAACTGATGACCCAAGCCTGCGCCGTCAGACGCGCCTTCAATCAAACCCGGCACATCGGCCACCACAAAGCTTTGCTCTGCGGCCACACGAACCACGCCTAAGTTGGGGTGTAAGGTGGTGAAGGGATAGTCGGCAATCTTGGGGCGCGCATTGGAAATGGCGGAAATCAGAGTGGACTTGCCAGCGTTGGGCATGCCCAACAAACCAACATCGGCCAGCACCTTCAACTCAAGTTTGAGCTCGCGTTTTTCGCCAGGCCAGCCTGGTGTTTTTTGACGCGGTGCGCGGTTGATCGCGCTCTTGAATCGCATATTGCCAAAGCCACCGTCACCACCTTTGGCGATAGTGATAACTTCACCTGGGGTGAGCAACTCAAACAACACGTCGCCGGTTTCGACGTCGGTGATGATGGTGCCCACGGGCATTTTTAAAATAATGTCGTCGCCTGCATGGCCGAACATGTCGGAGCCCATGCCGTGTTGGCCGCGTTTGGCCTCGTGGCGGCGTGAGTAACGGAAGTCAACCAAGGTGTTGAGGTTGGGATCAGCCACGGCGAACACATGGCCGCCGCGCCCGCCGTCGCCACCGTTGGGGCCGCCGAACTCTTTGTACTTCTCATGACGGAAGGAGACGCAGCCGTTCCCCCCATCACCAGCGGCGATGTCGATATAGGCTTCGTCTACGAATTTCATGGGTCTAGTGTAAAAAGTAAAGCCCCGACAAGTCGGGGCTTTGTCACAAATCAGTTTGAAAAAATCAAACGGGTGTGATGTTGACCATGTGCTTGTTCAAAGCGCCTTTAACGCCGAACGAGACGTGGCCGTCAACCAATGCGAACAAAGTGTGGTCTTTGCCCACGCCGACGTTAACGCCGGGGTGGAATTTGGTACCACGTTGACGCACGATGATGGAGCCAGCGGAGATCAACTCACCGCCGAAAGCCTTCACACCGAGCATTTTGGGCTTGGAATCACGCCCGTTGCGCGTAGAGCCGCCGCCTTTTTTCTGTGCCATGTCAAATGCTCCTTAGCCGTTGATGGAAGCAATCTGCAATTCAGTGAATTGCTGACGATGCCCTTGGCGTTTTTGATAGTGCTTACGACGACGCATTTTGAAAATGCGAACTTTGTCGTGTTTGCCATGAGACAAAACTGTCACTGTGACAGTTGCACCGGACACCAAGGGTGTGCCGACCTTGAGTTCAGCGCCGTTACCGACTGCCAAAACTTGATCGATCACAATCTCTTGGCCTACGTCCGCAGCAATCTGTTCTACTTTAATTTTTTCACCAGCAGCAACACGATACTGTTTGCCACCGGTTTTTATGACCGCGTACATGTGAGACCTCTAGATAAGAATCTATGTGGATATCTACGGACGGATTTCCGCAGAGCCCGAAATTATAGCAGTGAAAGGGCTTGCTTGGCCAATCCCTATAATCCAGCAGCGTTTCGGCGCGTTTCGTCCCATTTTTCCTAGTCACGCTTTGTCCACTACACCCGCCAACCCCTTAGCCCTGATTGCTGCCGATATGGCAGAAGTTGACCGCGTCATCGCGCAACGCTTGGATTCGGGCGTGCCGCTGGTGGGCACCGTTTCTCAGTACATCATCTCGGCAGGTGGCAAGCGCATTCGCCCCGCCCTGCTCTTACTCATGGCCGGCGCCTTGGGCTACACCAACGCCCAGCGCCACAACTTGGCAGCCGTGGTCGAGTTCATCCACACCGCTACCTTGCTGCATGACGATGTGGTGGACGAATCCACCCTGCGCCGTGGCCGACCTACCGCCAATGAATCGTTTGGTAACCCTGCTAGCGTGCTGGTAGGCGACTTTTTGTATTCCCGCGCCTTCCAAATGATGGTGGATTCAGGCGAAATGCGCGTCATGGAAGTATTGGCAGAGGCCACCAACGTAATTGCCGAAGGCGAAGTGCTGCAACTCATGAACATGCACGACGCCTCGCTGGACGAAGCGGGCTATTTGCGTGTGATCCGCTCTAAAACGGCCAAGCTCTTTGAAGCCAGCACCCGCTTGGCCGCCATCTTGGCGAAATGCTCACCTGAAGTCGAAACTGCCTGTGCTGAATACGGCCAAGCTTTGGGTACCGCATTCCAAGTAATCGACGATGTGCTCGACTATGACGGCGACGCCAAAGAACTGGGTAAAAACTTGGGCGACGATTTGCGTGAAGGCAAAAACACCTTGCCGCTCATCATTGCGATGCAACGTGGCACACCTGCACAGCGCCAGACCATCCAAAGTGCAATTGAAAATGGTGAGATGGATGCATTAGATGACATTGTCGACATCGTGCGCTCGACAGGTGCACTTGAAGCCACCCGAGCGGCCGCTAATGCAGAAGCCGAGCGGGCAATTGCAGCGCTTAACATCTTGCCTGCAAGCCCCTACCGCGACGCAATGCACACATTGGCCGCCCAGCTATTAGACCGCCGTCATTAACTTAACTGAATACCGAATGCACGATTTAGACAAACCCTATACCGACAGCATTCAGCAATGGGATATTGCTTGCGACTGTTTCAAAGCAGAATTTAAATTTGATCCAAATGAAATTATCACGATCGATACGATTCGTGAAATGTTTGCTGAGATCGTTGACGATCACGAACTCTCTCAAAACGCTTCGATTTCGTTGATGTTTGCTTTGTATTTCTTAGGCTACATCACGCTACTCGAAATCATGAAAGCCAAGGATGAAACATTCGAGATTGGCGATATGAGCGACTTTTATTTGATACTAGATCGAGCAGATCAGTGGGCACATCAATCGACAGACGCGCTGCTATTAGCAAAAGCTGCTGAGCCTATTATTAAAGCAAGCCAACAGATCATGCAAAAATTAAATCTGGTGCGCTGATTACTGCGCATCAGATATTTTATTCTTCGACTAATTTACAGGGCATTTTGATGCCCTTTTCTTGGCGTTTTTCTTCGCAATAGCGCATAGCTCGGCGCTCACCCTCGGCCGACATTTTGATGTGAATCGAGCAGCGAAATGCCATTTTTTCACCATCGGAATGACTGTCAAATGCAGTGGCGCAATGACTCATTTGATCCATTTCAGGCTTGAGCTCTTTCCATACTGAGCGCAACGGATCTGGCAACTCACTCAATTGAATTGAGGGATATGGACCAATCGGTTTTGCCACAACGGCAAAACCTATCAGAGCCAAGACATAAACCAAATATTTAAAACGATTCATGATTCAATCTCGGCCGTAGGTTAATTAAGCAGCAACAGGTGCTGGCTGAGCAATCAACGCCGAATCCAAAGTGCCAGCCGCTTTGAGTGCTTGCACCCAGGTTGGCGAAACACCACGACCAGTCCAAGTTTGCTCTGGATTTGCTGGATTGCGGTATTTAGGAGCCACTTTTTTTCCTGCCAATGCGCCTTTTTTTACAGCTTTAGGGGCTTTACCAGCCTTGGCTGGTTTACCTGAGCTCAAAGCTTTTGCGATATCAGAGGCTGACAAACCCGCATCTTTAGCCATTACAACAATTTTTGCCAAAACTTTTTCATGAGATTTGGATTTCAAAGCTTGTTCTTTTTTATCCAAGAGTTCGCGCTGTTTACGAATGGCGGCGAGTTGATTTTCGACAGTGGTACGTGCCATGAGAGATATTCCTATTTAATATGTTTAATGAAAACAAACATATTATAAACATATTCTTAAAAATTAAAAAGCCCGCACAAAGCGGGCTTTTGTTAAATTGATTTGAATTTAATATTAATTCAAAGCATCTTTCAAACCCTTGCCTGGCTTGAAGCGTGGCACCTTAGCGGCTTTGATCTTCAAGGCTGCGCCAGTACGTGGGTTACGGCCTGTGCGTGCAGCACGCTTGCTGACGCTGAAGGTACCAAAACCCACCAAAGTCACGGTGTCGCCTTTTTTGAGGGTCTTTTTGACGGCCTCAATGATAGAAGCGAGAGCGCGTGTGGCGGCTGCTTTAGAAATGTCAGATTTGCTTGCGATGTGTTCAATCAGTTCGGTCTTGTTCACGTTCTTGTTCCTATTGTTGGTTTGTTTATCAGCAATGCTGACTTCATCAGTTTACTTAAATTGGTAAAAAAATAAATACGCTAATTGGCGTACGAAAAACCACGCATCGCCATCTTATTTTTTGACAAGCGCCTTACCCAGTCGAAGGGCTATTTTCCAAAAATCCACTTATTTTCAAATGAGGAATTGCATGCCAACGCCTCCGGACACTGCCGTCAAAACGCTCGATGATTTGCTGAATCAAGCACTCTTTCAAGGCGCCTCCGATATTCATTTAGAAAGTGGAGAGGACTTCTTTCGTGCTCGATTCCGAATTGATGGCTTACTGCGCCTTGCAGCGACGCCAGCGATGACATTGCGAGATGCCATCGTGTCTCGACTCAAAGTCTTGGCTCGCATGGATATCGCTGAAAAGCGGTTACCTCAAGACGGGCGTATTCAATATCCATTTCAAGGCCAAACCATTGATCTAAGGGTGAGCTCTTTACCCACATTGCATGGCGAAAAAATCGTTGTGCGTATTTTGAATTTCAGTCGCGAACGACCTGGACTTGCAGCTCTTGGGTATGAACCTGACGACAGAGCCAAGCTTGTGCAAGCCATTGCACAGCCTCACGGACTGATTCTGATGACCGGCCCTACCGGCTCTGGCAAAACATTGTCTTTGTATAGCTGCCTTGAATTACTCAATCGCACAGAGGTGAACATTTCCACCGTCGAAGATCCATCAGAAATTCATTTGCCGGGTGCTAATCAAGTAAACATCAATGAGCGTGCAGGGCTAACGTTTGCCACCACATTGCGCGCTTTGCTTAGACAAGATCCAGACGTGATCATGGTCGGTGAAATCCGCGACTTTGAAACCGCTGAAATTGCTATTCAAGCTGCACAGACAGGTCATCTGGTGTTATCTACGCTACATACCAACGATGCACCAGGAACTTTGGCTCGCCTAAGACATATGGGTGTTGCCGCATTCAATGTCGCAGCCAGTATTCGGCTAATCACCGCACAACGCCTGGTGCGACGTTTATGTGAACACTGCAAACAGCCGATGAACGAGGTTGAAATCGATTTCTTTTTCAGGACACTTGGCAAACGAGACAAACAAGCCATCACATCTCACATGCACACTGCAGCGAGCCCCTACAAAGCGATCGGCTGCGAGGCCTGCGACAAGGGATACAAGGGGCGTATTGGTCTTTACCAAGTCATGCCCATCAGCGACGCCATGCAAACACTGATCATGCGAGACAGCGACACCCAAGCACTGGCAGCTCACGCAGCGCTTGAGGGTGTACGCACGCTACGGCAAGCAGGCTGGATGAAAGTTTGGCAAGGCATCACGTCCGTCGAAGAAGTGATGGCGCTTACCCATCATGGATAAATTCCGTTATTCATGGCGCGGCGTGGATCGCAAAGGCCATCCGCTCAGGGGACGTTTAGATGCTGCAAGCAAAGAAGAACTTGTAGCTACTCTGCGTCAACAACGCATTCGCATCACCGGCATCCAACGAGAATTCAATCCACCAAAATGGCTTCTATTCACTACCAAGTCACGTACATCTACCGAAGAAATTACTCGGTTCACACGCCAACTTGCCACACTCATTCAAGCTGGGGTGCCCTTACTACAAGCCTTTGCCATTCTGCATCGCGGCAAGACAAGCAAGTCATTAAAAACCATCATCGAGTCGATACACAAACAAATTGAAGGTGGAACAGCTCTGAACCAAGCGCTACGACTGCACCCTGAGTTTGACGATTTGTACTGCAATCTCGTTGCCGTCGGCGAATTGGCAGGCATGCTCGACACCATGCTTGAGCGTTTGGCAAACCACCTAGAAAAATCAGAGGCTTTGCGGGTCAGAATTCGCTCTGCGCTTGTTTATCCATGCTCAGTTTTGGGCATTGCCGCAACGGTATTTATCTTGATTTTGGCTTTTGTCGTGCCGGCATTTCAAAACATTTTTGCGTCCTTTGGCGCTGAACTACCTTGGCTCACACGTTGTGTGATTGGCCTGAGTGAAGGACTTCAACACCACGGACTCTGGGCGCTGACAAGCTTGTGTATGGCTATTTGGTATTTACAAAAACAAATCAAACAACGAGAACAGTGGCGACAATTTTTACATGCCTTGTTGCTTCGCCTTCCCATCGCAGGCCAACTAACGCGACATGCTTGCACTGCGCGATGGACGCGAACATTAGCCACTATGTTTGCAGCGGGTGTACCGCTGACTGAAGCATTAGAAGCCGTCCAAGGTGTCACGGGTCACTTGCTGTTTCAATCCGCCACTCAAAGCATTCAAGCCCAGCTCATTGAGGGCCATACGCTGTCCTATGCCCTAGAACATACGCACGGCCTGTTTCCGAGCATGGTGATACAAATGTGCGCCATCGGGGAAGAGTCTGGCGCCCTAGACCACATGCTTGAAAAAACTGCTGAACACTATGAGCGAGAAGTGGAAAGCACCGTTGCGCGAATGTCTACACTCTTAGAACCTTTCATCATGGTGGTGTTGGGCGTACTGATTGGCGGCTTGGTCATGGCTTTGTATCTTCCAATATTTCAACTGGGGCAAGTGGTATGACGTCGGACATGGCTCTCGCATTTGGTTTAGGTCTGCTGATTGGCAGTTTTGTGAACGTACTCATTCACCGCTTGCCGCGCATGGTGATGGCTGGTCACTCAACCGCGGTTGATGCGCCACGCTACGACTTGTGTACCCCCGCATCACACTGTCCACACTGCGAAACCAAACTCAAGCTCCGGCACAACATTCCAGTTTTAAGTTACCTATGGCTCAAGGGCCGTTGCGGCTTTTGCCAACACGCCATAGACCTGCAATACCCAATCATCGAACTTGTCACAGCGTTGATTTGGTCTGTCTGCACATGGCACTGGGGCTTGAATGCTGCCGGTCTTTGTTGGGCTAGCTGTGCATCCGTCCTTTTGGCGATGTCGGTCATCGATTGGCAAACGACCCTGTTGCCAGACGATCTCACACAAGCTTTGGTCTGGAGTGGTCTGGTAGCCTCTGCCTTGGGATGGTTGACCTTACCCGCGTCGCAATCCGTTTTTGGTGCCGCCGTTGGCTACGCCTCACTTTGGTCCGTTGCAACTGCTTTTGAGCGCCTCACCGGCAAGCAGGGAATGGGTGCTGGTGACTTCAAACTATTGGCTGGTTTAGGCGCTTGGTTAGGCCCCCTGGCCCTACTGCCTGTGATCGTGCTGGCCAGCATCTGTGGCGCGTGCTTGGGGTTATTTCTCAAATTTACAAATCGTTTACCCAATGATGGCTATGTACCCTTTGGCCCCTTCTTGGCTGCATCTGGCATGACAGTTGCCATGATCGGAATTGAGGCCATCGGACTCGGTATGGGCTGGTGATTTTTTACATAGACTCAGCACCATGACACCCACACCTTCCCCACTTCGCATTGGATTGACCGGCGGCATTGGCAGTGGCAAAAGCACTGTGGCTCAATTGCTTCAAGCGCGTGGGGCGGCGGTCATAGATGCGGATGCCATTGCGCGCAACGTCACTGCAGCACACGGGGCAGCCATGCCCGCAATCACACGAACATTTGGGGCAGAGTTCATCACGCCAGATGGCGCACTCGACCGCGAACGCATGCGTGCTCATGTTTTCAGTCAGCCTGAGGCCAAGCAAGCCCTTGAAGCCATCATCCACCCCTTGGTCTCGCAAGAAACCCAACAACAGGCGCAAGCAGCCATCTCAAAGGGCCATCGCACCTTGGTGTTCGATGTGCCGTTGCTGGTTGAGGCAGGCGAGCGCTGGCGCCCGCAAGTCGACCGCATCTTGGTAGTGGACTGCTTAGAAGAAACGCAAATTCAGCGGGTCATTGCACGCAATGGGCTAAGCCGCGAAGCCGTCCAGCGCATCATTTCAGCACAAGCCTCACGCGTGCAAAAACTAACCGCTGCTGACTGGGTCATCTATAACGATGGCATCTCGCTCGACACCTTAGAAAACCAGGTGAACTGGCTGCCGATTCAAGCTGACTAAAGCCCTAGAAACCGCTTGCCAAGCGGGTATGATTCGGATCATTATCAAAGTCCAGCCCTGAGCCGTTTTCCGCGTGATTCTGTACGAACATCCCTTCAACGAACGTGTGCGCACTTACCTGCGCTTGGAACACCTGTTTCAGAGATTCGAAGAACTCACCAAACGCGATCACCCAGTGGACAACCACTTTGCACTCACCACCTTGTTTGAGTTGGTCGAGGCTGGTGGACGGACTGACCTCAAGTCAGACGTACTCAAAGATTTAGAGCGTCATAAACAGCAATTTGGCGCGCTGCGTGGTAACCCATCGGTCTCTGAGTCAGCATTGCAACAGTTGCTAGACAACATCGAACATTGCTACAGCGGCCTCAGTGGGCCCTTGGGCAAAATCGGACAAAACATCACCGAGAACGAATGGCTGTCTGCGCTGCGCAACCGTGTGGCGATTCCTGGCGGTACGTGCTGTTTTGACCTACCTGCTTATCATGCTTGGCAACAGCAAGGCCCTGATGTTCGCAGCGCTGACATCATGCGCTGGTTTGAAGTGTTCGTTCCTATGAAAGAGTCCGTGAACCTGCTGCTCTCACTCATGCGTGACACCGGCACGACACAAAAAATGATGGCCATGGGCGGCCAGTTCCAGCAATCGCTGGCACAAGGCAAGTTCCAACTCATGCGCGTAGCGATTGACCCCGCACTCGGTTTCGTACCCGAGATCAGCGGTAACCGTTTGATGATTTGGGTGCGCATGATGCGCCAAGACGGAGATGGCCGCTTGCAGCACAGCACAGATGATGTGCCTTTTGAAATGGCTCTTTGCGTTTAAGCCATGAGTGAAGCTGAGGTTCGCATCGTCGTATGCCCCCAATGTGGCGGCCCTAGCCGCTACGAGAGTGCCAACAAATACCGCCCTTTTTGTGGCGAACGCTGCCGCAACATAGACCTCGGCGCTTGGGCCAACGAAGAACATCGCTTGCCCGACCAAACGCCGCAAGACGACGCCGACTTCGAGAACACACCTTTGCAATAAAAAAAGCGCCCCCTCAAAGGCGCTTTTTTAATGTCTAAAGATTCATGCTCAGTCTTGGTTGTTGTGAGTCTCGCCCACAAACCCACGCTCTTGGGCAAACCATTGCAACACGGGCACTGTCCCTGGCAAGACTGGCGTCACCATCACCGGCAATTGCTGCCAAGCAAATGTTTGAGACTCCAACATTTGCAACTGACCCGTCCATTGCGTGACCTTGCAAAAGTTCAGTTGCACCAAGGCATGTGGATAGTCAATTCGCTCGGTCTTCCATAGGGTGCAGTCTTGGATGGTGATGCCAATTTCTTCTTGTAGCTCGCGACGCAAAGCTTGCTCTACCGTTTCATCGGCTTCAAGCTTACCGCCCGGAAACTCCCAATAGCCAGCATAGGCCTTACCTTCGGGGCGACTGGTCAACAGGAATGCTTCGTCGTCACGCACCAAAACGCCGACAGCAACCTGTACCAAACTGCGATCAGCGGAACGCGGCTGGTCTGCATCGACCACGCGTACAAGGGTTTCTGTCATGCTGCTAATACGCATGATTAATCAAGTGTAATTACGCAGCGTGTTTGCCAGCGTAATCGCGTGCAAACTGATACGCCACACGGCCGCTACGCGACGCACGCTCTAGCGCCCACACCAAAGCTTCAGGCTTGGCAGCCTCGATCTCGGCGGGCTTGAAACCGAACGACGACAACCATTGCGCCGCAATGGTCAGGTACTCGTCTTGGCTGAACGGATAAAAGCTCACCCACAAACCAAAGCGCTCGGACAAAGAAATTTTTTCTTCGACGCCTTCACCTGGATGCACTTCGCCATCATCGGTGTGCGTGTACGTGAGGTTTTCTTTCATGTACTCGGGCAACAAGTGGCGGCGGTTGCTGGTGGCGTAAATCAGCACATTGGGCGTGGCTGCCGCAATCGAGCCATCCAAGATCGACTTGAGTGCTTTGTAGCCGGGCTCGCCATCTTCAAAGCTCAAGTCATCACAAAAAATCATGAACTTCTCGGGGCGCTCTGACACCAACTCAATGATGTCGGGCAAATCAGTCAGGTCGTCTTTGTCGACCTCGATCAAACGCAAACCTTGAGGGCCGTACTCGTTCAAGCAGGCTTTGATGAGCGATGACTTGCCCGTGCCACGTGCGCCGGTGAGCAACACGTTGTTGGCGGGCAAGCCCTTCACAAACTGTTCGGTGTTGCGCTGGATTTTTTCTTTTTGGCCGTCGATCTCTTGCAGGTCTGCCAAACCCAGCTTGGCCACATGACGCACGGGCTCTAAGCCGCCACGACCATTGGTGCGCTTACGGTAGCGAAAGGCCACACTGGCTGACCAGTCAGGCTCTGCCATCGGCTGCGGCAGCACCTGTTCGATGCGCGCCATCAATGCCTCGGCGCGTTGCACCAAACGTTCTAGGGGGTGAATTGGGTCTGTCATTAGCTGCGGTAATCTGCGTTGATACTGACATAGTCGTGGCTCAAGTCACAGGTCCATACGGTGTCGCTGGCAGTGCCGCGCCCCAAGACCACACGCACAGTGATTTCGGATTGCTTCATCACGCGTTGGCCGTCTTCCTCACGGTACTCGGGATGACGGCCGCCTTGAATGGCGACATGCACATCGTCCAAATACAAATCAATCGCTGTTTGATCGAGATCGGTGATACCGGCATAACCCACGGCTGCCAAGATTCGGCCTAAGTTGGGATCGCTGGCAAAAAAAGCTGTTTTCACCAAAGGTGAGTGTGCAATGGCGTAGGCTACTTGACGGCACTCGGCGCTGGTGTTGCCACCTTCCACGCGAATGGTGATGAACTTGGTCGCACCTTCACCGTCACGCACGATGGCTTGGGCGAGTTGACGCGCCACTTGCAGCATGGCTTGCAACAAGGCCTGGCCTTCTGCACTTTGCAAACTGGTGATTGACGCGTGGTTAGCTTTGTTGGTAGCAATGACCACAAAGGAGTCGTTGGTTGATGTGTCGCCATCTACCGTGACACGGTTGAAGGACCCTTCGGCCAAAGCCAAGGACAGTTCTTTCATCAACACAGGTGCCACACACGCATCAGTCGCTACATAGCCAAGCATCGTGGCCATGTTGGGGCGAATCATGCCCGCACCTTTGCTGATGCCAGTCACGCTCACTGTCGCACCGCCGATTTGCACTTGCGTGCTGGCAGCTTTAGGCACGGTGTCGGTGGTCATGATGCCTTCGGCAGCGTCGGCCCATTGTTGAGCACTACCCACGTTACCGGCTGCGGTAATGGCTGCTGGCATACCCGCGATGATGCGGTCGTGCGGCAGCGGCTCCATGATCACGCCCGTCGAAAACGGCAACACTTGATTCGGAGAAATGTGCAAGGCTTCGGCCAATGCCACGCAAGTTTCGCGAGCGCGCTTCAAACCTTCTTCACCTGTACCCGCATTGGCATTACCGGTGTTCACCACCATGCCACGAATGCCTTGGCCAGCATCTAAGTGCTCGCGACATACCTGCACAGGTGCCGCACAAAAACGGTTTTGAGTGAACACGCCGCTGACGGATGCACCTTCGTCGATCAACACAACAGTCAAGTCTTTACGACCTGCTTTGCGAATACCAGCTTGGGTGACACCAATGCGCACGCCAGCAATAGCGTGCAAATCTGCGGGATTGGGAGGATTGAGATGTACTGCCATGAAACTTAGGCCAACTTACCGTGGCATTGTTTGTATTTCTTACCGCTGCCACATGGACAGGGATCGTTGCGACCGACAGGTGGCATTTGCGCTGCGAAAGTAGCTTCATCGGCAGTGGTCACGGCTTGGCCTGATTCATCGGGCGCGGTATAGGTGACGTTGTGCAAATTCTCTGCTCGGTCTTCTAGCTCTGAGGCAGCTTGTTCGATTTGCTCGTTCGATTCAATCTTGACCGTCATCAACACCCGTGTGACTTCGTTTTTCACCAAATCGAGCAACCGGCCAAACAACTCAAACGCTTCGCGCTTGTACTCTTGCTTAGGCTGCTTTTGTGCGTAGCCACGCAAGTGGATGCCTTGACGCAAATAGTCCAAGGCCGCCAAGTGTTCGCGCCAATGACTGTCAATGTTTTGCAACAACACCACGCGCATGAACGGCGTGAACTGCTCAATGCCCACGCGATCGAGCTTTACTTGGAAAGCCACGTGCGCAGCTTCAATGACTTGCTCAAGAATTTCTTCATCAGTGATAGCGGATGCTTGTTGCACTGTTGCTTGCAATGGCATCTCAATGAGCCACTCATTCAACAGGGCACGCTCCAAACCAGCGATGTCCCATTGCTCTTCCACTGATTCTTCTGGCACGTATTGACGCACCAGGTCTGTAAAGCTGCCTTCACGCAAGCTGGCGATTTGAGCGGTCAAATTGGTGGCATCCAATATGTCGTTGCGTTGCTGGTAAATCACACGGCGTTGGTCGTTGGACACATCGTCGTATTCCAGCAGTTGCTTACGGATGTCAAAGTTACGCGCTTCGACTTTGCGCTGTGCGCTCTCGATGCTGCGCGTGACGATGCCTGCTTCGATAGCTTCGCCCTCTGGCATCTTCAAACGATCCATGATGGCTTTGACACGTTCGCCCGCGAAGATGCGCATCAGCGAGTCATCCAAGCTCAAGTAAAAACGCGAGGAACCTGGGTCACCTTGGCGGCCTGAGCGGCCACGCAATTGGTTGTCAATGCGGCGTGACTCATGACGCTCTGTGGCGATGATGCGCAAGCCACCGAGTGACTTCACGTAATCGTGGTCCTTGGTCCATTGCACGCGCAGGGCGTCGATTTGTTTTTGCTTTGCAGCAGCGTCTAACGACTCATCAGCTTCCACTTCGGCAATGGCTTTTTCAACGTTACCGCCCAGCACGATGTCGGTTCCACGACCGGCCATGTTGGTGGCAATGGTGATCATCTTGGCACGGCCTGCTTGCGCAATGATGGTGGCTTCGCTGGCATGCTGTTTGGCGTTGAGCACTTGGTGAGGCAACTTGGCCTTTTCCAACATCTCGGCTATCAGCTCTGAGTTTTCAATTGAGGTCGTACCCACCAACACGGGTTGGCCACGTTCGTAGCACTCGCGAATGTCTTCAATCGCTGCGACGTATTTTTCCGCAGTGGTTTTATAAACGCGGTCCAATTGGTCTTCGCGCTTGCTGATGCGGTTGGGTGGAATGACCACCGTTTCCAAACCGTAAATTTCTTGAAACTCGTAGGCTTCGGTATCGGCCGTACCCGTCATGCCACCGAGCTTGCTGTACAAGCGGAAATAGTTTTGGAACGTGATGGAAGCCAGTGTTTGGTTCTCGGCTTGAATCTCCACACCTTCTTTGGCTTCAACCGCTTGGTGCAAGCCATCGCTCCAGCGTCGACCCGACATCAAACGACCCGTGAACTCGTCGACGATGGTGATCTCGCCGTTTTGCACCACGTAGTGCTGGTCGCGGTGATACAGGTGGTTGGCACGCAAAGCTGCGTACAAGTGGTGCATCAAGCTAATGTTGGCAGGGTCGTACAAGGACGCGCCTTCGGGCAACAAACCATTGGCGCTCAAAATGCGCTCGGCGTTTTCATGGCCTTGCTCGGTCATAAACACTTGGTGTGATTTTTCGTCTACCGTGAAGTCGCCTGGCGTGATGATGCCCTCGCCTGTGCGTGGATCTTCTTCGCCAACTTGGCGTGTAAGCAATGGCACGATGCGATTGATCGCCACATACTGAGCTGTGTGGTCATCCGCTTGACCACTGATGATCAGTGGTGTGCGCGCCTCATCAATCAAGATCGAGTCCACCTCGTCTACGATGGCGTAGTTGAGTTTGCGTTGCACACGGTCTGCGGCCTCATAGACCATGTTGTCACGCAAATAATCGAAGCCATATTCGTTGTTGGTGCCGTAAGTGATATCGGCACGGTAAGCGGCTTGCTTTTCTTCGCGTGGCATCTGTGGCAAGTTGATGCCCACAGACAAACCCAGCCAGTTGTAGAGGCGCGACATCCATTGCGCATCGCGACTGGCCAAGTAGTCGTTCACGGTCACCACATGCACACCATTGCCTGTGAGGGCATTCAGGTACACGGGCAATGTAGCGGTGAGGGTTTTACCTTCACCCGTACGCATTTCAGAAATCTTGCCTTGGTGCAACGCAATACCTCCGAGCAGCTGCACATCGAAGTGACGCATCTTCATGACGCGCTTCGATGCTTCACGCACCACGGCGTAGGCTTCGGGAAGCAACGCATCTAAGGTTTCGCCATTGGCCACCCGCGTTTTAAATTCGTCGGTTTTGGCACGCAAGGCCTCGTCGTTGAGCTTCTCTAACGATGGCTCCAACGCATTGATCTGCGCGACGGTTTTGCGGTATTGCTTAAGTAGGCGCTCATTGCGGCTACCGAAAATATGAGTCAGGAAAGATAGGGCCATGCGAGCACTGCGGGTATCTTGTTTTCACTTGAAAACAAGGGTCGCAAAATCCTTTTGATAAGGCTTAATAGAAGCTACGGATTTTAACCGTCCACAGCCCCATAATTGCTGCATGGCTACTCGCTCCACGCCTCACCCTGACACTCTCGCGGCATATCGTGCTTTGGGCTACAGCACGCCCCCAAAAGCCAAGGTGTCGGTACGTGGCAGATTGCAAACCCTAGAGCAAGTGGTGGACTCAGCGCCTGGCTTGGCTCAGTTTTCAGCAGTAGCTCGTGACACCCAAAATCGACTCAAAGCCATTGCGCCACTGCTACCCGCCTCACTGCGTCCTTTGGTGCAATCGGGCGGTGTTGAAGACGATGCGTGGTGTTTGTTGGTACCCAACAGCGCAGTAGCAGCCAAGTTGCGCCAAACCCTACCGGCTTTATGCGCGCATCTGCGGACCAAGGGCTGGAATGTGAACACCATTCGTGTGAAGGTCATCGCGACGCGCTAAAGTTAAATGCACAAAGAAAAACCCGCTACACCTGAGGTGTAACGGGTTTTATTTTGGTGCCGCTTGTCGGAATCGAACTGACGACCTACCGCTTACAAGGCGGGTGCTCTACCAACTGAGCTAAAGCGGCGCAGGCAGAATTCTAACCTAACTTTTGTACGTTATTTCACGCGCGTGAGCGCGGGACGACCAGAAGGTGATGTGGGCGTTGGTGGTTCGTCATCTGAACCACCTTCCGTGTGAGATGTCTCTACCGCGCTCAACACAGGACGGACCGGTGTTGATTTCTTTTGCAAGGGCACGACTTCAGTTGGAGCGGCACCCATTGGGAAGGACATGCCTTGCCCATTTTCACGTGCATAAATCGCCATCACGCGATTGATCGGGATGATGATTTCACGCGGCACGCCACCAAAGCGGGCTTTGAATTCGATGAACTCATTACCCAGGGTCATACCGGCCGTGGCGTCATAGCCCACGTTCAGCACAATCTCTCCGTTCTTGACGTACTCCATGGGCACTTGCACTGTCTCGTCTACCAAGACAGCCACATACGGCGTGAAACCACTGTCCGTGCACCACTCGTGCAAAGCACGCAGCAGGTAAGGACGGGTTGAAGATGCGTCTGGAGCGTTCAACATACGAATTATTTGCGCATGACCTTTTCAGAAGGCGTCAATGCCTCGATGTAGGCAGGGCGCGAGAAGATGCGCTCTGCGTACTTGAGCAAAGGCGCAGCGTTCTTTGACAAGTCGATGCCGTAGTGGTCCAAGCGCCACAACAACGGTGCAATCGCCACGTCGAGCATGGAGAAGTTCTCACCCAACATGTACTTGTTTTTCAAGAACACGGGAGCCAACTGAGTCAAACGGTCACGGATGTGAGCGCGTGATTTTTCCAAGGCTTTGTCGTTGGCTTTGGCAGCGCGAGACTCCAAATTGGTCACGTGTGTGAACAACTCTTTTTCAAAGTTCAACAAGAACAAACGCACGCGAGCACGCTCAACAGGGTCGCCAGGCATCAACTGTGGATGTGGAAAACGCTCATCGATGTACTCGTTGATGATGTTGGATTCATACAAGATCAAATCGCGCTCAACCAAGATTGGCACTTGACCGTATGGGTTCATCACATTGATGTCTTCGGGCTTGTTGTAAAGATCTACATCGCGAATTTCAAAGTCCATGCCCTTTTCGAACAAGACAAAACGGCAGCGATGTGAGTAGGGACACGTAGTTCCCGAATAAAGCACCATCATGATGGGTGTCTCCTAAAAATCAAAAAGAGTGGCAGGCTAACCTGTCACTCCGTGAGGTGGCAACAGGCACGAAGACTGTTGCCGAATTTGCGCAAATTACTTGATGTCTTTCCAGAAGGAAGCATTCAAGCGGTATGCAATGAACATAAAGCCCGCCAAGAACAACAACACAAACACACCAAGGCGTGTACGAGTTGTTTGTGCTGGCTCAGCCATCCATGTCAGGTAACCCACGAGGTCAGCAATGGCTTCGTCGTACTCTTTTTCAGACATCTTGCCTGGCTTGATTTGTTCCCAGCCTTTGAAGACTTCGTGGCCATCATGTGACTCAAACACAGCGCGACGCTCGCCTTGCAATTCCCACAACACGTGAGGCATGCCTACGTTCGGGAACACCAAGTTGTTCCAACCTGTGGCTTTGGTTTCATCACGGTAGAACGTGCGCATGTAGGTGTAGAGGTAGTCTGCACCTGTGCCGTTGTGGCCAGCGCGAGAACGTGCAATCACGGTCAAGTCAGGAGGCGTTGCACCAAACCACTCTTTGGCCTGTTTGGCATCAATGTTGGCTTTCATGGTGTCGCCGACTTTTTCAGTCGTGAACAACAAGTTGTCTTTGATCTGCTGCTCAGTCAAACCGATATCTTTCAAACGGTTGTAGCGCATGAATGCGGCTGAGTGGCAGTTCAAGCAATGGTTTACAAAGATCTTGGCGCCATTTTGCAAAGCGGCTTGATCGTTGATTTTGTTAGGCGCCTTGTCCCAAGCCATGCCGTCGCTGGATGCTTGCGCACCTGCAACAACACCGAGGGCCAATGCCAAGCTGAGAATGATTTTTTTCATGGTTATGTTCTCCGTGAATCTCAGTGAGGCGTGAAAGTAATGCGGTCTGGCACTGGCTTGGTTTCGCCGATACGGCTCCAGATTGGCATCAACAAGAAGAAGCCGAAATAGAACAAGGTACCCACTTGTGACACGCGCTCACCGATGGCTGAAGGTGGCTGAACACCCAAATAGGCCAATACGATGAAATTCACCACAAACACGCCGTACATGTACTTGTGCCAGTCAGGACGGTAGCGGATCGATTTGACCGCGCAGTTATCCAACCAAGGCAAGAAGAACAAGATGACCACAGCGCCACCCATCACGACCACACCCCAGAATTTGGCGTCGATCGAGAGCATGAGCAAGGACACGAACACAGCCGCCCCCACCACGCCAGCTTTGATGACTTTTGGCAAGTTGGTTTTGGCAGCGCCAAAATAGGCACCAGCCAAAACGCAAGCGATCAAGACGTACATCATTTCGCTGGTGATCGCACGCAACATCGAATAGAAGGGCGTGAAGTACCACACTGGGGCAATGTGCAACGGTGTCTTCAATGGATCCGCAGGGATGAAGTTGTTGTATTCGAGGAAGTAACCACCGAATTCAGGCGCGAAGAAAATGATCGCGCTGAACACCAACAAGAAACCGCTCACGCCCAAGATGTCGTGCACGGTGTAGTAGGGGTGGAAAGGCACGCCGTCGAGTGGATGGCCGTTGGCATCTTTCAATGCGTTCGGGCCTTTGATTTCAACGCCGTCGGGGTTGTTCGAACCCACTTCGTGCAACGCAATGATGTGCGCCACCACCAAGCCCAACAGGACGAGTGGCACGGCAATCACGTGGAAGCTGAAGAAGCGGTTCAGAGTGGCGTCGCCCACCACGTAGTCACCACGAATCAGCAAAGCCAAGTCGGGACCAATGAAGGGCACAGCAGCAAACAAGTTCACGATCACTTGAGCGCCCCAATAGGACATTTGGCCCCAAGGCAACAAGTAACCCATGAAGGCTTCAGCCATCAATGCCAAGAAGATGGCACAGCCAAACACCCACACCAACTCACGTGGCTTGCGATATGAACCGTAAATCAAACCACGGTACATGTGCATGTAAACCACAACAAAGAACGCCGAAGCGCCTGTCGAGTGCATGTAGCGGATCAACCAGCCCCATGGCACGTCGCGCATGATGTATTCCACAGAACCAAATGCCAAAGCGGCATCAGGCTTGTAGTGCATGACCAAGAAGATACCGGTCACGATTTGAATCACCAACACCAAGAGTGCCAATGAGCCAAAGAAATAGAAGAAGTTGAAGTTCTTGGGTGCGTAGTACTCAGAGAGATGCTCTTTGTACATTTTTGAAGCTGGGAAGCGGTTATCCACCCAGTTCAACAGTTTTTCGCCAGCGCTGGCGTTCGGAGAGATTTCTTTAAATTCAGCCATGGTGTGTCCTATCAGGCTTTCTTGTCTTCACCGATCAACAACTTAGTGTCGGAGAGGTACATGTGTGGCGGGACTTGGAGGTTGTCTGGTGCGGGCTTATTTTTAAACACGCGACCAGCAATGTCGAAGGTTGAACCGTGGCAAGGGCACAAGAAGCCACCGTTCCAGTCGTCGGGCAACGAGGGCTGCGCGCCGGTTTGGAACTTGTCTGAGGGCGAGCAACCCAAGTGGGTGCAAATACCGACAGCCACAAAAATTTCTGGTTTGATCGAACGGGCTTGGTTGCGTGCGTAAACGGGCGTGAACTCGTCTTGCTTGCGTTCAGATTTGGGGTCAGCCAATTGAGCCTCTGTCTTGTTCAAAGACTCGAGTTGCTCGGGTGTGCGCTTGACGATCCAAACTGGCTTACCGCGCCATTCAACGGTCATTTTCTCGCCGGGTTTCATGGCAGAGATATCGACTTCAACAGCTGCACCGGCGGCTTTGGCGCGCTCGGAGGGCTGGAATGTACTAACGAAAGGCACAGCAACTGCTGCACCACCGACTGCACCGGCGCATGTCGAGGCAATCAGCCACGTGCGTTTACTGGTGTCTACTGGGGTGTCACTCATGGGATTCCTCAAACAATCATCACTGGTTGGGCTAACCGTTTATTGTAGCTGACCGCTACGTAGGACCTTTCATTTCGAAGTGCTTCCACTGAAAGCCTGAGGTAAGGCAGTGATAATTAGAGTACTTTTTATATATACAAGGAATTTGACATGTTGAAAGAGTTCAAAGCATTCGCAGTACGTGGCAATGTGATTGATTTGGCGGTGGGCGTCATCATCGGCGCAGCTTTCGGAAAAATCGTGGATTCCGCTGTCAACGACCTGATCATGCCCATCGTGGCGGCTTTTATCGGCCATCTCGACTTTTCTAACTTCTTCCTCGTGCTCGGCAAAGCGCCAGAAGGCACAGCCATGACGCTGGACGCCATGAAAAAGGCGGGCGTGCCCGTGTTTGCCTATGGCAACTTCATCACCGTGGCAGTGAACTTTGTGATTTTGGCTTTCATCATTTTCTTGATGATCAAGCAAATCAACAAACTCAAAGGTGGCACGCCTGCTGAAGCAGAAGTCAAAGAAGAAGTCCTGCTGCTGCGCGACATCCGCGACAGCCTGAAAAAGTAAGCCGCTTTAGTGGTGGCGCATGGCACGCGCCATCGCCACTGCAGCCAACAGGCTTGACGGATCAGCCTTGGCTGTACCGGCCACATCAAAGGCTGTGCCGTGGTCGGGGCTGGTACGCACCAGCGGCAGACCCAGCGTCACGTTCACGCCCTGCTCTACGCCGAGGTACTTCACAGGAATCAAGCCTTGGTCGTGGTACATCGCAATCACCACATCAAACTCACCCGCTTTACCGTTCTTGGTGCGTGCGCGCATGAACACCGTATCTGGCGCAAACGGGCCGCTCACCTGCATGCCTTCGGCACGTGCTTGCTGCAGGGCTGGGATGATGATGTCTAGCTCTTCGCGTCCCATCAAGCCGCCCTCGCCTGCGTGCGGGTTCAAACCTGCCACTGCCATGTGTGGCGCACGGCCCGTAGCCGCCAACTCGGCCGCATGGGTGATGCGCAGGGTTTGCAAAATGTTGTCGACCGTCACCGCCTCGATGGCCTTGCGCAACGACACATGAATGCTGACCAACACGGTTTTGAGTTCGGGATTGGCCAACATCATGCGCACGGGCATGTCGTCCACCGCCACGCCCGCGTGGGCTGCGGCACACGCTTGCAGCATTTCGGTGTGGCCTGGAAACGGCACACCCGCTGCAAACAAAGCCTCTTTGTGCAAAGGCGCAGTCACCACAGCCGACACCTCGCCGCGCAGGGCTGCATTGGCAGCCCACACCACGCAGTCAGCCGCCAGCTTGCCAGCAGTGGCGCTGATTTGCCCCCATACAGGAAGCTGGTCCGTCGTCAAAGGCTGCGTCACTTGCAACACAGGAATAGTGAATGGTTCTTTGATTCGCGCTGCTTCGTGTAAATCGCGCACCAGCTGAATCTGCATGTGTGGCGCATGATATTCACACTGAGCCACCAGCAATGCAGCGCGTTGCATCACAGCCAAATCGCCCACCACCACGCAGCCTTTCAGCTGCTCTGGCGCATCACGAAATGCTTTGACGATGATCTCTGGGCCAATGCCCGCGGCATCGCCCAGCGTGATGACCATTGGCTTGATGGTCATGCGGGGTTATCAATCTCAATGAACTGGTGCGTGATGCCCAGTTGTGCGGCTAGGTGCGCAGCAGTTGCAGGCGCACCATAACGCTCAGTGGCGTGATGGCCGCAGGCCAAAAATGCCACACCTGTTTCGCGGGCCAAGTGAGCTTGCGGTTCTGAAATTTCGCCAGTGATGAACGCATCCACACCCGCAGCAATGGCTGCTTCAAAGTAGCTTTGCGCGCCACCTGTACACCACGCCACTTTGCGAATTTCACGCGCAGGCGTTTGCACCACCACCGGTTCACGGTGCAAGGCTGTAGACACCACAGCAGCCAACGCGTTCACATCGGCAAACGCTTGGCTGTCGGCGCGTGTGCCCCACAGCCCTAAATCTTGTTCACCAAACGTGCCCTGCACTTGCAAACCCAAACGCTTGCCCAGCTGCGCGTTGTTGCCCAACTCAGGGTGCGCGTCCAGTGGCAAGTGGTAGGCCAACAAATTGATGTTGTGCGCCAGCAGCAACTGCAAGCGTTGTTTCATCCAGCCCGTCACTGTGCCGTCTTGGCCGCGCCAAAACAAACCGTGATGCACAAAGATGGCATCGGCTTTCGCGTCAATCGCGGCTTCAATCAATGCGCGGCTGGCGGTCACGCCAGACACAATGTGGCGAATAGTTTCTGCGCCTTCCACCTGCAAGCCATTCGGCCCGTAGTCTTTGAAACGGGCAGGCTGCAGCAGCTCAGTGCAGGCATTCAGCAAAGCTTGACGTGTGACGGTGTGGCTCATCGTGGCGGCCTTACTTTTGAAGTTTGGGTTTGGGGCGCTGAGCGGGTGTCACGTCTAGCGTGAGGGTTTGGTTGCGGCGCATCACTTCAACCTTTGCTGCTTTACCTGGTGTGAGGGATGCAATCTGCGTCAACAACTCGCCCACGTTTTTCACAGGCTGGCCAGCCACTTTCAGCAGCAAGTCGCCGGGGCGCAAACCGGCATTCGCAGCTGGTCCGTTTTGCAACACGCCGGTGACAATGACGCCTTCGGTTTGCTTCAAACCAAATGTTTCTGCCAATTCAGCGGTGAGCTCCATCGGCTCAATGCCCACCCAACCGCGCACCACTTGGCCGTCGCGCACGATGCCTTCCAGCACTTGGCGCGCGGTGGACACAGGAATGGCAAAGCCAATGCCCATATTGCCGCCCGAGCGCGAATAGATAGCCGTGTTGATGCCAATCAGGTTGCCATTCACATCCACCAACGCACCGCCCGAATTACCGGGGTTGATGGCAGCATCGGTTTGAATGAAGTTCTCAAAGGTGTTGATACCGAGTTGGTTGCGACCCAAGGCGGACACGATGCCGCTGGTCACCGTTTGGCCTACGCCAAATGGGTTGCCAATGGCCAGCACACGATCGCCCACTTGAGCGGTGTCTGAGTTACCCAGCGCGATGACGGGCAAACGGTCAAGGGTGATGCGCAAAATGGCGAGGTCGGTATCGGGGTCAGCGCCAATGACTTGCGCAATGGCGCGGCGGCTGTCGCTGAGCGTGACTTGAATTTCAGCTGCGCCTTCAATCACATGGTTATTGGTGAGGATGTAGCCCTCAGGGCTGACGATGACGCCACTGCCCAAACCTTGCTGCGGTGCTTCGTCTTCACGGTCGCCGTAAAAGAAGCGAAACCATGGGTCGTTTTGTAAATCTTGTTTGGGAGTTTGCGCTTGCGTGGTGGCAATGCTCACCACCGCGGGCGAGGCCACCTTGGCAGCGGGGCTCAGGCTGCCGGGCATAGGTGCACCAGAGAGGTTGGGCGCAGCTTCCAGCAATGTGACGCCGTTGAACGTGGGGCTACGTTGAGAATTGACCCACTCTGGCTTTAAGGTCACCACCACAAACCAAATGGCCACCAACACGGTGACCACTTGAGAGAACAACAACCATTGACGTTTCATGGTGTGTTTGCGCGACGCTTATTCGGCGTCAGGCGCTTGCGTGTGTTGGATGAAGAGTTGCGCGGCCCAAATGCCAATCTCATACAAGACGCACATCGGAATGGCCAGCGCCAGCTGCGACACCACATCGGGCGGTGTCACGATGGCCGCAATGATGAAGGCCAACACAATAAAGTACGAGCGAAAATCTTTGAGCTTCTCGATGGTCACCACATTCATGCGGGCCAACACAATCACCACGATGGGCACTTCAAACGCCAAACCAAAGGCGATGAACATGCTGATGACAAAGCCCAAATACGCTTCGATATCTGGAGCAGCCGTGATGCTTTTTGGCGCAAAGCTCTGAATGAACTTGAACACTTGGCCAAACACGAAGAAGTAGCAAAACGCCACGCCCACCATGAACAGCAAAGTGCTCGACACCACCAAAGGCAGCACCAATTTCTTTTCGTGCGAATACAAACCAGGCGCCACAAACGCCCACACTTGGTACAGCACCACAGGCAACGCTGCCAAAAATGCGGTCATCAGCAAAATCTTGAGCGGCACCAAAAATGGTGAGATCACAGAAGTGGCAATCAAGTGCGCACCTTCTGGCAACTGCGCCACCAAAGGCGCGGCCAGCAAGTCGTACAACTCGGCAGGGCCGGGGTAAATGGCCAGCGCAGCGCCAGCCACCAAAACAGCAATAGCGGCTTTGACCAAGCGGTCGCGCAGCTCGATCAAGTGCTGCACAAACGGCTGCTCTGTGCCAGCCAATTCGTCTTTAGGGGTGGTGTCAGACATGTTCAGAACGCTTCACAGGGCGAAAACGCGCCACGCGGGCTGCGCCAGATAGCGCCTTGGTGCGCACACCTTGACGGGCTTTGTACCAATGCGGCACTGCGCCTCGCTTGAGACGCCATTTTTTGCCTGGGTTTTCATAAGTCGGTGGCGGGGGTGCCAGCGGCTCGTAATGGTCAGACGTCAAACCAGCCGTGGTATCGGCCCAGTCTTTTTCAAAGTCGCTGGCGGCGGTGTGGACCGAGTGCTCCACATCGCGTGCAGCGGTCTCCATCGTCTCTTTCATCTTCTTGAGCTCGTCGAGCTCCATCGTGCGGTTGACCTCAGCCTTCACATCCGAGACGTAACGCTTGGCCTTGCCAATCAACGTCCCCACGGTACGGGCCACGCCCGGCAGGCGCTCAGGCCCGATGACTACTAGGGCCACCGCACTTACTACCGCGATTTTGGAAAAATCAAGATCAAACAAAGCGAACGATCAACAGCAATTAAGACTTGTTTTTGACTTCAACGTCAATGGTGTTTTTGTCTGCAGACACAGCGGCAGCAGGCGCTGCTGGCTTGTCTTCGGCTGGAGCGCTGCCGTCTTTCATGCCGTCTTTGAAGCCCTTCACAGCGCCACCCAAGTCAGAGCCCAAATTTTTGAGCTTCTTGGTACCGAACACCATGATGACGATCAGCAACACGATCAGCCAATGCCAAATAGAAAACGAACCCATGTGGAACTCCTAAATTAATTCAGTCAATTCTAATCAGCCGCGCAGCCAAGGGCGTGGACCACCCATGACATGCCAGTGCATGTGGTGGACTTCTTGGCCACCCTCAGCGCCTGTGTTAGTCACGATGCGAAAGCCACCCTCTGGGTAAGGTCTTGCGCCTTCTTGGAAAGCCAGCTTAGGCGCCAGCAACATCATGCGACCCAGCAAGCCCTCGTGCTCAGGCGTGGCGTGCGCCACCGAGACGATGTGCTGCTTGGGGATGATCAAAAAGTGAACAGGGGCCCAAGGGTTGATGTCGTGAAACGCGAAAATTTCGTCGTCCTCGTACACCTTGCGTGAGGGAATCTTGCCCGCGATGATTTTGCAAAAAATGCAGTTGTCGTCTGTCATGCCGTCCTCACTCGCCTGCGGCTTCGCGTGCTTGCGCTTTGCGTAAAGCTTTTTCTTCCAAGCCGCTCAGGCCTTCGCGGCGCGCCAGCTCGTCCACCACGTCAGAAGGCTTCAAACCATAGTGCGCCAAAGCAATCATGCTGTGAAACCACAGGTCGGCCACTTCGTACACCAGCTTAGAAGCGTCACCACCATGGTCCACATCTTTGGCGGCCATCACGGTTTCGGTGGCTTCTTCGCCAATCTTCTTCAAAAAGGCGTCTGGGCCTTTGTGCAACAAGCGCGAGACGTAGCTCTTCTCGGGGTCGCCACCGTTGGCGGGCTTGCGGCTTTCAATCACGTCGGCCAGACGTTGCAATGTATCGTTTGAACTCATGGTGTTCACTTGTAAATAGATTCGGGGTCTTTCAGCACAGGCTCACAAGCGTGCCACGCTTCACCTTCAAGGCGCTGGTAGAAGCAGCTATGGCGGCCAGTATGGCAGGCAATGCCGGGCTCGTGCCCTTCTTGCGTCACCTTGAGCAACACCACGTCGTTGTCGCAGTCGATGCGAATGTCGTGCACCGTTTGCACATGGCCCGACTCCTCGCCCTTGAACCACAGCTTGTTGCGTGAGCGGCTGAAATACACCGCACGCTTGAGCTCAGCCGTTTTTTGCAGCGCCTCGCGGTTCATCCACGCAAACATCAGCACATCGCCGCTGTCTTTTTCTTGGGCGATCACGGGCACCAGCCCCTTGTCGTCCCATTTGATGTTGTCTAGCCAAGTCATAGGGGTGATCTTAAGACATTGACCCTGTGTGATCGTCTCATTGGCTATTGAATATATTTCTCTGGGTCACACGACTGCGTTCGAAGCTTAATCTTTGTTGCTTCTTGCGTTGCGTACTCAATCATAAGAATCACAAACGACAACGTATATCTAAACTCTATTTGTGTTTTACTTAAATGATCGTGTTCGTTCATCCATGTCGAAAACTTGGGAGATTTCTTAAAAGGCTTAAGCATTTCATTACTAAGCTTGATCAATTTGGGGTCTGACAAAGAAGCGCCGCTACCCTTATGAACAATCTCATTACGAATTGCCCTAAAGGCTTCAAGCACTTCGAAGAATTCTTTATCAATAAGCCCCATCGCAAAAGCTAGCTTTACACGGGAACTAAAGCCACCTAAAGGGCCACGAAAATCAAAAAGATCTTTTTTAATTTTTGAGTTCGTTACTAATATTTTTTCAAACAACTGCTGAAATCGAAGTTCAATTTCCGCAGATGCAAGGATGACACACGCCCTATCACTCTCATCTACAAATTCACGCATGAACGCCACATACGCTTCACGCCTAAGTTCAAGATCGGCATCCATAAATCACAACCGAACAGGAATCCCACGCTCCCGCATCCGCTCTTTCGCCTGCTGCACGGTGTATTCGCCGTAGTGGAAGATGCTCGCGGCCAGCACAGCATCTGCGCCGCCTTGCTGCACGCCGTCGGCCAAGTGGTCTAGGTTGCCCACGCCGCCTGATGCAATCACGGGCACGGGCACGATGTCGGACACAGCGCGGGTGAGTGATAAGTCAAAGCCGCTCTTTGTGCCGTCGCGGTCCATGCTGGTAAGCAAAATTTCGCCTGCGCCGTAGTCGGCCATTTGCTTGGCCCATGCCACGGCATCTAGGCCCACGTTTTTGCGGCCACCGTGGCTGAACACATCCCAACCGGGGCCGACAGGCAAACCGTTTGTACCCGCGCGTTGTTCGTCTTCCGCAGTGCGGCGTTTGGCGTCGATGGCCACCACGATGCACTGCGCGCCGTATTTGGCTGAGGCATCGCGAATGACTTGTGGGTTGGCAATAGCGGCCGAGTTAAAGCTCACTTTGTCAGCGCCTGCGTTGAGCATGCGACGCACGTCGTCGACGGTGCGCACACCGCCGCCCACAGTGAGGGGGATGAACACTTGGCTGGCCACGGCTTCGATGATGTGAAGAATCACATCGCGCGCGTCGCTGGTGGCGGTGATGTCCAAGAAGGTGAGCTCGTCTGCGCCTTGGTCGTTGTAGCGTGCTGCGATTTCCACAGGGTCGCCTGCATCGCGCAGCTCGACAAAGTTGACGCCTTTGACGACGCGACCGCCGGTCACGTCGAGGCAAGGAATGATGCGCTTAGCAAGCATAGAGGTCCAAAGAGTTCTTCAAGAAACGGTCAAACGCTGCCAGCCAACCCATTGGCCACCAGCGGGAATCAAGATGGGGTCAAACACCTGCGCGGCTTCCACGCACAACATGCGCGCGAAGCCTTGGGCGGGCATGTCGGCCAGTGCGGCGCACTTGCCCTCGCCCGGGTTCCACACCACTGAGTTGGCCCATGAGGGGCTTTGTTCAATTTGCAGGGTGCTTGTGCCGTCTTGCAGGTGCAGTGGGTTTGACGATGCGCTTTCACCCCATGAGTACACGCGGTCAAACTCGCCATCAAAGTAAAGTGCCTCGTCGGCCAAGGCATGCACATCGGCCACAGAGTCCCACTCGGGGCGGCCGCCTAGGCCACGCAGCTCGGTCAGGTCAATGTCGTCCACCGCAAAGTAGGTGTGCAGTGCGCCGGTGAAGTGCAATTCATTTTGCGCTTCAGTGTTGTTGACGATCAGAGTGATGGTCAGCTGGCCTGGGGCCATCGCCACGCGCAGCACGGCCACAAAGGCTTGTTGCCAAATAGCGAGTGTGTCTGGGTTGGTGCTGAGGGTGAAGTCGATGTGGGCGGCGTCGCCGCTGGCCACTGCCTCACCCACTGTCCAATTCATGTTGCGAGCAAAGCCATGCTTAGGCAATGTGCCGCGTTGGTTGAACTGGGGGAAGCACACCGGCACGCCGCCACGGATGGCGGATTTGCCATCCCACAGGTTATCGGGGCTTAAAAACAAACGCTCGCGGCCTTGGCTGAACCACGACAACACATGTGCACCTTGCAGGGCCACCAGCACGGTGTCGCCGCAAGGCAAGGTCAAGCGCTGGCAGGCCTGACCTTGGTATTGCTCATTAGCCATTGAGTTCGTCAGCGCGGGCTTGGGCTTTTTCAAAGTCCAAATCGCCGCTGTAAATGGCGCGACCGCAGATCACGCCTTCCACGCCCTCGTCTTCCACGGCGCACAACTGTTCGATGTCGGCCATGTTGGACAAACCGCCAGAGGCGATGATTGGGATAGACACGGCTTGTGCCAGTTTGACGGTGGCGTCGATGTTGATGCCCGTCAGCATGCCATCGCGACCGATGTCGGTGTAGATGATGGACTCGACGCCGTAATCTTCAAACTTCTTACCGAGGTCAGCCACGTCATGACCTGTGAGCTTGCTCCAACCGTCGGTAGCCACTTTGCCGTCTTTGGCATCGAGGCCGACGATGATGTGGCCGCCAAAGGCGCTGCACGCATCGCGCAAGAAGCCGGGGTTCTTGACGGCGGCTGTGCCGATGATGACGTAGCGCAAGCCAGCGTCGATGTATTTTTCAATCGTGTCGAGGTCGCGAATGCCGCCACCCAATTGCACGGGAATGTCGTGGCCCACAGCTTTCAAAATGGCTTTGATGGCCGCTTTGTTTTGCGGTGTGCCGGCGAAAGCGCCGTTCAAGTCCACCAAGTGCAGGCGACGTGCGCCTTTGGCCACCCAGTTGAGCGCCATTTGCGCTGGGTCTTCACCGAAGGTGGTGGATTGCTCCATGTCACCTTGTTTGAGGCGCACGCAATGTCCGTCTTTGAGATCGATGGCGGGAATTAAATACATGATGGCGTTAAAAGTTCAAGGGTTCCAGTGCAGAAAGTTGCGGTACAGGGCCAAGCCATGCGCCGCGCTCTTCTCGGGGTGAAATTGTGTCGCAAAAATGTTGTCGCGGGCCACGGCGCATGTAAAAAGGCCGCCGTAGTCCGTTTGGGCCGCGCTGTGCTCTGAATTGGCAGGGCGGGCGTAGAAACTGTGCACGAAATAGAAGTAGCTGCCGTCGGGCACATCGGTCCACATGAAGTGCGGGCGTGTCGGCTGCACTTGGTTCCAGCCCATTTGCGGCACTTTGAAACGGCTGCCATCGGCTTGGGTGCGGCCAGCCAAGTCAAACTGCACCACTTCGCCGGGGATGAGGCCTAGGCTAGGTGTGTCGCCCTCGGCGCTGTGGTCGAGCAACATTTGCATGCCCACGCACACACCAAACAATGGCTTTTTATGGGCAGCGTCCATCACCGCGTCAAACATGCCGGACTCGCGCAACTCGCGCATGCAGTCAGGCATCGCGCCTTGGCCTGGCAACACCACGCGGTGCGCGTCGCGCACCACTTGGGGGTCAGACGTGACGATGACTTCCGCATGGTCCACCACTGAAGCAGCATGCATCACAGCCTGCGCCACAGAGCGCAGGTTGCCCATGCCGTAATCAACGACTGCGACTTTGTTGGTCACAGGCTTCCCTTGGTGGAGGGAATCATGCCGGCAGAGCGTGGGTCCAACTCCAAAGCGGCACGCAAGGCGCGGGCAAACGCTTTGAACACAGTCTCAGCTTGGTGATGCGCGTTTTCGCCGCGCAGGTTGTCGATGTGCAGGGTCACGAAGGCGTGGTTCACAAAGCCTTGGAAGAATTCAAACGCCAATTGGCTGTCGAACTCGCCAATCATGCCGCTCTTGAACGGCACGTGCATGACCAAGCCTGGGCGGCCAGAGAAGTCCACCACCACGCGGCTGAGTGCTTCGTCGAGTGGCACATAGGCGTGGCCATAACGACGAATGCCTTTTTTGTCGCCCACGGCTTTGGCAAACGCTTGGCCCAAGGTGATGCCCACGTCTTCCACGGTGTGGTGACCGTCGATGTGCAGGTCGCCCTTGGCTTGGATGTCGAGGTCAATCAAACCATGACGCGCGATTTGGTCGAGCATGTGGTCAAAGAAACCAATGCCGGTAGAGAGCTTGGATTGGCCCGTGCCGTCGAGGTTGATCTTGACGGTGATTTGGGTCTCGGCCGTGTTGCGGCTGACTTCGGCGATACGAGCTGCTGATTGAGCGGTCATGCGGTGACTTTCGATGAAGAGAGAGCGGCTTGCAGGGCAGCCAAGAGTTGTTTGTTTTCCTCGGGCGTGCCGATGGTCAAGCGCAAGCAGTTGGCAAGCAATGGGTGCATTTTAGAAACGTTCTTGACCAGCACTTTGTGGGCCTTGAGCACCTCAAAAGCGCGGTTGGCGGCATCAGCTTCACCATTGAAACGTAACACCATCATGTTGGCTTCGCTGGCGTAGGGCGTGACGCCGGCCAATTGCTGCAAGGCTTTGAATAAAGCCTCACGCTCGGTGCGAATGACGGCAGCTTGCTGGGCGAACACATCGGTGTGCTCCAGCGCAAACAAAGCGCATTCGGCGTTGAGCACGCTCACGTTGTACGGTGGGCGCAGCTTGTCGACCTCGTTGATCAGCGCCTGCGGGGCAATCATGTAGCCCAAGCGGATGCCGGCCAAACCAAACTTTGACAGCGTGCGCATCAGCAGCACATGGGCGTTAGCCGCTGGGTGTTGGCGAATTTCATCCAACCAGCTTTTGCTGGAGAACGGCTGATACGCCTCGTCCATCACCACCAAGCCGCCATAAGCGCTGACCTGCGTGATGAGACGGCGAATGGTGTCGGCGTCCCACAAATTGGCTGTGGGGTTGTTGGGGTACGCGATGTAAACAATGGCGGGCTCGTGCTGCGCGATGGCGGCAGACATGGCGGCTTCGTCCAGCTCAAAGTCGGCCTTGAGCGGCACGCCGATGTATTGCAAACCTTGCAACTGTGCGCTCATGCCGTACATGACAAAGCCGGGCTCTGGGGCGACGACTTTAGCGCGATCTTGAGCGCCGGGGACGGCGCAAGCTTGCGACAACAAAGAAATGAGTTCGTCAGATCCGTTGCCCAACATCAGGCCTAAGCCGGCGGGCAAATCAACGTATTTCGCCAGTGCGTTTTTCAAGTCATCGATGCGAGCGCCGGGGTAGCGATTGACTTCCACCGCGCCCAAACGTGCGCCCAGCTGGGCCTGCAATTCGGGCGAGAGGGTGAACGGGTTTTCCATCGCGTCGAGCTTGACCATGCCCACCGAGTGCTGCACGGCATAGGCGTGCATGGCTTGGACGTCGGGGCGAATGAAACGCAGGGCGTTCGTCATGTCAGTCTTTCTTCAAACGGAACTCAGCCGCCATGGCGTGGGCTTGCAAGCCTTCGCCATAGGCCAACACGGCGGCAATCTTGCCCAGCGTTTGTGCGCCCTGCTCGCTGACCTCAATCAAGCTGCTGCGCTTTTGAAAGTCGTAAACGCCCAAGGGCGAGCTGAAACGCGCCGTGCCGCTGGTGGGCAACACATGGTTGGGGCCCGCACAGTAGTCGCCCAAGCTTTCGCTGGTGAACGCACCCAAAAAGATCGCACCTGCGTGCTTGAGCAATGGCTCCCACTTGTGTGGCTCGTTGCTCGACACTTCTAAGTGTTCGGGCGCAATGCGGTTGCTGATGGCGCAGGCTTCTTCCATGCTGCGGGTGTGGATGAGCACACCACGGCCATTGAGAGATTTTTCGATGATGTCTTTGCGCGGCATTTGCGGCAGCAAGCGTTCGATCTCGGCTTGCACGCGGTCGATGTACGCGACATCGGGGCAGAGCAACACGCTTTGCGCCAATTCGTCATGCTCGGCTTGGCTGAACAAATCCATGGCCACCCAATCGGCGGGCGTGGAGCCATCGGCCAACACCAAAATTTCGCTGGGGCCAGCAATCATGTCGATGCCCACCGCGCCAAACACGCGGCGCTTGGCAGCGGCCACATAGGCATTGCCGGGGCCGGTGATTTTATCCACCGCTGGCACAGTGGCTGTGCCGTAGGCCAAGGCAGCCACCGCTTGTGCGCCACCAATGGTGAAGGCGCGGCTCACGCCGGCCACATAGGCAGCAGCTAAGACGAGTGGGTTCTTTTCGCCCTTGGGCGTAGGCACCACCATGATGATGTCTTGCACACCCGCGACGTGCGCAGGAATGGCGTTCATCAACACGCTGGATGGATAAGCGGCTTTGCCACCGGGCACATAAATACCCACGCGGTCGAGGGGCGTGACTTTTTGGCCCAGTAATGTGCCATCGGCATCGCGGTAAGTCCAGCTTTCGCCGCTGGCTTTCTTTTGAGCCTCGTGATAGCTGCGCACGCGTGCGGCAGCGGCTTGCAAGGCGTCGCGTTGTTCGGCGGGCAAACCATCGAAGGCGGCTTTGAGTTCGGTTTGCGTCAACTCCAACGCGGCCATGCTGTCGACCTTCAGACCGTCAAAGCGCTCTGTGTACTCCAACACGGCGGCATCGCCACGCTTTTGCACGTCGGCCAAGATGTCGGCCACGCGTTGCTCGATGGCCGCATCGGTATCGGCAGACCAATGCAGACGCGCTTTGAAATCAGCTTCAAAGGTAGGGCTGGTGGTCGAGAGACGAAGCGGTTTGGCCATCTTGTGTACGAGTGTGGTGAAAGGTTTATTTGGCAAGCGCGGCAGAAAACGCATCAATGATGCGGCGAATGTCGGCCTGCTTCATCTTGAGCGCCGCTTGGTTGACCACCAAGCGCGAGCTGATGTCCATGATGCGTTCGACTTCTACCAAGTGGTTGGCTTTGAGTGTGTTGCCGGTGGACACCAAGTCGACGATGGCATCGGCTAAGCCGGTGAGCGGGGCCAATTCCATGGAGCCATAGAGCTTGACCAAATCGACGTGCACGCCTTTGGTGGCGAAGAAGTCACGCGCGATGGTGGTGTACTTGGTCGCGACTTTCAAGCGCGCGCCTTGTTTGACCATGGCGGCGTAGTCGAAATCAGAACGCACCGCCACGCTCATGCGGCATTTGGCGATTTGCAAATCGAGCGGTTGATAGAGTCCATCCGTACCGTGCTCAATCAATGTGTCGAGACCCGTTACGCCCAAATCAGCACCGCCGTATTGCACATACGTGGGCACGTCAGACGCACGCACCAACACCACGCGCACATTGGCGTGGTTGGTGGGCAAGATGAGCTTGCGAGATTTTTCTGGATCTTCGAGCACCTCAATGCCTGCGGCTTTGAGCAGCGGCATGGTTTCATCAAAGATGCGGCCCTTGGAAAGCGCCAGCGTCAGCATGTTGTTCATTTCACTCTTTCAATGTCTGCGCCAATGGCGCGCAGCTTGGCTTCCATCTTGTCGTAGCCGCGGTCCAAGTGGTAAATGCGGTCCACCAAGGTTTCGCCGTCGGCCACCAAGCCCGCAATCACCAGCGAGGCAGAAGCGCGCAAGTCGGTGGCCATGACGGTTGCACCGGAGAGCTTTTGCACGCCTTCAAGCACAGCCACTTTGCCGTCGATTTGGATGTGTGCGCCCAAGCGCACCAACTCGTTGACGTGCATGAAGCGGTTTTCAAAAATCGTTTCGGTCACCTTCGATGCGCCCTTGGCAATCGCGTTCAACACCATGAACTGCGCTTGCATGTCGGTGGGGAAGCCTGGGTATTCGGTGGTGCGGAAGTTTTGCGCCTTGAGGTGTTCATACGCAGGCGCAGTGCCTTGAATGCGGATGCCCTGTGCGTTGGCAGTGACTGTTGCACCTGCATCGCGCAGCTTGTCGATGACCGCATCCAAATGGTCGGCGCGGGCATGACGCAAAAACACGTCGCCGCCAGTGGCTGCCACCGCGCACAAAAATGTGCCGGCTTCAATGCGGTCAGCCACCACTTTGTGGGTGCAGCCGTGCAAGCGATCCACACCTTGGATGTGGATGCGGCTTGTGCCGTGGCCTTCAATCTTCGCTCCCATGGCAAGGAGCATTTCGGCCAAGTCTGGAATCTCTGGCTCTTGGGCGGCGTTTTCCAACACGGTTTCACCGTCGGCCAAAGCCGCGGCCATGAGGAAGTTTTCTGTGCCAGTGACGGTCACCATGTCGGTGGCGATGCGCGCGCCTTTGAGGCGTGTGCGACCACCACCCAATTTGGCAACCATGTAGCCGTGGTCCACCTCAATCTCTGCGCCCATGGCTTGCAAGCCTTTCAAGTGCTGATCCACAGGGCGTGAGCCAATGGCGCAGCCGCCGGGCAACGACACCTTGGCGTGGCCAAAGCGGGCCAACAAGGGGCCGAGAGCCAGCACCGAAGCGCGCATGGTTTTCACCAACTCGTAAGGGGCTTCTGGGTTGTTCAAACCGCCGGCGTCTAAGCTGACTGTGCCGTCGTCTGCACGCTCGGCTGTCACACCCATGTTGCGGATGAGCTTGAGCATGGTAGCCACGTCTTGCAACTGCGGCACGTTTTGCAACGTGACAGGCTGGTCGGTCAACAAGGCTGCGCACAGCTCGGGCAAGGCCGCGTTTTTAGCGCCTGAAATCAACACTTCGCCATTGAGGGTGCGGCCGCCGCGAACGAGTAATTTATCCATTGTGTTTAGGCTTTCGTGGCTGCGGCTTGCCATTCGGCAGGCGTGTAGGTTTTCATAGACAAAGCATGCACTTCGTCAGTTTTGATTTTTTCGCCCAAAGTGGCGTACACCTTTTGGTGGCGTTGGATGAGGCGCTTGCCTTCAAACTCAGCAGACACCAAAGTGGCATACCAATGACGGCCATCGCCCTCGACGTGCAAATGCTCACAGGGCAGGCCTGCGGCGATGATGGTTTGTAGTTCGTCTGCTGTCATTTAAAAACCTTCATCCTCGAATCTTGTAACCCGTGCGCAGCAAGTGCAGCGCAACGGCCGACACAAAACCAAGGCACACACCCACCACACCCAAGCTCAACCAAGGCGACACATCGCTTTGACCAAAGAAGCCAAAGCGGAAGCCATCAATCATGTAGAAGAACGGGTTGAGGTGGCTCACGTTTTGCCAAAAGCTGGGCAGTGAGTGGATGGAATAAAACACGCCGCTCAAAAACGTCATCGGCATGATGATGAAGTTTTGGAAAGCGGCCATTTGGTCAAACTTATCAGCCCACAAGCCCGCAATCAAACCCAACGTGCCAAGCATGAGTGCGCCAAACACCGCAAAGGTGATGACCCACAAAGGCTGCGTAGGCAAAAGCGAAAAATTGAGCACTGACGATTGCCACACAAAAAGCACGCCGGCCAGCAACACACCCGCGCCCACCAATAATCCGCGCACCATGGCAGAAAGCGCGTAGGCAAAAAACCAGCTCCAGTGCGACAGCGGCGTGAGCAACAGGAACACCAAGTTACCCATGATCTTGCTTTGCACCATGGACGAGGAGCTGTTGGCAAACGCGTTTTGCAACACGCTCATCATCACGAGGCCTGGAATCAAAAACGCGGTGTAGCTCACGCCGTCGTACACCTGCACGTGCGCTTCAAGCACATGACCAAAAATCATCAGGTACATCACCGCGGTGAGCACGGGCGCAGCCACCGTTTGGAAACTGACTTTCCAAAAGCGCAGTACCTCTTTGTAAAAGAGCATGGTCCAGCCGGTCATCATGCTTTCACCTCATCACTGCTGTGCATCACATCGAGGAAGACATCTTCCAAATCGGCTTTGCGAATTTCAACGTCTTGCGCTTGCAAGCCCGCCTCACGCACGGCGGCAAGGTAGCGCTCAATCTCCAGCGCGTCATTGGCAGGGAACTGCACAATGCGGCCGGTCACACGCGCCTTGGCAGCCAAGGCAGCAGGCAACTCGGTGTCAATCTTGAAGCGCAGCACATTGCTCGATGCCGCTTTGAGCAACTCAGTGGTGCTATCCAGCGCCACCACTTTGCCGTTTTTCAACATGGCGATGCGGCCACACAAAGCTTCGGCTTCTTCGAGGTAATGCGTGGTCAGCAGCACGGTGCTGCCCTCGCGGTTGAGTTTGGCAATGAACTGCCACAGAGTTTGACGCAGCTCCACGTCCACGCCAGCTGTAGGCTCGTCGAGCACGATGACGGGTGGTTTGTGCACCAAGGCTTGCGCCACCAACATGCGGCGCTTCATGCCACCCGAGAGTTGGCGCATGTTGTGGTTGGCTTTGTCAGTGAGACCGAGGCTGTGCAACAGCTCGTCAATCCAGTCGTCGTTGTGCTTGACGCCAAAGTAGCCCGACTGAAACTTCAAGGCTTCGCGCACATTGAAGAATGGATCGAACACCAGCTCTTGCGGCACCACGCCCAACATGCGGCGGGCTTGGGCAGATTGGGTGGCGACATCCACCCCGTGCACCAACACCGAGCCAGATGTGGCCTTGCCCAAACCAGCCAAGATGCTGATGAGGGTGGTTTTGCCAGCGCCGTTGGGCCCTAAGAGCCCGAAGAACTCGCCTTTTTGGACATCAAAACGCACGCCATCGAGCGCCTGAAACGGACCTCGGGCGGTTTGGAAGGTTTTGGAAACGGATTGGAATGAAATAGCGGGCATGAGTAGCCTTTGATTTTAAGGCTTTACCAATGCCCTGACTTGGGCACCCCTAGGGGGGGCGCTGAAAACGCGTTTTATTGGAGCAAATCGCTCAAACCATACACCTTGGCCAAGGCTTGGGCTCGCTCAGGCAAGCCCTTGATGCGCAGGTGCGCGCCACGAGCCAACACCGCACGGCGACATGCCAAGATCACTGCCAACGCCGAAGAGTCGAACTGGGTGAGCGCTGATGCATCCAACACTGCCTCGCCGCCTTCAGACACGCACGCGCTCAACAAAGGGGCCAGCTCGTCTGTGACGGCTTGTGCTTGCGCCTGCATCAAGACAGCAGGCAAAGCGACGGAGGTATGTTGAGCCGTCATGGTTTATTTAGAGGCTTTGGCGTTGGTTTTGTTGCGATCGGCCAAGCTGGCGATCAAACCATCCACACCTTTGGTGTTGATTTCTTGCGCGAACTGGGTTTTGTAGTTTTCAACCAACCAAATGCCCATGACGTTCATGTTGTAGACCTTCCACGCACCATCTGCCGTTTTTTCAACGCGGTAGTCCAGCTGGATGGGGTCACCTTTGCCACGCACTTCGGTTTTGACAATCACCTCTTTGTCATCAGCCGCGGCGCGCAATGGCTTGACGGTAATCGTTTGGTCACTCACCTGACCCAATGCACCTGAATAGGTGCGCACCAGCAAAATCTTGAACTCTTCTTGCAAACGTTTTTGCTGCTCAGGCGTGGCTTGACGCCAGGCTGGCCCAACCGCTGAAGCGGTCATGCGCAAGAAGTTCACGTTAGGCATGACGCGTTGGTCAACCAAAACAATGATTTTGTTCACATCACCGTTGTGAATGGACTTATCCGCCTTAATGGCGTCCAAGATATCAGACGACACTCGTTTGATGAAAGCGTCGGCTGCTTCGTCTGCAGCGTTTGCAACGCTGACCAAACCCAGTGCGCAGACTGAGCCAAGGATCCATGCAAAAAGGCTGCGGCGTGACAAAAAATGGCTCATGACTTCAAACTCCAAGGTATTCAATTTTATTTAACGCGGAACCGTCTTATTTGGCTGACGGTGAAGCAGGATCCGCACTAGGGTCTTCTAATTGATCTTCATCAGGCGGATTGCCGTCGTACACCTGATTACGACGGAACTGCAAATACGAATCACGCGTGAAGCTGTATTTATCAATTGCTGCACCGGTTAACAAATCAGACGTTTGCAGCAAGCTTGCGCGTTTTTCCACGATACGTGCAACAACCGCTGCATTGCGCTCAGCAACCACATCATGTTTGGCAACAAAGTCTGTAGAAAATTCCAAGGGCAAAACGGACGTATCACGCGCAGTAGATGGGCCAAACACTGGCAACACAACATAAGGGCCATCAGGTACACCCCAGTAACCCAAGGTTTGACCGAAGTCTTCAGGGTGACGTTGCAAACCTATTTCAGTCGCCACATCAAAGAGGCCATAGATACCCAATGTGGTGTTAACAACCACGCGCATCAAGGACTCTGCTGTCTCGCGGCCTTTAAATTGCAAACCGTTATTGGCAGTTGAAAACACATCTGACAAGTTACGAAAGAAATTGGTAATGCCCTTTTGAACAAGTTCAGGCGTGTAATCTCTGTACCCCGTTGCGACTGGCTTGAGTACGTTGTCATCCAATGTGTCGTTGAACTTGGAAACACTGCGGTTCATCGGCTCCAAAGGATCTTTGGGGTTGACATTGGGACCCGAAGCGCAACCAGTGCTAAGCACAGCCACGGCTACAAGCATGGCAGTCATCGCCCATCGCTTGTGCAAGGGCGCAATCATTTGCCACCCTTTTCAGGTGCCGGTTCCGCAGCTTTGTTGTACAAGAATTGACTGATGAGGTTTTCCAACACCACAGCTGATTGCGTGGCTTGAATGCGGTCGCCATTGGCCAAGTTGTCAGCCTCTGCGCCTGCTTCAATGCCAATGTATTGCTCGCCCAACAAACCGCTCGTAAGAATTTTCAAAGAGCTGTCTTTGGGAAATTGGTAACGGCTCTCGATGCTCATGGTCACCGTGGCTTGGAATGTTTTGTCATCAAACGTGACCGACTCCACACGCCCCACCACAACGCCTGCGCTCTTGACCGCTGCTTGACGTTTCAAGCCACCGATGTTGTCAAAGCGCCCACTGACGGTGTAGTTGGACTGAAAACTCAGCGTCAACAAATTGGCTGACTTCAAAGCCAAAAACAAAATGGCAGCCGCACCCAAGAGCACGAACAAACCGACCCAGACATCAACTTTGGAGCGTTGCATAGCTTCCTCGATTCATCAAATACTGAACATCATGGCGGTGAGGATGAAGTCCAACCCCAACACTGCCAACGAAGCGACCACGACCGTTTTAGTCGTGGCGCGCGATACACCTTCAGGCGTGGGCTGTGCTTCATAGCCTTGCAGCAGCGCGACAAACGTGACGGTCACACCGAACACGATGCTCTTGACCACGCCATTGCCCACGTCTTTCCACACGTCTACGCCGCCTTGCATCTGACTCCAGAACGAGCCGGCGTCTACGCCAATCATCAACACACCCACCATCCAGCCGCCCAAAATACCCACGGCGCTGAACACAGCCGAAAGCAAAGGCAAGGCGATGATGCCGCCCCAAAAACGTGGGCCCAAGATGCGGCGCACGGGGTCAACCGCCATCATGTCCATGGCGCTGAGTTGCTCGCCCGCTTTCATCAAACCAATTTCAGCAGTGAGCGATGTACCGGCGCGGCCCGCAAACAACAAGGCGCTCACCACGGGGCCGAGCTCGCGCACCAAGCTCAAAGCTACAAGTAAACCCAGCGCTTCAGCAGAGCCATAACGCTGCAAGGTGTAGTAGCCCTGCAAGCTGAGCACAAAGCCCACAAACAAACCTGACACCGCGATGATGGCCAACGAATAGTTGCCCAAGAAATGCACTTGGTCACGCACCAAACCAAAGCGGCGCATGTTGCTGCCAAACAAGCCCATGAGGCGAATGAACAATCGCGCACCAAGCCCTAAGCCAGCCAAATAGCTGCGCACAGCAAAACCTATATTGGCGATGAATTTCATGCTTTGCCCACCACGCCAAAATCTTGCGCCACGGATGGGCCTGGGTAATGGAAACGCACAGGGCCATCAGGCGCTGCGGTGACAAACTGTTTCACCAACGGGTCGGTGCTGTGACGCACTTCATCGGGTGTGCCTTGTGCGGCAATCTTGCCGTTGGCCAACACGATCACTTGGTCCGCGATGTGGAAGGTTTCATCCAAATCGTGCGACACGATGATGCTGGTGAGGCCCAACGTATCGTTGAGCTGACGAATCAAACGCGCGGCCGTGCCGAGGGAAATTGGGTCTAAGCCTGCAAAGGGCTCGTCGTACATGATGAGTTCTGGGTCAAGCGCCATGGCGCGGGCCAAGGCCACACGGCGGGCCATGCCACCTGACACTTCGCTGGGCATCAAATCACGTGCGCCGCGCAGGCCCACGGCTTCGAGTTTCATCAACACGATGTCGCGAATCATAGATTCGCTCAGGTCGGTGTGTTCGCGCAGCGGGAAGGCCACGTTGTCAAACACGCTCAAGTCGGTGAACAAAGCACCAAACTGAAACAACATGCCCATACGACGACGCACAGCATACAAATCGGTAGGGTTGAGTGACGCCACTTCTTTGCCATCAAACGTGAGGCTGCCTGACTGGGCGCGGTATTGGCCGCCAATCAAACGCATCACCGTGGTTTTACCGCCACCCGATGCACCCATGAGCGCTGTGACTTTGCCTCGCGGGATGGTCAGCGTTATGCCATCCAAGATGACGCGTTCGCCATAGCCAAAGCGAATATCGCGCAGCTCAACCAACGCATCAGGGTTTGTATTTAGCAAGGAAGTGGTATTCATAGAAACAAAAGCTGGCCTGTTCATGAAACAGGTCAGCCTTTGTATTTTAGTTCCAAGCCATCAAAGGCTTGTAAAGACGGAAATTAACGGGGCAGATCGCTAGCACCCATCAAGAACTCGTCCACCGAGCGGGCAGCTTGGCGGCCTTCGCGGATGGCCCACACCACCAAAGACTGGCCGCGGCGAATATCGCCCGCAGCAAACACTTTAGGTACGTTGGTGGCATAGCCGCCGGTGAATTCGGTGGTTGCCTTGGCATTGCCGCGTGCGTCTTTCTCAACGCCAAAACCGTCAAGAATCGTGGCCACGGGGTTCACAAAGCCCATCGCCAGCAACACGAGGTCGGCTTTGATGATTTCTTCAGTGCCTGCCACTTCCACCATCTTGCCGTCTTTCCATTCGACGCGAACGGTCTTGACGCCAGTGACTTTGCCGTTTTCGCCCACAAACTCTTTGGTGGAGATGGCGAATTCGCGCTTGAGCAAACCTTTTTCGGCGCTCTCGTCGTGGCTAGAACTGGTGCGCAGCTTCAGTGGCCAGTATGGCCATACCAAAGGCTTGTTCTCATGCTCGGGTGGCATAGGCATCACCTCGAACTGAACCACACCTGCAGCGCCGTGGCGTGTGCTGGTGCCCACGCAGTCAGAGCCGGTGTCGCCACCGCCGATGACCACCACGTGCTTGCCGTCAGCGCGCAATTGGTCTTTGACCTTGCCGCCGCCGTTGACCTTGTTTTGTTGGGGCAAGAACTCCATCGCGAAGTGAATGCCAGCCAAGTCGCGGCCAGGTGCTGGCAAGTCGCGAGACTGCTCAGAGCCACCGGTCAACAACACAGCGTCAAAGTCTTTTTGCAGTTGCGCTGGGCTGATGGTTTCTGTGGCCCAGTTGGTGACCTTAGAGCCCTTGGGCAACTCGCCCACCATCACGTTGGTGCGAATGGTCACACCTTCAGCGGCTAGCTGCTTGGCGCGGCGGTCGATGTGCGACTTTTCCATCTTGAAGTCTGGAATGCCGTAGCGCAACAAGCCACCGATGTGGTCGTTTTTCTCGAACAAGGTCACGTCGTGACCGACGCGTGCCAACTGCTGTGCAGCGGCCATACCGGCAGGGCCAGAGCCCACGACGGCAACCTTTTTGCCAGTCTTGTGCTTGGCGGGCTTGGGTACAACCCAGCCTTCATTCCAAGCTTTATCAATGATGGCGTGCTCGATGGACTTGATGCCCACCGCGTCGCCATTGACGTTCACCACGCAAGCCGCTTCGCAAGGTGCAGGGCAGATTCGGCCGGTGAACTCGGGGAAGTTGTTGGTGCTGTGCAGCACGTCGATCGCGTTTTTCCAATCGCCTTGGTACACCAAGTCGTTGAAGTCCGGAATGATGTTGTTGACAGGGCAGCCGTTGTTACAAAACGGTGTGCCGCAGTCCATGCAACGTGCAGCTTGATCGTGCGCTTGTTTGTCGTCCAAAGCGATCACGAATTCGTCGTAGTTCTTCAAGCGCTCTTTGACGGGCTTGTAGCCCTCTTCGATGCGCTCAATTTCCATAAAGCCAGTGACTTTTCCCATGATTCAAATCCTTTTGCTTGGTCTTAGCGTTACTTGGCAGCGACGGCTTTTTTGGCCGCTGGAGCTTTGGCAGTCTTGGCTGCGTTCAACTCGCCCAATGCACGCTTGTATTCGTTGGGGAACACTTTGACAAACTTGGCACGTGCAGTGCCCCAGTTGTCCAGCAAGTCACGGGCGCGTTTAGAGCCCGTCCAACGGTGGTGGTCTTCGAGCAACTTCTTGAGTTGCGCTTCGTCGGTTTGGTCGCGGTGCCAAATGGCGCGTGGCAAGGTTTCTTCTTGCTGCGCAGCCGTCAACACTTTTTCCATGGAAACCATGGCTGTGTTGCACTTCTTGTCGAACTGGCCGTCTTCGTCGTACACGTACGCCACACCGCCGCTCATACCAGCTGCAAAGTTACGGCCGGTTTTACCCAACACCGCGACTGTGCCGCCTGTCATGTATTCGCAACCGTGGTCGCCTGTACCTTCGACCACTGCGGTCGCGCCAGACAAACGCACAGCAAAACGCTCGCCAGCCACGCCGGAGAAGAACGCTTCACCGCGTGTCGCACCAATCATCACAGTGTTACCCACAATGATGTTGTTGACCGCGTCGCCACGGAAATCGATGCTGGGGCGAACCACCACGCGGCCGCCTGAGAGGCCTTTGCCGGTGTAGTCGTTGGCGTCACCAATGAGGTACAGCGTGATGCCGTTGCACAAGAACGCGCCGAACGATTGACCGCCCGTGCCTTCGAGTTGGATGCGGATGCTGTCATCTGGCAAACCTTCTGGGTGCACCTTGGTCACAGCGCCGGACAACATCGCACCGACTGAGCGGTTGACGTTGCGGGCCACTTCCATGAACTGCACCTTCTCGCCGCGCTCGATGGCGGGCTTGGATTTCTCGATGAGTTTTTGGTCCAGTGCTTTTTCCAAGCCGTGGTCTTGCTTGTCCACGTGGTAGCGAGGAATCTCTGGGCCCACTTGAGGCACAGCCAACAAGCGAGCGAAGTCGAGGCCAGAAGCTTTCCAGTGTTCAATGCCAGCGCGCATGTCGAGCAAGTCGGCGCGGCCGATCATGTCGTCAAACTTCTTGATACCCAACTGCGCCATGATCTGACGCACTTCTTCAGCGATGAAGAAGAAGTAGTTGACGACGTGCTCAGGCTTGCCTGTGAACTTCTTGCGCAACTCTGGGTCTTGTGTGGCCACGCCCACAGGGCATGTGTTCAGGTGGCACTTGCGCATCATGATGCAGCCCTCAACCACTAAAGGTGCAGTGGCAAAGCCAAACTCGTCAGCGCCGAGCAAAGCACCCACAGCCACGTCGCGGCCGGTTTTCATTTGGCCGTCAGCTTGGACGCGCACGCGGCCACGCAAACCGTTCAACACCAAAGTTTGTTGGGTTTCGGCCAAACCGATTTCCCAAGGTGAACCGCAATGCTTGATGGAAGACCAAGGCGATGCGCCTGTGCCGCCGTCGTGGCCGGCGATCACCACGTGATCGGCCTTGCACTTGGCAACGCCTGCGGCAATCGTGCCCACACCGATTTCTGCCACCAACTTCACGCTGATGTCAGCGTGAGGGGCGACGTTCTTCAAGTCATGGATCAACTGAGCCAAGTCTTCGATGGAGTAGATGTCGTGGTGTGGAGGTGGAGAAATCAAACCCACGCCTGGCACGCTGTAACGCAGCTTGCCGATGTACTCAGACACTTTCGAGCCTGGCAACTGACCACCTTCACCGGGCTTCGCGCCTTGGGCCATCTTGATCTGAATTTGGTCAGATGAAGACAGGTATTCAGCCGTTACACCGAAGCGGCCAGAAGCCACTTGCTTGATGCGCGAACGCAAGCTGTCGCCAGCATTCAAAGGCATGTCCACTTCGACCACATCGTTGCCGATGATGGTTTTGAGTGTGTCGCCTTGTTTGATTGGGATGCCTTTGAGTTCGTTGCGGTAACGCGCTGGGTCTTCACCGCCCTCACCCGTGTTGGACTTGCCGCCAATGCGGTTCATCGCCACGGCCAAAGTGGCGTGTGCTTCTGTAGAGATAGAGCCCAAGGACATCGCGCCTGTGGCGAAACGTTTGACGATTTCAGTGGCTGGCTCAACCTCGTCCACCGAGATGGCTTTGGATGGGTCAATTTTGAAATCGAACAAACCGCGCAAGGTCAGGTGACGCTTGTTTTGGTCGTTGACGATTTGTGCGTACTCTTTGTACGTGCTGAAGTTGTTCGAGCGTGTGCTGTGTTGCAACTTGGCAATCGCATCAGGCGTCCACATGTGCTCTTCGCCACGGGCGCGCCAAGCGTATTCACCACCGGTGTCGAGCATATTGGCCAGCACTGGGTCTTCGCCAAATGCGGCCTTGTGCATGCGAATGCCTTCTTCGGCCATTTCGAAAATGCCGATGCCTTCCACGCGGCTAGGTGTGCCGGTGAAATACTTTTGCACGGTTTCGGTGTTGATACCGATGGCTTCAAACAACTGCGCACCGCAGTAAGACATGTAGGTCGACACGCCCATCTTGGACATGATCTTGGACAGGCCTTTGCCGATGGCTTTGATGTAGTTGTAGATCGCTTTTTCGGTCGACAAGTCAGCTGGCAAATCTTTGTGCAGATTGGCCAATGTTTCGAGCGCGAGGTAGGGGTGTACGGCTTCTGCGCCGTAGCCCGCCAACACAGCGAAGTGATGCACTTCGCGAGCGCTGCCAGTTTCAACCACCAAACCAGCCGTGGTACGCAAGCCTTCGCGTACCAAGTGTTGGTGAATCGCAGACAAGGCCAACACAGCAGGGATGGCCACTTGAGTGGCACTCACAGCGCGGTCGCTGATGATCAAGATGTTGTGGCCACCTTTGATGGCGTCCACAGCTTCAGCGCACAACGACGCCAACTTGGCTTCGACGCCGTCGTGGCCCCAAGCCAAGGGGTAAGTCATGTCGAGCGTGGCGCTCTTGAACTTGCCGTGTGTGTACTGTTCGATGTCACGCAACTTGGCCATGTCGGCGAAGTTCAGCACAGGTTGGCTGACTTCCAAACGCATGGGTGGGTTGACTTGGTTGATGTCGAGCAAGTTGGGTTTAGGGCCCACGAACGACACCAAGGACATGACGATGGCCTCACGGATCGGGTCGATCGGTGGGTTGGTAACTTGCGCGAATAACTGCTTGAAGTAGTTGTAGAGCGGTTTGTTTTTGCTAGACAACACAGCCAAGGGGCTATCGTTGCCCATCGAGCCAATGCCCTCTTCGCCGTTGATAGCCATAGGAGCCATCAAGAACTTGATGTCTTCTTGGCTGTAGCCGAAGGCTTGTTGGCGGTCGAGCAAGGACACATCGCTAGCCTTGGCGGTTTCGCCTTCGTGGCCTTTGACGTCGTCGAGCTTGATGCGGACGTTTTCAATCCATTGCTTGTACGGCTTGGTGTTGGTCAGGCCGGCTTTGAGTTCTTCGTCGTCGATCATGCGACCTTGTTCGAGGTCGATCAAGAACATCTTGCCGGGCTGCAGACGCCACTTGCGAACGATCTTGCTTTCTGGCACTGGCAACACGCCAGACTCTGAACCCATGATGACCATGTCGTCGTCGGTGATGCAGTAGCGTGATGGGCGCAAACCGTTGCGGTCCAGCGTCGCGCCGATTTGGCGGCCGTCGGTGAACACGATAGAAGCTGGGCCGTCCCAGGGCTCCAACATCGCAGCGTGGTATTCGTAGAAGGCCTTGCGGCGCTCGTCCATGGTGGTGTGGTTTTCCCATGGCTCTGGGATCATCATCATCACGGCTTGGCTGATGGGGTAGCCAGCCATCGTCATCAATTCGAGGCAGTTGTCGAAGGTGGCGGTGTCAGACTGGTCAGCGAAGCTGATGGGATAGAGCTTTTTCAGGTCGTCGCCCAACACGGGGGAAGACATCACGCCTTCGCGGGCCTTCATCCAGTTGTAGTTGCCTTTGACGGTGTTGATCTCGCCGTTGTGCGCCACATAGCGGTATGGGTGAGCCAAAGGCCACTCTGGGAAGGTGTTGGTGGAGAAGCGTTGGTGCACCAAACCGAGGGCTGACACGCAGCGCTCGTCGGTCAAGTCGCGGTAATAAGTACCGACTTGGTCGGCCAGCAACAAGCCTTTGTAAATGATGGTGCGGCTAGACATGCTAGGCACGTAATACTCTTTGCCGTGCTTGAGGTTCAAGTTTTGAATCGCGGCGCTGGCTGTTTTGCGAATGACGTACAACTTTCGCTCGAGCGCGTCTTGCACGATCACGTCATTGCCACGACCGATGAAGATTTGGCGGATGACTGGCTCTTTTTCGCGCACGCGAGGTGACATGGGCATGTCGAGGTTGACTGGCACATCGCGCCAGCCCAACAACACTTGGCCTTCGGCTTTGACAGCACGGTCGAGTTCTTGCTCACAAGCCAAGCGCGACGCGCTTTCTTTGGGCAAGAACACCATACCCACGCCGTACTCGCCGAGGGGTGGCAAGGCAACGCCCTGCTTGGCCATCTCTTCGCGATACAGCGCATCAGGCAATTGAATCAAGATACCTGCGCCGTCGCCCATGAGCGCGTCAGCACCCACAGCACCACGGTGGTCGAGGTTTTCCAAAATTTTGAGCGCTTGACCCACGATGGCGTGGCTCTTTTGACCCTTGATGTGAGCAACAAAGCCCACGCCACAGGCGTCGTGTTCGTTAGATGGGTCGTACAAACCCTGAGATTGCAGTTGTGCTTTATCGGCAGCCGTAGACATGCGCATTCCTCAAAAATTCAGCGGGACCAGAAGAATACTGCATTGCAGCATCTATGCCAAGAAAATTAATTGGGGTCAGAACCCAATTAATTGAGCCTTAATTTTGGCAATTATTTAATTGGGGACAGGTTTATTAACCTTGCTGAACGGCCGTCCTGCCTTGGTTTTGACCAAGCGTCGTTCGGTTTGCGACTGCAAATCGGCCACAAAACGCTCGTCGCCCAGCGCCCAACCACTGAGCGTGGCGTCGGTCAATGCACTCTGCTGGTCCTCGCTGATGCCTGAGTGCACCAATTCGGCGTATGCCGCCTCACGCGCGAACGGCGTGTTGCCCAAGCCCCAAACCAGAGCGTGCGGCGTGATGAGCCTGTCGATGCGATGCCCTGCGTAGTGCCCATAACTAGACCACACGTAATCCTCAGGCCGCGCCACCATGTGCGCACGCACGGGGTTGAGGTCAATGTAGGCCATGCAGGCCAGCAAGTAGCGGTCGGTCTGAATGAGCGTGGAGCGGTAGCGCCCTTCCCACAACGTGCCGGTGCGTGCGTGCACTTTGTTGAACACCTGCACATAGCTGCGGCCCACGGCTTGCATCATTTTGGGTAGACCCTGGTCTTCTTGTGGCGTGAGCAGCAAATGCAAATGGTTGCCCATCAACACATAGGCGTGAATGTCGACCTTGTGCGCACGGCTGTGCTCGAACAACAAATCGAGCATGCGCTGGTAATCAGCGGTGCTGCGAAAAATGTCTTGTCGGTTGTTGCCCCGCAGGATGACGTGGTGCGGGTAGCCGGTGACGGTGAGACGAGGGAGGCGGGCCATCTGCCGATGGTAATTCGAACCTGACCCCGATTAATTAAGCGGCAATTTTGAATCGCTCTTGAGCCAACTCTTGCAACCCGAACTCTTCCAACAAAGCAGACAACCGCTCCGCCGAGCTACGCTTTTTCTGCCCCGTGTACTTGGCCAAGATGAGTTCGTTTTTCATACTGTGCTCCCAGCCCACAAGCTCGGTCACGGTCACTTGGTAGCCCATCGCCTCTAGATACAAACAGCGCAGCACGTTGGTAATCTGGCTGCCCATCTCACGCGTGTGCAGCGGGTGACGCCACAGCTCGGCCAGCGGTGTGCGCTGCAAGTTGAGCGCTTTGTTTTTATTCAGCGCACGCGCCAACTCTGCTTGGCAACACGGCACGAGCACCATGTATTTGGCTTTCTTTTGCAGGCCAAACGCAATCGCATCGTCGGTGGCGGTGTCGCACGCGTGCAGCGCAGTGACCACATCTATCTGGTCGGGCAAGGCATCGCTGTGTGCGGATTCGGCCACGCTGAGGTTGAGAAACTTCATGCGGTCAAAGCCCAAGCGTTGCGCCAGTGCTTTGGACGATTCGACCAACTCGCTGCGCGTCTCGATGCCGTAAATACTGCCCTGCCCCAAAGCTTTGAAAAACAAGTCGTAAATGATGAAACCCAAATACGACTTGCCCGCGCCGTGGTCGGCGAGCGTGGGGCCTTGTTCGCTGGCGGGAAGTTCTTTCAGCAGCTTTTCGATGAATTGAAACAGGTGGTGCACCTGCTTGAGCTTGCGGCGTGAATCTTGGTTGAGCTTGCCGTCGCGTGTGAGGATGTGCAACTCTTTGAGCAACTCGATGGACTGGCCGGGGCGCAGGTCTAGATCAAGAGGTTTGGGGGCGACGGCTTGTTTGTGTTTGGACATAGCTTAATTGTGCAGTCGAGAAGCGATGCCCAGTTTGGCCCAGCCTTCTTGCCCCAACTTATTCAACACCTCAATGTTGCGTTCAAAGATGAGCGACGCATCGGGATAAGCCTCCACAGCTTTGTCAATGCTGGCTTCGCGCAGCAAATGCAACGTGGGGTATGGCGTGCGGTTGGTGAAGTTCTCGATGTCGTCCACATCCGTACCGCCAAATTGGTAGTGCGGGTGAAAGTCGGCCACTTGCAGCACGCCGTCTAGTTCTAAGTCCATCAGCACTTCGTCGCAGTCGGCCAAGAAATCGTTGAAATCCAAAAAGTCGGGCAAGCCATTGGGCGCAATCAGCAGCGTGGTGTCTAGCTTGTCTGGGTCGGCCTCAGCCAAGTGCTGCAACTCTTCGCGCAGCATGGCCAGCAGGTCGGCGGGCTCGGCAGATGCGCACACGCGGTAACGCACCATGTCTTTGACGACCACCGCTTTGGCAAAGGGGCACAGGTTGAGGCCCACCACGGCTTCTAGCAACCACTTTTGCGTGTCTTCGATGACGGTGCGTTCTTGGTCTGGGGTCAATGTGTCAGTCATGTTTTTCTTTCTTGTGCAATGCACGGCCAATGAAGTGCGCAAACACCGCGCCCGCCAAACTGAGCGTGGCGGTGACCGCCCACGTCCACTGCCAGCCGCCTGCGCTGGCTGCCACCCACGCAACCAAGGGCGGGCCTGCAAACTGGCCCAGCGCTGAGAGCTGCTGCATGTAACCCACGGTGGTGGACACCGTGCCTTCGCTAGGGGCCAAACGCAAGGCGCATGAAAACAAAGTGCCGGGAATCAAACCTCCCACGGCCGAGAACATCACCACGCACGCAAATCGCAGTGAGGTGGGCAAGCCTTCGCCCTGCCACACGGCATATGCGCCAACAGCGCCCAAGGTCATGCAAGCAAAGCCGATGGAAAGCAAACGCTGCGCAGGCCAACCGCGTTGCAGCAAACGACCCGACATGATGTTGCCGCTAACATTGGCCAGCGCCACGCAAGCCGACAACACACCCGCCGTGCCTGCGGCCAAACCCAGCTCGGCATAGACCGTGGGCAAGAAGCCCACCACAGCCAGCCACTGCGAGGAGTACACCGCAAAGGTGAGCGCCACCAACCAAGGGCCAGGACTTTGAAGTGTGAGCGCCAAGCGCTTGGGCCATGCATCGCTAGCGGCGTTATGTGTGGCTACGGGCGGCTGCACATCGGGCACACAGAGCCACACGGCGACCCAAGCAAACGCAGCCACTGCACCCAGCAGCCACCACCACGCGGACCAGTTCAAACCCGCAATGACCCAAGGCCCCAACAACAGCGCCAGCGCACTGCCCGTGGGCATGTACGTGCCCCACCAGCCCATGCGGCCGCTGAGCTGCGATGCATCGACCGTGCGGCGAATGAGCGCAGGCGCAGGCATGACGACCAGCAAAAAGCCCAAGCCCTCTAACGCGCGCAAGAACAACAAGCCACTGGCATCAGCCACAAAGCCACCACTGATGCTGGCGACTGACAAAAGCGCCAAGCCAACCAACATGCTGCGGCGCAGACCCAAACTGTCAGCACTCAGCCCAACAGCAAGACCCAGCGTCATGCTGGCCACTTGCACAGCTGACAGCAAGAAGCCCGCTTGGACCAAGGTGATGCCCAGTGCGTCTTGCAGCACCGGCAAAGCGGGCGGCAGCTTGCCCACATGCAACGCAGCACACACGCCTGCAAACACAATGACCCACGAAGGGTGGATGCCAAAGCGGTGCTTGCTCATACTCAAGTGATGCGGCTTATTTACGCCGTGAGTCGTGCGTGCTCACGCGTGGCAAAACGGTCAGTCATGCCAGACAAATAGTCGGCCACAGCACGCGGCACATCGCTGCGCTCGGCGTAGGCGGCGGGCATTTCTTGGGGCTTGGCCAAGTAGACGGCGAACAGTTCTTGCACCATGGCACGCGCACCGTCTGTGGTTTGCATGACCTGCGGATGGCGGTACAAATTGCGGAATAAAAACGACTTGAGCGCTTTGGATTCTTCGTACATCGCTGCGCTGAACTGCATGAGTGCGGGGCACTGACGCGCTTCGTCGGCACTGGTGGGCGCGTGCTGTTGCAGCGCTGCGCGTGTGGCGTTGATCACGTCGTACACCTGATCACACAACATGCGGCGAATGGTTTCGTACAGCACGCGGCGACCTTGAAGGCTTGGGTATTCAGCCAAGGTTTGCACGTGGTAGCGGGCGAATAACGACACATCTTGCATTTGCTCCATCGTGAGCAAGCCAGAGCGCACACCGTCGTCAATGTCGTGCGCGTTGTAGGCAATGGCGTCGGCCAAATTGCACAGCTGCGCTTCAAGGCTGGGCTGTGTGCCGTTCAAGAAACGTGCGGCAATGCCGTTGGGCTCTTGCGCGTTGATGAGTTCGGCGTTGCGGCGCGCGCAGTGCTTCAAGATGCCTTCGCGGGTTTCAAAGCTCAGGTTAAGGCCGTTGAATGCGGGGTAGCGTTCTTCGAGTTCGTCCACCACGCGCAGGCTTTGCAGGTTGTGCTCGAAGCCGCCATAAGGGGCCATGCATTCGTTCAGCGCGTCTTGACCGGCGTGGCCGAAAGGCGTGTGGCCTAGGTCGTGTGCCAAAGCGATGGCTTCGACCAAATCTTCGTTCAAGTTCAACGCGCGGGCGATGGAGCGGCCGAGTTGCGCCACCTCCAACGAGTGCGTCATGCGCGTGCGAAACAAATCACCTTCGTGGTTCAAGAAAACTTGTGTCTTGTAAACCAAGCGGCGAAACGCGGTGGAGTGAACGATGCGGTCACGGTCGCGCTGATGCGGGTTGCGCACGCTGGAGGCGTGGGCGGGTAGTGAGGGTTCGGCGTGGCGGCGGCCACGGGACTGTTCAGGCAGGCAGGCGTAGGGTGCTAGCTGCGTCATTGGGAACAGCAGTCATCTATGACTTGCGCCACCAAAGCGTCAGGCGCACCGCGCACGATGGCTGTGCCGGGTTTGTCGATGAGCACGAATTTGATTTCGCCTGCTTCGGCTTTTTTGTCCACGCGCATGTGGTGCAGGTATTCGTCAGCACCGAGCTTCGGGCCGACGATGGGCAAGCCTGCGCGCTCAATGAGTGCAGTGAAGCGGGACACAAACGACTCGTCCACCAAACCCAAACGTTGCGACAGGTGCGAGGCCATGACCATGCCGCAGCCCACAGCTTCGCCGTGCAACCATTCGCCAAAGCCCAAGCCCGCTTCGATGGCGTGGCCAAAGGTATGACCGAAATTCAAGATCGCACGAATGCCGCCTTCGCGTTCGTCTTGGCCCACCACCCAGGCTTTGATTTCGCAGCTGCGCTTGACAGCGTGCGCCAAAGCCTTGGGGTCACGCGCCAAGAGCGCGTCGAGATTGGTGTCGATCCAATCCAAAAACTGCATATCGGCGATGGGGCCGTATTTGATAACTTCGGCCAAGCCCGCGCTCATTTCGCGCTGGGGCAAAGTTTGCAAAGTGTCGAGGTCGCACACCACACGTTGCGGTTGATAGAACGCGCCAATCATGTTTTTGCCAATGGGGTGGTTGATAGCCGTCTTGCCACCCACCGATGAATCAACCTGCGCCAGCAAAGTGGTGGGCACTTGCACAAAGGGCACGCCGCGCATGTAGCAAGCGGCGGCAAAACCGGTCATGTCGCCCACCACGCCGCCGCCCAAGGCGAACAGCACGGTTTTGCGGTCAGCGCCTTTGCCCAGCAGCTCGTCAAAAATTAGATTCAGCGTTTGCCAGTCTTTGTGGCTTTCGCCATCGGGCAAGGCCACGGTGTGAACCTGTTTGTAGAGCGGCGCAAGGGCGGCTTGCAAACGCTCGGCATAAATGGGGCCCACGGTGTCATTGGTGACGATGAGAGCAGCCGAGGCTTTGGGTAAGTCAGCCCAAGTGCTTGCTGCGTCGAGCAACTGCTCGCCAATCAAGATGCTGTAACTGCGGTCGCCCAAGTCAATGGCAACGCGTTCGAGGTGTGGTGTGTTTGACATGGCTCAGATTCTGTGTGGGGGCGACACGCGAGGGCGGTCGGCAGGCGCGGGGGGCGAGACGGGTTTGATGTGGCCAGCGAGTTCGAGCTGTGACACGATCATGTTGACCAAGCCCGCCACATTGGGGCGGCCTGTTTCGATGACGTAGTGCGCGGTTTCGCGGTACAGCGGGTCACGCACGTCGAGGAGTTCGCGCAAACGCGCTTGCGGGTCGGCCACTTGCAGCAAGGGGCGGTTTTGGTCATTGCGCAAGCGGCGAAACACTTCTTCAGGGCTCGAACGCAAATAGAACACGTGGCCGTGTTCGCGCAAACGTTCGCGGTTGATGGGACGCAACACCGAGCCGCCACCCGTGGACAACACACCGTGGTGGTTGTGGCACAAGTCGGCAAGCACTTCAGATTCGAGGTCGCGAAAGCGGTCTTCCCCTTCGCGTTCGAAATATTCGCGCACCGAGCAACCCAAGCGGTTCTCAATCGCGTGATCCGAATCAACAAAGGGGAGGTGTAGTCGTCGAGCGAGTTGACGCCCAACGGTCGTTTTGCCGGAACCCGGCAGACCCACCAAAACCAACAACATATGCTTTCTTAACGTGCAACGGCACTGTGATCGAGCATTTTAGGCGTTATGAAGACCAGCAACTCTTGCTTGGCTTGGGCGGTGCGGCGGTTTTTAAACAAATAGCCCAGCACAGGGATGTCACCGAAGAACGGCACTTTGTACTCGTCCTCTTGCTCGCTGGTCTCGTAAATGCCGCCAATCATGACCGTGCCACCGTTTTCCACGAGCACTTGGGTCTTGACGTGCTTGGTGTCGATGGCAAAACCCGCGGGGGTGATTTGGCCCACGTTGTCCTTGGAAATATCAAGGTCGAGCACGATGCCGCCCTCGGGCGTGATTTGCGGCGTGACCTCTAGCTTGAGGTTGGCCTTGCGAAACGCCAAGGTGGATGCGCCGCTGGCGGCTGCTACTTGGTAGGGCAACTCTGTGCCCTGCTCAATAATCGCTTTAGCTTGGTCTGCGGTGACTACGCGAGGGCTCGATACAACCTTGCCTTTGCCGTCAGCCTCTAACGCCGACAGCTCAAGATTCAAAAAACGGTTCTTGGCTGAGTTGAAGATGGACACAGCAAAGCTGGCCGATGCAAAACCGTTCAGGCTGGCGGCGGGCAAATTGACAAAGCTACCCGAGGTGTCGAGCGCCTTGTCGGCAATGTTGAAACTGGTACCTTGCTGCGCGGTGGGGTTGGCATTAGCAATCGCGTTGGCATTGGTCGGGCCCCACACCGTTTGCGCACCACCCTGCCCCATGCCGCCCAAGCGCACACCGAGGGTCTGACCAAAGGTGTCGCTCGCTTGCACGATGCGTGCTTCAATCATCACTTGACGCAGGGGAATGTCGATCTTGGCAATCATTTGCGCCACTTGGTCGAGGCGCTCGGCAATGTCGGTGACGAAGAGTTGGTTGGTGCGCGACTCGGCCATGGCGCTGCCGCGTGTGCTGAGAATGCGCGAACCGCCGCCCATCGACGACAAGCTGAAAGGCGCGGTACTTGAGGCTGACGAGTAGCCCAGGCCAGCACTACCCAACCCACCATAGCCTGCGCCATATCCGCCGTAGCCGCCCATCGCAGGCATAGCAGGCATAGCAGGCAACACCGTGCCACCTTGAATTTGCGTCAGCACATCCACCGCCTTGGCGTAGTTCAGTGCAAAGCCATGCGTTTGCATGGGCTCTAGGTTTTGCGCGGCGAGCTTGCTTTCATATTCGAGCTTTTCTCGTGCAGCCACCTCGGCACGCGGGGCCACCCAAATGACATTGCCTTGTCGGCGCACGCTCAAGCCCTTGGCTTGCGCCATGATGTCGAGCACTTGGTCCCACGGCACTTTGTGCAGTTTGAGGGTGAGCGAACCCGTCACGCTGTCGGACGTGATGATGTTGAGCCCCGTGAAATCGGCCACGATTTGCAAGGCGGTGCGCACCTCGATGTTTTGAAAGTTCATCGACATAGGCGCACCGATATAAACAGGCTTGATTTCTTGGCCATACACCGGAGGACCGAATAAGCAAAGCACACAAATGTAGGCAGGGCACATCACGTAATTCATGATGACGATGAATTGCTGCATCAAAAGCTTGCCATTCATGGTGCTGCCTCATGCAAGGGCAAACGCACCTCACGGGTTTGCCATTCGCCAGTGGGCATCAATGCCAGCTCTTGCACCACTAAGTGATCGGCCTGAACTGCTTGCACTTTGCCAAAGTCATGCCCTAAGTGACTGCCCACGCGAACACGGTGCACACTCATAATCTGGGCCTCTTTATTTACGCCGTGAGGCGGCATAACTTTGACCAAAGCCTCTACCTCTCCTCGTGATGCGATTTGTCCCACGTATTGCAAGCGCTCGCGTGGAAAGGTTTCGAGCAAGTCGCGCGGACGCAACAACTCGGGTGCCACCAAGCGAGCGTAACTAGGGTGCTGCTGCACATGGGCGCGTTGCGCTCTAGCCCAATCGATCGCGCTGAATGGATCTGATGGTGATGCCGTATCTATATTCACACTCGACAGTTCAAACTCTGTTTCGATTGCTGTGGATTGCGGCGCAGCGGCTACCACGTGTGCTGAAATACCCCCTTGTGGATCCGCTTTGAGTTCCAGTGAGGCTACCGTCACACCAGGTGCGGCGGTAGACCATTGCGCTAGCCAGTTGATCCAACCATTCCATGAGCCTTGCACTTTCAAATGCACGGGCAATTGCTGCACTTGCAGCGCAGTCATCGCCGGGCTGTGTTGCGGCTTATCTAAACCAACTTGAGAAAACTTTAGACCCTGCTCTTGCGCCAATTGATTCAGCACAGACACATCGGCAAACGATGTTTGCGGCTGGGGTTGGTCTTGCAGCAATTGCGCAGTTTTTGCTCGCAACGCTTGGGTCGATTCTTGTTGTGTCATCAACTTGGATTTGGCTGCGTTGGCTTCATCCCATGCTTGCCAACTGCCGAGCCACCAAGGGCTGAGCAAGGCTGCACCCATTAAGCCGGACATCACAAACAAAGCATATTGGTAAGTGCGAGGCCAAAGCCAAGGACGATGCAAGTCCAATTGAGGCATTAAGAAGTTCACCCGCTTCATCACACCCCCACTTTCAAATCTGCTTCGATGCGAAATTGCCAAATGGGCAAGCCCGTGCTGGACACCGAGGGCATCACTTGCAACTGAGGTAGCTCTGGCGCTTGGGCCCAAATATCTAACGCTTTGAGTTGCTTGACCAACTGCTGGGCGTGGTTCGACGACAGCGCTTCGCCTTGCACGGTCCAACGCGTGCCTTGTTGTTTGACGCTGGCCACCCACACGCCTTGCGCGGCGTGGCTGAGTACACGGCTCCACTGCAAGCTTTGCGATTGCAAGTCTTGACGAACTTTGAGCCAACGGGCTTGCTCTGCCTTGCGCTCATGGACGACTTTGACTTGCGCATGTGCTTTTTGTGCCTCATCCAAAGCTCGACTCGAAGCACTCACATCCAACGCCTGCGGTTGCCGACTGTCAGCCGCTGACGCCATGACCATGGCAAACCCTGCCGCCAAAAATGCACCACCTATCGCGCATACAGTCACACCTAACAGCCAAGCGCGGCGTAGCACGTCATAAGCGTGATCACGATGTGGCAACAAGTTAACGCCATCATCTTGCCAAGCACGCAAGGCCAAGCCAAAGGCTTCATCGCATTGCAGCGCCAAAGCCGCGCTGGCTTGAGGCAACGTTGACAAAGTATCACTGACTTCGGTGCGATGAGCTGCATCGCATCGAGGCTCAACCACCACGGCTTTCAAACCAGCGAAATGGGCAACACGTTGTAAAGCCTCTACGCGCAAGCGCGGCGCAGCTTGCACCACATACCGTTGTTCGCCCTCCTGTGCGGGTTCTGCATCTAAGCGGTAATCAATCCACACCTCAGGTGCATATTCAGGCAACAAAGATTGCACTTCTGCCTGCAACTGAAACGCCACATCTTCGGGGGATAAACCTGCAGCAATCGTGACTAGGTGATTTGACACACAAGCATCGTCCAGACCAAGGTACGCGCCATCCGGCTGATAGTCGCTTGCCTCTAAATAATTCCGCAACCAACGCCCTAACAAGACGGACTGCATCACCTCGCCATGGGACACCAGCCCATCTGGTAGTTCAAGACGTTCGGCACAGCAAACGCTATCTGGTTGACTTAAGAAACCACTGAGCACAACCAAGCTGGTTGAGTCAGGGCCAATATCCAGCCCCACCGCACACAGGCGACGATTTCGTGGCTTAGGCAACCATGAAGTCCAACGCATGAAACACATCCTTTTGAAAAGGGTTGGCATGCATTGCATTTCAACGCGTTGACAAGCAGCTGCGGAGGTGTTTGACTCGAGACTTTTGTGATGTGAGCGTGTTTTTATAATCTTCTACACATATGGCGACAAACCACACCCCCGAAGGTTCGAAAGAACACACAGCCGCACCTGCTGCGCCCCGCTCTTTATTGGGTCACGTCTTGCTATGGACCTTTGGCATTGGCGCTGCATTGGCGCTGGCAGTAGGCCTGCTGGTAGCCGTTGCGCTGGCCATGGCTTACCCGCAACTGCCAGATGTCTCTGACTTGGCTGACTACCGACCCAAGCTGTCGATGCGCGTATATTCCGTAGAAGGCACGCAAATTGGCGAGTTTGGTGAAGAAAAACGCAATCTCACACCGTTCAAAGACATCCCCAAGGTGATGAAAGACGCGGTACTGGCGATTGAGGATGCTCGCTTTTACCAACACGGTGGCGTGGACTACATCGGTTTGATGCGCGCAGGCTTGGCCAACTTGGGCCGCGCCAAGAGCCAAGGCGCGTCGACCATCACGATGCAGGTGGCGCGTAACGTTTACCTGTCGTCCGAAAAAACCTTCACACGCAAAATTTATGAAATTTTGCTGACCAGCAAGCTCGAGCACATGCTGAGCAAAGATCAGATTTTTGAAATCTATCTGAACCAAATTTATTTAGGCAACCGCGCATACGGTTTTGCTGCTGCATCCGAAGCCTACTTTGGCAAGCCACTGAAGAACATCAGCATCGCCGAAGCCGCCATGCTGGCAGGCCTGCCTAAAGCACCATCGGCCTATAACCCAATTGCCAACCCCAAGCGTGCACGCGCACGCCAGCTCTACATCATTGAGCGCATGGAAGAAAACGGCTTCATCACCAAAGAACAAGCCGTTGCTGCCAAACAAGAAGAGTTGAAGATCCGCACTGCAACGAGCAGCCTCAACACTCACGCCGACTACGTGGCTGAAATGGCGCGTCAGCTGATGTTTGCGCAATACGGCCCAGAGATCTACACACGCGGTTTGAACGTTTACACCACCATTCGCGCCAGCGACCAGCAAGCGGCTTACTTTGCTTTGCGCCGCGGGATCATGGACTACGAGCGTCGCCAACACTACCGTGGCCCTGAGCGCTTCATCAACTTGCCTACCAAGCCTGCCGAACTCGAAGACGCGATTGACGACGCCTTGATTGAGCAAGGCGACAAAGGTGACCTGCTTGCAGCTGTGGTGCTTGAAGCTACGCCCAAAAAAGTGCGCGTGATGCGCCAAAACAGCGAAGTGCTAGAAATCACGGGCGATGGATTGCAGCCTGTGCAGTCGGGTTTATCTGACAAAGCTGCACCCAACATCAAGCTGCGCCCCGGAGCGTTGGTGCGCATCACCCAAACCGCCAAAGGCGGCTGGGAAATTACACAACTGCCTGAAGTGGAAGGCGCGTTTGTGTCCATCGACCCACGCGACGGCGCAATTCACGCACTGGTGGGTGGCTTTGACTTCAACAAAAACAAGTTCAACCATGTGACCCAAGCTTGGCGTCAGCCAGGCTCGAGCTTCAAGCCTTTCATCTATTCCGCCGCCTTGGAAAAAGGCTTCACACCCATGACGGTGGTCAACGACGCACCCTTGTTTTTTGACGCCAGCGTGACGGGTGGCCAACCGTGGGAACCCAAAAACTACGATGGCACATTTGAAGGCCCCATGACTTTACGCAAAGGTTTGGCCAAATCGAAAAACATGATTTCGATTCGTGTGTTGCAAGCCGTGGGTGCGCAAAACGCACAAGATTGGATTGCCCAGTTTGGTTTTGACGCCGAAAAGCACCCGCCCTACCTGACAATGGCACTCGGTGCGGGCTCAGTGACGCCGATGCAGATGGCGTCGGGCTATTCGGTGTTTGCCAACGGCGGCTACCGCGTGAACCCCTTTCTCGTCAGCAAGGTGACCGACCAAATGGGCAAGGTGTTGTCTGAATTCACCCCTCCTCCATTGGAAGAGTCTGCCCGCGCCATTGATGCTCGCAACGCCTTTGTGATGACCAGCTTGCTGCAAGAAGTCACACGCTCAGGCACGGCGGCTCGCGCACAAGCCACGCTCAAGCGCTCAGACATTTACGGCAAAACAGGTACCACCAACGACTCGATGGACGCTTGGTTTGCGGGCTACCACCCCACGCTCACAGCTGTTACTTGGATCGGCTACGACACGCCTCGCAAACTGGGTGACCGTGAAACTGGCGGCGGTTTGAGCTTGCCGGTGTGGATCAGCTACATGCAACACGCTTTGCAAAACGTCCCAATTGCAGAGCCCACACCGCCCGCAGGCCTGAACCATGAAAGCGGCGACTGGGTTTATAGCGAGTTCAGCAAAGGTGGCGGCGTGAGCAGCCTAGGAATGGAAAGCAAGCCTGCCGGCGGCAATGAACAACTGCCAGCCAACGACGAGAAGAAAAAGATTCTCGATTTATTCAAAAACTAACAACAAGGGCGCTGATAGCGCCCTTGTTTCTTAGTGACATTTTGAAATTACGCGTGAAAGACAAGCGCCAGCCCAGTTTGAGTGCTGGCGTCTTTGCTTAAGTGCTCAAAAAATTCACCCTGGCCTTTTGTGTCGGCCCACTGCGCGCCATCAAACTTGAAGTGATACCCCCCCGAGCGAGCCGCTAACCACACCTCGTGCAAGGGCTTTTGCAGATTGATGATGATTTGGCTTTTATTCTCAAAGGTGAGTGTGATCATCCCGCCAACGCGCTGGTTGTCGATATCGGCTTCGCCTTCATCATTGATGCGGTCGCAGGCCAACTCAACAGCTTTGAGAAGAAGTTCCGCGCGGTCTAAGAATTCGAGATCGGTCATTACAATTTACGCCATGGGTATTCAACAAAAGATTTTAGTCAGGGGCGCCAGCCTTCGTGCGTGTGTGGCCTCTGCGCTATACGTTTTGCTTGCATTGACAGCATGCGGTCAAAAAGGCAATCTGTACATGCCCAACGACCCTGAATTCAAACAGCGGGCCACCTTACCCGATATTGTGCGTCGCCAGTTGCCTGGCAATGCACCGACGCCAGCGACCGGCGCAGCATCGTCCCCCACATCTGGTACGACAGCCTCGCCTGCGACTCAGTCCACCACAACATCCCCTGCCACCGCTGCGCCCGCCGCGACGGGTCGTTAACTTTTCAAGAGCCGTCTGATGACACACACCACGCTTGCCGGTGCGCCCTTTGTGGCCACACAGAACAACGATTTGTATTTGGAAGGCGTCAAACTGGCCGACCTCGCACACGCTCACGGCACACCCTTGTTTGTGTATTCCAAAGCCGCCATGCTAAGCGCACTTGCGGCCTACCAACGCGGCTTTGCAGGCCGCAACGCACGCATTTGCTATGCCATGAAGGCCAACTCATCACTCGCTGTATTGCAAGTGTTTGCGCAAGCAGGTTGCGGCTTTGACATCGTGTCGGGCGGCGAGCTAGACCGTGTGATCGCGGCGGGTGGCGATGTTTCAAAAGTCATCTTCTCCGGCGTGGGCAAAACACGCGCCGAAATGCGCAAGGCGTTGGAAGTGGGCATCGCCTGCTTCAACGTGGAGAGCGAAGCCGAGCTGGAAGTGTTGAGCGACGTGGCACAAAGCATGGGCAAACGTGCACCCATCAGCATTCGCGTCAACCCCAACGTAGACGCTAAAACGCACCCCTACATCTCCACCGGACTCAAAGGTAACAAATTTGGCGTGGCGCACGAACGCGCCTTGGCCACCTACCAACGCGCCGCCAGCTTGCCCGGACTTCAAGTCACAGGTATTGACTGCCACATCGGTTCGCAAATCACCGAGTCCACGCCCTACCTCGATGCGATGGATCGCGTGTTGGACCTCGTGCAAGCCATCGAAGCCGCAGGCATTGCCATTCACCACATCGACTTTGGCGGCGGCTTGGGCATCAACTACAACGGTGACACGCCGCCTGCTGCAGACGAGCTGTGGGCGCAACTGCTGGCCAAGCTGGATGCACGCGGCTACGGCCAACGCCAGCTGATGATTGAGCCTGGTCGTTCACTTGTAGGCAATGCAGGCGTGTGTTTGACCGAAGTACTGTACTTGAAGCCTGGCGAGCAAAAGAACTTTTGCATCGTCGATGCGGCGATGAACGACCTGCCTCGCCCTGCGATGTACGAAGCCTTTCACCAAATCGTACCTGTGTCTGCACGCTCAGGTGATGCAGTGACGTATGACGTGGTGGGCCCTGTGTGCGAGAGCGGCGACTGGTTGGGCCGTGACCGTCAACTCACCGTGCAGTCGGGTGACTTGTTGGCTGTGCTGTCCACCGGTGCTTATTGCGTGGCGATGTCTAGCAACTACAACACACGTGGCCGCGCGGCTGAGATTTTGGTCGACGGCACTCAGGCGCATGTGATTCGTCGTCGTGAGACGGTGGCGGATCAGATAGCTTGCGAGTCGTTGGTTCGCTGAGTCTTTTATCTCCCCACTTTCAAAGCGAGCTCTTGGGCTCGCTTTTTCTTTTGCGACTGTTTGTACGTTCGTGTGTTCGTGTGTTCGTGTGTTCGTGTGTTCGTGTGTTCGTGTGGGCTCTTTCGCTCCGCCACGACGATCAGCCAGCACCTGCCATGGCTCCCATCGCTGCGCGACGAATGTCGCCAAGTCAGGCACTGACAGCTCGCCGTGGCTTCGGGCTTATCTACACGGTGGATCAACTTCTTTGACGGCACTCGTTAGCTTTATGAACGGCGCAAGCTAAATTCAACATGAGTCATTGCACTTAAATGCAAACAAATTCGGCCTGAATCGATTCACAACCAACACCCCGATGTGGCTACGGGTGTGCGGCCCCTGACGATTTCTGGTACTCCAGCATGAAGAAGCGGCCGCACACCCGTAGCCACATCAGCGAGTGAAGCCACCCGAGCTAAACAAACGGCGCCACAAAGAAGAGTGAACAACACGCCAAGCGAGCAACACAAGCAAAACCGAGGCATAAACAAACACCTCAGCAAAGTTGCTCTTCCCCGCCCGCATCCAAAAAAAGTGCAACACCGCTAGCAGCGCAACCACATACACAAGCCGATGCAACCACTGCCAACGTTTGGCACCTAGCCAACGAATGGAGCGGTTGAATGAAGTCAACGCCAAAGGTGTGAGCAGCACAAACGCACTAAAGCCCACCAAGATGAATGGGCGCTTAGCGATATCAGCCGCAATATCGCCCCACTCAAAGCCCATGTCGAGCCAGCTGTAGCAAAGTAAATGCAACACGACATAAAAGTAGGTGAACAAGCCCAGCATGCGCCGCAGCTTGGCGAGTTCGGGCAAGCCAAACATCACACGCAACGGAGTGACAGCCAAGGTGACGCACAACAGGCGCAACGTCCAGTCCCCCGTGGCGCGAATCAAATACTCAGCGGGATTTGCCCCTAAAGCGTCGTTCGCAGCACCCCACACCAACCAAGCAAAGGGCAAGCTGCACAAGAGCCACAGCACAGACTTAGCGCTGCGGTGTTTCAGGGCTTGGCGCAATACGGATGGCACCTCAATAAAACTTACTCAGGTCCATGCCTGTGTAGAGCTGACCCACTTGGGCTTCGTAGCCGTTGAACATGAGAGTCTTTCGCTTCTTGGCAAACAAGCCGTCTTCGCCAATGCGACGCTCGGTGGCTTGGCTCCAGCGCGGGTGGCTGACGTTCGGGTTCACGTTGGAATAAAAACCGTACTCTTGCGGGGCTGAGCGGCCCCATGAGTTGATGGGTTGCTTCTCCACAAAGCGGATCTTCACCAAGCTCTTGGCGCTTTTGAAGCCGTATTTCCATGGCACTACCAAGCGCACAGGTGCGCCGTTTTGATTGGGAAGCACTTCGCCGTACATACCAAAGCTCAGCAGCGTGAGGGGGTGCATGGCCTCGTCCATGCGCAGGCCTTCGACGTAGGGCCAATCGAGCACGCGCGAGCGCACACCGGGCATGGTTTTGGGATCGGCTTGGGTGATGAACTCCACATACTTGGCGCTGCCCAAAGGCTCCACGCGCTTGATGAGTTCAGCCAACGAATAACCCACCCACGGCACCACCATCGACCAGCCTTCCACGCAACGCAAACGATAAATACGCTCTTCCATAGGGCTAAGTTTGAGCAGGTCGTCTAAGTCAAAACGTGCAGGCTTCTTAACAAGCCCCTCCACCTCGACCGTCCACGGTTTGGTTTGCAGCGTGTGAGCGTATTTGGCAGGGTCTGATTTATCCGTGCCGAATTCGTAGAAGTTGTTGTAGCTGCTCGCGTCAGCGTAGGTGGTGATTTTTTCCATCGTGTTGGCACCACTGACACGGCTCACTGCGCCTGTCAACGGGGCCAACTTGCCAGGGCGCACCACGACTTCGCTAGGTGTTTGTGCAAAGGCTTCACGTGAAGCCCACGCAGCCATCGACAGGCCTGCCGCACCTGCAGCTATTTGCTTGAGCCACTCGCGTCGCTCGGTATACACAGTTTGCGGCGTGATTTCGCTGCTCAGCGGATGAACAAAACCTGAGTCCGAGCTGTTTAAAAATTGATCGAAGCGCACAAGAACTTCCTTTGTATTAAAAAGTTTTCGTATTGTGAGGCAAAGTCAACATGACCACACGCCAAGCACGCAATGACCTTCACGCAGAAAACAAAAAAGCTGGCACAAGGCCAGCTTTTCAGGGGCGCGTGAAGCGATGAATTAACGCAAACCAGCGACGTAGTCCGCCACGGCTTTGATTTCACGGTCGTTGAGCTTTGCAGCCACACCGCTCATTTGAGCGCTGTTACCGCGGCCCACGCTAGGTTGGCCTGCGCCACGGTTGCCGTGTTCACGGAATGATGTCAACTGAGCCATGGTGTAGTCGGCGTGTTGGCCGGCCAAGCGTGGGTATTGGGCTGGAATGCCAGCACCTGTGGGGTTGTGGCAACCGGCGCAAGCAGCGATTTGGCGGTCGGCCACGCCACCGCGGTAGATGCGCTCGCCCAACACCACCAAGTCTTTTTCTTTGGCGAAGTTAGCAGCCGATGTTTTGGTGCCCAACCATGCGGCCACGTTCTTCATATCGGCATCAGACAAACCTGCAGCCATGCCCATCATGATGGGGTTGGTACGCTTGCCAGATTTGAACTCTTGCAATTGCTTGACCAAGTAGTCTGGGTGTTGTTGCGCCAGCTTAGGGTAAGCAGGAACACCAGAATTGCCCTCTGCACCGTGGCAAGCAGCGCAAATGGTGTTGTAGGTGGCTTCACCTTTGGCCAAATCGGCCTTGGCAGCAGGCGCTGCTGGCTCAGCAGCGTGAGAAAGGGCGGGGGCCACCAAGGCGGCGGCGATCAACAAGGAGGCAATCAGCTTCATAAGTATTCTTTGGTTAAGGGGTCTCAAAGACGTCGAAAAACTGCGGTGATTCTACAATGCCGTATGAACCAGCCTGACCCACATGACACCCAAGCCCCTATTGACAACCCTGAGGTGCCCGAAATTGCGGTCTTGAACGCTGAATTTGAGGCCCAACGAGAAGCCGATCGTGCTGCTGCCAAAGCCGCTTTCGAACTGTTAAGTCCCGCCGACCAAGCCAAATATGCCATGGGATGGCTGCACACCGCGCGGTTTTTAACCACTGCGGCCCAGTTGCACCACCTGCCCACCTACGATTTGCCCGAAATTGCGTTTGTGGGTCGCTCGAACGCCGGTAAATCGACCTGTATCAACGTGCTGACGCAACAAAAGCGCTTGGCCTATGCATCCAAAACACCAGGCCGCACGCAACACATCAACTTGTTTGCAATGGGCCGCCAAGGCAAGACAGACGCTGTTCTGGCAGACTTGCCAGGCTACGGCTACGCCGCTGTGCCTAAGCAAGACAAGATTCGCTGGCAACAAGTGATGGCAAACTACTTGCTCACCCGCCCCAACCTGCGCGCCGTGGTGCTGATGTGTGACCCCCGTCATGGCCTGACAGAACTCGACGAAATTTTGTTGGATGTGATTCGCCCACGCGTGGAAGAAGGTTTGAAGTTTTTGGTCTTGCTCACCAAGGCTGACAAGCTGAACAAAACCGATGGCGCTAAGGCGCTGCAAATCACCAAGCTGCAAGCTGGCGGCGGTGAAGTGCGATTGTTCTCGGCACTGAAAAAACAAGGCGTGGATGAGGTGGCTGCCACCTTGTACAAGTGGATGCACCCTTAATTGAACGGGACGCTTGACCTTATTTGGTGAGGCGTTTCAATCAGCCGAGTTAGTAAACCTCTGCTGCGCCCGGTGGGCGTGTCTTGAAACGCTTGTGCACCCAAAAATATTGAGCGGGCATGGTGCTGATGAACACCTCTAAGCGCTGGTTCATGGTCGCCGTGTCAGCCTCGGCATCGTCCGTGGGGAAATCTGCCCACGCGGGATGCACCACCACTTCGTAGCCCGTCTCTGTCATGCGTGTGATGACGGGAACCACACGTGCACGGCCCAGCTTGGCAAAGCGCGAGAGCGAAGGCACAGTAGCTGCCGGCTCGCCATAAAACGGCACAAAAATAGACTCGCTCGGCCCAAAGTTCATGTCGGGCAACAAGTACAGCAATTCGTTTTGACGTAGAGCGGCCACGATGGGCTTGACGCCATCCTCGCGGCGAAACAAGCGCACATGGCCAAAACGTTGACGCCCCTTGGCCACCCATGCATCCACAACAGCATTGGACTGGGGCGTGAAGATGGTGGTGAAGTACAAAGGCAGGTTCATGGTGAGCGCTGTCCAGCCCACATCCAAGCCCATGAAATGCGGCGCAAACAACACGGTCGGCGTTGCGTCAGATAACGCCGCCACTGCCCCCGACAGTTGCACGCGCGACTGAACGCAAGCGGCACTGCGATGCCACAACCAGCTGCGGTCAAGCCATGCTTGGGCGAAATGCACAAAAGTTTGTCGCATCAGTGCATCACGCTCGGCATCGTTCAAATGCGGGAAGCACACGCGCAAATTGGTTTGCACCACACGGCGGCGAGAAGGAATCAACACAAACAACAATGCGCCCAAACCAGCACCCAGCGCACGCAACCATGACAAAGGCAAATAACCCAAAGCACGCAGCAGTAGCAAACCCAACTTGCTAAACATTACTTAGCCCTCTGCACGCGGCTGCTTGTCACGCGCGTAACCCCACAGGTATTGACCTGGGGCATCCAACACCATGCGCTCCACACCACGGTTCACCGCAGCAGCAGCCAGCTCTGGAGACACCGTTGTGTCTTTCATTTCGGGCGCCTCAAAGGGTCGCATGTGCATGCAAAAGCCTTGGCCTGCAGGTAAGCGTTCGCACCACGTCATGATGACTTGTGCGCCTGTTTGTTGTGCCAGCTTCGCCAACAAAGTCATGGTGTACACATCACGACCAAAAAATGGCGCCCACACACCTTGGCCCAAGGGTGGCACTTGGTCAGGCAATATGGCTGTATAGCCTCCATTGCGCAAAGCGCGAATGAGCGTGCGCACGCCTGCCAAGGAGGTAGGTGCTGAATCTAAATAAGGACGAGTGCGGGCATTGGCCACCAATGGCTCAAGCCATGCTTTGCGTGCGGGGCGAAACAACGCGACCATGGGTCCATAACTAGGGCCAAACTTTTCAGCAATGGCTTGTGCGCCAATTTCCCAAGAACCCAAATGGGGAGACATGATGATCGCGCCCTTGCCGGCTTGCATCGCAGCTTCAAAGTGTTCAGCGCCATCCCATTTCATCAAGCCATCGAGCTTGGCCTCATGCGGGCGCATCCATACCCAAGGCAATTCAGCCACCATCGCGCCAATGGCTGCCACTGCTGGACGTGCATCACGCCAAGTAACGCCGGCAGCCTGCACATTGGCTTTGAAATTACGTCTGTAACTGGGCGACAACCACCACACCAGCCAACCCAAGGCAGCACCTAACCGCTGCATCAAAGGCAGAGGCATGCGAGCCAAAAAATGGAAAGTGCGGGTGATGGAAGACATGAACTTTTTGATGACTTTGATAAATCCACTAGAATTCAGATTGTCGCCGAGTTAAAGAACTACTTGCAGGGCGACAAGACACTTAGGTGTGCAGGCTAAGAGCAATCTGGGCCACTCTGCTAAAGCGTTCGCTGGGCTCCAAGTTTTCAGGGTCGGCAACGCCGAACAACCCATTGAAAACAAGGAGCTTTTTTATGTCTAGCAATTACCTCTTCACTTCTGAATCCGTTTCAGAAGGCCACCCAGACAAAGTGGCAGACCAAATCTCTGACGCGATTTTGGACGCGATCTTTGAACAAGACCCACGTAGCCGCGTTGCCGCCGAAACCCTGACCAACACAGGTTTGGTTGTGCTGGCTGGCGAGATCACCACCAACGCACACGTGGATTACATCCAAGTTGCACGCGACACCATCAAGCGCATCGGCTACGACAACACCGACTACGGCATCGACTACAAAGGTTGCGCTGTCATGGTTTGCTACGACAAGCAATCCAACGACATCGCCCAAGGCGTGGACCACGCGTCTGACGACCACCTCAACATCGGCGCCGGCGACCAAGGCCTGATGTTTGGCTACGCTTGCAGCGAAACACCAGAGTTGATGCCCGCTCCCATCTATTACGCCCACCGTTTGGTCGAGCGCCAAGCGCAATTGCGCAAAGACGGCCGCTTGCCTTTCTTGCGTCCTGACGCCAAGAGCCAAGTGACGATGCGCTACGTCGACGGCAAGCCTCACAGCATTGACACCGTGGTGCTGTCCACCCAACACAGCCCAGACCAAAGCGAGTCAGCCACCAAGATGAAGGCCAGCTTTAACGAAGCCATCATCGAAGAGCTGATCAAGCCCGTGTTGCCCAAAGAGTGGTTGCAAGACACCAAGTATTTGATCAACCCCACAGGTCGTTTCGTCATCGGCGGCCCACAAGGCGATTGCGGTTTGACTGGCCGCAAGATCATTGTGGACACCTACGGCGGTGCATGCCCTCACGGCGGTGGCGCTTTCTCAGGCAAAGACCCATCTAAAGTAGACCGCTCTGCTGCTTACGCTGCACGCTACGTGGCTAAAAATATCGTGGCCGCAGGCTTGGCCACACAGTGTCAAGTGCAAGTGGCATACGCCATCGGCGTGGCGCGCCCCATGAACATCACCGTGAACACGGCTGGTACTGGCGTGATCTCTGACGACAAGTTGTCCGCATTGGTGGCTGAGCACTTTGACTTGCGCCCCAAAGGCATCATTCAAATGCTCGATTTGCTGCGTCCGATCTACAGCAAGACAGCAGCTTACGGTCACTTTGGCCGTGAAGAGCCAGAATTCACTTGGGAGAAGACTGACAAAGCAGCCGCTTTGAAAGCGGCTGCGGGTCTGTAAGACCCAAGCGAAGCGCATTTGTCTGTCTTCGGGCGAAGCTCATATCGCTTGCGATGTGAGCGGAGACCAGAAGTCGTTTTAAAGGGCTTCTCGTTTTTGACGGGAGGCCCTTTTTTGTTTGCTTCTTCGTTTCTAGGGGACTCGAGTTGGGGTGCGCCACCCAAACTTCGCTGCAACGTCAAAGGGTCAGACTTCTCCCCCACCCAATGCTTTGTACAACTGAGCTGTAGTCCCCAACAGCTGACGCAACACCTGCACACGCGACTGCTGGGCGGCCATGACATCGCGTTGCGCATCGAGCAAATCAAACTGATTCGCAGCACCTTGCTCGTAACGCACTTCCATCACACGCAAGCGCTGTTGCTGACTCTGTACCCAACTTGTTTGCGATGCCAGCTGCTGCTGCAAAGTGTCGCGCGCCACCAGCAAGTCAGCTACTTCGCGAAACGCTTGTTGCAAAGCCTTTTCATACGCAGCGACAGATTGCACTTTGCGTGCTTCTGCAATATCTAAGTTACCCGTGGTTCGCCCCCAATCAAACAACGGCATTTGCAACGTTGGAAGAAAGCTCCAGCTTCGCGAGCCAGGGTCAAACAAGCCATTCATGCTCGTGCTCGCCGAACCGGACGCACCCGTGAGCTGCAAACGCGGTAAGAACGCCGCGCGCGCCACGCCGATATTGGCGTTTGCAGCCATCAAACGTAGCTCCGCTGCGCGCACATCGGGTCGTCGCAGCAATACATCGGACGACAAATTAGCGCCCCAAGTCAGCGACAGCTTTTGCGCATCCAGCGCCACTGCTGCAGGCAAATCAGCGGGCAAACGACCGCCGACAAGCAAGGTCAACGCATGGCGCGCTTGCTGCAATGCTCGGTCCGTGGTGAGTTGATCGCTCTGAGCAGCCGACAAGGCCGTTTGGGCTGCGGCGACATCCACATCACTCGCCGCTCCTAACTCTTGTTTACGAAGCGTCAAATCAAACAACTGCTGACGTCCCTGTGCTATTTGGCGAGTCCACTGGCTTCGCAAATCTAAGTCTTGGACCAAGTAATAACCATTGGCCACATCACTGATCAAGCCCAAACGAACCACGCGTTGGTCTTCGGCGCTAGCTTGGTAGTTGGATTTGGCAGCTTGCGTCAAATCCGCCACACGGCCCCAAAAATCCACCTCAAACGAAACCAGGTTCACATTGGCGTCATAGCGGTTGATGCGAATAGGCGTTGGACTGACGTTACCCACCCCTGCAGGTGTCAATGACCCCGTACGCCCCAACGACATCGTGGCACTAGGCAACTGATCAGCTTGTTGCACGCCCCACATAGCTCGCACTTCTTCCATGCGTCCTATTGCGATGCGCAAATCGTGGTTGCGCTCTAGTGCAATTCGAATAAGACCACGCAAATGCTCATCGGTGTAAAGCGTCTCCCAAGGAATATCTTGCAGCTGTGACGTATCAGATGCACCAGCTGCCACAGTCCAGCTCTTCTCCAAGCCCGCGTCTGGACGCTTGTAGGTTGGTGCCAAACTGCACGCACTCAATGCGGCAGCAGCAACCAACGTCAGCACTGAAAAACGAATGCGATCAGTCATGGTGGGCTCCTTGCTCTGCATCAAGGTGCTTAGGCTTGCCCGGGAAATAACGCCGCACCACCACAAAAAATACCGGTACCAAAAACACAGCCAAAACCGTGGCACCCAACATACCGCCAGCCACGCCCGTGCCAATTGCTTGGCGACTCTTTGCGCCCGCACCGCTAGAAATAGCCAAGGGCATCACACCCAAGATGAACGCAATCGACGTCATCAAAATCGGGCGAAACCGCATGCGACAAGCCTCGAGCGTGGCGTCTAGCACACTGTGCCCTCGGTCATTCAAATCGCGTGCAAACTCGATGATCAAGATCGCGTTCTTAGAAGCCAAGCCGATGATGGCGATCATGCCCACCTTGAAAAACACATCGTTGGGCAAGCCACGCAACAGCACAGCCAGCACTGCGCCAAACACACCAAGAGGAACCACCAACATCACCGCAAATGGAATCGACCAGCTTTCATACAAAGCAGCCAACGCCAAGAACACCACCACCACCGACACAGCAAAAAGTGCAGGCGCTTGGTTGCCAGACAAACGCTCCTCTAAAGATGTCGAAGACCATTCATAGCCCAAGCCAGGCGGCAATTTGGCAGCCAACTCTTCCATCGCCGCCATGGCCTCGCCTGAACTGCGACCAGGCGCTGGCGAACCTGAAAGCTTGGTCGAAGGCAAACCGTTGTAACGGTCCACCCTTGGCAAGCCTACGACCCAACGGGTCTTCGCAAACTCCCCCAAACTCACCATCTCGCCTCGGGTGTTGCGCACAGGCAGGCGCAAAATGGTTTGTGGGTTGCTACGCAAATCACCCTCGGCTTGCATTTGCACACGCAAGATGCGGCCATCACGCACAAAGTCGTTCACATAAGACACGCCCAGAGTCGATTGCAAAGTGTCGTTCAAGCTACCTAAATCGACAGACAACGCACGCGCCTTAGCACGATCAATGTCTAGCAAAATTTGTGGTGCAGGCTCTTGCCCTTCTGGACGCACGCCCGCCAATGCCGGATGGCTCGCCGCCATGCCCAACATCATGTTGCGTGCATCCATCAAGCGCTCTCGTCCCACGCCAGCGCGGTCTTGCAGACGGAAGTCAAAACCCCCTACAGCCCCCAACTCAGGAATAGGGGGCACGTTCACAGCTAAAGCAAACGCTTGCTTGAGTGAGAACAAATACATGTTGGCGCGTTGAATCACGGCCTGCGCAGAGTGCTCTGCTGTTTTGCGCACATCCCAGTCTTTGAGCTTCACAAACACCAATGCAGCATTTTGTCCACGGCCAAAGAACGAGTAGCCCAACACACCAATTACATGCTCGACCTCGGGCTGTTTCAAAAAGTACTGCTCTGCATTGCTCACCACGTCACGGGTGCGCTCCGTTGAAGCGCCCGGTGGCAGCTGCACCATGCTGATGAAATAGCCTTGGTCTTCATCGGGTAAAAAGCTGCCTGGCAAACGTGCAAAAAGCCAAGCTGTCGCGATACAAATCGCCACAAACACAGCCAGCCAGCGCGTGGGGCGCTTGATGATTTTTTCCACGCGCTCGGCATAACGTCCGCTGATGCGTGTGAAATAACGGTTAAACCAACCGAGCAAGCCCGTCTCTGTTGGCGCATGACCTTTTTCAATCGGCTGCAACAAAGTGGCGCACATGGCGGGTGTGAGCGTGATCGCCATCAACGCAGACAACAACATGGTCAATACCAAAGTGACAGAGAACTGGCGATAAATCACGCCCACCGACCCACCAAAAAATGCCATGGGTACAAACACCGCGCACAACACCAAGGTGATGCCGATGATGGCCGCAATGATTTGGTCCATTGCTTTGCGTGTGGCGTCACGCGGCGACAGGCCTTCTTGGCTCATGAGACGTTCGACGTTTTCAACCACAACAATCGCATCGTCCACCACGATACCGATGGCCAACACCATCGCAAACAAGGTGAGAACGTTGACGGAATAGCCCAACAAGAACAAGCCAGTGAAGGTGCCCAGCAAAGCCACGGGCACCACCACCGCTGGAATAAGCGTCGCGCGCAAATTTCCCAAAAACAACCACATGACCAGGAACACCAACACCATGGCTTCGAACAAGGTGTGCACCACTTCGGAGATGGAGATTTCTACAAAACGTGAGGTGTCATAAGGTACGTCCCAACCCACGCCTTGAGGGAAGTAGCGCTCCAACTCTTTCATGCGCTGCTTGACGGCCTGCGCCACTTCCAAGGCATTGCCATCAGGCGCCACGCGTACCGCAATCGCGGCTGAAGATGCGCCATCCGTTCGGGCCAAAATGTCGTAACTCTGTGCACCGAGTTCAATGCGCGCCACATCTTTGAGCCGAACAGCAGAACCATCAGTCTGAGTCTTCACCAAAATTTCGCCAAACTCCTCGGGTCGATTCAGTCGGCTGCGCACGACCACCACCGCGTTGAGTTGCTGACCTGCAGGCGCTGGGTTTTGCCCCATTTCACCGGTAGCCAGTTGTACGTTTTGCGCACGCACCGCTGCAGCCACATCACTTGGCGCAATACCATAGGCGTGCAGTTTTTCGGGTTTGAGCCAAATACGCATGGAGTATTCGGTACCAAACAAAATAGCCTCGCCCACACCGCGCACGCGACGGATTTGATCCAACACGTTAGCTGCCGCGTAGCTACCCAAAGCCACCGCATCTTTGCTTTTATCGGGCGAGGTCAACACCACAAACAGCAAATAGTTGCGCTGTGGTTTGGTTACAGGCACACCGAGACGACGGACATCATCTGGCAAACGTGCCTCGACGCGCTTGTAGCGGTTTTGTGCTTCCACTGAGGCAATGTCAACGTTGGTACCCGCCTCGAACGTGAGAGTCAAAGTACCCACGCCCAGCTCAGACGAGGACTCCATGTAGAGCAAATGCTCAATCCCGTTCATCTCTTGCTCAATCAGCGCGGTAACGGTTTGCTCGACCACCTCAGCAGATGCGCCGGGGTAGGTGATGTTGAAGGCAATTGAAGGCTGCGCCACTTGCGGGTATTGCGACACTGGCATCTTGCGCAACGACAAGGCACCAGCCAACACCAAAACAATGGCGATGACCCATGCAAAAACAGGGCGGTCAATGAAAAATTTGGCGAACATAACGTGTCGCCCTTATTGCGAAGCAGCCGGTGCAGCTGGGTTGGCAGGGTCCACTGGCTTAACGGTTGCGCCAGGTTTGGCTTTTTGTATGCCGTCCACCACGATACGCGTCCCCTCGGCCAAACCACCCGTCACCACCCATTTGTCGCCGCTCATGGGTCCGATCTGAATCGGCACAGGCGCAACTTTGTTTTCGGGCGTGACTGACAACACATAGGCGCCGTTGGAATTCATCTGCACCGCTCGCTGCGGCACTGTGATGGCTTGCTCCATGCGCGCTTGCGAAATACGCACACGCACAAAGCTACCGGGCAAAAGCTCGCGCTGTGGGTTGGCAAACTCAGCACGCAAGAACACATTGCCCGTGTTGACATCCACGGTTTGCTCTGACACCAACAGCTTGCCTGTTTGGCCATAGACAGACCCATCCGACAAAAGCAGTTGAACCTTGAGGTTATCGCCTGCTTTGACCTTGCCTTGTTTGATCTCTTGACGCAAGCTAAACAACTCGTTTTCGCTTTGGCTGAAGTTCACATAGATCGGGTCCATCTGATCAACATTGACCAAAGGTGTGGCATCGCCTCGTCCCACCAACGTGCCCTCGGTCACCAAGGCGTGGCCTACACGGCCATTGATGGGCGAAGTGATCATGGCGTTTTCGTAGTCGATGCTGGCTTTGGCCAACATGGCTTTGGCTTGTTTGGCGCGGGTCACGGCGCCCTCGTACTCTTGTTGGCTCACACCGCGAACCTCCAGCAAGGCTTGATAACGTTGCAGCAATTGCTCGGCGGCCTGCGCATCAGCGCGCGCGGCATCAGCGCTCGCGCGATACGCACGAGGGTCAATCTGAAACAAAGGCGCACCAGCTTTGATCTCAGCCCCTTCTTTGAACAAGATGCGATCCACCACACCCTCCACACGCGCACGCACTTGTGCGGTACGAACGGCTTGCAAGCGTCCGGACAAATCAGTGGTCAATTCGACCGGGCTAGAAGCCACCGTCATCACATTGACCTCGGCGGGTGGCGGGCCTCCAGCACCTGCTGGCGGCTTGCCGTCTGAGGAAGGGCCGCAGGCCACAAGACTGGCCAGAGCCAGCGTACAAATTGCGAGGTTGTGAAAACGCGTGGGGAACATGAAGAGACCTTTTGCAAACACCGAAATAGACTGCTGAACAAGCAGCCCATTGAATTCTGAGAGGGAGTGCACCTATTGTGCCGCCCATAGGTAAAGGCTGTGTAAAAGGGGCTTAAAGACCAAGCGAGGTACAGGACGACCTTGACTCATCCAATCAATCGGATAAATCAGTTCTCAGATGATTGCTGCAAAGCCCACATCTGCGCATAGCGTCCATTCATGTTCAAAAGCGCCGCGTGATTGCCACGCTCCACGATGCGTCCCGCATCGAGCACCAAAATCTCATGCGCCTCCACCACGGTAGACAAGCGGTGCGCAATCACCAACGTCGTTTTGTTCTGCGCCGCACTTTGCAACTCGGCTTGAATCGCCCGCTCATTGGCACTATCCAAAGCGGAAGTGGCCTCATCAAAAATCACAATCGGCGGGTTCTTCAGCAAGGTTCGGGCAATCGCCACACGTTGCTTCTCACCGCCAGACAATTTCAAACCACGCTCACCCACCATCGTGTCGTAGCCCTTGGGCGTGGCTGAGATGAAGTCGTGAATGTGCGCGGCCTTTGCGGCTTGTTCCACCTCGGCCTTAGTCGCATCCGTGCGGCCATACGCAATGTTGTAGCGCACGGTGTCGTTGAACAACACGGTGTCTTGCGGCACGATGCCCATGGCGCGGCGCACACTGCCTTGCGTGACTTGGCGAATATCTTGGCCGTCGATGGTGATCGCACCACTGCCCACGTCGTAAAAACGAAACAGTAAACGCGCTAGGGTGGACTTGCCCGAACCTGAAGGCCCAACCACCGCTACCGTTTTACCCGCAGGAATTTCAAAGCTGATGCCATGCAAGATGGGCCGCGTGGCTTCATACGCAAACACCACAGACTCAAACTTCACCGTGGGTGAACCACTCAGCTGCAAGGTAGGCGCGTTGGGCGCATCGGCCACTTCGCGCTCTTTCTCAAGCAAGGAGAACATGCGGTCCAAGTCGGTCAGGCTTTGTTTGATCTCGCGGTACAGCACGCCCAAGAAGTTCAATGGGATGTAGAGCTGAATCATGAAGGCGTTGATCATCACCAAGTCGCCCAAAGTCATACGACCGTCGACCACGCCTTGTGTCGCACGCCACAACATGCCCACCAAAGCCACCGCAATAATGAGCTGCTGGCCCGTGTTGAGCAACGACAACGAGGTTTGCGCTTTCAGACGTGCAAGCCGCAAGGCCTCTAGGCTTTTGTCATAGCGCGCGGCTTCAAAGGCTTCGTTGTTGAAGTACTTCACCGTTTCGTAGTTGAGCAACGAGTCCACCGCTTTGGTGTGAGCCGCTGAATCAAACTCGTTCGCTTGGCGACGGTACTGAGTGCGCCACTCGGTCACACTGATGGTGAACACGATGTAAAGCGCCAGCGCAGCAAGCGTGATGCCCGCAAACCACACATCAAACTTCACCGCCAAGATGCTGAGCACCAAAGCCACTTCAATCAACGTGGGTACGACGCTGTAGAGCGAATACGAAATGAGCGACTCAATGCCGCGCACGCCGCGCTCGATGTCGCGCGTCATGCCACCCGTTTGACGTTCTAGGTGAAAACGCAAGCTCAGACCATGTAAGTGCTGGAATGTTTCAAGCGCGATCTGGCGTGCTGCACCTTGCGTGGCTTTGGCAAATACCAACTCACGCAGCTCGGTGAAGGCCGACACCGACAAACGCAATACGCCGTACACCACCAGCAACGACACGGGCACGACGATGACGGCCATCGGGTCATTCGGCTTGAACGACATGGCATCGATCAACTCTTTGAGCAGCAAGGGAACGCTCACGTTGGCCAGCTTGGCCCCCACCATGAAGCTCAAGGCCGCAACCACGCGCCACTTGTACTGCCACAGGTACGGAAAGAGACGTTTGAGCGTTTCGCTATCGGGGCGCTGCTTGGGTGGCTGCCCAGCAGGTGTGGGCGCAGAAGAATGGGCGTGATGACGCATGTTGCACAATGCCAAAAAGTAATTCTTCGATTGTGCCTATGTCTATCACTCAAAACCCTCACGCCGTCCCCTTGCCTACTGACCAAGAGCTGGTATTGAAGGTCATCCCCATGCCCGCCGACTGCAACCAAAACGGCGACATCTTTGGTGGCTGGGTCATGGCACAGGTCGACTTGGCAGGTGCTGTACTGCCGGCGCGTTACGTGAAAGGCCGCATGGCCACCGTGGCCGTGAATGAATTCATTTTCAAACACCCAGTCAAGGTGGGCGACATCTTGAGTTTTTTCTCGCGCGTGCAACGCATTGGCAACACCTCCATCAGCGTTAAAGTGGAAGTGTTTGCCGAACGTTTCAGTTCGCAGGGTGAGTACATGAAGGTGACCGAAGCCACGCTGACCTACGTGGCCATCGATGAAACGGGCAAGCCCCGCGTCATCCCCAAAGACTAGACATCAAGACACGATGTAGGCCCCCGTGCCTGTGGACATCAGCGTGCCATCCGGCCCGCGAAACTCCATACGCGAAGTACCCACACGCGTACCAACACGCAAAGCATGGGCATGAATGGTGAAGTACTCGCCAATTCCGGGGCGCAAATAATCCACCCGCAAATCAATCGTGCCCAGCTTGGCAAAGCGCTCTAGACGCTCTGCAGGTGGTTCTTTCATGTGCTTGGCAGCCAAACACGCCATCACAGCCGCGCTGCCTATTGCATCGAGCACCGCGCTGATCACGCCGCCATGAATGCGGTTGTAGGCGTAGTGCCCCACAAGCTCTGGGCGCATATCGATACGAGCCACGACTTCGTCGGGTGTCACGCTCACCAGCTTCAAACCCAGCGTTTTGTTGAACACGATTTTCTCTTCGTAGATGTCACGAAAACCCTCAAGGTAATCCGCTTCAAACACGACTTGGCTGGCTGTTGTTTGCATCATGCCGAGGGCCTGTCAGAGCTTTGAGAAATCAGGCTTGCGTTTTTCCATGAACGCGCCAAATGCTTCTTTGGCAGCAGGCTCTGTGAGCATGCGGCCAAACGAAGCCGCTTCTTCGTTCATTTGTTTTTGCACCAGTGCGGCGTGTCCCGCTTTCATCAATCGTTTGGTTTCCAGCAACGAGGACAAAGGTTTGGCAGCTAGCTTGCGGGCTTGCACTTGCACATAGCTGTTCACCTCGGTGGGCGGCAATACGCGGTTGACCAAACCAATTTCCAAAGCGGCTTCAGCCATGAAAGGCTCGCCCAAGAGCAACGCCTCAGCGGCGCGGTGGTAGCCCATCATTTGTGGTGCTAGCAAGCTCGATGCAGCTTCGGGGCACACACCCAGGTTGACAAACGGCATGGCAAACGCGGCGTTGTCGCCCGCATAAACCAAGTCGCAATGGAACAACAGCGTGGTGCCGATACCCACAGCTGGGCCTGCCACAGCAGCTAAGACAGGTTTTGGAAACGCGGCGATGTTGCGCAACAAACGGAACACGGGTGCGTCTTGCGATGACGGTGGGTTGTTCAAAAAGTCGGCAATGTCGTTGCCTGCGCAAAACACCGCTTCGTGGCCTTGAAACACCAACACGCGCACATTGGCATCATGCTCGGCTTGCTCCACCGCATCTGCCAAGGTGGTGTACATGGCCGCAGTGAGCGAATTCTTTTTGTCGACGCGGTTAAACGTCAGGGTCATCACACCTGCATCGATATGGCTCAAGATTTCGGACATAGATTTCCTCGTTACTGGGCACGCAGCCAGGTTTGTGTACGGTAGAACGGGCCAATGTAGCCGCGCACTTGCAGCTTTTTGCCACCTTCTAAGGGAACCATTTTGACGGTGTATTCCTTGCCGTTTTCTGGGTCCAAAATTTTGCCGCCGTTCGCCCACAGATTTTCGCCAGAGGAGTCCGGCTTCACACCACGGATGATTTCCATGCCGATGATGTCTTTGCCTTTGCGATCGTCTTTGCAGTCGTCGCAAGTTTTCTTGGCATTGGGATCGTTGCGCAGAGACTTGACCACACGGCCGCTGAGCGCGCCGTCTTTGTCGACAATTTGAATTTCGGCTTTGGCCTCGCCCGTCTTGTCGTCAATCGAGTGCCAAGTGCCCACAGGCGTCATTTGCGCAAAGCTGCTGCCTGCGGCTAACAGGGCCAAGCCCACGATTGTTTTGAAAAAGTGTGTGTGTGTCATGGTTTGAATTTACTCGAATTAAATGACGATGCCACTCAGGCAAACACGGCCTCTGTCTCCATCAGCACAGCAGAGCCAGCACGCGCAGTGAGCATGAGCGATGCGGTTTCTGGGAACAACTTGGCAAAGTAAAAACGCGCGGTTTGCAGCTTGGCTTGGTAGAACGGGTCACGGTTGCCTTCGGCAATCTTTTGCAGGGCCACTTGCGCCATGCGCGCCCAGAAGTAACCAAACACCAAATGGCCCGCCACACGCAGGTAGTCCACGGCTGCTGCGCCCACTTCGTCTGCGTTTTCCAGGGCCTTATAGCCAATCTCACCTGTGAACTGTGTCATCTGCTGGCCCAACTTTGCCAGTGGGTTGACGAACTCAGCCATGTCCTCGTTGTCTTGCGCCTCGGCCACCAGTGCGGCAATGTGTTTGCCAAACTTCTTAAGAGATGCGCCTTGATTACCCAGCACCTTGCGACCCAACAAGTCCAAGCTTTGGATGGTGTTGGTGCCTTCGTAAATCATGTTGATGCGTGCATCGCGCACGTATTGCTCCATGCCCCACTCACGGATGAAGCCGTGACCACCAAACACTTGCATGCATGATGAGGTGGCCGTCCAAGCGTTGTCGGTGATGAAGGCTTTGACGATAGGCGTGAGCAAAGCCACTTGTTCCGCGGATTCAGCACGCACCGCTTCATCAGGGTGGTTCAGTTCGCGGTCAATCAGCAAAGCGCAGTGCAACGCCAGCGCACGACCACCCTCGGCATAGGCGCGAGCAGTCAGTAGCATCTTGCGAACATCGGGGTGCACCAAGATGCTGTCAGCGGGTTTGCTCGGGTCTTTGGGGCCCGTCAAGCTGCGCGACTGGATGCGGTCTTTGGCATAGGCCACTGCGTTTTGATAAGCCACCTCGGTCAAGCCCAAGGACTGCATGCCCACGCCAATGCGTGCCGCATTCATCATCACAAACATGGCGGCCAAGCCTTTGTTGGGCTGACCCACCATCGTGCCTACCGCGCCGTCCAACACCATCTGCGCTGTGGCGTTGCCGTGAATGCCCATCTTGTGTTCTAAGCCACCGCAGTAAATGCCGTTGCGCTCGCCAACGCTGCCATCGGCATTGACATGGAACTTGGGCACCACAAACAAGCTGATGCCTTTGCTTCCTGCAGGCGCATCGGGCAAGCGCGCCAACACCAAGTGGACGATGTTGCTCACCATGTCGTGCTCGCCGGCGCTGATGAAAATTTTGTTACCCGTGATGCGGTAGGTGCCATCGGCTTGTGGTTCTGCTTTGGTGCGCAAGAGGCCGAGGTCCGTGCCGCAATGTGGCTCGGTCAAGCACATGGTTCCTGTCCATTCGCCGCTGGTGAGCTTGGGCAGGTACAGCGCTTTTTGTGCGTCTGTGCCGTGCGCGTGCAATGCCTCATACGCGCCGTGCGTGAGGCCTGGGTACATGGTCCACGCTTGGTTGGCACTGTTGAGCATCTCGTAAAAACACTGGTTCACCACCACGGGCAAACCTTGGCCGCCGAAATCAGGATCAGCGCTCAAGGCGGGCCAGCCGCCTTGCACGTATTGGTCATATGCAGCTTTAAATCCATCGGGCGTTTTGACTTCGTGCGTGTCACGATCAAGCGTGCAGCCTTGTTCATCGCCACTTTGGTTCAGCGGAAAAATCACTTCAGACGCAAACTTACCGCCCTCTTCCAACACGGCAGCAATGGTGTCGGCATCGATGTCGACGTGTTTGGGCATTTGCTTGAAGTCATCGGTGACGTGCAGCACTTCGTGCAGCACAAATTGCATATCGCGCAGAGGTGGGGTGTAGCTAGGCATGGTGGGTCTCCTTACTTTTTGGTTGAGGGGGTGCGCTTGGCGCTTGTTTTAATGACGGGTTCAGCATCGGTCGCGCCGTAGCGCAACAAGATGTTTTCAAATCCTTTGAGGGTGCGAGCCAACGATTTGGACGAACGCAAAAAACGGGCTTCATATTGCAAAGCCAAGATGAGGCCGTGTAACTCAAACACCATTTGCTCGGCATCCATGTCCGCAGCCAAGTGCCCCTCTTCACGCGCTTGAACCACCGTGCGGTGCACCGCTGCGAGCCAAGTTTTGACCGAACTGGCCAGCGCATCGCGCACGGGACCTGGCCGGTCGTCAAACTCAGCCGCACCGCTGATGTAGAGGCAGCCCGAATCAATCTCGGCAGACGTGCGCTTGGTCCAGTTGGCAAAGAGTTGACGCAAACGAGGCAAGCCGCGTTCGACTTGCAAAATGGGCAAAAAAACTTCAGCTTCAAATCGGATGTGGTATTCACGCACCACCGAAATTTGCAGTTCTTCTCGCGACCCAAAGTGGGCAAACACGCCCGACTTGCTCATGCGTGCCACTTCGGCCAATGCACCAATGCTCAAACCCTCTAAGCCAATTTGCGTGGCAAGGCCCAAAGCTGCATCCACAATGGCGGCTTTGGTTTGCTGGCCTTTTTGATGGGCGCGGCTTTCGGTGGCTACTGTTCTGCGAGAAGCGGTCATGCGAGACTCATGAAGAGAATTCAGAAAAAGAACGATCGTGCTATTTTGCACGATTTTCGAATCTTTAAACTAAACCCCTATGCAAGCCACCCGAATTCTCGCCATCCGCCACGGGGAAACCCTGTGGAATGTGGATACCCGCATCCAAGGCCACCTCAACATTGACCTCAACGAAACAGGTCGCTGGCAAGCCGAACGCGTAGGCCATGCCTTGGCAGATGAACCCATCCACGCCATCTACAGCAGCGACTTGCGCCGTGCGTTTGAAACCGCGCAAGCCATTGCAACAGCACCCGCACGATTGAGTGCCCGCACACCGACGCCCGCGCAAGTGACACCGCATTTACAGCTGCGCGAACGTCACTTCGGCCATTTGCAAGGCAAGACTTGGGCAGAGATCGAAAACGAACATCCCGAAGAATGCAAGCTCTGGCGTGGGCGTGACCCGCATTGGGCACCGGTGGGCGGCGAGTCTTTGACGGGTTTGCGCGAACGTATCAGCAACTGCGTGAACGAATTGGCCAGTCAACACTTAGGCGAACAAATTGTGTTGGTCGCGCACGGCGGCGTGATGGATGCCCTGTATCGCTTGGCCACCAACCAATCGGTAGAGGCACCACGCAGTTGGCACTTAGGCAATGCCGCCATCAACCGTTTGCTATGGACACCTCAAGGCTTGAGCTTGGTGGGCTGGGGTGATGTGTCGCACTTTGATGAAGCGCTTGGCGCGCCCCGCGACGAGACCACCACTTAATCTGTGGTGACGTCGCCAATCGCCTTGGGCGGCGTGACCCCCAAGTGGCGGTACGCAGCCAAGGTGGCCATGCGACCACGCGGCGTGCGTTGCAAGAAACCTTGCTGAATCAAATACGGCTCAATCACGTCTTCAATCGTGTCACGCTCTTCGCCGATGCTGGCCGCGATGTTGTCCAAACCCACGGGGCCTCCATCAAAGCGGTGAATCACGGCTTCCAACAATTTGCGGTCCATCAAATCGAAACCTTGCGGGTCTACATCCAACATGGCCAACGCACGTTTGGCGATGTCTTCGGTGATACGGCCTGTGCCCTTCACATCGGCATAGTCGCGCACACGGCGCAGCAAGCGGTTGGCAATGCGTGGCGTGCCGCGTGAGCGACGCGCAATCTCAAACCCACCTTCCACATCCATCGGAGTGTCCAGCAAGCCCGCACTACGCACCACGATGCGTTGCAATTCTTCAGCGGTGTAAAACTCTAAGCGCGACACGATGCCAAAACGGTCGCGCAGCGGGTTAGTCAACATGCCCGCACGGGTAGTAGCCCCCACCAAAGTGAAGGGCTGCAAGTCGAGCTTGATGCTTCGCGCCGCAGGGCCTTCACCAATCATGATGTCGATTTTGTAGTCCTCTAGCGCGGGATACAAAATCTCTTCCACCACAGGCGACAAGCGGTGAATCTCGTCGATGAACAGCACGTCGTTTTTCTCTAACCCAGTCAGCAACGCGGCCAAGTCTTTGGGCTTTTCCAGCACAGGGCCGCTGGTGGATCGCAGGTTCACGCCCAGCTCTTGGGCAATGATGTGGCTCAGCGTGGTCTTGCCCAAACCGGGCGGGCCAAACAGCAGCACGTGGTCGAGTGCTTCGTTGCGCTTCTTGGCTGCACCAATGAAGATTTCAAGCTGCTCGCGCACCTTCATCTGTCCCACGTACTCTTGCAGCAGTTTGGGACGCAGAGCGCGCTCAATCGCTTCTTCGTTGGGCGACACAGGCGCTGCAGACACCACGCGCGACGGCACGGGGGAAGGCGCGAAATCGTCTGTTTGAATGCTCATGGTTTATTTGGCCAAAGATTTCAGCGCTAGCTTGATGCCGTCACTCACGCCCACATCTGCTGGCAACGCCTTGAGCGCAGCAGCAGCTTCTTTGTCGTTGTAGCCCAGTGCCAGCAACGCTTGCAAGATGTCGCTTTGGTGGTCGGGGGTGGAAAACAAATGCGGGCCAAGGTCTGCGCCTAACTTGCCTTTGAGTTCGAGCAACAAACGCTCGGCCGTTTTCTTGCCAATACCTGGCACCTTGGTGAGGCGGCCTGCATCTTGGTCTGACACGGCACGCGCCAGCTCGTCAGCGCTCAAACCGCTCAAGATACCAAGCGCCATGCGCGGACCCACGCCTGAGATTTTGATGAGCAAGCGAAACGTCGCACGCTCTGACGCTGTGCCAAAGCCAAACAAAATTTGCGCATCTTCACGCACCACAAAGTGGGTGAGCAGGGACACTTTTTCACCAGTGGCGGGCAGGTTGTAAAACGTGCTCATGGGCACATCCACTTCGTAGCCCACGCCATTGCAGTCCACCAAAACTTGGGGTGGATTTTTCTCACTGAGAATGCCGCTTAATTTGCCAATCACATCTTGCCTATCATTGGGGACCTTTTGAGAGATTATCGACTTGATTCTTCGCCACACCTTCACCCCGCATAACAACACCCGTCTGTCGCATTTGTGCGGCCCCACCGACGAGCACTTGCGCACCATCGAACTGGCGCTGGACGTGAAAATCGCCCACCGCCATGAACAGTTCAAAGTGGACGGCCACAAGGCCAAAGCCACGCGTGCCATGGAGGTACTGCAAGCTTTGTATGAGCGTGCGGCCAAAGCGATCCCCCCCGAACAAGTACAACTCATGTTGGCAGGTGACAGTGCGATGGAGGAAGAAGACATCCCCACACTACAAACCCGCCGCACCGACCTTCGCCCACGCACACCCACACAGGCTGCGTACCTCGACAACATTGCCGCACACGACATCAGTTTTGGCATTGGCCCAGCAGGCACAGGCAAAACTTATTTGGCAGTGGCTTGCGCGGTGGATGCGCTCGAGCGCAGCGCTGTGCAACGCATTGTGCTGACCCGTCCCGCTGTAGAAGCAGGCGAAAAGCTGGGCTTCTTGCCCGGCGACTTGGGCCAAAAAGTCGACCCGTATTTGCGCCCCCTGTACGACGCGTTGTATGACCTCATGGGCTACGACCGCGTACAAAAAGCGTTTGAGCGCAACGCGATTGAAATTGCGCCGCTCGCCTTCATGCGTGGCCGCACACTTAACAACGCTTTCGTCATCTTGGACGAAGCGCAAAACACCACGCCCGAACAGATGAAGATGTTCCTCACCCGCATTGGCTTTGGCGCCAAAGCGGTGGTGACGGGTGACGTTAGCCAAATTGACTTACCCAAGGGTCAGCTGAGTGGTTTGATTGATGCCGAACGTGTATTGAAACGCGTCAAAGGCATTTCAGTCACCCGCTTCACCAGCGCCGATGTGGTGCGCCACCCGCTCGTGGCACGCATCGTCGACGCTTATGACGCACAACGCAGCGCCACCACAGGCGCTCCTTCACGCAAACAATCTTAAAACATGGCACTGCCCACCTTAGACCTGACCCTGCAATTTGGCGATGTGCCAAACGCCCCACGCCACCGCGCTGCACTTCCCCGCGCGTTTGTGAACCGCTGCATCCGCAGCGCCTTGGCGCACGATGCTGAGATGACCGTGCGCATCGTCGATGCGGAAGAAGGCCAAGCACTCAACAGCAGCTACCGCAAGAAGAACTACGCCACCAATGTACTGACGTTTGACTATGCGCAAGCACCCATAGTCATGGCTGACATCGTGCTGTGTGCGCCCGTGGTGGCCGCTGAAGCCAAAGAGCAAGGCAAGTCGCTGCAAGAGCACTATGCGCATTTGCTGATTCACGGCGCGTTGCATGCCCAAGGCTATGACCACGAAACTTCTGAAAAAGATGCCATCGAGATGGAAACGTTAGAGATGTTCATCATGGCCGACCTTGGCCTCCCCTGCCCTTATTGATTGCCATAACCCCGCATCATGAACGCCCCGATTTCTCAGCCCTTGATTCGCTTGCTGCTCTGGACGGGCGTGTTGTCGCTGCTGGTACGCACATGGATTGGCGCGACATTTCCAATCACAGGCGACGAAGCGTATTTTTATTGGTGGGGGGTGTATCCCGATTGGGGCTATTACGACCATCCACCCATGGCAGGTTGGGCGATTGCGGCCATGCTCAAGGTGTTTGGCGATAGTACGTTTGCAATGCGCATTCCTGCTCTGTTGTTGCCCACCGCATTGGGGGCCGCTTTGTGGTGGGGCTTTTCGGACATTGACCGAGAAAAAACAGCTTGGGCTGTTTTGTTGTTTTGGCTTACCCCCATCAACTGGCTCAATGCACTGATCACCACAGATACGCCGTTGATTTTTTGGTCAGTATTGTCCATTTGCGCCTTGGTGCGTGCCGAGCAACGCACACAACTTGACCGAACCACATACGGGCTACATGCCTTGAGTGGTTTGTTTTTAGGCCTTGCTTTTTTATCCAAGTACTTTGCGGTGGTGATTGGCTTGGCGTACTTTGTGTACTTCGTGGCGTTTCGTCGTGCGCGCTTGCTTGGCTTTGTGCTGCTTGTGCTAGCTGCTCTACCCGGCCCCATAATTAATCTTTGGTGGAACATGGGCCACGGCTGGGCCAACATCATGTTCAATGTGTATAACCGCAACCAAGGCGAAGTGTTTGAATGGCACAAGCCAGCTCTCTACCTGCTGACTTGGGCCTACTTGCTGACGCCCGGCTTTCTGTGGTTCGCATGGAAAGGACGCAACGTCATGACAGCGTTTGCGCGAAAGCATCCATTACTCATCACCCTCGTCGTGATTCCATTTGCGTTCTTTGCACTGATCGCCGGCAAGAAAGTGGTGGGCTTGCACTGGGTACTCAATTTTTACCCGCTGTTTTTTGTATGGCTCGCGTTCGCCTTGCCGTCCGAACAAGTGAAGCGTTGCAGCACGTGGTTAGCCGTATTTCTAAGTGCGCACCTGATAGCAGTCGCATCGATGTACTGCACACAACTCTCGGACTGGAAAAACGCCAAAATTTACCCAGAAATCGTGCGTAGCTACCGCACAGAAGAACTACTGGCGAAAGTACAAGCCTCCGACACAGTTCTGATGGCAACGTCATACACGCCTGCGTCCATCTACGGCCAAACGCTCAAAACCTATGTCCCCGTCTTTGGCGAAGGCAGCTTTCATGCGCGCCAAGACGACTTGCTTGTGAATTTTGCCGACTTCGATGGCAAGACGGTTCGCATCATTGGCTTTAGCCAGCCCAACTTAGAGGACTACCGCGCTTACTTTGACAGCGTGTCGCTCATCACCGTGTCGCAAAACGATGTGCAGTTCTACGCAGTGGAGGGCAAAAACTTCAAGTGGACGGTGTACCGAGACACTGTCCTTAAAAACATCTTCGCCAAACGCCACCAAATTCCGTCATGGTTACCCATGACGGGCTGTCCGTTTTGCCAACATTACTGCGGCGAAGTGCGCTGTACGAATTAACGACCCGAGGCGTCTTCGAGCAAACGCACTTTCACCGTCTTGCCTTTGACGCGCCCAGCGCTCAAACGCTTGACGGCTTCACGCGCAATGCCGCGCTCCACCGCCACGTAGGTGGAGAACTCATTCACGTTGATCTTGCCCACCTGCTCTTTGGTAAAGCCGGCATCGCCAGTGAGCGCGCCCAACACATCACCTGCGCGAATCTTTTCTTTGCGCCCGCCCACAATTTGCAGCGTTGCCATCGGCGGCTGCAAGATACTGCCAGACGCTGGCGTGAGGCTGCTGAGCGGCGCCCAGGTGGACTCACGGTTTTGCAAGAGCTCAATCTTGCCAACATTGCCCATCTCGTCCATGCTGGCGAGTGACAAAGCCAAGCCCTCTGCATCGCCGCGGCCTGTGCGGCCAATGCGGTGGATGTGCACCTCGGGGTCGGGCGTCACATCCACGTTAATGACGGCTTCTAAGTTGGCCACATCCAAACCACGCGCGGCCACATCAGTGGCCACCAACACCGAGCAGCTGCGGTTGGCGAACTGCACCAACACTTGGTCACGCTCGCGTTGCTCCAATTCACCAAACAAGGCCAAAGCACTGAAGCCCTGAGCTTGCAGCACAGTCACCAAATCGCGACATTGCTGCTTGGTGTTGCAAAACGCCAGCGTGGATTCAGGTCTGAAGTGGTTGAGCAGCTGTGACACTGCGTGCAAGCGTTCGTTGTTGCCCACCTCATAAAAAACCTGTTTGATTTTTTGTGCGTCGTGCTGCGCTTGCACCTTGACAGTTTGCGGCTCGCGCATGAACTGCGAAGCGAGCTTGGCAATACCCTCGGGGTAAGTGGCCGAAAACAACAGGGTTTGACGGTCTTTGGGACACTGACGCGCCACCTTGGCGATGTCGTCAAAAAAGCCCATGTCCAACATGCGGTCGGCTTCGTCGAGCACCAACATTTTCAAGCCTTGCAGGCTGAGTGAGCCGCGCTCTAAGTGGTCCATGATGCGGCCGGGCGTACCGACCACCACATGCGCACCGTGTTCAAGGCTCACGGTTTGACCGCGCAAAGCGACACCGCCACACAAGGTGACCACTTTGATGTTGCCCACGGCACGGGCCAAGCGGCGAATTTCTTGTGTCACTTGGTCGGCTAATTCGCGCGTAGGGCACAAGATCATGGCTTGCGCGTTGAACTGCGCAGGGTCTAACTTCTCGACCAAGGGGATGCCAAAGGCAGCTGTTTTGCCGCTGCCTGTGCTGGCTTGTGCAATCAGGTCGCGGCCTGCCAAAGTCAGAGGCAAGCTGGCAGCTTGAATGGGGGTCATCTGGGTGTAGCCCAGCTGCGTCAAGTTATCTAAAGAAGAGGCCGCGAGGCTCAGGGAAGCAAAGGTCGTAGCGGTATTTTTTGAATCGGTCATGCACCGATTATCGTGATTGGGATAGTCACGGGGCCATCGTTGACCAAATGAACTTTCATGTCAGCGCCAAAGATGCCCGTTTGCACCAGTGGGTGCTGAACTTTGGCTTGCGCCACAAACGCGTCATACAAGCGGCGACCTTCGTCGGCGGGCGCTGCGCTGGTAAAGCTGGGGCGCGTGCCGCTGCTGGTATCTGCCGCCAAAGTGAATTGGCTGACCACCAACAAACCGCCATTCACATCGGTCACACTGCGGTTCATCTTGCCTGCGTCGTCATAGAACACGCGCAGCTTCAAAATTTTGTCGAGCATTTTTTGGCCGACAGCGTCGGTGTCGCCCTTCTCAGCGCATAGCAACACCATCAAGCCTTGTGCAATTTCACCCACGGTTTGATCATCGACCACCACACGCGCTTCACTCACTCGTTGCAACACCGCTTTCATACGGTGTCTTTCGGGTCGTCAAAATGAGCCTCCACATCATTGGGCAGCAGCTGAATCGTGGCGCGCAAACCAGGTACCGCCTTCATCAACGATTGCTCGACAGTGCCACGCAAATTGGCAGCCAACCCCAAGGACCAATCGGCAGGCATGTGCATGTGCATGTCCACAAAACGACGTTGTCCAGCTTTGCGCGTGATGACATGGTCAAACCGGACCACGTGCACGTGCTTGGCCCATGACTCTTCGTGACCGAGTGAGAAGTCTTCCAACACCTGTTGAATTTGGGCCTGCACCTCAGGCTCGACCGCTTCATCCATCAAGCCTTGCGAGGCATCCCAAATCAAATGCCAACCTTCGCGCAAGATGTTCAGTGCCACGCCAAACGCAACCAAGGCATCCAGCCACAACCAACCCGTCCAGCTCACCAAGCCGATGCCAATCACAACGCCAGCCGATGTCCACACGTCCGTCACCAAGTGACGCGCATCCGCTTCAAGCGCAATCGAGCGATGGGCCTTGGCCGCCTTAAACATGACCCAAGCCAGCAAACCATTTAAGGCGGAACTGGCCACTGACAAAGCCAAGCCAATGCCGACTTGCTCCAACGGTTGCGGATCAAAAATGCGATGCGCGGCGGCCCACATGATGCCGAGTGAAGCCACAACGATGAGAATACCCTCAAAGCCAGACGAAAAATACTCCGCTTTGTGGTGACCATAAGGATGGTCTTCGTCTGCTGGCATCTCTGCCACAGTGACCATCATCAATCCAAAAATGGCACTGGCCAAATTGACCACCGACTCCATGGCGTCGGACAACAAGCCCACCGAGTCGGTGAGGTGCCATGCCAGCGTTTTGAGCGCGATGGTGATACACGCCACCACCACCGATGCCCACAACAGCCCTTTGGGCGAAAACCATTTGGAAAGAATGTTCATGTGTTGAGTTTGGCCGAAATTCGTTAAGCCAAAGTGACACGCGCAAATTTACGCTTGCCCACTTGCACTACAAACGTACCCGCATCGAGCTTCAAGCCTTTGTCGCTGACCACACTGGAGTCCACACGTACGCCGCCGCCGTCAATCAAACGGTTGGCCTCGCTGCTAGAAGGCGCCAAGCCTGCGGCTTTGAGCAATGCACCAATACCCATGGGCGCGCCACTGAGCGACACCTCTGGAATTTCATCGGGCACGCCGCCTTTGCTGCGGTTGATGAAGTCTTGCTCGGCAGCCTCGGCTGCAGCCGCACCGTGGAAGCGTGCCGTGATTTCTTTGGCTAAGGCCACCTTGGCGTCTTTGGGGTTGCGGCCACCTTCGATTTCTTTTTTTAACGCGTCAATGTCGGCCATCGATTTGAACGACAACAAGGTGTACCAACGCCACATCAACACATCAGAGATAGACAACACCTTGGCAAACATGGTGTTGGGCTCTTCGCTGATGCCGATGTAGTTGTTCTTAGACTTGGACATTTTTTCAACACCATCCAAACCTTCGAGCAGCGGCATGGTCAAGATACATTGCGCTTCTTGGCCGTATTCGGCTTGCAAATGGCGGCCCATGAGCAAGTTGAATTTTTGGTCTGTTCCGCCCAATTCCAAATCAGACTTCAACGCCACCGAGTCGTAACCCTGCATCAGTGGGTACAAAAACTCGTGCACGCTGATGGGTGTATTGGCATGGAAGCGATCATGGAAGTCGTTGCGCTCCATCATGCGCGCCACGGTGTACTTCGATGCCAACTGAATCATGCCCATCGAACCCAGTGGAATGCACCACTCGCTGTTGTAACGAATTTCGGTTTTGGCGGGGTCGAGCACCAACGAGGCTTGCTTGTAATACGTCTCGGCGTTCACCTTGATCTGCTCTGGTGTGAGCGGAGGGCGCGTGCTGTTACGTCCAGAAGGGTCACCAATCAAGCTGGTGAAGTCGCCGATCAAAAAGATGACTTGATGCCCCAAGTCTTGCAACTGACGCATTTTGTTGAGCACCACGGTGTGGCCAATGTGAATGTCGGGCGCTGTAGGGTCCAAGCCCAATTTGATGCGCAGCGGTTGGCCTGTGGCTTCTGAGCGCGCGAGTTTTTTCACCCACGCGTCTTCGGGGATCAGTTCTTCGCAACCGCGCTTGGTCACGGCCAAGGCTTCGAGCACGCGATCGGTGACAGGGTGAGTTTGTAAAGATGCTTGATTCATAAGGATTTTTACCGTCCAAGGTATACTTGACGGTTTGGTGTTTGTGCCTGATTTTAGAGGCCCAAACCTTGAGGCTCTTGGCTTTTGCCGACGCCTTCACCAACTGCCGGAGAAAACCCTTGCAGCAAATGTTTTCTTTGTGGGCCTCACGCCTGCAAAACGCCCTTCAAAAGCACCCTCGCCGCTTCATAGCGGGTGTAGCCGTCACGCTCTCAGTCGCGGGTGGCGGTGCGTTTGCTGTGGCTAACTTGGATGACAGCACATCTAAGCTCCCGTTGAGCCAAGTGGTAGAAAGCGTTAACACACTCTCACTGCCCAGCTTGTGGGCGAATAAATCCCTGCAACTGTTTCGCTCAGACGTCACCCGCTCTAGCGACTCTGCCGACAGCTTGCTATCCCGCTTGGGCTTGAGTGACCCAGAAGCCGCAGCCTTCTTGCGTAACACTCGTACAGCCCGTCAATTTGTAGGCCGCTCAGGCCGCTTGGTGAGCGTCGAGGGCGATGCTGAACACCGACTCACACGCATGACCGCGCGTTGGGCCAATGACGATGGCGACACCTTCACCCGTTGGGTGATGGAGCGCAAAGCCGAAGGTTTTGTAGAGCGCCAAGAAACTGCTGCACTCAACATCAGCACACGCATGGGCAACGGCACGATTCAGAGTTCGCTGTTTGCAGCCACCGACGATGCAGACATCCCAGACAGCGTAGCCAGCCAACTAGCAGATATCTTTGCAGGCGACATCGACTTTCACCGCGCCTTGCGCAAGGGCGACCGTTTTGCCGTGGTGTACGAATCGCTCGAAGCCGATGGCGAAGTGCTGCGCACAGGCCGCGTCTTATCTGCCGAGTTTGTGAACAACGGTAAAACACACCAAGCGTTTTGGTTCAAGGAAGCCAATACCAAAGAAGGCGGCTACTTCAATGCCGACGGCGTGAGCTTGCGTCGGGCCTACCTCGCCTCGCCACTCGCATTCTCGCGCGTGACGAGTAGTTTCAAAATGCGCTTTCACCCGATTCTGCAAACTTGGCGCGCACACCTTGGTGTTGACTACGCAGCCCCCACCGGCACCCCCGTGCGCAGTGTGGGTCAAGGCGTTGTGGATGTGGCGGGCTCGCAAGGCGGCTTTGGCAATGTGGTGATGGTCAAACACGCCAGCGGTCAAACCACTGTTTATGCCCACTTAAGTCGTATCAACGTCAAACGTGGTCAGTCGGTCATGCAAGGCCAAACAGTCGGCCTAGTCGGTGCAACAGGTTGGGCCACCGGCCCACATTTGCACTTTGAATTCCGCGTGAATGGTCAACACAAAGATCCTCTCACGATGGCGCGACAAAGCGTAGCGGTGGAAGTATCTGCTGTGGCGCGTGATCAGTTCAAGCGGCACGCAGCCATTGCCAAAGTTGACCTCGCTGCAGCTGCAATGGGCCAAGTCAGCAGCGCAGAATAAATGTCGACGGCAGGAACCTCACAGAAGCTTTTCATTGGCTTGATGTCGGGCACTTCGCTTGACGGTGTGGATGGTGTGCTGGCAGATTTCAGTGTTACTCAGCCACGCGTTTTGGCACACCACGCGATGCCTTTTGCGCCTGCACTCAAACAAGAGTTGCTCGCACTCAACACACCCTCTGACAACGAGCTGCATCGCGCCGCATTAGCCGCCAATGGCTTGGTGCGTGTGTATGCGCAAACCGTGCAAGCCTTGCTTACGGACACGCAAACAGCAGCGGGCGATATTTGCGCCATCGGCGCACACGGTCAAACCGTACGCCACCAACCCGGTGCGTTTGACGGCACAGGCTACACGCTGCAACTCAACAACCCTGCTCTCTTGGCCGAGCTCACCGGCATTGACGTGGTGGCCGATTTCCGCAGTCGCGATGTGGCCGCAGGTGGCCAAGGTGCTCCACTGGTGCCCGTGTTTCACCAAGGCATCTTTGGCCAAGCCAACCGCACTGTAGGCGTGTTGAACATTGGCGGCATTGCCAACCTCAGCGTGCTGCACGCCAATGGCGATGTGTTGGGTTTTGACTGCGGGCCTGGCAACGCACTGCTAGACCACTGGTGCCAAGCACACACAGGCGCTGCCTTTGACAACAACGGTACATGGGGCGCTAGCGGCAACGTGATTGAGCCTTTGCTGCAGGCCATGTTGGCCGAACCTTTTCTGCACCAAGCGCCGCCCAAAAGCACGGGGCGCGATTTGTTTCACCCCACATGGTTGGCCCATCAACTGAGTGGCTATGCCGATGCCAATGCGGCCGACGTGCAAGCCACCCTCACCGAGTTCACCGCACGCGCCTGCGTGAATGATGTGCTGCGCCATGCAGCAGATGCATCTGAGCTCATCGTGTGTGGTGGTGGCGCATTGAATGGGTTGCTGATGCAACGCTTGCAGGCTGGCTTAACTCATGTGCGCGTGCTGTCGTCTGCTGAGCGAGGCATGCCACCTTTGCAGGTTGAAGCAGCAGCCTTTGCATGGCTGGCCCGCCAAACCGTGCTGAGCCTGCCTGGCAACCTACCAAAAGTAACGGGCGCCCAAGGCACCCGCATACTGGGTGGAATTTTTAAAGCCTGAGCTTTAGGGATCTGTCGATCAGGCTGAGAACGATGAGCCGCAGCCGCAGGTGGATGTTGCGTTCGGATTCTTAATGACGAACTGTGCGCCTTGCAAGTCTTCTTTGTAATCAATCTCTGCGCCCACCAAGTATTGGTAGCTCATCGCATCAACTAGCAAAGACACGCCGTTTTTGTTGATGGTGGTGTCGTCTTCGTTCACGATTTCATCGAACGTGAAACCGTATTGGAAACCTGAACAGCCGCCGCCTTGCACAAACACGCGCAACTTCAAATCAGGGTTGCCTTCTTCTGCAATCAGGTCAGCCACCTTGGCAGCCGCGCTGTCGGTGAAGACGAATGGGGATGGCATTTCTGTTTGGACGTTTTCGGCAACTGCGCTCATATGAGGACTCCTGAATCAATGCGAAAAGTATATCGCTTTACTCGGGTATAGCGCTGCACAAGACCCGAGAAACGCTGTTGCCGATGTGGGCATTGCCCCATCCACACAGGCTGGATAGCGCCAATAAAAAAGCCGCAAGGGCGAACCCATGCGGCTTTTGGCAAAACAGGAAGCAGATTAACGCTTGCTGAACTGCTTGCGGCGGCGAGCAGAGTGCAAGCCAACCTTTTTACGTTCGACTTCACGAGCATCGCGAGTCACGTAACCGGCTTGTGACAGGACGGGCTTCAAAGCCGCGTCGTAGTCGATCAAAGCGCGGGTGATACCGTGACGCACAGCACCAGCTTGGCCAGACTCACCACCGCCGTGCACGTTGACTTGAATGTCAAACGCTTCGCCGTTGTTGGTCAGCATCAAGGGTTGCTTGGAAATCATGATCGAGGTTTGACGGCCGAAATATGCAGCGATGTCTTTACCGTTGATCGTGATTTTGCCGGAGCCTTTTTTCAGAAACACGCGAGCGACGCTTGATTTGCGACGGCCGGTGCCGTTGTTCCATTCACCAATCATTTCGGCTCCTTAGATGTCCAGCACTTTAGGCTGTTGTGCGGTGTGTGGGTGCTCTGCACCGCCATACACCTTGAGCTTTTTGATCATGGCGTAACCGAGTGGGCCTTTAGGCAACATGCCCTTGACAGCCTTCTCGATAGCGCGGCCAGGGTGCTTGGCTTGCAGATCGCGGAAATTTGTTGCAGTGATACCGCCGGGATAGCCCGAGTGACGGTAGTACACCTTGTCCAAAGACTTGGTACCAGTGACCTTGATCTTGGAAGCGTTGATGATGACGATGAAGTCACCTGTATCGACGTGGGGTGTGTAAATGGCTTTGTGTTTGCCGCGCAAACGGAGAGCAACTTCGCTGGCTACTCGTCCGAGCACCTTATCGGTGGCGTCAATCACAAACCACTCATGCACCACGTCAGCGGGTTTTGCGCTGAATGTAGACATAGTTAAATCCTAAAAGGAGAGTTGGTTTGTAGGGTCCTTTTCCACGGTCGGCGTTCTTCTGTTGAGAACCTCTTAGGTGGGATGTGCCTTTTTCAAAGCCTCTGCCGCGGGACCACTCAAACGCTGCAGAGCCAAAGATTATAAGCAAAATCAAGCGCTTAGCGCAAATTTGGCCCAAACAAGGCGAATTAGCGGGTTACCATCCTGTTTATGTTCAGTTATCGCCACGCTTTTCACGCCGGAAACCACGCCGACGTCCTCAAACACCTCACTTTGATTGCCACTTTGAAGCATTTGATGCAAAAAGACGCAGGCATTCAGTTTGTGGACACGCATGCGGGCGCGGGCCTGTACCGCTTGGACGGCGACTATGCTGAAAAAAGTGGCGAAGCCGCTGAAGGTATTTTGAAGGTCTTGAACCTCAAAGGCCCTGCCGCCCTGACCGACTACCTAGAGATGGTGGCCAGTTTCAACGCCAAAGGCAGCCACAAGATTTACCCAGGCTCGCCGTTCATCATCCACAAGCTGCTGCGCCACGAAGCGCGTGACCGCTTGAAACTGTTCGAACTTCACCCCACCGACCACAAATCATTGGTGGGCAATGTGCAGCAGCTCGAAGCAGGCCGCACAGTCAGCGTGGCACGTGCGGATGGCTTTGAGTCACTCAAAGCTTTGCTGCCACCTCCTTTATCAAGTACCGGCTCACGCCGCACTTGTGTGTTGATTGACCCGAGCTACGAAATCAAAAACGACTATTACCGCGTGATTGATTGCATTCAAGACAGCTTGAAGCGCTTTGCCACCGGGACCTACATCGTGTGGTACCCCATCGTGCCGCGCCCCGAAGCGCATGATTTGCCACGCAAACTCAAAGGCTTGTGCAGCCAAGTGAAAAAGCCATGGTTGCACGCCACCTTGGCGATTGGCCGCGAAACGGGTAGCAAAGACGCGGGCTTGAGCGCCAGCGGCATGTTCATCGTCAACCCACCTTTTGCGCTGAAACCTTTGTTGAACGAAGCATTGACCGTCATCGAAGAAGCCTTAGCACGCGGCCCAGGTCGCGGCTGGGTGGTGGAGTCGGGCGGCTAAGTGGCTCGCCTCGCGCACATGAAAAAAGGCCTCGCACTGCGAGGCCTTTTGCGTGAAGGGCTGATGCTTAGAAGCGGTAGCCGACACCTAAACCTGTCAGCATGGGATTGAGCTTGAGCGTGCCTTGTTGAACTCCTGCGCTTTCGATGTCTGTTTGGCTGTAGAGCTTTTTCATGTCGACATTGATCAACCAATTTTTATCAATGGGGAAATTCACGCCGATTTGCAGTGCAGCACCCCAGCTAGAACGGTCTACGGTTTTACTCCCCGTAAAGTTGGCGCTACTGTATTGGGTGTTGTTGATTCCACCACCCAAGTAAGGCTGTACAAGTGCCCAGTTGGTCAAATGGTATTGCAAGACCAAAGCATGCGGCGATACAGCGAACGCACCTTGAGTTACACCAGCGGCCTTCACGGCATGATTTTGCGAAGGCACCCACAGTAACTCAACGGCGACGTTTTTGTTAAGAAAGTAGCTCGCATCTACTGCAGTGAGTGATTTGTTTTCAGCTGTCCAGCCCAAACCAGATGTGCCGTTGTCTTGCATCTTCACCTGTACGGCACGTGCTCGCAACATCCATCCGCTTTCTTGCGCAGCCACATGCCCAATAGCTAACAAACTTACTGCAACTGAAATCAAAACTTTTTTCATGTATGCACTCCTAGAGGAAAAGGGTTAAGCCGCCAAGCCCAAATTTTTGCAGATGGCCAATGTTGTGGCACTTTGGTTCATGCTGTAGAAGTGCAGACTAGGCGCACCACCGGCACGCAACTGATCGCACAAATCAGTCACCACCTCTAAGCCGAAAGCCTTGATGGACGCGATGTCGTCGCCGTAGCCCTGCAAGCGCAAACGAATCCAGCGCGGAATTTCTGCGCCACATGCATCGGAGAAGCGCAGCAATTGTGACGAGCTGCTGATGGGCATGATGCCCGGCACGATAGGAATGTGCACACCCAGCTTGTCAGCGTCTTCCACGAATCGGAAATATGCATCGCTGTTGTAAAAGTATTGCGTGATGGCTGAGTCCGCACCAGCTTTCACTTTGGTAGCGAACGCTTGCAAATCAGCTTCGGCCGATTTGGCTTGTGGGTGAATCTCTGGGTAGGCAGCCACTTCAATGCCAAAGTCGTCGCCTGTCTCAGCACGAATGAAAGCCACCAAGTCGCTGGCGTATTGAAACTCGCCTCCCGCGCCGTAACCGCTTGGCAAGTCACCACGCAAAGCCACCAAACGCTTGACACCCATGGCCTTGAAATCGGCCAGTTGTTGGCGCACGCTGTCGCGCGTAGCACCAATGCAAGAGAAGTGAGAGGCCGCTGCCATACCTTCGCTCAAAATTTCGTTCAAGGTTGAAATCGTGCCAGCCTGGGTCGAGCCGCCCGCGCCATAAGTCACTGAACAAAACTGCGGCTTGAGCGGATACAGCGCTTGACGCACAGCACGCAATTTTTCTGCACCCTCTGGGGTCTTGGGTGGGAAAAACTCAATGCTCAAGCTGTTGTTCGCGTTCATATCCGTCTCACTTGTTGGCGCATCATGCACGACGCGCACCAATCCAAAATTCTTTGTTGCCATCGCCACCGGCAATAGCGCTGGGCCAATAGCCCAACACATCTAATTTCAATACAGCACAAGCCTCGCGCAATCGCGCTTCAACTTGCACATAGCTGGCTTCGTCTTTGACCAAGCCACCTTTGCCAATGTCACTGGGCTGCAGTTCAAACTGCGGCTTGACCAACATCAGCAGCGATCCGCCTTTTTTCAACAAAGGCAGCAACGCAGGTAACACGAGGGTGAGAGAGATGAAAGACAAATCACCCACCACCAAATCAAATCCTAGGGCCACATTAGGCACACGCGCATCGTTAGGCTCTAGCTCGCGAGCGTTGATGCGTTCCACACATACTACACGCGCATCGTCGCGCAAACGTGGATGCAACTGGCCATGCCCCACATCCAAACCCACCACTTGCGCAGCGCCTTGCTGCAGCAAGCAATCTGTGAAGCCGCCGGTGCTTTGCCCCACATCGAGGCAACGCAAACCTTGGGCCAATAGGCCACTGCTTTGCAGCGCACCTTCCAGCTTCAAACCACCGCGAGACACGTAGCGTGCCTCGGCGGTATCTAACAAACGCACCTCACACGGCAGTGGCAACTCGTCACCATTTTTAGAAACACGTTGCCACGGCTTGGTGCCTAACCGCCACTCCACGCCCGAGGTAATCAGCCGCTGCGCTTGAGAGCGCGAAGCGGCTAACCCACGTTCGAGAAGTAGCTGGTCAGCACGCATCCGTGATGTGCGAAGTGCTTAGTAGCGGTAAGTGTCGGCTTTGTATGGGCCGTTCTTAGACACACCGATGTAAGCGGCTTGCTCGTCGCTCAACTCGGTCAGCTGAGCGCCAACTTTCTTGAGGTGCAAACGTGCAACTTTTTCGTCGAGGTGCTTAGGCAACACATAAACCTTGCCTGCTTCGTATTGGTCTTGCTTGGTGAACAACTCGATCTGAGCGATCGTTTGGTTTGCAAAGCTAGAGCTCATCACAAAGCTGGGGTGACCCGTGGCGCAGCCCAAATTCACCAAGCGGCCTTTGGCCAACAAAGTGATCTTCTTGCCGTCTGGGAAGATGACGTGGTCGACTTGAGGCTTGATCTCGTCCCACTTGCACTTCTCCAAAGAAGCCACATCGATTTCGTTGTCGAAGTGACCGATGTTGCAAACGATGGCTTCGTCTTTCATGGCGGCCATGTGCTCGTAGCGGATGACGTTCTTGTTGCCGGTGGCAGACACGAAGATGTCGCACTTGTCAGCAGCGTATTCCATGGTGACCACTTTGTAGCCTTCCATCGCGGCTTGCAAGGCGTTGATCGGGTCGATCTCGGTCACCCACACTTGAGCGCTCAAAGCGCGCAAGGCTTGTGCAGAACCTTTGCCCACGTCGCCGTAACCGGCCACGCAAGCCACTTTGCCAGCGATCATCACGTCAGTCGCGCGCTTGATGGAGTCCACCAAAGATTCTCGGCAACCGTACAGGTTGTCAAACTTGCTCTTGGTCACAGAGTCGTTCACGTTGATGGCGCGGAACATTAGGCTGCCCTTGGCGGCCATTTCGTTCAAACGCAACACGCCTGTGGTGGTTTCTTCAGTCACGCCGATGATGTGCGCACCTTTGCGGCTGTACCAAGTGGGATCCACAGCCAATTTGGCTTTGATGGCGTTGAACAAACAAGTTTCTTCTTCGCTGGTGGGGTTGGCGATCAAAGAAGCGTCGGTTTCAGCGCGCTTGCCCAAGTGCATCAACAACGTGGCATCGCCGCCGTCGTCCAAGATCATGTTAGGGCCTTCGCCTTCAGCGCCTTTGGCGCCGAATTCAAAAATGCGGTGGGTGTAATCCCAGTACTCAGCCAAGGTTTCGCCTTTGGTGGCGAACACTGGAATGCCAGCGTCTGCGATGGCGGCCGCTGCATGGTCTTGGGTAGAGAAGATGTTGCAAGAAGCCCAACGCACGTCAGCGCCCAATGACTTCAAGGTTTCGATCAACACAGCCGTTTGAATGGTCATGTGCAAAGAACCCGTCACGCGAGCGCCTTTCAAAGGCTGCGCTTTGGCGAATTCTTCGCGAATGGCCATCAAACCGGGCATTTCGGTTTCGGCGACTTTAATTTCTTTGCGACCCCAAGCGGCCAAAGACATATCGGCCACGATGTAATCGGCGGCGGCGTTGGTTTTAAGAACAGCGTTCATTTGTGAGACTCCAAAAGTTGGCAAAGCCACTAGCGACGCGCGGTCAGCGTCATCTGAGAGTCCGAAGGGTTCTTCGAGGAGCTCACCTCACGTCGACTAGTGGGTGAGCGCGGTTGGCAGTCCGAGCCTCACCTGTGAATCAACCCGTTGCGGGCCGACAGGCTGCAGCGCTCCTCGGATAGCCAAGATTTTAGCTGATTCTTTTGAATTCACCAAAAACCAATTCCTAAGCATTAACATTCAAGCATGAACGCAAACCGCAGAATTCATATATTTATCAAGCGACGCCTACCATCGCACCTTAGACGCACAAGAAACATCTTCTTCGTGTCATTCACCACTTGTGCCATGGTCGGTCTTTTGGCAATCTCCGTGTGGCTGCATTGGATGGGCAATACCAATAGCGCAACCTCTGCACTCGTTGCAGCAGCAATGGTTGCAATTTCTATGGTCGTCTGGCGCTATGGGGGCGGTTTGCTGTGGGGTGGCTTACTTTATCAAGTCACGCTCATGAGCGTGATTCTTTACAACGCAGCCATCACCGGCGGCGTCGCTTCCCCCGTCATGACCTGGCTAGCGATCATTCCCCTGCTCCCCCTATTTATCGCCTCTAGACAATGGGCCATTGGATCGATGTGCGTCTCTTTATTCAGTGTGATCGCGCTTTACTTCATCCAATCACATGGGCTGCTTCCCAGTGTCGTGGAGCAAGGATCGTTTGCTCTTCAATCGGCAGGAGATGAGCCATCACACGGAGATACCTCTTGGCAATCCATGTCATTTGCAGCTGGCATGTTTTCACTCATGCTATTCGCTCAAATGATCTTGGTACAAACCTATGACACGGCCAACGAGCAGCACCTGCGACGCCTACGCCAATCAAACAAACGCCTCGAAACACTCTCGAACAACCTCAAAACCGCCAACGCACACAAAGACCAATTTCTAGCAATGGTCAGCCACGAAATGCGCACCCCGCTCAATGCAGTGATGGGTTACTTGGGATTGCTTTCATCTGATGCACAACTGCCACAAGCCGCAGGGCAATACGTGCAAGGCGCTCGCAACTCTGCGTCACACCTGCTGACCGTCATCAATGACTTGCTCGACTTTTCACAAATCCAACAGGGCAAGTTGGTACTTAGCCCGCAGGCAGTCAATTTGAAGGACATGCTCGCTAGCACGCACCAAACCTTGTCTCCACGGGCCAACGATCAAGGACTGGCATACCCGCTAGAACTAGACGAGTCGCTACCGACTTGGGCCTCGATCGATCCACACAGACTCGCGCAAATCATCATCAACCTGCTGGGCAACGCACTCAAATTCACCACCGAAGGACATGTCATCATGCGCGTCAGCTTTGACGCCGATTTAGAAAATGCAAAGCATGGGCAATTGAGCATCAGCGTGACAGACTCGGGCCGCGGCATTGCACCTGAATCGCTAGACGCTATCTTCAAACCCTTTGTGCAACTCAAAATCAGTGATAACGATTTAAAAGCAGGCAACGCATTACATGGCAATGGCCTAGGCCTCGCCATCACGCGCAGTTTGGTGCAAAGCCACAAAGGCACGATCAGTGTGAGCAGCACATTAGGCTTAGGTAGCACGTTCACTGTCAAGCTGCCGATTGAAGAAATCGCACCTCCAGCGAATCGCAACATATCGTCTGCCGTGACACATCCCGCTGTGCTCGACTTGTTGGTGGTGGACGACCATTTAACCAATCGCCTAGTCGCAAGCGCCACCATCAAACGCAGTTTGCCCAACGCCACCATTGACCAAGCCGTCAATGGCACTGAAGCACTAGAAAAAATGCGTCGCCACCGCTACGACGTGGTTTTGATGGACCTCATCATGCCGGACATCTCAGGCACAGAAGTCGTACGCCGCATCCAAAACGACATCACGCATCCTTACAAAGATGTACCCGTCATCGCACTGACTGCCAACGTGGCCGAAGAAGCAGTGAACGAGTGCATGGCATTGGGGTTTAAGGATGTACTGCCCAAACCGTTTGACCGCGAAGTCTTGGTCAATGCCATCTTGACCCATGCCATGAAGGACGAAGCGCATCCCGCGGCGCTATGATTCTGCCCTTTGACCTGACGTGCTTACACGCACCTCCCCATGAGCTCCTTTTTGAACGAAGTGCGCCGTCGCCGCACCTTTGCCATCATTTCTCACCCTGACGCGGGTAAAACCACGCTGACCGAAAAGCTGTTGCTGTTTTCGGGCGCGATTCAAATTGCAGGTGCCGTGAAGGGCCGCAAAGCCAGCCGCCACGCCACGTCGGACTGGATGGAGATTGAAAAGCAACGCGGCATCTCGGTGGCTTCATCGGTGATGCAGATGCTCTACCGCGATCACGTCATCAACTTGCTCGACACGCCCGGCCACAAAGACTTCTCGGAAGACACCTACCGCGTGCTCACCGCCGTGGACTCCGCCTTGATGGTGATTGACGCGGCCAACGGTGTGGAAGCACAAACCCGCCGCCTGATTGAGGTGTGCCGCCAGCGTGACACGCCCATCATTACCTTCGTGAACAAAATGGACCGAGAAGTACGCGACCCGCTCGACATCCTCGACGAAGTCGAACGCGAACTCGGCATGCCCTGTGTGCCCATGACATGGCCTGTGGGTCAAGGCAAGTTGTTTGGCGGCATCATCAACTTGCGCACCCAAGCCATGACGGTGTTTGACTCGGGTTCTGAGCGCTTGCCGCAAGACTTTGAAACACACCCACTGGCCGAGCAAGCCCAATTGGCAGAGCGCTTTGGCTTGGAATGGGCCACCGCCATGGAGAGCATGGAGCTGGCGACCGGTGCATCGCCCAAGTTCGACAAAGAAGCCTTCTTAGCCGGCAAACAAACCCCCGTGTTCTTTGGTTCGGGTGTGAACAACTTTGGTGTGATGGAAGTACTCGACGCCTTGGTCGACCTTGCACCGTCACCCCGCCCTCGCTTGAGCCATCTTGTTGTTAACAAACAAGCGGTGGAAAAAACCATTCAACCGGAAGACGAAGGATTCGCAGGCGTGGTGTTCAAGGTGCAAGCCAACATGGACGCCAACCACCGCGACCGCATTGCGTTTGTGCGCGTGGCATCAGGCAAGTTCACGCCAGGCATGAAGCTCAAGGTGCAACGCACCGCCAAAGAACTTCGCCCCACCAGCGTGGTGACCTTCATGTCGCAACGCCGTGAAGCGGTGGAAGAAGCGTATGCAGGCGACATCATTGGCTTCACCACCCACGGCGGTGTGCAGCTGGGTGACACCATCACCGACGGACCCGCTTTGCAATTCACAGGATTGCCGTTCTTCGCGCCTGAGTTGTTCATGACGGTGATTTTGAAAAATCCATTGCGCACCAAGCAACTGCAACAGGGCTTGGACCAGTTGGGTGAAGAAGGCGCGATTCAGGTGTTCAAACCCGAAGCCGGTGGCGCAATGCTGCTAGGTGCAGTGGGCCAGTTGCAGTTTGAAGTGGTGCAACACCGCTTGAAAGCAGAGTACGACTGTGATGTGAAGCTAGAGAGCTGCCAATACACCGGTGCGCGTTGGATCACGGCCGACACGCCTGCGGAGCTGCGTGAGTTCACTTATGCGTATCCTCAGCGCATGGCTTTGGATGCGGCCAACACCTTGGCGTATTTGTGCACGTCGCCTTATGACGTGCGGTTGGCGCAGGAACGTTTTCCAAAGATTCATTTCCACCCTCTGCGTGAGCACGCTGGGTTGGCTTTGTCAACTGCGGGTTGATTCATTGCTTTTGTAGAGAAGAGAGGCTCAGTGGCACTGCCCTAGGCTCCTCTTCGCTGCGCTCAGAATGTCGCTACGGGCAACACCACTGAGCCTCTCTTCGCGTTGCACGGATCAAATTCGGGGACACGATGGCAATGGCGGGTTCGCTGCAGAGCAACAGCAAGCCCATGTCACTGCATGCGGTCTCTGCGTGCCAATGCGGGAAACAGTTTGACCCAAGAGGCAGCGACCAAGACAGTGCCCACGCCACCGCTGACCACCGACACAACAGGCCCCCAAAGTGCGGCGACTGCGCCGGACTCAAACTCACCCAATTGGTTGGATGCGCCAATGAATATCGAGTTGACGGCGGCCACACGCCCGCGAATTTCATCGGGCGTTTGAAGTTGCATCAAGGTCAAACGCGTTACCACGCTGATGTTGTCTGCCGCCCCCGTCACAGCCAATGCCAACAGCGACAAACCAAAGTGATGCGAAAAACCGAACACCACCGTCGCAACACCAAACACCGCCACGGCACCTAGCAAGCTGCAACCCACATGGCGGCGCAGCGGCCAACGCAACATCACAAACGACATCAACAACGCACCAGCCGCAGGCGCAGCGCGCAACAGCCCTAGGCCTTCAGGTCCCGTGTGCAACATGTCGCGTGCGTAAATGGGTAACAACGCCGTAGCGCCACCCAGCAAGACGGCGAACAAATCTAACGATGTAGCGCCCAACAGAATCTTGTTGCGCCACACGAAGGTCACGCCCGCCATCGCAGAAATCCAAGAGACTGCCTCTTGCGTAGCGTGGTGAACATAGCGCACGGTCAAGGTGAGCGCACTCGACAGCAGCATCATGGCCACGCACGTGGCGTACACGGTCAACGCGCCATGCGCGTACAGCACGCCACCCAATGCGGGCCCACCAATCGTGCCTGCCTGCAATGCGCTGGAACTTAAAGCAACGCCACGCTGTAACAAACTATTCGGTAACAACGCCGGCATCAGCGCCTGCTGTGCGGGCATTTGAAATGCGCGCGTGCTGCCCAACACCACCGACAAAAACAAAATTAACTCACGGCTCACGAACTCATCCAGCGTAGCCCAGACCAACCATGCAGACACAGCGGCCTGAACTGCCACACACGCCGCAAATAAATGTCCACGATGCACACGATCCGCAAAATGTCCTGCAGGCAAGGTCAACAACAAAGCAGGCACAAACTGAAAGAGTCCCACCAATCCCAAATCCCACGCACTTCCCGTGATGTCGTACATGTGCCACGCCACGGCCACCATTAACATTTGATTGGCCATGACCACAAGACAGCGCGCGCCCATGAAGCGCACAAAACTGCGGTGCGCCATCAGCTCCTTCAAAGTGGGCATCGTCAAACCCGCGCGAGCACAGACTTCAAAGCAACACCCGTGTGCGTCCCCAACGCCACCACCGCTTCAGGCGTATCAGCCGCCACGATCAAACCACCACCATCGCCCCCCTCAGGTCCAAGGTCAATGATCCAATCCGCTTCGGCAATCACATCTAAGTCGTGCTCAATCACCACCACGCTGTGACCGCCGTCTACCAATCGATGCAACACGCGAATGAGTTTGTCCACGTCGGCCATGTGCAGGCCAACCGTAGGCTCGTCCAACACATACAGCGTGTGCGGCGCTTTGTTGCCGCGGCGGGTCACATCGTCACGTACTTTACTCAGCTCGGTCACCAGCTTGATGCGCTGCGCTTCACCGCCACTCAGCGTGGGGGAAGGCTGGCCGAGTGTGAGGTAACCCAAGCCCACGTCTTTGAGCAGTTGCAAGGGATGCGCGATGTTGGGCATGGTGGCGAAGAACTCCACCGCCTCGTCCACTTCCATTTGCAATACATCGCCAATGCTCTTGCCACGCCAACTCACCGCCAAGGTCTCGGGGTTAAAGCGTGCGCCGCGACAGGTTTCGCAGGGCACTTTCACGTCAGGCAGAAAGCTCATCTCAATTGTGCGCAGGCCTTGGCCTTCGCAGGTGTGGCAACGGCCTTCACCTGTGTTGAAACTGAAGCGACCTGCGCCATAACCACGGGCTTTGGCTTCGAGTGTTTCAGCAAACAGCTTGCGAATCGTGTCCCAAAAACCAATGTAGGTCGCGGGGCATGAACGAGGTGTTTTGCCAATTGGCGTTTGGTCCACTTCCAACACGCGGTCGATGGTTTGATAGCCGCCAAGAGCCGTACAACCTGCCCAAGCAGGATGTTTGCCTTCGTCGTCAAGTTTGCGACCTGCCTGCGTTGAACGCTGCGCCACCGCAGCCGCCACGTTGTGCAACAACACATCACGCGCAATCGTGGACTTCCCCGAGCCAGACACACCTGTCACGGCCACCAAACGCTTGAGCGGGATTTCAACACTCACGTCATTCAAGTTGTGCAATGACGCACCTTCAAGCGACAACCACTGAAGCGCAGCGGCATCAACCGATGCAACTTCAGCAACAGGCGCAACCGCCTTGCGTTTACCCACCTTCGCGGAGGATGTGGCGTTGCCGGGTGACGATTTTGGCTCGCCGCATGAGGAGCCCGGCAATGCCTCATCCTTCGCAGCGAGCGCGGCAGATGCAGCAGCAAAGGCAGCCAAAGCAGCCTCAGACACAGGCCGTCGCGCCTGCAACGGATGTCGCATCGCGTGCAATAAATATCGCCCCGTCTGCGATTCAGCTTGGTCAGTGATGTCCTTCACAGAACCCTCACCCATCAACCGTCCGCCGCGCTTACCCGCGCTAGGCCCAATGTCGATGATGTGGTCCGCGCGTCGAATGGTGTCTTCGTCGTGTTCCACCACCACCAGCGTGTTGCCCTTGTCACTCAGCAAGTGCAGTGCATTCAACAAAATTTGGTTGTCACGCGCATGCAAGCCAATCGTGGGCTCGTCCAACACATAGCAAACGCCTTGCAAGTTGCTACCCAACTGAGCTGCCAAGCGAATGCGTTGCGCTTCGCCACCACTGAGCGTGGGAGCGCCACGGTCGAGGGTGAGGTAGTTCAAGCCCACTTGCTCTAAGAACTCCAAACGGCTCTTGATTTCTGGCAACAGGTCGCGCGCGATGTCGCCATCACGGCCCGTCATCGCCAGCTTTTCCACCCACTTGCGAATCTCGGTCACGCTCAAGCGTGCGATGTCGGTGATGCCCACACCTGCAAACTTCACCGCACGCGCGGTGGCGTTCAAACGTGTGCCTTCGCAGGTCGGGCACGCCACGTCGACCAAATCATCCACATCGGGCTCGGCAAAGGTTTGCTCGCGGCCTTTGTCTTTGTCGTCACGTACCGAATCGTCCAGCACTTTGCGTTGGTCTTTGTTGAGCTTCACGCCTGTGCCCACGCAGTCAGGGCACCAGCCGTGTTTGCTGTTGTACGAGAACAAGCGCGGGTCCAACTCGGCATACGAGGTATCGCACACCGGGCAAGCGCGCTTGGTGGAATACACATCCAAGCGGCCAATGCTGTTGGTGTCCGTGCCAGCCTCCATCGCTTCACGCAGGCCGTCCAACTGACTCAGCACATGCACCACGCCTTTGCCATGTTCTAGCGCAGTCGTCAGTGCTTGGCGCAAAGCAGCTTCGTTTTGTGCAGACACCTCTAGGCTAGCCACTGGTAATTCAATGGTGTGCTCTTTGAAACGGTCCAAACGTGGAAAGCCGTTAGTGGGCAAGAAGTGGCCATCCACGCGCAAGTGCGTGTAGCCACGCGGACGCGCCCAGTCGGCCAGCTCGGTGTAAACGCCTTTGCGGTTCATCACCAAGGGGCTCATCAGGCCAATGTGTTGGCCTTTGAACTCACGCATCAGCTGCGCCGCAATGCGCTCAGCCGTTTGCGGCTGCACCGCAGCGCCATCGTGCGTGCAATGTTGCGTACCTAGTTTGACGTACAGCAAGCGCAAAAAGTGCCACACCTCGGTAGTCGTTCCCACCGTGGACTTGCGACCACCACGGCTCAATCGCTGCTCGATCGCCACTGTGGGCGGGATACCGTACACCGCATCCACCTCAGGGCGGCCAGCGGGCTGCACGATGCTGCGTGCGTAAGCGTTGAGGCTTTCTAAATAGCGGCGCTGACCTTCGTTGAACAAAATGTCAAACGCGAGCGTGGACTTGCCCGAGCCCGAAACGCCGGTGATGACGTTGAACTTGCCGCGTGGAATGTTCACGCTCAGGTTTTTGAGGTTGTGCTCTTTGGCGTTGATGATTTGAATTGCACCATCGGCAATTGAAACACCACGCGCAGCCTTGGCGAACCTTGCTGCACCTTCAGCTGCCAACAAACCAGCAGAGGCTTTTTTACCATCAATCTCGTACACCACCCCCATGGAAGCGGCGTAGTCACGCAAGGCTTTGCCCGTGTGCGATGTGGGATGCAAGCGCACGTCTTCTGGCGTACCTTCGGCGACCAACAAACCACCGGCATCGCCGCCTTCGGGGCCAAGGTCAATGAGCCAGTCGCTGGCTCGAATTACATCTAAGTTGTGCTCAATGACGATGAGCGAGTTGCCGTCTTCCAGCAAGCGGCGCATAGCGCGCATGAGTTTGGCGATGTCGTCAAAGTGCAGCCCCGTGGTGGGTTCGTCGAACAAGAACAACACGCCTTTTTTGGCGAGCGATTGGCGGCTCGATGTTTTGGCTTTGGCGGCTTCGGCCAAGAAGCCTGCCAACTTCAAACGTTGCGCTTCGCCGCCGCTGAGCGTGGGCACAGGTTGACCAAGCTTCACATAGTCCAAGCCAACGTCAACGATGGGCTGCAAGGTGCGAACGACTTCGCGATCGTTGGCAAAAATCTCTAACGCTTCACCGACTGTGAGCTCCAACACATCTGCCACGTTGAGGGTGATTCGTGTCGTGACTGCGGGGGCAACGTCTTGCTCCTCTTCGCTTCGCTCAGAATGTCGCTGCACCGTCGCCCCCGCAGCCACGCCACGAATTTCGCGCTCGATGCGGACTTCTAGGATTTCTGGGCGGTAACGTTGGCCGTTGCAGTCTTGGCATCTTAGGTAGACATCGCTTAAGAACTGCATTTCTACGTGCTCGAATCCCGATCCACCGCAAGTTGGACAACGGCCATCACCGCTGTTGAAGCTGAACTTTGAAGCCGTATAGCCACGCTGTTTGGACAACGGAGCGACCGCGAAAATTTCGCGCACTGCGTCCCACGCACCCACGTAGCTGGCGGGGTTAGATCTTGCGGTTTTACCGATGGGCGATTGGTCAACAAACACCACATCGCTCAGGTAGTCCGCACCTAGCAAACGGTCATGTGCGCCTGGTGTTTCTGTGGCGCGGCCATAGTGACGCAACAGTGCTGGCGTGAGGATGTCTTGAACCAGGGTGGACTTGCCAGAGCCGCTGACGCCGGTGATGCACACCAAGCGCTGCAACGGAAACTCAATGCTGAGGTTTTGTAGGTTGTGCTCGCGTGCGCCTTCGAGAATCAAGCGTGGGGTGTTGTCCGTGACTAAACGCTTGAGGCCAAGGCCAATGGTTTTGCGCGCACCCAAGTACGCGCCAGTTAAAGTGTCGGCCGACTTCAAAGCTTCGGTCGTGCCATCAAACACAATTTGCCCGCCCTTCACGCCGGGGCCTGGGCCCATGTCGATGATGCGGTCAGCGCACATCATGACAGCTGGGTCGTGCTCCACAACCACCAGCGTGTTGCCCGCATTGCGCAAGCGCAGCATGGCTTCGTTGATGCGATTCATGTCGCGTGGGTGCAAGCCTATGCTGGGCTCGTCCAACACAAACAAGGTGTTGACCAACGAAGTGCCAAGCGCCGTGGTGAGGTTGATGCGTTGCACCTCGCCGCCACTGAGCGTGCGGCTTTGACGGTCGAGGGTGAGGTAGCCAATGCCCACATCGCTGAGGTATTTCAAACGCGTGCGAATTTCATCCATCAGCAAGTGCAAGGCTTGCGCGTCTGCGCCAGCCACATCCACCTGCGTGGCGTTGAAGAACTGATGCAACTTGTCGATGGGCAAGAGCATCAAGTCATGCAGGCACAAGCCAGGCATGGCTTCGAGTTGCGCGCGCGTCCATTGCACGCCTTGTGGCAAGAAGCGCTTGGCCGCAGGCAGCACCGCATCGGCATGCTCTTTGGTGCCAATGCGCCACAACAAACTATCGGTTTTCAAACGCGCGCCTGCGCAGGTGCCGCAGGGTGTGTAACTGCGGTACTTAGACAGCAGCACACGGATGTGCATCTTGTAGGCCTTGCTCTCCAAATATTCGAAGAAACGCTTGACGCCGTACCACTGGTGGTTCCATTTGCCTTTCCACAAGGGTGATCCGTTGATCACCCAGTCTTTGTGTTCTTGGCTCAGCTTGTACCAAGGTGTGTCACGCGGAATGCCTTCGGCTTCGGCGTGGCGCATCAAGTCTTCTTGTGTTTCCAGCCACGCTGGGGTTTGAATGGTTTTGATCGCACCGGCACGCAAGGTGAGCTTGTCGTTGGGAATCACCAGCCCGTAGTCCACACCAATCACGCGGCCAAAGCCTCGACAGGTGTCGCAGGCACCCACCGCGGAATTGAACGAGAACATCGAAGGGATGGGGTCGCTATAACGCAGATCGCTGTCGGGGCAATGCAGGCCGGTAGAGAAGCGCCAGAGTTCAGGCGTAGCTTCTGCGTCTAAAGACCAATACACATTCAGTCGGCCACCACCACGCTTGATGGCAAGCTCAATCGCTTCCACGACACGGGCTTGTTCGGTGTTGCCCAGCTTGAAACGATCCGCCACCACATCCAACAATTTGCGCGGACCCGTGGGCGTGGCCACCTCACGCTCAGCGTGAATGCGGGTGAAGCCACTCGCACTGAGCCACTGCTCCACTTCGGCCGATGTGGTGTTGGCGGGCAACTCCACTGGGAAGGTCATGATGAGTCGCGGGTCTTGCGGTTGTGTGGCGCAACGGCGCTGCAGCTCGGCATAAATGGTTTGCGGCGTGTCGTGCTGCACAGGCTGTGCGGTTTGTCGGTCAAACAAATTTCCGGCTCGCGCGATGAGCAACTTCAAGTGGTCGTTCAGCTCGGTCATCGTGCCCACGGTGGAGCGCGAGCTGCGTACGGGGTTGGTCTGGTCAATCGCAATCGCGGGGGGCACGCCTTCGACCTTGTCCACAGCTGGGCGGTCCATGCGGTCTAAGAACTGACGCGCGTAAGCGCTGAAGGTCTCTACGTAGCGGCGCTGGCCCTCAGCGTATAAGGTGTCAAACACCAAACTTGATTTGCCCGAGCCGCTGGGGCCGGTGACCACCGTCAGCTCGCCCGTGCGAATGTCGAGGTCTAAGTTTTTGAGGTTGTGCTGGCGTGCGCCACGAATGCGGATGGTGCCTGTCATGGCGGGACCTTTTGAAGTGTGGCAAATATTTTAGAGATTCGCACAGGCCCGCATCGGTGTCGGGGCATTGCCACACATAAGCATTCAATCTGTCAATCTTTGAGCGGCCCGCAGGTCAGTACAAAGCAAAACGCCACGGACCAGCCGTGGCGTTTTGACAAGCGAAGTAACGAAGAATTACTTGGCAGCAGAGGCGTCAGACGCTGCGCCTGATGCGGCTTCAGCAGGTGCGTGCACCGCATCAGCACCGTGCTTTTCACCGCCCATATCCAAGTTGTTGCCACCTTTGAGAATGACGAACATGGCCAACGCCGCGAAGAGAACGAAACCTACAAAAATTTTCAACATATCAAGTCTCCGAAATCAGTAAAAAGCCCTCCACGAGGGAGGGCTTGAATGTAGCACTCGGGTCACCCCGAGATGCTGACAGTTTTAGTCGTGTTCGTAGATGTCGACGTCTTTGGTTTCTTTCACAAAGATCATACCTATGACGAAAGTCATACCCGCAATGATGATCGGGTACCACAAGCCGTTGTACATATTGCCGGTCTGCGCCACGATCGCAAAAGCGGTGGTGGGCAGCAAGCCGCCGAACCAGCCGTTACCGATGTGATAAGGCAGAGACATGGATGTGTATCGGATGCGCGTGGGGAACATTTCCACCAACATCGCAGCGATGGGGCCATACACCATGGTCACCAAAATCACCAAGTAAGTGAGGATGATGGTGATCTTGACTTGGTCCACTTTCGCTGGATCAGCTTTGGCTGGGTAGCCAGCTTCTTTCAAAGCATCAGCCACGGCCTTCTTGAAATCAGCTGACTTAGTTTTTGCCTCATCAGCTGGCAAGCCTTTAGAGCTGTAGCTCGCGATTTCTGTTTCACCAATTTTGATGGTGGCTGGTGTACCAGCAGCACCGGCAGCGTTTTCGTAGCTCACAGAGCTGGCAGCCAACACTTGCTTAGCAATGTCGCATGAGCTCGTGAACTTCACAGTGCCTGTGGGGTTGAACTGGAATGAGCACTCAGCTGCATCAGCGGTGACCACCACTTTGTTCTTTTGTTGTGCCGCGTACAAGTCTGGGTTAGCAGCCTTGGTCAGCGCTTCGAACACGGGGAAGTAAGTCAATACAGCCAACAAGCAACCCAACATGATGATCGGCTTGCGGCCAATCTTGTCAGACAGTGATCCGAACACGATGAAGAACGGTGTACCAATCAACAAAGACACAGCCACCAAAATGTTGGCTGTTGCGCCGTCCACTTTCAACGCTTGCGTCAAGAAGAACAAAGCATAGAACTGACCCGAGTACCACACCACGGCTTGACCTGCAGTCAAACCGATGAGCGCCAAGATCACAATCTTCAGGTTTTTCCATTGGCCGAAAGATTCGGTCAGAGGGGCCTTTGAAGTTTTGCCTTCAGATTTCATTTTTTGGAAAGCAGGTGACTCGTTCATCGACAAACGGATGTAAACCGACACGGCCAACAAAGCGATCGACACAATGAACGGCACGCGCCAGCCCCATTCAGCGAAAGCAGCTTCGCCAATGGCAGTACGTGTACCCAAGATCACCATCAAGGACAGGAACAAACCCAAAGTCGCAGTGGTTTGAATCCATGAGGTGTAAGCACCACGCTTGTCGTGCGGTGCGTGCTCAGCTACATACGTCGCAGCACCACCGTACTCACCACCCAAAGCCAGACCTTGCAGCAAACGCAAGCAGATCAGGATGACGGGAGCTGCCACACCAATGCTTGCGTAATTAGGCAAGATACCCACGATGAACGTGGACAAGCCCATGATCAGGATGGTCACCAAAAAGGTGTACTTGCGACCGATCATGTCTCCTAAGCGGCCAAAGAAGATCGCGCCAAAAGGACGCACGATGAAGCCGGCAGCAAAAGCCAGCAATGCGAAGATGAAAGCAGAGCCTTCATCCAAGCCGCTGAAAAATTGCTTCGCAATAATTGCGGCGAGTGAACCATAAAGGTAAAAGTCGTACCACTCGAAAACGGTACCCAGAGAAGAGGCGAAGATCACCTTCTTCTCTTCCGCCGACATCGGGCGATCTACATCTAGTGTTGCCATACTTTTGTCTCCTTAGACTTTTATTGATTGCAGCCACATGGCAGTGACTGTGCGGCGACTGTGTGTGCCAAAGCTGACCAATTTCTGACACCCTTGCAGGCTGTAATGACTCTCGCCAAAAAACATTTGAAAAATACACCAATAAGCGTAATGGTTTACCCGAAAAACCCTTGATTCATCAAGCGGTCATAGGGTTTTCCACAGGGGCCTGCGTAAGTGCTTGGTCAGTACCCATTCACACAATGACTTGGTCAATGAAGGAGTCATCCTTCTTGCGTTTTTCAATAACCCAAATGGGAGATAACAATGAGTGATCCAGTGGTCGACAAGATCCAGAACCACCCGAAATACAAAGAACTGCGCGCTAAGCGCGGTGGCTTCGGCTGGTTCCTCGCCGTGTTGATGTTGGTCGTGTACTACGGCTACATCGCATTGATTGCATTTAACAAACCTTTCCTCGCACAACCTATCGGTGCTGGCGTGACGACCGTAGGTATTCCATTGGGCATGGGCGTGATCATTTTCACGATCGTGATCACCGGCATCTACGTGAACCGCGCTAACAGCGAATACGACGCGCTGACCAAGGAAATCTTGGAGGACGCTACAAAATGAAAAAAATCTCCACACTCCTAGGCGCATTCTTGGCGCTGGCTGCAGGCACCGCGTTCGCAGCAGGTGCAGACTTGGGTCAAACCACCAAGCAAGCCACCAACTGGACAGCCATCGTCATGTTTGCAGCCTTCGTGATCGCCACTTTGGGCATCACCAAATGGGCTGCTGCTAAAACCAAATCTGCTGCTGACTTCTACACAGCAGGTGGCGGCATCACCGGTTTCCAAAACGGCTTGGCGATTGCCGGCGACTACATGTCTGCTGCTTCGTTCCTCGGCATTTCCGCTGCTGTGATGGCATCGGGCTATGACGGCTTGATCTACTCCATCGGCTTTTTGGTCGGCTGGCCTGTGATCACCTTCTTGATGGCCGAGCGTCTGCGCAACTTGGGCAAATTCACATTTGCTGACGTTGCAGGCTACCGCTTCGCTCAAGCCCCTATCCGCGCCTTTGCTGCTTCTGGCACTTTGGTGGTGGTGGCGTTCTATTTGATCGCTCAAATGGTTGGCGCTGGTTCATTGATCAAGTTGTTGTTCGGCTTGGACTATTGGATCGCAGTGGTGCTCGTGGGCGCATTGATGATGGTGTACGTGTTGTTCGGCGGTATGACTGCGACGACATGGGTGCAAATTATCAAAGCCATCATGCTGCTCGCCGGTGTGACCTTCATGGCCTTCATGGTCTTGGCGCAATTCGGTTTCAGCCCAGAAGCCTTGTTTGCCAAAGGCGTTGAAGTGAAAACAGCATTGGCTGGCGTTGCTCAGGAAGCTGCGATTGCAGCGGCCACCGCATCTGCTGCCGCCGCTGCAACACCAGAAGCCGCTGCCGCTGCGTCTGCTGCATTGGAAAAAGCTGTTGCCACAGACCCAGCCAAAGTTGGCATGTCCATCATGGGCCCAGGCGGCTTCATCAAGGACCCCATCTCTGCCATCTCTTTCGGTATGGCTTTGATGTTCGGTACGGCTGGCTTGCCACACATCTTGATGCGCTTCTTCACTGTGCCTGACGCAAAAGAAGCTCGTAAATCTGTGTTCTGGGCAACCACATGGATCGGCTACTTCTACGTGTTGATTTTCATCATCGGTTTCGGTGCCATCACTTTGGTGATGACCAACCCTGAACTGAATGCTCAACTCAAAGCTGGTGGCGCCAACATGGCTGCTGTGCTGGTGGCTAAGGCTGTTGGCGGCGACGTGTTCTTCGGCTTCATCTCTGCCGTGGCATTCGCAACCATCTTGGCTGTGGTGGCTGGCTTGACTCTGTCTGGCGCATCTGCTGTGTCACACGACTTGTACGCCACGGTGTTCAAGAAGGGCAATGCTGACAGCGCTTCTGAGTTGCGTGTTTCTCGCATCACCACATTGGCTCTCGGCGTCATCGCTGTAGCCTTGGGTATTGCGTTTGAGAAACAAAACATCGCCTTCATGGTGGCCTTGGCTTTCGCGATTGCCGCGTCTGCTAACTTCCCTGTGTTGTTCATGTCTGTGCTGTGGAAAGATTGCACGACCCGCGGCGCCGTCATCGGTGGCTTCTTGGGGCTAATCTCTTCTGTGGCTTTGACCGTGGTGTCACCTTCTGTGTGGGAAGCCACACTGGGTAACCCCAAAGGTTCAGCATGGTTCCCATATGCTTCACCTGCCTTGTTCTCTATGACCATCGGCTTCGTGGGCATCTGGTTGTTCTCCATCTTGGACAACAGCGAACAAGCCAAGAAAGAGCGCGCAGCTTTCGCCGCACAACAAGTGCGTTCGGAAACTGGCTTCGGTGCTTCTGGCGCATCAGGTCACTAAGACCTTGGGTTACTGAGTCCTTCGGGGCTCAGTCCACTGAAAACCGAGCATTCGTGCTCGGTTTTTTTATGTCTGTTTGTTTTTATTGTTTCCGTTGACGGGGGGTGTGAGGGACACACAGACGCGGCTTACATCGCTTCGCGACGAATGGCGCCGCATCTGTATGTCCCTCACACTTTGTGTTTCGGATGGTTTTATGCGCAGCGGAGTAATGGCTAGGCTATGTATCTGCGTTCACAGCAACTGCAGGCACGCGGCACATCACTCGCTCACAAGCGAAAGCGAGGTGAGGTAGGCGAATACGGCGCCATTCGTCGCGCAGCGATGTAAGCCGTGTTCGCCTACCTCACCTCGCGCGTCAAAGAAGGGGAGCTAAAACCTCACGCACCACGCAGTTGACGCAACTTAATGAACGCCATTGCAGCCATCACAGCGTCATTCAAAGCATCATGCGCCTCACGCACCGGCAAATCCAAATCCGACATGATCGTGGCGAAGCGCAAATCAATGTTCGGATTAGTCTGCTGTTCATACGGCAGCATTTGACGAAACTTGTGGTCGTAATACATCGCCGAGACTTCGATCTTGGGCTGAGGCAAACCTTGCCCCAACAGTGGCCAGATGGCTTTGTTCAGCATCGCTACATCGAACTCTAAAAAGTAACCCACCAGCGGCCGGCTGCCAATGAAGCGCATGAGCTGTTTCATCGCCTCATCTGCGGGCAAGCCTTGCGCCACATCTTGTTCACGCAAACGGTGAATGCGCACGCTGTCAGCTGACACACCGCGCTCGGGACGCACCAACACTTCAAAGCGTTCACTGGTCATGATCTTGTTGCCCACGATGCGCACAGCACCAATGGAGATAATTTCGTCTGAACTCACATTCAAGCCTGTGGTCTCGCAATCAAGCGACACCCATTCGTTGGGCGGTGGCTTGTCAAACATGAAGCGAAACTCCGGCAAGCCTAAGTGGTAAATCAACCACTCACGCTTGAGCGTGCGCCACCAACGTGTGGGAGAAATGATCGAGGGCATCAGAGGGTGTCTAGTTTGAAACGGCTGCGTAACAAGCCTTTGAAGTGTTTGACCACACCCAACGCATCCTTGAGCAAGTCGCGCTCCAAGGTCGAAAGTTTGGCAACGTTGACCAAGCCAGATACGGTACGTTGTGTCTCCATCTCGGTCACGCCAGCTTTGAGCTTGAGGCCCATCAAGAAATGCAAAGTTTGTGTGAGGTCTGCGCCAAGTGCTGGCGTGATCACGTGCTTCACCACCAAGGCATCAATGCGGGCAGTCGTGCTGGTCTCTTGCAAATGCTCAGCCAGGGCCAAACTGCGTACCCCATGCACCAAGGGAAAGATGCCTTCTTTCTTGAGATGCAAGCCTTGTTGATCATCCAGCCCCAGCAAGCGGTTCCACCAGCCACTGCTATTGCCAAAGGCGTCGATCGACGCGGCAAAGCGCGCCAGCATGGCATCGTTGTCGGTGGCCAACTTCTGCAGGACTTGCTGCGCATCTTGCAAAAGGTGGGCATCACCACACACAGGGTGCGCGTCTAAAAAAATAGCCAAGTTCATCAAGCTGTTGGCATCGGGCATCAACAGCCACTGCTTGACCATTTGGCCAAAGTCATACGCGGTCTTACGCCACATCGGGTTGTTCACCATGATGTGCCCCGGGCACTCGGGATAACCAAATGCTGTCAGCGCTTGTGAGAACGATTGGCAAATATCTTCTAAATTTTCTGGTGGCGTGTAGCCGTCACGCAAGATGAGGCCATTGTCTTGGTCGGTCTTGAGCAGCTGCTCGCCTCGCCCCTCGCTGCCCATCACAAACAAACAGCTATTGGCGACCAAATCGGCAGGAGCGATGAGCTGCCATGCGCGCTCAAACAAACGCGCATTCAAGTCTTGCACCAAACGGGCAATCAAACTCACACGCGTACCACTGCGGTAGAGCGTAGTGACCATGCGGGTGATTTGCGTGGCCGCTTGCGCCAAGCCTTCAATGTCGACAGCGGCCTCCACTTGCACAGTGATCAGGTGTGAATGGTTGGACAGGAAGCTGAACAAGTCCAAAGCCTCCAGCACGCCCACCACATGATCGCCGTCCATCACCACCAAACGATGAACGCGATGGCGTTGCAGCAAGGCAAGGGCATCGCCCACCTGATCATCGGGACGAACACTGATGAGCTGAAAACCGGCCAGCTCACCCACCCGCTGTTGATTGAGAGGTGTGCCATTCAAAATCGCACGCTGCAAGGTGGATGCAGTGAAGACCCCCAGACGAGGCGGGGATGTTCTCTCATCACGGACGAGTACACACTTGGTACGCTGAACTTGCATGACATGCACAGCAGACACCACATCGGCATCCATACTCACAAAATGAGCAGGCCTCACAAATGCCTCATCTACACGCGAGAGCGTGAGCGACTGCAACTCATGCTGGCTTTGTCGCTGCGACAAAGCGGTGAGTTTGTTGCTCAAGTCAGAGAACAACAAGGCACCAAACGTGGCATTGCTCGCAATCAACTCGGTCACGGTTTGGCGTGCCAGCTGATAGGCCACCACCTCTTCTTGGGCAACGAATTTGTTACTGGTCTTACCAGCCACCAAGCCCCGTCCGTCAAACGTATCGTCAGGGCCGTAGGTAGTGATCACCTCATCACCGTCGTACTGCGTGACAAAGCCTTTGATAATGACGAACAAATGTGTGGGAGCTGTGCCCACATCAAGGATCGCTTCACCCTCGGGGTAATACACCACGTCCACGCTGTCGCGCACCAAGCGTTGCTGGTCGGGTGTTAAGCAATCAAACGGGGAGGCGGAAAAGTTAAAAGCGTTGGGCATAAGGCATTGTCAGGGCAATGCCCTATTCAACGCTTCACGCCTTGCTGGATACTTGCGGTGGCATCCCAAGCTGTGTCAAACCATTGATCTCCATCAAGGTAGGCGCGCATCATGGGCAAAGCATCCAAGCCCCAAAACACTTTGTCGTCCACGCAAAAGGTGGGCACGCCAAACACGCCGCGTGCAATGGCTTCTTCGGTGTTGGCTTTGAGCTGGCCTTTCACCTCTGACGTGTCCACCGAGCGCTGAGGGGCCAACTGCTGCGTGAGTTTCTGTAAACGCGCTGCATCGTCTGCCGCTGCGCCGCCCTGCCACACATGGTTGAAGATGGTTTCGCACACATAGCGGTTGGGCTCGCCGTCAGCACTGCAGGCGATGGCCAAACGCAACAAGGCCAGCGGATTGAAAGGGTGCGATTGAGGCATGTCCATCGCCACGCCGAGTTGCTTGGCTTGCCATAACACTTGGCGATAGGTCCACTCTCGCTTGCCTGCAATTTCAGCAGGGCCTAACTGGCCGTGGTGTTTGAGCATCGCGGCAAATAACACTGGCTTGTAAACCATGCGGTGGCTCACACTCATCAAACTTTTGGGCAAAGCCTCAAAGGCAAGGTAGGCGTAGGGAGAAATGAAATCGAGGTAGCAGGTGATGGTTTTCATAGCGTTCATCCTTCAGGTATTCAAAGCATCACGACGCACCGACGATTTATGTCGCTCCGTGGGCAGCCAAACGCTCACTGATCAGTTGCCATACCACCCGTTTTTCATCGGCATTGCGCTGCCCCCATCCACCGATTTCATCCAGCGTGCGCCAACAGCCTTCGCAGTAGGTCGTGTCGTCCGACATGCGGCAAATCGAGATGCAGGGTGATTCCAACACCTCATTGCTTTGCAGCACCCGCTTGGCCTGTGCGACTAAGCGTAAATCAGCGGGGGTTAGGCCTTGAGGCTTGGGAGTAAGTTCGCTTCCACACATGGTTACATTGTCAGCGAATGCCACCGCTCAAGCTGCGCGCTTGTTCAAAACCGCGCGTGACACGAGGGAATTGGGCTGGCGCCCCAAAGCCTCGCTAATGAACACGCCGGCATCGATCAACTTATCAAGATCAATACCTGTGTCAATTCCCATGCCGTGCATCATGTACACCAGATCTTCAGTGGCCACATTTCCGGTGGCACCTTTGGCATACGGGCAACCACCCAGACCGGCCACAGACGACTGAAAATTCCAGACGCCCATTTGCAAAGCGGCCAGCGTGTTGACCAAGGCTTGGCCATAGGTGTCGTGAAAATGACCGCACACGTCGTTGAGCGCGTAATGCCTGAGCGTGGCCTCCATGGCGGCTTGCACCTTGCGTGGCGTGCCCACACCTATGGTGTCGGCCACATCCACGCGTTGAATGCCAATGCCCTTCATCAAGCCCGCTAAGTAGCCCACGCGCTCAGGCGCAATGTCGCCTTCGTATGGGCAGCCCACTGTACAACTCATGGCGCCACGCACAGCAATACCGGCATCACGTGCGGCTTTGACCACGGGGGCGAAACGTTCAATGCTCTCGGCAATCGAGCAGTTGATGTTCTTTTGGCTAAACGCTTCGCTGGCTGCACCAAACACCACGATTTCGTCGGGCTTGGTTTTCAACGCAGACTCAAAGCCTTGCAAGTTGGGCGTGAGCACCGAATAACGCACATCGGGCTGTCGATGAATTCCAGCCATTACCTCAGCGTTGTCGGCCATTTGCGGCACCCATTTGGGCGACACAAAACTGGTGACTTCAATTTCCTTCAGCCCCGCCGCTTGCAAGCGATGCACCAGCTCCACCTTGACGGCAGCAGACACTGGTTGTTTTTCGTTTTGTAGGCCGTCGCGAGGGCCGACATCAATCAGCTTCACGCGACGCGGCAGATTCATCGCCATGGTCATCACACTTTCAATTTCAAAAGCTCTTCGCCTTCGGCCACTTGGTCACCCGGCGCATAGAGCAGTTCCAACACTTCACCGTCCGCGGGTGCGGCGATGGTGTGCTCCATTTTCATCGCTTCCATGACCGCCAACGGCTGACCGGCCTTGACTTTGTCACCTGCGGCAACCGCAAACGACACCACCTTACCGGGCATGGGTGCCGTCAAGCGGCCGCCGGCCTCTTGCACTTCGCCCGCGTGGGCCAAAGCGTCGACCACGGTGATGCGCGTGGCGCCTTGGGGTGCAAACACATGAGCCACATCTTCGTGGCCTTGTGTTTCATGGAACACCTGCAAACGGGCTGTGTGGCCCGCAAAACTGATGTGCAAGGCATCGCCGTCCTCGCGGTAGGTCAAGACGCCCGACACATCACCGTCGGCATCCGCGACGTTCAATTGCAAGCTGCCATCATGGGCATAGGTCAACACGGCGTCGTAAGACGCGCCATGGAATACAAAACCAAAGTTGCGTGTAGCCACGCCGTAAGCACGCCAGCCATCACGGCTGCTAAATGGGTCGTTGCCTTTCAAGGCTTCTTCGCGGTACAGCGTGTTGGCCACGACTGACGCAGCGGTGAGTGCGAGGCCCAAAGGCTCTTGCGCAAACAAGGCTTTTTCTTCACGTTGAATCAGCGCGGTGTCGAGCTTGGCTGTGGCAAATGAATCGGTGCGGATGATGTGGCGCAAGAACTGCACATTGGTCGTCAAGCCAACGATGCGGGTTTGCGACAGGGCGTCATCCAAACGCGCCAACGCTTGCTCGCGTGTGTCGCCGTGCACGATGAGCTTGGCCACCATGGAGTCGTAAAACGGGCTGATGCTGTCGCCTTCGCGCACGCCGTCGTCAATGCGGGTGTCGCTGATTTCAAAGCTGCTGCACGCAGGTTTACGGTACACCGCCAAAGTTCCAGTGGCTGGCAAGAAGTTGTTGTCTGGGTTCTCAGCGCAAATACGCGCTTCGATGGCGTGACCGTGAATACGCAAATCGCTTTGCTGCAAAGGCAGCGGCTCGCCACTGGCCACGCGCAGTTGCCACTCCACCAAGTCGAGGCCAGTGATGGCTTCGGTCACGGGGTGTTCCACCTGCAAGCGCGTGTTCATCTCCATGAAGAAAAACTTCATCGATTCAGGCTTGTCATACGCTGCCTGCTCCACGATGAATTCCACCGTGCCTGCGCCCACGTAGTTCACGGCTTTGGCGGCTGCTACGGCGGCTTCACCCATTTGCTTGCGCAAGGCTTCGGTCATGCCAGGCGCCGGGGCTTCTTCCAGCACTTTTTGGTGGCGGCGCTGCACCGAGCAATCGCGCTCAAACAAATACACGCAGTTGCCGTGCGTGTCGCCAAACACTTGAATTTCAATGTGGCGTGGGCGTTGCACGTATTTTTCAATCAACACCGCATCGTCGCCAAAGCTGTTGATGGCTTCGCGTTTACAGCTGGCCAGTGCATCGGCAAACTCAGCACTGCAGTTGACCACGCGCATGCCTTTGCCACCACCACCTGCGCTGGCTTTGATGAGCGCGGGGTAGCCAATGCGGTCGGCTTCGCGCTGCAACAAGGCGGGGTCTTGGTCGGCTGCGTGGTAGCCGGGCACCAAGGGCACGCCAGCTTTTTCCATCAGCTGTTTCGATTCCGCCTTCAAGCCCATCGCCAGAATGGCGGAGGCTGGTGGGCCAATGAACACGAGACCTGCGGCGGCGCACGCCTTAGCAAAATCTTCGTTCTCGCTCAAAAAGCCGTAGCCTGGGTGCACCGCTTGTGCGCCAGTGTCTTTGGCCGCTTGCAAGATGCGCTCCCAGCGCAAGTAGCTGTCTTTGGGTGCGCTGCCGCCAATGTGTACGGCTTCGTCGCACACCTGCACATGTTTGGCTTGTGCATCAGCGTCCGAATACACAGCCACGGTTTTGATGCCCATGCGACGGGCGGTGGCGGCAACTCGGCAGGCGATTTCGCCACGGTTGGCAATCAGAATTTTCTTAAACATCTTTGAATCCTTTTTCCGAGAAGCTCACAGCAACCACGAAGGCTTGCGCTTTTGCAAGAAGGACTGCACGCCCTCTTTGCCTTCCGCGCTTGAACGAATGTCGGCAATGCCCGCCACGGTGTGCGCCACCAAGGCGTCGTCGATCTCGCGCTCGGCCACGTCTTGCACCAAACGCTTACACGCGCGCACAGCGTTGGGGCTGGCACTGACCAAGGCACTGGTCAGCTCGGCCACTTTGGTATCCAGCGCATCAGCGGCGACCACTTCGTGCACCAAGCCAATGCGATGCGCCTCGGCCGCGCTGAAACGCTCGGCTGTTAAGAAGTAGCGGTGCGATGCACGCGCACCCATGGCGCGAATCACATAAGGGCTGATGGTGGCGGGGATGAGGCCCAGTTTTACTTCGCTCAAACAGTAGATTGCCGTGTCCACACTCACCGCCATGTCGCACGCAGCGACCAAGCCCACGCCACCGGCAAACACATCGCCCTGCACGCGAGCGATGGTGGGTTTGGGGCATTCGTAAATCGCACGCAGCATGGCGGCAAGCTGACCTGCGTCGGCGAGGTTTTCGTCGCGTGTGTAGTCGGCCATGCGGCGCATCCAGTTCAGGTCAGCACCTGCGCAAAACGCGGGGCCTTCTGCGGCTAGCACTACGCAGCGCACATCGGCGGTTTGGCTAGCTTCTGTGAAGGCGTTTTTCAATTCCGCAATCACTTCATCGTTGAAGGCGTTGCGCACGTCGGGGCGGCAAAGCGTGATGGTGCGAATCGCACCTTGGTTGGTAATGGTGAGAGCGCTCATGTCAATCACCCATCACATGCGGAACAAACCAAACTTGGTCTCAGGAATGGGCGCGTTCAGCGACGCACTCAAACCCAAAGCCAACACGCGGCGTGTGTCTGCGGGGTCAATCACACCGTCGTCCCACAGGCGTGCTGTGGCGAAGTAAGGGTGGCCTTGTTCTTCGTACTGCTGGCGAATGGGGTCTTTGAAGGCTTGCTCTTCTTCGGCGCTCCATTGGCCGCCTTTGCCTTCAATACCATCACGCTTGACCGTAGCCAAGACGCTAGCCGCTTGCTCGCCACCCATGACAGAGATGCGAGCGTTCGGCCACATCCACAAGAATCGTGGACTGAAGGCGCGACCACACATGCCGTAGTTGCCCGCGCCAAAACTTCCGCCAATGATGACGGTGAACTTAGGGACCGCCGCAGTGGCCACAGCCGTGACCATCTTCGCGCCGTTGCGTGCGATGCCTTCGTTCTCGTACTTGCGGCCCACCATGAAGCCGGTGATGTTTTGCAAAAACACGAGCGGGATTTTGCGTTGGCAGCACAGCTCGATGAAGTGCGTGCCTTTCAAAGCCGACTCGCTGAACAAGATGCCGTTGTTGGCGATGATGCCCACCGGCATGCCTTCGATGCGGGCAAAGCCGCACACCAAGGTCGTACCAAAACGCGCTTTGAATTCGTCAAACTCGCTGCCATCCACGATGCGCGCAATGATCTCGCGCACATCAAAGGGCTTGCGTGTATCGGTAGGGATCACGCCGTACAACTCTTGCGCGTCGTACTTCGGAGGCACAGGTGCGTGCGTGGCGATGTTGGGTTGCTTTTGCGCGTTGAGGCTTTTCACGCATTGGCGAGCCAGCGCCAGTGCATGCACGTCGTTTTGCGCGAGGTGGTCTGCCACACCTGAGAGGCGTGTGTGCACATCGCCACCGCCTAGGTCTTCTGCCGTCACCACTTCGCCTGTGGCCGCCTTCACCAAAGGCGGGCCCCCCAAGAAGATGGTGCCTTGGTTTTTCACGATGATGGTCTCGTCGCTCATGGCCGGCACATACGCGCCACCGGCTGTGCAGCTGCCCATCACCACCGCGATTTGCGCAAGGCCTTGCGCGCTCATATTGGCTTGGTTAAAGAAGATGCGGCCAAAGTGGTCGCGGTCGGGGAACACCTCGTCTTGGTTGGGCAAGTTGGCACCGCCCGAGTCAACCAAGTAAATGCAAGGCAAGTTGTTTTGCTGCGCGATTTCTTGCGCACGCAAATGCTTCTTCACCGTGAGTGGGTAATACGTGCCGCCCTTCACGGTAGCGTCATTGCACACGATCATGCAGTCCACACCGCTCACGCGGCCGATACCGACGATCAAGCCCGCGCACGGCGCGTCGTTGTTGTACATGTTGAGCGCAGCGAGTGGGGCCACTTCTAAAAATGGCGTGCCAGGGTCGAGCAGCATTTGCACGCGGTCGCGGGGCAACAGCTTGCCGCGTGCGGTGTGTTTGGCACGCGCAGCCTCGCCGCCACCGACGGCGATTTTTTCGAGATGGGCTTTGAGGTCATCCACCACCGTGCGCATGGCGGCAGCGTTGGCCGCGAAGTCGGCGGAGCGTGGGTTGAGCTGGGAATGCAAAACAGTCATCGTGTTTGTCCTATTACGGCGTTGTGGCCCAAGCTTAGGCGGTTTGCCACCACGGCCTGCGTCAGATGGGTTGCAAATCCTGCCACAATGACGCTTCCTATGGTTAGTCCTAGCCCCACCTCTGAATCCACGCCTGCACAGGGCCGCGCAGAGACGCCCATTGCTTTTATTCAGGCCATTGCCACTGCTTACGCGCAGCGCAGTTTGCGCGTGGACGACGCGTTGAAGAAGGTACAAATCGAGCCAAAACTTCTCAAGAAAAACAGTGCCCGAGTGACTGCCATGCAGATGGAGCTGATCTCGGGCATCGCCATGCAAGAGTTGGACGATGAGGGCTTGGGTTGGTTCAGCCGTCGTTTGCCGTGGGGCAGCTACGGCATGTTGGTGCGCGCCTCGCTCACCTCACCCAGCCTAGGCGTCGCGCTGGCACGCTGGTGCAGGCACCACGGCTTGTTGACCGACGACATTCACCTGAGCTTGATCGAGCGCAACGGCGTGGCCAGTTTGCAGCTGGATGAGACTCGCGACCTCGGCGTGTTCCGCGAGTTTTGCGTGGTCTCGGTGCTGCGCAATGCGCTGGGTGTGGCGTGTTGGCTGACCGATTCGCGCATCCCACTCACGGCCACGCACCTGCGCTTTGCACCACCCGCGCATGCCGATAGCTACCGCGTGTTGTTTGATGGCCCCACGCACTTCAACGCACCTGTCAACTGCTTGCAATTTGATGCAGGCTACTTGGCCCTGCCCGTGCGCCGCGACGAAGCCGCGCTGCAACAGATGCTGCAACGCGCCCTGCTGCTGACCGTACGTCCCTATCGACGCGACCGCTTGTTGGTGGAGAAGGTGCGCCAAACCTTGGCGCAACACCCCGAGCACAGCCGCAATGCCGATGACTTAGCCGCGTGGCTGAATATGTCGGCCCGCACCCTGCACCGTCAACTGCAAGAAGAAGGCGCTAGCCTTCAACAGCTCAAAGACAGCGTGCGCGAGCAACGTGCGCGTGCGCTGTTACTGCGCACGAACAAACCTCTCAAACAAGTCGCGGCTGAGGTGGGCTTTTCGAACGAGAAGAGTTTTATTCGGGCGTTCAAAACTTGGACAGGGAAAGCGCCTGAAACCTTCCGGCAAAGCGCTTAACGGCCGTTATCACTTGAACGTTGCGCTAGATACGCAGGTCGTTCATATGTGCAAACACTTGCGCGGCTCCCGCTAGCACTAACGCTTCAGTGGGCGCTAGTGGCGGCGCATAAGCCCATACCATTGAACCCGCAGCCACACCAGCAGCAATACCCACTGGCGTATCTTCGACCACTAAGCAACGCGCAGGCTCTACTTGCAAGTGTGCAGCAGCTGCTAAGTACACATCGGGAAAAGGCTTACTGCGCGGCATCTCGTGGCCACTGAAGATGCGGCCTTCAAAAAACTGAGCGAGGCCCACACGTTGCAACATCATCTCGACTTTGTAACGATCTGCGCCTGATGCCACGGCAATACGGCCTTCGCAACGTTCATGCAAATGACGCACAGCTTCGTGAATGCCGTCGATGGCGGTGATGTCGCTTTCTAAGCGGATGTTGCGGCGGCGATAGAACTCATCCATGAACGCGTCGGTCAGGGGCTTACCTGTGTGCGCCTCGATCAGCGGTGCACGGCTACGCACGGTGTGGCCCACGAAGTGCGCCATGCATTCGGCCAAGCTCAGGCGCCAGCCGTTTTCATCCAGCATGTCGCGCAGTGCGCCGCAGGTGATGGCTTCGCTATCGACCAGCACGCCATCGCAATCAAATAAAACTGCTTCAAATGTCATGTCCCGATTATCGGGGGCACGTGCAAGGACTAGAACTGATCGCCATCCACATAAAACCAGCGACCATCTTCGCGCACAAAGCGGCTGCGCTCGTGCAAGCGTACGACTCGGCTATCGACACGGCAACGAGCAACAAACTCCACCTCGGCTGTTTCAGCACCTGTGACTTTGTGCTCACGCACCTCAAGCCCTAGCCACTTAGCGCCCACATCAAAGTCCAGCGATGCCGGCCGTGTGCTGCTGTTCCATGTGGCCAGCAAGTAGTCAGCACACGCCAACACAAACGCGCTGTAACGCGAGCGCATGAGGTGTTCGGCGTTGGGTGCAGCCGTCGTGTCGAAGTGGTCAACAAAACGGCCGCAGCAATTGGCATAGGCCACAGCGCGATTCTTGGCATCCACACGGCCACAAGGGCAATGCTGGGCACCGTTCATGCCAAAGCCTTTGCGTGAACTGCCAAGTTAAACACCATCAAGCCAAGGCGCGTTGGATGATGATTTTTTGCACGTCGCTGGTGCCTTCGTAAATTTGGCACACACGCACGTCGCGGTAGATGCGCTCGACGGGGAAGTCGCTCACCACGCCGTAGCCGCCCAAGGTTTGAATGGCGACGCTGCACACTTGCTCTGCCGTTTCGCTGGCAAAGAGTTTGGCCATGGCCGCTTCTTTCAAACACGGTAAACCGGCATCGCGCAAGCTGGCGGCGTGGTACATCAACTGACGTGCAGCTTCAAGCTGCGTGGCGCAATCGGCCAAACGGAAGCCCACGGCTTGGTGGTTGAAGATGGCGGTGCCAAAGCTCACGCGGTCTTTGCTGTATTGCAGCGCGGCTTCAAATGCGCTGCGCGCCATACCAATGCTTTGCGCGGCGATGCCGATGCGGCCGCCTTCTAAAGCGGACAAGGCGATCTTGTAACCCTCGCCTTCCGAACCAATCAAGTTCTCGGCGGGGATGCGGCAGTTGTCAAAGTTGATCTGTGCGGTATCGCTGCTGTGCTGGCCGAGCTTGTCTTCAAGGCGAGCCACTTGGTAGCCGGGTGCGCTGGTGGGCACGATGAACGCACTCATGCCTTTTTTGCCAGCGCCTTTATCGGTCACTGCAATGACGATGGCGACATGGCCGTTTTTGCCGCTGGTGATGAATTGCTTCACGCCGTTGATGACGTACTCATTGCCATCTTTGGTGGCCGTCGTGCGCAGCGCGGAGGCGTCAGAGCCCACATGTGGCTCGGTTAAACAAAACGCGCCGAGCATGTTGCCTTGCGCCAATTCAGTGAGCCATTGTTTCTTTTGCGCGTCGTTGCCGTAGCGCATGAGGATGGCGTTGACGGGGCAGTTGGTCACGCTAATCGCCGTGCTGGTGCCGCCATCCCCTGCAGCGATTTCTTCTAAAACAATCGCGAGCGTGGTGTAGTCCAAGCCTGCACCGCCCAAGTCTTCGGGCACGCAAATGCCGTAAGCGCCGAGGGCGGCCAAACCTTTGTGCACCTCGTGCGGGAAGGTGTGTTCTTTGTCCCACTTGGCGGCATTGGGCCACAGCTCTTGCTGTGCGAAGTCGCGCACGGCATCGCGAATCATGGTTTGGTCGGGGGTGAGCAACATGGCTTTATCCGTTATGAAGTGAAATAGTGAATGGCCTCACCAAGCAATGGTGCTGCCGTCGTAAGACAAAAACTGCCCTGCGTGTTCGGGCTTGATGTGCGCCAGCGTTTGGCGCATGCGCGTGACAGCTTGCTCTGGTGTGAGCGTGGCGTTGGAGCCGCCCATCTCGGTTTGCACCCAGCCTGGGTGCATGGCCACCATGCGTGCGCGGGGGTACTCAGGCTGAGAGGTGCGCACCACCATGTTTAGCGCAGCTTTGCTGATGCGGTACAGCGCGGCATCGCTAGTGCGTGTGCCTTGCAAGCTGCCCATCACGCTGCTGATACAAGCGAACACGCCGTTCGCAGCTTCGACCATGGGTGCAACTTGCGGGATGACCATCATGGCGCCCATGACGTTGGTGTGCATGACGCGGTCAAACGCGTCTTGCGTGGGCGGGGTGCTGGCGGCATTGTGATCAATGACACCCGCCACATACAAAGCAAGGTCTAGCTTTTCACCATCCAGCATCCACTCAAACGAGGAGACGCTGATGGGGCTCGCCACATCGATGCGGAAGCACTGCGCGCCGAGGGCTTGGATACGATCGCGCCCAGCATCGTCACGCGCAGTGGCAATGACGCGCCAGCCGTCCGTCACATATTGACGAACCAGCTCGAGCCCAATGCCGCGCGACGCGCCGATGATGAGTGCGGTTGGCATGACGAAAACTTAAACGAGTTCGAGGGCGACGGCAGTGCCTTCACCGCCGCCAATGCACAAGGTGGCCAAGCCTTTTTTCAGGCCACGCGCTTTGAGTGCATGAATGAGCGTGACCATGATGCGCGCACCGGATGCGCCGATGGGGTGACCCAAGGCACACGCGCCGCCGTTGACGTTGACTTTGTCATGCGACACGTTAAGTTCTTTCATCAAAGCCATGGGCACGACTGCGAAGGCTTCGTTTACTTCCCACAGGTCGACGTCTTCCACTTTCCAGCCGGCTTTGGCCAAGGCTTTTTGTGTCGCACCGACGGGGGCGGTGGCAAACCATTCTGGCTCTTGTGCGTGGGTGGCATGGCTGACGATGCGAGCCAATGGCTTGCAGCCCAATTGCTTGGCTGTGCTCTCACGCATCATCACCATGGCAGCGCCGCCGTCGTTGATGGACGAGCTAGAAGCAGCCGTGATGGTGCCGTCTTTTTTGAACGCGGGCTTGAGCGAGGTGATTTTGTCGAGCTTGATTTTCCCTGGGCCTTCGTCAATCGATACCACCGTTTCGCCTGCACGGGTCTTGACGGTGACGGGCGTGATTTCTGTGGCGAATGCACCGCTCTCAGTCGCGGCCTTGGCGCGTTGCACGCTGGCAGTGGCGAATGCGTCTTGCTCGGCGCGTGTGAAGCTGTACTTAGCTGCGCAGTCTTCACCAAAGGTGCCCATGCTGCGGCCGGGTTCGTAAGCGTCTTCCAAACCGTCGAGCATCATGTGATCAAAGATGCGGTCGTGGCCAATGCGATAACCGCCACGGCCCTTGAGCATGAGGTAAGGCGCATTGGTCATGCTCTCCATGCCACCGGCTACCAACACATCGTGTGTACCGGCAATCAACATGTCATGCGCGAACATGGCTGCGCGCATGCCAGATCCGCACATCTTGGACAAGGTCACAGCGCCAGCCGACTTGGGCAAACCACCTTTGAATGCGGCTTGACGTGCAGGGGCTTGGCCTTGGCCGGCCATCAAGCAGTTGCCAAACAAAACTTCGGTCACCAACTCGGGGTTGATGCCAGCACGCTCAACAGCTGCTTTGATAGCTGCGCCACCGAGGTCGTGTGCGGCAAGGCTAGAGAAGTCGCCTTGAAAGCTGCCCATGGGTGTGCGAGCAGCGCTGACGATGACGATAGGGTCGGACATGAATTTCTCCAATTAACAAAAAGAAAAATGCCGCGCCGACCCACAGGGTCATGCGGCGGGAAGCATGCCACCACGAGGGTAGCGTTTGAAGGCGCTGCGGAAGACATCCACCACTTCGCCAGCGTGACTCATGCTGACGCCGAGGTCTTTGACCAAGCCATCATCTAAGCCGTAAATCCAGCCATGCACAGTCACTTTTTGGCCACGGCCCCAAGCGTCTTGCATGACGTTCGACAACGCAACGTTGCCCACTTGTTCGATCACATTCATCTCGCACATGACCGACTCAAGTTCGGCTTGTGGCAAATGGTTGAGGCGTTGGCGATGGCGCAAGCGCACGTCTTGCACATGGCGCAACCAGTTGTCGGCCAAGCCCACGCGTGTGCCACGTGTGGCCGCCAACACACCACCACAACCGTAGTGGCCCACCACCATGATGTGCTCGACCTTGAGTGCATCGACCGCATATTGAATGACGGACAAAGCGTTCAAATCGGAATGCACCACTACGTTGGCCACGTTGCGATGCACAAACACTTCACCTGGGTCGAGGCCGGTGATTTGGTTGGCAGGCACGCGACTGTCGGAGCAGCCGATCCACAAATACTTGGGGTTCTGCTGATTGGCCAAGCGTGAGAAGTACGCAGGATTCTCCTGAATCATGCGCTCGGCCCAAGCCCGGTTGTTATCGAAAAGGTGTTGCAAAGATTGAGACATGGCTTATTTTCTCCCTGTAGCGTGCTGGATGTGATAACGGATATTCCAGTCCAACAATGCTACGCGAGCTCGCGCTTTGGCATCTTGTTTGGACTGCCATTCACACACACTTCCTACGGGTTGACAGGCCAAGGTGTTGGCACTGCCCATGCTCCAAATCGCGTGATTGGTTCGCGCTTGACCAATGAAGGTAACGGCAATGGCCTCATCGGTGTTGCGCAATGTGGGGCACTCCGCCAAATCGCGCCCCGTCATCATGTAGCCCTCATGAACACCCAGCAATGAGAATAAGGTCGGAAACATGTCTAAATGGCTACCCACTTGATGCAGGGCACTTGGGCAAGCCAACTTGCCAGCACCCCACACCACAAACGGCACTTGCTGACGCAGCACTTGACTCTCAGGCGTGGCGTATTGGCCAAAGGTTCGCACGTTGTGGTCGCCAGTAGCGGCTACGACAGTGCGAGCAGCAGCAGAACTGGCCTCGACGGCCGTGACGAACTTGGCCAACTCGTCATTCGCATAGCGGTAAGTTTGCAAGTTAGGAATCAAATGCTCAGAGCCTTTATCGCCTGGCCATTTGTTGACGTCGAACGCAAATGGCTTGTAGTCCGAGGGCAACTCATACGGCGGATGGTTGGTGGTCGACATCGCATAGATGAACAACGGCCGATCTTTGGGCTGCTGAGCTAAACGCTCTTCGATGTAGCGAAACATGTAGGAATCCCACACACCCCAGATCCCGCCCTCTGCGCCTGAATACTTGGCGCGCAAGGTGGCTGCATCAATGACTTCGTCGAAACTTTGAATGAGCAACACGCGGTTGAGCTCACGCCAACCCGACTGGCCCGATGTCACAAACAAGGTGTCGTAGCCCGCTTTTTTCATGGCAAAGGGCACGCCCCAATCCAACTTGATGTGACGGTATTTGCCATTGGTGATGGGCGTGACAGGTGTGTTGTACAAAATCGCTTCGAGCGCAGGATGAGTGCCGTGATGAGCTGAGTCGAAGTTGTCAAACAGCCATGCGTTGTGCAGTTTGTCTTTCAATCCCGCGAGCACATCCATGTCATTAGATTGGTATTTGAATGGCTCAGCGCTCCATGACTCCATTTGAAAGAACACCAAGTTCTTGCCATTGCGTTGGTTGTGTCCCGAGGCCATCATGGCGAGACGCACGCCCTCGGGCGAGGTGGCAGTGATACCTAGCACGCGTGCGGCCGTTTGGTAGTTGTCAAAGCCAAACGTTTTGAGACCTGTGTCTTCCTCACCAATATCGGTGGAGGTTCGGTACGCGTCCCATGCGTTGTAGAGCGCAGTCACGCCATTGGGAATGACATTATTCAAAAACGGTTTGCTAGTCGCAGTGACGTTATCCAGTTGCAAGGCCATGCCTTTGAGTGTGCCCTTACCGACCATCAACACAAGGAGCAACACAGCGGGAATCAGCAGCAAATGCCATGGACGCGCCCAATGTTGTTGCAACCATTGCAACGCACGCTCCCCCACGCGCAACGCAGCCACATTGGCAGACCACACGGCCAAGAGCAACACCACGGCGATTTGCAACATGGGAAAATCTTGCCAGATAGTGTGCAGCACTGCGACAGTGTCGTCATCGGCCAAGCCAAAAATCACGCTGTCAATGGGCAGCTTGTAAAAGCCGTAGTAATAAAAGTTAATGACGGCCAACAGTGCGAACAAACTGGCCCATATCTTGATGATCACCGCACTCATGCGCCAGCGCCAGCCCAGCAGCGGAAACAGCAGCAGGGTAGCGATGGCCCCCATTTTCATGTCGAAACGAAACCCCATGAGCAAAGCCACGGGCAACTCTGCCCACAGCGCACTGCCAGGTGAAGGCCAGTAGTAAGCCAGCATTAGCACGCGTGCCATACTGAACCACGCAGCTAGCACCAGACCAACGCACAAGCCCACACCCATGCCATGCAACACGGCACGAGGAGGCGTCATCAACAGGGCAAGAAGTTTTTTCATTCGGTCACGCGTCACATGTGAAGTGCGCCCGGGACTCGGGCGCTAGTCTCACATTGTCTCGGCAAACAGCTCGCGACCAATCAACATGCGACGAATTTCGCTGGTGCCTGCACCGATTTCGTACAGCTTGGCATCGCGCCACAAACGACCCAGTGGGTATTCGTTGATATAGCCGTTGCCACCAAAAATCTGCACGCCTTCGCCCGCCATCCACGTGGCTTTTTCAGCAGTCCACAAAATGACGGACGCGCAGTCTTTGCGCACTTGGCGCACGTGGTCGGTGCCGAGCAAGTCCAGGTTCTTGGCCACGGTGTAGGCAAAGCTGCGACCGGCTTGCAGCACGGTGTACATGTCGGCCACTTTGCCCTGAATGAGCTGGAACTCGCCAATGCTTTGGCCAAACTGTTTGCGGTCGTGGATGTAGGGGATGACGTTGTCCATCACCGATTGCATGATGCCCAAGGGCCCGCCTGTGAGCACGGCGCGTTCGTAGTCCAAACCGCTCATCAACACTTTGGCACCCATGTTCAGGCCGCCCAAAATGTTGGCCTCTGGTACTTCGACGTTTTGGAACACCAGCTCGCCAGTGTGGCTGCCGCGCATGCCCAGCTTGTCGAGTTTTTGCGCGACGCTGAAGCCCTTCATGTCCTTCTCGATCAAGAAGGCCGTCACGCCGCGTGCGCCCAACTCGGGCTCGGTCTTGGCGTAGACCACCAGCGTGTCGGCGTCGGGGCCGTTGGTGATCCACATCTTGCTGCCGTTGAGCACGTAGTAGCCGCCTTTGTCTTCAGCCTTGAGCTTCATGCTGATGACGTCAGAACCCGCACCGGGCTCGGACATGGCAAGCGCACCGACGTGCTCGCCACTGATGAGCTTGGGCAGGTACTTGGCGCGCTGCGCATCGGTGCCATTGCGCTTGATTTGGTTCACGCACAAGTTGCTGTGCGCACCGTAGCTCAGGCCCACGCTGGCAGAGGCGCGAGAGATCTCTTCCATGGCAATCATGTGCGCGAGGTAGCCCATGTTGGCGCCGCCGTACTCTTCGCCCACGGTGATGCCCAACACGCCCAAGTCGCCCATCTTGCGCCACAGGTCCATGGGAAATTGGTCGTTGCGGTCGATCTCCGCAGCGCGCGGGGCGATCTCGGCTTGGGCGAATTCACGCACAGCGTCGCGCAGCGCGTCGATGTCTTCACCGAGTTGAAAGTTCAGGCCTGGTAGGTTGTTCATGGTGCGTCTCCGTTGGATCAGTAGGTTTTGTTCACAGTGGCGAGGGTTTGCTGCATCAAAGCGCAGGGGGACTCGCCGCCATCGTTGTCGAGGTGAACCACTTCAGCGGTGGTGATGATGAGGCGTTTGCCAGCACGCACCACATGGCCGCGTGCGCGAAGTTCGCCGCCAGAGAAGGCGGCGAGGAAGTTGATCTTGTATTCGACCGTGGTCACCTCTTGGCCCTCTGCGGCACAAGTGAGGCCTGCGTAGCCAGCGGCAATGTCGGCCAATGCGCCCATGGCGCCGCCGTGATACCCGCCTTGTTGTTGGGTAACACGCTCTGAATAAGGCAAGGCAATTTCGACCTCACCAGGCGCTACCGACACGATGCGTGCGCCGAGGTGCTGCATCATGCCTTGCCGCACAAAGCTGGCTTCGATGCGGGCGTGAAGTTCGGGATGCGCAGTGGCTGCAGCGGCTGTCATGCCTTGCTCGCTTTCGTAGCTTTGATCGCTTTAGTAGGCTTGTCGCCTTGCTTGGCCAACAAGGCGCGAGCTTCTTTTTCATGGGCTTTGACCTCGTCGAGGTTGGCTTGAATCTCAGACATTTGCGCTTCGAGTTCGCGCTTGTGCGCATCGAGCACGACCAAGAACTTTTGCAGTTGCGGGCCGGTATCGCGCGGGCTGTCATACATGTCGATCAGGTCTTTGGCCTCGGTCAACGACAGGCCCAAACGCTTGGCTCGCAGGGTGAGCTTGAGGCGTGTGCGGTCGCGGTGGCTGTACACGCGATTACGTCCGCCGGGGCCTGAGCGCTCGGGCTGTAACAGGCCCATGTCTTCGTAAAAACGGATGGCTCGCGTGGTGAGGTCAAACTCACGCGCTAGATCGCTGATGGAATAGGTGGTCGCCATGATTTCCTTGTTTACGTTTACGTAAACGTCAATTATGACGGGAAATCTCCAAAAACCAACTCAAGACCACGGAGGTAAGGGTTCATCCTTAAGAACACGCCTAAGTTGGGCGTAATCGGGCATGACGCTTTGCACCGTTTCCCAAAACCGCGGGCTGTGGTCCATGACTCGCAAATGGCTGAGTTCGTGGGCCACCACGTAGTCGATCACGTCGCGTTTGTGGTGCACCAGCCGCCAGTTGAGTCGGATCGCTCCATTGGCGCTGGCACTGCCCCAGCGCGTGGTCGCGCTGCTGAGCGACACGCGCTGCCACTGCACACCCAGCTGTGGCGCGTAGTGGTTGAGCCGCTCCACAAACAAAGCTTTGGCTTGGCGCATGAGCCAAGCTTGAACGGCGTCGCGGATTTGCTGGGGTTCGGCGTTGAGCGGTAGCCCTAGGCGCAACGTGTGCAACAAGGGTGCAGGAGCTTGCGTGACGGCATCTGCACCGACACAGAGTGCATCGCCAACCTGCGTCTGTTGTGCAGACTCAAACTGTGCGCTGTTCTTTTTGAGCGTGCTGCTTGAGTCGAGCACCACTTTGAGCTGATCTCCCAAATACGGCAACACCACGCCATCCGCCCACACGATGCGCGCAGCTCCAAGCTGCTGCTGACGCTCTTGCATCTCGACCAGTTTGCGCGCAATCCAATCGGCTTTTTCGTGCAGGGCGGACTCCACCTCACCCAGCGTGACCCAACGCGGAGCACTCACCTCTAGGCCATCCGGCCCGATCGCCATACCAATGGTGCGGCGCTTGCCGCGCCGAAAGGCATAAGCCACATCGGTGGTGCCGAGTTGAATGCGCCGTGTGGCGCGGGGATGTGCGTAATGCGCTTTGGGTAGAACTTGACCCAAGGGCTCCGACGGCATGTGCGGGCCTTGCAACGCAGGCGCTGGTGGCAAGACGTTGTCATCGCGATGCAAGCCGCCGATCAAGCTTTGCGGCTTGAGACGTTTGGGTTGGCGAGGCTGGCGTTTTTTTGGCCCGGGTCGCTTGTCTGCGTCGATCCCTTGCAGGGCTTTGGTGGTGGCCCCATCGAACATGTCGAGCACGAGTTGCAAGAAGCGGCTCATGCGTGTGGGCTCAGTGTTGGCCGACGTAGGCCTCGGGGTCGAGGCGGTGCATTTCAGCTTCGATCCACGTTTCGACTTCGCGCATCAACTCCTCCGCATCGCGACCGACGCTAGGAATTGGCTTGCCAATTGATACATCGACCACACCGGGCGTCTTGATGAAGGCTTTACGTGGCCAGCATTTGGCTGAGGTCACCGCAATTGGAATGACCGGTGCGCCTGTCGCAATGGCCAAACGTGTGCCGCCTGTTTTGTAGCTGCCGCGTTCACCACGTGGGATGCGCGTGCCTTCTGGAAACATGATGACCCACACACCTCTGTCGAGCAAAGCCTGTCCCTGCTCCACCACTTTGGCAAACGCTTTGGCGCGTTGGCTGCGGTCGATGTGGATCATGTCCAAGCTGCCAATGGACCAACCAAAGAACGGCACATACAGCAGTTCTTTTTTGAACACATAGGCCAAAGGGTGCGGCATGATGGCCGGCATCAAAAACGTCTCGTATGTGGACTGATGCTTGACCAACAAAATGGCGGGGCTGGTTTCACCCACAGGCAGGTTTTCTTGGCCTTGCACTTGGTAACGAATGCCCATGAGGACGCGTGCAGCATCGATGCTGAGCGTGAGCCACTTTTGTGCAAAGGCGTAACGCACGTTGCCCTTGGCACCCAACACACGCGCCAGCAAGATGAGCAAGGTGTAAGGGATGACGGTGACGAACATGAACGCCATGTGCAACGTCGAACGGAGCATGGCGATCATGCGTGGGCTCCTGCTTTGTTGGTTTTGGCCGCGGGCTCGGACTGAGCAAGCAACCAGTCTGCAAATGCGCTGAGGTCATCGTGTGCCACAGTGCCTTGAGGGAAGTCTGAAGGCAGTGGCTGGCCCTTGAGCTTTTCGCCTTTGCCTGTGTGCACCAAGTGAGTGGCGCAACCGACAGCAGCACCTGCTTGCAAATCGCGCAGCGAATCACCCACGGTGTGCACGCCTTTGAGGCCCATGCCGTAGCGCTCACCGATTTGCTCGTACAGGCCAGGTAAGGGCTTGCGACAGTTGCATGTTTCCTCTGGGCTGTGCGGGCAATAAAACACGGCGTCGATGCGGCCACCCGCAGCAGCCAAGAGCTTGTGCATCTTGGTGTGCATGGCGTTCAAAGCTGCGACATCAAACAAACCACGGCCTAGGCCAGATTGGTTAGACGCCACCACCACGTGCCAGCCCGCATGGTTCAAACGCGCAATTGCTTCGAGCGCGTCTGGCAATGCAATCCACTCATCGGCCGACTTGACGTAGTCGTCGCTGTCTTGGTTGATCGTGCCGTCGCGGTCGAGGATGACGAGTTTGGTTTGCATGTCTGAGCTTTAAGAAGCGAGGGCGGACAAATCAGCCACGCGATTCATGGCTTCGTGCAACTTCTTGAGCATGCCTTGGCGGTTCAAACGCAAGTCCATCTCTTCGGCATTCACCATGACATCATCAAAGAACGCATCGACGGGCGAGCGCAAAGTGGCCAAGGTTTGCAACGAGGCGGTGTAGTCGCCCGCGTTGAACTGCGCCTCGGACTCGGGCAGCAGCTTTTGCATGACTGTGTACAGCGCTTGCTCGGCATCTTCTTTGAACAAGGCGGTGTTGACGTGTGCATCGACCTCGCCTGCTTTTTTGAGCACGTTGCCGATGCGTTTGTTGGCGGCCGCCAAGGCTGAGGCTTCAGGCAATGCGGCGAAGGCGCGAACAGCTTCCAGACGTTTGCTCACGTCCGTCAAGCGTTGTGGGCGCAAGGCCAACACGGCTTCGACTTCTTGAGCCGAGTAGCCTTGTTCGCGCAGACCGCCTGAGAGGCGGTCGTAAATGAATAAGGACAAAGCGGCAGCGGGGTCAGTGATCTTGTCGCCGAATGTGGGAATGGCTTGTGCAATCAACGCATCCAATCCCACATCCAAATTAGCTTCGCTCAACATACGCACCACGCCCAAGGCGTGACGACGCAAAGCAAACGGATCTTTGTCGCCCGTTGGCAAGTTGCCAATACCAAACATGCCCACCAAGGTCTCTAACTTGTCGGCCAAAGCCACCACCACGCCCACCGTGTTGCGTGGCAATTCGTCTCCAGCAAAGCGTGGCTTGTAGTGGTCTTCAATGGCTTGCGCCACATCCTCGCCCAAACCATCGTGACGGGCGTAGTAGCCGCCCATGATGCCTTGCAACTCGGGGAACTCGCCCACCATGTCGGTGAGCAAATCTGTTTTGGCCAGCTGTGCAGCGGTGTCGACGGCTTGCACAAAGGCTGCGTCTTTGGCTTGTGGCAACAAGGCCGCGATGCCTTTGGCAATGGCGCACACGCGGTCGGTGCGCTCGCCTTGCGTGCCGAGTTTGTTGTGATACACCACCTTGGCCAAACCATCCACGCGCGAAGCGAGTGTTTTTTTGCGGTCTTGGTCAAAGAAGAATTTGGCATCGGCCAAACGAGGGCGCACCACACGTTCGTTGCCGCCCGTCACAGCAGACGCGTCATCGGGCGTGATGTTGCTGACTACCAAGAACTTGTTGGTGAGCTTGCCGGCTGCGTCGAGTAACGGGAAGTATTTTTGGTTTGCCTTCATCGTGAGGATGAGGCACTCTTGCGGCACGTCGAGGAATTGCTTTTCGAACTCACACACCAACACGTTGGGGCGTTCGACCAGGGCGGTGACTTCGTCGAGCAATGCTGCATCGTCAATCGCTTTCACACCGCCGCCAACTTTGGCTGCGGCGGCTTCGAGTTGACGTGCAATCTCAGCACGGCGCTCGGTGAAGCTGGCGATGACAGCGCCGTCTTTGGCCAGTGTCTCTGCGTACATATCGGCATTGACCAACACGACGGGCGACACCTTGGCTTCAAAGCGGTGGCCTTGTGTGCTGTTGCCAGCGGTCAAGCCCAAGGCTTTGACAGGCACCACGGTGCTGCCATGCAAGGCGATCAAGCTGTGCGCGGGGCGCACGAAGTTGACGCTGCTCCAGCCTGGCAATTCACAGTCAGTTTCGAGCTGGTAGCTCATCACTTTGGGAATGGGCAATTTGGCGATGGCTTCGCTCAAGGCTTTTTGCAGGCCATCGGCCAAACTCGCGCCTTTGACGATGCTGTCGTAAAACAAGGCTTCTGCTTTGCCATCGGGCGCGCGTTTGAGTTGGGCCACGGCCTCAGGGCCTGCGCCCAAGGCTTGCAGCTTTTTCAGCAAGGCGGGGGTGGCGTTGCCACTGGCATCCAAACCCACGGTGACGGGCATGAGTTTTTGCTGCACGGCTTTGTCAGCAGCCAATGCCGACACCGCGGTGATGTGTGCGGCCAATCGGCGTGGTGAGGCGTAGGCTGTCACGACTGAATTAGTGGCAGTCAAGCCTTGGACTTTGAGTTGGTCAAACAGCACGCTAGAAAAAGCATCGCCGAGTTTTTGCAAAGCCTTAGGAGGCAACTCTTCCACGAAGAGTTCGATGAGTAGGTTTTGTGTCGTCATGTTCTTGTGTCCTACGCTCAAGCGGTCTTCTTTGGCATTTGTTCCACCCACTCGCGCGGGGCCATGGGGAAGCCCAAACGCTCACGGCTCTCGTAATAGCTTTGCGCCACGGCGCGCGCCAAGTTGCGGATGCGGCCAATGTAGGCGGCACGCTCGGTCACGCTGATGGCGCCACGGGCGTCGAGCAAGTTGAATGTGTGCGCGGCTTTGAGCACTTGCTCATACGCAGGCAATGCGAGCTGTGCACCCATGAGGTGTTGAGCTTGTTTCTCGTGCGCGCCAAAAGCGGTGAACAAGAACTCGGCATCGCTGTGCTCGAAGTTGTAGGTGGATTGCTCCACTTCGTTTTGTTTGTACACGTCGCCATAGGTGAGGCCATCGGTCCATTGCAGGTTGTAGACGTTGTCCACGCCTTGGAGATACATGGCCAAGCGTTCTAGGCCGTAGGTGATCTCGCCAGTAATGGGCTTGCAGTCAATGCCGCCCACTTGCTGGAAGTAGGTGAACTGCGTGACTTCCATGCCGTTGAGCCAAACTTCCCAACCCAAGCCCCATGCGCCTAAGGTTGGATTTTCCCAATCGTCTTCGACGAAGCGGATGTCGTTTTTCTTGAGGTCAAAACCGAGTGCTTCGAGCGAGCCCAAATACAGCTCCAAAATGTTGCTGGGCGCGGGCTTCAACACCACTTGGTATTGGTAGTAGTGCTGCAAGCGGTTGGGGTTCTCGCCATAGCGGCCATCTTTGGGGCGACGGCTAGGTTGCACATAAGCAGCCTTCCAAGGCTCTGGACCCAAGGCGCGCAAGAACGTGGCTGTGTGCGAGGTGCCCGCACCGACCTCCATGTCGATGGGCTGCAGCAATGCACAGCCTTGCTTGGCCCAATAGGACTGGAGTGTGAGAATGATTTCTTGAAAAGTCAGCATGCAAAGTGGCCAGCAGACGCTGGCAATTTAGGCTGCAGGTCAATACGCCCGCAAACCTCTGATTTTACGGGCCGAAACGCCTCTGGCCGTGCCTAGATGCATGCGCCATGGTGGCGACGATCAATAAGGTCAATACCGCCAAGCCTGCCAGCGGCCAAAGCCCCAAAACTGACACCCATTGGGCATAAGGCGTGATGGCTCCATGCACGCCATAAACCTCTGCGGTCAAGACGCCTTGCACGGCACTGGGCAGGCGGTGCGTGACTTGGCCTTGGGCATTGATGATGGCGGTAGCGCCCGTGTTGGTGGCGCGCAGCATGGGGCGTCCAAGCTCTAAGGCACGCATACGCGAGATATTCAAATGCTGGTCAATGGCCACGGTGTCGCCAAACCACGCGATGTTGCTGAGGTTGACCATCAAGGTGGGGGCTTTGTCTGGATCGGCAAAGCTGCGAGCCAACTCTTCGCCAAACAAATCTTCATAGCAAATATTGGGGGCGATCCGTTCGCCTTTGAAAACGAAGCTCGGTTGGGCGACATCGCCACGGGTGAAATCGCCCAAGGGGATGTTCATCAAGCTAACAAACCACTGAAAAAGTGGCGGCACAAATTCACCGAAGGGCACGAGGTGGTGTTTGTCGTATTGGTAGCTGGCAGTGGACGCGGGGGTGGCTTGCGGCATCAGCGCAATGGCTGAGTTGCTGTACTGCAGCTGAGCTTGTTCGCTTCTTGTGGCCAATGGCAAACCAATCAGGGCGGCTTGTGAGCCTTTGCTGAAATGGTTTTCCAGCTCTGTCCAATAACGATCGGGCAATTGTTGCTGGATGAGTGGGATTGCTGTTTCGGGTGTGACCGTGAGATCACTGGCGCTTGATAACAAGGCTTCGCGGTAGTCACTCAGAGCGCGGTTGACGCCTTCGCCAAACTTCAAATCTTGTGGAATGTTGCCTTGCAACAAAGTCACGCTGATAGGGCTCGCTGAGTGCGCCCCTTCATTCGTGCTTTGGCTTGGAGATGTGAACCAGGTGTAGCCAAGCACCAACACGCTGACAACAATTGACATTTGCGTTGAGCGTGTTGCGGGACGGCTGTCTTTCCTTTCGGCCGCCGCCGCCATGGCAATGAATGCAGATACTGCACACAAACCATAGACACCGGCCCATGGTGCCCAGTGTTGCAGCATGCTGTCGACATGTGCGTAGCCCGCTGCACCCCATGGGAAGCCCGTCCACAGAGTGCCGCGCACCATTTCGGCCAATGACCAAACTGCAGCAAAAGTACAAGCGCGAGGCAAAACGCCTACGCCCGTTTTGCACACGATGTGATACGCCAATGCGGCAAAGCCGTAGAACAACGACAAGCCTGCAGCGAGCAAGATAACAGCCGATACAGCAATGGGCGCGGGCAAGCCACCGTATAGATGCATTGAAACAAACAACCACCAGAAACTGCCTGCTAACCACGCCAAAGAAAACACCCACGTTTTGGCGAATGCCTGCTTGATTGAATTGCTGCGATCAAGTTGGTAGGCAAGAATGCCCAAGCTCACCAATTGCAACCACCCTTGCGCTTCGCCTTTGTATGCGCCCTCGAACGGCCATGCAAGTGACAGCGCTTGCGCAATACCGGCCATCAGCAACACCGTTGTTGCGTTCAGGCTGATGGGCCATGCCTTGAATGCTTGCGCGTTGTCTTGCATGCCTTATTGCGGCGTTTTTTCTTCTGGTGCCGGATAAACCTTGAACCACTTCACAGCGCCACCACGCGTGTGCAAGACTTCAAAACGTAATTTATTGATTTCAAAGTGCTCGCCGCGGCGCGGCACATGACCCATGGCATGCGCAATAAATCCACCGATGGTGTCAAAGTGGGTGTCATCGGACTCTTCTGCAGCGGTTACTTCGAGGTGCGTGCCAAATGCCTCGCCTACGCGCTCAAGCGATGCATCCCCACTGACGCGATAAGTGTGATCGGCCAACGCAAAGATATCGCCCACATCTTCTTGGCTGTCAAATTCATCTTCAATATCGCCCACGATTTGCTCTAGGACGTCTTCAATCGTGATAAGTCCTGCAATGCGTCCAAATTCATCAACGACCAATGCCATGTGATTGCGCGTGTTGCGAAACTCGCGCAATAAATCATTGAGACCTTTGCTTTCTGGGATAAAGACAGGGGGCCTTAACAATGTTCGGATATTCAGAGAAGGTGCGCGTTGCAGCTTCAGCAAGTCTTTCGCGAGCAAGATGCCCACCAAGTTATCGCGCTCGCCTTCGTAGACAGGAAAACGTGAGTGCCCCGTGTCGATGACCTTGTGAAGCGACTCCTCTATTGGCGCATCTAAATTGATGAGGTCCATGCGAGGTGCAGCCACCATGACCTGGCCCGCTGTCAGATCGGCCATGCGCAACACGCCTTCGAGCATCAAGCGGCTTTCCGCACCGATGACTTGGTTATCCTCAGCGTCAGAAAGCGCGTCAAGTAACTCTTCGCGGGAATCTGGACCAGGGTGTATGAACTCTACCAAGCGTTGCCAATAGCCACGTTTGTCTTGGTTTTCTTTCTCTCGGGATTGCGGGGGTATCACAGTGTTGCAGCATGTGCTGCGGGAGTCTCACAAGCCTTAAGCATAGCCCATATAGATGGGCTATTCACTTATTCCGCAGCTTGGTGACGTGCGTCGCGCACGCCTTCACGGATTTCTTGGACTTTTGCCAAGAAGTTCCAGAAACGCTTGGCATCTTCTTTGATGCTGTAGTTTGTTTTAGCGTACTGATCAGCGACAAACTCGGTCATACGGCTGTCTAAATTTCGCTTTGGCAGACTTAAATAGGCCTCTGTTTCTGAGCCATCGCGCTCAATTCGCGCGCCACCTTTACGGGCGATGCGAATCATGGGAGCGTTTTCGCTCAAGGCATGGATGTACATCTGGTACACCTTTTCATTGCGCGCGTGTATGACTGCTCGCTCAAACAAACGTGCGCCATAACCACGACCTCGTGCATGCGCCGAAACCGACACCCCAAACTCCGAGCTTGATTGTCGACCTGCCTCTTCCATCAAGGCTAGATGCGCCATGGCAATGATTTCAAGTTCGCTATTGAAAATTCCGTAAATTTCATCCCGATCGAAATTCAGGTTGTCTACATAGCGCTGAATGTGCGCGTCTGTTGCGGTATAGCCAAATCTTAAATATCGGTCGTGCTCAGACAGTGCAAGCAGATGCTTCAAAATATGAGGCAGATGTTCGATGCTGAGAGGTGCAATTGGTATCAAAGCCCCCTCGGTTTTGCGGAGTTGCTCTTGGGATACACCTGTGAAGCGAAGCATTTGTCTTCCCCCTTCTAAGGTTGTTCTTGCAAGAGTCTGTACGAAAGTCATGCATGAATTCTACGGGTTTTCCCCTATTCTTGCTTTTGACTGACAGGGCTTTAGTGCCGCGACTCTAAATCTACAAAATTGACAATCTGTAACGCGCAGCACAGTTAGGAAACTTGACTGTATTGCTTGCTGTCAGAATGAATGCTTATGCTGGCGAAGTTCTAAATCACATCATGCACACATTACCTGCTGGCGTTACCTTTTTTGAACGAGGATGGTTGTCCTCAAATAACGTGTTGCTACAAGATGCCAGCCAAGCTGTACTTGTCGATAGTGGCTATTGGACTCATGCGGATCAAATGCATGCACTCGTTTCATTTGCTTTGAAACATCAGCCTTTGACCACGCTCATCAACACGCATTTGCACAGTGATCATTGTGGTGGCAATGCACATCTTCAAGCCATGTACCCAGCGCTAAAGACGCTAATTCCTCCTGGACACGCAGAATTTGTAGACACATGGGACGCGCAGATACTCACGTATGAGCCCACCGGGCAACACTGCCCGCCTTTCACTAGAACGGGCTCACTCCATGATGGCGATTTTGTTACGGTCAACGAGAAAATTTGGCGTATTCATGCTGCACCTGGTCATGATCCAAACTCTGTTGTCATCTTCAATGAGGTCGATGGCGTTTTAATTTCTGCCGATGCACTTTGGGAAAATGGCTTTGGTGTAGTTTTTCCTGAAATCGAAGGCCTTAGTGCGTTTGACGAAGTCGAATCTACACTCAATACGATTGAAGAGTTAGATCCCAAATTGGTCTTGCCAGGTCACGGTTGTGCTTTTACGGATGTTTCTTCCTCAATTGATCGCGCAAGAAGTCGACTGGAACAATTTCGTCGATCACCTGAAAAGCATGCAAACTACGCAGCAAAGGTATTACTGAAATTTAAATTACTTGAATTTCAGAAGATCAAAATCAATGAGTTTTTACTTTGGGGCGATTCTGCAAAATACCTAAAGCTATTGTCCGATAAGTATGCAACAGGCCAAAGTTTTGAAGCTTGGTTTTATGACTTGTGTAAAAGCCTTGAGAAAAGTAACGCTTGCGCAATTGATGATGAATACATCATCAACATCAATTAATCGAAGCACAAAAACAAAAACCCCCACTCGGTCGAGTGGGGGTTTCTGAGGCTGTAATAGCCTGACGATGTCCTACTTTCACACGGGAACCCGCACTATCATCGGCGCTAGGTCGTTTCACGGTCCTGTTCGGGATGGGAAGGAGTGGTACCAACTTGCTATGGTCATCAGGCATAACTTGTTGTCACCTTGATTGAATCAAGGCAACGAATTCATAGAGAGATATCAGATTTTGTTTTTGAATGCGTCACTTGGCATAACTTCCTTGATCAATAGATCAAAGTTATAGGGTCAAGTCGCACGAGCAATTAGTATCAGTTAGCTTAACGTATTACTACGCTTCCACACCTGACCTATCAACGTCCTGGTCTTGAACGACTCTTTAGGGGGCTCAAGGCCCCGGCAGATCTCATCTTGAAACGAGTTTCCCGCTTAGATGCTTTCAGCGGTTATCTCTTCCACACATAGCTACTCGGCAATGCCACTGGCGTGACAACCGATACACCAGAGGTGTGTCCACTCCGGTCCTCTCGTACTAGGAGCAGGCTTCCTCAAATCTGCAGCGCCCACGGAAGATAGGGACCAAACTGTCTCACGACGTTTTAAACCCAGCTCACGTACCTCTTTAAATGGCGAACAGCCATACCCTTGGGACCGGCTACAGCCCCAGGATGAGATGAGCCGACATCGAGGTGCCAAACACCGCCGTCGATATGAACTCTTGGGCGGTATCAGCCTGTTATCCCCAGAGTACCTTTTATCCGTTGAGCGATGGCCCTTCCATACAGAACCACCGGATCACTATGTCCTACTTTCGTATCTGCTCGACTTGTCAGTCTCGCAGTTAAGCACGCTTATGCCATTGCACTATCATCACGATGTCCGACCGTAACTAGCGTACCTTCGAACTCCTCCGTTACGCTTTGGGAGGAGACCGCCCCAGTCAAACTGCCTACCATGCACTGTCCCCGATCCAGATAATGGACCTAGGTTAGAACCTCAAACGCACCAGGGTGGTATTTCAACGTTGGCTCCACCGAGACTAGCGTCCCGGCTTCAAAGCCTCCCACCTATCCTACACAGATCCGTTCAAAATCCAATACAAAGCTACAGTAAAGGTTCATGGGGTCTTTCCGTCTTTCCGCGGGGAGATTGCATCATCACAAACATTTCAACTTCGCTGAGTCTCAGGAGGAGACAGTGTGGCCATCGTTACGCCATTCGTGCAGGTCGGAACTTACCCGACAAGGAATTTCGCTACCTTAGGACCGTTATAGTTACGGCCGCCGTTTACTGGGACTTCAATCAAGAGCTTGCACCCCATCATTTAATCTTCCAGCACCGGGCAGGCGTCACACCCTATACGTCCACTTTCGTGTTTGCAGAGTGCTGTGTTTTTATTAAACAGTCGCAGCCACCGATTCTCTGAGGCCTCATTCTGCTCCCCTTGTACAGGTTCACATACTAAAGGCACACCTTCTTCCGAAGTTACGGTGTCAATTTGCCGAGTTCCTTCTCCTGAGTTCTCTCAAGCGCCTTAGAATACTCATCTCGCGCACCAGTGTCGGTTTGCGGTACGGTCGTGTGTAGCTGAAGCTTAGTGGCTTTTCCTGGAAGCAGGGTATCACTCACTTCGGATGCAAGCATCCTCGTTATCACCCCTCATCTAAGCCCGGCGGATTTACCTACCAGGCACGACTACAGGCTTGAACAGACATATCCAACAGTCTGCTGAGCTAACCTTCTCCGTCCCCACATCGCACTACACATCGGTACAGGAATATTTACCTGTTTCCCATCAACTACGCATCTCTGCCTCGCCTTAGGGGCCGACTCACTCTACGCCGATGAACGTTGCGTAGAAAACCTTGCGCTTACGGCGAGGGGGCTTTTCACCCCCTTTAACGCTACTCATGTCAGCATTCGCACTTCTGATACCTCCAGCACGCTTTACAACGCACCTTCACAGGCTTACAGAACGCTCTCCTACCACTTGCAATAAATTGCAAATCCGCAGCTTCGGTAACTGGCTTAGCCCCGTTACATCTTCCGCGCAGGACGACTCGATCAGTGAGCTATTACGCTTTCTTTAAATGATGGCTGCTTCTAAGCCAACATCCTGACTGTTTTAGCCTTCCCACTTCGTTTCCCACTTAGCCAATTTTAGGGACCTTAGCTGGCGGTCTGGGTTGTTTCCCTCTTGAGTCCGGACGTTAGCACCCGGTGCTCTGTCTCCCAAGCTGTACTCTGCGGTATTCGGAGTTTGCATTGGTTTGGTAAGTCGCCATGACCCCCTAGCCAAAACAGTGCTCTACCCCCGCAGGTAATACTTGAGGCACTACCTAAATAGTTTTCGGAGAGAACCAGCTATTTCCAAGTTTGTTTAGCCTTTCACCCCTATCCACAGGTCATCCGCTAATTTTGCAACATTAGTCGGTTCGGACCTCCAGTACCTGTTACGGCACCTTCATCCTGCCCATGGATAGATCACTTGGTTTCGGGTCTACACCCAGCGACTAATTCGCCCTATTCGGACTCGATTTCTCTACGGCTTCCCTATTCGGTTAACCTTGCCACTGAATGTAAGTCGCTGACCCATTATACAAAAGGTACGCAGTCACCCTTTCGGGCTCCTACTTTTTGTAAGCATACGGTTTCAGGATCTATTTCACTCCCCTCCCGGGGTTCTTTTCGCCTTTCCCTCACGGTACTAGTTCACTATCGGTCAATGATGAGTATTTAGCCTTGGAGGATGGTCCCCCCATATTCAGACAGGATTACACGTGTCCCGCCCTACTTGTCGCTAGCTTAGTACCACACAGGTCTTTTCACGTACGGGACTATCACCCTCTATAGTCAACCTTTCCAGGTTGTTCCGTTAAGTCTTGTGCTATCACTAGCAGGCTTCTCCGATTTCGCTCGCCACTACTTTCGGAATCTCGGTTGATGTCTTTTCCTCGAGCTACTGAGATGTTTCAGTTCACCCGGTTCGCCTCCTGCAGCTATGTATTCACTGCAGGATTACCTTTCGGTAAGGTTTCCCCATTCAGAAATCTCCGGATCAAAGCTAATTTGCCAGCTCCCCGAAGCTTATCGCAGGCTATCACGTCTTTCGTCGCCTATCATTGCCAAGGCATCCACCATATGCTCTTAGTCACTTGACCCTATAACTTTGACGCCTCTTTCGAGATCAAAAATTGTTTTCAAGGACTGATTTGACAGGTCTCTCACCTGTCGCGTTATGCCGTAATATGAATAATCCTTCAATATCGCTATTAAAGAACATTCGTCATTACTTGAAATCCAAATTGAAATTTGAATATTCGTTTTGACGCAATCAAAAATGTTACTAGCGGCACGGTCTGCACTAAACCTTTACGAATGTGCAGTTTCCGCTAGTAACTCTGATATCTACTCTATGAATTTTTAATGAACAGCCTAGTTAATCAATCAATATCGATCAACAACAAAGAAGCCTCAACAGAAGCTGCTTTGTTGTTGAATGAATAAATGGTGGAGGATGACGGGATCGAACCGACGACCCCCTGCTTGCAAAGCAGGTGCTCTCCCAGCTGAGCTAATCCCCCAATGAATCACTTAGACGTTTGGTGGGTCTGGTTGGAATCGAACCAACGACCCCTGCGTTATCAACACAGTGCTCTAACCAACTGAGCTACAGACCCAAGCCGGTCGCGACTTACTCAGCAATATGAGCTTAATCGACGACAACCTTCAAAACAACCGATAAGTGTGGACGTTCAATTTAGATTGCAGTTTTCCAGAAAGGAGGTGATCCAGCCGCACCTTCCGATACGGCTACCTTGTTACGACTTCACCCCAGTCACGAACCCTGCCGTGGTAATCGCCCTCCTTACGGTTAGGCTAACTACTTCTGGCAGAACCCGCTCCCATGGTGTGACGGGCGGTGTGTACAAGACCCGGGAACGTATTCACCGTGACATTCTGATCCACGATTACTAGCGATTCCGACTTCACGCAGTCGAGTTGCAGACTGCGATCCGGACTACGACTGGTTTTATGGGATTAGCTCCCCCTCGCGGGTTGGCAACCCTTTGTACCAGCCATTGTATGACGTGTGTAGCCCCACCTATAAGGGCCATGAGGACTTGACGTCATCCCCACCTTCCTCCGGTTTGTCACCGGCAGTCTCATTAGAGTGCCCAACTAAATGTAGCAACTAATGACAAGGGTTGCGCTCGTTGCGGGACTTAACCCAACATCTCACGACACGAGCTGACGACAGCCATGCAGCACCTGTGTTACGGTTCTCTTTCGAGCACGAAACCATCTCTGGTAACTTCCGTACATGTCAAAGGTGGGTAAGGTTTTTCGCGTTGCATCGAATTAAACCACATCATCCACCGCTTGTGCGGGTCCCCGTCAATTCCTTTGAGTTTCAACCTTGCGGCCGTACTCCCCAGGCGGTCAACTTCACGCGTTAGCTTCGTTACTGAGTCAGTGAAGACCCAACAACCAGTTGACATCGTTTAGGGCGTGGACTACCAGGGTATCTAATCCTGTTTGCTCCCCACGCTTTCGTGCATGAGCGTCAGTGCAGGCCCAGGGGATTGCCTTCGCCATCGGTGTTCCTCCGCATATCTACGCATTTCACTGCTACACGCGGAATTCCATCCCCCTCTGCCGCACTCCAGCTATACAGTCACAAATGCAGTTCCCAGGTTGAGCCCGGGGATTTCACATCTGTCTTATATAACCGCCTGCGCACGCTTTACGCCCAGTAATTCCGATTAACGCTTGCACCCTACGTATTACCGCGGCTGCTGGCACGTAGTTAGCCGGTGCTTATTCTTACAGTACCGTCATGAGCCCCTAGTATTAATAGAGACCTTTTCGTTCTGTACAAAAGCAGTTTACAACCCGAAGGCCTTCGTCCTGCACGCGGAATGGCTGGATCAGACTTGCGTCCATTGTCCAAAATTCCCCACTGCTGCCTCCCGTAGGAGTCTGGACCGTGTCTCAGTTCCAGTGTGGCTGGTCGTCCTCTCAGACCAGCTACAGATCGTTGGCTTGGTGAGCCTTTACCTCACCAACTACCTAATCTGATATCGGCCGCTCCAATCGCGCGAGGTCTTGCGATCCCCCGCTTTCATCCTTAGATCGTATGCGGTATTAGCGTAATTTTCACTACGTTATCCCCCACGACTGGGCACGTTCCGATATATTACTCACCCGTTCGCCACTCGCCACCAGACCGAAGTCCGTGCTGCCGTTCGACTTGCATGTGTAAAGCATTCCGCCAGCGTTCAATCTGAGCCAGGATCAAACTCTATAGTTCGATCTTGATAATTTTTTTGGTCTTTCAACCAACTCATAAATTGGAATCGACGTGATTTTCTTTGACGAATTTCACATCTTTTTTACTTCATGAGCGTTTGTTAGCTAATTAAAGCTAAGTTCCTAAAGAACTTGGCAATCACCATCAAACGCCCACGCTTATCGGCTGTATGTTTTTAATGAACCACTCAACTACTTGAGCAACTTCGCTGCGATCAGCGAAGCCTTGCAGTATAGCACAACTAAGTGCCACTTTGCAAATGTTTGGAGATTTTTCATTAAGAAGAATCTCCAAACATCTCTATCCTCAGATAGAGAGCCTGGGAACAAAAACCCCCACTCGGTCGAGTGGGGGTTTCTGAGGCTGTAATAGCCTGACGATGTCCTACTTTCACACGGGAACCCGCACTATCATCGGCGCTAAGTCGTTTCACGGTCCTGTTCGGGATGGGAAGGAGTGGTACCAACTTGCTATGGTCATCAGGCATAACTTGTTGTCACCTTGATTGAATCAAGGCAACGAATTCATAGAGAGATATCAGATTTTGTTTTTGAATGCGTCACTTGGCATAACTTCCTTGATCAATAGATCAAAGTTATAGGGTCAAGTCGCACGAGCAATTAGTATCAGTTAGCTTAACGTATTACTACGCTTCCACACCTGACCTATCAACGTCCTGGTCTTGAACGACTCTTTAGGGGGCTCAAGGCCCCGGCAGATCTCATCTTGAAACGAGTTTCCCGCTTAGATGCTTTCAGCGGTTATCTCTTCCACACATAGCTACTCGGCAATGCCACTGGCGTGACAACCGATACACCAGAGGTGTGTCCACTCCGGTCCTCTCGTACTAGGAGCAGGCTTCCTCAAATCTGCAGCGCCCACGGAAGATAGGGACCAAACTGTCTCACGACGTTTTAAACCCAGCTCACGTACCTCTTTAAATGGCGAACAGCCATACCCTTGGGACCGGCTACAGCCCCAGGATGAGATGAGCCGACATCGAGGTGCCAAACACCGCCGTCGATATGAACTCTTGGGCGGTATCAGCCTGTTATCCCCAGAGTACCTTTTATCCGTTGAGCGATGGCCCTTCCATACAGAACCACCGGATCACTATGTCCTACTTTCGTATCTGCTCGACTTGTCAGTCTCGCAGTTAAGCACGCTTATGCCATTGCACTATCATCACGATGTCCGACCGTAACTAGCGTACCTTCGAACTCCTCCGTTACGCTTTGGGAGGAGACCGCCCCAGTCAAACTGCCTACCATGCACTGTCCCCGATCCAGATAATGGACCTAGGTTAGAACCTCAAACGCACCAGGGTGGTATTTCAACGTTGGCTCCACCGAGACTAGCGTCCCGGCTTCAAAGCCTCCCACCTATCCTACACAGATCCGTTCAAAATCCAATACAAAGCTACAGTAAAGGTTCATGGGGTCTTTCCGTCTTTCCGCGGGGAGATTGCATCATCACAAACATTTCAACTTCGCTGAGTCTCAGGAGGAGACAGTGTGGCCATCGTTACGCCATTCGTGCAGGTCGGAACTTACCCGACAAGGAATTTCGCTACCTTAGGACCGTTATAGTTACGGCCGCCGTTTACTGGGACTTCAATCAAGAGCTTGCACCCCATCATTTAATCTTCCAGCACCGGGCAGGCGTCACACCCTATACGTCCACTTTCGTGTTTGCAGAGTGCTGTGTTTTTATTAAACAGTCGCAGCCACCGATTCTCTGAGGCCTCATTCTGCTCCCCTTGTACAGGTTCACATACTAAAGGCACACCTTCTTCCGAAGTTACGGTGTCAATTTGCCGAGTTCCTTCTCCTGAGTTCTCTCAAGCGCCTTAGAATACTCATCTCGCGCACCAGTGTCGGTTTGCGGTACGGTCGTGTGTAGCTGAAGCTTAGTGGCTTTTCCTGGAAGCAGGGTATCACTCACTTCGGATGCAAGCATCCTCGTTATCACCCCTCATCTAAGCCCGGCGGATTTACCTACCAGGCACGACTACAGGCTTGAACAGACATATCCAACAGTCTGCTGAGCTAACCTTCTCCGTCCCCACATCGCACTACACATCGGTACAGGAATATTTACCTGTTTCCCATCAACTACGCATCTCTGCCTCGCCTTAGGGGCCGACTCACTCTACGCCGATGAACGTTGCGTAGAAAACCTTGCGCTTACGGCGAGGGGGCTTTTCACCCCCTTTAACGCTACTCATGTCAGCATTCGCACTTCTGATACCTCCAGCACGCTTTACAACGCACCTTCACAGGCTTACAGAACGCTCTCCTACCACTTGCAATAAATTGCAAATCCGCAGCTTCGGTAACTGGCTTAGCCCCGTTACATCTTCCGCGCAGGACGACTCGATCAGTGAGCTATTACGCTTTCTTTAAATGATGGCTGCTTCTAAGCCAACATCCTGACTGTTTTAGCCTTCCCACTTCGTTTCCCACTTAGCCAATTTTAGGGACCTTAGCTGGCGGTCTGGGTTGTTTCCCTCTTGAGTCCGGACGTTAGCACCCGGTGCTCTGTCTCCCAAGCTGTACTCTGCGGTATTCGGAGTTTGCATTGGTTTGGTAAGTCGCCATGACCCCCTAGCCAAAACAGTGCTCTACCCCCGCAGGTAATACTTGAGGCACTACCTAAATAGTTTTCGGAGAGAACCAGCTATTTCCAAGTTTGTTTAGCCTTTCACCCCTATCCACAGGTCATCCGCTAATTTTGCAACATTAGTCGGTTCGGACCTCCAGTACCTGTTACGGCACCTTCATCCTGCCCATGGATAGATCACTTGGTTTCGGGTCTACACCCAGCGACTAATTCGCCCTATTCGGACTCGATTTCTCTACGGCTTCCCTATTCGGTTAACCTTGCCACTGAATGTAAGTCGCTGACCCATTATACAAAAGGTACGCAGTCACCCTTTCGGGCTCCTACTTTTTGTAAGCATACGGTTTCAGGATCTATTTCACTCCCCTCCCGGGGTTCTTTTCGCCTTTCCCTCACGGTACTAGTTCACTATCGGTCAATGATGAGTATTTAGCCTTGGAGGATGGTCCCCCCATATTCAGACAGGATTACACGTGTCCCGCCCTACTTGTCGCTAGCTTAGTACCACACAGGTCTTTTCACGTACGGGACTATCACCCTCTATAGTCAACCTTTCCAGGTTGTTCCGTTAAGTCTTGTGCTATCACTAGCAGGCTTCTCCGATTTCGCTCGCCACTACTTTCGGAATCTCGGTTGATGTCTTTTCCTCGAGCTACTGAGATGTTTCAGTTCACCCGGTTCGCCTCCTGCAGCTATGTATTCACTGCAGGATTACCTTTCGGTAAGGTTTCCCCATTCAGAAATCTCCGGATCAAAGCTAATTTGCCAGCTCCCCGAAGCTTATCGCAGGCTATCACGTCTTTCGTCGCCTATCATTGCCAAGGCATCCACCATATGCTCTTAGTCACTTGACCCTATAACTTTGACGCCTCTTTCGAGATCAAAAATTGTTTTCAAGGACTGATTTGACAGGTCTCTCACCTGTCGCGTTATGCCGTAATATGAATAATCCTTCAATATCGCTATTAAAGAACATTCGTCATTACTTGAAATCCAAATTGAAATTTGAATATTCGTTTTGACGCAATCAAAAATGTTACTAGCGGCACGGTCTGCACTAAACCTTTACGAATGTGCAGTTTCCGCTAGTAACTCTGATATCTACTCTATGAATTTTTAATGAACAGCCTAGTTAATCAATCAATATCGATCAACAACAAAGAAGCCTCAACAGAAGCTGCTTTGTTGTTGAATGAATAAATGGTGGAGGATGACGGGATCGAACCGACGACCCCCTGCTTGCAAAGCAGGTGCTCTCCCAGCTGAGCTAATCCCCCAATGAATCACTTAGACGTTTGGTGGGTCTGGTTGGAATCGAACCAACGACCCCTGCGTTATCAACACAGTGCTCTAACCAACTGAGCTACAGACCCAAGCCGGTCGCGACTTACTCAGCAATATGAGCTTAATCGACGACAACCTTCAAAACAACCGATAAGTGTGGACGTTCAATTTAGATTGCAGTTTTCCAGAAAGGAGGTGATCCAGCCGCACCTTCCGATACGGCTACCTTGTTACGACTTCACCCCAGTCACGAACCCTGCCGTGGTAATCGCCCTCCTTACGGTTAGGCTAACTACTTCTGGCAGAACCCGCTCCCATGGTGTGACGGGCGGTGTGTACAAGACCCGGGAACGTATTCACCGTGACATTCTGATCCACGATTACTAGCGATTCCGACTTCACGCAGTCGAGTTGCAGACTGCGATCCGGACTACGACTGGTTTTATGGGATTAGCTCCCCCTCGCGGGTTGGCAACCCTTTGTACCAGCCATTGTATGACGTGTGTAGCCCCACCTATAAGGGCCATGAGGACTTGACGTCATCCCCACCTTCCTCCGGTTTGTCACCGGCAGTCTCATTAGAGTGCCCAACTAAATGTAGCAACTAATGACAAGGGTTGCGCTCGTTGCGGGACTTAACCCAACATCTCACGACACGAGCTGACGACAGCCATGCAGCACCTGTGTTACGGTTCTCTTTCGAGCACGAAACCATCTCTGGTAACTTCCGTACATGTCAAAGGTGGGTAAGGTTTTTCGCGTTGCATCGAATTAAACCACATCATCCACCGCTTGTGCGGGTCCCCGTCAATTCCTTTGAGTTTCAACCTTGCGGCCGTACTCCCCAGGCGGTCAACTTCACGCGTTAGCTTCGTTACTGAGTCAGTGAAGACCCAACAACCAGTTGACATCGTTTAGGGCGTGGACTACCAGGGTATCTAATCCTGTTTGCTCCCCACGCTTTCGTGCATGAGCGTCAGTGCAGGCCCAGGGGATTGCCTTCGCCATCGGTGTTCCTCCGCATATCTACGCATTTCACTGCTACACGCGGAATTCCATCCCCCTCTGCCGCACTCCAGCTATACAGTCACAAATGCAGTTCCCAGGTTGAGCCCGGGGATTTCACATCTGTCTTATATAACCGCCTGCGCACGCTTTACGCCCAGTAATTCCGATTAACGCTTGCACCCTACGTATTACCGCGGCTGCTGGCACGTAGTTAGCCGGTGCTTATTCTTACAGTACCGTCATGAGCCCCTAGTATTAATAGAGACCTTTTCGTTCTGTACAAAAGCAGTTTACAACCCGAAGGCCTTCGTCCTGCACGCGGAATGGCTGGATCAGACTTGCGTCCATTGTCCAAAATTCCCCACTGCTGCCTCCCGTAGGAGTCTGGACCGTGTCTCAGTTCCAGTGTGGCTGGTCGTCCTCTCAGACCAGCTACAGATCGTTGGCTTGGTGAGCCTTTACCTCACCAACTACCTAATCTGATATCGGCCGCTCCAATCGCGCGAGGTCTTGCGATCCCCCGCTTTCATCCTTAGATCGTATGCGGTATTAGCGTAATTTTCACTACGTTATCCCCCACGACTGGGCACGTTCCGATATATTACTCACCCGTTCGCCACTCGCCACCAGACCGAAGTCCGTGCTGCCGTTCGACTTGCATGTGTAAAGCATTCCGCCAGCGTTCAATCTGAGCCAGGATCAAACTCTATAGTTCGATCTTGATAATTTTTTTGGTCTTTCAACCAACTCATAAATTGGAATCGACGTGATTTTCTTTGACGAATTTCACATCTTTTTTACTTCATGAGCGTTTGTTAGCTAATTAAAGCTAAGTTCCTAAAGAACTTGGCAATCACCATCAAACGCCCACGCTTATCGGCTGTATGTTTTTAATGAACCACTCAACTACTTGAGCAACTTCGCTGCGATCAGCGAAGCCTTGTAGTATACATCGGATTTTTGAACATTTCGAAGAAATTTTAAAAATCTTTTCTACCACCTCCACCAATCACGTTTCGGGTTAACCCTTAACAGTTCTCATCAGCGGAGCCCGACAGTATAGCACTACTTTTTTGGCTGCGCGCAACTATTTTCAAAAAAGTTCGCAATGGGCCCATTTACGGCCCTTCTCCGCAAGAAGGCCGCACATTGACAGGCTTCCTGCTAGCAGGGCCCTTGATAATGCGGCATGTCTTTAATTACTTTACAAAACGCCCAACTCGCTTTTGGGCATGTTGCTCTGCTAGATCACGCAGAGTTCTCTCTTGAAACTGCTGAGCGAGTAGGCCTGATTGGTCGCAATGGCGCAGGCAAATCCTCTTTGTTACGCATCTTGGGCGGACTTGAGAAGCCTGATGATGGAGACCTACGCGTTCAGCAAGGCTTGCGCGTGACTTATGTTGCGCAAGAGCCGCACCTCGAAAGCACAGCGTCCGTCTTTGAATCTGTCAGTGCGGGGCTTGCACGTGTGATTCATCTGATCGAACAGTACTCTGCAGGCGAGGGCGACCTCACAGCCATGCAAAACGAGATTGAAATGTTTGACGGCTGGAACTGGGAACAGCGTGTGCAAGAAACATTGCATCGCCTGCACCTTGACCCAGATGCACGCATCAATGCCCTCTCAGGCGGAACACTCAAGCGCGTCGCTCTTGCACAAGCCTTGGTCACCTCGCCTGATGTGCTCTTGCTTGACGAGCCGACTAACCACCTGGACCTTGACAGCATTGAATGGCTGGAGCAACTCTTGATTGACTTCAAGGGCAGCATCATCACCATCACCCATGACCGCTCATTCCTCGACAAAGTCGCCACACGCATTGTGGAATTGGACCGCGGCCACTTGCTCACCTACCCTGGCAACTTCTCGCAGTACCAACTGCAAAAAGAAGAACAAGCCGCACAAGAAGCCGTTATCAACGCCAAGGCCGACAAGCTGTTGGCGGGTGAAGAGGTTTGGATTCGCAAAGGCGTTGAGGCACGACGCACGCGCAGCCAAAGTCGCATTGGCCGCTTAGAAGCTTTGCGAGCCCAACGCGAGGCACGCCGCGATGCTGTAGGCCGTGTCAAGCTAGACGTGGCCAGTGGCGCACCCACAGGCAAGATCGTGGCCGAACTCACAGAAGTGGACAAAGCTTTCGGCGGCAAAGTGATTGCCAAGAACTTCTCAGCCACCTTTTTGCGCGGCGACAAGATTGGTTTAATTGGCCCGAACGGCGTAGGCAAATCCACCCTGTTGAAAATGATCTTGGGCGAGCTTGAAGCCGACAGCGGCAAAATTCGCCAAGGTGCAAACCTGCAAGTGGCCTACTTTGACCAGATGCGCAACGGCTTAGACATGGACGCTTCGCTGGAAGACTTCATCAGTCCGGGTAGCGAGTGGATTGAAATTGGCACGCAACGCAAACACGTCAAAAGCTACTTGGACGACTTCTTGTTTTCACCTGCCCGAGCCACATCCCCTGTGCGTTCGCTCTCAGGTGGCGAGCGCAACCGATTGTTACTGGCTCGTTTGTTTGCGCGCCCTGCGAACGTGCTGGTACTGGACGAACCCACCAACGACTTGGACATTGACACGCTTGAATTGCTCGAAGAGTTGCTGCAAAACTATGACGGCACAGTGTTCATCGTCAGCCATGACCGCACCTTCCTCGACAACGTGGCCACCAGCACCTTGGTGTTTGAAGGCACGGACGACAAGCCCGGCTTCTGGCGCGAATACGAAGGTGGCGTGCAAGATTGGCTCATCCAGTCTGAACGCGCTCGCAGCCTAGCGCCGCAAGTCAAGCCAGCCGCACCTGTGACTGCCAAAGCAGCAGCAGAAGCCGCCAAGCCCGCAGCGACAGCCGCGCCATCCACAGCTAAAACGCGCAAGCTCAGCTACAAAGAACAGCGCGAACTAGAAGCCCTGCCAGAGCTCATTGCCTCACTAGAAGCAGAACACAAAGAAACACAAGCCGCCTTAAGCGACAACAGCCTCTACGCCAGCGACCCCGCAAAGGTGGCGCAAATCCACAAACGTGACACCGAGATTGAAGACGCTTTGATGGCAGCCCTTGAACGCTGGGAGCAACTCTCCTCACCTGCATGAGCAGCACGCAGCGCAGAAACGTGATTGATTTGAAACAGGCTTAAAGTCTGCGCATGCAAGACGCCTCTTCATCTTCGCGTGGACTGTGGTTGGGCTTATTGGGTGTCACCCTCTTTGCCGCAACCTTACCCATGGCGCGCATTGCCACAGGCACTGTGCAAGGGCCGCTGATGTCAGCGCTTTTCATTGCCATGGGGCGCGCAATGGTGGCGGGCATGTTGTCCTTGTGCTTGCTGGCTTGGATGCGAGCCAAACGCCCCGTACGTGAAGATTGGCCCGCATTGGCCATGACAGCTGGAGGCGTGGTGTTTGGTTTTCCTTTTTTCACATCCTTAGCCATGCGCCATGTGCCGGCAGTACACGCCAGTGTCATCTTAGGTGTTCTGCCTTTAGCTACGGCGATCGTGGGGGCATGGCTACACCGCCAACGCCCAAGCCGCATGTTTTGGCTGTGTGGCATCTTGGGATGCGCATGGGTTGTAGGCTATGCACTGCTACGCGCGGGCAGCACCTTCGCTACCTTGCATTTACAAGCAGCAGACCTCATGCTCTTTGTGGCCATGGCCTGCGCAGCCGTGGGCTACGGTTTTGGAGGTCGCTTGTCAAAGCACATGCAAGCCGAACACGTCATCTGCTGGGCCTTGGTCATCTCACTGCCCATCACCACACCGCTCGCCATATGGAGTTGGCCTGACATCGAGATACCACTCATCAGCTGGGGCGCATTTGCCTACATGAGTGTGTTTTCAATGTGGCTTGGTTTCTTTGCTTGGTATCGCGGTCTTGCTTTGGGTGGCACGGTACGTGTCAGCCAAGTGCAGCTGGTCCAACCCTTCTTAGGCATGCTATTTTCTGTTCCATTACTTGGTGAGACCTTGGACATGCAATCGCTGGTGTTTGGCCTTGGCGTGATTGTGATTGTATTTCTTAGCAAAAAAGCGCCTGTGCATCCAAGGTGACAACACGTCTCAGTAGCGACTGGCACAAATGTGATTTATCGCCAGAATGATTTGAAACAAACTACACAGCTGCCATGGGACAACTCTTTTTAGTGCGACACGGACAAGCCTCTCTAGGTGCTACCGACTATGACCAACTTAGCCCTTTGGGCGATCAACAAAGCCGCCGTCTCGGCGAGCACTGGAAAGCGCAAGGCCTCACGTTCGACGCAGTTGTCACAGGCGCTATGAAGCGCCACTCACAAACCTTGACAGGCATTCAACAAGGCATGGGCACGCAACACGAGGCCCTGATTTGGCCTGGCCTCAATGAATATGACGCAGATGCCATCATTCGCACCATCCTACCGGGAGAGTTGGTCAAGCCCACCACGCCCGAAGGATACAAACAACATTTCCGCTTGCTACGCGACGGCCTCACACAATGGATGACGGGTGTAGTCAGCCCGCAAGGCATGCCAAGTTACACAGAGTTTGTGAAGGGCGTCACCTCGGCACTCGACCACATTCGCGCCAATTGCGATGGCAATGTATTGCTAGTTTCTAGCGGCGGTCCGATTGCCACAGCGGTGGCTCATGTGCTGCGCACCAGCCCAGAAAACAGCATCGAGCTCAACATGCGTTTACGCAACAGTGCTGTGAGTGAATTCAGTTTCAACCCCAAACGCCACAGCCTGATCAGCTTCAACGGTCTGGCGCACCTAGAAACGCCCAGCCACAAAGACTGGATCACCTTCGCTTAAAAGTGCACGGTTTACACGCGCACCGTGCTCAGGGGTAATGCCATCAGCTCTTTGAGCAAGAGCGCCAATTGCTCACCCGCGCTTTGCACCAGCGTCTCGCCTTTGGCGGACATTGCAGCGGCCGCGTTGCCAGTAGCACCTTGCGGGTTGTAGTCTTGCATGTGCCAACCGAGTTTGGCGCTTTTGCCATTACCCAACACCACATAGTGTTTGGCGCGGTCTTGCGCAGTAGAGGCAAAGTTTTGCGCTTCTGCCATGTTCACACTGGCGGGCGCCAGCGCCAGCATCATGGAGGTTTCAATATCGCCAGCATGAATGCCAAAACGATGCTCATCCGCCGAGAACTGCTCCATCACCGCGCCATCAATGGGTAGGTTGTACCAACTGCTGCTGTAAACAATCAAGCCATGCTGGGCGCGTAACTCGCGCGCCACCACATCCATCAACCCGACATTGCCGCCATGGGCGTTGAACAACAACAACTTCTTCACACCCGCACGCGCCACTGACGCACCGATGTCGCACCACAACTGCATCAAAGTTTGTGGCGATAAGTGCAGCGTACCTGCAAATGCGGTGTGTTCGGTGCTCAAGCCCACCGTCTGCGTGGGCAACACCAACACGGGGTCAGTCGACGCCAAATGAGTCAGCGCAGCATTGACCACACCATCTACCAACACCGTGTCCACCGACAATGGCAAATGCGGCCCGTGTTGTTCAGTCGCCCCCAAGGGCAACACGGCCACGGTTCGCGCGGGATCAAGCGTCGCAAAGTCACGGGTATTGAGCTCAGCCCAACGATGAGAGGTCTGTGTGCTGGTGTTCGCAGTCATGCCCGCCATCTTACTTTCCCGCCATGGCCCCTGTGACTCACAGCTGTCACGGCCTAGGTAACATCAGATGCATGCTCAAACTCATATCTCGTCTCTTCGTCGCTGGTTGCCTATTTGGCACGGCATGGGCGCAAAACGCACCCTCCGCCGTTGTCAGCACGCCGCAGATTCGCGCAGAGCTGGTGGCCCATGCGCCGCAAGGCGTGCAAGCTGGCCAGCCGTTGTGGTTAGGCTTGCAGCTCACGCACCAGCCCGAGTGGCACACCTACTGGCATAACCCCGGCGACTCTGGGCTGCCGACACAAATTGAACTCAACTTGCCAGCGGGCATGACGGCAGGCGATGTGCAATGGCCACTGCCGCACAAACTCAAGGTTGGCAACCTCACCAACTACGGGTTCGAGAAGACGGTGTTGCTGGCCGTCCCGCTCACGGTATCCAAACAATTCAAGCCAAACGCAAAACAAGGACTTGACATTCAGCTGCACGCCAACTGGCTGGTGTGCCGTCTCGAATGCATTCCGCAAGAAGGCGACTTTGATTTGCACATCCCAGTCAACAGCAGTTTTGCGCCGCATGCTGCCGCGTTTGAAGACTTGATGGCGCAACAACCCCAAGTACTGAACACCGCCCAAGCCACCATCAGCTTCGAGGCACAACTCTTGGTCATGCAAGTCAGCGGTTTACCCACTGCGTTGCATGGCAAAACCTTGAGCCTCTTCCCAGAGGCTGCTGAGCTGGTTGAATCTGCCGCAGAACAACACCCTTTAGCCAACCAAACTTGGCAAGGCGATGTGTGGACGGTCAAGCTGCCGCTCAGCAACATGCGCGTGACCGAGCCCAAAAGTTTTGGCGCAATACTCACGCTCGGTGATGGTGATCAGCGGCAAGGCTTTTTAGTCTCTGGCCCAGTCAAACAATCATGGCCAAATGTCAGTGACATCCCCTCGTCGACAGCGCCTGCCGTTCAAGCGCCCACAACCGATCAAAGCTGGCTTGGCTTTGCGCTGGCTGTGGCGGGCGCATTTGTCGGTGGCCTGATCCTCAACCTCATGCCTTGCGTGCTGCCGGTGCTGGCCATCAAGCTGTTGGGATTTGCGCAACACAGTCGTGCACACCGTGCACACCGCGTGGCGGGCATGGCCTACACCGCAGGTGTGGTGTTGAGCTTCTTGGCCTTGGGCGCTGGCGTGTTGGCGCTGCGTGCAGCAGGTGAGCAATTGGGCTGGGGCTTTCAGCTGCAGTCGCCCGTGGTGGTGAGTGTGCTGGCTGCCTTCTTCACGCTTATTGCGTTGAATTTGTTTGGCCTGTTTGAGTTCGGGCAAATCCTGCCTTCACGCGTGGCCAGCTTTCAATACAAACATCCCGTCATGGACGCAGGCCTATCAGGCGTGCTGGCTGTGGCTGTGGCATCGCCTTGCACCGCGCCATTCATGGGTGCCTCGTTAGGGCTGGCCATGACCTTGCCTACTTGGCAAGCGCTGAGCATTTTTGTCGCCATGGGCTTGGGGCTGGCCGCACCTTATTTGCTAGCCAGCTTCATGCCGGCGGTGGCCCGCCTGTTGCCACACCCTGGCCCTTGGATGGTCACGCTGCGCCAGCTGTTGGCCTTCCCCATGTTGGCCACCGTGGTGTGGCTGCTGTGGGTGTTGGGCCAACAAACCAGCTTGGATGCCGCCATGTTTGCTCTGGGTGGTTTGCTGTTGCTCGCCGCTTTGATTTGGGCGCTCAAACAACACACACCGGCTGCGCGTGGTTTGGCCTGGCTGATTGCGGCAGCCTTGGTTTGGGGTGCGTTTAGCTTTGCAGAAGAATTGAATGCGCCAGCCACTAGCGCCGTAGAAAGCAACTCCGCAAGCAACGGCTCCGCATCCAACGGCAGCGCCGTTTGGCAGCCATGGTCCGAAGCTGCCGTGGCCCAAAGCCTGGCCCAAGGCCGCCCCGTGTTTGTGGACTTCACCGCCGCATGGTGCGTGACCTGCCAGATCAACAAAAAATCTACGCTCTCCAACAACGAAGTGTTGGCTGACTTTGCCGCACACCAAGTCACCCTCATGCGAGCCGACTGGACGCGCCGTGACCCCGCCATCACCGCCGCGCTCACCGCGTTGGGCCGCAGCGGCGTGCCTGTGTATGTACTGCATGCGCCGGGCAAAGCGCCGCTGGTGTTGTCAGAGTTACTTAGTGTGAGCAAGATGAAAGAAGCGCTGGCCACCTTGCCCGCCGCCGACCCAGCAAAACCCACCACAGGTTTTGCACTGCCCGCCAAACCCAATGCAGCGACCATCATCACCCGCAACTAAACCCTCACCGACGTCACGAGGAACTTAACGGTCATGACCAAAGCTGCCATTCGTCAAAGCCTCGCCAACTGCAAAACCATTGCCGTGGTGGGCCTCTCGCCCAAACCGCATCGCGACAGTTTTCGGGTGGCCAAGTACATGCAAGACAACGGCTTTCGCATCGTGCCGATCAACCCCAATGCACCCGAAGTGCTGGGTGAAAAAGCCTACGCTTCACTCACCGAAGCGGCGATGCACGAACGCATCGACATGGTGAACTGTTTTCGCAACTCTGAAGACATCCCGCCCATCGCAGCAGAAGCCATTGCCATTGGGGCTAAATCGCTGTGGCTGCAAATTGGCGTAGTGAATGACGCAGCCGCCAAACAAGCGACAGACGCTGGCTTGGTCGTCGTGCAAAACCTTTGCTTGATGGTTGAGCACCGTCAACTGGGCTAAGCCCGTCCTCGGCGACAATGTCGCCATGTTTGCACCACTCCAAAACGACACCTTTTTGCGCGCTTGCATGCGCCAAGCCACCGACCACACCCCCGTTTGGCTGATGCGCCAAGCAGGACGCTATTTGCCTGAATACTGCGCCACGCGCGCCAAGGCCGGCAGCTTCATGGGCTTGGCCACCAACACCGACTTCGCAACAGAAGTCACCTTGCAGCCGCTTGAGCGCTACCCGCTCGATGCCGCCATCTTGTTCAGCGACATCTTGACCGTGCCTGATGCGATGGGCTTGGGCCTGTCTTTCGCCCAAGGCGAAGGCCCCAAGTTCGCCAAAAACGTGCGCAATGAAGCGGCCGTCAACGAGCTGGCTGTGCCCGATATGGCCAAGCTGCGCTATGTGTTTGACGCCGTCACCTCCATTCGCAAAGCACTCAACGGCCGCGTGCCTTTGATCGGCTTTTCAGGCAGCCCTTGGACCTTGGCTTGCTACATGGTTGAAGGCGCAGGCTCAGACGACTACCGCCAAGTCAAAACCCTGATGTACAGCCGCCCCGACCTGATGCACCGCATTTTGGAAATCAATGCCGATGCGGTGGCCCTGTACCTCAACACCCAAATTGAAGCCGGCGCGCAAGCCGTGATGATTTTTGACAGCTGGGGCGGCGTACTGGCCGACGGCATGTTCCAACAGTTCAGCATGGCTTACACCAAGCGCGTGTTGGCACAACTCAAGCGCTCACACGATGGCGCGGTCATTCCCCGCTTGGTGTTCACCAAGGGCGGTGGCTTGTGGTTGCCAGAGATGGTCGACCTCGACTGCGAAGTGTTGGGCGTGGACTGGACGGTCAACCTCGCCAAAGCTCGCGCCCAAGTGGGTGGCGAAGTGGGCGGCCCCGGCAAAGCCTTGCAAGGCAACCTTGACCCCAACTCGTTGTTTGCGCCAGCCGACGCCATTGCGACTGAAGCGCGCCGCGTGTTGGACGCCTTTGGCAAACCCCACACAGACAAAACCACGACCGGCCCCACCCAAATTTTCAACCTGGGTCACGGCATCAGCCAATTTACCCCGCCGGAGAGCGTAGGTGTGTTGGTGGAGACGGTGCACAACCACTCACGCGCACTAAGAAAACCCTGATCGCGAGTCAACAAACCAAGTGTCAAGTCACCAAAAGTTTTACTTCGACTTGACACTTATGCACAAAAAAGTTGATCCAACGCACCAAGTTGGTTTTTTCTTTTGCAGCATTTTGAAAAACTTTAATTATTTCTAAGTTGTTGATTTATATAGGATTCTTGGCTTGCATTTTTTTGAGGCAGTTTGTTCCAGCCCTTGATTCATGCGCCTTCGGAGCCTCTCAACTGTAGATATCAACAAAGTTATCCACAGAAATTCTGGGTTTAACCTGAAGTCTTTCTAAATCAACGACTTAAAGCCTTTTCTGCCAAAACACCTGAGCAAAACACCCCAACTCACCGCTTGACATGCCGCACCAAATTTCAGTGATGGTTCACACCCCCGCGCACAGCGGGATTGGTGGCGCGCTCACGTACGAAAGCGACGCAGCGCACACGCCCGGCACCTTGGTGCGCGTGCCTCTGGGTAGCCGAGAGTTGTTGGGCGTGGTGTGGGACGAGGCCGAACCGCCCCTCCCAAGTGGCGATCACGCGTCAATCGCGAACACGAACACAAACGAGCAGCCATCGTTGTTGATGCCCGATGACCCCTCGCTGCAAAATCATGCACCAGTCGCCATGCAGCTGCGCGCCATCGCCAGTGTGCTTGAAGGTCTCACGCCGCTCAGCGCCCACTGGCGTCAGTTGGTGCAGTTTGCTGCTCACTACTACCAACGCAGCGCGGGCGAGGTGGCGTTGGCCGCGCTACCCAGCCAACTGCGCGATCTCAGCACCGAGCAATGGGCACGCCGCTTAAAGCGCAAACCCAAAGCAGTGGTGGCCTATAAGGGTGCAACGCAAACCATTCCCACACCGACCGACGAACAGGCCCAAGTGTTGGCGGATTTTGCGACCAACAAAGGTCCGTTCTTGTTGTTTGGCAACACGGGCAGTGGCAAAACCGAGGTGTATTTGCGCGCCGCACAAGCTGAGTTAGAGCGCGACCCGCAAGCGCAAATTTTGGTGATGGTGCCCGAGATCAACCTCACGCCCCAGCTAGAAGAACGCTTTCGCGCGCGCTTTTGCCCGCAGTGGGGTGCTGATTGTTTGGTGTCCATGCACAGCAGCCTCACGCCAGCGCAGCGCCTGAAACACTGGCTAGCAGCACACAGCGGAGAAGCGCGCATTGTGTTGGGCACACGCATGGCGGTGTTTGCATCGATGCCGCATTTGCAACTCATCGTGGTGGATGAAGAACACGACCCAAGCTACAAGCAACAAGAAGGCGCGCGTTACTCAGCCCGCGACTTGGCCATCTATCGCGGACAACTTGAAGGCGCCAAAGTCATTTTGGGATCGGCCACACCCTCGCTAGAGAGCTGGCACCACAGTCGTCCCGCCACCGATACTGAGCCCGCCGGTCGCTACATGCGCTTGGCCATGCCTTCGCGCGTGGGTCAAGGTGCTTTGCCCTTGGTCCGCCGAGTGGACATGAACCGCCAGCCCTACAAAACCGTGTTCTCCAACCACCTGCTTGACGCCATGCGCGAGCGCGTGACGCGTGGCGAACAAATCTTGGTGCTGCTCAACCGTCGTGGCTACGCACCCGTGCTCAACTGCAACGACTGCGGCTGGAAAAGCGAATGCCCGCATTGCAGCGCCTATCGCGTGTTCCACAAACTCGACCGCACCCTGCGCTGCCACCACTGCGGTTTCACGCAGCCTGTGCCGCGTGCGTGCCCGACTTGCGGCAACCTAGACATCAGCCCCTTGGGCCGAGGCACTGAGCAACTCGAAGAACATTTGGCTGAGTTGTTAGCGGATGTACGCCGGCCCGATGGCGAGCCCATTCGCATCGCCCGCATCGACGCCGACAGCACGCGCCTCAAAGGCGAACTTGAGCGCCAGCTGGCCGAGGTACACGCAGGCGCGGTGGATGTGCTGGTGGGCACGCAGATGATTGCCAAGGGCCACGACTTCCGGCGCGTCACTTTGGTGGCCGCGCTGAATACCGACGGTGCTTTGTTCTCCAGTGACTTCCGTGCGCCCGAGCGTTTATTCAGCTTGCTCATGCAAGCCGCAGGACGTGCAGGGCGCGACGCCAACATGAGCTTGGTCAGCCCCTGCGAGATGTGGGTGCAAAGCCACCACCCGTTGCACCCACTCTTCGAAGCGCTCAAGCAACACGACTACCCTGCCTTCGCCGAACAACAGCTCAAAGAACGCGAGCAAGCCACCTTGCCGCCATTCAGCTTTCAAGCCTTGGTCCGCGCAGAAGCACGCAGCCAAGAAGCGGCACAAGGCTTTTTAAACGCCGCTCGCGATGCAGGCGCGGCATTGGCCGATGAACTGTTGGTTGATTTGTATCCGGCCGTGCCCATGACGATTCAGCGCGTGGCCAACATCGAGCGTGCGCAAATGCTGATTGAGTGCACCTCACGCAAAGCGCTGCAACATTTCTTGGCACATTGGCAGGCAGATTTGCATGCCATGCGCAGCGCGCATCGGCAGGTCATTCGCTGGGCGGTGGATGTAGACCCGCTGGCGATTTAACAAAAGCGGTGCAATACCTTTGTGCGTCTTCGCACAGAGTAACCGAATGAATGTCAGTACGGTTAGTGCTTATCCAACAGGAGCAAGCACATGCAAGATTTCAACTCACCTTTCTCAGGGGTAGCCCACGGCAAAAGACTCACGCATGGGGAGCTGGTACGCGCCATTCGTTTTCTAGTGGCCTCTGAATACGAAGCCACGCAGATGTACATGCAACTGGCCGAATCCACCGATCACACGCTCACCATCCAAGTGCTGAAAGAGATCGCCAATGAAGAGATCGTCCATGCAGGCGAACTTCTCAGATTGCTTTATGAATTAGCCCCCGAAGAAGCCAAACTTTATGCGCAAGGTGCAAAAGAAGTGGAAGAAAAAATTGCGCGGAACCGTTTGACTAACACCTCAACCGTTGAGCAACGCCACAGCACCTGAAAAGGTAAAAAATGCCGCTGCCGTGGTGACCAAAATAATCATGGCAATGCGCCCAGTATCCGCGCCAAAACGCTCCGACAACAAGGCCACATTACTGGCACTCGGCAATGCAGCCACCAAGACCACCACCACCATGGTGAATCGTTCAATCACAAAACCCATTTGCACCGCGGCTGCCAACACGAGCAGAACCAGCACGGGATGCAAGATCAATTTAAACAGCGCCACAGGCAAAAAGTCTCGCCACAGAATGGGTGAATGACCGCTTTCCTTCACGCGGATTTGTGAACGCGCCAGCACCGCGCCGATGGTGAACAGTGCGACAGGAGACGCCGCATCAGCAAGCAAGCCAACAGTCTTGGCAAACGGACCAATCAATTCATAGTCCATCGCTGACGACAAAGCACCGAGGCTAATCGCCCAAGGCATGGGGTTGGTCAGCACGCCTTTCAATGCACTTTTCGCAGCCTTACTCGCGCCATGTTCATCCGCACCATCGAGGCGAGACAAAGCAATGCACAACGACGTGGTGATGACCATGTCCACCACAATGGTCACGATGGCAGGGCCTGCTGCTGATGCACCGAGCAAGGCCACCAACAAGGGCACGCCCATAAAGCCTGTGTTGGGGAACGCACCCACCAACGCACCAAACGACGCGTCGTTCCAACCAATGCGCTTGTTCATGCTGACCGCCACCACAAAGCCGACCATCAACAAAGCACACAGCAAATAGGCAAAGAACAAAGTGGCATCCAGCAACTGCACGATGGGCGTGCTCGCCCCAAAGCGGTACAACATGCATGGCAGCGCAAAGAACAACACAAAGCCATTCAGGCCAGGTATCGCGTCCAGTGGCAGCATGCGGCGATGCGCCGCCACAAAGCCAGCCAGCACCAGCGCAAAGAAGGGGAAAGTTACGAGAAGAATGTTCAGCACGCAGCTATTTTGCCTGCTGGGTAGCTCTGTATCATTGCCCGCTTCACATTAACTGTCTCCCGAATGTCTGCTGGTCTGAATCTCGCGCAACAAGAAGCCGTCAATTTCTTGCACGGTCCTTGTCTGGTGTTGGCGGGGGCGGGCTCGGGAAAGACACGCGTCATCACGCACAAGATTGGCCGCCTCATTCAAACAGGGCTTGAGCCCAAGCGGATTGCCGCGATTACCTTTACCAACAAAGCCGCCGCCGAAATGCGCGAGCGTGCCAAAGGTCTGATTGGCAAACCCGCCAACGATGTGCTGATTTGCACCTTCCACGCCTTGGGCGTGCGCATGCTGCGCCAAGACGGCGGCGTGATGGGCCTCAAACCCCAGTTCAGCATCATGGACAGCGGTGATGTGACAGGCATCTTGAAAGACGCGGGCGGCACGACCGACATTGCCACCGCACGCCAATGGCAGTGGACCATCAGCCTGTGGAAGAACATGGGCCTCAACTCCGCCCAAGCGTTGGCGCTGGCCAAAGACGACAACGAACGCATCATCGCCAAAATCATGGCCCGCTACGAAGAGCGCCTGAGTGCCTACCAAAGCGTGGACTTTGACGACCTCATTGGCATGCCCTTGAAACTGCTGCAAGAACACGATGAAGTGCGCGCCAAATGGCAAGACCAACTCGGCCATGTGCTGGTGGACGAATACCAAGACACCAACGCCACGCAATACGAAGTGCTCAAGTGTTTGGTTGGGCCTGATCATTCAAGCGCCCGTTTCACTGCCGTGGGTGACGACGACCAATCCATCTACGGCTGGCGCGGTGCCACGCTGGACAACCTGCGCAAATTGCCACAAGACTTTCCAACGTTGAAGGTCATCAAGCTGGAGCAAAACTACCGTTCCACCAGCGCCATCTTGCGTGCGGCCAACAACGTCATTCAACTCAACCCCAAGCTGTTTCCCAAAACCTTGTTCTCCGAACTCGGTGAAGGCGAACCGGTACGCGTGGTCGATGCCGACAACGAAGAACACGAAGCCGAACGCGTGGTGGCACGCATCCAATCCTTGCGCGCGGGCACGGACGCCAGCGGCAGCGGCCACCGCGAGTTGCAAGACTTTGCCATCCTCTACCGCGCCAACCACCAAGCACGGATCATTGAGATCGCCATGCGCAAGGCACAAATTCCGTACAAGGTGTCTGGCGGCCAAAGCTTTTTTGACCGCGCTGAGATTCGTGACTTGTGCTCTTGGCTACGCCTGTGGGTCAACAACGATGATGACCCTGCGTTTCTGCGCGCCGTGACCACGCCTAAGCGCGGTATTGGCCATCAAACCCTTGCCGCCCTCGGTGAATTCGCCAGCAAATACAAACTCAGCATGTTTGAGGCGCTGTTTAGCAATAGCCTGCCCTCCGTGCTCAATGCGCGCGCCTTAGGTAGCCTGCACGAGTTTGGTCGCTATGTGAACGACTTAGAGTTTCGTGCGCGCCTCACCACAGGCGCAGAAGATGCCCGCGCTTTCTTGACCGATTGGCTCAAAGACATCGGCTACGAAAAACACCTTTACGACGCCGAAGAAAGCGAAAAAGCTGCCGCCTCAAAGTGGACCAACGTGATGGAGTTTTGCGACTGGATGGCCCAGCGCTGTGGCGGCCAAATTGACGACACAGCGGGCGTCACCACCGGCAACGAAGTGAAGAACTTGCTAGAGGTGGCACAAACCATCGCCCTGCTGTCCACCTTGACCGAGCGCGAAAAAGACCAAAACGTGGTCACCCTCTCCACCCTGCACGCCTCCAAAGGTTTGGAGTGGCCACACGTCATGCTGGTGGGTGTGACCGAGGGCATGCTGCCCTTCCGCCTAGACGATGAGCCGGGTGACGAACACACCAACGACAACATCGCCGTGCGCCTGCAAGAAGAACGCCGCCTGATGTACGTGGGCATTACCCGTGCCCAACGCACCTTGGCCGTGAGCTGGACCCGCAAACGCAAAAAAGGCCGCGAAATGATTGCGGCCATGCCCAGTCGCTTCATTGCGGAGATGGATTTGAACAAAGAGACGGTCAAAGAAGACCCGCGCGAAAAGCTCAAAGCCTTGCGGGCTGAGTTTGCCAAACGCGCCATCGTGGCATCAGCCGAAAGCGCGGCCAACAAGTAAACCGGGCAGCCCAATAAAAAAGCCTCAGTAGCGAACTACTGAGGCTTTTTCGTTTTGGTGGCCTGGGGCAGAATCGAACTGCCGACACGCGGATTTTCAATCCGCTGCTCTACCAACTGAGCTACCGGGCCGAATTCGATATTGTAGCACTCTTGCAACAATTTTTCTGTGACTCTAGAAAAAACTTCTATTAGCCAAACGAATCAGCATTTGCATGGGGAGACCTTACCGCATAAGTACAGAATTGAAGATATAAAACATGTCAAATTTGTAATGGCAATAGAATGAAGGATATGCTATCTAAGCCTAATAACTATGCCGCTGAGCACCCTCGACTCGCGCGCACAACCATTGGATTGATGGTTTTGGTTGCTGGCGCTTTGTATGCCATCGTGCATATAGCCAATGGATGGTTATTCCATTTTTTAGAACTCACAGACCACATCAACTTCATTTATTTGCCCAGTTTCTTGCGGGTCATCAATGTTTTGGTTTTAGGCATGCTGTGGGGAACACTGGGCACTGCAACTGGCGGTCTCATTTTGTTTTTTTATTTTCAAGACAGCGCGTTACTCAGTACATTGAACACCGCGGCATCTGCTAGCTGTGCGGTACTGTCGCTGTGGCTCTTGCAAATTCTGCAACAACGTCCTCTGGCACTGACAAAGCTCAATGACCTCTTAAAATTAGCTTTGATGAATGCGTTGCTAAACGCGCTACTTCATCATTCGGTATGGGCCCTGCTAGACCCGAGTCAATTGGTTTCGTCTACGCAAGTGGCCTATATGGTGATTGGCGATATCAACGGCTCTATCGTCGGCGCATTGTTATTGCGTTGGTTAGCTATGCACACCCGCTTGATTGACATCGCCCAACAGCAAGTCGCGAATAGCGAATCGCACTGATCAACACAATCGGCGATTCGCTAAGCTGCTTTCTTAGCCTTAGATAAATCGACGCCCAACTGCTTGAGCTTTCGATAAAGGTGCGTGCGCTCCAAGCCAGTTTTATCGGCGACACGGGTCATTGAACCATTCTCTTGCGCGAGGTGGTATTCAAAATACGCACGCTCAAACGCATCACGCGCTTCACGCAAGGGTAGTTCTAAATCAAAACTTTGATGCGTGGGTGGTAACACCACCGCCTGCGGCGCTGAAACAGCCGTTGCACCGACGACATCTTTGCCCCCTTGTTGGGCAATAGCACCTTTAAGAGAAGCTGCTGCCATGGGCTTGCGCGCTAAACCTTGCTCCACTGCTTTGAGCAGCTTTTGCATGGTGATGGGTTTTTCTAGGAAGGCTTGCGCGCCAATGCGGGTAGCTTCGACGGCGGTGTCGATGGTGGCGTGGCCACTCATCATGATCACGGGCATGTTCAACAAACCTGCGCCCGCCCATTCTTTGAGCAATGTGACGCCATCGGTGTCGGGCATCCAAATGTCCAACAAGACCAAATCAGGGCGCGCTGCTTGGCGCGCCAAACGCGCTTGGGCTGCGTTTTCTGCCACTTCTACTGCGTGACCTTCGTCATTGAGGATCTCAAACAAGAGGTCCCGAATGCCCAATTCGTCATCCACCACCAAAATGTTCGCCATGTTTTAACTTGTCTCGCTGGATTAAATCAGTTGGTTTTGTTGTGATTCTGCAACTTGGAATGATAACGACACTTGCGCCCCGATCACCCGACCTTCCAATCCACGATTTTTTAAATCAATTCGAGCCGAATGTTCATCGGCAATTTTCTTCACCACAGCTAATCCCAACCCTGTACCGCGACTCTTGGTCGTGACATAGGGCTCAAAGGCGCGGTTCAAAATTTTTAGGGGGAACCCTGGCCCGTTATCTTTGACAACCAGTCTCACACGTCCGGTTGTGCTAACCCACTGAGTGGCAATGGACACCATAGGATGCGCTTGGCCTTCAGTCGCATCTTGCGCGTTTTGCAACAGGTTATGAACCACTTGGCGGAGCTGCTGGGCATCACCATAGATGATGGGGCAAGCCTCATCCAGCTGAGCAAACACTGGCACTGCGGCATTTTCTGCACCGTAGAGTTGCATCACTTCTTGCACCAAAGCGTTGAGGTCGAGGGGTTTGAGTTCTGCCACAGGCAACCGCGCATAGTCGCGAAACTCGTTGACCAAACGCTTCATCGCATCGACTTGGTCCACGATGGTCTTGACCGATTTATTCAGTATGAGTTGCTCTGGGTCTTGCAGCTTTCCTGTGAGCTTCATCTCTAGCCGCTCGGCTGAGAGCTGAATAGGGGTGAGTGGGTTTTTGATTTCATGCGCCAAACGACGGGCAACTTCGCCCCATGCCTGCGCACGCTGGGCAGAAACAATTTCAGAAATATCGTCAAACACCAACAAGCGGCCGTTGTTAGGCAGTACAGCCCCACGCGCCAGCAGCGTGATGTGCTGTTGCTTGTCATCACTGAGCATCACAGCGGGGCTGATGGCCGTGGCATGCAGCTCGAACGATTGTTGCCAGTGGTCCAAACCATGTTGACTGCGCTCACCCAAGAAGCCATCGAACTCACGGCGCACATGTTCTGCAAACTCCACCAAACCTTCAATGTCGCTTAATGCGCGACCTTCCCACGCTGCCAATGGGATGCGCAAGATACGTGTTGCACCAGGGTTGGAGGATTTGATGCGACCGTCCTCGGTCAACACGATCACGCCCGCAGTGAGGTTATCCAGAATGGTTTGCAAGTTGGCACGCGAGGTGTGCACCTGCAACATGCTTCGATCCACGGCTGTACGTGCGTCAGCCAGTTGCTGCGTCATCAATGCAAATGAGCGTGTCAATCCACCTAATTCATCGCGACCTTGCAAGGCAGGTTTGGGGCTCAAGTCACCCGCAGCCACATCGCGCACACCCTCGGCCAGCATCAACAAAGGACGCGCCAATTGATTACCCAACAACACGGCCAACAACACGGCACCAAATACTGCCAAAAACAAACTAAGCGTCAATGTGCCGATGTACATGCTGCGCAAGCCATCGCGCCCCAATGCGCGCTCTTGGTATTCGCGATAAGCCACTTCCACAGCCAAGGCATTGCTCACCAACGTTGGAGGAATGGCCTTGGTGACCTGTAAAACACGTGGCTCTATCAACAAACCTAAACCCGAAGGTGACACCAGCACCAAAGCTCTCACGCGTGCTTTTGAGGTACCTTGTACCTCTGCTTCATCCAAGCCATCGATGACGGTCACCACGCTTTGTGTTTTGACAAGTCGCAACTGTGCAGGGGTCGGACGCTCCGGATTAATTTTGTAACGCGAATCACCCGCGCTTGCCAGAGCTTGGCCTGAGGTGCTCCACAAAATCACATCGTCTGCCCCGAGCTGATCTTTCAGGCGTTCCAGAGCAAGGCCCACCGATGCATCTGGTAGGTCATTGATTTGTGCTGTCGCAGAGCGTGTTTTTTGGCCTAGATCGTTGGCTATCGTGTCTAAGGTGGTTCGCCCTAAGCTCAGACCCGCGTCCAAGGCACCTTCGACCTTCACATCAAACCAACTCTCAATAGAACGAGAGACGAATTGATAGGAAACGCTGTAGATCAGAATGCCTGGTACAAAGCCCACTAGCGCAAAGGTGGCAGCAATTTTCAAAAGTAATCGACTTCCGAATTTGCCTTGACGCAGCCGCACCAACAATCGCAGGGACAACCAACCAATAACCCCCATCAGCAAGGTGGCCACGACTACGTTCAAGCCAAACAGTTGACGGTAGTTGCGTTCGTAAAGTTCACGGTTGTCGGTGGCTTGCGTCAACAAAAACAGCAAGACCAGCCCCAACCCCAGCACGACGGCTGCACTGATGACCAATAACCACCGCAACTGAAAGCTAGAAAGGCGCGAACGCTTTTCTGCAAGCTCAATCATGGCGTCAACTCCAAACGCTGCGTTTTGCTAAAGCCAATATTCCAGTCGCTCTGTCCTGCCGCGCCAATCTGCAAAGGACGTGGCAACTGCTTGAGATCGAGCCTGAAATTGATGCTGATGGTTTGCTTCGCGTCTGGGTTGTAATCCGCTGCATTGGCGATTCGCCACTGCACGATACGGCGAACGGCACCGATGGCCTCTTCTGCTGTGTCATAGCTTTGACCTAGGCTCATACCTAAACCGCTGACGTTGAAAGACTGAGGGGAAATATTGACGCGCCAACGACGCGTGAGTGGTTGATAGAACAAACGCACATGTCGCTCGGCGTGCGCCACGCGTTGGTTGTAAAAGTACCAGCGCTCTTGACTGATATCGACCTCGGTCACAAAGTACAAGGTGATGCCTTTGAGCAACGCATCCTCAAGCGCAGCTGGCAAATCGAAGCGCCAGCTGCCACTCATGTAAAGCGAAGATTCATCGCGCTCTAATTTCAACGACTGTAACTCAACAGGCGTATCGGCTTGCGATAGGGTTGGCAAAGCCAAGCTCATAGCAACGCACATCCACACGCACAGTCGCCTTGCGCTTTGAAAGCCGCTCAAAAAGAGCGCTTCAAGCCGCTGGAATTTTTTCGAACAGTGCGTAATAAAAGCCATCGTGATCACCGTCTAGATTGTCGGTGAGCAAGGCGCTTGTTGTGCCATTTTGGGGTCTTAAATGCCCTAGAGACGGCAGTAAACAGGCATTGGTGTTGTGTTCAACAAACGTTTTGGCTTGGTTCTCGCCTTCGGCCATGAATACCGAACAGGTACAGTAGAGCAACCTACCGCCCGGCTTGACCAATGGCCACAACTGGTTGAGTAGGTTTTTCTGAATTCCCGCCAATTTGGCGATGTCTGCATCGCGACGTAACCAACGGACATCGGGGTGACGACGCACGATACCTGAGGCAGTACATGGCGCATCTAAGAGAATGGCATCAAACTGCTTCCCGTCCCACCAGGTTTTGGTAAGTGCTGCATCAGCGGCAATGACTTTGGCTTGACGCCCAATGCGCTGCAAATTTTGCGCAATACGTTCACAACGCTGCGGGTCAATATCCAACGCCGTCACTTCTGACTTGTCATTGAGCAACTCCAGCAAGTGCGCCGTTTTTCCGCCAGGCGCAGCGCATGCATCCAAGATACGCAACGCTTGATCTGCTGGCGCAAAGTCTTTCAGCAGAATCTGTGCGGCACATTGTGCGGCCGCGTCTTGCACGGAGCACAAACCTTCGGCGAAACCTGGAATATCACGCACGCTATGCGCTTGTGAGAGTACCAAGCCTTGCTCGCCAACAGGCTGCGACTGCAGGCCGTGGTTGACCCAATCCATTTGCAAGGCTTCACGAATGATGCGCGAGGTGTTGACGCGCCATGTCATGGGCGCTGCTTGGTTGTTGGCGCGCAAGATGTCTTGCCAGTGGTCAGGATGATCTTGCTGCAAACGCTTGACCCACCACTCTGGATGATTCCACTGCGATTGCACATCGGTGTCTGTGGCCGCCACCAAGGCATCACGCTCGCGCAAAAAACGTCGCAAGCATGCATTCAAAAAATTAGCTTGCATTTGCAAGCTACGGGTTTTCTTAGCGGCTTCAACGGCTTGGTTCACCAAGGTGTGTGGCTCGTAAGGTGCGTTGTCTGGATCCCATGCCAGCGCAAGCGCTGTACATAGCAAAGCGTCGGGCAATGGTGCGGGCGTACGCGAGGCCAATTGCGCACGCAAGGCTTGCGCACGGCCAAGTTGGCGCAATGCTTGAAACAACAAGGCTTGCACGCCTGGGCGCAAAGCAGATGGCACGGCCTCTAAGGCTACGGTGCCAGACACACCACGTCGCACTTGCGCCAAGGCTTGAGCCACAGCTTGCAGCTGTTGCCACAGCGGGACGGATGTAGGTTTGTGTTCACTCATTCCAAAATGCGTCCAGGTTTGAACTTGAACAAGCGAGCCATCCACGTGGCAGGAAACATGTCAATCGCGTCGTTGTAGTTGATGATGGCTTGGTTAAATCGCTGCAAATCGGGCTGAATAGAAATACCCAACTCAGCCCAGCGTTGCGTCAGCTCAGCTGGCACTGACACGTAGTACACATCCGGATGTGTGAGGGCTTCCCATGCAGCTTGCAAATCACGGCTGGTTGCTACAAGTGCAATGGATGAGGATGGGTCTAGCGGATGCTCTTGCATGCGCGCCAAGGCCATGGCCGACAAATTTGCTGCCACTTGCAAGCGCGTCCAGTGGCTCGCACCCAACTCTGGCGACACCGCGGTTTGCCAACCTGATGGCGAGGTCACGGCAGCCGTGGTGGCCTCTTGTACCAGCGCTTGGTAGCGCAGCATGAGTTCTTCAAGCACCGCAAACTGTTTGTTCACCGCCGTGCGCAAGCCCACCAAGCGGCGGTACGCACCCACGCTCCAAAACACCATCACGGCGACAAATAACCAAAACCACCACGCATCAAGCATGTTGCACTCCTTGTGCTTTGACCGATCGGCCCAAACAACAAAGGCCCTTTCGGGCCTTTGTTGAGGGGGTCGCTTTACGCTTCTTCGCCAGCACCGTGGTCGACTTGAGTCTCTTCGTCCGAAGAGCCTCCAGCCAACTCAGCAGCCTCGGCTTCAGCAATGGCGCGGCGCTCGGCGTCGTCCATGGCGTCTTTGACCTTGCGGGCTTTGTGATAAGCCATACCGGTACCTGCGGGGATCAGGCGACCGACGATGACGTTTTCCTTCAAGCCGCGCAATTCGTCGCGCTTGCCCATGATGGCCGCTTCGGTCAACACACGTGTGGTTTCTTGGAAAGAAGCCGCAGAGATGAACGAGTCGGTCGACAAGGAAGCTTTGGTAATACCCAACAACAAGTTGGTGAAAGTCGCTGGGACTTTGCCATCACGTTGCAGTGCTTCGTTGGTGTTGAGGATCTCAGAACGCTCAACTTGTTCGCCAGCGATGTAGTTGGAATCACCCACGCTTTCGACCACAACACGACGCAGCATTTGACGCACGATCACTTCAATGTGCTTGTCGTTGATCTTCACGCCTTGCAAGCGGTAAACGTCTTGCACTTCGTCGACGATGTAGCGAGCCAACTCTTCCATACCGAGCAAACGCAAGATGTCTTGTGGGTCGGCTGGGCCGTCCACAACGCTCTCGCCTTTGTTGACCACTTGGCCTTCGTGGACCAAGATGTTCTTCTCTTTAGGAATGAGTTCGTCCCACACTTTGCCTTCTGGATCAGTGATCTGCAAACGAACCTTGCCTTTGGTTTCTTTACCAAACGACACAGTACCGGTCATCTCAGCCAACATACCCTTGTCTTTGGGTGAACGGGCTTCGAACAGTTCGGCCACACGTGGCAAACCGCCGGTAATGTCGCGGGTCTTTTGACCTTCAACAGGGATACGTGCCAAGACTTCGCCTGGGCCCACATCCATGCCATCACGCACTTGGATCAACGCGCCGATTTGGAAGCCAATCGTCACCGCGTGGTCTGTGCCAGGAATCTTCACTTCTTTGCCAGAGGCATCGATCAGCTTGACCTGTGGGCGAACCACTTTGGTCGAGCCGCGACGTTTCGGGTCAATCACCACCAAGGTGGACAAGCCTGTGACTTCGTCCATCTGCTTAGCAACCGTGAGGCCTTCTTCGACGTTTTCGAATTGCACCTTACCGGCGAATTCAGTGATGATGGGTCGTGTCAATGGATCCCAGTTGGCCAAGATGACGCCAGCCTTGATGGCCTGGTCTGGCTTGACCGACAGAATCGCACCATACGGCACTTTGTGACGCTCACGCTCGCGACCATGTTCGTCGTGGATGATGATTTCGCCGGAGCGAGAAATCACCACCAACTCGCCCTTGGTGTTGGACACATAACGCATGGTGGAGTTGAAACCAATCACACCATTCGACTTAGCTTCGACGCTAGAAGCCACGGCTGCACGAGACGCGGCACCACCGATGTGGAACGTACGCATGGTCAGCTGTGTACCGGGTTCACCGATGGACTGAGCAGCGATCACGCCGACAGCTTCACCGTTGTTCACCAAACCGCCGCGACCCAAGTCACGGCCGTAGCACATGGAGCACAAACCAAAGCGTGTTTCGCAATTCAATGCGGTGCGCACTTTGACTTCGTCAACGCCTGCGGCTTCGATTTCGTCAATGATGTCTTCGTCCAGCATCACGCCAGCTTTGACCAACACAGCGCGAGACTCTGGGCTCACCACATCATCAGCCGCAACGCGACCCAAGATACGGTCACGCAAGGACTCAATCACTTCACCGCCTTCAACGATGGCGCGCATGAGTTGACCATTGGTTGTGCCGCAATCGTTTTCGGTCACGACCAAGTCTTGCGTCACGTCAACCAAACGACGTGTCAAGTAACCTGAGTTCGCTGTCTTCAACGCGGTGTCGGCCAGACCTTTACGTGCACCGTGGGTGGAAATAAAGTACTGCAACACGTTCAGACCTTCACGGAAGTTCGCCGTGATAGGGGTCTCAATGATGGAGCCGTCAGGCTTGGCCATCAAACCACGCATACCGGCTAACTGACGGATCTGAGCGGCAGAACCGCGAGCGCCAGAGTCGGCCATCATGTAGATGGAGTTGAACGATTCTTGATCGACTTCGTTACCGTGACGGTCGATGGTCTTCTCTTTGCGGAGTTGGTCCATCATCACTTTTGACACAGCGTCGCCAGCCTTACCCCAGATGTCGACCACCTTGTTGTAACGCTCGCCAGAAGTCACCAAACCAGACACGTATTGTTGTTCGATGTCTTTGACTTCTTTTTCAGACGCCGCGATGATGCCGCCTTTTTCTGGTGGCACCAACATGTCGTCAATCGCAATCGAGATACCAGCGCGTGTGGCCAAACGGAAACCGTTTTGCAACAGCTTGTCGGCAAACACCACGGTGTCTTTCAAACCGCACTTGCGGAACGCAACGTTGATGAGTTTAGAAATTTCTTTCTTCTTCAACGCTCTGTTGATCACATCGAATGGCAAGCCCTTAGGCAAAATCTCAGACAACAACGCGCGACCCACAGTGGTGTCCACCAACTTGGTCACTTCGTTGAATTCGCCTGTTTGCTTATCTTTGGTCCACTCGGTGATACGCACGCTGACTTTGGCAGTCAACTCAACCACACCGGCGTCCAAAGCACGCTGCACTTCGGGCACGTTGGCAAACACCAAGCCTTCACCCTTGCCGTTGATACGGTCACGGGTGGCGTAGTACAAGCCCAACACAACGTCTTGTGAAGGAACGATAGAAGGTTCGCCCGAAGCTGGGAACAACACGTTGTTCGAAGCGAGCATCAAGGTACGAGCTTCCATCTGTGCTTCCACAGACAAAGGCACGTGAACGGCCATTTGGTCACCGTCGAAGTCGGCGTTAAACGCTGAACAGACGAGTGGGTGCAACTGAATGGCTTTACCTTCGATCAAGATAGGTTCAAAGGCTTGAATACCCAAGCGGTGCAGCGTAGGCGCACGGTTCAACATGACAGGGTGCTCTTTAATCACCTCTTCCAAGATGTCCCACACCACGGCTGAACCGGATTCGACTTCTTTCTTCGCAGCCTTGATCGTGGTCGCGATGCCCATGGCTTCGAGACGCGAGAAGATGAAAGGCTTGAACAACTCGAGTGCCATCAACTTTGGCAAACCGCACTGGTGCAGTTTCAAAGTTGGGCCGACGGTAATCACTGAACGACCCGAGTAGTCGACGCGCTTACCCAACAAGTTTTGACGGAAACGACCGCTCTTGCCTTTGATCATGTCAGCCAATGACTTCAAGGCGCGCTTGTTAGCACCTGTCATGGCCTTGCCGCGACGGCCGTTGTCCAGCAAGCTGTCCACGGCTTCTTGCAACATACGCTTTTCGTTGCGTGCAATGATTTCAGGCGCCTTCAGCTCGAGCAAACGACGCAGGCGGCTGTTACGGTTGATCACGCGACGGTACAAGTCGTTCAAATCGGAGGTCGCAAAACGACCGCCATCCAAAGGCACCAGAGGGCGCAAATCAGGTGGCAACACGGGCAAGACAGACAACACCATCCACTCGGGCTTGATGCCAGACTTCTTGAACGCTTCCATCAATTTCAAACGCTTGGCGTTTTTCTTGATCTTGAGTTCTGAACCAGTCAGGTCGTTGCGCAACTTCTCGATTTCAACGTCGAGGTCGAGACCTTCGAGCAAATCTTTGATGCCTTCAGCGCCCATCTTGGCGATGAATTCGTCACCGTACTCCACCACTTTGGCTTCGTAGTCGTCTTCCGACATGATGGCGAATTTCTTCAAAGGTGTCATGCCGGGATCGGTCACGACATAGGCTTCAAAGTACAACACGCGTTCGATGTCACGCAAGGTCATGTCTAACACGAGGCCCAAACGTGACGGCAGTGACTTCAAGAACCAGATGTGTGCGCAAGGTGCGGCCAGGTCGATGTGACCCATACGCTCGCGACGCACTTTGGTTTGTGTGACTTCAACGCCGCACTTTTCGCAAATCACGCCACGGTGCTTGAGGCGTTTGTATTTGCCGCACAAGCATTCGTAGTCTTTGATCGGGCCAAAGATCTTGGCGCAAAACAGACCATCGCGCTCAGGCTTGAAGGTACGGTAGTTGATGGTTTCTGGCTTTTTCACTTCGCCGAAAGACCATGAACGGATCTTCTCAGGAGAAGCCATGCCAATTTTGATGGCATCGAAATGCTCATCGGGCGTGAACTGCTTGAACAGGTCGAGTAATGATTTCATGTTTTAAATCCTTCTTTTCGTCAAACCGCTTAAGCGCGGTCCAACTCAATGTCGATGCCCAATGAACGAATTTCTTTGACCAACACGTTGAACGATTCGGGCATGCCCGCTTCGATCGAGTGCTCGCCTTTGACAATGCTCTCGTACACCTTGGTACGGCCTTGCACGTCGTCGGACTTGACGGTCAACATTTCTTGCAATGTGTAAGACGCGCCGTAAGCTTCCAAAGCCCACACCTCCATCTCACCGAAACGCTGGCCACCGAACTGAGCCTTACCACCCAGCGGCTGCTGTGTGACCAAGCTGTATGGACCGGTAGAACGTGCGTGCATCTTGTCATCGACCAAATGGTGGAGCTTCAAGAAGTGCATGTAGCCGATGGTGGTTGGACGCTCGAAAGCTTCGCCAGTACGGCCGTCAAACAAGTTTGCTTGTGTACGTGTGGCTGTCAGACCTTTCGCCTTGGCGATGTCATCTGGGTAAGCCAACTTCAACATGGTGCGGATGTCTTCTTCTGCAGCGCCGTCGAACACGGGGGTTGCAAATGGAACACCGTTGGTCAAGTTGCCAGCCATCTCGACAATTTGCGTGTCGTTGAGCTTGCTCAGGTCTTCCTTGCGGCCAGAACCGTTGTACAACTCTTCCATGAAGGCGCGGATTTCAGCAGCTTTGGCTTGCTCTTGGAGCATGTTGCCAATGCGTTGGCCGATACCTTTACCAGCCCAACCCAAGTGAACTTCCAACACCTGACCCACGTTCATACGTGAAGGAACGCCCAAGGGGTTCAACACGATGTCGCAAGGTGTGCCATCGGCCATGTAAGGCATATCTTCGACCGGAACGATCTTTGACACCACACCCTTGTTACCGTGACGACCGGCCATCTTGTCACCAGGCTGCAAGCGACGCTTGACTGCCAAGTAGACCTTGACCATCTTCAACACGCCTGCTGGCAATTCGTCGCCTTGCGTCAACTTCTTGCGCTTCTCTTCGAAGGCCAAGTCAAAGCTGTGACGGGTTTGTTCCATCGCGTTCTTGATGCTTTCCAACTGGCCTGCAGTTTCTTCATCAGAAGGACGGATGTCGAACCAGTGGAACTTCTCGACAGATGCCAAGTAGGCCTTGTCGATTTTGCTGCCCTTGGCCAACTTGTTAGGACCACCGTTGGCTGTTTTGCCGTTCAAGAGTTTTTCGATACGGTCAAACGCGTCAGCTTCCACGATGCGGAGCTGGTCGTTCAAGTCGAGGCGGAAACGCTTGAGTTCGTCATCAATAATTTGCTGAGCACGTTTGTCACGCACGATGCCCTCACGCGTGAAGACTTGCACGTCGATAACCGTACCTTGCGAACCTTGGCTCACGCGCAGTGATGTGTCTTTCACATCGCTGGCTTTCTCGCCGAAGATCGCGCGCAACAGTTTTTCTTCTGGTGTGAGCGTGGTTTCGCCTTTTGGCGTGACCTTGCCGACCAGTGTGTCGCCGGGTTGCACTTCTGCACCCACGTAGATGATGCCGGAGTCATCCAAACGGTTGAGTTGTTGCTCAGCCAAGTTTGGAATATCGCGTGTGATTTCTTCTGCACCCAACTTGGTGTCGCGAGCCATCACCACGAGTTCTTCGATGTGGATCGAGGTGTAGCGGTCTTCTGCCACCACGCGCTCGCTGATCAAGATCGAGTCTTCGAAGTTGTAGCCGTTCCAAGGCATGAAAGCGATCAACATGTTTTGACCGATGGCGATTTCGCCGAGGTCAGTTGAAGCGCCGTCAGCCACCACGTCACCCTTAGCAATCTTGTCGCCACGCTTGACGATCGGACGCTGATGGATGTTGGTGTTTTGGTTAGAACGTTGGTACTTGATGAGGTTGTAGATGTCCACGCCCACTTCGCCAGCTTGTGCTTCAGCGTCGTTCACGCGAACCACAACGCGGGTTGCGTCAACGTAATCAACCACACCACCGCGAGTAGCAGTTACCACAGTGCCCGAGTCGACCGCAGCAACGCGCTCGATACCGGTACCGACCATTGGTTTTTCTGGACGCAACACTGGCACGGCTTGGCGTGACATGTTGGCACCCATCAAAGCGCGGTTCGCGTCATCGTGCTCGAGGAACGGAACCAAAGAGGCCGCCACTGACACGATCTGCGCTGGAGACACGTCCATGTACTGGATGCGCTCTGCGCCGCACAAAATGGATTCGCCGTTTTCACGGGCAGACACCAAGTCGCCAGTCAGCTTGCCGTCTTTGTCCAAAGCCGCGTTGGCCTGAGCGATGACGTATTTGCCTTCTTCGATGGCGGACAAGTAATCGATGTCCATCGTCACTTTGGCATCGACCACGCGACGGTATGGGGTTTCAATGAAACCGTACTCGTTCAAGCGGGCGTACAAAGCCAAAGAGTTGATCAAACCAATGTTTGGACCTTCTGGTGTTTCGATAGGGCACACACGACCGTAGTGGGTCACGTGCACGTCACGCACTTCAAAGCCTGCACGTTCGCGCGTCAAACCGCCTGGACCCAAAGCAGAGACGCGACGCTTGTGCGTGATCTCGGCCAATGGGTTGGTTTGGTCCATAAACTGTGACAACTGTGATGCGCCGAAGAATTCTTTGAGCGCAGCAGAGATGGGCTTGGAGTTGATCAAGTCGTGAGGCATGAGCGGTTCTTGCTCGGCTTGGCCCAAACGCTCTTTCACGGCTTTTTCGATACGTGCCAAACCTGTACGGTATTGGTTTTCGGCCAATTCGCCCACGCAACGCACGCGACGGTTACCCAAGTGGTCGATGTCATCAACTTCGCCACGGCCGTTACGCAAGTCCACCAAGATCTTCACCACTGACAAGATGTCGTCGTTGGTCAAGACCATAGGACCTGTTGATTCAGCAGTGCCCACTTTGGCGTTGAACTTCATACGACCCACGCGCGACAAATCGTACGTGTCTGGGTTGTAGAACAAACGTTGGAACAAGGCTTGCACTGCGTCTTCTGTCGGTGGCTCGCCTGGGCGCATCATGCGATAGATGGCCACGCGGGCAGCGAATTCGTCCACGGTTTCGTCTGTACGCAGCGTTTGCGAAATGTACGCACCTTGGTCGAGTTCGTTGGTGTAGATACATTGCAGCTCTTGCACACCGGCTTCGCGCAATTTCTTGAGCAAGGCTTCTGTCAACTCATCGTTGGCACGGGCAATCAATTCGCCGGTGTCGCTGTCGATGATGTTCTTGGCCAACACGCGGCCAATCAAGAAGTCTTCTGGCACGCTGATGTGCGTGGTTTTGCTTTCGTCCAACTCGCGGGTGTGACGTGCAGTCACGCGCTTGTCTTTGGCAACGATCACTTTGCCAGCTTTGTCAGTGATGTCAAAGCGAGCCACTTCACCACGCAGACGCTCGGCCACAAATTCCATTTGTGCGCCGCTGTCCATCAAGCGGAAGTTATCGTTCACGAAGAAGTTCGCGAGGATGGTTTCTGGAGTCAAGCCAATGGCTTTCAACAGAATAGACACTGGCATCTTACGGCGACGGTCGACGCGGAAGTACAGCAAGTCTTTTGGATCGAATTCGAAATCGAGCCATGAACCGCGGTAAGGGATGATGCGAGCACTGAACAACAATTTGCCAGAGCTGTGTGTCTTGCCCTTGTCGTGTTCGAAGAACACGCCAGGAGAACGGTGCAACTGAGACACGATCACGCGCTCTGTACCGTTGATGATGAAGGAGCCTTTGTCCGTCATCAAAGGCACTTCGCCCATGTAGACCTCTTGCTCTTTCACTTCCTTGACCACTTTGGACTGTGGTGTCGAAGACTCACGGTCGTAAATGATGAGTTGCACGCGTGCGCGCACAGCTGAAGAGAAAGTCAAACCACGTGTTTGGCATTCACGCACATCAAAGGCGGGCTTGGCCAAGTTGTATTCGAGATATTTCATCTCGACAAAACCGTTGTGCGACACGATTGGGAATGCAGCTTCAAAAGCAGCTTGCAGACCTTCGTTGGTACGCTTTTTAGGAATAACGTCAGCTTGCAAGAACGCGGTGTACGCGTCTTTTTGCATTTGCAACAAATATGGAATTTCCAGCACGCTGTCGCGGCTGCCGAAACTCTTGCGGATACGCTTGCGTTCGGTGTATGAGTAGGCCATGAGATCTCCGGGCTTGATCTTTCAGAACTGTTTTCAGCATGGGACATCACGTCCCACACGTCAGGCTTGGCGGCTGGCCTCTACCAGCGTTGGCGGACGGTTGCGCATTGCACGCAACCCGAACCAAGGCATCTTCTGCAGTTGGGGTCAGAAGACACTCAAAAGAAGGTTAATTTCGACCTGCTTTTGGGTGTGCTCTGTAAGCACAGAAGGCTGGAGGCCCTTAACGGGACACTCCAGCCTCGAAAGCGAACCGAATTACTTCAGTTCAACCTTAGCACCAGCTTCTTCGAGCTTCTTCTTAGCGGCTTCAGCGTCAGCCTTAGAAGCGCCTTCTTTCACAGCCTTTGGAGCGCCGTCAACCATGTCTTTGGCTTCTTTCAAGCCCAGACCGGTGATTTCGCGAACTGCTTTAATCACGGACACTTTGTTTGCACCAGCGTCTGTCAACACAACGTTGAATTCAGACTTCTCTTCAGCAGCAGCACCGCCGCCACCGCCGCCAGCAGCGGGAGCAGCCATAGCTGCAGCGCTCACGCCAAACTTCTCTTCGATGGCTTTCACCAATTCGTTGAGTTCCAAGACCGTCATGCTGTCGAGCGCGGTCAAAAATGCGTCTTTATCGAATGCCATTTTTATTTCCTAACAATTAGTTAAAACACGAGCTGCGCATTAAGCGGCAGCTGTTTCGCCTTTTTGAGCAGCCAATGCGCCCAACACCACTGCGGTGCGAGACATAGGCGACATCAACAAGCCACACAACTGAGCCAACAACACTTCTTTCGAAGGGATGCTTGCCAATTGCTTAACGCCGTTTGCGTCCAAAGCTTTACCACCGTAAACGCCAGCACGGATCACCAACTTGTCGTTGGTTTTCGCGAACTCAGCCACCACCTTAGCGGCAGCGATTGCGTCAACAGAGAAGCCATAGATCAGCGGGCCGGTCATCTGGTCAGCGACGACTTCGAATGAGCTACCAGTCACAGCACGGCGTGCGAGTGTGTTTTTCAACACGCTCAGGCTCACACCATTGCTACGCGCTTGGTTGCGCAATTTAGTCATGTCAGCGACCGTGATGCCGCGGTATTCCGCAATCACCAGCGTTTGAGCTTGGGCGGCGAGCGTGGTCACTTCTGAAATGACCGCTTCTTTCTCACTGCGATTAAGACTCAAGGTCTACTCCTTTAAATGTGTCTTCAGGTCTATACCCGTTGACACGCCACTTTTGCAGCGACCTAACTGTCAGGAAGAATTCCGTCGAGCGGGATCGCCATCTGCGTTGGTCATTCAATTAAGTGGGATCAAGCCCCACACCAACGGTCTTGGATGGCCTGTGCAACTTCGAGAAGTTGCCTCAGCCCACCACTCTGAGCCATGCTTTCACGTGGCTCGGATTTTTGAGCGCGACTTGCGCGCTCAGATTCAAAGTCGTCGCCTTAAGCGCCAACAGTTTGCACATCAACGCGCACGCCCACACCCATGGTGGAGGACACGGCAACTTTGCGCAGGTAAACACCTTTGCTGGATGCTGGCTTGGCTTTATTCAAAGCTTCGACCAATGCAGCCAAATTACCTTGCAGCTTGTCGGTGTCGAATGAACGACGACCGATGGTGCTGTGCACGATACCGGCTTTGTCAACGCGGAACTGGACTTGACCAGCTTTGGCATTGCGCACAGCGGTAGCGACGTCTGGTGTGACGGTGCCGACTTTGGGGTTAGGCATCAGACCACGTGGGCCCAAGATTTGACCCAAAGTACCCACAACGCGCATCGCGTCAGGAGCAGCAATCACCACGTCGAAAGGCATGTCGCCGGCCTTGACCATAGCAGCCAAGTCGTCCATGCCAACCACGTCAGCACCAGCAGCTTTAGCTTCTTCAGCTTTAGCGCCTTGGGCGAACACGGCCACGCGGGCAGTTTTACCAGTGCCGTTAGGCAAGACCACGGCGCCACGCACCACTTGGTCAGATTTCTTAGCGTCGATACCGAGTTGCACAGACACGTCGATAGACTCATCGAACTTGGCAGTGGCGCACTCTTTGACAATGCCCAAAGCATCAACCAAAGCGTAGAGCTTTGTGCTTTCGACCTTGCCCACGAAGGCTTTTTGTTTTTTAGTCAACTTGGCCATCTCACACGCCCTCCACAGTCACGCCCATCGAACGGGCAGAGCCGGCGATGATGCGAACAGCTGCGTCTAAGTCGGCAGCATTCAAGTCTTCCATCTTAGTTTTAGCGATCTCTTCGAGCTGAGCGCGAGTGATCTTGCCAACTTTGTCAGCGTGAGGACGGGCAGAGCCCTTGTCCAACTTGATGGCCTTCTTGATCAAGGTAGTCGCTGGAGGCGTCTTGATGATGAAAGTAAAGGATTTGTCTGCAAACGCAGTGATGACCACTGGCAATGGCAAACCTGGCTCAACGCCTTGGGTTTGGGCATTGAACGCCTTGCAGAATTCCATGATGTTCAAACCACGTTGACCCAATGCTGGGCCAATAGGTGGCGATGGATTAGCTTTACCTGCTGGAACTTGCAGCTTGATAAAACCGACGATTTTTTTCGCCATGCTTTTCTCCTTGCGGGTGCAAACGTTCTTGCGAACTCCCCGGGGTTAACGACTCACTTCACATGTTTGGCACCGAGTCGGGAAGCACCAAACCAAAAAACTTTTTTTGAACCGATCAGGTCTTTTCGATCTGACCAAATTCCAATTCGACGGGTGTTGCGCGACCGAAGATGGTGACCGAGACGCGCACTTTGCTTTTCTCGTAGTTAACTTCCTCGACTGAACCATTGAAATCGGTGAACGGGCCTTCTTTGACACGCACCAACTCGCCCACCATGAACTCAACTTTGTGACGAGGCTTGTCCGCACCGTCTTGCATTTGGCTCACGATCTTCTGGACTTCCGCCTCAGAAATAGGCGCAGGGCGGTTCTTAGCACCACCCACAAAACCTGTCACTTTATTCGTGTGCTTCACCAAGTGCCATGTATCGTCATCCATCACCATTTCGACGAACACGTAGCCTGGGAAGAACTTACGCTCAGCGGTACGACGCTGACCGTTTTTCATTTCCACCACTTCTTCGGTAGGCACCAAGATGCGACCGAATTTGGTTTCCATACCAGCGCGCGCAATACTTTCACGGATATTTCGTTCGACGGCTTTTTCCATGCCGGAATAGGCATGAACCACATACCAACGCAAATCTGGATTCACGTAAGCAGGTGGCGTTGCAGCCGCATCAGCTGCGGCGTTGTCGATGATGTCGCTCATTATTTTTTCCAGCCCAGAATCAGGTCGTAAAACACCCATTCAAGGGTCTTATCGGTCAACCACAAGAACAGCGCCATGATCACCACAAAGGCGAACACATACAAAGTCATTTGAGTGGACTCTTTACGAGTTGGCCACACGACCTTATTAACTTCACGCCACGCATCATTACCAAAAGCCACCAATTGACGACCTGGCAACGACAACAAGAACACCACTACCGCAGCAACCAAACCGCCGACCAATGTCAACCACTGAACGATCGCACCTTGCTCAGACAGCGTGTAAAAACCGCCCAAAGCAGCCACGACCAATGCCACCACCAAGACCAGCTTGGCCTTGTCGGCGGCCGTCGAGACGTTTTCAATATTTGCTGCAGACATGGATGAGGGTTTTCCTGTACCGTTTTTTATGCGTTGATTAAGACACCGAAGCCCGCCATCTTGGCGGGCTTGGTAAACCACAGAGCTTTAAGGCTTTAGTGGCAGGGGCGGAGGGAATCGAACCCCCATCGACGGTTTTGGAAACCGCAACTTTACCACTAAGCTACGCCCCTAAATCTAATGGCTAGGCAATGATCTTAGCAACCACACCAGCGCCAACAGTCTTACCGCCTTCGCGGATAGCGAAGCGCAAGCCTTCTTCCATCGCAATGGGGTGGATCAACTTCACAGTGATCGACACGTTGTCACCTGGCATCACCATCTCTTTGCCTTCTGGCAACTCGATAGCACCAGTCACGTCAGTCGTACGGAAGTAGAACTGTGGACGGTAGTTGTTGAAGAATGGAGTGTGGCGGCCGCCTTCGTCTTTAGACAACACATAGATCTCAGCTGTGAAGTGAGTGTGTGGCTTGACTGAACCTGGCTTGCACAGCACTTGGCCGCGCTGCACGTCTTCGCGCTTTGTACCGCGCA